>NZ_JADPQH010000001.1 GCF_019173455.1 Nesterenkonia sp. Act20
TCTGCCAACAACCCCGCAACACTCGTGCGCCCCTTTTTTGGGGGTGTGGGTGGTGTGGGTCAGGTAAGAACACGCCCCTACTTGTGCACTTGTATTGGTGTGATGGTGTGGGGTGTGTATAAGTGAAGAGTGTTGTTGTGAGTTTAGGTTTACGACACCGTAGTACCCCGCCATGGGTCACCTGTTGTTTTGGTGTGTGTGGTGGTGTGGGAAGGGTGTTGTTCTAGAGTTACGGCGGTCATAGCGTGGGGGAAACGCCCGGTCCCATCCCGAACCCGGAAGCTAAGGCCCACTGCGCCGATGGTACTGCACACTGGAGTGTGTGGGAGAGTAGGTCGCCGCCGGACACAATTTAAGGGTTGAAGCCCGGTCCCCGTTCGTGGGACCGGGCTTCACCTATACCCAGACAAAAATATCGGTAGTTCTGCTGGCGTCCACACCATCCGCAGAGGTGTCATGTGGTGCCGCTTCGGCCCCTTGCAGTCCTCACCGCGGTACCGGGCAGCTTCATTCCTGAAGCGGTATCCTGAGAGGGCCCAGCGCACGTGATTCAAGGAGAACCTGCACCCATGTACGACGAGTCCTACGGTGATCGCCCCAGGGCGCCGCGCAATCCGCGCGACCTGCGACGGTCCAACAGTGAGGACCGCACTCGTTCTCCTGAGATCGACGAAGATGTGACCGGCAAGGAGCTGGACCGGGCTGCGCTGCTGCAGCTGCGTACGCTCAACGACACCAATCGTCCTTGGGTGGCCCGCCACCTCGTGATGGCCGGACGCCTCGTGGACATCGACCCAGAGCTTGCATTCGAACATGCTCTCGCCGCGTCACGTCGAGGTGGCCGCCTCGGCGTCGTCCGTGAAGCCGTGGGCCTGACTGCCTATGCCGCCGGGGATTATGCGGAGGCGTTGCGTGAGCTGCGCACCTACCGTCGGATCAGCGGAGACCAGACGCACCTTCCAGTCCAGGCCGACTGCGAACGTGGTCTTGAACGCCCCCAGAAGGCGATCGAGCTCGCGGAGTCCCCGGAGGCGGCAGACCTCAAAGGCCCGGTGCGGGCTGAGATGGCGATGGTCGTCTCCGGAGCGTTCACCGACCTCGGCGACTATGGTTCGGCTGTCACTGCCCTCGAGATCCCCGAACTCGACATCAATCGTGCCTTCAGCTTCTCGCCGCGGCTCTTCACCGCCTACGCCGTAGCCCTGGAAGCCGCTGGGCGCGAAGATGAAGCTCAGCGCTGGTACGAACAGGCCTTTGCCGCCGAACGTGCCCTTGGATCTGGGGCCTTCGAAGACCCAGAGATCCTCGATTTCGACGATGAGCCCGCAGATCTGCCCAAGGTCAAGGATGTTCTGGGCCGCTCGGGTGATCGCGGTCAGGACCGCCGCCACGGAGGACGTGCGTGAGCTCGGGACTTGTCCACTCCTATGATGGTGTGCTCTTCGACCTCGATGGCGTCCTCTACGCGGGTCCTACTGCCATCGCCGGTGCCGCTGATGCGGTCCGAGAGCTCGTCGAACTCGATGTGCCCCGGGCCTATGTGACCAATAATGCCTCCCGCTCCGCTGAACAGGTGGCGGAGCATCTGCAGTCACTCGACATTCCCGCACTCGCAGAGGAAGTCTTCGGCTCCGCTCCTGCAGGAATCACACTCCTGAAAGAGTCGGTGGAGGCCGGCTCGAAGGTTCTGGTCACCGGCAGCGACTACCTGCGAACCCTGGTCAAGGACGCCGGGTACAGGCTGGTCAGCACCGCGGAGGAGGACCCCGCGGCCGTGATCCAGGGGTTCGATCCTTCCCTGGGGTGGTCGGACCTCGCCGAGGCCTCATATGCCATCAACGCCGGTGCCCAGTGGTTCGCCACCAACCTCGACCTCAGCATCCCCCGGGAACGCGGAATCGCACCGGGCAACGGTGCGTTGATCGAAGCCGTGGGCCGCGCCACCGGGACGCAGCCACGGGCCGCCGGCAAGCCTGAACCGGTAATGTTCACCCAGGCCGCCCATTCCCTGCAGATGGACACACCCCTGGTCATCGGGGACCGACTCGACACCGACGTTCTCGGGGGCAACCGAGCAGGTTTCGACACCGCACTGGTGCTCACGGGCATCGACTCCGAGGCCGGCGCGCAGACCGCGGACCCCGACTCCCGGCCCAGGTGGATCCTGGAACACCTTGGTCAGCTCTTCGATGGCGCCCATCGCCCCCTGCAGCAGAGGGCTCCGCGGGAAACTGTCGCGTGAGCACCGAAGAATCGGCGGAGGCCACTCCCGAACAGCCGGAAGCCACCGACGCCGAACCATCCGCAGAGTCCACCCCCGAGCAGCACCCAGAGTCCGCCGGTGAGCTGAGCCTCGACGAGCTCGAGACCGAAGTTCATCGGGCCGATGCGCTTGTCCAGAAGCTGAGCCAGCGGCTGAATCAGACCAGCGACGACCGTTCATGAGCTCCAGTGGCAAGATGCGTCTGGACAAGATGTTGGTCGCCCGTGGGCTTGCCCCCAGCCGCACCCGAGCAGGACAATTGATCGAGCAGCGGCAGGTCAGCGTCGACGGTGTTCCCGCCCAGAAGGCGTCCGCCATGGTGGGTCACACTCAGCGACTCCAGGTCCACACCCAGGACACCTGGGTCAGCCGCGCCGCCCACAAGCTCAGCGGAGCGCTGGCCGCCTCCCCACAGATCACCGTCACCGAGCGTCGGTGCCTGGACGCGGGGGCCTCCACCGGAGGCTTCACTCAGGTGCTGCTCGCCGCCGGAGCCCGCCATGTGGTCGCCGTGGACGTCGGTCACGGGCAGATGCACCCTCAGATCTCCGCAGACCCACGGGTGGAGAACCACGAGGGGCTCAACCTGCGCCACGTGAAGCCCGGAGACCTGGGTGAGCCGTTTGACCTCATCGTGGCCGATCTGTCCTTCATCTCGCTGCGACTGGTGCTGCCCGCCCTGGCAACACAGGTGCTCCCCGGTGGAGACCTGCTGCTCATGGTCAAACCTCAGTTCGAGATCGGCCGCGACCGCCTCGGGCGCACCGGTGTGGTCAGCAGCCCCGGTCTGCGCCGAGAAGCCGTGGAGGGCGTCATCGAAGCCGCCGCGGACCAGAGGCTGAGTCTGCTCGACGTCCACCGCTCTGCGCTGGAGGGCCAGGACGGCAATGTTGAATTCTTCCTGCACCTGCGCCGCGAGGAGACCGCACCACGCACACCTGCTGAGGCAGCCGAGCGGATCAACGATAGGCTGGGCCAGGTCGAGTTCGGCTGAAGGAGGCCTCCATGACCAGAGAGATCCTGGTGCTTGCCCATACCGGCAGGCGTGACGCCGTGGAAGCCGCTGTCTCCGTTGCCGAGCGTCTCCACCGGGCCGGTCTGCGCCCCGTGATGCTGGAACGCGACCTGACCGCGCTGAACCATGTGATGGGGGAGCGCCTGAGCGGGCTGCCCATCGCGGTGGCGGAACGCGATGTCGCCCTCGCCGACTGCGAGGTCGGCATGGTGCTCGGCGGTGACGGATCCATCCTGCGCGCCGCCGACCTGGTCCGCCAGGCGAGTCTGCCGCTGATGGGCGTCAACCTCGGCCATGTCGGGTTCCTCGCGGAATCCGAACGCACCGAACTCGACGCCTCCGTGCAGTGGGTCGTGGACCAGAACTACACCGTGGAGCGCCGCATGGCCCTTGACGTGCAGGTCTGGCATGCGGGACGGCACGTCGGCAGCAGCTGGGCGCTGAACGAGGCCAGCATCGAGAAGCAGTCCCGGGAACGCATGATCGACCTCGTCATCGAGATCGACGGCAGGCCCGTCTCGGCGTTTGGCTGCGACGGCGTCGTCATGGCCACCCCCACCGGCTCCACCGCCTACGCTTTCTCCGCCGGGGGACCCGTGGTCTGGCCCGAGGTGCAGGCTCTGGTCATGGTGCCCATCTCTGCCCACGCGCTCTTCTCCCGCCCCCTGGTGGCCGACCCCGACTCGATCATGGCGGTCGAGGTGCTCCAGCGTGAAGACGAGCAGGGCGTCCTGTGGTGCGACGGACGCCGCTTCATGGAGCTCCCGCCAGGCTCCCGCGTGGAGGTCACCCGCTCCGCGGAACCCGTCCTGCTCGCGCGAGTCCACCAGACCCCGTTCTCCGAGCGCCTGGTGGACAAGTTCAACCTGCCCACCACCGGGTGGCGCGGACCCATCGACCCGGACAACCAGGTCGAGACCCTTGACTCATTCCACCGCGAGGAGGCTGCCGAACGGTGATCGATTACGTCACCATCAGCGATCTCGGTGTGATCGAACATGCCGAGCTTCCACTCAACGCCGGACTCAATGTGGTCACCGGTGAGACCGGTGCGGGCAAGACCATGGTGGTCACCGCGCTGGGGCTGCTGCTCGGTGCCCGCGCCGAAGCCAGCGCCATCCGCACCGGCGCGCCACAGGCCACCGTGGATGCCGGTATCACCGTGCCCAGCACCCACCGCTGCGTCAGCCTCGCCCAGGAGGCGGGCGCCTGGGTTGAAGAGCCGACCAGCGAGGATCAGACGTCCAACGAGGTGGAGATCCTCCTCGGCAGGACGCTCAGCGGCAAGGGCCGCAGCCGGGCCAACGTCAGCGGTCGCAACGTGCCCATCGCGCTGCTGGGCGAGATCGGCAGCTCCCTGGTCACGGTCCACGGACAGAGCGACCAGCTTCGGCTTCGCTCCGCCAGCGCCCAGCGACGTGCCCTGGATCGCCACGCCGGAGCGGATTTCGCCCAAGCCCTTGACGCCTACCGGGAACAGTTCACCGGCTACCAGCGCAAGGTCGCCGAGCTCGACGAGATCACCAGCAACGAACGAGAGCGACGCCGAGAGGCCGAACAGCTCCAGCAGTCCCTCGAGCAGATCGACGCGGTGGAGCCGCTTCCCGGTGAGGACCAGGAGCTCAAGACCGAGTCACTGAAGCTCGAGAACGTCGAATCTCTGCGGGAGGCCGCACGCTCCGCGCAGCACTCCCTCTCCGGCCCCGACGCCGCCGAAGCACTCGACGACGTACCCCACGCCGTTGCCCTGGTGGAGTCCGCCGCCACCGCCCTTGCGGCCGTGCAAGACCAGGACCAGGAGCTGGGACAGATCGCCGAGCAGATCTCCTCGGTCTCCAGCCTGCTCAACGATGCCGCCTCGGAGCTGGGCATCTACGCGGCGAACCTCGATGAGTCCGGACCCGAACGCCTCGCCGAGGTCCACCAGCGCCGCGCTGACCTCGAACGGCTCATCCGGCTCTATGGCCCCGACATCGACGCCGTCCTGGCCTGGGCTGCGGACGCCCGCGCCAGGCTGCACAACCTCCAGTCCGACGCCGACCGGATCGAGGAGCTCACCGCTGAGATCGACGAGCTCCAGGCGGGGCTGTGGGCCCAGGCCGAGGAGCTGCGCCGTCGTCGTCGGGAGGCTGGTGAGCAGCTCGGCGCTGCTGTCGGCGAGGAGCTCGCAGCGCTGGCCATGCCCCAGGCTCGGATGGTCATCGACGTCGCGGAGACTGCTGAGCTCGGCCCTGATGGGGCCGACACTGTGGCGATGCTGCTGGCCCCGCACCCAGGCGCCGATCCGCTGCCCCTGGGCAAAGGAGCCTCCGGTGGCGAACTCTCCCGCGTGATGCTCGCGCTGGAGGTCGTGCTCGCCGAGGGATCCGAGACCGAGACGTTCATCTTCGATGAGGTCGACGCCGGAGTCGGCGGCAAGGCAGCAGTGCAGATCGGCCGCCGATTGGCCATGCTCGCCAAGCACCGGCAGGTCATCGTGGTCACCCACCTGCCGCAGGTCGCCGCCTACGCGCAGAACCATATCCGCGTGTTCAAGTCCTCCGTGCAGGACGACTCCGTCTCCGGAGGTTTCACCGCCTCGGACGTCACCGCCCTGACTGAGGAGCAGCGAGTCAGCGAACTGGCCCGGATGCTCGCCGGCCAGGAAGACTCCGAATCCGCCCGCGCCCATGCCCGAGAACTTATCAGCACGGCCGCTGCGCTGTAGCTCACGCGCGTGGGGCTATATCCACCTTCCGTTCACTGTTAGGATCGAACTCCGTGGTGCAGAGAAATAGTTCCAGGAATCAGAACAGCCTCCCTACTAGTCGACAGATCTTTGTCACGGGAGGTGTGGTCTCCTCCCTCGGCAAGGGTCTGACCGCCTCCTCACTGGGGCATCTGCTCCGGGCCCGTGGCCTCTCAGTGGTCATGCAGAAGCTGGATCCCTATCTCAATGTGGATCCCGGCACGATGAACCCCTTCCAGCACGGCGAGGTCTTCGTCACCGAAGACGGCGCCGAGACGGACCTGGACATCGGACATTACGAGCGCTTCCTCGATGAGAATCTCGACGGGCTCAACAATGTGACCACTGGGCAGATCTATTCCACCGTGATCGAGAAGGAGCGCCGCGGCGATTACCTCGGCGACACGGTTCAGGTGATTCCGCACATCACCAACGAGATCAAGCGCCGGATGCGGCTTCCCGCTGAGGGCAAGGACGCCCCGGATGTGATCATCACCGAGATCGGCGGCACGGTCGGCGATATCGAGTCCCAGCCGTTCCTCGAAGCGGCCCGCCAGGTCCGCCAAGACATCGGCCGGCAGAACGTGTTCTTCCTCCACGTCTCCCTGGTGCCCTACATCGGGCCCAGCCAGGAGCTGAAGACCAAACCCACGCAGCACTCGGTGGCCGCCCTGCGGTCCATCGGCATCCAGCCCGACGGGATCGTACTGCGCAGCGACCGCGAGCTGCCCTCGGAGATCCGCGGCAAGATCTCCCGGATGTGCGATGTGGTCGAGGACGCGGTCATCAACTGCGCCGACGCCCCCAGCATCTACGACATCCCGCGGATCCTGCACCGGCAGGCGATCGACGCCTATGTGGTCCAGGCGCTGGATCTGAAGTTCAAGGACGTGGACTGGTCCAAGTGGTCCAAGCTCGTCAACGCCGTGCACAACCCCGACCACGAGGTCGAGGTTGCGCTGGTCGGAAAGTACATCGACCTGCCCGATGCGTACCTCTCGGTCACCGAGGCGCTGCGCGCTGGCGGCTTCGCGCACAGCACTCGGACCAAGATTCGCTGGGTCGCTTCCGACCTGTGCGCCTCCGAGGAAGGTGCCGCCAAGGCGCTCGACGGCGTGGACGCGATCTGTGTGCCCGGCGGCTTCGGTGTGCGCGGCCTCGACGGCAAGATCGGGGCGCTACGCCACGCGCGGGTGAACGGCATTCCCGCACTGGGCCTGTGCCTCGGACTGCAGACCATGGTCATGGAGTACGCCCGCAACGTGCTGGGCCTGACCGAGGCGAGCTCCACCGAGTTCGATCCGCAGACGCCCTACCCGGTGATCGCGACGATGGCGGAACAGGAAGCCATCGTCGAGGGCGCCGGCGACCTGGGCGGCACCATGCGCCTCGGCGCCTACGACGCAAAGCTGCTCGAGGGCTCCGTGGTCGCCGAGACCTACGGCAGCACGCTGATCTCCGAACGCCACCGGCACCGCTACGAGGTCAACAACACCTACCGGGATCAGCTCGCCGAGGCGGGACTGGTCTTCTCCGGCACCTCCCCGGACGGCACCCTGGTGGAGTTCGTGGAGCTTCCCAAGGAGACCCACCCGTACTACGTCTCCACCCAGGCGCACCCGGAGCTGAAGTCACGTCCTACCAACGCGCACCCGCTGTTCGCGGGACTGATCCGCGCCGGTCTGGACCGTCAGCTCGCCCAGGGCGGACGCGGCTGAGCACATGACACCACAGGGCGGGTCCGCCGGTCCTGAGCATGCACGGGAACGGCACCTCCAGCGACGTCTGGAGGTGCCGTCCTCGCCTGTGGGGGCGGAGATCGAGGACTACCTCACCCACCTGCGCATCGAACGCGGCTCCGCGACGAACACGCTGAGCTCCTACCGCAACGATCTTCTGCGCTACGGCGCCTTCCTGCTCGAGCGAGACATCAGCGATCTGCGCGGTGTCGACGAATCCTTGGTCGCCGACTTCCTGCAGCAGCTGCCCACCGGCGACGACGGCGGCTCGACCCTGTCCCAACGGTCCATGGCTCGCGTGTTGGCCTCCGTGCGGGGCGCGCACCGGTACTGGGCCGGCGAGGGCCGCACGACCCATGATCCCGCCAAGCACGTCGCCGCGCCCAAACCCCGCCAGTCTCTGCCGAAGGCGCTCAGCGTCGACGAGGTGCAGCGGCTTCTGGACGCCCCCAGCCGAGACACCGAGCTGGGCCTGCGTGACCGGGCGCTGCTGGAGTTCCTCTACGCCACCGGCGCCCGGATCAGCGAGGCGGTGAGCTTGGATGTGGATGATATCCACGAGATCCGCGCCGAGGCTGGAGCGGGAGCGGAGGATGCCGCGGGGTCCGACGGTCTCGTCATCGTCCGGGTGACCGGCAAGGGCAACAAGCAGCGCATGGTCCCCGTGGGCCGCTACGCCCAGCGGGCCATCAACGATTATCTGACCGCCGGCAGGCCAGCCTTGGCCGCGCGGATCGGGCGCCGCGCGCCGTCGCCGGCTCTGTTCTTGAACCGGCTCGGCGGACGGCTCTCCCGGCAATCAGCGTGGACGGTGCTGCAGACCCATGCTGCGACCGCGGAGATCGCCCAGGAGGTCTCCCCGCACACGCTGCGCCACTCCTGCGCCACCCACCTGCTCGAAGGCGGCGCAGGCATCCGGCTGGTGCAGGAGATGCTCGGCCACGCCTCCGTGACCACCACGCAGATCTACACCAAGGTCACCGCGGAGGCGCTGCAGGAGAGCTACGCCACCGCGCACCCCCGCGCCCACTGAGCCTGCGAAACTCCTGCGGCGGCCCGTCCCGCCTCACCAACTGCTATCTGTTGGGCAGAAACTGTCGGAATATCGCCGCGTTCATGCGTCATACCGACAGTTTCTGCCCAATGGATGGGTGAGTGGCACCCGGGTGAGGGGATCGCCTCAGAGATGGCGCTCGTCTGGACCGTTATAGGCGCTCAGCGGACGGATCAGCGAGTTGTCGGCGCGCTGCTCCTGGATGTGCGCGGTCCAACCGGTGATCCGCGCGGCGATGAACAGCGGAGTGAACATCTCCGTATCGAATCCCATCAGGTGATACGTCGGTCCGGCCGGGTAGTCGAGGTTCGGCAGGATGTTCTTCGCCTCGGCCATGGCGGCCTCCAGCCCGTCGTAGAGGCCCATGAGCTCGTCGCGGCCGTAGTACTTGACCATGGCGTCCAGCGCCTGCTTCATGGTCGGGACGCGGGAGTCTCCGGATTTGTAGACCCGGTGCCCGAAGCCCATCACCTTGCGCTTCTCGGCCAGGGCCTCTTCCATCCACGCCTTTGCGCGGGCGGCGGCCTCCTCGCGGGTCTCGTCCTTGTCGATCCCGATCTCCTCGAAGGTGTGCATCACGGCCTCGTTGGCGCCGCCGTGCAGCGGTCCCTTCAGTGCGCCGATCGCCGCGGTCACACCCGAGTGCAGGTCCGCCAGGGTGGAGGTCACCACGCGCGCCGTGAAGGTGGAGGCGTTGAAGGAATGCTCCGCGTAGAGCACCATCGAGACGCGGAAGGCATCGACGACCTCTTCCGGGGCCTCCTCGCCGAAGGTCATCCAGAGGAAGTTCTGCGAGTAGTCCAGGTCCTCGCGCGGCTCCACGAGCTCCTGCTTCCGACGCCGGCGCTGGTCATAAGCGACGACGGCGGGGAACGCGGCGAAGAGCTCCTGCGCCTTGCGCAGCTCGACCTCGGGCGAGGAGTCCCCGGACTGCGGGTGGTTCGCGCCGAGCACGGAGACGGCGGTGCGCGCCACATCCATCGGGTGGGCGTCCAGCGGCAGCAGATCGATCGCCGACTTCACTCGGGAGTCCAGGGCGCGGTGGGCGCGCTCGAGCGCGATGAACTCCTCCTTTTCGGCCTGCGAGGGAAGCTCACCGGTCCACAGCAGCAGCGCCACCTCTTCGAAGGAGAGCTGGGCGGCCAGCTGCTGGACCGGGTACCCGCGATAGAGCAGCGAGTTGGACTCCGGGTTCACCTTGGAGATGGCGGTGTAGTCAGCGACCACACCGTCGAGCCCCTTGTAGATCGTGTCGGGGCTGGTCTGCTCGGTCATAAGTGACCTCCTTGGGTCGTTGAGCGTCTGGGGCTGGCTCGGGTTCAGGACGAGCTGTCGTGCACGTCTGGGACGTCGAAATTGAAGATGCCGGTGTCGAAGGCGTTGTACCCCTCATAATCCACGAGTTCGTAGAGCCGTGCCCGGGTCATCATCTGATCCACGGCGCTCTGCTGGGAACCTTCGGCGGCCAGCGTGTCCAGGGTGCGTTCGATCGCGCCCATCGCAGAGCGCAGCGAGGTGACCGGGTAGATGACCATGGCCACTCCGGCGTCGGCCAGCTGGTCCCGCGTGAACAGCGGGGACTTCCCGAACTCGGTCATATTCGCCAGAACGGGCACGTCCACTGCGTCACAGACGGCGGCGAACTCGCTGAGGTCCTTCATCGCCTCCGGGAAGATCGCGTCGGCACCGGCGTCGACCAGCGCCTTGGCGCGCTCGATCGCGGCGTCGAGACCTTCGACGGCGCGCAGGTCGGTCCGGGCCATGATCAGGAAGTTCTCATCCCGGCGCCCGCGGGCCGCCGCGGCGACCCGCTGGGTGGCTGTCTGCAGATCGACCAGGTTCTTTCCGTCCAGATGGCCGCAGCGCTTCGGGTTGAACTGGTCCTCGATATGGCAGCCGGCAAGCCCGGCGTCCTCGAGCTCCTGGACCGAGCGAGCCACATTCATCGGTTCGCCGAAGCCGGTGTCGGCATCGACCAGCGCCGGGAGGTTCGTGGCCCGGGCGATCTGCCCGGCGCGCTGGGCGACCTCGGTCAGCGTGGTCAGTCCGACATCGGGCAGGCCGAGCTCGTTGGCGAGCACGGCCCCGGAGATGTAGATCCCGTCGAAGCCCTTCTGCTCGATCAGCGGGGCGGAGAGGGGCGTGAAGGTCCCGGGGAACTGGCGCGCTGCCCCGGGCGTGAGCATGGCGCGCAGGTCCACGCGCTTCTGGGCCGGCGTGGTGGAGGAGTAGAGCATGATCTAGAACAGTCCCTTCGGTGCGGCGGCCGGGTCGATGACTCCGGCTGCTGCGCGGATGTTGAGCTGGTCGAGTTCCCCGGCGGGCAGTGATTCCAGTCGCTGCACGGTGGTCAGGAAACGCTCGGCCTCCTCCTCGGAGATCACCCCTTCGGCCAGCGTGCGGAATTTGGCGATGTACTGCTCGCGGGCGAACGGGCGAGCTCCCAGCGGATGGGCATCGGCGACGGCGATCTCATCGCTGATCAGCTGACCGTCATGCATGGTGATCTCCACCGACCCGCCGAAGGCCTTTTCGGCGATATCGGTGGAGTGGTAGCGACGCGTCCACTCCGGGTCCTCCCTGGTGGTGACCTTCTGCCACAGATCCACGGTGTCCGGACGCTGAGCACGTTCCGGGGCGTAGGAATCCACATGATGCCAGGCGCCGTCCTGCAGCGCCACGGTGAAGATGTACGGGATGGAGTGATCCAGCGTCTCGCGGGAGGCGGTGGGCGCGTACTTCTGCGGATCGTTCGCGCCGGAACCGATCACATAGTGGGTGTGATGGCTGGTGTAGATCACCACAGACTTCACCCGGTTCGGATCAGCGAGCTCGGGATGGGCATGGTGGAGCCTGCGCGCCAGGTCGATCCACGCCTGGGCCTGGTACTCCGCGGAATGCTCCTTGGTATAGGTGTCCAAGATCGCGCGCTTGGCCTCGCCCGGAGCCGGCAGGGGAACCTCGTAGGAGGCCTCAGGCCCGTCGAGCAGCCACGCGATGACCCCGTCCTCACCCTCATAGATCGGCACCGGGGAGGTCTGCCCGCGCATCGCACGGTCCACGGCCTCGACGGCCATCTTTGCGGCGAATGCCGGGGCATGGGCCTTCCAGGTGGAGATCTCACCCTTGCGGGACTGCCGGGTCGCCGTCGTGGTGTGCAGCGCCTGTCCGACCGCCTGGAAGATGGTCTCCGCGTCCAGGTTCAGCATCGTGCCGATGCCTGCCGCCGCGGAAGGGCCCAGGTGGGCCACGTGGTCGATCTTGTGCTTGTGCAGCGAGATGGCCTTGACCAGGTCCACCTGGATCTCGTAGCCGGTGGCGATGCCGCGGATGAGCTCGACGCCGGAGCGCCCCGTGTGCTGGGCGACGGCGAGGATGGCCGGAATGTTGTCCCCGGGGTGGGAGTACTCTGCGGCGAGGAAGGTGTCGTGATAGTCCAGTTCTCGGACCGCGACGCCGTTGGCCCAGGCCGCCCACTCGGGGCTGGACTTGGTGGAGATCCCGAAGATCGAGGCTCCGGAACCGTGTGCCGAGATCGAATGATCCAGAGCCTGCGACCGTGCGGCGATGATCGGCGCCCGGTTCAAGGAGGCCACTGCGACGGCTGCGTTGTCGATGATCCGGTTGATGACCATCTCCGTGACCTCGGGGTCCACTGCGACGGAATCGGTGGCCACGCGGGCGATCTTATAGGCCAGCTGGTCCTCGCGCGGAAGGTTCTCTTCGCTGCGGTAGACCCGGACGTGATGGTTGAGCATTCGCGGGGTTCCTCTCGGAGGGGATGGGGTGGAGCAGGTAGCGGATGTGTGGGTGAGCCGCTGATCCGGAAGATGACGGGTCAGCTGGTGGTCGGTCAGCCGGGCGGGGGAGACGTGTTCGGCGCGTGCTGGGCGCTGATGTAGGCGTGACTGCGCCGCAGGTGGATGAGCATCGCGGCGCCGGCGGTCTCCGCGTCCCCGGAGGCGACGGCCAGGCAGACCTCACGGTGTTCCCTGGCGGAGGCGGTCAGTCGGGCCGGCTCATGCTGGGCGAGTCGGCGGGCGCGCACCAGATGCGCGCGCATGCTGCGCAGCGCGTGACTCAGGTAGGGGTTCGCCGCCGCGGCGGAGAGCGCCTCATCGAGCTCGGCGGCCAGATCGTAATAGGCGGAGTCGTCTGCGACCCCGGCCGTGCGCACCTGGGCACCCAGCGTCGACTCGGCGGCAGTGAAGCGTTCAGCCAGCGCGGTGAACACCAGCGGGTCTCCACGTTCAGCTGCCAGCCGTGCGGACTGGACCTCCAGTGGCAGGCGCAGCTCGAAGAGCAGGTCCACATCTTCGGTTTCGATGGAGCTGACCACGGTGCCGCGTCCAGTGGCCTGCACCGCGAGGCCGTCGGCGATCAGCCGGGACAGGGCTTCGCGGAGAGGTGTGCGCGAGATGGCGAGCCGTTCCGCCTGGTCGACTTCACCGAGCAGGCTGCCCGGTTCGAGGTCGCCGTCGAGGATCTCCTGTCGGAGCCTCGCATAGGCACGGTCACTGGCTCGCATAGCTTCCAGTGTATACAAGTCGACGTGAATTCGGGGTGAAATAAGCAAGTAAGGACGAAAAGACCCGCCCTCTAGGCAATTCGTGTATACACATCTCTTTACTTGGTGTGACTCAGCTCATACTCTTGAAGGCGATGCCCCGTGATGACCCTCGATGAGCAGGAGCCCGCCCATGACTGGCCAGACCTACCGGCAGCTGCACGCCCGTTCGCTGCGGAACCCCGAGGAGTTCTGGCTCGAGGCCGCCGGCGCAGTGGACTGGGTCACGGCACCGCGCCAAGCCCTCGACGACGCTGCGGCCCCGGTCTACCGCTGGTTTCCAGAGGCCGAGCTCAATCTGAGCTACAACTGCCTGGACCGACACCTCGAGGCCGGACGTGGCGAGGAGATCGCGCTGATCTATGACTCGGCTCTCACGGCAGACTCGCGCAGCTACACCTATGCCCAGCTCACCGAAGAGGTGGCGCGCTGTGCTGGCATGCTGCGCGACCTCGGCGTCGGCGCTGGAGATCGGGTGATCATCTACCTGCCGATGATTCCGCAGGCACCGATCGCCATGCTGGCCTGCGCGCGACTCGGAGCCGTGCACTCGGTGGTCTTCGGCGGCTTCGCAGCACGAGAACTCGCCTCTCGCATCGAGGACGCGGCCCCCGACGTCGTGCTCACCGCCTCCGGAGGCATCGAGCCCAGCCGGCGCGTGGAGTACCTGCCCACAGTGGCCGAGGCGCTGCGTCTGTCCAACCATGAGGTTCGCCACGTGGTGGTGCAGCACCGTGAGGGCTTCGCGCACTCGGTGCAGGACACCCGCGGTGCGGAGGAGAATGCAGCGGACACGCACGCGCAGTGGCACGACTGGGAGCAGCTCAGCGCCCAGGCAGAGCCCGCGGCCCCGGTGACCGTCGCCGCCACCGATCCGCTCTACATCCTCTACACCTCCGGCACCACCGGCCGACCCAAGGGAGTGGTCCGTGACCAGGGCGGAACCGCCGTGGCGCTGAGCTGGTCGATGCAGGCGATCTTCGCTGTGGGACCCGGACAGCGGATCCTCACCGCTTCCGACGTGGGATGGGTGGTCGGTCACTCCTATATCGTCTACGCGCCGCTGCTGGTGGGCGCCACGACGGTGCTCTATGAGGGCAAGCCCGTCGGCACCCCGGATGCGGGATCCTTCTGGCGGATGATCCAGGAGCATCGGATCAGCGCGCTGTTCACCGCGCCCACCGCCCTGCGCGCCATCCGCAAGACCGACCCGGAGGCGGCGCTGGTGGCCGACTACGACATCTCCTCGCTGGAACACCTCTTCGTGGCGGGCGAGCGGCTGGACCCCGCCACCCAGCGCTGGATCGGAGAAGCGTTGGATGTCCCGGTGATCGACAATTGGTGGCAGACCGAGACCGGATGGCCTATCGCCGCGAACCCCGTCGGATTCGATGCGCTGCCGGTCAAGGAGGGTTCCGCCACACTGCCCATGGCCGGCTATGACGTGTCCATCCTCGATGCCGCCGGCGAAGAGCTGCCCGCAGGTGAGGAGGGCAACATCGCGCTGCGTCTGCCGATGCCGCCCGGCACGCTGCCCACACTCTGGGGTGATGACCAGCGCTATGTCGATTCCTACCTGAGCGCGTTCCCCGGCTTCTACGCCACCGGAGACTCTGGTTATCTCGATGAGGACGGCTATCTCTTCGTCATGGGCCGCACCGATGACGTCATCAACGTCTCCGGGCACAGGCTCTCCGCCGGTGGGATCGAAGCGGTCCTTGCCTCCCACCCGGCCGTGGCTGAATGCGCCGTCATCGGTCTGGCCGACGAGCTCAAGGGTCAGCGGGCCACCGGATTCGTAGTGCTCAAGACCGGCCGTGAGGACGATCCGGAGACGCTGACCGCCGAGCTCACCGACCTGGTGCGCCGGATGATCGGACCGGTCGCGGACTTCAGGAGCGTCTCCGTGGTCTCGGCGCTGCCCAAGACCCGCTCGGGGAAGATCCTGCGCAAGACGATGCGGCAGATCGCCGACGGCGAGACGCCCCGCGTGCCTTCCACGATCGAGGATGCCTCGGTCCTCGAGGACCTGACCCCGGTGCTGCGCCCCCACCGGTAGGCTGTCCGGGACGCAGGAGCGCCTGCGCGAGCCTGCCCCGGCGCGGATCTGCGGCCGGGTCAACGAACCTGCGCCGGTTGAACGAGGGGAGAGCATGGACATCCTGCTGCTGGCGGTCGAGCTGATCGGCACGTTTGCCTTTGCCGTCTCCGGGGCGCTGCTGGCAGCACGCAAGGGCTTCGACGTGGTCGGCTCGGTGCTGCTCGCCTCCATGGCAGGGCTCGGCGGGGGAGTGGTCCGCGATGTGCTCATCGGCTACGGCCCGCCGCTCGCGCTGGAGAACCCGGTCTACCTCGCACCTGTGCTGGTGGCTGTGGTGCTGGTGATGACCGGGCTGCTGCATGAGACCCGCCTGCGCCGCACGCTGCTGGTCTTCGACGCCGTGGGGCTCTCACTCTTCTGTCTCACCGGCACCGTGATCGCCTGGGAGGCCGGTCTCACCGAGCTGGCCTGCGTGCTGCTCGGAATCACCACCGCAGTGGGCGGCGGTGCGATGCGCGACGTCGTCGCCAATGAGACCCCGCAGATCTTCAACCCACGCGGGGTCTATGCCGTGCCGGCCATGCTCGGAGCCGCGCTCACCGTGACCGCGCTGAGCCTGGAACTCTCGCTTATCTGGGCCGGTCCGGTCATCGCTCTGGTCGTGTTCTCGCTGCGGATCATCTCACTGCGGCTTGGCTGGCGGGTGCCGCTGGCCGGCCGCCGCTTCCGCGACGTGAACCCGGGCCCGAACGCTGGTCCGAACGCCGGTCCGAACCCGGGTCCGAGACCCGACAGCAGCGACGATTCTCCGGGCGCATCCGACTGAGCCTCAACCTTCCAGCGCTACTTGTTCCACCACCTTGCCTCGGACACGAGTCGGGGTAACCTGGATAAGTTGTTGTCCGCATCAGGAAGTCGAGGGATCACGTGAGCGAGCCGGGTGCCCGGATGGGCGAAACGCCTGACCGGGAAGCGAGCGAGTCGAGCAGCGCGCAGCCGACCGAGCTCTTCACCATCCACGGCGATGCGATCATGGGCCCTACAGGTCGGCCCAAGCACGAATTCGCTGATCCTGCTCCGCTGAACAGCCATGGCCCCGCGCGCATCATCGCCATGGTCAACCAGAAGGGCGGGGTGGGCAAGACCACCTCCTCGATCAACATGGGCGCTGCGCTCGCCGAATATGGCCGCCGCGTGCTCATGGTGGACTTCGACCCTCAGGGTGCTCTCTCCGCCGGATTCGGCACCAGCCCGCATGAGCTGGAGACCACGGTCTACAACGTGCTCATGGAGCGCGGGGTGAAGACCCGCGACGCGATCGTCTCCACCCATGTAGAGAATGTGGACCTGCTTCCCGCCAACATCGACCTCTCCGCGGCCGAGGTCCAGCTCGTCAATGAGGTGGCCCGCGAACAGGTTCTGGACCGGGCGCTGCGCCAGGTCCGTGACGACTACGACGTCATCATCATCGACTGCCAGCCCTCCCTGGGCCTGCTCACCGTCAACGCGCTCACCGCCGCGCACGGTGTGCTGATCCCGCTCGAGGCGGAGTACTTCGCGCTGCGCGCGGTGGCGCTGCTGGTGGACACCATCGAGAAGGTCCAGGACCGGTTGAACCCGGACCTGGAGATCGACGGCGTGCTGGTCACCATGGTGGATCTGCGCACCCTCCACGCCCGGGAGGTCATCGCTAGGATCGTCGAGGCCTTCGGCGAGAAGGTCTTCGAGACGGTGATCAAGCGCTCGGTGAAGTTCCCCGACGCCACCGTGGCGGCCGAGCCGATCACTGCCTATGCTCATAAGCACGAGGGGGCCAAGGCGTATCGCCAGCTGGCCCGCGAGCTGATCCTCCGAGGTGGTTCGCCTTAGTGGCGGACACGGACTCGGTCGAGGCCCCCGCGCTGGAGGCAGGCGCCACGCAGGGGGCCTTCACCGTGTCGCTGGCCAATTTCGACGGGCCCTTCGATCTGCTGCTGGGACTCATCGCCAAGCGCGAGATGGATGTCACGGCGGTGGCGCTCTCCGCAGTCACCGACGAGTTCCTCGACTACGTCCGCGGACTCTCTCATGATCGGGCGCTGGACGAGTCATCGAACTTCATCCTGATCGCCGCGACCCTGCTCGACCTCAAGGCGGCCCAGCTGCTCCCCGGCGGGGAGATCGAGTCCGAGGAGGACTTCGCCGCGCTGGAGGCCCGTGATCTGCTCTTCGCCCGACTGCTCCAGTACCGCGCGTTCAAGCACATCGCCGGTCACATCGCCGAACAGATCCAGCAGCACTCGGATCGCTTTCCCCGCCAGCCCGGCGCTCACCCCGAGCTGGCCCAGCTGCTGCCGGAGCTGGTCTTCAAGACCACCCCCGAAGATCTCAAGGCCATCGCCGAGCGTGCCTTCGCTCGACCGGCGATGGAGCCCGACCATGTGCGTTTCGACCACCTCCACGCGCAGACCGTGGACATCGCCGAGGAGATCGCGGTGATGACCCAGTTGTTGCGCGAGACCGGAACGGCGAGCTTCACGGAGCTGATCACGGGGGCGCAGAGCCGGCTGGTCGTCGTCGTCCGCTTTCTCGGGCTCTTGGAGCTCTACCGGGATCGCGATGTGGCCTTCGAGCAGGACAGCCCGCTGGGGGAGCTGCGCGTCACCTGGTCCGGACCCGCGGCCGGGGAGATCCCGGCCATGCAGCGGGCCGCGGCTGAATGGGACGAGTCGCAGCGGGATGAGAGGCAGTCCTCGCAGTCCAGAATTCCGGAGTCCACAATCCCGGAGTCCGAGGAGAAGGAGCACCGCAGCGATGTCTGAGCAGACGTCTGAACCGAGCCGAATGGCAGACTCACCGGACGGAACCATCAGCGAGGACCTGCTCGCCGCCGCGGAGGCGGTGCTGATGATCACCGAGGATCCCATCCCCGCCGCCGAACTCGCGGTCGCCCTGGAGATTCCCGAGCACCAGGTCATCGCCGTGCTGGATGCGCTGCGCCTGGACATCGACGGCATCACCGAGGGCTCGCGCCGTCGCGGCTATGAGCTGCGCGAGATCGCCGGGGGATACCGCTACTACTCGCGTGCCGACTACGCCGAACAGGTCTCCGCCTTCATCCTCGGCGGAGCGACGACGCGGCTCTCGCAGGCCGCGCTGGAGACCCTGGCCGTGATCGCCTACCGGCAGCCCGTGGCGCGATCCCAGGTCGCGGCGATCCGCGGGGTCAACGTGGACGGGGTCGTGCGCACGCTGGTTCACCGCGGACTCGTGGACACCGCCGGGACCGACCCGCTCACCGGGGCCACCCTCTACACCACCACCGCTGACCTGCTGGAGCGTCTGGGCATCAACTCCGTGCAGGAGCTGCCGCAGCTCTCCCCGCACCTGCCGGGGATCGAGGCGGCGGGGGAGCTGAACGGGGAAGGCTGAGCCCTCCCGACAGTTCCCGGAGCGCTGGGCTCATCGGTGGTCACACCGGGGCGCTGAGCAGTGGACTCAGAGATTGGACACTCCCCATAGAATGGAGTCCATGAGTTCTTCGGGCCCCGACCGCCGCGCGGACAGTTCGCAGGCGCGAGAGCCCCGAGCTGCCCGAGCCGCGCGCACCCCCAAGGCCGGTCAATCGGGAGGTCCCTTCTCCTCCGAGGACCCCCAGCGCATGATCTCCACCGGGGCCTCGCGCACCAAACCCCGCCGCGACGAGGCCGAGGAGAACTTCACCGCCGTGCATGATCCCGAAGGAATCCGGCTACAGAAGGTGCTGGCCCAGGCCGGCGTCGCGTCCCGGAGAGTCTGCGAGGCATTGATCTCTGAGGGCCGGGTCACCGTGGACGGCAAGGCCGTGATCGAGCCCGGCATCCGGGTGAAGCCCGATGAGGTGACCATCCACGTGGACGGCGTGCGGGTCAGTCTCAACGTGGAGCACCAGTACGTCATGTTCAACAAGCCCGCCGGCGTGGTGACCACCATGTCAGACCCGCAGGGCCGGCCCTCCATCAACGACTTCCTCACCGAGGACATGATCGCCGCCCGGCTCTTCCACGTGGGACGCCTGGACGCCGAGACCGAGGGCCTGCTGCTGCTCACCAACGACGGCGAGCTGGCCAACCGGCTCACCCACCCCTCCTACGAGGTCCCCAAGACCTACGTCGTCGAAGTCGCCGGACCGGTGACCAAGGCCGTGGGCAAGACGCTGCGCGCCGGGATCGAGCTCGAGGACGGCCCGATCACCGTGGATGACTTCCGGCACCTCGGCAGCGACGGCAGCCGCACCATGCTCCAGGTCACCCTGCACTCAGGACGCAACCGGATCGTTCGGCGGATCTTCGACCACGTGGGACATCCCGTGCTGCGCCTGGTGCGCACCGGCATCGGGGAGCTCACCATCGGCGGCCAGCCGCAGGGCGCCGTACGTGAACTCGGCCGCTTCGAGCTCGGCCACCTGCTGGATCTGACCAGCAGCGCGCCCGACAACGCGAAAGCGAGTGGCAGCGAGTCCGCCGCTGACCCGAACAGCGGGGGTCAGCCCGGATGAACCTGTTGACCGCACCTCCCGCCAGCGCGCGGAGCACCCCGACAGTGCTCATCCGCGGCACCGGACTGCTGGGCACAAGCATCGGTCTCGGCCTGCGCGCCGACGGCCACGAGGTGCTGCTCTCCGATCCCTCCGCCACAGCGCAGGCCATCGCCGCCGACATCGGTGCCGGTCGGCTGCTGGAGTCCTCCGAACACGGCGAGGACTCGCCCGAGATCGTCATCGTCGCCGCTCCGCCGGAGGCCACGGCCGCGGAGGTGGCAGCCGCGCTGCGCAGCTTCCCGGACGCCGTCGTGCTGGACATCGCCTCCACCAAGGCAGAGATCCTGCACCTGCTGCTGGCCCAGACCCAGGACGACGACGCCGCCCTCACCCGCCACGATCTGCGCCGCTATGTCGGCACCCATCCCATGGCGGGCCGGGAGAAATCGGGACCAGTCGCCGCCCGCGGCGAGCTCTTCACCTCGATGCCCTGGGTGGTCTGCCCCGCCGTGGACCCGGTCACCGGCGAGCAGCTCTCCGCCCCCGAGGCGGTGGACTGGGCCGGTGAGATCGGACGCCGACTCGGCGCCACCGTGCACCATATGGACCCCGCCCGCCATGACCAGTCGGTGGCGCTGATATCCCACCTGCCGCAGATCGCCGCCTCGCTGGTGGCCTCCCGGCTGCAGGACGCTCCCACCTCTGCGCTCGCGCTGGCCGGCAACGGGCTGCGCGATGTCACCCGCATCGCCGCCTCGGACCCGGGGCTGTGGGTGCAGATCCTCTCCTCGAATGCCGCTCCCGTGATGGAGATCCTCTACGGACTGCGCCACGATGTGGAACGGCTGATCAGCACATTGGAGGATCCTCGCGCCCCCGGCGGGCAGGCCGACATCGCGCAGCTCATCGCCGAGGGCAACGCCGGGGTGGCCCGGGTGCCCGGCAAGCACGGCGCCCCGCCGCAGTCCTTCGCGGTGCTCACCGTGATCGTCGATGACAAGCCGGGACAGATCGCCGCAGTGCTCAACGATGTGGCACGTGTGGGCGTCAACGTTGAAGACATGCGCATGGAGCATTCCGCCGGCCATCAGGTCGGCATGGTGGAGCTCTCCGTGCTGCCAGGACGGCGAGACGAGCTCGCCGCAGCAATGACTGAATTTGGATGGAAGGTAGTGCTCTCGTGAGTGATGGACAGCGGCTGATCATCGCAGTGGACGGGCCCTCGGGCTCTGGGAAATCCAGCGTCTGCCGCGCCGTGGCGGGCCAGCTCGGTGCTGCCTACCTGGACACCGGGGCGATGTACCGCGCCGCCACCTGGTACTGCCTGGCCCAAGGCGTGGACCTCGACGACGAGCAGGCCGTGGCCGTGGCGGTGGAAGAGCTACCGCTGAAGATCTCCACCGATCCCGAGCACCAGCTCATCATGGTCGGAAGCACCGACGTCACCGGCGCCATCCGTGAGACCCGGATCTCCGAGCGGGTCTCTGAGATCGCGACCAACCGCGCGGCACGGGCGCTGCTGATCGCCGCGCAGCGCCGGCTCATCGACGAGTCCGGCTTCATCGTGGCCGAGGGACGCGACATCACCACCGTGGTGGCACCCGACGCGCAGGTGCGCGTGCTGCTCACCGCCTCCGCCGAGGCCCGGCTGCGCCGCCGCGGCCTGCAGCTGGGTGGCACCGAGACGGCGGAGGCGCTCAAGCGCCAGGTGATCGACCGGGACACCCGCGACTCCACCGCATCCAACTTCACCGAGGCGGCCGACGGCGTAGCCGTGCTGGACTCCTCGGATCTGACCTTTCAGGAGACGGTGGACACGCTGATCCAGCGCGTGCACCAGGCCTCCGCCGAACCACTCTCGACACCATCTGCAGGAGCATCCCGTGGCGAATCACGCTGAGAACAATTCCCCCGAGTCCGCGGAGTACATCCCGCCCGTGGAGGACGATCGGCTCGCCGAACGCGTCGCCGCGATCACCGAGGAGGAGGCGCAGGCTCGGGCTGCGGCCCTGCGCGCCGGACTCTCCGACTATGAGCTGGCCGAAGAGGACGCCGCCGTCCTGGAGTTCGACGAGGACGACGAGGACTTCGAGCCCTATGTCGCCGCACCGCCAGCCCTGGCAGTGATCGGTCGCCCGAACGTGGGCAAGTCCACCCTGGTCAACCGCATCACCCGCTCCAAAGAGGCCGTGGTCGAGGACGTGCCAGGCGTGACCCGCGACCGCGTGTCCTATGACGCGGAGTGGAACGGCAAAGACTTCACCCTGGTCGACACCGGCGGCTGGGAGCAGGACGCTCGCGGCATGCACAAGCGTGTGGCCGAACAGGCCGAGATGGCGGTGGACGAGGCAGACGCCGTCGTCTTCGTGGTCGACGGCCTGGTCGGAGCGACGGCCGTGGATGAAGCCGTGGTCCGGATGCTGCGGCGCAAGAAGAAGCCGGTCCTGCTGGTGGCCAACAAGATCGACGCCCCGTCCCAGATGAGTGAGGTCTACAGCCTCTGGAACCTGGGGCTGGGTGAGCCCTACCCGGTCTCCGCGCTGCACGGCACCGGCACCGGTGACCTGCTCGACGCCGCTGTCAAGGCGCTTCCCGAGTTCGCCGAGCATGGTGGAATGATCCCCACCGGTGGCCCGCGCCGCGTGGCGCTGGTGGGACGGCCCAATGTGGGCAAGTCCTCGCTGCTGAACAAGCTCGCAGGATCCGAACGCGTGGTCGTGGACGCCGTGGCCGGTACCACCATGGACCCGGTGGATGAGTTCATCGAACTCGGCGGGGAGACCTGGCGCTTCGTCGACACCGCGGGAATCCGCCGTCGCCAGCACATGGCATCGGGCTCCGAGTACTACGCCATGCTGCGCACCCAGCGCGCCCTGGACAAGGCCGAGGTCGCCGTCGTGCTGCTCTCCGTCGAGGAGCCGGTGTCGGAACAGGATGTGCGCATCATCCAGATGGCTGTGGACTCCGGCCGCGCGCTGGTGGTGGCGTACAACAAATGGGACCTGATGGATGAGGAGCGCCGCTACTACCTCGAGCGTGAGGTCACCCGGGACCTGGCGCACATCGCGTGGGCACCGCGGGTCAACGTCTCCGCGCTGACCGGTTGGCACAAGGACAAGCTGGCGCCCGCGCTGGAGACCTCGCTGGCCAGCTGGGGACGTCGCATCTCCACGGGACGGCTCAACGCCTTCCTCGGCGAGCTGGTCGCCGCCACCCCGCACCCGGTGCGCGGCGGCAAGCAGCCTAGGATCCTCTTCGCCACCCAGCCCTCCACGCGGCCACCGCGCTTCGTGCTCTTCACCACCGGATTCCTGGATCCCGGCTACCGCCGGTTCATCACCCGACGGCTGCGCGAGACCTTCGACTTCACCGGATCACCGATCGAGGTCTCCATGCGCGTGCGGGAGAAGCGCAAGCGCAAATAACTGGATCTCCACCCGCCGGCGGGGCCGCTCAGTAGAGGGCGGCCTCGACCTTCCGGGTGATCGAGGCGATGGCCTCCCAGTCCGAGCCCTCGGACATGATGGAGAGCACGTAGGTGCCCTGCGGGTGCCGCACGATCGCGGCATCGTTGAGGTAGCCCTCGATGAAGCCGACCTTGTTCAGCACCGTGCCGGCGCTGCCGGAGGGGATGCCCTGGCGGAAGATGTTGCTCCCCAGCGCGCCCAGCAGCCGGGTGCGGCTGTCTTCGCTCAGGCCCAGCTGGCCGGTCTCGAGGCGGGTGAGGAACGCGGTGAGGTCATTGGCGGAGGTGCGCGCGTAGGCGGGGATGAAGTCCGTGGCCGGTCCGCCGGTCTCAGCGGCGATGTCGCGCAGGCCGCGCCAGCCGAGCTCGTCGCGGAAGACATCCGCGCAGGGATTGTCACTCACGGAGATCATCTCGGTCAGGCAGGTGGCGCGGTCGCGGCCGCCGTCGACCGTGTCATCCCAGTCCATCTCACCGGACTCGACCCGGTCCAGGATGCCGTAGGCCACGAAGAGCTTATAGGTGCTGGCGCTGACCCGTGATTCGCCACCACCGGTCGAGGCGCTGCGGCCCTGTCCGCCGATCTCGGTGAGGCTGATCGAGATGTCCCCGGAATGCGAGCTGGCAAGGTCGGCCAGGTAGGCATCGAGATCCCCGGTGAAGGTGGAGTCTGCAGGTGCATCCGGGGTTGGCTGCTGCGGGGTGGGCTCGGGGGAGGAGTCCTGTTCGGCTTCAGCTTCTTCCTCGGCGGCTTCGTCGGCCGCCTCCTGCTCCTGGCGCTGCCGTTCGAGCTCCGCCTCGGCTTCGGCCTCCTCCTGGGCGAGCCGCTCCTGCTCTGCCGCGAGCTCCTGCAGGTGCGCCTCACGAGCCTCCGCGAGGGCCGCAGCACCCTCGGCGACTGCCTCGCGCTGGGCGTCCCGGGCAGCTTTCACTTCGGCAGCGAGTGCAGGGAGGGGCGCCTGTGCTGCGGCGGGGTCTTCGTCTTCGTCATCGTCCTGGTCTTCGGCGGCAGTGTCGGGTTCCGCCTCAGGAGCAGGAGAGCGCGCGGCGTCGTCGTCCTTGGGCTCTGTCACGCTTCCGGGCGGCTCACCGCCCTCTGCGGAGCGGGCGAGCGCGGGTGCGGCCTCCATCCCGTGGGCCTGCACCGGGGCGGGCTGGAAAACGGCAGGGCTGCATGAGGTGAGCAGCAGTGCGGCAGTGGCAAGACCGAGTGCTCGGGACGCGGGACGGCGCCGTGCAGGCCTGGCCTCCTGACCGCGAAGGGGAAGGTTTTCGCGGGGAAGCATCTCTCTGATCGTATCGAGGCATCGGTGTTCGGTTCGGGATTTGCATGCCAGGACGGGGAAAACGGCTGATCAGGGCGATGTCCGCGCGCGTGTCCTCAGCGTCGGAAGGGCGAGTCCGCCAGGAACGCCGTGGCGCGGTCGCGCTGGAGAGAGGTCAGCCGCAGCAGTCTCCCGGTGGGCGCGTCGAGAAAGGCCAGCTGGGTTTCTGCAAGGACGCAGCGGGTGCCGTCGACCCCGTCGCGGACCTCATAGGCCAGCGTCAGACCGGCGCCCTTGAGTGTGGTGACCCAGACGTCGATCTCCGCCGGCACGTCCCGGTACTCCAGACTGGACAGATACCGCACCCGATGTTCGACGACGAGCGCCTGCGCGCCCTCGGGCAGTTCGTTGAACAGCGGGGAGAGCGGCTCGCCGACTGGGTATCCGGTGTTCGCCGGTGCACCGAAGGCCCGCACGCGAGCTTCCTCGAGCAGCCGGACGACCTCCACGTTGTTGATGTGCCCGTAGGCGTCCATGTCACCCCAGCGCAGAGGGACTCGAGTGCGCAATCGCGGGGCGGGCGTCTCGGTGGATGCCGCTGCGTTGGGGGAAGCGTGCGAGGTGGTCCCGGATGTGGCGTCGGTCATGCCCGCCAGCCTACCCACCCACCCCCACACCTCCGCGTTTTACCCCGTCCTATGTGGCCTACCCGGCCTACCGTCGGGTGGGTAGAGCATGGACGGGGAGGTAAAACGCTGGGGGAGCGGGGGAGGACGCTCAGCCGCGGGAGACCCTTCCACGCAGAGCTCCGAACGCGAGCGTGAAGCTCAGCGCGCCCACGATCAGGATCGCCAGAAGCCCCGGCCAGAGGTCCTCCCAGATCCACCCCTCCGAGAGCAGCGATCGCAGCGCCGCCAGCAGGTAGGTGATCGGGTTGTAGTCGGCGATCGCGGCGAGCCACCCGGTCAGCGCTTCCAGGGGAAGGAAGGAGGTGGTCAGGAAGGCGAAAGGGAAGAACAGCAGGAACGAGGAGTTCACCGCAGCGGGGCTGCCCGTGCGCAGCGCGATGGCGTAGGGAAAGCCTGTGAAGGCCAGCCCCCAGAGCCCGCCGAGGAGGACGAAGGCGAGGGCGCCGAGCACACCGGTCGCGAATTCGACTCCCACCAGGAATCCCAGGATCAGCACCGGGACGCAGAGCGCCATGACCAGTGCGAGGTCTGCCACCATCAGCCCCAGGAGCAGGGCGGTCCGGCTCATCGGGGTCAGCAGCAGCCGGTCGAAATAGCCGCTGCTGATATCGGTGACCAGGTCGCTCGCCCGGGAGACGCCTGTGACGGCGAAGACGATAGCCACGGGAAGCTGGAAGGCACGGAAGTCCTCGACTCCGATGCCCTCGGCCACCGATTCCAGGGCGCCGATGTTCACCACGAAGAAGAACAATGGGATGATCAGCGCGGGGATCACCGCCGCCGGATCTCGGGGGATCGCGCGCAGCGCCCGGTACGCCACGGAGGTGAGGTCGCGGAGGAATCCGGCACTCTTCGGTTCGATCCGAGAGACCGGGGGAGCTGGGGCAGTGGTTGATGAGGTCACTTCTGCTCCTGGGGGTTCTGCGAGGCGGAGGCGCTGGCCATGAACGCGCTGGAATCGGTGATGCGCTCCCCGGTGACGGAGAAGAAGACATCGTCGAGGGAGGGGCGGCGCAGGGAGAGCTCGATGACGTCGATCTCGGGCACCTGAGCGAGAGCCACGGCGATCGGGCTGATGGCCGAGGGGCCGTCGGACACGCTCAATGTCAGCGAGGGCCCGTTCGCCTCGACGCGCTCCACCATCGGCAGCGGCTCCAGTGCGTCTCGAGTCCGGGCGGGGTCGCCCTCCACGGTCACAATCACGACATCCGTGCCGATCAGCCGCTTGAGCTCGGTCGGAGTTCCTTCGGCGACCAGCTGTCCCTGGTTGATGATGCCCACTCGATCGGCGAGCTCATCGGCCTCCTCGAGGTACTGAGTGGTGAGGAAGACCGTCATCCCAAGGTCATCGTTCAACCGGCGCACCTCCTGCCAGACATTCGCCCGGCTCACCGGATCCAGCCCGGTGGTCGGCTCGTCGAGGAAGAGGACCTGGGGATCATGGACCAGCGCCAGTGCGAGGTCCAGGCGACGCTTCATGCCGCCCGAGTATGTGCCGATCCGGCGGTCCAAGGCGTCTCCGATGTCCACCAGTTCGACGAGCTGATTCACCCGTGCCTTCGTGGCCTTCGCAGAGAGTCCGTAGAAGCGGCCCTGCAGTGAGAGCATCTCTGCCCCGGTCTGCTTATCGTCAAGAGCGGCCTCCTGGAGGGCGACGCCGGCGCGCAGTCGCACCTCACCGGGCTGGGTCTCGACGTCGTATCCCGCCACGCTCGCGTGACCGGCGGAGGGTTTCAGCAGGGTGCAGAGCACACGGGTCAGCGTGGACTTGCCGGCGCCGTTGGGACCGAGGAAGCCATAGATCTCGCCGGTCTTCACCTCCAGGCTGACACCGTCGACGGCGGCCAGGTCCCCGAAGCGTCGCTCCACACCTTCCGCGCTGATTGCTGTCTCGCTCGACGCCATGATCGTGTCCTTCCAGAACGCAACGAGTCGTGTGCCAGGCAACGTTGATTCTGCGCGGCGCCCAAGTCTTCGGATGGCTAAGAATAGAAGCGCGGTGAATCGCCCGGCAATGCCGGTGGGCCGGTCAGGCGCATCGTATTCCGACGCCATGTGCCTTTGGCAGCCGAGTGCGCAGGAGATTCTCTGGTGGTGGCGCAACGGGACACTGGCGTCGGCACCTACGACGATCCATAATTTCCTCATGAGCCAGAGTCGCGTCACCGCACCGCAGATCAGTGCGACGGAGAAGCCCAAAGGGCCAGCGTCCTATTTCCCCAGCATCGAGGAAAAGTACGGCAAACCCATGCAGCACTGGATCGACCTGACTGTGCAGCTGCTGGACAGCGGGCTGTCCCATATGGAGACGGTGAATCACCTCAAGGAAAAACATCAGCTCGGACACGGGCACGCGAACGCGATCGTCGCCTACGTGAAGGCGAAGCTTGCGGAGTAGAAAGACAAAAGCACCCCGAACCGAGAGGTCCGAGGTCTTATTCGTTGGAAACTGTCAGAGTTTGGTCGGGCCAGTGGGATTCGAGCTCTCCGAAACGGAATACCCTTTGGATCCTCTACTTCCTCGCCGATAGAGGGAATTAGCGGCATAGAAAGGCAAGCGCTTTCGGGTTCGGACACGCTCCAGGTGCCCCGTGTATCTCGGCACGTCGCGAGGTGGCGTTGCCTTAGGCGACACGAGCTCGCAGCAGAAAGCCCCGTCCAGTGGATGACCGGACGGGGCAACGAACGTTGCAGCTAATCAGTACGCCTGGTTAGCTCCGTATTCGGCCTGTTCCTGCGTGTAACCCTCGAACACCAGCTGGTCGATCAAGCCCTGGAGCGAGAACGAGCTGTATTCCAGGTACGACTCTGCCGAGCGTACGGCCTGCTCATTCCAGTCCGCGTCCACATTTTCCACCGCGTACTCAGCTTCTTCGGTGGAGTAACCTTCAAACTCGAGTTGTTCAACGAGGCCCGAGCGAGAGAAGCCAGAGAAGCTGAGGTACGACTCGGCAGAAGCGAGAGCGTTGTCCTGGCCGCTGCTGGTCTCCGGAGTTTCTTCTTCGACCTCTTCTGCCAGATCTTCTTCGGTCCGATCGGCTTCTGCCTCGACAGCCTCGGGCTCTTCCTCTGCTGCACTTTCAGACGGTTCGGCAGCGGGAGACTCTTCAGATTCCGAGGAGCTCTCCGTCTGCTCGGCGTTTGAAGCTTCCTGGTTCTGCATCTCTTCGTCTACAGCACTGAACAAAGCGCCTGCGATAGCGAATCCAATGATGGCGACGACGAATCCGATCGCGCCCGTGATGATGCCGGTGATGCCCTGTCCACGCCCGCGGTGCTTGGCGAAAGCGACGATGCCCAGGATTACGGCCAGCGGACCAAGGAGGAAGCTAGCCGCGGCAATAACGGGAACAAAGGCTAATACGATTGCGACAATGCCGAGGACCATTGCGGCGATGCCGAGGCCCTTCTTCGGCGAGGTTTGGGGTGGTTGTGCCCCGTAGTTCGGGTATTCATGTGTAGGGGTGCTCATGTTTTCCTTTCGGATGCGAGTGAGGTTATAGCTTAGTTGCAGATCTCGAGCATGTCAGCATTGACAGTTATCTTCCTACTTACCTCAGCAGGTCCCCCAATGGTGGGGAGTATATGCAGGCTAGTAAATCGAGGCAGTTCGGCGTGAGTGGAATTGCAGATGGAATTAGTCTGTCCGCGTCATAGGGGTCAGAATTATTGGTTGAATGCGTCGGTCCTGTATGCATGATTCACGTATCAGACTTCGCCAGCGTTCTCGTATTCCTCGCCGTCTATTTTTCGACCGACGCTGCTGGAAAGGTGAACATGGTTGACTGAAACCTAAGCCTGTTCGGGAGATACCCCAAAGTTGGCGTCACTGCGTCATTCACCGTTGGGTTGATCATGCAGAACGACCAGAATTTTGACGCGGACGGATTCGCGTTCGAGTTGTCGATGGTCGACTCGAGGTGCCGCCGTCCTCCCGTGGGAGGCTCTTTGTGTCCAGAAGGGATCGTAGGTGTCCTGTCAGCCCCGCCCGGGTTGGCTGATGAGCGTCCTTCGCCTGTCTTCTAGACGGAGTGTCTTTACCCTTGTTGGGCGGGCGCACCGAAGGTGCGCCAGCGTTGACTGGGTCCATCCGTGGAAGAATCACCGAGCCTCACAGGAGTATGGGAAGCTTCAGCCGGAAAAGCTCGATCGTGCTGGCCGCCACGCAGCGGATCTAGCGCGTCACGGCAAGCACACCGACGATAGACGTTCGGGAGGCGGAGTTCCGAACTGCGTCGACGGGGTCCAGCTCGTGACAAGCAAAAAACCCCGGCTTCCCTTACTGCGAAAGGAAACCGAGGCTCTTCGTGTATGTCGGGCTAGCGGGATTTGAACCCACGACCTTCCGTCCCCCAGACGGACGCGCTACCAAGCTGCGCTATAGCCCGAAATCCTTCCAGCGAAGCCGCCGGAAGCACCAGGAAAGTCTACCGCATGATCTGTCTCGAAGCCGCATCGACCTCGGGCACTGCAGGCAGGCAGCCCTGGAGCGGACCAGCGGGCGGGGCGCAGACTACGAAGCACCCCACCCACCGATCCGGCCTCAGCAAGACATCAGCTCGAGGTGCTCTTGCGCGCCGATCCCCAGATGTCGATGCCGCCATCAACCGCGTGCTTATCGATCGCGTCGAGCTCATCCTGCGAGAAGCTGCGCTGTTCCAGCGCTGCAAGGTTGCTCTTGAGCTGCTCGGCGCGGCTGGCGCCGATCACCAGGGAGGTCACCCGTTCATCACGCAGTGCCCAGGCCAACGCCATCTGAGCGAGGCTCTGACCACGAGCAGAGGCGATGTCATTGAGCGCGCGGATGTGCTGGAGGTTCTCCTCGCTGAGGAAGTCATCGCGGAAGGACCCCTTGGTGGCGGCCCGAGAATCCGACGGGATTCCGTTGAGGTACTTATCGGTCAGCATTCCCTGCGCCAGCGCGCTGAAGCCGATGACTCCTGCGCCCACTTCCTCAACCGCGTCGAGAAGGCCCTCGGTCTCGATCCAGCGGTTGAGCATCGAGTAGGAGGGCTGATGGATCAGCAGCGGGGTACCCAGGTCCTTCAGGATCGCCGCTGCCTTGCGGGTGTCCTCCGCGGAGTAGGAGGAGATGCCTGCGTAGAGCGCTTTGCCGGAACGGACGGCCGCGTCCAGCGCGGACATGGTCTCCTCCAGCGGGGTGTCTGCATCGGGACGGTGGGAGTAGAAGATGTCCACGTGGTCCAGGCCCATGCGGCTCAGCGACTGATCCAGGCTGGAGAGCAGGTGCTTCCGGCTGCCGGTAGGGCCACCGTAGGGCCCGGGCCACATCGTCCAGCCAGCCTTCGTCGAGATGATCAGCTCATCGCGCAGCCCCGCGAAGTCCTCGCGCAGGATCCGGCCGAAGTTGATCTCCGCCGAGCCTGGAGGCGGCCCGTAGTTGTTCGCCAGATCAAAGTGGGTGATCCCGTGGTCGAACGCCGTGTGGATGATCTCGCGCTGATTCTCCAGGGCAAAGTCATCACCAAAGTTGTGCCACAGCCCCAGGGATAGCGGGGGGAGCACCAGGCCGGAGCGGCCCACGCGGCGGTACTCCGCGTTGTCGTAACGGTCTTCAGCGGGAACGTACATGGTGGCTCCTGGTGTTCGAGGTATCGGTGTTCAAGAATCTCTAAGCCCGCCGGTCAACACAGGAGGCAGGCCCTCGATCACCTTACGCCTCTACCGCGGCTCCCTGACCAGCCAGAGCTGATGCCGTGACTTGCAGTTCGTCAGCACTGACCGCCTCGCCGAAGCTGAACCGCACCGCGGTCTGAGCCTCAGCATCGTCGTAGCCCATGGCGCGCAGCGCCGGTCTCGGCTCGCTGGACCCTGCCGCGCAGGCCGAACCTGAGGAGCAGAAGATGCCCTGCCGCTCCAGATCCAGCAGCGTGGACTCCCCGCTGCGTCCCGGCAGCACGAACGATGCATGCCCCGCCAGCCGCTGGGACCGGTGACCGGTCAGACGAGCACCGGGGACGCCCGATTCCACCGCCGCGATGAATCCATCACGCTTCCGCACCAGCGCCGTCACATCCGCGGCAGCAGCCAGGCGCAGGGCCGTGGCCATTCCCACGGCTCCTGCCACGTTCTCGGTGCCGGAGCGCAGGTCCCGCTGCTGCCCACCACCATGGATCAGCGGCTCAAAAGGCGTCCGACGGCGCAGGTACAGCACGCCGATGCCCTTGGGTGTACCGAGCTTGTGACCGGCAAGACTCATCGCATTGACCCCGAGTGTCTGCACATCCAGGGAGAGCGTGCCCGCGGCCTGCACCGCGTCGGTGTGCAACGGAATGCGCCGTTCCGAGCACAGTGCCGCCAGGGCCCCGACGTCCTGGACCGTGCCGACCTCGTTGTTGGCGTAGTGGATGGAGACGAGGGTGGTGTCCTCGCGCAGCCGTTCCGCGAGCGCTGCGGGGGAGACGACCCCGTCCCGGGCCACCGGGACCGTCTCCACCTTGTAGCCCAGCCGGCCCAACCAGGCAGCTGACTCGCTCACCGCCGGGTGCTCCAGCGCGGAGATCAGCACGTGCCGCCCTCGGGGGTCTGCGAGCGCGATGCCTTTCACCGCGGCATTGTCTGACTCTGTGCCACCGGAGGTGAAGATGATCTCGGCCGGGCGGGCGTTGAGGTGTTCGGCGACCTCGGCGCGGGCAGCTTCCAGTGCCCGGGAGGCGACCGCCCCGGGCTCGTGCACGCTGGAGGGATTGGCGCAGCCGGTGAGATGTGGCCACATAGCCTCGAGCACCTCGCGGCGCACCGGAGCCGAGGCGGACTCATCCAGATAGATCATGAGCCGGATGACTCCTGACCTGTAGGACTAACGTGCATTTCCAGGCCCATGTCCAAACCCAAGTCCAGCGCTCGTGCGGCGTGGGTCAGCGCGCCTACGCTGATGATGTCCACCCCGGTGGCAGCGATCGCCCCGATGGTCTCCAGGCTCACCCCGCCGGAGGCCTCCACCAGGGCCCGCCCGTCGATGAGCTCCACTCCGCGACGCAGGTCCTCGAGCGTGAAGTTGTCCAACATGATCGTGTCCGCGCCGCCGGCCAGCACCGCGTCGATCTGCGCGACTCGGTCCACTTCCACCTCAATATGGGTGGTGTGCGGCAGGCGCTCGCGGGCAGCCTTGATCGACGCAGTCAGCGCCTCCGGGGAGCTGCCCACCAGCGCCAGGTGGTTGTCCTTGGCCATGACGGCGTCCGAGAGGGAGAACCGGTGGTTTTTCCCGCCCCCGCAGCGCACCGCGTAGCGCTCCAGCGCGCGCAGTCCCGGAGTCGTCTTGCGGGTGTCCGTGACCCGCACCCGGTTTCCCGCCACGGCGGCAACGTATTGACTGGTCAGCGTCGCCACCCCGGAGAGCCGCTGGATCAGGTTCAGCGCCACTCGTTCCGCACCGAGGACCGCCCGCGCGGGGCCCTGCACCGTGGCCAGGACATCCCCGGGGCCGAACCGTGCGCCGTCGTCGGTCGCAAGACTCACGACGACGTCGGGATCCACCGCGGCGAAGGTTCGGGCGAAGATCTCACCGCCGGCCAGGACACCGGGCTCCCGCGCCACCAGCTGGGCGTGGGCGGTGGCATCGGCGGGAACGAAGGCGGTGCTGGTGAGATCACCGAAGGGCATGTCTTCGGCCAGGGCGAGGGTGATGACCGCATCGATCTCACGGGCTGAGAGCTGAGTGTCCACGGTGTCCCTTCAGGCTTTCGGCTTCGCGGCGAGCATCCGGTCCAGCGCGATCTTCGCGTGGCTGGAGGCGATCGGATCCACGCTGATCTGGTTGTTCACGCGTCCCTCGACAAGTTCTTCCAGCACCCAGGCGAGGTAGCTCGGGTGGATGCGGTACATGGTGGAACAGGGGCAGATCACCGGGTCCAGGCAGTAGATGCTGCGGTCCGGGTACTGGGCGGCGAGCCGGTTGACCATGTTGATCTCGGTGCCGATCCCGATGCTGTCACCAGGGGAGGAGGCGGCGATGAACTTCTGGATCGCGTCGGTGGAACCGGATGCATCGGCGGCATCGACCACTTCCATCGGGCACTCCGGGTGCACGATGATCTTCACCTGCGGATTCGCCGCCCGCGCCTGGGTGATCTGGTCCACGCTGAAGCGCCGGTGCACCGAGCAGAAGCCGTGCCAGAGCAGGACCTTCGCCTCGCGCAGCTGCTCCGCGGTGTTCCCGCCGAGGGGCTTGCGCGGGTTCCACATCGGCATCTGCTCCAGCGGCACCCCCATAGCCTTGGCGGTGTTGCGTCCCAGGTGCTGGTCCGGGAAGAAGAGCACCCGGTGAGCGCGCTCGAAAGCCCATTCCAGCACAGTGGCGGCATTCGACGAGGTGCAGACGATCCCACCGTGGCGACCGCAGAAGGCCTTCAGCGCGGCGGAGGAATTCATATAGGTCACCGGAAGGATGGGCAGCTTGCCCTCGGCGTCGGGAGCGGTGTTCTCTGGGTCCACGCCGTAGGTCTCGCAGATCTCCTCCCAGGCGGTCTCCACCGAGGACTCATCGGCCATATCGGCCATGGAACAGCCGGCGGCGAGGTTGGGCAGGATCACCGACTGGTCCGCGTCGGAGAGGATGTCGGCAGTCTCGGCCATGAAGTGCACCCCACAGAAGACGATGGTCTTCGCCTGCGGCCTGCTCAGCGCGGCATTGGCCAGCTGGAAGGAGTCGCCCACGAAGTCTGCGTACTTCACGACCTCATCGCGCTGGTAGAAGTGGCCGAGGATGACCAGCTCGTCCCCGAGCGTGGTCTTGGCGCTGATGATCCGCTCATCCAGTTCGGTGTCGCTCATCAGCTGGTAGCGCTCGGGCAGCTGCCCCGGCCGGGAGACTGGATCCGGAAGCTGGTCCGCCTGCGAGGAGCCAGGTCCGTATCCGGGCACGGTGTCGAAGTCCCAGGGTCCGGCGGCCAGCTTGGTGTTGCAGCTGTCCTTCGGGGTCAGGGTGATCAGGTCGTTGACCGAGGCGGTCATGGCGTCTCCTGGATGGTGAGGGTGTAGCGGGGGCTGTGCGGGGTGGAGCGGTAGAGCTTGGGCGGGCGGTGCGCGGTGCCGGTCATCCGCTCGCCGGTGTCCTCCACGGTTCCCTGCGCGAGGATCTGCCGGCGGAAGTTCGAAGGATCCAGCGCCCGGTTCAGGATCGCTTCATAGACCCGGCGCAGCTCGGCCAGCGGGAAGCGCTCCGGGAGGAAGGCATGAGCGATGGGGGAGTAGGTGACCTTTGCGCGCAGCCGGTCCAGTGCGTAGGCCAGGATCACGCCGTGATCGAAGGCCAGAACTCCGGCCTCCTCGGCGATGTCATCGGCCGGGAACCATTGAAGGTTCTCGCCCTCCACTGCGGCGGTGTCCTCATCCGCGCGGACCAGCGCCCAGTAGACGATGGAGACTACCCGCGTGGTGGCGGGGGAGCGGTCCACATTGCCGAAGGCGTAGAGCTGCTCCAGGTGCCGGGGGGCGAGGCCAGTGGTGTCCAGAAGAGTGGCGCGAGCCGAGCTGACCAGGTCCTGATCAGGCTCCAGAGGCCCGCCGGGAAGGGCCCACTGGCCGAGAAAGGGCTTGCGGATGCGCCGCACCAGGGGCAGCCAGAGGGTCAGTTCGCCCGTTTCGGGATGGGGGCGCAAGGCGAAGACGACCGTGCTCACGGCGAGTTCGATCTGCAGGTTCGACGGCGCGGCCATGACTCACATCCTTAAGGTGACAGTGACACTATGGTCCCGTTCATAAGGTCACGTCAACCTGAAGGGGTCGGAGAGATCCGTCGCGGGGCTGATCCGCGCCCTCGATGGCACCTGAGAACATGGGTCCATGCGCGAATCCCTGACAGTCGTCACCAGCGTGCTCGTGGCGCTCACCGTCAACATCCTGCTGGACGTGAACACCGAGATGCCGATGCTGCTGCGTTGGCTCGTTGCGGTGGCTCTCTCGCTGCTGGTCACCTGGGACATCTCGCGCTTGACGGCGGACCGGACCCGTCGTGGCCCCTCCGATTCGGTCCGCGCCGCCGAGTAGCCACGCCTCGTGCAGGAATAGGCCCTCCGCAATGACGAAAAGACCCTCCCCGGCCCCACACCTGACGCAACGTCCTCGATGGATCTCGGTCTGCGCAGTGGGAGCCGCTTCCGTCCTGACCGTGGCGCTCGCGGTGGAACCCCGACTCTTCGATGTCGAGCAGGTGTTGGGACCGGCGCAGATGGTCTCGTTCCGCGGAGTGCTCGCGCTGGTACTCGGCGTACTGGCCCTGATCATTGGAGGGCTCTGTTTCGCGGTCACGAAGCTCCGCGTCCCGCTGGTGGTCATGCTCTCGGTGTTGCTGGCTGGGAGCATCTGGAATCTCGGTGTGGTCCTGGACCGCGGAATCGCCGCCGCGTCCGCCTCGGACCAGCGGGACACTGAGGTGGAGGACAGCGGATCAGACCGCTCGCACGCGTCTCTCACGATTCTGGCCTGGAACACCCAGGGCGGTGGAGCCTCCGCTGCGCAGATCGCCGGCGTGATCGTCGATCACGGCGTGGACGCAGCCATGTTCCCGGAGACTACGCCGGAAGTGGCCAGTGAGGTCGCGATGCTGCTGGCGGATGCCGGGCTGGAGTACTCCTGGGATGTGACCGATGGAGGCATGGGGCGCGGGAGCACTCCCACGGCGCTGGTCGTCAGTGCTGAACTGGGGGAGTATCACCACGACGCTGACGCGGGCAGCACACCTAGGCTGCCCAGCGGCGTCTGGCGCACGGACGATCCAGCGCTGCCTGCATTCGTCGCCGTGCACGCGGCGCCTCCGCTGCCGGAGATGATGCACGAGTGGCGCGGCGGCCTCAGTTGGGCGGCCCACCAGTGTGGCCCGGACGTGGTGATGGCCGGTGACTTCAACTCCACCATCGATCACTGGGCCGACTACAGAGAAACTGAGTCTGGCGGTCAACTCGGAGCCTGTGTGGATTCTGCCGCGGCGGTCGGCTCAGCGGCCGACGGCACGTGGCCGACCGGTGTGCCAAGCGTCCTCGGTGCGCCGATCGATCATGTGTTGACCGGTGCCCACTGGGAGACGACCAGCTTCGTGGTCCTCGCAGACGAACAGGCGGCTCGCAGTGACCACCGACCGGTCGTGGCCGAGATCATCCGTGCCCGTTGAGTCATGAAGAACGCGCGTCTGAGTACTCCTTCACACCGTAGGGCTTTCGCGCAGCAGTGCTGTCAGTCGCCTCGGGCGAAGACGTTCGTGGAGACGGGTGTCGAATTGCGGGGCTGCTCCGCGTCATCGGGCACGGCGATGTACACCCGCCCGCCTCCGCTGATCTGCACCTGTCCTCCTCCGCACCCGGCAAGCCAGTCCTCGTTGCGCGGGACGGAGAGCAGGCATGGACCCGTGTCATCTTTCGCCATGCCGAGCCATAGCTGGGTGCCTTTGTATTCTCCGACCCAACGCGTGGCGTCGCGGTCAAAATGATCCAGTGCGCGATCTGGCACCGAGTCGGGTACGGCGCGTTCATTCTCGGGGTCCTGTTCCAAGTCGGTGAAGGTCTGGGATTCAGGGACGCTCTGTTCTTCCGCGGAGTTCTCATCCACACCGCTGGCGGGCCCGGACTCAGCCGAGCAGCCGGGGGAGGAAGCGAGGACCAAGCCAGCCACGGCGAGAATGGAAATGGAATATTTGGAAGCCATCACTTGATCGTGGCATAGTCGAAATGAATTTCGCTAGATCTTCCGGGAATTCCAGCGCCGATCACCCTGATGAGTGTCCTTCATGGGATGTTTCGCGATGGGGTGCTGCTGATCAATACTTGAACCCCCGGGCGGTCCGCTCACCGCCGACCGTCTCCTGCATGTCATTGAGCAAGGCAGAGTTGGACGAGGAAACATCCCAATTCTCTCCACGGAGATGCTGCGTGGTGCCGACGTCGCCATCGCCGAGATCCTGCATTCCCGTGGGCAAGTCGCCATCCCACACGATGATCGAGTGTCCCTCGGCGCAGCTCATGCTCTCGCCGTAGCCGTCGAACTCATGTTTGGTCTGGAGAATCTCACAGGAGAATCCTCCGGAATCTAGGGCCGAGCGGAAGTCTTCGACGCTGTCGTAGGTGTCATCGGGTTCCACGCTGCCGCAGGAGGTCGTAGAAAAGGTCGTCAGAACAACTGCAGAGAACAATGCGCCGGTACGTATGAGTGTTTGTCTCATGCCTTCATGCTTAAACACGTCGGAGGATACGAGAATCAATGCGAACCAGATGGCCAAGGTGCGACGTCGAATGAGGCATCCGACCGCTGGAACCCGTGCATACACTGTGCCCATGGAGGCATTCGAACTGACAGTCATCGGTGAGAGATTCTGGGTGAGCGAAAGGGCCCAGCCGGGAGCACATGACGAGGGAAGAGCTGGAGTCTGAGGCGTACCGCTTCGTCGAGTCCTTCCCGTCTCGAGCATTGACTTGCCCACCGATTCTTGCAGAAACAGCAAGTCAGTCTGCTGATCGCGGTCGTTGCTCTTACGTTAGACGCATGAACCACCACACTCACGTTCAGTCAGCGAATCACGAACTCCGCCGGTCCCTCGATCTGGACGCGGAGGTCTTCGGGGCGGGACTCGCCTCGGCACTTGACCTTTCCGGCGTGACAGATCCCGGCGTCGTCGTCGATCTCGGAGCGGGTACCGGCACTGGCAGCAGACTCCTGCACGAACGATTCCCGGAAGCCTCAGTGATAGCGGTGGACCATGACCCCGAGATGCTCCACCTTCTGAAGTCGCAGGGGTTCACCGCAGTGGCCGCGGACCTGGACGAGGGCTTCCCGCAGATCCCTACAGAGCACATCGACCTGGTGTGGGCGGCATCCTCCTTGCACCACGTGGCCGATCCCACTCAGCTGCTCTCCGGGATCCGGCACGCGCTCGCGCCGGGAGGGAGCCTCGTCGTCGTCGAACTTGCGACCCTGCCGACCTTTCTCAGTGACCCCGAGCAGGCGGCGCTTGAACAGCGGTGCCACGAAGCCGCGGATGCCCAGGGGTGGAACCAGCACCCCGACTGGACCAACACTCTCGAGGACGCGGGCTTCACCGTCACCAAGACCGCACTGAGCACCCGCGCCCCCGCCACGGCCGCCGCGCGAGAGAACGCGCAACACTGGCTTGCACGCTTGCTTCGGCTCGAGAACCTATCGGCGGAGGACCGGGCCGCGCTCGCTCACCAGGTCGAGGTGCCCGCCGCGGAGCTGACGCTGGCGCCCCGCGCGCACCGCACCGTCTGGGTGTGCACTGCGCGAGAATGAGCACCACCACCGACTGAGAGAAACTGAGATGACACTTCCCCTGTGGCTCGCCGACGGACTCGCGAGGCTCCTGCAGAAGGCGCCGGGGTCCTCGCGGTTGCCGGCCGAGGTCGCGTTCACGGAGATCCCCGCCATCACCGAAGAGATCGCCGTCCCGACTCGGCACGGGGAGCTGCGCGCCGTCGCCTACACGCCGCCAGGTGGTGCCGCAGGTAGGGGCGTCTATGTGAACTTCCACGGCGGTGGGTTCGTCATGCGTCACCCGGAGCAGGATGACCCGCTGTGCCGGTTCCTCGCCCACCAGGCACAGGTCACGGTGCTCAACGTGGACTACATCCCCGCGCCTCAATCCCGTTTCCCGGGTCCGGTGGAGCAGGCTTACGACGTCGCTGCCTGGGCGGCATCTCCCGAGCGTCCGTGGTCGGGGGCCAGGATCGCTGTGGGTGGTCAATCCGCAGGCGGATCCCTCGCTGCCGGCGTGGCTCGGCTCGCGCTGGAGCACGGCTCACCGTCCATCGCTCTGCAGGTGCTGATGTATCCCGCGCTGGACCTGACGATCCCCTCGTCGCAGAAGTGGTCGTCGGGGCAGGAGAAGTTCCTCGTCCGGATGGGTCCGGTGTTCAACGCCGCCTACTGCCCGGACATCAAGCTGCGAGAGGATCGGCTCGCCTCACCGGCCGGGGCCTCGGACACCGCTGCCCTGGGAGGAATCGCCCCAGCGCTGGTCGTCTCCGCGGAGAAGGACATCCTCCGCGAGGAGGCCGTTCGGTACACGCAGCGGTTGCGGGAGGCCAACGCGCTGGTCGACCACGTAGACCTCAGGGGAGTCGGCCACGCGTTCAACATGCTCGGCGCGCAGCGCGAGGTGGTGCTCCCGGTCTATGAGCAAATCACAGCGTCGGTGCGGGAACACCTCCGCGACTGAGGCCAAAGGGCGTTGTTCCTGAGGAGAACGCGGTCAGACGCAGGGCGGCGCCCCACGTGATGTGGAGCGCCGCCCTGAGCTGGGGGCGATCAGAAGGTGATGATCGGCTTCAGGGTCGTGCCTGCGGCGGAATCCGCGAACGCGGTGTTGATCTCATCGAACGGGTAGCTCTTGGTGAGCTTGTCGAAGGGGAACTTCCCCTGCTGGAACAGTGAGATCATCCGCGGGATGAACTCCTTGGGCACGGCATCGCCCTCGATCACCAGGCTCACGGTGATGCCAGAGACCAGCAGCGTGCCGATGTCGAAGGGCGCCTCGGTGCCGAGCTTGGCGGCGCCGACCAGGGCCCCGTGGCCCTGGACCGCGAGCGACTTGGTCATCTGTGAGAACACTGGGGGTACGCCCGTGGTATCCAGCGCGAACTGCGCGCCGCCGCCGGTGATCTCTTTGACAGCCTCCACCGGATCGGTCTCCTTAGAGTTCACCGTGTGGGTGGCCCCCAGCTCCTTCGCGAACTCGAGGCGCTCGGGCACGATGTCGACCATGACGATCGTCGTCGCACCGGCGGCCTTGGCCGCCAGCATGCCCGCCATGCCTACGGCACCGGTGCCGAAGATGACGATGGAGGAGCCTGGCTTCGGACGCAGGACGTTCAACACGGCTCCGGCTCCGGTCATGATGCCGCAGCCCAGCGGTCCGAGCAGCTCCAGGGGAGCATCCTCGGGCACCTTCACGGCGCCGTGGGCGGGCAGGTTGGTGTACTCGGCGAAGGAGGACTGGCCGAAGAAATGGGAGCCGACGGACTCGCCGTCGTCGGTGCTGAACGCGGTGGAGTCATCCCCGCGCTTCGCCCCGAAGTTGCGGTCATAGAAGTCGACGCAGTACATCGGGTGACCCGAGAGACACTGCTCGCACTGGCCGCAGAAGGAGGGCCCGACGACGACCTTGTCGCCCACGTCGAAGCCGGACACGGCGGAGCCGACCTTCTGCACGATTCCGGCGCCCTCATGGCCGAGGACCACCGGCTGCGGCACGGGATACCACTGATCGCGGACGATCGCGTCGGTATGGCACACACCCGAGGCGACCATCTTCACCTGCAGCTCGTCCGGGCGGGGCTCGTCGAGGGTCAGTTCACGGATCTCAAGATCGGTCTCCGGTGCGACGGCGACAGCTGCTTTGGTCTTCATGTGGTTCCTTTCGAGGGGTGTCAGAACGGTGACTCGTGATCGAAAAGTTCTGGCTCACGGCCCCTGCTGCGCCGGGTGGCGACAGGGGCATGTTCCACTTGCCACGTTACGCCCATCTCTCCCGCCCCGACCCCAGCGATCTCTCATGAGCAGCGCGTCCGGTCTTTAGGGAGCAGCGTGTCCGGACCTGTCAGCACCATCGAATGCCTCGGGTTCCCGTGGATCCTTCACCAGGAGACCGGCCACCAGGACTGCCAGCGGGATGATGCTCATGACCATGATGGGCAGCACGAACCCGTCGGCCAGGTCTGCGGCGAAGGCCAACGCATAGGGCCCGAACGCTGACGCGGCGAGGCTGATCGACACGGAGAGTCCACGAATGGCGCCGATGTGCAGGACTCCGAAGTACTTCACCATAGACGCGGCCTCCATCCCGCGCTGGGATCCCTGCGCGCAGCCGAGGATCAGGCCGTAGAGGATCCCCATCAGTCCGGGCGCGGCCAATGGTATGAACAGCAGAGCCCCGGCGAGGGACGCCATGGAGACCACCAGCCAGATCCGTGGGTTGGTGCGATCGATGAGTCCGCCTACCAACAGCGTGCTCAGCAGCGCCGTGACGGTCTGCGGGAGGAAGTTCGCCGCCGCCTCCAGTGGAGACAGGCCCTGGCCGCCCAGGATCGCGATCTGGTGGAAGACCAACGCCGTGCCCAACATCGAGGTCGACGAGGTCGCGGCGCAGATGACCCAGAACATGCCCGTCCGGCGGGCCTGGCCGCGCGTCCACCCGTGGGCCGCCACGGAGTTTGGATCATGGTCACCGCGCCGATCGGTGGGGCGCATCAGCAGCGCAGCGGGCACCACCACGAGAAGCACCGCCAACGCCTCCCAGCGCCAGGCCCAGTGCACACCTACGGCAGAGATGAGGCGCTCCAGGGCGATCGGCGCCAGCGAGATTCCAGCGGATCCCACGGCCGCGGATATTCCGAGCGCGAGTCCTCTTCGCTCCGTGACGGCACGCGAGATGGCAGTGGTGGCCGCCAGGCTCAGGGCGCCCTGGCCGGCCATCCGCACCCCGATGAATCCGACGGTGAGGCCGAAGATCTCGGTGACGAAGCTCAGCAGCAGCAGGATGGCGGCGAAGCCCGCGCCGATGCAGATGATCACCGTGCGGGTATCCCATTTGTCCAGGGCCCGTCCGATGAACGGCTGCACCGAGGCGCCCAGGAGCGTGCCCACCAGGTAGCTCAGCGAGATCGCCGTCCGGTCGATGCCCAGCTCGTCGATCAGCGGGTCGGTGAAGACCGAGAGGCCCGCCGTCTGTCCCGGAAAGGTCATGGCCGAGATCAGACCTGCTGCGAGCACCACGACCCACCAGGTGAGGGATCGTTTCAGCGAGCTGGGACGGGAACTGATGTCAGACTCCTCAGTGCTCTGGCGCATGTGACAGGGATTCAGTCGTGGCGGCCGCAGCACACCACGGATTCAACTCTCCCCATGCGTGAGAGTAGAGTCTGGGGTGTGATGGAAGCAGACACCAAGCAGATCTTAGGGGAGGCCTTGGCTCGCCGCACCATCGCGGTGATCTCGCATCCCGATGCCGGCAAGTCCACGTTGAGTGAGGCCCTGCTGCTGCACTCGGACGCGATCACCGAGGCTGGCGCGGTCCACGGCAAGGCGGGACGCCGGGGCACGGTCTCGGACTGGATGGACATGGAGAAGGCGCGCGGCATCTCCGTGAGCTCCGCGGTCCTGCAGTTCAAGGTGGGCGACGCCGTCGTGAACCTGGTGGACACCCCCGGTCACGCCGACTTCTCCGAGGACACCTTCCGCGTGCTGGCCGCCGTGGATGCTGTGATCATGCTCATCGATGCAGCGAAGGGCATGGAGTCCCAGACCATGAAGCTCTTCGAGGTCTGCCGAGCGCGCAAGCTGCCGGTCATCACTGTGATCAACAAATGGGACCGCCCCGGGCAGGACGCCCTGGAGCTCGTCGATGAGATCCTCACCCGCACCGGCATGCGCTCGATGCCGCGCAACTGGCCCGTCGGGGACTCCGGGCACATGCTCGGTCTGCTGCACCCCGATGCGATGACCATGAACCGCTACGTCCGCGCCCCCGGCGGCGCCAAGAAGGTCCTCGCGGAGCCGCTCTCTGCCGAGGTCGCCGAGACCGAATACCCCGACGCCTGGCAGACCGCAGTGGAGGAATCCTCTCTGCTGGAGGTCGATGACCGGTTCTACGATCGCGAGGCCTTCCTCTCCCAGGAAGCCACCCCGCTGTTCTTCGCCTCCGCCGTGCAGAACATCGGGGTCGAGGAGCTGCTGCACTTCCTGATGAAGGAGGGCCCGCACCCGCAGGCCCGTGAAGACGCCGAGGGCGCGCCGCACGAGATCACTTCGGACTTCAGCGGCTACGTCTTCAAGGTTCAGACCGGGATGGACAAGGCCCACCGCGACCGCATCGCGTTCATGCGCATCTGCTCCGGGGTCTTCGAGCGCGGTATGGTCGCCACCCACGCCCAGTCCGAGAAGCCGTTCCCGACGAAGTACTCGCAGCAGGTATTCGGCCGCGACCGCACCACCGTGGACACCGCCTGGCCGGGCGACGTCGTCGGCCTGGTCAACGCCTCCTCGCTGCGTCCGGGAGACACCCTCTACGCCGGTCAGCGGGTGATGTTCCCGCCGTTCAAGCCCTTCGCTCCGGAGCACTTCCGGGTCGGAAAGACCGGCGACGCCAGCAAGCACAAGCAGTTCCGCAAGGGCATCGAGCAGCTGGACCGCGAAGGTGTCATCCAGGTGTTCTTCTCCGAGCGCCGCGGCCAGCAGCGCCCGGTGCTCGGCGCCGTCGGCCCGATGCAGTTCGAGGTCGTCTCCGCTCGGATGGAGTCTGACTTCGGGGCCTCCGTCTCCTTCGAGCCGCTGGACTTTTCCGTGGCTCGTGACATCGACGACGACGCCGCAGACATCCTGCGACAGCGTCAGGACTGTGAAGTGCTCTACCGCAGCGACGGCACCCCCGTGGCGCTGTTCAGAGACCCGTGGAGGCTGCGCACCGTTCAGCGCGACCACCCCGACCTGCTTCCGGAACCCTCCGGCGGCGCAACCAGCGGTTCGGTCACAGCACGGATGTGACCGATCGCCGAGGGCTGCGGGCACCCCATGCAGAACCCTCTTGGAAGGAACACCATGCACGCTGTCACCCGAGTAGAGCTCGTCGAAGCGGTCAGGACCGCATTCGATCACACGGCCACACCGACACTCCCCAAAGATCTGGTGGTGGCCGCCCAGTCAGCCGGTGCACGTCCGGCCCTGGTCCAGGAGCTGGAACAGCTTCAGGATGATCTCCAGTTCCGCAAGGTGCGCGACCTATGGGAACATTTTCCCCATATGCCGATCGACGGGTCATCACCGACCCGCTGACCCCGCCCCCGAACCTGCGTCTGACCTTCTCACCGAACCAGCGGTTGACCCGCCGACCCTGTCCCGGGGATCGGATCGCGGCGTAGGCTCGAAGAATGGTCAAGAAGCACAGCACGGCCGCCATCGAACGGACCACCCGGCGCGCCTGGGCGCAATGGGTCCAAGCCCTCGACGGCGCCGGGGCTGATGCTCTGCCGCACCGGGAGATCGTGGGGATCGTCTATGACCACATGCCCTCAGACATCGAGAATCCCGGCTGGTGGGCGCAGAGCGTGGCAGTGGCCTATGAGCAGCACCACGGGCTGCGCCGTCCGGGTGAATCGCGGGCGGGGGAGTTCCAGGCTTCGGTGTCGAAGACCTACGCCGGAGACATGGATGCGGCGTTGAACGCCTGGGTCCAGCTGGTGGAGGGTCATGAGTCCTTCGGCGGCGTGCCATTCCACGGTGAACCCGGAACATCCCGCTCGGAGCGCTGGAGGTATTGGCGCGTCGCGCTTGCCGACGGCAGCAGGGTCGCGGTGACCATCTCGGACAAGCCCGGAGGAAAGTCCTCGGTGGGGGTCGGCCACACCAAGCTGAGCTCCCCGGAAGAGGTGGAGCGTTGGAAGCTGGTCTGGCGCGAGCTGCTGGGCAGCCTGTAGACCGGAACCTTTGGTCCCGGAAACCAAAGGCCCTAGGGCTTAGACCCTGCCTGGTAGCGGCCGAGCACGGCATCGCGGAACTCATAGAAACGGCCCTGTTCGATGCTGGCGCGGATGTCATCGACGAGTTTGATCGTGTAGTGCTCGTTGTGGATGGTGCACAGCGTGTTGTAGAGCATCTCTTTGGCCTTGAAGAGGTGATGCAGATAGGCGCGCGTGTAGTTCGTGCAGGTGTAGCACGTGCATTCCGCGTCGATCGGGGAGAAGTCCTTCTTGAACCGCGCCTGGGGAATGTTGAAGCGGCCGTCCGGGTGATAGACCCGACCGGTGCGCGCCACGCGGGAGGGTGAGACGCAGTCGAAGGTGTCCGCACCGTTCTCGATCGCGGTGAACATGTCCTCGGGTTCGGAGATGCCCAGCAGGTGGCGTGGCTTGTCCTCGGGGAGTTCCTCCGCCATCCAGCCCACGATGGTTCCGAGGTTCTCCTTGTCCAACGCGCCGCCGATGCCGAATCCGTCGAAGCTCTGACCGTCGATCTCCATGGACCCCAGGTCCTGAGCGGCCTTGCGGCGCAGGTCCTCGTACTGCGCGCCCTGAAGGACGCCGAAGAGCGCCTGGTAGGGCCGGTGACTGCGTTCCTCGGTGAGGCTGCGGTGCGCAGCAAGGCAGCGCTCGGCCCAGAGTCGGGTGCGCTCCAGCGAAGTCTCTTGGTAGGCGCGGGTGTTGAACAGCGTCGTCAGCTCGTCGAAGGCGAAGATCATGTCAGCGCCGATCTCGTGCTGGAGCTTCATTGAGATCTCGGGAGTGAACCGGTGGGTGGAGCCGTCGATGTGGGACTTGAACGTCACGCCGTCGTCGTCGACCAGCGCGAGCCGCTCCTTGTCCGGGGCAACCGCCGCGTCGTCGGGGACCACAGAGGAGTCCATGGTGATGACCTTCTTGAACCCCGCGCCCAGGCTCATGACCTGGAACCCGCCGGAGTCGGTGAAGGTAGGTCCGGGCCAGTTCATGAACTTGCCCAGACCGCCGGCGGCGTCGAGCACGTCGGTGCCGGGCTGCAGGTTCAGGTGGTAGGCGTTGGCCAGCGTGGCCTGCGCCCCGACCTCGAGGATCTCGTCGGGGCGGACCGACTTGATGGTCGCCTTGGTGGCCACGGGTATGAAGGCCGGCGTGCGGATGTCCCCGTGCGGGGTGCGTATGGTGCCGGTACGACCGAGCGCCCCTTCAATCCGGGCTTCTACGGTGAAGCCGAACGAGTCCCGGCTCGCCTGCGGGTGGCGTGCTGCGTGCGCTTCGACGGCGGACTGGGGCTCTTCGTTCGGCTGATTCGGCACCCGATCAGTGTAGGGCAGGCGGGTCCTATGCTTGTCCGGTGCCCCTTCTGCAGACTGTGACCACGAACCTGATTCCGCGGCTGTCGCGACTCTGGCAGCGCACCGCTGAGATCCTTCCCGGGGTGGCGCTCGCGCTGATCATCGCCATTGCCGCCCAGCGGATCATCGCCGAGCTGACGCCGGTGATCTCCGGACTTCTGGTGGCGGTGCTCGCTGGCATCGCGCTGCGCACTCTGGGTTGGGTGCCCTGGTGGGCCGAGAACGGCTTCGGCTGGGCCGCGAAGAAGCTGCTGCGCGCCGGGATCGTGCTGCTCGGACTCCAGCTGGCGCTCGGGGATCTGCTGGGCCTGGGCTGGGAGGTGCTGGCTGTCGTCGCGGTTACGGTGACGGTGACCTTCTTCGGGATGCTCGGAATGGGCCGGCTCTTCGGAACCCCGCGCGGGACCACGATGCTGCTAGCCACCGGCACCGCGATCTGCGGCGCCTCGGCGGTGGCGGCCGCCGCTGCGGCGATTGACCGTGGCGACGGCAAGGACGACGACGGCGCACCGGTGCAGTCTGCAGCTGCTGCCGCCGTCGCGGTGGTCACCCTCTACGGAACGGTGGCGATGCTCGCCCTGCCCGCGCTGGGCGGCGTGCTGGGCTTCGACGAGGAGCAGATGGGGGTCTGGATCGGAGCCAGTGTGCACGAAGTGGGTCAGGTGGTCGCCGCTGGCGGGGTCATCGGCGCGACGGCGCTGGCCACGGCGACGCTGGTGAAGCTTGCACGGGTGGTGCTGCTGGCACCCGTGGTCGCGGGGATCAGCCTGGCGGGACGACGAGGTCGGTCCGTCGAGGCAGAATCAGCCGTGGGGCGACGGCCTCCGCTGGTTCCGCTGTTCGTGCTGGGGTTCCTCGCGATGATGGCCCTGCGCTCGTTCACCGATCTGCCGCAGAGCACACTGGACTTCAGCGCGGACGTGACCACGATGCTGCTGACCACGGCGATGGTCGGGGTGGGCGCCGCGGTGGATCTTCGCCTTCTCCTGCGCCAAGGCGGATCAGCCCTGATTCTGGGCGGGGCGGGAACGGTGGTCGCCGTCGTCACCGCCCTGGCGGGCGTGCTGCTGCTCGGCTGAGCCGCTGGCGTGTAGGCGGTTCGGCAAGCCGGTCTCGACACCCATTCGAAACTATGTTCGAATAGCTGCATGAGGTGGCAGGGACAGGCAGTACAGGAGAGCGACGGCGCCGCGCTCATTCCGCTCAAGGGGCTGATGCGCTCGGTGCGAACCCCCGAGTTCGAGGGAGTGACCTTCCATGAGGTGGCCGCGAAGACCGCGCTGAACAAGGTCCCAGGGCAGTCGAACATGCCCTTCTCCTGGACGGTGAACCCCACCCGCGGGTGCCTGCACCAGTGTGTCTACTGCCTGAGTCCCGAGACGCTGATCCTGATGGCTAACGGGAGGCAGAAGATGCTTCGCGACGTCACGGTCGGCGACCGGGTGGTCGGAACCCAGTCGGATGGCAAATATCGGCGCTTCGTCGAGTCCGAGGTTCAGGCAAAATGGGGAACGGAGAAACCCGCTTTCCGGGTGACGCTGCGCGACGGTACCGAGCTCGTCGCAAGCGGGGACCATCGGTTCCTGACTGATCGGGGGTGGAAGTACGTCATGCCCCCGGAGTCTTCGTCTGAGGGAAGCAGTCAGCGTCCCCATCTGACGGTGAACAACAGGATGATGGGCTTCGGTCTCGGCATGGCTCCCGAGGCCTATGAAGCACCCCCCGAAACGGATCAGCAGGTATCCGTTCTCGGGACGGAGGTCTCCGCCTCGCGTGAGCTCGACATTCTGAATATCGAACCGCTCGGTGACGCCGAAAAACTGATCGACATCACCACCAGTACGGGCGACTTCATCGCCAATGGAGTGGTCAGTCACAACTGCTTCGCGCGGAAGACGCATGAGTATCTGGACCTCGATTCCGGCCGGGACTTCGACACGCAGGTCATCGTGAAGACCAATGTGGCCGAAGTGCTGCGTGCCGAGCTGAATCGCCCCTCGTGGAAGCGTGAGCACGTGGCGCTGGGCACCAATACCGATCCCTATCAGCGCGCCGAGGGCAGATATCAGCTGATGCCCGGGATCATCAGGGCGCTGGCCGATTCCGGGACTCCGTTCTCGATCCTCACCAAGGGGCCCCTGCTCAAGCGGGATCTGCCGCTGCTGCAGGAGGCCGCCCAGCAGGTGCCGGTGTCCGTCGCGGTCTCGCTGGCGGTGTTGGATCCGGAGCTGCAGCAGAAGGTGGAGCCGGGCACCCCGGATCCGCGGGCTCGGCTCAACCTCATCCGATCCATCACCGATGCTGGGCTGGACTGTTCCGTCTTGGCGATGCCGATCCTGCCCTGGCTCACCGACGGCGACGAGCGAATCGATGCTCTCCATGCCGCGCTGGCTGAAGCAGGAGCCAGCTACGTGACCACCGGCGCGCTGCATCTTCGCCCGGGGGCTCGGGAGTGGTTCATGCAGTGGCTGGCGCGGGAGTACCCCGGCCTGGTGGGCAAATACCGTCGCATCTACGGGGGTGGCTCGTATGCCTCCAAGGAGTACCGGCACTGGCTTGCGGACTCGGCACGCGCGGCGCGGCGTCGCCACAGGTTCGACAAGCCCACGGATCTGATGTGGCGCGAGCGCAATGATCCCGACTCCCCGCTGTCTGAGTCGCAAATGTCTGACTCGCCCCTCAGCGGTCAGGGCCTCCTGGACTCCGCCTCCGTTCCTGCACAACCGGCGCTGTTCTAAGCACGTCTGCTCTAGGGTGGTTCTGATGAGCAACTAATGTGGCTCATGGGGCAACTCCCCGGCCACGCCCCCGTCCAGGAGTGCCATGACCTTCACCCACGCCGACACCTTCACCACCCGACCCACCCTTGAGGGTCACTTCGGGATGAGTGCCTCCACACACTGGCTCGCCTCGGCGTCGGCTCAAGCAGTCTTGGAGCGTGGAGGTAATGCCTTCGACGCCGCCGTGGCCGCAGGCTTCGTCCTGCACGTGGTGGAGCCTCACCTCAACGGCCCGGGCGGAGACATGGTGGGCATCTTCACCACAGCCGAGGATCCCGCTGCGCCCCAGGTGCTGATGGGCCAGGGCCCGGCACCCGAAGGGGCCACCATTCGGCACTTCCAAGATCTCGGACTGGACAGTGTCCCCGGAGCTGGGGCCCTCGCCGCGGCGATACCGGCCGCCGTCGACGCCTGGTTGGTGCTCCTGCGCGATCACGGCACCTGGGAGCTGGGCGACGTGCTGGAGTTCGCGATCGGATACGCCGAGGACGGTCATGCGATCCTCCCCGGGGCAGTCAGGGCGATCCGCGCCGTCGCTGACCTCTTGGAGGAGCACTGGCCCTCCTCTGCGGAGCTCTGGATGCCGGGCGGGCGAGTGCCCGAACCGGGTCAGATCATGAGGAACCCGGAATACGCCGGCGTCCTGCGCGAGCTCCTCACCGCGGGTGACAACGCTCAGGATCGGGTGCAGCGGATCGAGGCGGCCCGGACAGAGTGGAAGAAGGGGCGAGTGGCGCAGGCCGCAGAGGCCTTCGTGCAGAATCCGCACCGACATTCCGACGGCGGCGACTATGCGGGAGTGATCACTGCTCAGGATTTCGCGTCCCACGAGGCAGGGTACGAAGATCCGGTCTCCATCGAATTCCGTGGCCACACGATTGCCAAGTCTGGCCCGTGGGGTCAGGGTCCCGCGTTGCTGCAGACGCTCAAGATTCTTGAGGGGTACCCGGACGAACAACTCGACCCCGGGACCGAGACCGGCGCCCACCTGATTCTGGAGGCGCAGAAGCTGGCCCTGGCAGATCGGGACACCTATTACGGGGACACGGAGGTGAACCTGGAGCACCTGCTCTCTACGGAGTATGCGTCTCAGCGGCGGGCGCAGATCGGTGAACGTGCCTCTGCAGAGTTCCGTCCAGGCGACGTCCCCGGTGCGGACAAGGTCTTCCCGCCTTTGGTCGACGTGGGCTCGGCGGCTACCGGGCTCGGCGCGGGAGAGCCCACAGTGTCGAAGGCGGGGGAGACCAAGGGCGACACCTGTCATCTCGATGTGGTGGACCGTTGGGGGAACATCGTCTCTGCGACGCCTTCTGGAGGGTGGCTGCAGTCGTCTCCCACGATTCCCGGACTGGGCTTCTGTCTGGGCACCCGGCTGCAGATGACATGGCTCGATGAGCACTCGACCTCGCGGCTCGAACCCGGCCGGCGTCCGCGCACCACGCTGACACCCACGCTCGTGTTCAAGGCCGGGGAGCCCATCATGGCTCTGGGCACCCCTGGCGGGGATCAGCAGGATCAGTGGCAGCTCCCGATGCTGCTGCGCATGCTCATCGGCGGACATGCCGCGCAGCAGGCCATCGATGCCCCCACTCTGCATACGACGTCGATGCCCGGGTCCTTCTGGCCGCGCGCCTGGGAGCCGGGCGGGGCGGTCGTGGAAGACCGTCTCGGTGACGCGGTCATCGCCGGACTGCGCGCCCGCGGTCACCGCGTGACTCAGGCGGGGGACTGGGCGCTGGGGCGGCTGTCCTGCGTGACCCGGGATCCGCAGACTGGACGACTCGGCGCGGCTGCGAATGCTCGCGGTGCGCAGGGCTACGCCGCAGGCCGATGAACACGGCGGAAGTCCAGCAGGTGCGGTCCCGGTCCGGGACGCGGTTTGAGAGGATGAGCACATGACAGTCATCAAGATCAACGCGATCACCGTCCCTGAGAACTCCGGCGACGAGCTGGGCAAGCGGTTCGCCGCGCGCCGCGACTCCATGGTGGGCACTTCCGGATTCGATGGCTTTGAACTGCTCCAGCCCACCGACGAGCGGACCACCTGGCTGGTCATCACGCGGTGGGCCAGTGAGGAGGACTTCGAGAACTGGCGGACCTCGCAGGACTTCCAGAAGTCCCACGGGTCCGCGGAGCGGGAGGCGCCCTCCGGTGAGCAGCCGAAGAAACCCGTGGGGATGTCCGCCGAGCTCTGGAGCTACACCGTCTCTGTGACCGGCTAGGTGGAACCGTCACCGTGCTGGTAATCTAAATCGGTCAGTTGCTCGAGGAACCAGCTTCCTCGAATTGCACAGCTGGCGGGCCTCCGTAGCTCAGGGGATAGAGCGTTGGTTTCCGGTACCAAAGGTCGTGGGTTCGATTCCCGCCGGGGGCACAGTACAAAAAGGTCCGCATCCTTGTAGGTCAAGGGATGCGGACCTTTTTCGTGTGTCTTGAGGGACCAGGGACGAGATAAGCCCGCCTGGGGCAGTTCACCAGACGGGCCGCGCTAGTCCACAGGGGGAGGACTAGGTGACCTACATTACACTCGCCGAGTGTCTGGGCGCATCCGTTGGGGGCAGAGTGACCCAGTCTTTTGGTATCACCGTCGACTGTTGATCGACCTCAGTAGGCCACTGCGAAGCGCTCGTTCCGGTGCTTGGGCTTCTCCACCTCGTCGATGAACGCGATGCCCAGGTCTGCTCCGGAGAGCTCGGAATTCCCGGCGTCGTCGTTGATCAGCACATCTCCACCGGTGCGGTAGGTTCCTTTGCGCTCGCCCGGGTTATACCCGCCGAAGCCAGCGGCTGGGCTGATGTAGAACCACTCCAGCGACTCATCGGCCGCGCGCAGATCCTCAAGGACCTCGATCATCTCGATGGACTCGGGCTTGAACTCGGAAGGGAAGGCGCTGGTATCGATCAGCCGTGGTCCGTCCTCGGAGACCTTCAGTGAGCCGGCGCCGCCGAGCACACCCACCCGCACGCCCTGCCGGGCTGCGAGGGGGATCAGGACAGCGGCGACCTGAACCACCTTGCCGAGCATGTCGCCGCGCGGCGCCAGCGACAGAAGCACCACATCCGTCTTGGCGACCAGGTCTGTGAGCAGCTCGCGGCTCGTCGCATCGCCGGTCACGTAGTTCACGCCCTCAAGCGGGTTCTCCGGTGCGTGACGGGAGACAGCGACGACCTCGTGGCCGCGGGAGGCGGCTTCGGCCGCGATATGGGAACCTGCGTAGCCTGTACCGCCCAGAACCGTGATGTGTGACATGGGGTTGCTCCTTCGATCGGTCGTCAGTGGCGCAGGCATGCTGCCCGCGCACCTGGTCACTGACAACACGAATCGGCGCACATCACTTCCCGGCTCTCATGGATTGCATTCAAGGACTGCACCCACGGGGTGCCTGCGGGAGGCGCCCCGTGAGTGCACGTGTCCGTCACCCCAGGTAGAGCTGCCAGGCGTGGCCGTCAGGGTCCGCCACCAGCGCCTCGAATCCCCAAGGCTGATGGGCTGGTGGGGTCAACAGCGTTCCGCCGGCCTGGACCATTCGCTCGGCCACCCCAGTGACAAGATCCGCATCGGCGAGAGCAATCCCGAGCAGGCACTCGCTGGTGCCCGAAGGCGCCGTCTCCCGGGCGCCGAGGACCCAGCCGAACCCTCCGGTAGGGATCAGACAGAGGTAGGTGTCCCCGGAGAGCCGGAACTGCAGCGGTTCGGGAACGCCGTCCTCCGCCAGCTCGCCGACGGGGTCCAATTCAAGGCCCTCGCGGTAGAACGCGAAGGAACGCCTCCGATCGGCGATGGGCAGTGTGATTGTGAAGGGTCGAGGCATGGGTGACGCGTCCTTCCTCTCGAGGGTCAGCCAGGGCTGGATCGCTCAGGTTCGTGTCGAAGCGGTCAGCACCTCCTCCAGTCGCGCATAGCTGGTCTCCATACCGTCGGTCATCCCGGTGTTCAGGATCATGTCCCGGACTTCCGCGTTGGGATAGGTGATGACAAGGGTGAGCAAGGTGCCGCCGTCGATCGGTCGCAGCGTCTGTTCGTTGAGGTTCGGCTCCCCGGGGACACCCTCCATAGACTCCGTGGTGACTTCGCGGTGGGGCTCGTCCAGCTCCTTGAGTTCGCCATAGAGCGCGAAGCCATCCGAGCCGTCCTCTTCCTTCTCCCAGGCGAACCGGTAGGGGTCCCCGACCTGGAGCGCGACCTGGCAGTCAGACATCCGCCAACCGTCCGGGCCGAGCAACCACCTTCGCAGCAAGTCTGGATCGCGGTGGGCCTGCCGCACCTGTTCCGGCGTGCCTCGAATGATGCGCGTGAACCGCACCTGAGTGTCGCTGAGCACTTGTGTCTCAACCCCCTTGCCGCTCGCGAAGAAGGACAGGTCCTCCAAGACGCCGTCGATCTGCCCCATGGCGGCGGCCATACCCTCTTCCATGCCCATCTCGATCAGCTGCTGATAGTCGGCTCCGGAGTTGAACCAGGTGGTGGTGGTGACCCGCGCGCCGTCGGACGTCTCCTCGAAGGTCAGCCGCATTCGCATATTGGGCATCTCCTGGCTCGGCGCCCACTGCTCGTCCGCGAAACCGTCCGTGACTTCGAAGGATCGTCCAGGATCCACCGCCAGGAACTCCCAATAGCCAGCTGAGCGCGATCCGTCCGGGCCGGTCATCCAATAGTGGGAGCGTCCGCCGGGGAACAGATCGTGGCGCGAGAACGTGGCGGGCCACTCGGGCGGCCCCCAGAACTTCTCGAGCTGCCTGGGGTCCGCATAGGCGTCCCAGAGCCGCTGGACCGTGACCGGAAAATCGGCGACCACGGTCATGGTCAGTGCATCGGTGTCCTTGGTGACTGAGGTGATGGGCATGTCAGGCCTTCTTCGTCTCGGTGCTGCTCAATGCTTACCGGCGGGAATCGTCTGGGTCTTCCTCCAGGAGGGTGTCCAGGCGGGAGATGCGGCCCCGCCAGATGAGCTCGAAGTCATCCAACAGAGTCTGGGCCGCGCGCAGGGTGTCGGGGTTTCCGCGAACCAGCCGTTCACGCCCCTGTTGGCGCTTGATGACCAGGTCTGCGGCTTCAAGGACGCTGACGTGCTTCTGCACGGCGGCGAAGGACATCTCGTAGAGCGCGGCCAGGGCGGAGATCGTGGCCTCTTCGCCCAGTGTGCGTCTCACGATGTCCCTGCGGGTGGCGTCAGCCAGCGCCCGGAAGATCCGGTCCACCTCGGCGTCACCGAAGGTCTGAGACTCTCCACGATGCATAACCATTTGGTTGTACATTAAACCTGCGCCTATACCGGGTCAAGAGTTTTGGAGTGACTGATTCTGCGAATCTTGAGATTCTCGGCGCAGGATCTCCAGGGCGGTGGCGACCAGTGGATCAGCCGCGCGATCCTGCCTCACATGCGCCACGATTCGGCGCGTCACCGTCGGGTTGCGCAGCGGGCGCAGCACGGTGCCCGAGGGAAGGTCGCGCAGCGCCAGATGGGGCAGGACCGTGATCCCCAGTCCGGCTGCCACCAGCGCGAGCGCGGCAGTGTGGTCATCGAGCCGAGCGGCGAACTGGGGCACGAAGCCAGCCGCCTGGCACGCGGTTCGGATCATGCGCCCGTTGGGGCTGTCTTTGATGTCGTGATCGACCCACATCTGGTCCGCGAGCTGGTGCACCTCCACTATCTCGGTCGCGCAGAGGGGATGACCGGCAGGCAGGACGACGGCGAAGTCCTCGTCCCGGAGGCGGTGGCGCAGGTAGCCCTTGAAATGCTCTTCCGGTTCCAGCGGGGATTCATTGCGGAGGTCGATGTCCACTGCGTTGCTGGTCTTCTCGGTGTAGGGCTCGTTCAAGCTGATCTGCACCGTCAGCTCCGGCTCGCTGGATCGAAGCGTGGCCACCACGCGCGGAAGCCACTCCTTGGCCGCCGAGGTGAAGCTGGCGATCACAAGGTGCCGGGAGTGTCCATGACGCAGGTTCTGCACGAGGCGATCCAGCTCATCGAGCCCCTGGAGAACGCCGGTGCTGCCCTCCGCCAGGGACAGTCCCGCCTGGGTCGGGCGCAGTCCCCGCCCGGTGCGTTCAAACAGGGTCAGTCCCGTCTCCTGGCTCAGCGTATTCATGTGCTGGCTCACCGTGGCGGGGGAGTAGTGCAGGCTGCGCGCAGCGCCCTGGATGGAGCCGGTGGCGATGACTGATTGAAGCACGCGGAGTCGGTGCGGATTCAACATGTGCTCAGTATGCCGCGGATTCGGCAGTGACGAACAGTCATTAGCCTTTATCTGCTTGTCCTGACTAGTGGTGTCGACCAGGATGGGTGCATGACGCTCTCCAGCTACCTCGCTCTGCTTGCCGTGTCTGCGGTCCTGGCGGTCACCCCGGGGCAGGACACGATGCTCGCTCTGCGCAACGCGCTGGTCTCTCGCCGAGCAGGGCTGGGCGCGGCGACGGGATCCTCCGTGGCCGCCCTGGTGTGGGCGGCGCTCGCGGCCACGGGGCTGGCGGCGCTGTTCCAGGCGTCACCGGTCGCCTATGAACTCCTCAGCCTCATCGGCGGGCTCTACGTGATCTTTCTGGGAGTGCGAGCCATGCGCAGCGCCCGGGTTCTGCTGAAATCCCGCGTGCGCACCGCGGCCGGTGTTCCCGCGCTGGTGGGCGGACCCTATGATCCGCAGGCGCCGGAGGCCGCCCCGCGCGACGCCGTCGCCGCACAGCCGCGATCCCGTCGCAGCGTGACGACGTTCCGCGGCACATTCCTCATCGGACTGGCCAGCTGTATGACCAACCCCAAGGTGGGTCTGTTCTTCCTGGCCCTGTTCCCACAGTTCACCCCGGTCGGGGCTTCCCCGGCCTTCGCCATCGGCGTGCTGGGCGGGACTGTGGCGATGAGCATGCTGATCTTCCTGGTCGGCGTCGTGCTGCTGGTCGATGCAGCGAACACCTGGCTCTCCAATCCGGTGGTCACCGGGCGCATCGAGATGGGCAGCGGCGTGATCCTGGCGGGACTGGGCGTCTACCTCAGTGTCACCGGGGTGCTCGGACTCCTCGCCTGAGATCACATCCATTGGGCACAAATCGTCGTTCTGGGGGCGCCGTCGCGCGGTTATTCCGACGATTTTCGCCCAACAGATGATTCGGGGCGGGCGAATGAGGCTGATTCGCATACCCCGTAGACTGTCCCGGTGACTCCTGAAGAACTCTCCGCCGTTGTCAAGAGCGTGCTCGCCGAAGCTGTCGAAGCCGGTGAGCTGAGCGTCGACCTCCCTGAGACCGTCGTCGTCGAGCGCCCCAAGAATCGTGAGCACGGAGACTGGTCGACCGCGATCTCCCTGCAGCTGGCGAAGAAGGCCGGCATGGCCCCGCGCCAGTTCGCCGAGATCCTCGCCGCACGCCTCGAGCAGGTCTCCGGCGTGGAGCGCATCGAGATCGCCGGTCCCGGGTTCATCAACATCACCGTGGAGGCCGCTGCGGCTGGACTGCTCGCGCGCACCATCGTGGAGTCCGGGGACACCTTCGGGCACAACGATGCCCTGGCCGGGCGCACGGTCAACATCGAGTTCGTCTCGGCGAACCCGACCGGGCCGCTGCACATCGGGCACACCCGATGGGCCGCCCTGGGCGATGCCATCGGCCGGCTGCTGCGCGCCTCGGGGGCCGAGGTCGCCAACGAGTACTACATCAACGACGCCGGCAACCAGATGAACGTCTTCGGCCACTCCGTGCTCTCGCGCATCCACGGCGAGGACGTGCCGGAGGGCGGCTACCCGGGCGCCTATGTGATCGAGCTGGCCGAGGAGATCCTCGCCGCCCGTCCGGACGTCAAGGACATGCCGCGCGAGGAAGCCCTGCCGATCGTGCGGGAACTGGGCTACCAGGCGCAGATGGGCCAGATCAAAGACACCCTGGAAGCCTTCGGGGTCCACTTCGATGTCTTCTTCTCTGAACAGTCTCTGCACGCCGACGGCAAGGTCGCCGCCGCCATCGAGACGCTGCGCGAGCAGGGTCATATCGAGGACCGCGACGGTGCCGTTTGGCTGCGCACCTCGGACTTCGGCGATGACAAGGACCGCGTGCTCTTCAAGGCCGACGGCGAGCCCACCTACTTCGCCGCCGATGCCGCCTACTACCTCTCCAAGCGTGAGCGTGGATTCACCGAGAAGATCTACCTCCTCGGGGCGGATCACCACGGCTACGTCTCTCGGCTCAAAGCCATCGCGGCCTGCGCCGGAGACGACCCCGAGCGCAACATCGAGGTGCTGATCGGACAGCTCATGTCCATCCGTGGAGCCAAGCTCTCCAAGCGCGCCGGCAACATCATCGAGCTCAGCGACCTGATCAACTGGCTGGGCACCGACGCGCTGCGCTACACGCTCGCCCGCTTCCCGGCCGATTCGCCGATCGACGTGGACCCCGAGCTGCTGCAGTCGCGCACCAACGACAACCCGGTGTTCTACGTCCAGTACGCCCACGCCCGCTCGCGCAACGCTGCCCGCAACGCCGAGGCTGCCGGAGTGGACCGTGAATCCTTCGATGCCGGACTGCTGACCCACGAGACCGAGGAGGAGCTGCTCTCCCAGCTGGGCCGCTTCACCTCCGTGGTGGCCTCCGCCGCGGAGCTGCGCGAACCGCACCGGGTCGCCCGTTATCTCGAGTCGCTGGCAAGCGCCTATCACGGCTGGTACGCCGTCTGCCGGGTGGCGCCCAGCGTCAGCCCCGACGGCGTTCAGGATCCTGTCACCGACCTCAACCGCACCAGACTCTGGCTCAATGACGCCACGGCCCAGGTGCTGCGCAATGGACTGGCGCTGCTCGGCGTCACCGCGCCCGAAAGGATGTGAGCCGCCATCACCTCTGAGCTGCCCTCCACCGACACCACCTCCTCGACACCCCTGCACAGGCATCCGCTGGCCCCCGCCTGGCTTGAGCCACGCCGAGACACCGATGATCTCGAAGCCGCGCTGTTCCCGGCGGACACGCGCCGCGACGCCGAAGGCCGCCTGGTCATCGGAGGGGCCGACGTCGAGACCCTGGCTCAGCAGCACGGCACCCCGCTCTACGTGCTCTCCGAGGCAGACTTCCGCGCCCGGGCACGCAGCTTCCGCGAGGCGTTCGCGGCAGCCTTCGCTCCCGAGACAGAGGTCGATGTCTTCTACGCCGGCAAGGCGTTCCTGAGCACCCACGTGGCGCGCTGGGCGAGCGAAGAGGGACTCTGCGTCGACACCGCCTCGGGCGGCGAACTGGCGCTGGCCTTGGCCGGGGGAGTGCCGCCGCAGCACATCGGCCTGCATGGGAACAACAAGTCCGATGCGGAGATCCAGCGCGCGCTGGACGCCGGCATCGGGCGGATCATCGCCGACTCCCTCGACGAGCTTGAGCGCGTCTCCGCCCTCGCCGTCGCAGCCGGAACGCGTGCCCCGGTGATGCTGCGACTCACGCCCGGAGTCCACGCCTCCACCCACGAGTACATCGCCACGGCGCACGAGGATCAGAAGTTCGGCCTCTCCCTGACGCCGGCCCTTGACCTGGAGGACGCCGAGGCCCGCACCGCATCCGGAGTCGCAGGGACGCCCGAGACCTCCGAGCAGGCACAGGCCAGCCCCTATCTCGGCTCCCCGGCCTGGACCGCTGCGACCCGCGCACTGGAGCTTCCCGGCGTCGAACTGCGCGGACTGCACGCCCACATCGGCTCACAGATCTTCGAGCCCGCCGGCTTCGAGCTGGCAGCGAGCAAGCTGATCAGCTTCCTGGCGAGCCTGCGGACCGCCTACGGAGTCGAGCTTCCGGAGCTGGACCTCGGCGGCGGGCATGGCATCGCCTATACCGAAGCCGATGCGCCCCGGCACCCCGAGGCGATCGCGAAGGCGCTGGCCGCCACGGTGAAGCAGGCCTGCGCCGCGGAGGACCTCCGCGTGCCTCGGATCTCCATCGAACCCGGTCGCGCCATCGTCGGACCGGCCGGAGTCACCCTCTACCGCGTGGGCGTGCAGAAGAACGTGCAGGTCGAAGCGCCTGACGGATCGACCACTTCCCGCCGCTACGTCGCCGTGGACGGCGGCATGAGCGACAACGCCCGCGGGGTCCTCTACGACGCCGAGTATTCCGCGGTGCTGGCGGGCCGTCGCGTGACGGGAGAACACTCGCTGTCTCGCATCGTGGGCAAACACTGCGAGTCCGGCGACATCGTGGTGCGAAACGTATACTTGCCGACGGCGACGACCCGGGATGATCTCCTGGCCGTTCCCGCCACTGGAGCGTATTGCCACTCGCTGTCGAGCAACTACAACTACCTGACTCGACCAGCCGTGGTCGCCGTGCACAACGGCGACTCCCAGGTGCTCATCCGCCGGGAGACCGAGCAGGACATGCTCGGACGCGACACCGGCTTTGCCGCCGCCTGAGACACAGCACGCGCAGACCACCGGGAACCGTGCAGGCACAAGAGATTGAGGTCAAGATGTCCAACTCGAGCACCAGCGGGCAGCCGCTGAAGATCGGACTGCTCGGAGCAGGGAACGTGGGCGCCCAGGTGGCACGCACCCTCGTCGAGGAGCGCGAGCTCATCTCCTCCCGCGTGGGCGCGCCGATCAAGCTGATCGGTGTCGCGGTCCGCGATGTGCAGGCCCCGCGTGACTGGAAGATCCCCGGCGAGCTGCTGACCACCGACGCCGAGGCACTGGTGGACGAGGCGGACCTCATCATCGAACTCATGGGCGGACTCGAACCGGCCGGCGCACTGGTGGAGGGCGCACTGCGGGCAGGCACCGCCGTGGTCACCGGCAACAAGGCGCTGCTCGCGGTTCGCGGGGGCCAGCTCAGCGAGGCCGCCGCCGAATCCGGCGCGCTGCTGCGCTTCGAGGCCTCCGTGGGCGGCGCGATCCCGATCCTGCGCCCGATCCAGGAGTCGCTCTCCGGTGACCGCATCACCAAGGTGATGGGCATCGTCAACGGCACCACCAACTACATCCTTGACCAGATGGACTCCACGGGAGCCGCCTTCGACGACGCACTGGCCGAGGCTCAGCGCCTCGGTTACGCGGAGTCTGATCCCACGGCCGACGTCGAGGGTCACGACGCCGCCGCCAAGGCGGCGATCCTCGGCGCTCTGGCCTTCCATGCCCCGTTCAGCATCGACGACGTCTACTGCGAGGGCATCACCTCGGTCTCCGCGGCCGATATCGAGGCCGCCGCCGCCTCCGGCTATGTGATCAAGCTGCTGGCCATCGTGGAGAAGAACGACGACGGCGCCATCCTCCGCGTCCACCCCACCCTGCTGCCGCGCACCCACCCGCTGGCGAGCGTGCGCGGCGCGTTCAACGCTGTCTTCGTGGTGGCCGAGAACGCCGGAGAGCTGATGTTCTACGGTCAGGGTGCCGGCGGACTGCCCACCTCCTCGGCGATCATGGGAGACGTCGTCTCCGTGGCACGCCGACTGCACAGCGGTTCGGCGCATCCCGCCTCCACCGACAGCAACGGCGACTGGCAGAGCGTCCGCGCGCTGCCGGTGGACGATGCGCGCACCCAGTACTACATCGACATGGAGGTGGCCGATCGCGAGGGTGTGATCGCCGAGGTGGCCCGCGTCCTGGCGGATCACCACGTCTCCATCGAATCCATGCGGCAGCCCGGCAGCGTCTCGACCGACGGCGAGGTCGACACCGAAGCTGCGCGAGTTCGCGGCGCCGTCGTGCAGATCGTGACCCACCTGGCGCGGGAGAAGGACCTCCACGACACTGTGGTCACGCTCAAGGGGCTCGACGTGGTCCGAGCGGTGAACTCGGTGCTTCGCGTCGAGGTGGAACAGTAGTCCCAGGCCCCGCCAGCCGGGCCCCGCAGAACCCCGAGCAGGCAGAATCCCCAGACCGCCCAGCCAAGACACCCGCAGCACGAAGACGAAGGAGCACCCCTACGTGGCGCACCAATGGCGCGGAGTGATCCGTGAATATGCAGAGCGACTTCCTGTCGATGACTCGACCCAGGTCATCACCCTCGGGGAGGGCGGAACCCCGCTGGTCCACGCGCCGGCGCTGTCAGAACTGGTCTCCGGAACGGTCTATCTCAAGGTCGAGGGGATGAATCCCACCGGCTCCTTCAAAGACCGCGGCATGACCATGGCGATGACCGCCGCCGTGGCCGAGGGTGCCAAGGCCGTGGTCTGCGCCTCCACCGGAAACACCTCAGCCTCCGCAGCCGCCTATGCGACCCAGGCCGGACTGACCTGCGCGGTGCTGGTGCCCGCCGGGAAGATCGCCATGGGCAAGCTCTCCCAGGCAGTGGCCCATGGCGCGGAGCTCATCCAGGTGGACGGCAACTTCGACGGCTGCCTCGACATCGCTCGGAAGCTCTCCGAGAACTACCCGGTCTTCCTGGTCAACTCCGTGAACCCGGCCCGCATCGAGGGACAGAAGACCGGAGCCTTCGAGGTCGTCGATGCGCTCGGCGACGCCCCGGACTACCACCTGCTCCCAGTCGGCAACGCCGGCAACATCACCGCCTACTGGAAGGGCTACCAGGAGTACTCCCAGCCCTGGACCAATCCCCACGTCGAGGGCGGTGAGGAGCTCGCCGCGGTGGCCAGTCACACCCCGATCATGTGGGGCTTCCAGGCCGAAGGTGCCGCCCCGATCGTCCACGGACACCCCATCACCGAGCCGGAGACGGTCGCCACCGCCATCCGGATCGGCAACCCCGCGTCATGGGAGAAGGCCGAGGCCGCGCGCGATGACTCCGCAGGTGTGATCGAAGCGGTGACCGACGAGGAGATCCTCGCGGCCCACCGCTGGCTCTCCTCCAAGGAGGGTGTCTTCGTGGAGCCGGCCTCCGCCGCCGGAGTGGCCGGGCTGATCAAGAAGCATTCCGCCGGGGAGGTGCCAGCCGAGAAGACCATCGTGATCACGGTGACCGGGCATGGGCTCAAGGACCCCGACTGGGCGCTGAAGAACGCCGACGGCTCCGATGTCACGCCGACCATGGTTCCGCAGGACGTGGAGACTGTGGCTCGTCAGCTGGGGCTCTGATCGTATGAGTGGGCAGAACAGCATGGACAAGCTGGGTCAGGGACTGGCGCCTGAGCAGGCGATCGCCGATGGGCCCGAAGCGGCTCCCGGCGCGCCGATCACGCAGCTCCGTCTCAGCGAGCCGCTGTCGGCCCCGCTTACGTTTCAGCTGAGCGTGCCGGCCACCTCGGCAAACCTCGGTCCCGGCTACGACACCATGGGCCTCGCGCTGGGACTCTACGACGAGATCACCGTCCAGGCCTCCCCGCGTGCGGGGGCCGAGGCCAGCATCGAGATCTCCGTGGAGGGCGAAGGATCCGCCACACTTCCCCGCGACGCCTCGCACCTGGTGGTGACCCTGGTCGAGAAGATCCTGGCGGCCAAGGGCTACAGCCTGCCCGATCTGCAGGTCCGTGCGCAGAACAACATCCCGCACAGCCGAGGACTCGGATCCTCGGCCTCCGCGGTGGCATCGGCCGTCATGACCGCCGATGCGCTGCTTCCAGAAGGACTCACCGAAGATGAGAAGCTGCAGATCGGCTCGCGCATCGAGGGTCACCCGGACAACTACGTGCCCGCCCTGCGCGGAGGCGTAGCGATCTCCTGGCAGCAGCAGCCCGACGCAGCGACCCCTGAAAGGCCGGGAGCCTTCAAGACCGCGCGGCTGGCTCCCCACGCTCAGCTGCGCACCGTCGTCGCCGTGCCCAACTTCGAGCAGTCCACCCAGGTGGCCCGGGACCTCCTGCCCTCCCAATTGCCGCATGCCGCCGCGGCACGCAACTCGGCACGGGCAGCGCTGCTCGTGCACGCGCTGACCACCGCCCCGGACCTGCTCCTGGAGGCGACGGAGGACTCACTCCATCAGGAGCAGCGCCGCCCGGCCTTCCCCGGCTCTATGGCTCTGGTGGATTCGCTGCGCGCAGCCGGGTTCGCGGCGGTCATCTCCGGGGCCGGCCCCTCGGTCCTGGTCCTCGCGGCGGGCGATGAACAGGCGGAGCGCGCAGCAGAACACATCGTCGCACGTGGCGGGCCCGACTCGCGGGGCCACGTGTTCACGCCCTGGATCCTGCCCATCGCGGGGACAGGTGCTACAGTGGAATCACATTCGCAATGACAGTATGCTCCGCATGCTGAGCCTCCAGGACCACCATGATGGACCCAAGGCGATCATCGGAATGTTCTCCCGCGCGAGTTGCACTTTTTCCTGAGCGCGCTGGCTGCTGCCCTCTCCGCCGAGGGGGATCCAACAGAGCCCCGCGATGATCCCACTCCCCGCCGGGGACGCGGACCATGCAAGAAATCTCCCCAACGTTGTATGCGCGGAAGAAACAGAAATAAGCCAACGGACCTCTGACGCTCCGTTGAAGACACCGCAGGACGGCGCATCCGCCGGGCCTGCCTGACGAGGGGGAAGGAACCTTCGTGACAGAAACCACCGCTGAGACCACTGCGACTCAGACCGCCGAGACGGCCGAGTCCGCTGCACCCGAGGCCAAAAGCTCCGGGCTTGCCGGTCTGAAGCTCGCCCAGCTGCAGGCGCTTGCCTCCCAGCTCGGCATCACCGGAAGCTCCCGCATGCGTAAGTCCGCGCTGGTCGAGGCCATCTCCTCGCATCAGCGCGGCGGTGCAGTCGCCGAACGTGACAAGAAGCAGGACCAGACGGCCACCGAGGGTCGTGACGGACAGTCCGCCGCAGGCGGAGAGACCCAGGGGAAGGCCGCAGCCGACGAGCCGGCCGCCCCGAAGCGCAACCGTCGCCGGGCCAAGGCCGACGCCGCGCCGCAGGAGGCCGAGCAGGCCGACACGACACAGAACGACGCCGGCGCTGAGAATGCCAAGAACGCCCGCACTGAGAAGAACGGTCGCTCGGAGCAGGCGGCAGCCGAGGACCGCAGCGCGGACCAGCAGGGTGCCCAGAACAACGGCTCCGAGGACTCCGGCGACGGTCAGCCCCGCGGACGCAATCGAAACCGCCGCAATCGCAATCGTGACGACAACGGTGGCCAGCAGCAGAACGGCCAGGAGTCCAGCTCCACGCAGTCCAACGGCGCGGATCAGGACAACGAGGGCGACGGTCGGGGTCGCCGCAATCGCGACAACAACCGCAATGACGGCAATCGCGAGAACAACGGCGAGAACAACACCCGCGACAACAACCGCGATAGCCGCAACGACGGCGGCCGCGACAACAGCCGCGACAACCGCAATGACGACGGCGGTCGTGACAGCAGCCGCGACAATCGCAACGACGGCGGCGGTCGCAACAGCAGCCGCGACAACCGCAACGACGACGGCGGTCGCAACAGCCGCAATGACGGTGGTCGTGACAACAACCGCGACAACAACCGCAACGACGGCGGCCGCGACGAGGAGCGGCGCAACCGTCGCAACCGGAACCGCAATGACCGCAACGATCGAAACGATCGCAATGACCGTAACGATCGCAATGATCGCGGAGACCGCAACAACCGCCGCCGCGGACGCGACCCCGAGGTGGATGACACCGAGATCACCGAGGATGACGTCCTGGTCCCCGTGGCTGGCATCCTGGACGTGCTCGACAACTACGCCTTCGTGCGCACCTCGGGCTACCTCTCCGGACCCAACGACGTCTACGTCTCGCTCGCCCAGGTCAAGCGGCACAACCTGCGCAAGGGCGACGCCGTCCACGGTCACATCCGCGCACCCCGCGAAGGCGAGAACCCCAATAAGCGGGCCAAGTTCAACGCACTAGTGAAGCTCGACGCGGTGAACGGACGTCCCGCCGAGTCCAACACCGATCGTGTCGAGTTCAGCAAGCTGGTTCCGCTCTATCCGCAGGACCGTCTGCGCCTCGAAGGTGACCCGAAGAACATCGCGCCACGCGTGATCGACCTCATCGCCCCCATCGGCAAGGGCCAGCGCGGACTCATCGTCTCCCCGCCCAAGGCCGGCAAGACGATCATCCTGCAGGCCCTGGCCAGCGCGATCAAGATCAACAACCCTGAGGTTCACCTCATGATGGTCCTGGTCGACGAGCGTCCCGAGGAAGTCACCGACATGCAGCGCTCGGTCGACGGCGAGGTCATCGCTTCGACCTTCGACCGCCCCGCCGAGGACCACACCACGGTCGCCGAGCTGGCGATCGAACGCGCGAAGCGTCTCGTGGAGCTGGGCAAGGACGTCGTCGTGCTGCTGGACTCCATGACTCGACTCGGACGCGCCTACAACACTGCCGCCCCTGCCTCGGGCCGCATCCTCTCCGGCGGCGTGGACGCCAATGCGCTCTACCCGCCGAAGCGGTTCTTCGGTGCTGCGCGCAACATCGAGAACGGCGGCTCGCTGACCATCCTCGCCACCGCACTGGTGGAGACCGGGTCCAAGATGGACGAGGTCATCTTCGAGGAGTTCAAGGGCACCGGCAACATGGAGCTGCGTCTGTCCCGCCGCCTGGCGGACAAGCGGATCTTCCCCGCCGTCAGCGTCAACGAGTCCTCCACCCGACGCGAGGAGAACCTGCTCTCGCCGGAGGAGGTCAAGATCATGTGGAAGCTGCGCCGCGTCCTGTCCGGACTCGAGCAGGAACAGGGCCTCGAGCTGCTGATCAACAAGCTCAAGGAGACCCAGTCCAATGCGGAGTTCCTGATGCGCGCCTCCAAGACAGCACTCGGAGACAAAGGCAACTAGCTGCTTCAACAGCGCAAGCCCGGGGTGAGCATGAGCTCGCCCCGGGCTTTGCCTGTACCATCACGGTTCGCACGCACCCCGCATGATCGGGGAGTCACGGAAACAGAGAGAACTCGCCCATGAGTGCAGAGATCAATGCCCGGATGTTCGACTCCGTCTCGACGCTGCTCGCTGAGCACGCTGAGCTCCAGGAGCAGCTTGCCGACCCCGAGGTCCATGCCGACCAGTCGCTGGCGCGCCGCCTGGGGCGCCGCTATGCCCAGCTCAACGGGGTCGCGGAGGCCCACAAGAACTGGAAGCGGATCAGCGAGGACCTCGCCACCACCCAGGAGCTCGCCGAGGAGGATGCGGAGTTCGCGGCGGAGATCCCGGCGCTGACCGAGCAGCTCGACGCCGCCGCCGCCAAGCTGCTGCGCATGCTGATTCCTCGCGATGAGAATGATGTGCGCAACGTGATCATCGAGGTCAAGGGCGGTGCCGGTGGTGACGAGGCGGCGCTCTTCGCCGGTGACCTGCTGCGCATGTACACCCGGTACGCCGAGTCCAAGGGCTGGAAGACCGAGATCCTCTCGGCCACCGCCTCGGACGCCGGCGGCTATAAGGATGTGCAGATGGCGATCAAGTCCTCCACCAATGATCCTGCCTTGGGCGTCTACGCCCACCTGAAGTTCGAAGGTGGCGTGCACCGCGTGCAGCGCGTGCCCGAGACAGAATCGCAGGGACGAATCCACACCTCGGCTGCCGGCGTGCTCGTCCTTCCCGAGGTCGATGAGCCGGAGGAGATCGAACTCAGCCAGAATGATCTCAAGATCGACGTCTACCGCTCCTCAGGCCCGGGCGGGCAGTCCGTGAACACCACGGACTCCGCGGTGCGCATCACCCACCTGCCCACCGGGATCGTGGTGGCCATGCAGAACGAGAAGTCGCAGCTGCAGAACAAGGATGCCGCGATGCGTGTGCTGCGCTCCCGGATCCTGGCCCACCAGCAGGAACAGATCGACGCCGACAACGCCCAGGTGCGCAAGTCCCAGGTCCGCACCATGGACCGCTCCGAACGGATCCGCACCTACAACTATCCGGAGAACCGGATCGCGGACCACCGCAGCGGGTACAAGGCCTACAACCTCGACACCGTGATCAACGGCGACCTCGAAGCAGTGATCCAGTCCTGCGTCCAGCTCGATGAGCAGGAGCGACTCGCGGCGCTGAACGACACCGAGAGCTGACGGCAGTGGTCCAGCACGATTCAGAGGTGGATCACAGCGCCCAGGTGGACAACAACTCCGAGATGGACAACAGCGCCGAGGTGCTCCTGCGCGACGCGATCCAGCGGCTCAGCGCAGCCGGCGTGCCCAGCCCGCGCGTGGACGCCGAGGTGCTTGCCGCCCATGTGCTGGACGTCTCCCGCGGACGTCTCGCAGCGATGGCGATCGCCGGCAGGGTGCTGACTGCGGCGCAGGCCGCGCGCTTCACCGAGCTGGTGGGGGAGCGGGCCGATCGCGTGCCCCTGCAGCACCTGACCGGGCGTGCACCCTTCAGGCACCTCCAGCTTCGGGTGGGACCCGGGGTGTTCATCCCACGACCCGAGACGGAGCAGGTGGTCCAGGTCGCACTCGACCAGCTGAGCTCCATGGCGCAGAGTCGGCCCGCTGGGTGGAGGCCACGAGTGGTGGACCTGGGAACCGGGTCCGGCGCCCTTGCCGCCGCCATCGCCGCCGAGCACCCGCAGGCCGAGGTCCACGCGGTGGAGCTCTCCGCGGCCGCAGCGGCCTGGGCCGAGCTGAACCTCGCCCCGCTCGGGGTGACGCTGCACCAGCGCGACCTGCGTGAGGTGCCGCCGGAGTGGGAGGCGAGCTTCGACGTCGTCGTCTCCAATCCTCCCTATATCCCTGAGGGAATGGTTCCGCGCGAGGAGGAGGTCCGGGTCCATGATCCCGAACTGGCGCTCTATGGCGGCGGGGCGCACGGCCTTGCCATGCCCTTCGCCGTGATCGAGACCGCCAAACGGCTGCTGGTCCCGGGTGGATGGTTCATCCTCGAACATGCCGAGGTTCAGGCCCCGGCGCTGGCCGCGCGCTGCCGCACCGACGCGGCACTGAGCGCGGTGGCCACGCACCAGGACCTCACCGGACGTGACCGAGCCACAAGTGCCACCCTTGACGAAGAACCCGCATCGCCCATGAAAGAATGGCCCGCGTGAGCCGAACACTCGACTGCATGGACCCAGCCTCCCGCGCTGACGGGATCGCCCAGGCCCAGGACGCACTCTCCCGCGGAGAGGTCGTCGTCCTGCCCACCGACACCGTCTACGGCATCGGCGCCGACGCCTTCTCCCCGCAGGCGGTCGCTGTGCTGCTCGCCGCCAAGGGTCGCAGCCGTGCGATGCCTCCGCCGGTCCTGATCGGCCGAGCAGAGGTCATGGATGCCCTGGCGGTGGACGTGCCGGAGGCGGCGCGCGCACTCGCCGAGGCCTTCTGGCCCGGCGCGATGACTCTGATCCTGCAGGCTCAGCCCTCGCTGCACTGGGACCTGGGGGAGACCCACGGAACCGTGGCGCTGCGCATGCCCGCCGATGAGCTGGCGCTGGACCTGTTGAGCGCCACCGGTCCGCTCGCAGTCTCCTCGGCGAACCGGACGGGCATGGACGCCGCCACCAGTGTCGCGGAGGCTCAGCAGATGCTCGCAGAGTCCGTCTCGGTCTACCTCGACGGCGGCGACCGCAGCTCCAGCGCCGCCTCAACGATCATCGACGCGACGGTGACACCTCCCCGCGTGGTGCGCCAGGGCGCGCTGCCCCTGGCAGAGATCCAGGCTATCGAGCCCTCGGTGCGCGGCCTCGAAGATGCAGCTGATGCAGAGGCCTCCGACTCTCCCTCATGATCTACTTCCTTGCTGTCCTGGCCGTGTCGATGGTGGTCACGTATCTGCTGACGCCGCTGGTCCGCATGATCGCGTTGAAGCTGGGCATCTACACCCAGATCCGGGACCGCGACGTACACAGTCAGATCAAGCCGCGCTGGGGCGGGGTGGCGATGTTCTTAGGCATGATCGTGGGGCTCGCCGCCGCCTCCACCATCCCGTATCTGGAGGGAATCTTCGCCGACCTCACTCCGGTGCGCGGAGTCTTCGCCGCGATGGTGCTGATCCTCCTCGTCGGGATGGCCGACGACGCCTGGGACATCCCCTGGATGGTCAAACTCGCCGGACAGGTGGGATCCGCCGTCATCCTGGTGGTCCATGGCATCACGCTGGAGGTGATGCCGGTGGGCTGGCTGGGCGTCGGCGGGCCATGGGTGCAGGCCTTCCTGACGGTCTTCGTGGTGGTGCTCACGATCAACGCCTTCAACTTCATCGACGGGCTCGACGGGCTGGCCTCAGGCGTCGCGGCACTCGGTGCGGCCGCCTTCTTCATCTACAGCTACCTGCTCACGCTCTCGATCAACGCCTTCGACGCCTCCAACCTGGTGACTCTGCTGATGGCGGTGCTGCTGGGATCCTGTCTCGGCTTCCTGCCGCACAACTTCTACCCCTCGCGGATCATCATGGGTGACACCGGGGCGATGCTGCTGGGTCTGGTGATGGCAGCCGGCGCCCTCGCGGTGACCGCCGACGTCGGCCAGCTGACCGAAGGCTTCAGGTTCCGCAACATTCCGGCGTACATGCCGATCCTGCTGCCGCTGGCTGTGACGTTGCTGCCGCTGTTGGATCTTGCGCTTGCCGTGGCCCGGCGCACCGCGCGCGGCGCCTCCCCGTTCAGCCCGGACCGCGGTCACCTGCACCACAAGCTGGTCGACGGCGGATACTCACATCCGCAGGCGGTGCTGCTGCTCTACTTCTGGTCCGCCCTGTTCGCCTTCGGCGCGGTGTCCCTGTACTTCGTCGAATGGTGGATCGTCACCCTGCTGATGATCCTCAGCCTCGGCGCCGCCGTGGTGTTCACCCTGGGACCCTGGCTGCGCCGCCGAGCCCGCCGGGTGAACCGCGCCGCCGCGGAACAGGCGCTGCGCGAGCGCCGCCTCCGACAGCGTCGCGGAGAGCCTGCACACTCTCCCTATGAACCACCCCAGGAACCAGGCCCCGCTGCGGCCGAGGAAGGACAGCTGTGAGCCAGCCTTTCGCGGCCCCGGAGCCGGTCGAACGTTTCACCGGATGGCGGCGGGTGCTGATCGTCGCCTGCGCGGCAGGTCTGCTCGCCACCGCACTGGCCACAGGACTGGGCTGGGTGCTGGGGGGACCCGCGGCGGCCGGCAGTGCGGCAGGGGGTGGTATCGCGGTCGTGCTTCTCTCAGCGCTCACACTGCTCATCGTGGACCTCGCTGAGCGTCACGCCCCTGGACTGACGATCGTCGCGTTCATGCTGGGCTTCGTGGTCAAGATCGTGCTGCTCGGCATCGTGCTGAGCACGGTGCAGGCACCTGACTGGGTCAGCGCCGCATGGGCAGGGCTCACGGCCCTCGCAGTCGTGGTGGTCTGGCAGACGGCGGAGCTGCTGGCCTTCAGCAGGATGCGCTTCACCGTGACGCCGCACTCCTGACACGACGCCCCACGTCGGAGCCCGCTCGGCCACAGCCCGCGTCCGGTAAGTTCTACGCGATGTAGTAGACTGAGTGCAGAAATCGGCCATGCTCTGGATCACACAATGTGTTTGGTAGGCTTGCCGAGGGTCGCGTCAGGCTGACGAGCTTCACTCCACTCGCCGCCGCACCAATTGCTCATCCTTGTCAGGATCGAAAGACACCGCAGAGAGGACCAGCGTTGCAGTCGCTTGCGCTCATGGCCACCAATGAAGGTGGATTCACGCCGCCCACGATCAGTGATACCCACCTCCCAGAGATCTTCCCGTGGATGGCCGAATGGGGGACAGGCTTCGGCAAGAACATGCTGATGGCGATCCTTTCAGTGATCATCATCTACCTGTTCTTCATGTGGGCCATCCGGAAGCGGTCGCTGGTCCCGTCACGATTGCAGTGGGCCGCAGAGGCAGGCTACGGATTCGTCCGCAACACCATCGCGAAGGACATCCTCGGCGAGAAGCATTTCGCCAAATGGGTGCCCTTCCTCTTTGCGATCTTCTTCTTCGTGCTGGTCAACAACCTCTTCGGCGCCATCCCGCTCCTGCAGATGCCGACGTTCTCCCACGCCGGTCCTGCCTATCTGATGGCAGCCATCGTGTACTTCACCTGGATCGGTGTCGGCGTGCAGAAGTACGGGCCGCGCTACTTCAAGCTGGCAGTCGTTCCGGCCGGTGTCCCCAAGGCCGTGCTCCCGCTGCTGATCCCTCTGGAGATCATCTCGAACTTCATCGTCCGTCCGGTGACGCACTCGCTGCGACTCATGGCCGTGATGCTCGCCGGTCACATGATCGTGATGCTCGCCGGTTCCGGCGCTGAATTCCTCATCGGCCAGCAGGAGTCGCTGCTGATGAACGCCACCGGCGTCCTGGTCCTGATCGGCTTCATCGCGCTGTACTTCCTCGAGCTGCTCATGATGGTGCTGCAGGCCTTCGTCTTCGCACTGCTGACGGCGATCTATCTGCAGGGCGCCATCGAAGCGGACGCCCACTAGCCACAAGATTTTCAGGGCACACGCCCATGAGAAAAAACCTCCATGCCCGGCTCGACCGGGGGTGGGGATGCACCCAAGAATCTGTCGGTGTACCTGCCGGCATCCTTATCAGAAAGAGAGCACAAGGACATGGATGGTTCCCTTAACCTGATCGGCTACGGCCTGGCATCCATCGGTTCCGCCATCGGTGTGGGTCTGATCTTCTCGGCCTACATCAACGGTGTTGCCCGCCAGCCCGAGGCACAGCGCATCCTGCAGCCCATCGCACTGCTCGGCTTCGCACTCGCCGAGGCGCTTGCGATTCTGGCTCTGGTCTTCGCCTTCGTCCTCTAGAGGTCGCAACATGATGCCGTGGACGTTGGCGCAGGAGCGCAGAACCACGGTCATAGGACCGTCAGACTATGGAAATGGGTGAACGCATGATCAGGGCACAATTGCTCCAGGCCGCGGCCGAGGACGCAAACCCCCTTGTTCCCAATCCCTGGGAGATTCTCGCCAGCGCAGTCGGCTTCGCCGCGCTGCTCTTCGTCGTGGTGAAGTTCATCGCCCCGGCGTTCGAGAAGGCTTACCAGGACCGCAGACAGGCCATCGAAGGTGGCCTGCACGAAGCTGAGAAGGCTCAGGCCGAGGCCGAGGCCATGAAGGCTGAGTACGAGAAGAACCTGAGCGAGGCACGCGCTGAGGCGAGCCGTCTCCGTGAGGAGGCTCGCGCCGAGGGCGCCGAGATCGTTGCCGAGCACAAGGAGAAGGCGGCCGCCGAGGCCGCTCGCATCACCGAGCAGGCTCAGCAGCACATCGCCGCCGAGCGGGCTTCGGCTGCGCATTCCCTGCAGGCAGAGGTGGGCACGTTGGCCACCCAGCTCGCAAGTCGCATCGTCGGGGAAGCCCTCGAAGACGACACCCGCTCCCAGCGAGTGGTGGACCGCTTCCTGGCCGATCTCGACGCTGATCAGTCAGCACAGGCCGGCCAGACGGGGGCGGCGCAGTAATGGCAGCGGTGACCACCGAATCTCTCGCAACGGTGCAGCGCGAGCTCGCTCCGGTGATCTCGCAGGCTGATCTCGAGGTTGCCGAAGAGCTCTTCGCCGCACTGGACGTGCTCGACTCCTCGGCGGGGCTGCGTCGCAGCCTCACCGATCCTTCGCGCGAGCCGCTGGCCCGAGCAGCGATGGTCCGGAGCCTCTTCGGCGGCAAGGTCACCTCCGCTGCCGCGTCGATCCTCGAGGCTCTGGTCTCACGACGCTGGAGCCGTGAGCGTGACCTGGGCGACGCCGTGGAGATCATGGCGGTCATCGTGGTGACGCGACAGGCCGAGCGCGATGGCTTGAAGGGACTCGAGAACCTCGAGACGACCCTGCTGGACTTCCGTCGGACCGTGGCGTCCTCGCATGAGGTGCAGCGCGCGCTGACGGATGCGCAGGCTCGTCCCGAGGCGAAGAAGCAGCTCGCCGAGCGTCTCTCGCCCGGCGTCAGCTCCGAAGCGCGGCTGTTGATCGACCGTGCAGTCACGAAGCCGCGGGGACTGCGTCCCACGCAGCTTCTGGAATCCTTCTCGGAGCAGATCGCAGAGCGTCAGCAGCGTTGGATCGCGCAGGTCACCGTCGCCAAAGAGCTGGACTCGGCCTATGTGCAGCGACTCGGGGCCAGCCTCGACCGCTACTTCGGCCGTGAGCTGCAACTCGACGTCGTCGTCGACCCAGCTGTGGTCGGTGGCATTCGTGTACAGGTCGGTGATGAGGTGGTCGACAGCACTGTCGCCACCAAGCTCAATGAACTGCACCGGAAGCTGGCCAGCTAGTCTTCTAGAAGACATAGCTCATATACACGTGAATCTTTGAACCACCCGGCCGCACACTGCGGCCATGACTGAGGAGAGCAGGGACTGCAGATGGCCGACTTGACCATCAACGCCGACGACGTCCGCAACGCCTTGAACGAGTTCGCAGCGTCCTACGATCCCGGCAGCGCTGAGCGCGTCGAGGTCGGACGTGTGATCTCCGCGGCTGACGGCATCGCTCGAGTCGAGGGACTTCCCTCGACCATGGCAAACGAACTTCTTCGCTTCGAAGACGGCACCCTGGGCCTGGCCCAGAACCTCGACACCCGCGAGATCGGCGTCGTGGTCCTCGGTGAGTTCTCCGGCATCGAGGAGGGCCAGGAGGTCACTCGCACCGGCGAGGTCCTCTCCGTCCCGGTGGGTGACGAATTCCTGGGTCGCGTGGTCGACCCGCTCGGCAAGCCCATCGATGACAAGGGCGAGATCACTCCGGAGGGTCGCCGTCCGATGGAGCTGCAGGCGCCTTCGGTGGTGCAGCGCAAGTCGGTGCACGAGCCGCTGCAGACCGGCATCAAGGCGATCGACGCCATGATCCCGATCGGCCGCGGACAGCGTCAGCTGATCATCGGTGACCGCCAGACCGGCAAGACCGCCATCGCGATCGACGCGATCCTGAACCAGAAGGCCAACTGGGAGTCCGGCGACGTCGACAAGCAGGTGCGCTGCGTCTACGTGGCGGTGGGCCAGAAGGCCTCCACCATCGCAGCGGTGCGGCAGACTCTCGAGGAGCGCGGCGCGCTGGAATACACCACCATCGTGGCGTCCCCGGCTTCCGACCCAGCAGGCTATAAGTACCTCGCCCCGTTCGCAGGGTCGGCCATCGGCCAGCACTGGATGTACGGCGGCAAGCACGTGCTCATCGTCTTTGATGATCTCTCCAAGCAGGCCGAGGCCTACCGTGCAGTGTCGCTGCTGCTGCGTCGTCCGCCAGGGCGCGAAGCGTTCCCCGGCGACGTGTTCTACCTCCACTCCCGTCTGCTCGAGCGCTGTGCCAAGCTCTCCGACGAGCTGGGTGCAGGTTCGATGACCGGTCTTCCGCTCATCGAGACCAAGGCCAACGACGTCTCGGCCTATATCCCGACCAACGTCATCTCGATCACCGATGGTCAGATCTTCCTGCAGTCGGACCTCTTCAACGCCAACCAGCGGCCCGCCGTCGATGTGGGTATCTCGGTCTCCCGTGTGGGTGGTGCGGCTCAGATGAAGGCCATGAAGAAGGTCTCCGGCACGCTGAAGCTGGACCTGGCGCAGTACCGCGACATGCAGGCCTTCGCGATGTTCGCCTCGGATCTGGATCCGGCTACACGCCAGCAGCTCGTGCGCGGTGAGCGTCAGACCGAGCTGCTCAAGCAGGCGCAGTACACGCCATACCCGGTCGAGGACCAGGTCGCATCGATCTGGACCGGCGCCCAGGGCCACCTGGACGATGTCGAGACCGCAGACATCAAGCGCTTCGAGACCGACTGGCTGGACTACCTGCGTCGCAAGACCAATGTGCTGACCAACATCGCCTCCTCGGGCAAGCTCGAGGACGACACCGTCAGCGCGCTCAAGGAAGCCATGGTCGCGTTCAAGAAGGAGTTCCACGCCGAGGGTTCGGAGTCCCTCGTGGGCAACGAGCAGACCGAAGCGATGTCCGCCGACGAGATCAGCCAGGAAGAGATTCCAGCCAAGAGCTGAGCCACCACTCAGCCCTGCAGAATCACCGACTGGAAGACATCAGGGAAGGACAAGCATGGGAGCCCAGATCCGGGTCTACCGCCAGAAGATCGCATCGACCTCGTCGATGAAGAAGATCTTCAAGGCGATGGAGCTGATCGCGACGTCGCGCATCGGCAAAGCACGCAGCCGTGCGCGTGCGGCCTTGCCATACGCGGAAGCCATCACGCGTGCGGTCTCCGCCGTGGCCTCGCAGAACGACATCGATCACGTGCTGACCACAAAGGTGGAGAACCCCACCCGTGCGGCAGTGCTGGTCCTCACCAGCGACCGCGGTCTTGCCGGTGCCTACTCCACCAATGTGCTCAAGCAGGGCGATGCCCTGACGAAGCGGCTGCGTGAAGACGGCAAGGAAGTCCGCCCCTACCTCTACGGACGCAAGGCACAGGCGTTCTATGACTTCCGCGAGCGGGAGTACGACCAGGTATGGACCGGCAACACGGACGCTCCCCAGGTGGAACGTGCTCAGGAGATCGGTCGCACCTTGGTGGACCGCTTCCTGCAGCCCACCGAGGAGGGTGGCGTGGATGAGCTGTACCTCGTCTACACCGAGTTCCAGTCCATGGTGAAGCAGGAGCCTGTGGCGCGACGTCTGCTGCCGCTGGCCTTCGTGGAGAGCGACGCCGAGGACGAGCACGAGCCCAATCCGCTCTATGACTTCGAGCCGAACGCCGAGGAGGTGCTCGATGCGCTGCTTCCGCGGTACATCGAGTCCAAGATCTTCGCGGCGATGCTCGAAGCCTCGGCCTCCGAGCTCGCGGCCCGCCAGCGGGCGATGAAGTCGGCTGCCGATAACGCAGATGACCTCATCAAGAAGTACACCCTGTTGCGCAACAACGCTCGCCAGGCGGAGATCACCCAGGAGCTCAGCGAGCTCATCGCGGGTGCCGACGCCTTGGCCGCGAGCTAGCCCACGGGGTACTCCCGCAGGCCTATAGACGTTTTGACATCATCCAAGATCAAGTGAAGTGAGAGAGATGACTGCCACTACTACAGAGCAGAGCTCCGGAGGAACCGCTCAGCCGGGTGCGACTGGTCGCATCGCGCGCGTGATCGGCCCGGTCGTGGACATCGAGTTCCCCGCCGACTCCATCCCATCGATGTACAACGCGCTCACCTCCGAGGTCACCCTCGGCGGAACGACGCGCAAGATCACCTTTGAGACCGCCGCACACCTGGGCGACAACCTCATCCGGGCGATCTCGCTGCAGGCCACTGATGGCCTGGTGCGCGGCACCCCGGTCCAGGACACCGGTTCTGCGATCTCTGTGCCGGTCGGCGAGTCCGTGAAGGGTCACATCTTCAACGTCCTGGGCGAGACCCTGGACATGCCGATCTCTGAGCTTGAGGTGACCGACCGCTGGCCGATCCACCGTTCGGCGCCGAACTTCGCAGCGCTCGAGGGCTCCACTGAGATGCTGGAGACCGGCATCAAGGTGATCGACCTGCTGACCCCGTACATCTCCGGCGGCAAGATCGGCCTCTTCGGAGGTGCCGGTGTGGGCAAGACGGTGCTCATCCAGGAGATGATCACTCGTGTGGCCCGCAACTTCGGTGGTACCTCGGTCTTCGCCGGCGTCGGCGAGCGTACCCGTGAGGGCAACGACCTCTGGGTCGAGATGGAAGAGGCAGGTGTCCTCAAAGACACCGCGCTGGTCTTCGGCCAGATGGATGAGCCGCCAGGCACGCGTCTGCGTGTGGCGCTGAGCGCGCTCACCATGGCGGAGTACTTCCGCGATGTGCAGAACCAGGACGTGCTGCTCTTCATCGACAACATCTTCCGCTTCTCGCAGGCCGGTTCCGAGGTCTCCACGCTGCTGGGCCGCATGCCCTCTGCCGTGGGCTACCAGCCGAACCTCGCCGATGAGATGGGTGTGCTCCAGGAGCGCATCACCTCGACCCGTGGTCATTCGATCACCTCGATGCAGGCCGTCTACGTTCCCGCCGATGACTACACGGACCCAGCGCCGGCGAACGTGTTCGCCCACCTGGACGCGACCACGGAGCTCTCCCGTGCGATCGCCTCACGTGGTCTGTACCCGGCTGTGGATCCGCTCACGTCGACCTCGCGCATTCTGGACCCGCAGTACGTGGGCCAGGAGCACTACGACACGGCGACCCGCGTGAAGCAGATCCTGCAGAAGAACAAGGAGCTGCAGGACATCATCGCGATCCTCGGCATCGACGAGCTCGGCGAAGAGGACAAGATCGTCGTCTCCCGCGCCCGCCGCATCGAGCAGTTCCTCTCGCAGAACACCTACACCGCGAAGCAGTTCACCGGTGTGGACGGTTCCACCGTGGGGATCAAGGACACCATCGAAGGCTTCAACGCCATCGCCAACGGTGACCTCGACCATGTGCCCGAGCAGGCGTTCTACAACGTCGGCGGCCTCGATGATGTCGAGCGCCTCTACGCCGAGATGCAGAAGAGGTCCTGATCATGGCTGAACTCGACGTGCAGGTGGTCGCCAGCGACCACGCGGTCTGGTCCGGCGCTGCCAAGTCCGTCCGAGGGCGCACAGTGGAGGGCGACATGGGCATTCTTCCCGGTCACACTCCGGTGCTGTCGCTGCTGGCGGAGGGTGAACTGCTCATCGATCCCGTCGAGGGTGGCCCGATCAAGGCCAAGGTCAATGGCGGGTTCTTCTCGGTCGATTCGGACCGCGTGACCATCGTCGCCGATGATGCCGAACTGATCGAGGGCTGAGCCAGTCCTCTGAAAAGTTCAGCAGTGAAGAGCGGGCCCGGTCTCCATCATGGAGACCGGGCCCGCTCTTTCTCTATGCTGCTGGAGCTGGAGCGGTTCAGAAGAGGCGGGAGTCGGCGTCGTCGACGCCGCGCATCGCATCGTAGTCCAGGACAAGGCAGCGGATGCCGCGGTCCTCGGCGAGCGTGCGAGCCTGCGGCTTGATCTGCTGGGCGGCGAAGATTCCCTGCACCGGCGCCAGCAGCGGATCTCGATTGAGCAGCTCCAGGTAGCGGGTCAGCTGCTCCACGCCGTCGATGTCGCCTCGTCGCTTGAGCTCCACCGCCACGTGGCCCTGGGGACCGCGTGCCAGCAGGTCCACGGGGCCGATCGGGGTGGGGTGTTCTCGGCGAATGAGCCGGTGCCCCGCCCCGAGAAGCTCGATCTGTTCCGCGAGGAGTCGCTGCAGATCGGATTCCACGCCGTCTTTGACCAGCCCTGGGTCTGCGCCGAGGTCGTGGGAGATGTCCTCATGGATCTCGCTGATGAGGATGCTCAGCGTGTCATCGCTCTTGGTGGCGGAGACCGTCCAGACCTCGGAGATCCCGGCCTCGAGCTGCTGAGCATCGGGTGCGCTGATCCGCAGGGTGGCTGGGGGCGACATCCAGTTCAGCGGCTTATAGGAGCCTCCGTCGGAGTGGATGAGAACCCCGCCGTCGGCCTTGACCATCAGCAGGCGCGTGGCCTGGGCCAGATGGGCATTGAGCCGGCCGGAATATGACACTGAACAGGTCGCTATCACCAATCGCACGGTGACTGATACTACCCGCTCCGACTGCCGCCCGGTGCATCGCGCCCACGCTCGAGGTGAGCACCTGGAACAATAGAGGCATGGCGAAGTCAGCGAAGGGGTCAGGGCGCCGCGGGTCGAAGTGGCAGCGGGAGCACCGGCCGCTCTCCGCGGGAGTCTTCGGGCAGGGAGCCTTCTCCTCCGGCACCGTGCGCCGCCGCGACGGCGAGTATCACGTTCGCCACATCTCGGCCTCCGCCGCTCAGAAGCAGTACACCTGCCCCGGCTGCCACCTTCCGGTCTCCGCCGGCACCGCTCATGTGGTGGCCTGGCGAGCGGACTCCATCTTCGGCGACGAGCACGCGGCGGCCGATCGGCGGCACTGGCACACCCATTGCTGGCGGATCGGCTGAGTTCGGCTTGACCGCTATCGCGCGTCTTGGCGGCGGATCAGCACCTCGCGGGTCAGCAGCATCATCGCGGCCGCGGTGGGAATCGCCATGAGTGCGCCGAGGACGCCGAGCAGGGTGCCGCCGGCGAGCACCGAGATCACGACGACGGCGGCCGGGATCCGGACGGCGTGCGCCATGATGCGCGGAGAGACCAGATAGGCCTCGACCTGCAGGTAGACGAAGTAGATCGCCGCGAAGGTCGCCGCGGTCTGCCAGTCCACGGTCAGCGCCACGAGCGTCACCAGCGTGCCGCCGGTGACCGGGCCCACCAGCGGAATGAAGGCCAGAACCCCCGCCACGACGGCGAAGAGCACCCCGAACGGGACACCGGCGATGCTGATCGCGATGAAGGCGACCATCCCGTTGAGCACAGCGACGAATGCCTGGCCCATGACATAGTGCCCGACCCCGTCAAGGATTCGATCGCCCAAATGCTGGACCCGTTCACGTGAGGAGCGCGGCGCCAGCCGATAGCCCCAGGCGGTCATCACCGGAAGCGAGGACAGGAAGTAGATCGCCAGCACGAAGACCACCAGCGTGCCGAGTGCCGTGGTGAGGATGGCGGTTCCCACGCCGAAGAGCCCGCCCAGCGCGTTGGTGACGTTGCCGGGGTTCGAGATGAACCGGTTGACCTCGGTGTCGATGATCTGCTGGATCTGAAAGTCCTCATCGACGCGTGCGAACCAGTCGGACCGCGAGATGCCCTCGACGAGTCGAGGAAGCGATCCGAGGAAGGTGGTGGTCTGTTCGGTGACCATGGGTGCCAGGGCGGCGAGGACCGTGGAGACCACACCGAGAAAGACGGTGATGGTGACCGCGACCCCGGCTGGGCGGGGAAAGCCCGCACGCTCCAGGCTGCGCACCACCGGATCCAGGCCGATGGCGATGAACAGCGCCGCGGCGATCCAGACCAGCAGCTGCGTGTTGGCCTGCGCGACGTAGAAGACCAGCAGTGCCAGGCCGACGCCCACGGCGAGCATGAACCCGGTGTAGACCGGCCGGGAGGCATAGGTGGCGGCCTTCTCCATCGTTCCCACGGCGACCGGCGGCAATCCATACTGATCCAGCTCCGCGACCGGACGCCGCGGGGCACGCTTAGGGCGGCGCAGCCGGTAGCGGCGGGCCAGGCCCCGAAGCCGGGCCGTGGGCTGGGAATTCCGCTCGGAGTCTGTCACGCGTTCAGCCTATCCATCCGCCAGGCAGGGGTCAGCATTGACGCGCATCTGACCATCCAGCGGATACCCAGACTGTGATCTTATCGTTATCTTCGGTATCCTAGACTGCTGGACCCTCGTCTCTTCCAATCAAGGACTTCTCACCCGTGCGCTTTCCCGCTTCCATCATCACTTTCATTCTGGGCCTGCTGCTGGCAGGGATCGGAGTGGGCCTGCTGACCGTCTGGGCCTCCGACGTGGTCCCCACTGCGCAGACACGGGAGGTGGACGAGGCGCCGCTCACGGTGATCAGCGATGATCTGATCGACGAAGAAGCTCAGCGCGAAGAGTTCACGATCTCTGCTGAGGGGGAGTACACCCTTGCTCTCGCACGCACCCAGGACATCGAAGCCTGGGTCGGCGATGCCGCCCACGTCACCATCGGTGGCGTCCAGGAGGGCCAAGATGATGCTGAGGACACCATCGAGACGCAGTTCGTCGAGGGTGAGGCCACCGTGCCGGATCCCGCGGATTCGGACCTGTGGGTGGCAAGCGAGACCACCGAGGGTGACCTGCGCTATGCCTGGAGCGCGCCGGACGACAGCGGGGACTGGAGCCTGCTGATGTTCCGTGATGGCGAGCAGCCGGCTCCCACCAGTGTCAGCGTCGAGTTGGAGGAAGAGCCCGACTATCTTCTCGGCACCGTGCTGATCGTGCTCGGCGCACTGCTGGTTCTGCTGGCGCTCTTCCTGTTCCTGCGCTCACGCAAGTCCGCCGAGGCGACGCGCGGTGAGAAGCTCAACCGCCGTCAGGACAGGGAGCGCGCGGCCGGCGGCAGCGGGCTCGGTTCTGCAACCACCGTTGGCACCGCAGGCACCGCCTCCAGCGGAACTGCTCAGGGCATTGCCGGGGTCGCCCTCGGCACCGCCACGGTGAGCACCAACGACACTGCGGATGATGACACTGCGCATGACGACACTGCGCATGACGACACTGCGCATGACGACACCGGAACAGCGGCCACATCCACGGAGGACGAGATGACGCACCAGCCGCACCGCGGGGACGCGGACCGCACGGACCGGACCGAGGCCCACCCCCAGGTCCCCGCCGAGGGCCGGCGGGGATCGTCCGAGGATCCCGACGCGACCGGCATCATCGAGCCCATCGACTCGGATCCGGCCGATGCCGAGACCCTCGACTCGGACAAGCCGGACACCGAGAACCTCGAGGATGGCCCTGACGGCACCGAGGGGCGCACGTGGCGCAGCCGATCGGTCGCCACCGCCGCGGCACTGTCCCTTGCGCTGAGCCCCGCCGTGCTGGTCTCCGAGGCTGAACCCACGCCCGGCGAGAGCGAGCAGACCGAAGATGTCGAAGCGGAGGAGGTGGAGACCGACGACGACGGCTATTCCGTGCTGCTGGAATCACAGCTGCAGGGCATCATCGACGACATCGCCGAGCACACCGCCGCCGCAGACGAGGCCTTCGACGCCGAGCTGCTGGCTCCGCGGGTCTCCGGCAACGCCGAGACGGTCCGTGAGCTGACCTACCGCAACCACGAAATCGACGAGGATGTCATGCCGGATGCCATCGGCACCGAGATCCTCAGCGCCGCCGTCACCTCCGGCAGCGACTTCCCGCGCCAGGCTGTGGTCATCACCCAGGATGCCGAGGCCGAGATCCCTCAGGTGCTGGTCATCGAGCAGGCCTCCCCGCGGGAGAACTACAAGCTCATCCAATCGGTGCTCATGGTCCCGGGCACCGAGTTCCCCGCCATCTCCGCCGAGGACGGCGGCGTGGAAGCTGTGGATCCCACGGAGGAGGAGGCCCTGTTCGCCGCCAACCACGCTATGGAGCGTACGGCCGTCTTCCTGAACAACAGCGAGTACTACTTCGGCATGCACGTGGAGGAGAACGCCTACATCGAGGATCTCCAGGCGTATCAGGACGAGCTGCGCGAGAGCGCCGAGGACCTCGAGATCTCCTACACCCGCCCACTCATCGGTGAGGGCTCAACGGCGATGCGTCTTCCGGATGGCTCTGTGCTGGCCGTGGGAAGCTTCGACTCGACCACTCAGCTTCGCCCCGAGGAGGGTGCTTCCATCAACTTCTCCGGCGTGAGCGCCGAGCTGGCCGAGACCGAGTCCACCACCGCCGATGCAGACATCATCAACCGCGAGTCGATGATCCTGCATATCCCGGCCGAGAATGATGAGAAGGTCGTGGTCCTGGGAGTCCACGATATTGTGAACGAGGTCAATATCCTCGACTGATCTCCGCTCCAGGAGATTCGTCCCAGATCCGCCACGATCCACGCGCAAGGAGAGCTGCAGTGACAGATTCCGCTCATCAGCCACAGACTCGACGAGTCGACACCAGGGGAGCGGTGGATCTCTCCGCCGTCGCCTCCTCCGCGTCCTCGGCGCAGGCTGCGCCGCAGGGCGCCGGGGCAACACCGGCGGGGTCTTCGGCTGACAGCTGGGCTGTGGCGGTGCAGCCGCAGCAGCTTCAGCAGGTGGTGGAGCTCTCCTCACAGGCGCCGGTGATCGTGCTGATCATTGGGGCCGACGCCGCCTCTGCGACGATGAAGACCACCCTCGAGGATCTCGTCGACGCCCAGCAGGGCCGCATACTGCTTGCCGAGATCGACGCTTCCGCCCATCCTGAACTGGCCCAGAGCGCTGACCAGGTCCCAGTGGCGACAGCCTTCATCGGCGGCCGTTCCGTGGGGGAGTTCGACTCATCGGTGCCCAGCGAGCAGCTGGGTCAGCTGGTGACCCAGATGGTCCAGATGGCCACCCAGAACGGCATGACACAGAAGCTCCCACCGCAGTCCACGCGAGCTGCCCAGGGTGCGGAGGGGTCCGAGGCGCCTGCGGAGCCAGAGCTGCCCCCGCTGCATCAGGAGGCGCAGGATGCCTTGGAGGCGGGGGACTACACGAAAGCCGCCGCGGCCTACGAGCGTGCGATCAAGGAGAAGCCCGACGACGAGGACGCGAAGATCGGTCTTGCGCAGGTGAAGCTGCTGCAGCGCACCGCAGGGGTCGACATCGCACAGACTCGTCAGCTCGGAGCCGATCAGCCAGATGACGTCCAGGCGCAGATCGCAGTGGCCGACGTCGATATCCTCGGCGGCCATGTCGAGGACGGTCTGTCCCGGCTCGTCCGGTTCATCCAGACCCACTTCGGTGATGACCGAGAAGCTGCGCGTGCTCACCTGGTGGAGCTGTATTCCATCGTCGGCGACAGCGATCCCCGCGTGTCGACCTCACGCAAGCAGCTCGCCCGGGCACTCTTCTAAACCGGTCCCCAGGCGGATATCGCCTGGCGTGCGTAGAAAAGTACCTCTCAAGGCTGAGGCCCGGTCTGACCTGGGCTGTGTAGGCTCAGCTGCATGGATTCCCCGAGCCTGACTACGCCCGCCCTGCGGTTGAGCGGACTGTCCAAACGATTCGGACAGACACCCGCCGTGGAGGACCTGCACCTGGATGTCCCGCGCGGATCGTTCTACGGGTTCGTCGGACCCAACGGAGCGGGCAAGACCACCACGCTCTCCATGGCCACCGGCCTGCTGCGCCCTGATGCCGGCATCGCCGAGGTGGTCGGAATCGACGTCTGGGCCCGGCCCAGTGAGGCCAAGCGCAGCATGGGGGTCCTTGCTGACGGAGTCCTGCTCTTCAACAAGCTGACCGGGGCCCAGCTCGTGACCTATGCAGGTCTGCTCCGCGGCATGGACCGGGAGACGGTGCAGGAACGCACCACCGATCTGCTGCGCGTGCTCGGCCTGGAAGAGGCGGCCGGGAAGCTGGTTCAGGACTACTCGGCAGGCATGACCAAGAAGATCGCGCTGGCCTCGGCCATGGTGCATGCCCCAGAGCTGCTGGTGCTCGATGAGCCCTTTGAGGCGGTGGACCCGGTCTCCGCCCGCACCATCCGTGGCCTGCTGGAGTCCTATGTCGCCTCCGGCGGCACGGTCATCCTCTCGAGCCACGTGATGGACCTCGTGCAGCGCATGTGCTCCCATGTGGGGATCATCTCGGAGGGACGGCTGCTGGCCTCGGGGACGCTGCAGCAGGTCCAGGGCGACGTCGACCTCGAGACACGGTTCGTCGAACTGGTCGGTCTCGAAGGCGGAGATCAGGAGCTCTCGTGGTTGCGGCTCTGATCCGACTCAAGAAGGATCTCACGCTCAACAGCTTCAACCAGTCCGCCTGGCACATCCTCGGCACGGTCTTCGCCGGGCTCTATGGTCTCGGCATCGTCGTGACGATCTTCGTGGTGCAGGTCAGCGCGGGCAGCCCCGCGGAAGTGGACCCCGAGACGGTCCGCACCGCCAGCGTGATCATGGGTGCTGCGGTGTTCCTGGTGTGGCTGATCGTCCCGGTGTTCATCTCGGGCGCCGACACGACGATGAATCCGCGTCAGTTCGTGACCTTCGGGATCCCCCGCAGGTCACTGGTCCTCGGGATGGCGTTGACCGGGCTAATCTCCATCGGCGCCGCGCTGACGTTCATCTGGCTGATCGGACAGGTCGTGCATTGGCGCTGGGACCCCGCCGCGGCGCTCACCGCGGCCCTGACCCTTCCGCTGCTGCTGATCAGCTTCAGCCTGGTCTCGCAGGCAGTGACCACCGCGATCAGCGCCTGGCTCAGCGGACGTCGCGCACGTGATGCCCTCGCGATCCTCGCACTGACCGTGATGGTGCTGGCCTACCCGATCATCATCGGGCTCGAGACTGCCTTCGCCTCATTCGAGGAGGCACTGCCAGCCGTGGTTGACTTCCTCGCGCTCACCCCGCTGGGCGCAGGAGCCGCCCTTCCCGCGGATGCCGCCGCCGGGAATTGGGCGGCGCTGGGTCTGCGCCTGCTCATCATGGCGGCCACGCTCGGAGTGGCCGTGCTCGTCATCAGGGCGGGACTGGTGAAGATCACCGAGCAGCCCTCCGCGCGCGGCTCCTCGGCTCCGAAGAACGCCACCGGTGTCGGCCTGTTCGAGCGCTTCCCCGCCACCCCGTGGGGGGCAGTGGCGGCGCGTGCCACCACCTATTGGCTCAAGGACACCCGGTACGGCGGCACGCTCGTGGTCCTCCCGGCACTCGCAGTGCTGGCGGTGGTGATGTACCTCCAGCTCGACCAGTCCTGGGTGCTGCTCGCGCTCGGACCCTTCTTCGGGCTCACTCTGGGCTTCGCGATCTCGGCGGACATCTCCTATGACAATTCCGCCTTCGCGATGCATGTGACCACCGGCGTGAGCGGAGTCGCCGATCGGCTGGGGCGGCTGGTGGGCCTGATGACCTTCGCCCTTCCGTCCACCGCGGTTGCGGCTCTGGTGCCGGCGCTGATGTTCACGGAGCCCAGTGTCACCGTGGCCCTGCTCGGGGTCAGCCTCGGCATGCTCTTCAGTGCCGCGGGGCTCTCCTGCCTGGTCTCAGCGCGCTTCACCTATCCGGTGCCCAAGCCCGGCGACGGCCCGTTGAGTCAGCCCTCAGGGTCGACCGGCCGGCTGATGGCGGTCCAGTTTGGGACCATGATCGCCTCCCTGCTGCTGATGCTGCCGGAGCTTGCGCTGCTGGCCGTCTGGCTGCTCGGTGACGTCTCCTGGTTGGTCTGGGTGCTCGCCCTGGGGTCTGTGCTCAAGGGACTGGCGCTGTGCTGGGCCGGGGTGCGTCTGGGAGCCCGTGTCTATGAGCGCTCCGAGCCGGAGCTCTTCCAGCAGGTCATCCAGTATTAGACCGACGGCTGATGGCCTGGTGGATGATCTGGAGGCCGAGGCTCGGTAGAATGGACCCCATGATGGTCAATGAGAATGGATTCCTCCCCGCTGACGTCCACCCCAGCCTGCGGAGTTCACGCCTGGACCGGCCCGTCCGCATGCATACCGCGGATCCCGACGCCGCTCCGGCCCCCGGCGGTGCCGCCACGATCGAGCGCGAGCACCAGGAGCAGCTCTCGGAGCCCGGTGACCACGAGCGCTTCGCCCACTACGTGAACAAGAACCGCATCATGGAGTCGGCCCTGGAGGGCGGCGCCGTGGTGGCGCTCTGCGGCAAGGTCTGGACCCCCTCGCGCGACCCGCAGAAGTTCCCAGTCTGCCCCGAGTGCAAAGAGATCTACGAGGAGATGCAGGGAGGCGGCGACGGCGACGGTGACGGGAAGTCCGGCGGCGACTCCGGTGGCAAGCGTGGCTTCTTCGGCTTCGGCCGCAGCTGATCCCCGCTGATCTACGACACTGTGGAGCAGTCTGAGACGCTGTTCGACGTCGGCACCGACGTCGGCAGATCCCTTCCTCCGGTCTATCCGCACCGCGCCGCGCACGGCACCGCCGGGACCCTGCGGCAATGGCAGCAGGAGGCCCTGGATCGCTATATCCAGAAGCGGCACAAGGACTTCCTCGCGGTCGCGACCCCGGGAGCCGGCAAGACCACCTTCGCCCTGCGCGTGGCAAAGCTGCTCGTGGAGTCCGGTGAGGTCAACCGAATCTACGTGGTCGCCCCCACCGAACACCTCAAGCGCCAGTGGGCAGACGCCGCAGGGCGAGTGGGCCTTGCCCTGGACCCCAACTTCAAGAACTCCGACGGTCGGCACGGACGCCAGTACATGGGCGTCGTCGTCACCTACGCGCAGGTGGCGAACAAGCCGGCGCTGCACCGGAACAAGACCGAGGCCGGCCGCACGCTGGTCATCTTTGATGAGATCCACCACGCCGGTGACGCGCTGTCCTGGGGCGATGGGGTGCGTGAGGCCTTCGACCCGGCGGTGCGCCGGCTCGCTCTCACGGGAACCCCGTTCCGCTCCGACACCTCTCCGATCCCGTTCGTGGAGTATGTGGAGGACGCCAGCGGGGTGCGCCGGTCCAAGGCGGACTACGCCTACAGCTATGGCCCCGCGCTCAAGGACCGGGTGGTCCGCCCGGTGGTCTTCATGGCGTATTCGGGGAATATGCGCTGGCGCACCTCCAGCGGCGAGGAGATGGAGGCCCAGCTCGGCGCCGCAGCCACCAAGGACATCACGAACCACGCCTGGCGCACGGCGCTGAATCCTGAGGGGGAGTGGATCCCTTCGGTGCTCAAGGCCGCGCATCAGCGACTGCTCAAGGTCCGCGACAAGATCGACGACGCCGGCGGCCTGGTCATCGCCACCGACCATGAGGCCGCGCGCGCCTACGCCGCTCAGCTCGACGAGCTCACCGGCCAGAAGACCACGGTGGTGCTCTCCGATGACAAGGACGCCTCGAACCGGATCGAGGAGTTCTCTTCAGACAGCTCCAAACTGTGGATGGTCGCGGTCCGCATGGTCTCGGAGGGGGTCGACGTCCCGCGGCTCTGCGTGGGCGTCTATGCGACCTCCACCTCCACCCCGCTGTTCTTCGCACAGGCCGTGGGGCGCTTCGTGCGACTGCGCAAGAAGGCGGAGGTGGCCTCGGTCTTCCTGCCCTCGGTTCCGGTGCTCACGGACCTGGCCAATGAGATGGAGCAGGAGCGCGATCACGCCCTGGAGGTGCCTCGCACCGCGGCAGAGGATGCCGAGGAGAACCTCGATGATGACCTGCTCGAGGAGGCGAACCGAGAGGAGCGCGGCTCCGAGGCGATGGACCGCGGAGAGTTCGCCGCGCTGCACTCCAACGCCGCCTTCGACAAGGTCCTCTTCGACGGCAACGAGTTCGGCCTCGGCGGCGCCATGGGATCTGAGGAGGAGATGGACTTCCTCGGCATCCCCGGGCTGCTGGAGCCGGAGCAGGTCTCCACGCTGCTGCGCCAGCACCAGGCCGATCAGCTCCGCCGCAAGCCGCAGGACAGCGCAGCCGCCGAACCGGTGGTCGATCACCGTCAGCTCAAGTCGCTGCGCGCGACGCTGAACAAGTCGGTATCGGCCTATGCGGCGAAGACCGGGATGCACCAGGGCAGCATCCACACGAAGCTCCGCGATGTCTGCGGCGGCCCGGCGGTGGGTCAGGCCACGCAGACTCAGCTCGAGCAGCGGCTGAAGAAGATCCAGATGTGGTTCGTGGGTCGGAAATGACCCGGCCCGACCGGGTCTGGGTCGCAGGTCCTCGGAGTTAGAGGTCTTCGAGGCTGAGGACCTCGACGTCGGCGGCGCTGAACTCGCGGTAGGTCTCCTCCACGGAGTCCTCGCTGACCCCCACTGTGAGTTCACGGATGACGCGCACCCGGTAGTCGTTCTCCACGGCGTCCAGGACTGTCGCGCGTACGCAGTGGTCGGTGGCGATGCCCACGATGGTCACGGCATCGATGTCCTGGGTGTCGAGCCAGGCATGCAGATCCAGTGAGGATTCGGAGACGGCTGCCGCAGGTGCCACCTTCGTGCCGTTCTCGCCCTCCAGGCTGCCGACCTTCTCCGGATCGCCCTGCAGCCCCTCGAACCCGGAGTACCCATCCGAGTACAGGCCCTTGAGGAAATGGGCGTCCACATGCTCGGTGTCCAGGTTGGGGTGCAGTTCGGCACCGGGGGTTCCTGCGACGCAGTGCACGGGCCAGCTCGTGGAGAAGTCGGGGGTCTCGGAGAAGTGCCGGCCGGGCTCGATGTGCCAGTCCTGGGTGGTGAGGATCGCGTCGTACTCGGCGTAGCTGTTCTCGAGGAATTCGCTGATCTCACTGGCCACGCGGGCTCCGCCCTCGACTGCCAGGGCGCCGCCCTCGCAGAAGTCCTGCTGCACGTCGACGATGATCAGTGCGTGGGCCACTGTGTGTCCTCCTGCTGGGGCGATTCGTGAACTGTCCTGTGCGGCGAGGTTTTTCCCACGCCGCACAGGCACCACGTTACTTGTTCTGCCCCGCCTCAGCGAGATCGAACTCCTCCGTGACCAGGGCCGAGTTCGCCGCTGCACCCGCGAAGCTCCCCATCGCCATGGACATCGGAACGGTGGCCATCGGGTTCGCGACATTTCCCGCCGCCCAGATGCGGTCATGGGAGGTCGTGCCCATCGCATCCACCTTCAGGAAGCTGCCCACGGGGGTCTCTTCGCGGTCGAGATCCAGACCTCGCAGGTAGTGGTCGCGGGGAATGTGCGCGCCGGCGGTGAAGATCGCATCCACCGCGACCGAGCGACCGTCTTCGAGCACCACGGCGTTGACAGCGCCAGGCTCTCCGGTCACCTCCACCACCGGAGTGGGATCGACGACGACGCCCCGGGACTCCAGACGCTGGATCGATTCGGCGGAGAGCTCTCCCGCGTCGGCGCAGAAGAACGTGAGTCGATCGCTCCACTGGCGGATCAGCTGCGCCTGATGCAGCTGCATCGGAGTCGTGGCGAGGACCGCCAGGCGCTGTCCGCGGACCTCCCAGCCGTGGCAATACGGGCAGTGCAGGACGCTGCGCCCCCAGCGTTCGGCCAGCCCTGGGACGGCGGGGAGCTCGTCGGTCAGGCCCGAGGCGGCGATGATGCTGCGGGCGAAGAGCTATGTCCCCGTGTCCAGGGTCACCACCAGCTCGCGCGGACCGGAGCTGCGAGTCGACTCACTGACCCGATGCACCCCGGCCTGCACGCGTTCGACGCCGTAGTGGGCGGCTTCTTCGAGCCCGAGGCGAATCAGCTCCGCCGGAGACGTGCCGTCGTGACCGAGCACATTGTGCATCTCTGCGGCGAATCGATTTCTCGGTGTGCCGGTGTCGAGGATCAAGGTCCGGCGCAGGGCGCGCCCCAGCGACTGTGCGGCGCTGAGACCCGCCGCACCGGAACCGATGATGATGGCGTCATACACTTCTGCTTCTGCTGTGCTGTTCATGACTCCAGCATGCTCCGCGCACCGCACCCCTGAAAGACGCTTTGCCGAAATAGCAAGAAGTTGCGATGATGAGCCGCATGGAAGAACTTGCCCAGCTGGGCCTCCGGCTGCGATCAGCGCGCACCGCCCGTGGATGGACCCTTGACCGACTGGCCCGCGGCGCCGGAATCTCGCCGAGCACGCTGTCCCGGCTGGAATCCGGGAAACGGCAGGCGAGCCTGGAGCTGCTGCTGCCGATCACCCGCTGTCTGGGCATCACCGTGGATGAGCTGCTGGTGGCCTCGAGCCCGGATCCGCGAGTGCAGCGCGACGCCTGGGAGCGCAATGGGATGCTGGTGCAGCCGCTGTCACCGGAGACCTCTCCGGTGCACACCTACAAGATCAGGTATGTGCCGCGCCCGCCGATCACCGAGCTGGGCAGCCACGACGGATACGAGTGGCTCTACGTGCTCTCCGGCAGACTGCGGCTGCAGCTCGGTGAGGAGGAGATCCTGCTGCGGGCCGGTGAGGCCGCTGAGTTCGACACCCTGCGACCGCATGGTCTCAGCGCCGTCGGGCCGGAGGACGCCGAAGTGATCTGCATCCTGAACGACGCCGCGGTGAACACGCACGCGGAGGACCACGCGGCAGTCCACACGGCGGCCCGCGCAGAAGAGGACCCCGCACAGTCCCGAGGGGAGCTCAGCTGAAGATCGTGGGAAGCACCGGGTCGCCGTCCTGCAGGCGTTTAGCCGCAGCAGGAAGTTCGGCCAGGGAGTCCGCATGCCGCTGTGCGGCCCTGCGCACACACCCCGCCCCCAGGTGCTCCTGCTGGATCTCACCGCCGAGCACCAGCGGCACCATGAGCTCTCGGGTGGAGGCCCCGTGGGTCTCAGGGGACGCGCCGACCCCGATCAGTTCGGCCTCGGCGCGTCCGGCCTCGTCAAAGCTGCGCAGCGGGTGCTTGACGCCGCCGAGGCTTGCCTTGCCCGGAGCGTTCTTCGCCACGGAGACGGGGGCGCCGTCGTCGTCGGTGCGCTGGACCAGCTTGTACACCATCGCGGCAGTGGGGAAGCCGCCGCCGGTGACCAGTTTCGTGCCCACGCCATAGGAGTCCACCGGAGCTGCCTGCAGCCGCGCGATGGCATGCTCGTCCAAGTCCGAAGAGACGATGATCTTGGTGTCGGTGTTGCCCAGAGAGTCCAGCAGCGCCCTGACCTCCCCGGCCTGCTCCACCAGGTCCCCGGAGTCAAGCCGCACCGCACCGAGCTCGGGACCCGCGATACGCGCCGCTCGGCGCACCGCCTCAAAAACATCGTAGGTGTCCACCAGCAGCGTGGTCCCTGGGCCGAAGGCCTCCACCTGCGCCGCGAAGGCCTCTTCCTCGGAGTCGTGGAGCAGCGTGAACGAGTGAGCAGCTGTTCCGATCGTGGGCAGCCCCCAGCGTCGGCCGGCCTCCAGGTTGGAGGTGGCCGTGAAACCGGCGACGGCGGCAGCTCGGGCTGAGGCCACGGCGCTGAGCTCGTGGGTGCGCCGAGATCCCATCTCCACACACGGTCGGTCGCCGGCGGCGAGGCTCATGCGCGAGGCCGCCGAGGCGATCGCGGAATCGTGATTGAGCACCGAGAGCACGAAGGTCTCGAGCAGACACGCCTCGGCGAAGCTGGCCTCGACGCGCAGCACCGGGGAGTCGGGCATGAACACCTCGCCCTCGGCATAGCCGTGGATGTCACCGCTGAACCGGTAGTCGGCGAGGTAGTCCAAGGTGCGCCCGTCGACGATCCCCTGCTCCGCCAGCCAGTCGATCTCCGCGGTGCCGAACTGGAACTGTTCCAGGCCTTCGAGCATCCGACCGGTGCCGGCCACCACGCCATAGCGTCGACCGGCCGGGAGATGCCGCGTGAAGACCTCAAAGACGCATCGACGCTCGGCGGCGCCCGAGGCGAGGGCTGCCTGCACCATGGTCAGTTCGTACTGATCGGTGAGCAGGGCGGTGGACTGGGTGGCGGCGGGTTCACGGGTCACCTCCCCAGCGTAGAATACGGAGCATGAGTTCAGCGCAAGGATCCACGCTCAGCCGCGAGGAGACTGACCTCGATTCCGAGTTCTCCCGGCTTCTCTCCGCCCAACGGCCGTACCAGGTGGTGGTCTGGAATGACCCCGTGAACCTGATGACCTACGTCAGCTGGGTCTTCCGCAGCTACTTCGGCCACTCCAAGGCACGCGCCAAGGAGCTCATGCTCCAGGTTCATCACCAGGGCCGCGCCGTGGTCTCCCATGGTCCGCGGGAGAAGGCCGAGCAGGACGTCACGGCGATGCATCAGTTCGGCCTCCAGGCGACCCTGGAAGAGGCCGAGTAGTCCGTGGCCACTGCTTTCCGCGCCACGACCAAGGGATACCGCGCCGATCTGGAGCCGCACGAACGCCGTCTGCTCAGCTCGCTGTGCGCCGATGTCATCACGCTGCTTCAAAATCGTGAGAAGGAGACGACGGATACACCAGACAGCGCCTCCGAGGACCCCGAGTTCGCGCATTTCCGGGCGGAGATGGCCGGACTGGGAGGGGACGAGCCGCTGGCCGCGCCGACGGACGAGGTGCTGCGCCGGCTGCTTCCCGATGCGCTGGACGATGAGGAAGAGGCAGGACATTTTCGTCGGCTGAGTGAGAGCTCGCTGCGCGGTGCCAAGCTGGCGGACCTGCGCACAGCGCGGATGCTCCTGGAGAGCTCCCCGGTCAGCATCCAGGAGGAAGTGGCTCCGATGTTCGGGCGTGCCCTCAACGACCTCCGGCTGACGCTGGCCAGCCGGCTGAACCTGGAGACCGAGGAGGACGCCGAGCGCGTGCATGAGCTGGCCCTCGCCTCCCGGTCCAAGGACTCCGAGGCCTTCATGGCGGAGATCTACACCTTCATCACCTGGCTGCAGGAGTCTCTGTTCAGCGCCATGACCGAGTTCCTCCCGGAGGAGGAGACCGACGAGGACATGGGCTCCGCATGAACGCATCCGCTCCGGTGGGCATCTTCGATTCCGGAGTCGGCGGCCTCACCGTCGCCCGCGCCGTGCTGGATCAGCTGCCGGGGGAGTCCATCACCTACCTCGGTGACACCGCTCATGGCCCCTACGGTCCCCTGCCGATCGCCCGAGTGCGGGCTCATGCCCTGGGCGTCATGGACGAGCTCGTCGACTCCGGAGTCAAGGCGCTTGTCATCGCGTGCAACTCCGCCTCGGCGGCGGTGCTGCGCGATGCGCGCGAACGCTATACCGACCGGCATGGGATACCGGTCATCGAGGTCATCCAGCCAGCCGTGCGCCGAGCGGCCTCTGCCACCCGCAATGGGCGCATCGGCGTGATCGGCACCAGCGCCACCGTGGGCTCGGGCGCCTACGAGGACAGCTTCGCCGCCGCCCCGCAGCTGAAGATCACCGCGGCAGCCTGTCCGCGATTCGTGGAGTTCGTCGAACGCGGCGTGACCGCCGGTGACGACCTGCTCCAGGCGGCCCGGGAGTATCTCGACCCGCTCAAGGCGGCGGAGGTCGACACCCTGGTCCTTGGCTGCACCCACTACCCGCTGCTCACCGGCGTCATCTCCTATGTGATGGGGGAGCAGGTCACGCTGGTCTCCTCGGCCGAGGAGACCGCCAAGGACCTCTACCGTGCGCTCACCCGGCACGGGCTCCAGCGTCCGATCGACTTGCAGGACCGCCCCGGTCCGGCTGCGGTGCACACCTTTCTCTCCACCGGAGACGCGGAGGCATTCCGGGCGCTGGCACGTCGCTTCCTCGGCCCCGAGGTGCGCAGAGTGCAGCAGGTGGACCATGTGCGCGAGGCCTATCCCACCGGTGTGATTCAGCGGATCACTCCCGCTATGCTGGCCGGAGCGCAGGATGACTGAAGGGGAGCAACGCACCATATGAAACTCACCATCATCGGGTGCAGCGGGTCTTTCCCCGGCCCGGAGTCCCCGGCGTCGTGCTATCTGCTGACCGCCGACTACCAGGGCCGCACCTGGCGGGTGGTCGTGGATCTGGGCAATGGAGCGCTGGGAAAGCTGCAGCAGCACCTGGCGCTGGAAGACATCGACGCCGTCTGTCTCTCACACCTGCACCCGGACCACTACATGGACCTGTGCGGGCTGCACGTCGCCATCCGATGGCGTCCAGGCGGCTGGCCCGGGAAGCATGTGCCGGTCTACGGGCCCTCGACCACGGACCAGCGCATCGCCAGTGCCTATGGCATGGACCCCAATCCCGGGATGCACCCGGACTTCGACTTCAAGACCTGGCGCCCCCGGCAGGCCGAGACGATCGGGCCGTTCACCATCACCCCGGTCCCCGCGCGCCATCCGATCGAGGAGGCCTACGCGCTGCGCATCGATGTCGTGCCCGAGGCCTCGGCGGACGGTCTGCCGCACACACTGACCTACTCAGGGGACACCGACGCCTGCGACGGGCTGGTCGAGGCAGCCCGGAACGCAGATCTGTTCCTCTGCGAAGCAGCCTTCGAGGACGGCCGGGACGATCACATCGAGGGCGTCCACCTCAACGGGCACCGAGCCGGCATCAGCGCACGCGAGGCAGGCGTGGGCCGCCTGCTGCTCACCCACATCCCCGTGTGGACCTCACAGCGTGTGCTGCTCGCCCGCGCCAGAGAGCAGTACAGCGGTGACCTCGCCGTCGCCGTCGCCGGTGTCAGCTATGAGATCGGCGGAACCAGAACCACACCACACGAAGAGAGCGAGAAGTGACCATCACTAATCAGCGGACCGACGGACGAGCAGCCGATGAGCTTCGTCCGGTCACCATCACCCGCCATTGGAGCGCCCATGCCGAAGGTTCGGCGCTGATCGAGTTCGGGGGCACCCGGGTGCTGTGCACCGCCTCCTTCGAGTCCAATGTGCCGCGCTGGCTCAAGGGACAGGGAGCCGGCTGGGTCACGGCCGAGTATTCGATGCTGCCGCGCGCCACGAACACCCGATCCGCCCGTGAGGCCGTCAAGGGGAAGATCGGTGGTCGCACCCACGAGATCTCGCGACTCATCGGACGCTCGCTGCGTGCCGTGGTGGACACCAAGGCGCTGGGCGAGAACATGATCACCCTGGACTGCGACGTGCTCCAGGCCGACGGCGGCACCCGCACCGCCGCGATCACCGGGGCCTTCGTGGCCCTGGCCGATGCAGTGGAGTGGGCGCGCAGCGAAGGCCACGTGGCCAAGCGCGCTGAGGTCCTGAAGGATTCGGTCTCCGCCATCTCCGTGGGAGTGCTGCCCGGGGGACAGGCGGTGCTGGACCTGCCCTACGCCGAGGACTCGACCGCAGAGACCGATATGAACGTGGTGGTGACCGGCTCCGGAGACTTCGTCGAGGTGCAGGGCACCGCTGAAGGGGCCCCCTTCAACCGCGCGGAGCTGGACGCTCTGCTGGACCTTGCCCTGGGCGGCACCCAGAGTCTGGCCACCATGCAGCGGGAGGCGCTCGCGCAGTGAACGCCCGGATCGTCCTGGCCACCCGAAACCCCGGCAAGCTGCGGGAGTTCCGGGCGCTGCTCGGTTCCCACACAGAGTCGGGCCCGCTCCATTCCAGCAAGGCGCTGGGCGAGCTCGATCTCGAGCACGCAGTGATCGACGCCGCCACGGCCGGCTGTGCGGAGATCCCCGAGACGGGAACCACCTTCACGGAGAACTCTCTGCTCAAGGCGCGCGCAGTGGCTGCCGAGACCGGCCTGCCCGCCGTGGCGGATGACTCCGGACTGGCAGTGGACGTGCTCGGCGGTGCACCGGGGATCTTCTCGGCGCGCTGGGCGGGCGCGCAGGCCTCGGATGAGAACAACCTGCGGCTGCTGCTGGAGCAGCTCGCGGACATCGCCCCGGAACACCGCGGGGCAGCGTTCGTCTGCGTGGCCGCGCTGGTCATCCCCGAGTCGCCGGAGGCCCCGGCGAAGGAGTTCACCACTACCGGGACGCTGCGCGGCAGCCTGCTGTTCGCACCCCAGGGTGCTGGGGGATTCGGCTATGACCCGATCCTGCAGCCTTCCGGTCAGACCCGCAGTGCTGCTGAGCTCTCCATGGAAGAGAAGAACGCGATCTCACACCGCGGCGAGGCGTTCGCCGCCCTTCGCCCGCACATCCTCGAAGCACTGACGCGGTGAAGGGGCTCGACTTCACCGCGGTCGACTTCGAGACCGCCAACGGATTCCGCGGATCCCCCTGCGCGATCGGAATGGTCAAGGTCCGCGAGGGGAAGGAAGTGGACACCTACTATTCGGCCATGCGCCCCCCGGAGGGCTTTGACCGCTTCGACCCCCACAATGTGGCGATCCACGGGATCACCGCCGAAGCCGTGGCGCAGGCACCCCGCTTCGGGGAGCTCTTCGAGGAGATCAGCGCCTTCATCGCCGGAGACGTGCTGGTGGCACACAACGCAGCCTTCGACATCGAGGTCTTCGAATCCGCACTCGAGGTCAGCGGCCTGGACTCCCCGGGGCTGAGCTGCCTGTGCTCGGTGCGACTGTCCCGTGCGAACTACACGCTTCCCTCGCACGCCCTGCCCAAGGCCGCCGCGGAGGCCGGCTATGAGCTCACCGCCCATCACTACGCACTGGAGGACGCCCGGGCCAGCGCCGCCGTGGTCTGCGACATCGCCCAGAGACGAGCGGTGGGCCCGATCCACCGGCTCTTCCAGGAAAGTGGCGTCTCGGCTCGGTCGATGGAGGCCTGGCAGGGTCCGCGCGCACGAGAATCCCGGGCGACCCGCCAGGTGCGCACTATGGCACACCTCTTCGATGCGCGCCTGCCGGCACCCGCCCCGCGGCACATGCCGGATCTGATGCGGTGGCAGGACGAGGGAAAGAACCTCCCGCCCTCTGCGGTGGCAGACCCGGGCCACGCACTGTTCGGTCAGCAGCTGAGCTTCACCGGCAGCCTCTCCATCCCGCGTGCCGAGGCGAAGGAGATAGTTGCCGGTCTCGGCGCAGGGACCTCATCCCGGGTCACGGCAGCCACCTCGCTGCTGGTCGTAGGTGACGGCTTCGAACCTTGGGAGCTCGCCGCACCCGACGATTCCTTTCCGCTGCGCAGCAGCAAGGCCCGGGATGCGCTGCGCCGTCGGTCAGAGGGTCAATCGATCCGGCTCATCGCCGAAGAGGAGTTCCGTGCGCTGCTCGGGGCGGCGTGGCCGGTCCCGGGGCAGACCGAGGAGAGCGCGCCGGCGGAGGTCACTGCGCGCGAGTGACCTCCGCCCACTGCTGGGCGAGCTGATCGATCACCGCGAGCAGTCCTGCATCCATGCCCCGATCAGCCGGGATCGTCCGGCCGCGGGAGCGATCTGGGCCGTGTGCCGCGTCGAGCTGCCGCTCCAGGATCTCCCGGACCGGGGCATCCTGGATGGACTCGGTGATCTCGCGGCGTACCTTCGCGGTGCCCTCTGATACCGGCGCCGAGGAGGTGGCGAGCTCATGGACCAAGACTGCAAGCTCCTCCGCGCGGCGCAGCAGCGCGGGATGCCCATGCGTGAGAGCCACGGTCTGTCGCGCCCAGGCGCGGCGCATCGGCTCGTCGATGTAGGGCACGAGTCCCACGGGCACCGCGCGCAGCAGCGCCTGGGGATCTTGGGACTCCGGCTGAGCGGGCGCACTGGGGTAGGCCATCTGTCCGTCCGCGAGCGCAACCAGGCTGCCAGCTGCGGAATCTGGCTGCAGCGTCAGCGCCCCCTCGCCGAGAAGTCTCGCCAGCTGAGCATCGACCGTGCGACGGGGAGGCTGCGGGGCGCCGGGCGGATAGGACCCCGTGACCACGCGATACCAACGCAGGGACCCGAGCCACATGCAGGCGAGGGGATCGGCACCGAGCCCCTGCCTGGTCCAGTCCAGGAGCTCCAGCAGACCATCGGCCGTGCAGAGCTGATGCAGCAGCTCTGCATGATGAGCAGGGGAGTCACTTTGGCGGGCACCCGCTGCAAGCACCGGATAGAAGCGGCTGATCAGTTTCTCGGCGGAATCCACGCTCCCAGAATAGTCTGAGCCGGGGTGGTGCTCCGGCCATGTCCGTGGCAGCCGATAGCGTGGAGCCATGCGCTGGCTACACACCTCCGACTGGCACCTGGGCCGTGGCTTCCACGGCCATTCCCTGCGCGAGGAGCAGGAACAGATGCTCGAGGCCCTCTGCACAGCTGTGGCGGAGCACGCAGTGGACGTCGTGCTCATTGCGGGAGACGTCTATGACCGTGCATTGCCGCCTGAGTGGGCAGTGGCCGCCCTGGAGGGCTGCCTGCAGCGCCTGGTGGACGCCGGCGTCCAGGTCATCATCACGCCGGGCAATCACGACTCGGCGGCCCGGCTGGGGTTCGGGCGCGGACTCATGCGCCGCTCGGGGGTGCACATCCGCAGCTCGCTCGAGGACGCCTGGATCCCTGTGGAGTTCACCGAGCCCACGGGAGGCACCACGCTGGTCTACGGAGTGCCATATCTGGAGCCGCAGCTCTTCGCGCCCGCACTGGGACTGGAGCGTGCCCACCACACCGGTGTCACCGCCGAGGTCATCCGGCGCATCTGGGCCGATGCCGAGGCGCGACGAGCGGCGGCTGAGACGGCGGCGGCTGAGACGGTGAAGGGACCGCTGACGGTGATCCTGATGGCGCACCTGTTCGCCGCCCACGGTGCGGCGAGCGATTCCGAGCGCAACATCGGTGTGGACGTCGCCGCCGGTGACGCGCCAGCACACCACGAGGACACCATCGGAGGACTGACAGTGGTGCCGCTGGAGCTCTTCGCTGGTTTCGACTATGTCGCACTCGGCCACCTCCACGGACGGCAGCGACTCTCCACGACGGTGCGCTACAGCGGATCGCCGCTTCGCTACTCCTTCTCAGAGACCCATCAGGCCAAGGGCGCCTGGCTGTGGGACTCAGGGACCCGAGATTCCGCCCAACCGCTGGACTGGAGCATCGGCCGTCCGTTGGCGCAGCTGGAGGGCACGCTGGAGGAGCTGCTCGGGGAGGAGCCGGTGCTCACTCATCGGGACTCCTTCGTCCAGGTGAAGCTCACCGACAGCGTGCGCCCGGAGCGTGCGTTCCAGCGTGTGCAGGAAAGCTATCCTCACCTGGCCTCCTTCACCCACACCGGCCGTCAAGACGCGTCCCACCGCACCTACTCGGCAAAGGTGGAGCAGGCACGCACCGATACCGAGGTCATCGAAGGCTTCTTGGAGCATGTGCGCGGCGGTCGCGGGCCCAGCCCCGAGGAACGAGAACTGATCGACCAAGGTCTCCAGGCGGTGCGCCCATGAAGCTGCATCACCTGACCCTGCATGCCTTCGGTCCGTTCGCCGGCACCGAGCGAGTCGATTTCGATCGACTCGGGGCCGACGGTCTCTTCCTGCTGCGTGGCCGCACCGGTGCGGGGAAGACCTCGATCCTCGACGCCGTAACCTTCGCGCTCTACGGGGACGTCCCGGGTCAGCGTGACAGGATGCGGCTGAAGAGCACCCACGCCGCTGCACAGAGCGAGCCTTTCGTAGAGCTCGAATTCACCCAGGCCGGCCAACGTTGTCGGATCTGGCGGTCCCCGCAGCATGGGCGTCCCCAGAGGCGGGATCCCAGCAGAGTGCGCGAGGTCGGCCAGCGGGTCACGCTGCATCTGGACCAGGCGGGGGAGTGGCAGCCGTACTCCTCGGGGATCCAGGCGGCCAATGACGAGATCCAGCGACTGCTCGGGCTGGATCTCCACCAGTTCACCAAGGTGATCCTCCTGCCTCAGGGATCCTTCGCCCAGTTCCTCCATGCCAGCAGCAAGGACAAGCAGGAGCTCCTGGAGCGCCTCTTCGACACGGAGCGGTTCACCCTGCTGGAGAGACATCTGCGCGAACGCGCCCGGGAGTCAGAGCAGCAGCTCAAGGAGACCCGTGCCAAGATCGACCTGCACACGGAGAACCTCCGTCACGCAGCTCAGGCGATGCTTCCGGAGGGGTCCGAGGAGTCGGACACCGCCGAGCTGGCCGACATGCCCCAGGACGAGCTGCCCGGGTGGGTGAGCGAGGCGGTGCGTCGTCGTCGTCTTCTGCTCGTGGACACCGCCGAGGCGAGCACCGAGGCCGCGCAGCAGACCCAGGATCAGGACAACGAGCTGCGCGAACGCGACGAAGCGCTGCGCCGCTATGCCGAGCACACGGCGCGCCACGCCGAGCATCAGCATCAGGCAGCCTCGATCGCCGAGAAGCGCGGGGAGCTGAAGCGTCACGAGGCTGCGAAACAGGTGCTGGAGTGGTTTGCCGCAGCGCAGGAGGCGATGCGGGAGCACGCCGGTGCCGTGGAGCGAGCCTCAGCGGGAGCTCGCTCGGCGGGGCGCGAGCTGCAGGAGTTCGCGGAGCTGCAGCCCGACGACATCACCACTGCGGAGCTCGTGGACGCCCAGGGCCACCCACGTCCGGAGCTGGCCGCCGCTGCGACCGAAGAGCTTCTCACCCTGCGCGCACGGTTGACCGGACGGGAGGCCGCCGAACACGAGCGCCGGCATGGGCTGCTGCTTGCCCAGCAGGCAGAGTCGCAGCGCGCCGCCGATCAGGCCCGGACCGAGGCCGAGGAGCACGCCCGGGAGCTGGAACGCCTGGCGGCCACCCGCCAAGAGAAGCAGAGCCGACTGAGGGACCCCGACGCCCTGGAAGCCGCCCGAGACGAGGCGCGGGCCACGTGCGATGAGCTGGTCGCGCAGGAGGAGGCACAACGCTCCCGCGATCGGCTGCAGGGCCGTGTCGAACTCTGGGGCTCCCGCGTGGCGGAGCGGGAGGATGAGCACCAACGTCTCGAGTCCGCGCATCGCGAGCGGCTCCAGCACTACCTGCGCAACGTCGCGGTGCAGCTCGCAGGGGAGCTCGAGCCAGGGCAGCCCTGCCTGGTCTGCGGATCCACCTCGCATCCCGACCCGGCCACTGACAGTGACACCTCCGTGACCCGGGAACACGTCGAGCAGAGCCAGGCGGAACTGCAGACCGGCCGAGACGCGGTGAACGAGGCCCGGATCGAACAGCGCACCATCACCGAACAGCATCAGGACCTGCTCGCCGGGCTCGGCGAACAGGCGCAGGTCAGCGTCGCAGAGACGCAGCGCCGTCTCGAACATGCCCGGCTCGCCCTCCAAGAAGTCGAGGAGCAGCGCAGGCTCCAGCGCTCGCTGCGCGAGCAGCTCGAGGAGGACACTGCCCGGGAGCACGAGCTGCGCCAGCGGCACGCCCAGGCGCTGCACACCTCGCAGCGCAGCGGCGAAGCGGCGGCCCAGCACGCAGCTGAGATCACCGAGCTCGAGTCGACCCTGAACAAGCTGCGCGGAAGCTACGAATCCGTCGCCCTGCGCCTGGCGGCGCTGGAGAAGACACAGCTCGCGGTGAAAGCGGCGCAGAGGCAGATCGAGGAAGCTCAGCTCCAACAGGCGCACCGGGACCGCTCACAACAGGCCGCCGAGCAGCAGCTTCACGCCTCTGCCTTCGCCGATTCCGCTGAGCTCGACGCCGCCCGACTCAGCACCGAGGAGCTCCATGATCACGGCGCCTCCGTCGACGCCTGGGATGAGCTTGAGCGGGAGTTGGAGTATGAGTCTGCGCAGGAGATCATTCAGGCCGGCGGCCGCCGGCACAAGGCCGGGGAACAACGCCCGGATGCTGAGCAGCTCGCCGCCGCGGCGCAGCGGAGGCAGACCGCCGCAGCCCAGGCACAGACGGCAGCTGCGGCGCTGGTGCGCTTCGATGCCCAACGCGAGGCCCTCGAGGAGCATGCGGACAAGCTCGGGCAGGCTCAACTCCACCGGGACACCGTCCTGGTGGAGCAGCGACGTCGAGCCGACCTCGCAGCGACGATCAACGGGGCGGGCGCCGAGAACAGGCTGAAGATGACCTTGACCACCTACGTGCTCGCCGCGCGGCTGGAGCGCGTGGCGGAGGCCGCCACGCGACATCTGGCGACGATGTCGGAGCAGCGTTACCGGCTGATGCACAGCGACGACGCCGCAGGGCGGGGTCTGCAGGGCCTGGATCTCAAGGTCCACGATGAACACAGCGACGTCGAGCGTTCCACCTCCTCTCTCTCGGGCGGGGAGACCTTCATGGCATCACTGGCCATGGCTCTGGGACTTGCCGAGGTGGTCCAGGCAGAGTCGGGCGGAATCGGCATGGAGTCGCTGTTCATCGATGAGGGATTCGGCTCCTTGGACGAGGACAGCCTCGAGCATGTGATGAGCGCTCTGCATAGGCTCCAAGGAGAGGGGCGCCGGGTGGGCCTGGTCAGCCACGTCAGCGAGATGCACCGCGCCATCCCCACCCAGCTGCGGGTGCTGCGGCACAGAAATGGCTCCACCACCGAGATGGTGATCCCGTGAGCTGGCTGCGCGGCTACGGGACCGGGATCTCCTTTGCCGCGCGCCTGCCGGGGCCGCTTCTTCCCATAGGGGTGATGGCGGCGACGGCTGCGGGCACCGGGTCGATGTTCACCACCGCCACCCTGGTCGCCGCCGCCCTGGTGGGCATGTCTGTGGGCGGACCTGCGGCCAGCCTGCTGGCCTCACGAGTCGGTGCGCGCAACGTCCTCCTGGTCAGTGCCATCGTTCACGTGCTGATGCTGGTGCTGATGGTCAGCAGCATCGACCGGCTCACCCGCCAGGACACCTTGACCTCCGACGCGGTGATCTATGTGCTGCTTCTGGTCTTCGCCGCCGTCGCCGGCCTGAGTGCGCCCGCCACCGCCACCTTCAGCCGTGCGCAACGCTGGGTCCCCGCGACGCCGCCGATGCAGGCGGATCATGGCGTGCGGGCGGGGCTCCGTCACGAAGTTCGCCTGGATGACGCCGCGCTGATCGCCGCACCTCTCCTGGTGGCGGCACTGAGCTTCGGCGTCGGACCGACCGCCGGGCTCCTGACTTCGGCAGTGCTGACGGCGTCCGCCGTTCCGCTCTTCGCCGTGGATCGCGCGCTGCCAGACATGACCCCTGTCGAACCGGCCCGGTTCCCGCTCGGCGGAGTCGAGCACGCTCAGCAGCTGCTGCTCGAACACCGCGGGCTCGCCCCGGAGGAACTTCCCCACCGGGCGTATCTTCCCGCCGAGTTGGAGGAAGAGATCCTGGCTGAAGATCCTCGCCCGGGAGAAGGCTCCGACGCGGCGGAAACGGGAGGGGCGCGGGGGCTCGTGGCAGCGACTCTCTTGGCGGCCGCGTTGGGCGGGGTGCTGGGTGCGCTGTGGATGACCGTCCTGGGATCGGCCCAGACGCTGCCGCGACCGAGTCTGTTCACAGTACCGATGGCACTCGTCGCTGCAGCATCGGTGCTGGCGGGACGGGCGAACTCCCAAGCCTTCGGCAGCCCGCTCCTGCTGCGACGGCGGCGACTTCACGCGGCGGTGTTGCTGGTGCTCACCCTGGTGCTTCTCGCCGTGGCGACTCTCGGGCCGACAGCGGGATCGTTCCTGGTGCTCAGTGGGCTCTGCGTGCTCAGTGCAGTCATGCTCGGGCGATTGAGCATCGCGCTCTACGCGAGTCTAGGCATGGGGGCGTCGGTCGGGCGGCTGCCGAACGCGATGTCGGCGGTCTCCGGGGGACTGCTCCTGGGGCTTGCCCTGGGGCTCACACTTGCCGGGATAGCCGCCGACGAGCTCGGCTACGGCTGGTCCACGCTGGTCGCCGCCTCCGGAAGCCTCGTGGCCGTGGTCGTGGTGCTCGGGGGCCAGCTCTGGGGAACTCCCCAGTCTGGTGGCCCTAAGACGTCGTCACTCCGGGAGTCCGGCGAGGGCTCGGCCTGACTGAGAGACGGGGCCCGGTGGTTCGGCAGAACGCTCTCAGGAGGTCTGCAGGAACTCGACCACTGCCGACTTATAGTCACGCGAGGTCACCGCATTGACGTGATCCCGGTTCGGGATCTGGACGAAGGCCCCGACGGCACCTGCCTTGGTGATCAACGGCACCAGAGACGCTGCCTCAGAAGCGATCTCGTCCTGCGAGCCTGCCACCACCAGAGTCGGAGCCGCGGGCACAGCTGCTGCGGGATCGTAGGGATCCACCGAGAGGCTGAGCAGAAGCTCCACCACATGCGGCACGTTGGCCCCGGGCAGCTTGCCCGCCATGGTCACGACGTTTCGCGTGAGGTCATCGAGCGGTCGGACGCCCTCCTGCACCCAGAGGCGAGCCTGCTTTGGTTCCAGGGCCCCCAGCCGATCATCCGTGGGGGAGCCACCCATGACCAGATGGGTCACCATCTCCGGGTGAGCCGCGCTGAACTCCCACGCCAGTCGTGAACCGAGCGAGTAGCCATGAACGGCCACCGCGTCGTGCCCCTGGTCCGTCAGATGGGTCCTGAGGTCCCGGAGAATGTCGCCGACCCGGACGCCCTGGGGATTCGTCTCCTTGGAGTCACCATGACCGGGAAGATCCGCGGCGATGATGGTGCGGCCAGTGCTCGCCAGCGGGTCGAGCCATCCAGTCTTCACCCAGTTGTAGAGCGTGCTGCTCGCAAATCCGTGGATCAGCAGGACAGGTGGGCCCGTGGGCTGCTCATGGGTCCAGGTGTGCAGAGTGAGACCAGCCGGGGTGCGGACGGTGTCGGGTGCTGGAAACTCGAGGCGGGCCATGGATCAGGGGTCCAGCTGCAGGGTCTTGGCCGTCTCGGCGGTGACCTCGGAGAGCAACGCCGGATCGTCATTGAGCGCACGCCCGAAGGAGGGCACCATCTGTTCAAGCTTCGGACGCCACCGGTCCATCTGCGCCCCGAAGCAGCGTTCCAGCAGGGAGAACATGATGGACGGTGCGGTGGAGGCGCCGGGGGAAGCGCCCAGCAGACCGGCGATGGAACCATCCCGGGCTGAGATGAGCTCGGTGCCGAACTGCAGCACACCCTTGCCCTTCTCGTCCTTCTTCATCACCTGCACGCGCTGGCCGGCGGTGATCATCTCCCACGCATCGGACCCCGCGTCGGGGAAGAAGCTGTGCAGCTCGTCGAACTTCTCGCTCGAGGACTTCGTGACCTCCTTGATCAGGTAGGTCACCAGGTCGGTGTTGTCCTTGCCGACCTGCAGCATCGGGATCAGGTTGTGCGGACGGACCGAGAGCGGCAGGTCCATGAAGGAGCCGCTCTTGAGGAAGTTGGTGGAGAAGCCGGCGTAGGGGCCGAACATCAGGGTGCGGCGTCCTTCCACGAAGCGGGTGTCCAGGTGGGGGACCGACATCGGCGGAGCGCCCACCGAGGCAAGGCCGTAGACCTTGGCGTGGTGACGTTCAGCCACCGCCGGGTCTGTGCTGCGCAGAAACTTCCCGGAGACGGGAAATCCGCCGAAGCCCTTGATCTCATCGATCCCGGCTCCCTGCAGGAGTCCCAATGCACCGCCGCCGGCGCCCACGAAGACGAAGCGAGCACTGGAGGTGCTGCGTTCACCGGTGGCCTTGTCCTTGACCTTGACGTCCCATCGGCCGTCGGCGCCGCGCTTGACGGACTGGACTTCGTGTCCGTAGCGCACCTCCACGCCGCTGCTGTCCAGGTGGGTGGCGAGCTGCCGGGTGAGTGAGCCGTAGTCCACGTCAGTTCCGGTGTCGAACTTCGAGGCTGCCACCCGCTGTGAGGGGTCGCGCCCTTCGATCAGCAGCGGAGCCCACTCGGCGATCTCGGCATGGTCCTCGGTGTGCACGATGTCGGAGAACAGCGGCTGGGCCTTCATGGCCTCATAGCGCTCCTGTAGGTACTCCGCGTTCTTGTCGCCCCAGACGAAGCTGATGTGCGGCAGGCCGTTGATGAAGGTTCGCGGGGAACCGATCGTTCCGGCCTTGACCCAGTGGGAGTAGAGCTGCTTGGAGACGGTGAACTGCTCGTTGATTCCCCGGGCCTTGGCAGTCGAGACCTTGCCGTCTGCTCCGCGGGGCGTGTAGTTGAGCTCACACAGCGCGGCGTGGCCCGTCCCGGCGTTGTTCCACGGGTCGGAGGATTCCTGCCCGGCCTGGTCCAGGGATTCGAACATGCCGATGGTCCAGTCAGGCTCCAGCTCCTTGAGCATCGAGCCGAGCGTGGTGGACATGATTCCGGCGCCGATGAGCACGACGTCGAACTTCTGCCCTGCGCTGGGCGCATGAGCGCTTGTCGACGATGACTTGGCCACAGAATTCTCCTTGAGTGTTCCCCCTGACGAGACCCGGGGGTGGTGCGGGTATCCGATCAGCGACTCTACCCGCGCGGAGCCGAGCGAATGAAATTCTTTACGCGGGCAAGGGGGCGACTATTCGGCCGGAATGATGTTCTTGAAAAGTTCGTGCAGCACCGGAGACATGGGGTAGTCGGTGACTCCCTGCCCCAGCGCAACGCCCGAGATCGGGTGCACCAGTGGAAGGGCCGGCAGGTCCTCAGCCACGAGATCCGAGACGTCCCGGTAGATGTCGTTGCGACGCTGTTCCTCAGCCACGCTGCGGGCGGTGTTGATGAGTTCCCGGACCTGCTCCGAATCGTAGTTGAACTCCGGTGTCTGCTGGGAGAACAGTGGGCCGAAGAACGAATGGGGAGAGCGGTATCCGCCGTTGCGGCCCAGCAGGTGCATCGCCCGCTTCTCGTCGTCGAGCAGCGACTGCACGTATCCGCCGTCCCAGGAGACCGGCTGCGGCTTGATGTTGAAGCCCACCGCGGTGAGGTCTCGTGCCACCGAGGCGAAGACCGCCTCAGGTCGCGGGAAGTAGCTGCGGGTGGCGTTCATCGGATAGTAGAAGGGCAGCGGCTCGCCGTCGTACCCGGTGTCCTCGAGCAGCGCCTGCGCCTCCTCGGCATTGAAGCCGTACCGGGACGCCTCCTCTGACTGGACCTCCAGGGCCGCAGGAGTGAAGTGGTAGGCCGGACGCGTGCCCTCGAGGAAATAGGACTCGACCAGGGCGTTGAGGTCGATGGCACGAGCGGCGGCCTCCCGAACGTCCCGGTCGCCCATGATCGGGTGGTCGAGGTTGAAACCCAGGTACAGGACAGAGAACGGGTCGCGCTGCAGAATCAGCCGTCCTGCCTGCACCAGGGACCGGAGATTGTCCGCGGTGATGTAGTCGTAGACGTCGATCTCTCCGCGCTGAAGCTCGCGCAGCCTGTCGAAGGAGCGAGGCAGCGTGCGGACCGCTACGCGCGGAGCCGGGGGGACACCGTCCCAGTAGTCGGTGAAGGCCTCGAGGACGACCTCATCCTCGCCCACGTTGACGATCCGGTACGCCCCGGTGCCCATGGGCTCCCGAGCCAGCCGCTCGGGGTCGGAGTCCGAGAGCACCTCCGCCGAGGCGATGCCGAAGGGTGGCATGGCCAGAGCCTCGGGCAGGAACACCAGCCGCTCCTTGAGCGTCAGCTCCACGGTGAGGTCATCGGGAGCTTCGACCGACTCCAACAGGCAGGCCTCCTCATCCATGAACCCGCCGAAGAGCGACTCGAAGGCCAGTGTGGTCCGCGCTGGACCGTCATCTGGGAGCAGCTGATTCATCTGGCCCCAGCGTCGAAAATTCGCGACGACGACGTCGGCCGTGAGCTCGCTGCCGTCGTGGAAGGCCACGCCCTCGCGAAGGGTGAAGGTGTAACGCAGCCCATTGCCGCTGGCCTCCCATTCCGTGGCGAGCAGCGGCGCAGTGGCACCGGTGTCCCCGTCGATCCCCACCAGGGTCTCGAAGACCTGACGACAGACCCGCTCGGTCTCCGTGTCGACAGCGAGGGCGGGATCCATGGAGACCACTGAGGAGACGGCGGAGAGCACGATGCCCTCCGGCTCGGTGTCGGGTGCTCCCGTGGCCGAGGTGGGGATGGGTGCGGCGTTCGCGACCGAGCCGGGACTCTGCAGCACGCCGGCGACTCCGGCCACGCCGAAGGCGCCGAGGAAACGACGTCGTTCGATGGCTGAGAGCATCTCTCGTCCTTATGCTCGGGGGAGGTGCGCTGGTGGTGCGGGCGGGGGGACTTGAACCCCCACGTCTAAGACACTGGAACCTAAATCCAGCGCGTCTACCAATTCCGCCACGCCCGCTTAGGGTCGCTGGGAGGCTGCCTGGAGGGCCATCCAGCGACCGCTCATTCTACAGGAGATCAGACCACGAGCTTCTCGCGCAGACGGGCCACGTGGCCCGTGGCCTTCACGTTGTACTGTGCCAGAGTCACGATTCCGGTCTCGTCCAAGACGATGGTGGAGCGGATCAGACCCTCGCTCACGCGACCATAGTTCGTCTTCTCGCCCCACGCACCGAAGGACTCCGCCACCGCATGGTCTTCGTCTGAGAGCAGCGGGAAGCTCAGTGACTGCTCCGCGGTGAATTTCTCCAGGTCTGACATGGGGTCGGGGGAGATGCCCAGCACCCTGTAGCCGCCGGCGGCGAGCGAGGACAGCGAATCCCGGAAGTCACAGGCCTGCGTGGTGCACCCCGGGGTGGAAGCCTTCGGGTAGAAGTACAGGACCGCCTTCTGGCCCTGCAGCTCCTTGAGGCTCACCGTGTCACCGCCGGTGCTGGGGAGGGTGAAGTTCGGAGCCGAATCACCAGGTTCAAGTCGGTTGCTCATCGGGGTCCTTTCAACGAGGTGGCTGATGCGTCCTTGTCAGCCTATCCGTAGACTGGACCCACGACGCCCCCGTGAGAGTCGAGGCACCCATGGTCATCACCACCGAGCGCAGCAGGCCGGAACAGCACCTGGTGAACGCCCTGCGTGCCACATTCGACGCCTCCGTGATGAACTTCGGGTCTTACAACATCCTGTGCACCACCGACCTGAGGGCCCTCCCGGATGAGGCCGAGCCCTCAGGGGGAAGAGATTCCTCGGAATCGACTCGGGTGTCGAGTGAGAGGTCCGAGACCCTGCTCCTCGTCGGCTATCGGCGCCAGCCCGTGGAGATCGTGCTCTGCCCGGTGGACCTGCAAGAGGCGCTGGACCGCGTGGAGGTGCTGCGTCGCGCTGAGCTGCCCGGGGCAGCCACGGCGCTGATCCCCACACTGGTGAACCTGACGAACCTTGCGGGGATGGCCACCCGGGACAATCTTGTGGAGCTGGCCCTGTCGACGGGAAGACGGGTGACGTTGGATCTGCACGGTCAGGTCCGTCTCGAGAAGTTCCCGGACATCGTGCTGCACCAGCGCAAGGACGTGGACGACTTCTTCGAGTTCATCGACTACTTCATGGACACCGTGGAGGAGATGGACGCGGCCTGAGGCAGCAGTGCTCAGGCGCCGTACGGGCATTCGAGCCCCTCGGCCACGTCCGATGCCGCCGGACACGAAAAAGACCGCCGAACCACGAGATGAACTCGCGAACCGACGGTCTGATCCTGAAAACAACGTCTGCGTGGTGCACAGTGGGCCCCTCGGGACTTGAACCCGAAACCTGCAGATTAAGAGTCTGATGCTCTACCAATTGAGCTAGAGGCCCTGAATCGCATCCGTTGTCTTCATTTCGCCGCCCGCCTCATCAGCAGGGCAACGACATAAAACTCTAGCACCCGGTCAGCGGGCACGCCAATCGATATTCAGTGATCGTGGTCTCACGGTGAATCCCGTGCTTCTCGCGCGGAATCCACCAGCCAGGAGAGCTCCGTCACGGAGTGTGCCGTGAGGATTCACCTCCAGGACGTGTGAGGATTCGTCGCCCTGGACAGGAGCACGGTACTGTATACCGGTCCGCCATTGTCCCTGCAGAAGCGTGCCGTGCGAACGGCACGTCGAAGCGCAATGGTCCGGAGATCGGGGTGTAGCTCAGCTTGGTAGAGCGCGCGCTTTGGGAGCGTGAGGCCGCAGGTTCAAATCCTGTCACCCCGACAGCAGACGATCCACCAGTCATCGATCAGGAGCCCCACACGTGGTCAAGAGCACCGTAGAAAATCTGAACCCGACCCGCGTCAAGCTCACCGTAGAGGTGACTTCCGAAGAGCTTGAGCCAAAGATCAAGGCTGCCTATAAGAGCATCGCCGAGCAGGTTCAGGTCCCGGGCTTCCGCAAGGGCAAGGTCCCCGCGGCAATCATCGACCAGCGCGTCGGTCGCGAGTATGTGATGCAGCAGGCCATCAACGACGGTCTGAACGACTTCTACCAGCAGGGTCTCGCCGAAGCGGAGATCACCCCGCTGTCCCGCCCCGAGGTGGAGATCGACGAGATCCCCGACGTCAAGACCAATGAGGGCACGCTGAAGTTCAGCGGCGAGCTGGACGTCAAGCCGGCCATCGAGCTGCCGGACTACTCCGGCCTCGAGGTCGAGGTGGAGACACGCTCCGCCGATGACGCCGCCGTCCAGGAGCAGCTCGACGAGCTGCGTGGCCGCTTCGGCACGCTCAAGGACGTCGATCGCCCCGCCGCGCACGACGACTTCGTGACCATCGACCTGGTCGCCAAGGTCGGAGAGGAAGAGGTGGACACCGCCTCCGGACTCTCCTACCAGGTCGGCGCCGGCACCATGCTTGAAGGCATCGACGAGGCCCTCGAGGGTCTCTCGGCCGGCGAGGACGCCACCTTCGAGACCACCCTTGCCGGCGGCGACCACTCCGGTGAGACCGCATCGGTCAAGGTCACCCTCCAGGCGGTCAAGGAGCGCGAGCTTCCCGAGGCTGACGACGAGTTCGCCCAGATGGCGTCGGAGTTCGACACCATCGAGGAGCTGCGCGCCGATCTGACCTCCAAGGCCGAGGAGAACCTCGTCGTGGAACAGGGCGTCGAGGCCCGTGACAAGGTCCTGGAGAAGCTCATGGAGCTCATCGAGGTCCCGGTGCCAGAGTCCGTGGTCGCCGAGCAGGTGGACCAGCACTTCACTTCGCAGGGTCACGAGTCCGGTGACGACCACGACACCGAGGAGCACCGCGAGGAGATCTCCAAGCAGACTGCAGACGCCTTCCGCAATGAGCTCGTTCTGGACGAGATCGCGCAGAAGGAAGAGATCGGCGTCGAACAGAGCGAGGTCATCGAGTACATCGTCTCGACCGCCTCGCAGTACGGCATGGAGCCGAACCAGTTCGCGCAGATGCTCGACCAGGCCGGCCAGGTGCCGATGATCATGGGCGAGGTTCGCCGCCGCAAGGCTCTGGCCAAGGTGCTCGAGCTCGCCGTGGTCAAGGACACCGAGGGCAACACCGTCGATCTGACCGACTTCGTCACCCCCGCCGGTGATGAGGACGAGTCCGGCGAGGCCGAAGCAACGGAGACCGAAGTGGCCGAGACCGAGGCTCCTGAGGCTGAGGCTGCCGAGGACACCAAGCAGAACTGACACTGAGCTGTCACAGAAGAAGGGCTTCACCGTTGAGGTGGAGCCCTTCTTCGCGTGGTGGACTTCGCTGGCAGTTGAACGCGTGTGCCAACAGCGAACAGTCCCGCGCCGAGGGCTCGCCAGCCCCCGCACAACCAGTAATGTTCTTGGCGAGGGCACTGCCAGTGCCGACCCAGCTTGACCCACCAGTGGAGGATGAGTCCATGACCCAGAACCTGCCGAGCATGTCCACCGTGGACCCCGCGTCCCGCGACGACTACATCTACAACCGTCTGCTCAAAGAGCGGATCATCTGGCTCGGTTCAGAGGTCCGCGACGACAACGCCAACACCATCTGCTCGCAGATGCTGCTGCTCTCCGCCGAGGATCCGGAGCGCGACATCACGCTCTACATCAATTCCCCGGGCGGCTCCGTGACCGCGGGCATGGCCATCTACGACACGATGAAGTTCATCCCGAACGACGTCGTCACCGTGGCCACCGGCCTGGCCGCGTCGATGGGACAGTTCCTGCTCTCCTCGGGCACCCCCGGCAAGCGATTCGCCACTCCGCACGCACGCATCCTGATGCACCAGCCCTCGGGCGGCATCGGGGGCACCGAGTCGGACGTCCGGATCCAGGCGCAGCTGATCCAGCACATGAAGCAGGTCATGGCCGAGCTGACTGCAGAGCAGACCGGCCAGAGCCTCGAGACCATCCTTCGGGACAATGCCCGTGACAAGTGGTTCACCGCTGAAGACGGCCTCGCCTACGGCTTCTTCGACAAGATCGCCAAGCGGTCTTCCACCGTCTCCGGCGGCGGGGGCATCTGATCCCGCACGGGAGAAGATCACCGTCTGCCAGCGTTTCGCACCAGGACCACAGGAGCACATCTGACATGAACCTCTTTGACAACTCGGCACCCGGCCTCCCCGCTGCCCAGCCCAGCGCGCCGACCATGCCCGATTCCCGCTACATCCTGCCCTCCTTCGAGGAGCGCACCCCCTACGGCTTCAAGCGTCAGGACCCCTACGCGAAGCTCTTCGAGGACCGCATCGTGTTCCTGGGCAGCCAGGTCGACGACGCCTCGGCGGATGACATCATGGCGCAGCTGCTGGTGCTGGAGTCCATGGACTCGGAGCGGGACATCACGCTCTACATCAACTCCCCGGGCGGTTCCTTCACGGCGATGACCGCCATCTACGACACCATGCAGTTCGTGCGACCGCATATCCAGACGGTCTGCCTGGGTCAGGCGGCCTCCGCCGCGGCGGTCCTGCTCGCCGCGGGCACCCCCGGCAAGCGCCTCGCGCTGCCCAACGCGCGCGTGCTGATCCACCAACCAGCAGTGGGTGGCACTCAGGGCACCGCCACGGACCTGCAGATCCAGGCCGATGAGGTGCGCCGCATCCGTGACTGGATGGAAGAGGTGCTGGCCGATCTGACCAAGAAGTCCAAGGATGAGGTCGCCGAGGACATCGACCGCGACAAGTTCCTCTCGGCCGCCGGTGCCAAGGAATACGGCCTGGTCGATGAGGTCCTCGCCTCACGCAAGCTGCCGGTCTGATCCAGGGCCTCGGCGCATGAGACCGTTGCCGGATCATGCTCCGCTTCACATATGACTCGATCGGGGACGTTCTTCACGGACGTCCCCGATCGTGTCAGGGCCCTGAAGTACCCTAGATACGAATCACACATCAGGTCTTGAGGGGATTGCACATCCATGGCACGCATAGGTGAGAGCGCAGATCTGCTCAAGTGCTCATTCTGCGGAAAGAGCCAGAAGCAGGTCCGGTACAAGCTGATCGCTGGACCGGGCGTCTACATCTGTGACGAGTGCATAGAACTGTGCAACGAAATCATCGAGGAGTACCTCAATGAGGTGCAGGAGCCCGATGACTTTGAGCTGCCCAAACCGCGCGAGATCTACGATTTCCTCGACGAGTACGTGATCGGCCAGGACAAGGCCAAACGGTCGCTCTCCGTGGCGGTGCACAATCACTACAAGCGGATCCAGGCCACCGGCTCGGCGAAGAAGACCACATCCCTGGAGAAGGGCCCCCTGGACGATGTCGAGATCGGCAAGTCCAACATTCTCATGGTCGGCCCCACCGGTTCCGGCAAGACCTATCTTGCTCAGTCGCTCGCCCGAAAGCTGCAGGTTCCCTTCATCGTCGCCGACGCGACCAGCCTCACCGAGGCTGGCTATGTCGGTGAAGACGTGGAGAATATCCTGCTCAAGCTCATCCAGGCGGCCGACGGCGATGTGAAGAAGGCCGAACAGGGCATCATCTACATCGACGAGATCGACAAGATCTCCCGCAAATCCGAGAACCCATCCATCACTCGTGATGTATCCGGTGAGGGGGTCCAGCAGGCTCTGCTGAAGATCCTCGAGGGAACCGTGGCCTCGGTGGCTCCGCAGGGCGGGCGCAAGCATCCGCAGCAGGAGTTCATCCAGATCGACACCTCCAACATCCTGTTCATCGTCGCCGGTGCGTTCGCCGGGCTCGAGGAGATGATCGAGTCCCGCGCCGGTCGCAAGGGGATCGGCTTCGGCGCGCCGCTGTCGACCATCACCCGCGGTGAGGCCAGCTACGCGGACGTCGAGCCCGAGGACCTGCACAAGTTCGGCCTGATTCCCGAGCTCATCGGCCGTCTTCCGGTCATCGCGACGGTGGAACAGCTCGACGCTGCCGCGCTCACCGATATCCTCACCAAACCCCGCAATGCCCTGGTGAAGCAGTACCAGAAGATCTTCGCGATCGACGGAGTTGAACTGGAGTTCACCCCCGAGTCACTCGGGGCAGTGGTGGAACAGGCCGAACTGCGCGGCACCGGTGCCCGCGGTCTGCGCTCCATCCTGGAGAACGTGCTCGGCCCGGTGATGTTCGAGCTTCCCTCCCGGGATGACATCGCCACTGTGACCATCACCGAAGCGGTGGTCCGGGAGGGTGCCGAGGCGGAGCTTGTGACCCTGACTGAAGCCAAGAAATTCCGCAAGAAATCGGCCTGACCTGGATTTTCCCTCCTTGAGATGTCTGGCTATTTGCTGGGCGTCAGCTGAGGTGTAGTCTCTCTCTCACGTAGTGGCTCAGGTCACATTCAGTGGCCCGGCACCGTCGCCGGGTGACGAGAGGCGGCAGATTCATGGGTGGTTCAGTTGGCACCCCGCACAGAGGGCGCCCAGCTCGAGTGGTGGGTGCCGCACTCGCGGCAGGCATCCTGCTGAGCGGATGCTCTGGGGGAGAGGACGTGCCGGTCCTCACCTGGTACATCAATCCCGACGACGGCGGTCAGGCCACCCTCGCACAGCAGTGCACCGATGAGGCCGAAGGCGCCTACGAGATCCAGACCTCGCTGCTCCCTGCGGATGCGCCCTCCCAGCGCGAACAGCTGGCGCGGCGCCTCGCGGCCAATGACGCCTCTCTCGACATCATGTCGCTGGATCCTCCCTTCATCCCTGAACTGGCAGAACCAGGATTCCTGGCACCGGTCCCAGATGACGTCGCCGAACGCACCACCGAAGACACCCTCGAGGGCGCACTGGCCGGAGCGATGTGGAACGAGGAACTCGTCGCCGTCCCGTTCTGGGCCAACACCCAGCTGCTCTGGTACCGGGAATCGGTGACGGAAGCGGCTGGACTCAATATGGACGAACCGGTCACCTGGGACCAGATCATCGAAGCCGCCATGGAACAGGACAAGCTGCTGGGCGTGCAGGGCACGCGTGCGGAGTCCATGACGGTCTGGCTCAACGCTCTGGTGGAGTCGCAGGACACCTCGATCCTCGTCGATCCCGAAGCGCGGGCCGTGGACCTGGAGACCAACTTCGACACCGCAGAAGGCGAGAAGGCCGCCGAGATCATCGGGACAATCGGCACCGAGGGTCTCGCCGGCCCCGGGGTTGCCTCCATGGACGAGAACCAGTCGATGCTGCTCTTCCAGGGAGACAACGGCTCCTTCATGGTGAACTGGCCGTTCGTCTGGGCCGCGACCAAGGCCGCCGTCGAGGAGGGGGTGCTGGAGCAAGACCTCCTCGAGGACATAGGCTGGTCACAGTACCCCCGGGTGGACGAAGACACCGCCTCCGCGCCGCCGCTGGGCGGGATCAACCTTGGCGTCGGCGCCGATTCGGAGAACCAGGACCTCGCCTTCGACGCGATCGAATGCATCGTGCAGCCAGAGAACCAGACCGAGTACTTCATCACCAACGGAAACCCGCCCTCCTCGGAATCGGCCTACGAGGATGAAACCCTCGAAGAGGACTATCCGATGGCAGACGCCATCCGCGAGGCCCTCGCCAATGCGGCACCCCGACCCCAGACTCCGTTCTACAACGAGATCTCCACGGCCATCCAGCAGGAGTTCACGCCCATCTCAGGGGTGCGCGGAGACAGCACGCCGGCGGAGACCGACTCCTTCATCCTTGAAGTCCTCAGAGGGGAGCGTCTCCTGTGACTACCGCACCAGAAACATCTCGGCGGCAGAAGCGCGAGAGCAGCGGATCGTCCCAGCCGAAGGGCGGGACCAAGAAGAAGAGCAATCGAGCGAAGTCCGAGGCCCGGCTGGGCTGGCTGATCGCAGGCCCGGCATTCTTCATCATGCTCTCGGTGACCGCCTACCCGATCGTCCAGGCCGTCTACGACTCACTGTTCTCCTTCCGGCTCACCGCACCGGATGATCGATCCTTCGTGTTCCTGCAGAACTACCTCACCATCTTCTCCGACGTCGAAGTCTTCTGGCAGGCATTGGGTGTGACGCTCTTCGTCACCGTGGTGACCGTGGCGGTGGAGCTGATCCTCGGCTTCGGACTGGCGCTGGTGATGCATAAGGCGCTCAAGCGGATCCGCGGTGCGCTGCGTACGGCGATCCTCGTGCCCTACGGCATCATCACCGTGGTCTCGGCCTTCGCCTGGTACTACATGTTCGACATCAACTCCGGGTTCGTGAACAACTGGTTCGGCTGGGTGCCGGGCATCGACAGTGATCTCGACTGGTTCGCCAACTTCGGCACTGCCATCACCATCATCATGGCCTCCGAGATATGGAAGACCACGCCCTTCATCGCGCTGTTGCTGCTGGCCGGACTGGCCCAGGTGCCTGATGAGCTCGTCGAGGCCGCGAAGGTCGATGGAGCCAGCTGGCGCCAGCAGATGACACGGGTGATCCTGCCGAACATGAAGGCGGCCATCATGGTGGCGGTGCTGTTCCGGGCCCTGGATGCCTTCCGCATCTTCGACAACGTCTTCATCATGACCAATGGGTCGGCCAATACCGAAGTGCTCTCCCTGCTGGCGTACCGGACCTCGATCGGCCGGCTGGAGATCGGTCTGGGCTCTGCCGTCTCGGTCATTCTGTTCATCTGCGTGCTGTTGATCTGCTTCATCGCCATCAAGTTCTTCAAGGTCGATCTGGCCAGCGGCACCGATGCCAAGGGAGGGAAGTGATCATGGCCTCCAATGGAAAGCTCACCGGCAGGCAGCGGCTCGGGTGGACGGTGCTGACCGTCGTCGTTCTGCTCTACGCGCTGTTCCCCGTGGCCGCCATCCTGGCCACCAGCTTCAAGACCCAGGCGGATCTCGGCAATGCGTCCTTCCTGCCCTCCAGCTGGACCTGGGAGAACTATCAGATGATCCTCGTGGGCGATGCCCAGGGGCTGTTCCTCACAGCGCTGCGCAACTCGATCGGCATCACCCTGATCGCCACGTTCATCGCAGTCGTGCTGGCCACCCTCTGCGCCTACGCCATCGCTCGGCTGGACTTTCCGGGCAAGAAGATCATCCTCGGCTCCGCGCTGGCGGTCTCGATCTTCCCCGTGATCTCAGTGGTCACCCCGCTGTTCAACCTCTGGCGAAACATCGGGCTCTACGACACCTGGCCCGGTCTGATCATTCCGTATCTCTCACTGACGCTTCCGATCTCCATCTGGACCCTGGCCGCGTTCTTCCGACAGATCCCCTGGGACCTGGAGCAGGCGGCGCAGGTCGACGGCGCGACCCAGTGGCAGGCCTTCCGACGCGCGATCGTCCCGCTGGCCATGCCCGGAGTCTTCACCACTGCGATCATCGCGTTCTTCATCGCTTGGAACGACTTCGTCTATGGAATATCGCTGACCTCCACCGAAGCCGCCCGACCGGTGCCAGCGGCCCTGGCGTTCTTCACAGGTGCCTCCCAATTCGAGGAGCCCACCGGCGCGATCTCGGCCGCCGCCATCGTCGTGACCATTCCCGTCGTCGTGCTGGTGCTGCTCTTCCAGCGACAGATCGTCTCCGGACTGACCCAGGGCGCCGTCAAGGGCTGAGTAGAAAAGGACTCCACTTCCATGTCATCCATCACGCTTCAGAACCTCGTCAAGAAGTACGACGACGGCTTTCCCGCCGTCAACGACATCTCCATCGACATCGAGGACGGCGAGTTCATCATCCTGGTGGGACCCTCGGGCTGCGGCAAGTCCACGCTGCTGCGCATGATCGTCGGCCTCGAGGACATCACCGAGGGCGACCTGCTCATCGGAGGAGAGCGCGTCAACGAGAAGGCCCCCAGGGAGCGCAACCTCGCCATGGTCTTCCAGAGCTACGCGCTGTACCCCCACCTGACCGTCTACGAGAACATCGCCTTCCCGATGCGGCTGACCAAGGGGCAGTTCACCAAGGAGCAGATCGACGAGAAGGTCCAATACGCCGCAACGATGCTCGAGCTGACCGAGCATCTGGACCGCAAGCCGGCGAACCTCTCCGGCGGTCAGCGGCAGCGGGTGGCGATGGGCCGCGCGATCGTGCGCGACGCCGACGCCTTCCTCTTCGACGAGCCGCTCTCGAACCTGGATGCCAAGCTCCGTGGCCAGATGCGGGCCGAGATCGCCCGCCTCCAGCGCGAGCTCAACACCACGAGCGTCTATGTCACCCACGATCAGACCGAGGCCATGACGCTGGGCGACCGGGTGGCGGTGCTCAAGAAGGGTCTGCTCCAGCAGATCGCCTCCCCGCGTGAGCTCTACGAACAGCCCGCGAACCTGTTCGTGGCAGGGTTCATCGGCTCGCCCTCCATGAACTTCCTGCCCGGCACGGTGGAGGGCAACGTGTTTTCGACTCCGTTGGGCAAGATCGAGATCCCTGATCGCGCCGCGAAGGCCGGAGCGGGACGAGACATCGTGCTCGCCGGCATCCGTCCGGAGTTCTTCGAGGACGCCACTCAGCTCAGTGACGTGCAGTTGTCCAAAGGCACCACCTTCACTGCTGAGATCAGCCACAGCGAGTGGCTGGGCAATGAGCAGTACGCGTACGTCGGCTACGAGACCGACGAGCGGGTGGCAGACGCGCTGCAGAATCTGGCGGAGGAGATGGATGCCGATGAGCTGCGCACCCAGCTGGTGGTGGAAGTGGATGCCACCTCGCGGTTCCGCGGGGGAGACAGCGCCGAGCTGTGGCTCGACACGCGGAGGATGCACCTCTTCGACCCGGTCTCCGGAGAGAACCTGACCCGCGACGAAGAGGCAGGCGCGGAGCTGACGCGGGAGGCTCGGGAAGACCGACGACGCGACGCCGAGCGATTCGCCGCTGCCAAGAAGGACTGAGCTTCGCGGCGGCGCGGTGTCGGGTGATGTGCGCGGAACTGGTGACCGAAGGGCATACCCCCAGGCCAGCCTGGGGTGCTAAGTTGTTCGCAGACAAACGAACTGGTCAGCAGGGCACCGACGTCGTCGGCTGCTTTCTGCCCCCGTGACCGCGAGGTCGAGAGTGGAGCCGAAGCTATGAGCACCGTCCCGGATGAGCTGCAGTACAGCGCCGAACACGAATGGATCGCAACGACCGCAGATCCCAGCGTGGTCCGCATCGGAATCACCGACTTCGCCCAGGACGCCCTGGGGGAGGTCGTCTACGTGGAACATCCCGAGGTGGGGGCCACTGTGGCAGCCGGTGACGTGGTCGGAGAGGTCGAATCCACCAAGTCCGTCTCCGACATCTACGCGCCGGTCGCCGGTGAGATCGTGAGCGTGAACTCCGAGCTCGACGCGAACCCCGGCTCGGTGAACACCGATCCCTACGCCGCCGGATGGCTGTTCGAGGTGAGACTGGCAGAGTCCTCAGGGTTGGACGCCCTGCTCACTGCCGAGGACTACAGAAACCAAGTAGGCTGAAGGCCCCGGATGGACCGCCCCAGGAGAGGAGGCGACGTGGAGACTACACGTGGTAATGACAACGTTCAGAGTGCAGCGGAGACGACCAGTATCTCCCTGCCTCCAGTTGAAGCGCAGGCAGGAGAGCCGCACCTCTCCGAGGACGATCAGCAGGCGATCGCGGCCCTGCCCAAGAACTCGGCGCTGCTGATCGCCCACACAGGGGCGAACCAGGGAGCACGCTTCCTGCTCGACCAGGACCTGACCAGCGTCGGACGCCACCCGGAGGCCGGCATCTTCCTCGACGACGTCACGGTCTCCCGCCGTCACGTGGAGCTGCTCCGAGAGGGCAGCGCATTCCAGGTCAAGGACCTCGGCAGCCTCAACGGCACCTACGTCAATCACGACCGGGTGGACGAGTACCGGCTCAAGCCCGGTGACGAGGTCCAGATCGGTAAGTTCCGTCTGACCTTCTATGCCGGGTCCAGAGATTCCGACTGACCGGTGAATCAAAATGCGCGGGCGAGGAAGACCTTCACGTTATCCTGAGGCTGATTTCGTTCCTTCCCCACAGCCCGAAAGAGGACACGCAGTGAGTGCTTCCCCAGCGCCGAGGCCTAAACCGGCCCCGACCTCGCCCGAACCTGCCACCTCACATGTCTTCACGATCTCCGAAGTGCTGCGCGAGCTGCAGAACGAGTTCCCCGATCTGACCGCGTCGAAGCTGCGCTTCCTGGAGGAGCGCGATCTGGTCGAACCGGCCCGCACCGCATCCGGATATCGCAAGTATTGTGCGGCAGACGTGGAGCGGCTGCGATTCATCCTCGCGCTGCAGCGGGATCGTTATATGCCCCTGGACGTCATCAAGCAGACGATGGACGCGATCGATTCGGGGGAGACCCCCGAGGCGCTGCCGCAGGCGGCCCCGGTGGGTCCGCGTGAGGTCACCGATGAGATGGCGGCGCAGATCACCGGGCGAATTCGTCCGATGTCCCGCAAGGAGCTGAGGGCGCACTCCGGCGCCACCCGAGGCATGTTGGACACGCTGGAGAAGTTCCGCATCATCCAGGCCGACGCCGAGGGCAATTACAGCCACCACGACCTCAAAGCGGTCAAGGCCGTGCGAGTCCTGGCGCGCTACGGGCTGGAGCCCAAGCACCTTGCGAACATCCGGCGTTCGGCGGACAACGAGCTGGACCTGATCGCCCGCGCGATGGCTCCGCATGCCGCCCGCAAAGACACCGCCGCGCGCGCCCGGGTCGCCGAGTCCTCCAAAGAGATGCTCCAGTGCCTCAAGGACCTGCGCGCCTCCATCATGGACACCTCAGTGGAGCAGCTGGACAAGAACTGACTTAGAATTGACCCATGGAGAGCCAGCTGGTTCCGCTGGATGTCGTGGGTGTTCGGATCGAACTCCCATCCAAACAGCCTGTGGTCGTGCTCCGCGGGGCGGAACCCGGTCTGGAGAACCTCCACGTGGCGGTCCTGGTGGGCCCGGCGGAGGCCAACGCCGTCGCCATGGCCATGGAGAAGAAGATCCCTCCGCGTCCGATGACCCACGATCTGCTCGCCGAGGTGATGACCCGGCTGGGCTCCGGGGTGCGTTCCGTGGAGATCAGCATGCTCGACTCCTCCACCTATCGCGGGACCATCACCCTGGGCAGCGGTCGCAGCTTCGACGCACGCGCCTCCGACGCCATAGCAGTGGCGGTGCGTGTGCAATGTCTGGTCACCATGGACCGCGAGACGCTGAACCGGGTGGGCATCACCCCGCGCACCGCCGCGACCGGCCAGCGACCCATCTCCGAGGACGAGATCAAGGAGTTTCGGCGCTTCCTCGAGGACGCAGAGCCCGAGGACTTCGAGTGAGTCTGTCGACGCTGACTAGTGCAATTCGGCGACACGCCGTAGAGTAAATTCGAATGTCTTTGACCCCCGGCGGCTGTCGCCATACCGTCAAGGGACAAGGTTTCCGCATGCATCACCCGGGTGGCTCGATCAATCCAGGGTTGAGCTAACCCAGCGGGTTCCAGCACTTCAGGAAGGTACCAGGTGGGTCCAGAATCGCACGCGGACGCTGAACGCATACGGCCGGGGCAGGCAGCTGCCCAGCAGCCGCTGTTCAGCGACGGCCTGCCCGAGCTGGACGAGGAACTTGGATACCGTGGACCCGTGGCCTGCGCCGCGGCCGGCATCACGTACCGTCAGCTGGACTACTGGGCCCGGACCAAACTGGTGCAGCCCTCCATGCGCAACGCCGCCGGATCCGGCTCGGCGCGCCTCTACTCTTTCCGCGATGTGCTGGTGCTCAAGGTGGTCAAGCGCCTCCTCGACACCGGCGTCTCGCTGCAGCAGATCCGTACCGCCATCGAGCACCTTCGAGAGCGCGGCGTGGATGACTTGGCACAGATCACTCTGATGTCCGACGGCGCCTCGGTGTACGAATGCACCTCCGCCGACGAGGTCATCGACCTCGTGCAGGGCGGTCAGGGCGTGTTCGGCATCGCGGTGGGCCGCGTCTGGCGCGAGGTCGAAGGAAGCCTGGCCGAGCTCCCGCGTGAGCGGACCGAGCCGGAGCCGTCGGCGCTGACCGGCGAAGCGGCCGTGGCAGAGGACGAGCTCGCGCAGCTGCGCGCCCGCCGTCGCTCACAAGCCTCCTGAGCAGCCTCACCCACCTACACCGCGAGGGGTGAACCCTCCCACCTACGCGTTGAGGGGCGGATTCTCCGGGCATCTGAGGCCGAAGTAGCCCCAGAATACTCGTAGAATCCGCCCCTCAACGGGTGTGGGGTGGGGGAGTCAGAGCAGCTGTTTGAGCAGCTGGTCGAAGGACTTCGCGAGATCCCTGACCTGATCGCCGGGCCACTGGTGCGCCGGATACGCTGCCCCCTGGATCTGCTGCCAGAACGGGTTCTCCTCCAGCACCGGGAGCATGAGCTTCTCCTTATAGAGCCGCTCCATCTCCAGCAGCCGATACTCGTGCTCGGTGGAGTCCGCGCGAGCGCGGTTGACCACGACGCCGGCGGACTTCAGCTGCGGAGCGTACTCGTTGGAGAACATCCGGATGGCGCGCATGGTCCGCTCGGTTCCGGCCACCGAGAACAGGCTCGGTTCGGCCACCAGCAGCACACCGTTCGACGCCGCCCAGCCGATCCGAGTCAGCCCGGCCAGAGAGGGCGGGCAGTCCACGAGGATCAGGTCGTAGCCGGTCACTCCATCGAGCAGGGTGCGCAGCCGGCGCATGTCCCGCGGACGAATGTCTGGGCGGTCGAAGGTGGCGGAGAGTGCGGAGCCCACGACCACGTCGAGCTTCGCCGTGGAGCGCCGCTCCTCGGGCAGCAGGTCCACCCAGCCGGAGCGCACCACGTGCTCGCTGAGCGTGGCGCGCTTGGCGTCACGCAGCAGCTGCCCCGCCTCGGTGCCGCTGCCGCGCTTCACCGCCAGACCCGTGGTGGAGTCCGCATGGGGGTCAAGGTCGACGACGAGGGTCCGCACCCCCTGTTGGAGGGCGGCCGAAGCCAGGCCCATGGTGACCGAGGTCTTACCGACCCCGCCTTTCAGGCTGGAAACGCTCAAGATCTGCACGGTACCCATCATAGGGATGATCGGCACAGGAACTCATTCCGGCGCTCCGCGCGGCGAGGCTCAGTCGATCTTCATCTCACCCATCTCGTCCCATCCCTCACCCTCGACCTGGCGAGAGATGATCTTCGGCGTGGAGACCAGAGCCTGAGCCATGGCGCCCTCGGAGCTCGTGGCCTGCTGGAAGTGCTCGGACTCGACGTGGGGACCCGCGGCGTCGTCGTCGAAGGCCTCGATCAGCACGTACTCGTTGGGGTCCTCCAGGCTGCGCGACCAGTCGAACCACTTATTGCCCGGTTCGGCCCGGGTGGCCTCGGTGAACGAGCGGGTGATCTCGGGCCACTGCTCGGCGAACTCGGGCTTGACCTGGAACTTCACGACTATGAGGATCATGTTCTCTCCTTGGGAGACAGAGGGATTCGGGCGGGGAAGCGCAGGGCGCAACGCTTGTGACAACCCTGCCATGGGCTGAGGGATTCCCGTGGGTGAGCCGCCCGGCCGGCCCGTAGGATTGAGCCATGGCCCACTACGACCTCTCCATCATCGGCTCCGGCTCCGGAAATTCCCTCATCACACCCTTCTGGGACGATAAACGCGTCGTCCTGGCGGATAAGGGTTCGGGCGGGACAGGCGCCTTCGGCGGCACCTGCCTGAATGTGGGCTGCATTCCCACGAAGATGTTCGTCCGGCCCGCCGCGCTGGCTCGCGGACCGGAGGAGGCCGCCCGACTCAACGTCACCCAGGAGACCACCGACGTGGACTGGCCGGGGATGCGGGACCGGATCTTCTCGCGCATCGACGCGATCTCCTCGGGGGGCCACCGGTACCGCGAGGAGCTCGATCATGTGGACCTCGTGGAGGAGAAGGTCACGCTCAGCGGAGACTTCAGCCAGGCGCCCTTCGCGTTCGTCTCTGAGTCGGGGGTTCGGGCCCAGGCTGATCGCATGGTCATCGCAGCCGGATCACGCCCGGTGCTGCCCCAGGTCCCCGGCATGGACCTCCCCGGCGTGCACACCTCCGACACCGTCATGCGTATCGAGGATCGGCCGGAGAAGATCCTCATCATCGGCGGAGGCTATATCGCCTGTGAGTTCGCCGGGGTGTTCTCGGCATTCGGCACCGAGGTCATTCAGGTCAATCGCAGTCGAGGGTTGATGAACGCAATGGACGCGGACATCTCCGCGGCGTTCTCCGCCGAGGCCGAGCAGAACTGGACCGTGCGCTATGAACGCACCGTCACCAGCATCACCGAGCAGGGCCAGGGACTCCGAGTGGAACTGGTCACCTCCGATGGTCGGATCGAAGACCATGACGTCGACCTGGTCCTGGTGGCCATAGGACGCACCCCGAACACCGATCTTCTCGGCGCTGCCGAGGTGGGACTGGACGTGCACCCGGACGGTCGATTGGCGGTGGACGAGTACCAGCGGGTCCTGATGCAGGGGGAGCCCGTGGAGGGTCTCTACGCGCTGGGAGACATCAGCTCCCCGGCCATGCTCAAGCATGTGGCGAATCAGGAGGCCCGCGTGGTCGCGCACAACCTGGAGCACCCGGACGCGATTCGCCGCTCCCGCCAACAGGCCATTCCCGCAGCGGTCTTCTCCTTCCCGGAGATCGCCCAGGTCGGGCTCACCGAAGCTCAGGCCGAAGAGGCCGTAGGCGCCGAGAACCTGACCACCAAGATCCAGAACTACGGCGACACCGCCTACGGGTGGGCCATGGAGGACAGTCACGGCATCTTCAAGGTCATCGCTGATCGTCGCAGCGGGCAGATCCTCGGGGCACACGTCCTGGGACATCAGGCCTCGAACCTCATCCAGCCGGTCATCCAGGCGATGAGCTTCGGCCAGGACGCCTATACCGCGGCACGCGGCCAGTACTGGATCCACCCGGCGCTGATGGAGGTCACCGAGAACGCGCTCCTCGGTCTCGAGGTCCCGATCCCCGAGGACGCACCGCTCTGAGCGCCTCCCGCTGACCGTCCGGTCTACCCATGCGCTCTGACTGCCCGGCGATCGGGGCGCCGCCGAGTTCTCAGGAATGGAATGCGAACAGTGCCAGTTGTTGGGAGTGAAGCACCACAACGAACACGCGATACGACTGATCCGACGCCGGGGGCATGCCGCTCCCGTCCCGAAAGGAGCCTGATATGGCTGAACGCGTAGATTTCTGGTTTGACCCGCTGTGCCCCTTCGCCTGGGCCACCTCCCGCTGGATTCTCGAAGTGGAGCAGGTCCGTGACATCGAAGTGCACTGGAACGTGATGAGCCTCGGTGTGCTCAACGAGGACAAGAATCCCTCACCTGCAGAGGATGCCGAACAGCTTGCTCGCTGGATCCCCGCCCGGGCAGCGACCGCCGTCGCGTTGAAGCACGGCGAGGAGAAGGTCGGCGAGTTCTACACCGCGGCCGGCACCGAGATCCACAACAACGGCAACAAGGACTTCGAGTCCGCCACGCTCAAAGCGCTGCGCGCCGTGGGCCTTGACGAGGGTCTCCTGGCCGTGGCCAAGACCGACACCAACGACGACGAGATGCGCGCCTCGCACAACCGGGGCATCTCCCAGGTGGGTCAGGACGTCGGCACCCCGATCGTGGCGTTCCAGGGGACGGCATTCTTCGGCCCGGTGATCACCCGCATCCCGCGCGGCGAGGACGCCGGAAAGATCTTCGACGGCGCAGTGGCGCTGGCGGAGTACCCGTACTTCTTCGAGCTCAAGCGCTCGCGCACGGAGTCCCCGGTCTTCGACTGATCGAGACTGCTGGGGCATGAGAACGCCGGTGGGGGCAATGCCCTCACCGGCGTTCTCATGCGCTGCTCAGTCTTCGCGGATCACTTTGTGCTGCGCCGCCTGTGCCACGGGGCGCACGACCACCTGATCCAGATTCACGTGGTGGGGCAGCGTGACAGCGGTGGCGATGATCTCCGCGATGTCCTCGGCCATGAGGGGCTTCTTCACCCCGCGGTAGACGGCCTCCGCGGCCGCAGCGTCTCCGCGCAGCCGCTTGGCGCTGAACTCCTCGGTGTGCACCATGCCGGGGAGCACCTCGATGACGCGGATGTTGTGCTCTGCCTCCTCCAGGCGCAGCGCCCCGGTCAGCGCATGCTCACCGAACTTTGCCGCGTTGTAGCCGGCCCCACCTTCATAGGCGTCGAGTGCAGCGGTCGAGGTCACATTGAGGATGGTGCCTTCACCGTGGGCACGCAGCATCGGGATGAAGGCGCGGATCATGTTGAGCGGGCCCAGAACATTGACCTCGTACATCCAGCGCCAGTCCTCGGCATGTCCTTCGGCCACCGAGTCCATGCCCAGAGCGCCGCCGGCGTTGTTGATCAGCGTGTCGATCCCGCCCGCGGCCGTGACCTCGGCCAGCGCAGCGTCCACCTGTTCCGGGTCGGTCACATCACAGATGAGCGGAATGATCCCCTCCTGCTCGGCCAGGCTCTCGAGCTTCTCCGCTCGTCGAGCCACGGCGAAGACGCGCCAACCCTCCGTGGTGAGTCGGTGTGCGGTGGCCGCGCCGATTCCGGAGGAGGCGCCGGTCACCAGCGCGCTGCGGGTGGAGATATCAGTCTGAATCATGAGGACAGCCTAGTGAGGCCGAGAGGCAGTCACCATGTGAGGGTCGAATGGTGAGACGACGCCGACTCAGGACTTGGAGGACCGCACCGCCAGAGACAGCCGATCAAACACCAGCTGTCGGGTCGGGCCCAGGTCGCTGAGGTCCCAGACGCTGTGCCGAGCTCCGCGTGCCCAGCGCACCGTCTCCCCGAGGTCTCGGGTCAATGAGTCGCGCCGCTCCGCCACGGCGCGCCGGACGTCGCCCGCGACCCAGGCATATCGATGCCCGACGGCGGCGTCCTCCAGCGTTGGCGTGGGCTCGCCCAAGGTGCGCAGTGCCCAGGCATGCGCGAGTCCCGGGCGCGCCGCGTCGGCGAGGGCCATGGAGCCGTAGAACCGTCCGTTGAGGTCGATCAGGTGCGGTGTCTCCTGCTCGTCCAACAGGAACTGCAGCTCGACGAGACCCTCCCAGCCGATACTTGTGAGCAGGGACTCTGCCCGGGCCGCCAGCTCGGCATCCACCGGGACGGTCTGGGCTCGGGTCGAGACCCCGTTGGGAGTCGGGAAGACCCGGGAGCTGATCTGCTGGACCCTGCCGTCGAGCCGTCCGTGATGAAAGAGGCCCACCAGGGCGCTGAGCGAACCCTCGATCGGCTTCTGCAGAACTGCGCGGGCGCCAGCGGCGTTGATGCGTTCCACCTGGGGCAGAGCCTGGCGGGGCCCGTCGAAGCGCTGCGCCTCGATCCGGTACGGCATCGTCTGGCCCGGGCTCCAATGTTCACGGCATTTGACCACCACGGGTCCGATCCACAGGCGCAGCGTTTCCTCGGTGGCAGCAACTGTGCGGGGAGTGGCGATCCCGGCACGTGCCGCCGCCTGGGCGAGCTCCAGCTTGTCCAGTGCATTGCGCACGGCGTGGGCCGGGGGGTGAGCCACCGGTGCCGGGATCTGCTCCCGGAACTCGGCGAGGGCTGCCATCCAGTCATCGCCGGCACCGAAGACGATGTCGTAGCCTCCGCTGCGCACGGCCTCCTGGACATCGTGGACGAAGGCGGCGCCGTCACCGCGCGGGCGAGCGACCACATGACGCCGGGCGCACGCCTTCGATGCGGTGACCATGCCACCGCCGTCGGGGGTCCCAACACCCACGGTCCAGCCGGAGCGGTGCAGAGCGCGCACTGCGGCGAGCGAGCCCCGGTCACGGGCGGTGCTGACGATCAAGGCTCGGCGGTGCATCACCTTAGTGACTCTACCAACGCTTCACCTCCCATTCGGCGAGGCGACGCGGGTTAGGCTGTGACGCGCCAGAGACCACAGAAGAGAGACGACCATGCTCGGGGGAACGCGATGAGCCGGCGGGGGAGCGGGGCAGAAGGCCCCGGACGTTTCAGCGTCTCCCGGGCCGCTCTGCTGGTGACCGCGCTGACAGCCGCCTCCACACTGTTGGGGCTGGCGCGCGACGTCGTCATCGGTGCTGTCTACGGCGCCGGCCCGGAGCTTGATGCCTACCTCGTCGCCCAGGGCCTGATGAGCATCGTGCTCGGTCTCGTCGCGGATGCCGTCTCACGTTCGGTCACTCCCCGGGTCGCTCGGGAGGCGGCTGGGGAGTCAGGGCAGTGTCGCGGGCACCGCGGCTTCGACGTCGCGCTGACCGTCACGCTCGTCGTGCTGGGCCTCGCAGGGGTGATCGTCGGGCTGCTCGCCGGCCCGGTGACGTCGCTGATCGCGCCGGGGTTCAGCGGGGAACAGGCCGACGTGGCGGCCACCCTGACCCGGGTGATGCTGCTGGCCACCGTCCTTGTCGCCGGCACCGACCTGCTCGCCTCCCTGGTGCAGGCTCACGGAAGATTCGCCTGGTCCTCGTTGGAGGGCGTGCCGTTCAACATCATCATGATCGCGGCGGCCTCGCTGTTCGGTCCGCAGCACGGGGTGGTGGCGCTCGCCGTCGGCTTCGTCATCGGTTCCGGGGCACGGCTGGCCATGCAGCTGCCTCCGGTGCGTCGCATCGGGATTCCGCTGCGCGCCCGGGTCAATCTGCGCGACCCCGGCTTCCTGGAGATCGCCCGTCTGGTCCCGCCGATGCTGGTGGGCACGGCCGTGGTCAACGTGAACACGCTGGTGGACCGGGCGGTGGGTTCAACACTGCAGGAGGGGGCGATCACCGCGCTCTCCTACGGCTGGCGACTGATCCACCTGCCCGAGACCCTGGTCATCACCGCGCTGCTGGTCCCGCTCTACCCCGCACTGAGCGCTGCAGCCTCGGATCGCAGCGAGGTGCGTGGTCTGGTCCGACAGGGCATGGCCGTCACGGTCACGGTGCTGACCCCGCTGACGGTGCTGCTGGTGCTCGCCGCCCGGCCACTCGTGGACCTGGCCTTCGGCCACGGGGCCTTCGATGCCCAGGCCGTCACGGACACGGCGCTCGCCGTCGCCTGGTACGCGCCGGCGCTGATCGCCCTGGGCTGTCGGCAGATCGTGGTGCGAGCCTCCTACGCGGTGGGCGATGCGGCGTCGCCGGTGGTGGTGGCGGTGCTGGCGATGGTGCTCAACGTGGCAGGCGACCTTCTGCTCGCGCCGATCATGGGCATCGCCGGCATCGCCGCGGCGACCACCGCTTCGCTGGTGCTGGCGGCGGTGCTGAACATCTGGCTGCTGCATCGCCGACACCGCGGGGTGGACCTGCGGGGCGCCGCGGGGCTGCTGGGCCGCGCGCTCGGGCTCGGAGCTCTCGCGCTCGCGGCCGGCTACGCGGTCTCAGCGGCCTCCTGGATGCCGGGCAACCTCATGCCGGCGCAGCCCGATGCCGGAGCCTCCGCCTCGGCAGGGGTGCTCGGCGCGGTGGTCATCGCCGCCGTCGTCGCCGCGGTCTATGTGCTCGGGTTGATCCTGCTGCGCGCACCCGAGCGCTGGGTCCTGGCTCGCGGCGTGAACCTGCTGCGGCGCGGCCGCTGATCTTCGGGCCGCTGATTCACGGTCGCTGATCCTCGGGCCCCGGGTGGAGGCGGAGCCTGAGCTGCGGGCCCTCGGCCCAGGCCGGAGCTCGCGGCCTCGGGTGCGGATGACGGGCTGCTTCGTGAAAGAATGGTCCAATGGCTGAACAGATCACGGGCACAGACGCGCCCGTCAAGACCCCCGACGTGCCCGAGAAGCCCGCCCTGGAGGGCCTGGAGGAGAAGCTCCACGCCGCCTGGCAGGCAGAGGAGATCTACCACTTCAACGAGGACACCCAGCGGTCCCAGGTGTACTCCATCGATACGCCTCCACCCACCGCATCGGGCTCGCTGCACGTGGGACATATGTTCTCCTACACGCAGACCGACGTGATGGCGCGCTTCATGCGCATGTCGGGCAAGAACGTCTTCTACCCGCTGGGCTGGGACGACAACGGACTGCCCACCGAGCGGCGAGTGCAGAACTACTACGGGGTGCGCTGCGATCCCGCGCAGCCCTACGACCCTGACTACACCCCGCCGGAGAAGCCCGCGAAGAACCAGCGCGACTGGGACGCGATCAGCAGGGCGAACTTCATCGAGCTCTGTGAGACGCTCACCGTCGAGGACGAGAAGGTCTTCGAGGACCTCTTCTCCCGGCTCGGCCTGTCGGTGGACTGGCGGCAGACCTACCGCACCATCGACGACGACTCCCGTGCCGCCTCCCAGCGGGCGTTCCTGCGCGACATCCAGGCCGGCAACGCCTACACCGCCCAGGCGCCGACGCTGTGGGACATCACCTTCCGCACTGCCGTGGCGCAGGCCGAGCTCGAGGCGAAGGACCACCCCGGCGCGTACCACCGCTATCCGTTCACCGTGAAGGACACCGGGGAGCAGGTCTTCATCGAGACCACCCGTCCAGAGCTGCTGCCCTCCTGCGTGGCGCTGGTCGCCCACCCGGACGACGAGCGCTACCAGCACCTCTTCGGCAAGACCGTCATCTCGCCGCTCTTCGGCGTCGAGGTCGAGGTCAAGTCCCACGGCCTGGCACAGCCCGACAAGGGCTCCGGCGTGGCGATGATCTGCACCTTCGGCGACATGACCGATGTGACCTGGTGGCGCGAGCTGCAGCTTCCCACCCGCGCGCTGATCGGCCGCGACGGCCGCTTCTCCCGCGAGACCCCGGAATGGATCACCTCCGAGGCCGGAGCCCAGCACTACGAGCAGCTGGCCGGAAAGACCGTGCACTCCGCGAAAGAGGCAGTGGTCGAGCTGCTCAAGGCCGAGGACCTGCTCGACGGCGAGCCGAAGAAGATCACCCACGCGGTGCACTTCTACGAGAAGGGTGACAAGCCGCTCGAGGTCGTCACCTCCCGGCAGTGGTACATCCGCAATGGCGGGCGCGACGCCGGACGGCGCGAGAAGATGATCGCCCGCGGCAAAGAGATCTCCTGGCACCCCGCCTTCATGCGCTCACGCTACGAGAACTGGGTGGAAGGCCTCAACGGGGACTGGCTGGTCTCCCGGCAACGCTTCTTCGGCGTGCCGATCCCGGTCTGGTACCCGCTGAACGCCGACGCCGAGCCCGACTACGACAACCCGCTGCTGCCTGCGGAGACTCAGCTTCCGGTGGACCCTGCCTCGCAGGTCCCGGACGGCTACGAGGAGTCCCAGCGCGGCGTCGCCGGTGGCTTCATCGGTGAGGCCGACGTGCTCGACACCTGGGCGACTTCGGCGATCACCCCGCACATCGCGGGCCGCTGGGAGAAGGACAACGACTTCTTCGACAAGGTCTTCCCCTTCGACCTGCGCCCGCAGGGTCACGACATCATCCGCACCTGGCTCTTCGCCTCGGCGGTCCGCGCGAACTCACTGAACGACTCGGTGCCATGGACCAATGCCGCGATCTCGGGGTGGATCCTCGATCCGGACCGCAAGAAGATGTCCAAGTCCAAGGGGAACGTCGTGGTCCCGACCGAGCCGCTGGAGCAGTTCGGCTCCGACGCGGTGCGCTACTGGGCCGCCTCGGCGAAGCTGGGGGCGGACACCGCCTACGAGGTCGCGCAGATGAAGATCGGACGACGCCTCTCGATCAAGCTGCTCAATGCCTCGAAGTTCGCGCTGAACCTCGGGGTCACCGAGGGCCACATCATCACCGACGAGGCCGGAACTGCAGTGCTCACCGAAGCGCTGGACCGAGCCTTGATCGCGGAGCTGCGCACCGTGGTGGATCAGGCGACCAAGCACTTCGCCGACTACGACTATGCCCGAGCGCTGCAGCTGGTGGAGTCCTTCTTCTGGTCCTTCACCGATGACTACGTCGAACTGGTCAAGGATCGCGCCTACGGATCCCGTGGCGAGGAGGCCCAGGCCTCTGTGTTGGCGGCTCTGGCGACCACGCTCGACTCGCTGCTGCGGCTCTTCGCGCCGATCCTTCCCTTCGTCACCGACGAGGTCTGGCGCTGGTGGCGCCATGGCTCGGTGCACTCCACGCAGTGGCCCACGCCGGCAGGGCTGGAGTCCGTGCAGGGCTCCGCCGGGATGCTGGAGACCGTGGCTCAGGTGCTCTCCGGGCTGCGCAAGGTGAAGTCCGAGGCCAAGGTCAAGCAGCGCACCGAGGTCATCAGTGCGCGGATCTCTGCACGCAGGCAGACGCTCGCCCAGATCGAGGCGGCGCTGCCCGACGTTCAGGCCGCCACTCGGTCTCGTTCGCTGGAGCTTCTCGAGCAGGCCGACGCGGGGCAGTCCGTGGTGGTCACGGACGTTCAGCTCGCCGAAGAAGAGCACCAGCCCGCCCACTAGCAAATTATCGTAGAGCTCTAGCGAATCGTAGGGCTATAGCTCTACGATTCCGCAGAAGCTCTACGATAATTTGCGGGTGAGGGGCGGCGGGTGGGGGGCGGCGGCCGGGTCAGTCGTTCTCGACGTTCGCGGTGCGGATCTCGAGCACGCCTTCGATCTCATGCAGCGCCTCGAAGAGCTGCTCGCGTCCTACCCGCTGAGTCCGCGTGAAGGTCATCGTCGCGTCCACGGCGAACCCGTCGGCGACCTCCATCCGGCGGGTGCGCACCAGCCGGGTCTCGTATCCCAGCTGCGATGCCTCTCCGAGGATCTCGCGCAGGATCCCACGGCCATCGGCGTAGCGCACCACGTACCGCTCGGAGCGATCGTGCCGGGGGAGTCGTCGCACCAGTGTGGTGACCAGCGTGACCGCCAGCAGATAGAGCACCACGGTGAGGGCGGCGATCATCGGCATCCCGGCACCGCAGGCCATGCCCACCGCAGCCGTGACCCAGATCGACGCCGCAGTGGTCAGCCCGGAGACCATGTTCTGCCGCACGAACACCACTCCCGCACCGATGAAGCCGATGCCGCTGACGATCTGCGCGGCGATCCGCGAAGGGTCCAGCACCACATCGCCGCCGAGCAGATGCGAGAACCCGTAGGCCGAGACCAGGGTGAACAGCGCCGAGCCCATGCCCACCAGGATGTGGGTGCGCGCCCCCGCCGACTTCTGCCGCACGTCACGCTCGATGCCGATCGCCGCCGAAAGGACGAACGCGCTCACCAGAAGCAGCACCTGAGTGCCGAAGGTCTCCGGAAAGACATCGATCTCCATGGGTCTCGAATCCTCTGCTCATTGGGATTGTGGGAAAGCCCGCGGGCCAGGGGTGCAGCTCGGGCTGGAATCTAGCACGGTCGTGTGACGCTCAGGTTCTGCGCGCGGTCAGCAGACCCAGTAGACTAGTGCCATCAGCTTCGACCCGGCTATCACCGGTGAGCTTCCGGCGGAACAGGCCCGCGGCATCACGCCGTCACAGCCCCAGTAGAACCGGACGGGTAAGCCCGTCACAGCAGTCATGGAGAGGCCCGACGACGGCGCATCCTGACCTCCTGCACAGGGGCGGGACGCGCATTTGGAGGGCAAGCAAGGTGGTACCGCGCCGTCAAGGCGTCCTTGTGAGCGTGTCAGACCATCAGCTCAGCACACCCGCAGGACGGACCTCCATGACGCAGAACAGCTCTCCCGTGTATCCACGCGCCTCTGCCGCCGACGGCGAGCAGCGCAGGATCCCCGCCTCGCCACGCTTCCCGAAGATCGAAGAGCGAGTGCTGGCGGAGTGGGAGAAGGACGGCACGTTCAAGGCCTCCATCGAGAACCGTCCCACCGAGTCGTCCAGCGGAGTGCCCAACGAGTTCGTCTTCTACGACGGCCCTCCCTTCGCCAACGGTCTGCCGCACTACGGTCACCTGCTCACCGGCTATGTGAAGGACCTCGTGGCGCGCTATCAGACTCAGCGCGGTCGGCGTGTGGAACGTCGCTTCGGCTGGGACACCCACGGGCTCCCTGCCGAGCTGACGGCGATGAAGGAACTCGGCATGACCGACAAGGCCGAGATCGAAGCCCTGGGCGTGGACAAGTTCAACGATGCCTGCCGGGCCTCGGTGCTGAAGTACACCGGTGAATGGGAGGCCTACGTCAACCGGCAGGCCCGCTGGGTGGACTTCGAGAATGACTACAAGACGCTCAACGTCGAGTACATGGAATCGGTCATCTGGGCCTTCAAGCAGCTCCACGAGAAGGGCCTGACCTACCAGGGCTTCCGCGTGCTTCCGTACTGCTGGAAGGACGAGACCCCGCTGTCCAACCATGAGCTGCGCATGGACGACGACGTCTACAAGGAGCGCCAGGACCCTTCGGTCACCGTGGCCTTCCCGATCACCGGGGGCGGAACGCACGGAGATGACCTGGTCGGCGTGAATCTGCTCGCCTGGACCACCACCCCTTGGACGCTGCCCACCAACTTCTCCGTGGCCGTGGGGCCCGACGTGGAGTACGTGGTGGTCGAATCTCCTGCCGATTCGTCCCTGCCGGGGCGGCACATGCTCGCCGCCGAGCTGCTCGGCGCCTATGCCAAAGACCTCGGTTTCACCGATGCCGAAGAGGCCGGAGGAGCCACGGCCGCTGAGGCTGCGGCAGCCGCCGTCGTCGGCCGCTATCAGGGAACCGACCTCGCCGACATCGAGTACACCCCGCTCTGGGACTACTACACCGATGCCGAGACCTGGGGCACCCAACACGCCTTCCGCGTGCTCGTGGAGGACTATGTCACGACGACCGACGGCACCGGCCTGGTCCACCAGGCCTCGGCCTACGGTGAAGAGGATCAGCGCTCCTCGGAAGAGGCAGGCATTCCGGTGATCCTCTCCGTGGACGAGGGTGCGCGCTTCCTGCCGATGTTCGCCCATCCCACCGCCTCCGGCGACGCTCCACTCGCCGAGATCGCCGGTCTCCAGGTCTTCGAGGCCAACCGCACGATCATCAATGCACTCAAGGACTCCGGACGCCTGGTTCGCGAGGCGTCCTATGTGCACTCCTACCCGCACTGCTGGCGCTGCCGGAACCCGCTGATCTACAAGGCCGTCACCTCCTGGTACGTGGCCGTGACCCAGGTCAAAGACCGCATGCTCGAGCTCAACGAGCAGATCAACTGGATCCCGGGCAACGTCAAGCACGGCCAGTTCGGCAAGTGGCTGGAGAACGCTCGGGACTGGTCCATCTCGAGGAACCGCTACTGGGGCAGCCCGTTGCCGGTGTGGGTGTCGGACAATCCGGAGTATCCGCGCACCGAGGTGTACGGCTCGCTGGAGGAGCTCAAGGAGGCGTTCGGCGACTACCCGCGCAACGCCGACGGCGAGCCCGATCTGCACCGCCCCTGGATCGATGACCTGACCCGTCCGAACCCGGACGACCCCACCGGCGCCTCCACCATGCGCCGCGTCGAGGATGTCCTCGACGTCTGGTTCGACTCCGGCTCGATGCAGTTCGCTCAGGTGCACTACCCGTTCGAGAACGCCGAGTGGTTCGCTGAGCATCACCCTGCCGATTTCATCGTGGAGTACATAGGTCAGACCCGCGGCTGGTTCTACACCATGCACGTGCTGGCCACCGCGCTGTTCGACCGGCCCGCCTTCACCAACGTGATCAGTCACGGGATCGTGCTGGGCTCCGACGGACAGAAGATGTCAAAGTCGCTGCAGAACTACCCGGACGTCTCCGAGGTCCTGGACCGCGACGGGTCCGACGCGATGCGCTGGTTCCTGATGGCCAGCCCGATCCTGCGCGGCGGCAACCTGGTGGTCACCGAGGAGGGCATCCGCGAGAGCGTGCGCCAGGTGCTGCTGCCGATGTGGAACGCCTGGCACTTCTTCGCGCTGTACTCCAACACGGCGAATCAGGGTGCCGGCTACCAGGCGAAGGCGGTGGGAGCCGACGACGTCGCCAGCCCGCTGGATCGCTACATCCTCGCTGCCACCGGTGATCTGGTCCGCGAGGTCACCGCAGCGTTGGACGCCTACGACGTCTCCGCCGCCTGCGAGTCGCTGCGACGGTTCTCGGACACGTTGACCAACTGGTACATCCGTCGGTCCCGCGCACGGTTCTACGCCGAGGACTTCGCCGCCTATGACGTGCTCTACACCGTGCTCGAGACCTTCGCCCGAGTGTCCGCCCCGCTGCTCCCGCTGATCAGCGAGGAGATCTGGCGCGGGCTGACCGGTGGTCGCTCGGTGCACCTGGCCGACTGGCCCGACCCGCAGGAGTACCTGCGCGATGAGCGCGCCGTGGAGCTGATGGAACTGACCCGCACGATCAGCTCGGCTGGCTCCTCGCTGCGCAAGCAGGCGAACCTCCGGGTGCGCCAGCCGCTGGCGAAGCTCAGTGTGGTCGTGCCGCAGGCGGAGTCCCTCGCGGGCACCTATCAGCAGATCATCGCCGATGAGCTGAACCTCAAGGAGGTTCAGCTGCTCGACGCCGCCGACACGGACGCCGCGGACTGGGGGATCGGTCAGCAGCTGGTGGTCAATGCCCGCGCCGTCGGACCCCGCCTGGGCAAGCAGGTCCAGCAGGCGATCAAGGGGGCAAAGTCCGGGGACTGGTCGGTGGAGAACGGGACGGTCACCGCCGGTGGGCTGGAGCTTTTCGAGGGCGAGTACACGCTGACCACCACGGTCTCCGAGCAGCTCGGCGAGAAGGTGGTCACGGTGCTCGACGGCTCCGGCGGCTTCCTGGTGCTGGACACCGCCCTGAGCGAAGAGCTGATCGCGGAGGGGATCGCCCGTGACCTGATCCGCAGCATCCAGCAGGCACGCAAGGATGCTGATCTGCAGGTCTCGGATCGCATCGAGACCACGGTCACCGCCTCGCCCGATGTGGTGTCTGCCCTGCAGGCGCACCGTCAGCTCGTCTCCGAGGAGACTCTCACGGTGGATCTGCATCCGGTTCCCTGCGAGACTGCAGCTGAGCCCACGATCCATGTTTCCGTCGTCGAAGGAGCCCGGTAGTGCCAGAGGAACTCGACCAGTTCTCGGTGGCCAGCGTCTACGCTGAGCTGCTCTCCCGTGCGCCGGAGAACAAGATGGAACCACGTATGGCGCCCATGTTTGAGGCCATGGACCTGCTCGGTGAGCCGAACAAGTCCGCCCCGGTCATCCACATCACCGGCACCAACGGCAAGACCTCCACGGCGCGGATGATCGAGGCCGGTCTGATGGCCCACGACATCCGAGTGGGTCGCTACACCTCACCGCATCTGTCCTCGGTCACCGAGCGCATCTGCCTCGACGGCCAGCCGGTGGAGGATGAGACCTTCGTGCGCATCTGGGACGAGGTGCGGCCCTTCATCAGCATGGTGGATGCGAACCTCGCCGAGCGCGGAGAGGTGCCGCTGACCTATTTCGAATGTGTCACCATCCTCGCCTTCGCCGTCTTCGCCGATGCTCCCGTGGACGTCATGGTGCTCGAGGTGGGTCTCGGTGGCATCACCGATGCCACCAACGTCGCCGATGGTTCGGTCAGCGTGATCACGCCGATCAGCCTCGACCACACGGACCTCCTCGGCGACGACGAACGCGATATCGCGCTGGAGAAGGCCGGCATCATCAAGGAGAACGGCTTCCTCATCTCGGCCGCCCAGGTGCCGGCAGCGGCCGACGTGCTGCTGGCGGAGGCGCGCGAGAAGAACGTGCCTTTCCGCTTCGAAGGCGTGGAGTTCGGCGTGGAGTCCCGGGTTCCCGGAGTGGGTGGTCAGCAGCTGACCGTCTCGGGTCTGGCGGGACGCTACCCCGAGATCCTGCTGCCCCTGCACGGAGCGCACCAGGCGGAGAACTTCGCGGTCGCAGTCGCAGCCTTGGAGGCGTTCATCGGCGGCGGCACCCAGGAGCTGAACATCGAGCATCTGCGACTCGCCGCTGAGAACGTCACCGCCCCAGGACGCCTGGAGACCCTGCGCACCGGGCCGAGCATCATCGTCGACGCCGCGCACAATCCTGCGGGGATCGAGGCCAGCGCCCAGGCGCTCAAGGAGAGCTTCGGCCTCTCCCGGCTGGTGCTGGTGGTGGGGATCCTGCAGGACAAGGACGCTCGAGAGATGCTGACCAGCCTGTACAAGGAGTACGAGGGGCTGGTCGAGGACATCTGCTTCACCCAGTCCACCTCTCCTCGGGCCATCCCCGCCGGTCAGCTCGGAACGCTCGCGCTGGACGTGGGCTACGCGGAGGAGGACATCTACGTGACCGAACGGTTGGATGATGCCATCGACTGGGCGGTGGGCCGCGCGGATCAGGCCGACCCGGGCCTGATCGGCGGAGTCCTGATCACCGGATCCGTCACCGTGGTCGGCGAGGCCCGCACCCTGCTGGGTGCACCTGAGCCGGCATGAGTGAGACGGTGGGTCAGATGAGCGACGACGGTTCCACGCCGCAGCGGAAACCGCCGCGGCAGACCCGGGCGCAGCGCGAGTGGCGTCCGGGACAGGTCAAGGCCCCGCGCTCGGTCAAGACGCTGTTCGCCTCCACAGTGCTGTGCCTCGAGGCTGTGCTGATGTTCTTCTTCAGCCTCGCCGCCTGGGGGCTGAACCAGAATGGGCCCTACGCGTGGTGGTTGCTGGGCGGTTCGCTCCTGTTGGGGCTGATCCTGATCCTGACCTGCGCGGTGCTGCAGCGACCCGGGGGATATGTGTTCGGCTGGGTGCTGCAGTTCGTGATGCTCTTCGGATTCATCGGAGTCGCGCTGCTGACCAGCGCGGGTCTGATCGTGCCGCTCGCGGCGCTCCCCGGCGTGGCCTTCATGGCCTGCTGGTGGTACGCGGTGAGCAAGGGCGAACAGCTGGACGACGAAAAGATGCAGAGATTCCAGGCAGAAGAAGCCCTGGCTCAAGACGCTACTAGTGAGGAGAACAACGATGACTGAACGGACCCTGATCCTGGTGAAGCCCGACGGTGTCCAGCGTGGACTGACCGGTGAGATCCTGCGCCGAGTGGAGGCCAAGGGCTACCGCATCGCCGCGCTGCAGCAGCTCGACGCGAGCACCGAGAAGCTGGCGAAGCACTACGCGGAGCATGAGGGCAAGTCTTTCTACCAGCCGCTGGTGGACTTCATGCTCTCCGGTCCCGTGGTCGCAGCGGTGCTGGAGGGCGACCGCGTCATCGAAGGCTTCCGCTCCCTCGCGGGCAGCACCGAGCCCACGACGGCGGCGCCGGGCACCATCCGCGGTGACCTCGGCCGAGACTGGGGCGAGAAGGTCCAGAAGAACCTGGTCCATGGCTCGGATTCGGTGGAGTCGGCCGAGCGGGAGATCGATATCTGGTTCAGCTGAGAACTCTCGCGGAGCTCTGAGAGCGCATGACTGAGGCCCGGGACGAAGAGTCTCGGGCCTCAGTCGCGTCTGGCACCGGCAGGAGACGCTCAGGTCAGCTGATGCTGCTGGTCGCGGCCTTCTTGGGCCGCGTGCCGTCGGTGAAATCCACCTGGATCGGGTTCAGCTGCAACCGGGTGCGCTCGTAGACCACTTTGGCCGAACGCAGGCGGTCATTGGACTTGTGCGCGGTGTACTCCTCGTACTGCTGGCAGACCCACTGGGGGTCTCCGTCGGCAAGCAGCTCTCCCTGTTCGATCCAGATGACCCGAGTGCACATCTGTTTGATCGTGCCCAGTGAGTGGGAGACCAGGAAGACGCAGCCTGCCTGCGCCCGGACCTCGTCCAGGCGCTTCTTCGTGCGGGCGCGGAACTGGGCGTCACCGGTGTTCAGCGCCTCGTCGATCAGCAGGATGTCCGGGTCCACGGAGGTGGCAATGGCGAACTGGAGGCGAGACGCCATGCCGGAGGAGTAGGTCTTCAATGGCATGTCGAGCGCATCGGAGAGCCCGGAGATCTCCACGATCTGGTCGTACTTCGCGTCGGCCTGTTCAGGGGAGAGGCCCATGGCGAGACACCCGAGCCGGATGTTCTCCTTCCCGGAGATGTCTTTGACCAGGGCGGCGTTGACGCCGAGCATCACCGGGGTGGAGCTCGCGTAGACCTCGCCGCTGGTGGGACGGACCTTGCCGGTGAGGAGTTTGATCAGCGTGGACTTGCCTGAGCCGTTGGTCCCGATGACGCCCACAGATTCACCGCGATTGACGATGAAGCTGAGGTTAGACAGCGCCGGGACCTCTGTCCATCCGGCGCCGGTGACGCGCTTCACGGCGCGGGTGAACCGTCCCTGGGAGTGCTTGTACTCATTCGATGAACGCACCCGGTAGGTCATGGAGGCGTCGTCCACGACCAGGCAGACGTTCTCCGGGTCCACGGTGCGCACGACGGGGTTCTGCTGGGTGAGTGGATACTCCTCCCAGGAGCCGTCCTCGGAGAAGTCGTGATCGTCGAACTCGATGGCGAGGTCCTGTGCGATCAGGTCGGCCTCAGAGTGCCGGTTCATACGGCGTGGGACATACGGCGTTGAGGTGCTCATCGTTCCTTCCCGTAGCTCTCTTCACCCTGCCAGAAGATGAGGAATCCGATGATCATGGATCCCACGGCCCAGGAGGCCAGAACGATCCAGCGGGCGGGATCGGCGAACCCGTCATAGAGCCACGCGTGACGGATGATGTCCAGCACGCAATAGAGCGGATTCAGATTCATCACCGTGACCAGCCAGTCCGCTCCGATGTTCGACCAACGGTCCGGGGAGAAGAAGACGGCGGAGGTGTAGAACAGGATTCTCGTGCCGAAGCTGATGAGGTGTTTGACGTCGGTGTGCGCGTTGACCGCTCGTGCAAGAGCCAAAGACCAGCCGAGCATGACCATCAGCGCCAGAGCGATGCAGGGAAAGAACAACAGCCAGTGCCAGCTCAGTGTGGTGGGAATCGACTCAGCCCCGTCGAGCTTGATGTCGCCGATCGTCAGCACCAGCAGGCCCATCACGAAGAACATCGGCACGCTGGAGAACAGCTCTCGGACAGTGCTGGAGATGACTAGGCAGGCCCGCGGGAAGTTGAATGCCTGAACGACTTTCTGGTTCCCCGCGATGGAGCCCGCGCCGCCAGAGACGGCAGTGGTGAAGAACCGGAAGGTGAAGACACCGATGATCAGGTAGCCGATGAAGTTGTCGATGCCACGACCCGTGTTCAGCAGCATCCCGAAGACGAAGAAGTACGCCGCCCCCATGAGGAGCGGGTTGAGAATCATCCACAGCCGACCTAGCGAGTCGGTGCTGTTGGCGGTGGAGACCCGCGAATGAGAGTCATAGTAGAGGAAATGCCGGAAGGACCAGATCTCACGGATATACCGGAAAAGTCCAGGGCGGGCCCCGACGCGGATGAGGTTGGTCCCATCGAGCTGGGCAACCTGTCTAGATTCGTAGGAATCCTCGGACTCCCCGGTCCGCTCTATCGTCGGTGCGGCCATGGACGTTTTCCTTCTCTCTTCGCTCAGATTCGGCGGGGGTGCCGACTCGCGCTCTGCGCCATTGTGCCTCATCGTCGTGCTCCGCGGAGGTGAGGTTCAGGACCTGCTGAGCGCCTGCCAGTCTATCAGCGCAGCTGAGATCCGACGCTTCAGCTTGGCTGTGCACCCAACACCTGAGGCCTCGATTCCCTTAAACCCGGCTCGAGATGCGGAACCGTGGTTGCGACATATTCATGGGTCAGATGGTCGCTGTCGCGGTAGACCAGGACGACGCCGGCGATGGCGAGCCGGCTCTGGGCTCTGGGGCCGGATGCGAGCAGGGAAGTGCGGGAAGGCATACAGCCCTGGGAGCCGGGAGTGTCTCCACCGTGGCTCATGAGCGTGTCCCCTATAATTATGCGCGGCTTCTCTGACGGACCGGCATCTTAGATTAAGGAACAGCGCATCGTGAGTCTTGTCCCCAAACGTGCAGGCGCCAAACAGGGCCTCACCAAGATGCAGGTTGCGGCGATTGCCCTGTTCGGCGTGGCGGCAGCCGGTGCTGTGGTGAGCGCGGCGCTGGACTGGTGGGTCGGGGCGATCCTCGGAGTCCTTCTTGTTGCGGCGGTCCTCCTCGTCGTCCAGATGTACGGGTTCAGCCAGTTGACGCGCCGCATGCGCGCTCGCCTGGATCGGGTGGCGTCGACAAGTCAAGTGGAGAACCGTCCCCAAGAAGAGGCGGTTCCTGATCTCGTGGCCGACGACGTGCTCGCCCAGTGGGCGACGTCTCTGCGGACACGCCCCGGCCGGTTGAACTGGTTCATCATGCTCGCCCGTGAAACGCGCTCTCGAGGCGCCAGAGACGTGTTGGCGCTCTGCGCCACGCGGGGGAGGTGGCGGTATCGGGATCTCGTGATGATGGCGGACCAGACGCGCCTGCGGACAGAATCTCGGGAGGACCTGCAACAGTTCAAACAGCTGCTCTGGCGACCCGGCTATCTCGCACTGGCGCGGGTGCTCTATAGCCAACGATCCAGCGAATGGGACCTCCGCGACTGCCTGACGCTCTATCAGCTTGCCGAGAACATGTATGGCCTCGAGAGCTCCTTCGATGGCGTGGACCGCTCCTTCTACTCGGACCTGCTCACCTGGGACGGGCAGTACGCCCGTGCTGATGAGCTGCTGAACTACGCTGAGGAGAACGAGTGGCGGGCCGATTCCCAGCGTTTCCTGCAGCTCAACGCGGTGAACCCGAATGTGACCGGCATCGCCTATAAGCGTCAGGAATGGCTGACTCGGCTCAATGACCGGCTGGCCGAAAGCGGGCTCGCACCTTTGGAGTTCCCCGCGGACGAAGCCCCGTCCTTCTACAATATCTCCACATCGGCTCAGCCCGTCCGGCAGGAGGGGCTGCCACTGGTCTCCATCATCATGCCGATCTACGAACCAGACGAAGCGACCGACGTCGCCATTCAGTCTCTGCTGAATCAGACCTGGGTCAACATCGAGATCCTGATCGTGGACGATGCTTCTCCCACCCAGTTCAAGGACGGGACGCCCACGCCGTATCGGGAACAGCTCCGTGGCTGGGCCGCCCGAGACTCACGCATTCGTCTGACGCTCTGTGAAGAGAACCGCGGCGCATACCCGGTGCGAAACGATGCCTTTGCGGCCGCAGTCGGCGAGTACGTCACAGTCGCGGATAAGGATGACTGGCATCATCCGCAGAAGATCGAACGCCAGGCACGCGAGCTGATGGCCAACCCCGAGAAGAACGCCAACATCGTGAACTGGGTGAGAGTAGATGAGGATCTCAAGTTCCTCGTCCGGTGGGGGCCCGACCGGGTGGTCCACCCGAGTTTCGCCTCCATCATGTACCGACGTGAAGAGATCCAGAAGACCCTCGGATACTGGGACGCCGTTCGGAAGTCCGCGGACGGGGAGTATCGGACTCGCTATGAGATCACCTATGGGGAGAAGCTGGTGGCCCAGGAAATGGTCCCGCTCGCTTTCTCGCTCCTCGGCGAGGGAAACCTGACCAGCACTGACTTCGGGCTGGGGTATCGCCATCCTGACCGGGAGATCTACCAGGATGCGTATACGGCGTGGCACCGAGGTGTGCGTGCGGGGAACTCTGCCTTTCTGCCCAAGGACATCGAAGACAGGAGATGGGTCGGCCCGCCGTCGTTCCTGCCTGATCGCGACAACACTCAGGTGCCCCACTATGACGTGATCTACGTCTCTGAGTTCGGTCTCTGGGGCGGCAATTCCATCACGCTGCTCCAAGAGATCAGGACTGCCCTCGCCGCCGGGCTGCGCGTGGGCATCGTGCCCCTCCAGAACGGACTGGTGCCGGGAGCCGCGCGACGTCGGATGGTGCCGGAGCTTCGCAGCCTCTTCCTCGAAGGACGGGTCGATCGACTTCATCTGCAGAGAAGAGTGACGACCGACCTCCTGGTCATTCACTGGCCCGCCGTCATGCAGCTGCTCCCCAGCGAACCGTCCGCCATCCGCGCAAGCACCCTGGTGACCGTGGCGAACGAGGTTCCCTCGGTGCTCAGCAATGTCTACAACGGGTATGACGTGCACGATGTCTCGGAGAACTGCTTCCAGACCTTCGGTGTCCGGCCGTACTGGGCTGCACAGAGCGAGATCATGCGTGAACAGCTCAAGAGGGTGATCCCCGCCAGCACTCTTGTGGACGGGGTGTGGTCCGGCATCTCCCTCGCCGTCGAACCACCGCTCACCAAGGCATTCACGGAGAACCATCTTCCGGTGGTGGGACGCCCGTGGGACGAAGAGGAACTGAACTGGCCGGCTGACCCGGCGGAGCGAGAGCTGGTCTTCCCGAAGGACGGCTCGTTGGCGATCGCGATACGCGCGAACTCCACTGCGCTGCAGCGCCACGGCATACTGGCCCAGGATGAGGTGCCCGAGGGCTGGACGGTCGAGGGCTTCTCCCTGACGAGCTTCCAGGAGTATCTGGACAGCCTCGACTTCCTCGCCGTGTATCCGAGTGCGCAGTGGGACAAGTCCATAGAACCCAGCGTCGTGGAGGCGCTGAGCAGGGGAGTGGTCTGTATCGCGTCTCCTCACCTCGAGCCCGTCTACGGCGACGCATTGGTGTACGCGAAGCCCGTCGACTTCCAGGAGACGGTCCAGCTTCACTGCACAGAGGAGCGCTACAACGTCCAGCGCGAGCGGGGCTTCGCCTTCCTGAAGTCCGCCCGCATGTCGAGCCGACACGTCGACATGCTCAGGACCTCAGGTGTCGGTGCGCTCCGGGGCTGAACCACCGAGGAGGCTGCCCCGTCGCCAGGGAGACCTGCGGATCAAGATCGGGCGAACCGCGTCCTGAGGGCGCGCAGCGCCGATCTGACTCCTCCGGTCCTCCGGACCACGTGTGATCGACCGGGGAAAGCGGCCTCCAACGCATCGAGATCTGTGGCGAGCTCTGGGAGCAGCGCATGCCGCGCGACCAGCGCCAGATCCAGATCTGGCAGCTCATCGACGGTGATCTCGACCCGAGCCGGACTCGGGCCTCGAAGCGTCGAGAAGAAATCGTTGAACTTGAAGTCTCCTCCACCGAGCTCGGCGTCGGTGATGTTCAACCAGACCCAGGGCACACCGTAGGCCTGGGCCACGATGAGCCCGTGAAGCGATGTCGACACGCACACACGTGCATTGGCGATCCCATCCACGACGAGGGTCAGATCATCGCGCACGTCGATGATGTCGAACGTCCCGGGGTCAACCCTCTTGAAGTGCGGGCGGTGCGACATGTGCGGAACGAAGGCGATCTTGGGTTCCGCGTGGGCGCTGGGCCGGGGAGTGTAGTGGCGGGCAAGGAGCAGGGCGGGGTCTCCGAGGACTTCAGGGACCTCCCAGCCGAGCTTCTCCCGGAGATCGTTGCGGGTCAGATGTCCACGCACCGCGTGCACGCGGATTCCAGTCAGTCGCCGCAGCGGTGACTTCGCGGAGAGCGGCCGCATCAGGCCTGCTCCCCAGATGTCCATCTCCGGGCGATTGATCATGTGGATGATCGACCCGACCAATGCGATGGCGCGGCCCTGTGAGGGCACCGGGTTGTCTTTCGTCGGCCGGACGTTGACCACCTCGCGGCTGGAGAGCACGGCGGCCAGCCATGGTCCGACGGCGTCACCGAAGTTCGCTTTCCGGTCCCACCAGAATCCATGCAGCGGAGGCTCCTGATCGGACGGATCGCCGCGTTCCACCCGCTCTGCGGTGGCAACTTTCGTCTGGATGCGTCTGGCCCATTGCTGCAGCACACTCAGCGCTGAACTGCTGCGTCCGCTCAGCCGGACTGCGGAGTTCAGCACGTGATGTTCGTGTGGAGTGGCTTCGAGCAGCGCATCCCTCACCAGTGCATTGCGGAGGATGCGTCGGAGATTCTCAGATTCTCCCCGCGCCGTGAGCAGGCCGCGGTCTTCGCCGGTGCTGCGCAGCACCATGCTGACCACCCCGAACGGCGTCGGCACGTCCCAGGTCAGCGTGGACAGCTCGGGGTCCAGCCTGACCTGGATCTGCTGGGAACGCACCCACGAATCGGCGCTGGAGGCTTCGTAGAGCGGGGAGAGAACAGTGCGGGAGGACATGTTGTGTGAAGACCTTCTTCGGTTCAGGAGGACTCAGACCAGGGAATAGGAGCGCAGAGATCTGAGCCGGACCGGTTCGGGTGAGGTGAAGCGGACGCTGATGACCGAGCAGCCGGGCGGTGTCTCGAGCACGAAGGCCCCGTGCCCTGCATCCCCGTCGAAGGCCACCGGTCCACGGTAGAGCCCATCCCCGACGCTGCGCAGTCCGGCTGCGACCATAAACGTCTTCAGGCGAGCTTCCGTGACATCAACGCTGCGACTCACAGAGACATCCACGTCCACCGCGGGTGAGCCCTGCGAGGCCCCATCGAGCTGCGCCAGGAGCATCTGGGACCTGTCCGACCCGATGGCCACCGTGACGCCCGAGGACGAATCCAGAGGGGTTGTCGTGTCGATGTTCAGAGGTTCGGCCGCTGCGGCGATGTCTCTCCGGATCCGACGGTTGACGAAGGGGAAGTACTCCTGAAGAAGGTCGGAGGAAACCCGGTCCTTCTTCACAGCAGAAGGGATCAGAGACCCGAAGAAGGGCTCCTCGCCCTCCCCGAGAGTGCTGTCCTGGCTCTTGTGGCGCGCTTGGAAGAACCCGGGCTCGCGGGAGTCCAGCACGGTCGGATACGCCGTGTCGAGCTTCATATGGCCCTTCGCGGGCGCGCGCGTCTGAAGTCCCCGGATTTCCCCATCAGGTGTCTTCTGGTGAATGGAGAGAAGGCCTGCGGCAGCCTTGGGAAAGTACCGGCGCCACGGCAGGATGTATTCCGACTGTGTCCGGATCGCGGTCAGTGATTCCGGAAAGGAGATCCGCCACCCTACGTGTTCTTCGGCCACATATGGATTCATCCGGTGAAAGAAGTTGATCGGCAGCACGTCGTCATCATCGAGGCGGTAGATCCCGAAGACTCCGTCCTCAGGAAGCCGTCCTCGCAGCACCTGGTTCAGGACCTTCTTATTCGGCGCGCTGGGTGCCACCATCCCCGGTGCCTCGTTCAGGTGCAGGAAGGGGTGTTCTTCGGCCGCACTGCGCAGCCTGTCCTGGTACTTCTGGGGCAGCGAGGAGGAGAAGTGCACGATATGCACGAGGTCACATGCGTCGGCGGAGGCGGCGAGCTGAGGGAGACTCTCCTCGACGAAGATCTCCGTCCGCGGATCCAGCCTCTCGTCATCGTAGAGCCATGCGGTGTACTCATCCTCGGAGAAGAGTCGACCGTCGCCCCGGCGGGTGGCCTTGAAGCTGCCGGAGTTGTACTGGTGCACGCTGAAACGTGTGTGCCCGATGAAAAGTCTGCGCATGGAATCTTCCTGTTGCTGGCTTCCTGGTCAGCTGCCGAGTCGATGACGCAGCTGGGCCTGGTAGAGATTTGATGGCACCGGCGGCACACCCAGATCTTCGATCATGGTGTGCAGCTCACCGGTGAACTCGGGCTTCTGCTGAGACGGTTTGGTCGTGCCCTGTATCCCGACCATCGCGCTGTACGGGGCGTGCTCCTCGAGCCGGATCCCGTAGGACCGCCCATTGGTGACTCTGATGTTCCAATGACAGAACCGTGCTCCCCAGTGGGGTCCGGCGTTCCTGGCCCCACCGACGACTCCCTTGTTCCTGATCGTGATGTCGGTCCGCACGTTCTCAAAGGGAAAGCGTCGGTGCGAGTCGAATGTTCCCTCCATCTGACCATCGGACCAGACATTGCCGGAGGAGTAGCCCTCGATGTTCAGGCCGTGGGTGAGGGAATCGGCGGGAAGCTCAGTCGTGGGTGCAGAGATGAGGAAGCGCTGCACAAGGTTGTCGTGGGACTGCTCCCGGCAGATGAAGGGGTGGTGTCTGGCGCGTCCCTCCACCGTGACGTCTGTGAGAGTGATTCCTTTGCCGCCCGTGATACCGAACCCGTTGTCACTGTCCTGCACCGTCACATTGCGGGCCCAGCAGTTCAGGGCTGCCTGGAAGTGGGGTCCGTTGTAGCCGTGGTCCTGATTGTGGGGACGGGGCTCGACATGAGCCATCTCGATGCGCAGATCCTCGATCCCCGACTCCTCGATGCGCGCGCCGAGGGTCTCGAAGCGAGGGTTCCACTTCTGACGCAGCTCAAGTCGGGTGGGCTGCGCCAGGACGACACTGCCCGCCTCGACCGAGGCGATCTCCACAGGCCAGCGGAACGTCCGGTAGTTGGGCTGTTTGTGCAGGGAGGAGTCTTCCACACCCCAGCCATAGCTCTCGGGCGGCAGGTCGCCGCTCATGTGTCGGAGCAGCGAGCTGTCGGCGATGTTGTCCAAGACCAGCAGAACGTGGTCTCCCGCGGTGAAGCGCTGAGTGTCGACGACCGGTATCCGGGTCCTCCCGCGCGGGACCACACCCCTCACGGCAGAGAGCTCCTCGTTGTCGAACCAGCCCTCGTTCTTGCCCCAGCCCCATTGCGCCTCCTCGAGTCGACTCAACAACGGCTGGGGTATGAACCAGACGAGCCCGCCGGTCCACGACCACTCACCCTTCTGGGGCATCCGGTAGGCCGTCTCGAGCGGCTCTCGGAAGAACAGGGTGGTCTCATCCTGGCCTGATCCGCGGATCACCACGCCCGAGTGATGAATCCAGAGGACCTCCGTGAGGAGATAGCGCCCAGCGGGAACGAGGACGACACCTCCTCCGTTAGCACCTGCCGCCTCGATCGCGGCGTTTACCGCCGCGGTGTCGTCGTGCTGCCCGTCCCCCTTGGCCCCGTAGTCACACACATCGAACACAGGACCGTCCGGGCGGGGGATGGCACGCTCACCGCGGTGGTATCCGGCGTAGGAGATGTTCGGAATCTGCGGGTGGTTCTCCGGCGTCTTGAGATACTGGTCCCAGGCCGAGGCGCCCTCGGAGTCACCTTTCAGCCGATTCATCATCGAGGCAAAGAACTTCATGGGCAGCTCATCCTCGCGAGTTCTCGTGCATCTTTTTGATCAGCGCATCAGCCACCTGCCGCCGTGCACCGATCCATGGATAGTGGTGCACCGCGAATCCGGCCTGGACGTCTACGTGAAGCAGATGCGCGCCGTCGGCAGTGCTCAGGTCGGGAAGAAGCAGATCGACACCGGCTGCCTTGCACCCTGGAATGGCCCAGGTCGCGGCCACGGCGAGTTCTCTGACGGAGGGTCCGAGCCGATCTGTGACATCCACCGTCACCCCACCGCTGCGCATATTGATCCCATGCGAAAGCTGGTAGACACGGCCGCGCTCACTGCGATCGTCCAGCGCCAGACCCGAGGCCTGCGCGTAGGAGACCGCGTCGTAGTCGAATTTGCCGAAGAGGGGATGGGCCTCGCGCAGCCCAGATACTTCCTCGACATGCTCCCGCAGCGTTCTCTCGCCGTCACCGATGCAGAAGAGAGGGACGCGGGCTGTCGCCGCTATGACGTCCTCGCCCACGACGAACGCACGCACGTCGAGGCCCGGAACCTGCTCCTCCACCAGGAGACGGGGGTCGGCCTGAGCGTCCGTTCGTCGCGCCGACGTGGCGTTGATCCACGCGGCGCGAAAATCCGCCTCGCTGCGTATCTCCGTGGTGGTGCCGGTTCCCTGTGCGGAGGAGGCGGGTTTCACGACTGCCTCAGACTTCATTGCGCGGAAATGCGCGAGTCCACCCTCGAGCTCATCTTCCCGAAAGGAAGCCCCCGCAGGCACAGGAAGACCATCGAGCTGAAGGTATTGCCGGGCGAGCGGAAGTGACGTGGAGGCCCTGAGGGCTTCGTCGCTGGGAAGGCTCGTCAGATGCACAGCGAACCCGCCGATGACCCGGCGTCCGCCGGTGATGACGTAGTGGTTGTTCCGCACCTTGATCAGCCGGAACTTATTGCGACGGGCAGCTCCGCTGAGGAGCGCCGACGGCGAGTCTGCTCGTCTCCCCCCGAATTCCACGGGGACGCCGCGGCCGGAGGCGAGCAGAAAATCGGTCACGTACCGATTCATCGAAGCCCCGGTCCTCTCGCCTGTGATCTGGGCACCCGTCAAGATCTTCTCGCCGGCAGTGGGTACGCGACGACCGAATCCAGACCAAGAGACTCGGACCTGCTGGTCACCAGCGTGATCCCGGTGACCTTGACGCCCTTCGGCGGCTCGATGGGCAGCACGTGGCCGAAGCCGGAGGCCTTCTGCGGCATGTAGGTCCAGTAGGTGCCGTCGCGGTCGGAATGCCGGAAGCGCCCCTGTGAGAAGAATTTGGAGGCCCCTTCTTCCAGCACGGTCCCGCCGGAGTTCTGTGGTGCCACAGTCAGTCGTACCTGCACCTGATTCGCCTGGAGGCGTTCCCCGTCCGCAGGGTCCAGAAGCAGGGCTATGGGGCCCTCGTGCTTCCATTCGAAGGTGACCGCTGCACGGCTCAGCGAGATGGGTCCCTTGGAGAGGTCCACGCCCAGGGAGGCGGGTCCAGGTTCGAGTGACGTCGCTCCGGCGAGAACGGGGAAGAGATCGGCCACCTTGTCCAGATCCGCTGGTCCCTCACCGATGATTCGGTTCATGGCCTCTGGGTAGAACGGAGCGACCGACCCCTTGACCGTGCTGTCCTGGCTCTCATGGCGGATATGGAAGTACGCAGGTTCCCGTGAATCCAGGATCGTGGGGTTGAACTTGTCCATCACCGTGTGCTTGGGGGCACTGAGGTTGGCGATCTCGCCGTCGTCATTCTTGGCCGCGATCGCCATCGGTCCGAAGGCGCTCTTCGGGTAGTAGAGCTCACGCGTGTATGCGTATTTGCCATCCATGCGGATCGCAGAGAACCCCGTCCCCAGCGAGACCCACCAGCCGATGTGCCGCGGCGTCACGTACGGGGCCATCTGATCGAAGTACCGGACAGAGAGCAGGTCATCGTCGTCCAGTCGGTACACGCCGAAAGGACGGGACCCATGATCGCGTTCCCCGAGGGCCTGGTTGACCAGGGCTCGCGAGGGGGTGGAATTGACCGGTTTGGTCGTCTCGTTCAGTCGAAGGAAACTGTGCTCCTCTGCCGCGGCCTTGAGCTGGGCCTTGTGGTGCTCCGGCAGGGACGGAGAGTAGGAGACATAGTGGACCACGTCGTGGTTCTTCGCGGCGTGGGCGAGCTGGGGGAGACTCAGCGTCGTGAAGATCTCCGTCCGCGGCGCCAGCCGGGTCTCTGAGTACAACCACCTGGTGTACTCCTCTTCGCTGAATCCAGCTCCGAGATCAGCTCCGCGCGTGGCGTTGAAGTAGCCCGAGCCATGCTGGTGCACGCTGAAGCGGGTGTGTCCGATGAAGAGCGTCCGGTCGTCAGCTCGCGACGCGCTCTCGGCGGGGCGCGGCTCCTCAGAGACTGCGCCTTCTTGAGCCGGGGGTGCACTCCGCCGCAAGATCCGGAACAGCTTGTTCATGAAGGAGCCCTTTCGGTGCTGGTTGGCGGGGCGCATCGAGGAACCAACAGAACAGGATCTGTGGCCTCAATTCGGTGTGGCTTCCGGGTGAGTATAACAATGCACCGGTCCCACAGCTGGCTGATCGGTGGTCCCGTCCCTGGAAGTCCCCGCCGGCGTCTGCACTGCGCGTTTCTCGCCTGCGGCCCCGATGGACTGTCCCTTCTTCGCGACTAGGATGGTCGGATGAAGCGAATCATGCCCATTTATGGGACCCGTCCCGAGGCCATCAAGATGGCACCGATCGTCAAGGCGCTGCAGGCGAGTGACCTCTTCGAGTGCGAGGTGACCGTCACGGGTCAGCACCGCGAGATGCTGGACCAGGTCAACGAGCTCTTCGGCATCATCCCGGACCATGACTTGAACATCATCCAGCCGCGGCAGACGCTCAACGGGGTCCTGACCCGGACCGTCACCGGCCTGGATGCGCTCTTCGCGCAGCATAAGCCTGACGCCGTCGTCGTCCAGGGGGACACCACGACGACCACAGCGGGCGCCATGGCCGCGTTCTACTCCGGGATCCCGGTGATCCACGCCGAGGCCGGGCTCCGCTCCTTCAACCTCTACTCCCCGTTCCCTGAAGAGGCGAACCGGAAGATGACCAGCCAGATCACTGCGCTGCATCTGGCTCCGACCTCCCAGTCGAAGGACAACCTGCTGCGCGAGTCGCTGCCGGCCGAGGACATCGTCGTCACCGGCAACACGGTGATCGACGCGCTGCTGGAGGTCGCGCAGAAGCACGTGCCCTTCGCCGACGCCCAGCTGGAAGAGGCTGCCGCCTCCGGCCGGGAGGTGCTGCTGGTGACCACCCACCGTCGTGAGAACCAGGGATCGGCCATGGAGGGCGTGGGTCGCGCACTGGCGCGGCTGGCCAACCGATACCCGGAGAAGCTGATCGTGCTGCCGGCCCACCGCAATCCCGTGGTCCGAGAGGCGATTCTGCCGGCGCTGGCAGGTCACGAGAACGTGATCGTCACCGAGCCGCTGCCTTATGGCGAGTTCACCCGTCTGATGAACCTCGCCACGGTGGTTCTCACTGACTCCGGTGGAGTCCAGGAGGAGGCCCCCTCACTGGGCAAGCCGGTGCTGGTGATGCGGGAGAACACCGAGCGGCCCGAGGCGGTGGATGCCGGGACGGTCCGGCTGATCGGGACCTCTGAGGAGCGGGTGGTTGAAGAGGTCGCAGCACTTTTTGACAATTCTGAGGCCTATGCCGCGATGGCCAATGCGGTGAATCCCTATGGCGATGGTCATGCCGCGAAGCGGACGGTCGCGGCGATCGCGTCGATGTTCGGGCTTGGTGACCGGCTCGAGGACTTTCACCCCCAGGAGAGTCCCGCCGCGCACACCGGCTCCCACCCCGTGTGAGTCAGCGGCCGTGCATCTGAAGACCCTCACCGTCCGCGGGTTCAAGTCCTTCGCGTCGGCCACCACCTTCGAGTTCGAACCCGGAGTCACCGCCGTCGTCGGTCCCAACGGTTCGGGCAAGTCCAACGTGGTCGATGCGCTGGCCTGGGTCATGGGGGAGCAGGGCGCGAAATCCCTGCGCGGCGGCACCATGGAGGATGTCATCTTCGCCGGCACCACAGAGCGGGAGCCTTTGGGCCGCGCCTCGGTGTCGCTGACCATCGACAATTCCGACGGCGTACTGCCGATCGAGTACTCCGAGGTCACCATTTCCCGGACGATGTTCCGAGCGGGGGGCAGCGACTACACGATCAACGGCGCGAAGTGCCGCCTCCTCGACATCCAGGAGCTGCTCTCCGACTCCGGGCTGGGCCGCGAGATGCACGTGATCGTGGGCCAGGGCCAGCTGGACCAGATCCTGCAGGCAACTCCGGAACAGCGTCGCGGATTCATCGAGGAAGCCGCCGGGGTGCTCAAACACCGACGCCGACGTGAACGCACTGTGCGCAAGCTCGAATCCACGGGCACGAACCTGTCCCGCCTGGAAGACCTCATCGGGGAGATCTCCCGCCAGCTGGCCCCGCTGGGCAGACAGGCGCGGGTGGCGCGCCGAGCCCAACAGATCCAGCACGACCTGCGTGACTCGCTCTCCCGGCTGATCGCCGATGATCTCGTCCAGGCGGCCACCGCGCTGCAGGAGTCCACTCGGGGCGAGCACCAGGATCGGGACCGCGCTGAGGAGCTGCGCGGGATACTGGCGGAGACGGACGCCGAGCTGGCTGAGCTCGAACAGCGTGCAAGCTCCGAGCGGGCGCACAGTGAGAAGCTGCTCGCCGGACACCACCGGCTCGAACAGGTGCAGGAACGGCTGCGTTCCGTGGGATCGCTGGCGCAGGAGCGTGCCCGAAGCCTGCGCGCTGCAGCCTCGGTGCCGCCGAGCGGTCGAGATCCCGAGCAGCTGCGAACGCAGGCGCGCAGCGTCGCCGACCAGGCGGCCGAACTGCAGGGTGATGTCGATGCCGCTCGTGAACGACTCGAGCAGACCTCGCGCGCGCGAGCCGCAGCCGAGGAGGAGCTCAAGGCCGAAGAGACGCGGCTGACCGAGCAGCTGCGAGCAGTGGCGGATCGTCGAGCAGGTCTCGCCACGCTGCGTGGCCGCGTGGAGACCGCCCAGGGGCGCATCGAGGCTGCCCAGGGCCGTCGCCAGCGTGCGCAGGACCAGCTCGACGCCGCTCGAACGGCACAGCAGCGGGCCAGCGCGGAGTTTGCCGAGCTCGAGCAGCGGATAGCCGGTGTCGAGACGGGGGAGGAAGACCTCGACGCCGCCTACGAGGCCGCCCACCAGCGGCTCGCTGCTTTGCGGGCACGCTATGACGCTCAGCTCAGCGAGCAGCAGCGGCTGAAGGGCGCCATCAGCGAGTATCGCGCCCGCCTCTCCGGCCTCTCCGCCGCACGGACTCCGCGCGACGGTGCCGCAGCGCTCACCCGGGATCGCCCCGAGATCATCGATGCCCCGCTTGCCCAGCGTCTGAGCATCACGCGCGGCTGGGAGACGGCAGTGGCCGCCTGCCTGGGCAGCCTCGATTCCGCTCTGGTCACCCGAGACGCGGAGGTTGCCGCCGAGGCGCTGAACTGGTTGGCGGCGCAGAACTTCGGCCGAGCCCATCTGGTATACCCCCACCTCACCCCCGCGGACCCGCAGACGAGCGTGCCCTCCGTCGCACGGGGTGCCGCCGGCGAGCTGCCCCAGGGTGCCGTCTGGGCGAGCGAGGCGGTGACAGTGCCGGCCGAGCTGTCGGCCTCGGTGACTGCGGTGTTGGACGGCGTCGTCCTCTGCACCGAGGAGTCGCTGGCCGAGAAGCTCCTGGACTTGGAGCAGGTCACTACGGTGGTCACGGCCGGGGGCGTCGTGCTGCGCGCCGGGGAACGGATCGGCGGCACCGCGCTGGAGAACTCCGATGTGGCCATCACTGCGCAGATCAACGAGCTGACCGAGACCCTGGAGGCGAGCGAGGCGGAGCTCCAGCGGCGTGCGTCGCTGGCCGGTGAAGAGGAGTCCGAGGTCAGCGCCGCCGAACTCAAGGTCGAGGAGACCCTGCAGGCGCTGCATGCAAATGACGCGGAGCTTCACGCCACGACCGAGCAGCTGGGGCGGCTCAACGCCGAGCTCCAACGCAGCGCCGAGCGCATCGATGCTTCCGATCAGGAGATCCAGGCCGCCGAGCACGCGGCGGAGGAGGCCCGGCAGCAATGGGAGGAAGCCAACGCCAGACTCACTGCGGCGCAGAGCGAGGACATCGACGAGGACCCCTCCACTGCGGAGCGCGACCGGCGCGCAGAGACGGCTTCCGCGCAGCGACGCGAGGAGGTCGATTCTCGGCTGGAGCTGCGCGCAGCCGAGGAACAGCACAAACAGATGCTCGAGCGCGCCTCGGCGCTGCGCAGGTCCGCCGCAGCAGAGGACTCGCGGCGCGAGGAGGCGCAACGGATCGCCCAGGTGCGCAGTAGGGGCGCAGACGAGGCCGAATCCATCCACGCGGAGGCGACCCAGGCCGTGGAAGTTCTGGAGCGGCTGCGCCAGCGGGCCCAGGCCAGCCGCATCGCGGTGGACGCTGCCGTCCAGCAGACGCTGCAGCATACCCGTGAGTTGCAGTCCTCCCGGAGACAGGAAGCACAGGAGCTTGAGGCCGTCACGGCGAAGCTCCACCAGGCTGAGCTCCGGCGAACCGAGCTGCGGCTGAGCCTGGAGGCCGCCGAGGCGCGCGGGCTCGAGGAACTCAGTCTCACCCCGGAATACCTCATCGAGCACTATGGGCCCGATCAACCGGTCTATGACGCCGCAGAATCCACCTCAGCTGAGTCCAGCACCGCAGAATCCAGCACTGCAGAATCTGAGCACCCGGGATCGGACCAGCAGGAACCCGTCTCGGGGCGTGCCTTCCGGCGCGAGGAGCAGGAGAAGCGACTTGCGCGGGCGCGGCGCGACCTCAAGGCGCTGGGCAAGGTCAATCCCTTGGCACTCGAGGAGCACTCAGCATTGGAGGAACGGCACAGCTACCTGCAGGAGCAGCTGGCCGACCTGATGAAGTCTCGCCAGGATCTGATGGACATCATCGCGGATGTGGACGCCACCGTGGAGAAGGTCTTCACCGAAGCCTGGCTGGACACGAAGGCCCAGTTCGAGCGAGTCTTCGGACGGCTCTTCCCCGGCGGTGAGGGCAGGTTGGAGCTCACCAACCCCGAGGACATGCTCAACACCGGGATCGAGGTCCAGGCCAGGCCTCCCGGCAAGCGGATTCGTCGGCTCTCGCTGCTCTCCGGCGGAGAACGATCACTGACCGCCGTCGCGCTGCTGGTGGCGATCTTCAAGGCTCGTCCGAGCCCCTTCTACGTGATGGACGAGGTGGAGGCGGCGCTGGATGACACCAACCTGTCCCGGCTCCTGGTGATCTTCGAGGAGCTCCGGGAGTCTTCCCAGCTCATCATCATCACCCACCAGAAACGGACCATGGAGATCGCTGACGCCCTCTACGGGGTGTCCATGCGCCAGGACGGGTCGACCCGCGTGGTGTCGCAGCGACTGGCCGCCGCAGATCAGGTCACGACGCCGTAGTGGATCCGCCCTCGCGCGCACGTTGCCCGAAGGAGCCTGCCGTGACGGTGTTGAACGAGTCAGCGATGATCTGCTCCAGCACCGCCAGATCCACCTGGTCCAACCGCGGGAGATAGAGGCAGCACACCCCAGTGCTGTGCGCCCCGAGAGTGGTGAGGGCCTCGGCATGGACACCGAGCCCGTCCGGGAGATAGACCGTCGTGGCCTGTCGCCGAGCGGCATAGGCGACCGCCGGTGCGTCGCCCTCGCGGCCCGTCTCATAGCGGTAGTGGTAACTGCCGAAGCCGATGATGCGTCCCCAGAGCTCAGGCTCCTCGCCGGTCGCACGCCGCATGAGCGTCAGCATCGTCCGGGCATCTTCCTGCCGGACGCGGGGCGCCACCGACCCGATAAGCTCTTCAACGCTTCCGCCTGTGGGTTCCATGAAGGTCCTTTCGATCCTCCTCCATTATGGCCAGCGCGACCTCAGGATGGGGAAGTCCGGCGGCCGGGAATGCCACGGGGTTTGGTTGGGTTGAGCAACAAGGATCAATGATGAGTTGAACACAGGAGTGGCTGCATGACGCGTGAGACGAAGATTCCAATTCCTTCCGAGCTGAAGGTCATGATCGTCTCGGCGTTCGTCATCGCCATCGGGTTCGGCATCGTAGCCCCCATCCTGCCGCAATATGCCTCTGACTTCGGTGTCTCAGCGATGGCTGTCTCCGCCGTGGTCTCGGCCTTCGGGCTCTTCCGGCTCTTGTTTGCTCCCGCCTCCGGCAGACTCACCCAATGGCTGGGGGAGACCCCGGTCTATGTGATCGGTCTGCTGATCGTCGCCGCCTCGATGATCGCGACGGCCTTCGCGCCCAGCTTCGAGCTTCTGCTGATCTTCCGCGCGCTTGGGGGCATCGGCTCGACCTTCTTCACCGTCTCTGCGATGACCTTCCTCGCCCGGAAGTCGCCTCCGACGATCCGCGGGAGGGTCTCCGGGGCCTACGCCTCCGCATTCCTCATCGGCAGCGTCGCCGGCCCCCTCGTCGGTTCGGGTCTGCTGGTCTTTGGTCAGCGTGTTCCCTTCCTGGTCTACGGCGGAGCCCTGGTCGTGGCGGCGGCGATCGTCTTCGTGATGCTGCGCCAATCGCGCCTGGAGGATCGCGGCCGCAAGGAGGACCGGGAGAAGGCAACACTTGCCGAGGCCTGGCAGCATCGCGGCTACCGTGCGGCGCTGACCGCTGGATTCGCCAATGGGTGGGCCACGTTCGGGCTGCGGAACTCCGTCGTGCCGCTCTTTGCCGCCTCGGCCTTCGTCGGATCCGGCTGGGTGCTCGACTCCAGTCAGCTCGCGGGCGTTGCGCTGGCCACCTTCGCTGCGGGCAATGTCGGAGCAGTGCTGCTGTTCTCCCGTCGCTCGGATCGCTTCGGACGACGGCGGCCCATCATCGTCGGACTCTTGATCTCTGCGGTGGCCACTGGTGTGCTCGGGCTGGCCCCGAGCCCGTTGTGGCTGCTGGTGCTCAGCGTCATCGCCGGCGTCGGGACCGGACTGATGAATCCAGCGCAGCAGGCCGCCATCGCCGACATCGTCGGTTCCGGACGCAACGGCGGTTCGGTGGTCTCGACCTTCCAGATGACCCAGGACCTGGGATCGATCATCGGTCCGCTGTTGGCCGGGTTTCTCGTGGACCAGCTGGGGTACTCCTGGGCCTTCGGAGTCACCGGTCTCATCCTGATGTTCGGAGCTCTTGCCTGGACCAAGGCTCCCGAGACGTTGGAGCCTGCGCCGCAACCGTGAGAGGGCTCGCAAAGAGGGCCGGCCCGGGTGAGACTATGCTCACCGGGCCGGCCCTCTCTCTGCAGGGGGCGAAGCCCCAGGGGAGTCTGCGTGAAGCCGACTACTCCGGGGGTGCTCCCGCGGTGGTCTTGCGTGCGCTCGATGTCTCGAAGATGTAGGCATCTTCGTCATGCTCGGAGCGGTCGATGCCCATGGTCTCGACGTCGGAGGTGACGCGGAATCCGATGGTGGCGTGGATGGCGTAGGCGATGATCGCCGTCATCACCACGGTGAAGACCAGGGTCACCAGGACCGCGACGAGCTGCGATCCCATGAGTCCGAGTCCGCCGCCGTAGAACAGTCCGGCACGTTCGCCGTCGATCAGCTCGGCGCGGCCGAGCAGGCCGATGGCCACTGTGCCCCAGAAGCCGGCGACGAAGTGCAGACCGACGACGTCGAGGGTGTCATCGAAGCCGAGCTTGTACTTCAGGCCGACGGCCAGGTAGCAGATGAAGCCGGAGATGGCACCGATGATGATGGCGCCGACCGGGTCCACGTGGGCACAGGCCGGGGTGATGGCGACGAGGCCGGCGACGATGCCCGAGGCGGCGCCAAGGGCTGTGGGCTTCTCTCCGCGGACCCGCTGGGTGACCAGCCAGACCACGAGTGCCGCGGCCGGGGCCAGCAGGGTGTTGACCCAGATGAGACCAGCTTCGCCGGCCTCGGCAGCTGCGCCACCGTTGAAGCCGAACCAGCCGAACCAGAGAAGCGATGCGCCCAGCAGCACGAACGGCGTGTTGTGCGGGCGGTGGGAGGAGCGTTCGGTGAAGTTGCGGCGCTTGCCCAGGATCAGTGCGAGCACCAGAGCCGCAAGGCCGGCACACATGTGGACCACAAGGCCACCGGCGTAGTCGACTGCCTCACCGACAGCGTCGCCCACGGCGCCGCCCTCGACCAGGAGCCCACCATCGCCCCAGACCATGAAGGCCAGCGGGCAGTAGACCAGGGTGACCCAGATGGGTACGAAGACCATCCAGGCGGAGAACTTGGCGCGGTCAGCGATCGCACCCGAGATGAGCGCCGTGGTGATGATCGCGAAGGTGGCGCCGAAGCCGATGCCGATCAGACCTTCTGGTGCGTCGTTGAGCGTGTTGTACAGGCCGAAGTCGGTGGCCGGGTTGCCGAACAGGCCACCCACCGATTCGCCGCCTGCGATCGCGGAGCCCCAGAGGGCCCACACCACGGCGACGAGGCCCATGGCGGCGAAGCTCATCATCATCATGTTGATGGCGGACTTGGCCTGAGACAGACCGCCGTAGAAGAAGGCCAGACCAGGTGTCATGAGCAGCACGAGCGCGCTTGCTACAAGCACCCAGACGTCTAGTGAACCAAGTTCCATGTGTCCCTCCAGGAAACATCAGGTCACCGGTGTATCTCACCGATGCGAGCTGATCTCTATGGTTCCTGGCTCGTGTTTCACCCGGCGCGCCGTGATGTTTCAGGAAGGTAAAACCTTTCCCCTGGCGACTTTGGTTCCTTGCGGTTCGACCTTCGGGGTGTTTCGGGTCGGGTTTGAGCTCAGAGCGGCGTGACGTAGGCGCCGGAGATCCCTCCGTCCACCAAGAAGGTGGACGCCGTCATGAAGGAGGAGTCATCGCTGGCGAGAAACGCCACCGCCGCTGCCAGTTCCTCGGGTTCGGCGAAGCGCCCCAGTGGCACGTGGAGGAGGCGACGGGCCGCCTTCTCCGGGTCCTTGGCGAAGAGCTCCTTGAGCAGCGGCGTGTTCACCGGCCCGGGGCAGAGCGCGTTGACCCTGATCCCTTGGCGGGCGAACTCCACCCCCAGTTCTCGGCTCATGGACAGCACTCCGCCCTTGGAGGCGCTGTAGGAGATCTGCGAGGTGGCTGCGCCCATCACGGCGACGAAGGAGGCGGTGTTGATGATGGAGCCTTTGCCCTGCTCCTGCATGTAGGGCAGGACGTACTTGCAGCAGAGGTAGACCGAGGTGAGGTTGACCTCCTGCACCCTGCGCCATGCCTCGAGACCGGTCTCCAGGATCGAGGCGTCCTCGGCCGGTGCGATGCCCGCGTTGTTGAAGGCGATGTCCACACTGCCGTAGGCGCGTTGAGTCTCGGCGTATAAGTTCTCCACGTCTTCCGGGTCGGTGACGTCGACGCGCACAAACATGCCTCCGACCTCTGCTGCCGCCTGTTTTCCAGCGAGCGGGTCGATGTCGGCGATGACGACGCGGGCTCCCTCGGCGGCCATTCTGCGAGCAGAGGCCAGGCCGATCCCGCTTGCGCCTCCGGTGATGACTGCACTGCGGTCGAGAAGGCGACGGGTGTTGGTGTCCATGGAACTCCTTAGGCTCAGGTGCTGGAGATGAAGACGTTCTTGGTCTCGGTGAAGGCTTCCGGGGCGTCTGGTCCCAGTTCGCGCCCGAAGCCTGACTGCTTGAACCCGCCGAAGGGGGTCCAGTAGCGCACGGACGCGTGGGTGTTCACCGAGAGATTGCCTGCCTCGACTCCACGGCTCACGCGCAGCGCACGTCCGACGTCTCGGGTCCAGATCGACCCGGACAGACCGTAATCGGTGTGATTCGCAAGGCGCATCGCTTCGGCCTCGTCCTCGAAGGGGACCACGGCGATGACCGGACCAAAGATCTCCTCATGAAACACCCGCGCATCGGTGGTAGGCGTGAGCACCGTGGGTGGGAACCAGTAGCCCGAGCCCGTCGGGGCCGTGCCTTGGAAGGCGATGGGGGCATCCTGATCGAGGAATGAGGACACTGAGTCACGGTGCCCGGCGGAGACAAGCGGCCCCATCTGTGTGTCTTCCTTCTGAGGATCTGCGCAGGTGAAGCCTTGGACGGCGGGTTCAAGCAGTTCCAGGAACCGGTCCAGGACCGAGCGCTGCACCAGCACGCGGGAGCGCGCGCAGCAGTCCTGTCCGGCGTTGTCGAAAGCCCCGCCGGGCGTCGCCGCCGCGGCCTGTTCCAGGTCGGAGTCGGCGAAGATGATGTTGGAGTTCTTCCCGCCCAGTTCCAGAGTGAGGCGTTTGACCTGATCTGCGCATCCGGCCATGATCCGTTTGCCCACCTCGGTGGATCCGGTGAACACGATCTTGCGCACCGCTGGGTGGGTGACGAAGCGGTCACCCACCACTGATCCGGCCCCCGGAAGAACGGTGAACACCCCTTCGGGAATCCCGGCCTCCAGGGCCAGCTCTGCCAGGCGCAGAGCGGTCAGCGGGGTGATCTCCGCGGGCTTGAGCACCACCGTGTTGCCGGCGGCCAGGGCGGGGGCGAAGCCCCAGGCTGCGATGGGCATGGGAAAGTTCCACGGCACGATCACTCCGACGACGCCCAGCGGCTCGTGGAAGGTCATGTTGACCCCGCCTGGAGTGGGGATCTGGCGGCCCGAGAGTCGCTCGGGCGCCCCGGAATAGTAGGTGAGCACATCCCGGACGTTGCCGGCCTCCCACCGTGCATTGCCGATGGTGTGCCCGGAATTCCGCACTTCCAGAGCTGCCAGGTGTTCCAGATCCGAATCCACCGCCTCGGCGAAGCGACGCAGCAGGCGGGACCGATCTGCCGGCGCGACGGTGCGCCAGCTCTGGAAAGCGTGCTGGGCGCGGGCGATCGCAGTGTCGGTCTGTTCCAGGCTCGTGCGCTCGACTGTGTCGATGACCTCTTCGGTGGCGGGATTGATGATCTCGGTGATCGTCATGAAAGCAGCGCATCCTCTCGGTCGTGGTCGGTCCCGTGAGCCGGGCGCGGCTCCACATCACGGGTGTGGGCGAAACGCCGCGCGGCCGCGACGAAGCCCTCGAAGAGACGCGCATCCTTGCGGTTCTCCTCAGGATGGAACTGGACCCCGAGGACCCAGTTCTCTCCAGCGGTCTCCACGGCTTCGATCGTGCCGTCGGCAGCTCGGGCGGTGACCATCAGGCCCTCCGCCACCTCGTCCAGTGCTTGGTGATGGTGGCATGGAGAGTCGGCCTGCTCGCCCAGCAGCGCAGCGCAGCGACTGCCGGGGACGATGGTGAACTCCACCTCACCGTATTGACCGGGAGCCGGTTGATATTGCTTCGCGGTGCTGCTGACGTCTGGCAGGTGCTGGATCAACGTCCCACCCAGGGCCACGTTGAGGATCTGAGCGCCGCGGCAGATCCCGAAGAGTGGGACCCCCTGTTCCAGCGCGGCACGCGTAAGCGCGATGTCGTGCTCGTCCCGGAAGGGTTGCGATGAGGTCAGTTCATGGCGTTCCGCGCCGTAGAACCGGGGGTCGACGTCGACCCCTCCGATCACGATCAGTCCATCCATCACGTCCAGGACCGACGGGTCCGTGCCCACTGGCGGCAGCAGCAGGGGTGTTCCACCAGCCGCGGCCACACCCTCGACGTAGGACCCCGGGACTATGGAGGCGACTGAACTCCAGACCCCCCAGGAACCTTCCTGATAGTAGGTGGTGATGCCGATGCGGGGTCGATACTCGGAGTCGCTCCCGCCCATCTCAGAGCCGCTCGAAGCCACGGTGCAGCTCCCAGTCGGTGACGGCGGATTCGAAGGCCTCCAGCTCTACATCGGCGTAGTGGACGTAGTGTTCGACGACGTCCTCGCCGAAGACTTCGCGGGCCAGTGTCGAGCCGTTCAGCAGATCACGAGCCTCACGCATCGCAGAAGGCACGACCTGCGCGTCGGACTCGTAGGCGTTGCCCTCCATCATGGGCCCCAGCTCCAGCTGGTGCTCGATGCCGTAGAGCCCTGAGGCCAACATGGCCGAAAGTGCGAGGTAGGGGTTCACGTCACCGCCGGGGAGGCGGTTCTCCATCCGGGCCGATTGACCGCTGCCCACCAGCCGCACCGCGCAGGAGCGGTTGTCGACGCCCCAGGCCACCGAGGTGGGCGCGAAGCTGCCCTTGGCGAAGCGCTTATAGGAGTTGATGTTCGGGGCGTAGAAGATGGAGAGCTCACGCATGCCTTGGAGCACTCCTGCGATGAAGTGGTCGTAGGTGGCGCTGCGTGCATCCTTCTCCTTGTCCCAGAAGCTCAGTTCTCCGTCAAGTCCGCGCAGTGACATGTGGATATGGCAGGAGCTGCCTTCTCGATCATTGGGCTTGGCCATGAAGGTGATCGATTTGCCCTGTTGATGGGCGATCTGCTTGGAGGCCAGCTTGTAGACCACGTGATTGTCGGCGGTGATCAGTCCCTCGTCGAAGCGGAACGCGATCTCATGCTGGCCGAAATTGCATTCTCCTTTGGCGCTCTCCACGGTCATCCCCGCCGTGTACATGGCATTGCGGATCTCGCGCAGCAGCGGCTCGACCCGCTGGGATCCCAGGATGTTGTAGTCCACGTTGTACTTGTTGGCCGGTACGAGGCTCTGGTAGTTGGAGTCCCAGGCGTCCTCGTAGCTGGTGTTGTAGACGCAGAATTCCAGCTCGGTCCCGGTGAGCATCTGGTAGCCCATCTCCTTGGCGCGATCGAGCTGGCGGCGCAGCATGGCGCGGGGGGACATGGGAATGAGCTGGCCGTCATGAGCGGTGAGGTCACATTGGATCATCGCCTGTCCGGGGTTGTGTGGCATCAGTCGGATGGTGTCGAGGTCCATCGCAAAGCTCATGTCCCCATAGCCTGCTTCCCAGCTGCTGATCGCGTAGCCGCCGGGAGTGTTCATCTCGGTGTCCACTGCCAGCAGATAGTTGCAGCCTTCGGCTCCTTCCTCCAACATCGAGTCCAGGAAGAACTGGGCGTGACAGAGCTTGCCCTGCAGGCGTCCCTGCATGTCCGTGAAGGCGAGGACCACTGTGTCGATGCGTCCCTCGGTGATCTCTTGGCGCAGCCGGGGAACGCTCAGCATGCGGTCATTGCGGGGATGTGTGGGTGATGTCGTCACGGGTTCTGGTCCTCAGTTGGCAGGGGCAGGGGCATGAACAGTAGGCGGACGCTGGATCACTGCAGCGTGGTGTCGGCGTCGTCGAGCATCGCGAACTCCTCCTCGGGAGCGTTCGCGACGAGGTGGTGACGGCTGTAGAACCAGAAGTAGGCGAGGAAGAGCAGGAAGACTCCTGCGGTGATCGACGCTGCGAGCACGTCGACCAGGAAGGTCGCGACCACTGCGACCACGGCCAGCACCAGGGCGATCCCGGTGGTGACCACTCCACCTGGGGTGCGGTAGGCGCGGGGCAGATCTGGTTCACGGAACCTCAGCACGATGTGGGAGAGGTTGAGGAGCACGTAGGACACTGTGGCGCCGAAGACGGCGATGTTGATCAGCAGTCCGCCGTCACCGGTCACGGCCGCGAGCACGAAGCCGATGGTGCCCGGCACGATCAGTGCCACCCACGGGGTTCTTCGGTCGCCGGTCAGCGAGAGCCAGCGGGGCAGATATCCCGCGCGGGAGAGGGCGAAGAGCTGCCGGGAATAGGCGTAGATGATGGAGAAGAAGCTGGCGATCAGTCCTGCGAGACCGGCGTAGTTCACGATGCTGGCCACGACGCTGCCAGATCCGGCGACGGCCCGGATTGCCTCGGGCAGCGGGTTGTCTGAGCTGCTCATGGCTTCCGAACCAGCGGCCCCCGGCACCAGGACCAGCATGAGGGCTCCGGTGACGAGCAGGATGGCCATCCCGACGATGATGCCGCGGGGCATGTCTCGCTTCGGGTCTGTGGTCTCCTCGGCGGCCAGCGGCACGCCTTCGATGGCCAGGAAGAACCAGATGCCGTAGACGAGAGCGGCCATCGCGCCGGCGTACCCCATGGGGAGGAAGGCGCTGGCGCCCACGGCGTCGTTCGGCACGATGTCGAAGAGGTTGCCGGCGTCGAAGTGGGGGACGAGGGCGATGACGGTGACGACCAGGGCCAGTACGGCGACCACGGTGATGCCGAACATCAGTCGCAGGGCTTCACCGACCCCGTAGAGGTGGATGCCGACGAACACCGCGTAGGTCACCAGGTAGACCGGCCAGGAATTGGTGATGCCGAACAGTCCCAGCGCCTCGATGTACCCGCCGATGAAGGTGGCGATCGCGGCGGGTGCCACTGCGTATTCGATGAGCACCGCCACACCGGTGGCGAATCCTCCGAGTGGGCCGAGCGCGCGGCGGGCGAAGCCGTAGCCGGCTCCCGCTGTGGGCAGCGAGGAGGACATCTCTGCGAGGCCGAAGACCATACACGTGTACATCAGCCCCATGAGCACGAAGGCGATCAGCAGACCGCCCCATCCGCCCTCGGCCAGACCGATGTTCCACCCGGCGAAGTCCCCGGAGATGACATACGAGACGCCCAGGCCTGCCAGCAGAACCCACCCCGCTGCTCCGGCCTTGAGTCGTCGGTGATCGTGATAGCTGGAGTCTGCGGCGGATGCTGTGGTCTTGTCATGCGGCATGGCAGTCCACCCCTGTGGATTCGAACCGGCGAGAACACCTCCAATGGACTGTTTTCAGTCCATGGTGTTGTGCGGAATCCTGACACCTCAACCCTGGGGCGTCAATAGCCGGTGCACCGTGGCCCGAGGCTGCGGACGCGCGGCCACCGCGACCCGTAGGCTGTGACCTTCAGTCGCTCAGCTCGTCGGTCTCAAGACAGGGACCGCGGCTGAGCCTCGTCAGAATCAAGGAGGCCAGATGCTGGCGGCAGAGTTCGGAGACCCCTATGCGGTGCTGCGCCCGGTACGGTCTGGCAACACCTTCGAAGAGACGATCGAGCACCTGCTTCAGGCGATTCGGGTCGGGCTCTTCCCCCCGGGGCAGAAGCTGCCCGCCGAACGCGAGCTGGCCGGGCATCTCGGGGTCTCGCGCGCGACCTTGCGGGAGGCCCTGGCAGAATTGCAGCAGGCAGGCTATCTCGACGTTCGTCGAGGGCGCTACGGCGGGACCTATGTCTTGGAGACGCGCATCTCGGCGGCGCAGGGGATCGAGCAGCTGAGCCCGCTCCAGCGAAGCGATGTGCTGGTCTTTCGTGCGGTTCTCGAACCGGCCGCGGCGGAGCTTGCCGCGCAGACGGACCGTACTGTCTCGGCGAAGGAGCACCTGCAGGGGTGTCTTGCTGATGTGCAGAGCGCGGATCACGTCAGCTACCGCGCCCGAGACTCCCGGTTCCATATCGCGGTGGCGGAGCTGAGCGGCTCTGCCTCACTGATCACGGCGGTGACCGACACCCGGGCACGAGTCAACGCGCTGCTGGACGGTATACCGCTGCTGCCTGCGAACCTCGAGCATTCCAACGAACAGCACGTGGAGATCACCGAGGCGATTCTGCGCGGGGATGCGCAGCAGGCGAAGGCCCTGATGGCTGATCACCTCGAAGGCACGGCGTCTCTGCTGCGCGGTTTCCTTCAGTAGATGGGTCAGCAGGAGCTGGGTCAGCGTTCCTCGAGCAGGGCGGCGACGAACTCTTCAGCGTCGAAGGGTGCCAGATCATCGGGACCCTCGCCGAGTCCGATGAACTTCACCGGCACCCCCAGCTGGCGCTGGATCGCGATGACGATCCCGCCGCGGGCAGTGCCGTCGAGCTTGGTGAGCACGATGCCGGTGATGTTGACGACCTCGGCGAAGACCTTGGCCTGATTGAGCCCATTCTGACCCACGGTGGCATCCAGGACGAGCAGGACCTCATCCACCTCGGACTTCTTCTCCACCACCCGCTTGACCTTGCCGAGCTCATTCATCAGGTTGGCCTTGTTCTGCAGACGACCAGCCGTGTCGATCATGACGACGTCGGCCTCAACTTCCACGCCCTTCTCCACTGCTTCGTAGGCCACCGACGCTGGATCGGCGCCTTCGACGTCAGACTTGACTGTGGGCACCCCGACCCGGTGGCCCCAGGTGCTGAGCTGCTCGGCTGCGGCGGCGCGGAAGGTGTCGGCCGCGCCGAGCAGGACATCTTTGTCCTCGGCGACGAGCATGCGTGCAAGTTTGCCGATCGTAGTGGTCTTTCCCACTCCGTTGACTCCGACCACCATGATCACCGCAGGGCGACCCTCGGCGGTCACGGTCAGCCGGCGGTCCAGGCTGGGATCAACCAGGGCGAGGAGCTCCTCGGTGAGCATCGCCTTGACCTGCACGGCATCCTTGGTGCCTTCGACCTTGACGCGTTCACGGAGGCGGTCCACCAGCTCCATGGCGGGTTCGGTGCCGACGTCGGCCATGAGCAGGATCTCTTCGATCTCCTCCCAGACATCCTCATCGATCTCGTCGCGGGAGAGCAGGGCCAGCAGTGAGCGTCCGAAGATGTTGTTCGACTTGACCAGTCGGGCCCGCAGCCGAGCGAGCCTGGTGGCCACCGGTTCGGGGGTCTCGACCGTCGGCTCCAGGACCGTGGGTTCCTGTGCCACGTCCACGCCGTCGCCATACTCGGGCGCGTCGGTGGTGGGGCTTTCCTCGGGCGGGGCCTCGAGTGTGTCCACGCCCCCGCCGGGCAGGTCATCTGGGTCCCGCTGGGAGAGGTACTGCTCACGCTTGTCCTTGGGGAGGATCTTTCCGCCCTGCACCAGGAAGAATCCCAGGGTGCCGAGCAGGACCACAGCAAGAACGATGAAGAGAATAAGAACGTCGAAATCCACGGACTCAGTCTGTCACAGACCTGCGGCTCTGCAGGCAGTGCACGAGAGACTGAGTGATCACTCCATGTCGTTGGCTTTGCGTTGCACCTGGTTCTGGCGTTTCATCAGGGGGCAGGGCCGAAGATGAGGTTGAATGGACCGGCGCTGGTTGCGGACGCCTGAACAGACTGGGGAAGCTGACTCGCTATGACATCCATGGACTCGGCCTCGGCGACCCCGTCGGGGCGCCCGGTGCCTGGTGTGAAGAACCACGTGGCAGCGCGCTTTCAGCCGGAGATTCAGGGACTGAGGGCGCTGGCCGTGCTGGTCGTGGTGGCCTACCACTTCTGGCCTGAACACCTGAGCGGTGGATACGTCGGCGTCGACGTCTTCTTCGTGATCTCCGGCTACCTGATCACCGCCCACCTCTTCAAGGAAGCTGTGAAGACCGGGAGCGTGCGGCTGGGCCAGTTCTGGGCGCGGCGCATCCGACGTCTTCTGCCGCTGAGTCTGCTCGTGCTGCTCATGACAGCCATCGCTGCGGTGCTGATCCTCCCGAGCACCGCCTGGCAGGGGACCCTCCGACAGATCATCGCCTCGACCCTCTACGTGCAGAACTGGATCCTCGCCGCGGATGCGGTGGAGTACTCCAAGGCCGACGAGCGCGCCACTGCGGTACAGCACTTCTGGTCGCTGTCGGTGGAGGAGCAGTTCTATGTGCTCTGGCCGGTCCTGCTTGCAGTGACCCTCGCGGTGATGGCCCTTCGCCACCGCCGTAATTCCTCCGTCGCGCCGGGGCCCGGTCAGATTCGACGAGCCTTCCTAGGGGTTGTCGGGCTGCTCGGGGTGCTGTCCCTCGCGTTCTCCATCTACTACACCTCCGCGGCCCCCGCTCAGGCGTACTTCGTGACACCTACCCGCATGTGGGAGTTCACCCTGGGCGCCATCGCTGCTCTGGCGCTGGGTTCACGGCAGTTCTCCCAGGCGTGGGGTAATCTCCTGGGCTGGTTGGGACTGGCCCTGATCCTAGGCTCGGCCTACTTCTATACGGACCTCACTCCCTTCCCGGGCTGGGCGGCACTTGTGCCTACTGTGGGGACAGTCCTGATCCTTGTCTGCGGCGGCAAAGGCGCCGTCACTGGCGTGCATTGGTGGCTTTCACTGAGGCCAGCAACCGCCATCGGCGACTGGTCCTATGCCATCTACCTGTGGCATTGGCCCGTGGTGATCTTCTCGCCCTACGTCAGTGAACAGGCGCAGAACTGGTACATCAAGGTGCTGCTGATCATCGGGGTGTTCATGCTCTCTGCCTTGAGCACTCGTTTCTTCGAAACACCGATCCGTCGCGCCAAGATTCTCCTGCCGACCTGGAGAACGATGGCGGCGGCGGCCTCCGGCATGGTGATCGTGATTGTGACGGGAACGGTGGCTGTCTCATCGATGGAGACCAGCACGAACGACGCCACGCTCTCCGAAGACAGCGCGTGCTACGGCTACCGTGCTCTGGAGAATCCATCGGAGTGTGGGGCTCCTCTCGAGGGCGAGGGTGGGCTCTCTCCTTCGCCTGCTGAGGTGACGGAACAGAACCAGCAGGAGGAGTTTCCGGGGTGTCAGGCAGACACCGACGAAGAAGGTGTGCAGGAATGTTGGCTCGGCGCTGAAGAGTCACAAGCCGAAGGGACGATCGCGGTCTTCGGGGATTCGCACGCCACGATGTGGCTGCCCGCGCTCGACAAGGTTGCTGAGGAAGAAGGTAAACGGCTGCTCGCCCTCACCCGGTCCGCGTGCTCTCCCCGCGGCGGAGACGTGACAGAAGACTCCAGTGAGTGCCTGCAGGCGAACGATGCGATCATCGAGCAGGTGGCTGCAGACCCCAGCATTGAGACGGTGGTCATTGCGGGGAGTCAGATCCATGCCGACTTCGGTGGCCCAGGGCGCGACCTGGGCTTGGACTCGGGGGAGTTCGATCTCGATCAGACCGCCCTTGCCATGTACGAGCCCATCGTCCGTTGGCTCGAAGCCGATAAAGAGGTTGCGGTCTTCGGCGAAGTGCCACGGATGAACTATGAGACCCGGGAGGACGAAACCCTTCCAGAGTGCGTGGCGCTCAATGAGGATGAGCTCTCAGCGTGCAACGACCGGGTGGAGGACACCCGCGTGAGAGATCGGTGGCTGACCCGGTCCGAAGACGTGTTTGAGGCCGAGGAGAACTACCATTTCGTTCCCACGGAAGACCTCGTATGCCGGGAAGGCACTTGCTACGCGGTCCTAGGAGGGGCCATCACCTACCGGGACAACAGTCACCTCTCCCAGAATTTCATCCGGTCCACCACGGAGACTGTCAAGGAACGGCTGCAGCCCGCCATGGGTTAGCAACGGGGTGTGAGGCCACCCCGCCCGGGTCGGCTCACAGACTCGTCGGCGAGGGCGTGTACCATTCTTCGGGATCGCCCGCCGGGCGGTGCCAGGACGATGGGTGTGTTTCCCGCTCAGAATCGGGGTACCACCACGTGTAGGGGTCGTGTCCATAGAGGGTCCCAGCTGTTCGCCCGCGCGCGATATCCCGTTGGAGACGAACCTCGGCCTCGTTGCAGGCCCTACCCATCATCGTGTCGTGCTGCAGTCGGTACCGCTGCTTGCCGCCTGGGGTCGCAGTGAGCTCGCCCAGCACCGGCCCTCGAGACGTCCCGTAGAGGTCTACTCGCACGAACGGAATGCCCGACGCGATGGAGAGCCTCCGTGCTGAAGCGAGCAGATCATCCCAATCTCGCGGTACAGGTATGTCCGGGCCGTAGACGGCGACCGGGAGGATCATTCCCAGGTCGTTCCCCGCCGCGTCGAAGTACCTCCGGCTGAAGGTGCTGCGGTTGGCCACCCCCTTGCCACTGGTCTGCATGACGAGCACATGAAGTATCTGGCCATATGCTGTGTACACCTTGATATCGGCTGGGATCGTAGAGTCGGCATCACTGTCGAGAAACTCCTCGGCGAAGTACGGTCTGCGCCCCTTTTTGAGCTGCTTCAAGACCTCTTCCGACGGGCGCCCATCGCTCATCTGCTCTGCACCGTTCAGCGTCTGCCAGCCGTGGTCGGTGCGTCTGAGTGGAATGACAGAGATGCCGCTGTGACCGCCGTCTGCCTTGAGCACGATCTTCTCAGCATCGATCTCGTTGAGGTTGATCTCCGCGGCTGAGTTCCAGACCCTGTGGATCTTGGGAGTGTCGACACCCAGGCTCTCTGCCAGGGAGTACGTGCGCAGCTTGTAGTTCATCTGCGCGATCGCGCTGGCCGAATGCCATTTGTTCGCCCGCGCGAGGTTCGTCGCGGCCCGGTAATCTGCCATCTTCTCTTCGAACGAGGGCCGTGCCAGGCCCCCTGTTTCGGAAGCGTCTCCACTGGCGCTTGCGATGTCTTCGATGTCATTCCGGAGCGTCGCGATCTCTGTCGCATGTGCATGGAGCTGCTGGGCGTGCTCGGTGCGCTCTTTCTCGAGCGTCGCTCGTGTGTGGTCCAGCTTGCTTCCGAGGGAGTCGCGTGTCTGGAGAAGCTGCTCCAGACGAGACTCCAAGAAGCTGATCTTTCGGTCTCGCCAGCCGATCCCAGGCAGGTTGCGGTGCATGGCCCGTGGTAGCCGCGGCATGGAGCTCCTTCTGTGTCGGTCGATGGCTTCTTGGCCGGTCGACTCGTCCTCATTCGTTCGGTCGGCAGCTGGATCGTGCCGCCGAGCGGCACTCCCACGCGCTCCGGTCACTTCGGAGTGGCCCTCCGTGGCCTTGCTCTTCTCAGATCGTGCCAGAAGTCTATTGCCGCGGGCTGCGTCCAGCGGTAGTCGCCATAACAGTTCAGCAGCTCCGCCAGGTTCTCGGCGGCTTCGTACCATTCGTCGTCCGGCACCCGACGGAGCTTGGGAAGCAGCCAGGACACCAGGAAAGGTTCGAGACGTTCCTTCTTGTAGGCGTCCAAGAGGCCGACCTCGGAGAGCCATTGGGCCCGAGCTCGGTCCAAAGGAAGGTATTTCCTGAAGTAATTCGGATTGAGTGTGTTCACCGTGGAGTTGCTGACGACCATGTAGTAGGTGTGAACACCCACGTCGACTGCCCTGACGGATGTGGCGTAGTGCAGCATCTGCTGGAAGAAATAAGAGTCTTGCCCCACTGCACCGACGGGCTGAGTGAGGTTCAGTGATTTCAGCCAAGCCGTGCGAGCGATCACCGTCTGGATGCCCATGGGTCTGAAACGAAGGGCTTCCAGTGCGCGTGGCGGGACTTCGATGTTGCCGGCGGAGTCCAGGTGCTCAGCGAAGAGGCTCTGGAGCACCTCAGCATAGGGGAGCATGCTTCTGCGTTTGGCCCACTGGGACATGTTGCCGAGCACGAAGTCGACGTCGGGCTGCGTCCGGATCTCTTCGTACAGCCTCGCATAGCCGTTGTCGATTGCCTCGTTGTCCGGGTCGAGATAGGTGACGTAGGTTGTCTGGGCGAGATCGAGACCCGTGTTCCGGGGTCGAGATGCGGAGCCCGAACCGCCTTGTGCGTGGTGGAAGGCCGAGACATTGGGGTAGTCATCGACGAGGTCCTCGATGATGGAGAGGGTGAGGGGATCAGTGGATCCGTCGCTGACCAGCAGCACATGCATCTTCTCGAAGGCGCTTGATCTGAGAAGAGAAGCGAAAGCCTTGTGCCGCAGATGTGGTCCGTTGTTGTAGATCGGGACCACCACGCTCAACTGGAGATCGCACTGCTGAGCGGTGCGGGCAACCTCCCGCGAGACCTCCGCGAAATCATCACCTGCTGCGAGTGTGGTCAGTGTGGGACGAGGACGCCCCTCATGGCGGGCCCGGTGTCCGAAACCATCGGCGACGTACACGCGGGCTGAAGAGAGTCTCGCCTGCATCGCCTGAGCGTCGTAGGCGGCGGACGGGTCCGGTCGCCACCAAGCCGTCAGGGCCAGCTCGCCGGCGTATGCGTGCGTGTGGGCGTGCCCCTCGCGCAGAGGGCTGGAAGGCTTGGCGACCACCGGTGCGGACTGGTAGCTCAAAGCCGCGAGATGGTCCGCGAGGTAGGTCGGGGAGTAGTGGTGCCTCACCGAGACGGGAAGCAGCACGTCGTACTGTCCCTGCCGTGCGACGGCCTCCTTCCATGTCACCGTCTCTACGGCCCCCGCACTTTGGGCTGACATCTCCTCGAGAAGCGTCGCGTCGGGTTCCTCCGCGACTGCTAAGAACCGTTCGGTAGGGCGACTCGCAGCGGCTCCGACCTGTCGAAGCATGCCGCGCAGGACCTCACAGGCGTGGTGGCTGATGAAGGCCTCGCGGACTCCATCGCTTTGGTTCCGCCGAAGGTCCTTGATCTCCAGTCGCTCCAGCATCGAGGCCACGTCTTCCCGTGAGTTCGCGATGTGGACATGCGGATAGTAGGAGTTGATTCCCTGGTTGTAGGTGGACAGCACCATGGACCCCGATGCCTGGAGCTCGAGGGCCCGAGTGGAGAATGCGGACTGGGAGCCACCGACCACGTGGGCGACGACACCGACATCACTCAACCGATCCAGTTCCGCGCGGCGAGAAGAAGCCCATTCCTGCACATACGGCCAATGCCGCACGGGGAAGGGTCGCACCGTGCCGCGCCCTCGACTGAGGATCAGGTCCGAACCGGATGCGGCGACCCCGTCGAGGATCCACTCGATGCTCTCTGCGACATCCACCGGGAACTCCGCGTGGTCCGCTTCGAAGTACGTGACGAGGGGACGAGTCGATCCCTGGGATCCGAGCGGCGACCGAACCAACGGGTTGACCGGAATGGGAATGACGTCGACCGAGACACCCCGTCGGGTAGCGTCCCGGTACCGCTCAGCGTTCTCTTCCGAGATGGCGAAGATGTGGTCACATCGTCCGGCCAGGCTCACCTGGTCAGATCTTGGGGTGGTGGCCCCAAGGTCCACAAAGACCAGGGGAATGCTGCGTTCGCGTGCGGCACTGAGGACATCGCGCTGGCTCTGGGGGAAATCCGGGCTCTCTGTCCCGAGCATGATGACCTGTGACTCCGCGACCCCGGCTTCCCAATCAAGCGGATCGATAGCGGACATGGCGGCGGCACCCTGGAAGGCCTGTACCAGCGAGTCGTCGCCGAAGACGCCGACGCTGACGGGCAGCGCCTCCTGTGAGATGCCATTCTCAAGCGGAGGCAGACTATTGAGCGCCCCCGCCAGCTCCTGCTCCAGCTTCGCCGGACCCAGATGTCCGCCGCGAAACGGAGACGTGCATGGCATGCCCAAGGCGTCGAGGGGAAGCTGGTCCTGAAGGAGCGTCAGCGGATCGTCCGCGGAGAGAAGCTCCTCCAGCGCCTCTCGCCCCGCAGATATCTGGGACCGTCTGTCGAACCGCGCCGCTCGCCATCGTTGATTCACGTAGCGCGGCCGGCCTCGAGTGCGGGAGCGTCTGACTGACGTCGTAGTCGCCGTTCTGCGAGCTTCAGTGCTTTGCGAGGATTGCGAATGCTGAACTCGAGGCGCCTGCGCGTCACCGCGATCAATCCCGAGGGCGCCTCACCGGCTAGGGTGGCGGGCAGGAAACGGCCGCCCCCAGTCTTGGACACCTGACGCTCAAGCTGGTTCACCCTCGACTTGATCTCGACGAGTTCCTGCTCTTGCGAGCGCTCCAGCTGCTCGTAGGCCCAGCTCAACTCCGAGAGCAGACTTTCCTGTTGACGCAACAGGGCCACGACCACCTGTTCAGGAGACAGGGGCGCTTCCTCGATCGGACTGCTGCTGCGCTCGGGGCCAGCGCCCGGCCGTCCAGTCTCTGAGTCGGTGTTCATCAAACTCCTCGATGACGTAGATGTGAGTTCACGCGCAGGCCCCGCGTCCGCGCTTGAGTGGAGTGTATCCGGCGTGATCCGCGGCGGACCAGGTCACTGTTGCGAGTTCAGCGCCAGATCCCACGAGTGTCGATGACGGTTGCACTGCCCAACTGGGAGGAGGGAACGGCTTTGAACGCGTCGTGGTCCACCAGCAGCACGACCACATCCGCCTGCCCAAGGGCCTGGTCCAGTCCGGTCAGGGTGACATTGCTGAAGCCCTGCAGGGCGCGTGGGAGCTCTTCGACATGGGGCTCTACCGCCAGGATCTTCGCGTCCGGGGCGCGCTGGGCGAGCTTCTCCGCGATCCGCAGCGAAGGAGATTCGCGGAGGTCATCGATGTTGGCCTTGAACGCGAGCCCCAGCAGAGCCACCGTGGGTGATTCACCGGCGGCTTCGAGTGCCTGTTCGATACGGCCCAACACCCATTCGGGCTTGGCGTCGTTGGTCTGACGTGCGGTGCGGATCAGATTGGCCTGATCCGGGGCGGCGTCGACGATGAACCACGGGTCTACCGCGATGCAGTGTCCGCCCACCCCGGGGCCCGGCTGCAAGATGTTCACCCGGGGATGGTGATTCGCCAGCTCGATGAGCTCCCACACGTCGATGCCCAGCTTGTGGCTGATCACGGAGAGCTCGTTGGCGAAGGCGATGTTGACATCGCGGAAGCTGTTCTCGGTGAGTTTCGCCATCTCCGCGGTCCGAGCGTCGGTGAGCAGGAACTCGCCTGTGCAGAACGCTGAGTAGAGGTCACGGGCGGCCTCGGCGGCTTCGCGGGTCAGTCCGCCGATGATCCGGTCGTTGGTGATCATCTCGTCCATGATCTTGCCCGGGAGCACCCGTTCGGGGCAGTGCGCGACCAGGATGTCCTCGGCCGTGAGGTCGGGGCGGGCTGCGAGGATCCGGGCGGCCATGTGCTCGGTGGCACCTGGAGGTGAGGTGGATTCCAGGATGATCAGTTCTCCGCCGGTGAGCTTCGCGGCGATCCCATCGGCGGCAGCCTCGATGTAGGACAGGTCTGCCGAATGGGTGTCGGTGAACGGGGTCGGCACCGCGACGATATAGGCGTCCGCAACCGGGGTCTGCGTGGTGGCGGTGAGGGTGCCGCTGTTCACAGCGCGTTCAAGGACTTCGCGCAGACCGGGTTCCACGAAGGGGACCTCGCCCTTGTTCACGGCCGCGACGTTGCGTTCGGAGACGTCCATGCCGATGGTCTTCACGCCGTGATCTGCGAGGATGGCTGCGGTGGGCAGGCCGATGTAGCCGAGACCGATGACACCGACTGTTGAGGATTTGCTGATCAAGGCTGTTCGCTTTCTTCGACGGCGCAAAGGGTCTGACAGCAGGCGAGTCTAGCCCAGGGCCTGTGTCGGAGCACCACGTCGGACCATTGCGCAGCGAGTGACGGTCCAGCAGACGATACCTTGGAACCAGTTGTCACCTCTCTGTGCCGGCCCCTCTGTGCTTCGTATGTATGCGGTGATTCCCAGGAATCGCCGTTATCTTGGAGCGGTTGTATTCCGGCGTCCAAGGAAAAATGAACTGCCTATGTCCACACGCACCGAAACACCGCAGGGCTCGTCTGCCTCAGCGGCATCCATGCCTGAGGCCGGCGTCCGTACCTCCCGCAGTGGGAGGTATCAGCCCGAGATCCAGGGTCTGCGTGCGTTGGCTGTTCTCCTCGTGGTGGTCTATCACTTCTGGCCTGATGTCCTTACCGGTGGGTACGTCGGCGTAGACGTCTTCTTCGTGATCTCCGGCTACTTGATCACTGCCCACCTGTTCAAGGAGGCGAACCGGACCGGAAAGATCAGGCTCGCGCAGTTTTGGGCGCGGAGGATCCGACGGCTCCTGCCGCTGAGTCTCCTGGTGCTAGGACTCACTGCAGTGGCTTCCGTCATAGTGCTTCCCAGCACCGAGTGGCAGGGAACGCGGAGACAGATCATGGCTTCGGCGCTGTACGTGCAGAACTGGATCCTCGCCGAAGACGCCATCGATTATTCCAAGGCGGACGAACAGGCCACTGCCGTGCAACACTTCTGGTCCCTGTCCGTGGAGGAGCAGTTCTACGTGTTGTGGCCGGTGCTGCTAGCCATTGTGCTTGCGACCGCGATGTTCGCTCACCGCCGCCGGCTCGCCCGCAACGCGAACGCACAGCCCAGAGTCCAGGTGCGCACGCTGTTCTTGTGGGTGATCGGGGTGCTCGGCATCGTCTCACTGGGATTCTCGATCTACTACACCGCCGATGCGGCCGCCCAGGCATACTTCATCACACCCACCAGAATCTGGGAGTTCGCGTTGGGGGCCGTCCTGGCGTTGGTCCTCGGTCCCAGCCAGTTCACTGGCCGATGGGCGAACCTTCTCGGCTGGATCGGCTTCACGATGATCCTCTCCGCCGCGTACTTCTACAGCGCGCTGACCCCCTTTCCCGGGTGGGCGGCGCTGCTCCCCACAGTGGGGGCTACGCTGCTGATGGCGTGCGGCGGTAAGGGGCCGGGCGCGGGAATCCACTGGTGGCTGTCGCTGCGCCCCGCCACGGCGATCGGTAACTGGTCCTACGCCATCTATCTCTGGCACTGGCCGGTCGTGATCTTCTCGCCCTACATCAGTGAGGCCGCTCGGGACTGGTACATCAAGGTGATGTTGATCCTCGGCGTCGTCCTTCTCTCCGCGCTCACCACGAGATTCTTCGAGGCCCCGCTCAGGCGAGCTGCGTTCCTGAAGCCGCCCTGGCGGACTATGACCGCCGCCGTCGCGGGGATGGCGCTTGTGGTCGGCATCGCGTACTACTCGGTGGAGCATGTGGAGCAGGAGTTCGTGGCGTCGGACATGACCGAGGACCATCCCTGCTACGGTTACCGCGCCTTGGCGAACCCGGATCAGTGCGGCGACCCATTTGAGGGGACGCAGGGCCTCGTTCCTTCCGCGGCCGATGTCGCGATGCAGTCCCAAGAGTCGCCCTATCCGGGGTGTCAGGCGGAGGCAGAGGACGAAGGCGTCCCGGAGTGTTGGCTCGGGGCCGAAGAGGCTGAGTCCGACGGGACCGTGGCAGTCTTCGGAGACTCACATGCCACGATGTGGCTTCCCGCACTCGATGAGATCGCCCAGGACAACGGCAAGCGTCTTCTCGTGCTCACTCGGTCGAGCTGCACCCCGCGAGCCAGCACCTACGACGAATCGGACGATCCGTGCGGCGAGGCGAACCTGGAGATCCTCGAGCGTGTCGCGGGTGATGAAGATGTCGAAACCGTCGTGATTGCGGCCAGTCAGGTCACCGGTGGCTTCGACGGGCCGGACATCGACGTCGAGCTGCCAGAGACTGAGCTGGACCTCAACGATGAGGGGCGCAGCATGATGACCCCCATCGAGTTCTGGCTGGAGGCGGATAAGGAGGTGGTCGTGTTCGGAGAGACGCCTCGCATGAACCAGGAACGCAATGAGGAAGAGACTCTCCCAGAGTGCGTCGCTCTCAACGAAGATGATCTGTCGGCGTGCAACGACGACCTCGAAGACACTCGAGTGGGCCCTCGGTGGCTGACCCAGTCGGAGAAGGTGTTCGACGAGTCCCAGGACTACCACTTCGTTCCCACCGAGGACCTGCTCTGCGAAGGGGACACCTGCTACGCCGTGCTCGGGGGTGCTATCACCTACCGCGACAACAGCCATGTCTCAGACAACTTCGTGCGCTCGGTGACGCCGGAGCTGGCGGACCGTATGGAGGAGGCCATCCTCAACTGAGCTGGGGTCGGGGCCCTTCCGGGTGCTCGTTGAAAAACGCTCGGGCTCGCGGGCTTGTCCACTCGTGGGAGCCGTAGGCATTCGCGATCTCGTGCAGAATCTCCACCGCTTCCTCGCGCTGCTCCGCCTGGACCTTCTCGAACTTCTCCAGGTACCACGAGACGAAGAATGCCTCGAAGCGCTGCTCCTTATACGCCTCGAGCAGTCCGACCTCGCGAAGCCAGTCGGCGCGAGCCGTCTCGAGGATCAGGTACTTGCGGAAGTACTTCGGTGAGACCACGTTCACGATCGAGGTGTCTACGGCTCCGTAATAGGTGTAGACGGGGCGGTACACCGGCACGTAGGCCGTGGCGTAGTACATCAGCTGCTGGAAGAAGTACGTGTCCTGCCCGACGGCGCCGACAGGCTGGACGAGCCCGAGTCTCTTGAGCCATTCCGTCCGCGCCACGAGCGCTTCGATGGAGGCGGGGCGGAAGTTCAGTGTTCGCAAGGTGTCTGGGCGAGGCCGGTTCAGTCCCTCGTGATGGTCCACTCCTGGCTGGAACCATGCGTGGTAGTCGAAGACCGTGTAGCGATGTGTCCAGACCGCCATCGTGCCCAGCGAAAAGTCCGCCCGCGGCTGGTCGCGAAGCGCTTCAAGCAGCTCCATGTACCCGTCGTCGAGCTCCTCGTCATCAGGATCGAGGTAGGTGACGAACTCCGTGAAGCTCAGCGCCAGGCCGGTGTTGCGCGGCCGCGAGGCGGAGCCGGAACCGCCCGCCGCGTGGTGGAAGGCCGAGACGTTGGGATGCCGGTGGGCCAGCTCTTCGATGGTGTCCAGCGTCGAGGGGTCGGTGGAGCCGTCGTTGATGAGCAGGATATGCATCCGGTCAAACATCTCGGAGCGGCGCAGGGAGGCAAAGGCCTTGTGTCTGAGGTGATCTCCGTTGTTGTAGATGGGCACGACGACGGCGAGCTCAAGTTCCAGAGACTCGGCCGTGCGTCGGAACTCCCGCTTCGACTCCTCGAAGTTCGAGCCGACCTCTGGGTCTAGTGTCCGTCGAGCGTCCTTCTGACGATGACCCAGGTGGTCGATCGCATAGACCGACCGCTCGCGCAGGACGCTGGTGAGCACCTCGGGCGTTCCGAGGATCTCAGCGCGGGGGCGCCACCATGCGGTCAGCTCGAGATTCTCACCCCGTGGGCCCACCTGGTGAGCGAGTTCGTCGGTCTCCTCGACTGGACCTTCCAGCTTGCTGGTGACCGGGGTCCCCTGATAGCGGAAGGCGGCGACATGGTCCTCTGCATAGAAGGGCGAATAGCGCCGAGAAGGTCCCACGGGAAGGAGGATGTCGTAGTCCCCGGGGGTCGTCGCGGTGGCGGGCTGCCACCTGTGCAGATCGGACCAGGTCGTCATACCTATCGGCGCGAGGGTCTGGTCTCGCATGTCGGCGGCGAGATCCTCGGTGAGCTCTTCAGCGACCACGAGGACCCGCTCTGGCACATCAGGGACGTCGATTCCTACGGTGTCGCATATCGACGACAGCACGTCGGTGCCGTGGTGCCGGGCAAAGACCGTGCGGATGCCGTCGCCCTGGATCCGGCGCAGCTCCTCCGTGTCCAGGTACTGCAGGGTTTTGGCGACGTCTTCCGCAGAGTTCGCGATGTGGACGTTCGGGTAGTACGAGTTCACGCCTTGGTTGTAGCTGGAGAGGACTATGGTCCCCGAGGCCTGAAGCTGCAGCACCTGAGAGTCGAGAAGCGTCTGTGATCCGACGACCTGATTGACGGCGATGCCCACATCTGCGCCCCGCTGCAGCCGGCAGAGGTCGTCGCGCGTCGCGAGCTGCTCCACCTCACGCGGAAAGACTGTCCAGGGCGCATAGTCGCTGGGCACGGACCACGTGCCGGCCGGGAGTTCTTCGGCGGAGCCGGGCTGGAGGAACGCCACTGGTCGGCCGGAGGCCAGCGCCCCGTCGAACAAGGGCGTGACCGTCTCCGCCGCGGAGAGCGGACGGGTGTTGGTGGACTCATCGAGACCGAAGAAGACGACCGTATCGGTGCGTGCTGGGCGTGTTCCCACGGGGGAGTGCAACAAAGAACTCACGGGCACTCGCACGGCGTCGACCGCGGAGGGGTCTCGGAGCATCTCTTTATAGGCTTCCGCCGTTCGCTGGTCCACGGCGAGGATGCGGTCGCAGGCTTCAGCAACGTCGAAGTGCGCTTCCAGATCCACTGCCGCGGCAGTGGAGAAGAAAACAGTCGGGACGGAACGCTCGCGGAATGCGGGAACGATGACATCTGCCAGGGTCTCAAGGGGCACTGTCGTCTCTGAACCGATGATCAGGAGATCGAGCTCCTCCAGGTTCTCGGCCCAGTTCGCCGCGGTGATGGACACGACTTCCGCTGCACCGTGGAAACCGGCTTCAAGCGTTGCGCCGACGATCAGGCCGACACGCACCGGGAGAGGGGGACGTGAAACACCAGCCTCCCCAGCGGTCAGTCTGGCCGTTGCCTGGAGCGCCTGTTCCAGGACCCGCCGTGGAGAGCCCATGAACCCCGGGGCACTTCCACCCTCGGGGGCGACCTGCTCCAGAGCCTGGACTGTCGGAGGAACATCGCGGCGCGAACTCGTCCCTGGAGCAACCTGGAGCAGTCGGGACTTCCCCATGTAGGAGTCGGCGCGCGTCAGATGGACCGCGGCGGCCTGATTTCGCAGGACGGTGGCCAGAGAAGTCGTGTCTGTGGCCTGCCAAACGCGAGCCGCCGCACGGTGAGCTTCTTCGGTGGCGTTCAGGGCCGCCCGATGCGTGGCGAAGGCCGCGCTGAGAATGTCTGACCCCTCATCGCCCGATGCCGCGCTGGATTCGTCGACATCGGACGAGCTGGCACTGGGGTGAAGGTCTATCCATCGCACATTGATACTCTAGAGCCTCGGTACATCCACTGCGCAGTGGGCGCACTTCGCGCCTGACCGAGCAGACACCACCAACGACCCAAGGGACCTACCTGACGTGTTCAACTCCCTCTCCGATCGCCTGAGCGCCACTTTCAAGAATCTTCGCGGCAAAGGGCGGCTGTCCGAGGCCGATATCGACGGCACCGCCCGGGAGATACGGCGGGCGCTGCTCGACGCCGATGTCGCAGTGCCCGTGGTGCGCGAGTTCATCGCCAAGGTCAAGGCGCGTGCACTCGGCGCCGAGGTCGCCCAGGCGCTGAACCCGGGCCAGCAGGTGGTCAAGATCGTCAACGAGGAGCTCGTCGGGATCCTCGGAGGTCAGACACGTGAGCTGGCCCTGGCCAAGCAGCCGCCCACGGTCATCATGCTCGCGGGCCTCCAGGGTGCGGGCAAGACCACTCTGGCGGGCAAGCTTGCCCACCATCTGAAGGGCCAGGGGCACACCCCGATGCTGGTGGCCTGTGACCTCCAGCGGCCCAATGCGGTCAAGCAGCTGCAGATCGGCGGTCAGCGAGCCGGTGTTCCGGTGTTCGCCCCCCACCCTGGAGTGTCCTCCGAGACCGAGTCCGCCACCGGTGATCCAGTCAAGGTTGCCACCGACGGCCTGACTGAGGCTCGGAACAAGCTGCATGATGTGCTGATCATCGACACCGCGGGCCGACTCGGTGTCGACGAAGAGCTCATGCGCCAGGCAGCGGACATCAAGTCCGCTGTCGGGGCGCACGAAACGCTCTTCGTGATCGACTCCATGATCGGTCAGGATGCCGTCACGACCGCGCAGGCCTTCAACGAGGGCGTCGACTTCACCGGTGTGGTGCTCACCAAGCTCGACGGTGATGCCCGCGGCGGTGCGGCACTCTCGGTCGCCTCCGTCACCGGCAAGCCGGTGATGTATGCCTCGACCGGCGAGGGCCTCAAGGACTTCGAGGTCTTCCACCCGGACCGGATGGCGCGCCGCATCCTCGACATGGGCGACATCCTCTCGCTGGTCGAGCAGGCCGAGGCGAACTGGGACCGCGGCGAGGCCGAGAAGATGGCCAAGAAGTTCGCCGACCAGGAAGATTTCACGCTCGACGACTTCCTCGGGCAGATGCAGCAGCTCAAGAAGATGGGCTCGATGAAGAAGCTGCTGGGCATGATGCCCGGCGCCCAGGCGATGCGCCAGCAGCTCGACCAGTTCGACGAGTCCTCGATCGGCCGCGTGGAAGCGATCATCTATTCGATGACTCCCTACGAGCGCAATGTCCCCAAGGTGATCAACGGATCGCGCCGGGCCCGCATCGCGAAGGGCTCCGGAGTCCATGTCTCCGAGGTCAACCAGTTGCTGGAACGCTTCACGCAGGCCCAGAAGATGATGAAGAAGATGGCTGGCGGCGGCGGAATGCCCTCGATGCCCGGCGGTGGAGGTATGCCGGGAATGGGAGGCATGCCCGGGATGGGTGCTGGTGGAGGAGCCTCCAAGAAGCGCAAGCAGCAGGCGAAGCCGAAGAAGAAGTCCGGGAATCCTGCCAAGGCCGCGCAGGAGGCCCGCGAGGCCGAGCTCAAGCGACAGCAGGGTGCCGCCAAGCGCATGGACGGCTCCAGCTTCGGAGCCGGATCGAAGGACCTCAACCCAGAGGACCTGAGCCTGCCCAAGGGGTTCGAGAAGTACCTGCGCTGATCTTCAGATGCCATGCGACCGGGTGAGTCGACGAGATCGCTACTTCGGTGGATCTCTGGCACAATGAGCAGGTACTTTGTTCGACGGTGGGCACCCTCTACACCCGCCGTAGGGACAATGTTCTGAAGTGGTCGCATCGACTGTGCAGCACGTCCCCACGCAGCCTGATGCCTGACCGCGCCCCTGAAACAAGAAACAGGAGTGGACCACTCAAGTGGCAGTTAAAATTCGTCTGAAGCGCATGGGCAAGATCCGTGCACCGTTCTACCGCGTTGTCGTCGCCGATTCCCGCACCAAGCGAGATGGCGCCGCAATCGAGCAGATCGGCAAGTACAACCCCCTCGAGGAGCCTTCGCTCATCGAGATCGATTCTGAGCGGGCCCAGTACTGGCTCTCCGTGGGCGCGCAGCCCACCGAGCAGGTCCAGGCGCTGCTGAAGATCACGGGTGACTGGCAGAAGCACAAGGGCCTTGACGGCGCCGAGGGAACTCTGCGCACCAAGGCCGCCAAGGAGGAGTTTGTCGCTCCGTCCAAGGGTTCAGTCATCCAGGAGAAGTCCAAGGCTCCGGCCGAGGCTCCCGCAGAAGAGGCGACTGAAGCTCCGGCCGAGTCCGCTTCCCAGGAGAACGCAGAGTAATCATGGGAGATGCAGTGCTGAGTGACGCGCTCGAACACCTGGTCCGCGGCATCGTGGATGCACCGGACGACGTCGATGTCCGCCGCAAAGGCGGGCGTCGTTACGACGTCCTGCAGGTTCGGGTTCACCCGGACGACCTCGGCCGAGTCATCGGCCGGGCCGGCCGGACCGCAAAGGCACTGCGCACCGTGGTCTCAGCCCTCCCCGGTGGGGGCGACGTCCGTGTGGACGTGGTCGATACCGACCGCAGCCGCTGACGGATACGAGGATCACCCCATGACTGCTGGCGCTGAAGGCCAGAAGGCATTCGAGACCGACCCGCAGGCACTGCCAGATTCGGCAGAGCGCCTGCGGGTCGCTCGCATCGGCAAGCCCCACGGCATCCGCGGCGAGGTCACCGTCCAGCTCTTCACCGACGAGCCGGAACGCCGGCTCGCCCCAGGCTCGGTGCTCATCCGGATCGCCGGAGACGAGACCACCGACCGCTTCACCACACTGCTCACCGTCACTCGACAGCGCTGGAACAAGAGCGTGTGTCTTCTGGACTTCCGAGAGGTCACCGACCGCAATGGCGCCGAGGCGCTGCGCGGATCGACCCTCTACGTCGAGGTCCCGATGGAGGACGAGCCCGAGGAAGACGGCTGGTACAGCCACGAGCTGGCTGGATTCAGCTGCCGGAGCACCGAGGGCGAAGCACTCGGAACGCTCAAGGAGCTCATCACCGGCGCCGCCCAGGACCTGCTGGTCGTCACTGCAGTCTCCGGCGAAGAGGTCATGGTGCCCTTCGTCGAGGAGATCGTTCCCGAGGTGGACGTGGAGAACCAGCGCATCGTGCTGAACCCGCCGCCCGGCCTCTTCTGAGAGTCTCGAATCATGCGGATCGACCTCATCTCGATATTTCCTGAGTTCTTCGATGTCCTGGATCTCTCGCTGATCGGCAAGGCCCAGCGTGAGGATCTCGTGCAGATTCATCGACACCAGCTCCGTGATTTCAGCTTCGACAAGCACCGCAGCGTGGACGACACCCCCACCGGCGGTGGTGCCGGGATGGTCATGAAGCCTGAACCGTGGGCGCTGGCCCTGGAGCACGTGCTGTCGGAGCGCCCCATGGCCCCCGCGGCCGGAGATCGAACAGCGCCACCGCGGCCTCTTCTGATCGTGCCCACGCCGGCGGGGGAGCTGTTCACCCAGCGCACCGCCGAGCAGCTCGCCGACGCGGAGCATCTCGTCTTCGCGCCGGCCCGCTTCGAGGGAATCGATCACCGCCTGCTGGACTGGGCGCAGGAACACTTCGAGCTGCGACCGATGTCCATCGGTGACTACGTGCTCAACGGCGGCGAGTCCGCCGTCGTCGTGATGGTGGAGGCGATCACGCGGCTCATCCCGGGTGTCATCGGAAACCCCGAGTCGCTGGCGGAGGAGTCCCATGCTGACGGTCTCCTCGAGTATCCGGTCTACACCAAGCCCGCGCGCTGGCGCGGGATCGATGTGCCTGAGATTCTGCTCTCCGGAGACCACGCCAAGATCCGTGACTGGCGCTCGGCGCAGCAGGATCTGCGCACGCGCAAGATCCGCCCCGACCTGTGGGCCAAGCATGTGGTCGCACAGGAGCGGAATCTGACATAGAATTGACCACCGTGCCTGCTGGGCGGCTGCATCTGCCATAGGGGATGTCCGTCAACAGACAGGCCGCCGGAGGGGAAATCGTCTCTCTCCGGTAGCTCACGCTTTGACCTGCGCCGGAACCCGGCGTGCTCGGCGCCTTGCGCGCTGACCGCTCAAGAGGTCGCAACCAGGGCGAGTGACCTGTGGCAGTCGTCCAAGGAGAAACATATGCATAAGCTCGACATCGTCGATTCAGCAAACCTGCGCACTGACATCCCGGAGTTCGGCCCCGGCGACACCGTCAGCGTGCACGTGAACATCATCGAGGGCAAGAACACTCGTGTTCAGGTCTTCAAGGGCTACGTGCTCGGCCGCCAGGGCTACGGCATCGGCGAGACCTTCACGGTCCGCAAGGTCTCTTTCGGCGTCGGCGTGGAGCGTACCTTCCCGGTGCACTCCCCGGTGACCGAGAAGATCGAGGTCTCCGCCCGCGGTGACGTGCGCCGCGCCAAGCTGTACTACATGCGTGATCGTCATGGTAAGGCTGCACGCATCCCCGAGAAGCGTGAGTCCACCATCGCCCGCCAGCAGGGTGAAAAGGTCGAGGAAGTCACCGAGGCCTGATCCGCTGATCAGCTTCGGCCTTCTTCACTGACGGCTCGCATCTGAAGATGAATATCGACGAGAACCCCGCGCAGGACGAGTCTGACTCGTCGGCACGGGGTTCTCGACGTCTGCGACCCTGGGTGACGGTGGTGGCCACGGTGGTGCTCGCAGTGATGATCGCGACCGGGCTGCGGATCGCGGTGGTGGACATCTACACGGTCTCGCAGGTCTCCATGGCGCCGACGCTGGAGGACTCCCAGCGAATCCTGGTGGAGAAGGACTACCCCGGCGAGCAAGGGGTCCAGCGTGGAGACGTGATCGTCTTCGACGGCGAAGGCTCATTCACCCCCTACGAGGGCAGCAGTTCGACGCTGAGTCAGCTCGGTTCGCGCATCGGCCACTGGTTCGGTCTGTCCGCCCCGCCGGCCACCTACGTCAAACGGGTCCTGGGCGTGGGCGGGGACGCGATCTCCTGCTGTGATGACTCCGGCAGACTCACGCTGAATGCGGAGCCGCTCACTGAGCCCTACCTGGGCCGTGAGGTCGACGCGGCGAATCCCGCCTCTGAGCTGAGCTTCGAGGCCGTGGTGCCCCCGGGTCGGGTCTGGGTGATGGGGGACAACCGCGCAGAGTCCATCGATTCGCGAGCGCTGTTGGGTGCCCCCGGCGGAGGTATGATCAGCGAGGACCGCATCCTGGGCCGCGTCTCCGGTGTCTTCTGGCCCTGGGACGAACGACGAGAACTCCAGGAGGTCAGCTATCAGCAGCAATGAGGATTCCTCCGCCCCGCTGCCCGCAAGTCGACGAGACCGACGACGACGGCGCCCGCCCCGCCACCCGGCCGCGGCCTTCCTGATCGAGGTCGCCACGATCCTCGTCTTCGCGCTGGTGATCTCCTTCGTGGTCAAGACCTTCCTCTTCCGTGCCTTCTACATCCCCTCGGAATCGATGGAGTCCACCCTCGAGGTCGATGACCGGATCATCGTCAACCTGCTCGCACCGGAGATCCTGGACGTGGAACGCGGAGACGTGGTCGTCTTCGAGGACACCGAGAAGTCCTGGGGCGCCTCCGCAGACGTCGAGACCAACGCCTTTCAGGATGCTATGACCTTCGTCGGCCTGCTCCCAGACACCTCGTCGCACTTCGTGGTCAAACGAGTGATCGGCGTCGGTGGCGATGAGGTCGAGTGCTGTGACGACCAGGGCCGCGTCATGGTCAATGGTGAACCCATCGATGAGCCCTATATCTTCGCCGGCGATGCTCCCAGCGAGGTCGAGTTCTCCGTCACGGTGCCCGAGGACAGCATCTGGGTGCTGGGCGACCACCGCGGAAACTCCGCCGACTCTCGCTCCCATATGGACGACCCCAACAGGGGCGCCGTCGAGCTGGAGAACGTGGTCGGCCGCTCTACCGCTGTGATCTGGCCCTTCGACAACTTCGGCGACGGAGGATCGCAACGAGAGCCCTTCGACTCCGTGCCTGCACCGTGATCGATGCCTGAGAACGCCACCCTGCTCCCGGAGCTTGCCATCGCGGCTCAGCGCGGCGTGCGCTACATCGCGGGGATCGACGAGGTCGGGCGCGGGGCACTTGCCGGGCCCGTGAGCATCGGCGTGGTCGTCCTGGATCTGACGCACCCGACCTTCGCAGACACTCCGCGAAGCACCGGCGTCTGCGCCCAGCTGGACGGAGTTCGAGACTCCAAGCTGCTCACCGCTGCGGCGCGAAAACGCTGGCACCCCACCATCTGTGACCACGTGGCAGCCTACAGCGTGCAGCATCGCCATCCCCGAGAGATCGACACACTGGGGATCAACGGAGCGCTGCGCGCCGCCGGTCTCGCGGGGCTCAATGCGGTCGAGGTGCAGCTCGGCGTCGCATTGGACGCCGTCATCCTCGACGGCGCTCACGACTGGCTGACTCACGGCGCCTCTCCACGCGTGCAGACCATGATCAAAGCCGACATAAAGGCGCTCTCGGTCGCCTGCGCCTCAGTTCTGGCCAAGGTGGAGCGTGACCGACTGATGGAGCGCCTGGCAGCCGAGCACCCTGGGTACGGCTGGGACTCAAATCGGGGATATGGCTCCCAGGGTCATCGGACCGCGCTCACCGAGCTCGGGGTCACGCCGCAGCACCGGCTGAGCTGGAACCTCGGCGTGTGAGTCGCATCTGTCCTCGACGCGGCGCTCGAGTTTTCCCCAGATCCGAGCACCCTCCGAGGATCCTCGGCCATCTTCCACAGATGCACTGAGATCCATCTCCTCACCGTCTTGCGTGTCCATGCTGGAGCTCCAGGAGAGGAGCGCCGATGCGGAGCAAGGACATCACCGGACAGGTGGGTGAGGACATCGCGGCGGAGTACCTGTGCACCCACGGGCATCAGATACTCGAACGTCGGTGGCGGAATGCTCGCGGGGAGCTGGACCTGATCACCCGCGACGGCGAGCAGCTTGTAGCCGTGGAGGTCAAGACCCGCCGCGGCACCGGCTACGGACACCCCCTCGAAGCGGTGAATCCCCTCAAACTCGCGCGCGTGCACCGACTGCTGCTGGACTACTGCGCCGAGATGCACTGTCTGGGCACGCCGCGACGCGTGGACGTCGTCGCCGTGCTGCTGAGCAGCGCATCGACTCCCCACGCGGGCGAACACCTGCTGCGTGGACTCGAGCACCTCAAGGATGTGCACTGATGGGCATGGGCCGCGCTCGGGGAGTGGTCCTCGTGGGCATGGATGGGCGGCTCATCGAGGTGGAAGCCGATATCGGCCAGTCTCTTCCGGCCTTCATCCTGCTGGGACTGCCGGATGCCTCGCTGCGTGAGAGTCAGGACCGGATCCGCTCGGCTGCGAAGAACAGCGGCATCGAACTTCCTGCTCGGCGGCTCACTGTGAATCTGCTTCCGGCCTCGCTCCCCAAGTCAGGTTCAGTGCTGGACCTGGCCATCTTGATGAGCGCCTGGGCGGCCGATGGCAAGGTGACAGGAACCGAAAGGACCGTCTTCCTGGCTGAACTGGGTTTGGACGGTCGGCTCAGGCCTGTACGGGGCGTGTTGCCCGCGGTGGCAGCTGCACAGGCTGCCGGAGCCGGGACTGTGGTCGTGGCCGAACAGAATGCCCAGGAGGCGGCGCTGGTGCCGGACATGACGGTCCTGTCCGGGTCCCATGTCGGTCAGGTGGCGGCTGCGTTCGCCACCGGGTCACTGAGGAGTCAGCTTCGAGACGTTCCCAGGTTGGATCGTTGGTCCACGGATCGGGTGCCTGCGGAATCGGTGTCGACACAGGTGGGAGCCAGCACCTTTTCGGCCCACGGCTCACACGCCTCTGCGGTCAGCGCGCCCGACCTTGCGGACGTCCATGGACAGCAGGAGGCGCGCTTCGCGCTGGAACTTGCGGCCGCCGGCGGGCACCATCTCCTGCTCATCGGAGCTCCTGGTGCCGGCAAGACCATGCTCGCCGAACGCATCGCCGGCATCCTCCCTCCGCTGGATGATCACGCGGCTATGGAGGCCACGGCGATCGAGTCCATCGCGGCGGAGCCTCATGCAGTCACGCAGCTGCGTCGGGTGCCGCCGTTCCAGGCGCCGCATCACAGCGCCTCGATGGCCGCGATCGTGGGCGGCGGTGCCCGCATCGCACGCCCGGGTGCGGTGACCCGGGCTCACCGGGGAGTGCTGTTCCTCGATGAGGCCCCAGAATTCCCACGACACGCTCTGGACGCGCTCCGGCAGCCCTTGGAGACCGGGCAGATCTCGCTCCACCGCGCGGCGGGCAGTGTGACCTACCCGGCGCGTTTCCAGCTGGTGCTGGCGGCGAATCCCTGCCCGTGTGGTCTCAATGTCGGGTCAGGCTCCCGGTGCCGATGCTCGGTGGCACAGAGGCGCAACTATATGGGCAGGCTCTCGGGTCCGCTGCTGGATCGGATCGATCTGCAGATCCAGGTGGATCGTCCGCGTTCCGCGGCCGACGCGCTGGGTCCTCCTGGTGAGTCCTCAGCGGAGGTTCGGACTCGCGTGCTGGCGGCGCGGGATCTGCAACGACGACGCCTGGCCCCCTGGGGGATCGCGACCAACTCCGAGGCCTCCATGCAGCTTCTCACCGGAGGCCTGCGCCTGCCCGCCGCGGCGACCACTCATATCGACGCCGCTCTGGATCGCGCCTCGATCTCACTGCGGGGATACGTCAGGGTGCTGCGACTGGCCTGGACCATCTCGGATCTTCTCACCACGACCAGTCCGGGGGCGGACGAGGTGGACGCAGCCCTGCAGCTGAGGCAGAGCGAGGACCGGCGGTGAACCGATCCCACGCGCAGCAGGAACTCAACCCATCGCATCCCAGGAGCTTCCATGACCCAGGCAGATTCAATTCCCACGACCCCCGCACAAGCCCCCACCCAGACCCCCACCCAGACCCCCGCCACGACAGCGGCCCCGAGCGCAGAGCTCCGTCGTGTCCGGGCGGAGCTCTGCCGACTCATCGAACCCGGCGATCTGCTGGCTGGCGTGGCGATGGAGCTGCTGGGCCCGGAGACCCTGTACAGCCTGATCACCACCGACCGGGGCCTCTCCGCCCACCAGGGACAGCAACTGGCGGAGGCCGCAGAATCAGCGGGTCTCGGACCTCGGCAGCGGGACCTGGATGCAGGGCTGGCACGCTGGCGCACCCGAACGGATCAGCTGCGCGGAGAACGGGATCTGGCGACCATGGCACGGTTCTGTGGTGGGCTGCTCATCCCAGAGGACGCCGCGTGGCCGCCGCAGCTCAAGGACCTCGGCCCGGCCTCACCTGTGGGCCTGTGGTTTCGCGGCCAGACCACGGGTGCCGCGGATGCGCTGCTGGGACGGCTGCCCGAGTTCACCCGTGCCGTTGCGATGGTCGGTTCCCGCGAGATCACCGACTACGGCACCCGGGTCACTGCGGAGCTATCATGGACCTGGTGCGTGCGGGCCTCTGTCTCATCTCAGGAGGGGCCTACGGTGTCGATGCTGCGGTTCACCGCGCGGCCCTGCGCACCGCTTCAATGCAGCCCGATCGCACAGCCGCCCACTCCGCCGGAGGAGAAGGTGCACCCGCTGCTCCCACGATCGCCGTCCTTGCTGGGGGACTGGACCGGCTCTATCCCGCCGGCAATGAACGATTGCTCCAGGAGGTCGCGTCGACAGGGCTGCTGATCAGCGAGATGGCTCCGGGCTCGGCGCCGACCCGGCATCGGTTCCTCCAGCGCAACCGCCTGATTGCGGCCCTGAGCATGGTCACGGTGATCACCGAAGCGCGATGGCGCAGCGGCGCACAGTCCACTGCCCACCATGCGTTCAGTCTCGCTCGCCCGGTGGGGGTGGTTCCGGGCAGCGTCTTCTCAGCGTCGTCCGCAGGCTGCCACCGTCTGCTCCGGGAGACCCCGGCGGAGCTGATCACCGACGCCGCCGATATCCTCACGCTGGCTGCTGGTGCGCCGACCGTGGTCGGCGTTCCAGGCGTTCATCAGCCCACCTTGCCGGTGACCGTCACCACCCGACCGCAGGATGGACTCACCGAGGCCCAGCGGCTCCTCTACGATGCCCTGCCAGCACGAGGGCTGAGCAGTCCGGGCAAGCTCTCCGGGGTCGCCGGGCTCCCGTTGCCGAAGGTGCTGGCCGAACTCAGCCGACTTCAACGTTCGGGACACGCTCGCAGCGCCAACGGTCAATGGGGCCAGGCCTGAGCGGGGGCGGCACTTAGACTTCGGGTATGGCCACCGTCCCGGCGAAGACCGCGAAGACCGCGCAAGCCGCGTACACCGCGCCCACCGAGCGCCCCGGAGAGGGTGCTCAGTCACCGCTGATCACCGAGTTCCTCAAACATCTGCAGCACGAGCGCGGCCTGTCGCTGCAGACCATTCGGGCCTACCGCAGCGACCTTCGACAGCTCGATGAACAGCGCGGTCCGCTGGAGCGGATAGGGCTGAGCGATATACGTCACTGGTTGGGCGATATGCACCAGGCTGGACTCTCGCGCAGCACGCTTAACCGCAAGACCGCCTCGGTGCGAGCCTTCACAGCCTGGGCCCACCGCAGGGGACACCTCAGCGAGGACCCCTCCGTCAGACTGCGGACTGCCAGACGAAGCACCCATCTGCCCGATGTGCTCCAGCACCAGCACATGAACCAGCTCACGGCCGATCTCGCCAGCCAGGCGGCGACGAGCGCCTCCGCCCAGCCGCTGGACCCCGTCGATCACGCGATGCATCTGCGGAACGCCGCGATGGTGGAGCTGCTCTACGCCACCGGCATGCGCGTCGCTGAGCTGTCGGGTCTGGACCTGGCCTCCTTCGAGACCGGTCGACGTATGGTGCGGCTGCTGGGCAAGGGAAACAAGGAGCGCATCGTGCCCTATGGAGTGCCTGCAGAGACCGCTCTGAGGCAGTGGTGGGAGACCGGACGGCCGGTCCTGGCGACTGCGAGCTCCGGGGCCGCCAGCTTCCTCGGTCGGCGCGGGGCACGCATCGACGTTCGGACCGTGCGACGCGTCGTCGATCAGCAGCTGGCCCGGCTGGGCACTACCGCGGCCAGGGGACCGCATGCCCTGCGACACACCGCTGCCACCCACCTGCTGGAGGGGGGAGCGGACCTGCGCACCGTCCAAGAGCTTCTGGGGCACGCGTCCCTGAGCACCACGCAGCTCTACACCCATGTCACGATCGACTCGCTCCGCGACGCCTACGGACAGGCCCACCCCCGCGCCTGAGCAAATCCCGGAGCAGCATCTGTTAACCTGATTATTGTTGTACTGAGCACATTGCTGTTAACCTTTGAGGGAAACAGTCACCATCAGCCACCAGGCTGCTGTCGGTCGTAGGGGAAGACGTACCAACAGCACTGTGGAGGATGGATATGTCTGGAAATACGGCCCGAGGTGTCCTGCACATCCATTCGGCGCCTGCTGCGCTCTGCCCTCACGTCGAATGGGCAGTGTCCTCGGCAGTCGATTCCCGAGTGGAGTTCACGTGGCAGCCTCAGCCAGCCGCGCCCGGCGACTTTCGCTCGGAACTTTCCTGGGAAGGCCCTGCGGGTCTGGGCGCCACTCTCGCCTCGGCGCTGCGCGCCGTGAACCACCTGCGCTTCGAGGTCACCGAGGACCCCTCGCCGGGCTGCGACGGCGGGCGCTGGTCGCACACCCCTGAGCTCGGAATCTTCCATGCCACCACCGACGTGCATGGCAACATCGTGGTCTCCGAAGACCGGATCCGCTACGCCTACGAAATGGGTGCAGGAGATCCTTCGGTGGTCTACCAGGAGCTTTCCCTTGCCCTGGGCGAAGCCTGGGACGAGGAGCTCGAGATTTTCCGACACGCAGCAGAGGGCGCACCCGTGCGCTGGCTGCACCAGGTGGTCGGCTGACCCAGTGAACCGGTGACCTGCGGCGACCTCCACCGCCTGTCCGCGTCACCCGAGCTCGATGACTCTCGTGCGACTCCAATACCTGCCGCTCAGAGCCCCTTCGAGGGGCCATCGCTTCCCAGCCGCGGCAGCTTCCTCGTGAAGCAGAGAAGACCCCCGCGGGGGATCCCTACGGATCTTCCACGGGGGTCTTCTCGTGTCTGCCCCGGATCAGGTTGTCAGCGTCGCAGCCGCGACAGACCCGGCCTCAGATCAGTACGTGCGGAAAGCAGCCACGGCGTTGTGTCCCCCGAAGCCGAAGGAGTTGCACAGCGCGACCTGCTGCTTGTCTCCGAGCTCGCGCGGTGTGCCGGTGACGACGTCCAGCGGCATCTCGGGGTCCGGGTGGTCGAGGTTGATGGTCACCGGAGCACGCCGTTCGCGCAGCGCTTTGACGGTGAGCACCGATTCCACGGCGCCGGCAGCGCCCAGGAGATGTCCGGTCTGGGACTTCGTGGCGGAGACGCAGATGTTTTCGAGGTGGTCACCGAAGACCGACTTCAGCGCGTAGTACTCCGGCTTGTCTCCGACAGGTGTCGACGTGGCGTGGGCGTTGACATGCGTGACGTCGCTCAGCTCAGCTCCGGCGGACTCCAGTGCCCGGCGCAGCGCCCGCGACGCCCCGAGGGCCTCAGGGTCCGGCGCGGTGATGTGGTGGGCGTCTGACGTGACGGCGGCGCCGGCGAGCTCGGCATAGATCGTGGCGCCGCGGGCCTTGGCGTGCTCTTCGGTCTCGACCACAAGCGCCCCGGCGCCTTCTCCCATGACGAAGCCGTCGCGGTCTCGGTCATAGGGACGCGACGCCGCGCCAGGATCATCATTGCGTTTGGAGAGCGCCTGCAGTGAGGCGAAGGCAGCCATCGGCAACGGATGGATGGCGGCCTCGGTGCCGCCGGCCAGGACGACGTCGACGTCGCCCTTGCGCAGCATCTCCAGGGCCATATCGAGGGCTTCGACTCCTGAGGCGCAGGCGGAGACCGCAGTGCGTGCCCCTCCCTGTGCGCCGAGGTCGAGGCTGATCGCCCCGGCGGCGCCATTGGGCATCAGCATCGGCACCGTCATCGGCATGACGCGGCGCGGTCCGCGCTCTCGAAGGGTGTCCCAGCTGTCCAGCAGGGTCCAGACTCCACCGATACCGGTCGCGAAGGAGACCGCGACGCGCTCCGGATCCAGGTCATATCCTTCGTCCTTGGGGCGGGGGAGACCGGCGTCTGCCCAGGCCTGTCGCGCAGCGACCATGCCCAGCTGGGTGGAGCGGTCCATGCGGCGAGTCTCCGGCTTCGCCAGCACCTCGGCCGGCTCGACGCTGACCTCCCCAGCGAAGGTCACCGGAAGCTCGTACTTCTCGACCCAGTCGTGCTCGAGAGTCTTGGCGCCGGGGGTCCCGGCGAGGGCGTTCGCCCAGAGGGTGTCCACGTCGCCGCCGATGGGAGTGGTGGCGCCGAGACCGGTGATGACGAGACGACGTGTCATGGATCTACCTCAATGAAAGTGTGAGAACAGGAAAGTCAATATCGGGGGGGGGTGTCTGGACGGGAGGGCTCAAGCCATTGCTCTAACCCTCCCGTCCCAGTCAGGAGCTGATCAGCCCTGCGCGTTGGCGATGAAGTCGACGGCGTCGCCCACAGTGGTGAGGTTCTTGACCTCTTCATCGGGGATCTTCACGTCGAACTTCTCTTCGGCGTTGACCACGATGGTCATCATGGAGATCGAATCGATGTCCAGGTCCTCGGTGAAGGACTTGTCCGACTGGACCTCCTCGACCTCGAGGCCCGTCTCTTCGTTCACGATCTCTGCGAGGCCTGCGAGGATCTCGTTCTTGTCAGCCATATCAGCGGCTCCTTTTCATTGGGTGATTTGTGAGTACGTCAGATGTTTCTGAGATCGCGGATGGATCTCAGGTCTGTGGTCCGGGTGGCTACGGCAGTCTGATGACCTGGGTGCCGTAGACCAGTCCGGCTCCGAAACCGATCTGCAGAGCAAGACCGCCGGAGAGTTCTGGGTTCTCCTTGAGCAGGCGATGCATCGCCAGCGGAATCGAGGCCGCAGAGGTGTTCCCCGCGTCCACGATGTCGCGTCCCACCATCACATGCTCGGGGAGCTTCAGCTGCTTGACCATCTCGTCGATGATCCGGATGTTGGCCTGGTGCGGCACGAACGCGACGAGGTCATCCGCCGTGATGCCCGCGGCGTCCAGGGCCTGTTGGGCGACCTTCGCCATCTCCCAGACGGCCCAGCGGAAGACCGTGGGTCCGTCCTGACGCAGCGTGGGCCAGTAGCGGTTCTCTGCGTTGAGCAGTTCGGTGGCATCCTGGGTCTCGCGGGCTCGGGCCAGCGCGTCACGGAAGTTCAGCAGCGAGCTGTCCATGGCCACGGCCTCCCATTTCTCCCCATTGGAACCGAGGATGGAGGGGGAGATGCCGGGGGTCTCAGAGGGGCCGATGATGGCCGCGCCGGCACCGTCGCCCAGCAGGAAGGAGATCGTGCGCTCGTGATTGTCGATGAAGTCCGAGAGCTTCTCCACCCCGACCACCAGGACATAGCGGGAGAGCCCCGAGCGCACCATGGCATCGGCCTGGCCGATCCCGTAGCAATACCCCGCGCAGGCCGCGGAGATGTCGAAGGCCGCGGCGGGTGTCGCGCCGAGGCGGTGCGCGAGATCTGCTGCGGCCGAAGGCGTCGCGAAGGGATGAGTGACCGTGGCGACGATGACTCCACCCAGCTCCTCGCCGGAGATGCCGGCGTGCTCCAGCGCCTCACGGGCAGCGCCCTCCGCCATGTCCACCACGGAGACGTGCTCCGGGGCGCGGTGGCGCGTCTTGATGCCGGTGCGCTGCTGGATCCACTCGTCGGAGGAATCGATCCACTGGCAGATCTGCTCGTTGTCGATCACGAGCTCGGGGCGGTAGGCCCCCAGCCCCATGACGCGGGTGCCTGCTATGGCTGCGGGCTGGTTCAGTGTGACTGTCACGTCAGGGGTGTCCTTTGATGATCAATGGGGTGTCTGTGGAGGCCTGATCACGCGGTATCGAGCTCATCGGCTCAACCGGCGTGCTCGGTGATGAATTCCTTCGCGGCAGGGAGATCCGCAGGCGTCTTGACTGCCAGGGACTTCACGCCCTTGAGACCGCGCTTGGCCAGGCCTGTCAGCGTGCCGCCGGGCAGCAGCTCCAGGACCCCGGTCACGCCGGCCGCGGCCATGGTCTCCATGCATAGGTCCCAGCGGACCGGACGGGTGACCTGATCGATCAGGCGTTCAAGAGTCTCTGCTCCGCTGTCCAGGTACGCGCCGTCGCGGTTGGAGAGCAGCGGTGCTTGGGGATCACTGACCTCGAAGCCTGCGACCGCCGCACGCAGCGTCTGCTGAGCGGGTGCCATGAACTCGGTGTGGAACGCTCCGGCGACCTTCAGCGGGATGACCCGGGCACGGGACGGGGGATTCGACTCCAGCGCCGCGATCTTCTCGATCTCCCCGGCAGCAACGATCTGACCGGGCCCGTTGGCGTTCGCCGCGGTGAGGCCGGCGTCGGCGATGGCCTGGCGAACCTCCTCTTCGACCCCGCCGATGACGGCGGCCATCGACGTCGGCTCGGCGGCCGCTGCAGCGGCCATGCCCTGGGCGCGCACCTTGATCAGCTGCATCGCCTGCGCATCGGTGAGCACTCCGGCCAGCACCGCGGCGGGAACCTCACCCACGGAGTGTCCTGCGTAGAGAACCCGGTCCCTGTCCAGCGCTGGCAGGTCCAAGGTGTGCGCGCTGAGCAGCGAGGCCGCAACGATCAGCGGCTGGGCCACGGCGGTGTCGCGGATCGTGTCTTCGGCGGACTCGGTGCCGTGGGCGAGCAGGTCGGTCTCGCTGGCCTCGGAGTAGGTCGTCAGCGCCGCACGGGAGGCGTCGTCACCGAGCCACTCCGAGAGGAAGCCTTGGGTCTGGGAGCCCTGTCCGGGGCATACGATCGCAAGCACTAGTCCAACTTCCCATATCCGAACGTGTTCTGCGGGGGCATCGGCGCACCAAGCCCCGCGTCGAGCTTTGTGGATACCCTACAACGGATGCCTACAGACGGCCGACGGCCAGCGCGGTCTGCAGCACGTAGGCGTCCCTGGGCACCACGGGGTCCCAGCCGGTGATGTCGGTGACTCGGCGAAGCCGGTACCGCACCGTGTTCGTGTGGACGAAGAGTTCGCGTGCCGTGGCTTCCAGGGAGTGTCCGGCGTCCAGATAGGCGGTCACCGTCTCGAGCAGACCGTTTCCCGAGGATTCCAAGAGGTCGAAGATGGTGGTCTTGAGCACCGTCTTCGCGGTCTCGTCTCCGCAGAGGACGCGCTCGGGGAGCAGATCCTCGGCCGCCACGGGTCGCGGTGCCGAGGTCCACGCCCGGGACGCGCTGAACCCGGTGAACGCGGCCTGGGCGCTCTTGTGCGCCTGGCTGATCGACCCGGTGAAGCTCGAGTAGACCACCTGCCCGGACCCGAAGCGAGGAAGGATCCGTTCGAGGCCTTCGGCGAGGTCGGTGGTCCGTCCGAGCAGCAGCAGCAGCCGGTCTCCCTGGACGCCGACCACCGCGTCCACAGCGAAGCGGATGCACTGGCGCCTGAGCTCGGACATGAACACAGCATCTGCCTGTTCCGGCGCCTCCCCGACGACGACGACTCCCTCGTGGCTGCGCCACCCGACCGCGGCGGCTCGGGAGGCGATCTGCTCCGCCGGCTCTCCACGCAGCACCGCGTCGACGAGCAGGGCCTCGAGGCGAGAGTCCCAGGCGCCCCGGGACTCCGCGGCGCGCGCATAGACATCGGCGATCGTAAACGCCACCTCGCGGGAGTAGCGCAGCACCGCTTCCAGCATGAGCTGCTGGTCCTGTGCGGGCATCAGACCGGGAAGGCGCTGTTCCACCGCCTCGACGATGCTGCGGATCAGCTGCAGAGCGCGCTGCAGCGAGATGGTGCGCATCAGGTCTGTGGGTGCGCTGCCGAGGAGTTCGTTGACCAGCGGCATGGAGCGCGAGGTGGGGTTCTCCAGCCAACTGATGAGTCCGCCGATGCCACGCTGGGCGATGAGCCGCAGCGAGGCACGCTCATCGGTGCTGAGGTGGCGATACCAGGTCAGGGTCTCCTCGAGATGACCATTGACCTCATGGGTCAGATTTCCCGCGTCGGAGCGCAGGATCTCCAGGGCCTCCCAGGAGACCGGAACCGGGCCCGGCGCCGTCGCAGCTGATGCAGTCATGTCCTGGAGCCTAGAGCGTGTGGGGTTCCCCCGCCAGTTGTGTGATCCCTACAAAGCCAAGCGGCGCCGTTCGATAGAGATCTCCACGAGCCGAGGACGGAGCTGGCCGCACAGCAAAAGGGGCCCGAAGCAATGCTCCGGACCCCTTCTGGTTCACCTACGCGTGACGCGCATCGGCGAAGACCTTGGCGATCAGCCGTCTTCGACCTCTCCTGAGGAGCCGGCGTTGACATTGCCGAGATCGTACTTCTTCATCGCGTCGACGGGGGCGGAGGCGTCCACCGCGCCGTCGTCGGCGAGCATCTGCAGCGCGCGCACCACCATAGAGTGGGCATCGATCTTGAAGTACCGGCGTGCCGCTGGGCGAGTGTCCGAGATGCCGAAGCTGTCGGCGCCCAGGGTCGCAAAGCGATTCGGCAGGAACTGGCGGATCTGATCCGGGACCTGAGTGGCGAAGTCAGTGGTCGCGATGATCGGCCCCTCGGCGCCCTCCATCTGCTGAGTCACGAAGGGAACCTCCGGTTCACGCTCCGGGTCCAACATGGCCGACTGCTCCACATGCAGAGCCTGACGGCGCAGCTGGTTCCAGGAGGTCACCGACCAGACGTCGGCGGAGACGCCCCATTCCTCTGCGAGGATCTCTGCCGCCTCCTGGGCCCATGGGACCGCCACGCCGGAGCCGAGCAGCTGCACCTTGGGGCCGTCCTTCTCCGAGGTCGAGAGCTTGTAGATGCCGCGCTTGACGCCCTCGATGTCCAGGTCTTCTGGTTCGGGAAGGTGCTGGACCGGCTCGTTGTAGACGGTGATGTAGTACATCACGTTGTGATCGCCGTCGTGATCGCCATACATCTCGAAGAGGCCGTTCTCCATGATGTGCGCGATCTCGTAGCCGAAGGCGGGATCGAAGTGCTTCACCGCCGGGTTGGTCGCTGCCAGCAGCGGTGAGTGCCCATCCAGGTGCTGCAGGCCCTCACCGACCAGTGTGGTGCGCCCTGCGGTGGCTCCGATGATGAAGCCTCGGGCCAGCTGGTCTGCCGCCGCCCAGAAGGAGTCACCGGTGCGCTGGAACCCGAACATCGAGTAGAAGATGTAGAACGGGATCATCGTCTCGCCATGGGTGGCGTAGGAGGTGCCCGCCGCGGTGAACGCCGCGGTGGCCCCTGCCTCGTTGATCCCCGGGTGGATCATCTGACCCTGCGGCGACTCCTTGTAGGCGAGCATCAGCTCGCGGTCCACGGAGATGTAGTTCTGGCCCTTGGGGTTGTAGATCTTCGCGGTGGGGAAGAACGAGTCCATCCCGAAGGTGCGCGCCTCGTCGGGCACGATCGGCACGATCCGGTTGCCGATGTTCTTGTCGCGCATGAGGTCCTTGAGCAGTCGGACCAGCGCCATCGTCGTGGCGGCCTTCTGCTTGCCGGAGCCTTTCTTCGCCTGCGCGTAGGTCTTCTCCTCGGGGAGGGTGAGACCCTCGCCGGACACCTGCCGCTTGGGCAGGTAGCCGCCGAGTCCCTTGCGCCGCTCGAGGAGGTACTTGACCTCCTCGGAGTCCTCGCCGGGGTGGTAGTAGGGCACGTTGTAGGGATCTTCTTCGATCTGCTCGTCCGTGACCGGGATGCGCAGCGTGTCGCGGAAGCGCTTGAGGTCATCGACGGTGAGCTTCTTCATCTGGTGGGTCGCGTTGCGGCCCTCGAAGCTGGGTCCCAGGCCGTAGCCCTTGACGGTCTGCGCCAGGATCACAGTGGGCTTGCCGGTGGCCTCGGAGGCCGCCTTGTACGCGGAGTAGACCTTCTTATAGTCGTGTCCGCCGCGCTTGAGGTTCCAGATCTCGTCGTCAGACATCTCTGCGACGAGCTCCTTGGTCTTCGCCGAACGGCCGAAGAAGTGCTCGCGGACGAAGGACCCGGACTCGGCCTTATAGGTCTGGTAATCACCGTCGAGGGTCTCGTTCATGACCCGGACGAGTTCTCCGTCGTCGTCCTTGTCGAGAAGCTCGTCCCATTCGCGGCCCCAGAGGACCTTGATGACGTTCCACCCGGCGCCGCGGAAGAAGGCCTCCAGCTCCTGGACGATCTTGCCGTTGCCGCGCACCGGACCGTCGAGACGCTGCAGGTTGCAGTTGATGACGAAGTTGAGGTTGTCGAGCTTCTCGTTCGCCGCGAGCTGGAGCAGTCCGCGGGATTCGGGCTCATCCATCTCGCCGTCGCCGAGGAACGCCCAGACCTGCTGCTCGGAGGTGTCCTTGATGCCGCGGTTGTGGAGGTAGCGGTTGAACTGTGCCTGGTAGATGGCGTTCATCGGACCGATGCCCATGGACACGGTCGGGAACTGCCAGAACTCGGGCATCAGCCGTGGGTGGGGGTAGGAGCTCAGGCCGTTGGGAGCCTTGGAGACCTCCTGGCGGAAGCCGTCGAGCTGCTCCTCGGTCAGGCGCCCCTCGAGGTAGGCGCGGGAGTAGTTGCCGGGGGAGGAATGGCCCTGGAAGAAGATCTGGTCCCCGCCGCCGGGGTGGTCCGCGCCGCGGAAGAAGTGGTTCAGGCCCACTTCGTAGAGGGTCGCCACACCGGCGTAGGAGGAGATGTGTCCGCCCACGGAGATGTCACTGCGCTGTGCGCGGTGGACCAGCATCGCCGCGTTCCAGCGCAGGATGCGCCGGATGCGGCGCTCCATCTCCTCTTCGCCGGGAAAGTCAGGCTCCTGGTCGACGGGGATGGTGTTCACGTAGTCCGTGGTGGTGACCATGGGAACTTCGATCGACTTGGCACCGGCGCGCTGGAGCAGCGTACGGATGATGTACTCCGCCCGTTCGGTGCCGTGGAACTCCACGAGCTGGTCGAAGGATTCCAGCCATTCCTGGGTCTCTTCCGGGTCGCCGTCCGGGAGTTGGTTGGTCAGTCCACTGCGGATATGGGAGTTCTCTTCACCAGCGCTCACGGGTCACCTCTCAAAGGTATGTGTCTGGGTCTTACGTTCCATGGACAGGGATGTGCCATGGGCGGGACCCACGAGGTCGTCTGCCACCGATGGTGCGGCGGCTGATTTTCAGCTCAACTCTACCCGTTCGTGTGGTGTCGTACTTCCCGAACGGATAGGGATCCGCGTAACGTTGCTGGTGACAGCCCCACCGCTGAGGTGGTGCTGCTTTTCAGACGTAGATGTAAGAGGAAGGGAACCTCAGGTGAGTCAGGCTTCTGCAGCCGAGGATCCGTCGAGCACTTCGACGGGCCACAAGAACGACGCCGGAACCAATGTTGTCTCGGTCGGCGACCTGCTCCAGGAGCTTGGGCTCAAGCCCGATGCGCTGGTCCAGGAGATCGGCGTGGACGAGGACGTGGACGACGACTTCCGAGATCGGCTGGAAGATCTGCTGGACGAGGAGCTTCTCGACGAAGACGTCCAGGAGGTCGTGGACGCCGTGCTGGTCTGGTTCAGGGACGGAGATGACGACCTCACCGACGCGCTCGTGGACGCCTTGGCGACGCTGGATGAAGGCGGCGTGATCTGGCTGCTGACTCCGCGTTCGGGCCGTGAAGGCTACGTCCCCCCGGTGGAGATCCAGGACGCCGCCCCCAACGCCGGGCTGCATGTGACCTCCTCGGCGGGCGTGAGCGCTCACTGGGCCGCGACCCGACTCATGGGGCGCAAGAAGCAGTGACGGTAAAGGCGCCAGAATGCTGAGCTTGCTGTGAGGTTGGACGCGTCATGACAGCAACGTCCCCTCCGGAATTGGGGGAGCGCGCACCCTCATTCTCGGCGCGGACCCACCACGGCGAGTCCATCACGCTCGAGCATCTGGGCGGAGCGCCGGCCCTGTTGATGTTCTACCCCTTCGCGTTCAGTGCCGTCTGCGGCTCGGAGCTCCGCTCGCTGGCGTTACGCAGCGATGAGATCCGTGAGATCGGTGCCACTGTGCTGGCGATCAGCTGCGACTCGCTGCACAGCCTGCGCGCCTATGCGGAGTCCCTGCGCATCGGAGGCGAGGAGCTTCCCTTCAGCCTGGTCAGCGATTTCTGGCCACATGGGCAGATGGCCGGCAGCTTTGGGGTCTTCGACTCCGAGCGCGGCACTGCGCAACGCACCAGCGTCCTGCTGGACCCGCAGCTGCGAGTCGCCCATCTCCAGTCAGTGCCGAATGCGCAGGCCAGGAACCTAGACGAGACGCTCAGTGTGCTGGCTGGACTTCGCGGGCGGAGCTGACCCGTCCAGGCCACGCGTGACGTAGCGCGCCCGGTAGCTCTCGAACACGGCCGTCGCCGAGACCACGAGCAGGGCCGAGCCGAGCATGTGCAGGCCCACCAGCAGCACCGGCAGTCCAGTGAAGTGCTGGGTGTAGCCGATGATTCCCTGGGCAAGGATCACCGCGAGGAGCCACCAGGCGCAGCGCCGCTGCGCCGGCGCGGTCGCAGCGCGGGACTGGCGCACCAGCAGGGCGATCGCGGCGAAGCACAGCACATAGACCGGCATCACATGCATCCGGGTGACCAGATCGGGGTCGAACAGGTGTCGAGGCGAGGCGGGGTCTCCGGCGTGAGGTCCGGTGCCGGTGACCACGGTGCCCAGGAAGACCGAAACCCAGGTGGCCCCCAGGATGATCGGCGTCATCGCCGCCGCGACGCCATCGGAGTCACTGTCCCTCAGCGGCACGCCGGTGACGCCATGTCGCAGCGGCACGCCGGTGACGCCATGTCGCAGCGGCACGCCGGTGACGCCATGTCGCAGCGGCACGCCGGCGAGGCCCGCGGAAGCCTCGAGATCCCCGCGTTCCCGAGCGACCCTCAGCTCAAGTCTGATGCGGTTCAGCAGCATCGTCGAGATCATCACCAGTGCGGCCGAGAGCAGGAAGTGGAGTCCGACGATCCAGGGGTTCAGGTTCGTCCACACGGTGATTCCGCCGATCACCGCCTGCAGCGGTATCCCGGCAAGGATCAGCACGCTCATCCTGAAGAGAGGACGATGGCTGCCGCGCAGTCGCAGGAGTGCGAAGAACATCAGCGCGCAGATCAGCACCAGGACATAGGTCAGCAGTCGGTTGCCGAACTCGATCGCCCCATGCAGGCCCATCTCCTGAGTGGCGACCCAGGATTCCGGAGTGCAGCGCGGCCACTCGGGACAGCCCAGGCCCGAGGCCGTGAGCCGGACGGCCCCGCCGGTCAGGATGATGCCGATGTTGCTGACCAGCGTCGCCCAGGCCAGCACCTTGGTGACGCGGGTGATCCTGGTCGGCAGGTTCGACCTCAGGGTCTCGAGCAGATTCAGAGGAAACTTCATCGCCAGTTGAACCACCTTCGTGCAGCCAGCATGGCCACGGCGGCCCATCCGGCGAGTATGAGGGCTTCGAGCACAGGGAAGGCCCCCTGAAGCGAAGCGGTGCGGAGGCCCTCGCCCAGGGCGGCGGAGGGAAGCAGGAGCAGCAGCGCGCCGGCGTCGTCGTGGTTCAGCGGAAAGACCGACCCACCCGCGGCGCCCAGCAGAACCCAGATCACATTGGTCAGCGCGAGCGTGGCCTCGGCGCGGACGGTGCCCGCCAGCAGCAGGCCCAGTGCGGTGAAGGCGGTGGCCCCGAGGACGACGACGACGCCCAGCCACACAAGGCCCAGCGGCTGCGGATCCCATCCCAGTGCCAGGCCGGCGGACCCGATCACCAGCACCTGTACAGCGACCACAGCCAGCACGGCGATGGCCTTTCCCAGAATGAGTCCGGTGGGACCCAGTGGAGTGGTGGCAAGGTAGGCCAGCACCCCGTACTGACGCTCGAAGCCGGTGGCGATGCCCTGGCCGGTGAACCCCGAAGCCATGACTGCCAGCGCGAGCACCCCCGGGGTGATCATGTCGATGCTCGGCGTGGCCGAGGAGGTGATCAGCTCCAGCCGGTGTGCTCCGAAGAGCACCAGCAGCGGCAGGATCAGCGAGACCAGGAGCTGCTCCCCATTGCGGAGCACATTGCGGGTCTCATAGAGCCCGTGCGAGAGAATGCGGCGCACCGCGGGTCGCGGGGCCGGTGACAGCGGTGCGTAGGTCGGACTCATGAGACGGAGACCTCCCAGAAGACATCTTCGAGGGTGCGCGCTTCCATCCTGACCTCGACCGGCATCATGTCGATCAGCTCCCACCAGGCGGCGAGGGCACGCAGCTGTTCGGGCCCGGAGAGCCCGGGCGTCATCCAGGCCGCCCCCGGACCGTTGCTCACCCCGCCATCAAGCTCGATGGCCAGGGGAGAGCTGGCGATCTCCGCGCGGGTCAGTGTCCTGGATGCGGTGAAGACCATGCGCCGGGTGGGGTCGGCTGTGGCGTCGGCGCCCCGAGCGCCGGTGCTGGTGAGCTCGGCCACGGTGCCATGGCGTACGACCTCCCCATCCTTGAGGATGAAGACCGAATCAGCGAGCTTCTGCGCCTCCTCGAGCAGGTGGGTGGTCAGGATGATGCCCATCCCCATCTCGCGGAGCTCGCCGATGAGTTCGAAGACCGTCTGGCGTGACTGCGGATCCAGACCTGCGGTGGGTTCGTCGAGGAAGACCACCTCGGGTCGGCCCAACAGGCTCGCCGCCAGAGCCACCCGCTGCTTCTGCCCGCCTGAGAGTCGCCGGATCGAGGTGGCGAGGAAGCTCTCCATGTCCAGCCGGTGGGCAAGGTCTTCCAGCGGCCATGGATTCTGGTGCAGCGATGCGACGTGCTTGAGCAGCGCGCGGGGCTGCACCGACTGGGGGAGCCCCCCGTCCTGCAGCATGACCCCTACCCGAGCGCGCAGGTCTGCTCCCGCGCGGAACGGATCCTGTCCCAGCAGCTGCACCGTTCCCTGGGTCGGGTGCAGCAATCCCTGGGCGCAGCCGAGCGTGGTGGTCTTGCCCGCGCCGTTGGGGCCGAGCAGCACGGTCACCTCGCCGGCGCGGGCCGTCAGGTCCACGCCCCGGAGGATCTCCGTGAGTCCGCGAGAACTGCGGGCTGAGCCGACGGCATAGCGCACGTGGCGCATGGTCAGGCACGGTGATGGCTGGGGCACCCCACCAGTCTACATTTCTACGGGGCGTAGAAGATCTGGTGGGTGTGCCGCTCACGCGGGGACAGCTGTGCCGAAGGTCTCCGCCTACTAAGGTCCCCCTTGCTGGCGGCTTTGTTCTGAATAGGTCAGAATAGAGTCATGTATTCCACTGCTTCCGAGTCTGTCGCCGCAGACCAGCGGCGCCGTGGAGCGGAGAGCCCCTCCGCTCCCGAGGGGGCCGGGCCTTCTCCCGCCACTGAAGGAGAGTCGGAGACGTTCCGCGAGGCTGAGAGCACGACTCGCCAGCGAGTCCTGCAGCTGGTGGTCGAAGAAGGCCCCATCAGTGCCGCAGCGCTGGGTCGCGAGCTCAAGCTGACCGCTGCGGCGGTCCGCCGCCACCTGGATGCGATGACCGAGCAGGGAATCCTTGAAGTCAAGAACGTCACCACGCGTCGTCGGGGTGCTGGTCGGCCCTCCCGCCGTTATGTGGTCTCCGAACGCGGCCAGCGTTCCCTGGGCGACGACTACCTGGGGCTGGTGCAGACGGCGCTCACGATGCTCCAGTCCGCAGCGGCACCTACGACCGAGGACTCACACGTCACCGGGCCCACCCCGGAGACCGCCCGCGGGCTGGCGCGGGAGTACTTCGCCGGCTTCGAACAGCGGTGGGAGCGACAGCTCGAGGGCGTCAGCGACCTCGACGCGCGGGCCGACAGGCTTTCTCAGCTTTTTGCCGAAGACGGCTTCGCGGGATTCACCCGCCTCGTCGGACGGGACAATCCGCTGCTGGCGATGCAGTCCACGCAGCTGTGCCAGGGTCATTGTCCGATCAGGGAAATAGCTGCGGCTCATCCGGTGTTCTGTGAGGAGGAGACCGATATGATCTCCCGACTGCTCGACGTCGACGTCAGGCGGCTTTCCACACAGGCGGCAGGTGCACATGTCTGCACCACACACGTTCCTGTGGGTCGCGAAAAGCTTGCCGCTGAGCAGCGGGCCCGCGCTGCAGCCAGTGCAGAGGCAGAACAACAGATCAGCGCCGGAGCCGGTGCGACGAATGAGTCGCGTGCGGCCAACGGTGGACGAAAACGAATCGTCATCTCCCCCCGTCAACAAGAGAGGTTGTCATGACCGAGCAGATCCAGCGCGAAAAGGACTCGGGGGTCACCTCCGATATTCTCGAGCGGAACCCGGAGCTCCAGGGCATCGGGTCCTACGAGTACGGATGGTCCGACTCCGACAGCGCCGGTGCCAACGCCAAGCGTGGCATCGACGAAGCGGTCGTGGAGGACATCTCCGCCAAGAAGAGCGAGCCGGAATGGATGCTCAAGCTGCGCAAGAAGGGCTTGAAGTACTTCCAGCGCAAGCCCATGCCCATGTGGGGAGCAGACCTCTCGGGCATCGACTTCGACAACATCAAGTACTTCGTGCGTTCCACCGAGAAGCAGGCGAAGACCTGGGAAGACCTCCCCGAGGACATCCGCAACACCTATGAGCGGCTCGGCATCCCAGAGGCCGAGCGTGAGCGCCTGGTCTCCGGTGTGGCTGCCCAGTATGAGTCCGAAGTGGTCTACCACCAGATCCGCGAGGACCTCGAAGAGCAGGGCGTCATCTTCATGGACACCGACACTGCGCTGAAGGAGCACCCCGAGTTCTTCGAGGAGTACTTCGGCTCGGTCATCCCGGTGGGCGACAACAAGTTCGCTGCACTGAACACCTCGGTCTGGTCCGGCGGATCCTTCGTCTACGTCCCGAAGGGCGTGCACGTGGAGATCCCGCTGCAGGCGTACTTCCGCATCAACACCGAGAACATGGGTCAGTTCGAGCGCACCCTGATCATCGCTGATGAGGACTCCTACGTGCACTACATCGAGGGCTGCACGGCGCCGATCTATGACTCCGACTCGCTGCACTCCGCCGTGGTCGAGATCGTGGTGAAGAAGAACGCCCGTGTGCGTTACACGACCATCCAGAACTGGTCCACCAACGTCTACAACCTGGTGACCAAGCGCGCGGTCGTCGACGCCGGCGGCACCATGGAGTGGATCGATGGCAACATCGGCTCCAAGGTCACCATGAAGTACCCGGCCGTCTACCTCACCGGTGAGCACGCCAAGGGCGAGACTCTCTCCGTCGCGTTCGCCGGCGAGGGCCAGCACCAGGACACCGGATCGAAGATGGTTCACATGGCACCCCACACCTCCTCGACCATCGTGTCGAAGTCGGTGGCCCGCAACGGCGGCCGTGCCGCGTATCGCGGACTGGTCCAGGTCAATGAGGGCGCATCACACTCCGCCAACTCGGTCGTCTGTGACGCCCTGCTGGTGGACACGATCTCGCGCTCGGATACGTACCCGTACATCGACATCCGCGAGGATGACGTGACACTGGGTCACGAGGCCACCGTCTCCAAGGTCTCCGAGGATCAGCTCTTCTACCTGATGGCCCGCGGACTCGCAGAAGACGAGGCCATGGCGATGATCGTGCGTGGCTTCATCGAACCGATCGCTCGCGAACTGCCGATGGAATACGCGCTGGAGCTCAACCGCCTCATCGAGCTGCAGATGGAAGGTTCGGTCGGCTGATCGAGCCACACTCATGCAGCACCCCGCCCGCCCAGTGCGACACGCGCCGGGCGGGCGGGGCACGCTGCTGGATGCACCGAGCCTGAAGTGAACCCCAAAGAAGCAAGGGAAGAGAAACACATGACGAAATCCGCGTCCGCCGAGCAGGCGGAACAGGTCGAAGGCGTCGAGGTCGGGGAAGCCCGCATCTCGATTCCCGGAATGAGCGAGGAGGGCGAGAACCTCGCCACCGCTCATGAGGAGACCGAACACACCCATGGCGGTCTCGGGGAGTCCACGACCAAGGCACAGTCCGGGGGATCCCGCGCCGATCGCACCACCAGCCTCTCCGTGGCAGATTTTGCTGTGCCCACTGGGCGTGAGGAGGAGTGGCGCTTCTCGCCGCTGAAGAAGCTTGGCCGCGTCCTCTCCGACGCCGCCACCCAGACCCCGGTCACCATCGAGCTGCGCAAGTCTGCCGAGGGCGTCACCCACGGCGAGCTCGCCCTGGCTCAGTCACCGCGCGGCACCGTCTTCTCTGCGGCCGACCGCGCCGCCGTCGTCGGCTACAGCCAGTCCGCACAGGCCGACTACATCAAGGTTGCTGCCGACACCGAGCTGACCGAGCCGGTCTTCATCGACATCACCGGTGAGGCCGCCGGGCATCGCGCCAACGCGCACATCGTGCTCGAGGCCGAGGCCCACTCCAAGGTGGTCTTCGTGTTGGAGCACCGTGGATCCGCCGATGCGAACCTCAACGTGGAGGTCATCGTGCGCGACGGCGCCGACGTCACCGTGGTCTCGCTGCAGCGCTGGGACGGCGACGCCATCCACGTGGGTCAGCAGGATGCCGAGATCGGTCGCGACGCGAAGTACAAGCACGTCTCGATCACCCTGGGCGGAGAGGTCGTCCGACTGAACTCCAACGTGCGATACGCCGCCGAAGGAGGGGAGGCCTCCATGTACGGCCTCTACTTCGCCGACGCCGGGCAACACCTCGAGCACCGTAGCTTCGTGGACCACAACTCCCCGCGCAACAGCTCGAATGTGCTCTATAAGGGCGCGCTTCAGGGGCAGGACGCCCGAACCGTGTGGGTCGGTGACGTGCTCATCCGCAAGGCTGCCGAGGGCACCGACTCCTACGAGAAGAACCAGAACCTGATCCTCACCGACGGCGCGCGCGCCGATTCGATCCCAAACCTGGAGATCGAGACCGGACTCATCGAGGGCGCGGGACACGCCTCCTCCACCGGCCGCTTCGACGAGAACCACCTGTTCTACCTGATGGCCCGCGGTATACCCGAGAAGGAGGCCCGACAGCTCGTCGTGCGCGGCTTCCTCAACGAGATCGTCCAGGCCATCGGCGTCGACTCCATCGAGGACACCATCCACCAGGACCTGGAGAACGAACTCGAGATCGCCGGCTTCTGAGGCTGCCCGCAGCCCCGGCCCGCACACGGCAGCTCTCCCCACCTTCAGCACTCTTCACGAACCAAGCAAAGGACACGCAAGACATGTCTACTCTCGAGATCAAGGATCTGCACGTCTCCATCGAGACCGAGCAGGGCGTCAAAGAGATCCTCAAAGGCGTCACCCTGACCATCAATTCCGGTGAGATCCACGCCATCATGGGCCCCAACGGCTCCGGCAAGTCCACCCTGGCCTCCACCATCGCCGGACACCCGCGGTATAACGTGACCTCCGGCACCATCACCATGGACGGCGAGAACGTGCTGGACATGGCAGTCGATGAGCGCGCACGTGCGGGACTGTTCCTGGCCATGCAGTACCCCGTGGAGGTTCCCGGCGTCACCATGACGAACTTCCTGCGCACCGCCAAGACCGCCATCGACGGCGAAGCCCCGAAGCTGCGCACCTGGGCCAAGGATGTCCGCTCAGCCATGGAGAAGCTCAAGATCGACGCCGACTTCGCGAACCGCAATGTCAACGAAGGCTTCTCCGGCGGTGAGAAGAAGCGCGTGGAGATCCTCCAGCTCGAGCTCTTCAAGCCCAAGTTCGCCGTCCTGGACGAGACCGACTCGGGTCTCGACATCGACGCGCTGCGCGTAGTCTCCGACGGTGTGAACCGTGCTCAGGAGTCTAACGACATGGGCACCCTGCTGATCACCCACTACACCCGCATCCTGAACTACATCAAGCCCGACTACGTGCACGTGTTCGTGGACGGACGGGTGGCAGAGCAGGGTGGGCCGGAGCTGGCCGACGAGCTCGAGGCCAACGGCTACGATCGTTTCCTCGCCCCCGCCCAGGCCTGAGCACCGTGTTCGATCCAGACACCATCAGGGCTGATTTCCCGCTGCTGGGCCGCACGGTCCGCGACGGGAAGCCCCTGGTGTACCTCGACTCCGGAGCCACCGCGCAGAAGCCGCAGCAGGTCATCGACGCGGAGCTGGCGTTCTACGTCCAGTCCAACGCGGCGGTGCACCGCGGCGCGCACCAGCTCGCCGAGGAGGCCACCGAGGCCTATGAACTCGCACGGGCCGCGGTCGCGGACTTCGTCGGTGCCGCCGAGGACGAGATCGTCTGGACCAAGAACGCCACCGAGGCGCTGAATCTGGTCGCCCACGGCTTCCTGAATGCGAGCCTCGCAGCAGGTGCCGGCGCCGACGGCCCCGCTGCGGATGCCGTCAGTGCCGCTGCGCGGGATCGCTACGCGCTGCGCCCGGGCGACGAGATCGTCGTCAGCGAGGCCGAGCACCATGCAAATCTTGTGCCGTGGCAGCAGCTGGCGGCGAAGACCGGCGCCACGCTGCGCTGGATCGGGCTGACCGAGGAGGGACGTCTGGATCCGGAGACCTACTCGGTGATCGGGCCGCGTACCCGGATCCTCGCGATCACGCACGCCTCGAACGTGACCGGGGCGATCACGGATGTCGCACAGCTCGTCCGCCGCGCGCGGGACGTGGGAGCCTATGTGGTGCTCGATGCCTGCCAGACAGCGGCCCATATGCCGGTGGATCTGCACGCGCTGGGCGTCGACTTCGCAGCCTTCTCCGCGCACAAGATGGTAGGCCCCACGGGCGTCGGGGCACTCTTCGGCAGACGAGAGCTGCTGGAGGACCTTCCGCCGTTCCTGACGGGCGGCTCCATGGTCGAGGTCGTGACGATGGAGTCCACCAGCTTCATGCCGCCGCCCCAGCGCTTCGAGGCGGGCACCCAGATGGTGGCCCAGGTCATCGGCTTCCGGGCTGCGGTCGAGTACCTCGGTGCACTCGGGATGGATCAGGTCGCAGCACACGAAGCGGAGATGGCCCAGCTGATGATCGACGGCATCGCGGGCGTTCCGGGGGTGCGTCTGCTCGGGCCGCAGGACTCTGCTGACCGTCTCGCCGTCGTCGCCTTCGAGGTCGAGTCGGTCCACCCGCACGACGTCGGGCAGGTGCTGGACAGTCTCGGCGTGGCCGTGCGCGTCGGGCACCACTGTGCGCAGCCCATCCATCGCCGACTAGGAGTCCACGCCTCGGCTCGAGCCTCTGCCGGGGTCTACACCACCGCGGGCGACGTGGAAGCCTTCATCGCAGGGCTCCACGAAGTCCGCCGGTTCTTCGGGCTTGCTGAGTCCGCCGCACCCGCCGCCCGAGGAGATGCGTGATGGCAGACGCCATGGAGCAGCTCTACCAGCAGGTCATCCTTGATCACGCACGCGCGCGACAGGGTGAGGGTGAGCTCGCTGAGTACGGGGGAGAGTCTTTCCAGCTCAACCCCACCTGCGGTGACCAGGTCACGTTGCGCGTGCAGCTCGACGAAGCCGGCGACACGATCCAGGCGCTCGGCTGGACCGGGCAGGGCTGCTCGATCTCCCAGGCCTCCCTCTCCGTGATGTATGAACTCGTGATCGGCGAAACGGTCACCCGTGCGGCCGAGCTCGGCGAGCACTTTCGCGAGCTGATGGCGGCACGAGGACAGGAGCTGGATCCGGCACGGCTTGAGGCGCTCGAGGATGCCTCGGCCTTCACCGGAGTGGCACGGTATCCTGCACGTATCAAATGCGCACTGCTGGGCTGGATGGCCCTGCGGGATGCGCTTGCCCAGGCTCAGGTCCGGGCATAGTGTCCCGACCGATGACGTTGCACCAGACAAGATCGACGAAAGACCACCGAAGCAGCTACCCGATAGGGAAAGGAGAGCGCCATGAGTGACGCTGTCGCAGCGGCCCAGACGCCGCTTGAAGATGTTGAGGAAGCGCTCAAGGAGGTCATCGACCCGGAGCTCGGCATCAACGTGGTGGACCTCGGTCTGCTCTACGGATTGAACTATGCCGAGGATGGCGCCCTGCTGATCGACATGACGCTGACCACTGCGGCCTGCCCACTGACCGATGTGCTCGAAGAGCAGGTGGGTCAGCACGTCGGCACCATGGTCGACGAGTGGCGGCTCAACTGGGTCTGGATGCCGCCGTGGGGTCCGGAGAAGATCACCGACGACGGCCGCGAGCAGATGCGCGCGCTGGGGTTCAATATTTAAATTTGAACAAATTCTCCGATTGCTATTCTCCTGGAAAAAACATTGACATAGGCTATGGCGATCAGGTGCCTTTCATGTCTGGACCCTGAACCAGACAAAAGGTGGCCTGCGCCAGGAGCAGCCATGTCAATGTCAACACGTTTTCTGGGTCGGCGGTCGGAGCTCGAAGTGATCGCGGCGGCGGCGGAGGCCGTTCACACCTCCGTCGCCCCGCGCTTCGTCCTCATCGAAGGCCCACCGGGAGTGGGGAAGACCTCGTTGCTCAACGAGGCAGTCTCCCGTCTGCCCGGATGGTCACGTTCGAACGTGTACCTCGATCCTTCGGACCGCGAGATTCCCGGATACGCGGCCACCCACCTCTTGCGGAAGCCCCAGCGCTACCGTGCGCCCTGCGATGTGGAAGAGCTCGCTGCGCTTGTCCAGGAGCAGGCCGATGCCATCACCGAGCCCGTGGTCCTTGTGATCGAGGACATGCAGTGGGTGGATCCGCTCTCCTCGGATGTGATCTACCAGACGATCCGCGAGATTGAGGACATCCCGATGCTCTCGATGGTGACTGCGCGCGCCACGCAGCACCCCGAGATGCATCGGCTCATCCGCTTCACCGAGACCGCCGGTGAGGCGCTGCGCATAGTTCTGGAGCCGTTCACCCGGTCCGAGGTCCGTGAGCTGCTCCAGGAGCATACGGGGCTGCCGATCAGCAGCAACGTGGCGGCGCGCGTCCACGATGTCACAGGGGGCTTTCCCGCCTTCCTCGACCACGTCATCGACAGGCTCACCAGGCTCGACGATATGGTCACGGCAGAGGCCCTGCAGGCGGCGCTGCGCGAGTTGGAGCGCGGAGAAGGACCAGCGGAGGCGCAGCGCCTGCTGATCCGGCAGGTCTTCGAAGAAGCCTCCGAGAGCGTGCAGCAGATGCTCGCCCTCCTGGCGTTGGCGCGCTATCCCCTCTCCGTCCATGAGATGAGCACTCTGCTCGGGGTCGAGTCACTCGACGTCGAGGCGCTCAGGAACTCCAACCTGGTCCAGGAAGAGATGATCTCAGGGCGCTTCTCGCTCAAGTACAAGGTCTTTGAACGCTGCCTGGTCGCGGATCTCGGCCGTGACCTGCGCGTTGATCTGCAGATGCGACTCTCCCGGGTCGAGGCTGGATCAGCCTCCGCGCGTCACCGAGCCGAGGCTCTGCTCATGGACCCAGGCGTGGAGATGCCGGCGGACACGGTCGAGGCTCTTGTCGATGCCGCCCGCACCGCCAGCCGAAGCGGTGACACTGCCCAGGCGCTTGAGCTGAGTCGGCTCGCCTTCGAGGTGGATCGCTCCGGCAGCACGCTTGAATGCCTGACCTTTGCGGCGATGCGAGCCGGGACCAAGATCGACGTGGACGCGACCGTCAGCTGGGCGCAGAGTCACGAGGTGCACCCCGTGCTGCGCCGGGGCCTCTTGGGGCGCGAGAGCCTGATCCGCGGAGATCTCGAGGCCACACTGGGCTTTCTCGCCGGCGGCGTGGACATCGAGGCCGCGACGCCCAAGGCTCTGCTCTGCTACGCCGACACCGTGCTGCAGGCCTCACGCACCTCGGGTCTGCGCGGCTCCTACTGGCATCTGCTCCATATCGCCGCCCGGACAGTGCAAGCCCTTCTGCAGCTGGAAGATCAGATCCAGGCCGAAGACCCCAGTGTGCGCACCCGAATTGCCACACCCGAACAGCTCTTGGCGGAGACCCGCGGCCTGCGCGTGAGTCTGCAGCTCTGGCAGTCGCTGGAAGGCATCGAGGATGTCCAGCCTCAGTCCTTCTCCCGAGATGTCCAGAAGCTCCTGGACGAGGTGCGGATGGTTCCGGGAACGGAGTCCGCGCAGATGGCGCTGCTGGTGGCCCGCGGGGCCGTGCTGCGCACCGCAGGCCACCCATCGGAGGCCTATGCCGACCTGACCACCGCCATCGAGAACTGGCCCGGGCGAAACCGGCGCTCATTGGCGCAGGCCGAGGTGCATATGACGTATCTGTTGTTCGAGGCGGGGCTCTGGACCGAGGCCCAGATCATCGCCGAGGCCGCCGCATCGGAGGTTCTCGACGTCAGCGAGGACAACCTGGCACCCCTGGCTTTCAATGCGGTGCACCTTGTGCCCGCCGCACGAGGGCACCGCGAGACGCAGAGCTGGTCCTTCGACTTGCGCGCCCATGTGGGCCGAGTGTCCGATACGAGCCTGGGTCGCGCAGGACGCGGATACGTGGACGCCTGGGCCGCCACTGCGGACCAGGATCATGAGAAGGTCATCAGCAGCATCCTGGGCATGCAGGTCGAGTTCAGCATCTGGTCCCGTGCGGCCACCTCGGCGGTGTTGCTGGGCCGCGCCCTGCTGCACAGTGGGCGGTCCCAGGCGCTGCCGGGACTGATCACCAAAGTTCGCGCTGATGAACATACCTCCGCCGCGCACCGTGACTACGTCCTGCGCCACCTGCGCGGTCTGGCCGCCTTAGGGGCCGGCAAGCACGCTGCCGCCCACGAGCACCTGATCGCGGCAATGTCAGCGATCACAGCGGTGCCCGGCCTCAAATCAGCACATATTCCGGGGGATGGGGGAGCGCTGAGCATCTACCGGGGTCTTCTGGCCCTGGACCTCGGTCACTGTGTGATCCAGGGGCTGGACACGCTGCAGGACAAGGCGGAAGAGACGGCGGAATGGGTGCTGTGGGCGGCGTCGATGTTCCAGGGTTGCGGCGCAGAGGGGCTCTTCCATCAGGCCGATGAGCTCTTCCGCACCTTGCGCAAGTCGACGACGGGACAGGGTGCCCGGGAACGACCGCGCCTGGTCGACCTCCCCGAGGGGCTCAGCTCCAAAGCGCGGTTTGCGCTCACCGCACTCACGACCAGAGAGCGGGAGATTGCGCTGATGGTCGGCCAGAGTCTGACGAATAAGGACGTGGCCGAGGAACTGGTGCTCTCCGTGCGTACCGTCGAATATCACGTGGCCAATGCCTTGGGAAAGCTCGGTCTGGATTCCCGTCATGCGCTTCGTCGGATGCTCCAGGTCGAGGAAGAAGACGACCTGCGCAGTGCATAACTGCTTATGGGTGGCCTGAGTCACATTCATTGATTCTCGACCACGGGGAAACACGGGGGTTCCCCCGTAGTCCCTGCGGGGGTTCGTTCACCCCCGTGATGCGAAGCATGGATCAGCACCTAGCGTGAGGCTCGCACCGTGATGGATGCCCCACCGTTCCAGGGGCGTCCTACCCGGTGACTTCTGACCACGCACCGGGAAAGTTGTCACACATGAATATGCAAGATTACCTGCGCATCTGCCGTCGGCGATGGGCCACCATCCTCCTCACATTGGCCCTCGCCGTGATCGGCGCAGCGGCCACCTACCCGTTTCAGGCGATCACCTACGCCTCCACGACCAAGGTCTTCGTCTCGGCCTCCAGCGGCGCGGATCTGGCGCAGCTGCAGCAGGGCAGTTCATTCGCGGAACAGCGCGCTGCCACCTACGCCGATCTCGTCAGCACGCCCGCCGTCCTGGGCCCCGTGGTGCAGTCGCTCGGATTGTCGACATCGGCCACTGCACTGGCAGACGATGTCGAAGCCCAGGCCCTCGCCGACACCACGCTGCTGGAGATCACCGCAACAGCCGGCTCGGCGCAGCAGGCGGCGGACATCGCCGATGCCGTCGTCACGAGTCTGCAGAACGTGGTCGATGAGATCGAGACCTCGCTCGAAGGCAGCCCTGTGGGGGACTCGGGAATCATGGACCTTGCGGTCGTCCAGGCCGCACAAGTGCCGACCACCCCGGAAAGCCCGCGACTCGATCTCACTCTGGGAGCAGGAGTGGCCATCGGGCTCATCCTGGGCATCGGACTGGCCTTCCTGCGCGAGGCGCTGGACACCACGGTCCGGCGTCCCGAAGACTTCGCCCCGCTCACCGTGGCACCCCTGCTGGGTGTGACACGGCGAGAAGGCGGCGGCCGAGAAGCCCGCCGGCGCAAAGGCCGAGGAACGGCCGATACCGCTGCGGCATTCCGTGAGATGCGAATGCGACTGCGCTTCGGTGAGTCCTTCAGTTCACCCAGCTCCTATGTCATCACCAGCTCGGTGGAGCGCGAGGGCAGGACGACAGTTGCGGTCAACCTGGCCCGTTCCCTCGCCGAGGGCGGTCGAAAGACCCTGCTCATCGGGGCCGACTTTGAGAACCCAGATCTGTCGGAGTGGCTCGACATGGACATGGAGCACGGGGAGACCGGCGGTCTGCGGGACGTGTTGGGAGGCACCGTCTACCTCGAGGACGTCATCATCCCCGGAGTGGAGGATGGACTTGACGTGATCCTGCCCGGCGCCCGCGAAGACCAGAGCATGGAGCCTGCGAGTGTGGAGAAGGTACAGGCCCTTCTGGAGGCCTGTGCCGAGAACTATGACGTGACCATCATCGACACACCAGCCCTTCTTTCGGTCTCTGACGCCGCGCTGCTGGCGCAGATCACCACAGGGGTGATCGTGGTGACCCGCTATGGCACCGCGACTCGAGCTCAGCTTGCCACCAGCTTCGAGCTGCTTGCCCGCGCTCGGGCTCGGGTCGTGGGCTTGGTTCTCGTCGGGGTGCCCATGCGCGGCCCGGACAGCCTGCAGGAACGTCGTCAGCGTCCGTCACGACGCACCCGCGGGGAGCTGGATCCCGCGGGCAGCCCCCGGCTCACGGTCGGGCAGAATGTGCCCGCCGGCCCGCGTCGGCTCTCCGAATCAGAGTCGAGTGCATCGACCGCCGAGTCCCGGAAGAACCGAGTCGTGGTGCTCCCTCGGGAGAGGGGGTGATTCGCGGTGATGTCGAGGGTGTGGCAGACCGCTCCGGTGCGCCCAGCGGTGGCCCGAGACCCACGCGCGCGGATGGTCGACATCCCGGTCTGGCTCCAGCGGCTGCTGTATCTGGCACTCGTCGGGAGCGCATTGGTCAGCGTCATCTATGTCGGCGAGTTCTCGCCGCTGCCGATGACCGCGATCCTCGACGCCTGGGTGCTGCTCCTCGCCGCCTGGATCTTCGTCCGAGGACGGATCAGGGCGCACCTGATGCTGGTTGTCCTGGCGGCGTATGTCGCCACTCGCATCATCGGGGCGCTCCTCGAGCAGCCGCCGCTGGAGGATCTGCTCCAGGCGCATCGGTGGTTGGTCTACCTGGTGGTGTTCGCCATGGCGCGCGGCCACCGATGGAGTCGCACTGATCTTCTGCACCGGTTGGCCTGGTGGTTGATCGCGCTGGCGACCATCAAGTCGATCCTCACCACCGCGCTGCTCGGCCCCGACGAGCGCCCGGGGCTGTTTCTGGAGAACAATTTCGAACTCGCACTCTTCACCGCATTGGCAGCCGTGGTGCACCGGCAGAACGCTCCATACCGATTCTGGCTGGTCGTCCTGCTCGGCGTCCTGACAGTGCTCTCCGGTTCCCGCAGCGGGGCGCTGACCTATCTCGTGCTGGTGGTCTATGCGCTGTGGAGCAGTCGCAGCTCCGATGTGTTCATGAAGTACCTCGCCAGCCTGATTCCGCTGGCCGCGGCTGCCCTGCCGTGGTTCGTCTTCCAAGCTCGGGCCGCTGAGTCTCGGGTCATCGATCGGGTCCAGTTCTTCGAGGTCCTGCAGAAGGAGACCGCGAACTGGGGGTGGATGCAGCGGCTCTTCGGAACCCCGCCGATCACCCCGCTCTCGGCCGGTGCCTGTGAGGATCTCTCTTACTACGAGAGGCTGTTCTCCTCCGCCGGGGACGGTCAGTGCTACTCGGTGATCCTGCACTCCTTCGCCATGCGTCTCTACTACGACGGCGGTGTCCTTGCCCTGCTGCTTGCGCTGCTCGTCCCGGTCGTCGTCATGCACATGTCGCGCGTGTCATGGACGCTGATCATCGTGCTGATGTCCATCGCGACCATCAACAGCCTCTCGGTCAGTGGGCTGAACAATCCGTATGTGGCACTCCCGATCCTCCTGGCGGTGCTCACCGCGCCGAATCTGAAGACGAGTCCGCTCCGGTCGGAAGCGCCGCCGAGAACGCCGCAACAACCATTTGTCCCGCTCGAAGGAGCCTTTCGATGACCGTGATTCCCACCGTGAAGGTGCCGCTGCTGGGCGTGCGCGTCTCACCGCTGCGTCGTCAGGAGCTGCTGCGTCACATCCATCGCGCCGTCCTCGAGCGCCGCCGCCTGGTCGTAGCCGGCCATAACCTCCACTCGGTCTACCTCTGGCACCACCTCGCGGAGGTTCGGGACTTCTACGCCCATGCCGGTGCTGTGATCATCGATGGCATGCCGCTGCTCGCGCTGTTGCGGTTCTGGCCCGCGAGGAGTCACCGGCGGGCAGCGGCGCAGCCTGAAATGGCGGACGGGGCGCCGCCCCATGCAGTCGCGAAGCTGGACCCACCGGCGCTGTGGAGCGCCCAGCATCGCCTCGGTTCGACCGACTGGCTGGATGGGCTGACCACACTGGCCGGGATCACGCGAGTGACCGCACTGGGGGGGACGACCGAGGCGGCCGCTGCCGCGCAGAAGTATTTCGAGTCCCTCAACGGTGATGTCTCATGGCAGTCGATTCCCGCAGACCCATGGTGCGACAAGGATCTGGCCCTTGTGATCGAACAGATTCGTGCTCATGACCCTCAGGTCCTGCTGATCGGGATGGGCATGCCGCTTCAGGAACGGATAGCAGACGAGCTGTCGCATCTGCTCGATGTTCCTGTGATCGCCACCGTGGGTGGCGCGCTGGACCAGCTGGGCGGCGTCCAGTCGCTTGCTCCTCGACAGGTCGGCGCCTGGGGTTTCGAATGGCTCTGGCGCCTCGCCTCTGATCCTCGGCGACTCAGCGGCCGCTATCTGCTGGAGCCGATCAAACTGGCAGCGCTGCTGGTGAGGAGGACCCGATGAACGCGGCACCACTTCCCCTGATGAGTTCGGCCACGGACGCTCCGACCCTGGACTACAGGGCGCTGCACCGCAGTTCTCCGCGGCGTCGAGACGCGCTGACTGCCGTCATTCCGACCGTGGGAAGGATATCCCTCAAGCGCGCGGTGCGCTCGGTACTGCGACAGACTCTTCCGACCACGGCGCTGGTCGTCCTTGATCGTCCTGACAGAGAAGAACAGGTGAAGAGGCTCCTGGCTGGTCTCCCACATGTGCTGGTGCTCACCCCAGGGGGTCTGGGCGCGGCAGCAGCCCGAAATCTGGGGGTCCAGTCCGCTGAGACCACCCACGTTGCATTCCTCGATGACGACGACGAGTGGGTCGCCGAAAAGTCCGCCATGCAGCTCGCCGTGGCAGGCGACGACAAACTGGTCAGTTCACGCTCGCTGCTGATCGGAGCCACGAGCCGAGTCGTTCCGGAACAGCTCTACCAGCCTGCCGGCCGCTCGAGGCCCTCAGTGGTGGATTACGTGTTTGACCGCTCCACCCTGCGCCTGCGACGGCACTTCATGCAGACCTCCTCGCTGTTGTGCAGCCGCGAGATGGCGCTGCAGGTGGCATGGGACGAGCAACTCACCCGGCATCAGGACTGGGACTGGGTAGGACGAGTGGAGCGCGCGGGCCACCCGTTGCAGATGCTCCCGGAGGTTCTGGTTCGAGTTCATCAGGGGACCCACGGGTCGATTTCGCGGACCCCTGACTGGCGGGCCAGCTCGGCATGGGTCCACTCGTTCGGCGCGGAGATCGACGACCGCGCGCGGGCCGACTTCCTGACATCTGTGGTGGCCCGCGATGCCTTCGCCTCGCGTGCCTGGCTCGCAGGTGCTCGTCACCTCACACAGGGGCTCCGAGCGAAACCTCACCCGGCGGCCGTCCTTGTGGGTCTTTCAGGTGTGGTGCGGGCGGTCAGTCGTGGAAGCTGAGACACCTCTCGCCAGCGCGTCTCCCGACACAGGGCGGGCTGAAGCCCTCGAACCGGGGGAGTCTGTGAAGCAGCGAAGCTGGACCACGATGCTCCTGCGCACGGCCGGAATGCGCGCCGCCGTGCTCCCCATCAGCGGTGCCTGTGCGCTGACCTCGGCGGGGCTCACCGTTCAGTACGCAGGCGTCCTCGCCTTTGGATTCATCATCATGATCGCCCAGCTGCAGATTGCACTGCCCTTCGCCGACCTTGGGCTGGGAGCGGCCGTCGCACGGGCCGTGGCCCGGGCCAGCAAGGGCCGTGAATCCGTGGCCGAAGTCCGGATCCTGGTCCGGCGGACCGCTCTGGTGCTGGCGGCGGTGGGGCTCGGCGGCACGACTGCGGCGACAGTGGCAGGCGTGTACGGGCTCTGGTCCTCATTCTTCCAGGTGCCGGACGGGCTGGGGCCGCAGGTGGATCTCGTGATGAGCCTCGTGCTCTGCATCTTCTTCCTGGGTCTCCCCATGGGGCTGGCGGCCCGAGTGCTGATGGGCCGGGACCGCACAGACCTGCTCGTGCTGCTCGGTCTGATCCCTCCCATCGGCAACCTCCTGCTGGTGCTGCTCCTCATCGGAGCCGAGGCGCCCCCGATCTGGCTCGCGGTGGGGCTTCCGGTGAGCACCGTGACGTATGTGGCGATCTGTGCTTCGCTGGCGTTCCTGCACCCACGGATCGGACTCAAGGGTCTCTATGCCGAGAGAGCCGATGACCAGCAGGCAGGCAGTTCCGGGACAGAGGAGAGGTTCCTGGTCGCGGTGCGCCTGATTCTGCTCGGGGGCCTTCCGGTGCTCCTGGCGATGGCCGGACGGGCGCTGTCGGAGCAGCACGGAAGACTCGTGCTGGCACGGGTGGCGACTGCCGCAGACGTCAGTGAGTACGCCATGGCCCTGCAGCTGTACATGCCGGTCTACTCTGTGCTCTTCATGTCTGCCATGGTGCTCTGGCCTCGGTTCGCCGTCGACCCGGACATTGCGCTGTGGCGGCGGGCCAATGTGATGTTCCTCGGACTCGGGCTGGCCGCTGCACTCGGCTTCGCGCTGCTGACCCGCCCTGTGTCGAATCTCGTCACCGGAGGCGATCTCGTCCCGTCCTGGGGCGTCGTCCTGGGCATGGCGACGGCGCTGGTCGCGCAATCCATGTATCTGACCCAGGCCAACCTGCTCACCGATCGGCGTGGATTCTGGCGACAGGCGGCCATGTCCTTGACGCTGCTGGCGCTGGTCATCCCCGGGACGGTTCTCGGAGTCCGACTCGGACTGGGTGCGGCGGCCCCCGGCATCTCGATGGCCATCGGCGTGATCGTCGCCGAAGTCATCCCGGGACTGATCATGGCCCACCGAAAAGTCAACAGGCCGCCTCACGACACACTCCCTTCCGACGCTGAGTCTGCACCGGCTCAGCGCAACCCCGTTCAAACGAAAGGCAACCGCCGTGAACCCTCCGTTCTCCAGCCTGTCAGGCCGCGCTCCTGACCCCGTCTGCTCGTCTTATCAGCTGGTCCCCGCGCACAGCCCGAAGGCCTCGTCATGACGGCCCAGACCGCTTCGGCGAACACCACCCGGCTCGTCGCGGCAGCCGACTGGATGACTGCGCCCTCTGGTCCCGCCTCCGCGCGGGAGTGGCACACCAGCTATGGCATGCGACTGCTCGCGACTGATCTCGCCGTCATCGCGGGAATCCTTGGGGCAGTTCAGGGACTCCTTCTGCAGGGTCAGCACCCGGTGGGTGTGACTCTGGGGCTGGGCGCGCTGTGGGTGCTCGTGCTCAGTCTCGGCAGGTCCCGGGATTGGAAGCAGATCGGATCGGGACTCACTGAGTATCGACGCGTCCTCGTCGGGACCTTCGTGACCTTCGGAGTCTTCTTCGTGGCCGTGGTCGTCCTCGCCCTGGACGTGCCCCGAGAGCACATCATCGTCTCGCTTCCCCTGGGAGCCGCCGGCCTCCTGATCGGCAGGCACGCCTGGCGTCGATATCTCCTGGACCGGTGGCGTCACGGTGAGTGGACTCATCGTGTCGTCGTCGTGGGTGATGCTCGAAAGGTCCGCCATGTGGTCTCTGCAGTGGAAAGCTCCAAGACCTCCACCGGGACCACCGTCACGGCGACCTATACCGAGGGCCCGGCTCATGCAGACGGCGCAGTCGCGGACCCGGGACGCACCGTCGCGAGAATCATCGACGTGGTGACGCGCAGCGCCGCAGATCTGGTGATGCTCACCGAGACCGATCTCCTTCCTCCGGAGTCGGTCCGTGAACTGGGCTGGGCGCTGGAAGCCCTGGACGTGAACCTGGTCGTGGTTCCCTCGCTCTCTGAGGTGGCCGGTTCACGGATCGAAGCGCATATCGTCGGGGGCGTCCCGATGCTCTACGTGGCCTACCCGCGGATGTCGACCATGGGCCGGGTCACCAAACGTGCCTTCGACATCGTCGTCTCCGCCACGGCGCTGCTCATGCTCGCGCCGCTGCTGCTGGTGATCGCCGTCTGGGTCAAGCTGGACAGCACGGGTCCGGTGCTCTTCCGCCAGGAACGCGTCGGGATCGACCACTCACGTTTCTCAATGCTTAAGTTCCGCTCGATGGTGGTGGACGCAGAGAAGCACCTGTCGATGCTGCAGACCCTCTCGGAGGGAAACGGTGTGCTCTTCAAGATGCGCAAAGATCCTCGCGTCACCCGGGTCGGTGCGGTATTGCGCAGGCTCAGCTTCGATGAGCTGCCGCAGTTCTACAACGTGCTGCGCGGTGAGATGTCGGTCGTGGGACCCCGTCCGCCCCTGCCCCAGGAGGTGGAGGCCTACGATGACACCACCCACCGGCGGATGCTCGTCAAGCCAGGGATCACTGGGCTGTGGCAGGTCGCCGGTCGCTCCGATCTCAGCTGGGAGGAGAGCGTGCGTCTGGATCTGTACTACGTGGAGAACTGGTCCTTGATGGGAGACATCGTGATCGTGCTGCGCACGGTTCAGGCCGTCGTCGGGGGGTCCGGCGCCTACTGATCCGGCTTCTGCGGGGTAGACAGATCGCCGCCACCGCCTCCGGCGAGCTCGCGATAATGCGGGATGGCCACGGACGGCGGGCCGTCGGCGACCAGGTGGCCGTCGTCGAAGACCAGCACCCGCTGCGCCCGTGCGGCCAGGTCGAGGTCGTGGGTGGCCACGATCATCGGTGGTGTCAGGTTCATCAGCATCTCGGTGAACTCCACCGTGCTGCGCAGATCCAGCAGCGTGGTGGGCTCATCGGCGAGCACCAGCTCCGGCTCCGCGGCGAGGACACCGGCAAGTGCGACCTTCTGCCGCTCTCCGGAGGAGAGGTCGTAGATGCTGGACTCCTCTCGGTCACCGAGGCCCATGGTGTCCAAGATCTCACGGCTGCGCTGACGTCGCTGCGCTGCCGAGGAGATGCTGCTGCGCAGTGAGAAGGCGATGTCCTCGCCGACCACCGGCATGATCAGCTGCGCCTGTGGGTTGGCGAAGATGAATCCGGTCCGCAGGCCGGTGGGGCTGAGCTGGACCGATCCCGAGCTGGGCGCCACGAGTCCGGCGATGAGCCGGAGCAGCGTGGACTTTCCTGACCCATTGGCGCCGATCACTGCGATGCGGTGTTCGGGCAGATTCAGGGTCACCGGATGCAGGATGCGCCGCCGACCGCCGTCGGAGGTGTCGACATCGAATGCGGCTGCATCGAGGGTCGTCGTTACACTGGAAGGGTTGTCCACCGAACCCACCTATTCAAAGTTGTCAGGCCAGCGCGCTCTGCGCGGCCCGAAGGGAAACTGCACCGTTGATCAGCGTATCCAATCTTGAACTCCGCGCCGGAGCGCGTCTGCTGATGGACGAGGTCGCGTTCCGCATCGATTCGGGAGACAAAGTCGGCCTCGTCGGGCGCAACGGCGCCGGCAAGACCACGCTGACCAAGGTCCTTGCGGGGCTGACCCAGCCTGCCGCCGGACATGTGGAGCGCCGGGGGAGCATCGGTTATCTGCCGCAGGACCCCAAGATCGATGACATGGAGCAGCTCTCCCGCGACCGGATCCTCGCGGCCCGCGAGCTCGATGTCATCTCCGCCAAGCTCCGCCAGGCGGAGCAGGACATGGCCAGCACCGACGACGCGGTCCGCGACAAGGCGATGACCCAGTACGCGAAGGTGCAGACCCGGTTCGACGCCGCCGGAGGCTACTCCGCCGAGGCCGAGGCCGCGATGATCTGCAACAACCTGGATCTGCCCGAGCGCATCCTGACCCAGCCGCTGAAGACGCTCTCCGGTGGTCAGCGCCGCCGCGTCGAGCTCGCCCGGATCCTGTTCTCCGACGCGGACACCCTGCTTCTCGATGAGCCCACGAACCACCTGGACGCGGATTCCATCGTCTGGCTGCGAGATCACCTGCAGAGCTACGCCGGGGGAGTCCTGATGATCTCCCACGACGTGGACCTCATCGAATCCACCGTCAACAAGGTGTTCTACCTCGATGGCAACCGCATGACGCTCGATGTCTACAACATGGGCTGGAAGAAGTACCTGGTCCAGCGTGATCAGGACGCCGCCCGGCGCAAGCGCGAGTACGCCAACGCGGAGAAGAAGGCCAGCCAGCTGCGCTTCCAGGCGGAGAAGATGCGCGCGAAGGCCACGAAGGCCGTCGCTGCCCAATCCATGCTCAAGCGAGCCGACCGCATGATGGCCGGGCTCGAGGGCGAGCGCCAGGCCGAACGCGTGGCGAACATCCGCTTCCCCGCGCCGGCCTCCTGCGGCAAGACCCCGCTCATGGCGGAGGGACTCTCGAAGTCCTACGGCTCCCTGGAGATCTTCACCGGACTGGACCTCGCGATCGACCGAGGCTCTCGTGTGGTCATCCTGGGCTATAACGGTGCAGGCAAGACGACGTTGTTGCGCCTGCTGGCCGGCGCCGCGGAGGCGGACTCCGGCCGGGTGATCCCCGGACACGGGCTCAAGCTCGGCTACTTCGCCCAGGAGCACGACACTCTGGACACCGAGAGCTCCGTGCTGGAGAACATGAAGACCGCGGCACCGTTCCTCAACGACACCGACCAGCGGAAGATCCTCGGGTCCTTCCTGTTCTCCGGCGATGACGTGAGCAAGCCCGCGGCGGTGCTCTCCGGCGGCGAGAAGACTCGCCTGGCCCTGGCTTCGCTGGTGGCCTCGAGCGCCAATGTGCTGCTGCTGGACGAGCCGACGAACAACCTGGACCCCGCAAGTCGCGAGGAGATCCTCGCCGCGCTGCGCACCTACGAGGGTGCCGTGGTCCTGGTCAGCCACGACCCGGGTGCGGTGGAGGCGCTGAGCCCCGACCGGGTGCTGCTGCTGCCCGATGGCGAGGAAGACATCTACACCAAGGACTACGAGGACCTCATCACCCTGGCCTGATCATGCGGGACAGACTGTGCAGGCCCGGCGGTGCCGGCCCGGCAGTGACCGCCCGGCGGCGCCCGCCCGACAGTGCCGGCCCGACGCAGCTCCGAATGGCGCTGGTGAGTCCAGGTCCGTGGTCGCTAGGCTCTGCCCATGGATCTGACCCCCGACGCTCTGCTTGACGGCCCGCGGGGACGCCGGCTGCTGGAGTTCGCGATGGCCTCCGAGCGGCGTGCGGACCCGAGCTCAACTGTGCTCTCCGGAGCGGTGCATCAGGCAGCGACGGCGCTCGAGCCCGAGGGTGAGCACCGTGGACGGCTCGTGTCCCGGTGGCCGGTCTTCGGCTCCTCGGTCCGCGTACTGTCGTCAGCTGTCGGGCCCAAGGAGGTCTCGCGGGTTCTGGACGCCACGAACCTTGCGGAGCCCACGGAGGATCTGCTGCGGTTCGTCCTCGGCGACGTCGCGGCGTTCGCGCGCTATTGGCAGGAACCAGAGGGTGAGGACCATCTTGCCGCCTCCGCGGAGCTGCGCGGCGCTGCGTTGCGTGTGGCCCACCACCTTCTTGAGTCTCCGCAGACCACGTGGTGGAACCAAGACGTGCGCCTGATGGATCAGGCCTGCGTGCAGTGGCCAGATATTCCGGGATACGACCAGTCGAGCGAACCCGCGCGGGTGCTCTCGGACTGGCGTGCGGAACAGCAGGCCCTGGAACTCCGGGCACGGCGTGACCGTCCGGAAGATCCGAGGGCGAGCTACGGCGGATTCTGGTGGTCCCGGCCGCCGGAGAACCTGCGGCGCAGCACCGCTCGATTCTCCGATCACGCACCGGCGGTCCTGTACTTCTTCGAGGACAGCTTCGGCTGGGAGACCGCACACACGCGTCGGCTCTGGGTCTCCGGTGTGCCCAGCGTCTATGAGATCCGCACCGCCCAGGACTGGGCTGTACTCTGCGAGCGGTTCCCGCTGGAGGTCACCGCCGAGAAGCGCCACGACTGGTTCCGCACCACTGGCAGAGCCGGGAAGTGGGTGATTCCCGATTGGGAGGCTGTGTCAAAGGTGTACGACGGCGTCCACCTCAGCATCGCGGGCTATCTGAGAAGTGCCGGCCGGGCGATCCCGGTGGCGGCAGACACTGCCAGTGTGATCGCGGGATGGAACCCGGGGGAGACCTGGTGGTTCACCGCGGAGACCAGCCTCGGCCCCGAGGTGACGCACTGGCAGCTCGACGAGGAGTCTCTGCACTGGCGGGAGGTCGCCTCGTGCGCCGGAGATGAACTGCCGCCCGCCGGGTGAGGCTCAGCGGCCCAGTCGCTGGTCGACCCAGGCGTCCTCGAGGTCCTCGTCCGAGAGCCGTCCGGTCGTGATCCGGCGACGTCGATTGGCCTCACGCACTCGATCCTGCGCGGGCACGGAGGAGGCAGCATGCACCGGCCCGCCATCCTCTGAGATTGCATGCGGAGTCGCCCCAGTCGCCGCGGCCTCGGCCTCATCGAAGTCACGATTCCGGGCGTGGATTCGCGCGGCGTAGCCCCAGCCGATGAAGCCCAGCAGGCCGAAGGTGAGCCACTGCATGGAATAGGACAGATGGGGTCCCTCCTCCATTGAGGGACGGGTCAGCTGTCGCGGGGCCGTCTCCGGGTCGGGCGACTCCTCGGCCATGAGCCCGTAGCCGCCTGTGAGGAGGCTGTAGTCGAGCTCATCCTGGTACTCCTGGAGATCGATCGAGGCGAGCTGACCTTCGGGGGCCCCGCGATTGATCGCCGGCTCGGCGGGTCGGATGCGAGCCACAAGATCGACCTCGCCCTCGGGCGGCGCTGGTGAGTACTCCGGGCGGGAACCATCGGAACTGTCGGTGGGCAGCCACCCGCGGTCGATGATCACCACGTCATCGGTGCCGGCGACGGCGAAGGGGACCAGTGATTCATAGCCCACGGACCCGCGGTGTGCCCGGTTCCGGACGAGCCGAGAGTCGTCCTCGAGGTACTCGCCGGTCAGCGCGACCACGGTCCATTCGTCGTCGGCCTGGGCCGCGTCGAAGAGGTCTCGGGCCTCGGAGTAGGGCACCGGGTCGGCGTCGTAGTTGGAGACGATGCGGTTGATCTCCTCCAGCGAAGCTTCGCGGCGGTCGATCTGCCACTGGCCCAGGAACACGCAGGCCACGGCGAAGAGCGTGCAGATGGCGAGCCAGCCGAGCCAGGTGGGTGTGAGCAGAAAGCGATAGCGAGTCATGGGTCGATCCGACGCTCGTCGTCTGGGGCGACCGTGCCGGAATCCTCGTCTGCGCTGGTCAGGGGCTCAGTGCTGCGCCAGAACAGTCGCTGGGCGAGGAAGTTCTCCAACCACGCGCGGTGTTCCTCGCAGGCGAGCCATACCTTGCGACGAGCAGAGTCATGAATCTTGGGGTTGTTCCACAGCACCTGCCAGTCTGCGGTGTTCCGGCAGCCCTTGCGGGAGCATTCCGGGGTCTGCGGGCCTGGCTGCGCGCTGTCGCTGCCGAGGCTGTTGAGCAGATCCATCAGCGGCGTTCGTCCTGTTCCTCGTCGGTGTCTTCGGGGGCGTCGGGGTCCTCGAGTTCTCCAGCGATGACCTCGGGCTGCGCGGCATAGCCTTCGGCATCGGCGTCCTCCTGCGCGTCCTCCTCGTCCTCCCACCACTGACGGTCCATCGCTGGTGGGGCCTCTTCATGGGAGGTGCCCAGCAGGGAGGGGGACTGGAGATCCTCAGACTCGCTGCGGCGCATATATCGATCACCGCCGACGTTCGCCGTGGTCACGGCGACATAGGGCAGAACCACTGCGAGGGCGAGCAGAACCCACGTCATCCAGTTCTGCAGGATCACCGCCAGGATGAAGCACACCATGCGGATGCCCATTGACACCGCATAGCGGACCATTCTCCCGTGCTGCTCGTCACTGTGCTTCTGCGGTGCATCAGTGATCGAGTGGACCTGATCGCTCACCCGGACAGTCTAGGCGTCGAACCTGGAGGTGGGACGGCGATGTGACGCGACGGTCACATAGCCGCTGGCATAGGCTGGGCAGAGAACATTTCCCGCGCCAATGGTGGCCAAGCCCACCGAGCCGCTGGGAACGAGGCTCGTAATGAGGAGACTTATGAACGCACGCAGCGTATTGATCACCGGCGGGAACCGCGGGATCGGACGGGCCATCGCGGAGGCCTTCATCGCCAACGGTGACAAGGTCGCCGTCACCACCCGCAATGGGGAGGCCCCTGAGGGCGCCTTGGGAGTGGCGGCCGACGTCACTGATTCCGCCTCCGTGGACGCCGCGTTCACTCAGGTTGAAGAGGCCCACGGTCCGGTCGAGATTCTTGTGGCCAACGCCGGGATCACCCGAGACACCCTCCTGATGCGGATGAGCGAAGATGATTTCACCGATGTCCTCGACACCAATCTCACCGGCGCCTTCCGTGTGCTCAAGCGGGCCTCCAAGGGCATGATTCGGATGAAGAAGGGCCGCGTGGTGCTGATCTCCTCGGTGGTGGGTCTCTACGGGTCCCCTGGCCAGATCAACTACGCCTCTTCCAAATCGGGCCTCATCGGGATGGCCCGCTCACTGACCCGCGAGCTCGGCGGCCGCGGCATCACCGCCAACGTGGTGGCTCCCGGCTTCGTCCGCTCGGACATGACCGATGCGCTGGACGAGGCCACGCAGGCCAAATACCTGCAGAACATCCCCGCCGGACGGTTCGCCGAGGCTGGAGAGGTCGCCTCGGTGGTGCGCTGGCTCGCGTCCGCCGAGGCCTCCTACATCTCCGGAGCGGTGATCCCGGTAGATGGTGGCCTCGGGATGGGCCACTGACCTTCCCGGCTGCGGCGACCGCCGCACGCGAGACAGCACACCACGACGCAGAACTGAGGAAGCACTCATGACACAGCAGGACCTGGCCGGAACCGGCGCCATCATCACCGGATCCTCCCGCGGCATCGGGGCCGCCACCGCAGCGCTGCTCGGCGCCCGAGGTGCGGGCGTGGTGATCAACTATCGGCAGAAGGCGCCTCGGGCGAAGAAGGTGGTGGCCGGCATCGAGCAGTCCGGCGGTCGCGCGGTCGCCGTCGGCGCGGACCTTACCGAGGAGGCCGGCGCGCAGGCCCTGGTGGACGCCGCCGTGGGGAACTTCGGATCGCTGGACCTGCTCGTGCTCAACGCCTCGGGCGGAATGGAGTCCGGCCGCGGCGAGGACTACGCCCTGATGCTCAACCGCGACGCTCAGGTCCAGATGGCGCGTACCGCGATCGAGGTGATGCCCGAGGGCAGCCAGATCGTGTTCGTCACGAGCCACCAGGCGCACTTCATCAAGCAGACCGCCACGATGGACTCCTACGAGCCCGTGGCTCGGTCCAAGCGGGCTGGCGAGGATGCGCTTCGGGAGCTGATCCCGGAGCTCGACGCCAAAGGCATCACGCTCACCGTGGTCTCGGGCGACATGATCGAAGGCACCATCACGGCGACGCTGCTCGAACGTGCCGAGCCGGGTGCGATCGCCTCACGCCGTGAGGCCGCTGGTCGGCTCTACAGCGTCGAGGAGTTCGCGGCGGAGATCGCGTCCTTGGTGGGACGCGAAGATCTGGCGCAGGGTCACACCGAGCTTGTCGGCGGCGCAGAGGACTTCCTGGCGGCGAACAGCTAGCGCTCGGTCGCCGTGCTGCGTCTGATCCCGGCGCCCAGCACTCAGGCGCCCAGCAGAAGGGCCGCCGCTGGAACCAGCACCAGTGCTGCCGCGCTGCCGATCACGCCCCCGAGGGCTGGCCGGGACAGCGGCGCCGGTGGTGCAAGGAGCCTGCGCAGCCGCGCCGTGGTGATCAGCCTGGACTCTGCATCGTCGCCGCTCGTGGACTCAGCATCGGGGCCGGGTTCGGGGCCGCGTGCGGTCTCTGCTTCAGCCGGGGCGAGGCTCTCGGCCACGGTCTGAGTTCCCTCGCGAAGGACATCCTGGTGATCCGGGCCGGCGGAGCTCAGCGCAAGTGCGCGCAGCAGGTCCTGACGCGTGTGGGCGCGCAGGGCGCCGTCGTCGGCGAGCATCTCGGTCAGCTCGGTCACCGCAGCGCGGCCATGCCGGGTGGTGGGCAGCCAGGGCAGCGCGCGGTACCACGCCTCGAAGGCCATGGTGAGGAAGTGATGACGCTGCTGCAGATGGGTCTTCTCGTGCGCGACGACGGCGCCCAGCTCGGCCGCCGAGAGCTGGTTCAGCAGTCCTCGCGAGAGCACCGTCACGGAGCCGGCATGCGTTCGTCCAGGCAGGCAATAGGCCAGCGGGGCCTCATGTTCGAGCACATGGGCATCGCCCAGCTCTGCGGACAGGTTCAGGTGCCTTCCCAGCACGGCGGCCCGGTTGCCGTCCACCGGGGTGGAGAGCAGACGCACCACGTCGCGGTGACGGCGGCGCTGGCCCAGCACGCGGACATAGGTCAGCAGCAGGGTCAGCAGCAGGTGCCCGCCCAGCAGCACGCTCAGGCACAGCGCGAAGATGTGTCCTGGGTGCACTCCCAGGTCCGTCAGAGCCGCGAAATCTGCGGTGGCCATCAGCCCCAGCACCTTGGAAGCGGCGGCGGGCACCGAATCCCCGAATGGTCCGAGGCCGTAGACCATTGGGGCGCTGACCATGGAGACGCCCCCGGCCAGGGCGATGGCCTGCCACAGCAGCATCGCTGCCCAGGGGGAGCGGGAGCGGAACTCGGCCTCCCGGAGCAGCCGCGGCACAGGGATCGCGAGCATGAGGGCCAGGGCGGCGAGGCATGCGGCGAGGAGGGTCACCGATTCAGTTTAGTGGGGAACGGTGCTGGGTTCAGTTCTGCAGCAGGCGCCGCAGCGCGGCTGCCTCGGAATCGGGGATGGTCCCGATGAACCGGGCCAGCACGGCCTCACGATCACCCGCAGTGCCCAGGACCTCGTTGAGCATCTCCACGGTGTGCTCTTCGCGGGAGGCGGTGGCCGAATAGCGGTGCGGCCTCGTGGATCGCTCGCGCCGGACCATCTCTTTGCGCTCGAGCCGGGAGAGCACGGTCAGCACCGTGGTCACGGCCAGATCCTCGCCCAGACGATCGCGCACATCATTGGCGCTGAGGGATTCGGCGCTGTCCCAGAGCAGGCTCATGACTGAGCGCTCAAGTCCTCCGAGAGTGGCCATCTTCGGGTGCTCCTTATCGACTGTCACAACAGTGGTCTGACAACAACGGTGCACCTGGGAGCGCCCTGGGGGCTGCGCCTACGTGCAGGTAAGGCACCAGGATACTCCTGCCCAGGGGTGATTTCTACACGCTGTAGTAATGGTGTGTCACGGTCACTCGGCGGTGGACGGATTCAGCGTCTCGGGACTCGGAGCGACGGCGTCCACGGCGCGTTCCAGCGGGACGCCCGAGGCGTCACGGCGGGCCATCTCCGAGGGAAGATTCCGCGCAGTGCCGTTCTTCGCGGCGCCCAGAGCGGGACCGAGGCCTGCCCAGCCCAGCCGAAGGTGATCCTCTCCCCGCATGAACCGGTGGGAGCGCACGCCCGCGGTGCCGCGACCCTTGGCCGGGAACTCCGCCAGGTCGGTGAGCTTGATGCTCCCCGACTCGAACCCTTCCAGGGGGGTGTCTCCGGCGGCCAGGGTGACCACCAGGGCATTGGAGCTTGCTGGCTGGGCTGAATCGACGGCGTCGTCGTCTTCTGTCGTCTCCGCGAAGGCGTGCGCAGGGACCACGGAGAAGCCGATGACCGCATCCCCCTCGGCGAGCTTGATGCCCAGCATGCCGGCGGCGGTGCGCCCCTGGGCCCGGACGAGTCCGGCCTCGAAGTGCAGCAGCTGCGCTCCTGCGGTGATGAAGCAGAGGTGATCGGCGTCGTCCTCGGCCACTGCGGCGCTGACGACACGATCCTGGGTGCGTCCCTCGCCCTTGAGCGAGATGACCTCCCAGTCGTCCCGATTGAGCGGGTACTCCGGGTTCACGCGCTTGACCCGCCCCTGCGCGGTGCCCAGGGCGATGACTGCGTCCAGTGGGACGAAGGCGAGCAGCTCCTCGTTCTTCTCCAGGTGCAGGAACTCCTTCGCCTTGACGCCGTGGGTCAGGTTCACCGCACCGGAGGACATCTCGATCGCCGGCATGTCCATCACCGGCACCCGGACCATGCGACCAGTGGAGGTGACTGCGCCGATCTCTCCGCGCGCCGTGGTGGATACGGCGGAGGTCAGCGCATCGTGCCGGGCGCGCCGGGAGGGATGGACCAGCGTGCTGCGATTCGTGGTTCGCGCCAACTGACCCGAGGTGGAGAGCACGGCCCAGCAGGGGGCATCCGGGATCTGCAGGCTGGTGGAGCCGGCGGCCGGACCGGCTTCTGCCGGCGCAGCTGCTGCGGCGGGGGCTGCCTCTGCGTCGAGCAGCTCGGTGCGTCGGTCGTCGCCGTACTTGGCGGCCACCTCGTCCAGCTCTTCGGCGACCAGGCTGCGCAGACGCTGTTCAGACCCGAGGATGGCCTGGAGCTCGGCGATCTCCGCCTCCAGGCGCTCCTTCTCCTGTTCGAGCTCCAGCGCCGAGTAGCGGGTGAGCTGGCGCAGCCGCAGCTCAAGGATGTGATCGGCCTGGGCCTGGGTGAGTTCGAAGATCTGCATCAGCCGCTGGCGCGCAGCGCCGGTGTCGTCTGCGGCACGGATGATCTGGATGACCTCGTCGATGTCCAGGATCGCGATGAGCAGGCCCTTGACCAGGTGCAGGCGGTCCTCACGCTTGCGCAGCCGGTAGGCGCTGCGCCGCCGGACCACGTCCAGACGGTGGTCCACGTAGACCTGGAGCATCTCCAGCAGACCCAGCGTGCGGGGCTGGCCGTTGACCAGGGCCACGTTGTTGATGCCGAAGGAATCCTCCAGCGGCGTCTGCTTATAGAGCTGCGCGAGCACCGCCTGCGGGTTGAAGCCCGCCTTGAGCTCGATGATCATCCGCAGCCCGTGCTTGCGGTCGGTCAGATCCAGAACATCGGAGATGCCGGTGAGCTTCTTCGCCTGGACGGCGTCCTTGATCTTCTCGATGACCTTCTCGGGGCCGACCATGTACGGCAGCTGGGTCACCACGATCCCGGTCTTGCGCGCCGACACCTGCTCGATGGAGACCTTGGCCCGGGTCTTGAAGGAGCCGCGCCCGGTGCGGTAGGCGTCGGCGATCCCGTCCAATCCCACGATCCGCCCGCCGGAGGGCAGGTCAGGGCCCGGGATGTGGACCATGAGGTCTTCCACCGTGGCCGCGGGGTGCAGAATCAGGTGCTTGGCACCGTTGATGACCTCGCGCATATTGTGCGGAGCCATGTTCGTCGCCATGCCGACGGCGATCCCCGATGCTCCGTTGACGAGCAGATTCGGGAACGCGCTGGGGAGCACGCCGGGCTGGGTGAGCTGGTTGTCGTAGTTCGGCTCGAAATCCACGACGTCTTCATCGAGATCTGCAGTCATCGACAGCGCCGCAGCGGTCATCCGCGCCTCGGTGTAGCGGGGGGCCGCCGGGCCGTCGTCGAGGGAGCCGAAGTTGCCGTGTCCATCGACCAGCGGCAGGCGCAGCGCGAAGGGCTGCGCCATGCGCACCAGCGCATCATAGATCGCGGCGTCGCCGTGGGGATGCAGCTTGCCCATGACCTCACCGACCACGCGTGCGGACTTGACGTGGCCCTTCTCGGGCCGCAGGCCCATGTCCGACATCATGTACAGGATCCTGCGCTGCACGGGCTTGAGCCCGTCCCGGGCGTCGGGCAGGGCGCGCGAATAGATCACCGAGTAGGCGTACTCCAGGAAGGAGGTCTCCATCTCCGCAGAGACGTCGATGTCGATGATGTTCTTCTCCGGCGTCACCGGGGGAGTCTCGGCGCTCTTGGATTGGCGGGCCATAGCGGGGGAGCTGATCCTGTTTCTGTCGGAGGGCAGGTGCCTGCCAGAGGGCAGTATCCATTGCAGTGACGTGATGGTTAGTCTTGATCCTATGGGCGAGTCACCTCGAACCGGCGGATATCCGGCGCACTGGGAAGCAGATGTCGTGCTGCGTGATGGGGCCGCGGCGCATCTTCGACCGATCAGTCCCCAGGACTCCGAACGGCTGCAGCGCATGCATGCGGCGCAGTCCGACTCCTCAATCTACCTGCGATACTTCACCTTCAAGTCTGCACTGACCGAGAAGGAGCTCATCCGCTTCACCCAGGTCGATCACGTGGACCGCGTCGCAATGGTGATCCTGCTCGATGAGGAGATCATCGGGGTCGGCGGATTCGACCGGATCGAGGGCACCAGCGAGGCAGAGGTCTCCTTCAACATCTCGGACAAGCACCAGGGCCGAGGACTGGGATCGGTGCTGCTGGAGCACCTGGCGGCCGCAGGGCGCGAACGCGGGCTTGAACGCTTCTCCGCGGAGGTGCTGCCGGAGAACCGCAAGATGCTCACCGTCTTCTCCGAGGCGGGATATGAGACCCAGCGCCGCTTCGAGGACGGCGTGGTCATGCTCGAGTTCCCCATCGACCCTACGGAGAAGTCCCGAGCGGTGATGGAGGCGCGGGAACACCGCGCCGAGTCGCGCAGCGTGGCCGAGCTGCTGGCGCCGGAGCAGGTGGCCGTCATCGGCGCTTCTCGTGAATACGGGTCGGTGGGATACCACCTGGTCCAGAACCTCATCGAGAGTCACTTCACCGGTGGGGTCCACTCGGTCAACCCTGAGGCCTTCGAGGTCGGGGGAGTGGAGGCCTCCGCCTCATTGGCCCATATCAAGCAGCAGATCGATCTCGCCGTGGTCGCGGTGCCGGCCGAGCAGCTGGCCGAGGTCGTCGCCGACTGTGGTCGCAACGGCGTCAAGGGGATTCTCGTGGTCACCGCACCCGAACTGGGAGCTCCGGCTGAGGGGCCCGATCATCGACCGTTGGACCAGCGTGAGCTGGTGCGACTGGCGCGGCGCTGGGGGATGCGCCTGATCGGGCCCGCGTCGGTGGGTCTGATGAACACCGATCCGGATGTCTCGCTGAACGCCTCGCTCTCACCCACCATGCCGCTGCGCGGCGGGGTGGGACTGTTCAGCCAGTCGGCATCGATCGGGGTCTCGCTCTTCGCCCAGGCCAATCGGCGAGAGCTCGGCCTCTCCTCGGTGATCTCCGCCGGCAACCGGGCGGATCTCTCCGGCAATGACGCGATGCAGTACTTCGAGGATGATGACTCCACCCGCGCGGTCGGGGTCTACCTCGAGAGCTTCGGCAATCCGCGCAAGTTCTCCCGAATCGCCCGGCGGCTCTCGCGGACCAAGCCTGTGGTGGTCGCCAAGTCAGACGTGATGGGTCGCAGTCTGCCTCCGGGTCATGAGGTGCGCACCACGCGCGCCCCGATGGGGGCCGTGGACTCGATGCTGGAGCACTCCGGGGTGATTCAGGTGGGCAATCATGACTCGCTCATGGACGTGCTGCAGGTGCTGGCGACCCAGCCGCTGCCCGGGGGTGATCGGATCGGGATCCTGTCGAATTCTCCGTCCATGGGAAGGATCCTGGCCGATACGGCCGACACGCTCGGACTGACGGCGGTCCGCGTCGTCGGGGATCTGGACCTCGATCTGCCCCGTGCGGCCGCCGACGCCGCGTTGGCAGGGGCGCTCGAGGAGCTCTTCACCGCCGAGGACATCGACGCCGTCGCGCTGTGTCTGCAGCCGGCCGTGACCGGCGAGCACTATGACCACAGCAGGCTCATCTCACAGACCGCCCGGCAGCACACCAAGCCGATGGTGGCGTCCTGGATCGGGGTGCTCGACGCGGGCGTGCCGCTGAACCATATCGGCAACGCCGCTCCGGTGATCGAGGACGGATCGCTGCAGCAGGGGTTCCCCGTGTTCTCCTCGCCCGAGCGGTCCCTGGTGGCCCTGGCCAAGATCGTGCGCTACCAGCGGTGGCGCTCTGCGGGCATCGGTGAGGCCTACGTGCCCAAGGGCCTGGAGGGAACCGCCGCTTCGCGACGCGGGGACGAGCTGCTGGACGGCTGGCTCGACGGGGTCCAGGGCGCCCAGCTTGAATCGCTGGACGCGGATCGCTGTGCGGAGCTGCTCGGGGTCTACGGCATCTCGATGCTGCGCTCTGTGGCGTTCTCCACCGAGGCCGAAGCGCTGGCGGCAGCCGAACAGCTGGGCTATCCGGTGGCGGTGAAGTCCACGAACACCTATCTGCGACACCGACTCGACCTGGGCGGGGTCCAGCTGAACATCGAGGACCCCGAGGGTCTGCGCCGCGCGATCGCAGAGATGCGTCATGTGCTCGCTGACTATGCTGCCGCCGGCCTGGAGCTGCAGTCGATGGCACCGGCTGGTCAGGGCTGCGTGGTCCGGGCCATCGAGGATCCGCTGATGGGCCCGGTCGTGTCCTTCGGGCTCTCCGGGGACGCCGTGGAGCTGCTCGACGACTGGGCGCACGCGGTTCCCCCGCTGACGGATCAGGACCTGCGCGGCCTCGTGCGTCGTCCGCGCGCCGCTCAGCGGCTCTTCGGGTACAAGGGCGTTCCTGCGGTGGACATCGCGGGACTGGAGGACACTCTGCAGCGGGTGGCCATGCTCAAGGACAACCACCCGCAGGTGGCGTCCCTGCAGCTGACTCCGGTGCTGGCCTCACCGGCGGGCGTTCAGGTGCTGCATGCGGCGATCGAGATCGCGAACCCGGAGCAGCGCACGGATTCCGCCCGTCGAGCGATCAGCCGATACTGACCCTTCCTCCTGGGCAGTTGAGTGATCCGGTAGCTATGTCGGGACGGGATCACTCATCTGCCCAGGGGGAGCGGCGCGGCTGGCCGTCTGCGCGGGAGCTACTGCGCGGGACCCCTGCTCGCAGCAGCCTCTTCGTCAGGATGTCCGGGGTGCTCAGATCCGCCCAGCCCCAGCGAACCACCTTCCGGCCGGTCCGACGCAGCGCGTCCTCACGCAGCTTTTCGGCATAGTGCACCTCCTTGGCGGTCCGGCCTTCGAGCATCGTCTCGTCGAAGTACTTGCCGCGACCGTCGAACTCGCCGACGATCCGGCGCGGCGCATGACCTGAGCGGCCCGGGAGCGTCCATTCGAAGTCGACGCGCTCCTCCCCGAGGTCTGTGGCGACCCGCACCTGCAGAGCGGGTGGCACGAACCCCTGTTCGTGAATGAGGGCGCGTGAGACGGACTCGCCTGGGCTCTCCGCGGCGCCGTCGGCGAAAACCAGGGCGGCCCTCCATCGCGCCGTCAGCCGCTGGGAGAGGAAGTCCTCGCCCCAGGTCAGGGGTTCGCTGCTGCTGGGCAAGTGTCCCGATGCGCGTCGCCCGAGAAGCGCATCGAGAACCGCCACGGCGTTGCGGAAGGCCATGCGCGAGACGGTGTCCGGCAGAGCCAGCTCCACCGGTTCCGCCCGATAGCCCTGAGCCGGACCGTTGACGGATCCCAGCGCCGTCATGGGGACGCGCACCTGCGTGGCGACACCGGCGTCCCCGCGCTGAGCCTTGCGCAGGCCCGCGCGCGTCATGCCGTGCGGGAGCACGGGCTCGATGCGCCGGGTCGGAAGGTTCAGCAGGACGGCCGCGCTGACGTCGTCGTGGGGATGGCCCGCGCGGTAGCCGAGGAGCCAGCTGTCCCGTGACGTGGTTCCGGTCATGGACCCGCGTCGGCTGATGCCGACGAGGCTGGGATCCGTGGTCCGCAGGATGACGTGCTGCGGCACTTCGGCGAGCGGAAATCCATGCAGCAGGAGGGCAGATTAGCGGCAGAAGAGTGCGCCCGGCAGACGCCGGGCCATCGCGGCGAGCGCGATCTCGGCGCGCACCCAGGACGGGGAGCGGACCCAGGCGGCAGCCTCAACATAGACCCCGCGGCGGACCCGCAGGAGCTGCCCGGACGCGACAAGGGCGGAGAGTCGCGTGGCGCTGTGCAGATCATCCGGCTGCCAGCAGGAGCGCAGGAGCTCGATGGGGGCGCGGGAGTCGTCGGTCATGGCTCCACGGTCGCGCAACGCGCGAGACGGGACCAGCCCGCCTGGAGAACTGTGAATGACCGCATTCTTCCCGGGCGGTTGAGCATTCCGGCGGATACGTTGGTACCGGAGAACTCAACTGCCCAGGAGGGGAGGGGTCAGAGGACGCTTCCGGTGCGCTGGATGTGCTCGCGCAGCCTCTCCAGGCCCTCATCGATGCTGATCCGCGGCGTCCAGTCCAGCGCCTGCTGGGTGGCGCGCTGGTCGAACCAGTGCGCGGTGGAGAGCTGCTCGGCGAGGAACTTCGTCATCGGCGGCTCATCGGTCCGCGGACCGGCGACCCTCTCACTGAGCGCCCAGAGGCGTTCGACGACGGCGCCGGCCCCCTTCGCGAGTCCAGGAGCCAGGCGCAGTCGAGGCGCGGGCGCGCCCCCTGCGGCGGCGATCCCGGTGATGAGCTCGCCGATGGGGCGTGGCTCGCCGTTGGTGAGCACCAGGCGCTGCCCGGCGATCCGCGGCAGCCGGCGCAGCCCCGCGAGGAAGGCGTCCACGGCGTTGTCGATGAAGAGGGTGTCGACCAGCGCGGCTCCGGAGCCCAGGATCGGCATGCGTCCCGAACGGGCCCGCTCGATGATGCGGCTGGTGAGCTGTCCATCGCCCGGGCCCCAGACCAGATGCGGTCGCAGGACCAGGACATTGAACCCGCTCGCGCCGCGGGCCTCGGCGATCAGCTCGGCTTCGGCCTTGGTCTGCGCGTAGCTTCCCACCGCGCGGCGGGGGTCCGCGGGGCCTGCTTCGGCCCCGATCAGAGAGGCCCCGGCGTGAGCCACCGAGGGGGACGAGACATGCAGGAAATCGGTCACACCGCTGGCCTGCGCCGCGTCCAGGAGTCGCTGGGTCCCGCGCACGTTGACCTCGACGAAGTCCTCGTGCGCTCCGGAGACCGAGACCTTCGCCGCCATATGAACCACCGCGTCCTGACCCTGCGTGGCCCGCGCCACCGCGGCAGGATCAGCCAGTGAACCGCGGATTTCTCGAACGCCCTCCAGCGCCGAGGCGCTGCGCTGCAGCACGCTGACGGCGTAGCCCTCCGCGACCAGTCGCTGCGCCACGCTGCGCCCGAGCAGGCCGGAGGCCCCGGTGACCAGGACCCGGGCGCCGGGCTCGATGCAGCGGGTCACGGGGCGCCGACCTTCTCCCCGGCGAGCACACGCTCGGCCCAGGCCGCGAGACCGGTGCGGTCGATCTTGGAATTGTGCCGCACATCGGTGGGAAGCTCATCGAGCACCAGCACCGCGGCGACCTGGATTTCCGGGACGGCCGCTCGCACCCTGGCGGCGAAGGAGACCTCCGCCACGGGGGATCGTCCCTCGCGGAGGGCGGCCCGCTCAGATTCGGACTCAGACTCGGGCTCGACGATCACCACGACTGCCTGGGTGCCGCGTGGTCCCACCGGAACGGCGGCGCTTCGGGCGACCTCGGGCAGCGCATCCACCGGAGTCTCCACGGTGCCGGGACCGATCGGGCCCGCCGCCGTGGTGAGGACATGCTGCAGGCGCCCTTCGATCCAGAGCCTGGAGTCGGCGTCGAAGTGACCGATGTCGTTGGTGCGGTGCCAGAGCAGCCCGTCGTGGGTGTCGCGGCGCGAGATCCGGTCGGTGAACCAGAGCCGGTCGTAGCCGGCCTTCAGATGAGCGGCCGAGACGACGATCTCCCCGAGCACGCCTTCGGCATCAGCAGGCTCGACCAGCACCTCGGCGGGAACGCCGACGGAGTCCAGCGGCGCCAGGGCGAACCGGACCCCGTCGACCGCCGAGCCTACGCAGACCCCGGACTGGGCCGTGGTCATCGCGTCGAGCACGCCACGGCGTTCGATGTCTGCCTGGAGCAGTCCCTCGGTCATGCCATAGGGGGTGTGGATCTCGGCGGCCGGGAAGATGTCTTGGACCGCGTTCAGCAGGTCCGGATGCACCGGCGCGCCGGCTGAGAGCACCAGGGAGATCCTCCCGAGTGCTCGGCGCTGCAGCGCGGAGAGTCCCGCGGCAGTGGCGACCACATTGCGCAGCGCCGCCGGTGAGCCGAAGAACATGCTGGCTTCGCCGGCCAGGGCCGCGTCGGCCACCGCCGTCGCGGTCAATGTGGCGGGCTTCGTCACCGACATCTCCGGAGTGACTGAGGTCGCGCCGATGGCGGGTCCCAGGAGCGCGAACGGGGCGAAGCCCGCGATCAGCGATGCACCGGGTCGGATGTCGAACTGCTCGACCAGCAGCGCGACCAGGGCGCCGAGACGCTCGTGGGTGTAGACCACGCCCTTGGCAGGCCCGGTGGATCCAGAGGTGAACAGCACCGCGGCCGGGTCCTCGGCGGCAGGATGCGGCTCGTTCTCCAGGGACTCACCCTCATGGCGGCTCAGCAGGGACTCTACTGAGGCCACGGTGCCCAGCAGCCGCTCTCGACGGGCGGTGAGCCTCTGGGCGCTGATCCGCCGGCCCGGCCAGCCGAGGCTGCGCGCCAGGGTGAGTCCGGGCTGGGCTCCGATGATCCAGTCGGGACGGGCGCTGCGCACTGCGCGGGTCATTCCGCGCACGCCCAGGCCGGCGTCGGCCACCACTGCCACGGCGCCTAAGCGCAGACAGGCGTAGAGGATCACGGTCAGCGTGTTTCCGGGCTGGACCAGCAGCGAGACGCGATCACCGCGACGGACACCGGTGGCGCGCAGGCCGACCGCGAGTGCATCCACCTGCCGGGCGAGTTGCTCCCAGCTCAGCGCCCGGTTGCCGGTGGCGGCGTCCTCGGCGGTGCTCCACGGCTCGGCCTCGGCGGTCATATCGACGACGGCGGCATCCCGGCGCCGCGCGGAGGTGCTCAGCGAGGTGAGCTGCTCGTGCAGACCCAGGATCGTTCCGGCGGGCTCCGGGCTGCGCTGGCTGCCCCGCCCCGGAATCGCAGCAGGGCCCTGCCCGAAGTGGTCCTCGAGCCAGGTGAACAGCGGGGCGGCGATGTCGCGGTCCTCCACGAGCATGTGCCCGGCGCCCTCGAAGCGGTGCAGGTCGGCGTGCGGGACGCGGGCCTGCAGATCGGCGAGGTAGCGGTCCTGGAAGACCGGGTCCTTGGGTCCCCACAGCAGCAGCGTGGGCTTGTCCCATTCGCTCAGCCCGGCCGAGATCTCCTGAAGCGCTGCGCGTGATCCGTGGGAGCTCAGCGCAGGGATGTCGGCCACGAAGCCTCCGATGCCCCCGCGTCCGCTCCGCGAGGTGTAGGGGGCGCGATAGGCCTCGCGCACCGCTGCCGGCAGCGTCTCCTCGGCAAGGCCGAGCGTGACGCGCAGGAAGGCGTCTGTGGTGACCGTGGCGGCGGGGAGCGCCGCCGGCGCCATCGCGGCGCGCAGGGCGGCAGGCACCGGCTCGGCGATGGGATGATCCACGGCGGTGTTCAAGGTGATGGCGGCATCGACCTGTCCGCGCTGACGCACAGCCCAGCCCAACGAGATCACCCCGCCCCAGTCATGGCCCAGTGTGACCAGAGTGGAGGTGTCGACTTCGAGCGCGTCCATCAGCGCGTCGAGGTCTCCCAGGCGCGTCTGCAGCTGACGGTAGCTGGGTGCATCGGGCGCCGGTGCCACGGGATGGGCCAGTCGTTCGGAGAATCCCATGTCGAGCTGATCCGGTGCGATGACCCGCCAGGCGGAGCCCTCGGCGGCACGCTCGAGCGAGGCCGAGAGCACAGAGCGCCACAGATAGGACCAGGTGGGGTTGCCGTGCACGGCGAGGATCGTCCCGGTGGGGGTGATCCCGAGGGCAGCCAGTGCCGGCCCGGTGTCCAGGACGTGAAAGGTCCGTGCGCCGTCGTCGGTCTTGGCTCTCACCAGACGCGACCACTGCGGATCGAGCCCCGGAAAGGCCAGACCCGCGTCGGGAGCATGGTCGGCGGGCAGCCGTGCGGGCGCGGCCTCGATGGGGGAGAAGCGGCGGCGCAGACTCACCATTCGATCTCCAGCATCGCGGTGTTCAACCCGGAGCCCACTCCCATGCAGAGCACGCGGTCTCCGCGCTGCAGCCGCTCGGACTCGCGGGCGAGGGTGATCGGCAGCGAGGCGGGCCCCACATTGCCGAGGTCCGGGTACGTCACGGGCACACGCTTCTTGTCCAGCTTGGCGGCCTTGACGATGGAGGAGGTGTGCAGCTGGGAGACCTGATGGGTGATGTAGGAGTCCATGGAGTCCCAGTCGAAGTGCTCCCGGGCATCGGTCCAGGCGTCCATGACCAGCTCCAGGCCGCCGTCGAGGAGGCCACGGGCATCGGTGAACATGCCGTGGTGGTCGCCCACGCACAGCGCATGGTGCTGAGTCGCCGCGCGGGTCACTCCGCCGACGATGCGGTGCCCTTCGGGGTGCTGGTCCGCCGGGCCGACGACGGCGGCTGCCGCACCGGAGCCCAGGGTCAGCGACGCGAACTCGGCCATGAAGTCATCCCGGGAAGCCATCTTCTCCAGGGAGTTGATGCGTTCGACGGTCGCGTCCTGGACCTTCTTGGCATCCTCGCCGTTGACGATCAGCACATAGGTGGCTTGACCGGCGTCGATCATCGAGCTCGCCAGGGTGATGGCGTTGACGAAGCCGAGGCAGGCATTGGTGATGTCGAAGTTCATCGCCGAGGTGGGGAGGCCGAGATCGTGGTGGATGCCCACAGCCACAGACGGTTCAAGGTGCTCGCGGGTGACCGAGGTGTTGATCATCATCGAGACCTGATCGGGGGCTATCCCGGCCGCGGCCAGCGCCCTGCGCCCGGCCTCGACGGTGCCGGCGCGCACATCGCCTGGCTTGGACCAGTTCCGCCGCGCCTTGACCCCGGCGACTCGGTGGAGCAGCCCCGTGGGCAGCCTGAGACGTTTGAGCGCATCCCCCAGTCGCTTGTCGAGGTCCTTGGACGTGAGGACCTCAGGCGCTTGGACCTCCGTCACAGAGAGGAGGGAAGCGTTGCGGTGATGAAAAGTCGCGTTTCCTGGCACCGCACCAGTATCCCGTATGTGGACCGCGCCCGCGAATCCCTGCAACGGATACCATGGATCCCATGACTTTCAGCCAGCACGGTTCCGGCGAGAAGCACCGCACCGCCGCCTCCACCTTCTCTCTGAAGGAGGCCATCGAGCGCGGCGGCTTCTATCCCGCCCTGGTGCACCATACGATCACCGAAGCGCTCGACGGGCGTGAGGCCACACACCAGATCGTGCATGTAGACACGCATTTCGACATGGAAGAGGTCCACCGTCACATCACCGTGGTGGCGCTGGCCGAGGAGGTCGTCGTCGTCGCTCACCTCGATGACCATGACCTCGAGGCTGAGGACGGTCCAGCCTTCGACCACGGGGACTCTCCACATCCCCCGCGCGCCGACACCGTGGCGCGGATCTCCACGGAAGTGGTGCCGGTGAGCCGGATCCGCTCGTTGATCCTCTCCGAGGTGCACAGGCATCCCGAGCATTTCACCCCTGACAGATCACTGGCCGAGGTCTCCTTGAATCTGACCTGGACAGGTGGGGCGCGCTTCGACAGCTACCCCGCGGACTGCGGCAACCCCGAATGCGTCGCAGACCATGGCGACACCGGCAGCTGGGTGCCCGAGGACATCGCGCTGCGGATCGCCGCCACCGCTGAGGGTGACACCGCCGTCGACGAGGCGCGCAGCTTCGTGCGGGCCCTGCGCCGCGCCTGCGTCAAGCACGCCCGCTGAGCGGCGGGGCCCGATGAGTCTTTCCCTCCCGACGCCGCCGGACTACGAGGGCGCCCACCTGCGCCACGTGATGACTTCGGCCGCCTCCGCCCTGGGACTTCAGGGATTCGAGAACCGGCTCGGGCTGCCAGCGGCCAACATCACCGTGGTCCTGATGGTCGATGGACTCGGTGATGCACTGCTGGCCCGCTACTCGGGCCACGCCCGATTCATCGCCTCCGCCTGGCGGCAGGCGTCGCGCGCCTCGGTCCTCGACGTCGGGGTTCCGACGACGACGGCGGCCTCCCTGGCCTCATTGGGCACAGGCGCCACCCCCGGTGAACACGGCCTGGTCGGCTACGATGTGCTCGCTCCGGAGCTGGACCGGGTGGTCAACATGCTCGGTGGCTGGGACGCCGAGGTGGACCCAGTTCAATGGCAGCCCCATGCATCGGTGCTGCAGCGCGCGGCCTCCGCCGGCGCCTCCGTGCTCACCGCCTCGCGACCGAAGTTCGCTGAGTCCCAGCTGACCCAGGCAGTGCTCTCCGGTGGGGACTTCACCGGGGCGGCGCGCATGGATGCCCGCTTCAGCCGCGCCGCGGAATGGATCGCCCATCAGCGGCCCCCCAAGGGAGCGGTGCGGCAGGGTCCCGCCCCCAAGCAGCTCATCTACCTCTATGTCGATGAGCTGGACAAGACGGGTCACCGCTACGGTGTCGCTTCCCCGCAGTGGCTCCAGATGCTGGAGATGCTCGACGCCGAGGCGGAGAGGTTCACAGCCGATCTGGCGAGGCGCTATGGGGATCAGGCATCGGTGCTGCTCACCGCCGATCACGGGATGGTGGACATCGCCCCCGAGCACCGCATCGACTTCTCAGCGCGTGAAGACCTGCTCGCAGGAGTGCGGCACACCGGCGGCGAACCCCGACTTGTCCAGCTCTACGCGCAGCCGGACGCCGAGCCGGGGGAGATCGCCGCCGCGTGGATCGAGGAGTTCGGCGACCGCGCCTGGGTGCTCACCAAGACCGAGGCCTGCGCCGCCGGATGGTTCGGCCCGGTCCAGGAGCGGGTCGCCGGCAGGATCGGGGACGTGCTGGTCGCAGCGCACAGCGATATGGCGCTCTTTCACACAGACCGGGTCGGCACGGGCCCGCTCGAGATGGTCGGGCAGCACGGCTCACTCACCGAAGCCGAACGTCGCGTGCCGCTGGTGCGGCTCTCAGGGGCGTAGACCAGCTCGCCGCTGGGGTTCAGTCGTTCTTCGAACCGAAGAGGATATCGTCCCATTTCGGCATGTTCGCACGCCGGGGAGCAGGCTTTCGGCGGGGCTTCACCGAAGCCGCCTCCTCATCAGGCTGCGCTTCCTGGCCGCTGGCTCCAGGCCGCTCGGCGTCCGCTGAGGGGTCGTCCACCTCGGAATCCGCGGCAGGGGAGCGCTGGGTCTGGTCATAGGCGAAACCCCATGCATCGACCCCCTCCTCTGCGGCGGCCTCGCCGGGAGCCGCCGGCGCATCCTCGGACTCAGAGGACTCCGCATCACGTGCTGAGCGGTCGTCACCCGGGTGCAGCTCGCCGTCCTGGGGAACGGACCCGTCGGGAACAGTCTTCCGGCTCGCGTGATCGTCGGCGACCGGGCGAAGCCGGGGAAGCGGGACCGTGGAATGCTCATCACCGTCCTCTCGGGCAGCGTCGGCCCCGAAGCCGTCCGCGCCGCCGCGATCCTGCGGGTCCGGACGATTGAGCATCAGCGCGAGGCGGTCATCTGCCTCCGCGTCTGCACCGAGACGCTGACCGCGGCGGGCCCGAAGCACCTCCAGCAGATCCTCGTGTTCGTGTCCCTCCCCGCGCGGAGCGGACTCTCCTCCGCGCCGCGAAGAGCCGGCGAAGCGACCAGCGGGGACGTTGGATCCGCGTTCAGCCGTCCGCGCACTGTCTGAGCCGGCGCCGCCCCGGGACTGGTGAGCACTGCCTGCGGCGGAGTGCGTGACGTCAGAACCTCGTGTCTGACTGCGTGAGCCGCGCCCGGAGTCCTCCACGTTGAAGGGGGTGTCCACGGCGGTGAGTCGACGCGACCGCGGGGACTGGGAGCTCTGGTCGGTCTGGGAGGTATCAGGCCCCAGAATGCTCAGCGACTCGGCCCAGCGGTTGGCTGCACGCAGATGACGGGTCTCGGCCTGGAAGACCCATTCGGCGGGCGGCTTGAGTCCGATGCCCGGACCATGGGTCGTGGAAGAGTCGACGTCGAACTCGCAGGTGATCTGCCAGAGGCCATCCTCACGGCGCCAGGCGTCCCAGCTGACCGTGGAAAGGTCCACGTCCATCGCACGCAGCCGGACCTTGACCATGGCGGCCAAGGTCGCTGGAGCATCGCCGAAGGCGACCCGGTGGGCCTCGGCGGCAGAGGCGGGTGCGATCTGCGTGGTCTGCGCACGCTGTGCCATATACGCTCGCTCGGCCTGGACCGGCCCTGCGTAGCGCTCGACATGAGAGGTGCTCAGTCCTGAGGCGGCCACCACCTGGTCCACGGTCGCGCCAGAGCGCAGCCGTGCCTGGATCTCTCGCGGGCTCAGCGGCTGGGTAGAGGGACCTGTCCTGTGGGGTCGCACGGTCGGCCGGGCTGCGGCCTGACGCAGCGCCTCGTCCACTGGCAGCGCGAACTCGTGACCTGAGTCGTCGGAAAGGATGAGCTGCGGATCGTTCTCCCCTTCATTGACCCCGACGATGCGCAGGTGCTGCATTTGGGCTTCCTCCGAAGAACGAGCTGGTGGCTATTCGGGCCACTGTATCGCGGTGGGGTGCAAAAGCGACCGAACTGCTCAACCACTCCTGGAAGGATTGCCTTGCTGCGGTTCTCGTGACATTGTGTGGTCCTTGCGCGAGGTGCATCTGCCTCCGACAAGCGCCCCACGTGTCCCACAGTGCTCTGCAGGTCAGCTCAGAAGACCATTCTCACCGGGTGGATACAGCTCAATGACAGCTCCAGATCGCCAAATGTCAGCCCAGGGCTCAACGGTCGGACAGGATTTGGTCCTGGGGTCCGGATGGGACACAATCTGTCCGACCAGAATTTCCCACGTGTGCTGCGGAACGGGCGTCAGCCCGGTCCGACAGGGGGCCACGCCACTGGGAAATCGCGCTCACTCAGCTTCCCCACGAAGCCGTTCATCGAGCGCTTCGATCTCAAGAATTCGGAGTGTGGAGCACCTCTTATGGCAACTGATTACGACGCGCCGCGGAAGAACGATGACGAGACCAGCGAAGATTCGATCGAAGAGCTGAAGAACCGCAACACCTCGCGTCAGTCCTCCGTGGTCGATGAGGACGAGACCGAGGCAGCGGAAGGGTTCGAGCTCCCCGGGGCCGACCTCTCCGACGAAGAGCTGCAGGTCCGTGTGCTGCCTGCGCAGTCCGACGAGTTCACCTGCTCCTCCTGCTTCCTGGTGCGTCACCGCTCACAGGTCGCTCGCGAAGAGAACGGGATGTTCTTCTGCAAGGACTGCGAAGGCTGATCCGCCCCCAGCAGACGTGCCTCCAGAACCCTGAGTGATCCAGCAGGCGGTCAAGACTCATAGGTGAGGGAAGGCGATGACCGGGCGCCAGCGAGCCCGGTTCACTCGAAACTGACGCCGTGCTCTTGCACGGGCTCCCGCGAGCCCAGTGCCTGGAGCACGGCGTTCGGCTTTCTGGTGGAGAAGATCCAATACGGCGTCGCATCCTGGGGGTCGAGGATCTGCACGGTCACGACGGGGCCGATCCAGCCGCGGATGCACTGGTAGGAGCTCGCATCGAAGCCTGGGCCCAGCTGCTCCCGCGCGGCATCGCCGGTGTGGGCCACGATCTTGCCCAGATGGACCCGCTGGATCCGGGCCCGTCCTACGCGCAGCCACTCCTTAGAGACCTCGATGCGCGGGGTGGTGATGACCAGCCCGAAGATCACCAGCGCGATCCCGATGACCGCAGTGATCAGCCCGAAGGTCACACTGATCGGGAAGAAGATCAGGGAGATCGAGGCCCCCAGCAGCACTCCGGCGACCCACAGCCACCAGGCCGGCCACAGCTTCTCGCTGTACACGGGAACCTGCTCCGCGGGGGAGGACGCTTCAGCACTCAGACCACTCGTGTCACTCATGCCACTATCGTCGCATGTCCGGCGGACCTCTCGGGTTGAGCCCGAAGGTAGACTCGGGGCTGTGAATCGCATCTCAGTCCCCGTCAGACAGCTGGACCCCGGCTTGAGCCTGCCGCTCTACTCCCATCCCGGCGATGCCGGGGCGGACCTGCTCAGTGCAGAGCAGTTCACGCTTGCGCCGGGTGAGCGCCGCCTCGTGCCCACCGGCATCGCGCTCGCGCTGCCGCAGGGCTGGGTCGGTCTGGTGCACCCGCGCAGCGGCCTCGCCGTTCGCCACGGGGTCACCGTGCTGAACGCACCAGGGACTGTGGACGCTGGGTATCGTGGTGAACTCAAGGTATGCCTGCTCAACACGGACCGGCACGAGACGGTGCATTTTGAGCGCGGGGACCGGATCGCCCAGCTGGTTCTTCAGCAGGTCGATCAGGCCGACTTCATGCCGGTGGCCGACTTGGATGCCAGCGAGCGTGGTGCCGGCGGCTTCGGCTCCACCGGGCGATAGACCAGCCGAGAACCTACCAGGAGGACAGGCATGCTCTTCGGCAAGAAGAAGACAGCATCGAACGACGCGACCGAAGAGGTCAGCGCACCCATGGACACAGCGACGGACGCACCAGATGCTGCCGCCCCTCCGGCGGCGTCCTCGGAGGAGTCGAATGCGAGCACGGCCGAGCTGCACGGGCCCCGGGACTTCAGCGAGATCGAGTCGAAGAAGGGCTACCTCGACTTCGGTTCACTGCTGATTCCGGCGGCGAAGAACCAGCAGGTGCGTCTGGACATCGACCAGAAGACCAAGCGCGTCGTCGCGCTGACCATCATGGTCGAGCAGGCGAGCATTCAGGTTCAGCCCTTCTCCGCTCCGAAGTCCGGTGGCACCTGGAACGAGGTGCTCGAGCAGATCCAGGACTCCGTGATCAAGCAGAACGGCAAGGTCAAGCAGGTCGACGGTCGCTTCGGCAAGGAGCTCGCCGCCCGTGTGCCGACGGTTCTCAAGGATGGGCGCAAGGGCTGGCGCGTGGCGCGCTTCATCGGATTCGAGGGCCAGCGCTGGTTCCTTCGCGGCGTCGTGGGAGGCCGCGGAGCGATCGACGCCTCCGCCGCCCGGGCAGTGGAGGAGCTCTTCTCCAAGATCGTCGTGGTCCGCGGCGACGATCCGCTGCCTCCGCGCGAGCTTCTCCGGCTTCAGCCCCCGGAAGGCGCCAAGCGGGTCGCCGTTCCGCGCAATCGGGCGCAGCGTCGCGATGACGCTCCGAGTCCCAACCCTGCAGCAGCCCCGGTCAGCAATGACACCTGATTCGTCCGGGCAGCCCCGGTCACGCCAAGTCTCCCGGGATGGGGAGATGCAGCTCAAGAGCGCCGCCGGGTCGCGGGTCAGGACCAGCTCTGACGGTTCCCTGGACGTGATGGCCTCGATCGGGGGAGTTCGCGGCCTCATCGAGAGCTCGCTGCCTTCGGTGGCCTTCCTGGTCGCCTTCCTGGTCACTGAGGACCTCCCGGCGTCACTGATCGGCTCCGTGGCCGTCGGCGTGGCGTTCGCTGTGGTGCGCCTGGTGCAGAAGGGCTCGCTGGTGCAGTCGTTGGCGGGACTCATCGGTATTCTGATCTGCGCATTCGTCGCCTATCGCTCTGGCGATGCGCGCGATTTCTACGCCTGGGGCTTCTTGATCAACGCCGGCTACCTGTTGGCCTTCCTGGTCTCGATCCTGGTCAGGTGGCCCTTCCTGGGCCTGCTCTTCGGCATCGTGCGGGGAGAGGCGTTCGAATGGCGCAAGGACCCGGTGCGTCGTCGTCGGTATGCGCTGGCCACCTGGATCCTGCTCGCGGTCCCTGGGCTGCGCCTGCTGGTGCAGATCCCGCTGTACCTGGCCGACGACGTCGCAGGACTCGGCACCGCCCGCCTCGTCATGGGCATCCCGCTCTACGCACTGGCGCTCTGGGTCGGATGGATGATCACCCGGCCCGCAGTTGCCCCGCCCGCCGGGCCGGGCGAGTCCGCCGCGAATGCCGAGTCCACCGAGCCCGCAGCTGAGTGGCCGCGCACCGAGGGGAACAGCTGAGGCATCCATGACGCAAACACTGACGCTTGACATCGGTCCTATGGCGCACGGCGGCCACTGTGTGGCCCGACACGAGGGCAGAGTCGTCTTTGTGCGCCACGCCATCCCCGGAGAGACGGTCCGCGCGCGCGTGACCGAAGGTGGGCCCGGGGCCAAGTACTGGCGTGCCGACGTCGTCGAGGTGCTGAGTCCCGCGGACTATCGACGCCGGCATATCTGGAAACTCGCGGACTCCCTGCGCGCCCACGAGAACGATCGTCTGCCCGTTGGCGGGGCTGAGTTCGGGCATATCACGGATCAGCATCAGCGTCGGCTCAAGGCGCAGGTCTTCCGAGACACGGTGCAGCGCATCGGCGGCTTCTCCATCCATGATCAGCACCTGAAGCTGGCGACCGGTGACGGAGAGCTGCATGTGGAGGATGTCCTCTCCGAAGGCCCCTATCACGGGCTGCACTGGCGAACTCGGGTGAGCTTCGCGGTGAGTGCCGAGGGTGCGCTCAGCATGAAGCCGCACCGCAGCAACGAGCTGATCGAGCTGCGCGGCATGCCGCTCGCCGTGGACTCGATCCACGAGAGCGCAATCTTCGGGTGGAGCTTTCTCGGCGCCGAGCGCGTGGACGCGGTCGCCGCGGCGGCCGGTGCCGAGGTGACCCTGCTGGTCCAGGCCCGCGCCGGACTCCCCGATGCCCAGCGCGAGGACCTCTGCTCGAGGCTTCTTCAGCTGCACCACCGGGAGCCGGGAATCGCCAACGTCGTGCTGGTCACCCCTGAGCCTGAGCCGACCCCCGCCCGCGGCCGCGGGCGAAGCACCCCGGGCCGCCGGGGACGCGGCGGAAGAGCGCGCCCCGCCACCGACCAGGGTGCGTCGACGGATCCAAGCCCCGCGGCCCCGCGCCGGGCCAGCTACGCGGTCATCGCCGGAGCCCGAACGATCACCGAGCCGCTTCCGCTGGGTGGGCCGCAGGGCACGACCTCCACGGTCCAGGTTCAGCCCGAGGACTTCTGGCAGATCCACCGCAACGCCCCGTCGGCACTGGTGTCCGCGGTCCATGCCATGGCAGACGTGCCGGCAGGAGCCCGTGTGGCTGACCTCTACGCCGGTGCCGGGCTGTTCACGGCCTGGGCCGCGCAGCTCGCCGGGGAGACGGGCTCGGTGCTCAGCGTGGAGGGTGCGCCAGGGTCAAGCCGCAGCGCGCAGGCGCTGTTCGCGCAGACGCCCCACGTCGAGGTCATCCAGTCCTCGGTGGAGCGCGTGGGCGAGCGGCTTCGTGACCGGGACGTCATCGTCCTCGATCCCCCGCGGGCCGGTGCAGGGGAGCAGGTGGTCGCCTCCCTGGACGCCACGGCTGCCCGGGAGATCCTCTATGTCTCCTGCGAGCCGTCCTCCTTCGCCCGGGATGCGAAATCTCTGTTGGCCCGCGGATGGAAGCTGGGAGACCTGCGGGTCTTCGACCTGTACCCGAACACCCACCATATGGAGTCGGTCGCGCTGTTCACCCGGTCTCGCCGCAGGTGAACAGCCCGGGCGCGGCTGCTCGGCGTCAGGACTGCGCCGACATGACGGGCTTCACAGAAATCTGAAAGAGTAGAATGTAACCCGATTCATCGGCCCGGATATTGACCTGTCCGGGACGGCACGACTGGCAACTACAGAGGAGTCCCGCGTGAAAAATGTGGACAGCTATGGGGCCAAGGGCGCACTCAGCGTCGATGGCACCGACTACGAAATCTTCCGACTCAATGCTGTGGACGGGGCCGAGACCCTTCCCTACAGCCTGAAGGTCCTGCTGGAGAATCTCCTCCGCACCGAAGACGGCGCGAATGTGACCGAGGAGCACATCAAGGCCCTCGCACAGTGGGATGAGAATGCTCAGCCGGACACCGAGATTCAGTTCACCCCCGGGCGTGTGCTGATGCAGGACTTCACCGGCGTCCCCTGCGTCGTGGACCTGGCGACCATGCGTGAGGCAGTGAAGGAGCTCGGCGGCAAGCCTGAGCAGATCAATCCGCTGGCTCCGGCCGAGATGGTCATCGACCATTCGGTGCAGATCGACTCCTTCGGCAATTCCGACTCCATGGAACGCAATATGGACATCGAGTACCAGCGCAATGGCGAGCGGTACCAGTTCCTGCGCTGGGGTCAGACTGCCTTCGACGACTTCAAGGTCGTCCCCCCGGGCATGGGCATCGTCCACCAGGTCAATATCGAGAACCTGGCGCGCACCATCATGACCCGAGAGGTCGACGGCGCGCTGCGTGCCTACCCTGACACCTGCGTGGGCACTGACTCGCACACCACCATGGAGAACGGCCTGGGTGTCCTGGGCTGGGGCGTGGGTGGGATCGAGGCCGAGGCCGCGATGCTCGGCCAGCCGATCTCCATGCTGATTCCCCGCGTGGTCGGCTTCAAGCTCAGCGGTTCCATCCCCGCCGGCGCCACGGCGACCGACGTGGTGCTCACCATCACCGAGATGCTGCGCGAGCACGGCGTCGTCGGCAAGTTTGTCGAGTTCTACGGCGAAGGTGTGGCGGCTGTGCCGCTGGCCAATCGCGCCACAATCGGCAACATGTCCCCGGAGTTCGGCTCCACTGCGGCGATGTTCCCGATCGACCAGGTCACCATGGATTACCTGCGCCTGACCGGTCGCACCGAGGACCAGCTCGCACTGGTGGAGGCCTATGCCAAGGAACAGGGCATGTGGCACGATCCCTCCCGCGAGCTGCGCTTCTCCGAGTACATGGAGCTCGACCTCTCCACCGTGGTGCCTTCGATCGCCGGGCCGAAGCGTCCGCAGGACCGGATCGAGCTGACCGACGCCAAGCAGCAGTTCCGCAAGGACATCCACAACTACGCAGAGGCCTCGCAGCCCAACGGGCATGTCGATGAGACCTCCGAGGAGTCCTTCCCGGCCTCCGACGCGCCCTCGCACTCGGCGACGGAAGAACAGTCCGCGTCCGATAAGCCGCGGGAGACCTCCGACGCGCACGCCAATGGTCGCCCGTCGAATCCGACGCCGGTCTCGATGCCCGATGGACGGGAGTTTGAGCTGGATCACGGGGCAGTCTCCATCGCTTCGATCACCTCCTGCACCAACACCTCCAACCCCAACGTGATGCTCGCCGCCGGTGTGCTGGCGCGCAACGCTGTGGAGAAGGGCCTTGCCAGCAAGCCGTGGGTCAAGACCTCGCTCGCTCCGGGTTCGAAGGTGGTCACCGACTACTACGAGAAGTCCGGACTGACCGAGTACCTCGAGAAGATCGGCTTCTACCTGGTGGGCTATGGCTGCACCACCTGCATCGGCAACTCGGGTCCGCTGGAGGAGGAGATCTCGCAGAAGATCCAGGAGCAGGACCTCGCGGTCACCTCGGTGCTCTCCGGAAACCGCAACTTCGAGGGGCGCATCAACCCCGATGTGAAGATGAACTACCTGGCCTCCCCGCCGCTGGTGGTGGCCTACGCGCTGGCCGGCACGATGGACTTCGACTTCGAGAACGAGCCCTTGGGCCAGGACGGCGACGGCAAGGACATCTACCTCGCCGATATCTGGCCGGACCCCATGGAGGTCGAGAAGATCATCGAGGAGTCGATCGACACCGAGATGTTCACCTCCAAGTACGCGACGGTCTTCGACGGAGACCACCGCTGGCAGGAGCTGGAGACCCCGGAAGGCTCCACCTTCGCCTGGGACGAGAAGTCAACGTACGTGCGCAAGCCCCCCTACTTCGAGGGCATGACGCTGGAACCCGACGCGGTCACTGACATCGAGGGCGCCCGGGTGCTGCTCAAGCTCGGCGATTCGGTCACCACGGACCACATCTCCCCGGCCGGCTCCTTCAAGTCCGACACCCCCGCCGGAAGGTACCTGCTGGAGAACGGGGTGGAGCGCAAGAACTTCAACTCCTACGGCTCCCGTCGAGGCAACCACGAGGTCATGATCCGCGGCACGTTCGCGAACATCCGCATCAAGAACGAGCTCCTCGACGGCGTGGAGGGCGGTTATACCCGCGACTTCACCCAGGAAGGCGCCCCGCAGGAGGCCGTCTACGACGCGGCGATGAACTACCAGGAGGCGGGCACCCCGCTGGTGGTCCTGGGAGGCAAGGAGTACGGCTCAGGGTCTTCGCGCGACTGGGCCGCCAAGGGCACCAGCCTGCTCGGTGTGAAGGCGGTCATCACCCAGTCCTTCGAGCGGATTCACCGTTCGAACCTGATCGGCATGGGTGTGCTGCCGCTGCAGTTCCCCGAGGGTGAGTCAGCCGAGACGCTGGGTCTGGACGGCTTCGAGACCTACTCGATCTCCGGCGTGACCGAGCTCAACGAGGGCACCACGCCGAAGACCGTGAAGGTCACTGCGGTCAAGGACAACGGTGATGAGGTCAGCTTCGACGCCGACGTGCGCATCGACACTCCCGGCGAGGCCGACTACTACCGCAACGGCGGCATCCTGCAGTATGTGCTGCGTCAGCTTGCCAGGCAGTAGAGCAGCTGAGCCCGGGCGTCTCTTCGCCTGAGCGGCTCTGTGAGGAAGGGGCGCCTCGACCTGTTGGTCGGGGCGCCCCTTCCTCTGTCTCACCTTGCGCCTCATCGTGCGTCTCATCGTGCGCCTCACCCCCGCGTCACGCGCCCAGGGGCACCGGGGCGGAGCGGGCCGCGCGAGGTAGACTCGATCCATGAGTATTCTGCAGACCATCACGTCTCCGCAGGAGCTGTCCAAGCTCACCGACGAGCAGATGGAGAGGCTCTCCGCGGAGATTCGGCAGTTCCTCATCGCCAATGTCTCCAAGACCGGCGGGCACATGGGGCCGAACCTCGGCGTGGTCGAGCTGACGCTGGCGATCCACCGCGTCTTCGACTCACCACGTGACTCGATCATCTTCGACACCGGCCACCAGTCCTATGTGCACAAGCTGCTCACCGGGCGCCAGGACTTCTCCACCCTGCGACAGGCAGGCGGGATCGCCGGCTATCCCGATCGCTCCGAGTCGGTGCACGACATCGTGGAGTCCTCCCATGCCTCCTCCTCCCTCTCCTGGGCAGATGGAATCTCCAAGGCCCGAGTGCTGGCGGGGGAGAGCGACCGCTGCGTCATCCCGGTGATCGGGGACGGTGCGCTGACCGGCGGCATGGCATGGGAGGCGCTGAACAACATCGCTGCGGACAAGAACCGCCGAGTCGTCATCGTGGTCAACGACAACGGCCGCTCCTACGCCCCGACCGTGGGCGGGCTGGCGAACCAGCTCGGCCGGCTGCGGCGCGGGTTCTTGGACAAGGTCCGCACACACCGCACCTATGAGACTGTTCTGGACGGGACCAAGCACAGGCTGCAGAACGGCGGGCCGGTCGGCCAGATGGTCTACCGCAGCCTGCATGCGGCGAAGAAGGGCGCCAAAGACTTCTGGGCTCCTCAGGGGCTCTTCGAGGATCTCGGTATGAAGTACATCGGCCCGGTGGACGGTCACGACCAGGGTGCGTTGGAAGAGGCCCTCACGGACGCGAAGAACTATGGTGGTCCGGTGATCGTGCATGCGCTGACCGAGAAGGGCCGCGGATATGCCCCGGCCCGGGCTGATGAGAACGACCAGTTCCACGCCGTCGGGGTGATCGATCCCGAGACCGGGGAGCCGGTGCACCGCGGGGGAGCCCGGTCCTGGACCTCCGTCTTCGAGGAGGAGATCACCGCGATCGCCGACGAGCGGGAGGACATCGTGGCGCTGACCGGTGCCATGACGATCCCCGTGGGGCTCCGCAGCCTGGCGCAGAAGCACCCTGAACGGGTCTTCGACGTCGGCATCGCCGAGCAGCACGCACTGACCTCTGCGGCAGGTCTCGCCTTCGGCGGGCTCCACCCGGTCGTGGCGATCTATGCCACCTTCCTCAATCGAGCCTTCGACCAGCTGCTGATGGATGTCGCGCTGCACCGAGCCGGTGTCACGGTGGTCCTGGACCGGGCAGGTGTCACGGGGCCCGACGGGCCCAGTCACCACGGCATGTGGGATCTTTCGCTGCTGCAGATCGTGCCCGGCCTGCAGATCGCCGCTCCCCGTGACTCCACCCGGCTGCGGGAGGAGCTCCGAGAAGCCGTCGCGGTCAACGACGCTCCCACTGTGCTGCGCTTCTCCAAGGGCTCGGTCAATGGAGAGATCGAGGCGCTCGAGCGCCTCGAGGACGGCGTGGACGTGCTGTGGCGCCCCACGACCAGCTCCGAGGCCGAGACGGCGTACTCCCACGACGTGCTCATCGTCTCTGTGGGCACGATGGCCGAGCTCTCCCTCGATGTCGCCCAGCGGCTCGCCGATCAGGGCATCAGCGCCACCGTCGTGGACCCGCGCTGGGTGCTTCCTGTTCCGGAGTCCGTGGTCTCCCTGGCTGCACGGCATCGCACCGTCATCTGCATCGAAGATGGGGTCAAGGCCGGCGGCGTCGGATCACGCATTCGGCAGTCCATGCGTGAGGCCGGAGTGGACACCGGTCTGAACGAAGTAGGTCTTCCGGTGGAGTTCCTCGCCCACGGCAGCCGCAGCGAGGTGCTGGCGCGCGTCGGACTGACCGCGCAGCAGATCACCCAGGACGCCGTGGGCCAGGTGCTCGGCACCAAGGTGCCCTACGCACGTCCGCTGCCCGGTGAGACATTCCCCACCGGTCAGATCCCCAGTCTCCGCATCCGAAAGGCCTGACCTTGCTCACCCTGTACCGCCGAGAAGAACAGACCTGGACCTACCGCGAAGCATGGTTCGACGAGACCGCGCAGGAGTTCGTCATCCACTACGGAGCGCTCGGCACCAATGGCAAGATCACCGCCGAGAAGGCAGGCTCCGAGGAAGCAGATCAGCTGCTGGAGAGCTTTCAGGCCCAGTGTCGCGAGGATGGCTTCGAGGAGGCTCCGGCGGAATCGCTCACCGAACTTCGACTGATCTATCCGCTGAAAGCGCGGCAGCCCAGCTCCTCTGAGGAGCGCAACGTCCAGACGGTGCATCGCGAGGTGCTCGCTGCGCTCGCCTGGCGTGGACTCGGCGCGGTCAGTGATCCCGAGGTGGAGACTCAGGAGAACGGACACGCCAGCGTGATGCGGTTCTCCACCCTGCACCAGGGCAAGGCCCGCGATGCTGTGAAGTCCGCAGTCCGCGGCTCAGATGTGCCCGCCTCGAAGGTGGAGCTTCGCCTCGGCTGAGACTATACCTTCACGCGCACGGTGTCCCCGCTGATCTCAGCGGGGTAGCTCGCTAACGGCTCCTGAGCAGGCCCGCCCTCGGGCGCCCCGGTCTGCAGGTTGAACACCGAGCCGTGGCAGGGGCAGGCGTAGTGCTCCTGCTCGGCGGCCACTGCGCAGCCCTGATGCGTGCACACGACAGAGAAGGCATGGACCGTGGCCTCCTCGCTGCGGTGCAGCACGAGCTGAATCTCACCGACCGAGGCTTCACTGCTCGTGCCCACGGGCAGCTCCGCGGCAGGCAGCACGTCTGTCCAGGGCACGTCACTGGGCGGGGTCTCCACCGCCGGACTCGGGGGAGACGTGCTCTCGGGACTGCCGCAGCCGCTCAGCACCGCCGCCCCGGCGGCTGCGCCGAGCGCGGAGCTGTGCAGGAAGCTGCGGCGGCCGCAGGAGGCGTGAGTCATGATCCGAACGTCCTTCCGTTCACGCGCTGGCTCGCGCCAACCTGGTCCAGGTACGGGGTGATGCCCCCGCGGTGCAGCGGCCAGCCGGCTCCGAGGATCATGCAGAGGTCGATATCCTCGCGGGAAGAGACGACGCCCTCATCGAGCATCATCGAGATCTCCTCGGCCAACGCGTCCTGCACGATGATGAGCAGCTCCTCTGCGCTGCGCGGCGAGCTGCCGAAGCGCAACAGCTCACGGGTGCTGTCCTTGATATACGGTTGGCCGGCCTCGTCGGTGCTCCAGATCTCGGTGACCCCGGAGTCGATGAGCCGCTGCAGGTTCGCCGAGACGTGGAACCGCTCACCGAAGCTGCTGTGCAGCGACTCGGTGACATGCTGCGCCACGGGGATCCCCACCATGGCGAGCAGGGTGAACGGGCTCATCGGCAGTCCGATGGGCCGCAGCGCGGCATCAGCCGTGGCCGCATCGGTTCCCTCGTCGAAGGCCCGCTGCACCTCCGCCATCAGACGCAGGAGCACGCGGTTGACCACGAACGCGGTGGAGTCGCTGGTGAGCACCGGGGTCTTGCGCAGGCCTGAGGCGAGCTGGAAGGCCGTGGCGATGGGAACATCCGCGGTCTGCGGCGCACGAGCGATCTCGACCAGCGGCATGGCCGCCACCGGGTTGAAGAAGTGGAAGCCGATGACCCGTTCCGGGTGCCGAAGGTCAGCGGCCATCTCTGTCACCGAGAGCGAGGAGGTGTTGGTCGCGAGGATGGTCTGGGCCGGTACGATCCGCTCCAGCTCCGCGAAGACCTGCTTCTTCACACCGATCTCCTCGAAGACCGCCTCGATCACGAAATCGGCGTCGGCATACACGGACTTGTCAGTGGACCCGGTGATCAGACCCTGTACCGCGGCAGCCTGCTCAGGATTGAGCCGGCCCTTCTCCGCGAGCCTGCCGATCTGCGACTCGATATGCGCGAGCCCCTTGTCCACCCGGGACTGGTCCACATCGGTGAGCACCACAGGGACCTTGAGCTGCTGTGCAAAGACCATGGCCAGCTGGCATGCCATCAGACCGGCGCCGACGACGCCGACTTTGGCGATGCTGTGGGGAGCCGCTTCGGGAACTCCCGCGGGACGTTTGGCTCGCTTCTGCAGCAGGCCCAGGAAGGAGTACACAGTGTTGCGGAACTCGTCGGTGAGCATCAGCTCACCGAGCGCGATGCATTCGGCCTCGCGACTCTGCTCGCGGCTGCGCTCCGGCACCCGGCGGAAGAGCTCGAGGGCGCGCAGCGGGGCCGGAGCAGTGTCTCCCAGCTTCGCGGCGACGGTGCGCTCGGCTGACGCGATCGCGCGCTCCCAGGCCTCGGGAGTGTCGTCGTGGCTGCGGTGCGCGGCCAGCGCGTCGGTGGTGGTGGGGTCTGCGCTGATGATGCGCGCTGCGTAGTCCAGGCTGTCCGCCTCGAAGTTCTCAGCGTCCAGGAGCTGGTCGGCGATGCCCAGCGAAAAGACATTGCCTCCGGTGAGTGTGCGATTGTTGCTCAGCGCGTTGGAGAAGATGACCTGGACCGCCGCCTCGGGACCGATGAGCCGCGGCAGCCGGTACACGCCGCCCCAGCCGGGGACCAGCCCCAGGAAAGCCTCTGGCAGCCCGACTCCCTTGGCCGCTGCGGACACGGTGCGATGTTGGGCCGCCAGTGCGATCTCCAGCCCACCGCCGAGGGCGGTGCCGTTGATGAACGCGAAGCTCGGGACGGGGAAGTCCTCCAGAAGTCGGTAGGCCTGGTGTCCCAGGTCCGCCATGGCGTAGGAGTGATCTGCGGAGTCCACGCGCTCTGCGGCCCCGAGATCGGCTCCGGCGGCCAACACCCCTGGCTTGCCGATCACACCGACACCGGAGATCTCACCGGCGCGAGCCCGCGGCAGCGCGGCGGCGAGCGTCTCGCCGAACTCAATCAGGCTGCTGGGGCCCAGCGTGGACGGACGCTTGGGACGGTCATTGTCCAGCCGGATGAGCAGGAACGTGCCCGCCCCGTGAGGAAGCTCGATGTCCTCGACCCGACTGTGGGTGATGACCTCATCGCCGAAGACCGATGCAAGGTCGGTGAACCTGGAGAAGTCCAGGGCGTCTTCCGGGATGTCGTGGGCGTGCGCTGCTGCCATGTCGTGGCCTCCGTGACGTGAGGGTGAGCGCGGGCATCCCGCGCCTCGGATGAGTCTCAGCTCACATACTACCCGCGGGTAACCACGGGGGAAACCGAAGTCGATGCGGAATTCGGACCGGTCCTCAGAAGGCGTCCAGGGGCTCCGGATCCAGCATCGCCACGGTCACGATGGCAGCGCACTGCGCAATCTGCCATTCCCGTGCACCGAGCTCACGCAGCGCATCACTGACGCCGTTCAGGTCGATGACCTCAGGTGGCGTCCAGCACAGCTGTTTGAGCACCGCAGGAGTCAGCAGCGTCTCGGGCATGAGGTCGAGCTCATCGGCGTGGTGGGTGAGCCAGTCACGAGCGGTTCGATAGCGCCGGAAGGCGAGCGGATTGCGATCCTTCCACGCCCGGGGCGGAGGCGGTCCTGCCGCGCGGCGCTGCGCGGGAGGAAGATCCTCATCCTTGCTCCCTGACTCGATGGCGCGCAGCCATTTCGGGGCTTCCCGCTTGGCGGCGCGTCCATGGAAACCACGGACGCCGAGCAGCTGCGGAACCGTCCGCGGCATGGCATCGGCGGCCGCGACCAGTGCAGAATCCGGAAGGATGTGACCGGGGGAGACGTCTTTGGACTCCGCCATGTTCTCCCGCGCGGCCCAGAGCTCGCGCAGCACCGCAAGTTTGCGCGGTGACTTCAGCTTGTTGACACCCGAGGCCTTGCGCCACCGCTCGCTGCGCGGCATGGTCACTGGGCGGTGGGTGCGCAGATATTCGAACTCCTCCTGCGCCCAATCCAGCTTTCCCTGCTCACGCAGCAGGTCGAGCAGCCGCTCACGCAGCGGGATCAGCAGGTCGACGTCGAGTGCGGCATAGCGCAGCCAGTCCTGGGGAAGCGGGCGCTTGGACCAGTCGGCGGCTGAGTGCTCCTTGGCCAGGCGCACCTCGAGCAGCGACTCGACGACGGCGCCCAGGCTCACCCGGGGAAGTCCGCTCAGCCGAGCGGCGAGCTCCGTGTCAAAGAGGCGGTGCGGGTGCATGCCGAGCTCGGCCAGACAGGGAAGGTCCTGCGTGGCTGCATGCAGAATCCACTCGACGTCCTGGAGGGCCTCCTGCACTGGAGCGAGCGTGCTGAAGGGCTCGGGGTCGATGAGCCAGAGGCCGGAGCCTTCGCGCTTGAGCTGGACCAGGAAGGCGCGCTGACCATAGCGGAAGCCCGAGGCGCGTTCTGCGTCCACGGCCACTGGACCGATGCCTTGGGCCAGGGCCTCGGCGCAGCGCTGCAGTCCCCGTTCGGTGTCGATGACGAAGGGGACCCCGTCTTCGGGCTCGGTCAGCAGCGGCGGCGGTACCGCTTCGGGGGCGTCCATCGAGGGATCCGACACGTCGTCAGCTCCTCCTGATATGTGGCAGGGCGATCACTCCATCGGGCAGCGGCGGCAGCCCGGCGAAGGAGCAGACCATATCGGCCCACGCCTGGAGGTGCGATCCGAATCTCGGCCCTGTGGGGCTCCAGGAGGCGCGCAGTTCCACGTCATTGCTGGGCTGACGGTTCTCCATGCTCCCGAAGCTCTCGGAGAGGATGCGGGTGGCCGTGCCGCCCGCATGACTGTACTCCACCCCGTGCTGGGCCAGGGAATCGCACAGCCAGGTCCAGGCGACCGAACCAAGGAGTGGGTCATTGCCCATCTCGGCGTCGAGCTCGGCGCGGATGTAGATGACCACTCGGAAGGCCCCACCCCAGGCCTGCTGTCCGGCGGGATCGTGGAGCAGGATGAAGCGTCCGGTGGCGAGAATCTCGGGGTCCGCAGGCTGCGGCCGCAGCCTGCTCGCCGGGTGGGAGCCGAGCGAGGAGACGCTGGGAGTCTGGACTTCGGCGCGCAGGGCCACCGCGTAGGGCGCCAGCTTGGAGGGGGCAGGCACCTCCGCCACATGGGCCTCAGCTCGCGGAGACGCCCGGCGGAGCTCACCGAGCGCATGCAGAAACGTCTCGGGGAGCCCCTCGATGCCAGAAGCTCCGCGTGCGTCGCTCGGACCGGTGCGGGTCGCCCCGGGCTGGTCGGGTCCTGAGCTGGGACCGAATGCTGTCACGCCCCAAGACTAGAAACCGCAGTCAGCCTGGCGTGCTAGGCGCGCCGCGCGCACTCCACCAGGGCCTCGATCTCCGCGTCGCTGGTGTGCCAGGAGCACATGATGCGCAGCACCGGATTGCCGCTGGCCGCGGTGTCCCAGACGTGGACCAGATAGCGCTGCCGAATCGCGTCGGCGACGGCCACCGGAACCTCCGGGAAGGTGGCGTTGACCTCGGTGGGACGCGAGAGAGTGACTCCCTCGATCTCGCTGAGCGCGCGGCCCAGCGTGGCGGCCTGCGAATTCGCGTGGGTGGCGTTGCGTCGCCACAGATCGGTGCCGAAGAGCTCCAGCAGCTGGGCTGAGACGTAGCGCTGCTTGCTGGCGAGCTGCATCGAGTATTTCTGGATGTAGTCCGTGCCGCGAACCCGGTCTGGATCGATGACCACCACGGCCTCGGCCGCCATGGCGCCGTTCTTGGTCCCGCCGAGACTGACGACGTCGACCCCAGCTTCGGTGGTGACCTCGCCGAGCGAGCAGCCCAGAGCCGCGGCGGCGTTGGAGATCCGCGCGCCGTCCATATGCACGCCGAGCCCGTGACCATGCGCTGCGGCGGCGATGGAGGAGATCTCCTCAGGCGTGTATACGGTGCCGAGCTCCGTGGACTGGGTCAGCGTCACTGCCAGCGGCTGCGCCGCATGGACGAATCCGAGGTTCTTCATCTCGGCCTCGACATCGGCGGCGCTGAGCTTGCCGCTCAGCGTAGGCCGCGGGAGCAGCTTCAGCGAGCCCACGTGCTCAGGTGCGGCGCCTTCATCATTGTTCACATGCGCCTGCACGGAACAGATCGCGGCCCCCCAGCGGGGGAGCAGAGCCTGCAGCGAGACCACGTTGGCGCCGGTGCCGTTGAAGACCGGCAGGATCTCGGCTCGGGGGCCGAAGATCTCCTTGGTGACCTCGCGCAGCTCGGCCGTGATGGGATCCGCCCCGTAGGGCAGTGCCGAATCCGGATTGACCCGGCTCAGAGCCTGCAGAATCTCAGGCGACACGCCGGCCACATTGTCCGAGGCGAAGGAGGCGTCGAGAACCTGGGCGGGTGCATCGGTCACCGTCACGCTCAGCTCTCCTCGCTCGGGTGGAAGTCCATAGAGATGGAGTTGATGCAGTAGCGCTGATCCGTGGGGGTGTCGAACCCCTCACCGGTGAAGAGATGCCCGAGGTGGGAGTCGCAGGAGCCACAGCGCACCTCGACCCGTTCCATACCCATCGAGACGTCTCGCAGGTACCGTATGTTCGCGTCCGCGGCGGGCTCGAAGAAGCTCGGCCAGCCGCAGCGGGAGTCGAACTTCTCGGTGGAGGTGAACAGGGCCGCCCCGCAGGCCCGGCAGGAGTACATCCCAGCCGCCTTGTTGTCCCAATATTCGCCCGTATAGGCGCGTTCGGTGCCGCCTTCGCGAAGCACCTGAAACTCCTGCGGACTCAGCCTCTCGCGCCACTGATCGTCGGAGGGTCCAGGAAGTTGATTCTCACTCATGTCTCTATCTCATCATGATCCGCGGGCGCGCGTAAGCTGATCGTCATGAAGTCCAGGCTGAAAGAGCACAGTGCACCGGCCGCACTCGAGAGTTCCGATGCTCGGCGCGTCAGACCATGGTGGAGACGCCAGAGATCTGCCGCCAAGACGACGCATCACGCGCCTACTCCGTGGATCCGAGCGGTGACGCTGGGGACCGGCACCGGACTGGCGGCCGGCATGACGCTGGCAGCCGCCGCATCGGGACTCGCCGGGTACTTCGCCCGCGCCGTCGTGACCCCGGTGCGGGAACGAGCCGAGGATCTCGAAATCCTGGCAGTCACCCGCGGATCCGAAGGTGATGAGGTGATTCTGCCCATCACCGCGGAGACGGTGGTGGATGGCACCTACGGCCTGTTCTTCCATGGGGGCCGATCCCTGGCGCGCATCGGACCGATCTCCGCGCTGGAGCCCAAGGGCGGCACCGTGACACGGCCGGTGGAGAAGGTCTATGGCGGAGATCTCCGCACGGCGGTCCGTGGCTGGTGGACCTCCGTGGTCTACCTGAATCCGAGTCACGCAGGCTTCGAAAGCGAGGAAGTCGTCATCACGCTGCCGGGCGGACCGTCACCGGCCTGGCACGTCCCACCCCAGCCTCGTGCAGCGGGCCGGCCCGAGGGCGAAGAGCCTCCGCTGGCCGGACGCAACATCTGGGCCATCGGGGTTCACGGCCGCGGCAGCAACCGCACGGAGGGGATCCGCGCCCTGGCGGCGACCTCAGCGCTGGGCATCGACACCCTCTTGATCTCCTATCGGAATGACGGGGAGGCCCCCGACGCCTCCGATGGTCGCTACGGACTGGGCGTCACCGAGTGGGAGGACGTTGAAGCGGCGATCGAGTATGCGCTGGAGCGCGGCGCGGAGGACATCGTCCTGTTGGGCTGGTCCATGGGCGGTGCGATCTCCCTGCAGACAGCTGACCGGTCACGGTTCGCCGAACACATCCGCGCACTTGTGCTCACCGGCCCGGTCATCGACTGGATGGACGTGCTGGCCTTCCAGGCCCGCGCGAACCGAATCCCGTCCTCGGTGGGGAGGCTGGGCCAGTGGTTCATCTCCAATCCTGGCGGGCGGCGCGTCACCGGACTCGCCGCCCCGGTGGATCTGCAGGCGATGAACTGGATCGACCGCGCCGAGCAGCTGCGCCACCACGTGCTGATCATGCACAGCGTCGACGACAACATCGTGCCCTACGGGCCCTCCCGGGATCTCGCCCGGAAGAACCCGAAGGTCAGCTATGTCTCCTTCGCGCAGGCCCGTCACGTCAAGGAATGGAACCACGACCCGCAGCGCTGGGACGCGACGGTGTTCGAATGGCTCCTCGACCTCTTCAGCCGGCCTGCCCCGGGGCAGTCCCGGCCAGGTGAGCCCGGATATTACGTTTGATCCGGCCCAGCATCGCCGTCATCCCGCGCAGCCGCAGGGGAGTGATCGCCCGAGCGAGCCCCAGCCGTTCGGAGAGATCGTCGGGCACGCCGAGGATCTGCTCGTAGCTCAGCCCGCTGAGTCCTTCATGCAGGATCGCCGCGAACCCTCGAGTAGTGGGAGCCTCAGGGGGCGCCGCGAAGAACAGCTCGGCCGTTCCGGCGTCGTCGTCGTACTCCACCGTGAGGAACAGCGGGGACTGACACTCCACGACCTCTTCCATCTGGTCGTAGCTACCGGCATAGCGCTCGGGAAGCTCCGGGAGCTCCCGGGAGAACTCCAGCAGCATCTCCAGCTTCTGCCGCTCTTCGAGCTCGGCGAACTCCTCGATCACTTCGGCCAGCTGCTCGGGCAGCGCGCTGGGCTCAGAGTCGGTGCTCGCCGCAGCGCGTTCTGGATCCGTCGTGCTCATCGGGTGGGTGCCTCTCCGGGCTGATCACCTGTGGCGATTGGCAGCCGCACGGCGTTGCCCCATTCGGTCCAGGAACCGTCATAATTGCGCACGTTCTCATAGCCCAGCAGATGCTGCAGCACGAACCACGTATGCGAGGAACGTTCTCCGATCCTGCAGTAGGCGATCACCTCATCGGCGGTGCCCAGCCCGGCCCGCTCGGTGTAGATCTCCTCGAGCTCAGCCCGGGACCGGAAGGTGCCGTCCTCGTTCGCAGCCTTGGCCCACGGCACGGAGGCGGCCGACGGGATGTGACCCCCGCGCATGGCGCCCTCCTGCTCGTAGCCCTCCATATGGGTGCGCTCCCCGGAATACTCCATCGGCGACCGCACGTCCACCAGGGGCTTGCCGAAATGCTCCAACACGTCTTCGCGGAACGCGCGGAACGTCGAATCATCGCGGGCCGCGGGTGTCGGGTACTCGGCCGGGGTGGCCGGAGTCGACTCCGTGGTGAGCTCGCGCTCCTCGGAGACCCATTTCTGCCGACCGCCGTCCATCAGACGCAGATCTGCATGTCCGAAGAGGGTGAAGACCCAGAGTGCGTAGGCGGCCCACCAGTTGGACTTGTCGCCGTAGAAGACGATGGTGGTCTCGGGGGTGATCCCCTTGGAAGCAGCAAAGTCGGCGAACTGCGCAGGGCCGAGGAAGTCACGGGTGACGGAGTCATTGAGGTCGGTGTGCCAGTCGATCTTCTGGGCCCCGGGGATGTGTCCCGTCTCGTAGAGCAGGACATCCTCGTTGGACTCCAGCAGCACCACGCTGGGATCGTCTTTATGCTGCGCCACCCAGTCGGTGGAGACCAGTGCCTCGGGGTGGGCGTACTGGGAGAAGTCTTTTGCTTCGGTCATGGTGTGCAGAACCTTCCTTCATGTGTTCGTCGACGCCGCGGCGAGGGTCTCTCTCCAGGATAGGGAATCGGCGGGTCAAACGAAGAGTCCTGGGTAGAGTGGTCACATGCCGACCAATGTCACTCCGCTGAGCCAGCGGACCCCTCAGCTCGGAGTGGGTCAGCTGCTCGAAGGTCTGAAGCCCTCCTTCCGGTTCTCCGAGGTGTCCTTCGACTCGTACATCCCCGACCCCGCGCACCCTTCGCAGGAGAAGGCTGTCAACGCGCTGCGTGAGTTCGCTGCGACTGCCGGGCGCAAGCCCGCCGCAGGCGGCTTCTGGGGCAAGCTGTTCGGCCGGGGCGCCTCGGGCGCCCAGGAGCCCGCCGGGATCTACCTCGATGGCGGCTTCGGGGTGGGCAAGACGCACCTGCTCGCTTCGCTGTATCACGCGGTCGAGGGTCAGCGCGCGTTCGGGACCTTCGTGGAGTACACCAACCTCGTCGGCGCCCTGTCCTTTCGGCGCACCGTGGATGTGCTCAGCGACTACACCCTGGTCTGCATCGATGAGTTCGAGCTTGATGACCCCGGGGACACGGTGCTGATGTCGCGACTCATGCGAGAGCTCGCCGACGCCGGAGTGAAGCTCGCGGCCACCTCGAACACGCTGCCCGGGTCACTCGGGGAGGGTCGCTTCGCGGCCGCAGACTTCCAGCGCGAGATCCAGGTGCTGGCGGACCAGTTCACCGTCATCAAGGTCGACGGCGAGGACTACCGCCACCGCGGACTGCCCGAGGCCCCCGCTCCGCTGAGCACCGGCGAAATCGAAGACTTCGCCGCTGAGCACTACCCAGAGGCCGCGATCGCGGTCGACGACTTTGGCGCACTGTGTGAGCGGATGACCAGCGTGCACCCCAGCCGGTATCGCCAGCTCGTCGATGATGTCGATGTGCTGGTGCTCAAGGACGTCGAGACCATCGAGGCGCAGGCACTGGCGCTGCGCTTCGTCGTGCTCGCCGACCGGCTCTATGACCAGGACGTCAAGATCATCGCCTCGGGGGTGTCCTTCGGCCAGCTCTTCACCGAAGAGATGATGTCCGGCGGATATATGAAGAAGTACCACCGCACGGTCTCGCGGCTGACCGCTCTGGCCCGCGCCGGCCAGATGGGTGAGGAGACGCTGTAGCGCCCCGCTCGGCGGAGCCTCTCGGACTCACAGCTGGAGTCCAGGTTCAGCCAGAACAGTTAACAGACCAGTTAACGGCGTGTTCACGCACCTCTGCTTGGCTGGGGCGAGCCGAATCTCGAGAAAGGCTGTTCTGATGAATGATCCGATCTTCCAGGTCGACGGTACGGCGCGCAAGAATCTCCGCGAGTTCATCGACGAGCTGCGCGACGGCGGATACACGGTCCAGGACGGTCATACCCCTGACCCGGACCTGATCGACCCGCAGGGTCGGGCCGTGGAGACCTGGCACGAGAACTACCCCTACGCTGAACGGCTCGGCCGGGATGTCTACGAGATCGAGAAGTATCACCTGCAGGTGGAGCTGCTGAAGTTCCAGTACTGGGCCGAGGACTACGGGCTCAAACATGTCCTGGTCTTCGAAGGACGTGATGCCGCCGGCAAGGGCGGCACGATCAAGCGCTTCACCGAGCACCTGAACCCGCGGACGGCGCGCGTGGTGGCGCTGAACCGCCCCTCGGACCGGGAACTCGGGCAGTGGTACTTCCAACGCTACGTGGACCATCTGCCCACCGCTGGAGAGATGGTGCTCTTCGACCGCTCCTGGTACAACCGAGCCGGAGTGGAGCGCGTCATGGGGTTCTCCTCGGAGCAGGAGTACGAGGTGTTCATGCGGCAGGCTCCGCAGTTCGAGCAGATGCTCGTCGATGCCGGGATCCACCTGACGAAGTTCTGGTTCTCGGTCACGCAGCAGGAGCAGCGCACGCGCTTCGCCATTCGGCAGATCGACCCTGTGAGGCAGTGGAAGCTCTCTCCCATGGACCTGGAGTCACTCGACCGCTGGGAGGACTACACCGAGGCGAAGGAAGAGATGTTCCGGCGCACCGATACCGACCACGCTCCCTGGATGACGATCAAGTCCAATGACAAGAAGCGCGCCCGGCTCAATGCGATGCGCTGCTTCCTCTCCCAGTTCGAATACGAGGGCAAGGACCACGAGATCGTGGGCGAACCGGACCCGCTGATCGTCCGCCGCGGCCGCGATGCCGTGGGCGACTGATTTCCTCATGGCCGGACAACGGGCCCGCTCGGGGTCGACGCGGTAGAGTGAACGTGCTCGCCACGCGGACATCGAGGTTCACGATGGCGGGATCCCATGTCAGCTCAGCGCGCGCACCGCCGCTCGCAGACCTGGGTGGGAGCCGCGAAATTGCAGCGCCCACCCTGCCTGGATGGGAAGAGACTGTCTGATCGACCTCGACGAAGGAGAATGCATGAGTGCCCACATCGGAGTGACCGGCCTAGCTGTGATGGGAGCCAATCTGGCTCGCAATCTGGCTCGCAACGGCTACACCGTAGCCCTGCACAATCGCTCTGCATCGCGCACCGACGCGCTCCTTCAGGCTCACGGCAGCGAGGGCGAGTTCATCCGCACCGAGACGCTCGCCGAACTGGTGGAGTCCCTCGAGCGTCCCCGGCGAGTCCTGATCATGGTCAAGGCCGGCGCTCCGGTGGACGCTGTCATCGAGGACCTTGTGCCGCTTCTGGACGAGGGTGACATCATCATCGACGGCGGAAACTCCTTCTTCGAAGAGACCCGCCGCCGCGAGGAGACTCTGCGCGGCAAGGGTCTGCACTTCGTCGGCGTGGGCGTCTCCGGCGGTGAGGAGGGCGCCCTGAACGGGCCCTCCATCATGCCCGGCGGCTCCCGCGAGTCCTACGACTCTTTGGGCCCGATGCTCGAGACCATCTCCGCCAAGTACAACGGCGAACCATGCTGCACCTGGATCGGCACCGATGGCGCCGGGCACTACGTGAAGATGGTCCACAACGGCATCGAATACGCCGACATGCAGGTCATCGGTGAAGCCTTCGATCTGATGCGATCCCTGGCCGGGATCGAGCCGCGCGAGCAGGCCGGGGTCTTCCGTGAGTGGAACACCACGGACCTTGCCTCGTACCTGATCGAGATCACCGCTGAGGTTCTTGAGCAGGAGGATGAGACCACGGGCCACCCGCTCGTCGATGTGGTGGTGGACTCCGCCGGGCAGAAGGGCACGGGACGCTGGACGGCGATCTCCGGCCTGGAGGTCGGTTCCCCGGTGACTGCCATCGCTGAATCCGTCTTCGCACGATCCATCTCCTCGCAGCGGGAGCTGCGCGCGGTCACCAATGCCACCTTCAGCGCAGGGATCGATGAGACGCTCTCTGCGCAGGAGAAGTACGGCAGCGCGGAGGACCGCCAGGACTTCGTCGAGGATGTCCGCCGGGCGCTCTACGCCTCCAAACTGGTCGCCTACGCGCAGGGTCTGGACATGCTGGTCGCTGCCGGGGAGGAGTTCGGTTGGGAACTGGACCTCAAGGCCATCGCGTCGCTCTGGCGTGCCGGCTGCATCATCCGCGCCGATCTGCTGGACACCATCATGAAGGCCTACGATGCTCCCCGCGAGGAGCAGCCAAAGAACCTGCTGCTGGCGCCGGAGTTCAACGAAGCGGTCAACGAGTGCCTTCCCGCCTGGCGCCGCGTGGTGGCCGCCGCCGCGACCTACGGAGTGCCGGCACCGGTGTTCTCCTCCTCACTGGCCTACTACGACAGTCTGCGCCGCGATCGCCTGCCGGCCGCGCTGACTCAGGGACTGCGTGACTACTTCGGCGCGCACACCTACCAGCGGGTGGACAAGGAAGGGACCTTCCACACCCAGTGGTCTGGTGACCGCAGCGAGATCGAGGCCTGACCCCCTGCTCGACAGAAGGGTTCCCGGACTATTGGATCGGCTTTCCGCACTGGTCGGGGTGACCCCATGAGTCTGCGCGCCACGGGCCTGCTGGCCCAGCTGGGTGCCGCCACTCCACTGGTGGCGGCACCCATGGCCGGCGGGCCGAGCCGCCCCGAGCTGGTCATCGCAGCCTCCCGAGCCGGAGGCCTGGGATTCCTCGCCGGGGGATACCAGAGCGCCGCGCAGCTTCACTCGCAGATCAGCGCGGTCCAGTCGGAAACGTCGGTGTTCGGGGTCAATCTCTTCGTGCCGAATCCCGTTCCGGTGAGCGGCCAGGACTTCGCGCGGTACCGCTCAGCACTTCAACGCTGGATCACGCAGTACGCGGGCCGGGCGTACGACGATGCCGAAGCGGCATCGATTCGGGAGCGTCTGGCTGAGGTGGTCCTGCCCGGTGATGCCCGGGCCGACGACGACGGGTGGAACGAAAAGCTCGCGCTGCTCGAGAGAGAGCCGGTCCCGGTGGTGAGCCTGACCTTCGGGCTGCCCGCCGAGCAGGACGTGCGGCGCCTACAGGCCACTGGCGCCAAGGTGATGGTCACCGTCACCGACGCCAGCGAGGCCGCGCGGGCTCAGGCAGCCGGAGCCGACGGGCTGATCGTCCAGTCCGGCGCGGCCGGAGGACATCATGGCAGCTGGAACCCCGTGCGTGAACCGCAGCGGGTCAGTCTGCGGGAGCTTCTGGGGAATGTACGTGTGCGCACCGAACTGCCGCTCTGGGCGGCCGGGGGACTGTCTACGCCAGAGGCGGTGCACGCCGTGCTGGTCCAGGGCGCTGAGGCTGCGGCAGTGGGCACCGTGCTGCTGCGCTCGGGTGAAAGTGGTGCCCATGAGGCGCATAAACAGGCACTGGCGCAGGCAAGCGCGGAGCGTTCGACCGTGGTGACCACAGCCTTCTCTGGGCGGCCGGCTCGCGCGCTGCCCAACGCGTTCACCGGCGATCTCACGGCCCAGGCGCCCTTGGGCTTTCCGGCCCTGCATCACCTGACGTCCCCGCTGCGTCGTGCCTTTGCCGAGGTCGGAGATCCGGAGGGCATCAATCTGTGGGCCGGCACCGGGTTCACCGAGACTCGTGAGGAGTCAGCAGAGGTCATTCTGCGCCGCCTCGCCGGGCAGTGAGGCGACGCAGATGAAGGGGCAGCGGGCGCCGCTCAGATGAACAGCGCCGGATCCAGCGCGTACTCGGCGGGATCGACATGCGGCTTCTTCTCGGCCACGCCTCGCTGACGGGCCTTGGCCGGGATCCCAGTGAGAATCGAGTTCGGTGGTGAGGACTTCACCACCACGGCGTTTGCGCCCACGGCAGAGCCTGCCCCGATCTCCACCGGTCCGATGACCTTCGCGCCCGCGCCCACCACGACGCCGTCGCGCAGCGTCGGATGACGCTTGGTGTGCTCCAGAGACCGACCACCCAAGGTGACACCCTGATAGAGCATGCAGTCGTCGCCGATCTCCGCGGTCTCGCCGATCACCACGCCCATGCCGTGATCGATGAAGAATCGCCGGCCGATCTGCGCCCCGGGATGGATCTCTATACCGGTGACCCCTCGGGTGAACTGGGAGAGCATCCGCGCCGGCGTCTTGAGACCGTCGTGGCGCCACATACGGTGTGCGACCCGATGAGACCACACGGCATGCAGGCCCGAGTAGACGAGGACCACTTCGGCGGAGCTGCGGGCCGCCGGATCGTGTTCACGCGCAGCTTTGATGTCCTCGCGCAGACGCTTCAGTGGGCCCAAGGGGTCATCACCTTTCGGAATAGATCAGAGGGAAGTCAGGCCAGAGCCCGGCGTGGCGACGCACGCCGGGATCAGCCGCGGATGTCTTCGTAGAGCAGCGTGGAGATGTAGCGCTCACCGAAGTCGCAGGCGATGGTCACGATGAGCTTGTCTCGGTTCTCCTCGCGGGAGGCCAGCTCCAGTGCGGCCGCGATATTGGCGCCGGTGGAGATTCCGCCCAGGATTCCCTCCTGCATCCCCAGGTCGCGCGCCATGGTGACGGCCTTCTCGAGGTTGGCCTGGTAGACCTCGTCGTAGATCTCCTGGTCCAGGATGTCTGGAACGAAGTTCGGACCGATGCCCTGGATCTTGTGGGGCCCGGCCTTGCCGCCGGAGAGAATGGGGGAGTCCTCGGGCTCGACCGCCACCAGGTGGATTCCGGGCTTGTATTCCTTGAGCCGACGGCCGGCTCCGGTGATGGTGCCGCCGGTGCCGATGCCTGCGATGAAGATGTCGACTTCGCCGTCGGTGTCGCGCCAGATCTCTTCTCCGGTGGTCCGGTAGTGCGCGGCAGGGTTTGCCTCATTGGCGAACTGGCGGGCCCAGATGGAGTTCTCGGTCTCTTCGACGATGGACTTGGCCCGCTCCACGGCCCCGCGCATGCCCTCGGCGCCGGGTGTCAGGACGATCTCGGCTCCGTACGCCCGCAGCATCACTCGACGCTCCGTGGACATGGTCTCTGGCATGGTCAGCACCACGCGGTATCCCCGCGCGGCTCCGACCATCGCGAGGGCGATTCCGGTGTTGCCGGAGGTGCCCTCCACGATGGTCCCGCCGGGCTTGAGCATTCCCGAGGCCTCAGCGGCGTCGACTATGGCAGCGCCGATGCGGTCCTTGATGGAGCTCGCCGGTGAATAGAACTCGAGCTTCACGGCGATGTTGCCGGGCAGGTCTGCTCCCAGGCGGTTGAGCCGCACAAGGGGCGTATTGCCGACTGCCTGGGTGATGTCGTCAAGAATCTTCGCCATTAGCGGGTGGACCTTTCTTCCTCGGGTTTCAACCATGAAGCATAGTCTCTGCGGAGCTTCGCGACCTTGGGGTCGATGATGACCTGACAGTATCCGACTTCAGGTCGACGAGAGTGGAAGTCCTGGTGGACCTCTTCGGCCTCGTGCACCGGCCCCAGGGGCTCCAACGTCGTGACGATGGGCTGGTCAAAGGAGTCTTGCGCCCGCTGAATCGCAGCGGCGAACTCCTCATGCTCGTCCTCTGTGGAATAGAACATGGCGGACCGGTACTGCGTGCCCACGTCGTAGCCCTGGCGGTTCAGAGTGGTCGGATCGTGGCTCGAGAAGAAGACGTCATAGAGCACCTGATCGGGAAGCACCAAGGGGTCGTAGCTGATCTCCACCGCCTCGGCGTGTCCGGTCCATCCCGAGGCCACCGCCTCGTAGATCGCGGGGCCGGTGCCTCCGGTGTAGACGCTGCGGACCGAATGGACACCGCTGAGCCTGCGCGCCACGGAATCCAGGCACCAGAAGCACCCTGCGGCGAGGACCACGGTCTTGAGTGAGTTTTCCATGACCAGCACAACCCCCCGTGTGCCGCACTGTATTCCTGGCCAGTTCCCTGTAGAACTGAGGTATGTCCTCGAGCCCAGTCCAGCGTCCGGTTCAGTCCTCCTCCGGCGGCCCGGCGCCGCTGTTGGAGGAGGTGCTCAGCATTGCGGAGGAGCTGTGGCCGCAGGCGCTGGCGGAATCCTGGGATGCGGTGGGTCTGGTCACCGGTCGCCGCGACCGGGAAGTGCGGCGCATCCATTTTGCTGTGGACCCCGTGCAGGCTGTCGTGACCGAGGCCTGCACGAGTGGAGCGGATCTGCTGATCACCCATCACCCGCTGCTTCTGCGCGGGGTGCATTCGGTGGAGGCGGGACACTTCAAGGGCGAACTCGTCCACGATCTCATCGAGGCTGGCTGTGCGCTGCTGAGCGCACATACGAATTCCGATTCTGCGATCGGGGGAGTCAACGACGTCCTCGCCGGTCTGCTGGGGGTTCAGGACACAGAACCTCTTCGGCCAGCCGAGGCAGGTCTCGCGGACGAGGGACTGGGTCGGATAGGCACCCTCACGGCGCCGGTGACTCTTGCCGATTTCGCCTCCACCGTCTTCTCCGTCCTGCCGGCGGTGGCGGGAGGAGTGCGAGTCGCCGGGGACAGGGACGCCCTGGTCCAGCGGGTGGCGCTGTGCGGAGGAGCCGGCGATTCCCTGCTGGGCGCCGCGGCGCAGGCTCAGGCGGATGTCTTCCTGACTGCTGACCTGCGCCATCACCCGGCCTCTGAGGCGCGCGAGGCCGCAGCCCAGCAACGCCCCTATCTGATCGATGTGTCCCATTTCGCCTCCGAATGGCTGTGGCTGCCGGCGGCAGCCGAGGCACTTGACCGGGCGCTGCGCGATCGCGGATACGATGTTGAGGTCGCGGTGAGCGGAATCAACACCGATCCTTGGGACTTCGTCCTGACCCCGGGACACTGACCTCAGCCCTGATCCCGGCACACCGACACTCGCCTCGAACCGGGGCGGGAAGCAGCCCGTCAGCAACCAGCAGCCCATGAAGGTGCGTGAGCCATGACCACTCTGTTCGTCGAGGCCGACGGCGGCAGCCGCGGCAATCCTGGAATCGCCGGCTCCGGCGCCCTGGTCCGCAATGAGGCAGGGGTGATCCTGGCCACCAAGGCCACGCCACTGGGGAAGGCGAGCAACAATGTCGCCGAGTACACCGGGCTCATCGAAGGTCTGCGGCTGGCCCGGGAGCTGGATCCTGAAGCCTTCGTGGAGGTCAAGCTGGACTCCAAGCTCGTGGTGGAACAGATGAGCGGGCGCTGGAAGATCAAGCACGAGGATATGAGACGCCTTGCCGCCGAGGCCGCCACCATCATGAATCCGATGCAGGTGCGCTACACCTGGATCCCGCGAAAGGACAACGGCGACGCCGACGCCCTGAGCAATGAAGCCATGGACGCCTGCGCCGCCGGTGTCGCGTGGGATCCCAGCAAGAGCCGGATTCGACCGAAGCACTGATCCGTGCTGATCCGTGCTAGCTCGCGGGCAGCGCGGCTCCGTTGCTCGATGCGAGGAGCCCCGGTTCCACCCGCGGGTACTTCACCGGGGCACTGTTGGTCATGTGCTCGAGGACTCGGACCACCTGAGCGGAGTAACCGAACTCGTTGTCGTACCAGACATAGAGAATCGCTTGTCGACCGTTGACGATTGTGGCCAGTCCATCGACGATGCCTGCGGCGCGGGTGCCCACGAAGTCGGTGGAGACCACCTCAGCGGAATCGATGTAGTCGACCTGTTTATGCAGCGGGCCCTCGAGAGACTCCCGACGCAGGAAGCGGTTGAGTTCATCCTTCGTCGTCGCTCGTTCCAGCTCAAGGTTCAGGATCGCCATCGAGACATCTGGCGTGGGCACGCGGATGGCATTTCCTGAGAGCTTGCCGCTGAGGTGCGGGAGCGCCTTGGCCACTGCCTTCGCGGCGCCGGTCTCTGTCAGCACCATGTTCAGCGCCGCGGACCGGCCCCGGCGTTCACCGGGGTGGAAGTTGTCGATCAGGTTCTGGTCGTTCGTGTAGGAATGGACGGTCTCCACGTGCCCGTGATCGATGCCGTAGGCGTCATCCATCAGCTTCGCCACCGGGGTGATCGCATTGGTGGTGCACGAGGCGGCCGAGAGGATCTGGTCCTCCGCACCGATCTGCTCGTGGTTCACCCCGAAGACGATGTTCTTCAGCTCGCCCTTGCCCGGAGCGGTCAGCAGCACCCGCGAGACGCCCCTGGCACGCAGATGTTGGCTCAGCCCTTCTTCATCGCGCCACCTGCCCGTGTTGTCGACAAGAACCGCGTCAGAAATTCCATGCGCGGTGTAGTCCACTGCGGCAGGATCAGAGGCATAGATGACCTTGATGAACGTGCCATTGGCGATGATCGCCTGATTCTCCTGATCGACTCTGATCGAGCCCTCGAAAGGCCCGTGGACCGAGTCGCGACGCAGCAGCGACGCGCGCTTGGCGAGGTCATCGGCTCCGCCTTGGCGCACCACGATGGCGCGCAGTCGCAGCCCCGAGGCCGAGGAGGCTGTTCCGACGATGATGCGGGCAAGCAGGCGTCCGATCCGGCCGAAGCCATAGAGGACGACGTCGCGGGGTGGGGCCAGCCCGACACCTGCGCGTCCGAGAACCTCGGCCAGCTCCTCACGCAGAAAGGAGTCGAGATCGCCGGTGGAGGCGTGGGCGGAGCTCCGATAGCGAGCATGCAGACGTGCAATGTCGATGCTCGCGGCGCCGAGGTCCAGCTCAGTCAGCGCCCGGACCAATGGAAGCGTCTCCGAGACGGGCAGCTCGGTCTCGTCCACCTGGCGGGCGAAGCGGTGGGCTTTGAGGATGTCGATGGCCGACCGGTTCACCAGGCGGCGCCCGTAGATCCCGGTGACGACATTGTTGTCTCGGTAGAGCTGGCCGATGAGCGGAATCATGGCCTCCGCCTGCGACTCTCGGTCTCTCCAGCTGCGCAGGTGCTGTTCTGCTTCAGTGGGCATGTTCAGATGTGTCCTCACGTTTAAGACGTCATTGTCTAGTCGGACCCATCGGGTGACCGCGCGCGAACTCGCTCCTTGCTGGCCTCACGCCATGCGGGGTGAACACGCCGATGTGTCCGGAAGCGAGTCTAGCCCAACGCTGTGCGGGACTGACCCCGGAGGAATGAGAGGAAGCGGGTGCCAGGAGAGATGGGGGACGGGTCGGTCGATAAGCCGGGTTCTGTCCGGCGCGTGATTGCTCACCTGCCGGGACCATCATCCATCTGGGCCTCGTGTTGCCACGGACCTCAAGCGATCAACCCGGATGCTCAGGCGGGCAGCCTTCAAGCACATCCTGTTCGACCTTGCACCGGATGGGGTTTGCCGAGCCGCCTCAGTCACCTGAGGCGCTGGTGGTCTCTTACACCACCGTTTCACCCTTACCAGCGGCATCGAGTGCCGCGGGCGGTCTCTTCTCTGTGGCACTGGCCTGCGGGTCTCCCCGAGTGGGCGTTACCCACCATCCTGCCCTGTGGAGCCCGGACTTTCCTCGGCGCGCAGACAGTTATCCGCTGTGAACAGCGGGCCGCAGTCTGGGCCGCGATGGTCTGACCGACCCGTCCCGGCTCATCATCCTACGGGATCAGCGGCGATTCTCCACGGCGTCGAACTCGGCCGACATTGCCCTGTCCAGAGCGTTGCTAGCCTGGATCGGTGTTGATCTTCCTCCCGCCCTCTGAAGGCAAGACGCCCCCTCAAGACCACAGCGCGCCGCCGGTGGATCCGGAGAGCCTCGCCCTGCCCGAGCTGGCCGACGAGCGCCGTGAGGTCATGCGCGCTCTGGTCGCGCTCAGCGGAACCGAGGACGCACAGGAGACGTTGAAAGTCGGCACCCGGATCATGGCGGAGGTGCGGGCGAACACCGAATTGTTCAGTGCGCCGACGGCTCCCGCGCACGAGATCTACACAGGTGTGCTCTACGAAGCCCTGGACGCCGGCTCACTGGATTCGCAGCAGCTCACGCGAGCCCGGCGCGACGTGCTGGTCTTCTCAGGTCTGTTCGGGGTGACGTCGCTGACGGACCGGATTCCTGCGTATCGACTCTCCATGGGAGTGACGCTGACCGGCTCGGGGACCGGAGAGGGCCCGGGGGCTGCCGCGGCGCACACCCGCCCCGGGCCTCTGGGGAGCTTCTGGAGGGCCGCACTGAAGCAGCCGCTCGATGCGATGGTGGGAGATCAGCTCGTGGTCGATGCCCGCTCCAGCTCGTACGCCCAGGTTTATCGCCCAGCACCTGAGCAGACGCTGGTGGTGAACAGCGTCACCGAGCGGGACGGCACTCGCAAGGTCGTCACGCACTTCGCGAAGCACGCCAGGGGTCTGCTGGCTGGGATGGTGCTTCGGGCCCCGCAGGCTCAGGGCGCAGAGTTCGGCGTCGAGGACGTGGCCGAGCTGGCGTCGCAGCGCTGGCGCGTGGAACTGCGCAGTGCCACCGGCCGCAGCCCGCATCAGCTTGACCTGATCAGCTGAGCCTGGCCGCGTGAGAGTGGCCCATTAGCAGAAACTCCGGTCTGCCGACTAGCCTGGAGACCATGGCAGAGTTTATTTACACCATGGTCAGTGCCCGCAAGAAGGTGGGCGACAAGGTCATCCTTGACGACGTCACCATGTCGTTCTACCCAGGCGCGAAGATCGGCGTGCTGGGTCCGAACGGTGCGGGAAAGTCAACGATCCTGAAGATCATGGCGGGGCTCGATGAGCCCTCCAACGGGGAGGCTCGGCTCTCCCCGGGTTATTCAGTGGGCATCCTGATGCAGGAGCCATCGCTGAACGAGGACAAGAGCGTCCTCGGCAACGTCCAGGAGGGTGTCGGCGAGATCTATGAGAAGCTGCAGCGCTTCAACCAGATCTCCGAGGAGATGGCGAACCCGGATGCGGACTTTGATGCCCTCATGGGCGAGATGGGCAAGCTCCAGGAGGCCATCGATGCGGCCAACGCCTGGGACTTAGATTCTCAGCTCGAGCAGGCGATGGACGCCCTGCGTTGCCCACCCCCAGAGGCCGACGTCAGCGTCCTCTCCGGCGGCGAGCGACGCCGCGTGGCCCTGTGCAAGCTGCTGCTCTCCAAACCAGACCTGTTGCTGCTCGACGAGCCCACCAACCACCTCGACGCCGAGTCGGTGCTGTGGCTGGAGCAGCATCTCGCCGCCTACGAGGGCGCCGTCCTCGCCGTGACCCACGATCGCTACTTCCTGGATCACGTGGCGGAGTGGATCTGTGAGGTCGATCGCGGTCGCCTCTACCCCTATGAGGGCAACTACTCGACCTACTTGGAGAAGAAGCAGGCTCGTCTTCAGGTGCAGGGCAAGAAAGACGTCAAGATGGCCAAGCGGCTCTCCGAAGAGCTGGAGTGGGTGCGCTCCAACACCAAGGGGCGTCAAGCCAAGTCCAAGGCCCGTCTGAACCGCTACGAGGAGATGGCCGCCGAAGCTGAGCGCACGAAGAAGCTCGACTTCGACGAGATCCAGATTCCACCAGGTCCCCGGCTGGGCACCCAGGTCATCGAGGCCGAGAACCTGCAGAAGGGCTTCGGCGACCGTCAGCTGATCGAGGGTCTGTCCTTCTCGCTGCCGCGCAACGGCATCGTCGGGGTCATCGGTCCCAACGGCGTCGGCAAGTCCACACTGTTCAAGACCATCGTGGGCATGGAAGAGCTCGACGGCGGCAAGCTGGCCGTGGGGGACTCCGTGAAGCTCTCTTACGTCGACCAGTCCCGTGCCGGCATCGACTCCGAGAAGAGCCTCTGGGAGGTCGTCTCTGACGGACTCGACTTCATCCACGTCGGAGCCGTGGAGATGTCCTCACGCGCCTATGTCTCGGCCTTCGGCTTCAAGGGCCCCGACCAGCAGAAGAAGGCAGGAGTGCTCTCCGGAGGTGAGCGCAACCGTCTGAACCTCGCGCTGACGCTGAAGCAAGGTGGAAACCTGCTGCTGCTCGATGAGCCCACGAATGACCTCGACGTCGAGACGCTGGGTTCACTGGAGAACGCCCTCCTGGAGTTCCCCGGCTGCGCTGTCGTGATCTCGCACGATCGCTGGTTCCTCGATCGCGTCGCAACGCACATCCTCGCCTGGGAGGGATCCGACGAGGATCCCGCGAACTGGTACTGGTTCGAGGGCAACTTCGAGTCCTACGAAGCGAACAAGGTCGAGCGTCTCGGCGCTGACGCAGCGCGCCCGCACCGAGTCACCCACCGCAAGCTCACTCGCGACTGAGACAGTCCGCCGCAGAAGCCAAGGCCCGCCCGCGTCCCACGATGCAGGCGGGCCTTCGCTTTCCGTGGCCCGCTGCGGGTGAGGAGGGCGGCCGGTCAGAAGGGAGCCGCCTGCGCCGTCCCCTGGAGCTCGCGATCGCCGGATTCCCGGTTCGTGTCGGAGCTCTCGGAGCTGTGGGCTGCAGTGCCGCCCTCGGCGGAGTCGCGCCCATCGTCCTCGTGTGTGGATGACGACGCGAGTCGGGTGAATGACCCGGTACCGAAGGTGAGGTCATAGCCCACCGATTCGGCGTCGATCTCCACCGAGGTGCCACGCTGGCCCTTGTCGTTCTCCCATTGGCGAACCCGGAGCCTTCCAGTGACGACGACGGGATCTCCCTTCGAGAGGCTGCTCTTGATGTTCTGGGCGAGCTGCCTGAACGCAGACACGGTGTACCAGTTGGTCTCCCCATTGACCCATCTCTCCAACTTGCGGTCGTAGCGGCGCGGGGTGCAGCCCAGTCGGAAATTCGAGATCGGCAGGCCCTGCTGGGTCGTGAAGTCTTCTACTTCGCCACCGAGGAACCCTCGCACTGTGATTGTTTCGCTCATCATTGCCTTCCATCTCTTCACGGCGGCCAGGGTAGGAGCTGCGCTCCCCGCCCACCTCGAGCGCCGTTTCCGCGATGTGGGGGTGCCCCCAGTCTGTCCAATCGCAGTGGTGGTCACCCTCGAGTGCTGCGGTCTGTGGAGATGTCTGCCATTGGACCCCGCGGGACCTCCCCTGGGGAAAACCACCGAGTGTGGGAGAACCCAGGTGGGGGAGACCAGGTAGACTCTCTGCCTGGACCTGCGCGGGAGGGCTCTTCCTGCGCGTCCATGCCTCGGTAGCTCAGGGGATAGAGCAGCGGCCTTCTAATCCGCTGGTCGGGGGTTCGAATCCCCCCCGGGGCACTTGTCCAGACCGCATAGACTCCAGCTGGCCGCCGTCGTGACGGCGGCCGCACTGCTGTACCTGGCACATTCCGCGCTGCGATTCCGCAACTTCGAAGCCAAGGGCTATGACCTCGGCATCTTCGACCAGGCCGTCCGCCAGTACGCGATGTTCAAGGCGCCCATCGTCCCGATCAAGGGCGAGGACTTTCACCTGCTGGGGGACCATTTCCACCCGATCATCGCCACGTTCGCCCCTCTGTACTGGATCTGGGACGACCCGCGGGTGCTCAACATCGCGATGGTCGCGCTGCTGGTCTCCACGGCGTTGCCCGTCTATCTGGTCGTCCGCGGGTGGTTCAGCCATGTTCCAGCGCTGCTCGCCGCCGTCGCGCTGCTTCTCTTCTGGCCCTTCCAGGCGCTGGTGAACTGGGACTTCCACGAGATCGCCTTCGGCGTGCCGATCATCGGCTGGGTCATCTGGGCCATCGAGCGGCGCAGAATGTGGCTCGCAGCGGGACTGGGCTCGCTGCTGCTGCTGGTCCGCGAAGACATGGGGGTCACTCTGATCGCCTTGGCCATGGTGCTGGCGTTGAAGCGGGCCTGGGCGCCTGCGGTGGCCACCGCCGGGCTGGGGGTCGCGGGATACTGGTTCGCCGTCGAAGTGGTGATCCCGCACTTCTCGGCCGCCGGTGAGTTCGGATACTGGGAGTTCACCGCGCTGGGTCCCAGCGCGGGAGCGGCGGTGGCCTTCCTGCTGACCCAGCCGTGGAACGCCGTGGGTCTGCTCTTCGATCACCCGGTGAAGCTGGGCCTGTGGGCGCTGCATTTCCTGCCCCTGCTCCTGCTGCCGCTGGCTTCGCCCTATGTGATTCTTGGGGCTCCGATCCTGCTCTCGCGGCTGTTCAACGATCGGCAGAACGTCTGGGAGGTCATCTATCAGTACGACGCGATCCTGGCTCCGATCTTTCTGCTCGCCGGATTCGACGTCGCCCGCCGACTCATTCTGCGTTGGCCACGGCTCAAGACGCTGGCGCTGGTGCTTCCGGGCGCCGTCATAGCGGTGGGGATGGTGGGCACGCTGGCATTTCCCGGGGTGTTTCCCCTTCAGCGCACGGTCACGGCGGAGAACTGGAGCATGGATGAGCGTGCACAGGCGCACCAGCGCGCCGTGGAGGCGGTCCCCGACGGTGTCTGCGTGGAGGCGGCCGATACCGCGGTGCCGCATCTGGTGGACCGCACCTCGGTGGGCCTCAACGGGACCACCGACGAGGCGAAGCTGACCTGGATCATCATCGATGAGCAGGTCGAGGAGCTGGGAGGATCGGATCCGCTCACGCCGACGGAGGCGTTCGCTCGCGCGGAGCGGCTGGGCTTCGACACGGTCATCGAAGACGACGAGGGGCTCTGGGTGCTGAGCCGAGAGCTGCCCGGCGAGCACGCCGCCCAGCAGTGCGCGGAATACCTCCGACCATGACCGCGCTGTAGCATGAGCACCGAACCATCACACCCTCAGCCGCGTCAAGACTTCGCGCGGCGTCATGGAGAGCCACATGTCCACCGACTGCGTCCCCTCGGCGCTCTGCGGAGCACCACAGACCGGTCACCGGTTCATGCGTGTGGTGATGATCAGTCTGCACACCTCTCCGCTGGCCCAGGCCGGCAGCCGTGATGCGGGCGGCCTGAACGTCTACGTCAATGAGCTCAGCCGGGCACTGGCTCAGGCAGGCGTCGCGGTGGACATCGTCACCACCGACGCCGACGCCGAGCGGCCGCTGCACGCCGACCGGCTCGAAGAGCTTCAGGACGGTCGCCGCATCCATACCCTCGCCGTCGGCTCCCGGGCACGGTCCGAGAAGTCGCTCCTGGTCGGGCAGATCGACGCGCTGACCGAGCGAGCGCTGCGCAGTCTCGAGTCGGTAGACTCCGCCCAGATCAGCGCGGTCCATGCGCACTATTGGATCTCCGGCCTCGCCGGCATCAAGATCGCCCAGGAGCTCGGAGCGCCCCTGGTGCACACCATGCACACGATCGCCGCGGTCAAGCGCGAACGCGATCCCAGCACGGTGGAGAATCCGCAGCGTCGGCTCGCCGAGGCCAGCATCGCGGCGGCGGCCGACCTCGTCACGGCAAACACCGACCGTGAGATCGCTGACCTCAAGCGGCTCTTCGAGCTCGACGGAACCCGCATCGCACTGGTCAGGCCCGGTGTCGACTTGAACGTGTTCCACCCTCCGTATGGCGAAGATCCGCGCAGCGGCCCGCTCGAAGCAAGACCGCTGCGCCTGGCCTTCGCAGGCAGGCTGCAGCCGCATAAGGGCCCCCAGGTTGCCGTCGAGGCGCTCGGGGAGCTTCGCCGCATGCTCCCCGAGATCCCGGTGGAGCTCGTCGTCGCCGGCGCTCAGAGCGGAGAGGACCTGTTTGATCTGCAGGCAGCGGCCGCCGCCGCGGGCGTGGCGGACTCGGTGCACGCGGTGCCCCCGCTGCCGCACGAGGAGCTCGCCGAGCTCTTCCGGCGAAGCGACGCCGTGCTGATGCCCTCCTACAGCGAGTCTTTCGGACTGGTGGCGCTGGAGGCCATGGCCTGCGGCACTCCGGTGCTGGCGCACGACGTCGGCGGGCTCTCCTCGCTGGTGCGACATCGTCGCAGCGGCAGACTCATTCCCAGCCTGGATCCCGCGGAATGGGCGGGACACCTTCGCTGGCTGGTGCGTCACCGCGGCGCATGGGGCCGCTACAGCGCGGCGGCCGCGGCGACTGCCGGCTCCTACTCCTGGGAAGCGACCGCCGCCGCGACGCTGCAGGCCTATCGCAGCGTGGCCCTGGTGGGCAGCAGCTGACTCAGCTGTCCAGGTAGCGCGAGGACCAGGTCTGGGAGTACTTCTTGTTGACCTCCCGGGTGGCTCGGGAGCTGTGGACCAGGGTCTGCTGCATCTTTTCAGAGAGCTTCGGACGCAGACCTTCCGGTGGACGGACCATGCCCTCTTGGGCCACCGATGCCACAAGCGCTCCATCGCGGCTATAGATCCAGCCCTGCGCCAGCCCGCGAGCATTCTGCGCACTCGGGCTCTGCTGGACGTAGAGCAGCCACTCGTCGGCACGGGCATCGCGGTGCCACCACATCGCATGATCCAGCGAAGCCACCTTCATCTCTGGCTTGGCCCAGTAAAGTCCATGCCGACGCAGGATCGGCTCCAGCAGCGTGTAGTCCGAGGCATAGAGGATCGCCGCACGGTGGATATTGGGATCATCGGGCAGCGGAGCCTTGGTGCGCAGCCACACGGCGCTGGTGGCATGCGGGTCCAAGTCTGCCTCCAGGTAGATCGGCCGGTCCACGTGCCGGATGTCGAAGGGCCGGCCATGCGCCCATTCGTGCACAATCGGGTGTTTCACATGGCCGACGAGCTCCTGCGGCTCCGCGAGGTCCTCGGGGTTCGGAACGTTCTGCGGCATCCGGCGCTGGTGCGCGACTCCGGGGGAGGGGCGCTGGAAGGAGGCGATCATGGAGAGGATCGGGGTGCCGTCCTGATAGGCCTGGCTCCTGCGTGCAGAGAAGGAGCCGCCGTCGCGCAGCCGCTCGACCGAGACCTGGATCGGCTTGGTGGCATCTCCCGGGCGCAGAAAATATCCGTGCACCGAATGGATCAGCCGCTCCGGCTCGACCGTCTGCATCGCCGCAGTAGCGGCCTGCGCGAGGACCTGTCCACCGAAGACCCTCCAGTATGCCTGTTGGAACACCGGGCCCAGGAAGTGGTCCTCGGCGCTGGGACCTGCTCCCGCGGCATCGTTCGGGTCAAGGTGCTGCAGCTGCAGCATGTCGACGAGCTGCTGCACGGACTCGGCGGCGCTCGGCACGCGGTACCGGTGATCATCGGGCATGCGATGTCCTTCCAGGCCTGGACAGGGTCATTGCACCTACTCTAACGGCCCGCCCCCGGGTCTGGCCTGGTCAGGCCAGACCCGGGGGCGGGCCGTCAGAGCGTCAGCGCACAGCGTGGTGAGCCGGCGCCGGGGTCTCTCCGATCAGGTCAGGCTGGAATGATCAGACCAGCGAGGCGACACCGAAGAGCGCCCAGGCCAGCAGAAACGCCATCACACCGATGAGCGTCTCGAGCACGGTCCAGGTCTTCAGCGTGGTCTTCACGTCCATGTCGAAGAAGCGAGAGATGAGCCAGAACCCGGAGTCATTGACGTGGGAGGCGATCACCGAGCCGCCCGCCACCGAGATGACCATCGCGGCCAGCTGCAGCTCGTTGAAGTCTGCGGCGGCCACGCCGGTGGCCAGCAATCCCGCCGCGGTGGTCAGCGCCACGGTGGCCGAACCCTGAGCGATGCGCAGCACGCCGGCGATCACGAAGCCCGCGACGATGAGCGGGATGCCCATGCCTGAGAGGGAGTCCGACAGGGCTTCGCCGATGCCCGATTCACGCAGCACTCCGCCGAACATGCCGCCGGCGCCGGTGATCAGAATGACGGCACAGACCGGAGCCAGCGCTTTGTCCATGACGTCGTGGGCGCCGCCCATGCCACGTCCACCGCGGGTGCCGACAGCGGCGACCGCCACAAGCAGCGTGATGATCAGCGCCACCGGAGTCGCGCCCAAGGTGATCAGCAGGCCGTACCAGGCCGAATCGGTCTGTTCGGACGAGATGACACCCGCCGTGGAGAGGGTGTCCAGTCCCGTGTTGAGGAAGATCAGCAGCATCGGCAGCAGCAGGATCAGCACCACTGTGGAGAACTTCGGTGGATTCTTCTCCGCCTCTTCATCCGCCTGGCCCAGCAGCATCGGGATGGGCAGCTCGAACCGGCGACCCGCCCACATGCCGAAGAGGTAGCTGGTGACGTACCAGGTCAGGATCGCGATGGGCAGCGCCACGAGCAGCAGGATGCCGACATTGGCCTCGAAGAACTCGCTGGCGGCCACGGGCCCGGGGTGCGGTGGGACCAAGACGTGCATGACGGAGAAGGCACCCGCCACGGGGAGTCCATAGATCAGCACCGAGCCGCCCAGTCGACGACCCACGGCGAAGACCACGGGCAGCATCACCACCAGCCCGGCGTCGAAGAAGATCGGGAAGCCGAAGAGCAGAGAGGCGACGCCCAGGGCGAACGGTGCTCGCTTCTCGCCGAATCGGGTGACCAGGGCGTCCGCGAGAACCTTGGCACCGCCGGAGACCTCCACAATGCGACCGAGCATGGCACCCAGACCCACCAGGAGCGCGACCGAGGCGAGTGTGGAGCCGAACCCTGAGGTCAGCACCGGAACGATCTCTCCCGTGGGGATGCCCGCTGCGGCAGCAGTGAGCAGCGAGACGAGAATGAGGGCCACGAAGGCGTGGACCTTGAATCGGATGATGAGCAGCAGGAGCACCGCGATGGAGGCTGCGGCGATGCCGAGCAGCGGTCCGGTGCCGAGGGTCTGTTCCCAGCCTTCGAGGGTCATGAGTTCTTCCAATCAGTGCTGTGGTCTGTGAGAGGGTCCGCGTCTGCGGAGAAGTCCACGTTCAGCGAGGAGCTGAGCCAATGGCGGGCGGCGGAGAGGAGATCCTCGATCGTGGTGTCATTGGGCAGCCGCACGCCGTCTTCCTCCGGGTCCAGGGGCTCCAGGGTCTGCAGCTGAGATTCAAGCAGCTCCGGAGGCATGAAGTGTCCGCTGCGGTGGGCGAGTCTGGTGCTCAGCCGTGGGATGTCGACATCCACATGCAGGAAGATCACCCGCCCCTCGGCCGTGCTCAGCAGATCACGGTAGCTTCGGCGCAGCGCCGAACAGGTGATGACGCAACCGGTCTCGGCCTGGACTGACATCCAGTCCCGCAGAGCGCGGAGCCAGGGCCAGCGGTCTTCATCGGTGAGCGGGGTCTGGGCGGCCATCTTCGCGATGTTCGCCTCGGGATGGAACTCGTCCGCCTCGGCCATGGGCAGCTCAAGCTGCTCGGCCAGCGCTGCGGCGAGCGTCGACTTGCCTGAGCCGGAGACCCCCATCACGACGAGGTGACAAGGGGGAGCCGCTCTACTCGGGCGACGATTGGTGGGGGGATTCGTCATCGAATTCCTTTGTGCTGAGGACATGTGCTGGGGCTCCTGTGACGGGAACCACGTGCCAGCTAAGATAGCACCTTTATAGCCAAAGGTGTCATGTTTGCACCATCGGTCGATCAGAAAGCAGTCCTGTGCCGAAGAATTCCGCCGTCGCCCGGGTAGGCCGCGACGCGATATCCGAGACCCTGGGCCGCGAGATCGTGGACGGCGCGTTGAGTCCGGGCACGGTGCTCACGCTCGAGTCGCTGCAGCAGCGTTTCGGGGTGTCCCGCACCGTCGCGCGGGACAGCGTGAAAGTGCTGGAGTCCCATGGGCTGCTCTACTCGAAGCGCCGCGTCGGGCTCGTCGTGACCGGGACCGAGCACTGGAGCGTCTTCGCTCCGGCGGTGATCGCCTGGCGCCTGGCTTCCCGCCATGCCCGCACGGCGTTCATCGAACTGACCCAGCTGCGCATCGCGGTGGAGACCGAAGCGGTGGCGATGGCGGCACTGCGGCGCACCGAGGATCAGGCGCGCCGGCTGTTGGACCTCGCCGCGAGCATGCGGCGCCTCGGTGAGACCGAAGAAGTCGAAGAGTTCATGCGTGCTGATGTGGCGTTCCACCGACTCCTGCTCGCGGCCGGGGCGAACTCGATGTTCGCCGCCCTGGCCGAGGTGGTGACAGAGGTGCTCACCGGGCGCGCGCAGCACGGCCTCATGCCGACTCGTCCCATGCCAGAGGCGCTCGACGCCCATGAGGGCGTCGCCCGGGCGATCGCAGACCAGGATCCCGAGGCCGCACGACGGCAGATGGAGATCCTCGTCGATGAGGTGCGTTCGGCTCTGGAACAATGAGTGCCATGACTGAATCGCTGCGATTCGCAGAGGCCGTCTCCCTGCAGGATCTCTCCACCTACATCAAGCGCGCCCGCCGCATCCAGGAACAGGGCATCCGCCTCCAGTCAGTGGGTCAGGTGCTGGCAGCCTGGGTCCCGGTGATGACGCCCAGCTCGCTGACGGGTCAGCTGCCCGCAGTGCTGGGGCTGCGCACCCTTGCGCTGGCCGAGGCTTCGCAGACCGATGTCACCGCGGAACTCAGCTCCATCAGCGAACGGATCGCGAGGATGAACCCGGCAGAGACGACTCTGGCACTGCCGCCGAGTCGGCTCACCGTGCCCTGGGCCGCGGTGACCCCGCCGCGTGCAGGCTGGGAGCCGCTGGGGAATCTGGGCGACGACGAGCTCAGGCGACAGGCAGAGGCCGGCATCGCGGAGATTGCGCAGGCAGTGCCCACCTCGGCGGGCGCCGCCGTCGTCGAACAGGTGCGTGAACGCGTCTGGGGGAGGAGTCTGGGGGAGGAAGCTGATTCGGCCGCGCAGCACATCCCGGCCGGTGCAGCCTTCGGGGCCCATGCGCTGAACTTCCTCGCGCGCGACGGAGCAGGCGGTGCGACGACGGTTCACCGTCGCGGGCGCTGGATCCGGCTGAGCTCTCAGGGCGGCTTCATCCTGTGTCGCAGCACCAAGGAGCAGTGAGAACGCGGGCTCAGACGCGGCAGCCCTGAGCTGATCTCGACGCAGTCTGGTCCGCCCGCTCGTGAGCGGCCTGAGCGGCCTGAGCGGCCTGAGCGTGCAGAGCGGTCAGCTGTTGACCATCGAATGGGCTGCGCGCTCGAGGTAGTCCCAGAGGATCTGGTCATGCAGCGGGGAGAGCTCCGCGGCGTCGACCCCTGCGCGCATGAAGCGCAGCCACTTGTCCCGTGCCTCGGCGTCCACGGTGAAGGGCATGTGACGCATGCGCAGCCGGGGGTGGCCGCGCTGTTCCTGGTAGGTCCGCGGGCCGCCCCAGTACTGCTCGAGGAAGGTGAGCAGGCGCTCTTTGGCCGGACCCAGATCCTCCTCTGGGTACATGGCTTTGAAGTCGTCGTCCTCGGCGACGTGGGCGTAGAAGACGTCGACGATCCTCTGGAAGGTCTCCCGTCCGCCGACCGCATCGTAGAAGCTCTGCTGCTCAGCTCCCTGTTCCGTTGATGCCTGTCCCGCGTCGGGCTGCTGTTGGCCGGGCTGACCAGGACTCGGCTGGGCCGAGGGCAGGCCGGAGACCTGCGACGGAGGACGACCGACTGGTTTCACCGTGGCGATCGGCGCACCGAGGCGGTTCGAGAATTTTGGGAGCTCGCGAGCGGGCTGTGGATCTTCGGCAGACATGTTCCTCCTGGACGCAGTTCGTCCTTGACGCTGTGCAGGGTGCAACGATACTTGCTGCGGGCATGTTCCCTCCTGGAGAACGTAGGATTGTCGCGGCGCACCGTCCCGCGCACCGCTGAAGAGAGATTCCGGAGACCACATGGAAGACATCATGGAAGTCCATATCGCCACTGACCACGCGGGCATGGAGCTCTCTGCCCACCTGGTCAGGCACCTGCGTGGGCTCGGCTATCAGCTCATTGATCACGGTCCACGGGAGTACGACGCCGCGGATGACTACCCGGCGTTCTGCATCCGCGCGGCTCAGGCAGTGGTCGCGGCTCGAGCTGCGGGCAAGAACGCGTTGGGCATCGTGCTGGGCGGCTCGGGCAACGGCGAGCAGATCGCCGCCAACAAGGTGTCCGGGGCGCGCGCGGCCCTGGCCTGGAACCTCGACACCGCAGTCCTGGCCCGTGAACACAACGACGCCAATGTGGTCGCCCTGGGTGGCCGCCAGCACAGTCTCGAGGAGGCGACCAGCATCGTCGAGGCATTCCTGAAGACCGGGTTCAGCGGAGACGAGCGCCATGCCCGACGGATCTCGAAGATCGCCCACTATGAGCTGACCGGCGATATCCTCGATTGATCGATGCCTGAAGGTCACACACTCCACCGGCTCGCTGCCCAGATCAACGCCGTCTTCGTCGGCCGGGAGTGGAAGGTCAGTTCTCCGCAGGGCAGATTCTCCGCGGGGGCGAAGCGCCTCGATGGAGGCGTCCCGCAGCGAGCTGAAGCCTGGGGCAAGCATCTCTTCGTCCACCTGGAGTCTGAGATCTGGCATGTCCATCTGGGCCTCTACGGCGCCTTCAGCTTCCGCGGCGACAGTGAATTCTCCGCTCCGCCCTCCATCGGTGCGCCGCGCGCCTGGGTCGAAGAGCTGACGCCCGACTACGACGAAGTGGGCTGGCTGATCCCGGAGCCGCCGCGCGGAGCGGTACGGGCCCGGGTCCAGTCCAGATCGGGATGGGCGGACCTCCGCGGGCCCACCACCTGCACCGTGCTGAAACCGATCGAGTACCGCACCGTGATCGGGCGGCTCGGCCCAGACCCGTTGCGGCATCTGGCGCAGGCCCCTGGCTCCGAAGCTCCCGGGCCTGCTCTCGCTGGTTCCGAAGAGACTGGCTCCGGGCGCTTTCTGCACAACCTGTCACGTCGCCGGATCAGCATCGGCGCGGCCCTGATGGATCAGTCCGTCATTGCGGGGGTGGGAAACATCTTTCGTGCCGAGTCGCTCTTCCTTGAAGGGATCGACCCGGCCACGCCCAGCAATGCACTCAGCCGGGTCCAGGGTGAGGCGCTGTGGGACCGGCTCACCGAGCAGCTGCGCACCGGCGTCCGGGAGGGTCTGATCCGGACGCTGCGCGCCGAGGGTGAGCGTCGGCACTGGGTCTACCAGCATCAGGGTTCGGCCTGCCTGCGCTGCGGGGCGCAGATCTCGGTCCGCGAGCTGCAGGGACGTCGGCTGTACTGGTGTCCCGGCTGTCAGCGCGGCTGAGTCGGATCGGGACGCCGCGCCGGGGTTCCCGTAGAATCACCAGGTCCGTAGAACATCCGTGAGGAGTACACCCCCAGTGTCCGAGAACGCAGCGTCGGAAGCCCCGCCCCAGGCAGCCCAGCCGGCTGAGTCCATCAGCATCACCGTAGACGGTGAGACGACGAGCATCGAGCACTGCACCACCGGCACTACGCTCTTCGCCTCGGACAAGACCACGGTGGTGATGCGGGTCGACGGCCAGCTGTGGGACCTCGCCCGGGAGATCCCGGCGGGGGCCGTCGTCGAGGCTGTCGACATCAGCAGCGAGGACGGGCTCAACGTGCTGCGCCACTCCACCGCGCATGTGATGGCGCAGGCCGTCCAGGAGCTGTTTCCCACCGCCAAGCTGGGCATCGGCCCCTACATCACCGATGGGTTCTACTTCGACTTCGACGTCGCGGACCCCTTCACCCCGGAAGATCTGAAGAAGATCGAGAAGGCGATGCAGAAGCTGATCAACCAGAGTCAGCTGTTCGAACGCGAGGTCGTCTCGGAAGAGCAGGCGAAGGTCGCGATGGCGGATGAGCCCTATAAGCTCGAGCTGCTCGGCGTCTCCAGCACTGAGGGCGAGGCGGCCGAGGGAGCCAGCGTCGAGGTCGGCGGTGGCGAGATCACCGTCTACCACAACGTCGATCGCCACGGGGAGCGCGTCTGGTCCGACCTGTGCCGCGGCCCGCACCTGCCCAACACCAAGCTGATCGCCAACGCCTACGCCGTGATGCGCTCGGCCGCCGCATACTGGCGCGGCAAGGAGTCCAACCCTCAGCTGCAGCGGCTCTATGGCACCGCCTGGCCGACCAAGGACGATCTCAAGGCATATAAGGAGCGGCTGGCAGAAGCCGAACGGCGCGATCACCGGCGTCTGGGCTCCGAGCTTGACCTCTTCAGCTTCCCCGACGAGCTGGGCTCCGGACTCCCGGTGTTCCACCCCAAGGGCGGCATCATCAAGCGGGAGATGGAGGACTACGTGCGGAACCGCCATATCGAGGCGGGCTTCCAGTACGTCGGCACCCCGCACATCTCCAAGGACGGACTGTTCCACACCTCCGGACACCTGCCCTACTACGCCGACACCATGTTCCCGCCGCTGCACGTGGATGAGGAGCGCGACGCCGAGGGCAACATCACCAAACAGGGCCAGGACTACCGGCTCAAGGCGATGAACTGCCCCATGCACAACCTGATCTTCCGTTCCCGCGGACGGTCCTACCGAGAACTGCCGATGCGGCTCTTCGAGTTCGGCTCGGTCTACCGCTACGAGAAGTCAGGCGTCATCCACGGCCTCACCCGAGTCCGTGGCTTCGCCCAAGATGACTCGCATTCCTACGTCGCCAAGGAACAGGCCCCCGAGGAGGTCCGGCATCTGCTGAGCTTCGTGCTTTCACTGCTGCGCGACTTCGGGCTCGATGACTTCTACCTGGAGCTCTCCACCCGAGATGAGGATTCGGAGAAGTTCATCGGCAGCGCGGAGCAGTGGGCCGAGGCCACGGCAGTGCTCGAGGAGGCTGCGGCCGAGACCGGGCTCGAGCTCGTTCCCGATCCGGGTGGCGCGGCCTACTATGGGCCCAAGATCTCCGTACAGGCCCGTGATGCGATCGGACGCACCTGGCAGATGTCGACTGTGCAGTATGACTTCAACCAGCCTGCCCGCTTCGGCCTCGAATACCAGGCGGCAGACGGCTCCCGGCAGGAGCCGGTGATGATCCACGCGGCGAAGTTCGGTTCCATCGAACGTTTCCTGGGAGTGCTCACCGAACACTACGCGGGGGCGTTCCCGGTCTGGCTCTCACCGGTCCAGGTCCGCGCTGTGCCGGTGGCGGAGCCCTTCAACGACTACCTCGCGGAGGTCGTGGACAAGCTCAAAGCTGCGGGAGTGCGCGCCGAGCTGGAGGACAGCAGCGACCGGTTCCCGAAGAAGATCCGCACCGCCTCGAAGGACAAGATTCCCTTTGTGCTGATCGCCGGGGGTGACGACGTCGACGCCGGCGCAGTCTCCTTCCGGTTCCGCGACGGCAGCCAGGACAATCAGGTTCCGGTGGACGAGGCCGTTGCGCGGATCCTCGCCGCCATCGAGTCCAAGGAGGCCTGAGCCGCCGTGGGGACTGCAGACGAGTTCGAGCTGGCAGGTGTCCCTGACGCCTTCCAACGACTGTGGACTCCACACCGGGCGGCCTACCAGCAGCGCGGCCAGGACCAGGTCAGCGGCGCTGCAGACTGCCCCTTCTGTCAGGGCCCGGGGCGCAGCGATGAAGACTCGCTGATCGTGCACCGGGGGGAGAGCTGCTTCGTGCTGCTGAACCTCTATCCGTATAACCCGGGACACCTGCTGGTGTGTCCCTACCGGCACGTGCCCGATCTCACGGATCTCTATGATGCGGAGGCCCAGGAGTTCACCGCACTGACCCAGCGTGCGATGGTGGTGCTGCGTGAAGCTGCGAACCCCGCGGGCTTCAACCTGGGCATCAACCAGGGCAAGGCGGGCGGAGCAGGGATCGCGGCTCATCTGCACCAGCACGTGATCCCACGATGGAACGGGGATACGAACTTCATGCCGATCATCGCGCAGACCAAGAACCTCTCGCAGACCCTGGGGGAGACCCGCGACCTCGTGGCCTCGACCTGGGACTCGATCCGCTGATGCTGAACCGTCATGCCCGCGCATTCTTCAGCGGCTTGTTCACTCCCATCGCGAAGGCGCTGCTGGGCATCGGTATGACTCCTAATATGGTCACCGTCATCGGCACCATCGGCGTCAGTCTCGGTGCGCTGGTCTTCTACCCGATGGGGGAGCTGTTCTGGGGAACCGTGTTCATCACGGTCTTCGTGTTCTCCGACCTGATCGATGGTCTGATGGCTCGATTGAGCGGCCGAGGCTCCGTGCTGGGCGGCTTCCTGGATTCCAGTCTTGACCGTGTGCAGGACGGGGCGGTGTTTCTCGGTCTGCTCATCTGGTTCTTCACCGGCGGTGAGAGCATCTGGTTGGGCATCGCCGCGGGACTGTGCCTGCTCACCGGCAACCTCGTGTCCTATGTGCGGGCCAAGGCCGAGTCGCTGGGCTACACCGCCGACGTCGGAATCGCTGAACGCTCGGAACGCATGGTGCTGACCCTGGTCTTCACCGGATTCACCGGGCTCGGTCTGCATCCAGGAGTGCTTCTGGTGGTGCTGACGCTGCTGGCCGTCGCCTCCGTGGTCACCATCGTCCAGCGATTCCGCACCGTGATCGCCCAGACCGCAGCGGCTGGCTCAGGCGACGGGGGAGTGTGACAAGCACCGTGGTGCGAAGCCGCTCCTCGATCGCCGGGATTAGGTAGCGTCGTCATCGTGAGCGATGAAACCATGCGGACGGCTGGAGTTGATCTGGCGGCGGAGAACAAGGGAACGGCCCTCGCCGTCATCGAATGGACCCCAGACCGTGCCCGCCTGGAGCAGCTGAGGCTCGATGTCGACGACGCGGAGATCACAGAGGCCGCAGCAGATGTCGCCACGATCGGCATCGATTGCGCCTTCGGCTGGCCCGATGAATTCGTCGGGTTCGTCGCGGACCACGCCAACCTCGCTCAGCCTCAGAGACCCGACGGCGGCATGGCATTCAGGCGCACGCTGGCGTACCGAGAGACCGACCGGCACGTGCGCGCGCGGAGCGGACGGTGGCCGCTGAGCGTGTCCACCGACCGGATCGGCCTGACCGCGATGCGCTGCGCCGGTCTGCTGGGACGACTCGCCGAGAGCGGACTCCTCGTCGACCGGTCCGGACGCGACGGCGCCGTCGTGGAGGTCTACCCCGGCGCAACCCTGAGGGTGTGGCAGTGGGCGATGCGCGGGTATCGGACAGACCCCGAGGTGCGTCGGTCGTTGGTCCACCGGATGCGCCGGGAGGCACCCTGGTTCGAGCTGGGCGAGCGCGCGGAGCTGATGGTGGAGTCCACCGACGCCTTCGACGCCGTCGTGGCTGCCCTGGCGGCGCGGGCCGCGGCGACCGGACGGTACGAACCCCCACCCGCAGAGCACCAGGAGCGGGCTGAGCGAGAGGGCTGGATCATCCTGCCCTCCTGCCCGCTGGGGGAGCTGCTCTCCTGGCCTTCCAGCGCGCCACCGGCCCGAGAGACGAGGACCGCGCGGTAGACGCGTTCCTCAGCAGGGTCGATCGCGGCGCGGCCCGGGTCAGGCCTCCGCAAGGCCCAACTGACGCAGCAGGGCGTCCATAGAAGGGTCCCTGCCGAAGGTGATCCGGTAGGACTCCAGCGGATCGCGCGTATTGCCTCGCGCCAGGAGCTCCCGGCGCACGTGGGAGCCGGCCGCGGCCACGGCCTCGCTGCGCTGCTGTCCCTGCCTTCGGGCCAGCTGTTCGCGATACCACTCGGAGGCATCGGCGGCGAGCACCTGCGCCCACAGATACGAATAGTATCCAGCCGCATAGCTGGAACCCGCGAAGATGTGCTTGAAGAATCCGATTCCGTAGCGCGGTGGCACCAGCGGGTGATCGAGTCCCCAGGCTCCCAGTGCCGACGCGGAGAATGCCTCGGGGTCCGAAGCGGCGGTCTCCGCCTCCTCTACCGAGAGTGTGTGCCACGCGAGGTCCAGCACCACGGCCGCTGCGTGCTCCACCGTGCTGAACCCCTTGCCCCAGAGCTCCTGTGCCGTGGGCTGCTGACCGGGCCCGGCAAGACCAGCGCTGAGCTCTTGGAAGATCTCGTTCACCTGGGAGGGGAACTCGACATTGTCTCGGGGCACGGCGGTCCCGGAGAGCTCCTCGAACTCTGACTCCGCAAGCAGTCCGTGCAGGGCGTGGCCGAACTCGTGGAAGAGGGTGCGCATGGCTGAGGGCCCCAGGGCAGTCCGCTCTCCCACGGCAGGGGCGGTGATGTTCAGCGCGTTGATCACCACCGGTGCGGACCCCGTCAACGTGGACGCCACGGAGAAGGAGTTCATCCAGGCTCCTCCTGACTTGCTCGGCCGGGCGTAGAGGTCGAGCAGGAACAGCCCGATCCCTGAACCGGGGCGCTGCTCTGCAGAGCTTTCGAAGACCTCGAAGCTGCGCGCTTCGGGGGCAAAGTCGGGCAGGTCCTCGCGTTCGACCACCGTGATCCCATAGAGCTGGGAGGCGGCGTCGAAGACCTGATGCAGTGCCTGCTCCAGAGGGACATCCCGCCTCTGCTCTGCGTCGGGTCCGGGGCCTACTCCGGTGGCCCCGGCCGCGGTCCGCTCGCGCTTCGCCAGCGCTGCGATGCCGAAGCTGATGTCCCAGGGTCGGAGACCTGCCGGCTCGTCCGGATCGGAGGCCTCGACGACCCCGGAATCGCGCAGAGCCTGGATCTCGGTGTCCAGGCGAGCCAGGGCACCCGTCACGATGGTCGTGAGCATCCTCTCGATGCTGGCGCGGTCGGGTGCCGTGCGTGCGGGCAGGACGCTGTCGAGGTGATGCTCGAAGCCCAGGAGTCGGGAGCGGCGGGCCCGCAGCACGGCGATGTGCGCCCCGATCTGGCTCGTCGTGCGTCCCTCGTCGTCGGTCAAGGTGCCCCGTGACACGGAGGCCTCGTGCAGCCGACGGCGTGCAGAGCGCCTGGTCATCCGCTCCAGCGGGCTCTGCTGCACCGGCAGTGTCAGACTCAGCAGAGCTCCGTGGGCGTGACCGGCGTCCCGGGCCGCGGCCTGCGCGGCTACTGACTCCGCAGCGTCCAGTCCGTCGAGCTCCGCGGGATCGGAGAAGAAGACGGCTGCGGCTTCGGCCTCGCGGCGCTGAAGCTGCTCATAGGCAGTCTCGGCGGCGCCGAGCTCGAGGTTCAGCGCCCGGAGCTGCTCCTGGGCGGCCTCGCCGAGTCCCGCTCCCGCTGCGCGCGCCTCGTCGAGGACATGGTGCAGCATCCTTCGCTGTTCCCCCGTGGCACTCGTCTCACCCCGAGCCACCGCCGACTGCAGTGCGTGAAGACGCCCATAGAGACCCTCGTGCATGGCCAGCCAGTCGCGGTGCGCCGCCGTGCGCGCAGTGATCTCCCGCTGCACCTCCTGCCGCGCCGGCGTCGCATGGACCGAGAACATGCAGGAGAAGGCACGTTCGACCCGAGAGAGGAGTTCATGTGAGCGGCCCAGCGGGTGCAGCACGGTGGACACCTCAGCGGGGGCGGGGTCCCCCGCGATTTCCTCCACGGCCGCGCGCTGAGCGTCGATTCCGGCCTCAAGCGCGGGCAGCCAGTGCTCGTCCCGGATCTGGTCGAGGTCGGTGAGTCCGTAGTCGAGCGTCCCCTCCCGGAGCAGGGGATTGCCTCCCCCTGATGACGTGATCCTGGGCACCTGCGCGTGCGCCGATGGCTCGGTGCGCTCCACGTGTCACCACGTCCTCTCCGATAGGCTGGTGGCAAGACTATATGACGGTTGCCGCGTGCAACTGTTTTCCGTGAACGTTGCGATCTCATCCCCAAGGAGAACTATGGCCGGCCATTCCAAATGGGCCAACACGAAGCACCGCAAGGCCGCCGTCGATGCCAAGCGCGCCAAGCTCAATGCCCGCTATATCAAGCAGATTGAGGTGGCCGCACGCAACGGGGGCCCCGATATGGCCGGCAACCCGGGTCTTGATCTCGCGGTGTCCAAGGCGAAGAAGAACTCCGTGCCCAACGACAACATCGACCGGGCCATCAAGCGCGGAGCGGGTCTCACCGGTGACAGCGTGGAATACGAGGAGATCACCTACGAGGTGCGCGGGCCTCAGGGCTCCGCGCTGCTGGTGGAATGCCTCACCGACAATCGCAACCGCGCGGCGGCCGAGGTGCGGACCGCGGTGACGCGTTCCGGCGGCACGGTCGCCGATCCCGGTTCGGTGGCCTACATGTTCCAGCGCAAGGGCGTGGTCGCGCTTCCCAAGCAGGAGCTCGCCGAGGATGACGTGCTCGCCGCCGTGCTGGAGGCCGGGGTCGAAGATGTCATCGAACACGTCTCCAGCTTCGAGGTGCGCTGCGAGCCGCAGGACCTCCAAGCTGTCGTGAAGGGACTTGAAGAGGCCGGCATCGAGTACGAGTCCGATGAGGTCGAGTTCATCTCCGAGGTCACCGTCGACCTCGACGTCGACGCGGCGAAGAAGTTCTTCAAGCTCGCCGACGCGCTCGAAGACCTTGAGGACGTCCAGAACGTGCACAGCAATGCTGACCTCAGTGCCGAGACCCTTGCAGCGCTGGAGGATGAAGACTGATGCGGCGGAGTCACAGGAGCGAATGAGGCAGCGTGTGAGGCAGGGAGGACGGGCATGAGTCAGTCCGCTGCGGTCTCTGGGACCGCGGGGACGTCTCGGACGGCACAGCGGATCCTGGGAGTGGATCCTGGGCTGACGCGCTGCGGCTTCGCAGTGGTGGAGATGAACCTCAACCGGACCGGCGCCTCGCTGCATGTGGAGGTCACGGGCACCCAGGCCAGTCAGGATCTCGCCGAGCGGATCCTGAGCATCCAGCGTGCGGCCGAAGTGCTCCTGGACCGCTTCGCCCCGGATGTGCTGGCCATCGAACGTGTATTCGCCTCGAACAACGCGCCGACCGTCGTGGCCACGGCGCAGGCCTCCGGGGTCATCATCGCGGCTGCGGCGGCACGTGGCATCCCGGTGGCCTGGCACACTCCGTCTGAGGTCAAGGCCGCCGTCACCGATGATGGAAACGCAGATAAGCAGGCCGTGGCGCGCATGGTCCAGCGGATCCTCAAGCTCCCCGGGCTGCCCAAGCCGGTGGACGCGACAGACGCGTACGCGGTCGCCATCTGCCACGGCTGGCGCTCCGGCATCGGCGCGCGCTTCAACATGTCCGCCGGAACCCAGACCCACCAGGGTGCCAGCACGGCCCTGCAGCGCGCACAAGCCGCGGCCGCGGAGAAAAGCTCAGCCGCGAAGGGTTCAGCGACCAGAGGCCCCGGGCGGTCGGGCTATGATCAGCTGACCCCCGCCCAGCGCGCCTGGATGGCAGCCGAGAAACGGGCGCGCTAGAGTGTTCGAATACATGTTCTAGTCATGACGGGGGTCCGCTCCTGGCATGCGACCAGTCGCCAGGGGCGACGGTGAGGTGAGTAATGATCTCTTCCATCCGGGGCGACGTGCTCCACATCGGCGCCGACCACGCAGTGGTCGAGGTCTCCGGATTCGGGCTGCACGTCTCCGCGACCCCCAAGACTCTCGGCGACCTGCGCCCCGGGACCGAAGCCAAGCTGCATACCAGCTTCGTGCCCCGACAGGACGATGCCCCGCTGCTCTTCGGCTTCTCCGAGCTCGCCGAGCGCGTCATCTTCACCACCCTGGTCGCGATCTCCGGCATCGGTCCACGGATGGCCCTGGCGGTGCTCGCCGTGCACACTCCTGCGGAGGTCCACCGTGCCATCGCCGAATCCGACACCGCGGCGTTCACCAAGGTGCCCGGGATCGGCAAGAAGACCGCGCAACGGATCCTGCTGGAACTGGCGGGGAAGCTGGTGATCGACCAGCCCGAAGCTCCGGAAGGAGCCTCCACCGGCCCGGCCGAGCCTGAGGTCGCCGCGCAGGTCCGTGAGGCGCTCGTCTCGCTGGGCTGGATCGAGCGCGACGCCAGGACTGCAGTGGAGAAGCTTCTCGTCGCGGAGCCCGAGCTGGCGCAGGCCGATGTGAGCACCGTGCTGCGGCAGGCGCTGCGCAGCCTGGGAGGTGCCCGGTGAGCACCGACGGACCCCGCGAACTGCTCGGCGGCTCGTCGATGACCGAGGAGCGAGCCATGGAGGCCGCCCTGCGCCCGAAGGCGCTCAGCGACTTCGTGGGGCAGCAGACGGTGCGCCGTCAGCTCTCACTCGTGCTGGAATCTTCGCGCATGCGCGGCACGGCCTCGGATCACGTGCTGCTCTCCGGCCCTCCTGGCCTCGGCAAGACCACGCTGGCGATGATCATCGCGGCGGAGATGAACGCAGCCCTGCGGATCAGCTCCGGTCCAGCGATCCAGCACGCAGGCGACCTCGCTGCGATCCTGTCCTCGCTGACCGAGGGGGAGGTCCTCTTCGTCGACGAGATTCACCGCATGTCGCGGCCCGCCGAGGAGCTGCTCTATATGGCGATGGAGGACTTTCGCGTCGATGTCATCGTGGGCAAAGGGGCCGGAGCGACCTCCATCCCGTTGGAGCTTCCTCCGTTCACCCTGGTCGGGGCGACGACGCGGGCCGGACTGCTCCCGGGTCCGCTGCGGGACCGGTTCGGGTTCACCGGGCACCTGGAGTTCTACAGCGAGCACGAGCTGGAGCTGGTGCTGCGCAGGTCCTCAGTGATGCTTGACATGAACGTCGCCGGGGCGGGCTTCGCCGAGATCGCCTCGCGCTCCCGCGGAACCCCGCGCATCGCGAATCGGCTTCTTCGTCGGGTGCGTGACTGGGCCCTCGTGCACGGGGTGCATGAGGTCGATCAGGCCACCGCCGCGGCCGCGCTGGAGATGTATGAGGTCGACGAGCGCGGCCTCGACCGCCTGGACCGCTCGGTCCTGGAGGCACTATGCCTCAAGTTCAAGGGCGGTCCGGTGGGCCTGTCCACTCTGGCGGTGCTGGTGGGGGAGGAGACCGAGACCGTGGAGACGGTGGCGGAACCCTATCTGGTCCGCGAAGGGCTGCTTGCGCGCACGCCTCGAGGACGCGTCGCCACCGATGACGCGTGGCGGCATCTCGGGCTGACTCCGCCGGAGCGTCACCCTGATAGTCTGTCGGGTTGAATGCCCGGCCAGGTCCAGCAGCGGTTGAGCCGCAGTCCTGGCAGGCACCTCCCGCGACGAGAGATTGGCCCGATCTGTGAACGCTCTGCTCCCTTACGCCCAGGTCCTCGCATCTGAAGGCACCGGCTCAGCCCCCGGTTTCGATCCGGTGCTGCTGATCATGATCGCCATCCTGGTGATCTTCATGGTGCTGACCTTCCGCCGCGGAAAGAAGCTGCGCGACGAGCAGTCCAAGGCGCGAGGCGGCGCCGTGGTCGGTGCCCAGGTCGTCACCGCCGGAGGAATGGTCGGCACAGTGGTCTCCCGTGATGAGGAGGCCCAGCGAGTGACCCTCGAGTTCAGCTCCGGAGACCGGGTGGACTTCCTCATCGGCGCCATTCAGCAGGTGGTTGAACCCGCCGCCACCACAGAGGACTGATTCGCGCTCTATGGCGACACGTACTCCGGCCGCTCATGCCCGCGGCGTTCTGATCGGCCTGCTCGTGCTGCTTCTCGGCATGGGCGGACTCTTGGCCTTCGCAGTGCAGGACGGCCGCGCCCAGTGGGCTCCGCTGTTGGCCCTGGACCTCGAGGGCGGCACCCAGATGGTCCTCTCTCCGCAGGTCGACGGGGGTGAAGAGATCGACGAGGAGCAGCTCCAGCAGGCGGTGGAGGTCATCCGTCAACGTGTTGACGGTTCCGGTGTGACGGAGGCTGAGATCACCACTCAGGGCGGTGAGAACGTCGTCGTGGGTCTTCCCGGTACTCCTGACGCGGAGACCCGAGAGCTCATTCAAGCCTCGGCGGACATGGAGTTCCGTCCCGTTCTCCGGGCCGAACAGGACATGGCATTCCTGGAGGAGCTCCTCGCAGAGGAGGAAGATCTCTCCGAGGAGGACGCCGAAGCTCTCGAGGAGCAGCTCGACGGCACCGAGGAAGAGGAGCAGGCGCAGCCTGAGGACTTCGAGGAGCCCACCGCTGAGCCCGAAAACGGCTCGGATCCTAACTGGATCACTCCCCAGGTCGCAGCGGACTTCGCCAACTTCGAATGCAGCAGCGAGATCAGCCTTGAAGATCGAGCAGAATCCTCGCCGGATGAACCACTGGTCTCCTGCGACCCCGAGAGCGGCATGAAGTATCTGCTGGGACCGGTGGCGGTACCCGGCACCAACATCGAAGACTCCAGCTTCGGCATGGAGCAGTCCGGGGCCGGTCAGTCCACCGGGCGATGGGCCGTGACGATCAACTTCGACGCCGAGGGCACCGAAGCCTTCAGCGACACGACGACCCGGCTCCTCGGCCTGGAGGCTCCGAGGAACCAGTTCGCCATCATGCTCGACGGGCAGGTCATCTCGGCACCCACCACGCAGGCCGCCATCGTCGACGGGCGTCCGCAGATCACGGGCGACTTCACCGAAGACGAGGCGCGAGGCCTCTCCGAACAGCTGCGCTACGGTTCGCTGCCGATCAGCTTCGAGATCGAGTCGGAACAGCAGATCTCCGCCACCCTCGGTGAGGAACAGCTGCGACTCGGCCTGCTCGCCGGCATCATCGGCCTGGTGCTCGTCGCGGGCTACGCCCTCTTCCAGTACCGCACGCTCGGCCTGGTCACGATCGTCTCGCTGGTCGTCGCCGGTGTCATGACCTGGTGGGCCATCGCGCTGCTGGGCTGGAGCGACGGCTACCGCCTCTCCCTGGCCGGCATCGCGGGCCTGATCGTCGCCATCGGTCTGACCGCCGATTCCTTCATCGTCTACTTCGAGCGCATCAAGGACGAGCTGCGAGAAGGCAGATCCCTTCCCGGCGCCGTCGAGGCCGGCTGGTCGCGTGCCCGACGGACGATCCTCGCCTCCAAGGCGGTCAACGTGATCGCCGCCGTCGTCCTCTATCTGGTGGCCGTCGGCAATGTGCGCGGATTCGCCTTCACTCTGGGCCTCACCGCGATCATCGACGTCATCCTGGTCTTCCTCTTCACCCACCCGCTGATGCAGCTGGTGGCTCGCAGGAAGTTCTTCGCCGCAGGGAAGAAGTTCTCTGGGCTCTCCGAGAAGGAACTCGGAGTCGACGTGCTCTACCGCGGCTCCGGGCGATTCGGGCGTCGCCAGCAGAGCGGCAGCGCCGAGACCCTCTCGCAGAGCGCTCCTGCCGCCGCCCTCGCAGGCACTTCGGCGGGCAGCCTGCCGAGCTCCCCGCTGCGGCCTTCCGCAGGCGCCGCCGGGGACGCCCGCGAGGATCGGGTCCAGGAGGTTCCGGAGATCTCCGAAAGTGAGTGGTCCCAGATGACCATTGCCGAACGGCGTCGGGCGCGAGCCGCCGCGTCACGTCAGCAGGACACCGACGAGACCGAGGAGGGGCGCTGATGGCTGCCAACTTTGCCAAGGCAGGCAACCAGCTCTACACGGGCGAGCGGGCCTACCCGTTCATCCAGCGGTCTAACCTGTGGTTCATCCTCGCCGCGGTGCTGATCCTGGCGTCCATCGCCGTGCCGTTCTTCCGGGGCGGCTTCAATCTGGGCATCGAGTTCACCGGCGGGTCCGAGTTCACGGTCTCGCAGACCGAGAACACGGACATCGCCGTGGGCCAGGACGCCGTGGAGGAAGTCTCCGGCCAGGAGGCCATCGTCACCAACGTGGCACCTGGGACGGTGCGTGTGCAGACCGAAGAGCTCAGCGACACCGAGACGCTAGAAGTCGCCGATGCCCTTCAACAGGGCTATGGCGTCTCGGCCGAGCAGGTCAGCTCCACCTTCATCGGCCCCGTCTGGGGAGAGCAGATCTCAGAACAGATGCTGCTGGGGCTGATCGTCTTCGTGGTCCTGGTCGCGCTCTACATGGCCTTCTACTTCCGCACGTGGACCATGTCGATAGCGGCGATGCTGGGCCTGGCGTTCGTGGTCATCGTGACCGTGGGGATCTACGCCGCGACCGGGTTCGAGGTCACGCCCAGTGCCATCATCGGCTTCCTGACCATCCTCTCCTATGCGCTCTACGACACCATGGTCGTCTTCGACAAGATTCGCGAGAATGTCGACGGGCTGCGCTCCCAGCTGGACCAGACCTTCACCGAGCGAGTCAACCTTGCCGTGAACCAGACCCTGGTGCGGTCGATCAACACCTCCGTGGTGGGCATCCTTCCGGTCGGCTCGATCCTGTTCATCGGCTCCCTGCTGCTCGGCGCCGGCACCCTACGCGACATCTCGCTGTCTCTGTTCGTGGGCATCATCGTGGGCACCTTGGCCACGATCTTCATCCAGGCGCCGCTGTATGCCCGGATGCGCCGCAACGATACAGCCATCAGGTCCCACACCGCCGAGGTGCTCGCACTCCGCGAGCAGCGCGGCGTGCATGCGGTGACCTCCTCCGGTATGGCGCTGGACGCGGCCGGCCAACCGACCGTGTTCCCGCCGCTTCCAGAGCCCGAGCCGGAGGGCGAGCTGGAAGACGACGACGAGTACCAGGTCATCATTCAGGCCCCGCACGAGCACTGAGTCACGGTGTGACCTGGAATGGGGCTAGAATTGCCGACACGCCGTCTTCGGCATCCCGTTTCCGCTCAAGGGAAAGCAGGTCCGCACTGGTGAACGAGGATCGCCCGGCTCCAGAGGGCACCACGCAGCTCGCGGCAGCGAGTGCAGCCTCACCGCCCGTGGTCAGGAGAGCGCGCGCGGTGGGTGTGGTCAGCGAGGAGGCATCATCCTCCCCGCTGCTCGAACCACTTCTGCGCGCCATGCGGGCCAATGACTCCCAGCAGGACTTTCCGCTGGTCGAGCGTGCTTTCGCGGCCGCCGATCACCATCACCGGGACCAGAAGCGCAAGAGCGGCGACCCTTACATCACCCATCCGGTGGCGGTCGCGACCATCCTCGCTGAGCTGGGACTCACCGGATCCACTCTGGCGGCGGCGCTGCTGCATGACACCGTGGAGGACACCTCCTACTCCCTGGAACAGCTCACCGAGGAGTTCGGCGCAGAGATCGCCCTGCTCGTCGATGGTGTCACCAAGCTCGACAAGCTGAAGTTCGGAGACGCCGCGCAGGCCGAGACCGTGCGCAAGATGGTCCTCGCCATGGCCAAGGACATCCGCGTGCTGATGATCAAGCTTGCGGACCGGCTGCACAATGCCCGGACCTGGCGCTACGTCGCCGCCGAGTCCAGCGCACGCAAGGCCAAGGAGACCCTGGAGATCTTCTCCCCGCTGGCCCACCGGCTCGGGATGAACACCATCAAGTGGGAACTCGAGGACCTGTCCTTCGCTGCGCTCTACCCCAAGGTCTACGAGGAGATCGTGCGCCTGGTGGGGGACCGGACCCCGCAGCGGGAGAAGTTCCTCTCAGAGGTGCGCGAGACCATCGCTGACGACCTCAACGAGGCCAGCATCTCGGCGACCATCACGGGACGCCCCAAGCACTACTACTCGATCTATCAGAAGATGATCGTGCGCGGCAAAGAGTTCGACGACATCCATGACCTGATGGGTGTCCGCGTCCTGGTGGACACGATCCGCGACTGCTACGCGGTGCTCGGAGCTCTGCATGCCCGGTGGAATCCCCTGCCCGGGCGCTTCAAGGACTACATCGCGATGCCGAAGTACAACATGTACCAGTCGCTGCACACCACGGTCCTGGGACCGGCCGGCAAGCCGGTGGAGATCCAGATCCGCACCCACGAGATGCATCGACGCGCCGAGTACGGCGTGGCCGCACATTGGAAGTACAAGCAGGACTTCTCCGCCCCGCAGGCTCCCTCCGCGCCGCCGGCAGGCGGTTCCCTGGCCGGGACGGCGACCCAGCAGTCCCAAGCCACCGAGGACATCGGCTGGCTGCGGTCCCTGGTGGACTGGCAGTCCGAGACCAAGGACCCCGACGAGTTCCTGGACTCGCTGCGCTACGAGATCAACGCCAAAGAGGTCTTCGTCTACACGCCCAAAGGCGAAGTCATGTCTCTGCCCGCCGGGTCCACCCCGGTCGACTTCGCCTACGCGATACACACCGACGTCGGACACAAGACGATCGGCGCGCGCGTCAACGGCAAGCTGGTGCCGCTGAACTCCGAGCTCCAGCACGGAGACTGGGTGGAGATCTTCACCTCCAAGTCCGAGACGGCCGGCCCCAGCAACGACTGGCTGCAGTTCGTCAACAGCGCCCGCGCCCGGAACAAGATCCGACACTGGTTCTCCAAGGAGCGTCGCGAGGAGTCCATCGAGCGCGGCAAGGAAAGCCTGACCAAGGCGATCCGAAAGTCTCAGCTTCCGCTGCAGAAGGTGATGAACCCCGAGGTCCTCGACACCGTCGCCAAACAGCTGCACTACACCGAGGCGGCTGGACTCTATGCCGGGGTGGGGGAGGACCATGTCTCCACCCAGAACGTCATTGAGCACCTGATCGCGCTCTTCGAGCCCGAGGAGGAGGAGTCCGAGGAGCACGACACCACTCCGATCACCTCCCCGGTGACGCCTGCGAACCAGTACTCCGACGCCGGAGTCATCGTCAAAGGCGCCGGCAATGTCCTGGTGAAGCTGGCGCGCTGCTGCACGCCGGTTCCCCCCGATGAGATCGAAGGGTTCGTGACCCGCGGACAGGGTGTCTCGGTCCACCGTGCAGACTGCCGCAACGTCGAGCAGCTGCGGGACCAGCCTGGTCGGCTCGTCGAGGTGGAATGGGCGCCGACGAAGTCCTCGGTGTTTCTGGTCGAGATTCAGGTCGAGGCGCTGGACCGCAAGTCGCTGCTCTCGGACGTCACACGGATCCTCGCCGAGTCCCAGGTGAACATTCTCTCTGCGAGTGTGCAGACCTCCCGAGACCGGGTGGCGCTGTCACGCTTCTCCTTCGAAATGGGCGACCCCCGCTACCTGAACCACGTCTTGAACTCGGTCCGGCGCATCGACGGGGTCTACGACGTCTACCGAACCGTGGGCAAACGCCGCGAACATTGAGCACCGCCGGCTCATTGACGGACGCCGAAGACCCGTGCCTTCAGCAAGGCGGAGATCTGCTCCTGCCGGCGCTGCAGCTCGGTTCTGCCGCGCAGCTGGTGGCGGATCTGAGCGGTGAGACCTTGAACTGAGACCGCCTCGGGATCTGCGTCTGCCAGGCGCCGGATCAGCTCCCACCGACGAGTGGAGGCTCGGGCATCCTGCTGGTCCGTGGCGTACGCCTGGGGAGCCGGCTGGTCCAGGGCGCTTCTGCTGGCTGAGGTGCCGATGCCGAGAAAGACGTCGGCAGCGGTGCGCACCGGCGAGGTCACGGGGATCCCCTGCAGATGCACCACGTGCCCCGGCTCCAGCGGCATCTGGTGAACCTGCCAACCGGTCACCGCCGCGGTCGTGCGGCGGAAGACACCATCGGTGATCACCGAGACCTTCTCGGGCCGGCGCGTGCCTCCCAGGTGGACCCAGGCTGCCGTCTCGCCACAGAGCACGGAGCCCGCACGCAGCCCCGGAGCAAGCAGCTCATGGCAGCCCAGGGCACGGAGGCCGGGTGAGTCCGGCAGCCGCGCCGACGCATAGACATCTGCGACCAGGGGGCGGAGCGCTCCCTCGTGGACGAGGACCTGCAGCTCGGCAGCGCTGAACTGCGGACCCGCTCGGTAGAGCCCCTGGGGCAGGGGAGCCGCGGTTCGTGGTGTCATGAGCCAAGCATGAGGCAGTCGCGATCTCACCGCGCCGAGGCGGACACCGGCTGTGGAGATTCGGCAGGGTCCGATGCCGACGCGGTCGGCTGTGGAGAAGCTCAACAGCCCCCGTTGCGGGCGCTGCTGCAGCACGAGACCCGGCCAGCGGGCGGTGGCTCAGTCTGCGGAGACGGCGGCGCCGGGTTCGCGGCCCCAGGCCTGTCGCAGGTCCATCGCGTGCGTGAGGATCTCGACGGCGGCCGCCTGATCGATGCGGTCGCGCTGATCCCGTGAGGTCACCCCGGAGGCCCGCATCTTCTCAGCGGCCGAGACGGTGGAGAGCCGTTCATCCACGAGGTAGACCCCGGCCGCGATCTCGGCCTCCTTCAGAAGCTGGACCAGCTGCTGGGCGTAATCGCGAGCCTTCTGCGTGGACAGCGTCTCGGCCCCGGAGAGTGAGAGCGGAAGGCCCACGTAGATCGCGCTGACCTTCCGCTCACGGATGATCTTGAGCAGCATCTTCAGATCGGAGCCCCGATTGTGGTCCCGGCGAAGCGTCATCACCGGCGTGGCGACCAGCGCGTCTGGGTCCGAGGCTGCCAGCCCCACCCTCGCCTCGCCGACGTCGACGCCGAGGCGGACACCTGCCCGAGGCGCTGCAGGGGACTCGGGAGTCGGCTCAGCCACGCTGTCCGACCGCAGCGAGGACGACATTGAGCGCTTCGGCGATCTTGGTGGTGTCCTGCCCGCCACCCTGGGCGAGGTCGGCCTTGCCGCCGCCGCCGCCGCCAAGCACGCCGCAGGCGAGCTTGACCAGGTCTCCGGCGGAGACGTTCTGCTGCCGAGCCGCCTCGGTGGTGGCGACCACGATCACTGGACGTCCTTTGGCCACGCCGGCGACTGCCGCCACTGCCGCGCGGGAGCCCAGTCGGCCCCTCAGGTCCAGCGCGAGGCCGCGCAGATCATCGGCACTGGCCACCGCTCCGGCGTCGTGGGCCAGCACGTCGATCCCGCCAGCATCCACGGTCTGGGAGAGCAGCTCTGAAGCCTTGGCCCGCAGCTGGGCGCTGCGCAGCTTCTCCAGCTCACGCTCGACCTCCTTGAGCTTGGTCAGCGTCGAGGCGATCCGGTCCTGCACCTGGTCTGCCGGGACCTTGAGCATCTCCGTGAGCTGGTTCACCAGCGTGCGCTCTGCTGCGAAGTGGCTGAAGGCGTCGAGACCGACAAGGGCTTCGACACGACGGTTGCCTGAACCGACCGAGGCCTCCGACATCAGTGCCAGCGTCCCGATCTCAGCCGTGGCATCGACGTGGGTGCCGCCGCAGAGTTCGCGCGACCAGGCGCCGTTGATCTCCACCATGCGGACCTCCTCACCGTACTTCTCTCCGAAGAGCATCATCGCGCCCATGGCCTGGGCCTCTTCCAATGAGGTCACACGGGTCATCACCTCGTAGTTGTCCCGAATGGCGACGTTCGCGGCTTCCTCGAGCTCCTGGCGTGCACCGGAGCTCATCGCCTCCTCAGCGGTGAAGTCGAAGCGGAGGTAGCCCTCCTTGTTGAAGGATCCTGCCTGCACGGCTTCGGGACCCAGCACGTCATGCAGTGCGGCGTGGATCAGGTGGGTGCCGGTGTGTGCCTTCTGGGCGTCCAATCGGCGCCGTACGTCGATCGCGCCCAGAGCCGCAGCGCCCACCGGTACCTCACCGGCGATGACTCGTGCTCGGTGCACCGAGAGTCCCTTGATGGGGGACTGCACATCGAGGACTTCGAGTTCGAAACCGTCGCCGGTGACCCGTCCGGTGTCCGGTGCCTGCCCTCCGGATTCGGCGTAGAAGGGTGTGGCGTCGAGGACCAGCTCGATGTCCTCACCGGCGGATGCGCTGCGCCGGGACTCGCCGTCTACGAGGAGCCCACGCACCGTGGACTCCGTGGTGTGCTCGGTGTACCCGGTGAAGCGGGTCGGGGAGTCCGCACGCAGCTGCTGATACAGTCCGGTGTCCGCGTGGCCGGACTTCTTGCCCTTGGCGTCGGCCCGAGCGCGTTCACGCTGTTCGGTCATCAGGGCGCGGAAGCTCGTCTCGTCCACGCTGACTCCCGCCTCTGCTGCCATCTCCAGAGTGAGGTCGATGGGGAAGCCGTAGGTGTCGTGCAGGGCGAAGGCGTCCGCACCAGTGACGGCAGACCCGGCGGTCTGCGCCGAGGACACGGCTGACTGCAGCTTGGCAGTCCCCGCGGAGATGGTCCGCAGAAAGGCCTGTTCCTCCTTCACCGCGGTGGCGTGGATCTTCTCGAAGCCGGTCTCCACCTCCGGGTAGACGCCCTTCATGGCCTCCTTGGACACGGAGATCAGGTCACCGAAGACCGGCTCCTCCACGCCCATGAGCCGCATCGCCAGAATGACCCGTCGAATGAGGCGCCGCAGCACGAAGCCGCCGCCCTCATTGGAGGGGCGCACGCCGTCGGAGATCAGCATGAGCGAACTGCGCACATGGTCGGCGATCATGCGCAGGCGCACGTCATTGGCGTGGGCGGGATCGGCCGGGTCCTCGGTGGAGGTGTAGCTGATTCCGGCGAGGGCGGATGCTCGGTCCAGCACGGGACGGACCTGGTCGGTCTCGTACATGTTCTCCACGCCCTGGAGCACCATGGCCAGGCGTTCGAGGCCGAGACCGGTGTCGATGTTCTTGTTCTGCAGCGGGCCGGCGACCTCGAACTCGGTCTTGGAATGCACGGCGGAGAGCCGATACTGCATGAAGACCAGGTTCCAGATCTCGACATACCGGGTCTCATCGACCGCCGGGCCGCCCTCGATGCCGTAGGCGGGGCCCCGGTCGTAGTAGATCTCGGAGCAGGGCCCACCCGGGCCGGCCTGACCGGTGTTCCAATAGTTGTCCTCGGGGCCGAAACGCTGGATCCGCGCCTCGGGCACACCCACATCATCGCGCCAGATGGCGTACGCCTCGTCGTCGTCCTGGTAGACCGTGACCCAGAGCCGCTCAGGGTCCAGTCCGTAGCCGCGCAGGCCCGTCTCGGGGTCGCCCGCGGTCGGGTTCGTCAGCAACTCCCAAGCCATCGGGATGGCCTTCTCCTTGAAGTAGTCGCCGAAGGAGAAGTTGCCGCACATCTGGAAGAACGTGCCGTGGCGGGCGGTCTTGCCGACCTCCTCGATGTCCGCGGTGCGGATGCACTTCTGCACGGACACCGCGCGTGAATACGGCGGAGTCTCGGTTCCCATGAAGTACGGGATGAACGGCACCATCCCGGCGATGGTGAACAGCACCGAGGGGTCCGGTGAGATCAGCGATGCGCTGGGTACGCGCTCATGCCCCTGGGCGGCGAAGTAGTCGTACCACGTCCGGGCGATGTCCTCGGTCTTCATGAGATTCTGGGATCCTCCTGCTGATGGTCGCTGCGAGTCGGCCGCCCTGGTGTTGTGACCTGGGTGGATCTGCGCCGGGACCAGCTTAGTTCAAACACAGAGCCCGCTGCGGTCTCCCTGTTGGGGAGCGCAGCGGGCTCTGTGGATTTCAGAACGTGTTTGTTCTGAGCGATCTGTGGAAGATCAGCGTGCGTAGTACTCGACCACGAGCTGCTCTTCACAGGTGACGGGGACCTCTTCGCGCTTGGGCTTGCGGGACAGAGTCGCCTGCAGCTTCTCGATCTCCACGGTGAGGTATCCGGGAACTGCCGGGAGCGCGTCCTGGTGGGTGCCAGCGGCAGCCACCTGGAAGGGCTCGAAGCTCTCGGAGCGCTCGTGCACGGCGATCATCTGGCCCGGCTTCACGCGGAAGGACGGACGGTCCACGCGCTTGCCGTTGACCGTGATGTGGCGATGAACCACGAACTGGCGAGCCTGGGCGATGGTGCGGGCGAAGCCCGAACGCAGAACCAAGGCATCAAGCCGTGACTCGAGCAGCTCGATGAGGTTCTCACCGGTCAGGCCCTCGTGCATGCGCTTGGCCTCTTCGTAGTAGCGCGTCATCTGCGCCTCACGGATGCCGTACTGCGCGCGCAGACGCTGCTTCTCCTTCAGACGCACGGCGTAGTCGGAATCCTGACGACGACGCGTACGTCCATGCTGGCCGGGGCCGTAGGGGCGGCGGTCCAGGTACTTCTGAGCCTTGGGGGTCAGCGCGATGCCAAGGGCACGCGATGCCTTCACAGTCCGACGACTGCGCAATGGTGATGTGGGCATTGACTGCCTTTCTGTCGTGTCGGCGATTGATGTTTAGCCCTGATCGCGACAAACGATCAGGTACCTGGCCTCCGGGATCCCAGAACCGGAGAGCGTGAGCTGCCGAAAGCTCACTTCACTGCGACCTCGCATCGGCACACGGAAACCCATCCACGTTCTGAGGGGGATGTCCGAATGCAGGATCATCTCTTGACATGCGAGGCCTGCCAGACAGCACAACAGCCTAGCATCGGGGACGACAGAACCCCAATCATCACCAGGATGATCGGGGTTCTGGCAGCTGTGAATTGCCGGCTGAGATGCTGGGGAGGCTAGCCGCGCAACGCCTTGCGGTCAGGGCGGGTGCGATAGGGATCGACGCCCTTGGGGATCGGGGGCCGGGAGATCGGCAGCGCCGCAAGGCGACGCTCGACGGCGTTGACCTCGTGCTTCGTGAGCTTCTTGTCCAGCTTCTTGATCGCCCGGTTCAGCTTCTGCAGCGGGACCTGCTGGTCTCCGCGGCCGGCCTGGATGATGTGGATCGGAACTCCGGTGTCGCGCAGGATGGGGCTGAAGCGCTTGCGCGTCTTCTGCACCAGCTTGCTCACCCGGTGCGAGGGGCCCTCGGTGACCAGGATCAGCCCGGGCTTGCCCACGACTCGGAAGATCGCGTCCTGGGTCTTGGGGTCCATGGCCACAGGCTCTTCAGTGACGATCCAACCGCGCTTGAGCGTGCTCAGCGCTGCGGCTGCCGCACCTGGACGGCCCTCGATCCGGGAGAAGGCCGCTTTCTCGGCGCGTCGATTCATCAGAATCATCGCGGCAAGCAGGGCCAGGGGCAGAGCGATCAGAAGCCCGGTGACCCAGTTCAGCAGCAGGGTGACGATCAGGAAGATCACCGCGAACGTGGCGAAGAACGCCAGCGCCATCCACCACCCGATGTTCGGGTCATAGGAGCGGGTCATCGAGAAGACCTGTTTGATCCGGGCGAAGAAGCCGTCCTGCTTATTGGCCTTCTTACGGGCTTTGCGGTCCCGCTTCTCTGCCTTCTGCTGGGCCCGGAGGTTCTTGAGCGCGGTCTTCGCCTCCGCCTTGGAGGAGACCGGGGGAGTGGTGTCAGCTGGTGCCATAGTGACCCCAGTCTACCGCAGGCTCAGAAGCCCGCCGCGACCAGAGTGGAGGCCTCCTGCTTGGTGGCTCCCGAGGGTTCGATGTGGGCCAGGGCGGCCGGGATCTCCCAGCCCTTCTTCTGCATCGCCTTGGCCCAGAGCGAGCCAGCCCGGTAAGAGGAACGGACCAGCGGTCCCGACATGACACCGAGGAAACCGATCTCTTCGGCCTCTTGGGAGATGTCCAGGAACTCCTGGGGCTTGACCCAGCGATCCACCGGAAGGTGCCGTGGCGTGGGACGCAGGTACTGGGTGATGGTCAGCAGATCACATCCGGCGTCGTGCAGGTCCTGCAGGGCCTCGGAGACCTCTTCGCGGGTCTCGCCCATGCCCAGGATGAGGTTGGACTTGGTGATCATGCCGTGCGCCCGGCCCTGGGTGAGCACGTCCAGGGACCGCTCGTAGCGGAACGCCGGACGGATGCGGCGGAAGATGCGCGGGACCGTCTCGACGTTGTGGGCGAAGACCTCGGGAGCTGCCTCACAGATCCCAGCGATGTTCTCCTCGCGACCCGAGAAGTCCGGGATGAGGATCTCGACGCCGGTGCCGGGATTCAGCTCGTGGATCTTGCGGATCGTCTCGGCGTAGAGCCACACGCCCTCATCCGGGAGGTCATCGCGCGCGACCCCGGTGACGGTGGCATAGCGCAGCTGCATCTCCTGCACGGACTGGGCCACCTGCAGCGGCTCGGACTCGTCGATGGCACCCGGCCGACCGGTGTCGATCTCACAGAAGTCACAGCGTCGGGTGCAGGCGGAGCCGCCGATGAGGAAGGTGGCCTCGCGGTCCTCCCAGCACTCGAAGATGTTGGGGCAGCCGGCCTCTTCGCAGACCGTGTGCAGCCCCTTCTCGCCGACCCGCTTCTTCATCGCGGCGAATTCATCGCCCATCTTGACCTTGGTGCGCATCCATTCAGGTTTGCGCTCCACTGGAATCGAGGCGTTTCGTGCTTCGACGCGCAGCATGCGTCGACCTTCAGGTGCCACAGTCACTGTGGGACTCCTTCTGTTGTTCGAGAGATGTCGCAGCCGCGCTGGCTGACACGTGGGTTGTGGGAGCCGGCAGAGCCTGCTGCACCTTGAGGAGCAGCCTGGAGAGCGGGCGAGGGTGTGCTCCTGAGCAGCTGAGGCAGGACGGACTGGAGTCGGGCGGTCACGCTGCCGGCGACCTCTTCGGGTGTGACCCGGCGCCCCAGCTCTGCGCTGATGCTCGTGGTGCCGGCGTCGCTGATTCCACAGGGAATGATGTTCGCAAAGGGAGCGAGATCATTCGAGCAGTTCAGCGCGAATCCATGCATGGTCACGGAATGATGGACACGCAGACCGATCGCCGCGATCTTGCGCTGGCCCTCGCCATCGATCAGCCATACCCCGGAGCGACCCTCGACCTGGGTCCCGTGGATTCCGAAGTCCTCGGAGAGCAGGCTGATCAGCATCTTTTCCAGAACGCAGACATAATCCCTCACCAGGGAGGGGTCACGGAGATGCAGGATCGGGTACCCCACGAGTTGGCCGCGGCCGTGCCAGGTGATCTTCCCCCCTCGGTCGACGTCGAGGACCGGCGTCCCGTCTTTGGGGCGATCCTGTGGCTCGGTGCGTCGTCCGGCGGTGTAGACGTCTGCATGCTCGAGCAGCAGCACCGTCGAGGGGGCTGTGCCCTCCTGTACAGCAGCGTGCAGCCGCTGCTGGACGGCATGCGTCTCGGAGTAGTCGAGAAGCTGGGGGTCGAAACCCAGCCGCGTGAATGCGAGCTCCATGACACCAGCCTAGACCCACATGGGTCTTCGAACGGGAACGTGTCGGACCAGTCCTGTGGATAACTCGGGTGCCAGGCAGGTGCCGGGTTCACAATGATGTCTATGCAGCTGGTCAGAGATGATGCGGTTCCCGCGAGCGGAGACACGTCGTCACCCGCCGCCGGGCGGCGCTCCGAAGGTCCACGAGCCGCGGGGATCACGGTGGAGCGGATGCTCGGCGCGGGAGGCTCCTGCACCGTGTGGCTGGCAAGCTGGGATGGCTCAGCAGTGCCTCCCTGGCACCTGGTCGATGCGGTGCCTCCGTCGCGGTTCGCCCTGAAGCTGCCTCACTTGGAGGGTCTGCGACGCCCCGCCGCGGCGACGGCGGCCAAGGAGCTCCGGGCGCTGGACTGGCTGCGCCACGAGCATCTCGTGCGAGCGTACGGGGCGGTCGAGACCTCTCACGGTCTCGGACTCATGCTGGAACCATACTGCGCCGGTTCTCTGGGATCGGTGCTCCGCCGGGCGGGGCGACTCAGCACAGGCGAACTCGTCACCGTGCTCACCCCCATCGCCACCGCGCTGGAGAGTCTCCATCAGCAAGGTGTGGTCCATGGTGATGTTTCTCCGGGGAACATACTGCTGGCTCCGGACGGGAAGCCAGCCCTGGGCGATCTCGCCGATGCCCAGGCGCTCGGCCTGCCGGGGGCCCACACCGGGACCGAAGGGTTCATCGCCCCGGAGGCGCTGGCGAACCGGTGGCGCAGTCCCGGCGCAGTCGGGACGCGACACCGAGCACCGTTGCTGCGAGTCGAGTCCGATGTGTTTTCACTCGCCGCTGTGGCCTGGTTCGCGCTGTGTGGCGCGGTGCCCGCGCGGACCCAGTACCGGGCGCCGCTGCAGGCCCTGCGCCCCGAGGTTCCCGATGGCCTGGTCGTGCTGCTGGAGTCCGCGCTGCAGGAGAATCCGCGGCTGCGGCCCGGTGCCGGGGACTTCGCGGTGGCGCTCTTTCGAGCGGCGGTGCCCACGCCGCTGGACCTGACTCCCTACGTGAATGAGGAAGTGGTGCCGGAGCTTCCCTCGGTGAATCACAGGTCGCCTCACCTTCGACGTGGCGCCGCCCTCGCCGTCACCCTGACGCTGCTGGGATCGGGCATCGGGGCCATAGTGCTCGCCCCACAGAACGACGGCGGCGATCCTGGCGCAGCCTCGGCGGCTCAGATGCCAGTCGCACCGGGGAGCACAGAGGCACCGGAGGGTGCAGAGTCACCCGAAGGTACAGAGTCACCGGGGAGCACAGAGGCAGCGGAGAGAACAGAGGCTGTGGAACGCCCCGAGACGGCGAGAGGGACGCGCGCTGAGGATCGGCTCGGCCCCGGAGCCCGGGCCGAGCTGCAGGAGACCCCTGACGCGGAGAACATGCTGCGACGCGAGGACCCGGCGGCGGCTCTGGAAGGGATCGCCTTGCTCAGAACACAGGCGCTGCGGCGCGCCGACCCTGGCCTGGTGCAGCGATATACCGTGGAATCATCGCCGGCGAGGCTTGCCGATGAGGAATTGATCCGGAGTCTCCGTGCTCGGGGACTGAGCTACGAGGGTCGGGCACTGGAGATCGCGGTGCAGTCCGCCCGGGAGGCCTCGGGACATGCTCCCGGCGAACGTCGACTGCGGGTCAGGGTCACTGCCGCGGGGCTGCAGGGCGGCCCAGCCCAGACCCAACAGGTGGAGCTGGGACTGAAGCGGCACGGCGGCGTGTGGCTGCTGAACAGCGTGGATGAACCCGATTGATCCCGGGGGCCGGACGCGAAAAGAGGGCCCGCCGTGGTGGACGAGCCCTCTTTTCGTGGAATCACACAGTGTTGACGGTCAGCTCTCGAGACCCAGCTGAGCCTCGAAGTTTCCGCCTTCCAACCGCGCCTTCAGCGTCTGCATGAACCGTCCGGCGTCGGCCCCGTCCACCAGACGGTGATCGTAGGTCAGGGACAGGTACATCATGTGCCGGATGCCGATGGTCTCATTGCCATCCCCGTCCTCGACGATCATGGGACGCTTCACGATCGCTCCGGTGCCCAGGATCGCGACCTGCGGCTGGTTGATGATCGGGGTGTCGAACAGCGCCCCCACGGAACCGAAGTTGGTGATGGTGAAGGTGCCGCCGGAGAGCTCCCCGGGACCGATCTTGGACTTGCGCGTCCGGTCGGCCACATCGACGATCTTCTTGGCCAGCCCGGCCATGCTCAGGTCTCCGGCGTCGTTGATGACAGGGACCAGCAGGCCCTTTTCGGTGTCCACCGCCAGGCCGAGGTGCTCGCTGTCGTGGTAGGTGATCTGCTGGTTCGTCTCGTCATACTCGGCGTTCAGCTTGGGGTGCTGCTTGAGCGCCTCGGTGACTGCGGTCCCGATGAAGGGCAGGTAGGTGAGGTTCACGCCGTTCTGCTCGCGGAAGGAAGCCTTGGCCTTGGCCCGCAGGTTCACGATGCGTGTCATGTCGATCTCGTGGACCTGGGTCAGCTGAGCTGAGATGTCCAGCGACTCGTTCATCCGCTGGGCAATGACCTGTCGGATGCGGGGAGCCTTCTCGGTGGACCCACGCTTGGTGGTGTCTGCCTCGACCTTGGGGGCGGACTTCTCTGCTGCGCCCGCCGTCGGAGCCTCGCCGGAGGATGTGGACTGAGACTTCTTCGCCTCAGCGGCATCGACGACGTCCTGCTTACGGATGCGACCACCAACACCGGTCCCCTTGACGTCTGAGAGGTCGACGCCTTCTTTCTTGGCGAGTCGACGCACCAGGGGAGTCACATAGCCCTCCGCCGAAGAGTCGGAAGAATCGGACTTCGCTTCCGAAGAACCGGAATCACTGGGCTTCTCAGACTTCGCAGGGGCCTCGGTCTTCTCGGACTTCGACGAGGAATCTTCGGTGCGCTCCTCGGGAGCGGGTTCCTCGGCAGGTTCCGACTTCTCCTTGCCGGCCTGCTCCGACTCAGCGGACTCGTCCTCGGAGGAACCTTCATCGCTGGAGGATTCGGACTCCTGATCCGGTTCGCTCTGCGCAGGCGAGGAGGATCCGCCACTGCCGGAGCCGACGAGTGCGAGGACCGCCCCGACCTCGACGGTCTCGTCCTCGGAGACCTTGATCTCCTGGATGGTTCCTGCCACGGGGGAGGGAACCTCGGTGTCGACCTTGTCGGTGGAGACCTCCAGCAGGGGCTGGTCGACCTCGACCGTGTCACCGACCTCGACGAGCCAGCGGGTCACCGTGCCCTCAGTCACGGATTCACCCAGCTGGGGGAGCGTCACCTCTTGAGATTCACCGTCCGAGTCGCCGGCGTCGGAGCCGCCCGCGTCCTGCTGGGGCGCCTTCTCCTCGGCGGCCTGCTCGGTGGCCTCTGGCTGCTCAGCCTCGGTGGCGGCGTCCTCGGCCTCTTCAGCATCAGCCTCGGAAGCGTCGTCATCCTGGTCCTGACCCTCACCGGAGTCGCTCTCCGCGGATGCCTCGGCCTCGTCGGAGGAGTCATCGCCGGAGCCGGAGCCGTCACCGATCTTGACCAGCGGAGCACCCACTTCCACGGTCTCGTCCTCGGCCACGAGGAGCTCTTCGATGGTGCCGGCGGCGGGGGAGGGCACCTCGGTGTCCACCTTGTCGGTGGAGACCTCCAGCAGCGGCTGGTCGACCTCGACGGTGTCACCGACCTCTACGAGCCAGCGGGTCACGGTGCCTTCGGTGACTGATTCACCAAGGGCTGGAAGGTTCACGGTTTCAGACATGGTGTCCGACTCCTACTCTCAAAGTTCGACGCAGCCTCACGGCTGGAGCGTTGTCTCAACGGGCGGTACTGGAAGGGCCCCGGCGGTCCGGGAGGTGTGGATCAGCCGTGGAGCGGGTGACCGAAGAGCGCCATCGCAGCCTCGCCCATGGCTTCGTTCTGCGTGGGGTGGGCGTGGACCAGGGAGGCGACGTCTTCGGGGTACGCTTCCCAGTTCACGATCAGCTGAGCCTCGCCGACCTGCTCGCTGATGCGGGTGCCGATGCCGTGGACTCCGACGATCGGACCGCCCTTGACGCCGACCATCTTGATCAGACCGCCGGTGCCCAGGATGGAGGACTTGCCGTTGCCTGCGAGGTTGTACTCGGTGATCTCGATCTGATCCTTGCCGTACTTCTCTTCAGCCGCGGGCTGGGTGTAGCCCACCGACATGATCTCGGGGTCACAGTAGGTGACCTTGGGGATGTTGATGTCCTCGACGATCATCGGGTTGTTCCCGGCGATCTCTTCGGCGACGAAGATCCCCTGCTGGTACCCGCGATGGGCAAGCTGCAGACCCGGGACGATGTCCCCGATCGCATAGATGTTGCCGACGCCGGTGTGCAGCCGATCGTCGGTGATCACGAAGCCGCGATCCAGAGTGATGCCGACATCTTCGAAGCCGAAGCCCTCGGTGACGGGGCCGCGGCCGACCGCGACCAGGCAGATCTCGGCCTCGAAGGTCTTGCCGTCTTCGAGGGTGACCTTGACGCCGTCGTCGGTCTCTTTGACCTCGTTGAAGAAGGTGCCGGTGTTGAAGGTGATGCCACGCTTCTTGAAGGTGCGCTCAAGCTGCTTGACGATGGAGGGATCTTCATTGGGCACCAGCGAGGGCAGGCCCTCGATGATGGTGACTTCGGTGCCGTAGGAGGTCCACGCGGAGGCGAATTCGCAGCCGATGACGCCGCCGCCGAGCACGATGGCGGACTTCGGGGTGGAGTCCATCTCCAGCGCCTCGGTGGAGGTGATGATCTTCTTGCTCAGCGGAAGGCCGAACGTCTTGGAGGTGGAGCCGGTGGCGAGCACGATGTTCTTGCCGGTGTACCGGGTGCCGTCCACTTCGATCTCGTTCTGCGACACGAGCTTTCCTTCGCCGGAGATGACGGTGACCTTGCGCATCTTCAGCAGGCCCGTGAGGCCCTTGTACTTTCCGGCGACGATGCCGTCCTTGTACTCGCGGACCTTGGCCATGTCCACGCCCTCGAATGTGGTCTTGACGCCGTACTTCTCGGAGGAGCGGGCCTCGTCGGCGAGCTCAGCGGCATGCAGGTAGGCCTTGGTGGGGATGCAGCCCCAGTGCAGACACGTTCCGCCGAGCTTGTCCTTCTCGATGAGGCCCACGGTGAGGCCGTGCTGGACCGAGCGCAGCGCCGCAGCATAGCCTGCGCTGCCTCCGCCGAGAACGAGTACGTCGAATTCCTGAGGCTGGTCGGCCACTGTCATTGCTCCCTTGCATCGAGTGAGACGTGAAGTTTCTTGATTTCGCCTGTGAAGCGCCGAGGGCGGGACGTTCGACCCGCCCTCGGCGCGTCACAGGTGTTCACTGCATTCAGCCTATCGCTTGTGCGGAGGCATCAGCCACTGGATCAGCGGCTCAGGCCCTCGAGGTAGCTGATCAATGTGCGCACCATCACGCCGGTGCCTGACTTGTGGGTGTATCCGTAGGCGCCCTTCTCATTGAACGCGGGGCCGGCGATGTCCACATGCGCCCACGGGATCCGGCTGGATTCCGGGTCCAGAGCCTCGGCCGAGGCTCCGGCACGATTGCCCACGAACTCGCGCAGGAAGGCCGCGGCATTCATCATGCCGCCGAAGCGGTCACCCAGGTTGGTCAGGTCAGCGACCTCGGAGTCGAAGCCGGAGCGCGCCTCCTCGGGGATCGGCATGGGCCACAGGCTCTCGCCTGCATCCTCGGCCGCCATCACGAGGGCCTCGCGCAGATCCTCGTTGCCCATGACGCCGGAGGTCCGGACGCCCAGAGCGATCATCTGAGCGCCGGTGAGCGTCGCGACGTCGATGATCGCGTCGGGCTGTTCCGCCGACGCGGCCACCAGACCGTCGGCGAGAACCAGACGGCCCTCGGCGTCGGTGTTCAGCACCTCGACGGTCTTGCCGCCGTGGATGGTGATCACATCTTCTGGGCGCTGCGCGGTGTCTGAGGGCATGTTCTCAGCCAGGCAGAGCCAGCCGGTGACCTTGACCGGCAGGTTGAGGTCGGCGACGGCGCGCACGACGGCGGCCACCGTGGCCGCGCCTCCCATGTCCAGCTTCATCGTGGTCATTGCGGCTGCAGGCTTCAGCGAGAGCCCGCCGGAGTCGAAGGTGATGCCCTTGCCGACCAGCGCGATGTGCGCGACCGGCTTCGCGGGGGAGTGCTCCATGCGGACCAGTCGGGGCTTGCGGGAGGAGCCGCTGCCCACGCCGAGGATTCCGCCGAAGCCGTCGCGGGCCAGTTCCTTCTCGCCCCAGACCTTGGTCTTGACCTTGGCAGCACGCGCTGAGCCGCCGGCATGTGCCGGGGCCTTCGTGCGATCGGCGAGCTCAGTGACGATATCCGCGAAGCTCTCTGGGAACAGGTGGCTGGGGGGAGTGTTGACCAGGTCGCGGGTCGCCCGGACGGCGGATCCGACGACGGCCGCGCGGTCAAGCGCCGCACGGGTCTGCTTGTCCTTGAGCTCGGTCAGGATCTGGATGTCGCGCACCGGGGTCGAGGTGCGGGCCTCCTCGGAGCTGCGGAAGTGGTTGAAGGAGTAGGCGCCGATCGCGGCACCTTCGGCGATGGCTCCGACCTGCTCGACCGTGGAGGCGGGCAGGGCGATGGCCACGGATTCGACGCTGCCCAGCTGGCGCACCGCGGAGCCGGCGGCGCGGCGCAGGGCCTCCAGGGTGATGCCGCCGGAGGCTTCGCCGGTCAGCGATCCCACGCCGATCAGAACCAGGGTCTCGGAGCTGAAACCGTCCATGCCGGGCAGCCGAAGCAGCTGATCCGGAGCGCCGGTGGCTCCCAGCGCCTTCAGCGAGTCGGCCACTCCCTTGGCGGCCTCATCGGCCAGCGGGTTGGGAAGCAGGATCGGGCCCTGGGGGCTCTTCGCGACGCCGAGCACGAGGGCGTCGGTCGCGGTCTTCTCGACCGAGGTCGATACGGTGGAGAGGCTGGGCTGAAAATCGTTGATCACATCTATCCCATCTGATTCCGAGGGTGACGGAATCTGCAAAGTCGTCATGGTGGTTCTCGACCATCGATCCTAACCACAATCCGCGCGGGAATGCCTGCAGCTGGCATCCTGTTGTACCTATGACTCTCTGGGTCGGCGGCTGGACACTCTCCGGTCGTGCCCACCCAGCCCCGACATTGAAGAGGAGCCGTCAGGTGAAGGACCCCCTGGATCTGCTGCATGTCCACCCCGCAGCCGATGCGAACGACGAGCCCGACTCCTCCGTGAACCTCGGCAGCCTGGCGACACCCGAGTCCACGGTCAGTGCCGAGGGGGGTGCGCTGGTGTTGCGCGAAGACCAGGTGCCCGCTCGGAGCCTGAGCATGCTGGTCTCCTGGTCCGGGCACACCGATGCGGGCAGCCTGAGCGAACAGCTCTCCGAGTCGCTGCTCAGCTCGCTTCCGCACCACCTGCTCGCCAGCTTCGACGTGGACGAACTCTTCGACTACCGATCACGACGTCCGCAGATCACGTTCACCGACAATCAGTTCAGCGACTATAAGAGTCCTGCACTGGAGCTCTACGAGGTGCGCGATGCACTGGGCCACCCATTCCTCTTCCTCACCGGAGACGAACCGGACTACCAGTGGGAACGCGTCTCCACCGCGGTGCTGCAGCTCGTGGACCGTCTCGACGTGAAGCTGGTCGTGCTGGTGGACGCCCTGGGGCTGCCCACTCCGCACACCCGTCCCATCGGCGTGACCGCCCACGGCAACCGGCAAGACCTCATCGAGGGGATCTCCACCTGGGGACCGAGTGCCCAGATCGAGGCGGGCCTGAGCCAGTTCCTGGAGCTGCGCATGACCGAGGCGGAGCGCGACGTCGTCGGCTACACCCTGCACGTGCCGCACTATCTCGCCGGCGGAAAGTTCCCCCATGTCGCCGTGGCGGCGATGGAGTACGCAGGCGCAGCGCTGGAGCTCATGCTCCCCACAGAGGAGCTCCGTGAGGCCTCCCGGCTGGTGGAGCACGACATCTCGCGCCAAGTCCGGCAGAACTCCGAGATCGAGGGCATGGTCGAACGCCTGGAGCGCAACTTCGACGAGTATGCGACGCCGCAGCAGCGGTCTCTTCTGGTCAAGGACGACGACGCCGTCCCGGACGCCGAAGAGCTCGGCGCGGCCGTGGAGGCCTACCTGCGTCACCATGACCCGGCCGAGGACGCGGCCGCCGCCGCCGAGGATGAGGCGCCGGACAGTCCTGCGGGCCTCGGCTCCCCCGAGTCATTGGAAGATTCTGGGACACCGGAGGGTTCTGGGACACCGCAGGAACCAGGTGCGGACCCCGCGGATCCGGAGACGGACGAGGATCCCCAGCAGGACCGCTGACCCGCGAGCAGGTTTTCCCCAGCGGCGGCCCCGGCTCCGCAGGCGCCCAGCTCCTCCACAGATCGGGCAGGTTCAAGGTCGCCCCGGTCCCGCTGCCTGCAGTCTTGGTCCATGGACTCAGCGACACCTGCGGCACACCCCTTCGACGGGCCCCATGCTCCGGCCGCCGCGCCGACCGAGCGAGACAGCACCTCACGGCTGGACATCCAGCGACCCGGGGATTCAGCGCGACTCGTGGAGCACACCTTCGGCGGTCTCCCGCGCGACTCGCTCATCGTCATCGGGCTGCTGGACGGCTTCACTGGCGGACATATGCGGATCGACCTCAGCCCCGCCCTGGCCGACCCGTTCGCGTCGGCCCGGATGATCGCTGACTGCCTCGCGGGTCCCGGCGCTGAACCCGCACCCGAGGCGGCGATGGTCATGCTCATCGGCGAGGGGCCCGCGTCGATCGAACAGGATGCCGCGTGGAGCAGCTGCCTCGAGGCCCTGGGGCTGATTCTGGAAGCTGAATACTGTGTGCGCATCGTGCAGTGCTGGTTCCTGGCCGCGGGGCATATCCGCGACCCGGCCTGCACGGAACACAGCTGCTGTGAGCTTCCGGGGCAGCCGGTCGATGAGCTGCTCGGTCCTTCGACTGAGCAGTCTGAGCCCGCAGTGCGCAGGCCCCGCCCCCTGCGTGACGCCGCAGAGCTCTTTCTGCGTCAGGCCCAGGCTCCGGATCCGACCGTGCTGGATCGCGTCCAGCGAAATCGTCGCAGCCCAGAACAGGGGTTGGATCCGGCAGCGGCTCAGCGACTGCTCCACCGTTGGGACGTCGTGCTGGAGGCGCTCACCCGAGGCATCGGGACCGGGGCTGTTGAACACGCTCCAGAGCTGTTGAAGCAGCTGCAGAGCGCCTCCTCCAGGGACCTGCTCATTCCGCTGGCCACAGTCGGGCTGCCAGCCACGCTGATAGGGCTGCAGGCAGAGCACGGCGATGGACGAGCACCGCAGGGCCCGGCCCAGGAGCGGCTGTTGGCCGACTACGCGTCTTCCTTCCTCGGCGAAACTGGTCGACGCCCGGACTGGGAGCGTGTCGACGCTCTGGAGCAGGTTCTCGGTGAGCTGGTGCCCTATGCGGCGGGGTCTGAGCGAGAGAACCTCCTCTGCGTGATGGCATGGATCGAATGGGCCCGCGGCCGGGGCACCGCCGCAGGTTCCTTCATCGACCAATGTCTCGCTGAATTTCCAGACAATCAGTTCAGCCGGCTGATCGATCAGCTCATGCAGCTGAAGGGCGTCTGTCTCTGGGCCCGAGTGAAGAGGCACAGCTGGTCGTGGGCGCAGAACCAAGCTCAATCGCGCAGCTGAGATTTTTTCTCAGATTGGGAATGCGAGCCGAACACGCTATGTTGTCAACTGCTGAGACCCTGCAACCATTGTTGGGATCACGCCGAGTGTGGGGGCTGTTGACAGCTCCCCAGAGGTTGTGACTTCAATAATGGCCTTGACAGGGTCATAGGTGTGTTGACCATCAAGTCCAGCGCATCTGCTTCATATGTCTAAGTCGGAAGGTCACCGTGCCCACTACTGCGTCCAAGTCCACTGAAGAGAACGCGGCCGCTGCCGAAGCGGAGAAGAAGGCGCCTGCCAAGAAGGGCACCGCTGCACGCGGTGCCGGCAGCGCCACGTCCACTGCGGCGAAGAAGAGCACCGCCGGTGCTGCAACGAAGAAGACCGCTGCCGCCAAGACGGCTCCGGCAAAGGCCGCCCCCGCCAAAGGTGGCGCCGCCAAGAAGGCGCCGACTGCCGCGGCGACCAAGCCTCCGGCGAAGAAGACCGGCGGACGAAAGAAGGCCGCAGACCCGGTCGATGAGGTGCTGGCCGAAGTAGACGCCGAGGAGCAGGCGGCACCGACCGCAGCCCTGGAGAAGGCAGTCGCGAAGGCGGTCGCTGACGGGGAGGACCCGGAGGCGATTGCCGAAGATGGCCAGAAGCCCAAAGACAATGACGAGGAAGAGTCCAAAGGCCGCGGATTCGTCATCTCGAATGCGGATGAAGATGATGCCCCCGCGATCCAGGTCGTCTCTGCCGGTGCCACGGCTGATCCGGTCAAGGACTATCTCAAGCAGATCGGTAAAGTCGCGCTGCTCAACGCGGAGCAGGAGGTCGATCTCGCTCTGCGCATCGAGGCCGGTCTCTTTGCAGATCACAAGCTGGCCCGTGAAGACATCAAGGACAAACGGCTGCGCCGTGACCTTGAGCTCGTCGTCGCGGACGGCAAACGGGCCAAGAACCACCTGCTCGAGGCGAACCTCCGCCTGGTGGTCTCGCTGGCCAAGCGCTACACCGGTCGAGGAATGCTCTTCCTCGACCTGATCCAGGAGGGAAACCTCGGCCTGATCCGCGCGGTGGAGAAGTTCGACTACACCAAGGGCTTCAAGTTCTCCACCTACGCCACCTGGTGGATCCGCCAGGCGATCACCCGCGCCATGGCTGATCAGGCACGCACGATCCGCATCCCGGTGCACATGGTCGAGGTCATCAACAAGCTTGCCCGTGTGCAGCGGCAGATGCTTCAAGATCTGGGCCGTGAGCCGACTCCCGAGGAGTTGGCTCAGGAGCTGGACATGACCCCGGAGAAGGTCGTGGAGGTGCAGAAGTACGGTCGCGAGCCGATCTCGCTGCACACCCCGCTCGGTGAGGATGGCGACTCGGAGTTCGGTGATCTGATCGAGGACTCGGAAGCCGTGGTCCCCTCGGATGCGGTGAGCTTCACGCTGCTCCAGGAGCAGCTCCACTCGGTGCTGGACACTCTGGCCGAGCGTGAGGCCGGCGTCGTCGCCATGCGATTCGGACTCACCGACGGGCAGCCCAAGACCTTGGACGAAATCGGCAAGGTCTACGGTGTGACCCGCGAACGTATAAGGCAGATAGAGTCCAAGACCATGTCCAAGCTGCGCCACCCCAGCCGGTCCCAGGTGCTGCGGGACTACCTGGACTGAGCAGCACGTCCAGATGACAGAGGGGGGGCGGCCCGGAGAATCTCCGGGCCGCCCCCCCCTCTGTCTCTGAAGACCCCCGGGCGGCGCTGCGTCACAGCGCCGCCCGGGGTGTGTCTCGACCTACTTGGCGGTCACCAGTCGATCCGACTCGTCGATCCACTCGACGGTCTTCGGCCGCAGCGAATCCTCGACCTGCCGTGCATGGTGGTTGCAGAAGAGCAGAACGCCGGACGGCAGGGCCGCTCGCACATAGGCCTGTGCCCCGCAGCGATCGCAACGGTCAAGGGCAGTCAGGGTTGTCGGCTGATTTTCCAGGGTGCCAGTTGTTCCGGTCATGCTCTTCGCCTCCTCAGGGTGAATACTCCAGAGGTCCGCTGAGCGGGATGTCCCGCTTCAGGATCTCTTGGTGTTCCATAGAACCACGAAGAGCGACGTTTCATTCGCAGGAAGACCCCAGATGCGGCGAGCTTTCGCTGTGCGCGTAGCGGCTGCGGCGCTCCTGCGCCGCCAGGCCTCGGCACGCCACTACGATATGAGAGATTCACCCCCACCACAGGAGGACACTGCGTGGCCAAGCGCTCCGAGTATGACGCCCGGCACCTATCGGTGCTGGAAGGCCTAGAGGCCGTCCGCAAGCGTCCCGGCATGTACATCGGCTCCACGGACTCGCGCGGCCTGATGCACTGCCTCTGGGAGATCATCGACAACTCAGTGGATGAAGCGCTGGCCGGCCACGCCTCCACGATATCGATCACCCTGCACCCGGACGACTCCGTCGAGGTCAGCGACGACGGCCGCGGCATCCCCGTGGACATCGAACCGCGCACGGGGCTCTCCGGACTGGAAGTGGTCTTCACCAAGCTCCACGCCGGAGGAAAGTTCGGCGGGGGCTCGTACAACGCCGTCGGAGGCCTGCACGGTGTGGGCGCCTCGGTGGTCAACGCCCTCTCGGCCCGACTGGACGCCCAGGTCACCCGCGGCGGGAAGATCCACCAGCTCTCGTTCCGCCGGGGCGAGCCCGGTGTCTTTGCTGGCGCGAAACCAGATCCGGAGGCGGAGTTCACGCCTGCCGCGGAGGGTTCCCCGCTGGACGTGGTCGGCAAGGCCAAGCGTGGCGTCACCGGCACCACCATCCGCTACTGGTCGGACCGACAGATCTTCACCTCGGACGCCGGTTTCGACGATACCGAGATCGCCAACCGGGCGCGCCAGACCGCCTTCCTGGTGCCGGGACTGCGCATCACCGTCCGCGATGAGCGTGGTGCCGAGCCGCTGGAGGAGGTCTTCCAGTACGACGGTGGGATCAGCGAGTTTGCTGAACACCTCGCCAGTGATGCCTCGGTGACCGATATCTGGCGGATCCAGGGTCACGGCAAGTTCCACGAACGGATCCCGGTGCTCGCCGCCGACGGCCGGAGCCACATGGAGGACGTGGAGCGCGACTGCGAGGTGGACATCGCCCTGCGCTGGGGCATCGGTTACGAGACCACCGTGCGCAGCTTCGTCAACATCATCGCCACGCCCAAGGGCGGCACCCACCTGACCGGTTTCGAACAGGCCCTGCTGAAGAGCCTGCGCAAGACCGTGGACGCGAACGCGCGTCGGCTCAAGGCCGGCACCGACAAGCTGGAGAAGGACGACGTCCTCGCCGGTCTCACTGCCGTGGTGACCGTGCGGATCGCCGAGCCTCAGTTCGAGGGCCAGACCAAGGAGATTCTTGGCACGCCGGCCGCCCGCCAGATCGTCTCCCGGGTGGTCAGCAAGGAGCTGGAATCGCGGCTCGCCTCCACGAAGCGCGGAGACAAGCAGCAGGCCTCTGCCGTGCTGGAGAAGGTCGTCGCCGAGATGAAGTCCCGCATCTCGGCCAGGATGCACAAGGAGACCCAGCGCCGGAAGAACGCGCTGGAGACCTCCTCGATGCCGGCGAAGCTCGTCGAGTGCCGCTCCAAGGGTGTCGCGGAGACCGAGCTGTTCATCGTCGAGGGCGACTCCGCTCTGGGCACCGCGAAGCTGGCGCGATCCTCAGACTTCCAGGCGCTGCTGCCCATCCGCGGCAAGATCCTCAATGTCCAGAAGGCCTCCGTGGCGGACATGCTCTCGAACACCGAATGCGCGGCGCTGCTGCAGGTCATCGGCGCGGGCTCGGGACGCAGCTTCGATATCGAGGCTGCACGCTACGGCAAGGTGGTGCTGATGACCGATGCCGATGTCGATGGTGCCCACATCCGCACGCTGCTCCTGACCCTCTTCTTCCGCTACATGCGACCCATGATCGAGGCCGGGCGGGTCTTCGCCGCAGTCCCGCCGCTGCATCGGGTGGAGGTCATCCATCCCGGCCGCCGCGCGAACGAGGTCAAGTACACCTACTCCGAGGCGGAGCTGAACCGTCTGCTGGCGGAGCTGGAAGAGCAGAAGCTGAACTACAAGGAGCCGATCCAGCGCTATAAAGGGCTGGGGGAGATGGACGCCGATCAGCTCTCCGAGACCACGATGGACCCGGAGCATCGGGCGCTGCGTCGTATCAGGGTCCAGGACGCCGAAGCCGCAGAACGGGTCTTCGACCTGCTCATGGGTTCCGTGGTCGCACCTCGAAAGGACTTCATCATTGAAGGGTCGCAGGCCTTGGATCGCGAGCGGATCGACGCCTGAGGCTGCGCCGGCTTCGGCTCTCTGTCCCAGGAGGACCCTCCGACGCGTATAGTTCTACCGCGTGTAGAAATAATTCGTGCAATAGGCTGGTTGGCCCTGATGACCACCTCCGCGACCGGTACACTGAACGACGACGACGAGTGCACCTTGACCCCAATGTGAGCTGAGACGTGACCCAACAGACTTCTGTCGCCCCGACCGGCGATGCCGCCTCCGCAGCCGACGGCGCGGTGGTCGAGCAGCCTCGATGGCGACGCAAGGTGGCTGCCTACTGGTCGCTGACCAAACCGCGCGTCATCGAGCTGCTTCTGGTCACCACCCTGCCCACGATGTTCTTCGCCGAGCAGGGCGTTCCGAGCTTCTGGCTGGCCCTGGCCACATTGGTGGGCGGTGCGATGGCTGCCGGATCGGCGGGAGCATTCAACTGCTATATCGACCGCGATATGGACAAGTTGATGAACCGCACCAAGAAGCGCCCACTGGTGACCGGGGAGCTGAGTCCTCGCGAGGCACTCATCTTCGCTTCAGCGCTGGGCCTGGCTGCGATCGCGGTGCTGTGGTTCGGCACCAACCCGCTGGCCGCAGGTCTCGGCGCCGCCGCGATCTTCTTCTACGTGGTCGTCTACACCATGATTCTGAAGCGACGGACCGAGCAGAACATCATCTGGGGCGGCATCGCTGGATGCTTCCCGGTGGTGATCGCCTGGGCCGCTGTCAGGGAGACGTTGGAATGGCCCGCAGTGGTGCTGTTCGTGGTCATCTTCCTGTGGACGCCCCCGCACTACTGGCCACTGTCGATGAAGTACCGCACGGACTACCAGACCGCCCATGTGCCCATGCTGGGCGCCATCGCGACCGCGCAGACAGTCTCGGTGCAGGTGGTGCTCTACGCGTGGGCCACCGTGATGTGCTCGTTGCTGCTGATCCCCATGGGCTGGGCCGGCATCACCTACTCCGCCTTCGCCCTGGTGGCCGGCGCCTGGTTCATCTTCGAGGCCCACGCCCTGCATCGTCAGGCAGGAGACGGCAGCCTCACCGACAAGAAGGCCATGAAGGTCTTCCACCTGTCGATCCTCTATCTCACCCTGCTGTTCATCGGACTGTGGGTGGACCCCTTCATCGGCTCGCCGCTGATGGGTTGAGCCTTCGCCCGCCAGGCGCCGATGGCCTCGGGATGGACGATCCCAGCAGGCTCCTCATGGTCAAGGACCAGCAACGGCCGCGTGGAGTCCAGCGTAGAGTTCAGCAGAAGCTCCCGGATCGAGGTGCTCCGCTGAATGGGCTGATCGCCGGAGCGAATGACCCCCGCGCAGCGTCTCCTCGACCAGCCGTCAGGGTCCTGCTCCTGCAGCCGAGAGAGATCCGCGCGGGTGATCAGACCGATCGCACGGTAGGAGAGATTCAGCACGACGGCGGTCTCGGAGTGTTCCAGCACCCGGGCCGCATCCGCCAGTGAGCGGGTCCCCAAGATGGTGGCGCCCAGCGGGGCCATGATCTCGTCCATCTCGAACATGTCCACTCTCCTCGATGGGTAGTGGCGTGCCGCCTTCGCAGCGGCTCCGCCCGGTGATCTGAGGTCCTTGCGAAGTGAGGCTGCGACGCCGCGTGGTTCGCCCTGCAGTGGTCGTGTCATAGCTGCTCCTGAGAGTGATGATCCGAGCCCACTGCTGAACTCCATCGTCAGTCTAGCCAGTGCTTCTCCGCGGGAGAAGTGGTGAGGCCTCACTCTTCGAGCGCAGTGCGCGGACCTGATCGTCGAGTAAACTTGGACCGGACGAAGCGGTCTCCATGACCGCGGCCCTAGCGGATCGGAGTCGCGATGAGCACAGAGCCGAAGCTGAGCGAGGCTGCTCTGAACACCGATACCGTCGATGATGCTGTCTTGGATGCCATCAACACCGAAGCTGCAGAACTCAACGTCTCAGCCGACCTGCAGGTGCTCATTCAGGGTGACAGTGACATCTCGAGTTTCCTCCGCGGTCTGGCCGAAGCCACCGCGGAGCGATTCAGCGGGACTCAGCCGGTGCTCTGCGGCATCATCCTCGATCGATCCAAGCGCAATGTGGTGGTGGCCGCGAGCAGCCCAGAGGCGGAACGGCTGGACGAGGTCCAGGCCGGCTTCGACGAGGGACCCTGCCTGGAGGCTCAGCGCACGAACACGGTGATCAGCGTGGCAGACGTGCGCTCGGAGCAGCGGTGGCCGGGATATATGGCAGCGGTGCGGAAGTTCGGCATGCGCAGCGTCCTCGCCATGCCGCTCACACTGCAGTCAGAGGCCCACGCAGCCATGAACCTCTACACGAGCACACCAGAGGCCTTCGGACCGGCGGAGATCGCGGCTGCCCGCCGCTACGCGGACCTCGCGTCCAAGGTCGGCGTCATCGCCCTGCGTCTGGCCGCGTACTCCGAGAACGTGGAGCACCTTCAGGCGGCGATGCAGTCGCGCACCGCGATTGACATCGCTGTAGGGGTCGTCATGGCGCAGAACCGCTGCAGCCAGGACGAGGCCTTCGGGATTCTTCGCCAGGCCTCCAGCCACCGCAATGTGAAGCTGCGGGTGCTCGCTGAGGAACTGGTGTCCTCTGTGGGACGTGCGACCCCCACCACGAGTTTCGACACCTAGACCGTGCTCAGTCGCCGCTCAGGTCCACCCAGTGATGCCCCGCCGGCTCCGGGACGACTGCTCCTGAGCTGAGTCTTGCCACGTGCCTGTGCAGCTCGGCGATCTGCGACGTGCTGTCCCGCACCGCAAGCAGCAGCTGTGCTGCGGAGCCGTCCAGACTGTAGTCGGTGCCCATCACGTCCACGCCGAATGCTCGGAGTTCATTCTCCCACCGTCCCGACTCGACGATGGGGGAGGCAACCTCGAAGCGCCGCATCCTCACCCGTGTGATGAGGTCGCCCTGATCAGCACTTCTGTGAAGTGCGTCGAGTACAGAGTCAGAATAGGCGCTCACCAGCCCGCCGGCGCCGAGCAGGGTGCCCCCGAACCAGCGGGTCACCACGGCAAGGATGTCACTGAGGTCAGCTGCCCCGCTGGGCATGTCGGACTTCAGCAGTGCTGCCAGCATCGGGGCGCCCGCGGTGCCGGAGGGTTCGCCGTCGTCCTGTCCGCGATGGATCGAGCGTTCGGGGCCCATGACCCACGCGCTGCAGTGGTGCCTGGCCGTGGGATTGGCCTGGCGCAGCCCGGACAGCACGCGCTGCGCCTCCTCGGGCGTCTCGACGCGGCGGAGCACCGTCTCGAATCGGGAGCGCCTCCGCACGATCTCTTGATGGACCTGCGCGCCGCGTCTCAGGACGGTGTAGGACTCAGCGTGCTCGGGCATAGCGGGAAGTCTACGATGCCGCACCGCTCTCCACCCCAGCAATGAGTGCGGCGCGCTCGGGTGCCGAAGCAGGAAGCAGCCGAAGGGCCAGCCTGATCGCCTCCTGGTCCTCCGATGCCTCAGGCAGCTGGAGGTACCGCCAAAGTTCCTCGGTGGTTCCGTCGGAGAGGATGCTCTCGCGCAGCTGGGTGGAGAGCTCGCGGCGCACGCGGAGGACCCCGGGAGCCTCACTTCCGGGCAGCAGCTCTCCCGAGTAGATCTCCAGCGCGTGCTGCCGATCGCCCGCGGTGAGCGCAGCCTTGACCTCCTGGGCATCCAGCTGCAGCGGCGGGCTGAGCCGATAGGGACGCGAGAGCAGCTCGAACGGGCCCGGACCTCGACTCAGCAGCAGCCGACGCAGCCTCACGAGCTCGGCCCGCACGGCGACCTCATGAGCAGGTTCGCCATAGAGCAGCTCTGCCAGCTCCTCCGCTGAGAGCCCGTGTCCTGTGCGTTGCTGTCCGTGCCAACTGAGCAGGAACAGGATCTCGGCGTGGCGCAGGCCCAACCGCTGCTCCGAGCCGGAGGTGCTCAGCGTCGCAGCGCGTCGGCCCAAGGTGTCCAAGCGGGTGGGGGAGCGCTCCATCGGAAGCAGTCGGAGTTGTGCCTCTGCCGCAGAGATCGCCGCCCAGAGCAACGGCAGCGAGTGCACCGCCACGGCGTGGTCGCCTCCGGTCAGATCGACCACCCCGAGGAGCTCACCGGTGCCGGGGTGGTGCACGGGGGCCGCCGAGCAGGAGAAGCGGTGGGCGGTGTAGGCGAAGTGCTGTTCGCGATGCACCTGTGCGCCGCGCCCGGTGGCAAGTGCGAGTCCGGGCGCTGAGGTACCGATCGCCCGCTCGGACCAGTTGGCTCCAGGCTGGAAGCCGGAGAGCTCCCCCTGACGCAGCGTCTCCCGGGCCCCATCGACCCAGAGCAGAGTGCCTCTTGCATCCCCGATCGCTACGATCAGGCCGGCTTCGGTGGCCGGCTGCACCAGCAGTCGACGCAGCACCGGCAGCACGAGGCTCAATGGGTGAGCCCGGCGGTGGCTTGCCAGCTCTGCGCCGTCGAGTTCGATCGGCGGCAGCGCACGGATCGGGTCATCCACCTTCTGCGCCGACCGGCGCCAAGACTCCCGCAGTGCAGGGGGCAGGCTGGACCAGGTGTTCGGCTCCGTAGGGAGAGCCTGCATCGCAGCTCCTGATGATCGTGGATTGTGGTAAGGATCACAGTCTAATCCTGCAACCTTCATGCAACCTCCCTGGGTCTACGCTGACCATCAGGTGACCCACATCACATTCTCATGCGGGTCCCGCGAGCAGTGTCGAGAGGAAGGGAAGACTCATGAGCATCTATGCACAGCCCGGGACCGAGGGTGGTCTGCTGAGCTACAAACCGCGCTACGAGAACTACATCGGGGGTGAGTGGGTCCCACCGGTGAAGGGTGAGTACTTCGAGAATCCATCGCCGGTCACGGGGAAGACCTTCACCGAAGTGCCGCGCTCCACAGCAGAGGACATCGAGCTTGCGCTAGACGCAGCCCACCGCGCAGCTCCTGCCTGGGGAAAGACCTCGGTGGCCGAGCGTGCGGTGGTGCTGAACAAGATCGCGGATCGGATCGAATCCAACCTCGAGATGCTTGCGGTGGCCGAGACCTGGGAGAACGGCAAGCCCGTGCGGGAGACTCTCGCTGCAGACCTTCCGCTTGCAGTGGACCATTTCCGCTACTTCGCCGGGGCCATCAGAGCGCAGGAGGGTGGCATCAGCGAGATCGACGGCGACACGGTGGCGTATCACTTCCATGAGCCCCTCGGCGTGGTCGGCCAGATCATTCCGTGGAACTTCCCCATCCTGATGGCGACCTGGAAGCTTGCCCCGGCCATCTCGGCGGGCAACGCCGTCGTCCTCAAGCCTGCGGAACAGACCCCGGCGTCGATCCTCGTGCTCATGGAGCTGATCGGTGACCTGCTGCCGGCGGGTGTGCTGAACGTGGTCAACGGCTTCGGCGCTGAGGCCGGCGCTCCTCTGGCCTCGAGCCCCAGGATCCGCAAGATCGCGTTCACGGGGGAGACCACCACCGGCCGCCTGATCATGCAGTACGCCTCGCAGAACCTGATTCCGATGACGCTGGAGCTCGGTGGCAAGAGCCCGAACCTCTTCTTCGCCGACGTCGCACGCGAAGACGACGCCTTCTACGACAAGGCGCTGGAGGGGTTCACCATGTTCGCGCTGAACCAGGGAGAGGTCTGCACCTGTCCCTCCAGGGCGCTGATCCAGTCCAGCATCTACGAGCAGTTCCTGGGAGACGCCGTCGAGCGCACCAAGCTGGTCAAGCAGGGGAACCCTCTGGACACCGAGACGCAGGTCGGCGCCCAGGCCAGCAATGATCAGCTGGAGAAGATCCTCAGCTACATCGACATCGGTCAGCAGGAGGGTGCGGAGGTCCTCACCGGCGGCAGTCGCGCCGATCTGGGCGGGGACCTCGCGGAGGGCTACTATGTGGAGCCCACGATCTTCAAGGGTTCGAACTCCATGCGGATCTTCCAGGAGGAGATCTTCGGCCCCGTGGTCTCGGTGACCGAATTCAAGGACTACGCCGAAGGCATCCAGATCGCCAACGACACCCTCTACGGACTCGGCGCGGGTGTCTGGTCCCGGGAGGCCAACATCGCCTACCGGGCCGGGCGGGACATCCAGGCCGGGCGCGTCTGGACCAACTGCTATCACCAATATCCGGCCCACGCAGCCTTCGGCGGCTACAAGAACTCCGGGATCGGTCGGGAGAATCACCTGATGATGCTCTCGCACTACCAGCAGACCAAGAACATGCTGGTCAGCTACAGCGAAGACAAGCTGGGCTTCTTCTAGGAGGGACCATGAGTGTTGCACGCATCGCCGTCACCGACGCCGCGGCTGAGCTGCTGCGGAAGCTGCGGGAGAGCCACGGCAAGCCACTGATGTTTCACCAGTCTGGAGGGTGTTGCGACGGGTCGGCGCCGATGTGCTTCACTCAAGGCACGTTCCTCACCGGCCCAGCAGATGTGCTGCTGGGCCGGCTGGAGCCTGGGACCCCAGAACCCGTCCCGGTCTGGATCTCACAGGCCCAGTTCCAGTACTGGTCCCATACGCATATCACCATCGATGTGACCCCGGGACGAGGGGCAGGCTTCAGCATCGAGGGTCCAACCGGGATGCGCTTCATCATTCGGTCCAGGATATTCACGGACGAAGAGTCCCAGGACCTGGAGCCGGTCTCTGCAGGCTAGCGGTCCGCGCGGTCGGCTCAGATCACGCCTTGGGCGATCATGGCGTCGGCCACGCGGGTGAAACCGGCGATGTTCGCTCCCGAGGCGTAGTCGCCGGGGACTCCGAACTCCTCTGCGGTCTGGGCGCACCGCGTGTGGATCCCCTCCATGATCTCCGCCAGCCGGTCCTCTGTGTACTCGAACCCCCAGGAATCCCGGATCGCGTTCTGCTGCATCTCCAGGGCCGAGGTCGCCACACCGCCGGCGTTGGCGGCCTTGCCGGGGCCGAAGAGCACCTCGGCCTCACGGAGCCGGTCGATCGCGGCGGGGGTGGTGGGCATATTGGCTCCTTCCACCACCGCTGTGACGCCTGCCTTGATCAGCGTCCCCGCGTCTGACTCGGCGAGCTCGTTCTGCGTGGCACAGGGAATCGCCACGTCGATCGGGTGCTTCTCGGCGATGGCCCACACGGGGAGGCCTTCGATGAACTCCGCGCTGCCGCGCTTCTCGGCGTAGTCACTGATGCGCCCGCGCTGGACCTGCTTGACCTCGCGCAGCAGGTCCAGGTCGATGCCCTGTGGATCGTGGACAGCGCCGGAGGAGTCCGAGGCCCCCACGACGAGCCCTCCGAGGGCGTGGACCTTCTCGATCGCGTAGAACGCGACATTTCCCGAACCCGACACCAGGACCCGCGTGCCGTCCAGGCAACGACCGGTGGCGGCCAGCATGTGCTCCGTGAAGAACGCGACCCCGTACCCCGTGGCCTCGGTGCGCACCAGAGATCCACCCCAGCTGATGCCCTTTCCAGTGATCACTCCCGCCTCATAGCGGTTGGCGATGCGCTTGTACTGACCGAACAGATAGCCGATCTCACGCCGCCCCACGCCCATGTCTCCGGCAGGGACATCGACCTTGGAGCCGATATGCCGGTAGGCCTCGGTCATGAAGGACTGGCAGAAGCGCATGATCTCGCCGTCGCTGCGGCCCTTGGGATCGAAGTCGCTTCCGCCTTTTCCTCCTCCGATCGGCAGTCCGGTCAGTGCATTCTTGAAGATCTGCTCAAAGCCGAGAAACTTCACCGTCCCCAGCATGACCTGGGGATCGAAGCGCAGCCCGCCCTTATACGGCCCCAGTGCGGAGTTGAACTGCACGCGGAAACCTCGATTGATGCGCACCCGGCCGCCGTCGTCGGTCCAGGGGACCCGGAAGATGATCTGGCGCTCTGGTTCACAGATGCGCTCGAGGATCGACTCCTCCACATACTCTGGGTACTTGTTCAGCACCCGATGCAGAGATTCGAAGACCTCGCTGACTGCCTGATGGAATTCGACCTCGCCTGGGTTGCGGGCTACGACCTGGTTGTATACGGCTTCTATGCGTTCAGTGCTGGGACTCATGCTTTTCACCCTAGTTCACCCATCTCGGCGGATCACACGGGCTCTCGCCCCGGACTCCCGCGCTAGGTCAGCCCTGCGTCGCGCCGGGTTCGCCTGCTGGCATGCACGGAGTATCGCGGCAGCCAACGCAGCAGACCCGCGCTGGCCAGCGGGCCCATGGCCGCCGCCACCCACACGCCGCCGGCAAGTGTGCCGAGCGCCGCGCCGGCTGCCAGTGTGAGCGGACCAGCTGCGATGCCCAGGTCCTGAAGCAGCCTCCAGGCGCCGAGGAACTGCGGCCGGTCCTCGGGCGGGGCGATGTCCGAGGCGATGGTCATCATCACGCCCGAGCCCAGGCCATTGCTGATGCCCAACAGCACCGCCACCAGAGCGAGGCCGGTCGCCGAGGCGCTGAGCGGCACCAGGGCCATCGCCAGGCCGAGACCGACCATGGAGGGGACCCCGATCCAGAGACGGCCGAGCTGGTCCATGATCTTGCCCGCAGGATAGAACAGCAGCATGTCGATACCACCGGCGAGCCCGTAGATCAGCGAGATCGTGGTCGGATCCAGTCCGATGTGCTCTCCCCACAGCGGGATGACCTGCTGCCGGGCGCCGCGGACGGCTCCGACCAGCATTGAAGCGGTGCCCAGGGTGAGCAGCAGCTCCCGGTGTGCGGTGATGACGGCGCTGAATCCCTTGCGCGCCTGGCCTGGCGCGCGGACCGGCCGGGTATCCATCTCCGGGGCCAGCACGACGGTGACTCCCGCCGCGAGAGCGGTGAGCAGGGCCAGGAGGAACACTGCGCGCAGGTCGCCGAGAGCGATCACGCCCGCCCCGAGGAAGGGACCGATGAACTGTCCGATCCGGTGCACGCCGCCGAGGGTGGAGAGGACCCTGGCGCGCTGGTGGACCGGTGTGACCTGCGTCAGGTAGGAGTGCCGGGCCAGCTGGAACACCGCATTGGCCGCCCCGACCAGCAGAATGGCGATTCCCAGCGTGAGCAGCGAGGGCGCGAGGCCCGCTGCCAGGAACCCGAGTGCGGCCGCGCAGGAGGCGAGCAGCATGGCGCGCCGATCGCCCACTCGCGCCGCCAGTGCTCCTGCCGGCAGATCCGCGAGGATCTGTCCCACCGGAAGCATGGCGGCGATGATCCCTGCCACAGCCAGGGTGGCGCCACGCTGAACCGCGAAAGGCGCCAGCACCGGAATCATGGCCCCCACGCCGATGCTGAAGATGAACGCGGGGAGCAGAGCCCCCAGAAGGATCTGTCGTCGCGTGGAGCCGCCAGTGGTCATCGCTGCAGTCTAACCAGCTCGGGGGCGAGCCCGAATGGAGCAGGCCGCCCTGTGTGGACGGGATCTGCACCCGGTGACGATGTCATAGGCTGGACGCATGAGTTCACCGGCCGAGCGCTATGCAGAGTCACGTCGACGAGCAGCAGAGGCCAAGTCTCAGCTCGGCGTCTTCCGCGCGTCCCAGGCATTCGACCTGGATGACTTCCAGCTTCAGGCGTGCCGCCATCTCGAGGCGGGTCGAGCCGTGCTCGTCGCGGCTCCCACCGGGGCAGGCAAGACCATCGTGGGTGAGTTCGCGGTCCACCTGGGCCTCGCCCACGGCACCAAGACCTTCTACACCACGCCGATCAAGGCGCTGTCGAACCAGAAATATCAGGAGCTGGTGGAGGACCACGGCTCTGAGCGTGTGGGGCTGCTGACCGGTGACACATCCATCAACTCCGAGGCGCAGATCGTGGTGATGACCACCGAGGTGCTGCGCAACATGCTCTACCAGGACTCTGCCACCCTCCGTGATCTCGGGTACGTGGTGATGGATGAGGTGCACTATCTGGCGGATCGATTCCGCGGCGCCGTTTGGGAGGAGGTCATCATCCATCTTCCCGAACATGTGCAGGTGGCGGCCCTCTCGGCGACCGTCTCCAACGCCGAGGAGTTCGGTGCGTGGTTGGACACGGTGCGTGGGGAGACCTCGGTGGTCGTCTCCGAGCACCGCCCCGTTCCGCTGACCCAGCACATGCTGGTGGACCATCAGCTCCATGATCTCTTCATCTCGGAGGACGACGGCGCCCCCGGCACTCTGGTCAACCCCGAGCTTCAGCGGCTGGCCCATCACTCCCAGGCACCGATGTCTCGGCGCAGCGGCGGAAACCGCTCCCGGGGCAATGGTCGTGGCCGCGGACCCCACCGGGGTCCGAACCGGGGGCCGAACCGAGGGCCGGGCCGCGGAGCCGGAGACCGCTCCCGTGATGGAGACCCGCGTCGCCAGACGAGCAGCAGCCCGGCCGGCAAGCGTGGGGGAGGGGAGGTCTCGGGCATCTCCGGTTCGGCCGCGGGCCGCCCCCGGCTGAACCGTCCCAAGATGATCCGCGCGCTGGACCGCGAGGGTCTGCTGCCATGCATCGGGTTCATCTTCTCCCGCGTGGGATGTGAGGCGGCGGTCGAACAGTGCCTCAATGCCGGGATCGTGCTGACCACGCGTGAAGAAGCTGCCGAGATCACCTCCCGGGTGGAGCAGATGGGCTGGGAGCTGCCGGCCGAGGATCTCTCGGTCCTCGGGTTTGACAGCTTTCGCGAAGCCCTGATCAACGGCGTAGCCGCCCACCATGCCGGCATGCTTCCTCCGTTCAAGGAACTCGTCGAGGACATGTACGCCGAGGGCCTGCTCAAGGTCGTCTTCGCCACCGAGACGCTCGCCCTGGGAATCAACATGCCGGCGCGCACCGTGGTGCTGGAGAAGCTGGACAAATTCAACGGCGAGTCCCATGTGGACATCACCCCGGGGGAGTACACCCAGCTGACCGGTCGCGCCGGTCGGCGCGGAATCGATGTGGAGGGCCACGCCGTCGTCGTCTGGCAGCCGGGCATGGACCCGCGCCAGGTCGCAGGATTGGCGTCGAAGCGGACCTACCCGCTGAATTCGAGCTTCAAGCCCTCCTACAACATGGCGGTGAACCTGACCGCCCAGTTCGGCCGACGTCGAGCCCGTACGATCCTCGAGTCCTCCTTCGCCCAGTTCCAGGCCGACCGGTCCGTGGTCGGCATCGCCCGGGACGTGGCCAAGCGCGAGTCCTCCCTCGCCGGATACGAGGAGGCGATGACGTGTCACCTCGGCGATTTCCGGGAGTATGCCGCGCTGCGCCGTCGCCTCAACGAGGCGGAGAAGGACCAGGCCAAGTCGCGTCACCGGCAGCGGCGACGAGAGATCATCCGAGTATTGGCCGCGCTGCAGCCCGGGGACATCATCGAGGTGGCCGGCAAGCGTGGCTTCGGGGAGTCCCTCGTGGTGCACAGCGCCCCCGAACATGACCCCAGACCTGGAGTCATCACCACCGATGGCAAGTTCCGCAATGTCACGGCGGAGGACTTCGGACAGCCCCCCGAGGTCATCTCCAGCATCCGGCTCCCGCGCAAACCGCAGGTGAAGGTTCCGAAGATTCGTCGTGATCTTGCCGCCTCAATGAGAGCTGCGCTGCATGAACGGGTTCCGGCCCGCAGCAGCGCCCCGAGTGCCGGTTTCGGCTTCGTCGAGGAGGAGCCCGACTCTGAGTCGCTCGAAGACCTGCTGGCGCAGCTGAGGCGCCACCCCTGCCACGGGTGCAGCGAGCGGGAGGATCATGCGCGCTGGGCCGAGCGCGGATGGAAGCTCCAGCGAGAGATAGATCAGTTGAAGGTCAAGATCGATCGGCGCACCGGCTCCATCGCGAAGATCTTTGACCGCGTCTGCGGGGTCCTGCATGAGCTCGGTCATATGGAAGTGGTGGACCCCGAACTCATGCCACAAGTCGGCCCACCCGAGCTGCTCCAGGACGCCAGCGCAGCGCCGGGTCCGCAGAGCGCCGGATCCTCCGACGACGAATGGTACGCGGCAGAATTCGCGGTGACCGACCGGGGGCAGCAGCTGCGACGGATCTACGGGGAGCGCGACCTCTTCACCGGACTGCTCATGGAGCGTGGCGTGCTCTCAGCCCTCTCCGCCCAGGAGCTTGCAGCGTTCGCCACCGTTCTGGTCTATCAGGCCAAGCGTGAGGACGAGGGTTCGATGCCCGTCATGCCCACCAAACGTCTCGGGCAGGCCGCCCAGACCGGCCTTGAGGTTCATGCTGAACTTGAGACCCTGGAGAAGCGCCACCATCTCGAGCCCACCGCTGCTCCGGAACTCGGACTGGTCCTGCCCATGTACGCCTGGGCCGGCGGTCAGAGTCTGCGCAATGCGCTGAACGATTCACCGCTGGCCGCCGGGGACTTCGTGCGGTGGACCAAGCAGTGCATCGACACCTTGGATCAGCTCGCAAAGATCCCGCATACCCCGGCGAAGCTCGCCGCCCGCTGCCACGAAGCAGTGGAGCTCATCGGCCGGGGAGTGGTGGCATACTCCTCCGTGGCCTATCAGAACCTGGAGGAGCCCACAGATGACTGACAATGGTGCCGCACGCCGCGCGCGCGTGCTGACCAACGGCACGATCCATTCGCCTACCGAGCCCTATGCGGACGCCATGCTCGTCGAAGATGGGTTGATCGCCTGGGTCGGTTCCGCGGAGACGGCGGAGACCTTCGATGCCTCCACTCTGGAGGTGGAGGACCTTGACCGGGCCCTGGTCGCGCCGGCCTTCGTCGGTTGGGCGGATGTCGCCGGGGGCGGCTCGTCCGGGCCGGACAGCGCGGGAGTCCAGGGACTCGCCGCTGCCGCGGTGCAGGCACTCGACGCTGCGGCGGCCCAGGGCTGTGGGGCCGTCCGGCTCAACGTGGAGCTCAGCGCCACAGGCCTGAGTGAGCCGTCTGCGTCAGAGACGCTGGAGGCGGTCTTCTCCGCTGCGGCAGCGCACGCGGTGCGCGCCTACCCGGTGGTCACACTCACCGGGCTGAGTCTGCTCGACACCGGCGATCGGATGGAAGCCCTGGAGAGGGCCGTCTCCATGCTGGGGCCGGTGGATCTGCTGCTGGACCGGCCCGCGGCCGTCCAGCTCCTCGTCGGTGAGGTCGTGGATCAGCTCCTGGAGGTCCGGTTGGTCGCAGCCCAGGCCAAGCGTCAGCTTCTCCTGCGCGTGGCCGACGAAGGTGAGAGCGCTACGAGCAACCAGGCCCCAGCTCCTGCTGAGCTGGTGGCGGCGCTGGTGGACTCCACCTCGGCGATGCGCGCCCAGCGTCGAAGCACTCCGGGCGGACTGCCCACCGTCCTCGTGGGCTTCGACTCCGCAGAGCGTCAGGACTGGGAGGCGCTGCTCAACACCGGGGTGCAGGTGCTGATCCGCGGCCGTGGCCACCTGGCCACGGCGCTGAGCGTAGGGGTGCCGGTCAGTGCGGTCGGTTCGCCGGACGAGAACCCATGGGCGGTGGTGACGCGTCACGTCCACCATGAGCAGGATCCCGTCTCGGTGCGGGCTGGCTTCAACGCCCAGACCCGCGGGGCGTACAGGTCCCTGCCGGAGGCCAGCGGCACTGCCGCCACCGCCGCCCAGCTGGACCCCGGGGCCCGGGCGACCTACGGAGTCTGGGAAGTGGATTCCCTGGCCGTGCAGACGCCTGACTCCCGGACCGCGGCATGGAGCACCGATGTGCGCGCGCGCACGCCTCTGCTGCCATACCTCGATGGCGAGACGCTGCCTGCGCTCCGCGCAACGGTGATCGATGGTGACCAGGTGCACCCGCGCACCAGCTGAAGGCTCCGCCGCACCTCCCATAGACTGGAACGGACCGGTCCCATCTACCTCGAAAAGGACTTGAGGCCCACGTGAAGATCCTGACGATCATCCCCACCTACAACGAGATCGACGCACTGCCCGGCACGGTGCAGCGGCTTCGCGCTGCGGTGCCGGAGTCGGATGTGCTCATCGTCGACGACAACAGCCCCGATGGAACCGGTGATTTCGCAGACGAGCTGAGCCGGCAGGATGACCAGATCAACGTTTTGCACCGCACCTCCAAGAACGGACTGGGCGGGGCCTATATCGCGGGGTTCGGCTGGGGGCTCGAGGCGGGGTACGACGTGCTCGTCGAGCTCGATGCGGATGGGTCTCATCAGCCCGAGCAGCTGCCGAGCCTGCTGGCAAAGATCGATGAGGCCGACCTCGTGATCGGTTCGCGCTGGGTCCCCGGCGGGTCCGTGGTGAACTGGCCGCTGCATCGCGTAGCCATCTCGCGTGCAGGCAGCCTCTACTCGCGCACCCTGCTGGGCCTGAAGGTCCGCGACATCACAGCAGGGTTCCGAGTCTTCCGACGCTCAGTGCTCGAGGAGATCGATCTCACCAGCATCGAATCGGTCGGCTATGGCTTCCAGGTGGACATGACCTTTCGCGTGGCCAGCATGGGCAAGACCATCACCGAGGTGCCGATCACGTTCGTCGAGCGCACTCAGGGAGTCTCCAAGATGAGCTCAGACATCATCGCCGAGGCCATGGTCAATGTGACCCGATGGGGGCTCGCCGCGCGGGCCAGGACCTTGAAGTCCCGGCTGAGCGGCAGCTGAGTCGGCACTGACGCAGACAGCGACGGCGTCCACCCGCACGTTCGGGGTGGACGCCGTCGCTGTCTGTACCTCTGGACGTCGGTGGGTCAGGCGGCCTCGCCGCGGCGCTCCCGGAGCAGCTTGAGCCGATCCTCCAGAATCACTTCAAGGTCCTCAGTGGAACGCCGTTCCAGCAGCATGTCCCAGTGAGTTCGTACGGCCTTCTCCGGCTCGGCATCGGGACGGTCCACATCGACGCGCAGACCTTCCTTACCCGTGGGGGAGACCCAGGTGGCGGGCACCTCTGCCTCGGCGGAGAACATCACCCGCATGATCTCACCGTCTTCGGTGCGGTACTCGATCTCCTGGCGGGGTGCCGGCTCGACACCCTGCTCGGTTTCCATGGACTGTGCGCCGAGGCGCATGCCACGCAGGCTGCGATCGCTCATCGATATTCCTCCAGTGTGATGGGCAGACTCATTCTCGGTGTACAACTCTAGAGCACGGCCGAGTTATTCCCCTAGCGGGGAAGAAGCCGTTCGGCACGGCGGCTGAACGCCTCGCCGGGAGAGCGTGCTCGGCTCAGCGCTGCTCTTCACCCATCGGTTCGGGCTCCGGCTGCGTGAACGTCGGCTGCGATTCGATGTCTGAACCCGTCTGGGCGGGGGAAGCGGTGCGCTGCTCTGCCACGGCAGCGTTGCCCACCTGCGCCTTTTTGGCCTCGTCTTCGATCTCCTCACGACTGGTGTAGTGCGGGTTCTCGTCGGTCACGGAGGTGCTCCGGGCCGATTCCGCGAGGTCAGCGATGGCCGATGAGATGGCAGGCTTGCCTCGGTTCTGCTTGGCGTCCTGCTCCTTCTCCAGGCGGCGCTGCTTCAGCCGCTCGGTGCGGGCCGCACGTTCGGCTTCGCGGTCTTCCAGGCTCACGCCCGGCTGGGTCGACTCAGGTCCGCCGAAAGCGCCGGCGAGGTTCTTCAGTGCGTCGCCGAACTCGCCGGGAATCATCCACATGGTGTTGGACTCCGACTTGGCGATCTCGGGAAGGATCTGCAGGTACTGGTAGGAGAGCAGCTCCGGTCCTGGCTCAGAATCGTGAACGGCGTTGAACACGGTCTCGATGGCCTGCGCCTCGGCGTTGGCGCCCAGGATTCGAGCCTGCGCATCACCTTCGGCCGCCAGGATCGAGGCCTGTCGCTCACCTTCGGCGGTGAGGATCGCTGCCTGCTTGGTGCCCTCGGCCGTGAGGATGGCGGCGCGGCGTTCCCGCTCCGCGCGCATCTGCTTCTCCATGGAGTCCTGGATGGAGTGTGGCGGCTCGATGGCCTTGAGCTCCACTCGGGCGACGCGGATGCCCCAGCGACCGGTCACCTTGTCCAGCTCGCCGCGGAGCTGGCCATTGATCCGGTCACGTGAGGTCAGCGCCTCTTCCAGGTTCAATCCGCCCACCACGTTGCGCAGCGTGGTGGTGGTCAGCTGCTCCACCGCGATGATGTAGTTCTGGATCTCATAGGTCGCGGCTTTGGGGTCGGTGATCTGGAAGTACACCACAGTGTCAATGGAGACCACGAGGTTGTCCTCGGTGATCACGGGCTGGGGCGGAAAGGACACGACCTGCTCACGCATGTCGAGCATCGGCAGCAGCCGGTCGATGAAGGGGACGAGCAGGGTCAGACCCGGTCCCTGGGTGCGCTGGTACTTGCCGAGGCGCTCGATCAGGCCGGCGCGAGCCTGGGGAATGATGCGCACGCTCCGGGCGATGATGATCACCACGAGCGCCACCAGGACCACGAGAACTATCAGTGCGGTGAATTCCATTGCGTTCCGATCTATACGTGTGGGCACCTGAGGATCTCTCAGGCCCCTTCCGGTCGGGGACTGTCAGGCCCCAGAGTGTCGGGCCGGTTCTCATCCCATTCGATCTCCCGCGTTGCTCGCAGGTACAGCGTTGCCCCGTCCACGGACTCGACGACGGCGGACATGCCAGGTTCAATTCTGGAGTCGCCCGAGGTGCGGGCAGTCCAGGTGTCTCCGTCGACTTCGGCGAGGCCGGAGTCTGCGGTGATGGCCTCCAGCGGACGAGCTTCCATCCCAGCCATCCGATCGATGTTGGTGAGCTGGTCCTCTGGGCCCTTCTTCAAGTGTTTGAGCGCCACCGGACGAACCGCGCCGAGCATCAGCAGCGCCGTCGCGCAGCCCACGATCACCTGGAGCCAGGGTTCACCACCGGCGAGTGCGACGGTGGTGGCGGCACCTGCGCCGACCGCGAGCATGAGGAACAGCAGATCAAGCGTGATGGCTTCGAGCAGCAGCAGTCCCAGGGCAAGTGCGAGCCACGGCGCCCAGAGGTTATCGCCGAACCACTCGATCATCTCAGCTCCTCGTCAGCCCTTGATTCCCTGACATCAGCCTATCCGCGCCAGAGGCTCACGTCGAGATCGACGGTGATGTGTGACACTCCACCGCTTTCGGCATGTGCGCGCAGCTCCGCATGCTCTCGATGATGTCCCGCCGGCCCCATGAAGACCAGGTCAGCGACCAGGTCCGTCTCCACGGGGATCGCCGAGACGACGCGCTGGGTTGACTCCGGGAGACCGAACCCCGGCGCCATCTGGGACAGAAGCTGATCCAGCTTCTCGCCCTGCATGCCCAACAGTCCGGTCTCGCGCAGCTCGGCGAGGTGGCCCTGCCGGGGCGTGACGACCACCGCCGTCCCGCCCGGCCGGAGAACCCGCGCATACTCGCTGACGTTTCGCGGTGCGAAGACGTCGATCAGCAGGTCCACACTGTCCTCGAGGAGGGGGAGGGGTTCCCAGAGGTCCCAGGCAAGCGCGAGGGCCCGCGGGTGGCGGGCCGCTCGTTTGAGGCCAGCCGTAGAAAGGTCCAGTGCGATGCCGCGGCTGTCCGGGTGGGCGTCGAGCAGCTGGTGGAGATAGTGCCCGGTGCCGGCGCCGCAGTCCAGGATCAAGGGGGCCGATTCCGGCAGCTCGACATGGGTCAGCAGGGCGCTGAGTGCGGCGAACACGCCAGCGGACTGCACGCGTTCTCGGGCCATGATCATCTGTGCGGTGTCCGGGGTGAAGCGGGTCCCACGTCCTGCCAAAAGGTTGACATAACCCTGTCGTGCCGCGTCGAAGCTGTGGCCGTTGGCGCAGGTGAGGCCCGCGAGTGCTCGGTCTTGCCGCCGAGGGGCAATCCCGTGAGCCGACTCAGAGTCCTCAGATCCTGCAGACTGAGTGTCCAGCCGTGCGGATCGAGGATCCCAGGACCTAGAACAAAGTTCCAAGGGCATGGCGCAGTGGGGGCAGCTCAACGGCCAGGAGGTGTTCACCGTGTCTACGTTATCGGCCCAGTGGTCTCGGTGTGGCGAGCGGCTGGTGCAGTTAGCACGGACGATGCCTCACGCCGGGTGCCGGTACGCGCGGATCAACCCCGAGCTCATTTTCACGCTGACTGTAAAGCGCCGATAATCTACATTATGTCAACTTACGCTCATGCGGCCTAGACTACGTCCATGTCCTCACCAGCTGCTCCATCCACTGTTCGCCTCGGCTCGCCTCGCGAGGTCCTCCCCTGGGCGCTGCTGGCAATCGACGGTCTGCTGGTGATCGGCTTCGCCGCGATGGGAAACCGCAATCACGCCACGGGCCTGGCGGTGACCGATGTGCTGCAGACTGCGACCCCGTTTCTCCTCGGTCTGCTGGTCAGTTCTCTCGCGGTGCGTTTCTGGCGCCGTCCCTCGAGGCTGTGGCCCGATGCCGCCGTGGTGATCCTCGGCACTGTCGCGCTGGGTATGGCCCTTCGGGTCCTCAGCGGCACAGGCGGAGCCCAGTGGACCTTTGTTCTGGTGGCATCGGGCGTGCTGGGCGTGCTGCTGCTGGTCAGGAGAATCGTCAGTTCACGGCTCGTGACCTTAGGGAACAAGCCCATTAGAGGCTAAACGCGCGGTGATATCCAGGCAACGCCAAGGTAGAAGTCGATACCGTGGTGTCTGTAAGGGTAACTGGCGGAGTGAGGAATGACAGCGCTCCCCGGTCTGCCTTCGAAAGCCGTCAAGAGGAGACACATCGTGAAAGCAGTGACATGGCAGGGCCATCACAAAGTCAGCGTTGACGAGGTCCCGGATCCGCAGATCCAGCAGGCCAACGACGCGATCATCGAAGTCACCTCCACCGCCATCTGCGGCTCGGATCTTCATCTCTATGAGGTGCTTGGTCCGTTCATGACACCTGGTGACATTCTCGGCCACGAGCCCATGGGCCGCGTGGTCGAGGCAGGCCCGGAGTCGAACCTGACCGCCGGGGACCGCGTCGTCATCCCCTTCCAGATCTCCTGCGGCAGCTGCTTCATGTGTCAGCGCGGCCTGCAGACCCAGTGTGAGGTCACCCAGGTCCGCGATCAGGGCATGGGCGCCGCACTCTACGGCTTCTCCGCCATGTACGGTGCCGTGCCGGGCGGTCAGGCCGAGTACCTGCGCGTGCCCCATGCCGACTACAGCCCGATCAAGGTGGGCAACGAGCTCCCCGATCACCGTTACCTCTTCCTCTCTGATGTCATCCCCACCGCCTGGCAGGGTGTCGCGTACACCGGCTTGAAGAGCGGGGACAGCATCGCGATCATCGGGCTCGGACCGATCGGCCAGTTCGCTGCCCGCATCGCCAAGCACCACGGCATGAAGGTCTATGCGATCGATCCCGTGGCCGAGCGTCGCGAGATGGCTGCCCGCCACGGCGTGATGGTCTTCGACACGGGCGAGGAGTCCATTGAGCAGATCCGTGAGGCCACCGACGGTCGCGGACCCGACGGCGTCGTCGACGCGGTCGGAATGGAAGCCCACGGCTCCCCCATCGCCAAGGCCGCGCAGATCTCGGCGCAGTTCGTGCCCGATGCCGTCGGCAAGGCGATGATGCAGACGGTCGGGGTCGACCGGCTTGCAGCCCTGTACTCGGCCATCGAGCTCGTACGTCGCGGAGGCACCATCTCGCTGAGCGGCGTATACGGCGGAGCGGCCAGCCCGCTCCCGCTGATCACGATGTTCGACAAGCAGATCACCGTGAAGATGGGCCAGGCCAACGTGAAGAACTGGGTCGACAAGATTCTTCCTCTGGTCGAAGACCCGAAGGACCCGCTGGGTGTCGACGACTTCATCACGCACACTCTGCCGCTCACCGGAGCCCCGGGTGCCTACGACATGTTCCAGAAGAAGGAAGACGGCTGCATCAAGGTCGTGCTGGACCCCACTTTGGCGTCAGCCTGAACCTCCCAGCCAGTTTCTGTGCGGCAGAGTCCGCCCTGAGGTTTCCCGAAGGGAGACAGATATGACCACTGATCCAACTTCTATGCAGGATCCACGCACCAAGTACCGGAATGATGCTCTGCCGGAGCAGGAGCAGTCAGCTCAGCCGGGCCTCACCGGAGCCACGGATCCCTCCCCCGATCACGGTGAACAGAGCTGGGTTGGACGCGGCCGCCTGCACGGCAGACGGACGTTGATCACCGGTGGGGACTCCGGGATTGGTCGCGCGACAGCGATCGCCTTCGCTCGTGAAGGTTCCGATGTCGCGATCGCCCATCTGCCCGAAGAGGAGCAGGACGCTCAAGACACGGCAGCCCTGGTGCGCGAGGCCGGCCGGACCTGTGTGACCTACCCGGTGGACATCACGGTCGAGTCAGAAGCCACGGAGATCGTCCGTCGCACGGTGGAGGATCTCGGTGGCATCGATGTCCTGATCCTCAACGCCGCGTACCAGCGGGCTCGGACGGGGATTGACTCGGTGCCCACGGAAGAGGTGCGCAAGGTGTTCGAGACGAACCTCATTGCGCAGATCGTCACCACCCGTGAAGCGGTGCCACACATGAACCCTGGGGCCTCCATCATCGTGACCACCTCGATCCAGGCCGCAGAGCCGAAGCCGGTGCTGTTCGACTATGCGATGTCCAAGGCAGCCCAGGTGGCGTTCATCGAATCCATGGCGACGGAACTGGCGGAGAAGGGGATACGCGTCAACGGCGTGGCTCCCGGACCGATCTGGACCCCGCTGATTCCCGCGACAGGGTTCGACGGCGTCGCTGAGTTCGGCCAGGACACTCCCCTGGGCCGACCAGGACAGCCCGCAGAACTCGCGGGTGCCTACGTCTATCTCGCCAGCGAGGAAGCCTCCTATGTCTCCGGGTCGGTCCTTCCGGTCACTGGTGGCAAGGGCTTCTGAGACAGTCCCAGTGAAGATCAGCACGCGAACTCAGAAAGGAGGTCCCCATGGCAGGGTCCCCGATCAAGGACGAAGAGCTCTACGAACGCCTTCGTGAGGAGGGCAACTCCAAGGAGAAGTCCGCTCGTATCGCCAATGCAGCCGCAAACGAGGGCCGCAGCACGGAAGGCGAGAAGGGCGGCGAAGCCTCGAACTATGAGGACCGGACCGTGGCTGAGCTGCAGGATCGGGCCAAGGAACTTGGCCTCAGCGGATACTCAGACAAGAAGAAGGATGAGTTGATCGACATGCTTCGCAATCACTGAAGCAGACAGCTCAGATACAGAGATGGCCGGACCCCTGCTGGGGCCCGGCCATCTCTGTATTCTCAGTGGCTGAGCTGCGCTCGGCGTCTCCACTCAGGAGTCACCGAGTGAGCACAGTTCACTCGCTGTAGCTGAGGCTTCCCAGCTTGCCGGAGAGGACGTCTTCGGCAGTCACCTGGTGGTTGACCACCGAGGAGGTCCAGGTCCCCCATGCCTCGGGATCAATGGTGTCCCCGTTGTTTCCGAGGTTCGCGAGACGCTGCTCTTCCTCCTCGGTGAAGTTCTGCACAGCCAGTGGCTTGAGGTGCGACACGTCCTCCACCGTCAGACCGATGTTCTTCGCGATCCGCTGACCGTAGTCATCGTGGATCATGAAGAAGTGCCAGACGATACGCTCCTGGACGTCGCGCTCGGACTGCTCCAGCATCCCGGTGAGGACGTTGATCAGCTCGTCGCGCTCCCAGTCCATCATGGTGTTGTAGCGACCGCGTGCGTGGAGGTAGTCGTTGCGCCGGTCCAGATTCGCCTGCACGACCTGGCCACCCACGGCAGGAGCGTTGTTGGGCTGTGGCTCCGGCGACTCGTTCAGACCGTTGTGGATGGAGGGCTCGTAGTTCACATGCGGGTTCTGCTCCGGGTGGACATCGTTGCCGAAGGACATCAGTCCCCCGCGCTGGTTCGTGTAGACCTTCCCGTTGCGGCCCTTGGGCTGGTTGACCGGAAGCTGCAGGTAGTTCGGGCCCACGCGATAGCGCTGGGTATCGGAGTAGGAGAACGTTCGGCCGACCAGCATCTTGTCATCCGAGAAGTCCAGTCCGTCGACCAGGACACCGGTGCCCATTGCGATCTGCTCGTTCTCGTTGTGGAAGTCCTCGACATTGCGGTTCAGCGTCATGACACCGATCTCGCGCAGCGGGAACTGATCCTCGGGCCAGATCTTGGTGTCATCCAGGGGGTCCCAACCGAGCTCGGGGTGCTCGTGATCCTCCATGATCTGCACATAGACGTCCCACTGAGGGAAGTCGCCGCGTTCGATGGCCTCGTAGAGGTCCTTGGAGGCGTGGCCCAGGTCCTGCCCCTGCACCTTGGCAGCTTCGGCCTCGGTCATCGAGGCGACGCCGGCGCGCGGGTGGAAGTGGTACTTCACCAGGACGGTCTCGCCGTCGGCATTGACCATCTTGTAGGTGTTGACGCCGAAGCCCTCCATGTGGCGGTAGGTCGCCGGGATTCCACGAGGGCTGAAGAGGTGGGTCAGCATGTGCATGGACTCGGGAGTCTGACCCATGAAGTCCAGGATGCGGTTGGGCTCCTGGCGGAAGGTGATCGGGTCCGGCTTCAGCGAGTGGATCACGTCAGGGAACTTGATCGCGTCACGGATGAAGAAGACCGAGAGGTTGTTGCCCACGAGGTCCCAGTTGCCGTCCTCGGTGTAGAACTTCACGGCGAAGCCGCGGGGGTCCCGGGCCGACTCCGAGGAATCCCGGCCGCCGATGACGGTGGAGAAGCGGATGGCCAGGTCGGTCTTCTTGCCCGCCTCCTGAAAGAGCTTGGCGCGGGTGTACTTCGACGCCGGCTCGTCGCCGATCATGCCGGTGGCTTCGAACTCGCCGTAGGCGACGAAGCCGCGCGCGTGGACGACGCGCTCGGGGATCCGCTCACGGTCGAAGTGGCTGATCTTCTCGAGGAACTGGTAGTTCTCCAGCGTGGCAGGTCCGCGGTTGCCCACGGTGCGCTGGTTCTGGTTGTTGGTGACAGGGTGGCCCTGTCGAGTGGTCAGGATCGGATCGGTCTGTGCCAATTCGGTCTCCTTTCGCTGCAGTCCGGTGCCGGAATCTCAACGACTCACGGGGATCGGACCGGCCCGCCACACGATGGGCAGGCTGATGGGGTGGACTCTCCCGAGCTTAGCAAGCTCACCCTCTTATTACGAGTAGTTCAGAACAACGCCGTCATCGTGTCTTCTCGAAGGTCTCACGCTCGGTCCGGAACGCTCGGCGCCGGGCATAGCGATGCACGGTCTCCAGCTGGCCACGCTGGACTTCGGCGTCGTCGATCAGGGACTGGAAGACCTCCGGATCGACGCCGAGGGCATCGGCGTGTTCCTTCATCGTGGACCAGCCGTGCAGCTTGCCGGTCACGGCGGAGAGCATCATCTCAGCCTCCAGCACGAGGGTCGAGGGTGAACGGTCCAGTGGGAGCCGTCCGTTGGGCTTGAGTCGTCCGACCCGCTCCCCTGCCCACGCCACGGCGGCGGAGCCCATGGCGCGGGGAAAGCCCTGTCGCCTCATCAGCTCGAGGAGGAAGGCCCGTTCCCGCCGGATCGCTTCGGCGGCCTCGGAGATCTCCGGGAAGACGGGGGTGTCCACGTAGTCGGCGGCCATCCGTTTGATGCGATTGACCCCCACGGTGGCACCGGCCAGGTGATCCGCCATGTAGTGGCGGAGCAGCACGGGGTCCACCTGATCGTCCAGGTGGTGGCTCTTCGCGGGGAGCTCAGACCGGTCCTGAGCGTTCAGTTCGCGCGGACGAAGCGGCACCGAGGGTCTCCCCTCCCCCGCCGCCATGCCCTGGATCAGTTCTTCCAGGGCTTCGGCCGCGGTGTATCGGGGAGTCCAGTCGAGCTGGTCGCGGGCCTTGGTCACGTCCATCACCGGGACATGTCGGGCCAGGTCCAGCCATCCCTCATCCATAGGCAGCACCCGTGCGCGATGCGCCGCCTTGATCAGCGCCCGCACCGCCTTCGCCGGGAGCGGAAGCTGAAGGGCCACGGGGCTTGCTCCTGAGGTGACCCGGGCAATGGCCTTGCCATCGAGCAGATCGTCTGCGCAGATGTTGAACGCACCGTGCGCACCCAGCAGGGCAGCCTGCGCGTAGGCGGCAGCCAGGTCCTCGGCGTGCACTGCCTGTGTCCGGACCCCGGCAGGCAGCGGAACCACCGGCGGCCTCAGGAGCTGCAGCAGCTGAACCGGGGCGAGCTCCCCAGCGAAGTAGCGCTGGATCTCCGATCCGGCGCCGCGTTGGAAGACGAGACCCGGCCGCAGCCGTGCCAACGAGAAGTCGGGATGCTCCTGGAGGAACTCGTCCATGACACGTTCTTGAGCGACCTTGTCCACGCTGTAGTGCGAACCAGGGATCCCCTCGGTGGGCCAGTTCTCATCTCGCGGCGCAGCGTCCTCGGCCGGAGAATAGACCCCGACCGAGGAGGCCACCACGGCCTGACGGATGCCAGCGAGGGCGGCCGCCTGCAGGACGTGGCGGGTGCCGTCCACGTTCACCCGGCGCAGCAGGCTGCGCTCGCTGTTGGGCTGGATGAGCCAGGCCAGATGAATGACCGCGTCGCAGCCCTGCAGCGCCTGGGCAAGCTCCGGGACGACCTCGCTGTACTGGATATCCGCCTGGTGCCACTGTGCTGCGGCATACGGCGCGGCATCCGTGTCCGGAAGTCGACGGGCGACTCCCAGGATGGAATCCACCTCGGGGCGGCTGCTCAGGTTATCGAGCACGGCTGTCCCGACGTTGCCGGTGGCTCCTATGACGGCGATGCGCATGTGAACTCCTGGAGATTCTCGGACGGTGTCACCAGCGGCCGTGCACTGCTGGCGCGATCCGCTCGTCGTAGAGGGCCTTGACGCCCTGCTGGAAGGAATCGGAGAGCTGCGGGGTGGACCCGGCCTCCGCGTTCTGACGTGCCTGCTCGGGATTGCGCGCTCCCGGGATGACGGTGCTGACGCCGGAGGACTGGGTGATCCAGGCAAGTGCCGCCGTCGTCGGTTTCAGGCCCTCCTGCTGCGCAAGTTCGGAGAACTCGGCGGCGGCGTCGACACCGGTCGCGAAGTCGACTCCGGAGAAGGTCTCCCCGATGTCGAAGGCGTCACCGGAGCGGTTGTAGCTTCGGTGATCGGTCTCTTCAAAGGTGGTGTCCTTGGTATAGCGTCCACTGAGCAGACCGCTGGCCAGGGGCACACGGGCGATGATGCCAACGCCTGCCTCACGGGCCGCCGGCAGCACAGCCTCGAGAGGCTTCTGCCGGAAGGCATTGAGGATGATCTGCACCGAGGCGACGTTGGGCCGGGCGATGGCGGCGAGTGCCTGGTCCACGGTCTCTACGCTCACCCCGTAGTGGGCGATGGCGCCGGATTCCACCAAGGCGTCGAGACGATCGAACACGGCGTCGGAGCTGTAGACATCATCTGTGGGGCAGTGCAGCTGCACCAGGTCCAGTGTGTCCATCCCGAGGTTCTTCCGGGAGCGATCAATCCAGGCCTGGAAGTTCTCCGCCGTGGCGTAGGCGAGGCTGGGCTCCTCAGCGCGGCGGATCATCTTCGTGGCGACCATTCCCGTCCAGGAGGGGTTCTTGGCCAGCCACTTGCCGATCAGCTGTTCGCTGAGTCCATCGCCGTAGACATCGGCGGTGTCGAACAGGGTGACGTCATGCTCGGCTGCGGCGTCCATGACGGCATAGGCATCGGACTCTTCGACGCGGCCGAAGTCGCCGCCGAACTGCCAGGTTCCAAGACCGATGGTGGACACTTCGCGACCGGTGCGGCCGAGGACACGATGCTGCATAGGAGAACCTCCTGGGTAGACTGCGACGTTGCTTCCCACCCTACTCCTGGATCAGCAGTCATCGCCCGAGTCAGGTGTCACAGGGTTGTAGAATCCTGAGCTGATTCGACTCGAAGAGTGTCCGGATACACATCAGGCCCGAAGTCCGGGCGGACTTCGGGCCTGATCGTCGTGGTGGAGGTAAGGGGATTCGAACCCCTGACCTTCCGCATGCCATGCGGACGCGCTACCAGCTGCGCCATACCCCCATGATATTGAACATCTGCCCTCCCGGATCAGCGTCCGGGCCGCGGCAACTCCCCTACTCTACTGTGAATCCGAAGTGCTGTGCAAATCGACGCTCAGTGTCCGGAAGTCACCGTGGCCCCGGCGCTGACCTGGGGCTTAACCGTGAACCTAGGCGGTCTCGGGGAGCTGCAGATCCACTTTGTCGACGTCGGCGTAGAGCCGATCCAGACCGTAGACAGCACGCTCTTCCTCGTGCTGAACATGGATGACCATGTGCCCATAGTCCAACAGGACCCAGGTGCCGGTTCCGCGTCCCTCGCGGCGCAGCGGGGATGAGCCGTGGGTCTCTTTGAGCTGACGCTCGACTTCGTCGACGATGGCGCCGATCTGCCGTTCAGACGGTGCGGAGCAGACCAGGAAGGCGTCGGTGATACCCAGCCGCTCCCCCACGTCCAGCCCAACGATGTTCGTGGCGAGTTTGTCCGCGGCCGCTGCTGCGGCGGTGCGGAGTTCGGTGAGCACAAGTTCGGTGATAGCCATAGACGTCCAAGCTTAGAGGATGAATGAGAGAACGACGCCGACAGCGATCACCAACAGCACGGCGAGAATGATCACAAGCCAGCCCATCATGGACTGACGTGCACCTTGGCGGGTGCTGTGCTCAACCATGGCGTCGATCTCGAGACCATGAGCCCCTCGAGCCTGGATCGGTTCGATGGACCCCGTGGCGTAGTCGGTGTGCTCCGCGGCCTCGTCCGACTCCATATGCGCGCGCAGCGCCTTGCGCGTGATCACTTCGGATTCCGGAAGAAGCCGACGACGGCGCATGCGCTCGTCACGCTCGGCCTCGACCTGTTCCGCGCGGCGCCGTTCCTGGTTCGCCTGCATGGCGCGGGCGGCCAGTGCCTGCTGCTTCTTCAGCAGCTCGGGGTCGACGCGGTTCGGGTCATCGGAGGCGATCACTGCCTGGTGGATCTCATGGAGCTCCGCCAGCTTGTCCTCCGAGAGCACGGACATGCTGCCGGTCAGGCGCAGGCTGCGACGGGATTTCCTGGAGGCGGGAACCGGAGCGTCGTCCTCGTCCTCGATCTCCGTGCCGGGCAGGTCCTGGGGACGCCCGGATGAGGTGTCGGTTCGCGGGGGCTCAGGCAGGCTCAGCGGGTCCTCGTCGGTCTCTGCACCCGGGTCCAGCTCAGAGTCAGTCGCATCGACATCGTGACTCGCCTCGACGTCGTCGAACTCTTCGGGCTCGGCTTCTGCACGATCCTCGGGCAGACCGGCATCTTCGGCGCCGGAGACCTCATCCTCGTCTAGCTGGGCTTCCTCGGCGTCCGCACCGTCATCACCCGCGTCATCGTCAGCGATGTCTTCGTCTTCAGTGTCTTCGTCTTCAGTGTCTTCGTCTTCAATGTCAGCGTCGGTTGCGACATCCGCCAGGTCGACCCCATGGACGCCCGATGCCTCATCCACGGCGGCGCTGTTCCCCGGCTCATCCTGCTCGGCGTCGACTTCGCCGTGGTCACCCTCGTGCTCCTCGTCGACATCATGCGCGTCGTCCAGGAGGTCCTGATCTTCCGGCGTCGGCGACGCGGATGCCGCGGGGGCTGTCGGGATGGGTGAGGTGAAGCCCCAAGGCTCGGGCTCGGGCTCGGGCTCGGGCTCGGGCTCGGGCTCGGGAGCACCGTCTGCGGCGGGGGCTTCGGACGGGTCTTCGGGGTCGTCCGACTCGAGGGCCTCCCCGGGAGTCTCGGCTGAGACCGCCGGCGGAAGCGGCTGATCCGCGTCCTGCGTATCATCCGGATCGGCCACGCCCGGAGTCGGGATGTCCGCGTTGTCCTCGCTGGAGCTCGTGGCGGCGCGTTCGGCAGCCAGTTCAGCCTCGCGGCGGCGGCGCAGTTCTTTGCGTGAGACCGGGAGATACCTGGCGCGCAGGTCGTCTCCGCCCGAGGCGCCAGTCGACTCGGTGTTCTCTGCGGTCATCGTCCAGCCTCCTGAAGGCCCTGGTCAGGCTGTGCTGCCCGAGCCAGAACATTGCCTGCGAATTGATCGGTCTCATCAAAGGAGCACCAGTGTCCATCGTATGCCGCGCCACGGCGGTGCGGCACGCTCAACGCGCGGAGGAGGTGGAATCCGGCTGATAGAGCCGATGCTTGGCGATGTACTGCACGACCCCATCGGGGACGAGGTACCAGACAGGCTTCTCCGCCCGCACACGCTCTCGACAGTCCGTCGAGGAGATGGCCATCGCTGGGATCTCCATCAGCGAGATCTCCTTGGTGCGTCCGAAATCCTCGGAGGCGTAGCCGGGGCGCGTCACTGAGACGAAGTGCGCGAGCTCCCACAGCTCATCTACGTTCTTCCAGGACATGATCTGTGCCATGGCGTCTGCCCCGGTGATGAAGAACAGCTCGGCATCCGGGTACATCTCACGGAAGTCTCGGAGCGTGTCGATGGTGTAGGTGGCCCCGCCCCGGTCGATGTCCACACGGGAGACGGTGAATCGCGGGTTGGCAGCGGTGGCGACCACGGTGAGCAGATAGCGATGTTCAGCTTCTGCGACCTCCCGGCCGGCCTTCTGCCAGGGCTGGCCGGTGGGGACGAAGATGACCTCGTCGAGCTCGAACTCCGTCGCCACCTCGCTGGCGGCCACCAGGTGTCCGTGGTGGATCGGATCGAAGGTTCCGCCCATGATCCCCAGCCGAAGCGGACCGGGCGCCCGCTCAGAGGTGGCGGCTGCCCGCGGGTGTCGTTGAGCCAACGGCGTCAGTGGTCGCCGTGGGTCTGGGCCGGCAGCTCGCGGCCCTTGTTGGCGAAGCCGAGCGTCACCAGCAGCAGCAGGAGCAGCAGGGCGAACATGATGATGCCGTACCAGTGGGCCTCGATAGGCAGCGCGTGGTGTTCTTCAGTCTCGGCGCCGAGGACGGTGGCGAGCACGTGCAGGTTGAGCATGCTTCTCCCTCATATGGGATGAACGACGATGTGAACGCGGATTTATCGGTCCCCAGTGTACGGGAACTATTGACGGACCTGACCCTCGCCGCGCACGACCCACTTGGTGGTGGTCAGCTCGGCCATGCCCATCGGGCCTCGGGCGTGCATCTTCTGAGTGGAGATGCCCACTTCGGCTCCCAGGCCGAACTGCCCGCCATCGGTGAAACGCGTGGAGGCGTTGACGATGACCGCGGCCGCATCAACCTCAGCGACGAAACGATCGGCGTTGGCCACAGAGTCGGTGACGATGGCCTCGGTGTGCCCGGTCGTCCACCGGCCGATGTGGGTGATCGCCTCCTCCAGGGAGTCGACCACGCCCACTGCCATCTCCAGGTCATGGAACTCCGTGGCGAAGTCTTCCTCGGTGGCCTCGCTGACGGTGCCGAAGGGCGCACGGTCCTGCGAGAGGTCCGCCGGCTCCTCGGCGGGGAGCCATTCACGCACTCGCGGGTCCACACGCAGGTTCACTCCTGAGCGCAGCAGTCCGCGAAGCACCTCCCGGCCTGCGTCCTCTGCCTGGGCGTGCAGCAAGAGGGTCTCAGCGGCATTGCAGACGCTGGGACGAGAAGTCTTGGAGTTCACCACGATGTTCCGAGCGGTCTCCGGATTCGCATTGGCGTCCACATAGATGTGCACGTTGCCCTCGCCGGTCTCGATGACCGGAACCCGGGAGTTCTGCACCACGTGTTGGATGAGCTCGTGGCCGCCGCGCGGGATGAGCACGTCCACGGAGCCGCGCTGGGTCATCAGGGCGGTGGCGCCGGCTCTGCCGTAGGCGTCGATGGACTGTACGGAGTCCACGGGCACGGAGGTGGTGCGCAGCGCCTCGCGGATGATGGCGAGCAGCATCTCATTGGTGTTCTTGGCTGCGGAGCCGCCGCGCAGGATGACGGCGTTTCCTGACTTCAGGCCCAGCGCCGCGATGTCCACGGTCACGTTGGGCCTGGCCTCGTAGATGACGCCCATGACACCCAGCGGGACGCTGACCTGGGTCAGTCGAAGCCCGTTCGGCAGGGTGCGGCCCTGCAGCACACGCCCGACAGGGTCGCTGAGTCCCATGACCTCTTCCACGGAGGCGGCGAGAGCCTCGATCCTCTCCGGGCTCAGGGCCAGCCTGTCCAGGAGAGAGCGGCTGAGCCCGGCTTCACGGCCGCGCTCCAGGTCCTCGTCGTTGGCCTGGGTCAGCGAGGCTGCCGATTCGCGCAGTCCGGAGGCGACGGCGGCCAGGGTCCGGTCCTTGTGCTCACGATCCATGGCGCCCAGGCCGCGCGAGGCGGCCCGTGCCCGCGAGGTGACTTCGCGGATGCCTGACTCGATGTCCTGATCAGTGGCCTGACCAGCGTCCTGGTCGGTGTCACCGGCAGTGCTCTGAGCGCTGTTCTGCTCTTCGTCGCGGGCCGTGTCGTCGTCGGTGTGCTGGGTCTGCTGTTCCTCTGCCATGTTCACAGCCTAGTCTCGATGCGGACGATGTCATCTGCGTGAATCACTGCCCGTTCATATTCAGCGCCAAGGTCCGCGCCCAGATCGGCGGTGGAACGGCCCAGCATCTGCGGAAGTTCGGCGGAGGAATACCCCACCAGTCCCCTGGCGCGCACCGTCCCTTCCCGGTCGGTGATCTCCACCGGGTCAGAAGCCTCGAAGTCACCGCTGAGGGCGATGATCCCCGCACACAGCAGCGAGCGGCGGCCTTCGACGACGGCGGCGATGGCGCCGTCGTCGATGGTGAGCCGGCCCTTGGGATGGGCCAGGTGAGCGATCCAGGCCGATCGTGCCCCGCGCCTGCGGCCGCGAGCACCGAAAAAGGTTCCCACCTCCTCGCCCTGGAAGAGGCGCCGTGCGTTGGGTGCCGAGGTCAGCAGTGCGGGGATGCCGTTGGAGGCGGCGATCTGCGCGGCCTCGACCTTGGTGACCATTCCCCCGGTGCCGACGCCGGCCTTGCCGCGTCGTCCGAGGGTGACGCCGCGCAGGTCTTCGGGACCGGCGACATAGGGCACCTGATGGCCCCCCTCGTCGGGGGGCCCGTCGTAGAGCGCATCGACATCGGAGAGCAGGATCAGCGCATCGGCGCGGAGCAGGTTCGCCGTCAGCGCCGCAAGCCGATCGTTGTCGCCGAATCGAATCTCGTGGGTGGCCACGGCATCGTTCTCATTGACCACCGGCACAGCCCCCAGGCTCAGCAGCTTCTCCAAGGTGCGCAGTGCGTTGGTGTACTGCGTGCGTCGCATGAGATCTTCTACGGTCAGCAGCACCTGCGAGACGGTGGTCTGGTACTGGGTGAAGGCACGCGTGTAATGCGCCAGGAGCAGACCCTGGCCGACGGCGGCGGCGGCCTGCTGGGTGGCGAGATCCTGCGGACGACTCCCCAGACCCAGCGGGGCCAGTCCTGCCGCGATGGCGCCGGAGGAGACCAGCACGACCTCGGTCCCCCGATCGCGCAGCACCTGCAGGTCAGCGACCAGCCGGTTCAACGCGTCCACGGAGATGCCTCCGTCGATGGTGGTGAGCGAGGAGGAGCCGATCTTCACCACCAGGCGCCTCGCCTGGCGCAGGTCTGCCCGGGAGGCGACCAGGGACTCGGTCAGGCGCGGGGTGCTCATCGTGTGTCCGCCTCCACCTCATCAGCGCCGAAGCCCTCGTCCTGCAGGTCGTCCGGGTTGCCGTGCGGATAGTGGATCTCCACGCCGTCGGCGTCCTTGGTGCTGGTGGGTGCACCGTCATCGCGACGCTCGGCGGTCGCCGCCTCGGCGCGGCGCTTGGTCGGAGCGCCGTCCTGAGCGCGATAGTCGGCCTCCATCTCGGCACGCGTGGATGCCTTGGCGGCCCGACGATCAGCCTGATCCTGCTTCTTCTCGGCACGGGTGGGCCGGGAATGATCGTCGAAGCGCAGGTCGGTGCCACGCGGGCCACCCAGATGCTCGGCACCGGCTGCCATCGTGGGCTCCCAGTCGAAGACCACGCCGTCGAGCTCAGAGCCGATCACCACGGCATCGCCGGGCTTGGCGCCCTGTTTGAAGAGTTCATCTTCGATGCCCACAGCGACGAGCCGGTCGGCGAGGTAGCCGACGGCTTCGTCGTTGCCGAAGTCTGTCTGCACGATCCAGCGCTCGGGCTTGTCGCCGCGGACGCGCCAGAGCGGCTCCCCGCCCTTGGACTCAGCAGTGACGGTGAACTGCTTGCGGTTCACCGCCCGGGGGCGCACGGTCACCGGAACGGGAGCGGGTTCGATCTCCCGCTGGGCGCGAGCCTCGAGCACCAGTTCCGCCATGGCGAAGCCCAGGTCTCGGAGTCCGTCGCGGTTCAGTGCGGAGACGTCGAAGACGCGGTAGCCGCGCGAAGTCAGCTCCTCGCGGACCAGCTCGGCCATGGCCGCACCGTCGGGAAGATCAGTCTTGTTCAGCGCCACCAGCCGGGGCCGGTCGTTGAGCGGCACGGCATTCGAGGAGTTGTCCGCCGTGCCACCGGCTCCCTCCACTGCGTCAGGAGCATAGGCCGCCAGTTCGGCCTCGATGGCGTCGAGGTCGCCGAGCGGGTCGCGGTCAGTCTCCAGTGAGGCACAGTCGAGGACGTGGACCAGAGCGGCGCAGCGCTCCACATGGCGCAGGAACTCATGTCCCAGACCCTTGCCCTCGGCGGCACCGGGGATGAGTCCCGGAACGTCCGCCACGGTGAAGCGGGTCTCTCCGGCCTCGACCACGCCCAGGTTCGGCACCAGCGTGGTGAACGGGTAGTCGGCAATCTTGGGGCGGGCTGCGCTCATCGCAGCGATCAAGCTGGATTTACCGGCGGAAGGGAAGCCGACCAGGGCGATGTCAGCCACGGACTTCAGCTCCAGGACCACGTCCTGAGCGTCGCCGGGAGTGCCCAGCAGAGCGAAACCGGGAGCTTTGCGCTTCTTGGAGGACAGGGCGGCATTGCCGAGACCGCCCTGACCGCCTTCAGCGATCGTGAACCGGGCACCTGGCTCGACGAGGTCCGCGAGCACGCGACCCTCGCGGTCCTTGACCACGGTCCCCTCGGGCACCGGAAGCTCCAGCACCGGCCCACGCGTTCCGTGCCTGAGGTCGCCCTGGCCGACGCCGCCGTCCTGTCCGTGGCGGTGGGGGCGGTGGTGGTACTCCAGCAGCGTGGTGGTCTGCGGATCGACCACCAGCACCACTGAGCCGCCGTCGCCGCCGTTGCCGCCGTCGGGGCCGCCGAGGGGCTTGAACTTCTCGCGGTGCACGGAGACGCAGCCGTGGCCACCGTTACCGCCTGTGGTGTGGAGGACCACTCGGTCGACGAAATGTGCCATGGCTGGAGACTCCTTGAAGAAGATGCTGACTTAAGACAAGTCGAGGGTGGGCCCATCAAGTGGGCCCACCCTCGACTGTACGTACGAAACGTCTGTGCAGGCCTGGATCAGGCTGCTGGGACGATGTTCACGACCTTACGCCCGCGGCGGCTGCCGAACTCGACAGCTCCGTTCGAGAGCGCGAAAAGCGTGTCGTCGCCACCGCGTCCGACATTGAGGCCGGGGTGGAACTTGGTGCCGCGCTGGCGGATGAGGATCTCACCAGCGTTGACGGTCTGACCGCCGAAGCGCTTCACGCCCAGGTACTGTGCGTTGGAATCGCGGCCGTTGCGAGTCGAGCTCGCACCTTTTTTATGTGCCATTGGGTCTGCCTACCTCTCGGGGAGAACGGGGAATATGCGAACCTTGAACGCCTCAGGCGATCGAGGTCACCTTGATACGGGTGAGTTCTGAACGGTGACCCTGGCGCTTGCGGTAGCCGGTCTTGTTCTTGAACTTCTCAATGACGATCTTCTTACCGCGGATGTTCTCCAGAACCTCGGCCTCGACTGAGACCTTGGCGAGCTCATCTGCTGCGGTAGTGACCTTGTCCCCGTCCACCAGCATCACTGCCGGCAGCTTAATGGTGCTGCCTGCCGCGCCCGGAACTCGGTCAACGGTCACGAGGTCTCCAACGGAAACCTTTTCCTGGCGGCCGCCAGCGCGGACAATCGCGTACACCACTTGGGACTCACTTCTCTCGATGATCATTTCGGACTAAACCAATCACACATCTCTGCGGGAAATCCTCTGCTGAGAAGTTCACCGCTGAGCTGTGCGGAAGACATGTTGGTGCCTATAACACCAAGGGTCAACCCTACGCGACGTGCTCGGTGACAGCAAGTTGGCCGGACCCGTCGAGCGGGCCCGGCCCGCTGCCTATTCGGGGCGTGCGATCTCTTCGGCCTTGACGCCCACTCCGAGCATCACCGGCTCAGCGGCTGCAGCCTTCTTGGGGGCCTGCGCAGCCGGCTGCTCCGTGGCAGCTGAGGAGAACGAGGTGCTCGCGGGCTTCTCGGCGGCAGCGATCTGCTGCACCTCCCCGGATGCGCCCTGGACCGAACCGGCAGCACGGCGACGACGGCGCGCTGGCCGCGCCGGGGTGCGCGGTTCACGCGAATCCAGCGCCTGCCCGAGGGTGTCCAGGGAGACCTGCTTCTCCTCGGCCGCCGTGGGCTTTGCTCCAGAACCTGCTGCCTCGCCCTTCTCGGCGCGCGGCAGCGGCACCTCTTCCCCACCGATCCGCAGCACCTCGGCGCTGGAGGGCTGGGGCGCGGAGTCTGCTGAGCTGGAATCATCCTGGCCGTCGTCGGATCCGGTGCTGGCTGCCGAGGCTGTGGAGCTCGTGCTGCCTGCCGGCTGACTGGCACTGCGGCGTCCGCTGCGACGCGAGCCGCGCGGCTGCTGCGCCTGGCTCTCTGCAGAGGCGCTCTGCTCCTCCTCCTCGGCGTGCTTGCTCGCCGTGGCGGCGGCCACCTGGGCGAGAGCCTGACGGGCCTTCTCCTGCCGCTCCTTCTCCTGCGGGTCCACCTCGGGAGTCGACTGCTGAGTCTCGGGCTCGTCATCACGACGGCTGCGGCCCTTGCGGCGCTTCTTGGCGGGCTTGGAGTTCTGCTGCTCGCCCTGTGAGGTGTAGGCGGCGCGGTGCTCGATGGGCTCCGCCTGCGTGACGACTCCGCGTCCGGCGCAGTGCTGGCAATCCTCGGAGAAGACCTCCAGCAGCCCGGTGCCCATCCGCTTGCGGGTCATCTGGACCAGACCCAGCGAGGTGACCTCGGCGACCTGGTGCTTGGTCCGATCGCGGCCCAGGCACTCCACCATGCGGCGCAGCACCAGATCGCGGTTGGCCTCGAGGACCATATCGATGAAGTCGATCACGATGATGCCGCCGATGTCGCGCAGGCGCAGCTGGCGCACCAGCTCTTCGGCTGCCTCAAGGTTGTTCTTCGTGACGGTCTCCTCGAGGTTGCCGCCGGACCCGGTGAATTTGCCGGTGTTGACGTCGACCACGGTCATCGCTTCGGTGCGGTCGAAGACCAGCGAACCGCCGGAGGGCAGGTTGACCTTGCGCTCCAGAGCCTTGTTGAGCTGCTCATCGATCCGATGATGGGCGAAGATGTCGTCAGCCTTCTGCTCTTCGGGGATCCACTGCTTCAGTCGATCGAGCAGGTGCGGCGCGACATAGGTGACGTAGGCCTCGATGTTGTCCCAGGTCTGCTCGCCCTGGACCTCCATGGAGGAGAAGTCCTCGTTGAAGACATCGCGCACCACCTTGATGGTCAGGTCCGGCTCCGCGTAGAACAGCTCCGGGGCCAGCACCTTCTTCTCCCCGGTCTGGCTCTGGATCTGCTCCCAGAGTGCTCGCAGCCGGTTGATGTCGTTGGTCAGCTCCTCCTCGGAGGCGCCTTCCGCCGCGGTGCGTACGATGACTCCGGCATTGTCCGGCATATGGTCCTTCAGGACCTTCTTCAGCCTCGCCCGCTCGGTGTCGGGGAGCTTGCGGGAGATGCCGGTCATGGAGCCGCCCGGGACGAAGACCAGATACCGGCCTGGCAGGGAGATCTGACTGGTCAGCCGGGCTCCCTTATGTCCCACGGGGTCCTTGGTCACCTGCACCAGGACCGAGTCACCGGACTTCAGTGCGTTCTCGATCTTGCGGGGGCCGCCGTTGAGCCGTGATGCGGCCCAGTCGACCTCACCGGCGTAGAGCACGGCATTGCGTCCGCGGCCGATGTCGACGAACGCCGCTTCCATGGAGGGCAGCACGTTCTGCACCTTGCCGAGGTAGACGTTGCCGATGAGCGAGTCCTGGGTGGTGTGGGACACGTAGTGCTCCGCCAGGACGCCGTCTTCCAGGACGCCGATCTGGATGCGCTCTCCGCGCTGGCGCACGATCATCTTGCGGTCCACTGACTCACGGCGCGCGAGGAACTCCGCCTCGGTGATGACCTGGCGTCGGCGACCGCCTTCGCGGGATGAACGACGACGCTGCCGCTTCGCCTCGAGCCTGGTGGAGCCCTTCAGGCCGGTCACCTTGTCCGAGGCGGGTGCTTCGGCGCTCTCGCGGGGAGCCCGCACGCGGGTGACGGTGTGGGCGTCATCTTCGTTGGACTCCACCTCGAGGTCCGAGGTGCCACGACGACGACGGCGGCGCTTGCGGATGACCGGGCCTTCGTCGTCCTTGCCCTGCGAGTCGTTTCGCGGCGAGGTGAACTCGTCACCGGAGTCGCTGGCGGAATCGGTGTCGGCGTCCGACGCCGAGGATCCCTTCAAGTTCCGTGATCCCGAGCTGTCCCGCGAATCGCTGGCTTCGGAACCCTGTTCGGCGTTCTGACCGGAGTTCTTGCCGGCGTTCTGGGATTCTGAATCGTTCGTGGACTCGCCCGATTCAGAATCGGAGCCGCGGTTCTTGTTCCGGCCTCCGCGGCGGCGCTTGCGCCGTGAGCGGCGACCCGAGCCGTCCTCGTCCTCGGAGTCTCGATCCTGCGAGTACTCGGAATCGCTGCGCTGGGAGTTCTCCTGCGCGGCGGAGTCTTGCTGCGTCTGGCGGCCGCTGCCGCGGTCGTCCTCGTAGTCGCGATCCTGCGAATCGGGCTGCGGATCAGCGTCCTTGCTGGAGCGACGGCTCGTCTTCGGCTTGGCGGTGGTCAGGTCTGGGGCCTGGAACAGGACATTGACCGGGTCCGCCACGGGAGCCGACTCGGCCGGCTCAGAGGACTGGCTGGAGTCGGTCTCTGATCCGCTCTTCGGAGCCGGAGGGGCACTGAAGGGATTGAAGATGTCGTTATTGCCCGCCGTGTCGTCCGCGGGTGTCTCGTTGTGGGACATTATGGAATTGCTCCTGACCGCTCCCACGGTGCCACACTCACCGCGTCCGCGGCTCTGCTTGGGTGGATTCAGCCGGTCGCGTTTCCCCTGGCTCTCACGACGGGTGCGACCTGCTCATTCCACGTATTGATGTTGTCTCAAACCTATATTCAAGCTCCACTGGCCTTCCGGGCGCTGCTCCCGTTCTCGCGGAGCGCGCTCTGCGCGGCCTTCCAGTGGCTACTCACCACTCCTGAGCATCTGCTGCGGGGTGTTCATCCACAGCGTCATTCATCCAATGCTGAAGCGATGGCGTGTAAGCCTTCTCGGTCTGCGGGTGTGGTCCGCTCGCCGATGCCACTCAGTATCGCATACCCCTCCAGCTATCCTGCGTAGAATCCCCGCATGGCCCTTCACCCCACAGACCAGCGCACTCAGCCCCGCATCGTGTCCTCGCCGGCCCTCGGGCTCTGGCTGCTGGTGACGGCGATCATCGGCGCCGCGGCCAGTCTTGCGCTGATGCGTGAGCGCATCGCACTGTGGCAGGACGCGGATTACACCACCGCCTGCGACATCAATCCGTGGGTCTCCTGCGGCCTGGTGATGGACTCCTGGCAGGCATCGACCTTCGGATTCCCGAACATCTTCCTGGGCGTCGTGGGCTTCCCGCTGGCGATCCTGGTGGCCGTCACGATCTTGGGCCGGGTGCAGCTTCCCCGCTGGTACTGGCTCGGACTTCAGGCGGGAGTCACCTTCGCATTCGGGTTCTGCATCTGGCTCTGGTCACAGGCGGTCTATTCCATCGGCGCACTGTGCCCGTACTGCATGATCGTCTGGGCCGCCGTCGTGCCGATGTTCATCGTCGTGACGGCGGGCAACATCGGCAGCGGGGTCATCCCGGCCGGTCCGCGGCTGCGCCGAATCTCCGCCGACTGGTGGTGGGTCGCCATCGTGCTGATCTATCTGGTGGTGGTGGCCAGCATCATCGTGGCGTTCCCCAACGCCTTCACGGGCTGAGAAGTCCCCTCCTGCCGCTGGGATATCGTGGAATCGGGCAAGCAATTCCCGCTTCACCTGAGACCTGCTGATATGGAGGGCTGGCTATGTCCCAGACCGTAAATGCCGTCGTCGTCAAAGAGAAGAACGGACCGGCTGTTCTCGAGCAGATCGTGGTTCCTGATCCGATCGCCGGTGAGGTCGTCGTCGACGTCCTGACCTGTGGCGTGTGCCAGACCGACCAGCACTACCAGCAGGGTGAGGTGGGCGATAACTTCCCTTATCTGCTCGGCCATGAGGCCACCGGCCGGGTCTCACAGATCGGTGAGGGCGTCACCAACGTCAAGGTCGGTGACACCGTCATCCTGAACTGGCGCGCCGTCTGTGGTGAATGCAGGGCGTGCCGCAAAGGCGAGCCTCAGTACTGCTTCGACACGCATAACGCAGAACAGAAGATGACGCTGACCGATGGCACCGAGCTCGAGGCTGCCCTGGGCATCGGCGCCTTCGCCGAGAAGACCCTCGTGGCAGCCGGTCAGTGCACCGTGGTCGAAGACCTTCCGGCAGAGTCCAACGCCGCCGTCGGTCTGCTCGGCTGCGGCATCATGGCGGGCATCGGCGCTGCCATCAACACCGGTGAGGTCAAGCGCGGCGAGTCCGTCGCAGTGATCGGCGTCGGCGGTGTCGGCACCGCCGCAGTGCTCGGCGCGAAGCTTGCCGGCGCGACCACCATCATCGCGGTGGACCTCGACGAGCGAAAGCTGGCCACGGCGGCCGAGCTCGGCGCCACCCATATGGTCAATCCCAGCGAGACCGACGTCGTGGAGCGTATCCGTGAACTGACCGGCGGATTCGGTGCAGACCTGGTCATCGATGCGGTCGGGCGTCCTGAGACCTATAAGCAGGCCTTCTACGCCCGCGACCTCGCCGGCCGCGTCGTGCTGGTCGGTGTCCCCGATCCCTCCCACACCCTGGAACTGCCGCTGGCCGACGTCTTCGGTCGCGGCGGCTCATTGAAGTCCTCCTGGTACGGCGACTGCCTGCCCTCCCGGGACTTCCCGATGCTGGTCAGTCACTATCGCAACGGAAACCTCGACCTGGATGCCTTCGTCACCGAACGCGTGGCGCTGGATCAGGTCCAGGAAGCCTTTGACACGATGAACCGCGGTGAGGTGCTGCGCTCTGTCGTGGAGCTGCAGTCCGCCCCGAAGAATTGAGGACCCCCATGAGCACCAGTTTTGAGAACCTTGTCACCTCCGGCACCTTTTCGCTCGACGGCGGCACCTGGGAGGTGGACAACAACGTCTGGATCATCGGTGACGAGCACGAGGTCATCCTGATCGACCCCGCTCACGACGCGGACGCCGTGGTGGAAGCCGTGGGCGCGCGTGCGGTCACCGACATCCTGCTCACTCACGGGCATGATGATCACATCAGCCAGGCCCTTCAGGTCCAGAAGCGCGTGGGCGGTCGGATCCATCTCAACCCCGAGGACCAGATGCTCTGGGACGCCGTCCACGAGGGCACTGTGCCCGATGTGGACATCACCGACGGAGATCTCTTCACAGTGGGAGACGCCCAGCTGGTCGCGATCCACACTCCCGGGCACTCCCCCGGCTCCACGTGCTTCTACGCGTCGTCCCTCGCCGGGCCCGACGGCACGGTCCAGCCCGTGCTCTTCTCCGGGGACACGCTCTTCGCCGGTGGCCCAGGAGCGACGGGGCGATCCTTCTCCAGCTTTGAGACGATCATCGAGTCGATCAGGACGCGGCTGTTCCAGGAGCTTCCCACGGAGACGCTGGTCAACACCGGGCACGGCCCCTCGACCTCGATCGGCGCGGAGTCTCCGCATCTGCAGGAGTGGATCGATCGCGGCGAGTGATCACCTGCGCAGCGCTGAAGTGCTGGAGGAGGTCGCCGGATTCTCCGCGATCTCCTCCAGCGCCCAGTGCCGCGCGTAGGCATCGAGCACCGACTGCTCCACCTCATCCACGGTGAGATCCAGGCCGAGCTCGGTGACTGAACCCGCTGTCAGCGGATCCCATGGAATCTCCAGCGCCGCATAGGCCTCCGAGAGCACCCGGCGAATGACCGCGCCGCCCTCCACAATGATGGAGGAGGAGAACAGCCACCCCGAGCTGATGACCCGCTGAGCTGTGCCGACGAGCTTGATGCGCCGGTCCGGGTCCACCAGGGAGATTCCGTGGACAGAATGATCCCCGAGGCAGTACTCACCCGGGATCGGACCGAGCCGGGCATCCACGCCGAGCTGGCCAAGCGCCTCCTGGAGCAGCTCCCCGAAGGCGGTGAAGCGCGCCTGGGTCTCGCGGATCGGATCACTGTCCGGTTCGATGTGGTCGATCACCAGCGAGCCCTGGTGGTAGGCGGCAGCGCGTCCGCCGGCCCGGCGCACCAGCGGCGTGAAGCCTTGGTCCCGGCAGGCTGCCGCGGCGTCGTCGAACCCTGGAAGTCGCTGATCCCGCTGTCCGAAGGCGACTGTGGGCTCCGGTCGATACAGCCTGAGCAGCGGGGCCGGCTGGTCAGCGGAACGTCGGCCCTGGTTCCTGGTGCGCTGCAACAGCGCGAGGGCCAGCTCGAGGTCCCCGTGAGCACCATCGCTGGTCTGCTGTCGGTAGACCTCAAGCCGGCCCGCGTGCGTCATCTCTTCGTCTCTGCTCGGTCTAGAAGTCCCAGTCGTCGTCTTCGGTCTCCTCGGCCTTGCCGATCACGTAGGAAGAGCCTGAGCCGGAGAAAAAGTCGTGATTCTCATCGGCATTGGGGCTCAGCGCGGAGAGGATGGCCGGGTTCACGTCGCTGATCTCCTTGGGGAACATCGCTTCGTAGCCCAGGTTCATCAGCGCCTTGTTGGCGTTGTAATGCAGGAACTTCTTGACGTCCTCGCTGAGGCCCACCCCGTCATAGAGATCGTGGGTGTACTGCAGCTCGTTCTCGTAGAGCTCGTACATCAGCTCGTAGGTATAGTCCTTGAGCTCCTGCTGACGTTCCGGGCTCTCGCGCTCCAGCGCCCGCTGGTACTTATAGCCGATGTAGTAGCCGTGCACGGCTTCGTCGCGGATGATCAGCCGGATGATGTCGGCGGTGTTGGTCAGCTTGGCGCGGGAGGACCAGTGCATCGGCAGGTAGAACCCGGAGTAGAAGAGGAAGGACTCCAGGATCGTGGAGGCCACCCGCTTCTTGAGTCCGTCATCGCCGTGGTAATAGTCCATGACGATCTGCGCCTTGCGCTGCAGGTTCGCGTTCTCCTTGGACCAGCGGAAGGCCTCGTCGATCTCCTTGGTGGAGCACAGCGTGGAGAAGATCTGCGAGTAGGACTTGGCGTGGACCGACTCCATGAAGGAGATGTTGGTCAGCACCGCCTCTTCGTGCTGGGTCAGCGCGTGCGGGATCAGCGCGACGGCGCCCACGGTGCCCTGGATGGTGTCCAGCAGCGTCAGCCCGGTGAAGACCCGCATGGTGAGGGTCTTCTCCTCCTGGGTCAGCGTCGCCCAGGACTGGACGTCGTTGGAGAGCGGGATCTTCTCGGGCAACCAGAAGTTGTTGACCAGCCTGTTCCAGACTTCGCTGTCCTTCTCGTCCTGGAGGCGGTTCCAGTTGATCGCCTCGACGTGCTCGAGGAGCGCTTTAGATGGTGTCAACGTCAGGGGTCTCTTTCTCAGAAAAGCGTGCGGTTCCGGGTGTGGCCTCGGTGATCACGCCTGGTGGGCACCGCGGTTCATGACAGCTGCTGGGGTCACAACATGCAGGAGACGCAGCCGTCGACTTCGGTGCCTTCAAGCGCGAGCTGGCGAAGACGGATGTAGTAGAGCGTCTTGATGCCCTTGCGCCATGCATAGATCTGGGCCTTGTTGATGTCGCGGGTGCTGGCGGTGTCCTTGAAGAACAATGTCAGTGACAGGCCCTGGTCCACGTGCTGAGTCGCCGCGGCGTAGGTGTCGATGATCTTCTCGTACCCGATCTCATAGGCATCCTGGTAGTACTCCAGGTTGTCGTTGGTGAGGTAGGGCGCGGGGTAGTAGACGCGGCCGAGCTTGCCTTCTTTGCGGATCTCGATCTTCGAGGCCACTGGGTGGATCGAGGAGGTCGAGTTGTTGATGTAGGAGATGGAGCCGGTCGGCGGCACCGCCTGCAGGTTCTGGTTGTAGATGCCGTGGGCCATGACCGAGGCCTTGAGCTCCAGCCAGTCAGCCTGGGTGGGGATGTTCACGTGGCCGAACAGGGTGCGGACCTTCTCGGTGGCAGGCTCCCAGGGCTGCTCGGTGTACTTGTCGAAGAACTCGCCGGTGGCATACTTCGAGTTCTCGAAGCCGTCGAAGCGCTGACCCGTCTCGATCGAGAGCTTGTTCGAGGAGCGAAGCGCGTGGTAGAGCACCGTGTAGAAGTAGATGTTGGTGAAATCGATGCCCTCTTCGGACCCATAGTGCACGCGTTCCCGCGCCAGGTAGCCGTGCAGGTTCATCTGGCCCAGGCCGATCGCGTGCGAGCGGCGGTTGCCCTCAGCGATCGAGGGCACCGAGTTGATGTAGGACATGTCCGAGACAGCGGTCAGCGTGCGGATCGCGGTCTCGATGGTCTGGCCGAAGTCCGGGGAGTCCATCGCCTTGGCGATGTTCATCGAGCCCAGGTTGCAGGAGATGTCCTTGCCGATCTCGGAGTAGCTCAGGTCATCGGCGAACTCGCTGGGCTCCGAGACCTGAAGGATCTCCGAGCACAGGTTGGACATGGAGATCCGTCCGGCGATCGGGTTGGCCCGGTTCACCGTGTCTTCGAACATCACATACGGGTAACCGGACTCGAACTGGATCTCGGCCAGGGTCTGGAAGAACTCACGTGCGTTGATCTTGGTCTTGCGGATCCGCGCGTCGTCGACCATCTCGTGATACTTCTCAGTGACCGAGATCTCGCTGAATGCCTTCCCGTAGACGCGTTCCACGTCATAGGGGCTGAACAGGTACATCGGCTCGTTCTTCTTGGCGAGCTCGAATGTGATGTCCGGGACCACGACGCCGAGCGAGAGGGTCTTGATCCGGATCTTCTCGTCGGCGTTCTCACGCTTGGTGTCCAGGAAGCGGAAGATGTCCGGGTGGTGAGCGTTGAGATAGACCGCGCCGGCACCCTGGCGTGCGCCCAGCTGGTTCGCATAGGAGAAGGAGTCTTCCAGAAGCTTCATCACCGGGATCACACCGGAGGACTGGTTCTGGATGTGCTTGATCGGGGCGCCGTTCTCGCGGATGTTGGTCAGCGAGAGCGCCACGCCTCCCCCGCGCTTGGAAAGCTGCAGGGAGGAGTTGATCGCGCGGGCGATGGACTCCATGTTGTCTTCGATGCGCAGCAGGAAGCACGAGACGAGTTCGCCGCGCTGCTTCTTGCCTGAGTTCAGGAAGGTCGGGGTGGCAGGCTGGAAACGGCCGGAGATCATCTCATCGACCATCCGGTAAGCCAGCTGCTCGTCACCGCGGGCCAGATGCAGGGCGACCATGGTGACACGGTCCTCGTAGCGCTCCAGGTAACGGTCGCCGTCGAAGGTCTTCAGCGCGTAGGAAGTGTAGAACTTGAAGGCGCCCAAGAAGGTTGGGAAGCGGAACTTCGCAGCATAGGCACGATCGAAGATGGCGGTGATGAACTCGTCGGAGTACTGCTCGAGCGTCTCGAACTCGTAGTAGTCGTTTTCAACCAGGTAGCCAAGCTTCTCCTGGAGGTTGTGGAAGAAGACCGTGTTGGTGTTCACGTGGTCCAGGAAGTACTGGCGGGCTGCGAGCTGATCCGCCTCGAACTGGATCTCACCCTCGGGTCCATAGAGGTTGAGCATGGCGTTGAGCTCGTGATAGCTCAGGCCCTGCCACTGGGCGGGCATCGCTTTGGCCAGCGGTGCGTCCATGGAGTCCCGGCCGTGCTGGGTCGGGGCGGTGCTCGCCGCATTCAGCGGCTTGGTTGCTGTTTCCAAAACTCTTCCAATCCCTTTTCGACTGTGGCCACGTCTTCGGGTGTGCCCATCAGTTCAAATCTGTATAGATGAGGGACTCCGCATTTGGCGGCGACGATATCCCCTGCGATGCAATAACTCTCATAAAAGTTTGTGTTGCCCGCGCCGATCACTCCGCGCAGGAGGTTCCTGTTGGATTCAACATTGAGGAACTTGATGACCTGCTTCGGCACCGAGCCTTCGCCGGCATCGGCGCCATAGGAGGGCAGGACCAGGACGAAGGGCTGCTCCGCCGCGAGGGTCTCATCCTTGGTCCGAAGCGGAAGTCTGGCGATCTCCCCCGCCCCGTGCTTCAGCTTCTCCACGAACCGGTGTGTGTTGTTCGACACCGAGGAGAAGTAGATCAGACGTGCCGTGGTGTTCACGGCTGCATCAGGCGACCGAGCTGACCGCAGCGTGCTGGACAGCCAGCTCGGAGATCTTGTCGGGACGGAATCCGGACCAGTGGTCAGCGTCGGTGATCACGACGGGAGCCTGCATATATCCCAGTGCGCGCAGCCGCTCGAGGGCCTCGGCATCCTGGGTGATGTCGACGGTCTCGTAGGTCACGCCGTTCTTGTCCAGAGCGCGATACGTAGCGTTGCACTGGACGCAGGCAGGCTTGGTGTAGACAGTGACAGACATGTGGCTCCCCGATTTTCTCCGTGGTGTTCTTACGATGCTTCAATACTACATCTTGGGTTCTGGGATATCACTAGCCACTAGATGCTGTACTCACACCCATGTAGTTCTCCACCGCGAGTCCACAGGACCTGTGGATCATCACTTCGCTGCAATGACGCGGAACCAACGGGAGAGCTTCCCCTTCCTCCACAGCTGGGGAGGACGAAACTCCCAAGAAGAAGTTTCTGAGGAGACGGCGTGTCTCGGCGTGTCCTGGTGCTCCAGCAGAAGATGTTGAGTCCGCGCAGCCGAGAGGACACTAGATGTGGTGTTCTGAGTCTCCGGATTGGGGAGGTCTGAGAGCTTGGACAGACACCGTCGAGGGACTTCACAGACTGGGCACCTAGGGTCGAGAATCGAATCACCGGTCCTGTGGCCGGCGCCTCGCAGCTCCACGTTGCGGGTACCTGAACTCCGAGGAGATCTTCCCCATGTCCGCTGGACGCCCTCCTGACACTGACAGTCAGTTTCTTCCCCCCGAGGCGCCCGATCTGGCCTCTATCGGCACCGACGGGCGACGGCTGGGAAACCGAGATCTGGACCGCCACCGGGCCACGACGCGGACACGGCAGAACACTGCGCGTCGCAGCGGCTCGACCGGGGCCCCGACGGCCAGCGCCAGCGGAAGAGTCTCGGGCAGCGAGAGCAACGTGTATCAGCAGCTGCTGTCTCAGCTGCACACGACATCCGGGACGCAGGGCGAGGACGTCGCCGTCCGGATGGCCGATATCCGCCGCCAGCTCACCGAATTTCAGCTGCACTATAAGTTCGGCATGGATGAGGTGCTGACCAAGATCAATGTGCTGCGTGAGGAGTTCGAGCACACCCGCGACTACTCTCCGATCGAGCACGTGAACTACCGGCTCAAGTCCCTGGATCGGATCCTGGACAAGGTCCAGCGCTACGGCTGTGAACCCACGCTGGAGAGCATCAAGCATTCCATTCGCGACATCGCCGGGATTCGGATCACCTGTTCCTTCGTCTCCGATGCCTACTGGGTGGCGGAGATGCTGTGCAGCCAGCCCGACCTGCGCGTGGTGGAGGTCAAGGACTACATCCGGCGGCCCAAGCTCAACGGCTACCAGAGCCTTCATGTGATCGTCCAGGTGCCGGTCTTCTTGTCCAACCGCACCGAGTTCGTCTATGTGGAGGTCCAGATCCGCACCGTGGCCATGGACTTCTGGGCCTCGCTCGAGCACAAGATCTACTACACCTACGACGGCGAGGTCCCCGGGGACATCCTCGATGAGCTTCGCGACGCGGCTGTGCAGGCGGCGGCGCTGGACAAGCAGATGGCCTCGATCCGGGACCGGGTGACCGCGTTGAAGGATCAGGCTCCGGTCTCCGGTCAGGGCGCCACCGGACCGACTCCCAGCGATCGGACGACGGGCGCATGGTTCCCCTCCGACGACTCCATGGGCACGACGTGGCAGTGGGAGGACATCGCCAAGCATGCCGGCGGACCCCACGAGGGCCCCCAGGACTAGTCGGGGTCGAGATGCTCCGCTCAGGCCAACGGCTCTGCTGTAGGTCAGGTTCTGCTCAGTCCCAGAGCTCCGCGAAGTGCTGGATGGGCCCGTGGCCGGTTCCCACTTCGAGGGTCTCGGAGGCCTCGAGCGCGTGGGTCATCCATTGTTTGACCACCGGCAGGGCCTCGGTCCAGCTGTAGCCGCGGGCGGTGAGTGTGGCCAGGGCCGCGGAGACGGAGCATCCCGTGCCGTGAGTGTTCTGGGTGTGGATGCGCGGGGAGGTGAACTGTTCCTCGCGCGGGCGCACACCGTGCTGGAGCGGGTAGACCAGGGTGTCGACCACCTGCTGCTGCGCTGTGTCATCCTCCAGATGACCGCCCTTGGCCAGGACCACCACCTGGTGAGCGTCCGCCACGGTGCGCGCCTGGAGCACCATCGCCTGGGGGTCCTGCGCCTGTGCGGCTCCGGCGAGCAGCGCGAGCTCGGGCACGTTCGGGGTGATCAGCTCGGCACGGTGGAGAAACGCGATCAGCGCAGTCTCCGCAGCGGCGTCGAGCAGCCGGTCGCCCGAGGTGGCGACCATGACGGGGTCCAGGACCAGCCGTGGGCGCGAGTCGTCGTCGGCCCAGGTGGCGTCGAGCCAGTCAGCCACGGTGGTGATGATCTCCGCTGTTCCGAGCATGCCGATCTTGATCGCGTCGATGGCTACGTCCTCGGAGACGGCGTCGAGCTGGGCACGAAGGAAGCTGGCCGGGGGCAGGTGGATCTCCCGGACCCCCCGGGTGTTCTGCGCGACCAGAGCTGTGACCACGCACATCCCGTACCCGCGATGTGCGGCGAAGCTCTTGAGATCTGCCTGGACGCCCGCTCCCCCCGTGGGGTCGGTTCCAGCGATCGAGAGGATGTTCGGGATCGTGCGCGCGGACGTGGAGCTCATAGACCCATGCTAATCGTCACTCCAGCACCGAATAGGTGCCGACCCTGCGGTCATCGGTGGCGCCGGTGACCTCGCCCGTCTCGTAGTCCACCTCAAGCGCCTGCACCGAGCCGAAGCCACCCCACTCATCGGGCCAGACCTGCAGCTCCCAGCCCAGGTCCTCGAGCCCGCTCACGGTCTGTGCCCCGGGCTGGTCATCGAGGAACAGCGTGCTGGACTCGTCGTCGAAGCGGAAGCGCAGCCCGTCGAACGAGTCCTGCAGCGAAGCTTCCTGCAGGCCCCACTGTGTCAGCACTGTGCCCATGATGTTGAGGATCTGGTTGCCGCCGGGGGTTCCGATGCCCAGCACCGGACGCTGTTCCTGGTCGAGGATGATGGTCGGCATGGACCAGGTCACCGAACGGCGGCCGGGTTCGGGGCGGTTCGCCGGGGAGTCCACGGCGTCGAAGCGGCTGAGCTGGTTGTTCAGGAAGAAGCCGTTCGTGACCTCCCCCGCTCCCCAGAAGTTGGTGAGCGTATTGGTCATAGAGACCATCACACCATCCTCGTCCACCACAGAGATATGGGTGGTGTTGGCGTCGATGGGCGCACGGCCAGCTGCTGCGTTCTGTCCTGGCTCGGCGGTCTGTCCTGGATCGGCGTTCTGTCCTGACTCGGAATCGGGCGCGGTGTTGGCGGAGAGATCAATCTGCGCATTGGCCTGCTGGTCGGTGATCTCCTCCACCGGGACCTGCACGAAGGCGGGGTCGCCCAGCTCGGTGAGCACGGTCTCCTCCGCGACCAGCCAGGCTTCGGAGAGCGTCTCGATGTACTCGGCCGAGTCGGGCTCCATCTCGGCGATGCCCGCGGCCTCGGCGACCTGGAGCATCTGCACCAGGGCTACACCCGGGAGCGCGGGTGCGGCAGCCAGCACGCCATAGTCTCCGAACTCGCCGGAGACCGGGGCCGAGAGGGTGGGCTCGTAGTCGGCCAGGGTCTGTTCGTCGAGGCCCTCGACCGCGGTGAGATCGGAGGCCAGACTGCCGGTGTAGAACGCTTCCCAGCCCTCTTCGGCGACCGTTCCCAGGGTCTCAGCGAGCTCAGTCTGGACCAGCTGCTCGCCGGTCTGAAGCGGTTCACCATCGACTTCGAAGGGCTCCACCCCGTCGATCGCCTCAGGTCCGAGATCTTCGGTCATCCGAGTGGCCAGGAAGTCGTAGACCTCGAAGCCTTCGGAGGCCAGCTGCTGGGCCGGCTGGACCAGCCGGTCCCACTCCAGGCTGCCGTGCTCCTCGTGGAGCCGCCCCATGCCGGCGACGAATCCGGGGACGCCGATACCGGATTCCGGGATCTCTCCGTCGACCCCCACCTCTTCGCGGTAGTCATAGAACAGCGGGTCGCCGTCCTGTCCGGCGATCACCACGGAGCCGCCGCCGCCGAGCCCGGAGGCGTAGGGCTCCACCACGGAGACGGCGAAGGCGGTGGCGATCGCAGCGTCCACGGAGTTCCCACCCTCGGCCAGGACCTCCTCGCCGGCCTGCACCGCGAGCTCATTGCCGGCGCTGACGCCTTGCTGCGAGAGCACCGCTTCCTCCTCCGGCTGAGCGGAGCTGCTCGGCTCCGGCGGTTCCACGCTGGGCTCTTCGGGCTCGGCGGTCGGTGGTGGCGGTGGCGGTTCCTCCTCTGCCGCGCAGGAGACGAGAAGTCCCAGGGTGGCGAGCAGGGCGGCGCTGCGTCCGGCGCGGCTGCGTCCCAGACGGCCTCTGCCGGCTGGAGCATGAAGGCTCTCTGGAATGCGGGGGTTGCTGGTCTGTGGCTGCATGATTCGTCTCCCTCAGGAAGGCGTCGGCTTCTGCTCCATGGATGTTCCGGGCTTGGCCCGCCGGGGGTAGGCGCGGGCGTGCTGCCGTCGGCGGTGGCGTTCGGGCAGTCGATAGTGCACTCGTAAAAAGGTCGGGGCCTTGCGCAGCAGGGCCTCCAGCGGACCATAGCGGAGGTTGGCGATCCAGACGACGGCGAAGAGGACCAGTCCCAGCATGATCGCACAGCTGATCAGCAGCCCCTCGAGCGGGTCCTGCGGGCCCGGGTAGATCAGCACGGCAATGATCACCAGGTGGGCGGTGTAGGCGGTGAGCGGCATCTGACCCACGGCCACGAGGAGTCGGATGCGCTGGCTGAAGTACGGCACCACGATCAGCAAAATCCCGAGCAGCATCACCGCGGTGCCGCTGGCGCTGATCAGCCACAGCGGCATCTGGGAATGTCCGACGGCGGAGATCAGCCGGTCGAAGTCCACATCACTGGTGTCCGGCTGGCCGAGCACCCGCACCAGCAGCTGGGACAGTCCGAAGGCTCCGAACCCGGCGATCGCCCCGACATAGAGCAGTCGTCGCTGGACCTTGATGTTGCCCAGCGGCTGCCGCCCTATCCAGACCCCCAGAAAGAACGGGGCGATCCACACGACCAGCGGATAAGGACCGGAGACGAGGATCGCCGCCATGATCTGGAACGGCGAGTCGCCCAGCTGCGCGGGTTCGATATGGAAGTCAGTGGACTGCCGCGCGAGGATCCAGAGGACCGGACCGAGCAGCGCGGAGGCAGTGGCGGACCAGAAAAGCCATCGGGTGGACATCTTCACCATGAACGCCGCGAGGAAGAACAATGCGGCGTACGTGGGAAGGATGACGTTGACCCCATGGTCGAGCGTCTGCAGCGCCAGGCCCAGCGCGAGGAGCAGCAGGCCCCGCCAGAGCAGCGTGCTGCGCCGGGTGATGCCCTTGGTCAGGGATCGGCGCGCCAGGAAGGTGACTCCGATGCCGGCGAGCACCACGAAGAGGATGGACGCCCGCCCGTTGAGCCCCCGCACGATCCAGGACGCCCAGCCGTCGGTGTTGTACGGACCGACATTGACGATGATCATGCCGAAGATCGCAAGCGCCCTCGCCACATCAAGGGCGTAGAGGCGACTCAGTCCGCGAGCTTGGGAGCTCAGCATGCGGGAGGGTCCTCCTAGCCCGGGCGATCAGGTACCTCAAAACTGTACCCCCTCCCGGTACGGACGGCGCGGCGTGCGTCGTTCAGAGCACCGCCCAGCCCAGCAGGCCAGCCGCGATGACCACGGCCCAGGCCGGGGCTCGCCAGCTGTTCAGCGCCACGAAAGCGAGCACCGCGAGCACCAGCGCCGGGGTTCCCACCTCGAGCACGCCCACCGTGAACACTGGGGTGTAGAGGGCTGCCGCCAAGATGCCGACCACCCCCGCGTTGACACCGAGAAGAACCCGGCGAGCGCGGGCGTTGCTGCGCAGGCGCTCCCAGAACGGCACGGCAGCGAGGACCAGCAGCGCGGCGGGGAGGAAGATCGCGGCGACGGCGAGTCCTGCCCCGGCGAGTCCTGCCCCGGCCAGTCCTGACACGCCCGCTCCTCCAGAGGCTCCGAGGAACCCGGCGAAGGTGAACAGTGGTCCCGGCACTGCTTGAGCAGCCCCGTAGCCAGCCAAGAACACCTCGGCGTCGACCAGCTGCGGGACCGTCTCGGACTGCAGCAGCGGCAGCACCACGTGGCCTCCACCGAAGACCAGGGCCCCGGCACGGTAGAACGAGTCAAGCGCCGACGCCCAGGCACTGCCGCTGAGACCTGCCAACAGGGGCAGTCCGAGCAGCAGTCCGATGAACAGGATCAGCGCGGTGACCGAGACACGGCGCGAGACCCGGACGGTGAATGCGTCCTGGTGCCCGGGACCGGACTCCGGCGCGCGCAGCCAGAGCGCCCCTGCCAGGCCGGCGGCGAGGATCGCGGCCACCTGAATGAAGGGGTGCGGCACGAGCAGCACGAAGACCATGGCCCCGGCCGCGATGCTGGCTCGCGGGGCATCGGGCGTGAGGGCGCGGGCCATGCCGATCACGGCATGGGCCACCACGGCGACGGCGGCCGCTTTGAGACCCTGGATCCAGCCGGCCTCGGCCAGGTCACCGGCATTCTGGACCCAGAACGCGAACGCGACCAGGAGCAGCACCGAGGGCAGGGTGAAGGCGAACCATGCCGCAGCCATGCCGGCGTATCCTGCGCGCTGCAGCCCAAGTGCCATGCCCACCTGGCTGGAGGCGGGTCCTGGCAGAAACTGGCACAGCGCCACCAGGTCCGCATAGGCCTTCTCGGTGAGCCACCGACGGCGCGTGACGAACGCTTCGCGGAAATACGCGAGGTGAGCCACCGGCCCTCCGAAAGATGTGAGGCCCAGGCGCAGGAACACCAGGAAGACTTCGACGACTGTCCCCGGGTGGCGCTTGTCCGAGGGGTCGACGTCATCGGCGTCGTCGAAGGGGGTCTGCGGCGGGTGCGTCATCACCGCATACCCTGGAGCAACAAAGTGAACAACAGTTGAATTCGAGCCGCGCCGCAGGGGCGCGTCTGCGGAGGGACAGCATGGAGATCAACGACGTCGACCTGATTCCGCTGTTGCGCGGCGCGCTGGACTACGAGTCCACCGCACGCGGGCTGGTGCCGTGGCGGCTCCCCAGCTGGGCGCGCGAACAGAGCTACGACCCCGCCGTGGGACGCGTGGCTGGAGAACCAACGGGAGTCCGCCTCGACCTCCGCACCGCGGCGACCTCACTGGTGCTTCGCACACACCCGACCCGCCGAGTCTCTTCAGACGCAGCTGCGCCCCAAGCCTTCTATGACGTGATCGTCGACGGCGCGCTCTTCGCCCGCCTCCCCTCCCCCGGCGAGGACGCTGGGACCACCCTGCGCACCGATCGCTTCACCGGGAAGGTCACCAGGATCAAGGGCGTGGATGCACGACTGAGAGTGCCCGACCTTCCCGCCGGAGAGCACCACGTCCAGATCTGGTTGCCGCACAACGAGACCACCGAACTGATCAGCCTGTTCTCCGACGCGGAGGTCGACCCGGGCCCGACGGTGTCGGGGACGCACTGGCTGCACCACGGAAGCTCCATCAGTCACGGCTTCGACGCCGCTCACCCGACCGGGACCTGGCCGGCCGTGGCTGCGGCGGCCGCCCGGGTGGAACTGACCAACCTGGCGCTCTCGGGCCAGGCCATGCTGGACCCCTTCACCGCCCGCACGATCCGCTCAGCGGAGGCGGACGTCATCAGTGTGAAGCTGGGGATCAACATCGTGAACGAGGACGCCATGCGACTGCGCACCTTCGTGCCGGCAGTGCATGGATTCCTCGACACCATCCGCGAGGGCGGCCACGCCCAGACTCCGCTGCTGCTGGTCTCGCCGCTGCACTGCAGGATCCAGGAGACCACGCCGGGGCCGCTGCTCTTCGAAGAGCTCGACTCGGGACCCCGCTACTCGCCCCTGGGAGATCCCGACGATGTGAGCCAGGGCAGGCTCACCCTGCAGGTGGTGCGGACCGCATTGCGGCAGATAGCGAATCAACGCATGGCCACCGATCCGCATCTGCACTTCCTGGACGGACTTGAGCTCTTCGGCGCTGCCGACGAGGCGGATCTCCCGCTGCGCGATCAGCTGCACCCGGGCAGCGAAGCCCACCTTCGCATCGGGCAACGCTTCGCAAATGTTGCACTGGCCCGCGGGGGTCCACTGAACCTGCAATGATCAGGGACGTGCTTCTGCAAGACATGCCCTCACGCGCCTGGATCGCCACGGTGCTGCAATGGATCCGGACAGTTGCGATGGCGACCCTTTTCCTCGCGCTGGGGCGGGTGCTCGACAACGCGGTCGCAGGCAGCGACAGCTCCGCGGAGATGATCCTCGGGGCCGCCGCGGGTGCTGTGGCGGTGGTGTGCTCCGGCATCGCCGCGGCCCTGCCGCCCAGACTTCGGGCGGCCGAAGAGCAGCTGTGGCGAGGAAGCGGGATCAGAGCGGCGCTGCACCGCGATCCTGCGGCGAGCAGCGCACCGAAGCCGACCGGGGCCCGGGGTGCCGCGCTCTCTGGAGCTCAGCGCGGCCATCAGAGTGGTGCCCCGCGTGGTGGTCAGAGCGGCGGTCATGGTGGCGGCAGTGCTCACAGCGGCGGTCACGGCGGCGGCGAGGCGGAGCTGCTCACCGGCGGGGTGGAGCGGATCGCGGAGTATCGCGCCGAGTTCCTCGGCCCCGCGCTGGCGGCCTTCACGGCCCCCGCGCTGGTGCTGCTGCTGATGGGCTTGATCGTGGACCCGGTGATCGCCGTCGTGCTGCTGGCGCTAGTGCTGATGGTCCCGCTCCTCGTCCGGTTCTTCCTGGCGCGCTTCCGCGGGCCCACGGCGCAGTACCGTCGCCTCGCCGGGGCAGCCACGGGCCGGTTCCAGGAGGTCCTGCGCTCCCTGGGCGGCCTGGTGCTGCTCGGCGCGGAGGACACCGGACGCAGGACCGTGGCCGAGGCGGCTGCGGCGCTGCGCGTGCAGGCCGTGGCGCTGCTGAGGCGCAGTCAGCTGATGATCCTGGTCAACGATGCGCTCTTCTCGCTGGTGATGATCACCGCCACCGTGGCCCTGGCCCTGTGGCGCTTCCAGGCCGGGGTGATCTCGGAGGGAGACCTCCTCGCTGTCGTCCTGCTGGCCACACTGCTCTACGAGCCCATCGACAAGCTTGGTCGCTCCTTCTACGTCGCGATGGCCGGACGCACACAGCAGGGACTGTTCACCCAGACCCTGACGACACCGGGCGCCGCCGACACCCACACCGCAGGCGCCGCTGCGCAGAACTCAGACCGGGACTCCACGGAGACTGCCCCGACACACGAACCGAGGGCTACGGGCCATCCACTGCTGCGGCTGGAATCCCTGGCCGTGGATCGCGGGGGCTCCAGCGTGTTGAGCGGGATCACGCTGGAGATCCCGCGCGGCAGCACCCTCGCGGTGGTAGGACCCTCGGGAGCAGGAAAGTCCACGGTGGCGTCGCTGCTCCAGGGACTGCTCCCTGCGACTTCGGGTCGTCTGCTCCTTGAAGGGCGTGAGGCGGATCCTCGGGATCTTCAGCGGGCTGCGGTCACGGTGGCGCAGAAGCCCTTCATCTTCTCCGGGACGGTGGCTGAGAACCTGCGCCTCGCGCGTCCGGAAGCCAGCGACGAGGAACTGTGGGAGGCCCTGGAGAAGGCACGCCTCGCCGCCGAGATCGCCGCCAAGCAGCAGGGTCTTGCCACCCAGGTCGGAGAAGACGGCGGCGCCCTCTCCGGGGGCCAGATCCGTCGCCTGGCCATCGCCCGGGCGCTGCTCTCCCACGCGCAGCTGCTGATCTTCGACGAGCCGACGGCGGATCTCGACCGACGTGCCGAGCGCCTGGTGGACGAATCGCTGCAGGCGCTCGCCGGCAAGCACACGCTGGTCATCATCGCCCACCGCCTCGCCACCACGCGCTGGGCCGATCAGGTGCTGGTCCTGGACTCGGGGCGCCCGGCGGCGCTGGGCAGGCCTGATGATCTGCTCCAACAAAGGGGCTACTACGCCGAGGCCACCGCAGGAGAGGGTGAACACCGATGATCGGTCATCTCCTGTCCATGGCCCGAGGATCCGCCGGCCTGCTGGCGCTCTCCACTGCGGCGCGCACACTGACTCTGCTCTGTGCCGCGGCGCTGCTCGTGTTTCCCGCCTGGCTCGTTGGCCGGCTCGCCGAGGGCATGAGCATCCCCGGACTGGGCACCGTGATCGCGGTGATGATCGGCCTGGCGCTCGCAAAAGGCCTCACCCGCTACGCAGAGCAGCTTTCGGGACACACTGCGGCCTTCGCACTGCTGGAGCAGCTGCGTGTCAGGCTCTACGAGAAGCTCATCCCGCTGGCTCCGGCAGTGACGGCTGCGCGAGGCAGCGGTCGGCTGCTCTCGAGCGCGACGCGCGATGTGGACCGGGTGGAGGTGTTCTTCGCGCACACGCTTGCCCCGGTCATCACGGCGGTGCTGCTGCCGCTGGCTGCCGTGGGGCTGGCTTCCACGCTCGCCGGTGCGGGCATCGGGATCGCGCTGCTGATCATCTACCTTGCTGCCGCGGCTGCGCTGATCGGCATCGGCAGACGCAGCAGCCGCAGCACCAGCACCGCTCAGGTCCGCACCCGTGGCTCGCTGTCCCAGGAGGTCAGCGATGACCTGCGGGGACGCAGCGAGATCACCATATTCGGCGCTCAGGAACAGCGCGCCGAGCGCGTGGACCAGATCGGCACACAGCTGGCATACAGCGCCCGAGGGGCCTCGGTGATGCAAGGGCTGCGGGCCGCAGCCGGACAGGGCTGGCAGGTGGTGGCGCTGTTCACGATCCTGCTCCTGGGCCTGCCACAGGTGCGCGGCGGTGAGATCAGCTGGACCGAGCTCCTCGTGGCGCTCGCCCTGGTTCCTGGCACCGCCCCGGCGCTCTCGGCGGTCGAGGCGCTGGGCATCTCGCTGCCGGCAGCGTTGGCCTCAGCGGCGAATCTCCGTGAGCTCGAGGAGAGCCAGCCCGCCGTCGCCGAGCCCACCGAACCCGTCGTGGTCCGTCCCGAGCATGCGGGCGCGGCCTCCGTCTGCTTCCGCGGGGTGAGCTTCGGCTATCCGGGCACCGACCGAGAGGTGCTCAGCGAGGTGGACCTGCGCATCGAACCGGGCGAGGTGGCCGCCGTCGTCGGCGTCAGCGGTTCGGGCAAGTCCACACTGGCGTCCCTGCTGACCCGGGTATGGGACCCGCAGCAGGGTCAGGTGCAGCTCGCCGAAACGGATATCCGCGAAGTCTCCCTGCGTTCGCTGCGGGAGAACATCACCGTGGTCGAACAGCGCCCGGTGCTGGTCAGCGGCACCATCCGTGAGAACCTGCTGCTCGGAAGTCCTGCCGCGACCGAGGAGCAGATCCTCGCCGCCTGCCGCGCCGCCTGCCTGGAGGGCGATATCACCGCGATGGCCGAAGGCCTGGACACCGAGCTCGGAGCCGAGGGGGCGCGGCTCTCTGGCGGACAGGCTCAGCGCCTGGCGCTGGCCAGAGGGTATCTGCGAGGCAGCCCGGTGCTGATCTTGGATGAGATCACCTCCGCCCAGGATCCCCTGACCCAGGCGGAGATCCTGCGAAGGATGCCCGAGGCCACCAGTGCCACAGTGATCATGATCGCCCATCGCAGCGCCGTGCTGCGCCACGTGGACACCGTCTACGAGATCGACCAGGGCCAGCTCAGAGCAGCAGCTCGGCCAGCAGCGGGAGCGTGAGCAGACAGGCCAACGTGCTGGTCACCAGGATCGATGCCGCCAACCGACCGTCGCCCTCATACTGCTGGGTGAAGACGTAGACGGTGGTCGAGGAGGGCATCGCCGCAATGATGATCAATGTGCCCGCCCAGACAGGCCCGAGCTGGTCATAGAAGGGCAGCACCGCCAACCAGGTCAGCACCGGCAGCAGCAGGATCTTGCCCAGGGTGCCCAGCGCGATGGACCGTTTGGGAACTCCCCCGCTGCGGATTCCCTCGATCGCCGGATGCAGCGCCAGACCCACGCAGAACAGCGCCAGCGGGACGGCCGTCTGGCCCAGCAGTCCCACTGACTCGTCGAGGGCGGCGGGCAGCCGCAGCGGGCTGAAGACCACCAGCAGGGCCAGAGCCATCGAGATGAACACCGGGTTCATCAGCAGCGCACGCTTGATGATCGGCGCGACCTGCCGCCGCAGCAGCCTCCCCACACCGCCCCCGCGCTCATGGTCTGGTGCTGCGCGGGCGGCCACCACCGTGCGCACCAGCGGGTAGCCGTTGAGGTAGATCAGATTGTGCAGCATGTGGATGATGCCCGCGGCGAGTCCGGCCTCCGGGCCCAGCACGCTGATGGCCACCGGTATCCCGAAGTACCCGACATTGCCGAAGCTGCCGGCCAGCGAGGTCGCCGCTGCGCCGTCCCGCGCGAGCGGGCCCAGCAGGTAGGTGGCGTAGTACAGGCCCACCGACACCAGCGGCGTGATGACAGCGACGATCACCACCGCCAGGACCGGGAAACCTGCAGTCGGCGGCGCGGTGACCATGGCGGTATAGATGAAGGTCGGCAGCGCGAAGTAGAAGAGGAAGCCGTTGAGGTGGTCCTGACCGGCACGGAACCTCGGGATGAAGCCAGCGGCGAAGCCGACGGCGATCACCAGGAACATCGGGCCGACGACCCCGAGCATCTCAAGCATCGGAGACAGTCCCCGGCGCCGGTCGCCTCTGCGGCCAGGCCCGGCGGGCGAAGAGACGTGGCGCGGCCCGGCGGTCGAGAATCACCAGCGCAGCTTCACGGATGTTCTTCGGCCCAGCCCCGGCAGAGCGAACACGTCCTCGCGGCCCTGCGTGACTCCCGCCAGCGGGTCGGTGGCACCCAGGTCCTGCGGGTCGGTGACACCCAGGTCCTGCGGGTCGGTGGCACCCAGGTCCTGCGGGGGCGCGCCCTGCTCGCTGCGCAGGATGTCCCGCGAGGGATCCAGGATCTCGCGGATCACCTGCACCATCAGGTAGATCAGGGTGGCCATATGCGCCAGGATTCCCAGGTGGTAGGCCCAGTCGATCAGCTCGGTGCCGCCGGCGAACTCCCCTCCGGAGGTGATCTTGGCGCTCATCATCCAGACGGCGACCCAGTGGAAGACCTCCGCCGCCTGCCACACCAGATAGCCGCGCACGCGGGGGCGCGCCAGGACCAGCAGCGGAATCAGCCACATCACGAACTGCGGCGAGTAGACCTTGCCCAGCAGCAGGAAGCTCGCCACGATCAGAAAGCAGATCTGCGCCAGCCGGGGCCGCGTGGGTGCGGCCCAGGTCAAATAGGCGATGCCCAGGCAGCACACCAGGAACAGTCCGTTGGAGAGCAGCGAGAATCCGGCCCCGTCCAGCGGCAGCCAGCCGAAGAAGAGCCAGACCGAAGAGAAGCTGACATCGCGGTCGGAGGAGAACCGGTAGAAGGTCGCCCATTGGTCGAACTGCAGCAGCATGAAGGGAACGTTGACGGCCAGCCAGGCCACGACCGCGGCGGCGGTGGTGAGCACGAAGGAGCGCAGCCTTCCGCTGCGCACGCACAGCACCAGGATCGCGCCGAGGAAGAAGAGCGGATAGAGCTTCATCGCGGCGCCGAGGCCGATCAGCACCCCCGCCCAGACCGGATGCGAACGTCCCCACAGCAGCAGCGCGAGCCCGCCCAGGAAGACGGCCCACATGTCCCAGTTGATGGACAGGGAGAGGATGATCCCCGGTGCCAGCGCCACCAGCAGCGCATCCTGGCGGCGCCACCCGGCAGTGGAATAGGCGGTGGCGAGCACCACGCCGATCCAGCAGAGGATCACCGCCACATGGTTGAGGTCATAGAAGGCCAGGATCCGAGCCTCGCTGATGCCTTCTCCGGGAACCAGCTGCGCGAGCACCCCGGCCACCATGGTCAGCAGCACCGGGTACTCCATCACCTTCTCCGCCGGGACGTCATCGACGAAGGGGAAGAGCCCCTCGCCCAGCCCGCGCTGACTGAACAGCAGGGCGAAGTCGGAGTAGCACATGTGGATGTGCTGGTCCGGGTCGGTCCAGCCGTTGACGCGGCACCATTGGACCGCCAGCACGGAGAGTGCCGCGCCCAGCACCGTGGCCGCGAGCAGCAGCCAGAACAGTCGTGAGCCGGGGATCTTCACCTGGAGTCCTTGTCATAGATGTCCTCGGCCGCCCAGGAGCGGCGCGGCGGAGTCAATTCTCGCAGGCGCTTCCAGCCGAGCTCGGCATTCCAGCGTTGTGAGCGGCGCCTCATGTCGAAGAACTCGGTGGTGTTGGGATCCAGAAAGACCACGTAGATCAGGTACACCGAGACCACCGAGATGGCGATCCCATTGATGACCGCTGCATCGATCCATTGCGCCACCGAAAGCTGACCGACCATGGAGAGCAGGACCATCACGGTGATGATGGTCGTGACCAGCACCAGGGCGCGCCCGCGATACACGTGGACCACTGCGAAGAAGGGCAGCAGCCACAGCAGATACCAGGGCTGGATGATGGAGGAGGTCAGCACCACCACGGTCAGACCATAGGCGGCCCACAGCACCGGGTTGCCCACGCTGCGGCGCAGCAGCAAGGTCGCGACCACCACCCCGGCCACAACCCGCGCCAAGGTATAGACGGCTTGGGTCACCAGGGCGGCGTCCACTCCGGAGAGAACCTCGACCAATGCGCCGATACCGATGCCCAGCAGTCCCACCGGTGCCGCCTGCAGCACCGCGGCGCCCGCGCCAAGTGCCGCGGAGACCCAGCCCAGACCGATCCCCAGCGCGGCGCCCCCGGCCACCAGAAGGACGACGGCGACCGCTCCGCCGAGCGCCCATTCCCGCGCGCGCCGCCAGAGACTTGCGGTGTCTTTCAGCGGCAGCAGCAGGATGAAGGGCAGCACCACCAGCGCGATGGGCTTCACCGCGATCGCGGCGACCAGCAGCAGCACTCCGAGCAGCCGGCGTCGGCGCAGCGCGGCGAGCGTGCCGGCCAGCATCAGCCCGATCATGAGCGAATCATTATGCGCGGCGGCGACGAAGACCAGCAGCGTCATCGGGTTCAACAGGCACAGCCACAGCGCCCAGGAAGGCTCGGAACCGAAGGCGCGGGCCAGCCGCGGGATGCAGTAGAGCATCAGCGCCATACCGATCAGCGAGAGGCAGCGGAACAGCAGGATGGCGATCTCCGGCACTCCGCCGGAGACGAACCAGATGATCTGCGCGAGCACCAGGAACAACGGCCCGTAGGGAGATGGTGACTCCGCCCAGAGCCCGTCGGCGCCCTCCATGAACCAGCCGGGAAGCTCGGAGACGCCGTCCTCGTAGGGGTTCAGCCCCGCGTGCAGCACGCGGCCCTGCGCCAGGTAGGAGTAGACGTCGCGGGAGAAGATCGGCAGCGAGAACATCAGTGGAGCGGCCCACATGAACAGCGTCCTGTGCATCACCGGGGTGGCCCGCGGTGACCACGACCCCACCCGCTGGGAGAGCCGGAGCCAGGACCGCAGCAGCAGCAGCGCCCCCAGCACCAGCAGCACCGTGCAGACGACGACGCCGGCCGTCGTCGTGCGCAGGGGCAGCAGCAGCGGGTTCAGCGCCAGCAGCGACTGCGGGGTCATCGCCAACCACCCGACCCCCCAGGAGCCCACCATGATCATGAGCGCAGCGAGCAGGCCCTGCCGGGCGGTGTGTGAGGCGGCGGCCTCCTCGCCACCGATCAGCCAGGCTGTCGGAGGCCACTGGCCCAGGGCTGTGCGCACACGTTCGGCGTTGCGCGAGACGGGATTAGCGTGCACCGGAGGGGCGCTCCTCTCCGGTGGGGTCCGCGGGGTCTCTGGGGTCTGCACGGGCGCCGGACTCGACGGATGTGAGGGGCTCGCGCCGTCGTCGTCGGGGCCATTCCCAGCGCATCGGGGGCAGACCCCAGTCGTCCCAGACCACCCAGCGTGTCTGTCGGTCCACCAGGGCCAGCCAGACGATGGCGAACCAGGACACGGTGATGGACAGCGCCAGCATCTGTTGGTCCAGCTGCAGGAACTGGTAGATCGAGAGCTGATCCGAGGCGCCGAAGGCGAGGAAGAACACGATGGTGAACACGACCCACTTGAACTGCCAGTCCTTGCGGATCCCGGTGATCGCGAACAGCGGAAGCAGCCAGAGCAGGTACCAGGGCTGGATGATCGGTGAGAGCACCACCAGGGCGGTGAATGCCCAGACCATGCGCTGGACGATGAATCTGTCGCTGCCGCGGAACATCAGCCACAGCACCACGGCGACGGAGACGATCCGGCCGGCTGCCTTGAACACCTCCAGCGTCCATCCGCTGTCCAGACCGACCGAGCGCAGCAGCGTGCCCAGCCAGCCGTCGGCGATGCCGATCGGGGACCAGTAGACGCTGCCGGTGCCGGTTCCCGCCAGAACGGCGAGCCAGCCGAAGCCGTAGCCCTGCACCAGACCGATGGTGATCATAGCGGCGGCGGCCAGTCCGGCGGTGAAGAACCAGTAGCGGAACTTTCGCGCCCAGGACGCCCCCTGGCCGGCCCAGAGCAGCCCGATGAAGGGCAGCAGCACGATGGTGATCGGCTTGATGCCGATGGAGACCACCACGAGCAGCGTGGCGAGCACTCCCCTGCCCCGCGCCGCTGCGTAGATCCCTGCCAGCGCGAAACCGACCATGATGGCGTCGTTGTGCGCGCTGGAGATGAAGCTGATGATCAACAGCGGGTTGGCCAGCGTGATCCACTGTGCGCGGGCCGGGTCGATCCCGTGCAGGCGGGCGAGCTTCGGGACGAAGATCATCATCATGACCACCCCGCCCACGCAGGCGAGGCGGAACAGGAACAGCGCCAGGTCCGGGCTCTCAGCGGCGGTGCGCATGACCGCGGCCTCGATCCAGAGGAAGAGCGGACCATAGGGAGTCTCGGACTCCGCCCAGAGGATGTCGGTGCCCAGATGGAACCAGTTGTTCAGGCTCGAGACTCCCGTGGTGTAGGGATCCTGCCCTGCCAGCACGAGCCTTCCCTGGTTCAGGTAGGCGAAGACGTCTCGAGAGAAGATCGGGACGGTGATCAGCTGTGGAATGGACCAGAGCACCACCGCCCAGTTGACCATTCGCAGTGAGCGGGCCGGCCAATGCTGGCGCGGGTCAGGGTCCTCCAGCACCCGGCTCAGCCGCAGCCAGGCACGCAGCATGATCCAGCAGCCCAGCGTCAGCGCGATCGTGGAGGCGACGACGCCGGCTGGCTCGGTGCGCAGCACGATGAGCCAGGGGTGCCGGGACAGCGGGGATGAGCTGACGAGCCAGCCCACTCCCAGCGAGCCGAACAGCACCAGCAACGACCCGAGCACCCCCTCGATCAGGGGCGACCAGAGGTGCTTGGGGCTAGTGGAGGAGCGCAGGATGTGCAACCAGAGGTCGCGACGCCGGGCACCGGGTGGGCCGGGTGCATCCTCGGGTGTGGAGCTGGTGTTGGCGAGCCCAGTGAAGCCCTCGGCACCTCGGGGTGCGGGGCTGTTCTCGGCGGCTCCGGCCTCAGCGCTCATTGCCTTTGAATTTATCACCACCGTTCCCGGCCTCCCCCGCGCACTGACGCCCGTCGGTAGAGTAGTCAGCGTGAGTTCCCATATGACTGAGACCAATGACGCATCCGCCCCAGAGACGCCTGCGCGCCCGGGGGGCTCCTGGGCGGGGCGCATGGTCTGGATCGACTGCGAGATGACGGGGCTGAATCCCGACCATGACGTGCTCGTGGAGATCGCCGCCCTCGTCACCGACGCTGAGTTGAACATCCTCGGCGAGGGTGTTCAGGTGGTGATCGCTCCGGACCCTGCCGAGCGGCTGGAGACGATGGCGCCGATCGTGCAGAAGATGCATACGGCATCGGGCCTGCTCGAGGACCTCAAGGATGGCGTCTCGGTGCAGGTGGCCGAGCAGCGCGTGCTCGAGTACGTGAAGGCGTGGATCCCTGAGGCCGGGGTGGCGCCGCTTGCCGGGAACTCTGTGCACGCCGACAAGGCGTTCCTGAGGATCGGCATGCCAGAGCTCATGAAGCATCTGCACTACCGGATCGTCGACGTCTCCACCATCAAGGAACTCTCTTCCCGCTGGTACCCGGAGGCGAAGAAGACAGCGCCTGCCAAGACCGGAAACCACCGGGCACTGGGCGACATTCGGGATTCGATCGAGGAGCTGCGGCACTACCGGCGCACGGTGTTCAAGCAGGACTGATCCGCCGTTGGGCGGATTTCAGGAAAGCACGGGATTCTGTGTAGACTGATATGCGTTGCTTTTCGGCCGTTTCGGACTGATAGGCAGCAAGTCAGCGAGCCGGTGACGGCTCACATGGTGGGCGTAGCTCAGCTGGTAGAGCATCGCGTTGTGGTCGCGAGGGTCGCGGGTTCAAGCCCCGTCGCTCACCCCATGTTCTGTCTCAAGAGACAGCAAGCACCCCGAACCGTCTGGTTCGGGGTGCTTCTTTTGTGCCCCGTTCACTTCGCTGAGAAGAATGGGCGAGGCAACCGATTCCGCTCATATGGCGAGGCTTGCCCCCAGTCTCCGTACAGCGTGCGTCAAGACTGTGCTGAAGAACACTGAATAGCGTGAGACTGTGGCTCAGAGAAACCATCGACTTGATCGCGCGAAGGGTGCGCTGGTGTTTCTCGTCGTGCTCGGACACATGTTGGCGGCCGTCTCCCCCTGGGATTCGGATGTCCTGCGGGTGCCGCAGACAGCCATCTACTCCTTCCACATTCCCGCCTTCGTGTTCCTGGCAGGCATCACCGCCAAATCCGACAGGCTGCCCCAGCGCGTCGCGTTCTTCCTCGTTCTGCTGGCCACCGCCATGCCGCTCTATTACGGCTGGATGAGCCTCATCGGGCTCAATCCGGAGTTTGACTCCCTGGTGCCGTACTGGATCACCTGGTTCCTGCTCGCCATGGTGTGGTGGACCCTGAGCACGCCGCTGATCGAGCGATTCCCTCGCACCCTGCTGGCCGTCTCGGTGCTCGCAGCCCTCTTCGGGGGCATCATTCCGACCTATGACTACGAGCTCTCGCTCTCCCGGACACTGGTGTTCTGGCCGTTCTTCGTGGTCGGGAAGCTTTATGGTCAACAGATTCTGAGTTGGGCCGGCGGTCGGACTCCCCTTCAGAAAAGTGGGCTGGCCCTCGCAGCGGCAACACCGATGCTGCTGTTCTATCTCTACGACCCCAGCAAAATCTGGTTCTACGGCGTCAGAAACTTCGACTGGCACGATGTCGGCATCCCTGAAGGGGCAACCACTCGATTGATCGTGGGTCTCAGTGCCGCGCTGAGCACCGTCGCCTTCTGCACTTTCATGTCGAACAGGGACGGCTACCTGTGCAAGGTGGGCCGGAATTCTCTGGCGGTCTATCTTCTCCACGGCTTCGTGATCAGACTTCTCGATATACCCTTGGATGACAGCTTGGAGCATGCCCACTCCCTCGCGATGCTTGTGGCATGTGTGCTCCTGGCGATGATGACTACCTGGTTGTTCTCACTCCAACCGTTCAACGCTGGACTGCGCGCCTACGGCGAAGGTGTGGTCCGCGTGATATTTTGGCCTTTTTCAAGGCTGCGCTCCGTCAAGGCATCACAATGATCGGTAAATCTGACAGTTCGCAACCATGCCGGTCCACAAGACTCCAGGTGTAATGTCATGTCCAGTACGCAAACGCAGGTTGCACAGCGCCAGAACACTGCCCTTCGGTGGCCTTACACCCTTGCGGTGTGTGTCTCTCTCTTGGTGGGAACCATCGCCGTGGTGGCTTCGATATCTGTCGGAGTGCCGCTGAAGGACCCCGAGGGTTTCCTCGGTCCCGCTTGGATCCGCCTGCCGCTTCTGGCCCTGCTTCTCTTCGCCGTCGGGCTCTTGCCCGCCGCCGTGCGACGCTCCGGCTGGAAGAACCTCGGCGTAGGGGTCAAAGAAGTGCTGCAGCATGAGTGGAGCATGCGCCGCGTGCTGTACATCGCCACTGGGCTGGGAACCTTCTACGTGTGCTATGTGGGGTACCGGAACCTGAAGAACGTCCTGCCTGTGTACCGCGACGGGGTCCTCTTTGATCGAGAACTCCTGCAGCTGGACCGATGGATGTTCGGCGGCGTTGACCCCGCCCTCGTTCTTCACGACATCTTGGGCGTGGAGCTGACCGCCCAGGTGCTGTCGTTCATCTACATGGCCTACCTGCCACTGATACCGCTCACGCTCGGCATCTTTCTGGTGCTCAACCGCAACCTCGCGGTCGGTGCCTGGTACGCCACCACACTGAGTCTGAACTGGGTGATCGGCACGCTCAGCTACTACCTGCTTCCGGCCCTAGGTCCGATCTACGCCCGGCCAGACCTCTACGACACCCTCCCCGAGACGAGGGTTGCCGAACTTCAAGAGTCTCTGCTGAACAACCGCCTGCAGTTCCTCTCGAATCCTGAAGCGAGCGAGGCGATCCACGGGGTCGCGGCCTTCGCCTCGCTGCACACTTCGATCACGTTCGCCGCGGCCTACTTCATGCATCGCACTGGACAGCATCTGGGCGTGCGAATCTTCGCCTGGGCGTTCTTCGGACTGACGGTGCTCTCGACGCTGTACTTCGGATGGCACTACGTCATAGATGACATTGTGGGCATTGTCATCGGCTACCTCGCCGTGGCGCTGGCGGCAGCGGCCACGGGGCACGGGTTCTTCCACCGAAAGAGCATCATCGCCGCAGCACTGAATCGACGAGACCAGCGTCATGATCTCGCGACGAACGGCCCGCATGACTCTTCTCTCTGAGGCGCTCCCGAGAGACATTGATGAGTAGTCTTGCTCCTATGGACGCCATCACTGCTGACACGCTCGCCTACCTCGCTATCGGCGTTGTGGCGGTGGCCGCTGTGATCGCCGCGATCGTGCGCGGACACGTGCACGCCGATGTCTCCATCACCGGAGAGCACCGACCGGGACAGATCACACTCATCGCTGGTGAACGGATCGAGGTCCTCTCCGTGACCAACGAGGACGACGCCCTGGGCGAGACCCTGAAGCGGGAACCGCTCAGCCTCCCGTTCTTCCTGGAGCCCGCCGAGCCATTCACACTTGAGTACCGCGAGATCCACGGCGCCGCGCACCCTCAGAAGGTGCGCCTGCTGCTGCGCGGCGACAAGGTCAGAGAGGTCGAGCTGCCCCCGCTCGGAGCTCCCGAGAGCCCCGCCCGCCCCTAGGGTGAGGCGGCGCCGTCGTCGTCTTCCTTCTTCGACTGCTGAGACTCCAGCCCCGCGCCGAGCGCGACCCCAAGGCCCATGCCTATCGCGATGCCCAGTCCGACGTTGTCGAAGAACACCAGCCCGAACACCACCCCGAACGCCGGTCCGAGGGCGATCCCGAGCGCCAGATAATTCGTGGAGCTCTCTTCTTCATCCGCCATGACAGCAGTCTAAGCTCGATCCGGCACATGACGTCCGCGCCCACCCGCCCTGACAGGCAGGATATTCTTTACTCTGCAGCAGTCGCCATGAGACCTCAGCGGCAGCACCCGCCACGAGGGCGTCACCGAGACGGAGGCCATCCTTGCAGGACACCGCGACACCGGCGCTGATCGATGTGCCAGCACAGATGAACACCACCGACTTCCTAGAGCAGCAGCGCAGCGAAGACCCCGACAACGTCCTCTTCACCCGCAGGGATTCGACCGGAGCGTGGGTGGATGTCACCGCGGCACAGTTCCACGCCGAAGTGACGTCGCTGGCGAAGGGCTTGATCCGCCGCGGCACGCAGCCTGGCGACCGAGTGGGCATCATGTCGGCCACCCGCTTCGAGTGGAGTCTGCTGGACTTCGCCCTCTGGTACGCAGGTGCGGTCTCGGTACCGATCTACGAGACTTCATCCGCCGCGCAGATCGCCTGGATCGCCGAAGACGCCGAACTCAGCCTGGTGTTCGCCGAGACGCCCCGCCACGCGCAGACCATCCGGGAAGGACTTGATGCCTCCGCACTGAAGTCCCGGCCCTCGGTGCTGCAGATCGAGGGCGGAGACCTCGCCGCGCTCCGGGAATCCGGTCGCGAAGTCCCCACGCAGGAGGTGGAGTCTCGCCGCTCCTCCGCGACCACCAACGACCTCGCAACGGTCATCTACACCTCCGGAGTCACAGGACGGCCCAAGGGCTGCGAGCTGACCCACGGAAACTTCGTTGAACACAGCCTGCAGACCATCGCCGCGCTGGAAGGGGTCGTGGGCAAGCATTCCTCCACCGTCCTGTTCCTGCCCATGGCCCACGTCTTCGCCCGTTTCGTCTCAGTGATCTTCATCGCCGCCGGCGGGCGGGTCGCGCACACGCCCGACATCAAACAGCTCATCGACGACCTCGGCGACATCCAGCCGACATTCCTGCTCGGCGTGCCCCGGGTCTTCGAGAAGATCTACAACTCCGCGGCGCTGAAGGCCGACGGCGACGGCAGAAAGCGGATATTCGACGCGGCCGTGGACACGGCAGTGCGCTGGTCCCAGACCAGCGCCGAGGGCAAGACTCCGTGGACTTTGCGCCTGAAGCACCGACTGTTCAGCCGACTGGTCTACTCCAAGCTTCGTGCCCGCATGGGTGGGCACGTCACCCATGCCTTCTCCGGCGGTTCTCCGCTGGGTGATCGCCTCGCGCACTTCTTCAACGGTGTCGGGATCCAGATCATCGAGGGGTATGGGCTCACCGAGACCACCGCGCCTGTCTCAGGAAATCTGCCGGCGCACTACCGGATCGGGACGATCGGTCGCCCCCTTCCCGGCAACGCGGTGCGCATTGCTGAGGACGGCGAGGTCCTGGTGCGGGGCAGCTCGCTCTTCCGCGGCTACCGCAACCGTCCGGATCTCAACGCAGAGTCCTTCAGCGCCGACGGTTGGTTCTACACCGGAGATCTAGGGCGGCTCGATGATCTGGGCCGACTGATCATCACCGGACGCAAGAAGGAGATCATCGTCACCGCGGGGGGCAAGAACGTCTCCCCCGCCCAGCTCGAAGACGCCATACGAGCTGATCTTCTGGTCTCCCAGGCGGTCGTGGTCGGGGACGGCAAGCCGTTCATCAGTGCCATGATCACCTTGGACAGTGATGTGGCGCCGAGCTGGCTGCGCGGGAAGGGACTGGATCCGGAGACGCCCATGAAGGAGCTCACCGAACATCCGCAGGTCCTGGCTCATCTGCAGCAGGTGATCGACTCAGCCAACGCCTCGGTCTCCCAGGCCGAGTCCATTCGCAGCTTCACGGTGCTGGAGGACGACTTCACCATCGATTCCGGCCACCTCACGCCCTCGCTGAAGATCAAGCGAGCCGAGGTCATGCGTGACTTCCAGCGCGTGGTGGAGAACCTCTACGAGAAGGCCGCCGGCCGCGCCAGGCGCCGCTGATCCCAGGGATCTCCGTGCTCTGGGACTCCCGCAGTCCCTCCGCTCACCCCCACTTGACTCAGCTCGGGAACCGGTCCGCGTTCAGTCCACCGCACCGAGATGGATCGAGAACCCGTCGGGATCCAGGATCTGCGCAACTCGCTCGCCCCAGGGCATCTCGGCGGGTTCGCGCACTGCGATTCCGCCGGCATCGAGAGCGCGGCGGTAGACGAGATCGAGATCGTCAACATAGAACCAAAGCGTCATCCTGGAGGTCACGCGGGTCGGCCCGCTCTCTCGGCCGATGCCCAGGGAAGCCTCCCCGATGCTGAGCGTGACATAGACATCGCGTCCCTCATCGTCAGGGAACCGGTACGTCGGCTCCGCATCGAAGGCAGCTCGATAGAACCCGACGAGCCGTTCGAGATCGTCAGTGGTCAGGATGGCGAACGCGCTGCGCACCGACATGACGCGAGTGTAGGCACCGCAGCCGTGCTGGCTCCAGTGCCTACGCCTGGTTAAGCGCCGAGGCTAGCGCCGGGGCTCCCAGCGGAAGAAGCGCTTGGCCAGGAGCACTCCGATGACGATCCAGGCCAGGGTGGGTGGCAGCAGCAGCAGGTTATCGGCCAGCTCCACGCCGCCGTTCCAGGCGTTGATGGTCAGCTCGGTCGCGGCCCCACCGGGCAGGGCGCGCTTGAGCATGCCGAGCTCCTCGGTGCCGGTGAACCCGATCCAGAACGCCACGGCGGATGTTCCCATGGTCACCGGCAGCGTGGTCACCTGCGCGTGCTCGGGGGAGGTGGTGATCCCAGCGGTGGCCAGCGCCAGGCCGAGCATCATCAGTACCAGGGACAGTCCGGAGACGATCAGCAGCGGAATCGCCGCAGGAGCCTCGGTGAGCACTGCGAGTACGGTGAGCACGGCGGTGACCTGGATGATCCCGATCAGGGCAGGTGGCCCGAGAATCCCCGCCAGTGCGGCGACGTCGCTGACCGCCGTGGAGCGCAGCCGCTTCAGGAAGAGCGTCTGCCGACGGGCGGCCAGGGTGGTCACCGCGGTGGAGTACAGGCCCATGCTGATCAGGATCATCATGAAGGCACCGGCGAGGAATCCCATGCCGGTGGGGACCTGGCTGAAGGTCTCCCTCTGAGCGATGAACAGCAGGCTCAGGCCCACGGGGATGACGGTGGCGCTGAAGAAGACCATCCGATTGCGAACGATCTGTTGAAGCTCGCTACGAGCAATGGTGAGCATGATGTGGTCCTAACGCTGTGGTGAGGTGCGGGGGGTCAGTTGCGGGTGATCGAGCGGAAGACGTCGTCGAGCCGGGTGGGCCCCGCATCAAGGTCACGCAGCTCGGTGCGGTTGGCCTCGGCCCAGGACAGCAGCGTGTAGAGGTCCTGCTGCAGCCCATGGGTCTCGATCAGGAGCTTGCCGCCGCTTGTGGAGCTCTCCAGCGGCAGGACCGGGGCATCCTCACTGAGGGTGAAGCTGATGTGCCCGGGCAGAGTCTGGGTCAGCTCGGTGACGGTGCCCTGCATCCGGAAGGTGCCCTCGTGCATCAGACCGATACGGTCGGCGCGCTGCTGGGCCTCCTCCAGGTAGTGGGTGGTCAGCACGATCGTCGCGCCGTCTTCCCGGAGCCGGTCCACCACCTCCCAGAGATCATCGCGGGAGGCGACATCGAGTCCGGTGGTGGGCTCGTCGAGGAAGATCAGCTCCGGTGACCCATAGATCGCGGTCGCGAAGTCCAGCCGGCGCTTCTCACCGCCGGAGAGTGCCGAGACGCGGGTCTCGGACTTGGTGGTGAGCCCGACGACGTCGAGCACTCTGCTCGGCTGATCCTCGCGACCGGTGAGCCCGCCGATCAGCGTCAGAGTCTCCATGGCGCTCAGGTCTGCGGAAAAGCCGCTCTCCTGGAGCATGATGCCCATCCGTGGGCGAACCGCCTTCCGGTTGCGGGGGTCCTCCCCCAGGATCGACACCTTGCCGGAAGTGGACGCGCGGTGGCCTTCGATGACCTCCAGGGTGGACGTCTTGCCTGCGCCGTTGGTGCCGAGCAGGGCGTAGAGCTCTCCCCGTCTCACGTTGAACGTGAGATCTTTGACTGCGTGGAAGTCGTCGTAGCTGACATTGAGACGTTCGACGTCAATGACTGTTTCTGAGTTCATGCCTCCATTTCACGCCAAGGGGGTCTGGCGCGGCAGTCACAGGGTGTCAGCAGCGCGCATGACGTTTTGTCACTTCTGCCGCGGAGATGGAGCCGAGAAGATGGGGACCATGAACAGATTCGCGCTCCGGGGCGCCCGTTGATGTCCTCGACCTCGATTGCGGCCCAGCGGCGCATGCACCGCGCCACAGTTCTGACCACGGTGGTCGCCATCGCCCCGGTGGCGCTGGCGATTGTGGCCATGACCTCGCAGACATGGCGCGAGGGCCTCGGCTTCAGCGCCGGCATCCTGCTGACCTTCCTGGTGCTGCTGGAGTTCGAGCCGGCGGCTCATCCACGCTCCACCGCGCTCGCACTGGGGTTCTCCTTCGTGGTGTGGGCCATCTGTGCGGTGCTCGCACTGAACCCGGTGGCGTTCTTCGGCGCCGCGATGCTCAGCGGGGTGCTGATGCCCCAGCTGCTGCGGCGGCCGCTGCCCTGGATCATCGGCCTGGGTCTGCTGATCGCCGCCCTCGGTGGGCTCTACTTCCTCAACGAGCCCGTCACCTGGGTCAATGTCGTGCGCTATGTGCTGATTCCTGGCGGGCTGAGCGTCTTCGTCGCCGCCGTGATTCTCATGATGCAGAGCTACTGGCGGATTCTGCGGGACCTGGAGCGCGCGCAGGAAGCAGAGGCTGAGCTGGGCATCATGCGCGAACGCATGCGCTTCGCCAGCGACCTCCACGACATCCAGGGCCATACGCTGCACGTGGTCAACCTCAAGATCGCACTCGCTGAGGAACTGGTGACGCGGGACCCCGAACGAGCGATGACAGAACTGCGTGAGGTCTACGCCCAGGTGGAGGAGACCATTCGAGAGACAAAGAACCTTGCCTACGCCCGGCGCACGCTCAATCTGCGCGCGGAGCTGGAGAACGCACGGAATCTCTTCGAGGCCGCGGGAGTGGCGGTGCGGATCACCCGACACGGCGAGGCCGCGGACGGTCACAGCGAACTGCTGGGACAGGTCCTGCGGGAGACGACCACGAACATACTGCGCCACGCCGACTCGAGCCATGTGATGATCACGATCTCCAACACCGGGATCGAGATCATCAACGACGGCGCCGACCCGGGACCGCTGCCGGCCCTGAACGGACTGGAGACACTGCGCGCTCGCGTGGCCAATGATGGCGGGGCGCTCGCCGTCTCGCAGTCTGAGGGAGAATTCCGCACCGCGGTGCACTTTCCACAAGTGACCACCGCACCCGAGGAACCGAGCCTGTCATGATCAATGTCGTGCTCGTCGATGACGAAGCCCTGCTGCGCTCAGCACTGTCCTCGCTGCTGCCGCTCAAGGCTGACATCACGATCGTGGGCGAGGCCGCCGACGGGACCGCCGCGGTCGACGTCGTCATGGCGCACCATCCCGACGTACTGGTCATCGACCTCGAGATGCCGGGCACCGACGGTCTCTCGGCCGTGGAGATGATCCTTCGGCAGCGGCCCGAGCAGGTGGTGCTCATGCTCACCCGTCACGCCCGGCCAGGAGTACTGCGCCGCGCGCTCAAACTCGGCGTTCGCGGTTTCGTCAGCAAATCTGCCCATCCGAGCCTGATCGCTGAAGTGATCGAGACCCTGCACGCGGGCAGACGCTGGATCGATCCGGACATCTCCGCGCTGGCGGTGGTCGATGATTCACCGCTGACCGACCGGGAGCTCGATGTGTTGCGCGAGACGCTGGAGGGCTACTCCGTCGGTGAGATCTCCGCTCGCCTGTACCTGGCCGAAGGAACCGTGCGGAACTACCTCTCGAACGCCATGCACAAGACCCAGACTCGTAATCGCCGCGAGGCAGCGCGGTACGCGCGCTCCAGAGAATGGCTCTGATATGGAGATATTCGTGTTCGGGACCAACGGAGGCGTGGGCCGCCTCCCCGCCGAGGAGATGCTCCACAACCCAGCGCTCGCGCCGCAGGTCCTGGAGCTCAACCGAGGAACCACTTCGATCGCCGAGGCAGTTCGGGCTAGTCGGAGGTGAGGCTGATGAGCCGGCGCACCGTGTTGAGGTTTCGCGCTGTCCCGGGCACCCCCAGCGCCCTGCCGATTGCGGCGTCCTTCATCTGGGCCCTGCCTGCACCTTCGGCGTAGCGGATGTGCATCTCCCGGCCGATGACCCTCCATTCGTCTGCGCCGGTTGCGAAGCTCTGCGCCTTCGCCACCGCCTCGGCGGTCGGCTCTCCGGCCAAGAACGTGATGTAGGAGAACCGGGGGTCGAGTTCCTCGAAGGGATGGGCCGCCAACGCAGCGGTGACCTCCTGGACCGAGCGGCTGATCACCTCGCGGAAGAATCCGAGCTGCTGCTGCACGGCGTTCTCCAGCGCACGGTCAAAGACCTCGGGGTCACCGACCGGGGTACACACCATGTTGCCGGAGGCGATATACGTCTCCACTCCTGTCGCGCCCAGTGATTCGGCCAGCGACCGCCACTGCGCCATCGGCAGCTTCGCGGTGCCCCCGACGTTCACGGCGCGGACCAGAATGATGCGCGCCGTCGCGCGGCTCACCGGATGAACTCCGGCTGGTCCGCCAAGCGATCGTCCTTGAGATAGGGCACGACCATCACCGGACCTGTCGCCTTGTGAAGTACTCCGCGCGACACGGAACCGAGCATCGTGCCCGCGATCTCGCCTCGGCCACGCGTGCCGAGGACCGTCAGCTGCGCGTGATCAGTCTCTCTCACCAACAGGGCCGTGGGATCCCCTGGCCTGACCAGAGCCGTGACCTCCAGGGAAGGGTAGTGCCTCTTCAACCACTCCACCTCTGCCTCCAGCGACTTCTCCAGCTGAGTCTTCCGGCGATCGGTGACCGCCTCCTCGGGGGCGTTCAGCTCCGGATACCATTGAAGCCATCCCTCCAGGGAGGGAAGGGCGAGCAGCAGGTGCAGCTGGACCCCGCGGTTCTGCGCGGCCTGTGCCGCCTGGAGCGTCGCCACTCGGCTCTGGGCCGATCCGTCGATCCCTACGACGACCGGACGCTGGTCCGCGCTCGGCTCGAACCGCGCCTCGCCCTCGGCCTCCCCCACCGGATACTGTCGAGGCACCACCACGGTGGGACAGTCAGCGTGGGCTGGCAGGGCCGAAGACACGGATCCCAGGACCCGTCCGAGGAAACCACCGCGACCGCGCGCGCCCACGACTGCCAGTTCGGCGATGCTCGAGAGATCCACCAGCACCCCGGCCGCATCTCCGCGTTCGGCCCGGTAGATGACCTTTCCGGGGTAGTCCTGGAGGTAGCTGCGAGCCTCTTCGAGCACCTTCCTGGCAGCGGCGAGATGGGCCTCGGCCTCGGACTGCTCGGGGACGGCTGCCAGGGTCGTGTACAGCGGTGTCGGGACGGTGAAGGCAGTGATCACGGTCAGCACGCGTCCGCTTCGCCGAGAGGCGCGGGCCGCATAGTGCAGTGCCAGGAACGCCTGTTTGGAGCCGTCGAAACCGACGATGACACCGAGCTCCCGCCGGGCGGGCTCGAAGGGGATCGGCCTGGTGGTGTGGTGGCTGTCGTGGCTCATGAGGACGCTCCCGCGGGGGCCTCGTGGCAGCCGACGGGGGTGGCGCCCCCGCAATGAGGGCCATCCCCGTCAGCTACCACTTTACCCATTGCGCTCGCGCGCGCTACGTCCTCGGCAGCGCCGTTTCTGGCACGACGCCTTACGGCACCACGACGGCGCGTCCGCGCAGTTCACCGTCGTGCAGCTTGCGGTACGCCTCCGGCGCCTGTTCCATGTTGAACTGCTTGGTCTCCACCTCGAGGTGGCCGGTCCGGGCGAGTTCGACGACCTCCATCAGCTCCGGGCGTGCACCCCAATACGGGGCGCGGATCCGCGAACCGTAGGGCTGCCCTAGCAGGCCGACGCTGGTCTCCACCGCTCCTGCTCCGACGAGCACCAGGTCGGTGCGTGGGCCGCTGAGCGACCGGGCGATCTTCATGACCGGTTCATTGGTGACGAAGTCGAAGATCGCGGTGACCGGACCCGGGCCCACTGCCTCGGCGATGTTCGCCGCGGCGCCGTCGTCGGAGAGGAAGGCGTGGTGGGCCCCCACTTCGCGGGCGAACTCGAGCTTGTCCTGGCTGATGTCCAGCGCCACCAAGGTGGCTGAGGTGAGGCTGCGCAGCAGCTGCACAGCGATGTGCCCGAGGCCGCCGACACCGATGACCACGGCCACGCTTCCCGGCACCAGCAGGTCCAGAGAGCCCTTGATCGCGTGGTAGGGCGTGAGTCCGGCGTCGGTCAGGGCCACGCTCTTGACCGGGTCCAGGTCCTTGATCGGGATCAGCAGGCGCGGGTCGCTCACGATCAGGTACTCCGCCATGGCTCCGTCGCGGCCGAGACCGGGAGGGGTGATCCCCATTCCGGCTGCATGGGGGCAATAGTTCTCGAAGCCCTGGGCGCAGGAGTGACAGCGGCCGCAGCCCAGCGGACCGTAGACGGCGACGGCGTCACCGAGCTCCACCCCGGTGGTCCCCTCCCCCAGCGCATCGACGACGCCGACCCCCTCATGGCCCAGCGTCATGGGCAACGGGTAACCGAAGTTCGCGTACTGCTCCTCGCTCAGCCCCATGACGAAGCTGTCGGAATGGCAGGCGCCGGCGGCGGTGATCCGCAGCCTGACCTCACCAGGCCCGGGCTCTGGTGTGGGGACTTCACGGACTTCGGGCGGCTGGCCGATGGCGACGTACTGGAGTGCTTTCATCGTGGTCCTCCTCAGGAGTTGTTGCCTGACCCGTGTGCCGGACGTCGGTGCCGACCAGCGATCGAGTCCTGCACCTCCGATCCTGTCACGCGGCGCTGAGCACTTCCAGGGGGTCTCGGGCCACGGGGTTCAGCGGGGATCCTCTCCGGCGATCCCGTGGCGCAGCCCCCAGATGGCTGCCTGAAGCCGGTCCCGGCTCTGGGTCTTCATCAGGATCGACTGCACGTGGTACTTCACCGTGGTCACCTCCACGACAAGGGATTCCCCGATCTCGGCGTTGGAGAGACCCTGGGTGATCAGCCGCAGAACCTCCGTCTCCCGCGGCGTCAGCGCAGGGGTCTGCGGAGCGAGAGGTTCCCGCCCCAGGGCGCCCCGAGTGACCGTCCCCGGTTCGGTCCCGCCGCGCGGAGCACTGCTGCGCTGGGCGAACTCGGTGATGACCTTATGGGTGATGCGCTGATCGAGAGTTCCCCCGCCCGCAGCCACCGACCGGATTGCCTGGGCGATCACGGCTTCCTCGGCTCCCTTGAGCAGGAATCCGGAGGCCCCGGCCTCGAGTGCGGCGAAGACGTACTCGTCGATGTCGAAGGTGGTCAGGATCAGCACCCTGGCCGTGGAGCCGGAGGCGACGATCTCCCGGGTGGCGGTGATCCCGTCCGTGCCCGGCATGCGCACGTCCATGCAGACCACGTCGGGCGAGAGCTCTGCGGTCAGCCGGGCAGCCTCGGCACCGTCGGCGGCCTGTCCGAGCACCTGGAAGTCCGGTTCGGCGTCGAGCACCACGGACAGCCCGGCGCGGACCACGGGCTGGTCATCGACGATGAGCACGGTGATCACAGCAGCTGTCCCTTCACAGCAGGTTCGGCGCTCTCGGTGCGCTCGCGCGGAAGGCTGAACGCGGTGCGCCAGCCCGGCCCCGTGGGCCCGGCTTCGAGGGCCCCGTGGACCAGCCGGAGGCGTTCGCGCAGCCCGGTCAGACCATAGCCGCTGGCCGGAAGGGGCGTGGCGGGGTGGGCCGCGCCGTCGTCGTGGACCTCGATGTTCAGCTGATCACTCCCCCAGTCCACGGTGAGCCGCGCCCTCGCACCGGGGGCGTGCTTGGTGATGTTTGCCAGCGCCTCCTGGATTCCACGGATGACGACGACGCCGGCCACCGGCCCCAGCGTCCAGGCCTGACCCTGCTGGCGCAGCTCCACCGGGGTTCCGCGTGCTTCGGCGTCCTCGATGACCTGCGGCAGATCGGCCATGGAGGGGGCGCCGAGCGCGGTGGAACCTTCTTCGGCGCGGAGCAGACCGAGCGTGCGGCGCAGGTTCTCCAGCGCCGAGCGGGCGTCACGCTGCACCGAGCTCAGATACCCCCGTTGGGCCTGCGGGTCAGTCTGTGCCAGAGCGCTGGCGGCCTGGGCGCTGACGATGATTCCGGTGAGGTGGTGGGCTGCGATGTCATGGAGCTCTCGGGCGATCATGGTGCGCTGATCCTGGACTGCCTGCTGGGCGACAAGCTCCTGCTCGCGCTCGGCGATCTCCGCGCGTTCGATCAACGCCTGGATCAGCTGGGCCCGCCCGATCACGATCTCGGCGGTCAGCCAGGCGAGTCCGAAGAGCACCAGTCCACGTGCAAGGGCCAGCGGGATCTCGCCGTACTGGGCGAGCTCTCCCGTGGCACCGGTGGTCGCGGCCACGATCACGCTGAACACCGCCCAGGGAACGATCCGCCGGGCCGCGGCGTCACGAGGCAGCGATCGCCTGGTGGCATAGGCGGCGAAGAGCACCGCAAGCCCAGCGCTGGTATTGCCCTCATCCAGCGCGAAGAGCAGAGCGTCGCTGAGCGTGACGACCGCCAGGATGGTCCCGGGCCATCTCCAGCTGCCCAGCAGCACGACCGCCTGGACCACGAGCGTTCCGGTGGTGAGAAGCACCGCTGTGCCGGAGTTCAGGAACTCCGGCACAGCGAAGAGCAGCGGGATGATGGCCAGGATGACCAATGAGGGGGTCCACGTCCAGGTGTGCGCGCTGGGCACGTCAGTCGTGGAATGCTCCATGGGTCTTCTCCTGTCACCGGTCCGGATGGCGAGTCTCAGAGGTCCCGGCGGCGCAGCGTCATCCAGGCCACGCTTGCCGCTGCCAGCGCCATCATAGTCAGGATGCCCAGCGCCAGGCCTGCGCCGAGACCCCCGGACGGGCCCGTCGCGGTCGATACCAGCGCCAGCGGCGTGTAGCTGGCCCAGCTGCTGGTGGCTGGGACGACGGCAAGGATCGCGCCGAGTGTGACATCGGCGACGGCGGCACCGATGAGCACGAGGAAGGTGGCGCTCTGGCTGCGGATGAGCAGCCCCGCAGACAGACCGAACACGCCCAGCGGGATCAGCGCAAGAATCCCGCGGCCGAGCACGTCGGCGATGTCCCACCAGCTTGCCGAGAGCCCTCCGGCCCCGAGGGTGCTGGGAGCAACCGCCACCAGAAGTCCCTGCACGAGGGCGTAGCCGAGCCCCACGGCCACCATGGCCATGGCGGTCGCCGCCGTCTTGGCTCCCATGATGCGACCTCGGCGAGGTGAAGCGAGGGCGGCGTTGATGAGGCCGCCGTGGCGGAAGTCGGAGGTCGCGATCAGCGCACCGAGAAGCAGCACCGCGACGAGCCCGACGCTGACGGATCCGCTGGAGAGCGAGCCTCCGCCGAGGACGTTCATGGCCGCGAGCTGCTGATCCGCCGTGGAGGTGGCCATTTCGGCGACGCTGTCCTGCAGGTCAGGGTCCATATGGCTGATGGCTGGCAACAGCCATCCGCTGGCGAGCTGGGTGGCGGCCACACCGAGGATGCCGACGGCCGCGGCGATCTTCGGGGCCTTCGTGGTGGTCATCTTGAGCAGTTCGGCGCGGATCATCGCAGGGTCTCACGATCTGTCGAGGTGGAGCCGGCAGGCGTGCCGGGGGTGTGATGGGCTGGTCGGTCTGAGCCGGCGGAGGTCATAGAGAGGTAGAGCTGTTCAAGATCACTGTCGGCGGTGAGCGCATCCAGTGCCCCGGTGATGAGGCTTCGGCCACGATCGATGATCACGAGGTCATCGGCGACCAGGGACACCTCGGTCAGCACGTGGGTGGAGAGGAGAACGGTCCCGCCCTGTGCGGCGAAGGAGCGCAAGTACTGGCGCAGCCAGCGGATGCCCGCCGGGTCCAGTCCGTTGGCAGGCTCATCCAGCACCAGGATTGACGGGTCCCCGAGCAGCGCGTTGGCCAGAGCCAGGCGCTGGCGCATGCCCAGCGAGTAGCCGCGCACAGGACGGTCGGCGGCCTCAGCCAAGCCGACCTGCTCAAGCACCGGTGAGATGATCTGCTGGCTGCCCCCGATCATGGCGGCGGTGATGCGAAGGTGTTCCCGTGCAGTGCGGTCGGGATGGAGCCCGCCGGCGTCGAGCACGGCACCTACGCGGTGGGCTGGTGAGGAGAATGCGGAGTAGGCTCTTCCGTCAATGAGGGCGTGTCCGCTCTCCGCGGTGGCCAGGCCGAGCAGGATGCGCATCGTGGTGGTCTTGCCGGCACCGTTGGGGCCGAGCAGCGCCAGCACGCGGCCGGATTCAGCGCTGAAGGTGACGTCCGTCACCGCCTGGGTGGAGCCGTAGCTCTTGGCGAGATGGGAGATCTCTATGCTGGGAGATGTGGTGGTCATGGTGGTCAGTGTCCGTTCCGGCGCTGCTGCGCCTGTCCTGGAAGTTCGGTGACTCCAGTTCATCGCAGCGGCAGGCAGAGCACCCCCTCCCAGCGGAGGGACCTTGTCCCCTCCTCGAGGAGGGGATCGGCGGGGACCACAGTTCAGTGCAATCGCAGAAAGGACCCGATATGAGCAGGCATCGGATTTACACCATGAGCTTCGCCGCGGTCTATCCGCACTACGTGGCCAAGGCGGAGAAGAAGGGGCGGTCTCAGGCCGAGGTGGATGAGGTCATCGGCTGGCTCACCGGGTACTCGGCGCAGCAGCTCCAGGCGGTCCTGGGCGCCGGGACAGACTGTGAGACGTTCTTCGATCAGGCGCCCGCCATGAACCCCGCACGGTCCCTGATCACCGGGGTCATCTGTGGGGTCCGGGTCGAGGAGATCGAAGAGCCCACCATGCGGGAGATCCGCTATCTGGACAAGCTCATCGATGAGCTCGCCAAGGGCAGACCGATGGAGAAGGTCCTGCGCGATTGAGCGCCGCACACTTCCTGTTCCATTGCACGGCCTGACAGGTGACAGAACCGTCGTGTGGTCAGGATCGTCTCTGCATCAGGACCAATCGACGCTGAGATACTGAACCTCGGTGAACTCCTCCATCCCGAAGGCCCCGCCCTCGCGACCTATCCCTGCCTGCTTGACCCCGCCGAAGGGTGCACTGGGGTCCGAGACGATCCCGCGGTTGACCCCGACCATCCCGGCCTCGAGCCGTTCCGCGATCTTCATCGCCGTCTGCAGCTTCCCGGCGTAGACGTAGGCGGAGAGCCCGACCTCCGGGGCGTTCGCGAGGTCGATCATCGCGTCGAGGTCGGTCCATGCGACCACTGGGGCTATGGGGCCGAAGATCTCCTGACTGAGGATCTCGGCGTCCGTGGGCACTCCGGTCAGCAGGGTGGGCGCGAGGAACGCCGCCGTCGCGTCGGCGGGCAGCTCCGCCCGGGCAGCGATCACGGCTCCCCGTTCCTGGGCGCGCTGCACCAGGCCGCGGATCTCTCCGGCCGCCTTCTCGGTGATCACCGGGCCGATATCAGCGCCCTGGGCGGGGTCTCCGACACGCAGGGCCGCGATCTTGGCGCCGAATTTCTCGGTGAACTCCCCCAGCACGTCCTGGTGCACATAGAAGCGGTTGGCTGCGGTGCAGGCCTGTCCGCCGTTGCGGAACTTCGCCAGCATGGCTCCCTCCACGGCGGCATCGATGTCGGCTCCGGCGGTGACGATGAAGGGCGCGTTGCCACCGAGCTCCATCGAGGTGTTGACCACGCGTTCGGCGCACTGCGCAAGGAGTCTGCGGCCGACGCCGGTGGACCCGGTGAAGGAGAGCTTGCGGACCCGGTCATCAGCCAGCCATGCGGAGACCACCGTACTGGCGCTGCGGGAGGCGGCCACCTGAACCACGCCTTCCGGCACTCCTGCCTCGGTGAGGATCTCGGCGATGGCGAAGGCCGTCAGCGGGGTCTCGCTGGCGGGCTTCAGGAGCACCGAACAGCCTGCCGCCAGGGCCGGGCCGATCTTGCGGGTCGCCATGGCCGCCGGAAAGTTCCACGGGGTGATCAGCACCGCCACTCCCACAGGGTGCCGGGTGATGACATTGCGCACTCCCCCGGCCGGGGCCTCCGTGTAGTCACCGGGTGTGCGTACTGCCTCCTCGGCATACCAGCGGAAGAACTCACTGGCATAGCTCACCTCGGCGGCCGCATCCGCCTGAGACTTTCCGTTCTCCGCCACGATCAGGTCGCGCAGCCGGTCGGCATGGGCGCGCATGCCCAGGAAGGCGGCCGTGAGCACCTCTGAGCGGTGCCGCGGCGTGGTGGCGCGCCAGGCTTCGAAGCCTGCCTGTGCGGCGTCGACCAGGGCTGCTGCCTCCTCGCCGGAGTGATCGTGGACGCGACCGACGGTCTCACCGGTGGCAGGGTTGAGCACCGCGAGGGTGTCGTTCTGGGTCTGTTCGGTGGTCATGACGTGGGCTCCAGGAAGATCGGTGCGAAGAAGTCGGCCAGGGCGGCCGTGTCGGTGAGCGGCAGCACGTGCGCCACGTACTGGTCGGGGCGCACGACGACGACGCAGCCCGCCCGGCTGATGCCGCGCTCGGTGAAGATGTCCCGTTCGGGGTGGGTGCCGAAGACGCGATCCCTGGCGGTCAGCCCGAAGGGCCGCACCACCGGGAGGAAGGCGCGCGGGGCGTCGGTGACCTCCAGCGCGGGATGCCGCTGCTGGTAGATGACCTTGACGTCGAAGAGGGCGTCCTCATCCTCTCCGGCCGGGGTGAAGCGGCGCACGGGGGAGCTGGGATCGGTGTGCAGCCAGTGCGCCCAGGAGCGCAGTGCGGAGTCCTCCCCCGCGCTCGGAGCATCGGCGAAGGCATAGAGCCGCCAGCGTCCGTCGGCGGTGGCCAAGTGACCCAGGTGCAGCGGGTTGCCGTCGCTGACGCGGCACACCAGCTCCGACTTGAACCGCTTGCCCACGGTGAATCCGCTCGCGAGATCCTGGTGCGTGTCGGCTCCGGTGATGATCGAGGGGCTGTACTGGGTCATGAAACCGGCGGGGAACTCGATGGTCTTGACGTAGAAGTCCTCCAGCGTGGAGGGGTCCTCCATCTCCTCGGGCTTCTGCGCCATCAGGGTGGACCATTCCTTGTCGAAGTCGATCAGGTTCTGCGCGATCACCTGACGCTCCCCGGAGTAGGTGCGCAGCAGCGCGGCGGGGCTGCGCCCCTGCAGCACCTGGCCCAGCTTCCAGCCCAGGTTGAAGCCGTCCTGCATGGAGACATTCATGCCCTGACCGGCCTTCGCGCTGTGCGTATGGCAGGCGTCTCCGGCGATGAAGACCCGGGGGTCACGTTCACCGGTCAGCTCCTCGGGCACGTCGTCGAACTTGTCGGTCACCCGGTGTCCGACCTCGTACACGCTGTGCCAGGCCACGTGCTTCACGTCCACGGTGAACGGGGCCATGATCGTGTTGGCCTTCTCGATGATCGTCTCAATGGTGGTCTTGCGGACCTGCTCTCCCTGGCCGGGCTGGACCTCGCCGAGGTCCACGTACATCCGGAACAGGTGGCCTCCCTCGCGCGGTATCAGCAGGATGCTGCCTCCCGAGTGGGACTGGATGGCGCATTTGCGGCGGATATCGGGGAAGTCGGTGACCGCCAGCACGTCCATGACGCCCCAGGCGTGGTTTGCCCGGTCTCCGGTCAGGCTCCGGCCGATGGACGTGCGCACGCCGCTGCGCGCACCGTCGGCGCCGAGCACGTATTTCGCCCAGACGGTGCGTTCGGCTCCGGCCTCCGGACCGGCGGCACGGCGCAGGGAGACCTCCACCGGGTGTTCGCCCTCTTCGTGGACGGTCAGGCCCAGGAATTCCCAGCCGTAGTCGGGGGTCATCCGCGACGGTGAGTTGGCCATGGACTCTCCGAAGTAGTCCAACACCCGGGCCTGGTTGACGATCAGGTGCGGGAACTCGCTGATTCCCTCCGGGTCATCGTCGGGCCGGGCGGTGCGAGTGATGTTCTCCGGCGCTTCCGGGTCGGGCTTCCAGAACGCCATCTCGGTGATGTGATACGCCTCATTGGAGATCTCGTCGGCGAAGCCGAAAGCCTGGAAGGTCTCCACGCTGCGGGCCTGGATCCCGTCGGCCTGACCGACCTCGAGGCGTCCGTCGCGCTTCTCGATGATGCGGGTGTGCACCTGCGGGAACTGCGCGAGCTGGGCGGCGGTGATCATCCCGGCGGGGCCGGTGCCGACGATGAGCACGTCCATGTGCTCGGGCAGCTGCTCGGGCCGATCGAGTCCGAGCCCGGCCGGGGCCTGGACCCGCGGGTTCTGCGAGACGTAGCCGTGGTGATGAAACTGCATGTCTGACTCCTCAGTGAGCGGAACGTGGGATGAAGTCCGCGGCGAGCTTCTCCGAGCCGCGCGCCACCAGCGCGACATCGGCGCCTACGAGCACCCACGCCGCTCCGGCGTCGAGGTAGTCGTGGGCGGCTGTCGGATCGAAGGCGTTGACCCCGGCCGTCTTGCCGGCGGCCCGCGCCGCGGCGAAGCTGTGCTTCACGGCGGCGATGACGTCGGGGTGGGTCTGTTGGCCCAGCAGTCCCATGGAGGCTGAGAGGTCGCTGGGGCCGGCGAAGATGCCGTCGACGCCCTCGACGGCGGCGATGGCCTCGGCATTCTCCACACCTTCGACGGTCTCGAGCTGGACGAAGACGCTCACGTGCTGCGCGCCCTCCTCCAGGTAGTTCTGTACCCGGTTCCATCGTCCGGACCGGGCCAGGGCATTGCCGATGCCTCGTATGCCGCGCGGCGGATACTGCGTCGCCGCGGCCACGTCGCGGGCCTGCTCCGGTGTGGAGATCATCGGCACCAGGAGATTCTGCACGCCCAGGTCCAGGACCTGCTTGATGATCACCGGATCGGCGGAGGGCACCCGGATGATGGGCGTCACCGGATACCCGGAAAGCGCGTGAAGCTGGACCAGCACGGACTCCAGCGTGTTCGGTGCGTGCTCCATGTCGATGAGCACGACGTCGAGCCCTGAGCCCGCCATGATCTCTGCCATCACCGGGGACCCTGAGCAGACCCAGCCTCCGATGAGTGCCCGGTCCGCGGTCGCGAGGTCCTCGCGCAGGGTCGGCTTCAGTCGAAACGGCATGTCAGGGTTCCTAGTTCTCCGTAGTCGCAGGTCACGGTGTCGCCTTGTTCGACCCACATGGGGCGGGTGAAGGAGCCGGCGAGGATGAGTTCTCCCGCCTGCAGGCTGTCTCCGTGCTGCGCGAGCTTGTTGGCCAGCCAGACCACTCCCATGGCGGGGTGGTTGAGCACTGCGGCGGCCACCCCGGATTCCTCGATGGTCTCATTGCGGTAGAGCAGCGCCGAGATCCAGCGCAGGTCCACCGCGTCCGGGGCCACGGGGTTACCTCCGTAGACCATCGCGCCCATCGCTGCGTTGTCACTGATCGTGTCCACGATCGTGCGGCCGGCCATCTCGATCCTGCTGGAGAGGATCTCCAGGGCCGGCACCACGTAGTCGGTGGCGTCCAGCACATCGAAGACGGTGACCCCAGGCCCGGAGAGCGGCTTGCCGAGCTTGAAGGCAAGCTCCACCTCGATGCGCACGTTGGAGAAGCGGGAGTGTTCGATCACCGAGCCGTTCTCGTAGACCATGTCGTCGAAGATGGCACCGTAGTCGGGTTCGGTGATGCCGGTGGCGACCTGCATGACCTTCGAGGTGAGTCCGATCTTTCGGCCCACCAGTCGGCGCCCCGAGGCGACGGCGCGACGTCGCCATTCGTTCTGCACCGCGTAGGAGTCCTCGATGGTCATCTCGGGGTACCGGGTGGTCAGCAGCGGGATCGTGCTGCGCTGTGACTCGGCGGTGGCGAGCTCATCGGCGATGGCGGTGATCTGGTCCTTCTCAAGCATGGTGTGTCTCCCGACGGATCAGAGCTGGTGACCCAGCTTGTACTCGCCCTGTTTCCAGGAGGGCATGGACTCCTCGTCCTCTTTGCGGGTGTAGGAGAACCCGTCGGCGCCGATGGTCACATCCATCTCGGAGGCATCGGTGCGCTCCGTGGCCGGGACGGGACGTCCGTGGAGGTCCAGCACCGTGGAGGCCTCCGTGTACCAGGAGGGGACCACCGGGTTGCCCCACCAGTCACGGCGCTGGTTGTCATGCACGTCCCAGGTCACCACGGGGTTGTCCGGATCTCCGGTGTAGTAGTCCTGGGTGTAGATCTCGATCCGGTGCCCATCGGGATCACGGATGTAGAGGTAGAAGGCATTGGACACGCCGTGCCGACCGGGGCCGCGCTCGATATGGTCTGAAAGGCGCAGCGCCCCGAGCTTGTCGCAGATGGCCAGCACGTTGTGCTTCTCATGGGTGGCGAACGCGACGTGGTGCATGCGTGGTCCGGCGCCGCCGGTCATGGCGGTGTCATGGACGGTGGGCTTGCGTCGCATCCACGCGGCGTAGGTGGTGCCGTGCTCGTCCTGGATGTCTTCGGTGACGCGGAACCCGAGGTCCTCCATATACGCCACGGCCTTGGGCACATCGGGGGTGACCTGGTTGAAGTGATCGAGGCGGACCAGCGCCCCGGGGGTGTAGAGGTCATAGCGCCAGGCAAGCCGTTCCACGTGTTCGACCTCGTGGAAGAACTCGTAGGGGAAGCCCAGCGGGTCCTGGACCCGCACGGAGTCGCCGATGCCGCGGGTGAAGCCCTCTCTGCGACGGATGACCTCGCAGCCGAGCTCGGTATAGAACGCCTCCGCCTTGTCGAGGTCCTCGGGGGCCCGGACGCGGTAGGAGAAGGCGGCGACGGCGGCCTGTTCACCGCGGCGCAGCACCAGGTTGTGGTGGATGAACTCCTCCATGGACCGGAGGTAGATCGCGTCCTCGTCCTCGGCCGTCACGGTGAGGTCCAGGACATCGACGTAGAAGTCTCGAGACCGTTTCAGGTCGGTGACGATCAGCTCCATATAGGCGCAGCGCAGGATGTCGGGGGCGGGGACGGAGGGAGTGGGGACTCGCTGGAAGGAGGTGTCTGTCATCTGAAGCGTCCTTGCTTGATGGTGAAAACGTGAGGGCGGATAAGAGTGCTGGTCAGTCGGCTTTGCCGAAGACCGGGTTGTGGACTTCACCGAGATTGATGTGCACTGCCTGCTGGTCGGTGTAGAAATCCAGCGAGCGGTAGCCGCCCTCGTGCCCGAGACCGGAGGCCTTGACCCCGCCGAAGGGGGTGCGCAGGTCGCGCACGTTGTTGGAGTTCAGCCAGACCATGCCAGCCTGCACCGACTGGGCGAAGTTGTGCGATCGCTTGAGGTCATTGGTCCAGATATAGGCGGCAAGCCCGTACTTGGTGTCGTTGGCCAGCTCGAGGGCCTCCTCCTCCGAGTCGAAGGGTGTGATGGCGACCACCGGTCCGAAGATCTCCTCCTGGAAGATCCGGGCCTCGCTGGGAACATCGGCGAAGACGGTGGGAGCCACGAAGTTTCCGGTCGGGAACCCCTCGGGGCGTCCGCCGCCTGCCACGAGCCGGCCCTCGCCCTTGCCGATCTCGATATAGCTCATGACCTTCTCAAAGTGCTCCGGGTGCACCAGCGCACCGACCTCGGTCTCACGCTCATGCGGGAAGCCGACCTTGACCCGCTTGGCCTGGGCGGCGTAGCGCTCGACGAACTCGTCATAGATGCTGCGCTCGACCAAGATCCGGCTGCCGGCGGTGCAGCGCTCACCGTTGAGCGAGAAGACTCCGAAGACCGTGGCGTTGATGGCGGCTTCAAGATCGGCGTCGGCGAAGACGACGGCGGGCGATTTCCCGCCCAGCTCCATGGAGAGCCCCTTCAGCGCCGGTGCGGCGTTCGCGAAGATGGTCTGTCCGGTGCTGGATTCTCCGGTGAACGAGATCAGCGGCACCTCCGGGTGCTTCACCAGCGCGTCGCCGGCCTGCTCCCCCAGCCCGTTGACCAGGTTGAACACCCCGGTGGGCAGTCCCGCCTCGGCGAAGATGCCAGCCCACAGACTGGCCGAGAGAGGGGTGAACTCGGCAGGTTTGAGCACCACAGAGTTGCCCGCCGCCAGCGCCGGGGCGAGCTTCCAGCTTTCCAGCATGAACGGAGTGTTCCAGGGGGTGATCAGCCCGGCCACGCCGATGGGCTTGCGACTGACGTAGTTGACCTGGCGACCGGGGACCTTGTAGACGTCGTCGGCCTGGGCCACGATCAGGTCGGCGAAGAAACGAAAGTTCTCGGCGGCGCGGCGCGCCTGACCCAATGCCTGGGTGATGGGCAGGCCCGAGTCGAAGGACTCCAGCTCGGCGAGGCGGTCTCCGCGGTCCTCGACCAGGTCGGCGATCCGGTGCAGCACCCGGGAACGTTCTCGCGGAAGCATCTCGCGCCAGGGGCCGGTCTCGAAGGCCCGGCGCGCCGCGGCGACGGCACGGTCCACGTCGGCCTTGGTTCCGGCGGCGGCGTGGATATAGGTCTCATTGGTGACCGGGTTGAGCACCTCGAAGGTGCCGCCCTCGGCTGAGTCCACGGACTCGCCGTCGATGTAGTGCTGGATCCGTTCGGGCAGATCGGCAGGGACGGGGGTCTGGTAGTCGTTCATCGGGTGTCTTCTCCTTCTGGCGCGCAGGCGCTGGGTTCGATGGGTGCCATGGCAGGTCAGCGGGCTGTCGCGGGACTCGGGACGGCGTGGTGGCCCTGTTCTCGGTAGGCCTCGACCGTGCGCCATTTGTGCTGGCGGACTGCCATCTCGATCTCCATCGGTTCGGCGTGCTCACGGATCAGCCGCAGGATCTCGTCGTGCTCCTGCACCGAGCGTGGCGCGCGCTCGGGCACGAAGCTGAAGGTGGAGCTGCGCAGCCCGGCCATCCGGTTCCATCCACGATCGGCGAGTTCAGCGATGTGTGGATTGGGACAGCGGTGGAAGAGTGCGCGGTGAAACTTCTCATTCAGCGAGGTGAACACCACTGGATCGAAGCTCTCCAGCATGGCGCGCATGGAATCGTTGATCGACTGGGCGCGATCGATGTCCTCCTGGGACATCTGCGGCAGCGCGAGCGCTGTGGCAGCCCCCTCCAGGACCCCGAGAGTCTGCATAGTGTCGATGTATTCGACGCTGTTGACCATGGCGACCCGGGCGCCGACATTGCGCTCGAACTCCACCAGGCCCTCGGCTTCGAGGCGGCGCACCGCCTCCCGCACGGGGACCACGCTGATCCCGAGCTCCTTGGCGATCGCGCCGAGCACGAGCCGATAGCCGGGATTGAACTCCCGGCCGATGATGCGCTCCCGGATCCAGTCATAGGTCAGCTCGGACTTGCTGATGCGTTCGTCGATGCGGATCACGGGCCCTCCCCCTCGACGGCGGGCGCCTCCACCCGCGTCTGGCTCTGCGGATCGACCGTGCCCTGCGCCCGACCCCGCTCCTCGTCATACCGAGCCCGCCAGGTGGAGTTCATCGGGAAGAGTCCGTCCACGGGGTGCCCGGCCTTGACCTGGTCCGCGATCCAGGCGTCCTCGATCTCCTTCGTCAGCGCCGCGTCCGCCACATCCTCGGCAATGCCCGGAGGCAGCACGATCACGCCGTCGTCGTCGCCGACGATGATGTCCCCTGGCTGGACCGTGGCGCCGCCGCAGGCGATGGTGAGGTCGGCGTCCCAGGGCACGTGTTTATGTCCCAGCACGGCCGGGTGGGCGCCCTGACTGAAGACCGGCAGCGCGATATCGGCCACGGTGGAGTAGTCCCGGACGCCGCCGTCGGTCACTACCCCGGCCGCTCCCCGCTGCAGCGCGCGCAGCGCAAGGATGTCGCCGAGTGTGCCGGAGCCACGCTCTCCGCGGGCCTCGATGACGATCACCTCACCCGCATCCACGGAGTCGAAAACCTGCTTCTGTGCGTTGAATCCGCCGCCGTGCGAGGCGAAGAGGTCTTCGCGGTTCGGCACGAAGCGCAGGGTGCGAGCGGTGCCGATGAGCTTGGTGCCGCTGCGGGTGGGGCGCACGCCGTCGATGGTGACGTTGTTGAAGCCTCGCTTGCGCATCTCCTGGGACAAGCCGGCGACCGGAGCCTCGAGCAGCTTCGCGCGCAGCTGCTCGCTCAACGCGGAGTCAGGCGCCTGTGGGAGTCCCGCAGATTCACGCGAACCCCAGGCTTCTTCGCGCTGGATGTCATTGACCTGGGGCAGGCTGCCCAGGGAGGGGTCGAAGTCCCCGGGACCCTCGGTGACCGTGCTGATCAGCCGACCGCTGCTGAGCGCGCCGGCATCGACCTGAACCTCCACGACGTCGCCCGGCTCCGCCACGGAGGCCCCCGCCGGGGTGCCGGTGAGGATGACGTCCCCTGCTTCCAGGGTGAGGTGCTGGGAGAGGTCGGCGAGCAGCTGTCTCAGGGGGAAGATCATGGCGGCGGTGGTGTCCTCCTGGACCAGCTGGCCGTTCTTCCATGTGCGCAGGCGCAGTGACTCCGGGTTCACCTCGGGCGCGGGGATGAGTTCGGGGCCCAGTGGGGTGTAGCCGTCGCGGCCCTTATTGCGGACGTTTGATCCCTTGTCTGCCGCCCGAAGGTCGTAGAGCCCCCAGTCATTGGCCGCCGTGACCGCACTGACGTGGGACCACGCGTCCTCCGCGCGGATATGGCGGCCGGCGGTGCCGATCACCAGGGCGATCTCCCCTTCGAAGGCGAGCAGCTCCGTGCCGGCCGGGCGCTCGACCGTCTCCCCGGAGGATGCCATGGAGCTGGTCGGTTTGAAGAAGTACGAGGGTGCCTCCGGCCGCCGGCCGCGTTCTGCCGCGCGGGACTCATAGCTGATGTGGACGGCGATGATCTTGCCGGGTGTGTCCAGGGTCTGCGCGGTCATAGGTCTCCTCGACGAGCCGGTCCGGATCGCTCCGGCGGGATGGTATCCCAGATCGTATACGGTATGTGATGCGGCGCACAAGACGTGATCCTGATTCTGCGCTCGGGCACTCCGTGATGCTCCTTCGGGTGTGGGTGCACGCATCCGCGCACTGAAGGGTGCAGCCGAGGCAAGCACCCCGGCCGCACCCTTAGGTGGTCGGAACTCAGCCGATGTTCGCCTCGCGGACACCTCGGTAGATCTCGGGGCGTGAGCGCTTGAGATAGTGTCCCCAGAGCAGACCGACCAGGCCGGAGCCGACGATCACCCCGGGCAGCAGGATCACCAGGACCGAGAACCCTTCCGCATCGATCATGACGTCGAAGTTGAACATGATCAGAAGAGCGATGATGCCGAGTCCGATGGCCGCAAGCAGCGGGGCGATGGTCCGGGCGAAGAGCGGGTGACGCTCGGGATCTCGGTTGAAGTAGCGCAGCGCCGCCACGGAGGTGATGCACAGCAGCAGCACCAGACCGAATCCCGCGGCGTTGGTCAGCCACGGAAAGATCGTCAGCACGGGGAACAGCGGCCCAAGTTCGGAGCCCGCCCCTGCGATCGCGAAGATGATGATCATCACGAGCCCGAGCCCGCTCTGGGTGAGCGAGCCGGCCACCGGAGCGCCGCTGACCTTGCCTGTGTGTCCCAGCACGGCGGGCAGGACCCGAGCCCGCCCCATGGAGAAGAAGTAGCGGGCTGCGGCATTGTGGAACGCCACCAGCGCCGCCATGATGCTGGTCAGGAAGAGCACTGCGGCGAGGTTGACCAGCAGCGCCGGAAGCTTGCCGTCCAGGAAGACGAAGACCAGATCGGGGCCCCACTCCTGAGCCTGCGCCACGATCTGCGAGGGGCCGATTCCGGCGGCCAGCGCCCAGGATGAGGCGGCGTAGAACACCGAGATGATCGCGACGGCGATATAGGTGGCCCGTGCGACGGAACGCTCCGGGTTCTTCGCCTCCTCGGAGTAGATCGCACCGGACTCGAAGCCCATGAAGGCAGCCATGCCGAAGGCCAGCAGCGCACCCAGACTCCCGTTCAACCAGTTCTCCGGCAGCAGCGTCTCGGCGGTGACGCCTTCGGGAGCCACGGAGAGCGAGAGCAGGCTGACCACGATCACCACGAGGAATTCGAGCAGCACGATGACCGCGAGGAGCTTCGCCGAGAGGTCGATCCGATTGACCCCGAGGATGGCCACCAGAAGCCAGCCGACCAGGGCGCATACCCACCAGGCGACGGTGACCCCGAAGAGGTCATGGATGATCGAGGACGCAGTGAAGCCAAAGACTCCGTAGATGCCGATCTGCATCGCGTTGTAGGTCATCAGCGCCAGGAAGGAGGTCCCGATGCCCGGACGGACCCCGAGCCCTGCCGCGACGTAGGCGTAGAAGGCGCCGGCATTCTGCACGTAGGTGCTCATCCGGCCGTACCCGACGGCGAAGAGCCCGAGGATGACGCCCAGCAGCAGGTAGCCCACGGGCACCCCGGTCTGCCCGGTGATGGCGAAGCTGGTGGTGGCACCGCCGGCCAGCACGGTCAGCGGTGCGGAGGCGGCGATGATCAGAAACACCAGGGCCGGGACACCCAGGGTGCGTCGGGCCAGTGCGGTCTCCTCGGCTGTAGGCGGTCGTGCCGGAGCGGTGGATTCAGCCATGTCTGTTCTCCTCATCTGGCGAACTATCAGGGATCTGGGCGACGTCGTCGCCGCCTGTTGCCGAGAAGTATCCCGAGCCGAAGCCGGTGGAGTCTTGCGTCACGGTGCATCCGTGTTGTTCATTCCGGCGGGTTCTGGCTCCGCCCCTCTGCGGGATGGTGCTTTACAAGCGATGTGAGTGGTGTCACACTCAGCGAACATGAAGGTTTACCTACCCGAAACGCCTCTGCCATCAATATTGAGCGGTTGCTCAATATTGTTGAGGGAACTCACTTGCAGGAGGGACTATGCACACCAGCCACCGTTTCGGCCCGGCCCTTGACCGCGCCCGTCCCGCGGTGAACCTGAACACGTGGCGCGAAGCCATCGCGGCTGCAGTGGTACCACTGGAGATCCGGGAGAAGCCAGGGTTCCCCTTCCGGGGCCACTTGCGTCATACCGCCTTCGACGGCGTGGGGGTCTTCGAGCTGGCTACCACGGCCCACACCGTCCGGCGCACCCCGGAGCTGATCTCGCGTGAGGACTCACGGTTCTACAAGCTCAGTCTCCAGCTCTCCGGGCACGCCGTGCTGGAGCAGGACGGCCGACGAGCGGTGCTGGGCCCTGGGGATCTGGCGATCTACGACACGCACCGCCCGTATTCGCTGCACTTCCCCGAATCCAGCCGCACGATGGTCATGGTGATCCCACAGGAACCGGTCGATCTGACCCCGGAGCAGATTTCCGGTGTGACCGCGACCTGCTTCTCCCGCGAACATGGCTTCGGCCGATTGATCAATCCGTTCTTCGTGGAGCTCTGTAACAGCATCGATCAGTTGCCGGACGCCTACGGCAGCAGGCTGGTGCATTCAGCCCTGGACCTGATGGTCACGATGCTCGCTCACGAGCTGGATTCTCACCACGAGGGCCTCAGCTCCCCCACCCGGGGTCTGGAGCGCGAGGTCCGCGAATACATCCTGGACCACCTCGCCGAGGACACGCTGACTCCCGCCTCGATCGCAGCGGCGCACTTCGTCTCGGTCAGGTACCTCTACACGATCTTCGCCGAGGAGAGCCAGACGATCTCCGCCTGGATCAGGGCCCGAAGACTGGAACATATCCGCCGTGACCTCCTCGACCCGGTCTATGCCCAGCGGCCGGTCTCCTGGGTCGCCGGACGGTGGGGGCTCCATGATGCCGCCCATTTCTCCCGGGTCTTCCGCGCCGAGTACGGCGAGTCCCCCAGTGCGTACCGACGCCAGCGGATGCACCAGGAGACACTCGCCGCCGCAGCCTCCTGACCCGCCGCAGCGCGCCTAGTGACCTCGAAGGGCCTGTGGTGGGGAAGAATCATGACCATGCCGAAGAAGATCGACCGCGAAGACCGCCGAGCGCAGATCGTGCGGACCTATCTGAAGATCGCTGCGCGCGACGGACTCGAGACCACCACCTCGCGTGCTGTGGCGAACGAGCTGGGCGTCTCCACCGGGGCGCTCTGGCACTACTTCGCCGGCTTCGATGATGTGGTCTTCCGCGCATTCCAGCTGATCTTTGATCGCACCAACGACCGTATCGCCAAGGGCGTGGCGGAGCATACGGGGCTGCGCGCCCTCTGGGAGATGCTCGAGGAGATTCTGCCTGTGGGACCCGAGACGGAGCGCGAGGCCTTCGTCGTCGTCAATTTTTGGGGCCGCGCCACGTCCAAGCCGGACCTGGCGCAGTTTCAGACCGAGGTCGCCGCGCAGTGGCGACGACAGCTCCTCACCCACCTGCAGGAGGCGGTGGACGCCGGTGAGCTCGCCCCGAGCGCCCCTCTGGCGGGACTCGCCGATGTCCTGATGGTGTTGATCACTGGCTTCCAGGTGGAGTGCGCGCTGCAGACCACGCTGGCCTCAGCGCAGAGGCAGTGGCAGACCATCCACCACTGCCTCTCCGCCTGGCTGACCGGGACCGGCCTCGAGGCCATTGCGCACGCCTCCACGAGCAGCCCCGGCCCGTCGACTCAGTGACAGGAGCAGCCTCCAGCCTCGGCGGACTCGGCCGCCCCTGAGCCTGCGGCACAGTGCCCGGACGTCTCGGGCGGGACGTCGAGTGTGGGGTTGCGGTCGAAGAACCCATCCGGGGTAAGCGTGAACCCGGCGTAGTCCACCGGCATGATCGGCCAATCCTCTGTGCGCGGGAAGTGAGTCAGGCCAAAGGTGTGCCACAGCACCAGGTCTTGCCCTTCGAGCGAACGATCCTGGGTGATGTACGCGGGCAGACCGCCGGACCCTGGGTTGAGGTTCACCTGGTCCCCGGCCGGGAAGCGCTCGTCCCTGTCGTATTGGGTCACCCACAGGTGGTGTCCGGCGAAGGCTGCGCGCTTGCGGATGGAGGAGTCTTCTGCCGCGAGCAGCGTGGGGCTCTCCTCGGGGTGCAGCACGTATGAGGTCGGGGCGCCCATCCGGTTTGTCCGGTCCGCGCTGCTGACCCGCCACACCCTGCCCACGGATCCCTTGGCGTCGCGGACCGCCTGCTGCTCCGTGGTGAGTCGGGTGATGTCGCGGGTGAAGGCATTGCCCCAGGGGTTCTCTGCGCTGGAGGGCACGCGCGCGGCATCGATCTCGTCCACGGAGTTGCGGGTCCCGTCCACGCTCATGTCCAGCCGGGCGCAGAACAGATGCTGGTGCACCGGTGCGCCGAGTCCGGGAGCGATGTGCGTGGCGTAGGGATAGTCTGCCGAGGGCATTCCGGAGGTGAACACGATCCCGGTGGCCTTGGACTCGAGCTCGATCTTCCCGTCCAGATAGAGGTACCAGTAGAAGCCGTAGTCATAGTTGCCCACGGTGACGAAGAAGGAGATCACCAGGCGGCGCTGGCGGCGGACCTCGCTGGTCCCGGAGAAGTCATCGCTGTGCTTCCACAGCACCCCGAAGTCCTCCTCATGGATGCAGATCGCGTTCTTGAGCGTCTGCGGCTGACCGAGATCATCGACGACGACGGCGTCCACGTAGGTGATCTCCCCCTTGCAGTCACAGCCGAGTTCCAGGGCGTTGGCGAGCCGCCCAAACTGGTACTCCCCGACGTCGAAGTAGTTCTGCCAGGCGTGGGAGGGGGTGGGGTCGCCGTAGTTGACCACCATCTCTGCGATGGAGCCCCGGTAGAGGATCGGCCGGTCCTCCCCCTGGTCGCGGAAGCTGAGCTGATGCAGAGTGAGTCCTTCCCGGCCATTGAAGCCGACGCGGACCTTCCAGTTCTCCCAGGCCAGCACGCCGTCCTCCAGGGAGAAGCTGACGCCCTCGGGCTGGGTGATGGAGATCGGCTTCAGGCTGGTGCGGTACTCCCCGCGCACCGCTGGATCCAGATAGTCCCCGGACTCCTCGGGGACGTGCATGACCTCGGTCTCGATGACGCGCAGCACCTTCTCATTGGTCAGATCCACATGGGCGACGACGCCGTCGATCGGATGCGCCCAGACCGAATCCGTGGGGTAGTCCTGGCGGAAGGCCAAGGCGCGCACCACCCGGACACCCACTTCATCGTCATAGCCGAAGACACCGGCCGAAAGTCCCACGACGATGACCTTGTCCAGGTCGGTGACGCCGCGCTTCGCGATCGCGTCCACCCAGCGCTGATCCGACTTCACGATGGGATCGGCACCGGCGAGGTCCTCGTCGAAGCTCGGGGCGGTGCCCTCAGCGACGGCGTCGACGTCGCGGCGCTCCACGATGCTGCGCTGATCCAGGTCCACCACGAGATCGGTCAGGGTCAGTGTGGAGAGGTCGGTGAGCAGCAGCGAGACCTCGCGGGGCAGCCGGTCCTCGGGGGACCAGTCGAGAACTGCCTGCTTCTCGGGTTCGCGCAACGTGACGTAGGAGACGCGGGTGGCCTCATTCATGAGTCCTTCACGCTCGAGCACGCTGCGCATGGACTCGATCTCCTGCACAGAGAGTGGAGTGAGGGGATGTCGGGGCTGCGGGGTTGACGTCTTGTCAGCCATGGTGGTCCTCCTTATAGTTGAGCGCACGCTCAAGAATAAATATGACACATTTCACACGTATTTCGGAAGGGTCACATGGACGTGTTGTTGCGGATCCGGCGCACAGCCGCCGTGGGCGCCGGCGCCTCTGGGATCCTTCACCTGCTGATGCTGGGGCACGGAGGTCATCTGGGCTGGAGTCTGCTGATGACGGCCATGGCCATCGTCTGCCTTCCCTGCGCCGGTCATCTCTGGCGCATGGCGAGCGTGCGTTCTTGGACGCTGATCGGCGTGATGAACTGCGGGATGTTGGTCATGCACCTGGGGATGCTCGCCTCGAAAGACTCCACGCTGCCGGTGGCGGACAGTGCGCTCACCAGCACGACCGCGCTGGTGAGCGCGGCGGGTGCCCGGAGCGCCGTTGCTCAGGCACACAATCACGGGGATTCGGTCATCAGCCTCGCCGGGCTTCATCCGGCGCTGCTTCCTTTGGCAACCGCGGTGGCGGCACTTGAGATGCTCCTGGCGGGACTCGGGTGGTATCTGCTGCGTCGAGCGGACCGCGCCGTCGCCCGAGGCTAGCTGACACGGGTCAGCTGGACCCGTGTCCGCGGGGGTCTTGAGCCTGCTCGGCACCGGGTCCTGCCAGCACGTCGAGCAGCGCCGCTGTGCGCAGCACCGTGGCAAACTCTCCGCCCAGGTTCGTCGCGGTGATCGTCGAGAGCGTGGCGGCGCAGACCGTCTCACCCTCCGGTGAGGCACGGTCGAAGGTGTGGGTGGCATCGATGGCGAAGTACGTCTCATAGCCGAGGTTCCCGGCCATCCGAGCGGTCGTCTCACAACAATGGTTGGTCGTGATCCCGCAGATCACGACCTGCTCGATGCCCTTCGACCGAAGCCAGTGATCAAGGTCTGGTGTGCCGTAGAAGCTGGAATTGACGCTCTTGCGCACCAGAACGTCTGGGCTGCCTGTGACGACGTCCTTGAACTCATGACCGGCAGACGCTGGCGCCAGGGGCGAATCGGGGTCTCCCGAGTCGTGCTGGACGAAGACCACGGGCCACTGTCGGTCTCTCCAGTGCGCCAGCAGTGTCGAGATGTTGCGCTCGCAGTCCAGGTTGTCGCGTGGGCCCCAGTACTGCGCGTCATCGAATCCGCGCTGTACGTCGATGACGATGAGCGCTGGCCGCTGTGGGGAGATCGCGGGTTCTGACATGGACCCATGGTAGACGTGGTCGCCGTCCACGCTCACTCGGGGAGCTGGTCGAGTTCCTGCAGTGCGGCGCGCGCCGCCTCGAGCCGCGCTGACTCATCTCGCTCCCACCAATAGGGGCCGCGCTCCCCCAGGCCGGTCTTGGCGAGATTCACCCGCTTCCGCGCCCGGGCTACCCGCTCGTCGTCGCCGGTCTTCTTTCCCGCTCCCACGGAGGACCTGCCCCGGCCCAGATGGGATTTCAGCTGCGCTTCAAGCTCTGCCGGGAGCGCCGGGTCGGTGCGCCGCCAACGCCGGCCCTTGATCACGAGCCACCGCGCGGAATCCTCTTCCGAGTTCTCAGTGGATCCAGCGTTCTCAGTAGATTCAGCGCCCTCCGCCATCGACATCTCCTTCACCGGCCCAGTGTGTGAACGTGTAACCATATGCGGCAGTTGGGATCACCGCGACCTTTCTGTGTGACTCCCTCGCGCTGAGGCTGGTCGGCAGCCGAGTGGTAGCGACGCTGTTCTCACTGGACCCTGCAATCGGCGCAGTGATCGGAATCTTAGTCCTTGTCGACCCCTTCACCTGGACGATGGGCCTGGGTATCGGCATCATCGAAGCCGCTGAGACGATCACCGCAGGCACCCCGGCGTCCGCAGAGAGAACCGCGAGGCACCCAGGCCGACCACCCGGCTGATGACCCCCAGGTTCGAGGGTTCGGGGCAAGCTCGCGCGCGATTGCCAATCCTTCACAGGGCAGTTTGTCTGGCAGTTCGTGAGCCTACATTTCTCGACTGGGCTTATGTCGTCTCGTCGGTCATCGCGCGCAAGGACGCGACGTGACCGACATATGCTTTCCGGCCATTCCTGCTCAGTGCGACTCTGACGTAGCTTCGTCCGCCTTTTGAGAACCGCTCTACTTCTACGTAGCCAGCCTCGGAGAGCTGCTTGAGGTGTTTGCTCAGCACTGAATCGGCGACCTCGAGCGCGTCCCGTAGCTGAGCGAACTCGGCCCACTGTAGAGGGGCCAGACTGGCGCAGATGCGCAGCCTTACGGGGGCATGGATCAGCTCGTCGAATCCCACCTGGCTAGACGCAGCTTTCACTGGCGTCCTTGAGCCGATGTTGCAGGTCCGCCTTGCGTGCGAGGGAGATGGAGGTCCAGGCGAGTGCGAACACTACGAGCCACTTCGCGGCAACTTCTCCCCAAGAACCCGGCCCCCAATATCCGCTGAGGTGAAGGACCGCGGAGAACAGCAGGAAGTAGACCAGATAGGCCTTCGAGCGTTCGAGTGCGTGTCGCCGTTTAGGTCGCTTCCGCATGACCAGGTAGTACCAGAGGAATAGTGGCACCGCGAGTGCACTTAGACCGAAGATCACGGGCCACGACACCACATTGATGAGAGCAAAGACGGTCGCAATGACTGCCACCAAGGCGAACATGAATCCGCGGGGCGCGTCTGTGGACTCCACCATGGAGCTGGAAGCACCGTCGACGTCAGCCAGTGCCTGGGCCGGGTTGAACTCGGTTGGCCATGAATCGTCACTCGTCATAGCACCCTCTCTTTCCGTTGCAGAAAACCTAGGTTTTCCGATATAGAAAGTCAAGGATTTGATGTGCACTGTGCGTTGCCGAACTGGAGTGAAGGTCCGACAGGTAGCCTCACCGCGATACGAGACACGAAGGCAAGGTATGGAGCTCCGCCCGAGGTTCTTATTTCAGACGAGGAAGTATGCGAACCTCTCGACTCTTAGGCCTTGCGAGCGTCCCGCTCTTACTCGTGTCTTGTGCTGAAGGTGCCGGGCAGTCTGGCACCGGAGCATCAGACACTGACGAGGACGTACAAGAACGTATGGACAAGGCAACAGCAGCTCTGAAGGAACAAAGTTTCGAATCCTGGTACGCGTATGCAGTCGAGAACTCGGGGCCTTCCGGCGGAGGCACAATGTTGCCCCCAGAGGATGAAACTACCGCGGTCTTTGTTTGGTGTGAGGGCACAGATCACGGACCCTCGTTCTTCCTGGACGGTGAGGAACAAGAGGTTATGCCTCGTTCGGAAGATGGACAAGCCTTTGAAGTTGTCACGGACTCCTCGTATGCAGGGTGGCTGGAAATCGAGGCGGAGCAGGGCCCCCGTAGTGCACAGTGGGCGTTCGCGGTAGGGGTCACCCCGGAGGAGAACGCGAGCGTGGATACTGCCAACTAGTGCTGGCCGGGTGGGCAAGTGACTTTGTGCGACGTTGTGCTTCAGGGCCACGCCCCGTGAGTGCTGATCAACCCAAGTGAGCTCCGACTCTGGGGAAGCCCGCAGCGCCATCCCACCCCGGGCAGGCGAGATCGCAAGATGGGGAGTTGGGGCGGTGGTTCAGCTAGAGGTGTCTGAGGTAGCGCTCGGGCGAGGAGAGGAAGGCTTGCCAGCTCGTGACGAGGTCGAGATCCTCCCACTGTCGAGGGCGGAGGCCCCAGCTACCCACCTCGAGCATCTGTGCATCTGGCAGGGCGGCCAGGAGGGGTGAGTGCGTTGAAAGGATCACTTGGGAATCCCCTGCCGCCACAATGTCTTTCAGTACGCTGAGCAACGCTAGGCAACCCGAGAAGGACAGGGCTGATTCTGGCTCGTCGAGGAGCCACAGACCCGATCCACGAAATCGATCACCTACGAGTTCGAGGAACGATTCACCGTGGGACATCTCGTGGAACGGAAGGTCCGGCAGCCCGCTCGTGCTGGGGTTCGACTCGAGGTAGCTGAAGAAGCCATGCATCGTTTCGGCTCTCAGGAAGTACCCACGCCGGGTGGCACCAGCGTTTCGGACCACTTGGAGGTGATCGGCGAGTACCGACTCCGTGGAACGTGTGGTGTGCTGGGCTCCTGTCGAGCCTCCTTCGGGGGACAGCCCGTAGGCCAAGGCGATTGCCTCGATGATGGTCGACTTACCGGATCCGTTCTCACCCACTAGGACGGTAGCCGGGCCGAGATCGAGCCCATGATCGAGGATCGTCGCTACAGGCGCCAACGTCGCCGGCCACATCTGCCGGTCCAGTGTGTTGGACGGATCTTCGGTCAATCTTCGGATCGGGAACCGTTCGAAGGCCATGTGTCCAGTGTGTCAGCCACAATGCTGGATCGGGCCCCGTAAAGGGATCCCTCTGCGTGCACCGAGTCCTCAACCGGACCATGAACGCACGTAAGCCGGCCCCTCAGCGGGCACCTATCTAGATCCCACCGACCCGAGACCCCTCACCCCGGCAACAGGATGCACTCGAAGCCCGAGGAACCCGCCTTGTGACCCGAATCGTGAGCAGGCCGGGCATGCTCCCAACTTCTGGATCTGCCAGATAACTCAAGGCACCACACATGTTCCTACTTGCGTGCTCACAAGCCTGCCGACAGGCGCCTGGTTCTTTCTCTTGACCGCACCGCTAGGCAATGGTTCACCCGTTTGAAGGCGCCCCAGTGCGGGTGTGCCGCACCGATAGCCGATCCTTCACCGGGCGTATATGTTGAAACCTCCGACGCACATCGGCCTCGCCGGGAGGACCGTGATCCTCCCGGCGAGGCCGATGTCTATACATCTTCGCGCTGACTACGGAATGTGGTCGAAACTGTCTGGGTCAGGACCGGTGCGCTGATCCTTGTTCAACCCCGAGATCGCCACGACGTCCTCCTCGCCAAGCTCGAAGTCGAAGAGGTTAAAGTTCTCTTCGATCCGGGAGCGGGTCACCGACTTCGGAAAGACGATGTGGCCTTGCTGGATGTGCCAGCGCAGGGTCACCTGGGCGACAGTGCGGTCGAGACGCTCAGCGATCTCATTCAGCAGCGGATCCTCAAGCACCGCACCCTTTGCAATCGGTGACCATGCCTCAGTAGCGATGTTGTGCTCGGTGTCGAAGGCGCGGACTTCCTCATTGGTGAGGTACGGATGGATCTCGATCTGATTGACTGCAGGAACAGTGTCGGTCTCATCAATCAGCCGCTGCAGGTGGGACACCTGGAAGTTGGAGACGCCGATCGCCCGCGCCTTGCCGGTCTTGTAGATCTCGATCATTGCCTTCCAGGTTTCGACGTAATCCACACCGATGGTCGGCAGCGGCCAATGGATAAGGAACAAGTCCACCTGCTCTAAGCCGAGTGCGCGGAGAGACTCATCAGTGGCGCTCAGGGCGTCGTCGAACCTGTGGAAGCTGTTGTTCAGCTTGGAGGTGATGAAAACCTCGTCCCGAGAAAGGCCAGACTCTTTCAAGGCTTGTCCCACCTCGGCTTCATTGCCGTACATCTGAGCGGTGTCGATGTGCCTGTAGCCGACTTCAAATGCCTCCAGGACCGCACCCTTGGTAGTCTCGGGAGTGATCTGGAAGGTGCCGTATCCCAGCTGCGGGATGGTGACACCATTGTTGAGTGTGATCTGAGGAACTGTCGTCATCGTCGGGTGCTCCTTATAGTCGCGACCGCCGGCGCAAGGGCCGGGTCCACGAGCAAGAACGTGAAGAGTGGCGGTCAGTATTCCTGCTTTGGCCCGGAAGGTTTTGCCGCTATGCCGCTATAGGGGAATGGACATCGGGCCTAGGACTGAGATGGCCGCGTCCAATTTAATCCTGTCGCTTCACCTCAACTGAAGGCCGCAACTTACTGCCGCACTAACGTCGCTAAGATGTCTACCCTCCCGAAGCCGCCTCGAGGTGGCCTTGGGGTATCACCCTGCTACTGTGCCAGCCAGACAGCCGCGCAGGCGGCATCGCTTCATTGAAAGGCATTCATGACCCGCACTCTGGTCTGGTTCCGCGACGATCTGCGCACGGCAGACCACGAGGCGCTCGCGGAAGCCTGTCGCCGCGCAGAACATCCGGGCGACGTCGTCGCACTCTATGTCCTGGATGAGGTCAGCCCCGGTGTCAGGGCCCTCGGTGGCGCGGCCAAATGGTGGCTGCACCACGCATTGGGCTCCCTGCAGGAGAACCTCGCGGAGCTGGGCATCCCCCTGCTGCTGCGCAGCGGTGACCCTCGGCAGATCCTGCTAGAACTCGGCGGCGAGCTCGGTGCGCAGCGGGTGCATTGGTCCCGGCGCTACGGCGGTCCCGAACGCGAGGTCGATGCCAGCATCAAGGCCGCGCTGCCTGAGCACGGCATCGAGGTGGAGAGCTTCAACGCCTCCCTGCTGCATGAGCCCTGGACTGTGCAGACCAACACCGGAGGGCCCTATAAGGTCTACACCCCGTTCTGGCGCCAGATCAGCGTCCGGGACCCCGGCCCCACGCGGGACCGACCAGCCGCCCTGGGAACTCTGGAGACCGCATGGGCCGCGCTGCCGCAGCCCGGCCCGCGCACGGATCGTCTCGAGGACTGGGAGCTGCTGCCGACCCGGCCGGACTGGGCCGGAGGCCTGCGCAAGACCTGGACCCCCACCGAGACAGGTGGCCAGGAGCGGCTGCGCGATTTCCTCGAGACCCAGGTGCAGGACTACGACGACGCCCGCGATGTTCCCGCCGATGATGACACCTCGCGCCTGTCCCCCTACCTGCGCTTCGGCCAGCTCAGCCCGCGGCAGGTCTGGGAAGCCGCCCATCAGCAGAGCCCCGAATCGGTGAGCACCTTCCTCTCCGAGATCGGCTGGCGGGAGTTCTGCTGGCACCTTCTCTTCCACTTCCCCCACCTGCCGCACACCAACCTCCGCTCCCAGTTCGACGCCTACCCCTGGAAGTCACGCAGCGAATCACCCGAGGAATTTCAGGCCTGGACCAAGGGACGAACAGGCTTCCCCTGGGTCGACGCCGGCCAGCGCCAGCTCTGGGAGACCGGTCATATGCACAACCGTGTGCGCATGGCCTCGGCAAGTCTCTTGATCAAGAACCTTGGCATCGATTGGCGTGAGGGCGAGGCCTGGTTCTGGGACACCCTGGTCGACGCCGACGCCGCGTCGAACCCCGCCAACTGGCAGTGGGTGGCCGGATGCGGGATGGACGCCGCACCCTATTTCCGGATCTTCAACCCTGAGCGCCAGCGTGACCGCTTCGACCCGAAGGGGCGCTATATCAGCGCCTGGATTCCGGAGCTGAACACACCGGAGTACCCCACCCCGATCATCGACCTCAAAGCCTCTCGCGAGGAGGCTCTGGCGCACTACAGCCAGATCAGCGGCAAGGGCTGACATTAGGACTGTGCCGATAAGCAGGTATAGTGGGGAATCTGGTGACCACCTCGCGTGGTTGCCTGCGTCGTAAGAACGCCTTGATCAACGGGGCCGTGCCGTTCCACCGGCCCACGTTTCAGCAGTGATTTTCTCGCGGCGACCGAGTGCATCAACCGATGCCTTCGCCCTATGCCAGACCAGTTCCCGGCCGGTGACCCCTGCCCTCTCTGTGTCTGGCGCTTTCCGAAAGGCTCCCGCCATTTCTGAGACCCAGACCTTCGCCGAACTCAACGTCCCCGCACCGCTGGTGCGCGCACTCGCTGCAGACGGCAAGATTGACGCTTTCGCCATCCAGCAGCAGACCCTCGCCGACACGCTGAACGGACGCGACGTCCTCGGCCGCGGCAAGACCGGCTCGGGCAAGACTCTCGCCTTCTCCATCCCGATGGTCGCCCGCCTTGGCGAGCAGGACGCGGCCAAGCGCCGACGTCCGGGCCGCCCACTCGGCCTCGTGCTCGCTCCCACCCGTGAGCTGGCCACGCAGATCAATGCTGTGCTGGAACCCCTGGCCGCCTCATACAACCTGAAGACCACCACCGTCTTCGGCGGTGTGACGGCTTCGCGCCAGATCAACGCGCTGAAGTCCGGCGTGGACATCGTAGTCGCCTGCCCCGGTCGCCTCGAAGATCTGCTGAACCAGCGCGCACTGACCCTTGAGTCTGTCGAAATCACGGTGCTGGACGAAGCCGACCACATGGCCGACCTCGGCTTCCTGCCCGTGGTCACCCGACTGCTTGAGAAGACCGACGCCAAGGGACAGCGCCTCTTCTTCTCCGCCACACTGGACAACGGCGTGGACAAGCTGGTCAAGCGCTTCCTCAACAACGAGGTGCTGCACTCCGTGGACGAGGCCACCTCCCACGTCTCCGCGATGACCCACCACGTGTTCGAGGTCAACAACGACGACAAGCGTGACCTGGTAAAGCAGCTCGCTTCCGGCACCGGTCGCCGCATCCTCTTCACCCGCACCAAGCACCAGGCCAAGAAGCTGGCCAAGCAGCTCACCGAGCAGGGCACCCCCGCGGTGGACCTGCACGGCAACCTGTCCCAGTCCCAGCGCGACCGCAACCTCGCAGCCTTCGGTGAGGGCGACATCAAGGTCCTCGTGGCCACCGATGTTGCCGCCCGCGGCGTCCACGTGGATTCCGTGGAGCTCGTGGTCCACGTGGACCCGCCGGCCGAGCACAAGGCGTACCTGCACCGCTCGGGCCGCACCGCGCGCGCCGGCAGCGCCGGTGATGTGGTCACGGTGATGCTCCCCGAGCAGCGCCGCGATACCCAGGCCCTGCTGCGCAAGGCAGCCATCGCCGTGCACCCGGTTCGGGTCAACAGCGAATCCGAGGCCGTCAGCGATCTGGTCGGCGAGACCGCCCCCTTCGTGAAGCCCTCCCCCCGCGCAGCCGTGCAGCAGCAGCAGCCCCGCCGTCGCTCCGGTCCCCCCTCCTCCCGCGGCGCCGGACCGGCCCGCGGCGGACGCGGCGGCTCCTCCCGCGGCGGTCAGGGCGGACCCTCACGCGGCGGACGCAGCGGCGCTCCCCGCGGCGGTTCGGCCTCGGCCGGACGGTCACCGCGCCCCACGCGCTGAGCACCACACAGGACTGACTCCGTGCGCAGGACCCCAGGCCTTGGGGTCCTGCGCACTCACGTCGCCCCAGGTGGAGGGGCCTTACGGCTCATCCACCGTGTACTAGGGTGACTCTCAAGCAGTTCTCTGAAAATCAGCTTGAGAGGAGCCTGAGCGTGGTTGACGAAGATCGACGCCAGCGAGCGCTGGATGCACTGAACATCCTGGACACGCCACCGGATGAACGCGTGGACCGCATCACTCGCCTGGCGCAGCAGATCTTCGGCGTGCCCATGGTCAGCGTCAACCTTCTCGACCGGGACCGCCAATGGCGCAAGTCGGAGGTCGGCATCGGCGTCAAGGAGGTTCCTCGCGCCGACGGGTTCTGCGAGGCCACGATCCAACAGACCGGCACCCTGGTCATCGAAGATGCAGCGCAGGACCCCAGCTGGGCCTCAAATCCTTTCGTCCTGGGTGATCCTCATCTTCGCTTCTACGCCGGCCATCCGTTGCAGGCCCCCGGCGGTGAACATGTGGGCACCCTGTGCATGCTCGACACCGAGCCCCGGCAGCTTGGCGAGCATGAGCGCGAAGTGCTCGCAGACCTCGCTTTCTGGGTCCAGACCGAACTTGCTCAACAGCAGGAGCTGGACCATGCCGCAATCGTGCAGCGAGCTCTGAACCCTCGAGATCTTCCGCAGCCCTCCGGCTTCACGGTCACCGCAGGCTCTGCACCCGCCGGCAGCGTCTCCGGGGATTTCCACGATGTGGTGCTCCAGGGTGACACGCTCCGGATCACCCTGGCTGATGTGATGGGCAAGGGCACCGGTGCGGGGATCATCGCCTCGGCTGTACGGGCCTCCATGCGCACAGCTCCTGATCGTTCAGTGCTCGAGACGGTCGCAGAAGTTGATGCCCTCCTGGAACATGACATCGGTGACCTGAACATGTTCGTCACGATGTTCTGCGCGGAGTTGAACACCACCACGGGACAGATCAGCTACGTGGACGGCGGCCACAGTCTGAGCTTCATCTACCGAGCAGACGGAACCTGGGAACACCTCAGCTCCACCGGGTTGCCGCTGGCCATGGGCATGGACGAGCCGCATGAGCTCGGCACGGTGCAGCTGCACCCGGGAGACGCTCTGATGTGCTGCAGCGACGGGCTGCTCGATCTGCTGGATCTCGAGGACCCCTTCGGTCAGGTGGGAGAGATTCTCGACGTCTCCGGCGTCGACGGAGCGGTGCAGGAGGCGTTGCGCTGGGCGGTGCGCGGCAAGGCTCCGGATGACGTCACGGTCGTCGTCGTCAGGAGAGAGGCGTGAGCAGACGGCTCATCCTCATTCGCATCCTGGCAGTGCTGGTGGTGCTGCTCGGTGTCAACTACATCACCTGGCGCTGGTTGGAATCGATCAACTGGGAGGCCTGGTGGATCGCAGTGCCGCTGATCGTGGCCGAGACCTACAGCCTCATCGACACTATTCTCTTCTCCACCACCATGTGGCGAGCCAAGGAGCGGGAGGGCCCGAAGTCCGAGCCTCAGGGCACAGTGGACGTCTTCATCGCCACCTATAACGAACCCGTCGAGATGGTCATGGAGACCGCACGCGCCGCCAAGCGCATCGCCTATCCTCATGAGACCTGGATCCTCGACGACGGCGACCGGGCGGAGATGGCCGCAGCCGCCCGCTCCGCAGGGCTCGGGTACATCACCCGCACGGCCGACTGGCAGGACAAGCCTCGTCACGCCAAAGCGGGAAACCTGAACAACGCGCTCTTCGAGACCGAGGGCGAGTTCCTGCTCATCCTCGACGCTGACCAGATCCCCGACCCGCTGATCCTCCATAGGACCCTGGGGTACTTCGCTGATGACCCGCAGGTCGCGCTGGTGCAGACGCCGCAGTGGTTCATCAACGTCAACGAGGCGGATCCGCTGGGCAGCCAGGCACCGCTGTTCTACGGGCCCATCCAGCAGGGCAAAGACGGGTGGAACGCGGCGTTCTTCTGCGGATCCAACGCCGTGCTGCGACGAGAATCACTGATGCAGCTCGGGATCGTGGGCTACGTGCGCGACGTCGAAGACTCCACTCAGCGGACTCTGCGGGCAGCGGAGAAGCTCCTTGGGCGCGAGGCACGGCGGAACCAGTCAGTCCCCGAGCTGCACCTGGAGCTTCGAGAACTGCGTCAGGAGGTGACGCGGGCACGCGCTGACATCTCCCAGGCCGAACCGATCGCCGAGGTGACGTACCGGCTGCGCGCGAAGATCGACGCAGCCTCCCGCAGGCTCGTGGACAATGACCTCGCCACGATGGCCGATGACCTGGCAGCCATCGAATCGCTTCCCATCCAGCGCGACGCCGAGCTGGGCACCTTGGTGGTCAACGATGTCGCTCTAGATGCGCTGGCCACCCGTGAACTCTCCCCTCTGGGCGCGGTGAAATCCGTGGCCGCCCTGCTGGACGCGCTGCGTGTAGATCGCCCGGAGGAGGCCCAGCCGATACAGCCGCTGGCCACCATCTCGGTGACCGAGGACATGGCCACCGCCATGCAGCTGCACGGCATGGGGTGGCGCAGCGTCTACCACCACGAGGTGCTTGCTCGCGGCCTGGCACCTGAGGACCTGCAGACCATGCTCAAACAGCGTCTGCGCTGGGCCCAAGGGACGATGCAGGTCTTCCTGCGGGACAACCCGCTGGCCAAGAAGGGCCTCTCAGGCGGTCAGCGGCTGATGTACTTCGGCACCATGTGGAGCTATCTCTCCGGCTTCGCCGCACTGGTCTACCTCGCCGCACCGATCATCTACCTCACGCTCGGGATCCTGCCCGTCACAGCCTGGAGCGTGGACTTCTTCGCTCGATTCATCCCGTACTTCCTGATGAACCAGCTGCTCTTCCTGGTGGTCGCCCGCGGCATCCGTACCTGGCGGGGCCAGCAATATTCACTGGCCCTGTTCCCCGTCTGGATCAAGGCCTGCACCAGCTCCTTCGCCAACGTGGTGTTCAAGAAGCCGCTGAGCTTCGTCGTCACCCGGAAGGACGGGCGCAGCGCAGAGGGCCTGCCGCTGCGCGAAGTGTGGCCGCAGCTGACCGCCATCGTGCTGCTGGTCATCGCCTTCGTCATCGGCATCGTCCGGGTGCTGGTGGGCGCCGGAGATGGCACCGGCACCTTGGTCAACACCGTCTGGGTCGGCTACGACCTCGCCGCGCTGAGCATCATCGTCCAGGCAATTTTCTACAAGGGCCCAGCGGCATACGCCGAAGAGCCGAAGGGAGTCACATGAAGCTGACAGTCACCACTCACGAGGGTTACGCGGCAGTGCGACCGGTGGGGCGCCTCACCGCCTCAGGAGCTCCGCGGCTCAAGCAGGAGGTCCAGAAGCTGATCGAGTCCGGGCAGCCGCGGATCGTCGTCGACCTCGCAGAGACCGAGTTCATCGACTCCTCCGGACTTGGAGCGCTGATCGGCGGGCTCAAAGCTGCGCGGGTGGCAGAGGGCGACCTCCGTCTGGCTTCCGCCACCGAACCGGTCAAGAGCGTGCTCAAGCTGACCAGCCTGGACCGGGTGTTGAAGGATTACCCCACCGCGGAAGCGGCATTCGGGAATGAATGAGACCACGTTTCGCAGATCGCTCAGGGGCACTGCCGAGCTGCCCTTTGTTGAAGAGGTTCTCGACGCCCTGACGGCCCTCTACGAGCAGGCGGGAAATGTCTCCGAGGAGGATCGCACGTTCTTCTCGCTGGCGGTCAGCGAGGTCGCCACCAATATCGTCACGCACGCCTGTGCCTCCCCCACCGGCCAGCTCTCCGGCGTCTCCGTCTCGGTGGACCTCACGGTGAAGGCCAAGAACCTCACGGCGAGGTTCGTGGATGACGCCGCGCCCGCCGACATCATCGTGGCGGAGGCGGCACTCCCTGATGAGCTTGCAGAATCTGGCCGAGGCCTCGCGATCGCGACGATGGCTCTGGACCAGCTCACCTACGACGTGCATGATGGCAACACCTGGAAACTGCTCAGGCGGCGCCGCAGCTGACCCGATCCTCATCCTTGAGTCCCACCGAATGGAGTATGCCCACATGATCACACTCGAGGTCGCGCCCGGCATTCATCGGGTCTCCGCAGCGAATGTGAACTGCTACGTCATCGAGGACCAGAAGGGCATCACCCTGGTCGACGCCGGGCTCCCACGGATGTGGGAGGGCGTCATGGAGATCCTCAAGGCCCGGGCTCGCATGCCTCATGAGGTTCAGGCACTGGTGCTAACACACGCGCACTTTGACCATATGGGCTTCGCGCTGCGCGCTCAGCAGAGCCTCGGCGTTCCGGTGATCGTCCATCACCGCGACGCGTGGCTCGCCGCCCACCCGTATCGCTACGCCACCGAGCGCAACCGGCTCCTCTACCCCTTCACACATCCACGCTCGCTGCCGCTGCTGGGGAAGATGGCAGTCTCTGGAGCTCTCAACGTCAAGGGGGTGCACGGGATGCAGCTCATGCCCGATGGTGTGATGCTCGAGATCCCAGGAAACCCGGTCCCCGTGCACACACCGGGGCACACGGACGGGCACTGCATCCTGCACCTGCCGGATCGCCGCGCGGTGTTCACCGGTGACGCCCTGGTCACCCTCGACCCTTACACCGCCGAGACGGGGCCGCAGATCGTGGCCGGCGCAGCGACGAAGAACACCGCCGAGGCGATGGACTCCCTGCAGGCCATCGCGCTCACGGAGGCCCAGCATGTGCTGCCCGGACACGGGGCGGCATGGCATGAGGGCGCCGAGGCGGCGGTGGAGGCCGCGCGGAAGGTCGGCGCGCACTGATCCCAGGAAGCTCGGACGGCACCACGAACCCGGTGGGCAGGTGGACCCGAGGGATCAGTTCGCGAAGTACTTCCACTTGGTCATCTGGTCGCGAAGATCATGGAGCTCGCCATTGGTGGAGAACGTGCCATTGCCGCGGTGGTGGAACTCGCTGGTCAGGTCAGCGCCCGGTCTGATCCAGGCGGCCGTGGCGCGCAGCAGCCACAGCGAGTAGTCCTCCACCAGGGAATCGTCCTCGACCTTGCACTCGATATTCGCCACGCATTCCCCGATCAGCGGTGCCGCCACACTGACACCGGGCACACGGGTCAATCCGAAGTGTTCCCACTTGTCCACGTCCTCCCCGGAACAGTTGCCCACGTCCACAGTGGTGCGCATGAGCTCAGCGCCGGGAATCCCGATCACACATTGACGGCTCTTCTGCAGAGTGGCGAAGCTGGCGTCCCAGGTGCCCACGACCACCGCCAGGATCCCGTCATGACGGACCGGCATGTTGAACGCATTGGTCATGAGATTGTCGCGGGCGCCATCGGAGGTGGAGATCAGCACCGTGGGTCCCGGCTCGATCAGCCGGTAGGTCTGGCGGACCGGATAGGGCTCGAAGGTATCCATGATGTTCCTTCCACGCGGACTCACATGAGGTCTCAGCACCTCGCCGGAGGAGCTCCATGCGGTGCCATGACACGTAGCGTAGCCCGGAGACGCGGAATCACAGCAGGGTCACCGGTCGCCTAGGCTGGGAAAATGAGTGCCGTCCAAAGTCGCATCACCTGCCCCACGCTGGCCACCAAGGTCACCACCGCCGCCGAGGCCGCCACCCACATCCACGACGGCGATCGTGTCGGCATGAGCGGGTTCACCGGCGCCGGGTACCCCAAGGCCGTGCCGGCCGCATTGGCCGAACGGGTCAAGGACGCTCACGACCGCGGGGAAGACTTCGGGATCGACCTGTGGACCGGCGCCTCCACGGCTCCTGAACTGGACGGCGTGCTCGCCGAAGCGGGCGCCATCCGCAAGCGCCTGCCCTTCCAGTCCGATCCGAGCCTGCGCGAGGCCATCAACACCGGCGAGACCGAATACGTGGACACCCACCTGAGCCACTCTGCGCAGCAGGCCTGGTTCGGCTTCTACGGCAAGCTCAACGTCGCAGTCATCGAGGTCGCCGCGATCCTGCCCAACGGGCTTCTGGTGCCCGGCAGCTCGGTGGGCAACAACAAGACCTGGCTGCAGCTGGCCGACAAGGTCATCCTCGAGGTCAACGACTGGCATCCGCGCGCCTATGAGGGATTCCACGACATCTACTACGGCACCAAGCTGCCCCCGGAACGGCGCCCCATCCAGCTGACCGATCCGCTGCAGCGCATCGGTGATCCGTACCTGCGGGTGGACCCGGAGAAGGTCGTCGCCGTGGTGCAGACCGACGCCCCGGACCGGAACCTGGCCTTCAAACCCGCCGACGAGGCCTCCAAGGCGATGGCCTCGCATGTGGTGGACTTCCTGCGTCATGAGATCAACCATGGCCGCCTGCCGAAGAATCTGCTGCCGCTGCAGTCAGGGATCGGCAACGTCGCGAATGCCGTGATGGCCGAGCTCGCGCACAGCGAGTTCGAGGACCTGCTGGCCTACACCGAGGTCATCCAGGACGGCATGCTGGATCTGATCGACACCGGCAAGCTCACCGCCGTCTCCGCCACCTCCTTCTCACTCTCCGCCGAGCGCGCCGAACAGTTCAATGCCCGCGCCGAGGAGTACAAGGGACGGATCCTGCTGCGCACCCAGGAGGTCTCCAACCACCCGGAGGCCATCCGACGGCTCGGCGTGATCTCCATCAACGGCATGGTCGAGGCGGACATCTACGGCAACGTGAACTCCACCCACGTCATGGGCAGCTCCATCATCAACGGCATCGGCGGATCCGGGGACTTCGCCCGCAACGCCTACCTGAACTTCTTCGTCTCGGGATCGGTGGCCAAGGACGGGGCGATCTCCTCGATCGTGCCCTTCGCCAGCCACATCGATCACACTGAGCACGACACCCAGATCCTGGTCACCGAGCAGGGCCTCGCAGATCTCCGCGGCCTCTCCCCTGCTGCCCGAGCCCGCACCATCATCGCCAACTGCGCTCATCCCGAGTACCAGGACCTGCTGCAGGACTACTTCGACCGCGCCCTGGCGCAGAACCCGCGTGGCCGGCACACCCCGCACCTGCTGAGCGAGGCGCTGAGCTGGCACGGCAACTACCAGAGCACAGGCAGCATGAAGCCATGACCCCCGAAGACATCCGCGCCCTCCCCGCCATGGAGCTCGGCGACGGTGAGCTCCGCACCGCGCTGACCACAGCCGTCATCGCCGGGGTCAAGACCGTGACCACGAGCCTGCACCGGTCCTACCTGGCCGAGTCCGAGCCGCTGCCCGTCCCGGGGCTCCATCGCCTCGTGGGCCATCGTGACGAGAGCCTCGGCGTCGTCGAGGTGCTGGACGTGACGCTGGTGCCGCTGGGAGAGATCACCCAGGAGATCGCCCGTGGTGAGGGTGAGGGATTCGACTCTGTGGAGGCCTGGCGCGAGGCCCATGAGCGTTTCTGGCGCAGCACCGGTGAGCTCAGCGAGGAGGGGTGGGACGAGCAGGCCATCGTCGTCGTCGAACGCTTCCGCTGGCTGCCCGAACATGCGCTGGTCACGACGCCCGAATCGCGCCGGGTCGGGATCGTGGTCACCGATGACTACTCGGAGGCACCCGACCGGGATACCGCGCCGCTGATCGCGCAGCTGCAGCTGCTCGGGATCGCGGCCGAGCCGGTCATCTGGCACGAATGGACTCCCCGCCCGGAGTATGACCTGCTGGTGATCCGCACCCCATGGAACTACTCCTCGCGCACCGCGGAGTTTCTGCGCTGGCTGGACCAGGCTGAGGAGCAGGTGCGGGTGCTCAACAGCCCCGCGCTGATCCGCTGGAACCTGGACAAGGTCTACCTGCGCGCACTCGAAGCTGAGGGGATCGCTGCCGTGCCCACCCAATGGGCCGACGACGACGCCGCACTCCGCCACGGGCTGGCCACCCACGCGGAGGGATGGGTCGTGATCAAGCCGACCATCTCCGCCGGTTCCTTCGACACCGGGCTGCTGCGCGCAGACTCCGCCGCGGCGCTGGACCTGGGTGAGCGGATCCTGGCCCGCGGCCTGACGGTCATGATCCAGCCCGAGATCCCGGAACTCAGCGAGGGCCGGGAGAAGGCCCTGTATTTCATCGACGGGCAGCACACGCACTCGATCGCCAAAGGGGCGCTGCTGGCGCGCGGCGGCGGGCTGCGCGGGGGCAGCTATCAGGAGGATCCGCAGCTCGTGGAGGCCACCGCGGCCGAGATCGACTTCGGGGAGCGCGTGCTGGCGGCCGCGGGACAGCGGACCGAAACGCCCATGCCGCTCTACGGCCGGGTCGACCTGGTGGATTCCGCGGAGTTCGGCACCGTCCTGCTGGAGGCTGAGCTCTTCGAGCCGGCACTGAATCTGCACCTGGCCCCCTCGGCGGCCCTCGCGCTGGCCCGCGGCATCGAGTCTCGGCTTTCCGAGCACCAGACCTCAGACGTCATGGTCGGCTGATCGTGCGGGTGACCTGATCGTGCGGGTGACCTGAACGTGGGGATCAGCTGATCGCGGCGACCACGGCGGCCCCGATGAGTCCAACCATCCCGGCCCAAATGTAGCTTGCCAGGGTGCCGATGATGAAACGTTCGGTCGCTTTGGCGCGGTGTTCAGCCTTCCAGGCACGCAGCTCGGGATAGCGGCCCAGCCCCTTGATCGCGAGCACCACTGCGATGGCCTCTGGATAGCCTGCGAACACCGCCCCGGGCCGTTCCAGGATGCCGATCCAGGTTCCTCCGCGCAGGATGCCGGGGCCGTAGCCCTCTGGCTCCACCCGGCGCAGCAGCAGGCCCACCAGGGCGGCGCCGAGAAGTGCCGAGACTCCCAGCGCCAGCAGCACCACGGCGGTGATCCAGAGCCACGTCATGGCCTCAGTCCTCCTTCTCCGGCAGGGGCGTGACGCTCCACCCGGGCTCCCCCGCTGTGGCGGTCACCAAGGCATGGGCCACCGGGCGGGCGCGTCGCTCTTCCTCGAGCATGGCAGAACGCGCGCGCTGGCTGACGGCCGACACGGTGATGCCCAGTGCCGCGGCGATCTCAGCGCGGGTTCTGCCTGCCGCGGTGAGGTCAGCGACCTCCCATCCGGTCCCGGCGCGACGACGCAGGACTCCCCCGATCAGCTGGAGCACGGCGGTGGCGGCCACGGCGGCGTCGGAGTCTTCCCCCTGGACCACCAGAGGCACGGGTTCTGTGCGTCCGCGTGCTCGTTCCACGGCGTAGCGCGCATGGACGAAGGCGCTGCCGGAACTGGCCCGGGCGCTGGACCCGAGCGGATGATCCACCGGGCCGGCCCCGATGCCGACGGCCCATTGTTCGGTGCGGCACAGCCGCAGGGCCAGGTCCACGGCGGCGTCGGCGCTGCTCAGCAGGATCTGCACCTCATCCCCCACGGTGCGCTCCAGGGGAAGCACGATCTGCTGACTCCACTGCTTGCTCCAGCCGGTGAGTTCGCTCAGCAGCTCATCGACCCGTTCCCCGGATTCGGTGCTGCGATGCTGATCGGCGGTAAGGACGAACATGAAAGTAGGTTACAGCCTTCAATGCATGCGTTCAAGGCTACAGCCTGGAAAGGGTCACTGACAGGGTGCAGGCTGGATGTGCTTCTCTTCTACGCTGAGGGGCGGATTCTCCGAGCATTCAGGGCCCGGAACCCACTCAACTACTCGGAGAATCCGCCGCTCGACGAGAAGGGCCCGCCGCTCGACGAGGGGGTCGCGCTCCGCCGCCCAGGGTCAGCGCATTGCTGAGCACCACGAGCAGGATCCCCACCCAGGCCACCGGTGGCAGCAGCTGGTGGAGGAACACTGCACCGATCAAGGCCGCGAACAGCGGGTGCAGGGACATGCCGAGGCCGAAGATCACCGGGCTGATGTGCCGCAGCACGATCAGGTCCAGCGAGTACGGCACCACCGAGGCCAGGACCCCTGCCACCGCCGCGAACAGGAAGGCCTCCAGTGGAGGCTGCAGGTGCCAGACGACGACGGCGGCGATCGGCGCCAGGCCCAGTGCGGAGATGGCGGTGCCCATCGCCACACCCTGGACCCCGTCCAGGCGCTGACCCACGACGCGATTGGTCAGGATGTACCCGGCCCAGCACCCGGCGGCGAGCACGGCGAAGCCCAGCCCGAGCAGGTCGCTGGTGGGTCCGGGGCGGGTCAGCAGCACCACCCCGATCAGCGCCATCACAGCACAGACTCCGTCGCGGAGTCGTCGGGAGGCCAGCACCGCGACTGCCAATGGCCCCAGGAACTCGATGGTCACGGCGGTGCCGAGACCCACGCGCTCCAGTGCGGCATAGAGCGCCGTGTTCATGCCAGCGAAGAACAGCGCAAGCAGCAGCACCGGGGACCACTGGCGCCGAGTGAAGCGCCAGAACCTGGGACGCGTCAGTGCCAGCAGGACTGTCGAGGCGACCACCTGACGCACGGCGACCACTCCGACCGGAGTGAGGCTGGCGAAAGCCAGCGAGCCGACGGCCGCCCCGAACTGCGTGCTCACCGCGCTGGCGCTGATCACTGCCAGCCCGCGTCCCGGGCGGTCGGCGAGGCGACTCACCCGGGGAGGAGGGGTCGCGCTCACATCCGCAGCTGGACGGTGCCAGCTGCCCGATCGTGAGCGCCGCGGCTGTCCGAGCCGATGATGATGGCGGGAAGGATCAGCATCAGCAGCAGCGTGCGGACCGCGGACCAGAGCGGGCCCGGAATGTTGTTCCCGCGCACGACCTGAATGCGCATCAGCCGTTTGCCCACGGTCACGCCCAACAGGCCGATGAAGAGGATCTCGGTGGCAGCGAAGACGCCCAGCGTCACCAGCTCGTTGCCGTCGAACCAGGTCAGCGAGATCAGCAGGGCCAGTCCCCAGTCGATGAACAGGGCGATGATCCGTCGGCTCCAGGGGGCCATGCTGCCAGGCCCCGTCTCTGGCAGCCCCAGCTGTTCGCCCGCCCAGCGCGGCTCGCCGGGGTCTGCGCCGGCTCCAGGTGAGCGCGCGCCGTCGTTCTTCGCCACAGGTCTCCTTGTGCACGGAATATGAGAAGGTGATGTAGAGCATGTCGCCACCCGACGACGGCCCCGGTCAGTCTATTCCTCAGACCAGGCGCCCTAGTCACCGGCACCATGAGCAACTTAAGTTACATGACCGAAACATTTGCGTGATGGCCGGGAAATGCCCGGCCCATAGCGTAGAGCAGAGCGTTCACCACTGTTGCGCGCGCAAGCCCAGACACCTGACGAGGAGCACGGACGTATGTTCACAAGCCCTGATGAAGTTCTGAAGTTCATCGAGAAAGAGGACATCGCATTCGTCGATGTCCGTTTCACCGACCTTCCCGGTCTTCAGCACCACTTCAATGTCCCGGCCAAGACCGTTGACCTCGACTTCTTCGAGAACGGGCAGCTCTTCGACGGCTCCTCCATCCGTGGATTCCAGGGCATCGCCGAATCCGACATGCAGCTCATCCCCGACGTCGCCACGGCCTTCGTCGATGAGTACCGCGCCGAGAAGACCCTGGTGATGACCTTCTCGATCGTGAACCCGCGCACCGGCGAGCCCTACGCCCGCGACCCCCGCGGCGTGGCGCAGAAGGCCGAGGAGTACCTCGAGGCCTCCGGCATCGCCGACACCGCATTCTTCGCTCCCGAGGCCGAGTTCTTCCTCTTCGACGATGTGAAGTGGCAGTCCAGCCCCGACGCCTCCTTCTACTCCCTTGATTCCGATGAGGCTTCCTGGCAGTCCTCCGAGGAGATCCCCGGCGGAAACCTCGGCCACAAGATGGGCCACAAGGGCGGCTACTTCCCCGTGAGTCCGCAGGACAAGAGCGCCGATCTGCGTGACGCGATCTGCGTGGCGCTGGACGCCGTCGGCCTCGAGGTCGAGCGCTCCCACCATGAGGTCGCCGGTCCCGGTCAGCAGGAGATCAACTACAGGTTCAACACGCTGACCCACGCCGCCGATGACCTGATGAAGTTCAAGTACATCGTGAAGAACACCGCGGATCAGTTCGGCAAGTCCGCAACCTTCATGCCGAAGCCGGTCTTCGGCGAGAACGGCTCCGGCATGCACTGCCACCAGTCGCTCTGGACCGATGGCAAACCGCTGTTCTTCGACGAGAAGGGCTACGCGAACCTTTCGGACACCGCTCGCTGGTACATCGGTGGACTGCTCAAGCACGCCTCGGCAGTGCTGGCCTTCACCAACCCGACCGTGAACTCGTACAAGCGCCTGGTCAAGGGCTATGAGGCTCCGGTGAACATGGTGTACTCGCAGGGCAACCGCTCCGCGGCGATCCGCATCCCGATCACGGGCTCGAACCCGAAGGCCAAGCGCCTCGAGTTCCGCGCACCGGATCCCTCCTCGAACCCGTACCTGGCGTTCGCGGCACAGCTCATGGCTGGCCTGGACGGAATCCGCAACCGGATCGAGCCGGCGGACCCGATCGACAAGGACCTCTATGAGCTGCCCGCCGAAGAGGCCGCCAGCATCCAGAAGGCCCCCGGCTCGCTGGAAGAGGCGCTGCTGGCCCTCGAGGAAGACTACGAGTTCCTGCTCGAAGGCGGCGTGTTCACCGAGGACCTCATCAAGGCCTGGATCGAATACAAGCGCGAAGAAGAGATCGCACCGCTGAACCTGCGGCTGAACCCCTACGAGTTCGAGCTGTACTACTCGGTCTGATCCCCTGCTGAAACTCAGCATAAGAGGCCCCGCACCAGCTCCTGGTGCGGGGCCTCTTTCGCCCGATTCGGGAAAACTATTGCCAGACTCCAAGCGCTCCCTCATGCCCTATCTGGTTCAGGCGGGTCGAACGGCCGCTTCAGCGGGGACGCCTATCCTCAGACCCATGCAATTGGCTTTTCCCGAGGATCCTGCGGTGGCATACCTGGACCGGCAGTACATGCTCGGGCCGGATCTACTGGTGGCCCCCGTCATGCAGGAGGACGGAACCGTGGAGTTCTACCTTCCGCAGGGCCGTTGGACGCACCTGCTCACCGGCGAGACCCTCGAAGGCGGCCGCTGGCTGACGCAGCGGCATGGCTTCGACTCGCTGCCGCTCTATGCCCGCGAGGGCGTCACATTCCCGGTCCGAGCCGCGGAGGCAGACCAGCGCATGCACATTGCACCGGAGATCCCCGTGGAGGTTGAGTCATGACCGAATATTCAGCAGACTTCAGGGACTCTGGGCTCATATTCCCGCAGGAGTTCCTCCTGGGTTCAGCCACCGCTTCTTACCAGGTGGAGGGCGCCTTCGACGAGGGCGGGCGGGGCCCCTCGATCTGGGACACGTTCAGCAAGACCCCCGGCAAGGTGCTGAACGGGGACACGGGCGACGTCGCCGTCGACCACTACCACCGCGTCGAAGAGGACCTCGACCTCATGGCAGAGCTGGGTCTCGAGGCCTACCGCTTCTCCATAGCATGGCCAAGGATTCAACCCTTTGGAACCGGACCAGCGCTGTCCGAGGGACTGGACTTCTACGACAGACTCGTGGATGGGCTGCTGCGACGCGGCATTCGGCCGATCGCCACGCTCTACCACTGGGACCTCCCGCAGACCCTGGAGAACCTCGGCGGGTGGCCGCGGCGCGAGACGGCGGAGAAGTTCGCAGACTACGCAGAACTCGTGGGGGCGGCCCTCGGAGACCGGGTGAACATGTGGACCACGCTGAACGAACCGTGGTGCTCGGCCTACCTGGGCTACGGATCCGGCGCCCACGCGCCCGGCAGAACCGACCCGGTCTCCGCGCTGCAGTCCGTGCATCATCTGAATCTTGCGCACGGGCTGGCGATCCAGCGGCTGCGAAGCGTTGCGACGAATGATCCGGAGTTTTCGGTGACGCTGAACTTCCACTCCATTCGTGCCGCAGATGAGAACTCGCACGGCGCGGTCAGGAAGATCGATGCCCTGGCCAATCGTGCCTTCACCTATCCGATGCTTCGCGGCGAGTATCCAGCGGATCTCCTCGAAGACACCGCTGACCTGACTGATTGGTCCTTCGTCTACAGCGGCGATCTCAGGGAGATCTCTCAACCCCTGGACATGCTTGGCGTCAACTACTACTCGACCACCACCGTGCGGCACTGGGACGGCAACACCGCCAAACAGAGCAACGACGGTCACAAGGACATGGGCGGGTCAGCTTGGCCCGGTGCAGATGACGTGGAGTTCATCCAACAGCCCGGTCCCTACACCGCCATGGGATGGAACATCGCCCCGGAGGCCCTGGAAGAGCTGCTGGTCTCGCTCAGTACGGAATTCCCAGATCTTCCACTGATGGTGACGGAGAACGGTGCGGCGTTCGAGGACGTCGTGGAGGATGGCGCCGTCCACGACGCCGAGCGCACGGACTATATCCGAAGGCACCTCAGCGCCGCCCACCGCGCGATGGCCCGTGGTGTGGATCTTCGCGGCTACCAGGTGTGGTCCCTGCTGGACAACTACGAATGGGGCTACGGGTACTCGAAACGGTTCGGAATAGTCCGCGTGGACTACGACACCCTGGAGCGGCTTCCGAAGGACAGCGCGCGGTGGTACTCAGAGTTCATCAAGACCCGCGCGCTGCCTCCTGTGCCAGGGGCATGAGGTGCGCTGACTACTGCGGGGCGGCGAGCTCACGGGACCGCCTCACACCCACTCGCAGTATGAAATGACCTGAGGTCACCCAAGAAGTCCGCCGGATCCAGGGAACCGCAGTTTGCCCAGATCATCGCCGCGTAGATGAGCGCAGCCACCACGATGCTCACTACGAGCACGACTGCATGAAGTCTCTTGGTCGGCATTCCCGAGTCGAACATACCGCTCGTTCGATCCACGCCAACACCGGGCCGATCAGGGAAGATTCTGCGTGGGCCGTGAGTTCTTCGAAATTCTGCGGCTGCCGCGGAATGAGATCGAGCCTCGACGATGTTGCAGAGAATATGTCGACAACCGCATCCTCTCCGCTGTCCCTGCTGGACCTCGCCTTCGTCCGCCCACCTGAGACTGTGGCAGATGGCATCGCCCGCAGCGTGCGCCTGGCGCAGACCGCTGATCAGCGGGGATACTCGCGCATCTGGTTCGCTGAGCACCACAACATGCCCAACATCGCCTCCAGCGCCACGGCGCTGCTGATCCAGCATGTCGCGTCCCAGACGGAGAATGTGCGCGTGGGCTCCGGAGGCATCATGCTTCCGAACCATGCGCCGCTGATGATCGCTGAACAGTTCGGCACCCTGGAGACGCTCTATCCGGGACGGATCGACCTTGGCCTGGGCCGTGCGCCCGGCACCGACGGTGCCACGATGCGCGCGCTGCGCCGGGACGGCACCGAGGCCGACCGGTTCCAGTCCGATGTGATGGAGCTCAGCGGATACCTCTCCGGGTACAGCCGCATCCCCGGCGTGAACGCTTACCCCGGCTCCCGGACGGACGTGCCGCTCTACATCCTCGGCTCCTCGCTCTTCGGCGCGCAGCTGGCCGCGAAGCTGGGCCTGCCCTACGCCTTCGCCTCCCACTTCGCTCCGCAGATGCTCAACGAGGCCGCATACACGTACCGAACCCACTTCGACGCCGCCAACTCCCTTGCCGGCCCGAATGCGAAGCCGCACTTCATCGCGGCCGCGAACGTGATCGCTCACGACGACGCCGAGGTCGCCCAGGAGCAGAAGACACAGGCGGAGAACGCCTGGATCAAGAACCACCTGGGCCGCAACCGGCAGATCACCGATGATGACGTCCACATGCTCAGGGATCATCCCGCCGGCCGACAGGTGCTCAGCATGCTCTCGCGCGTCGCCGTCGGCACGCAGAGCGACGTGGTCTCCTGGTTGGACTCCTTCGCGCAGGAGGTGCAGGCCGATGAGCTGATGCTCGTGAACCTGGCGCCCGACGAGTCCGTCCAGCACCGGACCCTTGAGCTGCTGGCCCCCAGCGCGCCGGCGGCACAGGACGCAGCATCTCGGGTCGCCTGAGGACCGAGCTGCCCCGTCACCGCACCACCACGAACTTGTCAACACCAAGGAGATGTCCCATGAAGGTCCTGATCGTTCTCACCTCACATGACGAGCTCGGCGATACCGGCAAGAAGACCGGTTTCTGGCTCGAGGAGCTCGCAGCTCCGTACTACCGATTCAAGGACGCCGGCTACGAGATCACCCTGGCCTCCCCCAAGGGTGGCCAGCCGCCATTGGATCCCGCCAGCAACGTGCCCGACTTCCAGACCGATGACACCCGCCGCTTCGAGGACGACGCCGAGGCCAGCGCCGCGCTGGCTGACACGGTCCGCCTCGAAACGATCACGGAGGCCGATTTCGACACAGTCTTCTACCCCGGTGGACATGGGCCGCTGTGGGACCTCGCCGAGGACCCTGCATCGATTCGGCTGATCGAGGCCACGCTGAGTGCCGGCAAGCCCCTCGCACTGGTCTGCCACGCCCCGGGCGTGCTGCGCCACACCACCAATGAAGACGGCACCCCGTTGGTGAAGGGCAGAAAAGTGACCGGCTTCACCAATACCGAAGAGGCTGGAGTCGACTTGGTCGACGTCGTTCCGTTCCTGGTCGAGGACGAGCTGACCAAGCTCGGTGGAGAGTACTCCAAGGGCGATGACTGGAGCTCCTACGTGGTCGAGGACGGGCTGCTGATCACCGGTCAGAACCCGCAGTCCTCTGCGGAGACGGCCGAGGCGCTGATCGCCAAGCTCGCATCCTGATCCACATGTGATGCGTGAGGACGGCCCCCGTGGTGGACACATCGCCCCACCACGGGGGCCGTCGCTGTCTCGGGTCACGCCGTGGGGAAAGAAGCTCCCGTTAGTTCCTCTCCTGCCCGCCTCTGCCATTGCCGAGGGAATCAGCTACTGCATCAACGCGCAGGCGGGCGTGGATGTCAACGAGATCATCATCCGCCCCACGTCCCAGCGGCCTAGCCAGGCTCCTCCCGGAACAACAACTCTGCACCGGTCCCCTAGATCGGGGGCAGTCAGCTCTCCTCGTAGAACAACCGCTCATAGACCTGACGGCAGCGCCGAGTGGTGCGCAGATAGTGCTCCTCGAACTCGGCGCTGCCGCCGGCCTCGAAACCGCACCAGCGGGCGACGGCGTCCAGGTCCCTCCGCGCTGAGGGCAACACGTCTGAGGTCTTGCCGCTCCACACCGTGCTCGCCGAGCGCACCCGGGTGCACAGCGTCCACGCCTCGGTGAGCTGCTCGGCCTCGGCGGGGCTGAGCAGCTCCTCATCGACCAGGACGTCCAGCGCGGAGAGCGTAGAGGTGGTGCGCAGCCGGGGCTTGTCGTGGGCGTGTTCGAGCTGGAGGAGCTGCACGAGCCATTCCACGTCGCTGAGCCCACCCCGTCCCAGCTTCACGTGGCGGGAGGGATCCGCCCCGCGAGGCAGCCGCTCCGATTCCACGCGGGCCTTGATCCGCCGGATCTCACGGATCTGCGAGGCGCTCGGCGCAGTCCCGTAGCGCACCGAGTCTGCCATCTCCATGAACTCGTCGAGCAGCTGATCGTCTCCGGCGATCGGCCGCGCGCGCAGCAGTGCCTGGCGCTCCCAGACATCCATCCAGCGGCGGTAATACTCGCCGTAGGAATCCAGGGAACGCGACAGCGGGCCGTTCTTGCCTTCTGGGCGCAGGTCAGCGTCGAGCTTGAGCGGGAACTCGCCGCGGATCGCGGGCTTCAGCGGCTTCGACAGCAGCGCACTGACCCGTGCCGCGAGCTTCTGCGCCTGCACGTCAGCCAGCGACGCGTCCCCATCCTCGGCCACCGTGTGTACGAAGAGCGCGTCCATATCGGAGGTGTACCCGATCTCGCGCCCGCCCTGGCGTCCCATCGCGATGACGGCGAGGTCGGCGTGCCGGCCCTCGGCCTCCCAGATCTCCCGCTCGGCCACGCGCAGCGCACCGAGCGTGGCGGCGCGGTCCACATCGGAGAGCGCCATACCGACCTCGGTGACGTCGAGCAGCCCCACCGCGTCAGCGATGGCCACGCGCAGGGTTTCACGCTTGCGGACCAGCCGGGTCAGTCGCATCCCCGCCTCCAAGTCGCCCTTGTGTCGGGTGATCTTGTTGCTGACCTCCCGCCAGAGGGTCTCGAAGCTGCGCGGAGCCAGCGCCGCGTTGTCCCCGAGCCACTTGGTGGACTCCGGGGAGTGCTCCAGCATGTCGGAGATGAACTTGGAGCCGGCGAGGATCAGCGAGAGCCGCTCGGCGGCCACGGAAGAATCCCGCAGCATGGTCAGATACCAGGGGCTCTGGCCCAGGGACTCGCTGAGCCGGCGGAAGGCGAGCAGACCTCCGTCGGGGTCCACACCTTCGCCGAACCAGCCCAGCATCATCGGCAGGATCCGGCGCTGCAGCTTCGCCCGGCGGGTCAGCCCCGAGGTCAGTGCGGAGATGTGCCGCATGGCGCCGGCGGCGTCGTGATAGCCCAGCGCGGAGAGCCGGTCCTGGGCGGCCTTGGCGGTGAGCCGCACCTCGTCGTCGGAGAGCACTGCCGTGGTGGAGAGCAGCGGACGGTAGAAGATCCGCTCGTGGAAGCTGGCGACCTCTCGGGCGATGTCCCGCCACTGGTTCAGCACCTCGTCTCCGGCCGGACGACGACGCCGGTTCGGCGGCCGCACGGCATGGGCCAGTGCGCGGATCTCATCGGGCTTCACAGGCATCAGATGGGTCCGGCGCATATGGCTCATCTGAATCCGGTGCTCGTAGAGACGCAGCATCCGGTAGCAGCGAGACATCGCGTCGCGATCGGACCGGGCCACATATTCCCCGGCCTCGAGCATCTCGATGGCGGTCAGCGAGTCCCGCACCCGCAGGGACTCATCCACCCGCCCGTGGACCAGCTGCAGCAGCTGCACGGTGAACTCGATGTCGCGCAGCCCGCCACGGCCGAGCTTGATCTCCCGGTCCACCTCATCGGCGGGAATGTTGTCGAAGACCCGGCGGCGCATGCGCTGGACGTTCTCCACGAAGTTCTCCTGGGCCGAGGAGGTCCAGACCTGCGGCCAGACCGCGTCGATGTAGTCCTGACCCAGGCTGCGGCTGCCCGCGATCGGCCGGGCCTTCAGCAGCGCCTGGAACTCCCAGCCGTGCGCCCAGCGCTTGTAGTACTCCAGATGGGACTCCAGTGTGCGGGAGAGGTCTCCCTCGCGGCCCTCGGGGCGCAGATTCGCGTCCACCTCCCAGAGGCCGGGCTCGGGGCCGCTGCCGTTGATGACCTTGGAGATGCCTGCGGCCATGGCCACGGCGGTGTTCCGTGCGGCAGCGGAGTCGATGTCCTCGGCGGCGCGGTGTACGAAGATGACGTCCACGTCGGAGATGTAGTTCAGCTCCCGGGCCCCGCACTTGCCCATGCCGATGACCGCGAGTTCCACCATGGCGGCGGTGCGTCCGTTGCGCGCGGTGAGCTCAGCCCGGCTGACTGCCAGAGCTCCGTCGAGGGCGGCAGCGGCGAGGTCGGCGAGCTGCCGTGAGACCAGCGGCTGGTAGGCGGCGGGATCGGCCGCACTGAGATCGGCCAGCGCCAGGGCAGTGAGCTCTCGCCGGTAGGCCCGGCGAAGTGCGACGCCGGCCTCCTTGGCGGTGAACTCCTCGGTCAGCTCGGCGGCGGGAGTCTCCGCAGCAGGGTCTGCATGGACGGATTCCAATAACCGGGTGCGCAGCACCTCGGGTTCGGTGACCGCCGGATGGGCGATGGCCGCGGCGTCGTCGGGGGTGTGGTGGTGCTGGTGCTCGTCCCGGTCCGCCTCCAGGGTGTCGGCGATCTCGAAGAGCAGATCGCAGTTCTCCGGACGGCGGACCAGGAACTCGCCGAGGGCCTCGGAAGCTCCGAGCAGCCGGATCAGCGGGACCGCGCGCAGGTAGACCCCGTCGGTGTCATCGGTGAAGAGGTCACAGACGTCTCCGGCGCGTTCGACCAGGCGGATCAGCAGCAGCAGGGCCTGATCCGGGTTGGGGGCGTAATGCAGCGTGCGCAGCAGCACGGCTGCGTCCAGGCCGCTGAGATGCTCGTCGGCGAGGAAGCCCGAGGCCCGCTCGAGCTCCTGGAAGCCCGCGGCGATCAGGTCCCGGTGGGTGAGCGTGGAGGAAGCCACAATCAGATCAGGCCGAGATACCGCTTGATCTCGAACGGGGAGACGTTGACGCGGTAGTCGTCCCATTCCTGCTGCTTGTTGCGCAGGAAGTTCTCGAATACCTGCTCGCCCAGGATCTCGGCCATCAGCTCGGAGTCCTCCATCTGGCGCAGCGCCTCATGCAGGGTGCCCGGAAGCGGTTTGATGCCCAGCGCCTTGCGCTCGGAGGTGGTCAGCGACCATACGTCCTCGCCCACCGGGTCCATCAGCTCGTAGCCCTCGCGGATGCCCTTGAGCCCGGCGCCGAGGACGGCGGCGTAGCCCAGGTAGGGATTCGCACCGGAGTCGATGCCGCGGAACTCGACGCGGGCGGAGCCGCCCTTGGTGGGCTTGTACAGCGGGACCCGGACCAGCGCGGAGCGGTTGTTGTGGCCCCAGGAGACGTGGGAGGGAGCCTCGCCGCCGCCCCAGAGACGCTTATAGGAGTTCACGAACTGGCTGGTGATCGCGGTGAATTCCGGCGCATGGCGCAGGATGCCGGCGATGAACTGCCGCGCAGTCGTGGAGAGGTTGTACTCGGTGTTCGGGGCGAAGAACGCGTTGGTGTCGCCTTCGAAGAGCCCGAAGTGGGTGTGCATACCCGAACCCGGGTGTTCGGTGAAGGGCTTGGGCATGAAGCTGGCGTACTTGCCCTGGGTGATCGCGACCTCTTTGATCACGGTGCGGAAGGTCATGATGTTGTCCGCGGTGGTCAGCGCGTCGGCATAGCGCAGGTCGATCTCGTTCTGCCCGGGACCGGCCTCGTGGTGGCTGAACTCCACGGAGATGCCCACGGCCTCGAGCATGTTGACCGTGTGGCGGCGGAAGTCCTGGCTGACGCTGCCCGTCACGTGGTCGAAGTAGCCGGCGCGATCCACGGGGATGGGGCTGCCGTCGGCGTCGGTCTCATCGGACTCGAGCACGTAGAACTCGATCTCGGGGTGGGTGTAGCAGGTGAAGCCCATCTCCCCGGCGACATCGAGCTGGCGGCGCAGCACGTTGCGCGGATCGCCGGCGGCGGGTTCCTGGTCTGGGGTGAGGATGTCGCAGAACATCCGCGAGGTGGGCTCTTCTTCGCCTCGCCAGGGAAGAATCTGGAATGAGGAGGGGTCCGGCTTGAGCAGCATGTCGGATTCGAAGACGCGGGAGAGTCCCTCGATCGAGGAGCCGTCGAAGCCCAGGCCCTCACTGAAGACCCCTTCGACCTCGGCCGGAGCCAGTGCCACAGACTTCAAGGAGCCCACCACATCGGTGAACCAGAGGCGCACGAAGCGGACGTCGCGCTCCTCGATGGTGCGCAGTACGAATTCCTGCTGTCGATCCATGCGGTGCAGCCTCCTGAAGTGCCGTGGGTGTCGCCGGGACCACTCTACCCAACTCGTCCCGCTCCCACGGGTGAGTCCGCGCAGAGTTCGGTAGCCTGATCTCATGTCCGAGCAGATCAGCCCCAAGCGGGTACGCACCGTGCATCTTCAGCAGTTCAAGGATGCCGGCCAGAAATTCTCCATGTTGACCGCCTATGACGCGCAGATCGCCTCGATCTTCGACGAGGCCGGGATCGAGCTGCTGCTGGTCGGTGACTCGGCGGCGAACGTGATGATGGGGCACGCCTCCACGCTGCCGATCACCACCGAGGAGATGCTGGTCTTCACCAAATCAGTGGTCAACGGCGCGAACCGCGCACTGGTCGTCGCCGATCTGCCCTTCGGCAGCTACGAGTCCTCCCCCGCCCAGGCCGTGGCCACGGGCGTGCGGTTCATGAAGGAGGGCGGTGCGCAGGCCGTGAAGATCGAGGGCGGCGCGGCGATGGCCGAACATGTCCGCGCGCTGGTCGCAGCGGGAATCCCGGTGATCGCGCATATCGGATTCACGCCGCAGTCCGAGCACGCCCTGGGCGGCTACCGGGTGCAGGGTCGCGGGGAGGCCGCTGAGGCGCTCAGTGCCGACGCGCTGGCACTGGAGGCCGCGGGCGCGTTCTGCGTGCTCATGGAGATGGTCCCTGCGGAGCTGGCCACCGAGGTGGACGGCAAGCTGCGCGTGCCCACGATCGGAATCGGCGCCGGCAACGGCACCACGGGCCAGGTGCTGGTCTGGCAGGACATGCTGGGCCTGGGCTCGGGCCGGGTGCCGAAGTTCGTCAAGCAGTACGCGAATCTCCGCGAGGTGGTCTCTCGGGCTGCGGGGCAGTACCGCAAGGATGTCAGCGAGGGGAATTTCCCGGCCGAGGAGCACAGCTTCAAGAACTGAGCGGAGCTCAGCCCGAGGGCTCGGCGCTCTCTCCGCCGTCCTCGAAGATCTGAAATTCTTCTTCCTCGTCATCCCAGGCTTCGTTGTTCTCCTCGACGCGCTTGAGCGCTTCGGAAGCTTCCTCGCGAGAGGCATAGGGGCCCAGCAGGTGCTTCCAGGAGGACTGCGCGCCTTCTTCGATCTGCTGAGTGCGCACGTTGAACCAGTATTCGGTACTCATGCGACCAGACTACGCCCCTGATGAACTGCCGGGCCGCGGCGGCGTGTCAGAATTCTGCTCATGCACGCAAGCTCCCCATCCGGCACCGAATCAGCCACCTCACGACGACGGCGCAGCCCGCCTTCCCTGCGGTGCAGTCGGCTGGCAACCATGGTCGCTTTCGCCACCAACGGCGCCCTGCCGGCCTCGTTGCTGGCGCGCTACGCCGAGGTCAAAGACACTCTCGAGCTGAGCCCGGCGATCTTCGGTCTGGTGGTGGTCGGACTCGGCCTGGGCGGCGCGCTGGCGCTGCATGTCCCGGGAATCATCGCGCGCAGGATCGGCGTGGCCCGGACCGCGGCCTTCGGCAGCGTCTGGATGGGTGCCGCACTGACCCTGGCTGCGGTCGGGGTCGCGCTGGGCAGCCCCTGGGTGGTGGTGCTGGGCCTGCTGCTGACCGGCTTCGGCGACGCCAGCGTGGACGTCGCCCAGAACTCGCAGGGCCTTCGCGTCCAGGCCGCCTACCGAAGGTCCCTGCTGAACTCCATGCACGCCGGCTGGAGCATCGGCGCCGCGATCGGCGGTGGCGTGGGCACACTGGCCGCCGTCATGGGTGTGCCGCTGGTGGTTCATATGGCGATCTGGGCGCTGTTCTGCATCCTCGCCATGAGCCTCGCCGCGCGGGCCTTCATGCCCGAGCCGATCGCCGAAGACGCGGTGGACGCTCCGGTGCGCCCCTCGGGCTGGTCCACGGCCAAGATTCTGCTTCCATTGGCTCTGATCGCACTCGCTGGAATCTCCGTGGAGGACATCGGCAACAACTGGTCGGCGGTGCTGCTCTCCACGGAGCGGGGCATGGACGCTGCCTCGGCCGGCGTCGGACTCAGTGTGCTCCTGGGCGCCCAGTTCATCGGCAGGATGCTGGGCGACCGGGTGATCGACCGAATCGGTGAGCGCGCCTCGCTGGTCGGGAGCCTGAGCGCCGTGATCCTGGGACTTCTTGGGGCGGCCTGGGCGCCCGGCATCGGATGGACCCTCGCGGGCCTGGCGGTGGCGGGACTGGGCTGTGCGGTCACCGTGCCGCTGGCCTTCGCCCGGGCCGACCGTGTCCCGGGGCTCCCGGATCACAGCGGGGTGACCTGGATCAGCTGGGCCATGCGCGCGGTGATGCTGGGACTGTCCCCGGCGATCGGCGTGATGACCCAGGGCTCGTCACTTCCGGTGGCGATCAGCGTAGTGGTAGTGATCGCCGTGCTGGCCCTGGTCCTGCAGCTGCGCCCGCGCCGCAGCGCTGTCTCGGCTGACCGATAGGATGGCGCGCATGGCTACCCAGCAGTCCACTCCCCTGTCCTCCCATGCCCCGGTGGGCACCCTGACCAAGGGCGCAGTCTCCCCGGAGCGGCCGGTCCCGGCACACATCGAGCGGCCCAACTACGTGGGCCTGGAGGCGCCGCCGGAGTACACCGGCGAGGACGTCTATGACGCCGCCACCGTGGAGCGGATCCGCCGTGCCGCGCAGCTGGCCGCGGATGCGATGGTCGCCACCTCCGAGCTGATCCGCCCCGGGGTCACTACTGAGGAGCTCGACGCCTACGCTCACAAGTACCTCACCGATCGTGGCGCGTATCCCTCCTGCCTGTCCTACCGCGGGTTCCCCAAGGCCATCTGCACCTCGGTGAATGAGGTCATCTGCCACGGCATCCCGGACACGACCAAGCTCTCCGAGGGCGACATCGTAAACCTGGACATCACCGCCTACATCGACGGTGTCCACGGGGATCACAACCGCACGTTCTTCGTCGGTGAGGTCGACGAGGAGTCTCGGCTGCTGGTGGAGCGCACCGAGGAGTCGATGATGCGCGCGATCCGCGCGGTGAAGCCCGGACGGCCCATCAACGTGATCGGTCGCGCCATCGAGTCCTACGCGAAGCGTTTCGGCTATGGTGTGGTACGCGAGTTCATCGGCCACGGGGTGGGCAAGGCGTTCCACACCGGATTGGTGATCCCGCACTTCGATGCCGCACCGGACCACGCGCGCCTGATGGAGCCGGGAATGGTGTTCACCATCGAACCGATGCTCACCCTGGGCACGCGCCACTGGGACATGTGGGAGGACGGCTGGACCGCCGTGACCCGCGACCGGAAGCGCACCGCGCAGTTCGAGCACACTCTGGTCGTCACCGATGACGGCGCCGAGATCCTCACGCTGCCTTCGGGCGCCTGAGTCCGGTCCCCTCCCCACAGCACGGAGATACTGCACCACTATGAGCTCTTCTCACGAGCAGCCGCTGGCTGCCCAGGCCGTCGCCCCTGCCAGCGAAACCGTCTCTGACCTGCCCAAGCGGGCCATCGGCATCGACGTGGGCGGCACCGGCATCAAAGGCGGGATCGTCAACCTGCACAAGGGCACGTTGACCGGTGAGCGCTTCCGCATCCCCACACCGAAGCCGGCGACCCCGGAAGCGGTGGCCGAGGTCATCGGCCAGATCCTCGAAGAGCTGCTGGGCCGGGAGAAAGCCCCGGAGGAGTCCGAGCTTTCGGTCGGCGTGCTGTTTCCGGCGATCGTGGACAAGAACATCGTGCTCTCCGCCGCGAACATCGACGAGTCCTGGATCAACACCGATGCCGCGGCGCTGCTGAAGCACCTGCCCGGCCAGATCCATACCCTGAACGACGCCGACGGCGCGGGTCTTGCTGAGGCTCGTTATGGCGCGGGCAAGGGCCTGGAGGGCACGGTCATGACGATCACCCTGGGCACCGGTATCGGCTCAGCCCTGGTGCACGACGGTGTGTTGGTCCCCAACAGCGAGATGGGTCACCTGGAGTTCGAGGGCGAGGTGGCGGAGAAGAAGGCATCTGCGGCGGCACGCGAACGCGCCGACATGCCTTGGGACGAGTACGGCAAGCTGTTGAACCGCTATCTGTTGCATGTGGAGCGGCTGCAGTCTCCCGAGCTGTTCATCATCGGCGGCGGGATCTCTAAGCGCAGCGAGGACTTCCTCCCCCAGGTCAAGGACCTGCGGGCCAAGGTCGAAGTCGCAGGACTCCAGAACAACGCTGGGATCGTCGGGGCCGCGCTGTATGCCGCCGAGCAGACCCAGCTGAACCAGGCCCGCGGACGGTCCTGAGCCTGACTCGGGGGTTGCTACACTTCTTGCTGCGGCAGATCGCGTCTTGCGGGCGCGACCTGCGCACGGGCCTTTAGCTCAGCTGGTAGAGCACCGCGTTTACACCGCGGTTGTCGTCGGTTCGATCCCGGCAGGGCCCACCATTTCGCTTCTAGATTGAAAACCCCTCCTCCAGCGTTTGTGGCTGCCGCCGGGGCTACTCTGATGCCATGGCTTCCATTGCACGCACCACCGGCAGAATCTTCCTCGGATCGGCTCTGACCTTCGCCGGAGTCTCCCACCTGGCCTGGGCCCGCGAAGAGTTCCGTGCCCAGGTTCCGAAGTCGCTGCCGCTGGACCCGGATACGACGGTGCTGGCCTCAGGAGTGGCCGAGATCGGGCTGGGGACGGCGCTGCTGCTCTCTCCCAAGGAGCACCGGCCACTGGTGGGCAGCGCAGCGGGACTCTTCTTCGCCGCTGTCTTCCCCGGCAACATCGCGCAGTATGTGCATCGGCGTGATGGGTTCGGCCTGGACACGGACCGCAAGCGCCTGGTGCGCCTGTTCTTCCAGCCCGCGCTCATCGGTCTCGCGGTGTGGTCCACCCGCCGCCCTTCCTGATTCCGGCCGGACGCTTCTGGCACTGGCCTCGGGAAAGATCCAACCTCCGGCTGATGAGAAGGACCTCGGGGACATCTACGGTGGACTTCATGTCCGCCAAGAACACGGCCTTCAGATTTCTGAACAGTCCATGGTCTCAGCCCCTCGCCGGTGGGGCGTTGACCCTGATACCCGGAGCGAAGTATCCAGCGTGGCTGCGTCAGACCATGACCTGGGGTTCGGCGGCTGCGGTGACCGCCCTCGTTGCTGTGCCCGGTGTTGGTTCCGCCGCACTGAAACAAGCGTCCGGGCGAGAGACGGTGGAGACCGTCGCACTGAGCCCATCAGGTCGTTTGGGCTACGCAGCAGCCGCAGGTGTCTTCACCTACGGTTTGTGGCGGTTCGGATGGTGGGCCGACAAAGCCTCCGAAGATGCTCTGCGTCGAATGCGCGTGCCCTATCCCCGGGTTGTGCTGGGTGCGGCCGTCGGCGCGCTGTATTACGTCACAGACGACCGTGACCAGGCGGAGGAAGACGCTTGAGATCACAGTGTCGCCAAGCTCACGTGCTCTGGGAACAGACCCGCTTCTACGAGGACACAGGTTTCACGCGACTCCTTATGGCAGCCGCATTACCTGCGATGGCAGGCTTGTAGCGCTCGATGGCCGGTGATGCGAGGAAGTCCACGATCAGATCGAGCAGGGCAGCAACTGAGGCGCTTGATTCTCCCGCATCATGGAGTGTGATGGCCTCGAAGACGCCCAGCGCCGGGGAGGCTGGGAATGCCTGACGGGCTGTCCTGAACACCTCGAGTGACTCTTGGTGTTCGCCCAAGTTTCTGAGCGTGGAGCCGTACTGGACATAGCAGCGCCGAAGCAGATCCCCGTCGAGCCCTGCAGAGAGGGCCCTCTCATAGAAGCCTCGGGCAGTGGCCTCCCGACCGGCAGTGTCATAGGCGCCACCGACTTCATAGAGGACACGAGCGTTCAACGGTTCAGCGTCGAGAATGGGGAGCAGCGCGTCGATCGTCGGCTGCATGTTGTCGCGGTCGCGATCTGCAAAGATCCGGTCGAGTTCCTCTTCCAATGTCATAGCGCCCAATCTGCCATGCGGCGGGACGGCGCGTGGAGACGCCGAGACCCCACCGGTGGGACGGGTCAGATACTGGAATGGGCCTGATACCCGGTCAACGGCCAGATAACACTCTCCCGAGAGTCTCGACCTGGTGTGACCCACTCGATCCCATGCACATGGCATAAATCACCGTGACCATAACGTGACATTCGTTATCAGTCTGTTATACCGTCGTACTTGTGCTCGCGACTGCAGTCCGATGTCGCAAGCTCCTCGGGTCAGACCTCTTCTGCCGCTGACCGGAGTCGTTCGCAAAACTACCGCTAGGCAGAGTGCGGGGCATCGCGGTCCATCGAGACCAGGAGCGCGCGAACTTCCCGGTTCGCACTTCACAGAAGCGGCCCCGCAACAACTGGGAGAGGTTTCCACCGATGACTGAGAACATGACTTTTGCACCGCGCCGTGACCGGCGCCGCCAGAAGAGGCCCACCCTCGCGAACGCAGTCGCGTTCCAGGCTGGCTCCTTCAGCCGAGGCGTTGCCGCTACCGTTGCCGCTTCGGGCCTGGTGATCACCTCCGGAGCCGCCGCCAGCGCCAGCACCGACGTCGAGTCCCCAGAAGTGACCACGCTTGACGTGGCGTCCTCAGGACTCAGCGTGGAGCGTGCCAGCGAGACCGCGTCTGTTGCAGTGACCGCCTCCCGCGAGGCCGAGCTCTCCTTCGACCGCCCAGTCGTTGAGTCCACCCCAGCTCCCACACCTGAGCCCGAACCAGCTCCAGTGCCGGAACCGGAGGAAGCCCCCGCGCCAGCACCCGCACCGGAGCCGGCCCCTGCGCCTGAACCAGAGCCAGCACCCGAGCCGGCCCCTGCGCCTGAACCAGAGCCGGCACCCGAGCCGGCCCCTGCGCCAGAGCCAGCACCAGAGCCGGCCCCGTCCCAGGAGCCCCAGCAGGCCGACACTGGCGGGCAAGCGCAGCAGCAGGCACAGGGCAACACTCAGGTCGCCTCCTCCGAGTCGGCACAGAGCGACGCGCCAGCTTCCAGCGGCGGCAACGGCTCGATCGTCGGCGCCGCATATGCAGGCCTGGGCAACCCCTACTCCTTCGGCGGAACCAGCCCCAGCGGCTGGGACTGCTCCGGGTTCATCAACTGGGCCTACTCCCAGGCCGGTGTCTCCGTACCGCGCAGCACCTACGCCATGATGAGCTCCATGCGCCAGGTCTCGTCCCCTTCACCGGGTGACATCGTGATCCAGAACGGTGGCAGCCACGCAGCCATCTACGTGGGCAACGGTCAGCTGATCGGCGCCAACAACCCCCGCGTTGGAACAGTGCAGTATTCGCTGAACTCTCCATACTGGTCGAACACCATGTACCTGAGCGCCAACTGACACCTGCTCCTCGTAGCGGTCCAGCACCGCGCCATTCGGAGCTCGTGCGCCACTGACTGCACGACAGACGAAAGCGGCGAAGATCCATGTCTGCCCCGCGGGCATTCACGGGTCTTCGCCGCTTTTCTCTATGAGGCTTCGTGATCCCTGGAGTCACTGGCTGGGCACGAGTTCAAGCGGGCGTTCAGTGCCCTTCCCGCGCTGACAGCGTGTGCCGTGTCAAGAGGGATCGCAGCAGCTGCAGGGAACGCAGCTGGGTCTGGGCCAGAATCTCCAGGGGTTCACCCGAGAAGTGATGCAGTTCTGTCTTGACAGTGCCCAGAACTCCGGCAGCCAGCCAGGTCGTCCCGGGAGCCTGTCCCTCCTGGCCTTCTGGGCCCCCGGCACCACTTGCTGCCAGGCCTGCGTCTGATCCGAAGAGCGCTGTCACTCCCTCGACCATGCTGACGACGGCGTCTTCCGAGATCACCGGACCTTCTGGCACGTTCAGCACCCGATGTTTGGCCTCAGACTGGTAAGCCACCACTCCCCCGGCAAACCACTCACCGGAGCCCGTAGTCGCTGCGAACTGGTTGGCGAGCTTCCCGCCGGTCAGCGATTCGGCCACCGCCACGGTCACGCCTTGTCCAGCAAGGATCGTGCCTATTTCGGTAGCAACTTCCGTAGCTTCTGCCTCGATGCTTTCGACGCTCTTCGTCACCGTCTCTCCCGTTCTTTCGTCTGATCTCCAATGGGCGGGCCCCTACCGTCCGCCGCTCATCTTGCGGTGGCGTTGCTGAACGCCGGCGGCACCGTAGGGGTAGTCGTCAGTCTCAGGCTCGCTGGCAGCGGTCAACCGATCCAGCTGTTCAGTGCTCAGGTCAAGTGAGTCCGCCCCCATGTTGTCCTGGAGCTGTTCGATCGTCCGGGCTCCGAGGATCACAGAGGTGACCGCTGGCTGGGCCTTGAGCCAGGCCAGCGACACCTGTGAATAGGACGCGCCGTGCTCCTCGGCGACGGCGGACACCGCATCGATGACGCGCCAGGTCCGTTCATCGGAGTTGCGCTTCTCCCAGGCCTCCATGCCCCGTTTCGGGTTCTCTCCGAGGCGCGTCGAACCCGTGGGCTCCTCATCTCGGCGGTACTTCCCGCTCAGCCAGCCACCTCCCAGGGGCGACCACGGCAACAGGCCCAGTCCGGCGTCGAGGGCTGCGGGGACGATCTCATGTTCGATTCCACGGACGAGCAGGTTGTACTGGGGCTGCAGGGTCACCGGCAACGACCAGCCGTGCCGCTCCGCGAGTTGGACAGCCTTGGTGAGCTGCCATCCGGTGAAATTCGAGAATCCGTAGTATCCGATCTTTCCGGCCGTGACCGCATCATCCAGAAAGCGCAGCGTCTCATCCAGTGGGCTGATCGCGTCCCAGGCATGCAGCTGGTAGAGGTCGATGTGGTCCACGCCGAGTCGACGCAGCGACGCATCCAGCGCTTCACGCAGGTGCCGGCGCGAGGTCCCAAGATCGTTGGGGCCCTGCCCCATCGGGAACCGCCCCTTCGTTGCGAGGACGATCTGCTGCGCCTCGGTGGGGTGAGAACCGAGCCACCGACCGATGATCTCTTCACTGGTGCCTGTGGTGTAGACATCGGCCGTGTCGATGAAATTGCCGCCGGCTGCTACGTAGGTGTCGATGAGCGCGTGCGAAGTCGCCTCGTCGGCCTCCGCCCCGAAAGTCATCGTTCCCAACGCCTGGGTAGAGACGATGGCACCGCTTCGGCCCAGTGTTCGATAAGTCAGGTCAGCCTGAGTCATGTGACGTCCTTCGTAGATAGTGCGTCGCGCCCATCGGATGGGGCCTCCGACGACGCTGGGTGTGAGCCCGATCATTTAACCCCATACAGGTCCGACTGCAACAGCCCATTCCTCGCAAGAACTGGCTATCGGCTGAACAAACCCTGGCCGCCTCCTTGGGCGATCGGGTCAGTTCGGCTGTGAGAACAGGTCAGCGCCAACAAGCTGAAAACACTGGTTCGGCCTCGCGAAATCCGCGCAGGGGAAGGTGATTAGGTCACACAACTGATCCTTTTTGATCGCTCCATTCAGGTCTACGGTGGACACATGGACCCGCCAACCCGGGCGGTCACACCGAGGAGGGTACTTGTCATGAGCACACAAGTTTCGGAATGCAGCGTCGCACGCTGTTCCTTCAACGACCATTCCCACTGCAACGCCGCGGCCATCACGGTCGGTGGGGAGGAAGACCATGCAACCTGTGCCACGTTCATCGACATCGGCGTCGACGGTGGTCTTCCCAAGGTGTTGGCGGGGGTCGGGGCCTGCCAGCGCACTGAATGCCTCCACAACGATCACCTGATGTGCAATGCGTCTGAAGTCCGTGTAGGTCCGGGAGCCGACAATGCAGACTGCCTGACCTACACCCACGCGTGAAGCCCCACCACCAGCAATGGGGGTCAAGGCCATGATGCATCAGTAGGCTGACCCTTGTGAGCAGACACTCGAAGGTCAGGATCGACCGACCCGTGCTGCTCTCCGGCGTGCTCTTCGGTTCGGGGATCGCTGCCTCGATGATCGACCTGTTCATCTTCCATCTGGCCCTACAGTGGCACCACTTCTACGACCTCTCCACCACGGAAGCAGCCTTGACTGCCGACGGGTTCTTCCACGCCTTCGGCTGGTTCATCACCATCTGGGGTCTCTTCCTGCTGGCGGACCTGCGTCGACGTACTGCGGTTCCCTGGAAGCGCTGGAGCGGCGCCGTCATCACGGGGGTGGGATTCTTCCAGCTTCTGGACGGCGTGGTCAGTCATAAGGTGCTGGGCATCCACCAGATCCGCTACGGCGTGGACCTGCTGCTCTACGACGCGGTCTGGATCGGCAGCGCCCTGGCGCTGCTGCTCGTCGGACTGCTCATGCTGCGCCGCACCCGTCCTCGCGACGCCGCGGTCTGAGCGCACCGTGGACGTGGGCTCAGCGCCTCATCAGATGGACCAGCACGACGGCGGCCATGGTGGGGTGCCTGCCGTGGCGGGCATGGACTGGACCGTGCTCGACGTCGTCGTCGTGCTGCTTCTCGGGGTCGGGGCTCTGGGTTATGCCCTGGGGCTCTGGGCAGCCCGGGGGCGCAGCCCCTGGCCGCTCCGACGAACCCTGTTCTGGTATGCCGGAATCGCGTGCGCTGCCGCGGGGCTCCTGGGGCCGGTCGCCCAGGCGGCCCACACCAGCTTCACCGCGCATATGATCGGTCACCTCCTGTTGGGCATGGTCGCTCCGCTGCTGATGGTGCTGGGCGCGCCGATCACGCTGACGATGCGCGCACTGCCCGCCACGGTGGCCAGGAGACTGAGCGGGTTCCTTCGCAGCACCTGGATCAGGGTGCTGACTCACCCGGTGGTTGCTGCGACGCTGAACGCGGGTGGGCTCTGGCTTCTCTACACCACCGAGCTGTTCCACCTGATGCATGCCTCCGCCGCGGTCTACGCCCTCGTCCACCTGCATCTCTTCGTCGCGGGCTACCTCTTCACCGCATCGCTGATCGGGCTCGACCCTGACCCGCACCGCGCCTCGATGCCGGTGCGCTCTGCGGTGCTGATCCTGTTCATCGCCGCGCATTCGATCCTGGCGAAATGGCTCTATGCCCATCCCCCGCAGGGGGTGGAGCCCGCTGACGGCCGTGCGGGAGCGCAGCTGATGTACTACGGCGGAGACGCAGTGGACGTCACGCTGATAGTTTTGCTGTTCGCTGGCTGGCATGTGGCCACGCGTCCGCGGACCTCGCGAGCCCCACTGGTCAGCCCGTTCTGATGACCCTGAGATGAGAGGGGCCGACCGTGACTGAGGCAAGCCCGAAAGACTTCTGGGAGAACCGATACGCGGATGCGGAGCGGGTGTGGTCCGGCCGTGTCAATCCGACGATGAGCTCGCTGGTGTCTGATCTGCCCGCAGGCCGAGCACTGGATCTTGGCTGTGGTGAGGGCGGCGACGTGCTCTGGCTGGCCCGCCGAGGCTGGGAAGCCATCGGCGTCGACATCTCCGAGACCGCTGTCGCGCGGGCACAGTCCCGCGCTGACGCAGAAGACCTCGGCGAGGGAAGCGCCGAATTCTTCTCCGGGACGCTTCCGGAGGCAATGCCCGCCGGCCCGTTCGATCTGATCACGGCTTCCTTCCTGCAGTCCCCCGTGGCGCTGGACCGACTCGAGATCCTGAGCGCGGCCGCCGGGCGAGTGTCGATCGGGGGCTGCCTGCTGGTGGTCTCCCATGCGAGCGCACCGCCGTGGTCCCAGCACAAGCACGGCCCCGATGAGATGCCCACTCTCGAAGGTGACCTGGAGGCGCTGCACCCCAGCGTGGCGTGGGAGGTCGAGGTCGGTGAGCTGCGGGAGCGCTCGGCGGTGGGACCTGATGGTCAGGAAGCCACCCTGGAGGATCTGGTCATCCTTGCCAGGAGGCTGGAGTGAGCAACTAAAGTGGTGGCCAGGTCGGACCGGACGGAGAGGGACGGTATGAGGAAGAAGACCAAAGACCTGCTCGTCGGAGCGGCGCTGGGGCTTCTCCTCGCCACCGTCGTCGAGGTGGTGCGCCACCTTGTGGAGGGCGAGCGCTCCCTCACCGACATCGCCTGGAGTCTCTGGGTGGTGCCATTTGCTGCATTCATGTGGAGCGCGCGTCAATCGGGTGAACCGAATGTGGTGCGTGGTCCGCGCGATCGTCCTCTGGCCGAGCGTAGGGAAGGCCGGTCCACGGATGCAGAAGCGGAGCCGCGCTAGATGCTCGCGGTGATCGTCTTTGGAGTCCTTCTGACGGCGGCCGGGCTGCTCACCAGCTGGCTCGGGTTCACCTGCCGGGATGGGAAGCTCCCGATGAACGCACTTGTGGGGATCCGCATCCCCTCCACCATGGTGGACGCTGAGACCTGGGCGCGGTCGCATCAGGCCGCGTGGGGCTGGATCGTGACGGCAGGCGCGGGACCCGTGTTCTCGGGCCTCGCACTGCTAGTCCTCGGCGAGGGTGGCGGACTCTGGGCTATTGGGGGCGCTCTGTGGCTGCTGGTCTTCATCATCGGCGCCTCCGTGGTGGCCTCGCGTGCGGCACGGTCGACGTCGTCAGACGCCTGATCCGCCGCTGGAGCGCGTCGGCAGGGTGAGGATCTCTGCGCCGTCCTCGGTGATGGCGATCGTGTGCTCGCTGTGCGCGGTCCGGCAGCCCGTCGCACTCTTGAGCGTCCAGCCGTCCTCCGCAGTGACGAGTTCGTCGGTGTCGGCCATGATCCAGGGTTCCAGCGCGAGCAGCAGCCCGGGCTGGAGCTTGTAGCCGCGTCCGGGACGTCCGGTGTTCACGATGTGCGGGTCCTGGTGCATGGTGGAGCCGAGACCGTGGCCGCCGAATTGAGTGTTGATTGGGTAGCCCGCGTCGCTGAGGACGGTGCCGATCGCGTGGGAGAGGTCCCCGATTCGGGCTCCCGGTCCGGCGGCGGCGATCCCCGCAGCGAGAGCGCGTTCCGTCGCGTCGATCATCGCGAGGCTCTCCGGCTGCGCGGTCTCCCCCACGAGGAAGCTGATCGCCGAATCCGCCACGACCCCTTCCAGTGAGACGGCGAGATCGAGAGTGAGCAGGTCGCCGTCGGCAAGGGCGTAGTCGTGGGGCCGGCCATGGAGCACGGCATCGTTGACCGAGGTGCAGATGTAGTGGCCGAACGGCCCCCGGCCGAAGGATGGTTCGTAACCCACATAGCAGGACGTGGCCCTTGCCTCGAGGATCATCTCCTTGGTCCACTCGTCGATCTCCAGCAGGTTGGTCCCCACCGTGGCACGCCGCTTCATGCTCTGCAGGATGTCAGCGACCAATTTTCCGGTGGTCTGTGCCCGGCCCAGTGCCGTGGCGTTCAGGATTTCGATCATGCGGGACCTCTCTCCGGTTCCAATAACTATACCGGCCATATTATCCCGGTATTAGAATCGGTGCCATGGTCAGATTGCCGCTCAGCCCTGAAGACGTGGAACGTGGAGAACGGCTCGGAGTTCTGCTACGCCGAGCCCGTGGCGGGCGCTCCATTCTCGCTACGGCGCTCGAGGCCCGCGTGTCCCCGGAGACCCTGCGGAAGATCGAATCCGGTCGGGTGGCGACTCCAGCCTTCCCGACCATCGCCGCGATCGCACAGGTGCTGAATCTCTCGCTGGATGCCGTGTGGGCGGAGATGAGCGAGCCCGAACTCGAGGGCGCATCCCGGGACACGGATCACGAAGCCCGGGAACGATCAGTGTCCTAGGTCCTCGATCACTGGGAGCCGGCCTATGCCTGGGCGGCTGCCACCCTCCGGTTGTGCAAGAGGTTGCGGATGCATCCGGGAAGAGCTCCCAGCAGGATGGCGATCGGTCCTGCCGCCGCACCATAGAGATCGCTGAACAGCCAGCCGCTCCCGAGGAAACAGATGAGCGCCAGGAACCGCACCACGTAGACCTGCGGTGGATTGACCGGCGGTTTTCCGAAGAAGAACGGCAGTCGTGAGTGGGGATTGACCTGCCGCAGCATGTCAAAGGATGCAGTGAGCAGCACCGCTGCAAGAACCCAGAGGACGATCGCGAGTAACTCCATCGGACCATTTCACATGCTGGACGTTGCCCGGTCAACAATCCGGCGGACTGCCGCGTCTGGTGCCTGGGTCCAACTCGTAGAGTGTTGTCAGAGAAACCGTCCCCAGAGGCCCCGGAGGTCACGCGACCGTGAGCAGCGCAACGAAGCCCGCAGAGACCGAGCAGGTTGAGAGAGTCGAGGCGGCGGAAGGTCTCGCGGCCAAGCTGGACCGGCCCATGGGGCTGCTCGGCGTGGTCTTCCTCTTCGTGTTCCTAGGACAACTCTTGGTGACCGAACCCGGGTGGAGCCGTATCCTCACCATCGCCGGCTGGGTCTTCTGGGCCATCTTCGTCGCGGAGTTTCTTCTGCGCGCCTACATCGCCGGGTTCCAGGCGAGATTCTGGCGGCGTAACTGGTGGCAGGTGATCTTCCTACTGGTGCCCTTCCTGCGGTTCGTTCGCGCGCTGCAGGCCGTGCGCCTGTTGCGCGTGGCTCGAGTGGCCAGGGTCGGCGGCATCCTCTCGGCAGGCGTGCGCGGTTCCCGCTCGGCCGGGCGGCTGCTCTCCAGCAGGATCGGGTGGCTGGCCGCCGTGACGATCGTGGTCATCCTCGCCGCGAGCCAGCTGCTCTATGCCTTCGAATCCCATACGAGCTACGGCGCCGCTCTCTACGAGTCCGCGATGGCCACGGTGACCGGCACCGGAATCACCACCGAGGATCCGTTCTCCAAGGGAGTGCAGCTGGTGCTGGCGGTGTACTCGGTGGGTGTCTTCGCAACCCTTGCCGGGTCACTCGGTGCGTTCTACCTGCGCGGGGATGAGCCTGCGGACGCGACTCCTGGGGACGAACGCTGATGGGTAAGCCGAGTCTGCTCAACCGTGAGTCGGGCCGCCGAGGTCTTGATACGCCGTCGGGCGTAAGGCATCACCCTCAGCGGCAAGGGTCTCTGCGCCAGCAATGCGGTCGGTGTTCTGCGCGCTGACGGCCAGCCACGCGCCGTCGTCGTCTGTGGTCTGCTGTTTCCGCACAGTGAAGCTGATGACCCCGTGTCGCTCTCCAGGTGATCCTTCAGCCGTCTGACCCGGGGCAGGTGACTGACCGGTCAGCGTCCAGAGCGCATGGACGACGGCGATACCCTCCCCCAGCGCGCGGACCCGCACCTTGTCCAGGCGCATCTGCGATCCCGCGAAGATCCGCCGAAAGCCGTAGTCGTGCGCGGCGCGTATGCGCTCCCGAGTGTTCCACCACAGCCCGACCACGTTGACGAAGTCGGCGTCCTCGACGAACAGCGCAGCCAACGCGTCAGCGTCGGCCGCGTTCCAGGCATCGGCGAAGCCCAGGGCCACATCCTCCGGAGTGCTCGCTGCAGATGCGCGGTGTGGGCTCACGGCAGGATCGAATCGACGTAGCCACCATCGACCCGGAGAGCGCCGCCGGTGGTGGCCGCGGCGAGCGGCGAGGCGAGGTAGACCACCATGTTGGCGATCTCTTCGGGCTCGATCAGCCGGTGCAGCAACGATTGGGGTCGATGCTCCTTCATGAACTCGCGCTCGGCCTGAGGCCAGGGCGTGTCCGCGTCCACGAGCTGATACACGAAATCCTCGACTCCCTCGGTGAGCGTCGGTCCGGCCATGACCGCATTGACCGTCACACCCGAGCCGGCCGCTTCCTTCGCGAACCCTCGCGACACCGCCAGCAGCGCCGACTTGGTGGCACCGTAGTGGATCATCTCTGCGGGAATCACCACGGCAGAGTCGCTCGCGATGTTGAGGATGCGACCCCAGCCACGGGCGGTCATCTGCGGCAGGGTGGAGCGGATCAGACGGACTGCGGAGAGGACGTTGACCTCCCAGAAGCACTGCCACTCAGCGTCGGAGATCTCCAGGGCGGGTTCAGCTCCGAAGATGCCGAGGTTGTTCACCAGGACGTCGATGTGCCCCGTGACCTCCAGCGCCGCAGTGAGACCTTCGTCCGTGGTGACATCTCCCGGTGCGGCCAGCAGGTTCTCCGGACTGATTCCGTCGGCGGTGAGTTCCTGGACCGCGGCGTCGACCCGCTCGGCGCCGCGCCCGTTGATGGCGACCCGCGCTCCGGCCTCGGCCAGGCGTTTGGCGATAGCCAGACCGATCCCCTGGGTGGAACCACTGACGAAGGCGGTCTTGCCGCTGAGGTCCAATGCGATCATGTTCGGCTCCTGGGTTGCGGATCGGTCTGCTGATCCTAAGGCCGGTCAAAGCGGGTTCATTCCCCGCCGTCATCCCCAGAGCGTGGGCACAGGGTCCAATAGTGCGGGGCCGTTGTTGCGGACGTTGCCGACGCCGGGGTCCACCTCGTAGATCTCCCAGCCGCTGGCGACGTCGAGGATCTCGGCGCGCAGCTGTTCCAGGAGGACCTGAAGCTCCTCGGGGCCCTTATCCCCCGGCTGGATCCACTGCTCGGCGAACTCCGGGGTCATGGCCAGCGGGATGCGGTCGTGCAGTTCAGCAAGGTCCGTGAGCACACTGGCTCGGCCGCCAGAGGATCGGGCATCGGCTGTTTCGTCATCGGCTATTGCGTCACCGGCGGCCTGGTCACCGGCAGTCTCGGGTGAGGGGCCGGTGAGAATGGAACAGGACAGGATCCAAGGGTCTGGCTCTCCCCGGGCCTCGGCGTCCTTGTCCTTCCACCACTCGTAGAGACCGGCGAACACCAGGGGGGAGCCATCGATCGCGCGAATGGCGTGCGGTCGCTTCTTCGCGCCCCCTGCTTTCCACTCATAATAGGCGTCCGCGGGGACGGCGCAGCGTCGCGACTTCGCTGCTGAGCGGAAGCTCGGCTTTGAGACCACCGTCTCGGAGCGCGCGTTGAAGGTGCGGGAGCTGAAGGTCATGTCCTTGGCCCACACCGGCAGGAGTCCCCAGCGAGCCGGGTGGAGCTCGCGCAGCAGCTGCCCGGCGTCGTCGTATCGTTCCACCAGAATGGAGACGGTCGAGGTGGGGGCGATGTTCCAGTTCGGGGGCAGCTCGAACGCCGGCGGCTGAACCGGCCCCAGCCTCGCCCGATTTAGGTCATCAGCCAGGTCGCCGGTGTCTTTGGCCATGACATAGCGTCCACACATGGTGTGAGCTTTGCAGATACGAGTGTCTGCGGCAATCGGCTTCGCTGAAGGGGTAGCACCGGCGGGGTCTGCTCGCGAGACGCCCCCTGAGCTGGACCTGGGCGGGTCTCGATCCTTGGGCATCGCGACGGGGCAGACAAAAGTGTCTCCCGGCAGCAATCCGAAAAATCGTAGAGCTGATGCAACGTCGTAGCCCTATAGCTCTACGATTCGCTAGAGCGCTACGACAAACGCCGAGAAGGGGTGGGGGCTCAGGCCGGCTCCTCGCCCGGCGCATCCGGCGCATCCTGCGTCGGCCGCACAGCGTCGTCGTGCTCCATCATGGTCCACGATCCGCCGAGGAGCGGGGTCAGCGTGATGACCGTGTACACGACGGCGACGACGCCGAAGGCCCAGCTCAATCCAATGGTATCGGCCGCCACTCCCCCGAGCAGGGCGCCGAAAGGGACCCCCGCCCACGCGCCGGCGTTGATCATTCCAAAGACCCGTCCTCGCATCTTCTCGGGCACGCGCTCCAGCTGGACGGCCCCAAGAATGGGATTGATCGCTCCCGCGGCGAAGCCGGACAGCGCGGTCGTCGCCAGCAGAACATCCAAAGGCGCGCCGAAGGCAAACGCCGCGGCGGAGGGCCCTCCCGCCAGAACGAAACAGACGGCGAACGTGATGCGCCGTGGGAATCGATGGGCGACGAAGCCGAACATCACATTGCCCAACAACGCGCACCCACCCATCGCCGCAACCAGGATTCCCAGTGCGGCGGCTCCGTCGAGTCGGTCCTCGGCATAGAGGGGCATCAACGTCGAGCTTCGTGCGGCGTCCAGGAGATTGGTCACCAGCACAAGTGCCACGATGAGTCGCATCAACGGATCCTGCACGATGAAGTGCAGTCCTGCCCTGAGATCCGACCAGTACGACGATGGTCCAGGCGCCGCACCCACGGAGTCACCGGGGTGGTTGTGGGCTGCGGCACCAGGAACGAGCAGCCCTGTCACAACGGCAGAGACAGCGAACGTGGTCGCGTTGACGAAGAGAGCCGCGATGGGGCCGAAGCTCGCAACCAGCAGGCCCGCAACAGCTGCACCCACCAACCGAGCAAGCCGCTCCGAGCCGTCCAGAAGGCCGACGCTCTGCTCAAGCCGGATGCCTGCGCGGGCCGACAGGTTCGGCAGCATGACCCGTCGGGCAGTCTGTCCGGGGGTGTCGAGCAGCCCCGCCGCGAAGACCAGCAGCAGAAGTGTCCAGAAGGGCAGTCCTAAGGTGAGGGCCAGGAGGGGTATCAGAAGGACGAACGCCCCACTGGCCAGATCCGCCACGATGGCCACGCGTCGGTGCCCCGCCCTGTCGACGACGACGCCGCCCAGGGCGCCACCAATGACGATGGGTGCCGTCGCACAGAACGCGGCGATTCCGACCTGGACCCCCGTTCCTCCAGTACCGAGAACGTAGAACGGCACCGCGAACGTGGTGACCACATTGCCGGTCTGCGAGATCGCGTGCGCAGCAAGCAGTGCTGAGAGGGACCGGCCCGCTCTACGACTGTCGACCCCCGGCTGCGTTGTCCTGAGCTTCATCAGTTCTCGCAGATCAGGCGCGGCGGTAGGCCTGGTAGACCAGAGCCACCGGCTGGGCGCCGTCGTGATCGGTGGCTTCCTGTGTTGTAACGTCGTGAGCTTCACTGATGCGGACCCACCGTTCGACGAGAGACTCCAGTTCGGATCTCATGTCACTGAGTTCCGCTGCGGTCAGACGGAGGCTCCGGTCACCAGTTGCTGCCGCGGCGACCCAGTCACGCGGCAGCCCGGGGATCGCGTCGACATAGCCTGAAAACATGGCGGCATAGGCTTGGGCCACAGACTTCTGCAGTTGAGACGACGCCGCGAGCTTCTCTGGATCATCAAGCAGCTCCGCAGGCTCCCAGCGTGTGAGCTGGTCTGTGGCTTTCCACCACCGTTCCCGCCTGTCACTGCTCAAAGGCTCGGCTGATTCGATGACACCGATCGAGGCAAGCTTCCCCAGGTGATAGCTGATGGTCCCTGGCGCCTCGTCGACCATATCGCCGAGCTGCGCCGCGGTCTGAGAGCCGATTTCACGAAGCAGGCCGAGAAGACGGATGAGCAAGCACCCGCATCTCAGCGGCTGATGTGACGGTGGAACGGTCGGAATTGGTGGAGGCCATGGTGCCACACTAGAAGCACAACAAACGTTGCGCAATAGTTGTTGTGCACGTGCAGGATTGCCCTCCGCAATCTCAGCCAGCCCCTAGGCCCCCAGCCGAAAGAATCGTAGAGCTCTTGCAACGTCGTAGCGCTATAGCTCTACGATTCGCTAGAGCTCTACGACAAACGCTGGGCGAGGGGACGGGGCCGTGGGGCCAAGACTCCTCCCCCAGTCCCCTACTCGCCGCGAGGAGCGTCCGGGTCCTCGGGTGAGGCGCGCCGTCGTCGTTGCACCAGTTCTTTGGTCCGGACGAGGCGCAGGGCCGTCACCAGGCCGACGCCGCCGAGAATGTTGAACAGCAGGGTGAAGCCGAACCAGGTCAGCCACTCCAGGAACGGGATGTCCGCCCCGGTCTGCATGGCACCGAAGATCAGTAGCGAGTCCAGGATCGAATGGAAGAGCTGGAGCCCGGCAAGCAGGAAGCCTGCGCCGACTGCCGCGATGATCCGCGCCGGGTCGGAGTCGGTGCCCTGCTGCATGCGCGTCAGCAGCGTGATGATCATTCCGCCCAGGAGGGCCAGACATATGGTCTGAAGGGAGTATGGGGCATCGAGGAAATGCGCCGCAGATTCCCTCACCGTTGATTCCCATTCGGGGAATGCCTGCATCACCAGCCACATGAAGACCCAGCCGCCGACCAGGTTCGCCACCAACGTGCCGCCCCAGAGCTTGCAGAGCTGGACGATGCTGCCCTCGCGCGAGACCACCGCGGCGATCGGCATGAGGAAGTCCTCGGTGAACAGCTCGCTGTGCGCGAGCAGGATCGCGACCAGTCCGATCCCGAAGGCGAGGCCTGCCAGCAGGTGGTTGTCGGTCTCGTGCAGCACAGCCAGGTAGGCCATGACACCGAGGCCGACCTCCATGCCGCCGAAGAGCCCGGTGATGAGCATCGCCCGGAAGGTCCGCTGCAGCCGCTCAGCTCCCTCGTGCACCGTGTTGTCGAAGGACTCCTGCAGCTCTTCTTCGACGGGAGTGTCGTTGTTGCCCAGTTCCCTGCGCCGTTCCTCGCTCATGTGATGTCTCCGGGGTCCGTAGGTTCCAGCGCCTGATGGCAGTGAGTCTAGTGTTCAGAGCTGTGTCACTGCTGACCACCCCAGCAGGGGAGACCACAGCGGGCCCCGGTCGAAAGACCAGGGCCCGCTGTGGTGATGCGATGAAACTCGTCGAGCTGTTGCTCAAGCTGCTGCTGGACTACTGATCCATGGGCTCGGCGAACACGCGGAACTCGTTGCGCTCCGTGTGCATGTCCCAGAGCTTCTCCGCCAGAACCTTCGGGTCCTTGTTCTCGCTGCCCTCGGTGATCTGCCCGGGGATGATCAGCTGGCCGACGTGGATGTTCTCTTCCGCCAGCTCATCGTGCAGCATCTGCGCGAACGCGCTCTCGCCGGCAAATGCGATGGAAGTTCCTGCCACCTTCGCGCTGGGGCGTGCGCCGCTGCCGCCGTTGATGAACAACACTGTGCCGCGGCCCAGGGCACGCATGCCCTGCAGCACCTGGTGCGTTGCTGCCACGGGCCCATAGATGGAGAACTCCACCGCACCCTCAAGATCCTGGGCAGTGGTCTCCAGCAGCGGGCGCAGGAATTCCTTCTGCGGCAGCGGGCTGTAGGTCATGACCTCGATGGGTCCCAGTTCCTGCACGGCCTTGTCCAGGGCCTCGGTCAAGCTGCGGGTATCCCGCACGTTGGCCTCGAAACCTTGGGCGGTGAATCCCTCGGCGTTCAGCTCCTCGGCAAAGGCGTCCACTCGCTCCTGGCTGCGGGAGATCAGCGCGAGGTTGAAACCTTCCCGGCCGAATCGACGTGCCACAGCGGCTCCCAGGCCGCGTCCTGCTCCAATAAGCGCAACGGTAGTCATATACGTCCTTCCGTGAAGTCACCGACTCAACACCTCGCGGAATCGAGTCTGTCGTCATTCTGTGCCCGCGCACTTTCCGTGCCGGGCTCTCTGCGCACAACCACCCACGGCCAGGTCCGATTCCCGCTAGCTTTCTAACGGCGCGAACTGTGAAATAGAGCATATGGAGCACAACGAGGACTTCGACCGGCGCTACCGAGCCGTGCAATCACGTGATCGCCGCTTCGACGGGCAGTTCTACACCGCTGTCTCCTCCACGAAGATCTATTGCCGTCCCTCCTGCCCCGCGCAGACCCCGAAGCCGGAGAACGTCACCTTCTTCTCCACCTCCGCTGCCGCCCATGAGCACGGCTACCGCGCCTGCAAACGCTGCCTGCCCGATGCCACACCGGGGGCCCCGGAGTGGAACATCCGGCAGGATCTCGCCGGACGTGCCATGCGGCTGATCAGGGAAGGCGCCATGAATGACGGCGGCGTGCGGACTCTCAGCGCCCGGCTGGGCTACAGCAGTCGTCACCTGCACCGCACGCTCACCGCAGAGCTCGGCGCGGGTCCGCTCGCCCTGGCCCGGGCGCACCGAATGCATCTGGCGCGCAGCCTGCTGGTGAGCACGCAGATGTCGATCACCGATGTCGCCTTCGCCTCGGGATTCTCCTCGGTCCGGCAGTTCAACGCGACCGCATCCACGCTCTTCGACGCCACGCCACGGGAGATCCGTCAGCACGCCCATAGAGGATCGCAAGCTTCGCCAGGACGCCCGGTCGACCAGAAGGGTCCCGATGCCGGCCCGCAGCTCTCGCTGCGACTGGCTCTGCCGGTGCGCGAGCCCTTCAACGCTGCGGAGGTGTTCCGTTTCCTGGATCAGCGCGCGATCCCTGGGGTCGAATCCACTCAGCTCGACGGCGAGGCGCTCGTCTATGCGCGCACGCTGCGGCTGACCCATGGGCCCGCCGCCATTCAAGTCACTGCCGCTGAAGTCACCGTCGCCCCAGACGGGGGTGACTTCGCGACCGAGGTTGGTCGGTGGCAGCTGCAGCTGGACTGTGAGCTGAGCTCCTTTGCGGACATCCCGGCCGCCGTCGCGGTGGCTCGCCGGATCTTTGACCTCGACGCCGACCCGCTGGCCGTCGTCGCGGCGCTCTCCGCTGACCCTGCCCTGGGGCCCTGGGTGACGGAGTGGCCCGGTCTGCGGATGCCGGGAACCGCAGACGGCCCGGAGTACCTGATTCGCGCGATCGTGGGTCAGCAGATCTCCGTGGTCGCGGCACGTACCCAGTTGACTCGGCTGGTCGACGTGCTGGGCACGCCGCTCATCTCCTCCTTCGCCGGGCTCTCCCGGCTGTTCCCCACGCCGGAGGAGATTCTTGCTGGGGTGCCGGAACCGCCGTCACGCAAGGGACCTGGCCCTCATGTGGCGCTGGACCCTGAGCGGCCGCTGAGGCTTCCCGCCCGATCTATCTCCACGGTGCGGATCGCAGCGCAGGCCCTGGCCAGCGGAGAGCTGCAGCTGCACCAGGGAGCAGACACCCGTGCCCTGCATGAGCAGCTCACCGCTATGCCCGGGATCGGGCAATGGACCGCCTCCTATCTGATGCTGCGTGTGCTGGGGGATCCGGATGTCTGGATGACCGGCGACGTCGTCCTGGTCACCGGTGCCAAAAAGCTTGGAATCTTGGACCCCGACCTGAACAAGGCAGCCGCTCACCGCGCGCTGCAGACCCACGCGCAGCGTTGGTCTCCGTGGCGCTCCTATGCCGCGATGTACCTCTGGAAGGCCGCTGCGCAGAGTGCAGTACGTCAGCCCCGAAAGGACACCAGCTCATGACCTCGCTTGACACACAGCTGCACCGCGTCACTCTGCACACACCCGATGGTGCTTTCAGTGTGATCGCGGATGAGACCCACGTGCTGGCCTCCGGGTGGACCGCGGAGATCACCGAGCTGCTCAGCCTGATCCACCCGCACCTGCGCGGGAGCGCCGCGCAGACCAGTCAGGTCCCGGAGGACGGCACGCACCCGGTGCTCGCCCACGCACAGCAGGCCGTGGAGGCCTACTACTCCGGGGACCTCAGCGCGGTGGACAGCGTGCCGGTGCACCAGCGCTCCGGACCGTTCCGGGAACACGCATGGGCCGTTCTTCGAGAGGTCAGCCCCGGTCAGCCGCTCAGCTATGCCGAATATGCACAACGGGCGGGCAGTCCGGCGGCGATCCGGGCGGCGGCGGGTTCCTGCGCGAAGAACGCGGCCGCGCTGTTCGTTCCCTGTCACCGGATCATTCGGACCGACGGCGGGCTCGGTGGGTTCCGCTATGGGGTGGAGATCAAGCAGAGCCTGCTGCAGCGGGAAGCTGTCCCGGCACCGTCTCTCCGCGCAGATCCCAGGCTCGCGTCGCCTGCACGGTGACCGCCCGGGGCCCGGTGCGCCGGATGGTGCCCTCGGCCATGAGCATCTTCGCCGCGAAGAGGCATTCACCGGTGTTGTACTGGGCCTCTTCGAAGAAGCTCAGGTCCACACAGCCGGTGCCGTCGTCGAGGGTGATGAACACGACCCGCTTGCCGGAGGCCATCGGCGGAGTCTGCGTGGCCACCCGAATCCCCGCCACCCGCACAGTGGCGCCATTGCGCAGCGAGAGCAGCTGTTCAGCGAAAGTCGCCCCTGCTGCCTCGAGCACCGGGCGGTGGATCTCCATCACGTGACCACTGGTGTCCAGCGAGGTCAGATCCAGCTCGGTGGTGACGATCTCACGGACCTGAAGCTCCCCCGCCCCGGTGGGCATATTGGCGATCTCCACATCACCGAGGGGCAGCGACAGCTGGCCCTGCACCTGGCGAGCCGGCGGCTTCTTGGCGTACTCCAGGTTGGTCGACTCCACCCATTGAATGAGGTCCTTGCGTGCCTTGCGCCCCTCGGGCAGCAGGCAGTCCAAGGCGCCGACCTTGGCCAGGTCGCGCAGCGTGGAGCGCTTCAACCGGGAGCGATCCCGCAGATCGGCCAGCGAAGCGAAGGGCTGTTCGGCCTCGATGCGGCGCAGCTCGGTCTTGGAGATCCCCTTCAGCCCGATCAGTGACATCCGGATCCCCCACACCGGCAGCCCCGCCACAGAGGTGGCCTCCACGTGATAGCTGCTGGTAGAGCGGTTGACGTCCATCGGCAGCAGCGGGATCCCCAGACGGCGAGCCTCGGAGACCAGCAGCCGCAGCGGGTACATGCCGGGATCATGTTCGAACAGGCCGCAGAGGAAGTGGGCGGGGTGGTGGGTCTTCAGCCAGGCCGACTGGTAGGTGGGCACGGCGAAGGCGGCTCCGTGAGCCTTGCAGAAGCCGAAGCTGCCGAAGCTGAGCAGGATCTCCCAGACCCGGTCGATCACCGCGGCGGAGTAGCCGCGCTTGGCGGTCTTCTCGCGGAAGAAGATCTCCACTGGACCGGCCTTGTCCTTGCTCATCGCACGGCGCAGCTCATCGGCCACGTCGAGGCCACACTCGGTCATCGTGTCGAAGATCCGCAGCACCTGCTCATGGAAGACCACCACACCATAGGTCTCATCCAGGATCGGCGCCAGGTCGGGGTGCGGGTAACCCACCTCCTCGTAGCCGTGGCGGCGCTCCAGGTAGGGCTTGACCATGCCCGAGCCCATGGGCCCGGGGCGGAAGAGCGAGATGTCGACCACCAGATCATTGAGGGTCTCGGGCACCAGCTTGCCGATCAGTTCACGCTGGCCGGGGCTCTCGATCTGGAAACAGCCCAGCGTGTGGGTGGACTGGATCATCGCGAAGGTCGCCGGATCGGCATAGTCCACGTCCTTGACCATGTCGATCACCTCCCCGGTGGTGCGCTGCAGCTCGGTCAGCGCATAGGCGATCGCCGATTGCATGCGCACCCCGAGGACATCGAGCTTGATGAACCCCATCGGGTCCATATCGTCCTTGTCGAACTGGCTCATCGGCAGTCCGTTGACCCCGGAGCGTTCCACCGGGGTGAGCTTGAGCAGGTTGTTATTGCCCAGAATCACCCCGCAGGGGTGGGTGGAGATGTGCCGGGGCAGCCGGTCCAGACGCTCGGAGAGGTCCACCAGCAGGTCCAGCTGCTGGCGTCCGGAGGTGCGTTCGGTCTCGATCCGCTCGGCGAGGCTGCGCAGCTCAGGCTTCTCCTCCAAGGCGCGGCGGAACTCCCGAGCGGGGAAGCGCCACATGATCTCGGCCAGCTGATCGATCTCCTCCTCGGGGAGTCCCAGCGCAAGCCCGGCATCCCGCACCGCGCCGCGGATCCGGTAGGCGTTCTGCATGCTCATCAGGGTCACCCGCTGGGAGCCGAAGCGTTTGAACACCGCCCGGTAGATCCGATGCCGCTCGGCCGATTCCACGTCGATGTCGATATCGGGCAGGGTGGAGCGCCTCCGCGAGAGGAAGCGTTCGAAGATCAAGCCGTGCTGCAGCGGGTCGATGGGACTGATCCCCAGCGCGTGAACCACCAGAGAGGAGACCGCCGAACCGCGGGCGGCTGCCCGGACGCCCATCTCCCGGATCAGCCGGGCCACCTCGGCCACGGTCAAGAAGTAGGGGGCGAAGCCCAGGTCGGCGATGATGCTGAGCTCATGCTCCAGCCGGGCCCGCACCTCGCCGGGGCTCTCGGGATCCGCGTCATTGTCCTGCTTCGCGCCAGACTCCGGATCCGCGCCCCTGAGCTGGGCTGCTGCCTGCCGAGCCTGCTCCTCGGCGGCGAGCATCTCCGCCAGGCCCTCTTCGCAGCGCGCGCGCAGCTCCTCATCGGGGTCGCCTTCGATTCCGATGACGGTGGCCTCAGGCACCTTGGGCTGACCCCAGCCCATGTCTGTGATCGGATCCAGCTCACATTGGCGTGCCAGCCTTTCGGTGTTCTCCAGCAGCTCCTCCGCAGAGATGGAGGTGGTGCTGGCAGCGCAGATCTCGGCGGCCAGGGCTTCCATCTGCACGGCGGGCTTCAACCAGCCCTGATCGGTGGGCTGCAGTGCAGCGGTGTGGTGCAGGTCCGAAAGCACCCGCACGGCGTCGAGCACATCGGCAGTGGCGGCCTCATCGGTGCTCAACAGCCGCACGGCATTGGTCAGCACCGGGGTGACCCGGCTGACCTGGGCGGCGCTGAGCATCCGCACGGCATGAGCAGTGGAGAGCGCCTCACCGGGAGGCGCGAGATGTGAGACCACCTCCACCCGCAGGGCCTCCCCCAGCACCTCGCGCCACTGCCGCAGCAGCGCCCGGGTGCTCCGGTAATCCCGGGAGGCCGCGGCTTCACCGATCTCACTCTCCGGTCCGGCCAGCACAAACAGACGACGACGCACCTCACCTGCGGCAGGGGCGGCGAACTCCGCCAGATCCTGCAGACTCACCCGCGCGGATTCACCCTGTGGGCGCTCGTGGGCGCGCGAGATCAGTTCGCACAGAGCGGCATATCCCCCGCTGGCTCCGCTGGCCAGCACCACTGCCCGGCCGCGCTCCTCCACGGCGAGGCTGACACCAAGGATCGGGGCAACACCGAGATCCACGCAGGCACCGATGTGCTTGACGGCGCCATAGAGCCCGTCCCGGTCGGTGATGGCCAGCGCGCGCATCTCATCGGCTGCGGCGGCAGCCACCAGTTCCTGGGGACGGTTGGTGCCGTAATGGCTGCTGAAGGAGCTGGCCACGTTCAGATGGGTGAAGGTCAATGGACCCTCACCACGCGCCAGCGCCCGGAGGCGAGATGACGGCTGACGTCGATGGTGCGCACTTCGGTGACCTCGGTGCGGGAGACGGCTTCGGGCTCGACCTGCAGACGCCACATCTCATGGGCCACCAGGCCGGGACGGCCACGTTCGGCCCGAGGCTCTTCGAGCCACCAGCTGCGCCGCTGGAACCAGCGAATCGGTGTTTCCACCACGAGGTGCCTCCGCTCTTGCCAGATCACCCGGTGGGGCATCGACTGTTCATCGCATTCCACCTCGATGGATTCGGTGAATGTCACCGCTCCGCGGCGGGGTGCTCGATCAGCTTCGGGACGAATAACAGTGGACATGGACAGGCTCCTCTTTCATGTCTCCAAGAGGTATGACGAAGCCGATGGGAAGCCCGGGAGCCTCATCGTATTCGAACATACTTTCGATAGCAACAGAAGTGAGCCTAGGGTCCGGCACTGACACGGATGGGTGCAGACTGGAGGCATGGACGAGCCCTACGCAGCATCCGACCGCGAGATGGAGCGCGCGATCCTTGAGCTGCTCGCGAAGCGTACCGAGTCGGCGACGATCTGTCCCTCCGATGCCGCGCGCGCCGTCGGCGGGGAAGAATGGCGGGATCAGATGGATGCTGCCCGGGCAGCGGCGCGGCGCCTGGAGGCCGCCGGCGCCGTGGACATCACGCAGCGCGGCGCAGTGGTCGATCCGGCGACCGCCCGAGGTCCGATCCGCATCCGACGGCGTCCGTCCGGCGGATCAGAACCTTCCGAGACGGTCTTGCGCGAGACTCGGAAGCCTGGCACCCACAGCACTTCGGAGGTCCAGCCGTGACCTCGATGACGGTGCTCTTCACTCCTTGGTACAGGCGCATCCCCACTCGTTCGGCGGGAACCTGCGATCAGCCTGGATCCGCTGAGCCCACTGCGATTCTCGATCACAGGTCCAGCGCCATCTCCCACCTGGTCAAACGCTCACACCAATCAGCGGGAAGTGACGATCCTGTGGCGATCCTGAGGGAAGGTCATTCGATCATCAGAGATGAGGTGCGCGCCGTCTACGCCCTTGAGGAGCGCACTCCTGTCTCTCACGTATTCTCACGTGGCTTCGGCTCCTGCAGTCAACGTCTCGCCGTTCTGGAGAGCGTCGCCCGCGCACTAGGCATCCAGACCCGCGTGCGCGCCCTGCTCATCGACCGCTCATTCTGGTACCCGCGCTTCCCCAGGACGAAGTTCGCCCTCCCTGATCAGATGCTGCTCGCGTGGCCCGAGTTCAGGATCAATCAGTGGAAGCCTGATCAGTGGACTCCTGCCTCAGAGCTGTTCGGTTCGATCGGATGTCGCGGAGGCGGTTCATTCACCAACAGCGGATCAGAGACGCTGTTCGAGGCAGTAGGACGCTGCGCTGTGGATTGGGACGGACGAGAGGCGGGCGGCACTCACGATTTGTCGCACTTCATCAGGGCCGATCACGGCTACTTCGCGAATCGGGATGACGCCTTCGCCGTTCTTGGACAAACGCTCTGCGGTCCATCACGCCTCGTGGCGGACCCGCTTCTCCGCCGTATATCCGCCTGATCCGCTCGCCCCAGCTGTACACGCACGGCCAGCACACCAGTGAGGATCACGACGGCGGCGTTTTTCGCAATGGGTGAACGACCTTTGCTTCTCATCTGGCTTCTCCTTTGAACAGCGTTTACAACGCCGAAAGCACCGGCTCGATTCAGCAGCTTGGCCCCACAGCAAAGGGCATATTTGCGATTGATACGCTGAACACGATGAGCAATTCTTCGAGTCAACTGATCTCCGACGTCGGGTTGAATCGACGCGTCTCAGTCCCCCTCTTCGTGATCCTGGGACTCAGCGCCCTGCCCGCACTCCTCTTCGCTCCCCCAGGCGTCGGAATCAGCGTCCTGGTGCTGAATCTCATCATCGGTTCGGCGGTCGCTTTCCTGCGCGTGAAGATCAGCGCCGCCGAAGATGGCCTGCACGCCAGCTGCATGAGGATTTTTCGGGTGAGTTTCCGCTGGGCCGAGATCACCGCCGTGGAGGAAGGACGGGAGACCGGTGTCCTCGAAGGCGCCGGCTACCGGGTTCTTCCCGGGGGCAGGGTGGGCCTCCTCGTGGGTGGCCCCACCCTCGAGATCCGGGATGCACGCAGGTCCTACGTCCTAAGCGTCGCGGATCCAGAAAGCGTCATCACTGAAGTTCGCCGACGCCTCGACGCCGCGGGAGCAGCGCGCTGATTCGTCGGTAGCACCTGCGTGTACGAGCTGGTCCCGCCGGCCAACCGAAGTGCGCGCGCCTTTGGGGCTCAGCCGACACCAAGCGCGCTCTGGATGGGCCCGGAGATGAAGTAGAGCACGAACAGGACCGCCGTGACATACATCAGCGGATGGACCTCGCTCCATTTGCCGCGGAAGACCTTGATCGCCACATAACTGATGAATCCGGCGCCGATGCCGTTGGTAATCGAGTAGGAGAAGGGCATGACCACGATGGTCATGAAGGCGGGGATCGCCATCTCGATGTCGGTCCAGTCGATGCGCACGATCTGCTGCATCATCAGGAAGCCGACCAGCACCAGGGTGGCCGAGGCCGCCTCGGTGGGGATCACGGCCGCCAGTGGGGCCAGCACGATCGTGGCGAGGAAGAGCACACCGGTGACCACATTGGCGAAGCCGGTGCGCGCGCCGTCGCCCACACCGACCGTGGACTCGATGAATCCGGAGTTCACTGAGGTGGAGCCCACGCCGCCACCGATGGTGCCCACCGCGTCGGCGACCATGATGCGGCGAGAATGCGGGATGTCGCCGTCGGCGTCCTTGATCCCCCCGGCATTGGAGACGCCGACCATGGTGCCCAGCAGGTCGAAGAAGTTGGCCAGCAGCAGCGTGAAGATCGCCAGCGTGGCCGCCACCACGCCGATGCTCTGCCAGGAGCCCAGCAGGTTGAAGTCACCCAGCAGGCTCAGGTCGGGCATGGTCAACCAGTCCTGGTTCAGCGTGGGCACGGTCAGGCCCCAGCCGTAGGGGTTCTCGGTGCCGTCCGCAGCGGTTTTCGGCCCGATGCTGAACACCGATTCCAGCGTGATGGCCAGGACGGTGGCACCCACGATCGAGTACAGGATCGCGCCGCGAATCTTGGCGGCCCACATGGCGAAGAGGGCGAACATCGCGATGAGGAAGATCAGGATGGGCCAGCCATAGAGCGAGCCGCCGACGCCGAGCTCCAGTCCGGTGCCGCCGTTGTTCTGGATGAAACCGGCGTTGACCATGCCGATCAGCGCGATGAACAGTCCGATCCCCACACTGATGGCGGTCTTCAGCGCCCCTGGAACGGCGTTGAAGATCGCCGAGCGGAATCCGGTGAGCACCAGGATCAGCAGGATGAAGCCTTCGATGACCACGAGCCCCATCGCGTCGGCCCAGGTCATCCCCGGCAGCACCACGATGCCGTAGGTGATGAAGGCGGACAGCCCCAGCGAGGAAGAGACCGCCATCGGGAATTTGCCGATCACGCCCATCAGAATGGTCATCAGACCCGAGATCAGCGAGGTGGCAGCAGCGACGGCGGGCAGATTCGGCTCCGAGCCGCCGCCCAGGAAATTGCCGGTTGAGTCTGCGGAGGCGCCGATGATCAGCGGGTTGAGCACGATGATGTAGGACATCGCGAAGAAGGTCGCCAGGCCGCCGCGCACCTCGCGTCCGATGCTCGAGCCGCGCTCTGTGATGTGGAAATAGCGGTCGAAGCGGCCGTGGGGCGTCGGCGTCGAGGACTGGGAGGCGGGGGTCTGAGTGCTCACGGGGCACTACCCTATGGCCAGGCGTGGGATTCCGACCAGCGGAACCTGTCCGGCGAGACCAGGGTCACGCCGGGATGTCCTGCCGGCGCTGCTCGCGATGGACTCTCCCGTTGTGCAACACGCCCGCCAACAGGTGAGGCAGGAAAGCCACGAAGGGCACGAACGCCCCGAAGGTTCCCACGGCTTGGATCCAGAAGTACATGCTGCAGATGCTGACCAGGCTGCCGAGCACCTGGAGGCCATACGCCTTCCGTGAACCACGAACGTAACTGCCGAAAAGTAATGGACGACGACGATCCGGCGTCGCAGCACCGGCCACCAGGGCAGACCACAGCAACAGAGCTGCACCGGCGATCAGGAGCAACGAACCGAACAAGACATCCATCGCTCCATCGCATCAATGTGCGACGTCCTCGGTCAATACCAGGGACTCATCAGCGCTATATCGTTGCTTTCTCCTGGTGGTGGCGCCGCTCCCGATTCAGATCGCTCGGTGACGATTACGCGAAGTCAGACCGGCTCCGGAGGCCGAAGCCGACGCCGGTGAGCTCCTCGGAAACCTCCCACAGCCGCCGCGCCAGCTCGGGGTCGGCTGCTTTGTCTGAGCGCCCCACCATGGTGGGGTATCCCTGGAGCTCACCGCGCCCGTCGGGACCGATATAGCTCGCCCCGGGGAGATCCTGCGTCGCGGCGTAGAGGGACGGCAGCGCTCCCTGCTCGCTGGTCTGAGCGAAGAGGCGGCCGGCCAGATTCACCGCGGAGACGAGAAGCTTGCTCCGTCCCTGGGTGCCGAGATTGGTGGCGGCGTAGCCCGGATGCGCCGCCAGCGACAGCACCGGAGAATCGACCTCCTCCAAGCGGTGCTGCAGTTCAAGCGTGAACAGCAGATTCGCCAGCTTGGACTGCCCATAGGCCTGCGGGAGGGAGTACCTGCGCTGACTCAGCTCCAGGTCGTCGAAGTGGATATGACCTGCCTTGTGCGCTCCGGAGGAAAGTGTGACGACTCGATCCGTGGTGTGAGGCAGGACAAGATTGGTCAGTGCGAAGTGACCCAGGTGGTTGGTGCCGAACTGCATGTCGAAGCCGTCCTTGGTGCGGGCGCCGCGGCCCCCCGCGACTCCGGCGTTGTTCACCAGGACATCGATCGAGCCGGTCCAGGACTGCGCGAACGCTCTCACCGAGGCCAGATCGGCGAGGTCGAGCTCTCGCACCTCAGTGCTGCCGTTCATGGTCCGGGCCGCATCCTGACCACGCCGCGTATTGCGGACCGCGAGCACCACATGGGCTCCTGCCTGGGCCAAAGCACTCGCCGTCGCCAACCCCACTCCGCTGGTGGCACCGGTGACGACTGCAGTTCTGCCCTGCATCTGAGGCATATCCGCTGCGGACCAAGGCTGTGTACTCATCATCTGAGACTACTGACCAGCTACAAGAGGAAGAAACTCCCCCGACGACTGTGCAGCCTCGACTGAACTGGTGTCACCAACGATAGTCAAGTGACCTTGACATGCGGCGGCCCAAATGTAAAGCTTCTTTGACATTGGACATACAGTAGAAGGAGCACCCTGCTCCGTGGACGAGGAGGCGACATGGAAAACAGCACGATGAAGCGGAGTCGCTGGGGACGCTCGCGCTTCGGTGGCAGCTCCGCCGTCTTGGTCAGCGTCTCACTGGGCATCGGCGCTGCCATCTCTGCAGCGGCGGGTGCCCTCTTCGTAACGCTCAGCGACAGCGAGCGCCCAATCCTCGCCTTCGCCCTGATGGTCACGTTGACCCTCCCCACTGCAGCTGCCCTGGGTTGGGCGCTGCTCGTGGATCGCGCCACTCTCATTGGCGCCGCCGACAAGCCTGAGGATTCCATCGAGTCGACCTGGTATGACAAGGCCGCGAGCGGGGCCTTCGGGGACATACTGCTCGTGGGTGGCCTTGGGGCAGGAGGCTTCGCGCTGACCTGGATCGAGGGCCCTCTCACCTGGGCTCTCTCCGGCCTGGTCCTGTTCGCCATGCTCGATTTCGCCGCGCGCTACCAGTGGCTGAAGAAAGCCGCAGCCTGATGCAGAACTCACTCGCGCAGCGTCGACAGGGCCTCGGGTGGTCTCAACAGCAGCTGGCCGATGAGCTCGGGGTTTCGCGTCAAACCATCATCTCGATCGAGAAGGGCCGCTACGACCCATCGCTTCCGGTGGCATTCAGGCTCGCCGCCGTCTTTGAATGTGCCATCGAAGAGCTGTTCACCCCAGAGTCCTCTTGACCGCCTCACCCCAGACCGTGGCGAGCATGCCCTTGAGTTATACCCCCATGGGGTATATAGATAGAACATGACCTCTCCCCACACAGCCGCACACCACGACGGTCCTCCGGACGCCGCCACCCCGGATCAGGCCAAGGGACACGGAGAGCACCGTGACCACGAGCAGTCCGGCGGGCACGAACACCATGGCAGCCATGACAGTCACGGCGGACATGGCGATCACGTAGGTCAGTTTCGCCGGCTGTTCTGGATCATGCTTGTGCTGGCTGTGCCCGTCGTCGGTTTCAACGACATGTTCGCTGACCTCATCGGCTATAGCCTCCCCGAGGCACACTGGGTCTGGTGGGTCTCCCCCGTGCTGGGAACGGTCGTCTACTTCTGGGGCGGCTGGCCCTTTCTCAGCTCGGGTCTGGGCGAGGCCCGCACCCGTAAGCCCGGGATGATGCTGCTCATCGCCCTGGCGCTGACCGTCGCGTTCATCGCCTCCTGGGGTGCCACCCTGCGACTGCTGGACCACGAGCTGAACTTCTGGTGGGAGCTGGCTCTGCTGGTGGTCATCATGCTGCTGGGCCACTGGATCGAAATGCGATCGCTCGCGCAGACCACCTCCGCCCTGGACTCTCTCGCCGCCCTGCTGCCGGATGAGGCGGAGAAGGTCGACGGCGAAGAGACTGTCACCGTCTCCCCTGCCGAGCTGGAGGTGGGCGACGTCGTCGTCGTCCGTCCCGGCGCTGCTGTTCCTGCGGATGGGCGGATCACCGACGGTTCGGCGAGCATGGACGAATCGATGGTCACCGGTGAATCGCAGCCGGTGCGTCGCGAGAAGGGTGATCAGGTCGTCGCCGGCACCGTGGCCACCGACTCAGGGCTGCGCGTGGAGATCACCGCCACCGGTGATGACACCTCCCTGGCGGGCATCCAGAAGCTTGTCAGCGATGCCCAAGGCTCCTCCTCCCGCGCTCAGCGACTGGCGGACAAGGCGGCGGCATGGCTGTTCTGGTTCGCCACTCGGCGCCGCGCTCATCACCGCGATCGTCTGGTCCCTGGTCGGCCTTCCGGACAGCGCCGTGGTGCGCACGATCACCGTCTTGGTGATCGCCTGTCCCCACGCACTGGGTCTTGCCATCCCGCTGGTCGTCTCCATCGCCACCGAGCGCGCTGCCCGCGGCGGGGTGCTGGTGAAGGATCGCCTCGCACTGGAATCGATGCGCACGGTGGACACCGTGCTCTTCGACAAGACCGGAACCCTGACCAAGGGAGAGCCGACGGTCACCGCCGTCGCAGCTCGGGGCGAGCGCAGCGAAGAGGACGTGCTCGCACTCGCGGCCGCCGCCGAGTCCGACAGCGAACATCCGCTGGCCCGAGCAATCCTCGGCGCCGCGCAGGCCCGCGAGCTCCACGTGGCCGGCGCTCGAGACTTCTCCTCCTCCCCGGCCGTCGGGGTCAGGGCCGAGGTGGACGGCGCGGTCATCGAGGTGGGCGGCCCCCATCTCCTGGCGCAGCGTGAGGTCGACGAGCTCGAGGTGGCTCAGGGCTGGAGGGATCAGGGCGCGATCATCCTGCATGTGCTCGCCGACGGCGTCGTCATCGGCGCGCTGCGCCTGGCCGACGAGGTCCGCGCCGAATCCCGGGACGCCGTGGAGGAGCTGCACGCCCGAGGCGTTCAGGTGGTCATGATCACCGGGGATGCGCAGGCCGTCGCGGACACCGTCGCATCCGAGCTCGACATCGACCGGGTCTTCGCGGGAGTGAGGCCCGAGGACAAGGCGGCCAAGGTCGCGGAGCTCCAGGAGGAGGGACGCACGGTCGCCATGGTCGGCGACGGCGTCAACGATGCGCCTGCGCTGGCCCAGGCCGACGTCGGCATCGCCATCGGCGCCGGCACCGACGTCGCCATCGGCTCCGCTGGCGTCATCCTTGCCTCCTCCGACCCCCGCTCGGTGCTCTCGGTCATCGAGCTCTCCCGAGCCACCTACCGGAAGATGAAGCAGAACCTGTGGTGGGCCGCCGGTTACAACCTCGTCTCGGTTCCGCTGGCCGCCGGCGTCCTCGCCCCGGTCGGCTTCGTGCTGCCCATGAGCGTCGGGGCGCTGTTGATGTCTGCCTCCACGGTGGTGGTCGCACTGAACGCGCAGACGCTGCGCCGGCTCGACCTGAGGCCGGCGGCCAATGGTGCTCACCAGAGGTGAGCGACTGTGCTTGGTCCAGCGGCAGGGCACTGCGACCCAGGACCCAAGAACTCCACGTCAGAGCACGTCGACCCGGCGGCCGGCGAAAGAGCCGACCAACGCCATCGCCAGGATCGCCGCGACGGTGATCCAGAGCACCGGAGACCAGGAGTCGGTCACTTCGAAGAGCGTCCCAGCGAGCAGCGGCCCCACCGCCGCCAGCAGGTAGCCGACACCCTGCGCCATTCCAGAGAGCCTGCTGGCTTCAGCCGAGGTGCGGGCTCGCATGCTGATCAAGGTCAATCCGACCAGGAGGTTGCCCCCGGAGGCGAAGCCGGCGATCAGCGCCCAGGCCGGCATGGCGGAGGGGACCAGCAGCATGCCCAGGACACCGACCAGCATGATCCCCGCCAGCGCCAGCAGAGTCAGCCGCTGATCCGCTGCGCGCTGCATCACGGCTCCGACGACCAGGCTCGCTGCGATCCCGATGGCCTGGTAGGCGCCCAGCCACAATCCCGCACTGGCTTCGGAGAACCCATGCGAGGTCTGGATCGCTGGGAACCAGGTGAGCATCAGATAGAAGATTCCTGACTGCAGGGCAAAGTACCCCGTGACCTGCCAGGCCACGGCGGAGCGCCACATCGAACCGCCCGGAGGTTCCGGAGTGACGAGCTGGGGCCCCGTCGCCAAAGAGGCATCCCGGCGCGCACGCCGCAGCCGGGTGCTCCAGACTCCGGCGGAGATCAGGGCGAGGATCGCGGAGGCACCAAGCGTCAGCTCCCAGCCGTGGGCGGCCGCCACGGGTACCGCGGTGCCGGAGGCGACGGCGGCGCATCCGACGAGCACGGCCGTGTAGAGCCCGGTCACGGCCGGCACGCGGCCTGGGAAGTCACGTTTGACCACAGCGGGCACCAGCACATTGCCCACCCCGATGGCGGCACTGAGGAGGATGGTCCCGGCGAAGAGCGAGAAGTCCCCGAGCGGCAGGGACCGCAGCAGGGTTCCCGCCGCCAGGAACAGCAGGGCGAAGAAGATGCTGCGCTCCAATCCCCAGCGACGGGCGGCGGCCGCGACGAACAGCGCCACGACGCCGAAACCCACCGCAGGTATCGCACCCAGCAGTCCCAGCGCGGCGGGCCCCAGGCCCGTATCGTCACCGATCCGCTCGATCAGCGGGCCCACCGCGGTGATGGCGGGACGCAGATTGGCAGCCACGATGAGCACCGTGACCAGCAGCATCAGCTGAGACGGGCCCCGCACAGAGGACCGTGTGGCGTCACTCATGCTCGACTCACTCGTCGAAGGACTTTCCTGTGTTCAGATGCGGCCGCTGACTTTTGATGATCTTCATCGGGAACGCAGAGTCCGTGCCCTGCACGCCGGGGATGGTCAGCACCTTCTTGGTGAGGAATCTCTCATAGGCATGCAGATCCGCCACGGCCACGCGGACGAAGTAGTCGGGCGATCCGAAGAGGCGGAGCAGCTCGAGAACCTCCTCATAGCTGGCCATAGTGTTCTCGAAGCGCTCAACGGTCTCGCGGTCGCCCCATTTGAGCTCGATGTCCAGCCCGACCTCAAAGGACTGACCCAGCGCCTCCGGATTGATATCCGCGGTATAGCCGAGAATCACGCCGTCGGCCTCGAGTCGTTGGACTCTGCGCAGGCAGGGCCCAGCGGTCAGGCCCACCTTCTGTGCCAGAGCGGCGTTGGAGATGCGTCCATCCTCACGCAACGCGGCAATGATTGCCCGATCCACACTGTCCATGGGGTGATTCTTGCACCAGACAGCATCACATGGGGTGGGATGGCGCAGAATTCCCACATCGTGGAAAGCTGCGGGGAGTGACTGACAGTGCCCGGCAGGGCGTGATCCGGCACTCACATGTTTTTCACAGAAACGTTGATAACGGGTAGATAACGGGCCTGCTTCCGCGTGATTTCAGTGTTTATGGGCGTCCCCACCGCCCATCCCCCCGGTTGACGCAATCAAAACGAGACCTTTTACTAGTACATGGACATCTTCTGTGATGTCGCTGTGATTACTGGGTCTCCGTTCCCAGGCCCCTCCAGTGACATTCACGGAAGCACCGGAGTCGGCGCCCCACCACCGTCCATACCGACTCAGGTGAATATTGACCGCCACACGTTATGAAGGCGGACGGTGACACGAGGACGGCCCGGGAGGGTCACGAGTGCAGGGACTTCGGGACTGAACCTCATGCAGACCAAGCAGACTTTCAAGAAGGCTCTCGGCGGCGGACTTGCCGTGGCCACTCTGGCCGGCGCAGGCGTCATCGCTCAGGCCCCCGCAGCAAGCGCGGCTTCCCAGTGGGATCAGCTCGCACAGTGCGAGTCCGGTGGCAACTGGTCCATCAACACCGGCAACGGCTACTACGGTGGCCTGCAGTTCTCCCAGCAGTCCTGGCAGGCAGTGGGCGGCTCCGGCCTCCCCAGCCAGGCCAGCAAGTCTGAGCAGATCAGCCGCGCCCACCAGCTGTGGGAGGCACAGGGCTGGGGCGCATGGCCCTCCTGCTCCGCACAGCTCGGCCTCTCCGGCAACCCGGGCGGCGGCGGATCCCCCGCTCCGGCTCCAGAGCCAGAGCCAGAGCCCGCTCCGGTTCAGCAGGCTCCGCAGCAGCAGGCCCCTGCGCCAGCGCCGGCTCCCGAGCCAGCACCCGTGCAGCAGGCTCCGCAGACTGAGGTCCAGTCAGCTCCCGCCCCGCAGAGCGTCGAGCAGCCCAGCTCCGACGTACAGGTCTCGGGTGAGACCTACACCGTGCAGTCCGGCGACTCGCTCACCAGCATCGCCGCCGCACTGGGCGTCGACTGGAACGAGCTGTGGAGCGCCAACGGCGATCTCGTCGAGGATCCCAACCTGATCTTCGTCGGCGATCAGCTGAAGCTGCCCGTGGCCGGCTGATCCAGCCAGCATCACGACGTATCACTCAGGGGGTACCAGCTTGCGCTGGTGCCCCCTGAGTCGTGTTATGAATGATGTCACCTGCCGCGTCACCAGACTCTAGGGAGACACATCGCTTGCGACGCCGACTCAGCTTCCTTCACCCCGCACTGACCACAGCGACCGTGGGCGCTCTGGCTGTCGGCTGCTCCGGGCCGACCTCCCTGGGAAACGACCCCGAACCCCAGGGTTCCGAGCAGTGCGCGGTGCTCCCACCAGATCAGGCGCTGCCCGCAGACCGCACGACCTTCGGGGTGAATCCCGACTGGGCAGTCGAGACGCTCGAGGAGTTCGCCACCGTCACGGGTGTCGAGCCTGGCGCCGCTGTGCAGTTCATCGGCCTCCCGTTCAGCTCTGAAGATGCCCAGAATGTGCGGGCGGCGGCAGACCAGGTGGCGGCATTGGGAGGCGTGCTGGTGTTGACGCTCGAACCATACGAGGGCCTCGACGCCGTGACCGATGAATCCGTCCAGGAACTGACCGACCTGCTCTCAGAGGTCAATGGAAAACAGGTCCCGGTCCTGCTCCGCTTCGCCCACGAGATGAACGGCTCCTGGTACCCCTGGGGGCAGCAGCCCCAGGCCTTCATCGAAACTTTCCGGACCGTGGCCGCCGCAGTGCACGAGCAGACGCCGGCGACACAGATGATGTGGGCTCCGAACTACGGCGGTGGATACCCCTTCGCTGGTGGTCAGTACGCGCCCGAGGCTGGAACCGCAGATTTTGATGCGTTGGACACCGATCAGGATGGCGAGCTCACCGAAGCTGATGATCCGTACCAGCCCTACTACCCGGGGGATGACGCCGTCGACTGGGTCGGAATGACGCTCTACCACTGGGGCAGTGTCTACCCCTGGGGCGGCAATAATCTGCCCGAGACCGAAAAGTTCGCCGCGCAGCTGCGCGGGACCTATGACGGACTCGGAGGGGACGAGAGCGGTCTCCCTGACTTCTACGCGATCTATTCCGAGGAGCGCGACAAGCCGCTGGCCATCCCGGAGACTGCTGCGTTCGTGACCGAGGAGGCCAACTCCGATTACGCGCTGGAGATCAGGCGCGCGTGGTGGCAGCAGGTCTTTTCAGAGACCACGCGCTCAGAGTTTCCCAACATTCGGCTGATCAACTGGTTCAACTGGGACAAGCACGAGCCGGAGGCAGAGGGAATAGTCCGCTGGTCCATCACCTCAGATCAGCGCATCGCGGATGCGTTCCGCAGCGATCTGCCCGACTGGGTGACCACGGCCGAAGATGTCACCATCTGCCAGTAGCGCATCCGACGACCCATCCCTCGGTGAGAGTTCGCACCTGCGGGCACGGCCGGCAGATGCGGCGCTGTTCCCAGACTCTTCAGGGCAACGTTGAGGCCTCCAGGCCGTCCCGGTCCGCGCCGATCACCACGGTGCCGTGGATGTCCGTGCGGTACACGGCCGCACCCAGATCCTCCAGCGCGCGCAGGATCGACGCTCCCGGGTGGCCATAGCTGTTGTCTTCCCCCACCCCGATCAGCGCCACCTCGGGACGTGTCGCCTGAAGCAGCTCGGTCCCGCCGTTGGCGGCCCCGTGGTGGGCTACCTTCAGCAGATGAACCTCGGCGGGCAGGCCTTTGCCTCGGATCATGGCCGCCGCAGCCTCTTCCTCCATATCCCCGGTGGTGAGCAGCGTGAGCGGGTCCTGGGCGGATCCCACCACACCAGGGGGCAGCTCAGGATCGCTGATCTCGAAGAAGGCCACCAGGGAGTTGTCATTGGCCTCTGCGTGGTGCGTATCGGCGGACCAGACTCTCAACCGGACGGTCAGCTGTTCCGTATACGCCAGGGTGTCACCTGGCCGGGCGCGATGCACCGCCACGCTTGGAGGAAGTCCCGCGATCGCCGCGCTCTCAACGTCGAGGTCCCATTCTTCGCTGGCCGAGTAGAGCACCATATCGGGTTCGTCCTTCGCGATCACCCCCTCGACACCGCCATAGTGATCTCGGTGTTCGTGAGTGACCAGCAGCGCCTCCACGGTCTGGATCTCCAACTGCGCGAGACATGCCTCGGCCAGCGACGGGTCCTCCCCGGCATCGACCACGATCCCCGCCGATTCCTGGGTGCGCACCACCAGCATGTCCCCCTGACCGACATCGCACAGCGCGACCCGCCAAGCCGCGGGAAGCTCAGGCGACACCAGCACGGCGGCAGGCAGCACCACCGCCAACATTCCCCCCGCCGCGGCGGCGAAAACTGGTGCGTGCCAGCGCCGGAATCCTCCGACCAGGCCGATCCCCAGAATCACAGCCGCGCTGAGATAGAGAACGGTCAGCGCCACACCAAGTCCCTCTTGGGGCCACGGGGCCAGGGCCTGGGGAAGCGACGCCACAGCACGTCCGATGAGCCCCAGACATGCTGCGGCAAGTCCACTGCACCAGAGGATGACGATGGCGGCCCAGGGCAGCACCGTGGAAATGATCGCAGCGAAGGTTCCAGGGACCGTGACGAAGGGGACGAAGGGCGCAGCCAGAAGGTTCGCCGGCACCGCATAGGTGTTCACTCCCCCCGAGAGCGGAAGCAGCACGGGGATCACGAAGAGCTGGGCAGAGAAGGCCAACGCCAGCGGAGCAGCGATCCAAGCAGGCATGAGACGTTCGAGCCTCTCCTTGATTCGAGTCCCGACGATGACGATCCCGGCCGTGGCCGCTGCAGAAAGCTGGAAGGCAGGCTCCATGGCGTAGAACGGATCCATGATCAGCAGCCCCACCACGCAGACACAGAGCAGCGAGAATGCTGACCGTCCGCGACCCGCGAAGAGGGCCAGTGCCGAGATGCTGCCCATGACCCCTGCTCGTATCACGCTCGGCTCGGGGTGGACCAGGAACACGAAGAGCACCAGTCCGAGAAGCGCAACCGGCACGGTGGACCAGCGTGGAAGCCGCAGGAGTCGCACCAGACCCATCAGCGATCCCATCACCAGCGCACAGTTGGCTCCGCTGACCGCGGTCAGATGGCTCAGGCCCGCTTCGCGCATCGCCTCGCTGAGGTCGGCGTCCTGGCGAGTTCGATCTCCGAGGATCAGACCCGGCAGCAGGGCCGGAGCGTCTCCGAGCGCGTGGGCCGATGCCTCGGCCGTGCCGGCGCGCAGCCGATTGAAGATGTCTGCGATCTCGCTGCGGTCGTCGGTTGGAATCCGCGTCAGGTCCTCTCCGAAGGGGAATACCATCGCGCTCGCGCGTTCACCGGGATCCGTCGGTGAGAGTCGCACCAGACCCTGGTAGCGGTGCCCAGCGGTGAAGGGCTCCTCGTCTTCGGTGGCCGCCGCGAGTATGACCACCGGAGCGTCGACCAGAGTAGGGGCGGACTCTCCCGGCCACTGCGCCTGTTCCACCACGGCCTGGGCCAGGACCTGGTCCTCGCCGTCGAACCCCGTCCCCACCAGGGTTCTCGGCTGTCCCATGATTCTGACGGTCACGGTCACCGGCGCCTCGGACTGAACCGCTTCCTCCCAACCTCGGTCGCTCAACTCTCGACCCTGTGCGCCCGCAGTCAGCGCCACCAGGCCGGCCACGACGCAGCACAGCAGCACGTGCAGCGGCACGACGTCGGCGACAAGCCGGTTCAGCAGGCACGCCGTCGCGGTCAGCAGTGCCCCGGCCAGAACCAATGTCCAACCCAGTTGAAGTGCCTGTCCCCACTCGAGGTGAACCGCCGCCAACCCTGCCGCCCATGCCGACAGCGCCGTCGGAAGCAGTCGCAGGTCCAGGGGCCGGCGGTCCTTCACCAGGTGACCAGGCCTTCCACGTCGGCCAGGATGACCGGACCGATGCCGCTGACCGCGGCCAGCTCCTCCAGGGACCCGAAGGGTCCGTTGGTCTCCCGGTGGGCGATGATCCGCTCGGAGAGGGCGGGCCCGATTCCCGGCAGCTCGTCCAGGGTCTGGGCATCGGCGGTGTTGAGGTTGATCAGCTCGGTGGGTCCTTGGACCGAGGAGCCGGTCTGTTCCGGCGCCCGACCCACACCGGGCGCAGGATTCTGCGCCTGTCCCGGTGGCCCGGCGCCGCTCTTGAGCTCCTCTGGTGTGGGCACCCAGATCAACGTGCCGTCCTGTACCGGCGCCGCAAGGTTCAGTCCTCCCGCATCGGCCTCCTTGGTCATGCCTCCGGCCGCCTCGATCGCCTCGTGCACCCGGGATCCAGGAGGCAGCTCCACCACACCGGGAGCTTTGACCGCGCCGCTGACGTGCACCACCGATTCCCCGACCTCTTCGGTGCCGGACTCCGAGATGTTCAGACCTGCACTGTCCGGCGCTTGAGATGGCGCAGCACCATTTACGTGTCCGGGAGCATCCTCGGAGTCACCCCGCGCGGCCCCGGCGGACGCAGCACCATCGCCCGTCTCGGGCGCGCCCGTGACCAGCGTCGGCGGTTCCGGCACCGGCGCGGAGGCGGACCGCGTGCTCGTGGACCAGGAGACCGCCAGCCATGCGAGCAGGGCGATGACGATCACGATCACTGCGGTCAGTCGCATGCCGATGCGGGCGGGAGCGGCGTGGGCAGCCTCGCGCTGCGCCCGCAGGCGCTCCCGACGTGACAGCTCGTCCTCCGGCCATGCCTCCATGCGCTCAGGCTAGGGCGCGGCGGATCCAGCGCGGACGCGAACCTCGTCTCTGTGCGTGAGACCGCCCGGCGTCGTCGTGGGCACCGCGCTGGGGAAAACTCGCTCAGCGCTCAGTCGGGGAACAAGACCTCGCCGACGGGATCAGGGCGTGGGGGTCAGAGCGAGAGGATCAGGGCGTGGGGCTCAGCGAGACAGCAAGGGCCCCGAGACCGAGGTGTGCGCCCAGCGCGGGGGGAAGAGCAACCACGGGGATAGGCGTCGCGGAGAGGGGCTCCAGTGCTTCTGCAAGCTGCAGTGCCTGCAGATCGTTTCCGAATCCGTGGACGGCGATTCGGGGGAACTGCATCGACTGGGCCTGCTCGGTGACTCGCACCTGAAGCCGTTCCAGCGCGCGGACCATGGTGCGGGGGCGCTCCACAGGGTGGATCTCACCGTCGACCAGCTGCAGGAGCGGCTTGACCCAGAGCAGACCACCGATCAAGGTCGCCATGGCGTTGATCCGCCCGCCGCGGCGCAGCTGGTCCAGCTGAGACAGCACGAAGAGTGACTCCGAGTCCCGCGCGGTGCGGGCCGCCGACTCCGCCACCGCCGAGAGGGTTCCACCGAGCTGTGCGGTCATCGCGGCGTCGATCACGCTGTGACCCAGTGCGAGCCCCGCCTGCGCGGAGTCCACCACGGTCACCGGGAAGTCCAGCTGACCGGCGGCGAGACGCGCGGCCTCCACGGTCCCGGAGAGGCGGGCCGAGAGGTGGATCGAGACCACGCCGGCGTAGCCCTGGTCCTTGAGCTCCTGGTAGGACTCCAGCAGCCGGCCCGGCGAAGGGCGGGAGGTGCGCACCTCCGTGCCCTGGGCGAGGGCCAGCGGAAGGTCCCGGTCCAGTTCGGCGCTGGTCTCCGGGTAGATCTGTCCGCCGATCATCACCGGGATCGGCACGGCCACGATATTGGCGCCCACCTGGCCGAGCAGAACCTCCTGGGTGCGGCGATCCACCGGAAGCGAGCAGGAGGAATCCGTGACCACCGCGATCCGCCCCTTCTTGCGACGCAGATTCGGCTTGCGCCCCGGCAGCGCCGCTCGGCGGCGCAGCAGCTCCGCCTCGACGGCACTGCGCCATCGGGCCAGGCTCTGCTGGCAGCGTTCCGGCGGGGCGGTCATCGGCAACTCAGCCCGTCACGACGTTCACCAGCTTTGGGGCGCGCACGATCACCTTGCGCACTCCCCCGCCTTCGGTGATGTAGCGCTGGATCTTCGGCAGCGCCAGCGCCTGGGTCTGCAGCTCATCTTCTGTGATGTCTGCCGGAACCTCGATCTTGTCGCGCAGCTTGCCCTTGACCTGGATCACCGCGGTGACGGTGTCCTGCACGAGCAGCGACTCGTCCACAACCGGCCAGGACGAGTTCGCCACCGAGGGCTCGTGGCCGAGCATGGCCCACATGTCCTCGGCGGTGTAGGGCGCCACCAGGGAAAGGATCTGCGCGGTGACCTCAGCAGCCTCCCGCACGGCAGGATCGGCCGCGCCGGCGCCGGTGTCGATCTCCTTGCGCGCCGCGTTGACCAGCTCCATGACCCGTGCGATCACCACATTGAACTTCTTGTCCTCCACCAGGTGAGCGGCGTCCTGGACGGTACGGTGCGTGACTGCGCGCAGACCGGCCGCGCCGGTGGAGGGATCAACGCCCGTGGCGGAGGTGACGTCCTGGGCGACGCGCCAGGCGCGGGCCAGGAACTTCGCGGAGCCCGCTGGTGAGACGTCTGCCCAGTCCACGTCGTCCTCGGGCGGCCCGGCGAACACCATGGTCAGCCGCACAGCGTCCACTCCATAGGCGTCGAGCTGCTCGCCGAGATTCACGCCATTGCCCAAGGACTTGGACATGGCCTTGCCGCCGTTGAGCACCTGGCCCTGGTTCAGCAGCGCCTTGAACGGCTCGGTGAAGTTCACCAGGCCCAGGTCGAAGAGCACCTTGGTGAAGAAGCGTGAGTAGAGCAGGTGCAGGATGGCGTGTTCCACGCCGCCCACATACTGATCCACCGGGAGCCACTTGTTGATCTCCTCGCTCGGGAAGATCTCTTGGCTGTTGTTCGGGTCGATATAGCGCAGGTAATACCAGGAGGAGTCCACGAAGGTGTCCATGGTGTCGGTGTCGCGAGTGGCGGCTCCGCCGCAGGAGGGGCAGTCCACGTTGACCCAGTCAGCGGCTCCGGCCAGCGGAGACTTGCCCTTGGGCGCGAGCTGTTCGCCGCGCATGCCGGTGGGCAGCGTGACCGGGAGCTGGTCCTCGGGCACCGGGACCTCGCCGCAGGCCTGGCAGTGGATGATCGGGATCGGGGCACCCCAGAAGCGCTGGCGGGAGAGCAGCCAGTCGCGCAGCCGGTAGTTGACCTTGGCCTCGCCGACGCTGTTCTCAGCCAGCACCTCGATGGCGCGGGTGATCGCGGCGTCCTTGCCCAGGCCCTCCCAGGCCGGGGAGTTCACGGCCGTCCCTTCCCCGGCGGTGGCGGTGCCGGTCTCGGCGGGATCCTCATCCCCGGTGTCCACGACCACGCGGATCTGCAGTCCCATGGTCTTGGCGAACTCCAGGTCACGCTGGTCATGGGCGGGCACGCCCATCACCGCGCCGGTGCCGTAGTCGGCGAGCACGTAGTCCGAGGCCCAGAGCGGCAGCTCTTCGCCGGTGATCGGGTGGATCGCGTAGCGGCCCAGGAACACACCGGTGCGCTCCCGCTCGGCCGACTGGCGTTCGATGTCGGAGACGCTGCCCAGCGCCGCCCGGTAGGACTCCAGCTCGGCGCGCTGTCCTTCGGTGACCAGGTCCATGGCCAGGTCGGCGTCGGCGGCGACCACCATGAAGGTGACCCCGTAGAGCGTGTCAGGACGGGTGGTGAAGACCTCCACCGGGGCATGGTCTGCGCCGTCTGAAGCCGGCTTGATCTCATAGCGCACAGAGGCGCCGGTGGAACGCCCGATCCAGTTGCGCTGCATGGAGAGCACCCGGTCGGGCCAGTGGCCCTTGAGCTGTTCCATGTCTTCGAGCAGCCGGTCGGCGTAGTCGGTGATCTTGAAGTACCACTGGTTCAGAGACTTCTTGATCACCGCGGTGCCGCAGCGTTCACAGGCGCCGTCGACGACCTGCTCATTGGCCAGCACGGTCTGGTCCTTCGGGCACCAGTTGACCGGGGAGTCCTTCTTGTACGCGAGGCCCTTGTTGTAGAACTGCAGGAACAGCCACTGGGTCCACCGGTAGTAGGACTCATCCGAGGTGTGCAGCCGGCGGGTCCAGTCGGCGCTGATGCCGTAGCGCTTGAAGGAGGCCGCCTGGGTCTCGATGTTCGCGTAGGTCCAGTCGGCAGGGTGCGCATCGTTCTTGATCGCGGCGTTCTCGGCGGGCAGCCCGAAGGAGTCCCAGCCGATCGGGTGCAGCACGTTGTAGCCGCGCAGCCTCGCGTAGCGGGCCGGGATGTCGCCGATCGCGAAGGCCTCGGCGTGGCCCATATGCAGATCACCGGAGGGGTACGGGAACATGTCCAGCACGTACTTCTTCTCCCGCGTATCGGCAGGATCCACCACGAAGGTGCCCTGTTCCTCCCAGAGGGGCAGCCAGCGCGCTTCCATCTCCTGGAAGGAGTACAGCTTCTTCTCCCCACCCTCCGCGGCAGCGGATGGGGTAGCGGGCTGAGTCACAGCGGTCTCTGCTGCAGCGGTTTCGCGCGCGTTGCTCACCTGGGGGGCACCTCGTCGTCGATGGGTCGAGTCTTGGACCCGGCCAGTCTAATGGAGTTCGAAAGGTAGGCTGACGCAGTGATCCGCCCGTGGACCGAGCACCCGGCTCGAACAGGAACCCGCCACCAGATTCCGCTGAGCTTCGTCTTGCCCGACGACGACGGCGCCCGGCTGAGCACCTCGGCTGCGGTCTGGCGCTACTCCCCCGCACCTCGAGCTGATTCGCAGGCGCAGGACGCGGCTCCGCGGCTGCTGTTCATCCACGGATTCCGCGGAGACCACCACGGCATGGCGCTGATCGTCGATGCGCTGCCCGAGTATGAGATCTTCGTGCCGGACCTTCCCGGCTTCGGCGAGACCGCTCCACTGAAGCGCGAACAAGGCGAACCCGGAGAACATGACCTCGACGCCTACGCGGCATTCGTCGAGGCACTCGCCGATGAACTCAGCCTCGGGCCTCATGACGTCCTGGTGGGTCACTCCTTCGGATCGATCATCGTGGCCGCCCATGTGGCGCACCGCGAGCGCGGCGGAAAGCTCCAGCGCTGGGCGGGATTGGGGCTCTTCGCGCCGATCAGCAACGACATCTTCGCGGGTCGGCTGCTGCCCGGTGCCGCCGGGGTCGACGCCTACTACCGCCTCGCCCGAGCGCTCCCAGCCCGCGCAGCGCAGCTGGTCCTTCACTCCCCCCTCGCTCTGGCGGTCACGAACGCCTCGATGATCGTGTCCCGAGATCCGGCCCTGATCGGATATATCCGCGATCAACACCGGCGATACTTCAGCAGCTATTCCGACCCGCGCACGCTCCTGCAGGCCTACTGGGCATCGAGCCGCCATACGGTGACCGAATTTGCTGCCGACCTGCACCTTCCGGTGCTGCTCGCCCCTGGGTCCCAGGACCAGCTGAGCACACCTGCCGGGCAGCGCGGTCTGCGCCGAGCGCTTCCCCACGGAGAGCTCGAGGTGCTGCACGGCACCGGGCATCTGCTCCACTATGAGAAGCCGGCACAGGCCGCCCGTGCCCTGCGTCGATTCCTGCTGAGCCTCGATCAGCCCGACGCCCGGGAGGAGCACGGCCGGCTGGGCTAGAACTGCAGGCTTGGCACGTCGTCCATGGCGATCCGCAGTCCCCGCCCTGACCGCGCTGCACCCGGCGGAGCCGCGCTGTGCGTTCGCCGGATCCGTCGGATCTCGGTGACCACCGAGCTGGCCTCGGCGTATCCGAAGAACAGCAGGTAGCGGTGGCGTCCGTCCTCCAGCGCCGAGGGACCGATCCAGCTCCTGCCCGGGGGAAGCCGCACCTGGGCAAGGAAGGCCTCGGCTTCGGCGGGGTCCCCGGTGAGGCTGAGCATGCGCTGGGCCGGAGGGAGCCCCAGCTCCAGTCGGTTGTAGAGCTCGCGTCGAGCGTAGGAGACCGGATCCCAGCGGATGAGCGCAGAGGTCAGCTCCTCGGCGTCGGCCGTGATGACCACAGTGCCGCCGTCGTCCTGATGTCTGCGCACCAGTGTCGATGCGCGGAACCAGCGTGCGAGCACCTGGCGCGGCACGTCGAGCCCCTCGCGGCTCAGCTGGGTGTCCCCGTCCAGCAGCAGTGCCGCTGCGTAGCCCGTCCGCGCGACCGGCTCCACTCCGGGTGTGGAGACCACCAGTGCGGGCTCCTCGCCCACCTGATCGATGGGGTGGTCGGAGGTCGACGAGACCACCGGCGTGTTGGGGAAGGCACGACCGAGCTCCTGGGCGGTGCGGTCCGCGCCTCGCGTTCCGGCGCGAAAGGTGGTCGAGCCGCACTCGGCGCACCGGTGGTTGCGGTGATGGAGTCCGCACCAGCGGCATTTCAGCGTGTGCGACTGACCGTGATGGGCGGGAAGGCTCAGCGGGCCGTGACACTGCGGGCACTGCTGGCGGGCGCGGCAGCGTTCACACAGCACGGCGGGGATGAACCCGCTGCGCGCGACCTGCACGAGCACCGGGCCGTGCTGCAGTCCCTCCCGCGCAGCCTTATACGCGGCCGCGGGAAGACGGGCCTGCCGGAAGGCGGGCTCGCGCTCCTGCTGGTAGGAGTCTGCGGTGGCGATCATCCGCGGGGCCGCCGCACGACGCTCCTCTCGCGCAGGCGCGGTCTCGGTGAGCCACCCGCGCTCCACCAGCCGCTGGACCTCCAGGCTGCGCGAGGTGGAGAGCATGACGAGTTCCGCGCCGGTCTGCACGGTGCGCAGCAGCGCGACTTCCCGGACGTGGTGATAGGGGGCACGCGGCTCAGCGTGGGTCGCCTCGGCGTCTTCGAAGATGACCAGCAGACGCAGCCGCGCCACCGGGGCGAAGATCGCAGAGCGGGTGCCGACCACCACCCGCGCCTGGCCGAAGCGCACCTGCAGGAAGGACCGATAGCGCGCGGAGGGCCCCATCTCCGCAGTGAGCTGCACGGCCACGCCACTGCCCAGCTCCGCGGTGAGCACCTCCATGAGTGACTCCACATCGCGCTGATCCGGGACGACGACGACGGCGTCCCCGCCGGCCTCCAGGCAGGCGCGCACGCGCTGCAGGATCTGCAGCGTCCAAGACTGCTCGCCGAAGGACTTCAGTGCCAGCGCTGCCGTGCGAAGGCCGGGGTTCTCCCTCTCGAGCACAGGACGGGGTGCGGTCAGTCCCGCATAGTCCTTCTCTACGCGCGCCGCACGGGGTGGGATGGCTGCACGCAGCACATCGGCGGTGACGCCTGCGCCGCGCTCGGCCACCTGCTGGGCGATGTCAAGGATGTCCTCCGCCAGGACCGGCAGGGCGGTGACCAGCTTGGTGATCAGCGAGAGGCGTGAGGTGGTGGCAGGCTCCTCTTTGCGACGAATCACGTAGCCGGTCATCTCCCGTCCGGAGAACCTGAGCTTGACCCGGCAGCCGGGCACGATCTTGTCCGCGAGATCGATGGGCACCACGTAGTCGAAGGGCCGGTCGAGGTGTGGGACCGCTGATTCCAACAGCACCTCCGCCACCGGAAGATCATCGGTGGCACCAGCGGGCAGCGCAGGTGCAGGCGCGGGCGCCAGCGAATCCAGCAGGGCAGGCTGATTCGAGTGCCTCTGCGCCTGGGGACCCTGCTCCTGCGCCACGTCCACTCACCTCCTTGCAGGGATTTCCACTGCCCTGGAATCGTATCCCGCGCCACGGACACCGAGCGTGCAGCAGGACTCCGGCCCCTCGGTGCGTAGAGTTACTCAGATGAGTGAGAAGTCCCTCCGACCGGCCTGGGGATCGTTCCTGCGCAACGCCCTGCTGGTCGCCGTGCTGCTGGTGATGGTCTATGCGGCGTTCAATCTGCGCCTACCCTCGGTGGACACGCTGCAGAGCCGGATCGAGGCCTACGGCTGGGCCGGCTGGATCGTGTTCGTCCTGCTCTATGCCGTGGTCGCGATGACGCCCATTCCGGTGACGATCATGGCGATCAGCGGTGGATTCATCTTCGGCATCCTCGAGGGAAGTCTGCTCTCCGTGATCGGCGTGCTGATCGGCTGCTGGGCCGCCTATCACCTGGCACGATCGCTGGGTGCTCAAGCAGTGCGCAGACTCCTGGGATCCCATGCGGACACCGTGGAGACCCGCCTGCAGAACGCCGGCTTCGAGGCGGTCTTCGCCCTGCGACTGACGCCCGGAGTGCCGTATTGGCCGGTGAACTACGGCGGCGGCGCCTTCGGCGTGACCCAGCGCGACTTCGTCGTGGCCAGCGTGATCGCCACTGTGCCCGGTCAGGTCTCCCTGGTCGCCCTGGGCGCATTCATCGCTGAACCGTCGGTGATGCACGGCGCCGTGGTCGCTGTGGCCTGGATCGTGGTGGTGGGCATGACGATCTGGGCCTATCGCAGCTGGCGCGGGACGGCTCGCCCGCTTCCCGGGGCCTGAACCGGCGCACCTGAACCGCCGCACCTGAATTCCGCACCTGAACCGCCACAACTGAATCCCGGAGGCAGGCGCCGGACGTTGTCCTCGAAGACAGTGTCAGGCGTCGAAGACAGTGTCAGGCGTTGAAGAAGGACTTCAGCGCCTCGACCCGGTCGAGGCGCTCCCAGGGGAAGTTGTCCCCTTCCCGGCCGAAGTGGCCGTTCTTGGAGGTCTCCCGGTAGATCGGCCGCAGCAGGTCGAGATCTTCGATGATGCCCAGCGGACGCAGGTCGAACACAGCGTCGATGGCCGCGGAGATCTGCACGGGGTCCACCTTCTCGGTCCCAAAGGTCTCCACATAGATTCCCACCGGCCGGGCACGGCCGATCGCGTAGGCGATCTGAATCTCGGCGCGGTCCGCAAGGCCTGCCGCGACCACGTTCTTGGCCACCCAGCGCATCGCGTAGGCGGCCGAGCGGTCCACCTTGGACGGGTCCTTGCCGGAGAAGGCGCCGCCGCCGTGGCGCGAGAAGCCGCCATAGGTGTCCACGATGATCTTGCGTCCGGTCAGTCCGGCGTCGCCCACAGGCCCGCCGACGACGAAGGGCCCGGAGGGGTTGATGATCTCGGAGAGGGCCCCAAGGTCCAGGTCTGTGTGTCCCAACACCGGGGCGATGACCTGTTCGCTGATGTCACCACGCAGCTGTTCCTGCGAGATGTCTGAGGTGTGCTGCGTGGAGACCACCACGGTGTCCAGGCTGACCGGCCGGTCGCCGTCGTAGCCGATGGTGACCTGGGTCTTGCCGTCAGGTCGCAGGTAGGCGAGCTCGCCGCTCTGCCGGACCTGGGTCAGCTGGGCGGAGAGCTGATGCGCCAGCGAGATGGCGCTGGGCATATAGGTGGGCGTCTCATTGGTGGCGTAGCCGAACATGATGCCCTGGTCGCCGGCGCCCTGAGCGTCCCGTCGATCATCGGCGCCTCCACGAGCCTCCATGGAGTTGAACACCCCGGCGAAGATCTCCGGGGACTGCTGACCGATGGAGATCGAGACGCCGCATCGGGCTCCGTCGAAGCCGTTGGCCGAGGAGTCGTAGCCGATGTCGAGCAGCGTGTTGCGCACGATCTGCGGAATCTCCACATACCCCGAGGTGGTGACCTCGCCCGCCACATGGACCAACCCTGTGGTGGTCAGCGTCTCCACTGCCACCCGCGAGTTCGCATCCTCGGCGAGGAGCGCGTCGAGGATGGCATCGGAGATCTGGTCACAGATCTTGTCCGGGTGCCCGATGGTCACCGATTCGGAGCTGAACAGACGCAGAGAGGAGGCCGCTGCTGGGGCGCTGGAATTCGTCACTCGGTAATCCTACGTGAGCAGGTTCCGGCGTCGAACGCGAGGCTTCACACGACGTAAGCGGCGACCCGCTTGAGGATGGCCGCAGCGGCCTCATGCTTCGTGCCGCGCAGGGTGAGCACGTCGGAGGCATTCTCCGCGGCGTCTCCCTCGGCCTGGGCCGCGCGAGCTGGTGAGGTGAGGATGTGGATCTCGGTCTCATCGCGCCCGAAGACGAGGTTCTCCCCCACCTGATTCAACACCAGCAGGTCACAGCCCTTGCGCATCAGTTTGGTCTGCGCGAGCTCCAAAGGAGTCGCATCGGCGCTTCCGGTCTCTGCGGCGAAGCCGACGATGACCCCGGGCCCCGCCCCGGAGGAGTCGCGCCGCACCACTGCTTCGGCGAGGATGTCGGGATTGCGTTCAAGCGTGATCACGGGGTTCTCGCCGTCGTCGGTCTTCTTGATCTTCTGCGCCGCATAGGCGGCAGGGCGAAAATCCGCGACGGCGGCGGCCATCAGCAAGACATCGGCGTCGGCGGCCACGCGCTCGACGGCGGCCTGCAGCTGCGCGGCAGTCTCTATGTGTTCCACGGTGATGTTGGGCAGGTTCGGCGCCGGGAGGTCCATGATGCCCGCGATGAGGTGCACCCGGGCGCCGGCAGCGGCGGCGGTCTCGGCGAGAGCGAGGCCCTGTTTGCCCGAGGATCGGTTGCCCAGGTAGCGGACCGGGTCCAGGGGCTCGCGGGTGCCCCCGGCGGTGACGACGACCTTGCAGCGCAGCAGCGCGGGCTGGGGCTCGGCCTCGGGTGCGTCGGAGGCGGCTGCGAGTGGCGCCTCGGCGTGGGTGGGGCTCTGTGCTGCAGCGAGCACCTCAGTGACCCGGACGTAGATGTCTTCGGGCTCCGGAAGCCGACCTGGGCCGGTGTCCTTGCCGGTGAGACGGCCGACGGCGGGCTCCATGACCTCGATCCCGCGAGACCGCAGGGTCTGCACGTTCTCCGCGGTGGCCGCGTTGCACCACATCTCGGTGTGCATCGCAGGCACCAGCAACACCGGAGCCTCGGTGGCGAGCAGCGTGGTGGTGAGCAGGTCGTCGGCCATTCCGGCACGTGCGCGGGCCAGCAGATCGGCGGTGGCGGGCACGACGACGATCAGGTCCGCTTCCTGTCCGAGGCGGACGTGGCGGACCTGGTCGATCCCGGAGAACACCGAAGTGGTGACTTCGCGACCGCTGAGGGCCTCCCAGGTGGCCCGGCCGATGAACTGCTCGGAGGCGGGGGTCGGGATCACATCGACCTGGTGGCCATCCTCCCGCAGCAGACGAAGCAGCAGCACGGCCTTATAGGCGGCGATGCCGGCACTGACTCCCAGAACGATGCGCATGGGTTCAGATTACCTCGGCAGGACTCAGCCGCGATTGCCGCGGCGAGCCGATGCCGAGGTGAGCCAGATCAGGAGGCGGGGTTGACCGCGGGGTGGTTGACCAGAAGGTTCTCGTTGATCTCGCGCAGGGAGATGGACATCGACTTCTCGTTGAGCTTGGTGTCCACCAACGGACCCACGTATTCGAAGAGACCCTCATGCAGCTGGGCGTAGTAGGCGTTGATCTGGCGCGCACGCTTCGCGGCGAAGAGGACCAGGGCGTACTTGGAATCGCTCTTCTCCAGGAGGGAGTCGATCGACGGGTAGATGATGCCTTCTTGCTGCTCAGTCACTTCGGGAGTCGTCCTTCAGATTGGGGTGATGCATGGGTGAAGCCCATGCGGGCTACAAGTTCGGCTGCGGCACGGTCGAGCTCGTCGTTGATGATCGAGACATCGAATTCCTGCTCTGCAGCAAGTTCTATCTTAGCCGTTTCCAGCCTGCGCTGCTGTTCCTCCTGAGATTCGGTGCCGCGACCGACGAGTCGGGAGACCAGATCCTCCCATGATGGGGGCGCCAGGAAGACGAACTGCGCCTCCGGCATCGTCTGGCGGACCTGGCGTGCGCCCTGGAGATCAATCTCCAACAGGACGAGCTTGCCGGCGGCCAAGGCCGCGTCCACAGTGGTGCGCAGCGTGCCGTAGCGATGCTTGCCGTGGACCGTCGCCCATTCCAGGAAGTCGCCGTGCTCGACGAGTTCGTCGAAACGGTCAGCATCGATGAAGTGATAATCGACACCGTCAACCTCGCTGGGGCGCGGCGGACGCGTGGTGGCCGACACCGAGAAATGGACCTCGGGATAGTGCGTGCGGATGAATCGGCTCAGCGTCGATTTGCCGACAGAAGTCGGGCCGGCGAGAACGGTGACGGCGGGACTGCCGGGGACTGCTGACAATGCACTTGCTCCTAGGGCTGGGACGGTCACCCTAATTCTGCCAGATACTCCTTCAATGCACGCCTCTGCTTCACCCCGAGTCCACCCAGTCGACGGTTCACCGAGATTCCGAGATCCTCGAGAACCTTGGTGGCGGTGACGCGTCCGACGCCGGGAAGGGACTCCAGCAGCTCCAGGGTCTTCAGCCGGGCGACAGCCTCAGAGCCGCCTGCTCGCTTGAGCACCTCGTCGAAGGTGATGGCGCCGCTGCCGAACTCGTGCTTAAGGTCCGCTCGCTCGACTCGGGCGGCCAGTGCCTTGCGGCGGGCAGTGTCCCGCTCTTCTTTGGTCAGTTCGCGCAGTGCCACGGTGAGTCTCCCAAAGTACGTGGACGCCCGCACCGAGTGCTGCGGACTGCTCCAGGCTTATATGGTGCAGAATCTAGCCCTTGGCAGGGCGAACATCAATAGAGAACGCCCAGGGAGTTTCTCAGCTCAGATCTTCGAGCGCCTGGTCAATGGCGCTGGTCAGCGATTCCATGCGCGGTCCGGCGGCGAGGATTCCTCGGGAGGAGTTGACCAGGACCTGGCGCGAATAGCAGGCGCCGAAACCGCGGCGGAGATCCTCCGCGGAGGCCCCTTGAGCGCCGTAGCCCGGCGCCAGCAGGGGCATGGACCCGGTGCTCAGGTCGATCCCGTGCGCGCCGGCGAGCTCCGCCGTCGTCGCTCCCACCACCAGGCCGATGCTCCCGAGGTCCTCTGCGGCGTCGACCGGGTGATCCTGGGTCGCGGTGGCGGTCGCGGCGGAGACATTCGCCGCCGCCGCAGCCGAGACATTCGCCGCCGCCGCAGCCGTGGCGACGCGACCAGCCACCGTGACACCCTGCGGGTCGGTGGCCAGCTGCACCTCGCGCCCCTCGGGATTCGAGGTCAGCGCCAGCACAAAGAGCCCTGCCCGGTGCTCCTGTGCCGCGTCCAGCGCAGGCTGCAGCGAGCCGAAGCCGAGATATGGACTCACCGTCAGTGCATCTGCGGCAAAATCTCCTGCCGGGTTCAGCCAGGCCTCCGCATAGCCGGCCATGGTGGAGCCGACATCACCGCGCTTGGCATCCGCGATCACCAGCAGCCCGGACTCCCTGGCCTGAGCCTGGACCTCGCTGAGCACCTGCAGACCAGCCACCCCGAAGCGTTCGAAGAACGCGACCTGCGGCTTGATCACTCCGACCCGCTCCGTGCAGGCCGCCAGCACCCGGGCGCAGAACTCACGCAGCCCCGCCGCGTCCTGGGTCAGCCCCCAGTCACTCAGGATCTGCGGGTGCGGATCCAGGCCCACGCAGAGCCTGCCGTGGGACTGCATGGCAGCGCCGAGCCGAGCGCCGAAGGACACCTCGGCAACTCGGTGCTGCCCCGCCGCCATCGAGGTCATGCGCTGGCCTGGCGCAGACGTTCCGCGTGCTCCTGCAGGGAAGCCACCGACCAGCTGAACTGCCCCAGCGCCTCGATCGCCTGGACTGCCGCGCCGAACTCGGCCACGGTGGTGATCACCGGGGTCCCCACCGAGGTGGCCGCGGCGCGGATCTCATAGCCATCGCTGCGGGCGTCACCGCCGGAGGGGGTGTTGATGATCAGTGTGATGTCGCCGTTCTCCACCCGTTCCAGGATCGTTCCGTCCTGGCTCTGCGCGTCCGCGATCTTGGCCACCACGGTGGTCTCCACCCCGTTGCGGCGCAGCACGTCAGCGGTGCCGCCTGTGGAGACGATGGAGAAGCCGAGGTCAGCCAGCCGCTTGACCGGCATGATGATGGCGCGCTTATCCCGGTTGGCCACCGAGACGAAGACGTTGCCGGAAGTGGGCAGCGGGTTGTTCGCAGCCTGCTGAGCCTTGGCGAATGCGGTGTCGAAGTGCTTGTCGATGCCCATCACCTCTCCGGTGGAGCGCATCTCCGGGCCGAGCAGGGAGTCCACCACGCGACCCTCAGGGGTGCGGAAGCGGGCGAAGGGAAGCACCGCCTCCTTCACCGCCACCGGCGCACCCGGGGGCAGCTCGGAGCCGTCGCCTGAAGCTGGCAGCACCCCGGAGAGCTGATGTCCCGAGCCTGCGCGCAGCTGCGCGATGCTGACCCCCGTGCCGATGTGTGCCGCGGCCTTGGCCATCTGCACGCCGGTGGCCTTGGAGACGAACGGCACCGTGCGCGAGGCGCGCGGGTTGGCCTCTATCACATAGAGGATGTCCGAGGCCAGCGCGAACTGGATGTTGATCAGACCCCGCACCCCCACGCCCTCGGCGATCGCCCGGGTGGCGACCCGCACGCGTTCGAGCACGTCAGGGCCCAGCGTGATGGGCGGCAGCACGCAGGCAGAGTCACCGGAGTGGATCCCGGCCTCCTCGATGTGCTCCATGATGCCACCGACGTAGAGCTGGTCACCGTCGTAGAGGGCGTCGACATCGACCTCGATGGCGTCTTCCAGGAAGCGGTCCACCAGCACCGGATGCTCGGGGGTGACCTCGGTGGCGTTGGCGATATAACGCTCCAGGCCGGGCTCGTCGTAGACGATCTCCATGCCGCGTCCGCCGAGGACGTAGCTGGGACGCACCAGCACCGGGTACCCGATGGAGTCCGCCACCTTCTTGGCGTCCTCGAAGCTCACCGCGGTGCCGTTCTTCGGGGCGATGAGGCCTCCGCGCTGCAGCACCTGATCAAACGCGCCGCGGTCCTCGGCCAGGTCGATGGCCTCCGGGGAGGTCCCCAGGATCGGCACACCGGCGTCAGCCAGCTGCTGCGCCAGCTTCAGCGGGGTCTGCCCGCCGAGCTGGACGAAGACTCCTGCGACTCCCCCGGTGCGCTCCTCAGCGGCGATGACCTCGAGCACGTCCTCCAGGGTCAGCGGCTCGAAATAGAGCCGGGTGGAGACGTCGTAGTCGGTGGAGACGGTCTCGGGGTTGCAGTTGACCATCACGGTCTCGTAGCCGGCTTCGCGCAGCGCCATGGTCGCGTGGACGCAGGAGTAGTCGAACTCGATGCCCTGACCGATCCGGTTGGGCCCGGAGCCCAGGATGATCACCGAGGGTGCCTCATGGTGCAGGATCTCATCCTCGAAGTCGTACGAGGAGTAGTGATACGGCGTGAAGGCCTCGAACTCTGCGGCACAGGTGTCCACGGTCTTGTAGACCGGGCGGATGCCGAGGGCATGGCGCACCCCGCGGACCACGGCGGAGTCCATGTGCCGCAGCGAACCGATCTGTTCGTCGGAGAAGCCATGATGCTTGGCCAGCTTGAGCGTGGGCACATCGAGCTCGGCGGCGTGCGCCACGGCCATCGCCGTCTCGTTGATGAGCTGCAGCTGATCCAGATACCAGGGGTCGATCCCGGTGATCTCGTAGACCTGCTCGATCGTGGCACCGGAGAGCAGCGCCCGCTGCACCTGGTGCAGACGCTCGGTGGTCGCCGTCGCCATCTTCTCCAGCAGCTGCTCGAGCTCTGCCGGCGCCGCCACGGTGAAGTCGAATTCGCTGCCGCGCTGCTCCAGGGAGCGCAGTGCCTTCTGCATGGCCTCGGTGAAGTTGCGGCCGAAGGCCATGGCCTCTCCGACCGACTTCATCGTGGTGGTCAGCGTGGGATCCGCGGCCGGGAACTTCTCGAACGCGAAGCGCGGGACCTTCACCACCACATAGTCCAGCACGGGTTCGAAGCTGGCCGGGGTCTTCTTCGTGATGTCGTTGGGGATCTCGTCCAGCGTGTATCCCAGCGCCAGCTTGGTCGCGATCTTCGCGATCGCGAAGCCGGTGGCCTTCGAGGCCAGCGCCGAGGAGCGCGAGACCCGCGGGTTCATCTCGATGACGACGACGCGGCCGGTCCCGGGCTCGATGGCGAACTGGATGTTGCAGCCGCCCGTGGCCACTCCGACCTCTCGGATCACGTTGATCGAGATGTCGCGCAGCCGCTGGTACTCGCGGTCGGTCAGCGTCATGGCAGGGGCCACCGTGATGGAGTCCCCGGTGTGCACGCCCACCGGGTCGAAGTTCTCGATGGAGCAGACGACCACGACGTTGTCGTTGGAGTCGCGCATCATCTCCAGCTCGTACTCCTTCCAGCCGAGGATCGACTCCTCCAGGAGCACCTCGGTGGTCGGTGAGTACTGCAGCCCGGCACCGGCGATCCGGTGCAGATCCTTCTCGTTGTAGGCCATGCCGGAACCCAGTCCGCCCATGGTGAAGGAGGGGCGCACCACCATCGGGTAACCGAGCTCGTCCGCGGCGGCGAGGGCCTCCTCCATGGAGTGCACGATCACCGATTTTGCGGATTCGGCGCCGGAGCGCTCGACCACGCCCTTGAACTTCTGTCGGTCCTCCCCGAGCTCGATGGCCGCGATGTTCGCGCCGATGAGCTCCACTCCGTACTTCTCCAGCACGCCGTCCTTGTCCAGCGCGATCGCGGTGTTCAGCGCGGTCTGACCGCCGAGGGTGGGCAGCAGCGCGTCGGGGCGCTCCTTCTCGATGATCTTGGCGACAACATCCGGGCTGATCGGCTCCACGTAGGTGGCGTCGGCGAACTCCGGGTCGGTCATGATGGTGGCGGGGTTGGAGTTGACCAAGATGACCCGCAGGCCCTCCTCCTTGAGCACTCGCAGGGCCTGAGTGCCGGAGTAGTCGAACTCGGCGGCCTGTCCGATCACGATCGGCCCCGAGCCGATGACCATGACGGACTTGAGGTCTTGACGCTTAGGCATTGAGTGGGTTCCCTCCACGGGTTTCAGGGGCACGGGTCTCAGTGTCGTTGGTGGTGACGGTGTCGCCGCCGGTCTGAACGTCGACATTTGTCATGAGCTCGACGAAGCGATCGAAGAGGTAGGCCGAATCATGCGGGCCAGCTGCGGCCTCAGGGTGGTACTGAACGCTGAAGGCAGGGACGTCCAGGCAGCGCAGTCCCTCCACCACCCCGTCATTGAGGCTGGAGTGGCTCACCTGGACCCGCCCGAAACGGTCCTGCGGGGCGGTGACGACCTCGCCGATGGGTGCGTCCACGGCGAATCCGTGGTTCTGCGAGGTGATCTCCACCTTGCCGGTGGCGTGGTCCATGACCGGCTGATTGATCCCGCGGTGGCCGAAGGGCAGCTTATAGGTCTCGAAGCCGAGCGCGCGGCCGAGTATCTGGTTGCCGAAGCAGATTCCGAAGAACGGGGTGCGGTTGTCCAGCACCTCGCGCAGCAGCCCGATCTGGTTGGCCGCGGTGGCAGGGTCTCCTGGCCCGTTGGAGAGGAACACTCCGTCGGGTGAGACGGCCTCGATCTCGGCGAAGCTGCTGGCCGCGGGCAGCACGTGCACACGCAGCCCGCGCTCGGCCATGCGCACCGGGGTCATGGTCTTGATGCCCAGGTCGATGGCGGCCACCGTGGCGACGACGTCGCCGGTCCAGCCGTGATCGGCTGGTTCGATGACATAGGCGGCCTCCGTGGAGACCTCCTCGGCGAGCCGCGCACCGGCCATGGAGGGCTGCGCCTTGACCTCCGCGATGAGCTCTGTGAGCGGACGCTCGGCCTGCTCTGCGGAGAAGATCCCCGCCTTCATCGCGCCGGCGCTGCGCAGGTGCCGAGTGATGGCCCGAGTGTCCACGTCCTTGATGCCGACGATGCCCTGGTCGGCGAGCTCGGTGTCCAGCGTGCGCCGGGAGCGCCAGTTCGAGGGGCGCCGGGCGGCGTCGCGCACCACATAGCCGGAGACCCAGATCTTGCGAGACTCGGCGTCCTCATCGTTGATGCCGGTGTTGCCGATATGGGGAGCAGTCTGGACCACGATCTGGCGGGCGTAGGAGGGATCGGTGAGGGTCTCCTGATATCCGGTCATACCTGTGGCGAAGACCGCTTCGCCCAGTCGCATGCCTTGGGCGCCGTAGGCGGTGCCGCGATGGACCGTGCCGTCTTCGAGCACCAGGAGGGCGTCAGGCGCGGGGGTGATGGAGGGCTGTTCTGTCATGAGCGTGCTGACTCCTCGTCGGAGGGACGGATAACTGACTCGAGCTCGGCGAGGAGCTCCTGGTGGGCTGAGGCGTGGCGGGCCCGGAAGGCGGTCTCCACGGAGTGATCACCGAGCTTCCAGCCGATGATGACTGCGCCGTCACGCTCCACAAACTTGCCGACGACGCCGCGGTCGGTGCGGACATGCTGCAGCGACTGGGCACCGATGAGGTAGTTCGGGGCGCCGGCACGGAAGATCGCGACCCCTTCCGGATGGACCTCGAGGCGACCGTTGGTGCGCACCCCGAGGCCGTGCACCGCCACGCGGTCGAGGTAATCTCCTGCGCTGACCGTGCCGATGACCATGCCCTCGGCAGCGGCGCGCGGCTCTGCCTCGAGCAGAGCCGCGGGCACCTCCTGCGGGGCCGGGACGTCCTTCTGGCGGCGCTTTCGGCCGCGCCAGCCCAGCCAGATCAGGAACACCAGAGCCGCGACGATCACCACGGTGATGCCGAGGTAGCCGAGGTAGGTGCCGGTCATGTCTGTCGCCCGAGTGCCGAGGGTGAGCTCTGCGACGGCGGCGTGCTCCGCCGGAGCTGGGAGTGAGGCGCCGGCCGTCATGAGGTCACCTTGCGCTGCGCCTGGGACTGCTTCAGTGGGCTGTTCAGCGCGCCGTCGAGCACCACCGGGTGGCCGTGCAGGAAGGTGGCGCGCACGGAGCCGGGCAGCTGCATTCCGCGGAAGGGCGAGTTCCGCCCCTTGCTGGCGTGGCCCCCAGGGTCCACGGTCTGCGTCGACTCGGCGTCCACCAGGATCAGGTTCGCGGGCTCCCCGGGCTGCAGCGGGCGGCCCTGCTGGGAATGCCGGTAGATCCGCGCAGGAGCCTCGGAGGTGACCTCGGCGAAGCGGCGCCAATCCATCAGCCCGGTGGCGATCATCGTCTTGATCACCACCGGCAGCGCCGTCTCCAGCCCGGTCATGCCCATCGCCGCCGCGGACCATTCACATTCCTTGGCCTGGGTGGGGTGCGGGGCGTGGTCGGTGCCGATGACGTCGATGGTGCCGTCGGCGAGTCCGTGGCGCAGGGCCTCGACATCGGCGGCGGTGCGCAGCGGCGGGTTGACCTTGTACACCGGGTCGTAGCCGCGGACCAGCTCGTCGGTGAGCAGCAGGTGGTGCGGGGTGACCTCTGCGGTGACGTCGATTCCGCGCTGCTTGGCCCAGCGGATGATCTCCACAGAGCCGGCGGTGGAGACGTGGCAGATATGCAGCCGGGACCCCACGTGCTGGGCCAGCAGGACATCGCGGGCGATGATCGACTCCTCGGCGACAGCGGGCCATCCCGGCAGGCCGAGGACCGCTGAGACGTCGCCCTCGTTCATCTGCGCGCCCTCCGTGAGCAGGGGCTCCTGGGCATGCTGGGCGATGAACCCGTCCACGGTCTTCACGTACTCCAGGGCACGGCGCATCAGGACCGGGTTGTGCACGCACATCCCGTCGTCGGAGAACATCCGCACCTGCGCCGAGGACTCGGCCATGGCGCCGAGCTCGGCGAGCTTCTCCCCCGCGAGGCCGACGGTGACTGCCCCCACCGGGTAGACCTCGGTCCACCCTGAGTCGCGGCCCAGCCGGTGCACCTGTTCCACGACTCCGGCGGTGTCTGCCACGGGTGAGGAGTTCGCCATCGCGTGGACCGCGGTGAACCCGCCCTTCGCGGCCGCGCGGCTTCCGGTCTCCACGGTTTCGGCGTCCTCGCGGCCGGGTTCGCGCAGATGGGTGTGCAGATCCACCATGCCCGGCAGCGCGAGGAGCCCGGCGGCGTCGAGCTCGTGGACCTTTTCGAGGTCCTGGGCGTGACCGCGGGCCTGCTCACCCATCGCGAGGATCCGGCCCTCGGCCAGCAGGATGTCGGTGGGCTCCTCCCCGTAGGGACGGGCGCCGAGGATCAGCGTGGGAGCTGTCGACGTGGATGTCATGCGGTGTTCCTCTCTGAGCTGCTGAGCAGCAGATGCAGCACTGCCATGCGGACCGAGACGCCGTGCGAGACCTGGTCGAGGACCTGGTTCATCGGGGAGTCCGCGGCGGCGGCGGAGATCTCCACGCCGCGGTTCATCGGTCCCGGGTGCAGGATCATCGGCTGCGCCCCGGCAGCGGTGCGGTGGTTCTCCAGCTGGGCGAGTCGATCATCGGTGAGTCCCCAGCGACGGGTGTATTCGGCCGCGGTGGGGAAATACGCCCCGCCCATGCGTTCAGCCTGGACGCGCAGCATCATCACCGCGTCCGGTCCGCCAGCGGGTCCCGAAGCCAGCGCCTCGTCCAAGCTGTAAAAGACGCTGACCGGCCACTTCTGAACCCCGACCGGAAGCAGGGTGGCGGGGGCCACGAGTCCGACTTCGGCCCCCAGGGTGCGCAGCAGCCAGATGTTCGAGCGCGCGACCCGAGAATGCAGGATGTCCCCGACGATCAGCACGCGCATGCCGGCGAGGTCGGCGCCCCGCGGATCCTCGCCGCGGGCGGCCGTCCAGCCCCGTCGCAGGGTCAGCGCGTCCAGCAGCGCCTGAGTGGGGTGCTCGTGGGTGCCGTCCCCCGCGTTGATCACGGCGCAGTCGGTCCAGTCCGAGGCGGCCAGCTGTGCGGCGGCCCCGGAGGCCCAGTGGCGCATCACGATCGCGTCGGCGCCGATGGCCTCCAGGGTCTGCACGGTGTCCTTGAGCGATTCGCCCTTGGACACGGAGGACCCTTTGGCGGAGAAGTTCATGACATCTGCGGAGAGACGCTTGGCCGCCGCCTCGAAGGAGATGCGCGTGCGGGTGGAGTCCTCGAAGAAGAGGTTCACCACGGTGCGTCCGCGCAGAGTGGGCAGCTTCTTGACCTCGCGGGTGGAGACCGCGGCCATCTCCTCGGCGGTGTCCAGGATGCTCAGCGCCTCGGTGCGGCTCAGGTCAGCGGTGGAGAGCAGGTGGCGCATCAGCATCCACCTCCCGCAGCAGGCGATCCGGTGGCGGGAGGCGAACTCGTCGCGGCGTGTCGCTGGATGACGACCGCCTCCTCCTCGCGCGGGACGCCGTCGACCTCGTCGAGGAGCACCGAGACGCGCTCCTCACGGGAGGTGGGCAGGTTCTTGCCGACATGGTCGGAGCGGATCGGCAGTTCGCGGTGTCCGCGATCCACCAGGACTGCGAGTCGGACGACGGCGGGGCGGCCCAGCGCCTGCAGCGCATCCAGGGCCGCGCGCACTGTGCGCCCGGAGTAGAGGACGTCGTCGACCAGCACGACCGTGGCGCCGTCGATCCCGGCGCCGGGGATCTTGGTGGGTTCAGGCGTGCGGGCGCCGTGGGCTCGGAGGTCATCGCGGTAGAGCGTGATGTCCAGCGATCCGGTGGACTGCTCAGGATCGAAGCCAGGATCGATGCGTGCCAGCCGCTCACCCAGACGGCGAGCCAGGATGGTGCCGCGGCGTGGGATGCCGAGCAGGAGGAGACCTTCGATTCCTCGATGGGATTCGACGATCTCGTGCGCAATGCGCGTCAGTGCCCGGTCCATGTCGGAGGCGGACATCACATGAGAGGTCTCGGGTGAACGTGTCACCGTAGGACTCCTTCCTCGCCTCACTGGACGATTCTTAAAGGAAGTCGGATTCTTCAGTTGTCAGCCGCACCGCATTCAGGCGGCACGGCTCAGGCTCGGACCTACTCTACGTCATCGACCTCGACCAGCGTCGGCTTGAGCTGCTGGATCCGGCCGAGCAGGCCGTTGACGAAACTGGGTGAATCATCGGTGGAGAGGTCATGGACCAGCGCGACAGCCTCGGAGACCGCGACGTTGTCGGGAATGTCGTTGTTGCAGAGCAGCTCCCAGGCGCCGATGCGCAGCGCCATCAGGTCCACGCGCGGCATCCGCTCCAGCGTCCACCCACGGGCGTAGGTGGCGAGGATCTCGTCGATCTTCTCCTGCTCGGACTTCACACCGTCGATCAGCTCGACGACGTATTCATTGACGATCAGATCCGCGCGCTCGCGTCGGACCCGCAGGACCTCGAGCGGATCGAGTTCGCGCTGCTCGGCCTCGAAGAGGATCTCGAGCGCGCGGCGGCGTGCTTTGCTTCGTTTTGCCACGGGGCCTCTCAGTCCGTGACTCGGCCGAGGTACTCGGACGTGCGGGTGTCGACCTTCACACGGGTGCCCTGATCGACGAACAGCGGGACCTGGATCTCATGTCCGGTCTCCAGCGTGGCGGCCTTGGTGCCAGCGTTGGAGCGGTCGCCCTGCAGGCCCGGCTCGGTGTAGGTGATCTCGAGAACGACCGACGGCGGCAGATCGAGGTAGAGCGGGGTCCCGTCATGCAGGGCGATGGTCACCTCGTGGGACTCCAGCAGGAAGTGGGCGGCGTCGCCGACCACGGTGGCGGGCACGGTGATCTGGTCATAGTCGCGCAGGTCCATGAAGACGAAGTCCTCGCCGTCCTGGTACAGGTACTGGTAGTTGGATCGGTCCACTGTGGCGAATTCGACCTTGGCGCCGGCGTTGAAGGTCTTGTCCACGGCCTTGCCGGTGCGGATGTTCTTCAGCTTGGTGCGCACGAAGGCACCGCCCTTGCCGGGCTTGACGTGCTGGAACTCGAGCGTGTTCCACAGCTGCCCCTCGAGCTTGAGGACGGAGCCGTTCTTGATGTCATTCGAGCTGGCCACAGTTTGCCTTTCCTGGGTCTTCGTGCCGGTCTTTGGGCATGGAATGCTCCACACAGCGCCCATCGATTGTACAGGCTTGCGCGGCGGGCTCAGAGCGAGAGCATGGTGCCGGTCTCGGGCTGACCGATCTCCTGGTAGGTCGCGAACAGGATCGAGGCGTCCGGGATCTCCACGGTCGCGGGCTGGCCCTGGCCGCTGAGCAGCACGAAGCGCAGCTGGTCGCCGCGGTTCTTCTTGTCGCGCTTGATGCCTTCGAGCAGCTGGCTCCAGCGATCGTCGCGGTAGGTGGTGGGAAGTCCCAGCAGGTTCAGCACGGAGTGATGCCGGTCGGCGGTGGCATCATCAAGACGGCCCAGGCTCCGGGAGAGCTCCGCGGCGAAGATCATGCCCACGGAGATCGCGGCGCCGTGGCGCCACTGGTAGCGCTCGGCGAGTTCGATGGCGTGACCCAGGGTATGCCCGTAGTTCAGCGACTCGCGCAGACCGGACTCCAGCATGTCCTCTCCGACGACCTTCGCCTTGACGGCCACGGCGCGTTCGATGAGCTCGCGGATCTGCCAGGAGTGCGGGTTCTGGGTCTGCTCGGGGCTGGCCTCGATGATCTCCAGGATGCGTTCATCGGCGATGAATCCGCACTTGACCACCTCGGCGAGCCCGGCCACCAGCTCATTGCGCGGAAGGGTCAGCAGCGTATCGAGGTCGGCCAGCACTCCCGCGGGCTGGTGGAAGGAGCCCACGAGGTTCTTGCCCTCTGAGGTGTTGATCCCAGTCTTTCCGCCCACCGCGGCGTCGACCATGCCCAGCAGGGTCGTGGGCATGTGCACCACACGGATGCCGCGCAGCCAGGTGGCCGCGACGAAGCCGGCGACGTCGGTCACCGCACCTCCGCCCACCGAGACGACGGCATCGGAGCGGGTGAAGTCGTTCTGGCCCAGGACCTGCCAGCAGAACGCGGCCACCTGGATGTGCTTGCCCTCTTCGGCGTCGGGGATCTCCGCGACCAGGGCCTGGTAGCCGGCCTTCTCGAGGTCCTCGCGCACCACGTCTCCGGTGGCGCGCAGGGCCCGCGGGTGGATCACCAGCACTCGCTCGGCCTGGGTGCCGACGAGGTCGGGGAGCCGGGAGAGCAGTCCGTTGCCGATGACCACGTCATAGCCGAGCTCCTGCCCGCCGGTGCCTCTCCCCTCCCCCACGGTGATGACGGTGGGCTCAGGGTGCTGGGCGGAAGCCTCGGTCTCAGCCTGGTGGCTCATGCGCTGTGGTCTCTCCTGAAAGTGGTGTGCAATGCCCGCACGATGGTGTCGACTCGCACATCGATGTGCTCATCATCCGGACTCATGACGATATCAGCGCAGTCTCGATAGATCTGCTCCCGCTCGGCGTAGATGCGCATCCAGCTCTGCACGGGGTGCTCTCCAAGGATGGGCCGGGTGGAGCCGTCTCCGAGGCGCTGGGCGGCCTGGGCCACGGTGAGGTCGAGGAGCACGACGACCTGCTCGACAAGCAGCTCCCGGGTGCGGGGGCTCAGCACCGAGCCGCCGCCGAGGCTGACCACCGAGGGCCGCGGAGCATCGAGCAGTTCGGCGACGATCTTCTCCTCCTCGGCCCGGAAGCTCTCCTCGCCGTGCAGCGAGAAATACTGCGGAATCGGTCCGTGCCGCGCGACGAAGAACTGATCGGTGTCCACATGGGGGCGGTGCAGTCTCCGGGCGAGAGCCGCTCCGACCGTGGATTTTCCGGATCCCATAGGTCCGATCAGCACGATGTTGCGGCCGTCGCCTCGGTTCTCGGCGGCTGCGGGGGGACGCATCAGTCCTGCATCGCCGCCGGGGCCTGCAGCGGGTCTCCATCGGCGCCGGCTCCCTTGGGATCTCCGCCGAGTTCGGGCAGGTGTGCGAGGTAGCCCTCGAGGTTGCGGCGCACCTCCAGCACGGAGTCGCCACCGAACTTCTCCAGCACGGCCTCGGCGATGACCAGCGCGACCATCGCCTCCGCCACCACGCCGGCCGCGGGCACGGCACAGACGTCGGAGCGCTGGTGATGTGCCGTGGTGGCCTCCCCGGTGGCGGTGTCCACGGTGCGCAGGGCACGGGGAACGGTGGCGATCGGCTTCATCCCGGCACGCACGCGCAGCGGGCCGCCGATGCTCATTCCGCCCTCGATCCCGCCCGCGCGGTTTGAGGTGCGTGCGATCTGTCCCGACTCATCCAGCGCGATCTCGTCATGGGCGGCCGAGCCGCGGCGTCGCGTGGTCTCGAATCCGTCGCCGACCTCCACGCCCTTGATCGCCTGTATGCCCATGAGCGCGCCGGCGAGGCGCGAATCGAGCCGACGGTCCCAGTGGACGTAGCTGCCGAGCCCAGGAGGCAGGCCTTCGACGATGACCTCGACGACGCCTCCCAGGGTCTCCCCAGCTCGGTGGGCGTCGTCGACTTCGGCGACCATGCGTTCGGAGGTCTCGGCGTGGAAGCAGCGCAGCGGATCAGCATCCAGGGCGCCCACGTCGGCCGCCTGGGGCAGCGGAGCGTCAGCAGGGACCTGCACGGGGCCGATGGCAGTGGTGTGCGAGACGGTGGTGATGCCCAGCTCGCTCAGGAAGGACTGTGCGGCGGCGCCCAGTGCCACTCGGGTGGCGGTCTCGCGGGCTGAGGCACGCTCCAGCACCGGGCGCGCCTCCGCGAAGCCGTACTTCTGCATGCCGGTGTAGTCGGCGTGGCCTGGACGTGGTCGCGTGAGCGGGGCATTGCGGGCAAGACCTTCGAGGTCCTCCGCAGGCACCGGGTCCGCAGACATGACCTTCTCCCATTTGGGCCATTCGGTGTTGCCGACCTCGATGGTCAGCGGCCCGCCGATGGTGACGCCGTGGCGGACTCCTGCCAGCAGAGCGACCTGATCCTGCTCGAACTTCATCCGCGCGCCGCGGCCGTAGCCGAGACGACGGCGGGCCAGCTTCTCCTGCACGGCTGCCGTGCTCAGAGACACTCCGGCGGGGAGTCCTTCAAGGATTCCGACGAGGGATTTGCCGTGAGATTCTCCAGAGGTGAGCCAGCGCAACATGGGGTCCATCATAAACCGATGGAGCGTCTCATCTTCGCCACGAGCTGGGCATGGGACTCTGCAGTGAGCTCGGCAGCGGGGCTCTCGGTGGCGGCGGTGAAGAGTTCGACCTGCTTGACGGCCTGATGCAGAAGCATCACCAGCCCGCTCACCACCGGGCCTCCTGCGGACTCCCACGCGTGGGCCAGCGCGGAGGGCCAGGGGTCGTAGGCGACATCGAGCAGCGGCACCGGAGGCATCAGCGCCGGAAGCGTTTCGGCGATGCCATCGGCTGCTCGGGGCGGCAGGGTGCTGACCAGAGCGTCCAGCGATCCGCCGTCCTGGAGATCGTTGCTGAGCGTCTCAAGCGGCGCCACGCTCAGCGTGAGTCCCCATGTGTCGGCCACGGGCTGCAGCTCCGCGGCGCGCGGCATCGATCGGGCGTAGCAGCGGACTTCGGTGTAGCCGAGCTCCGCGGCCGCCGCGAGGGCTGCCGTGGCGGTGGCCCCTGCCCCGATGATCCCGAAGACCCGGGCGTCTGGAGTGCGGGCGCGCTGCAGACCTGCCTCGAGCAGGGCCTGGAGGATGCCGTCGACGTCCGTGTTCTCTCCGTAGAGCCTCTGCGTGTGTGCATCGTCTGACCGGTGCACCACTGTGTTGAGCACTCCGAGGGTCTGCACCCTCCAGGAGCGCTCATCCACCGCTGCGGCCATGGCGCTCTTCAGCGGCATGGTGACCGACCAACCCAGCCATCCGGGAGCGGCCCCCTCCGTGCGGAGGAACCGGTTCACCTGCTCCAGCGGCACATCGATGCGTCGGTAGTCGATGTCCAATCCGAGGTGGTCATAGGCTGCTGCATGGAGCGCCGGAGACTGGGAGTGGGAGATCGGATGGCCCAGCACAGCGGCCTGACGCATCACGGCCCCTGGTTGTCCTGGGCCGGCTCGCCCTCGCAGATCTCCGCGTTCTCCTCGCAGTAGGCGTTGAACTCCTCGACATACTCGAGGTGCTGCTCGTAGGTCTCGGCGAACTTCGTCTCACCGGTCTCGAGGTTCGTGGTGATCCAGTAGTAGTTGTCGCTCGCCTCGGGGTTGCCCGCGGCCTCGATCGTCTCCTCGCTGGGAGCGGCGATCGGACCCGGCGGTAGGCCTGGGTTCTCGTAGGTGTTGTACGGGTTCGAGGCGTCCCGGCGCTCCTCCTCGGTGAACTGCACACTCTGCGTGCCGAGACCGTAGATCACCGAGGCGTCGATCTGCAGCAGACCGCCCGTCTCGTCATTGCTCGGGTCGAGACGGTTCTCGATGATCCCGGCGATCATCTCGTAGTCGCCGGGCAGGCCCTCAGCGGTGAGCAGCGAGGCGATGATGATGGTCTCCCACTGCTCATCCTCCTCGGTGACTCCTGCTTCTTCGAGGCGCGCAAAGGTGTCGTCGACCATCTGCTGCAGGATGTCCTCTGGCTCTGCGCCCACCTCGGGGTTGTACAGCCCCGAGGCGAGGTAGCCTTCGAGCGAGGTCGCCTCCTCGGGCAGTCCATAGGCGCTCGGATCACTGGCGGCCTGGCGGATGTCGCTCTCGGGGATCCCGGTGCCGGTGGCTATTGCTGAGAGTGCCGCGTCGATGCGCATGCCGGCGCGCAGATCGATGAAGTCGACCGCCTCCTCCTCGTCGAAGAGGATCGCCACGGCATCTTCTGCGGGCATCTGCTCACGCATCGGGAACTCGCCCTCGAAGACCTCGCGGGTCCCTTCAAGCTGCTCGTAGGCATCGTCGAAGGCGTCGGCGCTGGCGATGATTCCCTGCTCCAAAAGTCGGCCACGGACCGCGATCGGACCGTCCCCCGGCTGCACGGTGAATTCGATGTTCTCCCCGGCCTGGGTCTCGAAGTCCTGGGGGCCGTCACCGCCCAGCAGAGACTGCAGGACGACGACGAAGCCCACCACCAGCACGGCAAAGAGCCCGAAGGCGACGCTCAACGTCAGGTTGCGACGTCGGCGCTTGTCCCGCCGCCGCTGCAGCACTGCCTGGGTGGTGCCGCCATCTACGGCCGAGACCGTCTGATATCCACGTCCGTGGCTGGAGGAAGAGATGAGAAGCGGTGTCCCGTCGTCGTCATGATGGATGCGGGTGCCTTCGTAGTGAAGTCCAGCGTTCTCATCGAAATGTTCGTGCTCGTCATAGTGCTGGTCCTCGTCATGTCCCCCGACATAGTGCTCATCCGCATAGTGCCCCTCGGGGTCATCTTCGAGCGGATAGCCGGTGGACTCGTCGACGGCCTGTTCGGTCTCCTGGTCGACCTCATCGGGTGAGACCACCTGATCGAAGGGGGTCACCACGCGGTCGAAGCCGCTGGGCGCCGCCGGTGTCACCGGCGGCGAGGGCTCTGCTGCAGGGGCTGATGCGGGCGGCTCGACAGGTGAGTCCTCACGTTCGAGCTTGCCCTGGGTGACCTCTTCCTGGTTGAAGATCACCGATTCCTGGACCGGCGCGATGTTCGGCAGCGGGACACGGCGTGCCGAAGTCGCTGAGGACTGTCTGCGTGCGTTGCGGAGCGTCTCGTCCAGTGCACGCTGCTGCGCCGCGGTCTGACGCTCGCGCTGCTCGGCGAGCTCACGCTCGCGCGCTTCGCGAATTTCGCGACGGCTGCGCGGAGAGCCTGCCTCATGCGGCTGTTGATCGCTCACGCGGGGTCCTCACTGGATGTCGACGGCACAACTTCCCGCGGCTCCCGAGATGGGCAGGGCCGCAGAATCTCTGACGAGTGTAATCTATTCGTTACTTCAACATATCGCGCCAGCTCCTGCGCGCGTCGAGAGCCTCCTGTGCCTGCTCGATAGAACGAGTGTCTCCGCTGGCCTGGGCCGACTCAAGCTCACGTTCAAGTCCAGCAATAGTCTCGTCCAGCTGACTGAGCATCGAGTTCTGCCGGGCGATGGTCTCGGGATCGGTCTTGCGCCAATGCGCCGCCTCGGCATCACGGAAGGCGTCCTGAACCTGCTTCAGCCGACCCTCTGTGCTCTTCATATCTTGGCGAGGCACGCGCCCGGCCGCATCCCAGCGCGCCAGCAGCGACTGGTACTGCTCCCTGGAGGCCTCGGGGTTCTCGAAGGGCATCAGGGCCTCGAGCTTCTCCAGGATCTCCAGCTTCACCACGAGATTCTCGGCGTATTCGGCATCGGTCTCCGCATTGACCTTGTCGCGGGCTCCGAAGAAGACATCCTGAGCGGCCCGGAAGCGAGTCCACTGCGAGTCATCGGTCTTCCTGGCACCGCGGCCCAGCGCCTTCCAGTCGTCCATGAGCCGGTGGTAGGCCTTCGTGGTGGAGCCGAAGTCCTCGGAGTCCTGAAGCGCCTCAGCCTCGGCGATCAGCGCCTCCTTGGCCGCTTTGATGTCACCGTGCTCCTTGTCCCTCGTGGCGAAGAAGGCGCGGCGGTTCTTCTCGAAGAGGTTGCGCGCGCTGCGGAACCTCTTCCAATACGGGTCCTCCTGGGCCTTGGTCAGTCGCGGAGGCTTCTTCTGCTCGCCCTTCCAGGCTTCGAAGAGCTCGTTCATCCGCGCCTGGGCACTCTTCCAGTGCTGGGTGCTGGGATCCGCACCGGCGAGCACCTCAGCCTCCGCCACGATCCGCTCACGGGTGGCCAGGTGCTCGGCGAGGACCGCCTCCGTCTCCTGCTGCTCCAGGGCGTTGCGGGCCTGGATCTCGACCGTGAGCTGCCCGAGCAGCGCAGCCAGTGCAGCGGTGTCCCCTACCCAGACGCCGTCCTGGAGCTCCTTGGCGATGTGCTGGGCCGACTCTTGCAGGGCCTTGGCCGAGTCGGCTCCTGCCGCGATGCGGGCGCGCAGCAGCAGGGCACGGTTGAACAGCTCGTCAAACTTGCGGGTGAAGTACAGCAGGGCCTCATCTGCACTGGCGCCGGAGAACTGACCCACGTAGGTCTCAGCCGGCTCACCCTCCGCGGCGTTCTCGGTCAGCGCGAAGACGTGCCCTTCCTCATCCACGCGGGCGAAGCGATGGGCGTCGGTGAGGGAGGTCTCATGATGATCGGGCTTGACTGCAGGACTCATGCCCACCAGCGTACCGGAGCCGCTATGATGAACGGGCCCGATTCCAGGCTCCCCCGACGACCAAGGACTGCGCGCACACTCATGGCACGAACCACCTCTCTCTCCGGCTTCACCGAATGGCTCCCCGAAGAGCGGCTGGTGGAACTCCACGTGCTGGACACTCTCCGTGAGGTCTTCGAACGCCATGGCTTCGGCTCCATCGAGTCCCGCGCGGTGGAGACCATCGACACGCTGCTGCAGAAGGGCGAGATCGACAAGGAGATCTACGCGGTCTCCCGGCTGCAGGAGGAGGATGGGAAAGAGGCACGGCTTGCGCTGCACTTCGATCTGACCGTCCCGTTCGCCCGCTACGTCGTGGAGAACGCCGGGCACCTGGACTTCCCCTTCCGGCGGTACCAGATACAGAAGGTCTGGAGGGGCGAACGCCCGCAGGACGGCCGCTTCCGCGAATTCACCCAGGCCGACATCGACCTCGTGGGCGACGGCGCACTGCCCTTCCGCAGCGACGTGGAGATCGCGCTGGTCATGGCTCAGGCGCTTCAAGCGCTGCCGATCGGGGACTTCATGCTGCGGGTCAACAACCGCAAGCTCTCGGAAGGCTTCTACCGCTCCATCGGCCTCGAAGACACCACCGCCGTGCTGCGCGCCATCGACAAGCTCGAGAAGATCGGTGCTGAGAAGGTCGCCGAGGAGCTCACCTCCAGCGGTGCCGCCACGCCTGCGCAGGCCCAGCAGGCGCTGGAACTGGCACAGATCCGCGCCACCGACACCTCGTTCGTCGGGCAGGTCCGCGGGCTCCTCGGTGACACCGAGGCGGACGATCTGCTCGAGGCCGGACTCGCCGAGCTCGAAGAGGTCGTCGCCGAACTGAACAAGCGAGTGCCCGGAAGGGTCACCGCCGATCTGTCCATCGCCCGAGGACTCGACTATTACACCGGCACCGTCTACGAGACCGTGCTGCTCGGTCATGAGTCCCTGGGCTCGGTGTGCTCCGGCGGCCGCTATGAATCACTGGCTTCCAAGGGCAAGCGCAGCTTCCCCGGCGTCGGCCTCTCCATCGGGGTGACCCGGCTGATCTCACGGATCCTCGCCGAGGGTGGTCTCTCCGCCACGCGCAAGGTCCCTGCCGCGGTCTATGTGGCGCTGCGCTCCGAGGATGACTGGGGAGCGGCGCAGGATGTCGCCGATGCACTGCGCGCTCGCGGCCTCAACGTCGAGGTGGCGCTGAAGGCGGAGAAGTTCGGCAAGCAGATCCGCCATGCCGACCGTCGCGGCATCCCCTATGTCTGGTTCACCGACGACGACGGGGCCCACGAGGTCAAGGACATCCGCTCGGGGGACCAGTTCAGCGCCGATCCCGCCAGCTGGACTCCCCCGGCCGATGACAGGCTTCCCCGGATAGTAGAATCGGCCACCGACTGATACCGCGCCACGCAGCGGCCGCGACGGTTCCCCGCCGCAGGCCCAGCGCACCAGCTCATAATCCCTCAGGAAGGACACCGTGCTCCGCACACACACCACCGGCTCACTGAACGCCGCGCACATAGGTCAAACCGTCACCCTCACCGGATGGGTGGCGCGACGCCGAGACCACGGCGGGGTGGCCTTCCTCGACCTGCGTGACGCCTCCGGGGTCGCTCAGGTGGTGGTGCGTGAGGAGGCGGACTTCGACCCGCTGCGCAATGAGTTCGTGCTGCAGGTGACCGGTTCCGTGGAGCGCCGCCCGGCCGGCAATGAGAACCCGAACCTGCCCTCGGGCGAGGTCGAGCTCATCGCTGACACGGTGACGGTGCTCAACACCGCGGCCCCGCTCCCCTTCCAGATCGATGAGCATGTGGAGATCGGCGAAGAAGCCCGGCTGCGCCACCGCTATCTGGACATGCGCCGCGAGGGTCCCCAGCGCGCACTTCGGCTGCGCTCCGAGGCGAACCGCGTCGCCCGTGACCTGCTGCATGAGCAGGCGTTCACCGAGATCGAGACACCTACGCTGACCCGCTCCACCCCGGAGGGCGCACGCGACTTCCTGGTCCCGGCCCGGCTTGCCCCCGGCGCCTGGTACGCGCTGCCGCAGTCCCCGCAGCTGTTCAAGCAGCTGCTGCAGGTCGGTGGATTCGAGAAGTACTACCAGATCGCCCGCTGCTACCGCGATGAGGACTTCCGCGCTGATCGCCAGCCGGAGTTCACCCAGCTGGACATCGAGGCCAGCTTCGTGGAGCAGGAGGACATCCTCGCCCTGGCGGAGGAGCTCGTGCGCCGGCTCTGGAAGCTCATCGACGTGGAGCTGCCGGCGCAGATCCCGCACATCACCTACCACGAGGCCATGGCGCGCTACGGCTCGGACAAGCCGGACCTGCGCTTCGACCTTGAGCTCACCGAGCTCACCGAGTACTTCAAGGACACCAGCTTCCGAGTCTTCAAGGCCGACTACGTGGGCGCCGTGGTCATGCCCGGCGGCGCCTCCCAGCCGCGCCGCACGCTCGATGCCTGGCAGGAATGGGCCAAGCAGCGCGGAGCCAAGGGTCTGGCCTATGTGCTCATCGGCGAGGACGGCGAGCTCGGAGGCCCCGTCGCAAAGAACCTCACCGATGCCGAGAAGACCGGACTCGCAGCGGCCACCGGCGCCTCCCCCGGTGACTGCATCTTCTTCGCCGCCGGCGAGGTGTCCCCCTCGCGAGGCCTGCTCGGCGCCGCCCGCAACGAGATCGCCTCCCGGGTGGGTCTCATAGACGAGAACGCCTGGTCCTTCGCATGGGTGGTCGACGCCCCGATGTTCGAGCCTGCAGCCCAGGCGCAGGCCGCTGGAGATGTTGCAGTGGGCTCGGGTGCCTGGACCGCGGTCCATCACGCGTTCACCGCACCCAAGCCGGAGTTCGCCGAGAGCTTCGATCAGGATCCCGGCTCCGCCCTGGCCAACGCCTACGATCTCGTCTGCAACGGCAATGAGATCGCCGGCGGTTCGCTGCGTGTCTACCGGCGCGATGTGCAGGAGCGGATCTTCAAGGTCATGGGCATCCCCGAGGACGAGGCGCAGGAGAAGTTCGGCTTCCTGCTCGACGCCTTCAAGTTCGGCGCCCCGCCCCACGGCGGCATCGCCTTCGGCTGGGACCGGGTCGTCTCACTGCTCGCAGGGGAAGACTCCATCCGCGAGGTCATCGCCTTCCCCAAGTCCGGCGGCGGCTACGACCCGCTGACCGCTGCCCCTGCGCCGATCACGGCCCAGCAGCGCAAGGAAGCCGGTGTGGACGCGAAGCCCGAACCGAAATCTGACGCCGCGGCGCAGACTCAGGGCGGGGAGAAGGCGAAGGCGTGATCCCCACCGGGTAATCTGGAACAGATTTCTTCGAATCTTTCTACGAACCCACCTCTAGGAGGCGCAGTGGCCGATCCCATCTCCGGGGACCTCTTCGCCTCCGATGACTTCGGTGACGACGACGCGCCGGCCCCTGCTCCGGCGGAGCCGGGCGCGCGTCGTCGTCATACCCCGCTGGCGGTGCGGATGCGTCCGCGCACCCTCGAGGAGATCCTCGGACAGCAGCACCTGCTCGAACACGGCTCTCCACTGCGCGTCCTCGCCGAAGGCTCGCGCGGACCTGCCGGGGCCTCCTCGGTGATCCTCTACGGTCCTCCAGGCACAGGCAAGACCACCCTGGCCCATGTCTTGGCGCGCGGCGCCTCACGGAAGTTCGTCGAACTCTCCGCGATCCGAGCAGGGGTCAAGGACGTGCGCCAGGTGATGGACCGCGCGCTGGAGGATCGTGATCTGCGCGGCCAGACCACGGTGCTGTTCCTCGATGAGATCCACCGGTTCAACAAGGCGCAGCAGGACGCGCTTCTGCCCGGGGTCGAGAACGGCTGGGTGATCCTGGTCGCGGCCACCACCGAGAACCCCTCCTTCTCCATCATCGCGCCGCTGCTCTCGCGGTCGTTGATGCTCACGCTGCGGTCGCTGACCTCCGAGGACCTCTCCGGTCTGATCACCCGGGCATTGCAGGACACCCGTGGCCTGGACTCAGCCTTCGAGCTGGAGGACGCCGCGCGAGATCATATTCTGCGCATGGCCGGTGGAGACGCCAGACGGGTGCTCACCACGCTGGAGGCAGCAGCTGCGGTCGCCGCAGGCAAGGCCGCGGACGGCGAGGCGACCGACGGCACCCCCGGCACGGGCGAGACTCTCGAAAGCAGCACCGAGGACAGCACAGTGGAGATCCCTCCGGTCTCCCCCGCCGCTCCTGTCACCATCACCGCCAAGGACGCGGAACAGGCGATGGACTTCGCGGTGCAGCGCTACGACCGTGACGGTGACCAGCATTACGACATCGTCTCGGCATTCATCAAGTCACTGCGCGGCTCCGATCCCGACGCGGCGCTGCACTACCTGGCGCGCATGATCGTCGCCGGCGAGGATCCCCGCTTCATCGCCCGTCGACTGGTCATCGCGGCTGGCGAGGAAGTAGGGATGGCCGACCCCACTGCGCTGCAGACCGCCATGGCCGCCGCGGATGCGGTGGCGCTGATCGGCATGCCGGAGGCGAGGATCCTCCTGGGCCAGGCCACTGTGCACATCGCGACAGCCCCGAAGTCCAATGCGTCCTATAAGGCGCTGGACGCCGCCATCGCCGATGTCCGGGCGGGCAAGTCGGGTCTCGTCCCGCCGCATCTGCGCGACGCGCACTACGCAGGCGCCCATCGGATGGGCCACGGCAAGGGCTATGTCTACGCGCATGATCAGCCCCACCATGTGGCGGCCCAGCAGTACCCACCCGACGAGCTGGTCGGGGTCGACTACTACAAGCCCACCGGCAACGGCGCCGAGCGCGCCGTGGCCGAGCGGCTGGAGAAGCTGCGCTACATCATCCGCGGCAGCTGAGCCGCACCGACACAGAAGCGGCCGCCTCCCGGGAAGGGAGACGGCCGCTTCTGTGTGCACCGCGTCAGTGCTTGCTGGACTCCAGCTGGGCCGAGGCCGCCGCCGGAAGCGCAGCCGAGGACTCGTGGTGATCGTGGGACAGCGCCTCGAGGTACTCCTCGCGGCTGACCGGCGCCACGCGATCTTCGAAGAAGACCCGGTTCAGCCCTGCGCGGGACTTCTCCAGCAGTGACACCTTGCCCTTGGCGTTGGGCCGGGCGGGAGTCACCTCCGGAGACTCATACGCCACCAGGGTGAAGAGCTCGTAGTCGTTGACCCGATTGTGCTTTTCACGGAACTCGCCATGGGGAAGCATCTCGATGACTCCGGCCTCGTTGCCGTGCAGCACGATCTCACGGTCCTTGCGCTGCAGCGCCAGACAGATCCGTTTGGTGATGATGAACGCCAGGATCGGTCCGAGGAAGAACAGCACCCGGAGCCAGATGATCACGTCATTGAGCGAGAGCGAGAAGTGCGTGGCCATCAGGTCCGATGACGCGGCACCCCACATCACGAAGTACCAGACCATCATGGCCATGCCGAAGGCGGTGCGGCCCGGAGCGTTGCGGGGACGATCCAGCACGTGATGTTCCTTCTTGTCACCGGTGATCCACGCCTCCAGGAAGGGCCACACGAAGAGGCCGAGCAGCAGCACCGTGATCGGAATCATCGGGATCAGCACTGGAAGCGCCACGCTGTTGCCGCCCCACGGGGTGGGGAGCACGAACTCCAGCGGGATGTCCCCGATGTAACCGGGCATCAGGCGCAGCACGCCGTCGAACCAGCCGATGTACCAGTCAGGCTGAGTGCCTGCCTGCACCGGGGAGGGATCGTAGGGCCCGTAGTTCCAAAGCGCGTTGATCTGGAAGAGACCTGCCAGCAGCGCGAGCACGCCGAAGACGACGAAGAGGAATCCACCGGCCTTCGCGGCGTAGACCGGCCCGATCGGGTAGCCGACCACATTGCGTTCGGTGCGGCCCGGGCCGGGGTACTGCGTGTGCTTGTGCACCACGACCATGAACAGGTGCACCGCGATCAGGATGAGGATCACTGCGGGGATCACGAAGATGTGCAGCGAATACAGCCGGGGAATGACCTCGTCTCCGGGGAACTCGCCGCCGAAGAGGAAGAAGGAGATGTAGGTGCCGACCATCGGGATGGCCTTGAGCATACCGTCGATGATGCGCAGACCGTTGCCGGAGAGCACCTCATCGGGCAGCGAGTAACCGGTGAAGCCGGCACCCAGACCGGCGACGAGCAGCGCGCAGCCGACGACCCAGTTCAGCTCGCGCGGCTTGCGGAATGCGCCGGTGAAGAAGACGCGGAGCATGTGCACGGCCATGGCCATGACGAACATCAGCGCGCCCCAGTGGTGCAGCTGACGCATGAACAGGCCGCCGCGGACGTCGAAGGAGAGCTCCAGGGCAGTGGCATAGGCCATCGACATCTCCACGCCCTGCATGGGCGCATAGGAGCCGTCGTACTGCGTGCTGGCCATGGAGGGATCGAACCAGAAGGTCAGGAAGGCACCGGAGACCACGGTGATCAGGAAGCTGTAGAGAGCCACCTCACCGAACATGAAGGTCCAGTGATCGGGGAAGACCTTGCGTCCGAATTCGCGGACCAGACCGGTGCCGCCCACGCGCTGATCCACGTAGTTGGAGATCCGGCCGGTGCGGGTGGCCGGCTGGTACTGATCCACCTCGGAGTACTGCGCCTCGGTGTATTTGGGTTCTAGGGACTGAGTGCTCATGATCTTTAGCCACGCTCCCAGTAGGTGGGGCCGACGGGTTCGGTGAAGTCGCTGCGAGCAACGAGGAAGCCCTCATCGTCCACGGTGATGGGCAGCTGGGGCAGCGGGCGCCCTGCGGGGCCGAAGATCACCTTGAACTGCTGGGCAGCGTCGAAGGTGGACTGGTGGCAGGGGCAGAGCAGGTGGTGCGTATGACGCTCATAGAGCGCCACCGGGCAGCCCACATGCGTGCAGACCTTGGAGCAGGCGATGATGCCCTCGTGGGTCCAGTTCTCTCGTTCGCCGGTGGCTGGCGCGAGCTCATCGGGCTGCATCCGGATCAGCAGGACCACGGACTTGGCCTTGGCCGCGAGGCGCTCACCGTGCCCCGAGATCTCTCGAAGGGTCTCGGGCACGACGTGCACCACAGACCCGACGGTGAGGTCCGCGGCACGGATGGGAGTGCCGGTGGGGTCACGCACCAGGCGCACCCCTTCCTCCCAGATGGTGTGGCGCATGCGCTCCACGCCAAAGTCCTCGGAGCGATCGAGATCGCGCAGCACGACGACGGCGGGCAGCGGTGCCAGCAGGGCGGCGCCGATGAGCGTGTTCCGCAGCAGCGGGCGGCGCTTGATCTGGGTCTCGTCGACGATCTCGTTGACGGTCGCAGCAGCCTCGGCGCGATCTTCTTCCTTGCGCAGCGGCTTGCGGTCCTCGATGACCTCGTGGTCGGGCATCAGGGCGCGGGCCCACTGGACCACGCCGAGCCCGATGCCGAGCATGGCGAAGGCCACACCGAGCCCGAGCAGGGTGTTTTGCAGACGCAGCATCTCGAGGTCGCCCGCCGTGACGCCGACGACGAAGTAGCCGACGAAGAACATCACTGTGCCGATGATGGAGATCAGAAAGAGCGCAGAAACCTGACGCTCGGCGCGCTTCGCCGCCTTCTCATCCACATCTGCCAACCGCGGACGGTGCGGCGGCAGGCCCGGGTTGTCGATGGCGTGGCCACTCGACTTCCCGTCACCGGCTCTGATGACGGCGTCCGACTGCGGATCGCCGTTACCGTGCTCGCCCATATGGTTCTCGTCCTTTGCTTGAGTATTTACGTTGTGCGTGCGTGCCAGGTGCTGCGGTGATCAGGAGGACCGTGAGGTCAGCCAGACCATGGAGCCGATCAGCAGGACCAAACCGAGGGTCCAGATGAGCAGGCCCTCAGACACCGGGCCCAGCGAGCCGAGCGCGAAGCCTCCGGGCACGCCTTGAGATTCGTTGTTCTTCAGGAACGCGATGATGTCGCGCTTGTCATCAGCCGGGATGTTCGAGTCGTTGAACTCCGGCATGTTCTGCGGGCCGGTCACCATGGCCTCGTAGATGTGCTTGGACTCCACTCCTGCAAGGGCGGGTGCGAACTTGCCCTCGGTGAGCGCACCGCCGGCAGCGGCCGCGTTGTGGCACATGGCGCAGTTGATGCGGAAGAGCTCGCCGCCCCGGGAGATATCTCCCTCGGAGGCGTCAAGGTACTCGTCCTCGGGGACGGACGGACCGGCACCGAGCGATGCGACATAGGCCGCGAGCTGCATCGTCTGTTCATCATTGAACTGTGCCGGCTTCTCCTGCGCCTGCGGGCCCGACATCTGCATGGGCATGCGCCCGGTGCCGACCTGGAAGTCGACAGCGGCCGCTCCGGCGCCGACAAGCGACGGGCCGGCGTCACTGCCGACGGCGTTGATGCCGTGGCAGGTGGCGCAGTTGGCCACGAAGAGGCGTTCGCCCTCCTCCACGTCCGAGGCGGAGTAGGCATCGGGGACGTTCGATGCCTGTGCCTCGTTGACGGAGGTCGCGGCGGCGTAGAGCCCTCCAGTGAGCAAGAGGCCCAGGAGGAGCAGTGCCACTGCCGCAAGGGGGTGGCGACGCTGCTGTGAAAGTGCCTTCACGTGCCGGTTCCTAACTTCTCGGTGCGATATCAGCTTGTGTGCGTGACGAAGGTGATGCTCAGGCGAACATCGGCAAGAGGTAGACGATGCCGAAGAGCGCGATCCACACGACGTCCACGAAGTGCCAGTAGTACGAGATGACGACTGCGGCGTGGGCTTCCCGGTGGGTGAACTTCACGCTGAAGTACGCACGTGCGATCACGTAGAGGAAGGCGATGAGCCCGCCGACGACGTGCAGGCCGTGGAAGCCGGTGGTGATGTAGAAGGCGGATCCGAAGGAGTTCGAGGAGACGGTGATCCCGTGGGACACCAGCTCGGCAAACTCGAATGTCTGACCTGCGATGAAGACGGCACCCATGAGGAAGGAGAGGATGTACCACTCCACCATGCCCCAGTGCTTGATCTGGAAGGCTCCTCCGGTGCGGCGAGGCTGGTGCCGCTCGGCCGCGAAGACCCCGAACTGAGCAGTCACCGAGCTCGCGACCAGGATCACGGTGATGGTGGTGGCCAGCGGGATCGCCAGCGTTCCACCACCTTCGGCGAACATCTCGGGCTGCGTGGAGCGCAGCGTGAAGTACATGGCGAACAGACCGGCGAAGAACATCAGCTCACTGGTGAGCCAGACCATGGTGCCCACGGACACCATGTTGGGACGGTTCGGCAGCGTTCGCGCCGGAGCGATTGGGGCTTGGGTTGCAGACGTCACGCATTCATTATGTCCTGAAACCTCAGCTGTTTGCGACCGCAGCCGCTTGTGTGGCGCGCTTCAAGATCCTTGTCAGAGGGCGGATTCCGCGCCATTCCCAGGATCCGCCAAGGTGGAGTGGACAAAAAATCCGTCAATATTTCTACAGCGTGTCGAAATAGGACGGAGCGGAAGGACGCCGGGCCGATAGTCTGGGGCTGTGAAACCTCCGACATCCGCCGATCTCCGCACCCCAGCGCACGACCTGCCGGGCAGCTGGCCCGAGCTGCTCGAGACGCTCCTGGCCGGGCAGCACCTGAGCGCGAACACCTCTGCCTGGGCGATGGACCAGCTCATGAGCGGGGCACTCAGCGACGGTGAGATCGCCGCCTTCCTCGTCGCACTGCGCGCCAAGGGCGAGGTCGCGGAGGAGCTCGTCGGTCTGAGCACCACCATGATGGACAAAGCCGTGCCGCTGAGCATCCAGGGGCCCACCTTGGACATCGTGGGCACCGGCGGTGACATGCTGGGCACGGTGAACATCTCCACCATGTCCTCACTGACCGCGGTGGGGGCGGGGGCTCGGGTGGTCAAGCACGGCAATCGCGGCGCCTCTACCACTGCGGGGGCGGCTGACGTGATCGAAGCCCTCGGCGTGGATCTGAGTCTCAGCCCCGAGAAGGTGGCCCTCGCCGCCGAAGAAGTGGGCATCACCTTCCTCTTCGCGCAGAGCTTCCACCCCTCGATGCGTCATGTGGGGCCTGTGCGGCGCCAACTGGGCATCAGGACGGTCTTCAATTTCCTGGGTCCGCTGTCCAACCCGGCGCGCGTCACGGCGCAGGCACTCGGCTGCGCGAGCCCCACGCTGGCTCCGCGAATGGCAGAGGTTCTTGCGGTGCGCGGGACCCGAGGCCTGGTGTTCCGCGGGCAGGACGGACGGGACAAGATCACCACCTCGGCCTCCACCGATCTGTGGGAGGTGCGTGAGGGTGAGGTGTCCCATACCGTGCTCAGCCCGGAGGACGTGGGTCTGCGCCGCGTGGGCGTGGAAGACCTGCGTGGCGGAAGCGGGTCTGAGAACGCGCAGATCGTGCGGCGGCTGCTCTCCGGCGAGCCTGGGCCGGTGCGCGACGCCGTCGTCCTCAATGCCGCGGCCGGACTGACCAGCCTTGACGAGCGTGCCGAGGGTGATCTGCTCGAGCGGCTTCGGGCGAACATGGTCCTCGCCGAGGAGTCCATCGACTCCGGTGCCGCCGCCGATGTGCTGCGCCGCTGGGTTCAGTTCAGCCAGTCTGCGCGCTGAGCCCCGACTCCGAGGCTTCTTGGGAGTCCTCGAGCTCGTCGTGGCCGAAGGGATCGGGATCCACGCCCGGCAGCCAGCTGAGTCCGGGTTCGTTCCACCCCTCGCGCTTCATAGCCTTCTTCCATCTCCTCGCCCACTTGGCATCCAGCCGGTTGACGTAGAGGTAGCCGTCGAGATGGTCGTACTCGTGCTGGAGGATGCGGGCGAACCACCCGGTGGCCTCGAAGGAGAGCACCTCGCCCTCCAGGTCCAGTCCGGTGATCTCCACGTGTTCACTGCGCTTGAGCGGATAGCTGTAGCCCGGCGCTGAGAGGCAGCCCTCCGCCTCCTCTTCGCGGTCCGGTGCCTCTTTGGAGACCTTCCCGATGAGCCGCAGGCGCGGATTGATGATGACCCCTGAGCTGGGCTGGTCCCCGGAGTCGGGATACGCGTAGGTGAAGATGCGAAGCCCCACACCGATCTGGGGTGCAGCCAGTCCGACTCCGTGAGCCGCCTCCTGGGTGTCGAACATGTCGGCCACGAGCTCTCGGATGGAATCGTCGATGGTCTCGACCTCGTCCGCGCGCCGGTGCAGCACCGGTTCGCCGTGGATGGTGATGGGGCGGATCGTCATAGCCGAATTCTACTGGCACACGTGGCAGCCTCGACACGAAGAAGCCCGCTGTGAGTCGATGCTCACAGCGGGCTTCTTCTGACCGGAGGTCTCTATCCGGTGCTCTCCGCAGTGGCGCGGAGGTGGTCGATCAGTGGGCGTAGCGCTTGCGGTTGAACTCAAGCACCCATCCGGTGATGAAGAACAGCCCCGGAATCAGCGCGATGAAGAAGACCCACCAGTCGATCGCGAGACCGAAGAACGCAAACGCGGCGGAGAAGCCGAGACCGATCGGCCACCAGCTCCACGGGGAGAACTCCCCGTAGTTGCCTGCCATCTGTTCGATCTCACCCTCGGGGTTGTCGCTGTCGAGCACTTCGCTGTTCTTGGCCACCATTCGCAGGTAGAACCAGAGCATGAGTGCCATGCCGGAGGTCAGAAGCAGCAGCGGGAATCCGGCGAGATCCTCGAAACCACTCCAGAATCCATAGATGAAGGCAACGATCAGGGCGAATACGCCCAGCGCGCCGAAGAGCCTGATATTGGTCTTCATCAGACACCTGCCTTATCCGACTGATCTGCTGGTCCGAAGATCTTGGCCGCCGGTGATTCAGCGGTGTGACGATCGGCGAGCTCGGGATGGTGGAGGTCGAGCGCAGGACGCTCGGACCGGATCCGTGGGAGCGAATAGAAATTGTGCCGCGGCGGCGGGCAGGAGGTTGCCCATTCGAGCGAGCCGCCGAAGCCCCAGGGGTCATCCACGAGGACCTTCTTGCCCTTGCGCGAAGTGATCCAGACGTTCCAGAAGAACGGAATCAGTGAGGCGCCCAGCAGCATGGAGAAGATCGTGGAGAACTGGTTCATCGCGGTGAACCCATCCTCGACCATGTAGTCCGCGTAGCGACGGGGCATGCCCATGACGCCCAGCCAGTGCTGGATCATGAAGGTGCCGTGGAAGCCGATGAACAGCATCCAGAAGTTGATCTTGCCCAGACGCTCGTTGAGCATCTTCCCGGTCCACTTGGGCCACCAGAAGTAGAATCCGGCGAACATCGCGAACACCACGGTGCCGAAGACCACGTAGTGGAAGTGCGCCACCACGAAGTAGGTATCGGAGAGGTGGAAGTCCAGCGGCGGCACGGCGAGGATGATGCCGGTGAGTCCTCCGAAGAGGAACGTCACCAGGAAGCCGAGGCTCCAGAGCATCGGCGTCTCGAAGGTCAGCGACCCTCGCCACAGCGTGCCGATCCAGTTGAAGAACTTCACACCGGTGGGGACCGCGATCAGCATGGTCATCAGTGCGAAGAACGGCAGCATCACGGCGCCGGTCACGTACATGTGGTGTGCCCAGACGGTCACCGAGAGCGCGGCGATGGCGATCGTGGCGTAGACCAGACCCTTGTACCCGAAGATCGGCTTGCGGCTGAAGACCGGGAGGATCTCGGAGACGATGCCGAAGAACGGCAGCGCGATGATGTAGACCTCGGGGTGGCCGAAGAACCAGAACAGGTGCTGCCAGAGGACGGCACCGCCGGCCTCCGGATCGAAGATGTGTCCACCGAAGCGGCGGTCGAGTCCGAGACCGAAGAGCGCAGCTGCCAGCGGCGGGAAAGCCATCAGCACCAGGATCGAGGTGATCAGGGTGTTCCAGACGAAGATCGGCATCCGCCACATGGTCATACCCGGCGCACGCATACACAGGATGGTGGTGATGAAGTTGACGCCGCCCATGATGGTGCCGAAGCCGGTCAGCGCGAGGCCGAAGACCCAGAGGTCACCGCCGACGCCAGGCGAATAGGTGGTGTCAGAGAGCGGGGCGTAGGCGAACCAGCCGAAGGATGCAGCACCCTGCGGGGTCAGGAACCCTGCCATGGCGACCAGTGCGCCGAACAGGAAGAACCAGAAGGCCAGGGCGTTCAACCGAGGGAAGGCCACATCCGGGGCGCCGATCTGCAGCGGCATGATCGCGTTGGCGAAGCCTGCGAAGAGCGGAGTCGCGAACAGCAGCAGCATCACCGTGCCGTGCATGGTGAAGAGCTGGTTGTACTGCTCCTTGGTCTGCAGCAGCTGCATTCCAGGCTCGAAGAGCTCGGCGCGGATCAGCAGCGCCATCACACCGCCGACACAGAAGAACAGGAACGAGGAGATCAGGTACATGTACCCGATGACCTTGTGGTCGGTCGTCGTCAACCAATTGACGACGATCTTTCCCTTGGAGCGGGGGACGACGCGGGAGACGTCGCGTGCATCATCTGCACTGTATTCGAGGGTCGCCACTGTCAGTCGTCCCCTTCAGTCACGGCCACATTTTCGGCCAGGTTTGGGTTGCGGTCATACTCGTCGCCGAGCTTGCCCTCGGGCAGAGTCTCGAGGTAGTCACGGAACTCTTCGTCCGAGACGACCTCCACGTTGAAGAGCATCTCCGAGTGGTACTCGCCGCAGAGCTCCGCGCACTTGCCGTCGAAGCTGCCGAGCTCCTGCGGAGTCAGGTGGATGGTGTTCGTTCGGCCGGGGATCATGTCTCGCTTCTGCAGGAAGGCCGGGATCCAGAACGAGTGGATGACGTCGCGGGCGTTCAGCTCGAAGGTCACGGGCTCATCAACCGGGAGATAGAGCGTCGGGAGTTCATCGCGGACACCCTCCTCACCGGTGAGGTGGGCCTGCACGCCGGCGAAGTAGCGCTCCTCGCCCTCGTAGTTGTAGTTGAAGTCCCAGGCCCACTGCTTGCCGCGGACATCGATCACCAGGTCGGGGTCCTCGTTGGGGTCATCGACCGAACGCTGCACCTGGTCGGTGTAGAAGAACAGGACACCCACCATGACCAGCGGGACGATCGTGTACATGATCTCCAGCGGGATGTTGTACGCCAGCTGACGTGGATATCCGGTCTCACCCTTGCGCCGACGGTAGGCGATCATGCACCAGAGCATCAGGCCCCAGGTGATCAGCCCCACGATGAGCGCCGCGATCCAGGAGTTGACCCACAGATCAGTCAGTTCAGCAGTGTTGCTGGTGGTGTCTCGGCTGCCCGGAAGCCACCCGCGTGCCGCGGGGTTGTCTCCGGAGCAGGCGCTGAGCACCAGTGCCGCCGCGCTGGCCAGTGCAACTGTCTTGACTGCACGGCCTCGGCTGCCGGTTCGTTTATGCGAACTCACAGACGGCCCTTCCTCTATCTCGGTGTGCGAATGTTGTGTCCTCCGGCGTGACGTCGACCGCGCTGCACGCGGACTCCAGACCCCCATAGACGCTTCGCGCTCAAGACTACTACGTCCTGTAGAGGACGGGGAGGACGGACACCCGCGACGGGAGCATCTGATCTGCCCCTTTCCGGTCGGCGCAGTGGTCCCGGACATGACAAAACTCCGCTTCTACCCGGTGTAGAAAACCAGGGAAGCGGAGTTTCGTCTGTGCAACGACGAGTTCCGAATCAGCGGCGGATATGTCGCCTATGTGACGCGGGACCCTGTCCGGCGGGCCGGATGGAAGGAGCTGCGGATCAGTGGAAGGAGTCACCGCAGGCGCAGGAACCGCCGGCGTTGGGGTTGTCGATGGTGAAGCCCTGCTTCGAGATCGAATCCTCGAAGTCGATGGTGGCGCCTTCAAGATAAGGAACGCTCATCTTGTCCACCACGACCTCGACACCGTTGAAGGCGCGAAGCGCATCACCGTCGAGCACGCGCTCGTCGAAGTAGAGCTGGTAGATCAGACCCGAGCACCCGCCGGGCTGGACAGCCACGCGCAGACGAAGGTCCTCGCGGCCCTCCTGCTGCAGCAGCGATGAGACCTTCTGTGCGGCGGTCTCGCTCAGCTCCACCTGGTGAGCCTTGAAGCCCTCCACAGTGGATCCGGAGATCTCAGTTGCGGCGGTCTCCCCCGCCGTCGTGGTGGTGGTGTCTTCGGTGGTGGTGCTCATGGCATACACCTCTCTCGTTGTAGCGGCAGGCCTGTATCTCTACGGTAACAACGTGCAGCCCTGCAGGGTTCATTCCCGTGGCCGGGGATCCTTGCCCAGATCTGCCCTATTATTCCCGCTACACTGGAGCGGTGCTAGGACGTAAGAAAAATACCGCTGATCAGATCGCCGAGGCCGAGGCAGCTCGAGCCCGCGAGGACGCCTCCACCACCAGGCGCCAGCCTGAGAAGAAGGGCGTGCCCACCCCCAAGCGCAGCGAACAGGTGGCCGCACGACGCCGTCCTCTCGTGCAGAACGATCGCAAGCTCGCCCGCGCCGCGCAGCGCCAGCAGATGGCCGACCAGCGCGTGAAGATGCGACGGGCGATGGAGACGGGCGAGGAGAAGTACCTTCCCCCACGCGACCGTGGTCCGCAGCGTCGGTTTGTCCGCGACTACGTCGACGCACGGATGGGCATCGGCGAATGGATGCTCATCATCGTTCTTATCTTCCTCTTCGCCTCATTCGTCATGAACGAGCAGATGCGCATCGTGGTCAGCCAGATCCTGTGGCTCTTCGTCCTCGCCGTCATCGTCGAAGCGTGGTGGGTCGGCCGCACGGTGCGCAAGAAGCTCGACGCAAAGTTCGGGCCTGAGAATCGGGAACGCGGGATCCGCTTCTATGCCGCCATGCGTGCGCTGCAGATCCGTCGCCTGCGACTTCCCAAGCCGCTCGTCGCCCGCGGGCAGTTCCCCTCCTAGGGTCCAGCCGCTTCGCAGCTCCCACATCAGCCGCTCCGCAGCTCCCACATCAGCCGCTCCGCAGCTCCCACATCAGCCGCTCCGCAGCTCCCACATCAGCCGCTCCGCAGCTCCCACATCAGCCGCTCCGCAGCAGGGACGCCAGGCGGCGGTTGATGCGCCGGACCCAGAATGGACCCTCGTAGACGAAGGCTGTGTAGCCCTGGACCAGGGTGGCGCCGTGGGAAAGCCGCTCGGCGACGTCGTCACCGCTTCTCACTCCCCCGACGGAGATGATCGCCGTGGTGCGCGGCAGCCGTTCGCGCAGCCGCTGCAGCACCTCGAGCGACCGTTGCGCGAGCACCGGGCCGCTGAGCCCCCCGGCGCCCATCGCCTGGACGGTCTCTTGATCCGTACTCAGTCCCTCGCGCGAGATCGTGGTGTTCGTGGCGATCACACCGTCCAGCCCGAGGTCGGTCACCAGCGCGGCCACCGCGTCGACGTCGTCGTCATTGAGATCCGGAGCGATCTTGACCAGCAGCGGGACATGGCCGCCTGCGGCCTGATCAGCTTCCTGTCCGACGGCGAGGAGCAGGGGGCGCAGCGCTTCGATGTCCTGGAGCTGGCGCAGGCCCGGGGTGTTCGGCGAGGACACATTGACCACGAGGTAGTCGGCCACCGGGGCCAGCACCCGTGTGGAGCTCAGGTAGTCCGCAGTGGCCTCTTCCAGGGGCGTGAGCTTGGTCTTGCCGATATTGACCCCCACCACGGGCGCGTGGCGTCCAGCGGCCTTCAGCCTCGTGATCCGGTCCCGGATGTCCTGAAGCCGCGGGCGCAGTGCTTCAGCGCCGTCGTTGTTGAACCCCATCCGATTGATCAGCGCGTGGTCCTTGACCAGCCTGAAGAGTCGCGGCTTCGGATTCCCGGGCTGGGCGGCGGCAGTCACGGTCCCGATCTCGATGTGACCGAAGCCCAGGTTCGCCAGCGGCAGGACGGTCGTCGCGTCCTTGTCGAATCCGGCCGCCAGTCCGAAGGGTGAGGGCCACACCAGGCCCAGCGCCTTGATCTCCAGCGATTCGGCGGGTCTGCACCACCGTGCGAGGACCGCGCTGACCCCGATCCTCTCACCCAGCCTCAGCCCGGAGATGACGAGATGGTGGGCGGTCTCGGGATCCAGTCGGGAGAGAACAGTGGTGAAGAGGAAGCGGTACATGGCCTCCATCCTAGAATGCGCACCGCAGTTCGACGCCTCATTAGGATGGATCCCATGGACGAACTGCTCGAGGACACGCCGCCCGGCGTCTGGTCAGCCGACCATCTTCAGGACTGCCTGCGTCTGACCCTGCCGCTGGGTGAGGATGAGGAGGGAAGCGTCAGCGCCACGCTCATCAGCTACTCCCCCGACCCGGCCCAGCAGCGGGTCCACGCGGAACATCGGTCCACCACCGGGGAGAGCGCTGCGGAGAGCGTCGAGCTTGCCCCGGTGCTGCACATCCACGGCTGGTCAGATTATTTCTACAACCTTCCTCTGGCGCGCAGCTGGCAGCGCGCGGGGCGTCCCTTCTACGCACTGGACCTGCGGAAGTACGGACGCAGCCTGCGCAGCTGGCAGACCCCGGGATATGTGGCCTCCCTGGAGACCTACGACGCCGACCTGGGCGCCGCTCTGGACGAGATCCGGGCCATGCACCCAGAGTCGCCAGCGCCGATCATCCATGCTCACTCCACCGGTGGTCTGGTGGCGGCCCTGTGGGCGCAGCGAAACCCCGCCAGAGCCAGCGCGCTGATCCTGAACAGCCCCTGGCTCGAGCTCTCCGGGGACGTCGCCGCGAGGACCGCCACTGAGGGAATCCTCGCTCCGCTGGGCCAGTTCTCCCCCACCAGGGCGCTGAAGCTTCCCGCCATCGACAACTACTGGCAGTCGCTGTCCAACCAGGCCCAGGGGGAATGGACCTTGCATCCGCAGTGGCGACCGCGAAACTCCTTCCCCATCCGGGCGGGCTGGATGCGCGCCGTCCTGGCTGGACATCGCAAGGTCTACGAAGGCCTGGGGCTCACGCTGCCGATCCTGGTGCTGCTCTCCGGGACCACCGCCTACCGCCGGCACTGGACCGAGGAGCTCAAGGAATCCGACTCGGTGCTCGATGTGGAGCTGCTGGCCCGCCGGGCCGTCAAGCTCGGCGATCAGGTGACCGTGGTGCGCGTCCACCGCGCGCTGCATGATGTCTTCGCCTCCGAGGAGGCCGTCCGCAACCGCGCCTTCGATGAGGTGCAGCGCTGGCTCCTGGCCTACGCCCCAGAGCGGTCGGCCGTGAACCTGTCCACCGCGGCGCCGTAGCGGCGGTCTCGCCTGGCGTAGATCTCCACAGCCTCCCACAGCGTGGTGCGGTCCACGTCCGGCCAGAGCACGTCCATGAAGACCATCTCCGCGTAGGCGGACTGCCAGAGCAGGAAGTTTGAGATCCGCTGCTCGCCGGAGCTGCGCAGGAAGAGGTCCACATCGGGCAGGTCCGGCTCATCCAGGTGGGCCGCGACGGTCTTCTCGGTGATCTTTCCGGGGTCCATCCGTCCCGCCGCCACCTCGCGAGCGATGAGCTTGACCGCGTCAGTGATCTCGGCACGCCCGCCATAGTTCACACACATGGTCAGCGTGAAGCGGGTGTTCTGCGCGGTCAGCTGCTCGGAGGTCTCCAACTCGCGGATCACCGAGCGCCAGAGCCGTCCCGGCTGCCCGTTCCAGCGGATCCGCACGCCCCAGGAGTTCAACACGTCGCGCTGCCGCCGGAGCACCTGCCGGGAGTAGCCCATCAGGAAGCGGACCTCATCCGGTGATCGCTTCCAGTTCTCGGTGGAGAACGCGTAGACGCTGATGTGCTTGACGCCGATCTCGATCGCTCCGGCGATCACGTCCATCAGCGCGGCCTCGCCGGCCCGGTGACCTTCGGTGCGGGGAAGCCCACGCTGGTTGGCCCAGCGGCCGTTGCCGTCCATGACGATGCCGATATGTGCCGGGACCAGCTCCGGCGGCACGTGGGGGGCCGAGACGCCGTCGGGATGGGGGGCCGGGTCCTGATAGCTGCGCTTGGACATGGCCCTCATTCTTCCATGGCCGCTGATCAGCTGAATGCGGGCTCAGAACCGGCTGGGTCAGAGCCCCAGCGAGCTGAGTCGGCGCTCCAGGTGATGTTGGGTGTAGCTGGTCACCACGGAGGTGGCCTCATGCCGGATGTCGCTGCGCGCCGCTCTGGTCTGCTCCCAATCTCCGTGCTGCAACGCGTGCAGCAGCTGCACCGTGGCCGGCTCCAGGGTGCGGGTGCCGGGCGGACGGCAGTCCGCACAGACCGGGCCGCTGGCGGCGGGATGGAATCCGGTATGCGCTCCTGGTCTGCCACAGGAGACACAGGAGGTCCAGGTGACCGCCCACCCTGCTGAGGACAGCGCGCGCAGCAGGTAGGAGTTCAGCACGACGTCGGCCGGGTGGACTCCCCGCGACAGTGCAGAGTAGGCGCCATGGAGCAGCGTGAACTGCTGGCCGCCGAAGACAGGGTCGGACTCCGCGTCCATGAGCCGTTCCGCGGCCTCGGCCATGGTGCTCGCCGCCATGTACTTGTCGTAGTCAGCGACGATGGGCGGCCCGTAGGTGTTCTTGGAGGTGGCCTGCGTGACGATGTCCAGTGACCTGCCGTGGACGAACTGCACGTCTGCCACCATGAACGGCTCCACCGTGGCACCGAACTTCGATGAGGTTCGGCGCACCCCTTTGGCCACGGCGCGCACCAGGCCATGGCCTGAGGTGAGCGCGGTGAGGATGCGATCGGCCTCACCCAGATTCTGGGTGCGCAGGATGATCGCTGAATCCCGGTACGAGCGGGACGCGAAGGTGGAGCCGGCCATGGTGGCAGAGTACTACAGCACGTTCCCCGCGGATCCCCCTCTGTGGCGGATCCGCAGTGCGCGGAACTGCCGCCCCTCAGAGCTGCTGGGCGGGGGCGACGTCGCGCAGGGCCCGGTTCACCGCCGAGATCACTGCTTGCAGCGAGGCCAGCGTGGTGTTGTGGTCCAGTCCCACGCCCCACAGCACGCGGTCACCGATGGCCAGCTCGACGAAGGACGCCGCCCGGGCATCACCGCCCTGACTCATCGCGTGCTCGGTGTAGTCGAGCAGTCGCACGTCGACGCCGTCGGCCGAGAGGATCTTCAGCAGCGCCGCGATGGGACCGTTCGCATGCGCCGACTGCGTCGCGGTGTGCCCACCGGCCTGCAGCTCGACTTCCATGTGGAACTCACCCTCGGCGTTCGAGGAGGTGTTGACCTCGTCGAGCCGGTAGTGGCCCCACTGGTGATGCTCGCTGTCCACGGGCAGGTACTCGTCCTGGAAGATCTGCCAGATCTCCTCGCCGGAGACCTCGCCGCCGCCGTCGTCGGCTCGACGCTGGATGACTCCGGAGAACTCCACCTGGGCGCGCCGCGGAAGGTCGATCCCCTGCTCGGACTTGAGCAGGTAGGAGACCCCGCCCTTCCCCGACTGGGAGTTGACGCGGATCACGGCTTCGTAGCTTCGCCCGATGTCCTTCGGGTCGATGGGCAGGTAGGGCACCGCCCAGGTGATCTCGTCTCGGGAGGTGCCGGCCGCCGCCGCGCGGGCATCCATATGCTCGAAGCCCTTCTTGATCGCATCCTGGTGCGAGCCGGAGAACGCGGTGAAGACCAGGTCGCCTCCGTAGGGCGAGCGTTCCGGGACGCCCATCTGGTTGCAGTGCTCCACGGTGCTGCGGATGGTGCTCATATCGCGGAAGTCGATCTCGGGATCCACTCCCTGGCTGAACAGGTTCATCCCCAGGGTCACGAGGTCGACATTGCCGGTGCGTTCCCCGTTGCCGAAGAGGCAGCCCTCGATCCGGTCGGCGCCGGCCATGTAGCCGAGCTCCGCGGCAGCGACGCCGGTGCCGCGATCGTTGTGCGGGTGCAGCGACATCACGATGGAATCGCGGTTGCGCAGATTCCGGTGCATCCACTCGATGGAGTCCGCATAGACGTTCGGGGTCGCCATCTCCACCGTGGCCGGGAGATTGACGATGACCGGCTTCTCGGGGGTGGCGCCGAAGACCTCGACCACCTCATCGGAGATGTGCGCGGCGAAGTCGAGCTCGGTGCCGGTGAAGGATTCCGGGGAGTACTGGTAGACGATCTCTGTCGGCGTCTCGGAGCTCGCATGCAGCTGCTCCTCATATTTCTTACACAGTCGCGCACCCTGGGTGGCGATGTCGACGATGCCGTCGCGGTCCTGCTTGAAGACCACCTCGCGCTGGAGCACCGAGGTGGAGTTGTACAGGTGCACGATGGCTCGCGGGGCACCGGCGATGGCTTCGAAGGTGCGCTCGATCAGGGCCTCACGCGCCTGGGTGAGGACCTGGATATACACGTCGGAAGGGATCTTGTCCTGCTCGATGAGCTGACGCACGAAGTCGAAGTCGGTCTGTGAGGCCGAGGGAAATCCCACCTCGATCTCTTTGAAGCCCATATTGACCAGGAGCTCAAACATGCGGTGCTTCCGGTCCGGGGTCATCGGATCGATGAGGGCCTGGTTGCCGTCGCGCAGATCCACTGCGCACCAGCGCGGGGCCGCCTTGATCGTCTTGTCCGGCCAGGTTCGGTCCGGCAGCGAGACCGTGATCTGGTCCTCGAAGGGCAGGTACCGGTGAAAGGGCATCGGTGAGGGCTTCTGAAGTTTGCGCATGGGACTTCCTTCTCTAGTCGTGCTGGGGGCAGGCGGTCGAGGCGGAGGAACTCCGCAGCGGGGATTCGACCCGAGAAGTGCCGCGCCGTGCTGATGCTGAGAAGCTTGACCGTATCCGGAAGCTTGGATCAGGGGTGCGCGAGCTCTTCCCCGCTGCGGCGGAGAAGCTCTAGTCGTAGCTCACGCATGAATGTGGTCTGCACAAGATTCAAACTAGCACGCAGCCATCTGGGACGCAGGGGCCCATGGTGATTCTCATCATGTGGACAGCGTCCGCGAACCCGAGGCGGTGGTCCGGGTTAGAAGCCGAGGCGTCCCAGCTTCTTCGGGTCGCGCTGCCAGTCCTTGGTCACCTTCACGTGAAGGTCGAGGTAGACGGGAGTGCCCAGGAGCTTGACGATTCCGGCACGCGCGTCAGAGCCGATGGCCTTGAGCCTGGCCCCGCGCTTGCCGATGATGATCGCCTTCTGTGAGTCACGCTCCACATGGATGGAGACCCGCACGTCGAGCAGCGGCTTGTCCTCCGGCCGATCTTCGCGCGGGACCATCTCCTCGACCACGACAGCGATCGAATGCGGCAACTCGTCACGGACGTCCTCGAGCGCCGCCTCACGGACGAGCTCGGCGACCATGACGGCCTCCGGCTCGTCGGTGAGGTCGCCTTCGGGGTACAGCGGAGGGGAGATCGGCATCATCGCCGCGAGCTGCTGCACGACCACATCCGTCTGCTCCCCCTCGAGGGCGGAGACCGGAATGATCTCGGCGAATCCGCCAGCCTGTCGGCCCTCCTGGGCCAGGTGCTCGCGCCCGAGCTGGTCCACTGCCATGAGCTGCTCGGCCAGATCCTCGCGGGAGACCTTGTCCACCTTGGTCACCAGGGCGATGACCCGCTTGTGCGGCAGCTTGGTCAGCTGCGCGGCGATGAAGCGGTCACCGGGGCCGATCTTCTCATCGGCCGGGATGCAAAAGCCGACCACGTCCACTTCGGAGAGGGTGTCGATGACAAGTCCATTGAGACGCTTGCCCAACAGGGTCCGCGGACGGTGCAGGCCCGGGGTGTCGACCAGCACGAGCTGGAAATCGCTGCGGTGCACGATGCCGCGGATCGTGTGTCGGGTGGTCTGTGGTTTGGATGAGGTGATCGCCACCTTCTCCCCGACCAGGGCATTGGTGAGCGTGGACTTGCCGGCGTTCGGACGTCCCACCATGCTGGCGAAGCCCGCCCGGAAGTTCTCGTCGAACGTGGCGAAGCCGTCCAGCTGCGGCGGCATCTCTGACTTGCTCATCGTGGTGTCCCGATCCTCTCCTGCGCCTGCGCCGCGGTTGCGGCCTGGCGATCCTCTTCTGGTGCTGTCTCTCCGGCACGCAGATGCAGCCCCTCGGGCTCATCGGCGGTGCCGAGTCCCGCGCGGGCGCCGCGACTGTCCTCGGCCTCCCAGGCGAGCACGTGGCTGACTCGGTTGCGTCGGCCTTCGAGTCGGTCGGCACGCAGCACCACTCCTGGGCCGCTGCGTCGCGGGATCTCCACCTCGGAACCGGCGATGGCCACACGTCCCAAGGCCTTGGCGAGCAGCCCTCCGACCGTGTCGACCTCCTCCTCATCATCGAGGTCAAGCTCGTAGAGCTCGGCGAAGTCATCCACCGACATGCGTGCGGAGAGTCGACGCCGCCCCTCCTCGAGCTCCTCGATCTCGGCGGCCTCGGTGTCGTACTCATCGACGATCTCCCCGACGATCTCCTCGATCAGATCCTCCAGGGTGACCATCCCGGCGGTGCCGCCGTACTCGTCCACCACGATGGCCACATGGGTGGACTCGCGCTGGAGCTCGGAGAGGAACTCCGAGACCGGCTTGGACTCGGGCACATAGCGGACATCGCGCTGGAGCTCGTCGACCGCTATGGAGTCCGGATCTCGCCCGACGAAGGCGCTCGGGGCCTCGCTGCCGAGAAGGCGATGCTGCAGGTACGCGGCGTCCTTGAGGTAGATCATGCCGGTGATGTCATCGGCGGAGCCGCGCACCACCGGGATGCGGGAATAGCCCGAGCGCAGAAACAGCGTCATCACCTCGGAGAGCGTGATTCCGGACTCCACGGTGACCATGTCGGTGCGAGGCACCATGACCGCTCGCACGCGGGTCGCGGAGAGGTCGAAGACTGACTGGATCAGCTCCGCCTCGGTGTCCTCGATGATGTCCGTCTCCGAGGCGCGGGTGACGAACTCGCGGAACTCCTCGTCGTCGAAGAACCCTCGATCGGTGTCCGCGGTGCCGGGCACGGTGCGCGCACCGATGCGGCTCAGCGCGACGGGAAGCGGTCCGAGGACCACGCGCAGTCCGCGCACCAGCCGGGCAGTGGCAGCAGCGACGAGCAGGTGATGTCCGCGTCCCACCCGGCTCGGCGAGAGCGCGGCGGTCACGAGTCCTCCCAGCAGCAGGATGCCGGAGCCCAGCAGAGCACCGGCGGCAAGGTCGCCCAGCGCGAGGGCGGAGGCGAGGATGATCAGCACGACCATGGCCGTGGTGAAGAGCCAGCGCCACATCTGCAGCGCCAGAGTGTGAGCCACCGGCTGCGCCAGGATCATCTCCACGGCGGTGGAGCCGCGCTGATCCGCGATCTCTTCCGCCTCGCGCCGACTCAGCCGCAGGAAGGCGGAGTCCGCGGCGGACAGTGTGAAGGACAGCACGGCGCTGCCCAGCGCGAGGAGGATCAGGAGTCCCAGGGTCATGCTCAGACCGTCGGGGCGGGGGCGGTATGACCGAGGTACTCCTCGAGAAGCACTCGTTGCAGGGTGAACATCGTCTCTCGATCCTCAGGCTGGGCGTGGTCGTGACCGAGCAGATGCAGGACGCCGTGCGTGGTCAGCAGGGCGAGCTCGTCGCTGAGGCCGTGGCCATTCGCCACTGCCTGCTGCTGCGCAATGGCCGGGCAGATGACGATGTCACCGAGCACGCCCTCGGTGACCGGATCATCTGCGGTGCCGGCGATCAGCTCATCCATCGGAAAGCTCATCACATCGGTGGCACCAGGCAGGTTCATCCAGTCCAGGTGCAGCTGTTCCATGGCCTCCTCGTCCACCAGCGTGATGGACAGTGCGACGTCGCGGCTCAGGTGCAGCTTGGCGTAGAGGAAGCAGCTGAGGTCCAGCAGCGTGGCCAGGTGATTCCCGGAGATCAGGTCCGAGCCGGAGCTGTCCTCGACGGTGACCTGCACCTCGCCGCTCATCGTCGGCCGCCGCGGCGCGCAGCGGGCGCCCTGTCCTGGTGCCGCTCGTAGGCGTCCACGATCCGCCCGACCAGTGCGTGGCGGACCACATCCTCGGAGCCGAAGCGCGACATGGCGATGCCTTCGACGCCTTCAAGGATGTCGATCACGGTGCGAAGGCCGGAATCGGTGCCGCGGGGCAGGTCGACCTGGGTGATGTCACCGGTGACCACGATCTTGGAATTGAAGCCGAGCCGGGTCAGGAACATCTTCATCTGCTCCGCCGTGGTGTTCTGCGCCTCGTCCAGGATGATGAAGGAGTCGTTGAGCGTGCGGCCGCGCATATAGGCCAGGGGGGCGACCTCGATGATGCCGGATTCCATGAGCCGCGGAATGGAGTCCGGGTCGATCATGTCGTGCAGCGCATCGTAGAGGGGGCGCAGGTAGGGGTCGATCTTGTCGTTGAGGCTGCCGGGCAGGAACCCCAGCTTCTCCCCCGCCTCCACCGCGGGCCGGGTCAGGATGATTCGATTGACTTCGCGCGCCTGCAGCGCCTGGACCGCCTTGGCCATAGCCAGGTAGGTCTTGCCGGTGCCGGCGGGGCCGATGCCGAAGACCACCGTGGACTCATCGATGGTGTCCACATAGGTCTGCTGGTTCTTGGTCTTGGGGCGGATGGTGCGGCCGCGGTGCGAAAGGATGTTGGTGGTCACGATCCGCGCCGAGTCCTGGGCTGCGTCGGCACGGACCATCGTGGAGACCTGCTCGATGATCTCCTCACTGACCGTGGTGCCGGAGGCGGCGAGAGTCTTCAGCTGGGTCAGGATCTCCACGATCCCGGTGACCTCGCTGGAGGCTCCGGCCACAGTCACGAGCTGATCGCGCAGCCCGATTGAGGCGGAGGGGTACAGGCCCTGCAGGATGCGCAGCGCGAGGTCCGACGCGCCGAGGCTGCGGAACATCGTCTCGGCGTCGGCGAAGTACACCTGTCGCTCGATGTTGCCGACGGCGGCGGCGGTGGCGCCGCGGGCCGCCCCGGACATCGACTGCCCGGTCAGGTTCTGCCCCGTGGAAGTCTGTGAACCTGTCGTGTTCTGCGAAGTCTCAGTCATTGATCCTCAGTCTAGGCGGTGTGCTCAGTGTGACCAGTCCCGGCGGCCCAGTCCCAGCGGCCCAGCAGCAGCTGGGTGGCGGCCAGGGCCGCCGGGCCTGCGGTGGATGACCGTAGAACGGTTCGGCCCAGCCGGGCGATCCGGGCGCCTGCTGCGCCGAGCAGCTCGATCTCCCGGTCGCTGATGCCACCCTCGGGCCCGATCACCAGGTGCAGCTCCTCCGGCCCAGGCTCACTGGCGCAGTGCCCTGCGATCGCCTGAGCCAGGGAGGTCTCATCGGTCTCGTGGAGCACGATGGTGGCGATCCGACGCTCGGTGCTGCGCAGCGTCTCCAGGTATTGGGTCGTCGTCTGCAGCGCGCGAACGGTGGGAATGCTGGTGCGGCGCGTCTGCTTCGCCGCGCTGGTGACCGTGGCAACCCATTCGGCATGCTTCTTGGCTTCTCGGCCGGCCTTCCAGCGGGCCACCGACCGTTCTGCCTGCCACGGGATGATCGCGTCCACGCCGAGCTCGGTGGCGGACTCCACCCCCTGGAGATCGCGGCGATCCTTCGCCAGCGCCTGGACCAGGACCAGCCGGGGTTCAAGGACCGGCTCCCGGGTCAGCTGCACGATCTCCACGCTCAGCTCCCCGACGCCGGCGGCTCGGACGATCCCCTCGGCGCGACTGCCCACGGTGTCGGAGAGGATCACCTGCTCTCCCGGCTTGAGTCGCATGACGGTGGCCGCATGGTGACCCTCGGCCCCGGAGAGCACGACCGTAGCGCCGGGGCCGGCGTCGTCGAGCGCTCCGGGGCTGAGATGGAACAGCGGGGCTGTCATCTCAGAGGGCGTCCCAGCGTTCCCGCAGCTTGGCAAAGACGCCGCGATGCTCGGTGGTGGACTCTCCGCGCTCCTCGCCGCGTTCGGTGGCGAGCTCACGCAGCAGCTCGGCCTCACGGTCCGAGACCTTGGTGGGCGTCTCCACCTTCAGGTGCACCTTCAGCGCGCCGCGACCACCGCCGCGCAGGTGGGTGACCCCGCGCTCCTTGAGCGTGAGGACCTCGCCGGACTGGGTGCCTGGCTTCACGGTGAGCGCCTCTGCGCCGTCGAAGGTGTCCAGCTCCACCGTGGTGCCCAGCGCCGCTGCCGTCATCGGGATGGAGACGGTGGCGTGCAGATCATTTCCGCGGCGGGTGAAGACCTCGTGCGGCTTGACCTCCACCTCGATGAACAGGTCGCCGGAGGGCCCGCCGGCCAGGCCTGCCTCTCCCTCCCCGGCAAGGTGGATGCGATTGCCGCGATCGACGCCGGCGGGCACCTTGACCTTGAGCGACTTGCGCTCACGGACCCGGCCCTGACCATCGCATTCCTGGCAGGGATCTTCGATGATGCTGCCGAACCCGGCGCAGCGCGCACAGGTCTGAGTCTGGATGACGGTGCCGAGGATCGAGCGCATCGGCCGCTGGACCTGACCCTGGCCGTGGCAGTCCGGGCACGTGGTGGGCGAGGTCCCCGGGCGTGAGCAGGAGCCGTCACAGACGGTGCAGGTCACGGCCGTCTCAACCTCTACCTCCTTGGTGGTCCCGAAGACCGCGTCGCGCAGGTCTATGCGCACGCGGATCAGCGAGTCCTGGCCGCGGCGGGTGCGGGAGGCCGGGCCCCCACCTCCCCCGCCGAAGAAGGTCTCGAAGATGTCGCCGAATCCTCCGAATCCTCCGCCGGCGCCGCCGCCGGGGAAGCCGGAGCGGCCGTTCTCGTCACCGGTGGCGTCGTAGTTCTGCCGCTTCTGCGAGTCGGAGAGCACCTCGTAGGCGCGGCCGAGCACCTTGAACTGCTCCGCGGCGTCCTCCGAGGGGTTCACGTCAGGGTGGAGCTTGCGGGCCTGTTTGCGGTAGGCCTTCTTGATCTCTTCGGTCGACGCCGAGCGGCTGACGCCGAGCGCTTCGTAGTAGTCAGTCGTCATCTTCGTAGACGTTCACCCTTCGGAAAGAATTCGGGACAGGTAGCGCGCCATGGCGCGCACTGCGGACATTGTGGAGCCGTAATCCATGCGGGTAGGACCGACGACGCCGAGCTTGGCGCCCTCGGCACCCGCATGGGTGCCATACTCGGCAGCGACGACGGCGGTCTCGACCAGCGAGTCGTGACTCGTCTCGTGACCGATCCGGATCGAGAGGCCTCGCCGGTCCTGCTCCATCTCGGTCAACAACCGAAGCAGCACGACTTGTTCCTCAAGCGCTTCAAGGATGGGACCGATGGAGGGCCCGAGGTCGCGGCCCGACCTGGCGAGGTTAGCAGTCCCGGCCATGATGATGCGATCTACGCGGCCCGACTCCAGTATGGTCTCCACCGCCTGCGCGATCACGGCCATCGTGGGACGCAGCACCGGCTCCACCCGGCTGATGAGGGCGTCCACGGGCAGCGGAAGCGTGGAGGTCCGGCGGTTGAAGAGCTCGGTCGAGAGCACCTGGCCCAGCCGGTGCAGCGAGTCGTCACCGATCGCGTCCGCGAGGGTGACCATGCGCTGCTCCACCTTGCCCGAGGAGAGGATCACTATGGTCAGCGCCTTGTGCGGGGACATGGACACGACGTCGATGTGCCGGATCGTCGCGGTGGAGCGCTGCGGATGCTGGATCACGGCCACCTGGTTGGTGAGCATGGCCAGCAGACGCACCGTCTGCTCCAGCATCGAATCATGATCGTCAGCGGACTCGACCAGCGTGTCCATCGCCCGGCGCTCCGCCGCCGAGAGGGGACGCACCTCGGTGATCTTGTCCACGAACCGGCGGTAACCCAGATCGGTGGGGATCCTCCCAGCAGAGGTATGCGGAGCGGCGATCAGGCCCTCCTCCTCGAGGTGGGCCATATCGTTGCGGATCGTGGCGGGCGACACCTCGAGGTCGTGGCGCTCCACCAGCGCGCGGGAGCCCACCGGCTCCCGGGTCTGGACGTAGTCCTCGACGATGGCACGCAGGACCTGCAGACGGCGGGTGTCTGACATGCTGCTCGGGCCTCCTGAACCTCTGGCACTCGATGAGTACAAGTGCTAATTCTACAATGGGTGACCATGAGTGCTTCCCACTTCCCCAGCCGGCGTTCCTCCTCCTCACCTGGGTGGGGCGCCCAGGACCTCTCGAGCCTGCGCGCATCACAGCAGATCACAGTGCCTCCGCTGCCGGCGGACCATGGCACGGTGATCGAGGAGGTCGAGTCGGGCTGGGTCGGCGCGGTGGTCTCCGTGGAGGCCTCCGGCGGCGTGCACGTGGTGAGCCTGGAGGACCGCATGGGACGGGTCCGTTCCTTCCCGCTGGGATACGGCTTCCTCTATGAAGGCCAGCCGGTGGAGCTGACTCCCCCGACCTCGCGCACCGCGGCCCCTGTGCCCACGCGCACCGCGTCAGGCTCCGTGGCGGTCGCAGATGCTCGCGCACGCGTGGCCCGCGCCTCTCGCATCTGGGTCGAAGGCACCCACGACGCAGAGCTGGTCGAGAAGGTGTGGGGCGAGGACCTGCGGATCGAGGGCATCGTCGTGGAGCCGCTGCACGGCGCCGATGATCTGCTCGCGGCGGTCCGCGAGTTCCAGCCCGGCCCGCGACGCCGAGTGGGAGTTCTGCTGGACCATCTCGTCCCGGGGTCCAAAGAAACGCGCATCGCTCAGGAGGCGATGCAGGCCTCGGGCGCCAGAGGCAACCTGCTGGTGCTGGGGCACCCCTATGTGGATGTCTGGCAGGCGGTGAAGCCGCATCTGCTCGGGCTGCGGCGTTGGCCCGACATCCCGCGAAGCGAGGACATCAAGGTCGGCACGCTGAAGGCGCTGGGCTGGCCGCATGCCCAGCAGCGTGACATCGCCCAGGGATGGAAACGGATTCTCGGGCAGGTCACCAGCTATGCCGATCTGGAACCTTCGCTGCTCGGGCGGGTTGAGGAGCTCATCGACTTCGTCACGGTGGAGGATTGAGCACGAGCGGATGTGTCCAACGAGACTCCGACACGCAGCCCGGGGCCAGTGTCCGTCCAGGGAGATTCGCTAGAATTCTCACCTGAAGCATGTAGGTGTCTGAAAGTCTGACATCTGAATCACGGAGGTGAAGTGGCGCATAATCAGGAACCCCAGGGTGGCCGGTCGAGGCAGTACGCCAGACCGGACTCATCCGAGCGCCTGAAGGGCTCTGCTGCTGCAGCACCTCCGCTGACCCCTGCCGAGGACCGCCGCTGGGCCACACTGGCCCACTTCGGCGCGCTCATCGGCTGTTTCCCGGCCCTGGCGATCTACCTGGTCTACCGTGACCGGGGCCCGTTCACCGCCCAGGAGTCCAAGGAGGCGCTGAACTTCACCCTTCCGGTGACCGCCGTGATGCTCGCCTGCTACATCCTGGCGCTGATCCCCGCCATCGGCTGGGTCTTCGGCATCATCGCCGTGCTGCTCTGGGTCTACATGACGCTCTCCGGCCTGGTGGCCGGCATCCAGTGCAATAAGGGACGGCCGTACCGCTACCCGATGAACCTGCGCCTCATCCACTGAGGCGCTCGGAAGCTCGCGCTCAGGGGGCGAGGCGCCGCGTCACCGCGTCAGCCAGCAGCCGCCCGCGCAAGGTCAGCAGTGCCCTGCCTTCACGGTGATCGGCTGTCGGCGCAGCTGCCTGCGCGCTGATCAGTCCGTCCTGGACCAGGGAGTTCACTGTCGCGGGGGTGATCTGCTCCCCCTGGGTGCGCATCAGCTCAGGCAGCGCGTTGTACTCCGCGATGTCCAGTCCGTCGGCCAGTCTCAGCCGCAGCATCAGGTGCTCGAGAACCTTGTCCTCATCCTGGAGCTCTTCGCGTCCGTGGCCCGGAGTGGTCCCGCTGATCAGGCGCTGCGCGTAGGCCGCGGGGTGCTTGACGTTCCACCAGCGAAGCCCAGCCATATGCGAATGCGACCCTGGGCCGGCTCCCCACCAGTCGGAGTCCACCCAATAGTTCAGGTTATGCGCTGACCTCGTCGCCCTGCTGGTCGAGAAGTTGGACACCTCGTACCAGTCGAAACCGGCTGCACCGAGGACCTCCTCGGTGAGCAGGTATTTGTCGGCCTGGTCATCAGGGTCGATGTCCGCCAGCACACCCCGGCGGATCTTCGCCGCCATGGCCGTCCCCTCTTCGATGATCAGCGAATAAGCGGAGATGTGATCTGGCCGCAGCGCGACGGCGTGCTCGAGGCTGCTGCGCCAGTCCTCGAGGCTCTCCCCCGGTGTCCCGGAGATGAGGTCAAGGCTGACCTGCAGACCTGCGACTCGTGCAGCCTTGACCGCACGCTCCACGTTGGCGGGGTCGTGTGTCCGGTCCAGCGTCTTGAGCACCGCGGGCACTGCCGACTGCATGCCGAGGCTCAGTCGGGTGAACCCTGCCCCAGCCAGGATGTGGGCGGTCTCTTGGGTGATCGTGTCGGGATTCGCCTCGGTGGTGATCTCTGCCCCGGGCATGAAGCCGAAGAGCTCGCGGGCCCGGGTGAGGATGCGGGCGAGCTCTTCGGGGGGCAGCAGAGTCGGCGTGCCGCCGCCGAAGAACACCGTGGACAGCGCCCGCTCGGGGGCCTCCATGGAATCCAGCACGCCGCGGGCGAAGACCAGCTCGGAGATCAGCGTGTCCGGATAGGACAGCTGCGAGGCCCCGGGGCCGAGGTCTTCGGCGGTGTAGGTGTTGAAGTCGCAGTAGCCGCAGCGCACGCTGCAGAAGGGGATGTGGACGTAGAGGCCGAAGGGGACCTCAGCCCGGGACGGGAGCGCCTGCTGCACCGCCGCCGGGAAGCTGCCGTCGGCAGGAACCGGGTCGCCGAGGGGAAGGGTGGAGGGCAAGCCTACTTCTTCCCAGCCTTCTCCTTGCCGGCCTCCTCGTCGGAGGAGAGTGCGGCGATGAAGGCCTCCTGCGGGACCTCCACGGTGCCGACCATCTTCATCCGCTTCTTGCCCTCCTTCTGCTTCTCCAGCAGCTTGCGCTTGCGGCTGATGTCGCCGCCGTAGCACTTGGAGAGCACGTCTTTGCGGATGGCTCGGATGTTCTCACGGGCAATGATGCGTGATCCGATGGCGGCCTGGATCGGCACCTCGAACTGCTGCCGCGGGATCAGGTCCTTCAGTCGAGAGGCCATCTTCACCCCGTAGGCGTAGGCGGAGTCGCGGTGGGTGATCGCGGAGAACGCGTCGACCTGGTCGCCCTGCAACAGGATGTCCACCTTCACCAGATCGGCCGGCTGCTGGCCGGTGCCCTGCCAGTTCAGCGAGGCGTAGCCCTTCGTGCGTGACTTGAGCTGGTCGAAGAAGTCGAACACGATCTCGGCCAGGGGCATCCTGTAGCGGATCTCGACGCGTTCCTCGGAGAGGTAGTCCATGCCTTCCATGGAGCCGCGCCGGGACTGGCAGAGCTCCATGACGGGTCCGATGAACTCGGCCGGGACGATCACGGTCGCATCCACAATGGGTTCGCGGATCTCGAGGACCTTGCCCTCGGGGAATTCGGAGGGATTTGTGACGCGGTGGACTTCTCCGTCTTCAGCGGTGACCTCATAGATCACGTTGGGCGCGGTGGAGATCAGGTCGAGGTTGTACTCGCTCTCCAGCCGCTCTCGGGTGATCTCCAGGTGCAGCAGCCCGAGGAAGCCCACGCGGAAGCCGAAGCCCAGCGCGGTGGAGGTCTCGGGCTCGAAGTTCAGCGCCGCGTCGTTGAGCTGCAGCTTCTCCAGGGCCTCGCGCAGCACTGGGAAGTCCGAGCCGTCCAGCGGGAAGAGCCCGGAGAAGACCATCGGGGAAGGATCGTCATAGCCGCCGATGATCTCGTCCGCGGGACGGTTCTGTGAGGTGACGGTGTCGCCGACCTTGGAGAGCCGGACGTCCTTGACACCGGTGATCAGGTAGCCGACCTCGCCGACGCCGAGCCCCTTGGTGGCTTCAGGCTCCGGGGAGGACACTCCGATCTCGAGGAGCTCGTGCGTGGCGCCGGTGGACATCATCTTGATCTTCTCCCGGTGCGAGAGCCTGCCGTCCACCACGCGCACGAAGGTGACCACGCCGCGATAGGTGTCATAGACGGAGTCGAAGATCATCGCGCGGGCGGGAGCGTCGGCGTCGCCCTCAGGGGCTGGCACCTGCGCGACGATGCGGTCCAGCAGCTCCTCCACGCCGTCGCCGGTCTTGCCGGACACGCGCAGCACGTCCTCGGGCTCGCAGCCGATCAGGTACGCGATCTCCTCGGCATACTTGTCCGGCTGGGCGGAGGGCAGATCGATCTTGTTGAGCACCGGGATGATCGCCAGATCATGCTCCATGGCGAGGTACAGGTTCGCAAGAGTCTGCGCCTCGATGCCCTGCGCGGCGTCGACCAGCAGCAGAGCGCCCTCGCAGGCTGCCAGCGAGCGGGAGACCTCATAGGCGAAGTCCACGTGCCCGGGGGTGTCGATCATATGGAAGGCGTAGCTCCTGCCTTCGAAGTCCCAGGGCATCCGGACTGCCTGGGACTTGATCGTGATGCCGCGGTCGCGTTCGATGTCCATCCGGTCCAGGTACTGGGCCTTCATGTCCCGGGACTGCACGACGCCGGTCAGCTGCAGCATGCGATCCGCGAGCGTGGACTTGCCGTGGTCGATATGCGCGATGATGCAGAAATTCCGGATCGCACTGGGATCAGTTGCGGCGGGCACCTGCGTGCTGGCGGCCTTCGGAGACACGGTGGTGGGAGTCCTTTGCTGGTCGAGACGCCGGGCATTGTGCTGCACCTGGCAGTTCATTGTTCCATGATTATCGTCGATCATGACCTGCGCACGGCAGGAGGTCGTACAAGAACGGGGGCCCCGCGCAGCGCGCAGGGCCCCCGTATGCTCGCTCGAGAGAGCAGGCGTTCTAGTGCGTCAGACTCTAGAGAGCGTTGACCTTGGCGGCCAGACCGGACTTGCGGTTGGCGGCGTTGTTCTTGTGCAGCACACCCTTGGAGACGGCCTTGTCGAGCTTGCGAGCGGCCTCGCGGTTGGCGGAGATGGCTGCGTCCTTGTCACCGGCGGCGACAGCGTTGCGCACCTTCTTGATGGCGGTCCGCAGCTGGGACTTCACGCCCTGGTTGCGCTGGCGCGCCTTCTCGTTGGTGAGAATGCGCTTCTTCTGAGACTTGATGTTGGCCACGAGTAGTCTTTCTGTCTGAGTTCACTGGTCGTGAGGGCTATCCCTGTTGTCCGGCAGCAGACAGACTCTAGTGGCGTGGGGTTGCCATGGCGATTGCGCAGACCCTTGAGGTAGAGGGCCCAGGACTGCGCGGGACTTACTGCCGCAGGGCTTTGGGGCTCTTTCGAACCCCAGACACTGCCTGTAGATGCTAGCAGAGAAGCAGGAGTCGGGCCACCGAGCAGGCCCCGCGTCGTTTCAGCGTCCGACGGCCGAGGCGATGGCCGTGATCGCCCGCTCCACGGCATATTCGGGTGTGCGGGAGGCTCCCTTGGCCTCGGCGTCGGCACGGGCCACTGCTTCGATGGCTTCGGCGGCGCGCTGCGGGTGCCATCGGCGCGCCGTCTCCGCCACCTGGGCCAGCTGCCAGGGCGCGGCGCCCAGGGAGGAGGCCAGTGATGCGGGGCTCCCACGGTGGTCCACGAGAGCGGCGATATGCCGTCCCTTGCGCGCCAGTGCGGCGGTCACCGCGATGGGCGAGACACCGGTCGCGATCGCGTGCCGGTAGAGCCGCGTCGCGGCCTCCTGCCGACCCTCGAAGGCCGCATCTGCGACCTTGAAGGCAGTCGCCTCCACCCGGCCCCCGTGGTAGCGGTCCACGTGGTCCTCAGTGATGTCCCCGGAGACATCAGCCATGAGCTGCTTGCAGGCGCCGCCTAGGTCCGAGAGCGTCGACCCGGCCGCGGCGACGAGCGCTCGGGCTGCATCGGCGTGGATCTCGCGGCCCGCGGCACGGAATTCTCGGCGCACGAAGTCGAGCTTCTCGTGGTCGTTCTTCGCCCCGGCACAGTCGACGACGACGGCGCGTCGTCCCAGCGCGTCGAGCAGCTTCTTGCCCCGGTTGCCTCCGCTGTGACGCATCATGAGCGTGACATCAGCGGTGTCCTCCTCGAGGTACGCCAGGGCGTCGGCGAGGAAGGTGTCATTCATGGCGGCGAGGTCCTCTGCAAGGATGAGCCGAGGTTCTCCGAAGAGCGAGGGAGAGGCGATGGTGGCCAGCTCCCCCGGCGACGCGGCCGAGACGTCTATCCGGGTGAATTCGAGGTCGGGATGTTCCTGGCGCAGCGCCCGCTTGACCCGGTCCACGGCACGGCTGGCGAGGTAGTCCTCGCCGCCCTTGAGCAGGATCAGCGGCGCAGGCTCGAGTGTGCGGAAGTCGGGCCCTTCGGTCGTCTTCGCGCCACGTCCCGCGCCGCTGCGTGCTGTGCCTGCTCGTTGCGTCGCCATGGCTCCATCGTATCCGTCGGGTGGGACACGTTCAGGCCCGAGTGCGGCTCTGATCAGACCCGCTCAACCCAGGTCTGCCGGGCCCGCTTCAGCGGAGCGCGCTCAGCTCAGCCGAAGCTCTCCGCTGAAGTGCAGGCGCGACTTCCGTGGATTCCATCCCGTGAAGCGCAGCTGCTGCGTATCGACATGCTCCGCGGCGAACGCCACCGTTGCCGGCAGCGCGACGGGTGCGGCGAAGTCAATGGACCAGCGGTGACCGGCGCCCTCAGGCTCCCGGCCTTCAAGCATCCGTCCTGCCGAGTACATGCCGTGGACGATCGCCGATGGCATGCCCAGTGCCTTCGCAGCGAGGTTCGAGACGTGGATCGGGTTGTAGTCCCCCGACACGGCGGCATAGGACCTGCCGGTCCCCGCGCTCAGGCGCCACGAGGCGGTCTTCACCGGAGGGACGAACTCCTGCCGCGGAGAGTCCGCAGCGTGAGGTGCGGTCTCCTCCACGAGATGGATCCCCCGGCTCAGGTAGGTGGAGACCCCGCGCCACAGCACGGCTTGCTCCTCGAGATTCTCCGGGTCTGCGGAGTCCTCCAGGACCATAACCCGGATGTCGACCTGGGTGCCCCGCCGATGCGCGCGCAGGTTCTCGGCACTGACCAGCACCTGCACCGGCTGGGCGAGCGTGATCGGCCGCAGGTGCTCGACCCGGTTGGCCAGGTGCACCAGTCCCATCAGCGGCAGCGGAAAGTCCTCGCGGCTCATCAGCGCCATCTGGACCGGGAATCCGATGATGTGCACCAACACCGAGGGCAGCGCGGTGCGATGTGCGCCGTCGAAGGGTTCTCCGGAGAAGAGCCTGCGGTAGCGCTCGGCCTGTTCCAGGCTCACTCCAGGGTGGCGGACCACAAGCGACTCCTGCGGCAGCTCGCTCGTGGCCGGCGTGGAGCGCAACCCGGGAAGCTTGGCGCGCGCTGCTCCCAGCGCCGCCTGGCCGTAGAGGGCGCTGAGCTGGGGCATCTCGATGCGGGTCGCCACGGCTCAGGCTCCCACGAGGTTCTGGCCACAGACCCGCAGGGTCAGCCCGGAGGTGCCACCGGCCTGGGGTGAGGCGAGGAACGCGATGGTCTCCGCCACGTCCACCGGCAGGCCCCCCTGGTTCAACGAGTTCAGCCGCCGCGCCACCTCGCGGGTGGCGAACGGGATCTTCGCGGTCATCTCGGTCTCGATGAAGCCGGGAGCCACCGCATTGATCGTGCCGTGCCGAGAGGCCATCTGCGCGGAGGTCGCCGCGACCATCCCCATGACACCGGCCTTGGAGGCGGCATAGTTGGTCTGCCCACGATTGCCGGCGATCCCGGAGGTCGAGGCCAGCGAAACGATGCGCGGACCCATTCCGGAGCCGCCATGGGCATCGGAGTTGAAGAGCTCGGAGGCCAGGAAGGCACGGTTCATGCGCAGCTGGGACTCGATGTTGACGGCGATCACCGAGTTCCAGCGGGAGTCGTCCATATTGGCAAGCAGCTTGTCCCGCGTGATGCCGGCGTTGTGCACCACGATGTCGAGCCGGCCATAGTGCTGGGCGGCGTGGGCGAGGATCCGCTCCCCCGCGTCCTGCGCGGTGATGTCCAGCTGCAGGGCCGTGCCGGAGACCTCATTGGCCACCGCCGCCAGCTGCTCGCCCGCGGCGGGGATGTCCACCAGGATCACGGAGGCCCCATCGCGACGCAGCACGCGAGCGATGGCGGCTCCGATGCCGCGAGCGGCTCCCGTCACCACCGCAACCTGGTCGCGCAGCGGTTGGTCCCAGTCCTGGGGCAGCGCACCGTTGACGGTGTCCACGGAGATGAACTGCCCGGAGACGAAGGCCGAGCGGCCCGAGAGAAGGAAGCGCAGGGCTCCTGCAGCACCGGGCGCCGAGGCGTCCAGCGAATCCGCCAGCACGATTCCGTTGGCGGTCCCGCCGGCGCGCATCTCATGTGCGGTGGAGCGGGTGAGGCCCTGCACGGCTGACCGTGCGGCGCGCACGGCAGGATCGCGGGTGCCGGTCGGGTCACGGAAGACCGTGATGACGCGACCGGAGGGCATCAGCTGCTTGAGCAGCGACCCCAGTTCCAGGACCACCTCGCTGAGCTGGGCCGGAGTCGAGACAGAGTCGAAGCAGGCGACGACGGCGGCCACCTTCTCCCTGGGTCCGATGTGGCGCCGCACATCAAGGCCCCAGCCGAGCATGCGCTCCGCGAGCGCCGCAGCGGCCTCCGTGGCGCCGAGCACGACCACCGGGCCCCGTGTGAGCGCCTGACCGGGGCGATGGCGTCGGAGCCGGGCAGGCTGCGGAAGACCGAGGTTCTTGGTCAGCTTCCGGCCGAAGCCGGTGTTGGCGAAGTCCGTGTAGATGTCCTTGGGCATGGGTGGGTTCACCGTCCTTCGATGATCGCGGTGATGCCCTGGCCGCCGGCGGCGCACACCGAGATGAATCCCAGCTTGCCCGGCTTGCCATGAAGCTCTTTGGCGAGCGAGGCGACGATCCGTCCGCCGGTGGCGGCGAAGGGGTGCCCGGCCGCCAGCGAGGAGCCGTTGACGTTGAGCCGACTCCGATCGATCGTGCCCAGCGAGGAGTCCAGTCCGAGCTTGTTCTTGCAGAACTCCTCGGACTCCCACGCCTTGATCTGGGCCAGCACGGTGGAGGCAAAGGCCTCGTGGATCTCGAGGTACTCGAAGTCCTCGAAGCTCAGGTTGTTGCGCTTGAGCATCCGGGCCGCGGCGTAGGCCGGTGCCATCAGCAGACCCTCAGCGCCGTCCACGAAGTCCACTGCGCCCTCTTCGTAGTCGATGAAGTTCGCCAGCTTCGGCAGATCGTGTGCGTCGGCCCACTCCTCGGAGCCGAGCAGGACTGCGGAGGCGCCGTCGGTCAGCGCGGTGGAGTTGGCCGCCGTCATGGTGGCGTCCTCCCCAAGATCACGTCCGAAGGCCGGGGAGAGCTTACCCAGCTTCTCCATCGTCGAGTCGGCCCGCATGTTGTTGTCCCGGCTGAGTCCCTTGAAGGGGGTCACCAGGTCGTCGAAGAATCCGCGGTCGTAGGCGGCTGCCAGGTTCTTGTGGCTGGCCAGCGCGAGCTCGTCCTGCTCCGCCCGGGTGATGCCCCAGGCGTGGGCGGTGATCGCCATATGCTCACCCATGGACAGCCCGGTGCGCGGCTCGTTGACACCGGGGGCCTGCGGCGCCAGGTGAGCCGGACGAATCTTGGACAGCGCCTTGAGCCGCTGGCTCAGCGTCTTGGCGCGGTTGGCTTCCATCAGGATGCCGCGCAGCTCATCGGTCACCACGATTGGGGCATCCGAGATCGAGTCCACGCCGCCGCCGATCGCCGAATCGATCTGACCCAGCTTGATCTTGTTCGCCAGGGAGCCGATGGCCTCCATGCCAGTGGCGCACGCCATCTGCACGTCGAAGGCCGGAGTCTTCGGGTCCAACGGGGTGCCCAGCACCGATTCGCGGGTCAGGTTGAAGTTCTTGGAGTGCTTCATCACCGCACCTGCGGCGACGGTGCCCAGCTGCTGGCCCTGGAGCCCGAACCGTGCCACCAGTCCGTTCAGCGTGGAGGTCAGCATGTCTTGGTTTCCGGCGGTGGCGTAGGCGCTGTGGGCCCGGGCGAAGGGGATGCGGTTTCCGCCGATGATGACGGCGTCGCGGACGTTCTGTGCACTCATGGAACTCACTCCTGGTCTGGGGGTTGCAGGTCCCGACGGTCTGCGGCCCGGTGGGGCCGGACCCGCAGGTCTTGCATTTGTTACTGGTCAGTATCATAGACTATTTTGTGTGCAGGATCACTGATCATTCGAGTGGCCCGCCGCTCATCCCAGCTCTGAGGAGACTCCATGTCCCACCACCCGGTCCCCGACCCCATTGACGCCGCCGACACCGAAGTCCGCGTGGACAAGAAGGTGATGGAGGACGTGCTGCTCGGACCCTGGGCCGACACTCGTCGCCATGCCCGTGAGCTGCTCAAGAATGAGGCCTTCCACAAGGTGGAGGGCATGTCCAAGGAGGATCACCGCGAGCGCGTCTTCAAGCAGATGCACCTGCTTGCAGAGGACGGCGCCGTACACCGGGCGTTCCCGAAAGAGTTCGGAGGCTCCGATGCCCACGGCGCGAACATCGCCGCCTTCGAAGAGCTCGTCACTGCAGATCCTTCGCTGCAGATCAAGGCCGGCGTGCAGTGGGGCCTCTTCGCCGCGGCCGTGCTGCATCTGGGGTCCGAGGACCATCACCGCAGGTTCCTGCCCGCCACCATGGACCTCCGGGCTCCTGGCGCCTTTGCGATGACCGAGTTCGGCCACGGGTCCGACGTCGCCTCCATCGGCACCACCGCCACCTATGACCCGGCCACCGAGGAGTTCATCCTCAACACTCCCTTCCCCGCTGCCACCAAGCGCTACCTCGGCAATGCGGCGAATGACGCCAAGGACGCCGTCGTCTTCGCCCAGCTGATCACCAATGGGATCAATCACGGGGTGCACTGCCTCTACACCAACATTCGCGGTGAGGACGGCAAGCCGCTGGCAGGCATCACCATCACCGACGAGGGTCAGAAGGGCGGCCTCAATGGGGTGGACAACGGCTGCTTCAGCTTCGACAACATCCGGGTGCCCCGCACCAATCTGCTCAACCGCTATGGTGACGTCGCAGCCGACGGCACGTACAGCTCGCCGATCGACTCCCCCGGTCGTCGATTCTTCACAATGCTCGGCACCCTGGTGCAAGGACGGGTCTCACTGACCGGCGCCTCGGTGGCGGCCTCGAAGCTGGCTCTCATCGGCGCAATCACCTACGGCAACCAGCGTCGCCAGTTCAACGCCTCCTCCACGATCGAAGAGGAGGTGCTGTTGGACTACCAGCTCCATCAGCGCCGCCTGCTGCCGCGCCTGGCCACCACGTTCGCAGCGAACTTCGCCCATGAGAACCTGCTGACGAAGCTCGACGACGTCTTCTCCGGCAAGGATGATTCCGACGCGAACCGCCAGGAGCTGGAGACCCTCGCCGCCGCGATCAAGTCCGTCACCACCTGGCACGCGCTGGACACTCTGCAGGAGGCCCGCGAGGCCTGTGGCGGCGCGGGCTTCATCTCCGAGAACCGGCTGGTCTCGCTGCGTGCGGACCTCGACGTCTACGTCACCTTCGAAGGCGATAACAACGTGCTGCTGCAGCTGGTCGCCAAGCGCCTGCTCAGCGACTATGCCGCGGAGTTCAAGGATGCCGACTTCGGGGTGCTCTCGCGCTACGTGGCCAATCAGGCGCAGTCCACGGTGCTGAATCGCTTCGGCCTGCGCCGGGCCGTGCAGTCGGTCCAGGACACCGGTGACGATCGGCGCAGCGCCAACTGGTTCAAGCAGACCGAGGTGCAGCGCCAGCTGCTCACCGAACGCTCCCGGCAGATGGTCATCGATGTCGCCGGTGAGCTGCGCTCGGCCTCGAAGCTGCCCGCCGCCAAGCAGGCAGCGATCTTCAATGAGCATCAGTTCGAGATCATCAATGCCGCGAAGGCCCACGCGGACCTGCTGCTCTGGGAGTCCTTCACCGAGGCGCTGGAGCGGGTGAGCGATCCGGGCACCAAACAGGTCATGACCTGGTTGCGGGACCTCTACGCGTTGACCCGCATCGAAGAGACGCTTGACTGGTATCTGCTCAACGGTCGGATCTCGTCTCAGCGGGCGCGCACGCTGACCCCCTACGTGAACCGGCTGCTCGAACGACTGCGTCCCCATGCCCAGGACATCGTGGATTCCTTCGGCTACGAGCCCGAGCATGTGCGCATGGAGATCACCTCGGGGGCCGAGCAGCGCCGCCAGGACGAGTCCATGGAGTACTACCGGGCACTGCGTGCCTCCCCGGACGGCCCGGTGGACGAGAAGCTGATGCAGTCGCGGAAGAAGTGAACACCACGCCCGAGCGGGCTTCTGCTTGAATAGCAGGATGGATTCCGAGCTTGCTTTCCCCCGTGCCGATGAAGAGAACCTGACCCGCGAGGAGGCTGCCCAGCGCAGCGCCCTGCTCACGGTCCAGGACTATGAGGTCGAGGTGGATCTGCGTGCCGCCGGGGCCGCCGATGCGGTGACCTACCCCGTGCACACCAAGATCCATTTCGAGGCCGCCGAGCCGGGGGCCTCGACCTACTTGGATCATCTCGGGGATTCGGTCGAGTCCGTGGTGCTCAACGGGGTGGCGCTGGAGACCTCGGCCCATGTGGGCCCGGCGCGGATCCTGCTGCCGGAGCTCCGTGCGACCAATGTGGTGGAGATCTTCTCCACCGCGCGGTACTCGCGCTCGGGCGAAGGTCTCCACCGGTTCGTGGATCCAGCCGATGACCAGGTGTACCTCTACACGCAGTACGAGCCCGCCGATTCCCGGCGGGTCTTCCCGGTCTTCGAGCAGCCCGACCTCAAGGCACGGTTCGGCTTCTCCATCATCGGTCCGCAGGACTGGCAGCTGCGGTCCAACGGCGCGGAGATCTCCCGCGAGGTGCTCGACGACGGCGCGGCGGCTCAGCCGTCGGTGCGCGTGACCTTCGAGAAGACTCCTCGGATGTCCTCCTACATCACGGCCGTCTTGGCGGGGCCGTACCACCGCGTCGAGGGGCACTACAGTCTCCAGAAGCACGCCGGCGACACCACCGGCATGCCCGACGGTGATCCGCTGGAGATCGAGCTCGGGGTGCTCTGCCGCGCGTCGCTCGCGCAGCATTTCGACGCCGAGGCGCTGTTGGAGCTGACCCGGCGCGGCTTGGACTTCTTCCACCAGGAGTTCGGCTACGCCTACCCGTGGGGGAAGTACGATCAGGTCTTCGTGCCGGAGTACAACCTCGGTGCGATGGAGAACCCCGGCCTCGTCACCTTCACCGAGAAGTACGTCTTCGACACCGCCGCCACCGACGCACAGTATGAGACCCGCGCGAACACGCTGATGCATGAGATGGCGCATATGTGGTTCGGCGATCTGGTGACCATGCACTGGTGGGACGACCTGTGGCTCAAGGAGTCCTTCGCGGACTATATGGGCTCCCTCGCGGTCGACGAGGCCACCGACTGGACGACCTCCTGGATCTCCTTCGCCAACGGCCGCAAGGCCTGGGCGTATGTGCAGGATCAGCTGCCGACCACACACCCGATCGTGGCGGACATCGGCGACCTCGAAGCGGCCGACCAGAACTTCGATGGGATCACCTACGCCAAGGGCGCCTCGGTGCTCAAACAGCTGGCCGCCTATGCCGGTCGCCAATCCTTCCGTGAGGCAGCCCAGCGCTACTTCGCCCGGCATGCCTTCGGCAATGCCACCCTGGCGGATTTTCTCGCCGTTCTGGAGGAGGTCACCGGAGCCAATATGGACAGCTGGGCGCAGGCCTGGCTGCAGACCGCCGGTGTTCCGGTGCTCTCCGCGGAGATCGACGACTCGCGTGGAGACCTCGCCGGCGGCGCCGTCGTGATCCGTCAGCAGGGTACAGACCCGGCCAGCGGAGAACCCGTGGCGCGCCCGCACCGCATCCGGGTGGGAGTCCACGTCTTGGATGCCGCCACGGGCACCTTGAAGCTTCACGCCGCCCAGGACGTCTTCCTGGACCCTGCTGCCCCAGGTGGACTGACCGAGGTCCCCGGGCTCAGCGTGCCGGGAGACCAGCCACGGCTGCTGCTGCCGAACGAGGATGACCTCACCTACGCCAAGATCAGCCTCGACGCAGAATCACTGGCCGCGGTGCTCAGCTACCCGGTGGCGGACCCGCTTGCCCGGGCCACCGTCTGGGCCGCCCTGTGGTCCATGGTGCGCGACGGCGAGCTCGGCTCCCGCCGCTTTCTGCAGGCCGTTCAGACCATGGGTCTGGGCATTGATGAGATCGTCGTCGTCCAGGGACTGCTGCGGCAGTCACTGACCGCTCTGGAGCGCTTCACCCCACCGGCCCAGCGCCCTGCGCTGCAACAGGAGCTCGCCGCTCGGCTGGCCGGGGAGCTGACCCGCACCATCGGAGACCATCAGCGCGCCATCGCACGAAGCCTCGCGGTCCTCTCCCGGCGAGAGGGTTCGCAGCTGGATCTGCTCGAGGCCCTGCTCGATGGCTCGGGCGAGGACTACGGGATCTCTGGACTGCGCATCGACGAGGAGCTGCGCTGGGCGTTCCTGCAGGCGCTCACCGCCCATGGTCGCGTGGACATAGGCCAGATCGACGCGGAGCTCGCCGCCAAGACCACCGCGCGGGCACGCATCGCACACCGGCTGGCCGCGGCCGCACGGCCCGACCGCCGAGTGAAGGCCGACGCGTTCGAACAGGCCCTCCGCGGCACTGACGGGGACGGACGCGAGCTGTCCAATGATCACCTCACCGCCACGGTGGAGGGCTTCGGCATCGCCGCGGATCCCGCCACTGCGTCTCTCGTCGCTGGAGCGACGGAGGCTTATTTCGAGTCTCTGCTGCGGGTCTGGGAGCAGATGAGCCAGGGCCAGGCCACCCGGGTCATCTCAGGCCTCTATCCCGGAGCCCAGGATCTCGAGGACGGCCAGGTGCCGGAGGAGCACCCGCTGGTGCTGCGCACCACCGCATGGCTCCAGGAGAACTCCGAGGCCCCCGCGGCGCTGCGCCGGCTGCTGATCGAGGAGCAGGACCACCTGCTCCGCGGGCTCCGCGCCCAGGCAGCCGCTCAGACCTCCGCTCAGTCCTCCGCTCAGTCCTGAGCGTCACCCCTCAGCACACCTCGCTGGGCGGGATGCCCACCCCGTGGGATCGGCGGAACGCCGCGCAGTTCCACCCGGAGATCAGTCCCGGATGAACTCTTCCATCTCGGCATCGGTCTCGGCTTCTCGCTTGGCGCGGCGCTTGTCATTGAGCAGGCACAGCAGAATGGCGATGCCGAAGAGCACGGCGAGCGGGATCGCAAGGAAGAACATCGTGACCGCGTCCCCGCCGGGGGCCGCCAGTGCCGAGACCACCGCGATGAGCATGACCACTCCGCGCCAGGCCTTGAGCACCTGCTTGCCGCTGACCAGCCCCATCATGTTCACCCCGACGAGCACGACGGGGATGATCATGGCCAGGCCGAAGGCCAGGAACAGGTGCAGCACAAAGGTGAAGTAGACGTCCGGGTCGATGATGTTCGACGTGCCTTCAGGATTCAGTGCAAGGAAGAAGTCGATGGCCTGCGGAAGCACGCTGTAGGCGGCCGCGATGCCGGCGAGGAACAGCGGCACGGAAGCGCCGATGAACCCGATGGCGTAGCGCTTCTCGGTCTTGCGCAGCCCTGGCATGATGAAGGCCCAGATCTGGTAGAGCCAGATGGGCGAGGAGATCACAAACCCGACGAAGAGTGAGAGCCGGATCATCAGGTCCAGCGGACCGCCCACAGTGCTGAAAGCGATATCGGCCAGGCGGCCGTCGTCCTCGTAGCCGAGTATGGGTTCGGCGAGGACCTGGACCAGCCAGTCGTACAGGAAGAAGCCGGCGACGGCGCCGGCAAGGATCCCCAGTGCAGCCTTGATGAGGCGATTGCGCAGCTCACGGAGATGGTCTTTCAGCGCCATGGTCCGCTCGGGGTCGCGCCGCCTCTTCTGCGTGGTGGCCATGCGAGTTAGCGGTGGTCTCCCCGTGGCTCCCGCTCGCCGGAGCGGTTCTGCTCGGCAGTCGGGTCATTGGGGTTGAGCACGCGGCCCTCGACGGGGGCACGGTCCTGCGAGGACTCCTCCGCGGTCGAGCCCGCGGAGTCATCGGAGTTCTTCCGCGATTCCTCGCTCATCGTGCGCACCTCAGACCGGAAGATGCGCATGGACTGACCCAGTGACTTCGCCAGTTTGGGCAGCTTGGGGGCTCCGAAGAGCAGGATGATGAGCAGTGCGATGATCGCGATCTGCCAGCCGGTGATGTTCATAGCGCAGGTCCTTTCCTCGAGGCCAATGGTACGCCACTCAGGCCGTGAGCTCGGACAGCTGGGCGCGGGCGCGATCAAGGACTTCGCGGCGCAGTTCGGCGGGGGCGAGCACTGCCACATCACCGCCCGCCTGCAGGCACAGCCTGATCAGCGCCTCTCGGCTCTGGAACCAGGTGCCGATGCTGCGGGCGCCGTCGGCGTGGGTGCGCTGGCGCTGCGGTGCGTACCGGTCGGCGAGCCCGGCGGCCGCCGGGGAGAAGCGAAGGACCACGTCGAAGGCGCCCGCTCCGCGCGGCGGCTGAGGAGGTTCCACCGGAGCCTGCGCGAGCGCGCGGGCCTGGTCACTGATCGGCTCCTCGGGCAGGGCCGTGCGCTCGAGGATGCGCGAACCGAGAAAGTTGCGCGGTGCCTGAGCCAGCCGACACCAGGCCTGCAGGTAGATGCGCGGCCCGTCGATATAGACCTGTGCGGGCTCCACCACCCGTCGAGTGCGCGTGCCCTCGGCGTCCTCGTAGACGAGCTCCAGGCAGGTGCCCGCGCGGACCGCCTCGCGCAGCGCCGAAACTTCGTGGGTCTGCGCCTGCGCTCCAGCGGCGACCTGGGTGGCTGCGCGCTGCAGCCCTCCCGGAAGCACCGTGGTGATCTTTCCCCGCAGCGAGATCGCCGCCGGTAGCCAGAGGTCGACACCCGCTTCAGCCTCACCGATGATCGTGTTCAGCGCGATCAACAGCGAAAGCGCTCCTGGTTTGGTCAGTGTCAGCGGCCGGGCCAGCACGTCTCCGGTGCGCGCGGAGGGCATCGCGAGGGTGATCGGCTCATCGGCAGGCAGGTACTCCTCGGTGAACTGTGCAAGGTTCAGCGGCGGGGCAGGGTCGACATCGATGAACTCGCCATACTGCCCTGGACCGAAGCTGCCTGACTGCTGGATGGAGAGCAGGTCTTTGAGCAGCTGCTTGGGGGTGATCTGATGTCGGCGCAGCAGCTCCGAGGGGCGCACCCCCGGGGAGCTGAGCAGATACGCGGCGATGGAGAGGACCCGCTCCACCTTGCGGTGCGCGGGGTCTGCCTGACGCGCGGGTGCCGCTCGAGCGAGCCGCGGAAGCCTGGGGCTCGGAGCAGTGTGCGCGTCGAGCACTCCACGGAGGAGCTCTGCGGGGTCCTCCGCCCCGGTGAACCCGTCGAACGCCGCACGGGCGTCCACTCCGGCGACGGCGCTGCGCTGGTCCTCGGTGAGCCGCGGCTGCGGTGTCAGGGCCCTGATGACCCCGTGCACACGATCGAGCCGGAACACGCGACGAGCGTCTCGGTCCAGGTCATGACCGATCAGGTACCAGTGTCCGCGGGCTGCGTAGTCCAGCAGCACGACCCGTCGAGGCGATGGCCGGGCGGCGCCCCGCGCGGTGTAGTCGAATCCGACGACCGTGCCTGCATCGAGCGCGGCGAGCTCGGTGAGCCGGTCGAACTCGTCGTCGCTGCCGAGGTTGAAGCTCAGCGCACCGGCCTGGTCCTCGAATCGAGGCGAGGCTGCGGACTCCGTGGACAGCGCCCAGCTCGCCTGCTCCAGCCAGGACCGCGTCCGACTTCCCGCCCACAGCTGGCTCGCACGAGTGAGCACGAGCCTCTCGGCGTCGGTGAGCGGAAGCGCCGGCAGTCCGTAGTCGTCCGGGTCGATGCGGTACCGGTAGTCGTCCCGGTCGGCAGCCGGTTCTGCGATGGCGATCCCGCAGCTGCGCAGGTGATCCTTGTCCCGGCTGAACAGCCGCTCCCAGGCGTCCTCGGACTGGCCCTCGCCGAAGGAACGGTAGTGCTCCACCCGCTCGCGGATCTCGGTCTTGGTCAGCCCGCCGCTGCCCGCATCGAGGATGCTGGCAGCCAGCGAGAAGGCCCGCGCCACGCCGTAGTCGGCGTAGACGTCCTGGAGCTCGTCCTCCTCCTGGGCAGAGGCTGCCTGCGGCTCCGCGGAGGGCCCAGGCTGCGTGGACTCGAGAGGCGCGGCCGCACTGGCGTGCTGCGGATCCGTCACAGCTGCAGGTCAGGAGGCCTTGCGGACGCTGACCAGGTCCACCACGAAGATCAGGGTCTCGTTCGGACCGATGGCCGCGCCGGCACCCTGCTCACCATAGGCCAGGTGCGGAGGAATCTCGAAGCGACGCCGAGCACCCTCCTTCATGCCGATGAGCCCCTGGTCCCAGCCCTGAATGACTTGTCCGATGCCGGCGGTGAAGTCAAGGGTCTCACCACGGTTCCAGGAGGCGTCGAACTCCTCCCCGGTGGACCAGGAGACGCCCACGTAGTGGCAGGAGATCTGGTCCCCCGGCTCCACGGCGTGACCGCCGCCGGAGATCAGCTCCTCGATGACCAGCTCCTGCGGCGGGGTGTCCCCGGGAAAGTCGATCTCGGGGCGGGTGCGGTCATAGCTGCGCTGGCCGAAGGACATTACTCGGTCTCCTCTTCGTTCTGGTTCTCAGAGTCGGTGTTCTCAGAGTCGCCGCCGGAGTCAGCCTCGCCACCCTCGGCGCCGCCCTCCTGCTGGCTCTCCATCTCTTCGATCATCTCCTGGATCTCTTCCTCAGTGAGCTCAGGCTGGCCCGACTGACCGCCCGGCTGACCGCCCGGCTGCGCCGGAGCGGCCTCCGGAGCGTCCGCGGAGGCGATGAGGTCCACCACGAAGATCAGGGTCTCCCCCGCGAGCTCGTGCTGAGCGTCTTCTTCGGCGCCCTCCTCGACCTCGCCGTAGCCGGCCTCGGGCGGGATGACCATCAGCACCCGGGAACCGACCTGCTTGCCCTCGAGGCCCTCGGCCCAGCCTGGAACCAGGTTCGCCAAGGGGAATCCTGTCGGACCCGGATCGGCCTCCTCGTCGTCGGTCGGCCAGTTCGAGTCGAACTGCTCGCCGTCGGAGTACTTCCAGCCGGTGTAGCGCACCACGACCTGATCGTCGGCTGCGATCTCTTCGCCGTCGCCCTGGATCAGGACCTCGGAGGTGGTCTCCTCGGGGGCGTCGCCGGTGATCTCTCCGGCAAGCGCGGGGGCCTCACCCTCGGTGCTCTCGATCTCCGGGAGGTCCCCGCTCTGTTCCTGGGCCTCACCTGAGGCGTAGGCCTCGGACTGTCCCTCCACGCGCAGCACCAGCAGCGTGGCTGGCGCCTGTGACTCGGCGTTGGCAGGTTCGAAGAGGGCGATCTCGGAGCCCACCGTCAGATCTGTGTCGGTCAGCGAGTCGTAGATGAACTCACTCTGCTCCTGCATCTGGGGCAGGAAGACCATCGAGGGGTTGCCCTCCGTGAAGCTCTCTTCCTGGACCTCGCCGGTCTCGGGGTCGACCACGGCGTGGGACACCTCGAGGATCTGCTCCTCGTCCAGGTCCTCTCCGTCACCACGGTCGAGGACCCTGGAGGCCTCCTCTTCGATCTCGAGCGGGTTGCGCAGGATGACCTCTGGGGTGCCCTCCTCGGTGTAGTGCAGCTCGACACCGGAGAGGGCGTCGGTGTCCCCCAGGCCCTCGGTGGAGCAGGAGGACAACAGCAGTACCGCCGGAACGGAAAGTGCCACAGTGGTGCGGCGGAACGAACGATGCACAATGATTCCTTCGAGGTGGACAGCGACCGAGACACGGTCTGGGGCCTGCCAGCACTGTACAGGCCGGATACCAGGTTCGTCAGATCAGCGGAGGCTCAGCAAACTCCCGGGGAGAGGCAAGCGTATAGCGCTCACTCAGCGCCAGCGGCACCGCCTGTTCCCGGCGCTGCGCCAGGTTCTGCTCGCGCAGCGTCTCGACACGATCACCCAGCTTCGCCAGCAGGGTGTCCAGGCGCGGATCCTCCGCGAGCAGCGGGTCCTTGAGCATGAGCGCGTCCAAGGGACGGTCCACCAGTTTGTGGTGCACCCAGTCCACGGTGTGCTCGGCTCCCAGCGCGCGCGCTGTGGAGAGGAACCGACCGCGCAGCGCCGCGCGAGTGGTGCTTGGCGGGTCGACGATGGCACGCTCGATCCGCTCCGGCTCCAGCTGGGTGCTGACCCTGCCGTGCGCTGCGAGCACATTGAATACCCCGCGGCGCGGGTGGACGTCGTGGTAGGCCATGTCCAGCTGTTCCAGCTTCGGATGTCCCTGGCGAAGGCCGCCGCGTTCGGCGACGTCGGTCAGCAGGCGCTTCTTGATCGCCCAGTCGATGTCCCGTTCGATCGAGCTGTGGTCTCCGCTGGCGACCGCCTGCAGCGTGCGTTCCCAGAGCTCGAAGATCTGCTCCACCTGGTCATGATGCGCCCCGTTCTCCCGCACGAAGCGCCGGGCGCGGTCCAGCAGACCCGACTGGATGTCCACAGCGGTCATCTCGGGGCCGTTGCGGACCTTCACGGTGGCAGTTCCGCTGATGTCGTGGCTGATGTGGCGGATCGCCCCGATCGGGTTCTCCAGCTCGAAGTCGCCCACCGGGACGCCGGACTCGACCATGCGCAGCACCAGGTCGGTGGCGCCGTAGCGCAGCAGGCTCGTGGTCTCGGACATGTTCGAGTCTCCGACGATCACATGCAGCCGGCGGTGCAGCGCCGCATCGGCATGCGGCTCATCCCGAGTGTTGATGATCGGGCGTGAGCGCGTGGTGGCCGAGGAGATGCCTTCCCACATGTGATCGGCGCGCTGGGAGAACGCGTAGTGCGCCGGAGTCTCGTCAGTGGCCGGCACGAGTCGTCCGGCACCGACGAGGATCTGCCGGGTCACCAGGAAGGGCAGCAGGATCGTGGAGAGCCGGCGGAAGTGGGTGGTGCGCGGGATCATGTAGTTCTCGTGGCTGCCATAGGAGTTGCCCTGGGAGTCCACGTTGTTCTTGAGCAGATAGACGCTGCCGTCGAATCCGTCCTCAGCCATGGCTGCCTCGGCACGCTGTGCCAGATCATGCATAATGAGCTCGCCGGCCCGATCAGAGGCGATCAGGTCCAGCAGGTCGTCGCATTCAGCGGTGGCGTACTCGGGGTGCGATCCGACATCGAGATAGAGCCGCGAGGCATTCGGGATGAAGACGTTGGAGCTGCGACCCCATTTCAGCACGGGCCGGAAGATGTAGCGGGCCAGCTCGTCAGGCGGCAGCCCGCGATGCTCGCCACCCTGGTGGGTGATCCCGAACTCGGTCTCCACCCCGAAGACACGACGCTCCATGGAGTGCTACTCGCCGCCCTTCTGGACGAACCCCTTGACGAACTCCTCGGCGTTGGATTCGAGCACCGAGTCGATCTCGTCCAACATGCTGTCCAGCTCCCCGGCGCGCTTCTGGGCCTGGGCGCTTCCGCTCACTGGTGTCGCCTCGGCGGCAGGCCCGCCGTCCTCGTCTCCGCCGTGGGGTCGCTTCTGCGGTTGAGTGGACATGGTTCTCTCCTTTGATGGCCGAGCGACGTCATCGCCCCAGCAGACGCTGGAGTCCGGTGATGAGGTCCGCGTTGGTCTTCGCGCTGACAAGTGTATTCTCCGCAGCCGCACGGGTCCCCGAATAGGGGTCCGGAAGCCCCAGGCGCACCGTCGGGGCCACGGCATCGGCCCGCAGCAGGACCTGGTCCCAGCTGGCACCGACGACGACGTCGGGGTGTTGACTCACCAGCCGTCCGCGAAGCCAGGCTCTGGTCTCCTCGGGTGGGTGCTCCGCGGCCGAGGCGATCTGCTGATCGGTGAAGAGCCGGCGCATCCTGCCGGCGCGCGCCAGCTTGTAGTAGAGCCCCTTCTCCTCACGGAGATCGGCGTACTGCAGATCCACCATGGCCAGGACGGGGGCATCCCAGTCCAGAGAGTCGCGGCGCCGGTAGGACTCGAGCAGCGAGAGTTTCGCCACCCAGTCGACCCGGTCCGCGGCGCTGAAGACGTCTTCGGTGAGGTCGCGCAGCAGCTCCTGCCAGGCCTCGAGGACCTCGGCGGTCTCGGTATCGGGAACCGCGGGGGTCGACTCGGGCCCGGTCTTCTCCTGAGCCCAGTCCATGGCGGCCTGCAGGTACAGCTGCTGGATGTCCACAGCGGTGAGCGGGCCCCGAGAGGTGGGCACCGTGGCGCTCAGGCTCGGATCATGGGAGATCGTCTTGAGCGCCGCCACGGGGTCCTCGAGGGTGATCTCCGGGGCGCGTCCGGACTCGATCAGGTCCAGCACCAGCGCGGTGGTGCCCACCCGCAGCCAGGCCGAGTACTCACTCATATTGGCATCGCCGATGATGACATGCAGCCGCCGGAACCGATCCTGATCGGCATGGGGCTCGTCGCGGGTGTTGATGATGGGCCGACGCACGGTCGTCTCCAGACCGACCTCCTCCTCGAAGAAGTCGGCGCGCTGGGAGATCTGGTACCCCGGCTCCCCGCTGGTCTGACCGATCCCGACTCGTCCGGCGCCGCAGATGACCTGCCGAGACGCGAAGAAGGGAAGCAGCCCGGCGACCAGTGCGTCGAACCGGACCGCTCGCGGGACCAGGTAGTTCTCATGGGCGCCGTAGGAGACGGACTTGTTGTCCGTGTTGTTCTTGTACAGCAGCACCTGCGGGGAGTGCTCCTCCTGGCTCAGCCGCTGCGCCGCCGCGCGGACCACCCGGTCGCCGGCGACGTCGTAGAGCACCGCCCGGCGCGCTCCGAGCGCCTCGGGAGAGGAATATTCCGGGTGGGCGTGATCCACATAGAACCGTGCGCCGTTGCCCAGCACCAGGTTCATCAGCAGCTGCGGCTGACCCTCGCGCGGCTGGAAGTAGTCGCCGCGCCAATGCGCCGACCCAGGCGCGTGGTAGGCCCCTGCGACGTCGGCCGGGCTGGGGTCTCCCCCGCTGACGTTTCCCAGCGCGTCGCGGACGGGCCCCTGTCCGGACTCCTGCTCGGTGGCATAGCTCAGCGCCTCGTCGTAGCGCGCGTGGTCCAAGGCCTCCTCGGTGTCGGTGAGCTGCGAGGGATGGGCGGCGGAGCGCGGAAGCACCCAGCCCCGGGCGTCCACCAGCGGGGACTCCGACTGATAGTCCCACTCGGTGCCCGCCACGGCACCGCCGGTCTCGGTCACATGGGCGGCATAGGCGTTGACCAGCTCGATGGACAGCGCCACATGGCTGGCCCTGGGGTTGGCGGGGGCATGGATCCCGTACTCGGTCTCCATCCCGATCAGCCTGCGCACGCTCATCGTCGGCCCCGCTGCTGCGCAGGGGCGCTGGGGGCGCTGGTGTCAGCCCCGACGGCGGGCCGCTCGATGCGCACCACGGGAGAGCTCGAGGCGCCGACGACGCGTGACCAGGCCTGCGGATCCGAGGTGTTCACCAGGTCCTCCTGGTCTCGGAGCTCCTCTTCAGCGGCGTCGAAGAGGTGGTCCAGAGTGAGGCCCTTCTGCGCCGGATCGGTGCCGGAGCCCAGGAAGTCCTTGATCGCGGCCTTCTTCGCCCGGTCGACGATGTTGCTGAGCACCGCCCCGGACATGAAGTCGGCGGCCTGGAAGGGCGTGGACGTTCCATCGGCATGGATCAGGCGCAGGCGTGCCTGCTGGGTCTGCGGGAAGAGCCGGTCCAACAGCGAATCGACGAGGAACGCCACCGCCGAGGACCGGTCGCCATGCTCGGCGAGCAGGTCAGGGTGCAGCGGGACGGCCCCGCCGAGATGGATGCCGAGGATCTCTCCGGCACCTTCACGGCCGGGTCGCTGGACGCGGATCTTCACATCCAGCCGGCCAGGCCTCAGGATGGCCGGGTCGATCATGTCTTCCCGGTTGGAGGCACCGATGACGATCACGTTCTCCAGCGACTCCACGCCGTCGATCTCCGCCAGCAGCTGCGGTACGATGGTGGTCTCCACATCGGAGGAGACGCCGCTGCCGCGCGTGCGGAACAGGGCCTCCATCTCATCGAAGAAGACCACCACGGGCTGGCCGGAGGAGGCGCGTTCGCGAGCGCGGGAGAAGATCACCCGGATATGCCGTTCGGTCTCACCGACGTATTTGTTCAGCAGCTCCGGGCCCTTGATGTTCAAGAAGAAGGCCCCCGTGCCCTGGCCCTCGGAGGCTGCATCGCCGCCGTCGGACGTGGCGTTCCGGACCGTCGTCTCAGCTCCTCCGGCCCGCGCGCCGCTGCCGCTGCCGGCGAGGGAGCTGGCGACGGCTTTCGCGATCATGGTCTTGCCGCAGCCAGGCGGGCCGTAGAGCAGGATGCCCTTGGGGGCGCGCAGTCCGTGCTCCTGGTACAGGTCGGCGTGCAGGAACGGCAGTTCCACGGCGTCACGGATGGCCTCGATCTGCTCGGAGAGCCCCCCGATGTCCGAGTAGGAGACGTCGGGTGACTCTTCGAGCACCACATCCTCGACCTCCGAGAGCGGAACGATCTCGGTGGCAGTGCCGGTGCGCAGGTCCACCATCACGGCATCGCCGACGCGGGCGCTGTGCAGCCCCTCGGCCTTGGCCTGCGCCTGTGCGGCAGCGGTGAGGGTCACGACGCGTTCGTCCTCGCCGCGGGAGACGATCACCAGGCGGGAGTCGGGCAGCACTTCTTTGACCCGCGCGAGCTCGCCGGTCGGCTCGGCCCCCAGGACCGCCACGACGGTGAAGTTCTCATTGAGCAGCACCTCGTCTCCGGCCTGGAGCTCCTCGGGGGTGATCAGCGGGGAGAGGCTCACGCGCAGCTTGCGTCCCGCCTGGAGGATGTCGACTCCGGCCACCGTGGTGGCCTGGATCTCCCGGCCAGTCACCTGCTCGTGGGCCGGGCGGTAGCCGATCACGGTGCCGAAGGTGAAGGGCGCCTGTCCATCAGCCTGCAGCGCATTGCGCAGCTCGGAGATCTCGTTGCGGGTGGTCTCCAGCAGATCCACCATGCGCTGGTTGTTCCGCCCTGCGCTCTGCAGCTGAGTCTCCAGCTGCTTGGCGCGGCTGCGCAGCGTGTCCAGCTGGCGGTGGGCCTGGTTCAGCCGGTTCTGCAGCTGCTGGGCCTCGCGGCTCTGCTGCGGGGCCTCGTTACCTGTCTGCTCACTCACGGGTGAACACCTCCTTGGCCTGTGCGGCGATCTTCTGGGAGTAGGCCGCGGCCTTGCGGCTCTTCTTCCCCGAGACGGTGCGGGTCTTCAGGCTTGCCTCGTCCCAGACAGCCTCGGGATCGTTGGCGGGCCATGCGGCGCGGTCCTCCTCGCTCACTGTGGAGACCTTCTCGCGCTTCTTCAGCTGCAAGGGGGTCTGGTCATCGGCGAGCCGCCGCGCGGAGAGCAGGAAGCCGGTGTGCGCCACCATGCGGTGATCCGGCCGTACGGCCAGTCCGTCCAGATGCCAGGTGCGCAGCATGGTCTCGTGGGCCTCGGGCTCGGTGAACCCCTGTGAGGCGCGGATCTCCTCGGCGAGACGGGACAGCTGGGTCACGGAGGCCACATAGCTGACCCAGACTCCCCCGGGCGCCAGGACGGTCTTCACCGCGTCCAGGCACTCCCAGGGTGCGAGCATGTCCAGCACCACCCGGTCCACGCTGCCGGGCTCCTCCACGGTGAGGACCTCCTCCTGCATGTCCCCGAGATAGACCTCCCAGCCTGGGTGGGACTCGCCGAAGAACGCCTCGACGTTTCCGACCGCGATGTCCTTGAAGTCAGCACGCCGCTCGTAGGAATGGAGCACCCCGTTCTCCCCGACGGCGCGGAGCAGCGAGATCGACAGCGCGCCGGAGCCCACGCCGGCCTCGACCACCCGAGCACCCGGGAAGATGTCGGCGACCTGCACGATCTGTGCGGAGTCCTTCGGGTAGACCACTGTCGCGCCGCGGGGCATGGAGAGCACGAAGTCGTTGAGCAGCGGGCGCAGCACCTGGTACTCATGACCCGCGTCATTGGCCACCAGGATCCCCTCGCTGGCGCCGATGAGCAGATCGTGGCGGAGCACGCCCTGATGGGTGTGCCATTCTCCGCCGGGCTGCAGCGTGATGGTGCTGGGCCGGCCCCGGCGGTCGGTGAGCTGAACCCGCTGACCTGCGCGCAGCGGTCCTGAGCGCATATGTGCTCCGATGGGGCCGGAGGTGGTCGTCGACGGGGTCTCGCCGGAGGCGCTGGTGCTCACTGAATCTCGCTCTCTGAGGGGCTGTCGCTCCGGAGACCAGGGAGGTGGCCGCCGCAGCTGTGTTCTGAGTTCAGCCTATCGCTGTCGAGGCCGTCGGCGCTGTGGACGGTCATGCACCGAGAAGGCGCTCGCTCAGCGGGACCTGCTCAGCCGCGCGTTGGCCACCCGGATGCTCTCCGAGGCGCCCTGCCAGAGGAAGAAGCTCACCATCACCGCCACCACGACCACCACCAGGCTGATCTCGCGGATCCCGGTGATCACCAGCACAGCCAGTCCGCTCAGCAGCAGCACGACGACGACGCGCCCCGCCCACCCCGCTGCGCGCAGTCCGCGGTCCTGGCTGCCCGTGGCACCCCAGACGGCGGATTCCACGATGCGTCCACCATCCAGCGGCAGACCAGGCAACAGGTTGAAGACTCCGACCATGAAGTTCACCAGCACGGTGACCTGGATCAGCAGCGCGGCCACCCCGGTCAGTTCGAAGAGTCCGGAGAAGTACCAGCCGAGCCCGGCGATCACCAGGTTCGCCGCCGGGCCAGCCAGGGAAACGGCGAGCGACTTCACCGGTGTGGCGCGGTGTGCGAGAAACTCGGTGTGCCCGCCCCAGAGGTTCAGCTCGATCTCGGTGGAAGGCCAGCCGAACGATCTCGCGGCCAGGGCGTGGGCAAGTTCGTGGGCGAGCACCGAGAGCATCAGCAGCAGCGCGTAGCCCAGGGCGACGGCGTAGGCCAGGATTCCCAGTTCTGGAAAGATGCGCTGCACCTGAGGGCCGAACAGCAGCACGATGGCACCGCTGACCAAGAACCAGGAGACCCGGAAGCGGACGGGCACCCCGGCGATCCGCATCCGCGCGGAGCGGCGTGCGCCTGTGCCGGGGCGGGACGTCATCGGGGCAGCAGCTGTTCGAGGCTGGCCGCGTCGACCCCGCTGAGACCCGGGAGCAGCTGCCAGCGGTCGTCCTCGGGGATCGGCGTGTAATGCGGCACGGCGATGGTGACCAGACCCGAGTCGGCCGCAGAGGAGACTCCGGGAATCGAATCTTCGATCGCGATGCAGCGGTTCATCTGCAGCTTGACACCGGTGCGCTGAAGGTGGTCCGCCGCCATCTTCTGGAAGGCCTGCAGGTAGGCCTCCGGATCGGGCTTGCCCCGGGAGACCATGTCACCACTGACGATGAACTCCATCTGCCCGCTCGGCAGCGCCTCGACGATCGCTTGGGCCAGCGGCTTCTCGCTCATGGTCACCAGCGCGCAGCGCACACCGGCGGCGTTGAGATCGGCGAGCAGCTCGCGGGCCCCGGGGCGCCAGGGCATATCGGCCTGGGCGCGAGCCGCCACGCGCGTGATGAGGTGGTCGATGATCTCGCGGGAGGTCATCGCCACGCCGGCCTCCTGAAGCACGACCGCGCTATGAGTCAGGGCCTGCCCGACGAGGCTGTGCGCCTGCTCCTCGGTCCAGACACCGCCGTGCGCCTCGACCAGGCTGCGCTCCTCAGCGATCCAGAACGGCTCGGTATCGACCATGGTGCCATCCATGTCCCAGAACACCGCCTGCAGCGCTCCGGTGACCCCTTCGGGGGCATCCTCTGGCTGCTCTGTCCTGGTCTGCACTGCTGAGGGGAAGGTCGAAGACATGGGCAACATCGTACGCTTCTAATGCACCCCCCAGGGGGATAGTGTGAGTTGCGTGAATGAAGAGATCCCACCGGAGGAGACGTCCGCCGACGGCACTGATCCGGGAGCTGAACGGCACACCGGAGAAGGCCAGACCGGAGAAGGCTCCGTGCCTGAGGGCTTCGCCCAGCGCTTCGCGGATCATCTGCGCGCGGCGCAGTCTGCCGCGGCCACCGATGAGGAGAGCCAGCGCGCAGGGGCGCGCCCCACCGTGATGGTCATGGCCTTCGAGGGATGGAACGACGCCGGGGCGGCCGCCTCTTCGGCCGTGCGTGCAGTCGGTCAGGCCTGCGGCGCGGAGCTCATCGGCAAGGTCGAGGATGAGGGATATTACGACTACCAGTTCTCCCGCCCCAAGGTGCGCAGCACCGGCGGCCACCGGGAGATCATCTGGCCCTCGACGAAGATCTACCGTGCCCGCCCGGCGCGCGCCGCCGTCGACCTGTTGCTGGTCCACGGCGTGGAACCGAGCTTCCGCTGGCAGGCCTTCACCGCAGATCTCCTGACCCGTGCGGCCGAGAACGATGTCTCCGGGATCGTCCTGGTGGGCGCGCTGCTCGCCGATGTCCCGCACACCCGACCGATCCCGGCCTCGCTCTCCAGCGAGGACGTGGCGCTGCAGGAGATCCTCGAAATCGATGAACCCAGCTATGAGGGCCCCACCGGGATCGTGGGGGTGCTCGCCCATACGGCGGCGCAGGCAGGACTGCCGGCGGTGTCGCTGTGGGCCGCCATCCCCCACTATGTGGGCCAGGCACCCTCACCGAAGGCGCAGCTCGCCATCATGCGTGAGCTCGAGGACCTGCTGGGTCTCACGCTGGATGAGAGCGAAGTGGCCGAGGACGCGGAGGCCTGGGAGCGCGGCGTCGATGATCTGGCCGAGGAGGACACGGAGATCGCCGACTATGTCAAGCAGCTTGAAGAGGCCACGGACACGACGAACCTTCCTGAGGCCAGCGGCGAGGCGATCGCCCAGGAGTTCGAACGCTACCTGCGCCGTCGCAAACCGCCGGAGAGCTGAGCTTCTTCAGCTCAACGCAGCGCCTCGACGCCCGAGGCGGCCATGCTGTGGGCCGGCTCCGCGGCGAGGAGCTCGATCCCCAGAAGCGCCTTGACCACGGCGGCCACGCGCTCCCGGCTTGAATCTGCTGCCAACCGACCCTCGGCCCACATGTCGAGCGTCTCCAGCGCGGCGGGGGCGTTCAGGTTCTGTGACAGTGCCGAGTGCAGGGCGTACTGGAGGTCATCCGGGACGGCGGAGTCCGTGCCGAGTTCGCCGTAGCCGTCGGTCTCGGGCGCCGAGGCGAGTGCCTGGTTCCACCGCGTCCAGCGCTGGGCGGCGTCGCGGAGCTGATCCGGCGCGTAGCTCCAGTCTTCGCGGTAGTGGTGCGAGAGCAGCAGCGTGCGGATCACCTGGGGGTCGATGCCTTCGGCGCGCAGTCGCGAGGAGAGCACAAGGTTCCCCTTGGACTTGGACATCTTCTCCCCGTCCAGGCCGACCATTCCGGTGTGCATGTAGGTGCTGGCCAGGGCGACGCCGTCGGCCGCTGTGGCGTGGGCGGCGCTGAACTCGTGGTGCGGGAAGCGCAGGTCGGACCCGCCTCCCTGGACCATGAACGGGGCGGGGAGATGGCGCCGTGCGATCACCGAACATTCGATGTGCCATCCGGGCCGCCCTTCGCCGAGGCTGCGACCGTCCCAGTGCGGCTCCCCGTCGCGGCGGGCTCGCCAGAGCAGCGGATCCAGCGGGTCACGCTTATGCGGCCGCTGCGGGTCACCACCACGCTGCGGGAAGAGCTCCTCCATCTGGGCGCGGTCGTAGTTGCCGATGCTGCCCAGGGTCCACGGAGTGGTGGCCTCAGCCTGAGCGGTGTCGAAGTAGATGTCGAAGGCTTCAGCGGAACCGGGCGCCACGCCGTCGGCGAGCTCCTGGACCGGGACGGGCACGGGGTAGGCCATGCCGAGCTCGACCAGGCGCTCCACATCCTTCGCGACCACCGGGATCGTCTCAACGGCGCCGAGGTAGGCATCGGGGGCGATCACACCCAGCGCAGACATGTCTTCGCGGAAGAGCTCGGTCTGCTCCTGCGCCAGGTCGAACCAGTCGACGCCGGTGGCGGTGGCTCTCTCGAGCAGCGGGTCATCGATGTCGGTGACGTTCTGCACGTAGTTAACCTCCAGCCCGGCGGCGCGCCAATAGCGGACCAGCAGGTCGAACTGGACATACGTGTTGGCGTGACCCAGGTGGGTCGCGTCATAGGGGGTGATGCCGCAGACGTAGAGCGACCCCACGCCGTCGTCGGACGTCACCGGCACCAGCGCCCCCGTGGAGGTGTCGTGCAGCTGCAGATTTTCGGGCAGCGCAGGCAGGGCGGGCACGTCCGGGGAGGTCCACGATTTCACGCAGGGGTCCTTTCACCGTTGGGGTCAGCAGTCATGCGACGGGATCGTCAGCGCAACAGGTCTCAGAAGTCCAACGCGGATCAGGCGTTGATGATTCCGAGGCCCAGCATGATGTAGACGAAGAGACCCAGCAGGATCCGGTAGTTGACGAAGATCGTGTACGAGTTGGTGGAGACGTATTTCAGGAACCAGCCGATGATCACATAGGCCACAAAGAACCCGACAACCGTGGCCACCAGGGTCTGACCCATGGTGTAGGGACCGGGCTGCTCCCCGAGGGTGCCGAAGAGCTTGTAGAACCCGGATCCGAACACGGCGGGGATGGCCAGCAGGAAGGAATAGCGGGCCGCGGCCTCGCGGGTGTAGCCCAGCAGCAGGCCCGCCGTGATGGACCCGCCCGAACGGGAGACTCCGGGGATCAGCGCCAGCGCCTGGGCGAAGCCGAAGATGATGCCGTCACGGACGCTGAGCTGATCCAGGGGTTTGCGCTGTTTGCCGTAGGCGTCGGCGAAGGCCAGCGCCACAGCGAAGACGACCAGCATCGTGGCGGTGAGCCAGAGCGTGCGGAAGACCGATTCGATCATGTCCTCGAGCAGCAGCCCCAGCACCACGATCGGGATGGTGCCGATGATGATCAGCCAGCCCATCCGCACATCGGCGTCTGAATGTGGAAGCTTGCCCGCGAGCGCGGCGAACCATGCTTTCACGATCCGCACGATGTCGCGCCAGAAGTAGACCAGCACCGCCAGCTCGGTGCCGAGCTGGGTGATGGCCGTGAAGGCCGCCCCTGGATCCGCGGCACCGGGCAGGAACTCCCCCACGATGCGCAGGTGCGCAGAGGAGGAGATGGGGAGGAATTCGGTCAGCCCCTGGACCAGTCCGAGTATGATCGCTTCAATCCACTGCACACGCCGAGCTTAGAGCATCAGGCCTCGGTGCGGGGCGATCAACAGCGGTGTCGGTGCTGATCAGATGCGACTCTCAGGCCGCGACGGGCTAGCGCTGCTCTTCTTCCTCGTCCTCGTAGATCTCTTCCTCGGAGTCGAGGGCCGGGTCATCCTCGGAGTCCTCGTCCTCGTCGAGGTCGTCCTCGCCGTCTTCCTCGTCATAGAGATCCAGCGGGGTCACCTCACCGCTGGCGGCGAAGAGCGCATCCTCGTAGGCCTCGAAGGCGTCGGAGATGTTGTAGAAGGCTGACTCGACCGCCGGATCCTCATCTCCACGGCGGTTCATCGAGGCGGAGAGGTGCTCTTCGAGAGCGTTTGTCAGCGCGTTGAGTGCCACGCGAGGATCCATAGTCATACGCTCACCGTACCAACGAGACACCACTTCGGTAAGTCCTGGTCATGAACTCGGAGTCGGGGGCCTTCCCACGTAGGCTGAGGCTTCCCGGCGAAAGTGAAGGTGAACACCCGATGGCGCAGCAGAACTGGTGGTCCCAGCCCACCGCTGAGCTCTATTCAGAGGTCGACGACGCGGGCCCCACCTGGGAGTACATGGTCATCACCTGCCAGCCGCAGGAATCCCTGAATCAGGCGCGCAGGCGGGTCATCGACCATGCCGAGTACGGCAAATGGGAGCTCCGCCGCTCCGTGATGTACACCGGCGGACTGCGCAGATATTGGCTGCGCCGGCGTGTGATGCGGGTCCAGCGCACACTCTGACCGTGTCGGATGCCCGGTTGCCGCCGAGCTGCGTCCTGGAGGGGCTGCGCCAGTGGGTCTCAGAGCCAGCGGGTCTCAGAGTGGGCCCAGGGTGTAGGTCGCCAGCGTGCGATGAGCGGATTCGTCATCGGAGGGGTGATGGATCCCCGCGAGCGAATCCCGGTAGAGCCTGCTGAGCTCCGATTCCCGGTGATACTGCGCCCCGCCGCTGACGCTGAGCACCTGGTCCACGACCTGACGTGCGGTCCGGGTCGCCGTGGTCCGCAGCGCCGCGAGGCGAGGGAACCAGGAGGCCCCGTGCTCCGCTCCCGACTCCACCTCCCCGGCGATCCCGCGGAGCTGTGAGTCCAGGGAGAGCTGCGCGAGCTGAGCCTCCGCCAGCTTGTAGCGCACGTCTGGGTCCCGATCCATGGACTCTCCGCTGGTCAGGGAGGTCCGCTTGGCCACCAGCTCCGCACCGAGCGTGAGTGCTCGATCGCCGATACCGGTGTAGACCGCGGCGAGCAGGGTCAGGAACGAGGAGAAGATCGCGAAGACCAGCGGATCCGGGTTCGGGCCCACGGGAAGCCGTCGGACGATCCGATCCGCCGGGATTCGGGCGCCCTCGAGGGACGTGGCATGTGACTGCGTCGCGCGCATCCCGAGAGTGTCCCAATTCTCGAGGGTGCGCCAGCCGGAGGTCTCTCGTTCGAGGAAGCCGAAGATCAGCGGGGTCTCGCCCTCGGCCCCCGTGGCTGAGGTGTCTTTGCCGAAGAGCCCGAGTCGGGTCCATACCGGGGCCAGCGTGGTGAAGATCTTAGTCCCTGTGAAGGTGACCGAGCCGTCGTCGTCGACGCTCGCCTCGGTCGTGGAGTCGAAGAGCACCGCATCGTTGCCCGCCTCCGAGATGCCGAAGGCGAAGACCTCTCCTGCTGCCGCCTCGTGGAGCACCTGCTCGAACTCGGTGTGGCCGCGCTCGACCATCTGCCGGGACACGCTGACCCAGATATGGTGCATGTTCACGGCCAACGCGGTCGCTGGGGCGGCCGCGGCGAGGCGGCGCTGAGCGGCGACGAGACTCGGCAGGTCCCAGCCCAGGCCTCCTCGATCCACGGGGACCAGGGCGCGCAGATACCCGGCGGCGGTGAGCTCGGCGAGGTCTTCGTGGCAGAACTCATTGCGCTCGTCGTAGCCGGGTGCCCTGGCGGCGATGCGCGCCAGCAGCGCCTCGCTCAGCACGGCGGTGATCGGATCCATGGATGCTCCTGATGTGGGGGCTCGACTGGTGTGGTGCTATGTGGGCGCGCCGCTGGGGGCCGCGCGCCGTCGTCGTCTGCCAGGGTCCCTACTGGGCCGCGAGGAAGCGGTGCAGCACCCGGACTCCGAAGACCAGCGCCTCCACGGGGACGCGCTCGTCGACTCCGTGGAACATTCCGGTGAAGTCGAGCTCCGCGGGCAGCTGCAGCGGGGCGAAGCCGTACCCCGAGATGCCCAAGGAGGCCAGGTGTTTGTTGTCGGTGCCGCCGCCGAGCATGTAGGGCAGCACCGCGGCATCGGGGTCCTCGGCCTTGAGCGAGGCGACCATCTGCTCGACCAGCAGTCCGGAGAACGGCACCTCCAGGGAAGGGCCTCCGTTGAGCAGCTCGAAGCTGACCTTCTCGCCGGCGAGCTCCTCGAGCTTCGCGGCGACCTGGGCGTCCTGCTCGGGCAGCGTGCGCGCGTCCACCAGCGCGGAGGCGGATCCGGGGACCACGTTGTGCTTGTATCCGGCCTCGAGCAGGGTCGGGTTCGACGTGTTGCGCAGCGTGGCGGAGATGAACTTCGAGGCGCTGCCGGTGGCGGCGAGCAGCTCGGAGGGGTCCTCCTCATCGAAGGGGATGCCGGTGAGCTCGGAGAGCTGCTCCATCAGCGCGCGGGTGGTCTTGGTGTAGTCCAGCGGCCACTCGTACTCACCGATGGCGGCTACGGCGGCCCCGAGCCGGACGACCGGGTTGTCGCTGTGGATCGCGGATCCATGCCCAGCCGTCCCGGAGGCGGTCATCTTGGTCCAGTGCAGGCCCTTCTCCCCGGTCTGGATCAGGTAGGCACGCTTCCCGGCGACGTCGGTGGAGAAGCCGCCGACCTCGCTGATGGCCTCGGTGGCACCTTCGAAGACCTCGGGGTGGTTCTTGACCATCCACTTGGCGCCGAAGTTTCCGTTGTCCTCCTCATCGGCGAAGAAGGCGAAGATGAGATCACGCTGCGGCTGGTGACCCTCACGGTGCATCCGCAGCATGGAGGCCAGAATCATCGCGTCCATGTCCTTCATGTCCACGGCACCGCGGCCCCAGATCATGCCGTCGCGGATCTCCGCGGCGAAGGGGTCCACCTGCCAGTCCTGCGCCTGAGCGGGGACCACATCAAGGTGCCCGTGCACGACCAGCGCGCCGAGCTCCGGGTTGCTGCCGGTCATCCGGGCGACGACGGACGTGCGGCCCGGCGCGGACTCGAAGATCTCTGGAGCCAGGCCCGCCTGTCGCATGATGGCAGCACAGTACTCGGCGGCCTCGCGCTCACCGTTGGACCGCCCCTCCCCCCAGTTGGACGTATCGAGCCTGATCAGGTCTCGGCAGAAGTCGACGACCTCTGCTTCAGCCGCTGCTGCGGGGGTCGCGCCGGATGCGGTGCTCACAGATGCTCTCCTCAGGGGGTCGGGATCTCTGTGCCCAGCCTAGCCACTTCGGGATTCGCCTGCGGAGTCGTGCGCACGCCCGGTCCATCACGCCGAGACGTGCCCACACGGGGGTACTCGGATATGCTCCTGACATGATCTTCAGAACAGTACTCATGTGGCTCGGCCGAAAGCTCTTCCGGATGTTCCGCAATCGTTCGCGGAAGAACCCCGGTTCAGGCACTCCCACCAACTGACCCACCGCCAGCCGCGCTGAGTGGCGGACCCCACTCCACGCTGAGGGGCGGATTCTCCGAGTAGATAGGGCCTATCGCCCCATCAAGTACTCGTAGAATCCGCCCCTCAGCGCGTGATGTGGGTCTTATGGCGCATAAGGACTGAGGTTTTTTCCGTCGGGTGGCGGAATATCCGCGTACTTGGTTCCGAAACGGCTCGACATGCTCCGAGAATCCACCTCTGAAAAGGCACAGAATGCCGATTATTGTTCACATCGGAACAGTGAATATGTAAGGTGTGTTCATGCTGAGGAAAACCTGGTCACCTGTCCTGTCGATCGCCGCCGCGGCGCTGCTGCTCTCAGCCTGCGCGGCTGACGCCCCTGCCGCAGATGTCACGGCGGCAGATTCCAGTGACACGGAGTCGGCGCCAAGCCCCAGCGAGACGACCCAGACCATCGTTGATGCCAGCCAGGAAGAATCCGCCGTGGCAGGCGATGCGGTGGACGCTGGTGAACGTCGCGGCGGCCAACAAATCACGATCGGTTCGGATGGTGTCGACTTCCACTACATCTCCCCGGAAGAGGACGACGGCGCCGAAGTCCACCACCTCTACTGCGACGACGACGAGGCGCTGGCCGAGAAGACCGAGCACAACAACGGCGAACAGCCGGTCGGGTGGCCTCAGGAGTGGGACGGCACCGGGGCGATGCCAGATCCGTTGTGCCACCCTGACTACCTGGAGATTGGTGAGTGGGAGTATCTGGAGGCCCACACCGCGTGCTGGGAGGGGAATGAGACGTCGACGCTGGTCCGGACCGGACAGTCTGAGGATGAGATCAATGCGAGGCTCTGGGAGCAGTCCCAGGCCCGCGCCGACTGGGAACCTAATCCTGCCGGCGGAACCTGCGCGGAGCAGTGGGCGGAGAACGACGGCGGCGAACCCGAAGACTACTCGGACATCGCCAACGCCGACGATCGCTGATCGGTGATCGCTGATCGCTGATCCGAGCACAGCCCGTCGGTCCGCGACAAGACCGAGTCTCGCAGCCCTCCCCCCTCCGTTGAGCGGCGGAAATACCGGGCAGCACAGGCCGAAAACCTCATGAGACATCCGGAGAATCCGCCCCTCAACGCGGCGGGAGAGGGACGGGCACAGAAAACCCCGGCCGACGGGATCTCTCCTCGTCAGACCGGGGCCTGTGCGGCATTTGTGTGCCGCATTCACAATGTGCGCGGAAGGGGACTTGAACCCCTACCCTCTTATACGAGGACTAGCACCTCAAGCTAGCGCGTCTACCTATTCCGCCACCCGCGCATTGTTTCTGCCTCATTGGCAGCGACAAGAAACATTAGCACGGCGCGGAACCAGACGGCGAATCGGGGACCCGTGCACGCGACGTCGTCGTCCTCGGGGATCGCGCGATCCTCCCAGCTCAGGGCACTCTGGCGGTCCACGCCTGGGTGCTGAACTTCTCCTCCACGAGCTTTTCCGCGCGCGCGAGCTCCTCTGGACGAATCTCGGCGACCTTGGCGTCGTACTTCCGCGCGAAGGTCTCCACGAAGACCTTCAGGATCTCCTCCCGCGCCAGGCCCGTCTGACTGCGCAACGGATCCACGCGCTTCGCCGCCGAGGTGATCCCCTTGTCGGAGATCTTCTCCCGGCCGATGCGCAGCACCTGAAGCATGTCGTCGGCGTTCATGTCGTAGCTCATCGTCACGTGGTGCACCATCGCACCGCTGGCCAACCGCTTCTGCGCGGCCCCGCCGATCTTGCCCTCGGCGGAGACGATGTCGTTGAGCGGCTTATAGGAGGCGGAGATTCCGATCTCGGTCAGCGCCTCCATCGCCCAGGCGTCGAGGAACGGATAGGAATCGGCGAAGCTGAGCCCGTCCACCAGCGACTGCGGCACGGAGAGCGAGTAGGTGACGAAGCTGCCTTCGTCCATGTACATCGCTCCCCCACCGGTGATTCGACGCACCACGGTGGCTCCCATGCGCTCGGCGGCCTCGGAATCCACCTCGTTGGCCAGCGACTGGAAGGACCCGATCACCACGGCCCGGCCCGAGTAGTCCCACATGCGCATCAGCGGAGGGCGATTGCCCAGTCCCACCTCTTCGGTGAGCACCTGGTCCAGCGCCACATGCATCTCCACGGGCAGCTGCACCGCGGGCATGACCTCCCACGCGTGGTCCTCCCAGCGCGTGGCATGACCCAGAGCGCGGCGCACCGCAGTGGCGATCGCGTACTCATCGAAGCCGAACATATGCGCCTCCGTCGGCAGCTGGACGCGCACGGATTCGGCGATCTCTTCCCGCGTGGCACGAACCGGCAGCCCGACCAGCGCGGCATTGAGCGAGTCCAGCGCCTCATCGGGCTCCAAGAAGAAGTCCCCGTTGACCGAGGCGACCGTGATCGTCGCTTCTCGCGGATGGGTGCGCAGGTCGAGGTCGGTCTGGAGATCGACGACGACGAGCTTGCCGCCGACGACCTTGTACTCACCGTGATGCTGATGCGTCTCCGTCATAGGACAATCCTATTCCTGCGGCCGCATCGAGATGTCCGAAGGCGTGTTGTTCTGACGACGGGCCGGTTCCGTCAACCCGAGCTCTTGCCACCGCGGCCTTCCAGCATCCGTCCCAAGGGTGTGCGCGAAGAACAGAGGTCCAACCCGCGCCAGGCGTTGCGGTACAGGTCTTTGGAACTCCACTGGATGACCGGAATGCGTTCCCTGGCGGGTACCGAGGTTCTGCCGATATAGGCGAAGAGGGCAACGGTGAAGAGCAACACTGCGAGTAGAGCGAGCATCATGATCCTTGTACGTAGGCTGGCGCTTCTTGCTCAAGCCTGGCGTTCTCGAGCTCTTGGCGGGTCGGGATTCGGAAAATGGGCAGCGCCAGATGGACCAGAGGCCCGATGAGCAGCACGACGGCCACCGTTCCCAGTCCCACGGGACCGCCGAGGAGCCAACCGAGGAGCAGGACCGTGCCCTCGATCAGGGTGCGAACCAGCCAGATGGGCCACCCGAAGCGACGATGTACCCCCGTCATGAGCCCGTCTCTGGGGCCGGGTCCATACTGCGCGCCGATGTAGAGTCCACTGGCCACGGCCAGCAGGACCAGGCCTCCGGTGAACAAGAGGATCCGTGCCCATAGAGCCTCCGGCTCGCCCAGCACTGCGAGGCCGACCTCAGCACTTGGACCGACGAGCAGGACGTTGAGGACGGTCCCGATGCCAGGCTTCTGCCGCAGCGGGATCCAGAGCAGGAGCACGATGAGCCCGATGATGTTGGTCATGACACCGAACGGGAGTCCTGTCTGCAGCGCAGAGCCTTGACCCAAGACATCCCAGGGCGAGACTCCGAGCGTTGCTCTGATCATCATGGCGAGTGAGAACCCGTAGAGGAACAATCCGATCAGCAGCTGAGACACGCGCCATGCACGAAGAAGAGTCATAGGAGAAGTTCACCAGCAGATTGGCATTACAACAAGATGCCAATTGTGGCATGGTGGACTGATGATGATTCTCACTGCCCGCCGGTTGGTCACGGAACTCGGAGCGTGGCGCGCAAGCGGCCCCGCCTACGGCGCTCTGGCTGATCGGGTCAGGCTCCTGGCGCTTGACGGACGGATCCCACTCGGCACGCGGCTGCCGGCCGAGCGTGAACTTGCCTCGGAGCTGGGGGTGAGTCGGACAACCGTCGCGGCCGCCTATGCGCGTCTGCGCGAGGCTGGCTACCTTCGCAGCACCCGCGGTTCCGGCAGTGTGGTCACCATTCCGGGACGCCACAGCCCGTTGGAGGACATCGAGGCGCGAACCACCACCACGCTCGACTTCAGCAAAGTCGCCCTGCCTGCGGCTCCGCAGGTGGGTGAGGCCTCGTTGCGTGCCGCGCAGGAGCTGCCGGCCTATCTGGGTGGCACCGGCTATGACCTCTTCGGACTGCCCCGTTTGCGCCAGGTGCTGGCCGAGCGGTACACGGCCAAGGGTCTCCCGACAGAACCCGGGAACATCATGGTCACACTCGGAGCTCAGCAAGCAATCTCGCTGATCACCAAGACGTTCCTGTCCCGAGCAGACACCGCGTTGGTGGAGACTCCCAGTTATCCTCATGCCACGGACGCGCTGAGACTGAAGGCTCGCAAGCTCGTGCCCGTCGCCGTCGATCCGCGTCGGGGCTGGGATGAGCACGGACTTGCGCAGACCTTTCGCGAGGCAAGACCTGCTCTTGCCTACGTGATGCCCGACTTCCACAACCCGACAGGTGCCGTCATGCCGGCTCAGCAGCGCGAGCTGCTGGTGAACCTCGCCAGAGACCACGACTCGCTCCTGGTGGCAGACGAGACCACCGCGGACCTGTGCATCGATGGTGCCGCGGGAGCTCCGTTGGCGGCCTATGGGCCGGCACTGCTCGTCGGTTCCATGAGTAAGACCGTATGGGGCGGCCTGAGGATCGGATGGATCCGTGCGGAGCAGGACAAGATCCGACGCCTCGAACAATCCCGATACGCCCACGATCTGGGCACCCCCATCCTCGAGCAGCTCATCGCCCTGGAGCTGCTCGGACAGTACGACGAGATCCTTCGCTACCGCACGGTGCAGCTTCGGGAAGGGCGAGACCACGCGGAGAAACTGCTCCGATCACACTTCCCGCATTGGGATGTGCCCCACGTGGCCGGGGGGTTGTGCATCTGGGTCAATATCGGAGATCCGGTGAGCTCCCAGCTTGCATTGGCCGCGCGTGAGGGGGGCCTCCCCATCGGCGCAGGTCCGCGGTTCGGACTCGGCGGAGCCTTTGAGCGCTTCCTTCGCTTCCCCTTCGGCTACCCGGAGGAGGAGACCAGCCTGGCTGTAGAGATTCTCGCGGACGCGTGGCGTCGCGTGGAACCGCTCCGCACGGTCGGAACAGAGTTCAAGCCTGCCCTGGTCTGAACGGCGCACGCCCCGACTGGGGCCGCCTCAGCATCAGGGCGCGGGAGCTGCAGACAGCAGAAGGGCCGCAGTCAGCGACTGCGGCCCTTCGTGAAAGCTGGGGTGTGAAGCAGGGAGTACCTTACTTCTTGCCTCCGAAGCCCTTGAAGCGAGCGTTGAAGCGCTCGACGCGACCGGCGGAGTCCATGATGCGCTGCTTGCCGGTGTAGAACGGGTGCGACGCAGCGGAGATCTCGACGTCGATGACCGGGTAGGTGTTGCCGTCTTCCCATTCCATCGTCTTGTTCGACGAGGTGGTGGAGCGGGTCAGGATCTTTTCGCCGGAGGCCAGGTCGTTGAAGATGACCGGCTCGTACTTGGGGTGGATATCAGACTTCATGAGGTGTGTCCTTTTCATCTGCCGCTGGATTTTGCCAGAAGCGTGGAACTGAGGCGTGGCCAGAATGGACCAACACAGCACTATATCAAATCAGGCACTCCCCTGCCCCGGAGCATGCCGGGACGCCGTCGAGATGCCAAACCCTCCTGGGCAGTTGAGTTTTCCGGCGGATACGAAGTAGCCGGAAAACTCAACTGCCCAGGAAGGGTCAGCCGATGAATAGGTTGCGCAGCATCACGAACAGCGCCACCAGGCCGAGCGTGACGATGACCGCCCGAAGCAGCAGCGGGGAGAGTCTCCGGCCCACCCATGCTCCGATGAGGCCACCGAGCGTGGAGGCGACCGCGATGATGGCCACGACGCCCCAGAGGATCACCCGCTCATCCGGCTCACGCAGCAGATAGTCCACCAGGACGTAGCTGATGGCGGCAGTGAGGTTCACGACGGCGACCAGCAGGTTCTTCACGCCGTTGGCCTGCTGGATGTTCGCCATCAGGAAGATGCCCAGGATGCCCATCAGCAGAATGCCCTGCGCAGCGACGAAATATCCGCCATAGATCCCGGCCGCGAAGACGAGCAGCATCAGCACCAGGCTCACCGTGGGCATGGACGGAGTCTTCGAAGGCTCCTCCGGTGCGCCCTGCGTAGCGGGCTCTGCGGAGGGGGTGGAACCGTCTGCACTCGATTCCCGCCGGGCGGCGCGCGCTCTGACCCAGGCCGAAAGCCTGGGCTGCGCCAGCACGAAGATCAACGAGACCACGATCAGGATCGGTGCGACCCGTCCGAAGACCTCCTCGGGCAGCGTGATCAGCAGCGCCGCCCCGATCACTCCGCCCAGCACCGAGGCCGGAATCAGCTTGATCAGCACCGACTTCACCTGGCGGATCTCACGCCGGTAGCCCCAGGCTCCGGTGAAGTTTCCTGCGATCAGACCCATCGCGTTGGACACGGTGGCCGAGACCGGTGGCACACCCATGGCCACCAGCACGGGAAAGGTCACCAGCGTGCCGGAGCCGACCACAGTGTTGATGGCGCCCGCCCAGATGCCGGCGACGAAGATCAGCGCCAGCATCTCCAGACCAAGCCCGTGCAGGGCAATGTCGCTGAGCGCCTCCATCAGTGCTGTGCCGGCTGCTTCTTGAAGGCCGAATAGCGGCCGTCACGGTGCACCAGGTCCAGCTCAGTATCAAAGGTCCTCGAGAGGTTCGTCGAGGTCATGGTCTCCTCGATGGGCCCGGAGGCGACCGGCGCGCCGTCGCGCAGCAGCAGCACATGGGTGAAACCAGGCGGTATCTCCTCGAGGTGGTGGGTCACCAGCACGGTGGTGGGAGACTCCTCACTGGTGACCAGCTGGCTGGTCCGCTCCACGAGTGCCTCTCGGCCACCGAGGTCCAGACCCGCACCGGGCTCATCCAGCAGCAGCAGCTCCGGGTCGGTCATCAGCGCTCGTGCGATCTGCACCCGCTTGCGCTCACCCTCCGACAGGGTTCCGAAGGGCCGGTCGAAGACTGTGCCCACGCCCCACTCGTTGAGCAGCCCGAAGGCGCGCCGCTCGTCCAGCTGCTCGTACTCCTCGCGCCACCGTCCGGTCACCCCGTAGGCGGCGGTGACGACGACGTTCAGCGCGGTCTCCTGCACCGGCATGGTGCTGGTCAGCGAGTTCGAGCTGAAGCCGATCAGCGGACGCAGCTCGAAGACGTCGACGGCGCCCAGCTGCTCATCGAGGATCCGGGCGGTGCCGGTGGTGGGGAACAGCCGGGCTGCAGCGATCTGCAGCAGGGTGGTCTTGCCGGCGCCGTTCGGGCCCAGGATCACCCATCGCTCGTCCTCATTCACCGTCCAGGAGACGTTGTTGAGAAGATTCTTGCGCCCCCGGCGCACGGTGACATTCTGGATTTCGAGGACAGGACTCATGGCCTCAACACTATCGAACGGGACCTGGAGCTATAGGCTGAACACGCTATGACTGCGCTCCCACACCCTGACGTCCCGCAAGGCACCGTGGCCCTCCTGGCGGCCCCCTCCCTGGACGGCCCGCTCATCCGCTCGCTGACCCATGAGTTCTCCCGTCGCGGCGTGGTGCACAGCGTGGAGCTGCGAAACGTCCAGGTCGCCGGTGATGACGAGGTCCAGGCCGCCCGCTGGTCTGTGACACTGGATGACGCCGATGATTCCTATGGGGCTCAGCTCGCGGTCTCGCTCCTGGAGGACGCCGCCGATCAGCTCCAGGGCCCCGTCACTCAGACGGTGCTGCCCGGACAGCAGCGTGAGACGCTGCACGCCGAGGACGGACGGCTCATGCTGCTCATGGACGTGGACTCCACGCTGATCGATCAGGAGGTCATCGAACTGCTGGCCCGCGGAGCCGGACGCGAGGCCGAGGTCGCGGAGGTCACCGAGCGGGCCATGCGCGGCGAGATCGACTTCGAGGCCTCGTTGCACCAGCGGGTCGCCGTGCTGAGCGGCCTCCCCGAGGACGTGGTCACCTCCACTCTCACCTCGATCACCCCCACCCAGGGCGCCGAGGCGCTGCTCGCCGAGCTGGCCCGCCGCGGCTGGCCCAGCTACGCCGTCTCGGGCGGGTTTCTCCAGGTCCTGGCTCCGCTGGCCCAACGACTGGGACTCACCGGGTTCCACGCCAATGACCTCGCCATCTCCGCCACCGGCACCCTCGAGGGCACTGTGCGCGGCGCCGTCGTCGACCGCGCAGCCAAGAAGGAGTATCTTGAACAGTGGTCAGCATCACAGGGGCTGCGACCTGGCAATGTCGTCGCCGTCGGCGATGGGGCCAATGATCTCGACATGATCACAGCCGCCGGAGTGGGAATCGCGTTCTGCGCGAAGCCTGCCCTGGAGGAGCAGGCAGACCTCGTCATCCGCCACCGATCCTTCGAGCTCATCGCGCTGGCCCTGGGATTGGGCTGACGCAGCACCACAGATCGCCCTGCATTGGCGCAGGCGCCCAGATCTGATACCGAAGATCTCATATCCGCGGTCGTCGCGCGTGAGCATTCTGCAATGCCGCGATGATCTGCCAGGAATAGCCTCTATCCCGGTAGGGTTGTCCCTGCGCGGCACAACGATGTGCGCGGACCTCGTTGTCCACCGTCACTCACCCTTTGGAGGAACCCCTCGTGACCGAGAATGCCGTATTCACCGATCTGGATAAGCGGGCAGTCGACACGCTGCGCGTGCTGGCCGCCGACTCCGTGGAGAAGGTCGGCTCAGGCCACCCGGGCACCGCGATGTCGCTGGCCCCCGCTGCCTACCTGCTCTTCCAGAAGGTGATGAAGCATGATCCCACCGATCCCCAGTGGATCGGTCGCGACCGCTTCATCCTCTCCCCCGGCCACACCTCGCTGACCCTGTACCTGCAGCTCTACTTCTCCGGCTATGGCCTGGAGGTCGAAGACCTGGGGGCGCTGCGCACCTGGGACTCGCTGACTCCGGGCCACCCTGAGTACGGCCACACTGCCGGCGTGGAGATCACCACCGGCCCCTTGGGCCAGGGCCTGGCCTCCTCGGTCGGCTTCGCCTACGGCCAGCGCCGGATGCGCGGCCTGATGGATCCCGACGCACCTGCCGGCGAGTCCCCCTTCGATCACACGGTGTGGGTCATCGCCTCCGACGGTGACCTCCAGGAGGGCGTGACCTCCGAGGCCTCCTCGCTGGCCGGCCACCAGGAGCTCGGCAACCTCGTGGTGATCTGGGATGACAACAAGATCTCCATCGAGGATGACACGGACATCGCCTTCACCGAAGACGTCTCGGCCCGCTACGAGGCCTATGGCTGGCACGTGCAGCGCGTGGATTGGAAGAAGTCCGGCGACTACGACGAGGACATCAACGAGCTCCACCGCGCCCTGCTGGCTGCGAAGGCCGAGACCTCGAAGCCCTCGCTCATCGCGCTGCGCACCGTGATCGGCTACCCCTCCCCGAAGAAGCAGAACACCGGCGGCATCCACGGCTCCAAGCTGGGCACCGATGAGCTGGTGGCGCTCAAGGAGCTCCTCGGCTTCGACACCGAGGCGCACTTCGCGGTGGAGGACGAGGTCCTGACCCACGCACGCAAGATCCTCGAGCGCAGCGTCGAGACCCGTCAGGAGTGGGACAAGAAGTACCAGTCCTGGCGCGAGGCGAACCCTGATGAGGCGAAGCTGCTGGACCGACTGACCGCCGGCGAGCTTCCCGAAGGCTGGGAGTCCCAGCTGCCCGAGTTCCCGGCCGGGGAGGACATGGCCACCCGCGCCGCCTCCGGCAAGGTGCTCAACGGCATCGCAGAGGTCCTTCCCGAGCTGTGGGGCGGCTCCGCCGACCTCGCGGGATCGAACAACACGCACCTCGACGGCTACGAATCCTTCATCCCGGAGTCCCACTCCACGGAGAAGTTCAGCGGCAACCCCTACGGACGCAACCTGCACTTCGGCATCCGCGAGCATGCAGCCGCGGCGATCACCAACGGCATCTCGCTGTCCACGCCGCTGCGCACCTACAACGGCACCTTCCTGATCTTCTCGGACTATCAGCGTCCGGCGATCCGCCTGGCGGCGCTGATGGGCATCGGCTCGATCTTCGTATGGACCCATGACTCCATCGGACTGGGCGAAGATGGACCCACCCACCAGCCGGTGGAGCAGCTCGCGACTCTGCGCGCGATCCCGAACCTCGATGTGGTGCGCCCCGGCGACCCCAACGAGGTGGCCATCGCCTGGCGCGAGGTGCTGCGCCGCAGCGACCGTCCGGCCGGTCTGGCGCTGACCCGTCAGGGCATCCCCACCTACGCACGCGGCGCGGGAGCGGCCACCGCCACGGAGTTCGGCTCGGTGGAGGGCGCGGCCAAGGGCGCCTACGTGCTGGCAGAGTCCGTCAAGGACGGCGAAGTGGTGACCCCCGACGTCGTGCTGATCGGCACCGGCTCCGAGGTGCAGCTGGCCGTCGAGGCACGCGAGGCACTCGCCGAGCAGGGCGTCGCCGCCCGCGTGGTCTCCATGACCTGCCGCGAGTGGTTCTTCGAGCAGGACGAGGCCTACCGCGAGAGCGTCATCCCCGCGGCCGTGAAGGCGCGCGTCTCAGTGGAAGCCGCCTCCCCGATGGGCTGGCGCGACATCGTCGGCGACGCCGGCCGGATCGTCGGACTCGATCACTTCGGGGCGTCTGCCGACTACAAGGTGCTCTACGAGCAGTTCGGCATCACCGCAGCAGCCGTCACCGAGGCCGCCCAGGAATCCATCGCCGCGGCCTCCTGAGGCAGTCCGCCTCGGTTCCCGCAGCTGAGTCTGCGGGGACCGCGGCGGCCGGCCCACCCCATACCCACCCCCTGGCATCAGGAGCATTGAATATGACTGCAAACACCAACACTCAGGCGCTGTCCGACCTCGGCGTCTCCATCTGGCTCGACGACCTCTCCCGTGAGCGGTTGAACTCGGGCTCGCTGGCGAAGCTGATCGACACCCACAACGTCGTCGGCGTGACCACGAACCCGACCATCTTCGAATCCGCGCTGAAGGACGGCGAGGCGTACGAGCAGCAGCTGGCCGAGCTGGCTGCCGCCGGGGCCGACGCCGAGAAGGCCGTCTTCGACATCACCACCTCCGACGTGCGCGAGGCCTGCGACGTGTTCGCCGGCGTCTACGCCGCCTCCAACGGCGTTGACGGTCGCGTCTCCATCGAGGTGGATCCCCGTCTGGCTCGCGATGCCGCAGGGACCATCGCCCAGGCCCGCGAGCTGTACAAGGCCGTGGACCGCGAGAACGTGATGATCAAGATCCCGGCCACCGTCGAGGGCATCGAAGCGATCGCCGCCGTGGTCTCCGAGGGCATCAGCGTCAACGTCACGCTGGTCTTCTCACTGGAGCGCTACCGCGCGGTGATCAACGCCTTCATGCTGGGCCTGGAGAAGGCCCACTCCGAGGGCATCGACATCTCCAAGATCCACTCGGTGGCGTCCTTCTTCGTCTCCCGCGTGGACGCCGAGATCGACAAGCGCCTGGAGCTGGCAGCCGAGGAGGGCAAGCCCGGCACCGAGAAGCTGAAGTCCCAGGCCGCCGTCGCAAACGCTCGGCTGGCTCACCAGATCGCAGTGGAGACCTTCTCCTCCGAGCGCTGGCAGCTGCTGGCCGAGCGCGGAGGCCGTCCGCAGCGCCTGCTGCTCGCCTCCACCGGCACCAAGGACCCCAACCTCTCCGACACCCTCTATGTCACCGAGCTCGCCGGCGCCGACGTGGTCAACACCATGCCGGAGAAGACGCTCCTGGCACTGGCGGATCATGGGGTGGTGGAGCGCGACACGCTCTCCGGCACCTATGTGGAGGCCAACCGGGTCCTCGACGGCATCTCCGCGGCAGGCATCAGCTACCGCGAGGTCGTGGACGCCCTGGAGAATGAAGGCCTGCAGAAGTTCGAGGTCTCCTGGAAGGGCCTGCTCGGCACCATCGAGGATGGCCTGAAGCGCAACAGCTGAGCTGAGCCCGCGGGGCACGTCCTCACGGGCGGGCCCGGCGACTGTTCACTCCGTACGGTGCCCGGTCAGGGGTCACAAGATCCCATGGTCTGAGAATCTCGAGGTCTGTGGATCTCGAGGTGTCAGATCCCGACCGGGCACCGGTCAGGGTCAACAGCCGTGTGAATCCCACCGGCCCCCTATAAGTGCAGATGCTGGCCAGGTCGAACCCAGGCGTTCGGCTGAGAAAGGAAGCACGTCATGAGCTCACTCTCCCTGACACTGACCGGGGCGGCCCGCGAAGCCGCTGAGAACCAGGTCCCCGGCCTGCTGGACCACGAGTTCGCCTCCCGGCTGGCGGCGAAGGACCACACCCTCTGGGGAGTCGAGGCCGAGGACGAGGCCAGCCAGCGACTCGGCTGGGTCGACCTCTTCGAGGGGTCCCGTCAGCTTCTGCCCCAGATCACCGCGCTGCGCGAAGAGCTCGCCGGGGAAGGCGTCACCCGTGTGGTGCTGGCAGGCATGGGCGGGTCCTCACTGGCCCCCGAGGTCATCTGCGCCACCGCAGGCGTCGAGCTGACCGTGCTGGACTCCACTGACCCTCAGCACGTCGCCTCGGTCCTCGGCACCGACATCGAGAAGACCGTGCTCGTGGTGTCCTCGAAGTCAGGCTCCACCGTGGAGACCGACTCCCAGCGGCGAATCGTGCAGCAGGCGATGACCGACGCCGGCATCGACGCCCAGTCCCGCACCGTGATCGTGACCGATCCCGGCTCGCCGCTGGCGAAGTCCTCCGCTGAGGCGGGCGTGCGCGCGGTCTTCGAGGCGGACCCCACCGTGGGCGGCCGCTACTCCGCGCTGACCGCCTTCGGGCTGGTCCCCTCCGGCCTGGCCGGTGCCGATCTTGAATCGCTCCTCGATGACGCTGAGGAGACCCTCGCCATCCTGGCCGAGGACGACGCCGACAACCCCGGTCTGCGCCTCGGCGCCGCCATCGGTGGCACCGACCCGTTGCGGAACAAGCTCGTCGTCGTCGACGCGGGCTCTCCGCTGCTGGGCCTGGGGGCCTGGATCGAGCAGCTCATCGCTGAATCCACCGGCAAGAACGGCACTGGGCTGCTGCCGGTGATCGTGGGCGACGGCGAGCCCGAGCTGCACCGCGACGCCGACGATGTGTTGACCGTGCAGATCATCGACGTCGACGCCGAGGACGGCTCCTCTGTAGACAATGACATCGCCGATCTGGTCGTCAGCTCGCACAAGGTCCGCACCGGTGGCAGCCTCGGCGCGCAGTTCATGCTCTGGGAGGTCGCCACCGCCGTCGCGGGCGCGCTGCTGGGCATCAACCCCTTCGATCAGCCCGATGTGGAGTCCGCAAAGGTCGCCGCCCGCGGGATGCTGGACGCCGAGACCCCGGAGTCCACCGAGGCTGAGGTCGACGGTGCTGTGGAGATCCGCACACTGGGCAGCTCCGCGCTCACCGACGCTGACACCGCCAGCCTGGAGGCTGCGTTGAAGGCGCTCCTGGAGACGGTGCCGCAGAATGGCTACCTCGCTGTGATGGCCTACCTCGACCGCACCAGTGAGCACGAGCTCGAGAGCATCCGCGCGCAGCTCTCCTCCCTGGCCGGGCGACCGGTGACCTTCGGCTGGGGCCCACGGTTCCTGCACTCCACCGGTCAGTTCCACAAGGGCGGACCCCACATCGGCGCGTTCCTGCAGATCACCACCGACTCCGAGGGCGATGTCGAGGTTCCCGACCGTCCCTTCACGCTGACCAAGCTCATCGCGGCCCAGGCCGCCGGCGATGCCCAGGTGCTGGCCGATCATGACATGCCCGTGCTCCGCGTCCACCTGCAGGACCGGCAGGCAGGGCTGACCCAGCTCATCGACACGGTGGAGGCCCTGTGAGCGGCTCCCGCAGCAGAAGCAGCAATCCCCTCCGGGACGCCCGGGACCGCCGGCTCAACCGAATCGCGGGGCCTTCGGCGATGGTCATGTTCGGCGTCACCGGCGACCTCGCCCGCAAGAAGCTGCTGCCCGCCATCTACGATCTGGCGAACCGGGGCCTGCTGCCGCCGAGCTTCTCGCTGGTCGGCTTCGGGCGCCGGGACTGGACCCACGAGCAGTTCGCCGCGGACGTGCTCGATCATGTCAAGGCCTCAGCGCGCACTCCGTTCGACCAGCGGGTCTGGGACCAGCTGGCGGCCGGACTGCGCTTCGTCAAGGCCTCGGGCTTCGACGACGACGACGCCTACGCCCTGCTCGGAGAGACGCTCAAAGAGCTGAAAGAAGCGCGGGGCACGCGCGGCAATCACGCCTATTACCTCTCCATTCCTCCGAACTCCTTCGAGGTCGTCTGCCAGAAGCTCTCCGCCCACGGCCTGACCAGCCCGCAGTCCTCCCCTGAGGATCCATGGAGCCGAGTGGTGATCGAGAAGCCCTTCGGCCACGACCTCGAATCCGCGCAGGAGCTCAACACAGTGGTGGAATCGGTCTTCCCGCCGGATGCGGTCTTCCGGATCGACCACTACCTGGGCAAAGAGACGGTCCAGAACCTCCTGGCGCTGCGCTTCGCGAACCAGCTCTTTGAGCCCCTGTGGAACGCCCAGCATGTGGACCATGTGCAGATCACCATGGCCGAGAGCATCGGGATCGGTGGACGGGCCAGCTATTACGACGGCGTCGGTGCCGCGCGCGATGTCATTCAGAATCATCTGCTGCAGCTGCTGGCGCTGACCGCGATGGAGGAGCCCATCTCCTTCGACGCGCACCACCTTCGCGCAGAGAAGGAGAAGGTGCTCGAAGCGATCCGGCTTCCAGACGATCTGGATGCAGCCTCAGCCCGGGGACAGTACACCTCCGGCTGGCAGGGCGGTGAGCAGGTCGTCGGCTTCCTGGACGAGGAGGGGTTCAATCCTCACTCCACCACGGAGACCTTCGCTGCGTTGAAGCTTGACGTCAACACCCGCCGGTGGGCCGGTGCCCCCTTCTATCTCCGCGCCGGCAAGCGGCTGGGTCGCCGCGTCACCGAGATCGCCGTGATCTTCAAGCGCGCGCCGAATCTGCTCTTCAAGGACCACAATGACCACGAGTTCGGCCAGAACGCCGTCGTCATCAGGGTCCAGCCGGACGAGGGGGCCACGATCCGCTTCGCCTCCAAGGTGCCCGGCACCCAGATGGAGGTCCGGGATGTGACGATGGACTTCGGCTATGGACATGCCTTCACCGAGGACAGCCCCGAGGCCTACGAAAGGCTGATCCTCGATGTGCTCCTCGGTGAGCCTCCGCTGTTTCCGCGGCAGGAGGAGGTGGAGCTCTCCTGGAAGATCCTCGATCCCTTCGAGAAGCACTGGGAGGCGCAGCAGGTCCAGCCCGAACCCTATGCTCCCGGCGGATGGGGGCCGCAGTCAGCTCACGACCTGCTGGCCCGTGACGGTCGCACCTGGCGCAGGCCCTAAGGAGAACCATGATCGTCGATATCGAGAACACCACCACCTCCAAGGTCTCGAAGAAGCTGCGCGAGCTTCGCGAAGCCGGAGGCGTGGTCGCACTGAGCCGAGTCCTCACCCTGGTCATCCTGACCTCCAAGGACAACGCCGAACCCGCCATCGAAGCGGCGAACCTCGCCTCGCGGGAGCACCCCTGCCGGATCATCGTGCTTGCCGCCGGCAACGCCTCGGAGGCCACCCGACTTGACGCCCAGATTCGGGTGGGCGGGGACGCCGGGGCCTCTGAGGTCATCGTCCTGAAAGCTTCCGGGGAGCTTGCTGAGCAGAATGAGGCGATGGTTTCGGCACTGCTGCTGCCTGATGCCCCCATCGTCGCCTGGTGGGCGGATGAGCTTCCCAATGGGGTCAGCAAGACTCCCATCGGACAGATCGCCCATCGGCGGATCACCGACACTGCCATGGATCCGCGCCCGCTGGATGCGCTGCGCCGGCTCTCCGCGCACTACAGCGAGGGCGACACAGACCTGGCCTGGACGCGGCTGACCGGTTGGCGCATCCAGCTGGCCAGCATCCTGGACACCCTGGACCCCGACGAGATCTCCACCGTGACAGTCGAGGCTGCCGCCGATCTGCCGAGCGCTGCGCTGCTGGCGGCCTGGTTGAAGATGGCCCTAGAGGTGCCGGTGGATTTGATCTCCACCGCGACCCCGGAAGGGTCAGAGCTCCCCCTGACCCTGACTGCCGTCACCTTCCATCGGGATCCCGGCGATGTGAGCCTTTCGCGTCCGCGCGGTGAGGAGATCGCGGTGCTGCACTCGGCCGACGGCCTCGTCCAGGGCGTCCCACTGCCCGTCCGCACGCTCCAGGTCTGCCTGGCGGAGGAGCTGCGACGGCTCGACTCCGACGAGGTCTTCGGCGAAGTGCTCACCCGAGCCCTCCCGGCGATGGAATTCCCGGAGACCGTCGGGTCCGCTGACTGACGCACCCACTATGCTCGGACCACGTACCGTCCACGACAGCCCTGAGAGGACCCGCAGACATGACTGATTCCGGTAACGCCGCCGTGGCCGCGCCGCGCACCGAGATCTACGCAGGCAAGGACGAGCTGGTGAACGTGGTCGCCGAGCGGCTGCTGGCCGTCCTGGTGGACGCCGTCGCAGACCACGGCAGCGCGCATGCGGTCCTGACCGGCGGCAGCGCCGGAATCGCCGTGCTGGAGAAAGTTGCTGAGCTGGTCGCCGAACCCGGCACGGAGACCCCGTCCTGGTCGGCAGTGCACTTCTGGTGGGGCGATGAGCGGCTGCTTCCCAGTGATGATCCCGAGCGCAACGCCATGCAGGCCCACACGGCGCTCTTGGATGCCCTCATCGCCGAGCACGGGCTCCCCGCGCAGAACGTGCACCGCATGCCCACTTCAGAGGATGCGGCGTCGCCGATCGTGGGGGCGGAGATGTACGCAGCGAGTCTGGAGGCATTTGCCGACGAGGGCGGCCGTTCAGGTCTCGCCCTCCCCCGCTTCGACGTCCTCCTGCTCGGCGTCGGCCCGGACGGCCATATCGCGAGCCTCTTCCCGGGCAAGGACTCGCTGGGCGTGAGCGGAGTGGTCACCGTGGGCGAGGAGGACTCCCCCAAGCCGCCGCCGCAGCGCGTGTCGCTGACCTTCGACGCGATCCACAGCGCGGATCGCGTCTGGACCGTGGTGGTGGGCCAGGACAAGGCCGCGGCCGCCGCGAAGGCCCTCACTGAGGGCACAGATCCGCAGGAGATTCCGGCCACTCGCGTGGCCGGCACCTTGGAGACGATCTGGCACCTGGACCGGGCAGCCGCCGCAGGGCTCGGCTGAACCCCAGTCATCCCGGGCAGTTGAGTTCTCCGGCGGCTACGTAGCCGCCGGAGAACTCAACCAGCCAGGAAGGGTGGTCGGTCAGATGTCGGCGCTGACCTGGACCAGCAGCGCCAGGGCGACCACGATCAGGCCCCAGATCACGCCCAGAGTGATGGTCAGTCGATTGAGGTTCCGCTCGGCGACGCCGGAGGAGCCCAACGACGATGTCACACCGCCGCCGAACATATCGGACATGCCACCGCCGCGCCCCTTATGGAGCAGGATGAGCATGATCAGCATGATGCTGATGAGCGCCAGGATAACCTGGAGTGCGATGGTCAGCGCAGACACAGCGACCTTTCGTGATGAATCGTGGGCGTATCAGTTACCAGGATAACCCGAGACGGGGTCACCCCTGAGCGGGTCAGCCCTGGGCGGCGATGTGCTTCTCGAAGGAGATGATCTTTGCGAACTCCTCGGGATCCAGGCTTGCTCCGCCCACGAGGGCGCCGTCCACGTCCGGCCCGGCCAGCACCGCGGCGACGTTCTTGGACTTGACCGAACCGCCGTAGAGCACCCGCACGGTGTCGGCGAACTCCTGCGAGTAGAGCTCCGCCAGCTTGGTGCGGACGGCGGCGGACATCTCCTGCGCATCCTCGGGACCGGCGACCTTGCCCGTGCCGATGGCCCAGACGGGCTCATAGGCGACGACGAGTTCGGTGAGATCCTCCGCGGAGAGACCCTTCAGCGCGCCCTCGAGCTGGGCCAGCGTGTGAGACACGTGGTTCCCGGCTTCGCGCACCTCGAGGCCTTCGCCCACGCAGAGCACCGGTGCCAGGTCGTGGCGCAGCGCGGCAGAGAGCTTGGCGCCCAGCTGCTCATCGGTCTCCCCATGGACCTCGCGACGCTCCGAATGTCCGATGAGGACCTGCGAGCAGCCGAGCTTCTTCAAGAATGCTCCGGAGATGTCTCCGGTGTAGGCCCCGGAGTCCTGATCCGAGAGGTCCTGGGCGCCGTAGTCGACCTTGAGCTTGTCTCCGGAGACCAGGGTCTGGACCCCGCGCAGATCGGTGAAGGGTGGGAAGACCGAGACCTGGACACGTTCATAGTCGTGGCCCGCGTCGTCGAGCGTCCACGCAAGCTTCTGCACCAGTGCGATCGCTTCCATATGGTCGATGTTCATCTTCCAGTTGCCGGCGATCAGCGGCCGGCGCACATAGGCGCCGTTCTTTTGAGTAGTCATGGAGAAGATTTCCCTTTCAACAGTGATGAGATCGGTGACGGAGTCACAACAGCACAGACACGATGGGCAGCTCAGCCGCCGAGCGCGTCGATGCCGGGCAGCGACTTGCCCTCAAGGTATTCCAGGCTCGCGCCGCCGCCGGTGGAGATGTGCCCGAAGCTGTGCTCGTCGAAGCCGAGGGCACGCACCGCAGCTGCGGAGTCGCCGCCGCCGACCACGGTGAAGCCTTCGGTGGCGGTGAGCGCCTCAGCAATCGCGGCGGTTCCCTTGGCGAACGCCTCCATCTCGAAGACGCCCATAGGACCGTTCCAAAAGACGGTGTTGGACTGCGCGATCTCCTTGCTGAATGCTGCGGCAGTATCGGGACCGATGTCGAGTCCCAGCGCCTGCTCGCCGTGCTTGCCGGACTCGAGAGACTCGGTGGGCAGCACCTCGACCTCGGCGTCCGCGGCAAAGGCTGACGCCATGGCGATATCAGTGGGAAGAACGATGCGGCAGTTCATCCGCTCGGCCTCCGCGAGGAAGCCCTTGACCGTCTCGAGCTTGTCGTTCTCCACGAGGGACTTGCCGATGCCGTAACCCTGCGCCTTCAGGAAGGTGAAGACCATGCCGCCGCCGATGAGCAGCGTGTCGGCGCGGCTCATCAGATTCTCGATCACAGCCAGCTTGTCCGAGACCTTGGAGCCGCCGAGCACCACCGTGTAGGGACGCTGCGGAGTCTCGGTCAGCCGTTTCAGGACCTCGAGCTCGTCGCGGACCAGGTCCCCCTGGTAGGCGGGCAGCTTCGCGGTGATGTCTGCGACCGAGGCGTGCCGACGGTGCACGGCGCCGAAGGCGTCGTTGACATAGGCCCCGGTCTCGCCGACCAGTGCGGCGAGCTCTGCTGCGAGTGCGGCGCGCTCGTCGTCGTCCTTCGAGGTCTCGCGAGGGTCGAAGCGGACGTTCTCGAGGAGCAGGATCTCACCCTCGCCCAGCTCTTCGCTGGCGGCTGCGGCACTCTCGCCGACGAGATCCTCCGCGCGGCGCACGGTGACCTCGGTGAGCTCAGCCATGCGTGCTGCGACAGGGGCCAGGGAGTATTGCGGGTCGGGCTCCCCCTTGGGGCGCCCGAGGTGCGCGGTGACCAGAACGCGGGCACCGGCGGCCGCCAGCTTCTCCAGCACCGGCAGTGAAGCGCGGATGCGGCCGTCGTCGGTGACCGCCCCGTCCTTGAGCGGCACGTTGAGGTCGGAGCGGACCAGGACACGGCGGCCGGTGAGGCCTTCGGAGATCAGGGCGTCAAGGGTGGCTGCAGTCATGAGTTCAGGGTACCAATCGCTGGAAGGGGCAAACAGGGACGCGGCATGCGAGAGGCCCCGGTCTCGACGAGGATTCGTCGAGACCGGGGCCTTCGTCACGTGGTCGGGATCAGCGGCCGACGTGAGCGGTCATGTCGACCAGGCGGGAGGAGTAGCCGTACTCGTTGTCGTACCACGCGAAGACCTTGACGGTCTTTCCGATGACCTTGGTCAGCGGTGCGTCGAAGATCGAGGAGTGGGTGTCGCCGACGATGTCGGAGGAGACCAGTGGGTCCTCGTTGTAGGCGAGGATGCCCTTGAGCGGACCTTCGGCCGCCTTCTTGAAGGCGGCGTTGATGTCCTCTGCGGTGACGCCCTCCTTCTCGATCGCGACCGTGAGGTCGGTGCCGGAGCCGGTGATGACGGGCACGCGGATGGCGTAGCCGTCGAGCTTGCCGTCGACCTCGGGGATGACGGCGCCGATGGCGGCGGCAGCACCGGTGGAGGTGGGCACCATGTTCACGCCTGCGGCGCGGGCACGGCGTGGGTCGCTGTGCGGGGCGTCATGCAGACGCTGGTCGCCGGTGTAGGCGTGCACGGTGGTCATCAGACCCTCGACGAGGCCGAACTCGTCGTTGAGCACCTTGACCAGCGGAGCCAGGCAGTTGGTGGTGCAGGAGGCGTTGGAGACCACGGTGTGCTTCTCCGGGTCATAGGTGTTCTCGTTGATGCCCATGACCAGGGTCGCGTCGACGCCCTTGCCCGGAGCCGAGACGATGACCTTCTTGGCGCCGGCGTCGAGGTGCTTGCCTGCGGTCTCCTTCGTGGTGAAGAAGCCGGTGCACTCCAGCACGACGTCGACCTCGAGGTCGCCCCAGGGGAGGTTTGCCGGATCCTTGTCGGAGAAGAGCTTGATGCGGCGCTCACCTGCGACGAGGGTGTCGCCGTCGAGGGACACGTCCTTCGGGTAGCGGCCCATGACCGAGTCGTACTTGGTCAGGTTCACCAGCTGGGCGGGGTCGGTGAGGTCGTTGATCGCCACGAGCTCGAGGTCGGTGCGGCCGGTGTTCTCCAGCACCCGCAGCACGTTGCGGCCGATGCGTCCAAAACCATTGATCGCGATTTTTGTCGCCATGAGGTTCCTTCCTTGACGTGTGGGTCCGCAGTTCCTGCGGTCCCTCGAAGCGTTCCTGCCCAGTCAGCCCGCAGAGATCTCTCCGGGCAACATGTCCCTAGACACGCGTTGGGGATCAGCAGCTCGACCGTAGTCGAACCGCTGACCCCCAACAACATCGTTGTTCTCAGGCTGTCTGCAGAACGCGATTTTCAGTTTTCCTGTTTCTTATTCAATCACGTCGCCGCGACTGGCCCAAACATCTGCGGGCCGGTGCTCACGCGGCGTGATCAGGAACTGCCCGTGATCAGGGCGTGACGAGCTTGGAGGCACCCGACCGGGCGGCCTCCAGGCGTGAGGCGACATCCGCCCAGTTGATGATGTTCCAGAAGGCCTTCACGTAGTCAGGCTTCACGTTCTGGTAGTCGAGGTAGAAGGCGTGCTCCCACATGTCCAGCATCAGCAGCGGGATGGTGCCCACGGGCACGCCGTTCTGCTGATCGTAGAACTGCTCGATCACCACGTTGCCACCGATGGGCTCGTAGGCGAGGATCGCCCAGCCGGAGCCTTGGATGGTGAGGGCGGCCTGTGTGAACTGCTGCTGGAACGCCTCGAAGGAGCCGAAGTACTCGTCGATCGCGGCGGCGAGCTCACCCTCGGGGCGCTCCTGGCCCTCTGGGGAGAGGTTCTTCCAGAAGATCGAGTGGTTGGTGTGCCCGCCCAGGTTGAACTGCAGGTCCTTGAGCAGCTTGGGGGTCGTGGCGTAGTCGCCCTTTTCGCGGGCTTCGGCCAGCTTCTCCAGTGCAGTGTTGGCACCGGTGACGTAGGTCTGATGGTGCTTGGAGTGATGAAGCTCCATGATCCGTGCGGAGATGTGTGGCTCCAGCGCGGAGTAGTCATAGTCCAGTTCAGGAAGCGTGAAATCAGTCAAAATGTCCTCCTAGTGACAGGGGTTTGTCGAGGCCGACAGCACCTCGACTCACTGCTCATCCTATGCCGTCGGCGGCGGGCCAGAAAGGAGTTGACGGCCTATGACCTGCAGTGTTCACCACTGGAGTAACTTCGCCGAGGGAGCCCCAGACTGCTGCCCGGGCAGGCTTCAGCTCTCGAGCATGTCAGGAGTCACGCTGGACTCTGTGCCTTCAATGTTCAGCTCCCCGGCGCGTTTGTCCGCCATGGCCAGCAGCCTGCGGATCCGACCTGCAATCGCATCCTTGGTCATCGGCGGATCGGCCAGCCGCCCGAGCTCGTCGAGCGAGGCCTGCTTATGTGCAAGGCGCAGCTCGCCCGCGTACTTCAGGTGGTACGGCGCCTCGGGGCCGAGGATCTCCAGCGCACGCTCCACGCGCGCACCAGCGGCCACGGCGGCCTGAGCCGAACGTCGGAGGTTCGCGTCGTCGAAGTTTGCCAGTCGATTGGCAGTGGCGCGGACCTCTTTGCGCATCCGTCGTTCTTCCCAGACCAGCAGCGTCTGATGCGCTCCCATGAGGGTGAGCAGCTTAGCGATCGAGTCGCCGTCGCGGATCACCACGCGGTCCACGTTGCGGACCTCCCGGGCTTTGGCGGGAATGCCGAGCCTGCGCGCAGACCCGACCAGCGCGAGCGCAGCCTCGGGACCGGGGCAGGTGACCTCCAACGACGACGACCGTCCGGGCTCGGTCAGCGATCCGTGGGCGAGGAATGCTCCGCGCCAGGCGGAGACGGCGTCGGCCATCGAACCGTTGACCACTACGGAGGGCAGGCCCCGAACGGGGCGGCCGCGCGCATCGAGCAGACCGGTCTGCCGGGCGAGCGCCTCGCCTTCACGGACCACCCGCACCACATAGCGTGAGCCGCGCTTGATGCCGTTGCCGGAGACCACGATCACCTCCGGGTTGTGCCCGTAGACCTCCATGACGGTGGTCTTGAGCCGCCGAGCGGTGGCGGCGTGGTCCAGCTCAGCCTCGATCACGATGCGACCAGAGATGATGTGCAGCCCCCCGGCGAACCGGAGCATCGCCGAGACTTCGGCCTTGCGCTCCGAGGTGGTCTTGACGTGCTGGCGGGAGAGCTCTTCTTTGACCGACTCGGTCAGCGCCATATGTATCGTCCTCTGGTCTTCGTGTGATGCAGCTCAGCCATCGTACCCAATGCCGTCACCGTGCCCCTCTCACGGGCAGCGGCTCGGTTCACTCGGTGAAGACCTCACTGAAGGCGATGGCAAGCCGCAGCGGGTCATGGATCTCCGGCTGTCCCGCCTTCCCGACGTCGTGATAGCAGACCCGTGCACCGAGCGCGTCGGCGGCCTCGGCGAACTCCGCCCGCTCCTGATCGGGGACCGAAGCCGGGTCCGCGATGATGCGGTCAATGCGCAGACCAGGGGCGTACTGGTGGAGCACGTGCAGGTGGTCGGCTGGGCTCATGCCGGTGGTCTCATCGGTGTGCGGTGAGAGGTTCATCACAATACACCGCTGAGCTTCGGTCTCATAGAGCGCGTCCCGGAGCTCCGGGAGCAGCAGGTGCGGCAGTACGGAGGTGTACCAGGATCCCGGGCCTAGCACGACCCAGTCGCTGAGTTCGATGGCGGTGAGCGCCTCCGCGCAGGCTGCCGCCTCCTGCGGGTGGAGCTGCACGTCGCGAAGTCGACCCAGGCTCCCGGCGTGGGCCAGCGCCACCTGGGAGGAGAGCCGCTCGCCGTTGTTGAAGGCTGGGTCGGAGAGCGATTGACCTTCTGCGGGCTCCACCGTTCCGGACATGGTGAGCGGCTGCCGCGACATCGGCAATACCTGGCCGCGGGCGCCCAGCAGCGTCCCGGCCCAGCGCAGCCCCTCCACAGAATCCCCGATCAGCTCCCAGAGGGCGACGATCAGCAGGTTCCCCATGGCGTGATCGTCCAGGCTGCCGGTGACGCCTTCGCGCGAGCGGAACCGGTGCTGCATCACCTGCGCCCAGGTCCGACCCCATTCGGTGTCGTCACAGAGCGCGGCAAGCGCCATGCGGAGATCGCCTGGAGGCAGCACATCCATGTCCTCACGGAGCCGGCCGGAAGATCCGCCGTCGTCGGCCACGGTCACGATCGCGGTCAGATGCTCTGCGGCGATCACCCGCAGCGCGGAGAGCGTGGCGGAGAGGCCGTGTCCCCCGCCCAGCGCGGAGACCCTGAAGGTGCCGCGGTTCAGCGGCACCGGCAGCTGACTCACGCTCACTCACGTCCCAGATCGCGGTGGATGGTGTTCACGGTGACGTTGGGGAGCTGGGCCAGGCGGCGAGAGAGCTCTTCCGCGACGGCCACCGAACGGTGCTTGCCGCCGGTGCAGCCCACGGCGACGTTGGCGTAGTGCTTGTTCTCCCGCCGGTAGCCCTCGATCACCGGCTGGATGGCCTCGACATAGCGATCGATGAACTCACCCGCCCCCTCGTTGCCCAGCACGTACTCGCTCACCGCGGCGTCCTGACCGGTGAACGGGCGAAGCTCGGGCACCCAGTGCGGGTTCGGAATGAAGCGCATGTCGGCGATGAAGTTCGCGTCCGCCGGGACTCCGTATTTGAACCCGAAGCTCATCACGTTCAGGCGCAGCTGGACCGGACCGTCCTCGTTGAAGATCTCGATGATCTCCTTGGCCAATCCATGCACGTTCAGATCTGTGGTGTCGAGCACGATCTCTGCAGCGGCCTTGACCTCTTTGAGCAGGTCACGCTCCGCCGTGATGCCGTCGAGGATACGGCCGGAGCCCTGCAGCGGATGGGGCCGCCGCCCCTGTTCAAACCGACGAACCAGAAGCTCGTCCGAGGAGTCCAGGAAGAGCATGCGGTAGGTCACGCCCGTGGCCTTGAGCTGCTCCAGTGCTCCGAGCATGTTCGAGAAGAGCGCGCGGGTTCGGACGTCGATCACGACGGCGAGCTTCTCCATCGAGCCCGGATGGCGGGAGATGAGGTCGATCATGGTGGTGATCAGCTCGGGAGGCAGGCCCTCCACCACGTACCAGCCCAGATCCTCCAGGGCGTGGGCAGCAGTGGTGCGACCGGCGCCGGACATGCCGGTGACGATCAACAGTTCGTTCTCGGGCGGCTTCACCGGGGTCAGACCAACATCCATGCTTAGACCTTAGCCGTGATGCGCGGGTGGGGTGAAGCCGATGACCCGTCAGGAGGCCGAGCTGGTCGTCTCGGCCTCCGCCTTCAGGTGGTCAAGGATCTTCTGCGCGGTGCCCCGTCCCAGACCTGGCACCTCGGAGATCTCCTCCACGGAGGCCTTCTTCAGGTTCGCCACCGAGCCGAAGTGCGCCACGATGGCCGCCCGGCGGCTCGGCCCGAGACCCGGCACGTCGTCGAGCGCGGAGGCGGTCATCTGCTTGGACCGTTTGGAGCGGTGGTAGGCGATCGCGAATCGGTGCGCCTCGTCTCGGATGCGCTGCAGCATGTACAGCGCCTCCGATGAGCGTGGGAGCACCAGCGGGAAGTCATCGCCGGGAAGCCAGACCTCTTCAAGCCGCTTGGCGAGCCCGACCACAGGGAGATCTGTGATGCCGAGATCGTCCAGGGCCTGCTTGGCCACGTTCACCTGCGGCTGTCCCCCGTCGACGACGACGAGGCTCGGCGGGTACGCGAAGCGCTCCGCCTCCCGCTCCACCACCGTGGAGTCCCGCACCTCTTCCTCGTCCCCTTCGGTGGGTTCGGTCACGGCAGTGGTGGCCTGTTCCTGGTCCCTCAGATGCCGCGCGAAGCGGCGAGAGATCACGTCATACATCGCCGAGGTGTCGTCGCGCGCTGCATCCCCCTTCACGGAGAACCTTCGGTAGTCGCGCTTCTTCGCCAGGCCGTCCTCGAGCACCACCATCGAGGCCACCACGTTGGTGCCTGAGGTGTGCGAGATGTCGAAGCACTCGATGCGCAGCAGCGGCTCGACGGCGCCGAGCGCCTCCTGGAGATCGCGCAGCGCCGCAGACCGGGTGGTGATGTCCGAGCTGCGCCTGGCCTTATGCAGTCGCAGCGCCTGCTCCGCGTTCTCCTGCACCGTTCCCAGCAGGGCGGCCTTGTCCCCGCGCTGCGGCACGCGCAGACTGATCTGCGCCCGGCCCTCTCCCGAGTCGCTGCGCAGCTGACGCAGCCAGGCGGTCATCTCCTCGGCGTTGTCGGGCAGCGCCGGAACAAGCACCTCAGGCGGAATGCGTTCGGTGTCGGCCATCGAGCCATAGACCTGCATCAGCAGCTGCTCGACCATTGCGCCGGCGTCGGTCTCTTCCACCTTCTCCACGACCCAGCCGCGCTGACCCCGGATGCGGCCCTGCCTCACATGGAAGACCTGGGCGGCGGCTTCGAGCTCATCCTCGGCGAAGGCGAAGATGTCGGCCTCGGTGTCCTCGGAGAGCACCACGGCGTTGCGCTCGAAGACGCGGCGGATGGCTTCGAGGTCATCGCGGTGTCGACCCGCGTCCTCAAAGCGGAGATCGGCCACGGCCGCCTTCATCTGATTCTCGATCCGCTTCACCTGCGGACCGGGGCGTCCGGCCATCACATCGCAGAACTCTTCGGCGAGCTTGCGGTGGTCCTCTTCGCTGATCTCCCCCACGCAGGGTGCGGCACATTTTCCGATGTAGCCCAGCAGGCAAGGCCTGCCCGAGGCCTTGGCGCGCTTGAAGACCCCGGCGGAACAGCTGCGCACCGGGAAGACCCGCAGCATCGTGTCCACGGTCTCGCGGATCGCTTTCGCCGGATAGAAGGGGCCGAAGTACTTCACCCCGGGCTTCTTGTCCCCGCGCATGACCTGGACTCGGGGGTACTTCTCATTCATGGTCACGGCGAGGTAGGGGTAGGACTTGTCATCCCGGTACATGATGTTGAACCGCGGAGTGTGCTGCTTGATCCAGGTGTATTCGAGCTGGATCGCCTCGAGCTCTGAGCCGACCACGGTCCACTCGACGCTGGCGGCGGCATGGACCATGGCGTAGGTCTTGGCTGGGAGCGTGCTCACCCGAGCGAAATAAGAGTTCAGCCGGGAGCGTAGGTTCTTGGCCTTGCCCACGTAGACCACACGCCCGTGAGGGTCGATGAATCGGTAGACCCCAGGGGTGGTGGGGATCTCGCCCGGCTTCGGCCGGTAGCTGCTGGGATCAGCCATCGGCCTCTGCCGGTGGCGCGTTGTAGCTCGCCACGCGTTCCTGGCCGCTGAGCGCGGCGATCGACTCCATGATCTCTTCGGTAGCCTTGCGGCGGGCGGGCAGCGGGTGCTTCTTGCCCAGCTGTTCGAAGTGCAGCGCCTCCCCCACGTGCATCTCGAACTTTCGCGGCCGGACCATTCGAGAGTCCGGCTTCTGCAGCGCTTCGGTCCCGCGCAGTCCGACGGGAACCACGGGCAGCCCGGTGGCGACTGCGAGCCATCCGACACCGTTCTTGCCGCGGTAGAGCCGGCCGTCGCGACTCCTGGTGCCTTCCGGGTAGATCCCGACGCCGTGACCTGACGAGGCGATGGCGCCCAGCGAGAAGAGCGCCTCCACCGAGGCCGACTGATGCTGGCGCTCCACGGGGACCGAACCGACCGACTCGAAGAACAGCTTCATCGCGCGGCCCTTCACCCCGGTCTGGTTGAAGTACTCCGCCTTGGCGAAGAAGCTGACCGTGCGCGGGAACAGCGCCTGGATCAGCACCGAGTCCAGGAAGGACAGGTGGTTGGAGGCGACGATGAACCCGCCTTCGGCCGGAGTGTGCTCGAGCCCGGTGATCACCGGTCGGCAGGACAGCTTCACCGCGATCTCGAAAGCTTTGCGGACCGCATCATTGGTGGCGACGCGCTCAGGCTCCTGCGCCTCGGGGGTGGTGCTCACCTGGTGCCTCCGCTTACTCGCTGATCAGCGACGTCGTCCTGCTCTGTGCCGTGGGTGCCGGTCTGTGAACTGGCCCACTCACTTTAGCAGTGGTGCGAGGAACGCGCCGGTATGCGATCCGGTCTTCGCCGCGGTGGAGGCGACCTTCTCCGGGGTGCCCTGGGCGACGACGAGCCCTCCGCCGCTTCCCCCTTCGGGGCCGAGATCGATCACCCAGTCGGAGGACTTGATCACATCGAGGTTGTGCTCGATGGTGATCACGCTGTTGCCCTTCTCGACCAGTCCCTGGAGGACCTGGAGCAGCTTGCGGATGTCCTCGAAGTGCAGTCCCGTCGTGGGCTCGTCGAGCACGTAGACGCTGCGCCCGTTGGAGCGGCGCTGCAGCTCGCTGGCAAGCTTCACGCGCTGCGCCTCCCCGCCGGAGAGCGTGGTGGCGGACTGGCCCAGCCGGACATAGCCCAGTCCCACTTCGACCAGCGTGTTGAGGTGCCTCGCGATCGGGGCGAAGGCCGCGAAGAACTCCGCGGCCTCCTCGATCGGCATGTCGAGGACCTCGGCGATGTTCTTGTTCTTGTACTTCACCTCGAGGGTCTCCCGGTTGTAGCGGGCGCCGTGGCAGACCTCGCAGGGCACGTAGACATCGGGCAGGAAGTTCATCTCGATCTTCAACGTGCCGTCGCCCGAGCAGGCTTCGCAGCGGCCGCCCTTGATGTTGAAGGAGAACCGGCCGGGCTGGTAGCCGCGGGTCTTGGACTCCGGCGCCTGGGCGAAGAGCTTGCGTACGTGGTCGAAGACCCCGGTGTAGGTCGCCGGGTTGGAGCGCGGGGTGCGTCCGATCGGTGACTGGTCCACGTGGATCACCTTGTCCAGATGATCGTCGATCCCGTCGATGCGACGGTGCCGGCCGGGGACCTGTTTGGCGCCGTTGAGCTTGTTCGCCAGGGACTTGTAGAGGATCTCGTTGATCAGCGTGGACTTGCCCGATCCGGAGACGCCGGTGACGGAGAGGAAGATCCCCAGCGGGATCTCCACCGAGACCTTGTCCAGGTTGTTCTCCTGGGCCTCGATGACCTTGAGCATCCGGGTCTTGTCCACCGGGCGGCGCTCGGCGGGGACGGGGATGCTGCGGCGGCCGGAGAGGTAGTCGCCGGTGATGGAGTGCGCGTTCTCGCGCAGTCCCTGGACGGAGCCGGAGTGCACGATCTCGCCGCCTCGCTCGCCGGCTCCGGGGCCGATGTCCACGATCCAGTCGGCCTCGGCGATGGTGTCCTCGTCATGTTCGACCACGATCAGAGTGTTGCCGAGGTCGCGCAGCCGGGTGAGCGTCTGGATCAGTCGGGCGTTGTCGCGCTGGTGCAGCCCGATGGAGGGCTCGTCCAGGACGTAGAGCACCCCGACCAGTCCGGAGCCGATCTGGGTCGCGAGCCGGATGCGCTGGGCCTCGCCGCCGGAGAGCGTCCCGGCGGCCCGTTCGAGGTTGAGGTAGCTGAGTCCGACGTCGAGCAGGAAGTTCAGCCGGGCCATGATCTCTTTGAGGACCTGGTCGGCGATGGTGGCGTCGCGGGCCGAGAGCTTCACCGTGGAGAAGAACTCAGCGCATTTGTCCAGCGGCAGGCGGGCGATCTCAGCGATGGAGGCGCCCTGGACGGTGACCGCCAGCGCGGCGGGGTTCAGCCGCTGACCGTTGCAGGCCGGGCAGGGGATCTGGCGCATGTACTGCTCGTAGCGGTCCCTGGCGTTGTCGGACTCTACTTCGAGGTGTTTGCGCGAGATGTAGGAGAGCACGCCTTCGAACCCGGTGGAGTAGGTGCGTTCGCGGCCGAAGCGGTTGCGGTACTGCACGACGACCTTATGGTTGCGCCCGTGCAGCAGGGCCTTCTGCGCCTTCTTGGGCAGGTCCTTCCAGGGGGTCCGCACCGAGAAGTCCAGCTCCTTGGACAGCGCGGAGATCAGCCGCAGCCAGTAGTCCTTGGAAGCCTTGCCGAGTGCCCAGGGCGCGATGGCGCCGCCCTCGAGGGAGAGCGTGTCATCGGGGATCACCAGGTCGATGTCGACCTCGAGGCTGGAGCCGATTCCGGAGCAGACCTGGCAGGCGCCGAAGGGGTTGTTGAAGGAGAAGGAGCGCGGCTCGATCTCATCGAGCTCCAGCGGGTGCTCGTTCGGGCAGGCCAGGTTCTCCGAGAAGGGCCGGTGTTTGGGTCCGGTGAGGCCTTCGGGGACCCGGTCGTTGGTGGGCTCGCCGTCGTCGTCGAGGTCGACCAGGTCGATGACCAGCCGTCCGTCGGCGAGCTTCAGGGCTGTCTCCACCGAATCGGTGAGCCGCTGGCGCATGCCCTCGCGGATGACCAGGCGGTCGATGATGACCTCGATCTGGTGCTTATAGGTCTTCTCCAGCGTGGGCGGCTCGCTGAGCTGGATGATCTCGCCGTCGACGATGGCGCGGGAGAATCCCTCGGAGGCGAGGTCGCGGAAGAGGTCCTTGAACTCGCCCTTGCGGCCACGGACCACCGGGGCCAGCACCTGGAAGCGGGTCTTCTCCGGGAAGCCGAGGACCTGGTCCACGATCTGCTGCGGGGTCTGCCGCTCGATCTTCTCGCCGCAGACCGGGCAGTGCGGCACGCCGATGCGGGCCCAGAGCAGGCGCAGGTAGTCATGGATCTCGGTGACGGTGCCCACCGTGGAGCGCGGGTTCTTCGAGGTGGACTTCTGATCGATGGAGACCGCAGGAGAGAGCCCCTCGATGAAGTCGATGTCCGGCTTGTCCACGCGACCCAGGAACTGCCGGGCGTAGGCGGAGAGCGACTCGACGTAGCGGCGCTGACCCTCGGCGAAGATGGTGTCGAAGGCCAGCGAGGACTTGCCCGAGCCGGAGAGGCCGGTGAAGACGATGAAGGAGTTCCGCGGGAGCTCCACGGTGACGTCCTTGAGGTTGTGCTCGCGCGCGCCCTGGACCACGATCCGGTCCGCCTCGGCATGACCGATCACACCGTTGGTGGCGGACCTTGTTCGCGCACCTTCGGCGTAGTAGTCGTCAACGGACTCGATCACTGCAGTTTCGGCTGCTCGCTCAGACACGTGCTTCAGTGTAGAACCCCGGAGGGGTTCGAACAAATGTTCGAAGCGAGAGTGCGGCAGATCACCCATTCCGTTGAGGTGAGGTCCCCACGCCGTCGAGTGGTGGTCCCCCACCCCGTCGAGAGGCGGATTCTACGAGCATCTCAAGCGGTTCTTGGACCCAACTGCTCGGAGATTCCGCCGCTCAGCGCAGGAGGGGCGCCGGAGGGCGTGCCAGAATGGCGCGGTGACCTTCGACTCATCCTCTGCCACCCCCCTCCCCACCGATCTCTCGGCCGGTGCGGCCGACCCCTTCGGCACCCGTGCGGTGCTCTTCGACCTCGACGGCACGCTGGTGGACCCGGCGGGCGCCATCACCAGCGGCATCAGTCACGCGCTGGGGGTGCACGGCATCGAGGTTCCAGACCAGGAGCGACTGGACTCGTTCGTCGGCCCGCCGTTGGCCGCCTCACTGGCGAGCCTGCCCGGAGTCACCGATGCGCTGATCCCGTCCATCGTGGAGGAATACCGACAGCAGTATCTTGCCGAAGGCATGCAGGCCAGCAGGGTCTACCCGGGCATCGAAGAGCTGCTGAGCACGCTCAATGCGGCAGGCGTGACCTGCGCGGTGGCCACCTCGAAGCCCACCGGTCTGGCCGAGCGGCTGCTGAGCATCATGGGCATCCGTGACCACTTCGCCGCGGTGCACGGCTCCCCGGAGGATGAGTCGATCCCGCACGCGGGCAAGGGCCCCATCGTCGGCGCCGCGCTGACAGCGATCGGCCTGAGCTCCTCCACCACCCATGACCCTGCGTCCAGCCGTGAAGCCCGAGTCGTCATGGTGGGTGACCGGATCTTCGATGTGGAGGGCGCCGCGGACCATGGCCTGCAGTGCATCGGAGTGACCTGGGGGTATGCACCCGAAGGGGAGCTGCAGCAGGCCGGGGCGGGCCCCATCGTGGACACGGCGGACCAGCTCCGGCGGGCCCTCGTCGAAGCGGGAATCATGCCACCCAGTGATCCGCCTGACTCCGGCGCGGAGCAGGCCGAGCCCGTGGCCGCACCAGCGCGCCAGGTCCTAGACTGAGCCCCATGGCCTCTGACAGCACCCTGCTCTATGATCTGCCCGCAATCACGCTTCGGCGCGTGTCCGTCTCCGAGATGGACAACAACGTCTATCTGCTGACCGCGAAGAAGACCGGGGTCCAGGTGCTGATCGATGCCGCCGACGACGCCGGGGCGATCCGGGAGCTGCTGGCCTCCGCCACGCCTGACACCCCCTGCCCGCTGGAGCTCACTGCGGTGCTCACCAGCCATTCGCACTGGGACCATATCCGGGCGCTCCCCGAACTGCTCGGCACCCGCACGGCGGACACCGCCGCAGGCACGCACCCTCGGATCGAGGCTGCCGCCGGGGAAGCGGATGCTCCGGCCATCGAGGCGGAGAAGGGCGTCACCATCGACCGCCGAGTCCAGCACGGCGATCAGCTGACCTACGACGGCATCGCCCTGGACGTGATCCACCTGCGCGGGCACACGCCCGGCTCCGTGGCCTTCGTCTACCCGGTGGAGGACGGCCCCACTCACATCTTCACCGGGGACTCGCTGTTCCCCGGCGGAGTCGGCAAGACGTGGGCGCAGGAAGACTTCAGCACGCTGCTCGACGACGTCGAAGCGCGGATCTTCGATCTCTACGAGGACGACACGATCATCCACCCCGGTCACGGCGCACCCACGACGTTGGGCGCCGAACGCGCCCAGCTCCCCGCATGGCGGGAACGCGGCTGGTGAACGCCGCGACCGCCTCCAAGCGTCTGCACAAACTGGAATCTCCCGCCGGATCAGCGGGGTCTCCCGGACCCGAGGAGCTCTTCGCCGCCTTCGAATCCTGGACCCAGACGCAGGGACTGACGCTCTACCCCGCGCAGCAGGACGCGATCCTGGAGCTCGCCGACGGGCAGCACGTCATCATGTCCACGCCCACCGGCTCGGGGAAGTCCCTGGTGGCCACGGCCGCGCACTTCTTCGCGCTGTCTCGCGGGGAACGCAGCGTCTACACCGCGCCCATCAAGGCCCTGGTCTCCGAGAAGTTCTTCTCCCTGGTGGAGATCTTCGGGGCCGAGAACGTCGGCATGGTCACCGGTGACTCCTCGGTCAATGCGTCGGCGCCGGTCATCTGCTGCACCGCGGAGATCCTCGCCAACGAGGCCCTGCGCGACGGCCGAGACGCCGACGTCGGGCCCGTCATCATGGATGAGTTCCACTTCTACGCCGACCCGCAGCGCGGCTGGGCGTGGCAGGTGCCCCTTTTGGAGCTCACCGGCCGGGCGGAACCGGGCAGCCCGGGTCGCGGAGCCGCCGGCAGCCGTGCGCAGTTCCTGCTCATGTCCGCCACCCTGGGCGACACGACCCGTTTCGAGACCCGACTCAGCGAGGGCACCGGGCGCGACGTCGTCACCGTGAGCAGCGCCGAACGTCCCGTGCCGCTGAGCTTCGAATACTCCACCACTCCCCTGCAGACCAAGCTCGAGGAGCTCGTCACCACGCACCAGGCTCCGGTCTATGTGGTGCACTTCTCCCAGAGGGAGGCGGCCGAGCGCGCCGTCGGCCTGGCCTCGCTCAATGTGGTCTCCAAGGAGGAGCGTGAGCTGATCCGGGTGAAGCTGGAGACCTTCCGCTTCGCCAAGGGCTTCGGCAAGACGCTGAACCGGCTGCTCAGGGCAGGCATCGGCGTGCACCACGCCGGGATGCTGCCGAAGTATCGCCGGCTGGTGGAGCAGCTCTCCCAGCAGGGTCTGCTCAAGGTCATCTGCGGCACCGACACTCTCGGCGTCGGGATCAACGTGCCCATCCGCACTGTGCTGCTGACTGCGCTGAGCAAATACGACGGCACACGCACCCGGCAGCTCAACGCCCGTGAGTTCCACCAGATCGCCGGCCGTGCCGGACGCGCCGGCTATGACACCGCCGGGACTGTGGTGGTCCAGGCCCCGGAGCACGTGATCGAGAATGAGCAGGCCATCGCCAAGGCTCGGTCCAAGCACGGCGACGATGAGAAGAAGGTCTCCCAGGCGATCCGCTCCGCCGGCAAGAAGAAGCCCCGCGAGGGATTCGTCTCCTGGAGCGAGAAGACCTTCGAGCGGATCATCACGGCGACGCCGGAGCCGATGGTCTCGCGCATGCAGGTCAGCTATTCGATGGTGCTGCATCTGCTGGAGCGTCCCGAAGATCCGATCCGTGCCATGCGACGGATGATCCTGGCCGCCGATGAGACCCCGGTCCGCAAGGCGCAGCTCCAGCGGCAGGCGCTGCAGATCCTGCGCGAGCTGCTCACGGCGGGGGTGCTCGAGCGCCTGGAGCGCCCCGACGAGGACGGACGCACGGTCGACCTGACCCTGGACCTGCAGGACAACTTCGCGCTGAACCAGCCGCTGGCGCCCTTCGCGATGGCGGCCGTGGAGCTGCTCGACGCCGAGTCGGAGTCCTATGCGCTGGACGTGATCAGCGTGATCGAGTCCATCCTGGAGACCCCCCACCAGATCACCGGCGCGCAGATGAAGCAGCTGAAGTCGGAGAAGATCGGCGAGCTCAAGGCCGAAGGGGTGGACTATGTGGAGCGCATGCGCATCCTCGATGAGCTCACTCCCCCGCAGCCGCTGGCGGAGCTGCTGACCCAGCAGTTCGAGGTCTACCGGGGCAGCGCCCCGTGGGTCTCGGATTATGCGCTGCAGCCCAAATCAGTGGTGCGGGACATGCTCGAGCGAGCCTTCGGGTTCACCGATATGGTCAACCACTACCAGATCGCGCGCTCGGAAGGTGTGCTGCTGCGCTACCTCAGCGACGCCTACAAGGCGCTGAAGCAGACCGTGCCGGAGAACCGGCTCACCGAGGAGCTTCAGGACCTCTTGGAGTGGCTCGGTGAGGTCGTCCGGCAGACCGACAGCTCGCTGCTCGAGGAGTGGGAGCGTCTTCAGGCGGGAGACGATCCTGAGAAGCTGGCAGAGCTCGCCGCCATGGAGTCCGACATCTCCGCGCTGGACCATCCAGACCGGGTGACCTCCAACCCGCGCGCCTTCAAGGTGATGGTCCGCAACGCGATGTTCCTGCGCGCGGAGCTCTTCGCCCAGGAGAAGGAGGCGAAGCTCGCCGAGCTCGACGCCGAGCACGGGTGGGACGCTGATCGCTGGGGCCAGGCGCTCGATGCGTACTTCGACGTCTACGAGGACCTCTACACCGACGCCCAGTCCCGCGGACCGTCACTGGTCCGCATCGACGTCTCACCGAAGGACACCCCCGATCCCGAGCGCCGGTGGTGGCGTGCCGTGCAGGTCCTGGATGACCCCGACTCCCACCACGACTGGGGAATCCACGCCTGGATCGACCTCACCGCCTCGGATGAGACCGGCACCCCGGTGGTCATCATGGACCGAGTGGGCGAACTGGGATGACCGGTGCAGGCGCGTGGGATGCGGAGTCGCCCGGTTCACGCGCGAGGGATGGGAGCGTGAATGACGACGGCGCGAGCGCCACGCTGCTGGACGGAACCCGCATCACCGATCACCGGCTGAGCGTGCCGCTGGATCACCGCCGGCCCACGGGCGAGCAGATCACGCTCTATGCCCGCGAGTTCGTCGCCGCAGAGAACGTCAAACAGGGGGCCGAACGAGTGGACTCTCTCCCCTGGCTGCTCTTCCTCCAGGGCGGTCCCGGCGGCAAGGGCAGCCGACCCGCGAAGCTGGGTGGTTGGATGGCCGAGGCAGGCAAAGCGTTCCGCATTCTGATGCTCGATCAGCGCGGCACGGGTCTCTCGGCGCCGCTGAACCGGCAGTCTCTGCGCCCACGCGGCGACGCCGCGGCCCAGGCCGCACATATGCGCCATTTCCGAGCCGACTCCATCGTCCGAGATGCGGAGGCCTTCCGACGCAGCCTGGGGCTGAGCTCCTGGAGCGTGCTCGGGCAGAGCTTCGGCGGCTTCGCCACATTGAGCTACCTCTCCTTCGCGCCCGAGTCTCTGGACCGCGCTCTGATCACCGGTGGCCTTGCGCCCTTGTCGGGACACGCTGACCGGGTCTACCGCGCCACCTACGTGAAGATGCGCAGCCGCAACCGCGAACACTTCGCCAGGTTTCCACAGGATCGCGAGATCCTCGACGCCGTCTTCGCCCACGTGCGCACCCATGCCGTACATCTTCCAGACAGGTCACCGCTGACTCCGGCTCGACTGCAGATGATCGGCATGCTCCTGGGCGGCAACACGCGGGCGGACGCACTGCACTACCTGCTCGAGGAAGCGTTCACCTCCGCCGATCGGACCGAGCTCTCAGACACCTTCCTGAGCGCAGTGGGCCAGCAGCTCTCCTTCGCGGCAAACCCGATGTACGCCGTGATGCATGAGTCGATCTACGGACAGCCGGCGGAGCTCACCGAGGGCCGCCCGGCCACGAACTGGTCGGCCGAGCGAGTTCTGGTCGAATTCGAGGACTTCGACCCCGCTTCAGGTTCTCCCCTGCTGCTCGGGGAGATGATTCTGCGCGAGCATCTGCAGCTCGACCCGTCGCTGCAGGAGCTCGCGGCGGCAGCAGATGAACTGGCCTCCGTAGACGATTGGGAGCCGCTCTATGACCTGGCGCAGCTGCGCCGCAACCGTGTTCCCACGGCTGCGGCGCTGTACACCGATGATGTCTACGTCGCGCGTGAACTGTCCTGGGAGACGGCGAACGAGGTCGCCGGCATCACCGTCTGGGAGACCGACGAGTTCCATCACGACGGGCTGAGCGAGGAAGGCGGCCGCGTCTTCAGCGAGCTGCTGCAACGAACCTCCTGACCTTGGGTCAGGCCTTCGGCTCTCCGTCGGGAGAGACTCCCGCCCGCAGACCGCGCGCCTTCTCCAGAGTCGCCAGGTAATGCTCACGGTGCGCGATGAGGTCTTCCTGGTAGCGCTCCGGCACGGCCTGAGCCTTGCCGGTCCAGTAGTCAGACTGCTCGGCGGTCTTGACCAGGTTGAACTCGCGATCCTCAGGGTCTTTACCAGCCAGGTCCACATACCGCAGCGAGTATTTCTCGGCGTTCTGGATGGCACGCAGGGCGCGGCCCTTGGGCGCGAGGAGCGAAGCGGTGACGGTCACCGCCAGGACGGCCATGATGACCACCAGCGAGAGTCCGGTGGAGATCTCGACGACTGAGACATCGTCGCCTCCGTTGATGAAGCCGAGGTTGTTCTCGTGCAGCGCGTGAATCATGAGCTTGACGCCGATGAATCCCAGGATGAGCGCCAGGCCGTAGGACAGGTAGATGAGCCGGTCCAGGAGACCGTCGATGAGGAAGTAGAGCTGCCGCAGGCCCATCAGTGAGAAGGCGGTGGCTGCGAACACGATGAACGGCTCCTGGGTGAGCCCATAGATCGCCGGGATCGAGTCCACCGCGAAGAGCAGGTCAGTGCCGCCGATCGCGATCATGACCAACAGCATCGGGGTGAACATCCGCTTGCCGTCGACCCGGGTGGTGATCTTGTCGCCATGGTACTCGTCGGTGGTGTTCAGATGCCTGCGCGCGAAACGGATGATGAAGTTGTCCGCCTCGTCCTCCTCCGAATCCCCGGCAAGCTCCTTCTTCAGCAGCTGGCCAGCCGTCATCAGCAGGATGATGCCGAAGAGGTAGAAGACGTCACTCCACAGGCTGATGAGCCCGGCGCCCACGAAGATGAAGACGCTGCGCGCAATCAGGGCGAACACGATGCCGAAGAGCAGAACCTTCTGCTGATACTCCCGCGGCACGTTGAAGCTGCCCATGATCACCAGGAACACGAAGAGGTTGTCCACCGAAAGAGCCTTCTCGGTGACATAGCCCGCGTAGTACTCGGTGGCCATCTCGGGGTGTCCCAGCGCGAAGAACCCCAGGCCGAAGAGCAGGGCGACGCCGACGTAGAAGGCAGACCAGAGAGCCGCCTCCTTGATCGTCGGAGTGTGCGCCTTACGCACGTGGAAGACGAAGTCGAAGAGCAGCAGGCCGATGATCAGAACAAGAGTGACGATCCAGACCAGAGGGGATATGTCCATAGAGAGGCCTTTCGAGGAGGAGGATACAGCGATGTCGTCGCGAGTCTCTCCGCCTGTGCTCAGGCCCCTGCGTCCGGCGAAGCCTCATTGCTTCGCGTGCTGACGTCCACAGTGTTTGGGATACTCCCCCACGCTTGGATGATGTTACACCGAATGGTGCTCTCCGGAGGACGACCTCACATCCCGTCTGTTTCGGTGACTTCTGGATCCGCAGGGCCTAAGGTGCTGTGTGACGGTGAAGAAGGACGATGAAGAAGTGTGGCGACGTGACAGCTGAAACGGAGTCGGCCCGAGGATGGTCAGGATGACAGGCTCGCCCCCGCTGGTGAGCATCATCATTCCGGTCCATAATTCTCGTGCGCACATTCCTGCGCTCCTCGAGCGCCTCACTCAACAAGTGCAGGACCGCGATGAGATTCTTCTGGTCGATGACGCTTCGACCGACGACGGAACACCCCTGTTAGAGGCCTTCGTTGCGGCGCACCCCCAAGCCAGGCTCATCCGGCTGGACTCCCCGCATGGGGTGGCGCGGGCGCGGAATGCAGCCCTGAAGCTGGCCCACGGTCAGTATGTTTGGTTCGCGGATGATGACGACCTCTGGGCTCCCCACATCTTGGATGTTCTCCTGGAAGCCGCGACTCGCAGCGACGCCGACGTCGTCGTCTGCCAAGCGGAACTCCGTCATCCAGGACATCAATCTGGTGCAATCATCGACGGCACTGACCATGAGCTCATTATCTCCCGGGAGCGTGCGTGGACGCTCGTCCTCGAGGGAGCAATGCAGGGATACCTGTGGAACAAACTCATCAGACGTTCGACATTGGGCACAGACCCATTCACCGACATGTCCTCTCAATCGGACTTCACAGGTGTGGTCCGGGCACTGGCCAACAGCGACTGCGTCCACCTGATACCAGCGGTTCTCTATTTTCATCTTGTCCGCGAAGGATCGATCACTCGACGCAAGACTCCGAATCTGGCGAACCTGGAGCGCGCCCACGATCTGGCTATCGAACTGATTCCAGGCGAGGAGGCGACCGGACTCACCGGCTCGATGAACTACTTTCGCGCGTGGTTCCTGGTCCTGCCACTGGCGCATACACCCACCCGGGTCCGCGCCCCCTGGTCAATCCGCCGTGACGGCCTCCGCAGGGCCCGGGAAGCTGCCCAGCATCTGGACATGGTTGAACTGCACGTCCGTTCACGGCGCATCCACCACCAGGTGTGGCTGGTGACGCGGCTGGGAACGGTCTACCTCCTCGCGCTCCACGCTGCGCAGGTACTCAAGAGGCTTGACCGGAGAATCCGCAGCGATGCGCGCCGGGGCGCGTAAAGATCCTTGCATGCGCGCGCACGACCGTGCAGCGCCCTCGAGCAGATGATCACGTCAGCGTCTTGTGGACGCTGGTGGCAGCCGCCCGCAGCAGATGCTTCAGCTCCAGATCTGGGGCCTCGACGCTCTGCAGAAGCCCTGCCGCCTCGAGCTTGCTCGCCACCTGTGTCTGATGATCGTCGACGTGCTCGGCCCGCGCTTTCCTCCGGGGAACGAGGATGGGTGATATTCCCAGCTCCATGAGCCGGAGCGTTGAGCCGACACCGGCATGGCTGACCACCACGTCAGCCTGTGTCGCTTCTCGGTCAAAGTCCTCGACAGAGATGGTGCGGTGGACCCGCCCGGGGAGATCAACACGGTCCGTCTCCCCCAGCTGCCATACGATCTCAGCTCCCGGCGGGGCAGCCGCGAGTACCGCATCGACCAGGGCGTCGAAGCGGTAGGGGCGGATCGTCCCCAACGTCACAAAGATCCGCGACACCGCGAAGTTCTCGCCGAGGGGCTTCTCCACCGACTGGTAGGCACTCAACAGCGAATACCGGTAGTGCCACTGATCCGTCGCCCACTCGGGGTGCTGGGTGAATGTCCGGGCGAGCCCCATGCGCCGGGTCATGCGTCCCGTCAGCGAGGGGCCCTCGAATCGTGAGACGCTCTCGATGTAGAAGGTCGGGGTCCGGCGCAGACGTGCGACGGGGAAGACAGAGAGTGCGATGGCCGCTCCAGTGCTGATCACCACATCGATGCTGTCCCAGTCCAGTCTCGCGGCGTGTCTGGCGGCGTGCATGACGCCACGCCAGTCCCGTGACGCGATGTAGGGCACGATGGTGGCATCACGACCCGCGAGAAGCGAGGCGGACTGCGGCGAGTCAAATGTCATCCACTGTGACTGCGGGGACACCGCCAGCACGGACTCCAGCTGTACGAGCTGCTCCAGATGGCCCCCTGTGGAGGCGACCAGGAGGGCACGTCGACCCGCGAGCTCGGGGAAAGGTTCGTTCATGTCAGACCTCCGTGCCCGTCTCCAGCGTGGAGAGCCAGTTCTGCTCCAGGACCGGCACAAGGATCTCCCGGTCATGTCGGCTTTGAATACGTTCCCGCGCCGCATCAGCCAGCTCTGCTCGACGCTCGTCATCCTGAGCCAGCTGGCGCAGAGCGTCCGTGAGAGACCGGACGTCGCCGGGGTCCGTGATCAACCCGGCCTCCCCCACCACCTCACGGACCTGTCCCACGTCTGTGGCCACGACAGCACACCGACGAGCCATGGCTTCGAGCACGAACATGGGCATAGCTTCGCCCCTCGAGGGCAGCACCGCGATGCCGGCCTCGTCGAGCAGCGACATCATCTCTGTGTGGTGGAGGGTGCCCAGCCAGCGGCAGGAGGGCACCGAGGAATCGGCCTCGACCCCATCAGCCGGCCCCGCAATGATCAATGTCCACGTCGCATGCATCTCGGTGAGTGCGCTCCACGCCTCGAGGAGAACGTCCACTCCCTTGCGGCGACCCACCGCACCCCCGAAGACGATGGTGCGCTTCTTCGGAGACCGATCCGCAGGAACCGTGACAGCATTGGGGATTCGCACCACCGCGGACTCGGGCGCCAGCTCACGGCAGATCTGCTCAGATTCCTGGGTGAGCACGAGGACGACGTCGGCAGACGCGAGGGCTCTTCGGACGGTGACCGGATGGCGGCGCGCAAAATCGGCGAACCCGCTGCCATGCAGATGCACGGCGATCCCCAGACCGAGCATGTGAGCCCACCGAGCGAGGCCTCCCTCGCGGAGGAACGAGCCCCCCTGTGACATGTGGACCGCGACCACCGACCTTCGGCTCCTTGCCCGCAGGGCCGCAATGCGGGCGGCTGAGCCTGCCGAACGGAACACCGCAAGCCGATCTCCCTTTCCCATCGTGGAACGGCTGCCCTCGATGCGGACGCGTGTGTAGGTCCAGCTCAGGTAGGCATTGACGACCTGAGCCATGCCACCAGCGATGTTTCCCTGGGGACCGATGTGAAGCACTCTGGGCAGATCAGCGGCGGGCGTCACGGGCGTCTCCTTCTCGATGCAGCGCGGAGCAGATTGGTGTGGGACACCAGCAGGGCGCGCGGACCGGGGGCGGACTTCGCGCGGGCGTCGCGGATGACCCGCCTGCTTTCAGCCAGATCGCCCCGCAGCAGCGGAAATCGGGCAGAGATGAGCACGAGGAAGTCTCCGTGTTCGCGCGGGCGAGCGCGGAGGACCTGATCTGCCCAGTCGACGCTGAGCTCCGAGCCCGAACGCGAGGTGATTCCCTGCTCCAGCTGCTCATAGCGCACGAGATGACGGTCGACGATCAGAACACGCGCTCCACGCTGACTCTGTGTCTTGATCAACCAGTCCCAGTCCATGTGGATCTTGACAGATCCGTCGAAGGGCACCGCCAATGCAAGTTCCTGCGGGAAGAACAAGGTTGAGGACTGTAGCTGGTGCCGAGCTGAGCGCCAGCTGTCGCGCCTGAACAGGTAGCGCGGCACATCGGTCACTTCAGCGTCGAATTGCCGGGGCCACAGCTCGACGGCGGAACGGCGGACCTTCTCCACGCCGCACGATATGACCCAGTTCTTCGAGGAGAGCAGACCACGATCCTCGGCGAGTCCGAACTGAAGCTCGAGCTTCTGCGCCGACCAGCGGTCGTCATCGTCGAGCAGCGCCACGTGTGGATACCGAGCTGCTCGTATCCCCGTCTGACGAGCAGCATTGCTGCCCGGCTCCGCCGCCTTGATGACTCTCACCCGGGGATCGGGATGCGACCAGGTGTCATCCTCGGCGTTGTTCAATACCACAATGACCTCGACGTTGACCGAGGTCTGCGCGAGCGCGTCGGCGACTGCGTGCCCGAGACTCGCGCGACCAGTCGAAGGAATGACCACGGAGCAGTCACGGGCGCTGTCAGTCAACGGACCTCCAGAACGCCGCTGAACGGCAGCGTCGGCGAAGCAGACGTGAATTCATTTATCAGGTCCTAGCCAAAACGATCAGGAATGGGATTGACCCCTACGGTGATGGGCTGAGCCTAGTCCTGTTTCCCGCCTCGCTCAAGGGGAAATGAAGTTCCGTTCACCGCTGGTGGCGGGGCAGACCGCACTACGAGGTGAGCTGTCACATCTGAGCGTGCCCGGCGTTCTGCATCTGTCGAAGCTCTTTCTTGAGCTCGCCGATCTCATCGCGCAGTCGCGCGGCCACCTCGAAGTTGAGCTCCTCGGCAGCATTGTGCATCTGCGCCGTGAGCTGGCCGATCAGATCGGTGAGGTCCTTGGCCGGAGTCTGAGACGCCATCGACTTCGCAGAGCCGTTCTCACCAGTCGTCTCCCCCTCTTCGCTCTCGAAGCTGGTGTAGCCGCGATGCCCCTTGCCGTACTGGAACCCTGTGGCGAGGCCGCCCATCCCCTGAAGCAGGTCAGCGGTATCCGCATCCTCCCGTGCGAGCTGGTCAGTGATGTCGGCGATCTTCTTCTGCAGCGGAGTCGGATCGATCCCGTGCTCCGTGTTGTAGTCGATCTGGCGCTGTCGACGGCGGTCTGTCTCATCGATGGCGCGACGCATCGAGTCGGTGATCCGATCCGCATACATGTGCACCTCGCCCGAGACGTTGCGGGCCGCGCGCCCGATGGTCTGGATCAGCGACGTGGTGGAGCGCAGGAAGCCTTCCTTATCCGCGTCGAGGATGGCCACCAGCGACACCTCGGGCAGGTCCAGGCCCTCACGCAGCAGGTTGATGCCGACGACGACGTCGTGGACGCCGCGGCGCAGGTCGCGCAGGATCTCGATCCGCTTGAGCGTGTCCACGTCCGAGTGCAGGTACTCCACCTTGATGCCGTTCTCGAGCATGTACTCGGTGAGGTCCTCGGCCATGCGCTTGGTCAGCGTGGTCACCAGCACGCGCTCGTTCTTCGCAGTGCGCGTGCGGATCTCCCCGAGCAGATCGTCGATCTGTCCCTTGGTCTTCTTGATCACGATCTGCGGATCGACCAGTCCTGTGGGGCGGATGATCTGCTCCACATATCCATCGGCCTGTCCCAGCTCGTAGGACCCCGGGGTCGCTGAGAGGTACACGGTCTGCCCGATCCGCTCCAGGAACTCGTCCCATTTCAGCGGCCTGTTGTCCATCGCCGAGGGCAGCCTGAATCCATGGTCCACCAGGGTGCGCTTGCGCGACATGTCACCCTCGTACATGCCGCCGATCTGCGGGATCGTCACGTGGGACTCGTCCACGATGAGCAGGTAGTCGTCCGGGAAGTAGTCCAGCAGACAGTGCGAGGCGCTGCCTGGACCGCGGCCGTCGATGTGCCGGGAGTAGTTCTCGATGCCGTTGCAGAAGCCCATCTGCTGCATCATCTCGAGGTCATAGGTGGTGCGCATGCGCAGCCGCTGGGCCTCCAGGAGCTTGTCCTGGGACTCCAGCTCCTCGAGCCGGACGCGCAGCTCGTCCTCGATCCGGGTGATCGCCTGGGCCATCCGGTCATCGCCGGCCACATAGTGACTGGCGGGGAAGATGTACATCTCCTCCTCCTCGCGCACCACCGTGCCGGTGAGCGGGTGCAGCGTGGAGATCGATTCGATCTCATCGCCGAAGAACTCGATGCGCACCGCAAGCTCCTCATACATCGGGATGATCTCGACGGTGTCCCCGCGCACGCGAAAGGTGCCGCGATGGAAGTCGGTGTCATTGCGGGCGTACTGCATGCCCACGAAGCGGCGCAGCAGCTCATCGCGCTCGATGGTCTGCCCGACCTTCACCTCGACCATCTGCTTGATGTATTCCTCGGGCGTGCCCAGACCATAGATGCAGGAGACGGTGGCCACGACGACGACGTCGCGACGGGTCAGCAGGGCATTGGTGGCGGAGTGCCGCAGCCGCTCGACCTCCTCGTTGACGGAGGAGTCCTTCTCGATGAAGGTGTCCGTCTGCGGCACGTAGGCCTCGGGCTGGTAATAGTCGTAATAGGAGACGAAGTACTCCACTGCGTTGTTCGGCAGCAGCTCACGGAACTCATTGGCCAGCTGGGCGGCCAGGGTCTTGTTCTGCACCATCACGAGGGTGGGCCGCTGGATGCGCTCGACCAGCCAGGCCGCCGTCGCTGATTTTCCGGTGCCGGTGGCACCCAGCAGCACGACATCCTTCTCTCCACCCTCGATCCGCTCCGCAAGCTCCTCGATCGCCTTGGGCTGATCGCCCGACGGCTGGAAGGGACTGATGACCTCGAAGGGGGCGACAGTGCGGCTGATCTTCTGAGCGAGACTCATAGATCAATGCTACTGCCGGGCTCTGACACGTCCCTGGAGTTTCTCGTACAGCTCATCGACCTGTCGCCACAGGTCCTCGACGGTGCCAGAGTTGTCCAGAATGACGTCCGCCGCCGCGGCCCGCTCGGCATCGGTGGCTTGTGCAGCGATGCGCGCTCTCGCGTCCTCCTCCGTGGAGCCGCGGTTCTCCACGATGCGCGTGATCCGCTGCGACTCAGGCGCCTGCACCACCAGGACCAGGTCGAACCGGTCCTGCTGGCCGGTCTCCACAAGCAGCGGAATGTCCTCGACCACCACGGTTCCCGCCGGGGCCTCCTCTCGCAGGCGTGCGGCCGCGGCACGCACCCGCGGATGCACGATCGCGTTGAGCTTTGCCCGGGCCTCCTCATCGCTGAAGACCACCCGACCCAGAGCGCCCCGGTCCAGCTCTCCGGCCTCGGTCACCAGTTCACGGCCGAAGGCCGAGACCACCTCCTCGAGTCCCGAGCTCCCGGGTTCCAGCGCCTCGCGGGCAAGGCGGTCGGCATCGACGATCAACGCCCCGTGCTCGGCCAGCCGGGCCGCCACCGCTGATTTGCCGGAGGCGATGCCCCCGGTCAGTCCCACTGAATAGATCTCCGCCATGCCCCGATCCTAGTGCTCAGGGCCCGGGGCGCTGCTCATGGGAACCGCGTGAGCACGCGTGACCTCCTGTCCGATCTGCACCAGCTGCTCGGTGACGGTTCTCACTGCCAGGCGCTGGAAACGATCACGTCTGCTCAGTGCGACGATGCTGCGCTCCGCGTGGACGCCGATCAGTGGCCGCAGAATCACTCCGTCGCTGGGCCGCGTGGTGAACCGGGGAAGCAGGCCGATCCCTGCACCGGCAGCGACCAGCGACTCCACGAGGTGATTGTCCCTGAGTCGAAATGAGCGGTGCGCGGGTCGACCGGTGAGCTGCTCGATGGCGAGTGGTATCGCGTCGAAGGGGTACCCTTCGGGAACACCGATCCAGTCATGGTCGACGAGATCCTCAGGGGTGAGCCGCGGCATGGAGGCCAGCGGATGCTCCCGAGGGAGCGCCACGTCGATGGGCTCCCGCGCGAGCAGCGTGCTGCTGAGACCTTCTGCGCCGATCGGGGTCTCCCCGGTGAGGCTGTGGCTGATGACGATGTCGGCATCCAGAGCACGCGCGGCGAAATCGGCCTCAGCGATGTCAAAGTCGTCGAGCGCCAGGGCAATGGCGCTCCCCCGAAGCCGTTCGACCAGCGCTGGCAGCAGCGCCTGGCCTGCGCTGGGCAAGGTGCCCACCCGCACGAGTCCACGTGGCTTCCCGGTGCTCTCCTCCAGGCGCGCCTGGAGCCTTGCGAGACTCTCAGACACCTCTTCGGCTCCTTCTGCGAGCAGCTGCCCCGCAGAGGTCAGCCGCAGCCCCCGGGAATCTGGTTCGACAAGCTTCACGCGGAGGTCGCGTTCGGCGGAGCGAAGCTGCTGGGACAGCGCCGACGGCGTTCTATGGGTGGCACGAGCCACGGCCGTGAGCGTGCCCCGTGCGGCGATCTCGCGCAGCAGCTCCAGATGACGAAGTTCCATGTAGCCAAGCTACACCCTCCTCGCATAACAATTCAGTAGACCTGAAGTCAATCAACCCCGAGTATGAAGTCATGCCTATGCGCCACATCTCCCTCGCACTGCTCGTCGCCCTGCTGTGGGGTCTGAACTTCCTGGCTATCCGTTTCTCCCTTGACCAGTTTCCGCCGCTTTTCCTCGCCGGTATGCGGTTCCTGATCCTGGCACTGCCGGCCCTGCTCTTCGTACCCTGGCCTGGTGTCAAGATCCGGTACCTCCTGGGCTACGGCCTCGGCTTCGGCACCCTGCAGTTCTTCGGTCTCTACCTGGGCATGTCCGCAGGATTCCCCACCGGGCTGGCCTCCCTGGTCCTCCAGGCCTCGGCGCCGTTCACGGTGCTCCTGGGCGCCCTCGTGCTCAAGGAGCACATCACCGCCCGCCGTGCGGCGGGCGTCGGCGTCGCCGTTCTCGGACTGGCGCTGGTGGGGCTCTCTCGGGGCGTCCTGGACGGGTGGACCCCGTTTCTGCTGGTCCTCTTCGGGGCCTTCGGCTGGGCACTGGGCAACCTCGCCTCGCGAAAGGCCCAGACGGACCGGCCGATGGCGCTGGTGCTGTGGATGGCGGTGGTGCCGCCGGTCCCGCTGCTCACGGTGGCCTTCCTAGTGGAGGGCCCGGAGCAGATCGGCGCAGCGCTGGCCACCTCCGTCAGTCTTGAGGCGATCCCGGCGTGGGTGGGCCTGGCCTACACGATCCTCTTCGGCACGGTGGTGGGATCGGGGATCTGGGTCTGGCTGATGCGCAGGCACCCGGCCGGCGTCGTCGCGCCCTTCTCCATGCTGGTGCCGGTGGTCGGGATTCTCGCTGCCTGGCTTATCCTGGGCGAGGTGCCGACCTGGTTGGAGCTGGCTGGGGGCATGCTGGTGGTCGGCGGCGTCGTGTACGCCTCGCGGCGCGGCGCTTCTCCAGCGCAGCCAGTGCAGCCAGCACCCCCGGGGCAAGAGAAGGTGGAGGCTGCCGAACGGGCGACCCCTCACGAGTCGGTCTCTCGACCCAGGTACTCGACGACCGCGGCTCCGAACCGCTCTTGAGCCTCTGGGGTGAGATGGATCCCGTCGTAGGTCATTCCCTCGACGAACCCGCCGTCCGGACTCCGCAGGAATTCGAAGCCGTCGAAGTACTCCCACCCCCGGTCTTCAGCGAGCTCCCGGAGCGATTCGTTGAACACGCCGCTCGTAGGCATGACTTCCTGCTCCAACGGCGGGATGGCCAGCACGAGCACACGGTCGGCCGGCGCCTTGGCGACGATAGCCTCGAGGCTCGAGGCGGTCTGATCGAAGGGGACTCCCTGGACGAGATCGTTGGTTCCCGTCATCACGATCATGACATCTGCACCCATGACCCCGCGAAAACTCTCAGCCTGGAGGGTCGAGGTGGCCCCGGCCACAGCCCAACCGCCGGCGAACCGATATCCCTCCGAGATCAGGGTGGAGACCCAGGACTGGTCCCCGATCCTTCCCGCAGCGAAGTTCAGCGAGTCCATCTCGGTGTGCGAATCTCCTACCACCGCGACGCCGCCGTGCTCGGCCACCTCAGGCTCCCCAGCGGCGACGTCGGTCTCGCGCTCGGTCAGGACCAGCAGCGCCCCCATGGTGAGGGCCAGCACGACGGGGAGAACGTACGTCCACACGCTCGACGCACGTCGGTGCCGAAGGTTCTGGCTCATGCGCGCCTGGTGATCACGCGCGCGACATGAGTGCAGACAGAGATGCCCGGCTCCCGATGCGGGTGCCGGGCATCTCCAGGCAGAACACGGCGAATCACTCGACGCAGCTCAGTGACTCACGTGAGGGCCCCCGGGGTCCCTCGGCCCCACTGTGGGCAGATCGCCGGTGCGCACCCGGTACTGCTCCACGATAGGGGGCTGATCCGCGTGGTCCACGTCCGGAGCGTTCTCCGGCTGGGTGCCCTCGTGATAATCCGGGGCGACCACTGCTTCCTGGAGCGACTCGTCCGGCTCCTCCATGCGGCGCTCGTACTCCTCGGGGGGAAGCGTCTTGAGCCAGCGACGGGTCCTCAGGAAGCCGATCTCGCCGGCGTCCTCACGCATGGCACGGGAGAGGTTGTACATCATGAAGTAGCCCAGGATGAAGAACGGAAGCCCCAGGACCAGGGCCACGTTCTGCAGCGCCGCCAAGCCACCCTCGCCGGTGGCGGTGAGCAGCACGGCCGCGATGGTGCCGATGGCGATGGTCCAGAAGGCTCGCTGGTGCAGCGGGGCCTTGCCCTCGTAGCCGTTGCACATGTCGTCGAGGACCAGTGAGCAGGAGTCCATCGAGGTGACGAAGAAGATGCCCACGAGCATGATGGCGATCGAGGAGGTCAGGGTGGCCAGCGGGAACTCATTGAGGAATGCGAAGAGAGCACCCTCGACGCCGTCGTCCAGCACGGTGTCCACCAGTCCACCGTCACCATTGAGCTCGATGTCGAAGACACCGGCGCCCCAGATCCCGAACCAGATGATCGTGAACAGCGTAGGCAGTCCCAGCACGCCGGCGACGAACTGACGCACGGAGCGTCCCCGGGAGATGCGGGCGATGAAGATGCCCACGAAGGGAGCCCAGGCCACAGTCCAGGCCCAGTAGAAGATGGTCCAGGAATTCTGCCAGCCGGTGTCGGCGAGCGTGTCGTTCCAGAACGCGAGCTCGGGAAGCATCGAGACGTAGACGCCGGTCCATTCGATCATGCCGCGCAGCATGAAGACGGTGGGACCGGTGACCAGCACGAAGAGCAGCAGCGCGATCGCGGTCCAGATGTTGAAGTTCGAGAGCCGCTTGATGCCTTTATCGACGCCGAGGACTGCGGAGATCGTGGCGATCACCGTGACCACGGCGATGATCATGATGAAGTTCCAGGCGGAGTCGCTGATGCCCAGCAGGCTGGCGAGCCCGGCGTGGATCTGCAGGGTGCCCAGGCCGATCGAGACGGCCACGCCGAAGATCGTGCCCACGATCGCCAGGATGTCGATGCCTTTGCCGATCGGGCCGTGGATCTTGTCGCCGAGCATCGGCTGGAAGATCGAGGAGACGCGCGGGGGCAGGTTCCTCTTGTATATGAAGTAGGCGAAGGCCAGGCCAGGCAGCGCGAAGATCGTCCAGGTGTGCAGACCGAAGTGGTAGAGCGTGAAGCCCATGGCCTCATTGGCGGCTTCCATGGAGCGCGGCTCCACGCCCATCTGCTCTCCGCGCGGGGGGTTGGCGAAGTGGTTGGCGGGCTCCGCGACGGCCCAGAACATCAGAATGGTGCCGATGCCTGCGGCGAAGAGCATGCCGAACCAGGCGACATCTGAGTGCTCTGGCTCGTCGCCGTCGGCACCGAGCTTGATCCGTCCGAAGCGACCAGAAGCCTTATAGATGAGGAAGACCAGGAAGATGGTCACTCCGGAGATGTAGAACCATCCGAGGTTCTCGTAGATCCAGGAGGACCAGGTCCCGAAGAACTCACCCATTCCGGTGGGGATGAGCAGGGTCAGGATCACGAACCCGATGACGATGGCAGCAGAGCCGAAGAACAGGATCGGACTGGTTCTCAACCTGAAGAAATCGTGGAGGCGGAGCAGCATCATTGCCTTTCATAGTGTCTGGCTGAGGCCTGACCGGCGGGTGATCGTTCCTACGCTATGGAATTCTCGCGCAGAATGCACCCGCGATCGCGGCGGGTCGGCCGATTCCTGCCCTCTCAGACGGGGTGTTGAACCCGGATTCTCTGGGTCTCGCCCGCCATCTCCCGGAGCAGCGTCCGCGATCTCATTCGAATAACGATTCCCCTCTGCATTCCGGGACCAGCGGATCAGCAGAGCCTCTAAGCTTGAAACATGTCACTTCCTGCGGGGCAGACCCCCGACGTCCACCCTTCTCAGCTCACCGAGACGTTCGATTTCACCCGGCTGAGCCCCCCGGCAGATGCGGTGGACATGTTGCTGCTCGACACCGCCGCCGCATGGTGGGAGCACGGCCACGCGCGTGACGGTGTGCTCATCCTCGATGACCGGTCCGGAGCTCTCACCCTGCCCGTGCTGGCTTCGCTGATCTCCGACGCCGGCAGGCCTCGCGCAGCCTGCGCCGCCGTGGAGGACGCCGTCTCCGCCGTTCGCGTCGTCCAGGACGAGCTGGGGGCCGAGCTTGGTCTCCAGCGCAACGCGAGGCGCTACGAGCTGCCCGCCCCCGTCCCCGCGGAGCTGCCCGCCCTGAACGACGCGGAGCCAGAGGCCTTCGCCGGGGTGCACACGGTGCTGATGCATCTCCCCCGCTCCCTGGAGACGCTCGCCGACTGGGCCTGGCTCATCCGCCAGCATGCCGCAGCCGACGTGGTCGTGCTTGCCGGGGGCAGGGACAAGCATATGAACCATTCGATGAATCAGGTTCTGGAGAAGAACTTCTCCGACGTGTCGGCGGGCCGCGGACGGTCCAAGTCGCGGATCCTCACGGCGCGGGCGCCACGCGGCGATGTGCCCGCGGCCGAGCCGCGCACGCAGGCCCACCAGATCAGCGTGCCCGGGGCGGCACCGACCGATCTCATCCTATGCAGCATGGGCGCCACCTACGGAGGGACCAAGCTGGACCCCGGCACGCGGCTGCTGCTGCAGACCGCCGAGGCCCACGCGGAGTTCCCCGGCGCCGAGGAGGCCGTGGACTTCGGCTCCGGCAACGGGACCGTCAGCGCGTTCCTGGCGCTGCGCCACCGGGAGCTGCGCATGATCGCCACCGATCACTCCGCCTCGGCAGTGCAGTCCACCCGCCTGACGGCCGCCGCCAATGGCGTGGCAGACCGGATCGAGGCGATGCGCGACGATGCGCTGTCCCGTCTTGCCGACTCCTCGGCTGAGCTCATCCTGCTCAATCCGCCGTTCCACCAGGGCAACGCGGTGGACCCGGCGGCGGCCAACCGGCTGATCCGGGCCGCTGCGCGGGTGCTCGCGCCAGGAGGAAGGCTGTACTGCGTCTATAACTCGCATCTGAAGCACCGAGCGGTGCTGACTCGAGAGATCGGACCCACCCAGCAGCTCGCACGCGATGCGCGCTTCACGGTGACGGTCTCCACGGCCAGCTGATCCCCACGGCGCACGAAAAGGGCCCGTCCCACCAGATCGGTGGAACGGGCCCTCTTCTCATTCAGCTGAGATCAGCCGTGAAGATCAGCCGTTTCCGGTGAGCTTCTCACGCAGAGCAGCCAGCGCCTCATCGGAGGCCAGCGTGCCGGCATCCTCAGTGGTGGTGTTCTGCGAGGAGGAGTAGTTCGACGGAGCAGGCTCCGACTTGCTGCTGGAGCTGCTGCTGCTCGAGGAGCTGGAACCGACAGTTGCCTGAGCGGCAGCTTCGGCGTCTGCTTCGATAGCTGCGACGACCTGCTTCTTGTGCGCTTCCCAACGCTCCTGGGCCTTGGCGTACTGAGCCTCCCAGACGGAACGCTGCTCGTCGTAGCCTTCCATCCACTCGTTGGTCTCCGGATCGAAGCCCTCGGGGTACTTGTAGTTGCCGGCGTCGTCGTACTCGGCATCCATGCCGTAGACGGCGGGATCGAACTCTGCACCCTCGGGGTCGACACCTTCGTTGGCCTGCTTCAGCGAGAGGCTGATGCGGCGGCGTTCGAGGTCGATGTCGATGACCTTGACGAAGAGCTCGTCACCCACGGAGACGACCTGCTCGGCCAGATCAACGTGGCGCACTGCCAGCTCGGAGATGTGCACCAGACCCTCGATGCCGTCCTCCACGCGGACGAATGCACCGAAGGGCACCAACTTGGTGACCTTGCCGGGGACGACCTGGCCCAGCGCATGAGTGCGGGCGAAGGTCTGCCACGGGTCTTCCTGCGTGGCCTTGAGCGACAGGGAGACGCGTTCGCGATCCATGTCCACCTCGAGGACCTCGACGGTGACTTCCTGGCCGACCTCGACAACCTCGTTCGGGTGATCGATGTGCTTCCAGGACAGCTCGGAGACGTGAACCAGACCGTCGACGCCGCCGAGATCCACGAACGCACCGAAGTTGACGATCGAGGAGACGGTGCCCGTGCGGACCTGACCGCGCTCGAGCTTGTTGAGGAAGGAGGAGCGGACCTCGGACTGGGTCTGCTCGAGCCATGCACGGCGGGACAGGACCACGTTGTTGCGGTTCTTGTCCAGCTCGATGATCTTGGCTTCAATCTCCTGGCCGATGTAGGGCGCCAGGTCGCGGACACGGCGCATCTCCACCAGCGATGCCGGCAGGAAGCCGCGCAGACCGATGTCCAGGATGAGGCCACCCTTGACGACCTCGATGACGGTGCCGGAGACGACGCCGTCCTCTTCCTTGATGCGCTCGATGTCGCCCCAGGCGCGCTCGTACTGAGCCCGCTTCTTGGAGAGGATCAGGCGGCCTTCTTTGTCCTCCTTGGTGAGGACCAGAGCCTCCACCAGATCGCCGACGGCGACGACTTCGTCCGGGTTCACATCGTGCTTGATGGAGAGCTCGCGGGACGGGATGACGCCTTCGGTCTTGTACCCGATGTCGAGGAGGACCTCGTCGCGGTCGACCTTGACGATGGTGCCCTCTACGAGGTCTCCGTCGTTGAAGTACTTCATAGTCGCATCTACTGCGGCGAGGAACTCTTCTGCGGTGCCGATGTCATTGACGGCGACCTGTGGGGCAGTGGTAGTGGTGGTCATGTAGTAGGGGCTCCGATATGGATCGTGTGCTGGCGTGGTCAGTGCACGGGCGTGCCGTGCAGGGCGACGTTCTGGTGCACCGAGCGATGGACAGATGAACAGGGTGAACTCGTCAGGTCCCGATTCCGGCGTGGACGCCGAAGGGCGGACTGTTGAGTTGAATCTGCATCAGATGTCGGAGACGACTCTGTGCGCAGAACGCGCCCGGTCAGTTTATACCGGCAATCCAATACGAATCAACCGGCAGTCCGGGCTGCTCACGGCTCAGAAGTGCGTGGCACAGAACGGGGCGGTCGGCAGATCCATGATGCGGGAGATCCGCTCCACGTCCTGCTCCGTGCTGGACCCGAGTCGACCCGCGGCGTGCAGCGTCCGGACGGAGACGTCGCCGAGATACATCGAGCCCAAGGACTCGACGCTGATCTGGAGCGAGGGCAGCTCTGCTGGGGAGGAAGCCTCCGCAGGAGTGACCGTGGCGGCGCCGTCGTTGACGCTGACCGTGAAGTGGCCACCGGTGATTCCCAACGGATCCTCCACCTTGAGGGCGAACTCGCCATCGCCGTTGAACGCACGGGCCTCGAGCGCCTTCTTCACGTCGAGGATCCGCACCCAGAGCAGATCCCTGAGTGACTCCACCCGATAGCTGCGCGGATTCACCAGCGCCGCCTGCAGCGGGTCCACGAGCGGCGCGGTGCGCATGGTCGCCCGACGGACGAGGTCGAGGCTCGCCACGTAGTTCCAGAGGGCGAGATGACTCTGGTCATCCCCGGCGATCAGGTCGTAGAGGCGGATGGTGCTGGGCTCGGTGTCCCAGCCTTCGTGCTTGAAGGTGACATACCCGCCGACGCTGCCGTCCTCGCGGATGTGGACCGCGGCGCGGAGGTTCCGGTTCCACGCGCTCTGGTCCTCGGGGTTCAGCCGTGCGGTGCTGATCATCTGATAGGTCTGCTGACGCCCGATGGATCCGCGGGTGCGTGCATGGAACGCAGCGAAGCTGGTGCCGATGACCTCGTCGAGCTTGACCGGATCGGCGGAGATCACCCGGCCGGGGGGCTGGGTGCGCAGGGCGAACCCCTCCCCGGTGCCCTCGCCCAGATCCACCCGGATCCGTGCCTCCCGGGTGGCGCAGCCGAAGCCGAAGCGGCCGTAGATGCCGCCCTCGGAGACGGTCAGCGCGGCGACCGGCAGCCCGTCCGCCACGGCCCGGGAGAGTGCGGAGGTCATCAGGTGCTTGAGGATGCCTCGGCGGCGGAAGCTTGGGTTCACCGTCACCACGGTGATCAGCCGCGCCGGCAGCGGACCGTTCGGGCCACCCGCATTGAGGGTCTTGTCATAGTCCACGAAGGTGCCCACGGGGTGCTCGGCGTCGAAGCCGACCTCTGCGAGCGCGGGGCCCCAATACTCCTGGGAAGCAGCATCGCGGTCCACATAGACCGCGGAGAGAGTCTGCTCGTCGGCCACCAGGGCTCGCCCGATCCGGTCGATCTGTTCATCGGAGAACCACGGCTCGTAGAAGCCCTGTTCGGCGGTCCGGGCGAAGGCGGCCGTCTGGGGGTTCACGGACTTGCCATCCGTGGTCAGCGCCGCGGGGAAGGTCTCGCTGCGCAGCCCCTTCGCCAGGGGTGCGATCGCGGGCTGCTGGGGTGCCTGTAGGTCTGCCACAGTAGTTCACGATATCGGTCCGGAGGTGCAGGTGCCAGACGAGGCGCGACTGGTGCCCATCAGGCAAGGCGTCTATGCCTCGAGCCGCGCGCCAGGTGGGGCTGCACGCAGAACCTGGGCGGTTGAGTCATCCCGCGCCGTTGCGTGAGCCTCCGCTCCCCCGCGGCGTGACGCGGGCGGAGCTTCGCGCAGCCTCGGCAGCAGACCGTGTGATCCCGAGTGAGCAGATGACACCGGCGTGCCTCGCTGGACTGACCTCAGATTCGGCCGGTCTGACGGCCTCGGTGGAGCCGCTCGCCCTCGCACTGCTGGACACGGTGCCCCGTATGCCCTTCGATCCAGCGGTCGTGGTGTTTTATGCCGCGCTCGGGCGAATCACCAAGACCGAGCTCCCTCGAGGAGGCCCTGTCGCAGTGGCGGCCCCTTCTCTGCACCAGGCGGTTTCGTGCGGCCTGGGACCGCGCCGTCGACTTCGCGGACCCACGTTGCGCGAGGATGCCATCCGCAGCACCGGTCGGCGGGTGGTGCGCTGGAGCTGGGAGGCTCAGCGGAGCCTTCGAGAAGACTTCAGGGGCCGCTCAGGACGGGTGGTGTCACGGCGCTTTCGCCGACACGTCCTGCTGCGAGCGGGAGGAGGGGGTACCGCTCCGTCGGTCCGGGTCCGGACTGCTCACGGTTCGCCGTGGTGCGCAGCAGCGTCTGCCCTTCGCCGTTCGCGAACTTCGCCAACCGCCGCAGCCCGGCCCACACGATGGCCTGGTTGGCGGTGATGATGGGCTTCCCCAGTTCGGCCTCGAGCGGTGCGATGAGGTCGTACGTCGGAAGATTGGTGCAGCTGACCACGACGACCTCGGCGGCGGGCGTATTGGCCCGGCGGATCAGCTCCGCGGTCTGCGCATAAGGGACCTCCCAGATACGCCCATCGAGCCCGAGCTCCGCGCTGCCGGTCACGGTGACGCCGTATTCATGGAGGAAGGATTCCAGCAGCAGCGACAACGACGGCGTATATGGGGTCGCCGTCGAGACCCTTGTGATGCCAAGGACGGAGAGCGCTTCGACGATCGCACCGGAGGACGTCACCGCCTCGCGCGCTCCGACATCCGTCATCGCGCGCACGAGATCCTCCTGCCCTGCCCGACCACGCACGAAGCTTCCGGATGTGCAGGCGTACAGGACCACGTCCGCACGACCGGCCGTGACGCGGCGGACGCCATCGGTGACGACACTCGTCTCCGCCACCTCCCGTGCGAACTCCACCGTGACGACGTCGTCCAGAAACGGAGTCCTGGTCATCAGCAGGTCGACATCGCCGGGGAGCCAACGCCACAGCTCTGCGTCGAGCTCCATGTCGAACGGCGTGACGACACCGATCGCCGCGCGGATGGGCGGGCCAGACGGGAGGCCCTGAACTTCCGGTGCCATGTGTGCTCCTAGACCTGGCAGGAATGTTGGCGTGAAGTACAAAGGTTCGCCTAGGGTGCCCCGTCACAGCTGATCCGCACTGTGTCAGGAGAATTCTGACTATAGGGGCTACCACCCGCACGGAGGTTTCCAGCAGATGAAGACCGTGGAAGAGCCTGCGCCCCGGGACCAACCGGTTCGAACCTGGGATCGGCTCAGGGGGTCAGAGGCCCCTCGGCGCGAGCAAAGCTCAGCGTCTCCCCGCGGGCGCCACCCATCCACACGTCCTGGCATGCGGCGGCAAGCTCGGCGAGCCCCTCCTCGATCGTCGCGAAGACGTTCCCCGGGACCCACCCAACGTCGCCGTTGACCAGCAGATTGTTGCGCCCATAGAAGACGGCGAGGTCGATCAACAATCGGTTCTCGGCGGTTCCCGCAGACGCCTCGTATCCGTAGGCGGGATTCTCCAGCACGCCCTCGAAGGTGAAGTAGCAGAGGTCCCCCGGAATCGGCGTGATCGTCTGGTTCTCCGGACCGGGTTCCTCGGCGGCGAAGGCGGGGAACAGTGCGTAGACCTCATTGCGTGCGAACTTTCCGTGAAAAACCTGCCCGGACTGGGGAAGAGCTTTCCACACGGCCTCGGCGGTGCGGGGGGCTTCCTCGTCGAGCAGTCGGGCTCGGGCGGTGACGCCGCGCTTCTCCAGCGTGACGGTGAGATACCGGGCCATCAGCAGTCTCCATTCGACGGAGGGAAGGCGTCACACAACGGCACCCTATGAATGTCTACAACTTAACTGTAGGTTTTCCGGGAAGACACGCAATGCCTCACGAGAAGCCAGGCCGCCATGCACACCGTCGCCATCCTTTACCCCGGCCACAGTGCGGAGGACGAGTACCCCGCCCTCGAGCAGCTCATCCCAGACACCTCCTTCCCAGTGATCCACACCTGGGAGGGCAGCACCGACCACGACGTCGACGCGTTGCTGACCCTGGGCTCTCGAACCAACCTGGTTCCCTCCGCGGAGAAGGCCCGCGAGTTCGCGCCCGGAGCCGCGATGTGGGCCTGCACCTCGGGCAGCTTCGTCTATGGCCTGGATGGATGCCGGGAGCAGGCCGGGTGGATCGAGCGGGCCGTCGGCGTCCCGTCCTCCTCCACTTCCCTGGCGTTCGCGGAGGCCGTGCGCCACTTAGGTCTGAGCAAGGTCGCGGTGGCCGCGACATACCCGGAGGAGGTCGCCTCCCACTTCCTCCGATTCCTGGAGCAGGATGGGATCACGGTGACGGCGCTGTCCGCCTACCACGTTCCCAGCGGCGAGGATGCTGGCCTGTTGGACGCCGAGTGGGTGCTCGAGACCGCCCGCGCCGCCGATCTCACCGGCGCGCAGTGTCTGCTGATCCCCGACACCGCCCTGCACACGATCGCCCTGCTGCCGAGACTCGAGAAGGCCCTGGGCGTTCCCGTGCTCACTGCCAACCAGGTCACAGCCTGGCAGGGGCTGCGATCGGCAGGCCATCCCGCTCGCGCCGAGGGTCTCGGGGCACTCTTCAGCTGCTGAGCAGGCCGACTGCCGGAATCAGCTCGGGAGATCTGCAGCGCCCTCGCCTAGTGTGCGGCTTCGTGCCAGGAGGAGCCCACGCCCACATGCACGTCCAGCGGGACGTCGAGTTCCGCGGCGGCGCCCATGTGGGTCACCACCAGGGTCTCCAGGGCTTCACGCTCCCCCGCGGCCACCTCGAAGATGAGCTCATCGTGGACCTGCAGCAGCAGCCGGGACTTGAGTCCCTCCGCGCGCATGGCTGAGTCCACGCCGATCATCGCCTGCTTGATGATGTCCGCCGCGGAACCCTGGATGGGGGCGTTCAGCGCAGCGCGTTCGGCCATCTGGCGCAGCTGCCGATTCTCACTGGTCAGGTCCGGCAGGTAGCGACGACGCCCGAAGATGGTCGAGGTGAACCCGTCCTTCTTGGCCTGGGTGACCACCTCACGCAGATAGTCCCGGACTCCGCCGAAGCGCTCAAAGTACTCATTCATCAGGTTCCGAGCCTCATCGACTCCAATGCCGAGCTGCTTGGAGAGCCCGAAGCTGGACAGCCCATAGGCCAACCCGTAGCTCATGGCCTTGACCTTCGAGCGCTGCTCGGGCGTGATCTCGGAGGCGTCCACGCCGAAGACCCGGGAACCGACGAAGCTGTGCAGGTCCTCCCCTGCCCGGAAGGCCTCGATCAGTGCCTGGTCCTGAGACAGGTGGGCCATGATGCGCATCTCGATCTGCGAGTAGTCTGCGGTGAGCAGGGTCTCGTAGCCGGAGCCGACCACGAAGGCGTCACGGATCTTCCGTCCCGCCGCGGTGCGCACCGGAATGTTCTGCAGGTTCGGGTTGAGCGACGAGAGTCGACCCGTGGCGGCCACAGTCTGCGCATAGGTGGTGTGGATCCGCCCATCCCCGGTGATCGTCTCAGTCAGACCCGTGACGGTCTGGCGCAGTCTGCTGGAGTCCCTATGGTTCATCAGGTGCACCAGAAAGTCGTTCTGCGTCTTGATCAGCAGCGCCTGCAGGGTCTCCACATCGGTGGAGTACCCGGTCTTGTTCTTCTTCACCCCTGCGGTGGGGAGCTCGAGCTCCTCGAAGAGCACGGTCTGCAGCTGCTTGGGCGAGCCCAGCTTCACCTCATGCCCCACCACCGCGTAGGCGTCCTGCGCCGACTGCTCGATGGCGGCGGCGAACTCCGCGTCCAGCGACTCCAGCTTCTCGGTGCTCACGGCGATCCCGGTGAGCTCCATCTGCAGCAGGATCTCGGCCAGCGGGATCTCCATCTCCCGCAGCAGCTTCTCGCCGTTGCGCTCCACCAGCTGCTCCCCCAACGCCTGAGAGAGCTGATGCAGCAGCATCCCATGCAGAGCCGCAGCGTCCAGATCCTCCGCGGTGACCCCGGGAAGCAGGTCCTGGGAGGAGAACAGGTCAGGCCCCTGGGAACCGGGCGCCTCGGCGTCGTCGGCGCTGTGGCCTCCGAGGTAGGAGGCCGGATCGGTGGAAGCACCCAGGTACTGGGTGACCAGCTCGGTGAAGGCGAAGTTCCGGCGATCCGGCTGGATCAGGTACCCGGAGATCAGCGTGTCCTCCACGGCCCCGCGCAGGTGCAGCCCACGCCAGGCCAGCCGCTTGCCGGCGTCCTTGATGTCATGGACCAGCTTCGGCGCCTCCGGATCCTGCAGCCACTCCGCAAGCACTGCATCGGCCTTCGCGTCGAGGGCGCTCAGCGAGACCGCCATCGCGGGGAGGCCGGACGGCTCAGCGGCGGATTCCCCGGCGTCGTCATCGGTTTCGCCGGCCTCGGCAATCTCCGCCGCTTCGGTCGCCGCGGCCACCTCCCCGGAGGCTGCCGGCACCAGCACGACGGCGAGCGCCTCCGCCACGCGGGCTGCCTCGTCCCGCTTGGGCTTGGTGGTCAGCGATTCGCCGCTGCGGTCCAGGCAGAGCGCGATCGCCATCGGCGCCCCCGCGTGGGTCTTGAGGAAAGCTGCAAGCTCCTCAACCTGCTCGGTCACCATGACCGCGGGCAGCGCCTCGGTGGGCTCGGGCGCCACCACGGCCTCAGGGAAGCGCGCAGAGAAGGTCTCGAAGAGCCGTTCACGGATCTGGTTGAACTGCAGTGCGTCGAAGAGCGGGTCCAGGACCTCACGGTCGGGGAGCTGCAGCTCGGCATCCTCCAGCGCCACGGGGAGATCGAGGTCACGCAGCAGCAGGTTCAGCTCCAGGTTGCGCTCCACATCGGCGAGCGCCTCGCGGAGGTTCTCCCCCGCCTTGCCGCCGATGGCGTCCGCGTTCTCGATGATCCCGCGGGTGGAGCCGTATTCGGCGATCCACTTCGCGGCCGTCTTGGGGCCGACCTTGGGCACGCCGGGCAGGTTGTCTGCGGACTCCCCCACCAGTGCGGCGAGGTCCGGGTACTTCAGCGGCGGCACGAGGTACTTCTCTTCCACCGCGGCCGGGTCCAGCATCGCGACCTTGGACAGGCCAGAGGTGGGGTACATCAGCGTGGTCCGTTCGGTGACCAGCTGCAGGGTGTCACGGTCCCCGGAGACGATCAGCGTCTCCCACCCGGCGGTGTCCGCACGGGTGGCGTAGGTGGCGACGATGTCATCGGCCTCGTATCCCTCCAGGGTCACCACGGCGATGTTCATCCCCTCGGCGACCTGCTTGATCAGGTCGATCTGACCGCGGAACTCCTCGGGAGTCTTCGCACGGCCGCCCTTGTACTCGGCGTAGGAGGTGTGCCGGAAGGTGGGGGTGTCCAGGTCGAAGGCGAGGATCACATGAGTGGGGAGCTCCTCGCGGATCAGCTTGAGCAGCATGTTCGTGAAGCCGTGCACCGCGTTGGTGTATTGGCCGGAATCCGTGAGGAAGCTCTCGGTGGGCAGGGCGTAGAAGGCCCTGAACGCCATGGAGTGACCGTCGATGACCAGGAGTTTATGGGGGCTAGTTGACACGGTCCTCAGCCTATCGTGACCCCCGCCGCTCACCCCAGAGGTGCCCCGCCCCTGGCGCACCCCCGGAAGCATGCCCGGGAGCATCCCCGTGCGCCTGCACTAGGTCATTCGCTGCGCCAGCAACATCTAAGCTGGAGCCCATGACTTCTCAGCATGATGCACTGAACCACGTCTCCGGCCACCAGGAACCCGCCGCCCCCACCCCGTTCCCCAACGAAGAGGAACGCCTCGCGCGCATGGAGGCCGCCGGGATTCCCCCGGAGTATCAGCCGTGGACCGGCCCCCATGGGGTCACCCCGCTGGGTGTGAAGATGGGGCTGCGCTACGTGGAGATGCACCCGGACAAGCTGGTGGCCACCCTCCCCGTAGCGGGGAATGAGCAGAACATGGGGCTGTTCCATGGCGGCGCCCACATGGTGCTCGCCGAGACGCTCGGCTCCATCGCCGCGATCCTGCACGCCCGGGTGAACCTCGGCGTGGACAACGCCGTGGTCGGCACCGAACTCGGCGCCACACACCACCGGTCGGTCACCGAGGGACTGGTCACGGCGACCTGTACCCCGATCAACCTGGGCCGTCAGCTGACCAGCCACCAGATCGTGATGACCGACGACGCCGGCCGTCGCCTCTCCACCGCGCGGATGACGAACATGATCCTGCCGAACCGGAGCTGACCCGGCTCAGCGCTTTGCGCCGGACCGCCTCGCAGCGCGGGCGAGCAGCACGTCCAGGGCGTTCTCGATCGCCTCGGCATGCTTCTCGGCGGTATAGCGATCCCGCACGACGTCGAGGCTCGCCTCCCCCAGCTGCCTCAGCTGCTCCGGGGACGCCAGGAGCTCCGTGAGGACCCGGAGCAGAGAGTCCGCGTCACCACTCTGGTAGTACCGCCCGGTGACGCCCTCGATGACTGCCTCGATCTCGGGGCTCGAGTCGGGGTTTCCGTCCTCGGCGAGCACCGGCACCCCGAAGCTCATCGCCTGGGTGACGTTCAGTCCGGCCCCGCCCACCGAGACGGCGAGATCAGCCTGCGCATAGAGCCCGCGCAGCTCGGCGTAGTCATAGACGGCGCCGAGGAACTCGGCGTCCACACTGAGAGCGGCGAAGACCTCCTCGAGCCGGGGACGCTCGGCACCCTCGCCGACGATCAGGACCTTGGGCCGCGCCTCGGCCTCCATGCCGCCGAGGGCTTGGGCGAGCAGGTCCAGACGATGCCGGGCGGTGAGCCGGGAGCTGTAGATGATCGTGGCGGGCGAGGCGGCGACGTCGTCGTTCTCTCGGGCTGCACCGATCTTCGACTCCGGATAGATGCTGTTGTAGATGACCTGGATCTTCTCCGCTGGGACCCCGTAGGAGCTGCCCAGCTCCTTGGCCCGGTCACCATAGACCAGCAGGCCGTCGGTCAGCCGGTAGAAGGCGAGTCGGATGCGGCGCTTGAGCCCGTCCTCTGGGCGCTTCCAGCCGTGGCCCCACATGATCAGCGTGCGTCCGCGCAGCGCCGCCGATGCAGAGGCGACCCAGGCAGAGACGGTCGGAATACGCCCTGCGATCACATAGGCATCATGCTCGCCGCGCCAGATCTCCCGGATCTGGCCATGCTCCCACCAGAACTGGCGGACTGCCGAGAACCGCAGCGGACGGACCTTGGCGAGGACCTCCTCTGCGGCGGAATGGATGGTGTCTGCACTGGAGGATTCCGAGTTCTTGAAACGCCCCACGAGGTCAAAGTCGTAGCGAGAGGACTCCAGCAGCCGGCGCAGCAACGGTTCGCGATAGTGGGCCACGGTCGGCTGGACCACGAAGTAGATCCGGGGACGCGCCATGGGTTCCTCTCACTCCGGAGATCTCTCAGCAGGCAGATACACGAAAAGCCTCCCCTGCGATGACCGATAAGGCCAGCTGAGCGGGAGAGGCTTGTACTTGACTGGAGGGGATGACGGGAATCGAACCCGCATCGTTGGTTTGGAAGACCAAAGCTTTACCACTAAGCTACATCCCCATATGCGCCCGGAATCAGACCATTGAAGATCCGATCATCCGCCGCAACGAGACCCTACTCTAGCAAGGCGGACTGCCTGCTCCAAACCCAACACGCCTCGGGATAGTGTCGAAGGGTGAATCGCCCAGACGAAGCCTCTGCACAGTCCGCCCACGGCCCCGCCTCCGCCGCAGCTGTTCCCGAGACCTCCGCGATCGCGACGGCGGCGGAACGGGCGGCCCTGGCTCACGACGCCGCGGCCCATGAACTCTCCAGCTCAGCGCACCACGAGCAGCTCTGGACCCCCCTGGAACGGGCTCACCGCGAGCGCGCCGCCGATCTGCGCCGCCGTGCCCACATCGCGACCCGCGGTGGCGTGGTCTCGGATCTGCAGACGCCGCCGGCGTCCGCTGAGGCGCCGCTGGCCGCTCCGCTGGCAGCACAGCCGGTCCAGGACTCGCTGGCCGCCGCCCAAGCCGCCGCTGCCCAGCTGCCATCCACGGAGGCCGGCGTCTCACGGCCCCGGCTGGACCTGCGGATCGGAATCATCTGCGACCGGTTCCTCTTCGACACCTACTCGGGGGCGGCCCAGCTGTTTCCGATCACCCCGCAGAACTGGAAAGACCACGTCGGCGAGGTGGACCTTCTGCTGGTGGCCGCCACCTGGCGCGGTCACGATGGGATCTCCTGGGACAACACCTCCCCCGAGGCTCCCGCGCGCCGTCGGCTCCTGATCAACACCATCATCCCCGCCTTCCGGTCCGCGGGTGCGCCCCCGGTCTACTACGGCAAGGAGGACCCGCCGGACTACCGGCAGTTCCTCGATGTGGCCCGAGCCTGCGATCACATCCTCACCACGGCCGCCGAGGTCATCGAGGACTATCGGCGCGACTGCCCCGCCGCGCACAGCATCGAGGTGCTGCCCTTCGGGGTCAATCCGCTGCTGCACTCCCCAATCGGCTCGCGCAGCGCCCCATCTCAGGCTCGCGAGCTGGTCTTCTTCGCCGGCTCCTGGATGGGGAGGAAGTACCCCGAGCGGGCCCGCTTCGCAGAGTGGATTCTCGACGGGGTGCTCGCCGCTGGCAGGCCGCTGGCGGTCGTGGACCGCTGGTGGGATGAGGTCTCCGCGCAGCTCGACTCGGAGCACCCGATGCTCAGCGGCAATCAGCTGATCCCGGTCAGATATTGGCCCTATCGGGTCCCCGCCATGGATCATCACGAGCTCATGGACCTCCAGCGCGTGGTGGACATCGCGGTGAATCTGAATTCGGTGATCGGTTCCCAGACGATGTTCGCCAACCGGGCGCTGGAGCTGCAGGCCTCCGGCACCCTGGTGCTCTCGAGCTATAACCAGGGCCTGAATTCGTATCACCCGCAGGTCCGCATCGCGAACTCGACGGCGGATGTGGAAGAGAGCCTGCGCGGGCTTGACCTGGAGGAGCTGCGGCGGGCCCAGGGCGACGGCGTCCGGGAGGTCTTCCTGCGCCACCATGTCTCCGACCTGCTCACCCGCGTGGCGCGGATCGCGGGCACAGCAGAAGCTCCCCAGCCGGAGTTGGTCGTGGCCGTGGCCGAGACCGTGACCCCGGAGCTCGTCCAGGACATGGCAGCCCAGGACCTGGCGTCGCGTGGCCTGGGGCAGGTGGAGCTGCTGAGCTGGGACCAGCTGGGCGCCCGCGCAGCGGACCCGCTGGCCCGAGAGATCGATGTGCTGCTGCCGCTGGATGCGAAGCGGCGATACCTGCCGCACTACGCGGCCGATCACGTGGCCGCCTTCCGCTACCAGGCTGCGACGATCACCACGAAGCTCAGCGGATCCGCTGCGGAGGCTGACAGCTGGTCCCATCGGCACCACCGTGGTCTCGCTTCGCTCCCTGATCCCCATGACATGGGGCTAGACCTGGGTCTGACTGCGTGGTGGCGCCCCGAGCCTGCGGCGCTCGTCTCAGCTCCCGTGCTGGCGGCCTCCGGGCAGGACGCTCGCGTCTACGCCATCGACCACCTGGGTCATGCACCTGCGGCATCCATCAGCGACAATGCGCTGCTCCCTGCGTCGCTGCCGCACTCCGGCGATGACATCACTGCTGCCAAGGAACAGGTCCGCCAGAGCGCGCAGGCAGGGGGTCTCGAGCTCTCGGTGATCGTCCCGGTCTACAACAACGGTGATCACCTGCGCCATAAGGCCTTTGCCTCATTGCGCCGTTCACCGCACTTCCCCCGCACTCAGGTGCTGTTGGTCGACGACGGCTCCACAGACCCGGTGACCGTGGCCACCGTGGAGGAGCTGGCACGGGCACACCCCAATGTGTTCGCCTTCCGCCACAACACCGGGGGCTCCGGCTCCGCCTCCCGCCCGCGCAACACCGGGCTGGAGCTCGCCGCCACGGAGTTCGTGACCTACCTTGATCCCGACGACGAGGAGCTCGAGGCCGGCTATCACGCACTGCAGCGGAGCCTCGCCGAGCACCCCGAGGCGGACTTCGCGCTGGGCACCCAGGTCACCTGGACGGACCGTCACATGGTCTTGCCGGTCCATGACTGGTACTCGGCGATCGAACGACGCTCCGGGCTGTGCAGACCCACGCGCGACTCGCTGCGTCAGATCCGATTCCGGCCAGCTTCCATCGAAGGGCTCCTGGCCCGCACCGACTGGCTGCAGGGTCTGGGGCTGACCCAGCCGGAGGGCGCCACCGGGCAGGACACCTTCTTCTTTCAGCAGCTGCTCTTCCACGCGCGCGCCTACGTCCCGGTCGACCGGCCGGCCTATGTCTACTACGGCGCAGTGGACACCTCGATCGTCAACGTGGTCAGTCCCGGCTACTTCCGCAAGTACCTGATCCTGGAGGCCGCCCGGTCGTCCTGGCTCGAGGAGGAAGGACTGTTGCAGGACTATCTGGACACCCGCTTCGAGCACTTCTTCGTCACCTGGTACCTGTGGAAGTACTCGCGGGTGCCCACGGCTCAGCGGGCCGAGGCTGCAGAGGTGCTGCAGGAGATCGCCTCGTTCTACGTCGGGGATCCGAGTCAGTACCGGTGGCAGACTCCGGAGGCGCTGCAGTTCTTCGGTCAGCGCCGCCTGCCCTCAGCGCGGAAGCTGCGACCGGCGGCGGGACGGCTCAAGCGACGTGCGCGCGCGGCGGCGACGCTGCAGCTCGCCCACTTCAAGCGCACACGCTGGGGCCGGGGCGCGGGCGTCGTGTATCGCCGCACGCTGAAACCCAGGTCCGCCGATCAGGTGAGTGCGCTGCGTGAAGTGGCCGCCGAGGTGGAGCGGGTGCATCGTCGCGCGAGGGATCACTGGGGCATCACCGCGGCAGAGACGGCCTACTGGCTGGCAGTTCAGCGGCCGTATTCCTCGTAGCGTCGTCCAGCCGCTGCCTGGAGCATGCCCAGACCCTCCCGATGGTAGATGCTGTCCACATACCGCACGGGTGCCCGCTGCAGCCGCCGAGCGGCAGTCCGAACGAGACCGTAGCCGATGCGACCGAAACCCTCGGCGGCGATCCGTCCCCGCAGCCGGAGCCCCGGGTGCTCCCTGCCGGCCCCGCGTAGGAGCTTCGTCGCGCGCACGTGCCCGGCCCGAATCCCGCGCTGGCGCATCCAGGCGGGACTCAGGCGGTCGGCGGGCACATCCTCGAGGACCACCGCCTCGGCGCACCACCAGGACCGCGCCCCCGCCGCCTGCATTCTCCCGAAGAGGTCCGAATCCTCCCCGCCGATGAAGCTAAAGGCCTCATCGAAGCGGAAGCCTGCCGCGCGGAACCAGGCTGCGCGGACCAGCACATTGTTGGTCGCGGGACGGTAGTCCCAGGGCCCGGTGGGGAAATCGGTGCGCCGGATGAAGCCGGACTCCAGCAGCCAGGCGGGGGGATCCTCGCCGAAGTGTGAGATCACCGGCCCCGAGACGGTGTCCGCCCCAGACTCGTTCGCACAGTCGATCAGCGTGGCCAGCCAGTTCGCGGCGGCCCGTTCGTCGTCGTCGAGGAACAGCACCGCCTCGGCCTCTGCCGGCACGGCCTCGAGAGCCGCATTGCGAGCCGCGGCGATTCCCGGACGTGGCTCGTGGACGTACCGTGCCTCTGGATACTGGTCTCTCACCTGATCCCTCGCCGCGCCGTCGGGCGAGTTGTCCACCACGATCAGGTTCGGCAGCGCCACGCGCTCCTGGGCCCGCAGGGAGCTCAGCAGCTGGGCGAGCGGTTCCGGACGCCGAAATGTGCACACACAGACATAGGCATTGGCTGCGGTGATCACCGGTGCGCCTCGGCTCGCAGATCTGCGAGCAGAGCAGCGTAGCGGGTGCCCAGCCCGGGAAGATCGGCGTACTCCGCGACCCAGCTGCGGCCCCGCGGGTCCACCGGCGTGGAGTCCGGGTCCGCAGCCAGCTCGGCGAGCTGCTCGGCGAGCTGCTCGGTGCCACCGCTGAGGTAGGTCACGTTCTGCGCATGACCCAGCACCCAGGCGGCCTCCCCGGTGACGGCCGCCGTGATGTGCTTGCCCAGGCCCATCAGCTCGAAGGTCTTCGAGGGCACGGTCCAGGCGAAGGAGGCCCAGTCGGTGCGCAGACTCACCAGCGCGGAGTCGGCCCAGCGGTAGTGGTCCCAGACCTCGTCGCCGTGGACGGGCTCGCAGAACTCGACAGCTCCGCTGGCAAGAGCGCCGGTGGCGAGGGCCACCTGGCGCAGCTGCTCCTTCTGGGTTCCGGAGCCGACGAGGCGCAGCCTGACGTCGAGTCCCTGGTCTCGTGGAATCGCGGCCACCGCCCGGATCATCCGTTCAAGGGCCTGACTCTCACCGTGATTTCCGAGATAGACGAGCCGCAGCTCCCCGGGAGCACGCCGTCGCTGGTCCAGCTGGGGCACCTGATCGAGCGCCACGCCGTTGCTGATGGTCTCCACCGGCGAGACCTGGCGTTCACGGAGCCGCTGCGCGAATCCTTCGGTCACCGTGACCACCAGCTCGGCTCGCCGCTGGACGCTGATGACTGCGGCCTCCATCAGCCGTCCCAGCGGTCCCGCCCTGACCTCGGCCTCGCGGGCCAGCTCGGGCCAGGCGTCGCGCATATCGACCACCAGCGGAATCCCGCGGGCCCGGGCCACGACCCATCCCGCGCAGATCGTGGGCAGCGCCGGCACGGTGGCCACCACGAGATCGGGCTTGGGTGCGGCCAGCGCCCGCGGCACCATCAGCACTCCTGAGGCGAGATCGGAGGCGAACCTGCCCGCGCGCGAATTCCGCAGCAGCACATAGGGGGTCCGGTGCACCCGCTCACCGGACGGGCCGATGACTGGTGCAAGGCTGAACCGACCCTGCTCGCGATGCTGGACCGGGGTGTGGTGCTTATTGGCCGCAGGAGCGACGACGTCGACCGTCCAGCCGTCCTCTCGCAGTGACGCGACCAGGCGCTCCCAGCGCCGCTGGGGTGCGGTGCGCTCGGGCCAATAGCTGTGCGTCAGCAGCTGCACACGTGGAGTCACTGCTGCTCTTCCTGGGATTCACGCAGCTCCACATACTCCAGGAAGCCCTCCATGTTCTCGTTCTTCAGGGAACGTTGGAGCAGCTCGAGCGTCTCCTCGTCCTTGAGGATCACCTGCGCTCCGCTGGCGGTGGTCGCGAGGTCCCCGGTGGGGATGGTGAACATGTGGATGTCCTCGGAGCGCATGTCTCGCATCTCGAGGGCGTAGGAGGCGATGGTGTCGGCGTCGAGTCCGTCGTCGACGCTGAGGTAGGGCACGATGCCGTTGACGATGTCCATGACCCGCTGGGGGTTGGTCAGCGTATCGGCGGAGAGCAGCCGGTCCACGATCCCGTTGACGACCAGCTGCTGGTTCTGCACTCGGACGAAGTCGCCGGTGGGGAAGGCCTTGCGTTCGCGCACGAAGCGCAGCGCGTTGTCGCCTTCGAGCCGGATGGTGCCCTCGGGGTAGAACGCCGGGTTGTGCTGTCCGGTCGAGAAGGGACGGGGATTGTCGATGTAGACGCCGCCCAGCGCCCGGGTCAGATCGGCGAACCCGTCGAAGTCGATGATCGCCACATGGTCGATATGGGTGTTCAGCAGCTCCTCCACGGTGTCGACCACCAGCGGATAGCCGCCCACTCCCAGCGCGGAGTTGACGCGGCCTTGGCCCTCCCCGGGCACGTCCACCCAGAGGTCGCGCACGATCGACATCACGTACACCCCGGAACGGTCCTCGGGGATGTGGACGAACATCATCGTGTCCGAGCGTTCCGAGGCGTTGTCACCGATGCTTCCGCGGTATTCGATGTCATCCTCGCCGCGGCTGTCCGAGCCGAGCAGGAGCATGTTGATCGTCCCCTCCTCGGTGCGCTCGGCAGAGTCGTCGCCGTCGAGCTGGAGGTCGAGCACGTTGCGCTGGTCGTCGAAGGCGCTGCGCAGCTGTTGGACGTAGATCAGCCCGGCACCGACCGCCACGACGAGCAGCACGGCCACCGCGATGAGCACCGTGCGGATGGTGCGGCGACGTCGTCGGGGGTCTCGTGCCTTCTTGGCCGAGGCGGGTGAGGAGGAGTCGTCGGTCGAGTGCGCAGAGTTCGCCGAGTCTGCAGGCATCCGCGCCGCCCGGCGGGGTCGGTGCGGCTGCGGCTCGGGGGGATTCCTATCCGCCACAGACTCTCCTTTACACGTTCGTCGATCCGATTCATGCTAGCCCACCAGCTTCGCGGTCCCCGCATCAGCTGGTATCACGAGGCCGACGTCGGGGGCTGCCCCTGGCGGAGCTGCGAAGCGAGGACACCTCAGTGTCAGCTCAATCCCGGGCGCGGCGCGGGCGGGGCTGGCAGGTGGGGCACCAGTAGGAGGAGCGCCCCATGAAGGGGTCACGGCGGATCGCGGCGGCGCGCGGGGTCCCCGCGCAGCGGCGGCAGGGCTGACCGGCGCGCCCGTAGCTCTGCAGCGACCGGTCGAAGTAGCCCGAGGCCCCGTTGACGTGGACGTAGAGCGAGTCGAAGCTGGTCCCGCCGGCCTCCAGGGCCGCCGCCATCACCGATTCCACGCTGTCCAGCAGCCGGCGGGCTTCACTGCGGGTGATGGTCTCGGTCGGTCGGGTGTAGTGCAGCTGGGAGCGCCACAGGGCCTCGTCCGCGTAGATGTTGCCGATGCCCGAGATCATGCTCTGATCGAGCAGCGCCCGCTTCAGCCCGGTCCTGCGTCGCCGCAGGGTGCGGAAGAAGACCTGGACATCCATGCTCGGTTCCAGCGGGTCGGCGGCGATATGGGCGGCGGCGACGGGCACGGCGCCGCTGGGGTGCGTCGAGGCGACAAGCTCTGAGATCTGCATCCCGCCGAAGATGCGCTGATCGATGAAGCGCAGCTGACTCGGGGCCTCCCCCTCAGTCGTCAGTCCGAGGGTGATCTTGAGGTGTTTCTGGCTCTCGGTCTCTGGCGTGTTGATCAGCACCTGGCCACTCATGCCCAGATGGATCAGCAGCGCGCGCGCCGGACCGGGCTGCGCGACAGAGCCGGTCTGTTCCGTCAGTCGGGCGTGCCGCGGAGCGTCGGAGGGATGCTGCAGCGGGATCCAGAGAAATTTGCCCCGCCGCTGAGGTGCCAGCAGGGTGTTTCCTCGCAGCGCAGAGCTGAAGGACTCGATCCGCGTCTGCTCATCGGGGATGCTCGGGGCGTGTCGACGAAGGCTGCGATGGTCATGGACCTGCACCGAGTCGACTCTGCGCCCGGTGGCCCAGCGGTCCACGCCGCGGCGCACCACCTCCACCTCGGGCAGCTCAGGCATGGGTCACCAGACTCATCGAGAGCTGGAGGGCGCTGTGTCTTCGAACCGGTCAAGGACAAGGGTCAGGATGTCGCCCTGCTCCCCTCGGCCGGAGGTCAGCGTCTCCACGGTCCTCCGGGCGGCCTCGCGCTCGGCCTCTTTCTTGGAGGGCCCCGAGCCGGAACCATGCTCGACGCCGCCGATGACCAGGGTGGCGGTGAAGGACTTGTGATGGTCGGGCCCGAAGTCCGCGATCAGGTAGCGGATCTCTCCCATGCCGCGTCCCGCGGCGATCTCCTGGATGGTGGTCTTCCAGTCCTTGCCGGCGGTCATCGCGTCCTTGTCGCTGAGCAGCGGGACGACCAGGCGCAGCACGAGCCGGCGCGCGGTCTCGATGTCGGTGGACAGGTAGGCGGCACCGATGAGCGCCTCCATGGTGTCGGCGAGGATCGAGTCCTTGTCCTTGCCCTCGGTCAGCTGTTCGCCGGCGCCGAGGCTGATATAGGGGCCGATGCCGAGTCCGCGGGCCACACGGGCCAGTGCGCGGGTGCTCACCAGAGCGGCACGAAGCTTGGCGAGGTCTCCTTCGGCAAGATCCGGGAAGCTGCGGTAGAGGTAGTCCGTCACGGCCAGGCCGAGGACCGAGTCGCCGAGGAACTCCAGCCGCTCGTTCGTTGGCAGCCCGGAGTTCTCGTAGGCGTAGGACCGGTGCGTCAGGGCAAGACGAAGAGCCTCGGGGGCGATGTGCACCCCGAGGCTCTTCGCAAGCTCTTCGTGTTTCGTCACTGCTTGGTTCTCCACTGCTCGATTCTTCCGTGCAGGAGAATCAGGCGTCAGCGACCTTGCGACCCTTGTACTCATAGAACAGCGGGGTGCCGGCGGAGTCCGTGACCAGCTTGGCCTGGTGAGGCTGGCTGTAGACGACGCGACCGTTCTCCACGGTCTTCACCAGCTTCGGGGTTGAAGCCTTCCACTGGGAGCGGCGGTGACGGGTGTTGGATCGGGACATCTTCCGCTTTGGAACAGCCACGGTGTCTCTTTTCTCTCTCGATGATGGACAGGGTCTTCTTGACTTGGTTCTAGGTGCTGGATTCGGACGATGAGTCCGGATCCGGCATTCCGGCGGCCACGTCTTTCAACGCTGCCCACCGGGGATCGAGCTGCTCGTGGAAGTGCTCGGGGTCATCCTCCATGCGGAATCCGCATTCGGAGCACAGTCCCGGGCAGTCTTCGCGGCAGACCGGCTGGAACGGCAGTGCTGAGACCATGAGGTCACGCAGCACCGGTTCCAGATCGATGGTGAGGTCGTGAGGGATCAGGCGCGTGTCCTCATCCTCGGCGTCAGCAGCTGCCTGGGCCTTCTGGGGCCAGCTGAACAGCTGCATCACGTCGACGGTGAGCGGGTACCTGATCTCATCCAGACAACGTCCGCACTGGCCGCTGACCTCGGCAGAGGCCGTGCCAGTCATCAGCACACCTTCGTGCACCGATTCCAGGCGCAGATCCAGGTGCAGATCACTGCCCTGCGGAATCCCGATGAGGACCGTTGCAAGGTCCTTCGGGGCAGGGACAGTTCTGGAGAGTTCATCCTGAGTTCCGGGCCTGCCCCGGAGCTCCTGGACATCTACAGTGAGAGCAGTCATCGCTGAACCACTCCTTAATGATCTAGACCGACGTGCCACTCTACCAGTCGGGGCAGGTGGCGTGCGAACCGAGGATCAGATCTCCGCGACGAACTCCTTCAGCCACTCCCGCAGGTCCGGCCCGAGGTCCTCGCGGTCCACGGCCAGGGTGACGACGGCCTTGATATAGCTGAGCTTGTCGCCAGTGTCGTAGCGACGACCGCGGAAGATCACCGCGTGCACTCCGCCGCCGTCTTCGACCGGCTTGCCCGCCATCTCCTGGAGGGCATCGGTCAGCTGGATCTCGTTGCCGCGTCCCGGTGCTGTCTGCTCGAGCTCCGCGAAGATCGCGGGGTGCAGGACGTAGCGTCCGATGATGGCCAGGTTTGAGGGGGCGTCCTCCGCCGCGGGCTTCTCCACGAGGGCGTGGACCGGGACGACGTCGGCGGTCCTGCCGTCCGAGTCGGTCTCCTTGTCCTTGCCGTCGGCGTCGATCACGCCGTAGGCGCTGATGTTCTCCTCCGGCACCTCCATCACGGCGATGACCGAGCCGCCGAGGCGCTGCTGGGTCTCCAACATGGTGGAGAGGAGCTCGTCCCGCTCGTCGATGAGGTCGTCGCCGAGGAGCACCGCGAAGGGCTCATCTCCCACGTGGCGCTTGGCGCAGAGCACGGCATGGCCGAGACCCTTGGCCTCCCCCTGCCGGATGTAGTGCAGGTCCCCGAGCTCGGTGGCCTGGCGTACGGCGGAGAGCTTCTTGGAGTCCCCCTTGGCCTCAAGTGTGGCTTCCAGGTCCGGCACGCGGTCGAAGTGGTTCTCCAGCGAGCGCTTGTTGCGCCCCGTGATCATCAGAATGTCTTCAAGGCCGGCCTTCGAGGCCTCAGCCACGACGTACTGGATGGCCGGCTGGTCCACCACTGGGAGCATCTCTTTGGGCATCGCCTTGGTGGCCGGCAGGAAGCGTGTTCCCAGACCAGCGGCGGGAATCACAGCTTTGCGGATAGAAGTCGTTGAACTCATGTACACACCTTATCGTTATTCGGCCCGGGGACCAGTGAATCTTTTGCGCTGCGCTTTATCGGATTCTTCGAGTGGGAGGTTCCGCTCAGCGGTTCAGCTGCGTCGCCGCTCGTGCAGACGGCGCTGAACGGCACGCGGCACGAACTCCGAGACGTCACCGCCGAGGGAATGGACTTCCTTGACCAGGGTCGAGGATAGGTGGGTATAACGGCCGTCCGCGGCGAGGAACACCGTCTCAAGGCCGGAGAGATGGCGGTTCATCGTGGCCATGGGGCTCTCGTAGGCCAGGTCCTTGGGATCCCGCAGACCCTTGACCAGGGCGTTGGCCCCGACCTCCTTGCAGAACTCAGTCAACAGCCCAGAACCCAGCGGCTTGACGCTCACCCCGCGCACATAGGAGAAGGTCTCCCGCGCCATGTCCATGCGTTCCTGGACCGAGAACATCGGGTTCTTGTGCATGTTCGGCGAGATGGCGACGATCACCTCGTCGAAGAGATTCGAGGCACGCGCGACGATCTCCACGTGTCCGTTGTGCAGGGGGTCAAATGATCCGGGGCACACTGCTAGCTGCATGGAACGACATTACTCCAGGTGGAGACGGCCCTGCTGGGGGCGCGCAGGAAATGTCCAGGATTCGTGTGCGTTCTACCATGGTGTCCATGTCCATTTCCTCTTCCAGCCCAGATCCGCTCGCCTTCGAGATGCCCTGGGCGCGCAGCGCCGCCGGTGCCAACACCCTTGAACCGGAGTCCCCACGCTCCGCACCCCAGGTCGTGCCCACCATCTACGAACGCACGACGGCGTCCGCACTCGCGCACGGGGCCATCAATCTCGGCCAGGGCTTTCCGGACACCGAGGGCCCGGACTGGCTGCTCGAGCTCGCGTCGCTGTCCATCACCGATCCCGGCTCGGGCCCCCGGAACCAGTACGCGCCCGGAATGGGGCTGGGCGAGCTGCGATCCTCCATCAGCTCCGCACAGCGACGTCGGCAGGGCTTGGACCTGGACCCGGAGACCGAGGTCATGGTCACCACCGGAGCCACCGAGGGCATCTCTGCGACGATCCTCGCCTTCGCCCGCCCGGGCAGCGAGGTGCTCACCTTCGAGCCGCACTACGACTCCTACGGCGCCTGCGTCGCGCTGGCTGGCGCCCGGATGGTCGGGGTGCCGCTGCGCGGCCCGGGGTTCCGACCGGATGTGGACGCGCTCGAGGCGGCGATCACCGAGCGCACGTCGATGATCCTGCTGAACACGCCGCATAACCCCACCGGGACCGTCTTCAGCGCCGAGGAGCTGGGACGGATCGTCAAGCTGGCGAAAAAGCATGACTTGCGGATCATGTGCGACGAGGTCTATGAGCATCTCGTCCTTTCCGATGCCGCCCTCCCCCACCGCAGCATCCTCACCGTGGAGGGGGCCGAGCAGGTGGCGGTCGCCGTGGGCTCTGCCGGAAAGTCCTTCTCGGTGACCGGGTGGAAGGTGGGATGGGTGACCGGCAGCGCGGAGCTGATCAGCCAGATCCGCGGGGTCAAGCAGTTCCTGAGCTTCTCTTCGGGACCTGCGTTCCAATGGGCCGTCGCTCAGGGCCTCGAGGACGACCGGGGGTTCTTCGCCCAGAACACGGCAGAGCTGGAGGCCGGACGCGACCTGCTGCGCGACGGCCTCCACGAGCTCGGGCTGGCCCCGAATGCGGCGGAGGCGGGCTATTTCGTGCTCGGGGATGTCTCTGGACTCACCTCACTCTCCGCCGTCGACTTCTGCCGGATCCTCGCCGAGGAGGTGGGAGTCGCCGCGATCCCGGTCGCAGCACTGACGATCCAGCACACGGCGCAGCCCACGGACGAGCTCCAGCGGCTGGTGCGCTTCGCCTTCTGCAAGGATCACTCCACCATCGCTGAGGCGCTGCGTCGCATGCGCGAGCATCTTCCGGCGGCACTGGCCGGGCACCCAGCCGAGGAGCGAGCCGGCGAGCCGGCGGCGCACCGCTGATGCCGGCACGGGACGGGCTCGAACTCCCCCGCAGCCAGCGGCTGTCCTTCTCAGGCAGCCTGGCGGAGCTGCACCGCGATGACCTGACCGAGGACGGCGTCGTGCTGAGCATCGGCGGGGCTGAACAGTCCCATGTCGAGGTCGGAGACCCGGGGTTCCTGCTGCATGACTACCTGATCAGGATGGCAGCGGTGCTGCAGACCTGCGCCCGCGAGCGCCTGTCCGCTGGCGGGACGCAGGCTCCACAGGTCCTGCATCTGGGGGCCGGTGCGCTGACCCTGCCGCGCTGGCTGGAGCACCATTTCCCGGGAGTCGAGCAGACGGTGCTCGACATCGAGCCGGAGCTGGTGGAGTTCGTGCTCGATCACCTGCCGATGCACACCCGGCCGCACAGCCTGATCGCGGACGCCGCGACGGCGATCGCTCCCGGCGGCGTTCTTCACGGGCGCACCTTCGACGTCGTCGTCGTCGACCTGTTCAACAGCGCGGAGGCGCCCGCACAGCTGACCAGCGCCGAGTTTCACTCCCGAGCCTTCGAACAGGTCGCGCCGGGAGGCGTGCTGCTGATGAACCTCGGGGATGAACCGCCCATGGACTTCGTCCGCGCCCAGGTGGCGTCGCTGCTCGAGGCCTGGGCCGGCCCCGGCGATGGCGACGACTCTGGAGACTCTGGAGACTCTGGCGACTCTGGCGACGCCGCGCTGTTGAGCGCGCCCGCCGATGTGCTCGAGGCCCGCGCGGAGGGGAATCTGACCTTCGCCGCGCGCCGGTCGGCTCCGCTGGAGCAGACCGAGCTCAACGCCATCTGGGCCGCTGGCCCGCATCCGGGCGACGTGCTCAGCGGGGAGGAGCTTCACCAGTGGGCTCGGCCAGCCACACGTGGGTTCCCCCGTAAGACTTCTCACTGAAGATCTCCAGTCCCTCGGGCATGGAGGGGCGTCCGCTGCGTTTCTCCCGTTCGATCACGACGGTGGCCGCCTCGTGCAGCTGGCCCACTGCCGCGGTGAGGACCTTCAGCAGCTCGGCGTCACCGAACTGATAGGGCGGGTCGAGGAAGAGCAGCTCGATCGCGGGCCCTGTACGTGCGGCGAGGTACTTCAGTGCGTCTGCCTTGTGCACGCTGATCTCTGCCCCGGCTGCGTGGAAAGGCTCGGCGTTGCGGCGCAGGGTCTTGACCGCGGCCTCCGCCTTGTCGACCGCCTCCAGGCTGCGTGCTCCGCGGCTGAGGGCCTCGAAGCCCAGCGCTCCTGATCCGGCATAGAGATCTACGACGACGGCCTCTTCGAGCGCGTCATAGCCTTCAAGTCGGGAGAACAGGGACTCCTTGACCCGGTCGCTCGTGGGCCGGGTGGCGTCTGTGGGGACGGCCGTGAGGCGACGCCCCTTATGCGTGCCAGCGATGATGCGTGCCATGGCCTGCTCCTGTCTGGACTGTGCTGCTGTGTGTGGCTCTGGACTGCCCTGCGCTGCTCAGGGTTGCGCTGTTCTGGGTTGCGCTGTTCTGGGTTGCGCTGTTCGGTCAGCCGCGCTGGATGAACTCGTCAGCGCCGGTGTGGAGATCGCGATACTCCGCCACCGCGTCGCGCAGCCCGGGGTACGCCTCCCATCGGGGGTCCGCCGCGCTGAGCTCCGCCAGCAACGCAGCGGCGCGAGTGATGATCTTCTCATCTCGGATCGTGCGCAGCAGCTTCAAGGTGGAGGCACGTCCCGCCTGGGCCGCGCCCAGCACATTGCCTTCGCGGCGCCGCTCGAGGTCAAGCCTCGCCAGGGTCATGCCGTCCGAGTGTTCGGCGACCTGGTCCAGACGCTCCAGCGAAGGGTGTTCGTCGGGAAGCCGGGTCACCAGCAGACACAGTCCGTGGGCGCCGCCGCGACCGATCCTCCCGCGCAGCTGGTGCAGCGTGGAGACGCCGAAGGCATCGGCGTCGAGGATGGCCATGACCGTGGCGTTGTGGACATCGACTCCGACCTCGATCACGGTGGTGCAGATCAGCACATCGATCTCGCCGCGTTCGAAGGCGGTCATCACCTCCTCTTTGGCGGAGGCGTCCATTCTGCCGTGGACCTGGGCCCGTCGGGTCTCACCGAGCAGCGGATGCTCGGCGAGCCGTTGGGAGATGAGCTCCACCGAGGCGTCCTGGTCCGTCTGGACTCCTGTGTCTGGATCCTCGCGGTGGTCAGCTTCGTTGATCTTGGGACACACCACATAGACCTGGTGCCCGGCAGCAACTTCTTCTGCGATGCGCTCCCAGACCCGCCCGATCATCCGGGGGCCCTGCACGGTGCGGACCACGTGGGTCGCGATCGGTTGGCGTCCGCTGGGGAGGCCCTCGAGCGTTGTCAGTTCGAGGTCGCCGAAGACGGTCATCGCCACCGACCGTGGGATGGGCGTGGCGGACATGACGAGCATATGCGGGGTCATCTCGTAGCGGTGGCGCAGCGCGTCCCGCTGCTCCACGCCGAAGCGGTGCTGCTCGTCCACCACGGCCAGTCCCAGATCCAGGAAGTGCACCTGCTCGCCGAGCACCGCGTGCGTGCCCACCACCAGGCGCGCGGTGCCGGAGGCGATGTCCAACAGCGCGCTGCGCCGCTGGGCAGTGGTCAGCGATCCGGTGAGCAGCGTCAGTCCGAGCTCATCCGCCAGGCCGCCGAGCATGCGGCGCAGGGACCGTTCATGCTGTGCGGCGAGGACCTCGGTCGGGGCGATCAGCGTGGCCTGCGCCCCGGTCTCGAGCACCTGCAGGATGGCTCGCAGCGCCACGAGAGTCTTGCCCGAGCCGACCTCGCCCTGCAACAGTCGATTCATCGGGCGCGGCCGATCGAGTTCGGCGGCGATGAGTTCACCGCAGTCCCGCTGTCCTGCTGTGAGCGTGAACGGCAGCGAGGCGTCGAAGCGGTCGAGGAAGCCCCCGGCACGTCGAGGCCTGGGCCGGGCTGCGCGGTCCTGGTCCTGAACGCGGCGCAGGTGCAGAAGTCCCTGCAGCAGGAACGCCTCGTGGAAGCGCATCCGATGCAGACCACGGTCCGGGTCTTCCAAGGTCTCGGGCCGGTGGATCAGCCGATACGCCTCCCCCAGACCGGGGAGCTCCTCGGCGGCTCGGACGGCAACAGGGATCGGTTCGGGCCAGTCCTCGAAGTCGATCATGTCGAGCAGGATCTCGATGCAGTCGAGGATGCGGAAGCTGCTGATGCTGGAGGTGGCGGGGTAGAGCGGCACCGGGGTGCGGCCCCGGCTGAGCACCCGGGGAGCCTGGACGGCGCTCTCCGGATCCGAGGGGCTCGCCGCGGGGGTGTCCATCCCCCCGGAATGGACACCCTCCTGTGATTCCTGTGAGCCCTCGGGCGCCTTGGAGGTGTCCAGGGGATCCGTGTCGAGGAGCACCGTGAAGTCGGGATTGGTCAGCGTCGGTCGGTCCCGGTAGCTGCCGACCTTGCCGTGGAAGATCGCCCGCACTCCGGCGCGCAGCGTCCTGCCCACGGACCAGCCGTTGAAGAAGGCCATCTTCAGCGAGTTGCCCTCATCGTCGGCCACCCAGACCTCGGCGAGCGAGCCGCGTCGGTTCTGCATCTTGCGCACCGAGACCCCGGTCACCTCAGCGATCAGGCTGACATGTTCCCCCGCCTCGGGCAGGTCTCGGAAGGAGGAGAGATGTCCGAATTCGATCCAGCGGCGGGGATAATGCTGCAGCAGCTGCGCCGCGGTGGTGATGCCCAGTCCCTGCTCGAGAGTCTTGGCGGACTCTGCGCCCAGAACTCGATGGAGTTCGGTGGTCGGTAGCACTGCCACGCCGGTCACTCCTGGGTTCGGTGCAGGGGTGTGGCGGAGTAGGACTCCACCTCCCCTGCCGCGTGCACGGCCTCCGCGGTGCGGGGCTCCTCGCTGGTGTGGACGTGGATACGCCAACGGTAGCTGCCGTCCTCGGCGGCCGCCGAGTCGATCGGGGTCACGATGACGGAGTCGCCGAGCGTGTTGAGCTCATGCCGCAGCGAAGCGGCGCCGAGGGGATCAAGCCGGACGGTGCACATGACTTCCACCCCGGTCGAGTCCTGCGTGGCCCGCGCGTCCTGGCCCTGGTTCCATCCAGGAAGCGTCTGCAGCGCGGAGAAGTCCATGTCGCGGCCCGTGATGGTGGCATGCAGCGCAATGAGCACGACCAGCAGACCGGCTCCCCCGGAGTCCACGACCCCCGCGCGCTGCAGGGCAGGCAGCTGCTCCTGCGTGGCTTCCACCGCGGCGAGGGCTCGCGAGACCACGCTGGGCATGACGGCCTCCAGGGCTGCTCGGCTCTCCGGCTCCTCGGCCTCGACCGCGCATCGGCGCACCTCATCGTGGACGGCGTCCAGCACCGAGAGCATCGTGCCGGCCACGGGGTCGGTGAGTGCGGACCAGGAGCGGACGCGGGCCCGCTCCAGGGCGTGGCTGAGTCCGGTGATGGTCAGGCGCTCCTGGCCGTGGAGCGGCTCCGCGAGGCCGGAGATCAGCACGGCCAGCAGGGTTCCGGAGTTGCCGTAGGCCTCGGACATCGCCCGGGAGCCCGCGGCGGCGAAGAGCTCTCCAAGGTCCTGGCTCGGTGCCTGTTCCACGCTGCTGCGGCAGGCGCGGATGGTGCCGAGCATGTTTTCCCCAGTGTCCGAATCGGGGATGGGGAACACGTTGAGCCGGTTGAGGCTGTCTCTGTTCTGCTCCAGAGCAGCCTCGGCGAGGAGGAACCAGCGGTGCACGGCGGCGGCGCCCTTGACCTTGCCCCTCATCTGCTGCACCCCTCTCGGTGGATCTCTCGCTGCGCGCTCGGCCCCTCACCTGCGCTCCGGCCGCTGGCCGGGGCGCTCACCTCATCTGCTGGCGGCATACTCGTCCAGGGTGTTGTCCTGGATCGCAGAGGAGATCTCCGCCATGGCCGCTTCGTCCTGGTAGAAGATCCACTGCCCGTCGTCCGAGTACCCGTTGCCGGCCGTGGGCACGGTGAACATGTCGATGTTGTTTGCGGCGCCGCGCATGTCCCAGGCCAGGGACGCCACGGTGGAGGAGTCGAGCGTGTCATCCACGATCAGGTGCGGGGAGAAGGTCTCCACCATGTCTTGGACGCGGCCGGGATTGCTGAGGTTCGCCGGGGTCAGCGTCTCGTCGATGACTGCACGGATGAAGGCCTGCTGATTGCGCACCCGCTGGAGGTCCCCATCAGGGAAGCTCTTGCGGTGGCGCACGAAGGACAGCGCCTCCTCGGAATTCATGGTCTGTTCGCCGGGCTGGAAGGTGTACCCCTCGCCCGTCGTGAACGCCTCGCCGTAGCTGGAGTTCACCGTCACTCCGCCGAGTGCGTCGACGAGCCCGGTGAAGCCGAGCATGTCCACGGCGGCGACATGATCGATGCGAGCGTTGAAGAGGGATTCGATGGTGCTGATGGTCAGCGGAAGTCCACCGAGGCTCAGTGCCGCGTTGATCTTGTGCTGGCCCTGGCCGGGAACGTCGACCCACAGGTCTCGCGGGATCGACATGACCTGAACGCCGTCGCGATCACTGGGGACGTGCACGAACATCATGGTGTCCGAGCGTCCGCCCTGGGGGACGTCCGGCAGGTCCTCGGTCTCCCCGGAGCCTCCGTTGGCATCGGATCCCAGAAGCAGGATATTGATCGACTCATCATCCTCGGCCTTGACCGGGCGGCCCTCCTCCTCGGGGAAGCTCTCCTCGAAGACCTGGGCGTTGTCCTCGTACGCGCTGCTGAGCGAGTTGATGTACATCATGGCCGCCACCAGGGCACCGACCACGAGCACGGCGACCACGCTGACGATGATCAGCGCGACACGGCGACCACGGCGCTTCGTGGGCTTGGGTTCGTCGTAGCCGAACTGGTGCGTCATGTGGTGCTCCTGAAATGGGCAAATGCTGTGGACTTCGTACAGAATATGTCATATGCCGTTGAACCCTGGATATCACCGTGAGCGTGGTCGTGGCGTCCGCGCGGTTCTGGGGTCGGTGGTGATCGCCGCCGGTCTGGCGCTGAGCGGATGCGCCAGCACCGCCACCGTGGAGGCGGCCCCCGACGCCGCGAACCCCGAATGCGCCGATGTGATGCTCGCGATCCCGGAGGTCATCGGGGAGAACGAGCTGAGACCGACTGCCTCCCAGGGGACGGCGGTCTGGGGTGATCCCAGTGAGGTCGTGGTGCGCTGCGGCGTCGTCCCGCCGGGCCCCAGTCCGGAGTTCTGCGTCTCCGCCGACGGCGTCGACTGGCTTGCGTTAGAAGAGGATGACCAGACCTGGCGTCTGATCAGCTACGGCCGAGACCCTGCGGTGGAGGTGCTGCTGAATCTGGACGAGGTGGCCTCGTCCACGGCGATGCTGGCCATGTCGACGGCGGTGCAGCGGGTGGAGCAGACGCGCAGCTGCACGACCACGGAGCAGGACATCGAGCAGACCGAAGACGCGGACGCCGAGGAAGACTCCTGACTGCGGGCCGGTTCCGGCTGCTGCCCGGTTCCGGCTGTCCGGAGGCTTCGCTCAGCGCAGACCGGCGGGACGCTCCAGCGCCAGCGAGATGAGCTCGGTGATCAGCTCCGGGTAGTCGATGCCCGTGGCCTTCCACATCTGCGGATACATGCTGATCGGAGTGAATCCGGGCATCGTGTTGATCTCATTGATGACCACCTCACCCGCGCCGGTGTAGAAGAAGTCCGCCCGGGAGATACCCTCGGCACCGAGCGACTCGAAGGCGATCACTGCCTGTCGGCGGATCTCGTCGCTCACGTCATCGGGCAGCTGGGCCGGGCAGGAGAGGTCCGCGGCGGTGGAGTCGGTGTACTTGGCGTTGAAGTCGTAGAACTGGTGCTCCTGGGATCCGTCATGGACGACGATCTCGCCCAGCAGCGAGGCACGGGCCGGCTCGCCTGCTTGGGAGCCGAGCACGCCGCACTCGATCTCGCGGCCATCGATGCCCTGCTCCACGATGACCTTGGGGTCGTGTTTCCGCGCCGCGGCGATGGCTTCCTCGAGCTGGTCGAAGGCATCGCAGCGGGTGATCCCCATGGATGAGCCAGCGCGCGAAGGCTTCACGAACACCGGCAGCTCAAGCGCGCGCACGCGCTCCAGCGCCTCCGCGGGGTCCTGAGACCATTGCCGATCGGTGATGGTCACCCAGGGCCCGACGTGCAGTCCTGCCGCGGCGAAGGCGATCTTCATGTAGTGCTTGTCCATGGCCATCGCCGAGCTGAGCACGCCGGCACCGACATAGGGCAGTCCGGCAAGCTCCAGCAGCCCCTGCAGGGTGCCGTCCTCCCCGAAGGGGCCGTGCAGCAGCGGGAAGACCACGTCCACCTGACCCATGGCCGTGGAGGAGCCGTCCGGGTGGACCTCCAACAGCTCGGCGCTGCGCTCGGAGGACCCGGCCGCGCCGGAGTGCAGCTGCACCGTGGACGCGGTGGGCAGCACCCGCGGCAGCTCGTTCGCGCCGAAGGCATGGGTGCGCGGGTCGGTCACCGGACGGGTCCACTGGCCGGTGGCCGTGATGCCCACGGCGACGACGTCGAAGGCGTCGGTGTCGATGGCGCCGAGCACTCCTGCTGCGGTCACGCAGCTCACCGAGTGCTCAGAGGACTGACCTCCGTAGAGGACGAGGACGCGCGGCTTCAGGGCCGGGGCGTTGTCTGCCATGGCTTTACTTTCCTTCGGCTTTGAGGTCTCGGGCGAGCAGCAGAGAAGCCAAACGGTCCACCGTCAGCTTCCCCTCGAGCACGGCCACCACAGCTTCGCAGATGGGCATCTCCACCTGGTGCTGACGGGCGAGCTCCACGACGGCGGAGCCTGACTTCATGCCCTCGGCGGTCTGTGAGAGCTGCTCAGTGACCTGCTCGGCGGTGAGGCCCTCGCCCAGGAGACGCCCAGCGCTGCGGTTGCGGGACAGCGGTGAGGCGCAGGTCGCGACGAGGTCACCCAGCCCGGCGAGCCCGGAGAAGGTCTCCAGAGTTCCGCCCAGCTCGGTGGCGAGTCGGGTGGTCTCGGCGAGTCCGCGGGTGATGACCGAGGCCTTGGAGTTGTCCCCGAGCTTCTGTCCGTCACAGATCCCCACGGCGAGAGCGATCACGTTCTTGACGATTCCGGCGATCTCGACGCCGATCACATCGGTGTTCGTGTAGGGACGGAAGTAGGCGTTGTTGCACAGGGCGGCTATCCGCTCGGCCACGGACGCCTCGGCGCAGGCGACCACCGAGGCGGTGGGCTCCTCGCGGGCGATCTCCATCGCAAGGTTGGGACCGGAGATGACCACGCTCCGGTCGGGACCCACCGCAAGCTCCTCCGCGATGACCTCCGACATGCGCAGATCCGTTCCACGTTCGAGACCCTTGATCAGCGAGACCAGCACCGCCGCGGGGTGGAGATTCTCCCGGACCACGCTCAGGTGAGAGCGCAGCGACTGGGCCGGCACGGCGAGTACGACGATCTCGGCGCCCGTGACCGCCTCGGCCAGGTCGCTCGTCGCGGTGATCATCTCGGGAAGTGCGGTCTCCCCCAGGTAGGTCGTGTTCGTGTGGGCCCCGTTGATCTCAGCGGCCACTTCGGCGCGGCGGGCCCACAGCGTCACGCTGGTCTCCTGGCCCCCCGTCACGGCGGCGTCGGCGAGGACCTTGGCGAAGGTGGTGCCCCAGCTGCCGGCGCCCAGCACAGCGATCGTGGTCACGGTGAACCCTCCTCGGGCGTGGACTTCGGCGCGCGTCCGCCGCGGGGCTGCTGGCGCGGCACCCGCTGGCGCAGGCTGCGGTCCCAGATCAGCTCCGGGGGCTCTTCGCCGCGCAGTGCGGCGACGCCCTCGGTGAGCGCGGATTCGATGCGCTCGGTGGCCTCGGTGAGCACCGCGCGGGTCATCGGGACCGCGCGCAGGTCGGCGAGGTCGATCTCCTGGCCCACGGCGAGCCGGTAACGCCTGCGGGGCAGAACCTTCGGCAGCTTGGCGTAGGTCCCGAAGAAGTCCTGGACGCCCCAGTGAGTGATCGGGATCAGCGGTGCGCCGGTGCTCAGCGCCAGTCGCGCGGCGCCCGTCTTGGCGCGCATGGGCCAACCCTCGGGATCGCGGGTGAGCGTGCCCTCGGGGTAGATCAAGATTGCGCCGCCTGCGGAGAGGACATCGCGCGCCGCGTCGAGCGAGCGGCGCGCATCGGTCCGACTGTCCCGGCTCACCGGGATCTGCTTGAGCCCGCTGAGGAGCCTGCCCAGCACGGGGACCCTGAACAGCGAGTCCTTGGTCATGAAGTGGAAGGTGTGGCCGCTGCGGTAGACGGCGTGCGCCACGGCCAGCGGGTCCGCCTCGCTGATGTGGTTGGCCACGACGATGAAGCCTTCCTCCGGCAGCGTGTCCAAGCCTCGCCAGCTGCGCCCCAGCAGCAGGTTCAGCACGGGGATGGCCGCCGCGGCGGTCACCCCGAATCCGATCCGGGTGCCGCGTCCCACCGTGTAGTCCACCTCATCCGCCCGCAGGGCTGCTCTACCGCGAGGATCTCGGGGTTTCGGGGGGCGTCGGCCCTCGATGGGTGCTGGGTCGCTGCTGTGGTCGGTCACAGAGATCAACCCTACCGGGCAGACTCAGCGTTCGGACATCTCGACATCCGCACCGAGCCCGACGAGCTTGTCCATGAAGTGCTCGTATCCACGGTTGATGACCTCGATGCCGGTCACGGTCGAGGTGCCCTTCGCCGCAAGCGCGGCGATGAGGTGGGAGAAGCCTCCGCGCAGATCTGGGACGTTGATCTCGGCACCCTTGAGCTCCACGGGTCCGGAGATCACCGCAGAGTGCAGGAAGTTGCGCTGACCGAAGCGGCAGGGGCTCGAGCCCAGGCATTCCCGGTGCAGCTGGATGGAGGCGCCCATGCGTTCCAGCGCCTCGGTGAAGCCGAAGCGGTTCTCGTAGACCGTCTCGTGGACGATGGAGACGCCGTGCGCCTGGGTGAGGGCGACGACCAGCGGCTGCTGCCAGTCGGTCATGAAGCCTGGGTGCACGTCGGTCTCCAGGACCAGCGGCTTCAGCGGGTGTCCCGCGTGCCAGAAGCGGATGCCCTCATCGTCGACGGAGAACTCGCCGCCGATCTTGCGGTAGGTGTTCAGGAACGCGGTGAGGTCCCGCTGGGCGGCGCCCTTGACGTAGATGTCACCCTGGGTGACCAGCGCGGCGGAGGCCCAGGAGGCCGACTCGTTGCGGTCGGGGATGGCGCGGTGGCGGTAGCCGGAGAGGCGTTCCACACCCTCGATGCGGATGACCCGGTCGGTGAAGACCGTGATGATCGCACCCATCTGCTGCAGGATCGCGATCAGGTCGTGGATCTCTGGCTCGACTGCCGCGTTGTCCAGCTCGGTGATGCCTTCAGCCAGGACGGCGGTGAGCAGGACCTGTTCGGTGGCACCCACTGAGGGGAAGGGAAGCGTGAGCTTGGCGCCCTTGAGCCCGCGGGGGGCGGAGATGTGGATGCCGGTGGGGGTCTTGTCGACGACGGCGCCGAAGTTGCGCAGCACCTCGAGGTGGTAATTGATCGGCCGGTCACCGATCCTGCAGCCGCCGAGATCGGGGATGAACGCCTCTCCGTTCTGATGCATCAGCGGCCCGCAGAAGAGGATCGGGATGCGGGAGTCCCCGGCATAGGCGTCGATCTCCGAATGCGCGGCGCTGTAGGTGTCTCGCGGGTCAAGCGTGAGGTCGCCGGTGGCCGGGTCGGCGTCGACCTTGACGCCGTGGATCTGCAGCAGATTGGTGACGATCTCGACGTCTTTGATCTCAGGGACATTGCGCAGCTGGGAGGGCTCGCTGCCCAGCAGGGCCGCGACCATCGCCTTGGGAACCAGGTTCTTGGCGCCCCTGACATGGACGGATCCCTCTAGTGGCTTTCCACCCTGGACGGTGAGCAGCTTGGCCATTGGACTGGAAGTCCCTTCTTCGATAACGCGGAATGTAGCCATGCCACTGTAACCAACACCGCTGGGATCCCTTCCCAGTTCCGCCGCTGGCTGAGACAACGATTCGGTCAAGGACGCCTCGGGCACCGCAGGGCCGCTGCGGCGTCAGACCTTTGCTGGCAGGGTTTTCGGCTTGAATCCGGGCCGAGTGGCCTCGAAGGTCCTAACGGCTGACTCCTCGCGCAGTGTGAGCGAGATATCGTCCAGCCCTTCGAGAAGGCGCCAGCGGGTGTAGTTGTCGATCTCGAAGCTGGTCTCGATGGTCCCGCAGGTCACGGTGCGGTTCACCAGGTCCACAGTGATCTCGATGCCGGGATTGTTCTCCAGCTCCTTCCAGATCAGCTCCACATCGGGCTGGGCGACCTTGGCGGCGAGCAGTCCCTGCTTCGCGGAGTTCCCGTAGAAGATGTCGGCGAAGCGCGAGGAGATGACGGCACGGAAGCCGTAGTCCTTGAGCGCCCAGACCGCGTGTTCACGGGAGGAGCCGGTGCCGAAGTCCGAACCGGCCACAAGCACAGAGCCGTGCTGGTAGGTGGGCTGGTTGAGCACGAAGCTGGGGTCTTTGCGCCAGGACGAGAACAGCGCGTCCTCGAACCCGGTCTTGGTGATCCGCTTCAGATACACGGCCGGGATGATCTGGTCGGTGTCCACGTTGGACTGCTTCAGCGGGACACCGACGCCGGTGTGCCTGGTGATGGGTTCCATGATGACCTTCTTTGGCTGTCGAGCTTCGGCCCTCAAGAACGGAGCTCAGGACTGACGGTGTGCGGAGGGTGAGCGGTGTCAGGCGGGGAGCAGGATGTCGGCAGGAGCGGAGAGTGTGCCACGGATGGCAGTCGCGGCGGCCACCACGGGCGAGACCAGGTGGGTCCGGCCGCCCTTGCCCTGTCGACCCTCGAAGTTGCGGTTGGAGGTGGAGGCGCAGCGCTCGCCGGGGGCGAGCTGATCGGGGTTCATGCCCAGGCACATGGAGCACCCAGCAAAGCGCCATTCCGCGCCGAAGTCCTTGAACACCTGGTCAAGCCCCTCGGCCTCGGCCTGCAGTCGGACCTTCGCGGAGCCGGGGACCACGATCATGCGGACCTCCGGATCCTTCTCGCGTCCGGCGATGATCTCCGCGGCGGCGCGCAGGTCCTCCATGCGGGAGTTGGTGCAGGAGCCCAGGAAGACGGTGTCCACCCGGATGTCCTTCATCGGGGTGCCCGGGGTGAGGTCCATGTAGGTCAGCGCCCGTTCAGCAGATTCGCGGGCGACGTCGTCGGTGAAGTCGGTCGGTGCGGGGACCGTGCCGTTGAGGCTCACGCCCTGGCCGGGGTTGGTTCCCCAGGTGACGAACGGATCCAGGGTGTCGGCGTCGAGGATGACCTCGGCGTCGAAGACGGCGCCTTCATCGGTGCGCAGGGAGGTCCAGTATTCGACGGCGGCGTCCCAGTCCTCTCCCTGAGGAGCATGCGGCCGGCCCTGGATGAACTCGAAGGTGGTCGCATCCGGTCCGATCATGCCGGCGCGCGCGCCGGCTTCGATGGACATGTTGCAGATGGTCATCCGTGCATCCATGGAGAGCTCCTCGATGGCGCTCCCGCGGTATTCCAGGACGTAGCCCTGTCCGCCGCCGGTGCCGATCTCGGCGATGACCGCCAAAATGATGTCCTTGGAGCTGACCCCTGGGCGCAGCGACCCGTTGACGGTGATGGCCATGGTCTTGAAGGGCTTCAGCGGCAGGGTCTGCGTGGCGAGCACATGCTCGACCTCGGAGGTGCCGATGCCCATCGCCAGCGCGCCGAAGGCTCCATGGGTGGAGGTGTGCGAGTCGCCGCAGACCACGGTCATTCCGGGCTGGGTCAGGCCGAGCTGAGGACCCACCACGTGGACGATGCCCTGGTCGGCATCGCCGAGGGAATGGATGCGCACGCCGAACTCTTCGGCGTTGGCGCGCAGCGTGTCCACCTGCTTGCGCGAGATGGGGTCCGCGATGGGTTTGTCGATCTCCAAGGTGGGGGTGTTGTGATCCTCCGTGGCGATGGTCAGGTCGGGACGGCGGACGGGCCGTCCGGCCAGTCGCAGGCCCTCGAAGGCCTGCGGGCTGGTGACCTCATGGACCAGGTGCAGATCGATGTAGAGAAGGTCAGGGGAACGCTGACCATCGGATTCTTTGCCGGGGACGACGACGTGATCGCGCCAGACCTTTTCAGGCAATGTGAGTGGCTTCTCTGCCATGGGATCCTCCTGATGGGCTCACATACTAGAGAAACACCAATGCCCGGCGGCATCTATACCCGGCCGCAGAGGTCTCATTATCTGAGATCGTCGGTCGGATTGCCAGTATCATGGACCCATGCCAGCTTCGCCGTCCTCGCCCCGTCCCGGGGAGCCGCGTCCGCCTCAGTCCTCTGAGATCTACTCACCCCAGACGTCAACCGCGCGGCAGCGCCGCATGGTGGCGCAGAAGCTGGGCCCCGCAGACGCGGGCGCGACGACCCCGCCCACGCTGCCCCCGGATCCACCGCGTCCGCTACACTCCCCCTCCGGGATCGGCGTGGTGGACAAGTCCGTGATGATCATGGACGCATTGGAGGCCGGGCCGGCCTCGTTGGCGCAGCTGGTGGAGTGCACCGGATTGGCGCGCCCCACCGTGCACCGACTGGCCAGCGCCCTGGTCCACCATCGTTTCCTCAGCCGTGATGTGCGCGGACGCTATGTGATCGGCTCCCGGCTCGCTGAGCTGGCCTCCGCTGCGGGCGATGACCGGCTGGTCACCGCCGCGGGTCCGATCCTGCTGCGCCTGCGCGACGCCACGGGGGAGAGCTCGCAGCTGTACCGTCGCCAAGGAGATGCCCGGGTATGTGTGGCCTCCGCCGAACGGCCTATCGGACTGCGCGATTCGATTCCGGTGGGCACCCAGCTGTCCATGAAGGCTGGTTCCGCCGCGCAGGTGCTGCTGGCCTGGGAGGACCATGAGCGCCTCGTCGAAGGCCTGCAGGGCGCACGTTTCACCCCGACGGTGCTCGCGGGCGTGCGGCGTCGCGGCTGGGGCGAATCTCTCGGTGAACGCGAGGCCGGAGTCGCCTCCGTCTCGGCGGCGGTGCGCGGGCCCTCCGGCAGAGTGATCGCCGCGGTGTCCATCTCGGGACCGATCGAGCGGCTGACCCGCCAGCCCGGTCGGCAGTACGCCGGCGTCGTCGTCCAGGCCGCCCACCAGCTGACGGAGCTTGTGCGGAAGAACCCAGACGCGGCGGAGCACGGCTTGGGCGAGCAATAGCGGATTCGGCGCCCCCGTGATCCGGTATTCCCGGAATTGGACTTCAGGCCCTTATGATGAGGGGCGTGATTGAGAATATAAGTGTCATCGGAACCGGCTACCTCGGCGCCACCCATGCGGCATGCATGGCTGAACTGGGCTATAACGTGCTCGGCGTGGACATTGATCCCGAAAAGATCGACTCGCTCTCCCGCGGAGAGCTCCCCTTCCATGAACCCGGCCTGCCCGAACTGATCCGCAAGCACGTGGATTCGGGCCGACTGCGTTTCACCACAGATCTCGAGACGGTCGGCGCCTGGGGCGACGTGCACTTCATCGCCGTGGGCACCCCTCAGCAGGCCGGCGGCACGGGGGCGGACATGACCTTCGTCGATGCGGCCACCGCCTCGCTCGCCCGGGCCATCACCAAGGACGCGCTGATCGTCGGCAAGTCCACCGTGCCCGTGGGCACCGCGCGCCGGCTCGCCAAGCTGGTCGAAGAGGAGTCCGCACCCGATGTGCGCGTCACCCTCGCCTGGAACCCCGAGTTCCTGCGCGAAGGCTTCGCCGTCAAGGACACGATCAGCCCTGACCGCCTCGTAGTGGGCACCGCGGATCCGGCCGATGAGGCCATCCTGCGCGATGTCTACTCCGACGCGCTCGGCCGCGACACCCCCTGGATCAACACCGACTTCGAGACCGCCGAGCTCGTCAAGGTCGCCGCGAACGCGTTCCTGGCCACCAAGATCTCCTTCATCAATGCCTTCTCCGAGGTCACCGAGGCCGTGGGCGGCAACATCACCACGCTCGCGGACGCCATCGGTCACGACACCCGGATCGGGCGCAAGTTCCTCAACGCCGGCGTCGGCTTCGGCGGCGGCTGCCTGCCCAAGGACATCCGAGCCCTGCAGACCCGGGTGGGCGAGCTCGGCCTGGACCACACCATGCGGTTCCTCGACGAGATGGACCAGATCAATCTGCGCCGCCGCGACCGCGTGGTGAACCTGGCGGAGAACATCCTCTCCGGGGACCTCACGGGCAAGCGCATCGCCGTGCTGGGTGTGGCCTTCAAGCCGCTCTCCGACGATGTCCGGGACTCCCCCGGGCTCGACGTGGCCGTCCGGCTCTTCAGCGCCGGCGCCGACGTCGCGGTCTACGACCCGGAGGGCAATAAGAACGCCGCCAAGCGCTTCCCGCGCCTGGGGTACGTGGACTCGATGACCGAGGCCGTCACCAACGCAGACCTGGTGGTGCTGACCACCGAGTGGAACGAGTTCAAGGGCCTGGTCCCGGCCGACCTCGAGTCCCTGGTGTCTCAGAAGCAGTTCATCGACGCCCGCAACGTGCTCGACGCCGCACAGTGGGAAGGCGCCGGCTGGCGCTTCGCCCAGCTGGGCCGCCACTTCGTCGACGCCTGAGTCGCATCGTCACACGCGCCTGAGTCGCATCGCGCGGCTTCGGCCCGAGGCGGACTCAGGCCCGCATCGAATCCCAGCCACGTTCATCGATGGCGCTCTCGAAGATCACGTCGGGGGCGCCATCGGCGTGTCCGGGCTCTTGCGGATCCTCGGGCGCGAGGACCTCTCCCACCCGGAAGAAGCCCACCGGCAGGACGGCCTCGGCCGGGAACGTGGTCAGCAGGGCGTAGTCTTCACCGCCGGCCGCGGCCCAGCGCAGGGTCTGCGCCTCGGGAAGGTCCAGGGCGACGGCCGCAGGACCCAGTGCTCGCGCCTGCGCGCGCAGCGCCGCCTCGTCGACCCGAATCCGGACTCCGGAGGCGCGCGCGAGTCGTGCGGCATCGCGCAGCAGGCCGTCGGAGAGATCCATCCCCGCGGTGGCGCCCGCCTGAACGGCCTCGGCACCGGTGGTCAGCGCCGGTCTCGGGGCGATCTGCGCGTCGCGCAGTGCGGCAAGGTCTTCCTGAGCGCAGTCATGTCCGGCCTCCAGCAGCGCCAGCCCGGCCGCCGCCCGGCCCAGCGCAGCGGAGACGGCCACCTGGTCCCCCGCGTGGGCGCCCACGCGGGTCAGCGGCTGCTGTGAGGCTGGAAGCCGGCCGACCGCGGTGATGCTCACGGAGAGCCCGGGGCCCGAGCCCAGGTCTCCCCCGGCGAGCACACAGCCCTGCACTCCTGGTGTCTGCAGCGCCTCGGCGAGTCCGCGGTAGAAGCCGCGCACCCAGTCCAGCGGCGTCTCGCTCGGCAGGGTGAGGCTCACCAGCAACGAGATGGGTGTCGCGGCCATCGCGTTGAGGTCTGAGAGGTTCTGCGCGGCGGCCTTCAGGCCCACGGCCCGGCCAGCGGGGAGGCCCTGGTCCTGCGTACTCCACCACTCGAGTCGGAAATCCTGGTCCTGACTCAGGGTGTCTGTGGTGAGCACGATGCGGGCTGGTTCGCCGTCGTCGGGAAGCTTGAGGACTGCGGCATCGTCACCGGGGGGCAACGTCATCTCCACCAGCGAGTTTGCGGCGGAGGCGAGACCATCCAGCTCTTCCATGATGATCTCGATCACGGCGTCCTCTCCGGCGGCCCCCACGTCGCGTGCGCTGCTCATCCGTCTTCCGCCCCTCTGCTCCGTGCTGCTCGTTCTCCCGGTGCTCGCTACGACGTTGTCCAGGCAGGCTGGACCCTGCGCTCGGCGTCCCGTTTCAGCCTACACAGCGCATGGGGTGGCTTGATCACGCCGCAATGGACATAGGCGTCCGCGAGGTGACATGGTCACCGAATGGACATCACTCAATACTGGGCCGGGTGGGACCCGATTCTTCACACGGCCATCACTCTGACGGCCGGCTATATAGCCCTCATCCTCATCCTGCGAATCTCCGGTCCGCGGACCATGGCGAACATGACGCCGCTGGACTTCATCGTGGCAGTCACCATCGGTTCTGCCTTCGGACGTACGATCACCGCAGTGGACGTGCCGCTGAGCCAGGCGGTGTTTGCCCTCGCGCTCATCGTGCTGCTGCAGTGGCTCATGGCGTTCGTGCGGGGCCGCTCCCCCAAGATGCGGCGCGTGCTGGATGCCCCGCCGGTGCTGATCTACTACCAGGGCAAGTTCCAGCGGAAGGCGCTGCGCAAGCACCAGCTGGTGGAAGACGACGTGCACACCGCTGCGCGCAACTCCGCACATGGCTCGCTGGAGAGTGTCTCGGCCGTGATCCTGGAGCAGAACGGCGGACTCGTCGTCATCGGCGGCGAGGGACTCGGTGACGGCTCCTCGGTGCTGCCCTTCACGGGCCGTCCCGAGCAGAACTGACCACACCCCACCTGCGTTGAGCGGCGGATTCTCCGAGCACTTTGGGCCGAAAAGCCCATGAGATGCACGGAGAATCCGCCGCTCAACGCGGAAAAAGAAGCGTCCGGCCTCTTACGAGACCGGACGCTTCTTCGTCACTGATGATGGTGACCCCAGCGGGATTCGAACCCGCGTTACCGCCGTGAGAGGGCAGCGTACTAGGCCGCTATACGATGGGGCCCTATGAAATTGACGCTCCAGCTGGGCTGGAGATCCTGCATGGAGAGTTCATCCCCGATCTGCGAGCAGATCGGGGCGAACGGCCGTGACCCCAGCGGGATTCGAACCCGCGTTACCGCCGTGAGAGGGCAGCGTACTAGGCCGCTATACGATGGGGCCGTATTCCATAGCTTTGGCCCCCGTCGCCGAGGGCCGGTCGTACTGTGTTAAAGACCACATGAGGGTCTTCGCTGGGCTACTAGGACTCGAACCTAGAACGACGGTACCAGAAACCGCTGTGTTGCCAATTACACCATAGCCCAATATTCGCTTGTCAACGCTGTCGTCACAGGCGCATTTTCGCGCCCAGCAACGGGAATCAACTATACACACTGGTGGGGCCCAAGCACAAAATCACCGGGGCCCCACCCGTGGCAGGTACAGCTCCGATCACCCGCGAGCCGCTGCGAGCTCACGGAAGCGGCGCAGTCGGCTCAGCGAAGAGCCCCGACCCAGCAGCTCCATGGATTCGAACAACGGCGGAGAGACCCGACGTCCGGAGATCGCCGAGCGCACGGCGCCGAAGGCCTTGCGTGGTTTCAGCTGGAGCCCGTCGATCAGCGCTTCGCGCAGCGCGGCCTCCACCGACTCGGTGGTCCACGTCTGCTCGTCCAGTGACTCGAGGGCCGCGATGGAAGCATCCAGGGTCTCGAAGACCTGGTCGCCCAGACCGCTGAAGGCCTTCTCCTCGATCTGAAGCGCGGAGTCCTCCACGAAGAGGAAGCTCATCATGTCTGCTCCCTCGTCCAGCAGGGCGATGCGTTCCTGCACCAGTGGAGCGGCGCCGTCGAGCATCGCGGCCTGCCGCTCATGCAGCGGCTCACCCACGAGCCCGCGGGCCTGCAGGTAGGGCACCAGTCGGTCCCGGAAATCTGCGGACTCGAGGCGACGGATATGAGTGCCGTTGATGGCCTCGGCCTTCTTCACGTCGAAGCGTGCGGGATTCGCCAGCACGTCGGCGATGTCGAAGTGTTCGACGAGCTGCTCCACGGTGAAGATGTCTTCGTCGGCCGAGAGTGACCAGCCCAGCAGCGCGAGGTAGTTCAGCAGCCCTTCGCGGATGAACCCACGGTCCCGGTGGTGGAAGAGGTTCGATTCCGGATCGCGCTTGGAGAGCTTCTTATTGCCCTCCCCCATCACGTAGGGCAGGTGTCCGAAGACTGGCATGTGTTTGGCCACGCCCACGGCATACAGAGCGCGATACAGCGCCACCTGGCGTGGGGTGGAGGAGAGCAGGTCCTCCCCGCGCAGCACGTGGGTGATCTCCATGAGCGCATCGTCGACCGGGTTGACCAGGGTGTAGAGCGGCTGGCCATTGGCACGGGCGACGACGAAGTCCGGGGCGGAGCCGGCACCGAAGGTGATGTCTCCGCGGACCGCGTCGGTGAAGGTGATCTCCTCATCGGGCATCCGGAAGCGCAGCACCGGTTCGCGACCCTCGGCCCTGTAGGCGTCGATCTGCTCCTGGCTCAGCTCACGGTCGAATCCGTCATAGCCGAGCTTCGGGTCTCGCCCTGCGGCGAGATGCCGCTCCTCGACCTCTTGCGGGGTGGAGAAGGCCTCGTAGACGAAGCCCGCCGCCTGCAGCTTCTGCAGCACCTCGGCGTAGATCTCCCCGCGCTGGGACTGTCGGTAGGGCTCATGCGGTCCCCCGGCCTCTGCACCTTCGTCCCAGTCGATGCCGAGCCAGCGCAGAGCCTCCAGCAGCTGCTCGTAGGACTCCTCGGAGTCTCGGGCGGCGTCGGTGTCCTCGATGCGGAAGATGAGCTTGCCGCCGGTGTGCCGGGCGTAGGCCCAGTTGAACAGCGCGGTGCGGATCAGCCCGACATGCGGGGTGCCGGTGGGTGAGGGGCAGAACCGGACGCGGACCTGGGTCTGCGGATCGACGGCGGGGATCTTCTCTGCGGGTGCTGCAGTGACAGTCATAGGGGGAATCAGTTCCTGAAGTGGTTGACGAGTGTGCCGATGCCTTCGATCTCCGCCTCAAAGCGGTCACCGGAGCTGAGCAGTCCGACGCCGGCGGGGGTGCCGGTGAGGATGACATCGCCCGGGAGCAGGGTGAAGGCCTGGGAGATATAGGAGACCAGCTCGGCCACGCCGAAGATCATCTCCGAGGTGGAGCCGTCCTGGACGGTCTCGCCGTTGAGCCGACCGGTGACCCGCAGGCCCTCCGTGTCCAGCTCGGTCTCGATCCACGGACCCAGGGGCGTGGATCCGTCGAAGCCCTTGGCGCGAGCCCACTGCCCGTCGGTGCGCTGCGCGTCGCGGGCGGTGAGGTCGTTGGCGACCGTGTAGCCGAAGATGACCTCATCGACCCGGTCAACCGGCACATCCTTGCAGATGCGACCGATGACCACGGCGAGTTCGGCCTCGTAGCTGATCTCCTCAGAGAACGAGGGCAGGGTCACCGGCTCGTTCGGGCCGAGCACGGCGGTGTTGGGGATCATGAACAGCAGCGGGGAGACCGGGATCTCGCCGCCCATCTCGGCGACGTGGTCCGCGTAGTTCTTTCCCACTCCGATGACCTTGGAACGGGGAATGATGGGCGCCACGAGGCGCACATCTTCGATCTTGTGGGTGGTCTCGGTCTGCTGGATGCCCTGATAGAAGGGGTCTCCTGCAAGTCCGATGATGGTCTCTTCGCCCTCTTCCCCGGTGACAAGTCCGTAGGAAGGTTCGGCGTCCGTGACAAAACGTGCAATGCGCATGGACCAACTCTATCGTCCAGGCGCATCACCCACGTCGTTCAGCTGATCACGCGAGCTGGTGCATCCAGCCGTGGCGATCCTCGACCGTGCCGGTCTGGATGCCGAGCAGCTCCTCGCGGATCGACGTGGTGACCTCGCCGGTGCCCGCGGAGGCGATGCTGTGCTCGCCGTCGACGAGTTCCCCGATCGGAGTGATGACCGCGGCGGTGCCGCAGGCGAAGGCTTCGGTGATGCTGCCATCGGCGATGCCTGCATCCCATTCGTCCAGGGTCACTCGGCGTTCCTCCACGGCCATGCCGCGGTCCTTGGCCAGCTGGATGACCGAGGCGCGGGTGATGCCCTCCAGGATGGTGCCGGTGAGCTCGGGGGTGATGAGCCGGTTGTCGGCGGTCACCAGGAACACGTTCATGCCGCCGAGCTCCTCGACGGCGTTCTCGCGGGTGGGATCCAGGAAGAGCACCTGGTCGCAGCCCTGGGCGGTGGCCTGCTGCTGGGCCGCCAGCGAGCCCGCATAGTTGCCGCCGGTCTTGGCCGCGCCGGTCCCGCCCGGGGCTGCACGGATGTAGTCGCGGGTCACCCAGATGCGCACGGGCTTGAGCTCGCCACCGAAGTAGTTCCCGGCCGGTGAGGCGATCACCCGGTAGGAGACCTCACGGGCGGCCCGGACACCGAGGAACGCCTCGGAGGCGAACATGAAGGGGCGCAGGTACAGCGCCTCGCCTTCGCCGTCGGGGACCCAGTGCTTGTCCGTCTGGACGAGCTCCTCCAGGGAGGCCACGAAGAGCTCCTCGGGCAGCTCCGGCAGCGCCATGCGCTTCGCGGAGCGGTTGAGCCGCTTGGCGTTCTCCAGCGGCCGGAACGTGTAGATGCCGCCGTCGGCGTGGCGGTAGGCCTTCATGCCCTCGAAGATCTCCTGGGCATAGTGCAGCACCGAGGCAGCGGGATCCAGCGCGATGGGCCCGTAGGGCTCCACCCGCGGGTTGGCCCATCCACCCTCCGCGGTCCAGTCGATCACGGCGGTGTGATCAGCGAAGCTGGTCCCGAATCCGGGGTTCGAGAGGATCTCCTCCAGTCGCGCGGCTGAGGTGGGATTCGGGTGGGCTGTGTGATCAAACTCCATGGTGACCTTTCAGATGGCGAGCGACGAGAAGCTCGCGGGCAGAGATTCGGTCCTACTCTACGAGTTCTGCGCGGTGAGCGTTCAACCGCTCAGCCGCGCGACGAAGGCATCTCCGCGCTGGCTGGTGCTCAGCCCGGAAGCGCCCTCGGTGGCCCATTCGGTGAGCTGGCCCAACACCGCAGCCTCGATGCGCTCGGCGGCCTCGGACATCCCGAGGTGATCGAGCATGAGCGCTGCGGAGAGCACCGCGGCGGTGGGGTCGGCGATCTGCTGGCCGGCGATGTCCGGCGCGGAGCCGTGCACGGGTTCGAACATCGACGGCGCCGTGCCCGAGGTGTTGATGGACCCTGAGGCTGCCAGGCCGATGCCGCCGCTGATCGCCGGGGCGAGGTCGGTGAGGATGTCACCGAAGAGGTTGTCGGTGACGATCACGTCGAAGCGCTGCGGGTTGTTGACCATGTGGATGGTGGCTGCGTCCACATGCATGTAGTCCCAGCGGACGTCGGGGAAGGATTCCGCGACGGCGGCGGTGGTCCGGGTCCAGAGGTCACCGGAGTAGGTGAGCACGTTGTTCTTGTGCACCAGGGTCAGGTGCTTGTCGCGAGCCTGGGCGCGGGTGAAGGCGTCTTCGACCACACGGCGGACGCCGTAGGCGGTGTTGACCGAGACTTCCGTGGCGATCTCCGCGGTGGTGCCGCGGCGCAGCAGTCCGCCGTTTCCGGCATAGGGACCTTCGGTGCCCTCGCGCACCACGACGAAGTCGATCGGGTGCTCCTCATCGACTCCGCGCAGCGGTGAGGTGACGCCGGGGAACGACCGGGTGGGGCGCAGGTTCACGCAGTGATCGAGGTTGAAGCGCAGGCCAAGGAGCAGCTCGCGCTCGATGATGCCGGAGGGGACGCGCGTGTCGAGCGGGTCCGCGCCCACCGCGCCGAAGAGGATCGCGTCATGCTCGCGCAGCGCGTTGAGCGTCTCCTCGGTCAGCGTCTCCCCCGTGCTGAGCCAATGCGCAGCACCCAGGGAGTACTCGGTGTAGTTCAGCCGGGCGCTCTCCCCCACCACCGCGGCGTCGAGCACCTTGCGGGCCTCAGCGACGACCTCAGGTCCGATGCCGTCGCCACCGATTACTGCGATTTCAAATGTGTTCTCAGCCATAGCGTCACTCTATGCGCTGGATCCGAGCGGCACGAGAGGTTCAGTTCAGCCTCTCAGCATCTGAGATCGTGAGGACTCAGTCCACCTGCTCCTCATGCCGCGGGAAGATCGGCGCCGGCTTCTCGATGGGCGTGCCGGGCACGAGCTCGGTGGCAAAGGCGGCGAAGCTGCGCGGACCCGACCCCGAGGCGTTGGTGGCCCCGGCATCTCCGGTCTCGGGGACGTTCAGCGCGTCCAGCAGCTTCGAGGCAGACTCCGGCATGACCGGCTGCACGAGCAGCGCCACCTTGCGCACCACCTCGGCGGTCACGAAGAGCACCGTGTTCATCCGCGAGAGATCGGTCTTCTTGAGCTTCCAGGGCTCCTGCTCCGCGAAATAGGCGTTGGCCTCGCCGAGCGCGAACCAGGTCCGCTCCAGTGCGCGATGGAAGTCCTGCATCTCGTAGGCGGTCCGGCTGATCTCAAGCAGCTCCTCGGCCTGGGCGAGGATCCGGCGGTCGGCGGCCGTGCGCTCCCCCGGCTGGGGAATCATGCCTTCGCAGTTCTTCACGATCATCGACAGGGAACGCTGCGCGAGGTTTCCGAGGTTGTTCGCCAGGTCGGAGTTCTTGCGTCCGACGACGGCCTCATGGGTGTACGAGCCGTCCTGTCCGAAGGGGAACTCGCGCAGCAGGAAGAACCGCACCGGGTCCAGGCCGTATTCGGCCACCCAGTCGGCAGGGGCGACCACGTTGCCCACCGACTTGGACATCTTCTCGCCGGCGTTGTGCAGGAAGCCGTGGATCATCACCCGGTGAGGCAGCGGCAGGCCGGCGCTCATCAGGAAGGCCGGCCAGAAGATGCAGTGGAAGCGGGAGATGTCCTTGCCGATCACGTGGACATCCGCCGGCCAGAACCTGCGGAAGCTCTCCGACTCGGTGTCGGGGAAGCCGACCCCGGTGATGTAGTTCGTGAGCGCGTCCACCCAGACGTACATCACGTGATCGAGATCGGTCTCCGGGGCGGTGAGGTCCTTCGGCACCGGGACGCCCCAGTCGAAGGTGGTCCGGGAGATGGAGAGGTCATCGAGACCCGACTCGACGAAGCGGATCACCTCGTTGAAGCGGCTCCGCGGCCCGCCGAAGTCGGGGTTGGCGGCGAAGAAGTCCAGCAGCGGCTGCTGGTACTTGGAGAGCCGGAAGAAGTAAGACTCCTCCTCCGTCCAGGTCACCGGAGTTCCTGTTTCGGTGGCGTAGCGTTCGCCATCCGCGCGGACCTCGGTCTCGTCGGCGGTGAAGAAACGCTCATCGCGCACCGAGTACCAGCCGGCGTACTTGTCCAGGTAGATGTCCCCAGCCTCGACCATGCGCCGCCAGATGGCGGTGGAGGCGGCATAGTGGTCCTCATCCGTGGTGCGGATGAATCGGTCGTAGGAGATCCCCAGGACCTCGTCATCCACCCGCTTGAACTCGGCCGAGTTGCGGGTCGCGAGCTCTCGGGGAGCGATCCCCTCCTTCTCCGCGGACTGCTGCATCTTCTGCCCGTGCTCGTCGGTGCCGGTGAGGAAGTACGTGTCGTATCCGTCGAGACGCTTGAAGCGTGCCATCGCGTCTGAGGCGATGTACTCATAGGCGTGCCCGATGTGGGGGGTCCCGTTCGGGTACGAGATCGCAGTGGTGATGTAGTACGAGGGCTGGGAAGAAGTCACCTTAGGAATTTACCTCACGCGGTTCCGGGCTGCCGAGCCCGGTCGCGGGATCACGCCGGGACGCGCAGCTGGTCTCAGTCCTCAAGATTGACCTCAGCGGCCATATTCGCCTCGACCTCGGCGCAGATCGCATCGAGCACCCCGGCGGGCAGGGCGGCGTCGATGGCCAGCACTGCCAGGGCGCGGCCCGCCTTGGTGTTCTGCGAGACCTGCATCCCGGCGATGTTGACCTGGTGCTCACCCAGGATCCGACCCAGTGCGCCGACGACTCCGGGACGGTCGGCGTACTCCAGCACGACCAGGTGTTCGGTGAGCGCGATCTCGAGGTCGTAGCCGTTGATGCCGACGATCTTCTGGATCTGCTTGGGCCCGGTGAGGGTGCCGCGGACCTCGAGGTTGGTGCCGGAGCTGGTGGCGCCGCGCACGGTGAGCGCGTTGCGGTAGTCCTCCACCTCGGTGGTGGTGGTCAGTCGGGTGGAGATGCCGCGCTGCTCGGCCAGCACCGGGGCGTTGACATAGGAGACCTGCTCGGAGACGACATCGGTGAACAGGCCCTTGAGCGCCGCGAGCTGCAGCGCGGAGACGTTGAGCTCGGCGATCTCGCCGGCGGCCTCGGTCTCGATGTCCGTGAAGGCGTCGGTTGCCAGGGCGTTGAGCACGCGGCCGAGCTTCTCGATCAGCGGGATGCCCGGGCGCACGAGCTCATCGATGGCCCCGCCGGCGACGTTGACCGCGTCGGGGACCAGCTCGCCGGCCAGCGCCAGGCGCACCGACTTCGCCACCGAGACGCCTGCCTTCTCCTGGGCCTCGGCGGTGGAGGCACCCAGATGCGGGGTGACCACCACGTTCTCGCGGGTGAAGAAGGGGAGATCGGTGGAGGGCTCTGCGGCGAAGACATCGACGGCGGCCCCGCCGATGCGGCCCTCGGCCAGGGCCTTCTCCAGGTCAGCCTCGTCGATGAGTCCGCCGCGAGCGACGTTGACCACGAACGCGGTGTCCTTCATCTTGGCGAAGGCCTCGGTGTTGAGCATGCCGAGGGTCTCTGGGGTCTTGGGCATGTGGATGGTGATCACGTCGGACTTCGCGTAGAGCTCGTCGAGGCCGACCAGCTGGGCGCCGAGCTGATGCGCCCGGGCCGAGGTGACGTAGGGGTCATAGGCGATGATGTCCATGTCGAAGGCCTTCATCCGCTCGGCCACGAGTCCGCCGATGCGGCCCAGACCGATCACGCCGAGAGTCTTCTCTGCGAGCTCCACTCCGGAGTACTTCGAGCGCTTCCAGGCGCCATCGCGCAGCGCCTGGTGTGCTGGGGAGATATGCCGCGCCAGGCCCAGGATGTGCGCGCAGGTGAGCTCTGCGGCGGAGGTGATGTTCGACGTCGGAGCGTTGACCACCATCACGCCGGCCGCGGTGGCGGCCTTGATGTCGACGTTGTCCAGACCCACGCCGGCCCGGGCGACGACCTTCAGCGCCTTGGCGTGGGAGAGCGCCTCGGCGTCGACCTGGGTGGCGGAGCGCACCATCAGCGCGTCCGCGTCGGCGAGATCAGCGAAGAGCCGCTCCCGGTCGGTGCCGTCGGACTGACGGATCTCGAAATCCGGACCGAGGGCCTCGACGGTGGCAGGTGAGAGTTCCTCGGCAAGTACGACGACGGGGCGGTGAGTGCTCATGGTGTCCTGTTCATGGTCTGGCGCGGCTTGGGGGCAGCGGCTCTATGCGTTGATCGGTGCACGCGAAGACGGTGAGCGGGGCGGGCCGCGATGGCCCACCCCGCTCACCGTAGTGACTCATCGAGCGGTTGAACCCTCGGTGTAGTCATCATCCTGCGGAATCCACGAGAAGAGCTTGCGCAGCTCGCGCCCGGTGGACTCGATCGGGTGGGACTCGTTCTTCTTGCGGAGTTCGTTGAACTCCTTGCCGCCGTCGCGCTGGTCATCCATGAAGCGCTTGGCGAAGGCTCCGGACTGGATGTCGGCAAGGACTGCCTTCATGTTCTCCTTGACCTCCGGGGAGATCACGCGCGGACCGGAGACGTAGTCGCCGAACTCTGCGGTGTCGGAGATGGACCAGCGCTGCTTGGTCAGGCCACCTTCGACCATCAGGTCCACGATGAGCTTGAGCTCGTGGAGCACCTCGAAGTAGGCGATCTCCGGCTTGTAACCTGCCTCGGTGAGGGTCTCGAAGCCGTACTGGACCAGCTGGGAGGCGCCGCCGCAGAGGACCGCCTGCTCGCCGAAGAGATCCGTCTCGGTCTCTTCGGTGAAGGTGGTCTCGATGACGCCGGCGCGGGTGCCGCCGATGCCCTTGGCGTAGGCCAGCGCGATGGACTTGGCCTGACCGGAGGGGTCCTGCTCCACGGCGATCAGCGCCGGGACGCCGCGTCCTGCCTCGTATTCGCGACGCACCACGTGACCGGGGCCCTTGGGGGCGACCATGGCGACGCCGACCTCGGTCGGAGCCTCGATGTAGCCGAAGCGGATGTTGAAGCCGTGGGAGAAGAGCAGCACGTTCCCGGAGCTCAGGTGCGGCGCGATCTCGGAGGAGTAGACCTCGGCCTGGTGCTGGTCCGGGACCAGGATCATGATGACATCGGCCTCGGCGGAGGCCTCGGCCACGGTCTTCACGGTCAGGCCCTGCTCCTCGGCCTTGGCCTTGGAGCTGGATCCGGCCTTCAGGCCGACGACGACGTCGACGCCCGAGTCCCGCAGGGACAGCGCGTGGGCGTGGCCCTGCGATCCGTAGCCGATGACGGCGACCTTCTTGCCGCTGAGCACGGACAGGTCGGCGTCGTCGTCGTAATAGAGATCAGTCACAGTGAGGTCTCCTCAAGTTGGAAATGGGTGGTTGTCAGGTCAGTGTTCTTCACGCCATGTTCAGCGCAGGGCTCTGTCCGTCATGGACTTCGCGCCGCGGGAGATCCCGAGCGTGCCGGATCGCACGATCTCACGGACCCCGAAGGGCTCCAGGACGTCCAGAAGGGCGTTGAGCTTGTCAGGCGCGCCGGTGGCCTCAACGGTGAGTGAGTCCACGGAGACGTCCACGATCTTGGCGCGGAAGAGCTCGACGGCCTGGGTGACCTGCAGACGGGTGGGCGAGTCAGCCTTGACCTTGATCAGCAGGTGTTCGCGCTGGACCGAGTTCTCCGGTGCCAGCTCGATGATCTTGATGACATTGATCAGCTTGTTCAGCTGTTTCGTGATCTGCTCCAGCAGCACCGAGTCGGCGTGCACCACGATGGTGATCCGGCTCAGTCCGGGCAGCTCGGAGGGGCCCACAGCCAGCGAGTGGATGTTGAACGCGCGGCGGGCGAAGAGTCCGGAGACCTTGGTCAGCACGCCGGGGACGTCCTCGACCAGCACCGAGAGCGTGCGTGGCTGGGCGGCTGAGGCGATGTCAGTGGTGGCCATGCTCTACTCCTCCTCGTCCCATTCCGGGGTCAGGTTGTGTGCGAACTGGATGTCGCTGTTGGAGACCCCGGCGGGGACCATCGGCCACACCATGGAATCACGGGAGACCACGAAGTCCACGACCACGGGACGGTCATTGATGGACATGGCCTCGGCGATCACGGCGTCGATGTCCTCCGGCTTGTCACAGCGCAGCCCCGCGCAGCCATAGGCCTCGGCAAGCTTGAGGAAGTCCGGGATGCGGACGACCTCTCCCCCGGCGGCGGTCTGCGAGGTGTTCAGGTGGGTGTTGGAGTAGCGCGATTCGTAGAACAGGGTCTGCCACTGGCGCACCATGCCCAGCGAGGAGTTGTTGATGATCGCGACCTTGATCGGGATCTTATTGATCGCGCAGGTGGCGAGCTCCTGATTGGTCATCTGGAAGCAGCCGTCACCGTCGATGGCCCAGACCACCCGGTCCGGATTGCCGACCTGGGCACCCATGGCGGCGGGCACGGCGTAGCCCATGGTGCCCAGCCCGCCGGAGTTCAGCCACTGTCGGGGACGCTCGTACTTCACGAACTGCGAGGACCACATCTGGTGCTGTCCGACCCCGGCCACGTAGACGGCCTCGGAACCGGCGGCCTGATTGATCTTCTCGATGACCTGCTGCGGAGCGATCTGCCCGTCCTCGGGGGCGGTGTAGCCCAGCGGGTAGGTCTTGCGGAAGTGGTTCAGCTGCTTCCACCAGGCAGTGAGATCGGTGCGGCCGTGCTTGGCGACCAGAGCATCGAAGGCAGTGGTCAGCTCGGGCACGATCTCCTTGAGCGAGCCGACGATCGGCACATCGGCTGCGCGGTTCTTCGAGATCTCCGCCGGGTCGATGTCGGCGTGGATGACCTTTGCATCCGGGGCGAAGCTCTCCAGCTGACCGGTGACCCGGTCATCGAAGCGCGCTCCCAGGGTGATCAGCAGGTCGGAGCGCTGCAGGGCGGCGACGGCGGAGACCGTGCCGTGCATGCCCGGCATGCCGAGGTTCTGCTGGTGCGAGTCCGGGAAGGCGCCGCGGGCCATCAGCGTGTTGACCACCGGCGCCCCGACCGTCTCCGCCAGCGCGTGGAACTCCGCGGAGGCGTCGGCCTTGATCATGCCGCCGCCGATGTAGAACACCGGCCGGGAGGCGCCCTGGATGAGCTTCGCCGCCTCGCGGATCTGCTTGGAGTGGCCGCGGGTGACCGGGCGGTACCCGTTGAGCTCGATCTTCGGAGGCCAGGAGAAGGTGGTCTGCGCCGCCTGTGCGGATTTGGTGATGTCCACCAGCACCGGGCCGGGGCGGCCTGAGGATGCCAGGTGGAAGGCCTCGGCCATCACACGGGGAATCTGGTCGGCGTCGGTGACGAGGTAGGAATGCTTGGTGATCGGTGTGGAGATTCCGACGATGTCGGCTTCCTGGAAGGCGTCGGTGCCGATGACGGAGGCGTTGACCTGTCCGGTGATCGCCACCATGGGGACCGAGTCCATGTGGGCATCGGCCAGCGGGGTCACCAGGTTCGTGGCACCGGGGCCGGAGGTGGCGAAGCAGACGCCCACCTGACCGGTGACCATGGCGTATCCCTGAGCCGCGTGTCCGCCGCCCTGCTCGTGGCGCACCAAGATGTGGTTGATCTGTTCGGAGTCCATCAGCGGGTCATAGGTGGGCAGGATCGCGCCCCCGGGGATGCCGAAGACGTCTGTCACACCCAGCTCTTCGAGGCTGCGAATGATCGACTGGGAGCCCGTGACCGCTACCGGCTCCACCGTGCGGCCGGGGCCGTAGAGTCGCTGATCGGCGGAGGTCCCAGCGGCGCTGCTGGTTGCTTTCGAGCTCAGCAGCGCTGGGCTCGTGGCTGTCAGATTGCTCATCTTTTCCTCAGTCTCTGGTTCCCGAATTGCTGGTCCAAGAAGTCTCTGGTCCGTGGAGAATCCACTCCGGTCAAGAGAAAACCCCGGCTGATAAGCCTCTGTGGGGCTCTCTGCCGGGGTGAGCGTCTGCGTCAGCTCCAGTTCAACCGTTCGGCGGCCCCGTGCGAGGCTCTCGAGCGGCCGAGCTGGGGTGTGTGGATCACTCCACACTTCCCCCGGCGGCGGTTACGGGTACTACCGCTAGTAGTTGACGCATGGCGTCCATGCTTCCGCGGGCTGTGATCCGTGTCAACATCCCACATGCCCGTCTCACATGGTGGAAGACCTCGGTGCGGTGCGGCGGCCCGACAGTGGGCCGCCGCACCGTGGCCGCGGTTCAGCCGCAGTAGGCTCCCTCGGCGGCGGAGCGCACGAGCTTGGCGTACTTGCCCAGTACTCCGGTGGTGATGAAGGGGGGCAGCGGGGTCCAGTCCTGCTGCCGCCTTGCGAGCTCCGCCGGGTCCACCACCAGGTCGATGGTGCGGCCGGCGATGTCCACCCGGATGGTGTCCCCGTCGGCCACGAAGGCGATCGGTCCGCCGTCGACGGCTTCGGGGGCGATATGACCGATGCACAGTCCGGTGGTGCCTCCGGAGAAGCGACCGTCGGTGATCAGCAGCACGTCCTTGCCCAGGCCGGCACCCTTGATCGCCCCGGTGATGGCGAGCATCTCGCGCATGCCCGGTCCGCCCTTGGGGCCTTCGTAGCGGATGACGACGACGTCGCCCGACTGGATCCGTCCTTCCTCCAGCGCCTTGAGTGCCTGCTGCTCTCGTTCGAACACGCGGGCGGTGCCTTCGAAGACCTCGGCGTCGAAGCCGGCGGACTTCACCACTGCGCCCTCGGGCGCCAGCGAGCCGGAGAGCACAGCGATCCCGCCGTTGTGGTGCATGGGGTTGTTCAGGGCGCGGATGATCTTGCCGTCGATGTCCGGCGGGTTGATGGCCTCGAGGTTCTCGGCCACGGTCTTGCCGGTCACGGTCAGCGCGTCCCCGTGGAGCAGGCCGGCGTCGAGCAGCGCACGCATCACCACCGGCACTCCCCCGACCCGGTCGACGTCGGTCATCACGTACTGACCGAAGGGCTTGAGATCGCCCAGGTGCGGGATCTTGTCCCCGATGCGGTTGAAGTCCTCCAGCTTGAGCTCCACCCCGGCTTCACGAGCGATGGCCAGCAGGTGCAGCACTGCGTTGGTGGATCCGCCGAAGGCCATGGTCACGGCGATGGCGTTCTCGAAGGCCTTCAGGGTCAGGATGTCGCGGGTGGTGATGCCCTTGCGGAGCAGCTCGACCACGGCCTCGCCGGACTTGTGCGCGTAATGGTCGCGCCGTCGGTCGGCCGAGGGCGGGGCGGCCGAGCCGGGAAGCGACATGCCCAGCGCCTCACCGATGCAGGCCATGGTGTTGGCGGTGTACATGCCGCCACAGGCACCCTCTCCGGGGCAGATGGCGCGTTCGATGACGTCGAGGTCGGCCTCGCTGATGGTGCCGCGGGCGCAGGCTCCAACACCTTCGAAGGCGTCGATGAGCGTCACCTGCTTCTCGGAGCCGTCGGCGAAGCGTGCAATGCCAGGCATGATCGAGCCGGCGTAGAGGAACACGCTGGCCAGATCCAGCCGCGCCGCGGCCATGAGCATCCCCGGGAGGGACTTGTCACAGCCGGCGAGCAGCACGGAGCCGTCGAGGCGCTCGGCCTGGATGACGGTCTCCACGGAATCGGCGATGACCTCGCGGGAGACCAGCGAGTAATGCATGCCTTCGTGTCCCATGGAGATGCCGTCGGAGACGGAGATCGTGCCGAACTCCAGTGGGTAGCCGCCGCCGGCGTGGACGCCCTCTTTGGACGCCTTGGCCAGGCGGTCCAGCGAGAGGTTGCAGGGGGTGATCTCGTTCCAGGAGCTGGCGATGCCGATCTGGGCCTTGGAGAAGTCCTCATCCCCCATGCCGACGGCGCGGAGCATGCCGCGTGCCGGGGCCCGGGTGTATCCGTCGGTGACTTCCCAGCTTCGCGGCTTCTCCGGACTCGAGGGTCCGGTCACGGCGACGGGAGGGGTGAAGGGCGCGGTGCCCTCGGACGTGCTCTTCTGGGTGCTCTGCGCAGTGGGCTCAACCATGTTCTGAATTCTATGCCTGAGAAGGTGTCCCAGCGCACCCGCATCGCCACTCGTCTCACCATGCAGAATTCCACTGGCGTGCAGGGATGCAGTGGCCCGACCTGCGGGGTGGGCTCAGCGCGAGGGGTGCGTCGGGGGGTCGGATAGCCTCAGGGTCATGGAGGAAGCTCAGATCCGCGGCCCAGCAGTGGACGATCAGACCCGCTGCCGGCACTACGGCGGACCCCTGGACGTCGTCGCGATCAGGTTCTTCTGCTGCGACCGCTGGTATCCCTGCCTCATGTGTCACCAGGAGACCGAGGCGCATCCGATCAAACGCTGGCCGCTCGGGCGCCGGACCGAGCTCGCGCTGCTCTGCGGGGTCTGCCGTCGGCGGTTCAGCATCGACGAATACCTGGTCGCCGAGCACTGCAGGTTCTGTGCGGCGCCGTTCAACCCGGGCTGCGCGGCCCACCACCAGTTCTATTTCGAGACGTGAGCCCCACTCCCACGCATTGAGGGGCGGATTCTCCGAGCATCTGAGGCCGAAAACAGCGTCAACTAGTCGGAGAATCCGCCCCTCAACGGGAAACGGAAGTACTCAGCCCATCTGGTCGACGACCGTCTCGGCGACCTCTCGCATGGAGAGTCGACGGTCCATCGAGGTCTTCTGGATCCAGCGAAAGGCCTCCGGCTCGGAGAGGCCCATCTTCGTGGTGAGCAGCGACTTGGCGCGCTCCACGAGCTTGCGCGTCTCGAACTTGTCGGCGAGCGAGGTGACCTCGTCCTCCAGGGCACGGATCTCATCGAAGCGCGCCATGGCGACTTCCACGGCCGGGATCAGGTCATTCTCGGTGAAGGGTTTGACCACGTACGCCATCGCGCCCGCCTCGCGCGCAGATTCGACGAGGTCGCGCTGCGAGAAGGCAGTCAGCATCACCACGGGCGCGATCCGCTCCTCGGCGATGATCTTCGCGGCAGAGATGCCGTCCATGATGGGCATCTTGACATCCATCACGACCAGATCGGGCTCGGTCTCGCGGGCGAGCTCCACGGCTCGTTCGCCGTTGTCTGCTTCGCCGACGACCTCATAGCCTGCCCCGGCGAGGATCTCGACGATGTCCAGCCTGATCAGCGTCTCGTCCTCGGCGACCAGCACGCGGCGCGGCGTCTGCCCTTCATGGGCCTGGTCTTGGGGCGTCTCCTGGGACGCTGCCAGCGGTGCCGGCTGGGAGGCCGTGGCAGGGGTCGGCTGAGACGCCGGAGCTGCCGACGCCGGGGTTGCTGCAGCGGGTGCTTCCTCGGGGGCACCAGCGCCGCCGGACTGAGTCTGTTCGCTCACCGTTCTCCTTCTGGTCCCTTGTCGATCGTGGTGCCCGAAGTGGGACTCGAACCCACACACCAGTGGTACCGCATTTTGAGTGCGGCGCGTCTACCGATTCCGCCATTCGGGCTGTGCTGAGCCGGCCTGCGCCGAATTCAGCGATGCTGCCCTCGGTGCCGATGTGGCGTCCGAGGACAGCATCATCCTACCTGGCCTGGGCCGGGCAGTCTGTCGAGTGGTTCAGCTTGCGCTGGAGGCGCTTGCGGCTGGCCACGGTCCCACGGGCTCCTTGTTCGGCGGAGCCGTATCGCCGCGACGCAGGGTCTCGATGTCACCGGAGTCGTGCAGATCACCGATGCGGTGCACCTTGACCATGTTCGTGGTGCCGGCCTGTCCTGGAGGGGAACCGGCGGCGATGACCACGAGCTCGCCCAGTTCAGCCGCGCCCTCTTCGAGCAGCAGCTTGTCGACCTGGGCCGTCATGGTGTCGGTGTGGGTCGCGAACTCCACCCAGCGGGGCTGCACGCCCCAGGACAGCGTCAGGATGTTGTGCGTGTGCTCCACGTGGGTGAAGGCGAAGATGTTCTGCTTGGGCCGGAGCCGGGAGAGCCGACGGGCGGAGTCTCCGGAGCGGGTGAACGTGGTCAGGTGGGCGATGTCCAGCTGATCCGCGATCTCCTTGGCGGCACGGGTGATCGCGCCGCCGCGGGTCTTCGGGCGGGTGCCGAGCTCGGGAATGCGGCTCAGACCCTTGGACTCGGTGGTCTGGATGATCCGGGACATGGTCTCCACGGTCTCCACGGGGTACTTGCCCACGGAGGTCTCGCCGGAGAGCATGACCGCATCCGCGCCGTCGAGCACGGCGTTGGCGCAGTCGGAGGCCTCGGCGCGCGTGGGCCGGGGGCTCTCGATCATGGACTCGAGCACCTGGGTGGCGACGATGACCGGCTTGGCCCAGCGGCGGGCGAGCTCCACGGCGCGCTTCTGCACCAGCGGAACCTCTTCCAGCGGCAGCTCCACGCCGAGGTCGCCACGGGCGACCATGACGGCGTCGAAGGCGTCGACCACGTCCTGGAGAGCTTCCACCGCCTGCGGCTTCTCCACCTTGGCGATGACCGGGACGCGGCGCCCTTCTTCATCCATGATCCGGTGCACTGCCTCGATGTCGGCGGCGTCGCGGACGAAGGAGAGCGCGACCATGTCGAATCCGGTGCGCAGCGCCCAACGCAGGTCCTCTTCGTCCTTCTCGGAGAGCGCGGGGACCGAGACGGCCACGCCGGGAAGGTTGATGCCCTTGTTGTTGGAGACCTTGCCCGGCACCTCGACCTCGGTGATGACGTCGGTCTCGGTGACCTCGATGGCGCGCAGTGACACCTTGCCGTCGTCGATGAGCAGCGTGTCCCCGACATTGACGTCTCCGGGCAGACCCTTGAACGTGGTGGAGCAGCGGTCCTTGGTGCCCTGGATGTCCTCGACGGTGATCGTGAAGCGATCCCCGACCTCGAGGGAGTGCTCGCCCTCGATGAACCGGCCGAGGCGGATCTTCGGGCCCTGCAGGTCCGCGAAGATGCCCACTGCGGTGCGCAGGTCCTTGGAGACCTCGCGCACGGTCTTGTAGGTGTCCTCGTGGACGCTGTAGTCGCCGTGGCTCATGTTCACGCGGGCGACGTCGACGCCGGCCTCGATGAGTCGGCGGGTCGTCTCGTAGCCTGCTGTGGCGGGTCCGAATGTAGCGACGATTTTGGCGTGTCTCATGTCTTACTCTGTCCTATCTTCATTGCTGCTAAGCGTTGCTGATGGACTGGCACGACACTGGACCAGGACCTGTTTCTCCGAGCCTATAACAGTCAGCCTGTGAGCGAAATCGCACGATCCGAGGGCTTGACCGGAGCCGGCAGGCGGGTCTCCCCCTCGAGATACTCGTCGACCTTCGCGGCCGCCGCACGCCCTTCCGCGATGGCCCAGACGACCAGGGAGGCGCCGCGTCCGGCATCGCCCACGGCGAAGACCCCCTCGACCGAGGTCTGGTAGTCCTCGGCGCGGGTGATGTTGCCGCGCTTGTCGAAGTCCAGGCCCAGCTGACCGGTCAGCGTGTCCGACTCTGCCCCGGTGAAGCCAAGCGCCAGCAGCACCAGGTCCGCGGGGATCTCGCGCTCGGTGCCGGGCTTCGGTGAGCGTGAGCCGTCCGGGTTGTACTGGGTCTCGGCGACCTGCAGGGCGCGGACCCGGCCTTCGTCGTCGCTGAGGAATTCGACGGTGGAGGCGAGGTAGCTGCGCTCCCCGCCCTCTTCATCGGCGCTGGTGAGTTCGAAGACGCGCGGGTCCATGGGCCAGGGCTCATGCTCCGGACGCTCGCCGGGGAGCTCCTTGCCGATGGCCAGGGTCGTGACCGACTTCGCGCCGTGCCGGTGGGCGGTGCCGATGCAGTCGGCGCCGGTGTCACCGCCGCCGAGGATGACGACGTGCTTGCCCTCGGCGTGTATCTGGTCGGCGACCTCATCGCCGGAGGTCGCCTTGTTCGACTGCACCAGGTACTCCATCGCGAAGTGCACGCCGGAGAGTTCACGTCCGGTGACCCCGAGGTTGCGCGGGACCATGGCGCCGGTGGCCAGGATGACCGCGTCGTAGCTGGCCTCCAGGGCGTCCCAGGTGATGTCGGCGCCGATCTCGGTGGAGGTGTAGAAGCGCGTCCCCTCAGCCCGCATCTGATCGATGCGGAACTCGACGTGATGCTTCTCCATCTTGAAGTCCGGGATGCCGTAGCGCAGCAGCCCGCCGAGGCGGTCGTCGCGCTCGTAGACGGCCACGGTGTGTCCGGCGCGGGTCAGCTGCTGGGCTGCCGCCAGGCCTGCCGGTCCGGAGCCGACCACGGCCACGGTCTTGCCGGTGAGCCGCTGGGGCAGCACCGGCTCGACGTAGCCGCGGGCGATCGCCTCGTCGGCGATGGCGACCTCGGACTGCTTGATGGTGACCGCGGGCTGGTTGATGCCCAGCACGCAGGAGGTCTCACAGGGCGCGGGGCAGATGCGCCCGGTGAACTCTGGAAAGTTGTTGGTCATATGCAGCCGGGAGGAGGCTTCCTCCCACTGGTCTCGCCAGATCAGGTCGTTCCACTCGGGAATCAGGTTCCCCAGCGGGCAGCCGGTATGGCAGAACGGGATGCCGCAGTCCATGCAGCGGCTCGCCTGGGTCTGGACGATGCCGCGCTCGTTGCGCTCATAGACCTCGTTGAAGTCCATGATGCGCACGGGGACGGGGCGAGACGGCCGGTCCTGACGGTCTCGGTGCTTCATGAATCCACGGGGATCAGCCACGGGTCGCCTCCAGAATCTTCTGCCATGCCGCATCGCCATCGGGATCCAGCCCCTCGTCGAGGGCGCTGGAGCGGGCGCGGAGCACGGCGTCGTAGTCGCGCGGGAGCACCTTGGTGATCCGCGCATAGGTCTTCTCGGTGTCATCCAGCAGCGCCTCGGCCACCGCGCTGCCGGTCTCCTCATGATGGCGGCGCAGCAGGTCGCCGATGATCCCGCGGTCCTCCTCATCGGGTTCCAGCAGCAGCAGGTCGCCGTTGCGCTGGGCCTGGGAGTTCATCCGCTGTTCGTCGAAGTCCAGCACGAACGCGGTGCCGCCGGACATGCCGGCGCCGAAGTTGCGCCCGGTGGGTCCGAGGATCAGTGCCTGGCCGCCGGTCATGTACTCACAGCCGTGGTCACCGATGCCCTCGACGACGGCGGTGGCACCGGAGTTGCGCACCAGGAAGCGTTCGCCCACCTGGCCGCGCAGGAACATCTCACCGGCGGTCGCTCCGTAGCCGATGACATTGCCGGCGATCACGTTCTTCTCCGCCACCAGCGGAGCCGAAGGGTCCGGATGCGCGATGATGCGACCCCCGGAGAGTCCCTTGCCGACGTAATCGTTGGCGTCGCCGGAGAGGTGCAGGGTGATCCCATGCGGCAGGAACGCGCCCAGAGACTGGCCGGCCTCACCGGTGAGCTCCACCACGATGGTGTTGTTCTCCAGGGTCTTGAGCCCCTGCGCCTTGGTCACCTCGTGGCCGAGCATCGTGCCGACCGAGCGGTCGGTGTTGATGACCTTCTTTTCGATGTGCACCTTCTCGCCATGGGTGATCGCTGAGCCGGCCAGTTCGATCAGGCCCATGTCGAAGTGCTTCTCCAGCTCATGGTCCTGGCCGCGGGTGCGGCGCAGCATCGAGGCGGTGATCGGGTCGTTGGGGTCGTAGCCGTCCAGCACGGCGCCGAGGTTCAGCCCGGCGGACTTCCAGTGCCGCTTGGCGTCGTCCATGTTCAGCGAGTCGATGTGTCCGATGGCCTCGTCCAGGCTGCGGAATCCCAGCTCGGCGAGGTATTCGCGCACCTCCTGAGCGACGAACTCGAAGAAGTTGACCACATGATCAGCCTTGCCCGTGTAGCGCTCACGCAGCAGCGGATTCTGCGTGGCCACGCCCACCGGGCAGGTGTCCAGGTGGCAGACGCGCATCATGATGCAGCCCGAGACTACGAGCGGTGCGGTGGCGAAGCCGTATTCCTCTGCGCCGAGGAGCGCGGCGATCACGACGTCGCGACCGGTCTTGAGCTGACCATCCACCTGCACGGTCACGCGTTCACGCAGTCCGTTGAGCATCAGCGTCTGCTGCGCCTCGGCCAGTCCGAGCTCCCAGGGCGTGCCGGCATGCTTGAGCGAGTTCAGCGGTGAGGCGCCGGTGCCGCCGTCGTGCCCGGAGATCAGCACGACGTCGGCCTTGGCCTTGGTCACGCCGGCCGCCACGGTGCCGACCCCATGCAGGGAGACCAGCTTCACGTGGACCCTGGCGCCGGTGTTCGCGCGCTTGAGGTCGAAGATCAGCTGGGCGAGGTCCTCGATGGAGTAGATGTCATGGTGCGGCGGTGGGGACACCAGGGCGACGCCGGGGGTGGAGTGGCGGGTCTCGGCCACCCAGGGGTAGACCTTCTTGCCCATGAGCTGGCCGCCCTCACCGGGCTTGGCCCCCTGGGCCATCTTGATCTGCAGGTCATCCGCGTGCGTGAGGTACTGACTGGTCACGCCGAAACGGCCGGAGGCGATCTGTTTGACCGCCGAACGGCGCTCGGGGTCCTCGAGGCGGTCAGGGTGCTCGCCGCCCTCGCCGGTGTTGGAGCGCCCGCCGAGCCGATTCATCGCGATGGCCAGGGTTTCGTGGGCCTCCTGAGAGATGGAGCCGTAGCTCATCGCCCCGGTGTTGAACCGCTTGACGATCTCCCCGACGGATTCGACCTCGTCGATGGGCACCGGTTCACGCTGCGCGGAGAGCTTGAACAGCCCGCGCAGGGTCAACAGCGCCTCGGACTGATCGTCCACCGACTTGGTGTACTGCTTGAAGATGTCATACCGGCGGGTCTTCGTGGAGTGCTGCAGCTTGAAGACCGTCTGCGGATTGAACAGGTGCGGCGGGCCCTCGCGACGCCACTGATACTCGCCGCCGATCTCCAGCTCGTCGCCACGACCCAGGTCATTGCCATCGGCCGGATAGGCCCGCGAGTGGCGCTGCAGGGTCTCGTCACAGAGCACGTCCAGGCCGACGCCGCCCATGGGCGAATGCGTTCCGGAGAAGTACTGGTCGACCACGTTCTGGGCGAGGCCCACGGCTTCGAAGGTCTGCGCACCGCAGTAGGAGGCCACCGTGGAGATGCCCATCTTGGACATGATCTTGAGCACGCCCTTGCCCAGAGCGGTCAGCAGGTTGTGCACCGCCTGCTCTTCGGACACGCCACTGATCTCGCTGCGACGCACCATGTCTTCGGCGGTCTCCATGGCCAGGTAGGGGTTGACCGCGGCGGCGCCGTAGCCGATGAGGCAGGCCACGTGATGAACCTCGCGGACGTCTCCGGCCTCCACCACGAGCGAGACTCGGGTGCGGTTCGCCGACTTCAGCAGGTGGTGGTGGATGGCGGAGAGCATCAGCAGCGAGGGGATGGGAGCCCACTGCGCATTGGAGTCGCGGTCGGAGATCACGATGTAGCTGACCCCGCGGTTGACCGCCGCGGAGACCTTTTCACAGATCTCGCGGATCCGCTGCCGCAGCTCCTCCTCGCGGGAGCCCGCCCGGTAGAGGGCACGCACCTTCAGCGCGATCTTCGCACCCTCGTCGTTGCGGATGTTGGCGATCTTCGCCAGTTCGTCGTTGTTGATCACCGGGAAGTCGAGGGCGACCTGCTGGGACTTCACCTGCTCGTTGCTCAGCAGGTTCCCGCTCGGGCCGATGTGCAGGCCGAGCGAGGTGACGAGCTCCTCGCGGATCGCGTCCAGCGGGGGGTTGGTCACCTGGGCGAAGGTCTGCACGAAGTAGTCGAAGAGCAGCCGGGGACGGTCAGCGAGGACCGCGATCGGGGTGTCGGTGCCCATCGCGCCCAGCGGTTCGGCGCCAGCGGTGGCCATCGGGCCGATCAGGATGCGCAGCTCCTCCTGGGTGTAGCCGAAGGTCTGCTGGCGCAGCCGCACGGATTCCGAGGGGTGGCGCACATGGAGCCGTTCCGGAAGGTCCGCGAGTTCGACCAGGTTGTCCTTGACCCAGTCGGCCCACGGTGCGGAGGAGGCCAGATCAGCCTTGATCTCCTCGTCTTCGATGATGCGACCTTCGACCGTGTCCAGCAGCAGCATCATGCCAGGGGCGACCCGTCCCTTGCGCACGATCGAAGCGGGCTCCAGGTCGATGACGCCGACCTCGGAGGACATCACGACCAGGCCGTCATCGGTGACCCAGTAGCGCGCGGGGCGCAGACCATTGCGGTCCAGCATGGCGCCGACCTGCTGGCCGTCGGTGAAGGCGATGGCGGCCGGACCGTCCCATGCCTCCATGAGCTGAGCGTGGTACTGGTAGAACGCCCGCAGACCCGGGTCCATGGTCTCGTGGTTCTCCCAGGCCTCTGGGATCATCATCCGCATGGACTGGGCGAGCGGCCGACCGGAGAGCATCAGCAGCTCGGCAGCCTCATCGAAGCTGGTCGAGTCCGAGGCGCCGGGTGTGCAGATCGGGAAGAGCGACTCGGGGTCCTCCCCCAATAGCTCGGAGGCCATCATGGACTGCCGAGCGCGCATCCAGTTCCGGTTGCCCTTGACGGTGTTGATCTCGCCGTTGTGCGCGATGTTGCGCAGCGGCTGGGCCAGCGGCCAGGACGGGAAGGTGTTCGTGGAGAAGCGGGAGTGAACGATGCCCAGCGTGGTCTTGAACCGCTCATCGGAGAGATCAGGGAAGAAGGGCTCCAGCTGCGCGGTGGTCAGCATCCCCTTATAGGTGATCGTCTTCGAGGACAGTGAGGGGAAGTAGACCCCCAGCCGGTTCTGTCCGCGCTTGCGCAGCCGCCAGCCGCGCTGGTCGAGCGAGCCCGGGGCGGAGTCCTGGAACTCGAAGGAGTCCTCATCTGCGGCGCCGAGGAAGACCTGGCGGAAGAACGGCATGGATTCCTTGGCGAGGGTGCCGATCATGGAGGCGTCCACGGGGACGTCACGCCATCCCAGCACCTGCAGTCCCTGCTCGGTGGCGAGGTCTTCGAAGCTCGCGCACATGGTCTCCCGCTCGGACTCAGACTGCGGAAGGAAGGCAGTCCCCGCGAGGTACTCCCCTGCAGCCGGCAGGTCGAACTCGGTGACTGCACGGAAGAACTCGTCAGGGATCTGCGTGAGCAGACCCGCGCCGTCGCCGGTGCCGACGTCGCCGCCCACTGCACCGCGGTGCTCGAGGTTGCGCAGCGCCACCAGCGCGTGGTCCACGATGTCGTGTCCGGGGGTCCCCCGCAGGGTGGCGACGGCGGCCATGCCGCAGTTCTCGTGCTCATTGGCAGGATCGTAGAGGCCGGCCTTCTCGGGGAAAGCGGCAAAGCGCTGATAGGGACTCGTGACCTTCAGCGCGTCTGCGCCGAGCGCTGCCTCGAATGATTCGAGAGTAGACATGACGGTCTTCCTTCCTCCGCATGCGGACGTTTCATGGGGAGGGGACGTCTTCGGCCCCTTCGTGATGCACGGAGTCTGGGACCATTCTCCCCGTTCAAGCGGAACTGTGCGTCCCACCCGGAAAAAGTCTCCAGCAGATCCGTCGGTCTTCTGTCCTGCGTGGCGCAGTCAGGCTGTGACCCTGCGCTGCTCGGGTGTATCCCGGCGCTCGGTGCTCAAGCGGTGCGTATTGGTCGGCGCACCGTCTTCTTGATCATCCCGCTGGTGGGCAGGGGATGCACCAATCCTCCTGCCAGCCCCCAGCCGTTGCAAGTTCGATCTCAGGATTTGGGACGGTCTTGCTCCGCGGGGCTGGAGGATTCGGACGCGCGATCGGACTCGTGCAGGGACAGATCGGCTTCCTCCGAATCCCTCGGACGCACGTCTGCTGACGCGGCGGTGTCCTCCTCCGTGGTGGACACCGTGCTCTCCTCCTCGGTGGTGGACGCGGCGCCGTCGTCCTCTGTGTCGAGCAGGAGGCTGTGGTCCTCTGCCCCGCGGGGGCCCTGGCCGGGGCGGTAGATCTCCAGCTCCTCGGCCAGTGCGACCTCGGTGCGCGGTCGGCGGGTCCAGAGCCAGATGAGCATGCCCAGCGCGAGGACGAAGAGCAGCACCGAAATCCACATGTTGAGTCGCCATTCGATTCCGAAGATGTCGATCCACTGGGTGGACTTCGTCATCTCATCCACGCGCAGGGACTCGACCCAGAAACGTCCCAGGGCGTAGTAGGCCACGTAGGTCCAGGTGAGGAGGCCCTGCTTGACGGCGAAGCGGCGATAGAGCGCGATGAGCAGAATGAAGCCCACCAGGTTCCAGATGCTCTCGTAGAGGAAGGTCGGGTGAAAGAGCGTGTCCTCGCCGGCACCCAGCGGCGGCGCCTGGTGGCGCTGGGAGGTGTCGATCTCCAGGCCCCAGGGAAGGTTCGTGGGGCCGCCGTAGAGCTCCTGGTTGAACCAGTTGCCCCAGCGACCGATGGCCTGCGCGAGGATCACCCCGGGGACCAGCGCATCGGCGAAGGCGCCGAACTTCATGCCGTAGCGGCGGCAGGCGAACCAGACGCCCACGCTGCCCAGGGCCACGGCACCCACGATGCCGAGGCCGCCGAGCCAGACCTGCGGAATCAGCGAGAGGTCACCGCCCTCGCCGAAGTAGGCGTCGGGAGAGGTGAACACGTGATAGAGCCTGCCGCCGATGATGCCGAGCAGGACGGCCCAGATCAGTGCATCGAAGACGTTCTCCGGCTGTCCTCCGCGCGACTTCCACAGTCGACTGGCGACGAAGTACGCGGCGAGGATCCCCAGGCCGATGGCCAGACCGTAGAACCCGATCTGGAACGGGCCGACGAGGTCGATCCCATCGGTCGGCGGGGCCGGAAAAGCGGCAGTGATCTGGGCCCCCGCTGGCGCGGTGGCTTCCTCGACGGTCTGCAGCGCGCTGACCGGACTGGAGGTGTGAGACACGGTGTCCTCTCGCAATGATGATTCGCCAGGGCGCCGCCGGGGCGCCGAACTGGCTGATTCGTGATCCGGTGCAGTCTATGTCATCGGGAGGCGCCGGCCCCGGTGAGCTCGGCGGTCAGCGTCGCGACTGCTGAGGGTCCGCCGTCGCGCAGTGCGGTGACGAGTGCGGTGCCGACGATGACGCCGTCGGCGTAGCGGCCGATCTCCTCGACATGCGAACGGGTGGAGACGCCCAGACCCACACAGACCCGTTCGGCCCCTGCGCTCTTGGCGGCTGCGACCACACGCTCTGCGGCGTCGGACACCTGATCCCGAGCACCGGTCACGCCCATCACCGAGACTCCGTAGACGAAGCCGCGGGAGGCGGCGACGATCTTCTCCACGCGTTCCGGCGAGGAGGACGGAGCGGTCAGGAAGACCCGATCCAGTCCGTGACGATCTGTGGCGGCGATCCACTCGCCTGCCTCATCGGGGATGAGGTCCGGGGTGATCGCGCCCGCTCCCCCGGCAGCCGCCAGCCTGCTGGCGAACTCCTCAGCACCCATGCGGTCGATCAGGTTGTAGTAGGTCATCACCAGCACCGCGGCGTCGGTGGCCTCAACCACTGCCTCCACGATCTCGAAGACCTCCGGGAGGCGGAACCCGCGAGCGAGCACCTCGGTGGTCGCCTGCTGGATCACGGGGCCGTCCATGACGGGATCCGAATAGGGAACACCGATCTCGATGACATCAGCGCCGTTGCGGGCCAGCTCGATGGCCGCCGCGATGGAGGTCTCCTTGTCCGGGTACCCGGCGGGGAGGTAGCCGACGAAGGCCGCGCGCCCCTGGGCGCGGGCCGCCTCGATGGCGCGCTCGGTCTTCGACGCGGGGGTGGCGGGCCGCTGGTCAACTGCTGTCGTGGTGCTCATCCCTGTACTCCCGTCTCGGGTGCCGGAGACGGCCCGTCTGCGCCGTTCTCCGCGGTGTCGGTCTCGGCCACCGGGTCGTTCTTCTGACCGGGCAGCAGCCTGAACCATTCGGCTGCGGTCTCGACGTCCTTGTCCCCGCGTCCGGAGAGGTTGATGATGATGATCTTGCCCTCACCGGCCTCGCCCCAGCTGCGGGAGAGCCGTGCGGCGCCCGCCAGGGCGTGGGCTGATTCGATGGCAGGAATGATGCCCTCGGTTCGGCACAGCATCTCGAAGGAGGCCATACATTCCGCATCGGTCACCGGTTCGTAGGTGGCGCGGCCGGTCTCGGCGAGGTAGGCGTGTTCAGGGCCCACCGAGGGGTAGTCGAGTCCCGCGGAGATGGAATGCGAGTCGACGGTCTGGCCGTCCTCGTCCTGCATCAGGAAGGATCGGGCACCGTGAAGCACACCCGAGCGGCCAAGTGTGATGGCCGACGCATGCCGCCCAGTCTCGACACCGTCCCCTCCGGCTTCGAAGCCGTAGAGCGCCACCTCGGGGTCGTCGAGGAACCCGTGGAAGAGGCCCATCGCGTTGGAGCCGCCGCCCACGCAGGCCGCCACCGCATCGGGAAGCCGTCCCTCCATGGAGAGGATCTGCTCGCGCGCCTCCTCTCCGATGATCTGGTGGAACCAGCGGACCATCTCGGGGAACGGATGCGGTCCGGCGACGGTGCCGAGCAGGTAGTGGGTGTTCTCCACCGAGGCGACCCAGTCCCGCAGAGCCTCGTTGATGGCGTCCTTGAGCGTCTGTGCGCCGTGGTCCACGGGGACCACCTCTGCCCCGAGCAGTCGCATCCGCGCGACGTTGAGCGCCTGCCGCTTGGTGTCTGCCGAACCCATGTAGACCACGCACTCCATGCCCATGAGTGCGGCGGCCGTGGCGGTGGCGACTCCGTGCTGGCCGGCGCCGGTTTCGGCGATCAGCCGGGTCTTGCCCATGCGCTGCGCCAGGAGCGCCTGTCCCAGCACGTTGTTGATCTTGTGCGACCCGGTGTGATTGAGGTCCTCGCGCTTGAGGAACATCCGGGCCGGCCCGGCCTCGGCGGCGAAGCGGGTGACCTCGGTGAGCAGCGAGGGCCGTCCGGTGTAGTCCCGGGAGAGGCGCTGGAACTCGGCGATGAAGGCCGGATCTGCCTTCGCCTCACGGAAGGTGCGTTCCACCTCGTCGAGGGCTGCGACCAGTGATTCCGGCATCCAGCGGCCACCGAAGTTCCCGAAGTAGGGCCCCTCGTGGTCGCGGTATTTCTGGGTCTCCTCAGCGGGAGCGCTCATGGTCTCTCCTCAGTGTTCTTGGACAAGACTCGCGGTGCGGAAGCGACGCAGGGCCTCGGCGGGCTCGCCGTCCCTGACCAGCGCCTCCCCGACCAGCACGGCGTCGGCGCCTTGCAGCGCGTAGTCCGCGACGACGGCCGGACCGGTGACGCCGGACTCGGCGATCCGCACCACATCGGCGGGAAGGTGACGCGCCATCGTGGCGTAATGGGCGACGTCGACCTCCAGGGTCTTCAGGTTGCGCACGTTGACTCCGACGATCTTGGCCCCGGCGGCCACAGCCCGGGAGATCTCCTCTTCAGTATGCGCCTCGACGAGCGCCTCCATGCCCAGTTCGTGGGTCAGTGCGAGGAAGCGGGCGAGGGTTTCGTCGTCGAGCGCGGCGACGATGAGCAGCACCAGGTCCGCCCCATGCGCCCGAGCTTCATAGAACTGGTACTCATCGACCATGAAGTCCTTGCGCAGGACCGGGATGTCCACGGCGGCCCGGACGGCGTCGAGGTCCGCCAGGCTGCCCTTGAAGCGTCGTCCTTCGGTGAGCACGCTGATCACTGCGGCCCCACCGGACTGGTAGGCACGCGCAAGACTCGCCGGATCGGGGATCTCGGCGAGCTCACCCTTCGAGGGCGAGGAACGCTTCACCTCGGAGATGATGCGGACGCCCTCCGGATCGCTGCGCCCCTGGGTCAGCGCGGCGTGAGCATCGAGCGCGGGCGCTGCCGCCGCGGAGCGGGCCACGATCTCCTCGAGCGGAACTGCACTCCGGCGCTCCTCGAGGTCCTCGCGGACTCCGACGATGATGGAATCGAGAACGCTCACCATTCAGTGTGCGGCGGTTTCAGGCCGCCGCTTGTCCTTGTTGCCTCGGGAGTTGTCGGCGGTGGCGGGGCCCTGGTGATCGCGGGCGCTCTCGTGCTCGCTGATGACCTTCTTGGCGTCCATCTCGACGCCGTAGCCCTTGGCCTTGAGCACCAGGCCCAGGACGATCGCCAGCGGGAGGAAGAGGATCGAGATCCAGACCAGCACCCAGACCTGGGTGACCATGCCGATGCCGGCGATGATCGAGCCCACCATGATGCAGATGCTCAGCGACCAGGCGGCGGGAGTGGAACCGTGCCCGATGTGGTCGTGATGGATGTACTCGTCATCCACCTTCTCGCCGGGTGCCGGCTCGGTGTCGCGCAAAGCTGAGGTGGTGCTCATCCTGGTCCTCTCTGGAACGTGCTTCGGTGCTCATTCAGTCTGCTGGCCATTCTGCCACGTATGGCCCGCCGCCGCGGTCGGTGACGACGTCGGGTGACGAGCGGCGGGTGACGAGCGACTGAGAATCGGGTGGCCGTGAATCGGGCGGCTGTTCAGCGTCGGGAGTCGGTGGGGTCCTCGCCGTCGGAGAGTCCGTCCCAGAGGTCGAACTCATCCGGGTCGGTGTCCCGACCGCTGCGTGCCTGCGAGGCTGGCCCGGCAGCCGTGCCCGCGCCGTGTTCCTCGGCAGAGCCTCCGTGGGCTCGCTGCTCGCTGCCCGATTCGCCTCCGGACACCTGGTACTTGCGCGACTGGCGATCCGGCCACCGGTGGGAGAGCAGCAGCAGTGCGAGCGAGGCGACGAGCAGCAGCAGCGCGCCGGCGAAGCCCAGCCACACGGCGCCGGAGAGCTCGTAGCGCTGCGCTTCTGCGGTGGTGCCGGTGATCTCCCCCAACGCACTGGCGGCGGTGGAGCCGGTATCGGCGAGCACGGCACGGACCGAGAGCAGAGCGATGATCGCGGCGCCGAAGAGCACCGAACCGATCAGCACCCTCCCGAGCAGCTTTGCGATCGAGACGGCCAGTCCGGCGGCGAGGCCCACCAGCCCCATGGCGGTGACGGTGTCCACCAGGTCTGCCCCGGAGATCTCGACCTCTTGGACTGCGGAGGTGGCTCCGAGCCCGGAGGCGGTCACCCAGGTCATGGTCGAGGAGATCAGCAGCATCGCCCCGCCGATGAGGGTCATCCAGACCACGGTGCGCCGGGTCAGTGCGCGGCGCAGACGGGCGGACCAGCCTTCGGGGCGGCCGGGTCGGGCGCCCTGCGGGTCTGGCGTCGTGGTCTCACTCATGTGTGCTCCAGTCGGTCGGCGGCCAGCACGGCGCGCAGCGGAGCGGCGGCCTTGTTCACGGTCTCCAGGCGTTCGGCGTCGTTCTCGGAGTCCGCCACGATTCCGCCGCCCGCCTGCACGTAGGCGCGGCCGTTCTTCAGCAGCGCCGAGCGGATGGCGATGGCGGCGTCCATGCGGCCGGAGAGGTCGAAGTAGCCCACCACTCCCCCGTAGATGCCCCGCCGCGTCGGCTCCCAGGCGTCCAGCAGCTGAAGTGCCCGCGGCTTCGGCGCTCCGGAGAGGGTCCCGGCAGGGAAGGTCGCCGAAAGGACGTCGTAGGCGGTGTATTCACTGGCAAGCTCTCCCTGCACGTGGCTGGTCAGGTGCATCACGTGGCTGAAGCGCTCGACTGCCATGAACTGTGTGACCTGCACCGAGCCGGGCACGCAGACCTTGGCCAGGTCGTTGCGCGCCAGGTCCACGAGCATGATGTGCTCGGCGCGCTCCTTCTGGTCCGCCAGCAGGTCCTCGGCGAGCTCGGCGTCCTGGCGCGGTGTCTCTCCGCGTGGCCGGGTGCCGGCGATCGGATGGGTGACCACGGTGGTGTCCTCCACGGTGACCAGCGCTTCAGGGGAGGCGCCGACCAGCTGGTAGGGCTCGCCGTCGGGGGTCTCGAAATGCATGAGGTACATGTAGGGACTCGGGTTGAGCAGGCGCAGCATCCGGTAGACCGCGAGGGCATCCACGTCGGTCTCGACCTCGAATCGTCGCGAGACCACGATCTGGAACACCTCGCCGTCCACGATCGCCTGTTTGGCCTTGGTCAGCGTCGCCAGGTATTCGTTCTCGTCCCAGGCATGGACGACGCGTTCTTGGAGGTCCCGCTCGACGGCGGCGCCCCAGTTCCGCTCCGCGGCGGAGATCACGGGGGCCACGGGCTCGGCGAGCTTTGCCGCCATAGCATGCAGCCGGGCCACGGCGTCGGAGTAGGCTGCCTCGACTCCGGTGTCGAGGCCATCGAAGTTGATCGCGTTGGCGACCAGCGTGACGGTGCCGTCACGGTTGTCGTGCACCGCGAGGTCCGAGACCAGGTTCATGGCCATCTCGGGCACATGAAGATCATCTCGGGGCGGGTTCGGCAGCTTCTCCCAGTGGCGGATGACGTCCCACCCGGCGTAACCGACCAGCCCGGAGGTCAGGTGCGGAAGCTCCTCGATGAAGGGCCTGCCGGGGGCTGCGCGCCCCGCCTCCCCCGCGGTGTCACCCGGGGCGCCCCCGGAGAGGAAGGTGAGCGTATCGCGCAGCACCTCCGCAGTGCTGCCCTGCAGCGGTGCTCCCCGGGGCGGCTCTCCCATCCAGTGGGCCGCACCGTCCTTCTCGCTGAGCGTGGCCGAGGAGTGCACGCCGATGAAGGAATGGCGGGACCAGGCGGCGCCCGGCGCCGCGGACTCCATCAGGAAGGTCCCTGGGCGTGCGGAGCCTGTGTGGTCAGTGGCCAGCGCACGATAGATGCTCAAGGGGGTGTGCGCGTCCGCGAGCAGCGTCATCGTCACCGGGATGACGCGGTGATCCTGGGCAAGATCGAGGAACTGCTCCCGAGCGGGCACCACGCTGCCGAGATCATGCATGGGCGATCTCCCGCCCGGTGAAGCAGGTGGCGGTGCCGGTGTGGCAGGCGGGGCCCGTCTGCTCCACCTTCATCAGCACGGTGTCACCATCGCAGTCCAGTGCAAGGGAAACGACGTGCTGGACGTTGCCAGAAGTGGCTCCCTTGCGCCAGAGCTCGCCGCGCGAGCGGGAGAAGTACACGCCCTGACGCGTCGCCAACGTGATGCCGAGCGCCTCGGAGTTCATCCAGGCCAGCATCAGGACCTCGTGGCTGTCGGCATCCTGGGTGATGACCGGGATCAGGCCATCGGCGTTGAAGCGCACCGCGTCCAGGACCGCATCGGGCAGACTCGCGGCTGACTCGGCGGGGTGTTCTGCTGCTGAGGACTCGGCACCCTGGGGTGCGGCGAGTCCAGATGCGGTGGAGTCGGCGGTGCTCATCAAAGTCCTCATCTCACCGGATAACCGGCAGATCGTATGGCGTTCTTGACCTGGGCGATCATGTCATCCGGGCCGAAGTGGAACATGGAGGCCGCAAGGACCGCATCGGCTCCAGCGGCGATCGCAGGCGGGAAGTGCGCCGGAGTGCCGGCGCCGCCCGAGGCGATCAGCGGGACGGAGCTGACGGCCCGCACGGCGGCGATCATCTCGGTGTCGAAGCCATCTCGGGTGCCGTCCGCGTCGATCGAGTTCAGCAGGATCTCGCCCACGCCGCGCTCCGAGGCCTCGCGGCACCAGCTCAGCGCATCGATGCCGGTCCCCTGCCGTCCTCCGTGAGTGGTGACCTCATAGCCCGACTCGGTGGCCGAGCTGCGCCGTGCGTCCAGGGACAGCACGAGCACCTGATTGCCGAATCGAGCGACGATCTCATTGATCACCTCGGGGCGGGACACCGCGGCGGTGTTGATGGAGACCTTGTCGGCTCCGGTGCGCAGCAGCCGGTCCACATCGGCCGGTGAGCGGACTCCACCGCCCACGGTCAGCGGAATGAACACCTCTTCGGCGGTGCGAGTGACGACGTCGTAGGTCGTCTCGCGGTCGGCCGAGGAGGCGGTGACGTCGAGGAAGGTCAGCTCATCGGCCCCGGCACGGTTGTACCGGTGGGCGAGCTCCACCGGATCCCCGGCGTCGCGGAGATTCTCGAAGTTGACTCCCTTGACCACGCGACCTGCGTCGACGTCCAGGCACGGGATGACTCGGACTGCCAGTGTCATCGGCTACCTCGATATCAGACGCGGCAGGCGTGGATGGAGGAGACCAGGATGGCGCGGGCACCGAGCTCGTAGAGCTCGTCCATCAGCTGGTTGGTCTTCTTCGACGGCACCATCGAGCGCACGGCGACCCAGTTCTCATCGGCCAGCGGGGAGATGGTCGGGGATTCCAGACCGGGGGTGATCGCGGCGGCCTGGGGAAGCAGGTCGCGGTGCACGTCGTAGTCCATCATCACGTACTGCCGTGCGACCAGGACGCCCTGCAGCCGACGGATCAGTCGATCGAGCCCCTCGGGGCGCTGGTCGCGTCCCGAGATCAGGATGGCCTCAGAGTCCATGATGGGCTCGCCGAAGGTCTCCATCCCCGCGGCTTTGAGCGTGTTGCCGGTCTCCACGACGTCGGCGATGGCGTCTGCGACGCCGAGCCGCACGGAGGTCTCCACGGCGCCGTCGAGGTGGACCACTTCGACGTCGGATACTCCCTGGGACTCGAACCAGTGGGCGAGCAGGCCGTCGTAGCTGGTGGCCACGCGGGTCCCGGCGAGGTCCGCCGCACTGGTGAAGCGTCCGGCGGGTCCTGCCAGGCGGAAGGTCGACTTGCCGAAGCCCAGCCCCAAGACCTCCTCGGCACCGTGATCTACCCGAGCGTCCTGGAACAGATCGCGCCCCGTGAGCCCGATGTCGAGGGTTCCGGCGCCCACATAGACGGCGATGTCGCGGGGGCGAAGGTAGAAGAACTCCACCTGGTTCTCCTCGTCGAGCATGACCAGTTCGCGCCGGTCGCGGCGCTGGACGTAGCCAGCCTCGGAGAGCATCTCCATGGCGGCCTCGGAGAGGGCGCCCTTATTGGGAACAGCAATGCGCAGCATAGTCAATCTCGTCTTTTCGTGTGCAGGTGATAGAGCGGTCGGCGATTCTTCTCAGCTGATGTCGCGAGGGAATCAGAGGTACTGGTAGACGTCCTCCGGGGAGATCCCCTTGGCGATCATCATGACCTGCAGATGGTAGAGCAGCTGGGAGATCTCCTCGGCGGTCTCGGCCTGGGTCTGGTACTCCGATGCCATCCAGACCTCGGCGGCCTCTTCCACGATCTTCTTTCCGATCTGATGGACGCCGGCGTCGAGGGCTGCGACGGTGCCCGAGCCCTCCGGACGGGTCTCGGCCTTCTGGGCAAGTTCGGCGTACAGCTGATCGAAGGTTTTCACCGCTCCAGGGTATCTCACGAGGCCAGCGCGGCGATCTCCGCCGCCGCTGCGAGAGCCGCATGGGCGGACTCGAACCCCTTGTCCTCCTTGGAGCCTGGCAGACCTGCGCGATCCAGCGCCTGGGCCTCATCGTCGCAGGTGAGCAGTCCGAACCCGACGGGGGTCCCCGAGGTCAGCGCGACCTGGCTCAGCCCATCGGTGGCGGCATTGCAGACATACTCGAAATGCGGGGTGCCACCGCGGATCACGACGCCGAGGGCGACCACGGCGTCGAATCGGGCGGCGGCATGGGAGGCGATCACCGGCAGCTCGAAGGACCCAGGAGCGCGCAGCAGCGTCACCTCCTGGACCCCGACCTGTTCGAAGAAGCGCTGAGCACCGGCGATCAGCCCGTCCATGACCTCCTGGTGCCAGCGTGACGCGACGACGGCGACCCTGAGTCCGTGCTGTGCCGCTGCGCGGGCGAGCGCGTCGAGTTCGTCCTGCTGGATCTGTGGCGTTCCGGTGCCGCTCATCTGCGCGGTCTCCTTTGTCTGGGGTGTGGGCTGTTCTGGGGTGTGGGCTGTTTCTGACGCGTGCGGTGGGTCTGAGCTGGCTGGGGCTGGCTGGGGCTGGCTGGGGCTGGGCTGGCTGGGGCTCAGGTCAAGGACGTGGTCACTGCTCGTGCAGCTGCAGGTGGTCCAGCGTGTGGTTCATCCGGTCGCGCTTGGTCTGCAGGTACCGCAGGTTCGTCTCGTGCACCACGCCGGTGGAGGGGACGAGCTCCACGTCCAGACCGGCTCCGCGCAGCGTGTCGACCTTGACCGGGTTGTTCGTCATCAGCCGGAGCCGACGGATCCCGGCGGAGTGCAGGATCGCGGCCGCCCCGGTGAAGTCGCGCAGCTCGGCGGCAAGGCCCAGCATCTCGTTGGCCTCCACCGTGTCCGCTCCCTGTTCCTGGAGCTTATAGGCGCGCATCTTGTTGGCCAGCCCGATGCCGCGCCCCTCATGGCCGCGCAGGTAGAGCAGATGTCCGCCGTCGCGCTGGATGGACTCCAGCGCCGAGGCGAGCTGGGTGCCGCAGTCGCAGCGCCGGGAACCGAGCACATCACCGGTGACACATTCGGAGTGCATCCGTATCAGCGGACGGGATGCGTCCTCCTTGCCCTCCCCGGGGGCCTGCGCGAGCGCCGAGATGAGCATATGTTCATGGCCGGTCGCGTGCTCGGTCCAGACCTGGGCCGCGAAGACTCCGTGATCGGTGGGCAGCGTGACCACCGGGCCCGGGGTCACAAGCTTCGCGAGCTCGTCGCTGGGGGCCTCCCAGCTGGCCGCCACCGAATCCATCGCGGCGCCGTGGCTCGGGGTCCCCCCGCGGTAGGCGATCAGGTCCGCGATGGAGACGAGCGCGAGCCTGTGTGCGTCGGCGAAGTCGCGCAGCGCGGGCAGGCGCATCATGCGGCCGTCGTCGTGGGTCAGCTCGGCGATCACACCGACCTCGGGCAGGCCAGCGAGCCGGCACAGGTCCACGGCCGCCTCGGTGTGCCCCGGACGACCCAGCACCCCCGCAGGGTCCGCGATGAGCGGAAAAAGGTGACCGGGTCGGCTCAGATCGCCGGCGGTGGTGGCGGAGTCCGCCATGACACGCACGCTGAGCGCGCGATCGGCGGCGCTGATCCCAGTGCTCACTCCCGAGGCGGCATCGGCGCTGATCGTGTACGCGGTGCCCTTGGGATCCTCGTTCTCGGTGACCATCGGCGGCAGCTGCAGGTGCTCCGCCCGCTCGGGCGTCATCGGCACACAGATGACCCCTGAGGTGTAACGGACCGTCATCGCCATGAGCTCCTCCGTGGCGAGTGAGGCCGGGAAGATGATGTCGCCCTCATTCTCGCGATCGGCGTCATCGACGACGACGACGGGTCGCCCCGCCGCGAGCTCGTTGAGGGCGACGTCGATGGGATCAAGCAGCGGGGCCGGAGTCTCCGGCTGGGGAATGCTGGGAACCGGAGAGGACGACCCTGGGCCTGCAGCGTCATCGCTGGCTCCATGAAGGCCGGCCGCTACACCGGCAGCGCCCTCCACCGCAGCGTCCTTGTCCTCAGCTCCCGCTCCGGCGCGGGCGGCGGGGCCGGGGAGGTGATGGCCGAACTGCAGCATGCGCCGGGTGTACTTCGCGAGCACGTCGACCTCGAGATTGACCACTCCGCCGACCGAGAGGTCGCCGAGGGTGGTCTCGGCCAGCGTCGTCGGAATCAGCCCCACCTCGAACCACGGCTGCGCGGACGCTGGGTCCGAGACCGCAGTGACGGTCAGCGACACCCCGTCGACGGCGATCGAGCCCTTCTCCGCGAGATACGGAGCCAGCTCGGCGCTGATCTGGAAGCGGTGCCTGCCGTCCTGCGGGTCCCGCTCCACCAGTTTGCCGAGACCGTCGACATGGCCCTGGACCACGTGGCCGTCCAGGCGGGCGCCGGCGGGCAGGCAGCGCTCAAGGTTGAGCCGATCGCCCACGCCGAGCTTGCCCAGCGCAGTGCGCTTCAGCGTCTCTGGGATCAGCTCCACGCTGATCCGGTCACCGTCGATGTCCACAGCGGAGACGCAGACCCCGTTGACGGCGATCGAGCCGCCGAGGGCCAGACCTTCGGTGTGCCCGGGGGCGGCGAAGCTCAGCCGCTCCACGAACTTGGTGGGTTCGAACCGACGTTCGAGGACCTCTCCCAGACCAGTCACGATTCCGGTGAACATGTGTCTCCTTTCGGCTGCAGGTGCACACAGACATCGGAGTCCATGATCTGCACCGGCCCGCTCTCGGCGGGGTCGAGTGCGAAGCGGGGCGCTTCGCGAAGTGTTCTCACGCCGATGTCACCGATGCTGGCGGTTCCAGCACCTAGCAGAAGCGGGGCGTGGTAGGCGAAGACCTCGTCCACGAGCCCAGCGGCGAAGAAGGCCGAGAGCACGCTCTGGCCACCCTCGACGAGGACGTGCTTGACGGGGTACCCGCCGTGCGTGGTCTGAGCGAGCTCCTGCAGGGCTTCCAACGGATCTCGGGTCCGCAGCTGCACCCAGCCCTCACCCTCGGGGAGTGCCTGGGTCAACTTGCAGCGCTTCGGCACGGGGGTCAGGCCCATGACCACACGGAGCGGCTGACGCTGGGTGAGGTCCCCGGCGGGGGTGCGCGCGGTCAGCCGGGGGTCGTCCACCGCCACGGTGTTGGTGCCCACCAGGATCGCGTCGGCCCGGCTGCGGACCTGATGCGTGTGCTCGCGCGAAGCTTGTGAGGTGATCCATTGGCTGGTTCCGTCGGCGGCCGCGATCCGCGCGTCGAGGGTCTGGGCCAGATGGACCGTGACGAAGGGACGCTGCTGCTCCTGGGCCGTCGTCCACCGGTGATTCAGCGCCTCGCATTCCTCTCTCAACACGGAGGAGACCACCTCGATTCCCGCGCGACTCAGCACCGCCGCTCCCCCGCCGTTGCTCGTCGGGTCCGAGGCGCCGTGGACGAGCCGACCGATGCCCGCGTCGATGATCAGCTGGGTGCAGGCGGGCTGGCGACCCTGATGCCGGCACGGCTCCAGTGAGGTGTACAGCGTCGCAGAGCTGAGGTCAGCGCCGTCTGGGTGAGAGGCGAAGAAGTTCGCGATCGCGTCACGCTCTGCGTGGAAGGTGCCTGCTCCTCGATGGTGGCCCTGAGCGAGCACCTCGCCCTGTGCGGAGACGAGCAGGGCTCCGACCAGCGGATTGGCTCCTCGGACGCCTGAGAGCGCCAGCTCCAAGGCTTGGGTCATCGCTGACTCGTGAAGCAACGGCCGTCTCCTCCCAGCGTGTCGAGGCACTCCGGGAAGGCCGATGCGGTGAGGCGTCGACGCAGTCCGCCTGCGTGAGCTCCGCGCGATGGCGGAGTCCACAGGGCGCGGACTCTCGTGCTTCTCCCATCCAGACTGTGACTGTCGGTACCGGAGTTCCACCGGTTCAACCAAGACCGGAGCAGCTGGGCTGCACCTGACTCGGGTCGCGGACTTTGACCGCCGGTTCGGATTTTCACCGATCCCGGAGCACGAATTGTGTAGCACCAAGTGTGCCACATGCGCCGGCGCGGCCCGTCCGCACCGCAATCTGGGGCAATCAAACGACTGGGCCGGCAACGGCTGGCCGCCGCGGCATACAGGAAGGGCCCGGGACCATGAGGTCCCGGGCCCTTCCTGTGTTCTGAGCGGATGACGAGATTCGAACTCGCGACCCTCACCATGGCAAGGTGATGCTCTAGCCAGCTGAGCTACATCCGCATGAGTTCAGGACCGCCCGCCACCTTCTCGGCGGCAGATTCCCTGTACTCAGTGCGCGATACTGGGATCGAACCAGTGACCTCTTCCGTGTCAGGGAAGCGCGCTACCGCTGCGCTAATCGCGCCCGTATGGACTGTCTCATCCATTCAGACTTATTCAGTTCTCATTGTTCCCAGTCTCCCCGCCCGGTGCTCGAGCGAAGCTGCGAGGTGGGGACGGGAATCGAACCCGCGTTAACGGCTTTGCAGGCCGCTGCCTCGCCACTCGGCCACCCCACCGTAGCCATCCCCGAAACACTACACCGTCCCGGACTGACATCCAGCGACCGGGTCATCGAAGACCTGGCTGCCGTGCAGTGATCCTGCTGATCGTCCAAGGGTTTCCCCAGATCCTGCGAGCGGATGACGAGATTCGAACTCGCGACCCTCACCATGGCAAGGTGATGCTCTAGCCAGCTGAGCTACATCCGCAGTGCCGTCCCGACCACATTTCTGCGGCGTTTCAACGACTTGAAACGATAGCGCAGGTCTCGGCCGCTCGTCCAATCGAGCAGGAACTTCCTCGCAGAACGCCCTTGCACCTCGTCCCGGCGGAGGCGGACGCGGGCGGCAGAACGGCATGTCAGTCCCAGGTGGCAGACTTAGGCCGATGACACAGCCCAGCCTCGCTCACGCCACCGACTATGGCCGCACGTATTCGCGCTCGACCAGCGGCTCCCCTGAGGTGCCGTCGATCACGACGGTGATCTCTCAGGAGCACAAGGACATGACCGGGTGGGCGGGCCATATGGCGACCTCTGAGCTGGTCAACGATCAGCGACTCGCGGCCGCGGTCGGCTCCCCCGCCGAGCTCAAGCGGCTCGCGCGGCAGGCCTCCTCGGCGGCCGAGCGCTTCCGGGACGCCGCGGCAGCTCGTGGAGATCGGGTGCACCATTACGCGGAACAGGTGGCCCTGAGCGCACTGGGGCTGAGCGAGACCACCCGGGCGGCGCGCGCAGCTCTGGAGGAGCACCGGGAGACGCGATTCGCCGACCGCTTCGACGAGTGGTGGACGCTCTACGGCGTGACGCCAGTGGCCGCCGAGGTGACGGTCTGGAATCACACGCTCGGCTACGCCGGCACGCTCGATCTCGTCGCCGAGATCGGTGGGCGCATCTGCATCATCGATTTCAAGACCAAGGGACTCACCCGAGACGGCCGCTCGAAGCCGCTGAATGATTCAGTGGTGATGCAGCTGGTGGCCGGCATGAAGGGTGAGGAGATGCTGGTGGACGCCGCCGCCGGTGAATGGAAGCCCTGGCCCTACGGTGAAGATCCGATCCTGCTCGGTGTGGCGATCTCCGAGTCGGAGGTCGTCGCTGCACAGGCGAACCCCGCCCTGCTGAAGGCTCACTGGTTCAAGTTCTGCGCGCTTCGTCAGGTCTGGGAACACAGCCGAACCACTGCCAGCGCCGGGCCCGCACTGCGGCCCATCGCGCCGCCGCCGGTGCGGAATCCTGAGAGCCCGGACAATGAAAGAATGACTCCATGACTGTCCTGACCATCCGCATGATCGGCGACCCGGTGCTGCGCACACCGGCGGCCGCCGTGGCCTCGATCGATGACACCGTCCGTGAGCTCATCGCGAACATGTTCGAGACCATGGACGCGGTATCAGGCATCGGCCTGGCGGCTCCACAGATCGGCGTGGGACGGCGGATCTTCACCTACGACGTGAGCGGTCAGCGCGGGGCCGTGATCAATCCGCAGCTGCAGCTGCTCGGCGAGCGCACCTTCACCCCGCGCGAGCCCGAAGCAGGTCCGGCGGCGGGTGAGAACCTGCTGCGCGAGGGCTGCCTCTCGGTGGCCGAGATCTACTCCCCTGTAGCCCGCGCCCAGCGCGTGCTGCTCAGCGGCATCGATCAACACGGCAGTGACATCGAGGCTGACGCGACCGGGCTGCTTGCGGCCTGCTTCCAGCATGAGGTGGACCACCTGGACGGACGCCTGTTCGTCGACCGGCTCACCGGGGCGGAGAAGAGCGCCGCCGCCCGCGCGCTGCGATCCCGGGAGTACGGCCAGGCCCTGGATCAGGCGCAGGTCACCCGGCGCACCAGCAGCAGCTTCTTCGCCTCCTGAAAGGCCTCACCATGCAGCAGTTCACCGCAGACTCGCTCGCCGCGGCGAGTGCGGCGTCCGACGGCCCCGGGCGGGGTCGAGTCCTCTTCGCGGGCACCCCGGAGATCGCCGCCACCTGCCTGCGCCGGCTGCTGAGCCACGGTGCAGACATCGTCGCCGTGCTGACCAGGCCAGATGCGCCCGTCGGACGTAGACGCCGGCTGACCCCCTCCCCCGTCGCTCAGGCTGCCGAAGCCGCCGGCATACCCGTCATCAAGGCCGCCTCCATAGACTCTTCGGTGACCGCCGAGCTCACGACGGCAGAAGCCGATCTGGGCGTCGTCGTCGCCTACGGCGCGCTGCTGCCCGAAGCGGCGCTGAAGGTGCCGGCGCGCGGCTGGGTCAATCTGCACTATTCCCAGCTCCCGGCCTACCGCGGAGCCGCCCCGGTGCCCCATGCCCTCCTGGCCGGGGAACGCACCACGGCGGCCACGGTGTTCCAACTCGAACGCGGAATGGACACCGGCCCGGTCCACGGGCTGTGCAGCTACGAGATCCGCGAGGCCACCTCCGCCGGGACGGTGCTCGAGGACCTGACGAACCTCGGAGCCTCGCTGCTCACCGTGCTGCTGCCCAGTCTGCTCACCGGCACCTCGACACCGCAGGCGCAGCGGGGCACACCCAGCTTCGCGCCCAAGCTCACCCGCGAGGACGCCTTCATCGATCCTTCTCGCCCAGCGGCGGAGCTGGTGAAGCGGATCAACGCCACGATCCCCGAACCGGGAGCCTGGACGTTGAACGGAGATCAGCGGATCAAGCTCGGCGTGGCCAGGCTGCACCGGACGCCCTCCGATCCCGACGCTGCGCAGCGCCTGGAGGCGGCACTGGCCGAGACCGCAACGGGACAGGTCCTGAGCCTGCCGAGCACGGAGGACTCAGAGAGCATGAGTCCCCTCGCCGGCAACCACACGTCGGCGAGTCGCGAGGCAGGGAGCGTGATCGCGTTCCGGGCAGGTGACGGGGAGGCGGTTGTGCTCTCCGGCGTGCAGCCGGCGGGCAAGACCATGATCAACGCCGTCGACTGGTACCGCGGCCTGCAGTCGCAGGTGCGACTCGGCGGAACCGAGCAGACCACATCCACCCCCACGGAAGAGCACCACGCATGAGTCACAGCGGCCCGTCCCAAGACCCGCAGCGCAGTCGCAGAAACGAGAAGGGGCGCGAACGAAACCGCGGTGGTGCTCGGTCGGACAAGTCGAGCGCGGCCCGCGGCTTCAGCGCCACAGCCCCCGGGCAGCGGAAGCGCCGAGCCGATCCCGCGAGACTCACCGCGTTCACGGTGCTGCGCGCGGTCAGCCGGGATGACGCCTATGCCAACCTGACGCTTCCCGCTGAGATCCGACGACAGCGCCTGGACAAGCGAGACGCCGCCTTCGCGACCGAGCTGACCTACGGCACGCTGCGCGGCACGGGCACCTATGACGCCATCCTCAGCGCCTGCGTGGATCGTCCGCTGGCACAGCTCGATGCACCCGTGCTCGACGCCCTGCGCCTCGGCGCGCACCAGCTGCTGAACATGCGCGTCGAGACACACGCCGCGGTGGACGAGACCGTCGCCCTGGTGCGCAGCGAGATCGGCGCCGGTCCCAGCGGTCTGGTCAACGCAGTGCTTCGCAAGGTCAGCGCCGCCTCGCTGGACGAATGGGCCGAGCGTCTCGCCGTGGACGGCAAGCTCAGCGGCGACGACGCGCTCGCACTCAAGCATGCGCATCCGGCCTGGGTGGTCCGGGCGATGCGGCAGTCACTGCGACTCCATGGTCGGGGCGAAGAGCTCGAAGACCTGCTGCGAGCCGATAATGACGCCCCCGAGGTCCACCTCGTGGAGCTTCCCGGTGTGACGGAGGAGCCTGGGCAGCATCTGCGCAGTGCGACTGAAGCAGGGGCGACGGTCTCCCCGCTGCTGCCTGGAGCAGCAGTCTTCCGCGGGGGAGACATCGGCCGTCTCCCCGGGGCCCGCGAGGGTCAGCTTCGAGTCCAAGACATCGGGTCCCAATGGGTCACTCGAGCACTCGCCGCTGCCGAGCTTCCTGGCCTCGCGGACCTCTCGGCTGACGCTGCGCCTCACCTGGAAGCGAATCAGGAGCTGGGTGAATTCGACAGGCCTGCTGCCGAGCGCTGGCTGGACCTCTGTGCAGGACCCGGTGGCAAAGCGGCCCTGCTCGCCGCGCTGGCCGCCGAACGCGGAGCCACGGTGCTCGCCAACGAGCCGGCCGCGCACCGCGCGAAGCTGGTCTCCGGCGCCCTGGCTGCGGTGGCGCCGGAAGCCTGGGCCGTGCGCACCGGAGATGGCCGGACCATCGGCGAGGAGGCCGGTGCCGACGGCTTTCAGCGGATCCTGGTGGATGCACCGTGCACCGGTCTCGGCGCGCTGCGGCGCCGGCCCGAAGCCCGCTGGCGCCGGACTCCAGGGGACCTCTCGAGCCTGACCGCCCTGCAGCTGGAGCTCCTCGACGCCGCCGCCGGAGCGCTGGCACCGGGTGGCCTGTTGGCCTATGTGACCTGCTCTCCGCATGCCGCGGAGACGGTCATCCAGGTCGATGACCTGCTGCGTCGCCATCCGGAGCTCGAGCTGCTCGATGCCCGTGAGCCGATGCGCGCCGCGGCGCTGGAGGCCGGCGTGGAGCTGATGGACGGACCCGGTGCGCAGCACGGCACGGGGACTGTGCAGCGCTGCGTGCAGCTCTGGCCCCACGTCCACGGGACCGACGCGATGTTCTTCGCGCTGCTCCGGCGAGGCGTGCAGGCGAGCTGAAGACCGGTAGGATCGCCCCGTGAGCCGCACCTGCATCCACCCCAGCATCCTCAACGCCGACTTCGCGAACCTCCAGCGCGAGCTGGGCCGCATCACCACTGCCGACGCCGTCCATGTGGACGTGATGGACAACCACTTCGTGCCGAATCTGACGATCGGACTACCCGTGGTGAAGTCTCTGCGGGCCGCCACCGAGCTGCCGCTGGACGTGCATCTGATGATCGAGGATCCTGACACCTGGGCCCCGCAGTACGCCGAGATGGGCTGTGAATCCGTGACCTTCCACGCCGAGGCGGCGAAGGCCCCGATCCGGCTCGCGCGGGAACTTCGCGCCCAGGGCGCACGGTCGGCCATGGCGCTGAAGCCGGCCACCCCCGTCGAGCCCTACCTGGACATGCTCGGGGAACTCGACATGCTGCTGCTGATGACGGTGGAGCCGGGGTTCGGCGGCCAGAGCTTCCTCGACCTGATCCTGCCCAAGATCCGCCGCGCGCGGGCCGCCATCGATGACCTTGGCGGAGAGATCGCGCTGCAGGTGGACGGTGGAATCAGTGCGGAGACCATCACCCGGGCGGCAGAGGCCGGGGCCGACACCTTTGTGGCCGGCTCCGCCGTGTACTCGGCGGCGGACCCAGAGGCTGCGATCGCCGAGCTCCGCACACTGGCGGGCTGAGCTGAGACGCGGACCGAGCTGAGCGAGGTTCTGGTCCTCGCCTCCGCCCGGACGTGGCCGGCCGGCTCAGAGCGACCGGACGAGCCTGCGGATCTCCCGCCGCGAATGCAGCTGCAGCTTGGTCATGGCGTTGGCCACGTGATACTCCACGGTCCGCACCGAGAGGACGAGCTGCTCAGCCACCTCGCGGTTCGTGCTGCCCTCCGAGACCAGCAGCGTCACCTGGCGCTCACGGCGGGACAGGCTGCGCAGTGCCTGCTCCACTTCGGCCCCGAGCTCGGGCTCGGCTCGCGCCGGCACTGCGGCCTCGGTGACCTGGGGCTTCGACGTGTGCTGCGACCCCAGCAGCGCGGCCGCGTGGGATCGGGCGGCCGGATGGTCGTTGAGAAGGTGCGGCCGCAAGGTCTCCATCAGCTGATTCGCCCGCTCCAGATGGGTATCGGCGCCGCAGGCCTGCAGCACCGAAGCTGACCAGACGGCGAGCTCCAGTGCAGTGGCCCGGTGCCGCGCGAGTTCGACCGGATAGCCGGAGACCAGCGCGCCGATGTCGAGCCCGAGCATCGCTCGGAAGATCCGGAACCCACCGCCCTCCCCGGGCGGCTGTGTGGGACGGATCGATGCGCTGCTGTCATAGCCGCGGAGCACCTGCAGCAGGCTCTCCATGGCCTCCTCCGGAGCACCAGCTGACCAGCGTTCGAAACCCCTCAGGTACGGGGTGGTGAGGTGCTGCTGGAAATCCAGGAGGGAACTGCCGCTCTCGGCACCACGCAGCAGGGCAGGAAGCATGGCGGCCCAGCCGCTCAGATGCAGCGCTCGCGCAAGCATGCTCATCGCCTGGGGCTCCATCGCCCACCAGGCGGTCCTGTCGTCGCGCATGCTCAGGAGGTTTCGAGCGACCCCGCGGAAGTCGTTCTGCGAGGCTGCCAGACAGGCCTCCACCCAATCGATGGTGCCCGCGGCGAGCGGGCCATGGGCATGCTCGCTCTCATGCAGACGTTCCAGGCTCGCGCGGACCTTCTCCACCTCTCCACGGGCGGCAGGCACGACCAGCGAGACCGCGTAGGCCACGTGAGAGACCGCGTCCTCCCGGCGGACGAGCGCAGCTCCGGCGGCCCGCTCGGCCATCTTGGCCGCCTCATCCCAGTACCCGGAGCTGAACAGCAGCAGGGCCAGCTGGGTGCGCGCATACATCACATAGCTGCTCGAGCCTTCCTGCGCGGCCGCCAGGGAGAGATCGTGATAGGCGTCGGCCATCGAGCCCTGCTGGCGAAGCAGCGAGCCCCGGACGGAGTACAGGGCGGCCTCGAAGCGTTCGACTGCAGGCTCGCCCCGCAATTCGGCCAGCCGCTCGGAGACGCACCGGATCATCGCGTCGATGTTCTGTGGCTGCTCTGCGGAGAGCTGGATCCACAGCGTGTTCAGCGTCTTGAGCCCGAGCAGATGGCTGCGGTCCCAGATATATCCGACCAGATCGAGCCCGTCCGGCCTCTCCAGCACCGCCTGCAGGCAGGCAGAGACGTCGTGGGCGAGCGTGGCGCCCCGGCTGCGCAGGGATTCTGAGAGCAGCCGTGCGCTCACCTCGATCACGGCCTCCGCGTAGATGGGCAGCCCCGGGTCCTGCTCGGGCCGGTGGGATTCGAGTTCGAAGAGCGCCGCCTCCGTGTCCGACTGCTCCAACATCAGCAGGGCCAGGATTCCGGCCCGGCAGGTTGAGGGGGGCAACGCCCGCATGGAGGGCTCAAGCTCCTGCAGAGCACTGACACTGTCGGTGCGCACCGCGAGGCCGGCGAGCAGACACAAGGACTCCACATCGTCGAGATTCGTGGAGACCGCCGCCATCAGGTGGTCGAAGGCATCCCGGAAATCGTGTCGCTTCGCCGCGTGCCGAGCGTGGGCCTGCAGCTCTGCGATCACCTGAGCCCCGTCCGCGAGGCTGGGGTCCAGCCGAATCGCCTCCGCCAGGTGGCGGACGGAGCCCTCCCCCCGAAGGACCTCGGCAAGAGATACGAGGAGTCCCGCTCGATCCACCTCCGAGGTGCCGCTGAGCACGGCGCGGCTGAGCGAGCGCCTGCTCACGGCATACCGGCCGGTCAGCTCCTCCCAAGAGAGCAGCGAGGTGCTCAACAGCGCGGCCGGGTCCACGGGGGTCGAGAGCGCCGCCTCGATCTGGCCCCGGCTCAGCGAACCGTCAGCGGCCGCCAGCAGCTCGACCGCCCGCCGATCGCTGTCCTGCAGCCAGTTCATCCGGGTGAGCACATCGCGATGCATCCCGCTGTAGTCGGCAGACTTCACGGTGTGCACCAGCGCCTGGTCGATGCTGCGCGAACCCACCGGGGTCCGCCGAAGCCACAGCCCCACCTGCTCCACCAGACCCGGGTAGCCGTCCGTCTCCTCCATGACCCGGGCGGCGACGGCGTCGGAGATGGGCAGCATGGAATAGGCCTCAAGAAGATCCGAGACATCGCGCAGTCCCAACGGCTGCAGCGAGATATAGGTGCCGCGGGGACTGGCCTGGGCGAGCCGGATCAGCCGCTGCACCTCTGGACGCACGGAGGCCTGGGTGCTCAGCACCACCAGTACGGGTCCGTTCTGGAAGAGGCTGAGCGCCCGCCAGAGCGCGTCAGCAGAGACTTCGTCGACCAGGTGCAGGTTCTGCACGCTGAGCAGGTACGGCCGTTGCAGCGATGGGGCGGCGTCGAAGCCCGCGGCGAGGAGATCCTCGACCTCGCCGTGCCCTGCGCCCGCGAAACCGGAGCGTCTCGCAGCTCCGGAGAGGTCTGCGCCGAGGAGGTGCTGGATCGCAGATCCCGGCTGAGCCATGAAGGACTCATCGAGCAGGATCGTGCGCTCGTTCCATTCCGGGTAGCTCTCCATGGCACGGTGCAGCAGACGGGTCTTGCCTGAGCCGGTCAGACCCTCGACCAGGACGAACTGGGCCTTGCCGCTTCGCGCTCGATCAGCAGCCCGCTGGATCAACGCGATCTCCTCGCGTCTGCCCACGAAAGGGTCACTGCGGTGCACCGCGGGCTCCTTGGTCGAGAGATCAGTTGGTGAAGACTATACCGGCCCCGTATCTTCTACTGGGTTTATCCGGCTGGGCTACTGGGTTCCGCCTGTTCTGCGCAGCGCAGGGACGCACGGGGCGTCTAATGGTAGGGCCTTCTCGGAGGCGCAGGTGGTCCGGAGAGAAACTCAGGGGGTTCTCTCCGGACCATCAGTGCATCTGGCTGGAGAAGTCCCCGACGGTGAAGACGAGAAAACCGGCGGTGCTCTCAACCTTCCCCAGAAGAGAGCACCGCCGGTACGTCCATGAGTCTAGCGGAATCCGAACCTTGGCTGGACAACGGTTGCACCTGAACTTGAAGGTCCGTGGAGTTCCTCCCGGCGCAGCTCCGCGATCGCGTTCTCAAAGTCCAGCAGGGACTCGAACCCGCGGTAGACCGAGGCGAAGCGCATATAGGCCACGACGTCGAGCCGGCGCAGGGGTCCGAGGATCGCGAGGCCCACATCGTTGGCGTCGACCTCGGCGTTGCCAGCGGCGCGGATCGTCTCCTCCACCTCCTGGGCGAGCACTGCGAGATCATCATTGGACACGGGACGACCCTGGCATGCCTTGCGCACCCCGTTGATGACCTTCGAGCGGTCGAACGGCTCCGCGGCACCCGATCGTTTGATCACATTGAGGCTGGTGGTCTCCATGGTGGTGAAGCGCTTGGAGCACTGCGGACACTGACGACGACGGCGGATGCCGGAGCCATCGTCCAACATGCGTGAATCGACGACCCGGGAGGAGTCATGGCGGCAGTAGGGGCAGTACATGGGGCAAGTCTACCGACCACATATAGTGTGCTTCAAATCATCCACCACAAGATGTTGTGGCTACGGCCTTCTCCTGCGCCTCACGGCTCACAGCTCGAGGCATCCCGGTCCGAGCAGGACCTTCAGATCACCGAACAATGCCGGTGAGGGGCTCACCTGATACTCGTGGCCCAGCCTCATGACCTCGATGCGGTCTCCGGAGAGCAGCCGGACGTGGACGTCGCTGGTGCCGCGATGGGCCCTGAGCGTCCTGCCCAGCTCGGTGACCAGGCGTTCCGAGGCACGCTGCGCGGAGACTGAGACGACGACGGGACCGGCGTTGCCGTCCTCGTTGATCTCCGGCACGACGACGTCCATCGCCTTGAGCGTGACGCTGCCGTCCTCGCGACGATCGATCTGCCCCTTCACCGAGACGACCAGGTCTTCGGCCAGGATCATCGACACCGCCTGATAGGTCTTGCCGAAGAACATCACCTCGATGGTGCCCGCCATGTCCTCGATCTCGGCCCTGGCATAGGGGTTGCCCGAGGACTTGGCGACGCGCCGCTGCAACGAGGTAATCATTCCGGCGATGGTGATCCCGGCGCCGTCGGCCGGCCCGTCCTCCCCCATCACCGAGCTGATCGAGCGGTCGGCGTGGTGGGCGAGCACCCGCTCGAGTCCCTGCAGCGGGTGGTCCGAGACGTAGAGCCCGAGCATCTCGCGCTCAAAGGAGAGCTTGTCCATCTTCTCCCATTCGGGCAGGTCAGGAACGCTGACCGAGAGGGAATCCCCCAGCTCCATATCCGCGCTGCCGAAGAGGTCCGTCTCGTAGGCCTGCGAACCCTTCTTCTCCGAGATCGCCTGGTCGATGGCCTGTTCGTGGATGGTCACGAGGGCCCGACGGGTATGACCCAGCTCGTCGAATCCCCCGGCCTTGATCAGCGATTCGATGGTGCGCTTATTGCACACCTGCATCGGGACCTTCTTGAGGAAGTCGGCGAACGTCTCGTAGGGGCCCTTCTCCTCACGCGCCGAAACCATGCCGGCGACCACGTTGGAGCCCACATTGCGCACCGCGCCCATGCCGAAACGGATCGTGTCGTCGCCCACCGGGGTGAAGGTCAGCGCGGATTCGTTGATGCTCGGGGAGGTGACGGTGACGCCCATGCGGCGGCACTCGGAGAGGTAGAGCGCGAGCTTGTCGCGGTTCTCACCCACCGAGGTGAGCAGGGCCGCCAGGTACTCGGCCGGATAGTTGGCCTTGAGGTAGGCGGTCCAGTACGCGATGAGTCCGTAGGCGGCGGTGTGCGCCTTGTTGAAGGCGTAGTCGGAGAAGGGCAGCAGCACGTCCCAGAGCGCCTTGATCGCCGCCGCGGAGTATCCGTGCTCCTCCATGCCGGAGGAGAAGTTCACATACTGCTTGTCCAGCTCGGACTTCTTCTTCTTGCCCATGGCGCGGCGCAGGATGTCGGCCTGGCCCAGCGAGTAGCCGGCCACCTTCTGCGCGATCGCCATCACCTGCTCCTGGTAGACGATCAGCCCGTGCGTGGTGCCCAGGATCTCGCGCAGCGGCTCCTCCAGCTCCGGGTGGATCGGACTGACGTCCTGGTGCCCGTTCTTGCGCAGCGCATAGTTGGTGTGTGAGTTCGCGCCCATGGGTCCTGGGCGGTACAGCGCCAGGGCTGCGGAGATGTCTTCGAAGTTGTCCGGGCGCATCAATCGCAGCAGCGAGCGCATGCCGCCGCCGTCGAGCTGGAAGACGCCCAACGTGTCGCCTCGGGCGAGCAGGTCGTACGCGGCGCGGTCGGTCAGCTCGAGGTTCTCCAGGTCGAGCTCGATGCCCTTGTTGAGCTGGATGTTCTCCAGACAGTCGGAGATGATCGTGAGGTTGCGCAGACCCAGGAAGTCCATCTTGATCAGACCCAGGTTTTCGCAGATCGGGTAGTCGAACTGCGTGATGATCGCGCCGTCCTGCTCGCGCTTCATGATCGGGATGATGTCGATCAGCGGATCGCTGGACATGATCACGCCCGCCGCGTGCACACCCCACTGGCGCTTGAGGCCCTCAAGTCCGGAGGCGAGGTCGAAGATCTCCTTCATCCGCGGGTCCGAGTCGAGGAACTCGCGCATCTCGGAAGCTTCGGAGTAGCGAGGCGACTTCGATTCGTAGATGTCGCCCAGCGGCATCGGCTTGCCCATGGCATCAGGCGGCATCTTCTTGGTCAGCTGATCGCCGGTGGAGAAGGGCTCCCCCATGACGCGGGCAGAGTCCTTCAGCGCCTGCTTGGACTTGATCGTGCCGTAGGTGACGATCATGGCCACGCGTTCGTCGCCGTACTTGTTCACCACGTACTGGATGACCTCGGAGCGGCGACGGTCATCGAAGTCGACGTCGAAGTCGGGCATGGAGACGCGGTCGGGGTTCAGGAAGCGCTCGAAGATCAGGCCGTGCTGCAGCGGGTTGAGGTCGGTGATGCGCATCGCGAAGGCGACCATGGAACCCGGGCCCGAGCCGCGTCCGGGACCCACTCGGATGCCCTGCTCCTTGGCCCAGGTGATGAAGTCGGCCACGACCAGGAAGTAGCCCGGGAAGCCCATCTGGGTGATGACACCGATCTCGTACTCGGCCTGCCTGCGGACCTCGTCGGGGATGCCGTTCGGGAACCGGTAGTGCAGGCCCCTCTCGACCTCCTGGACGAACCAGGACTCCTCAGACTCGCCATCAGGCACCGGGAATCGGGGCATATAGGAGGCCGACTCGTTGAACTCCACCTGGCAGCGCTCGGCGATGGCCAGGGTGTTGTCGCAGGCCTCGGGGAAGTCGCGGAAGAGATCACGCATCTCCGCGGCGGACTTGAGGTAGAACTCCTCGGAGCCGAACTTGAACCGGTTCGGGTCATCCAGGGTGGAGTTGGACTGCACACACAGCAGCGCGCCGTGGGCCTTGTGATCATGCTGGTGCGTGTAGTGCAGGTCATTGGTCGCGACCATGGGCATGTTCAGCTCGCGGGCGAGCTTGATCAGGTCCTGTTTGACCTTCCGCTCGATGTCCAGCCCATGGTCCATGAGCTCGCAGTAGAAGTTCTCCCGCCCGAAGAGGTCCTGGTACTCCCCGGCGGCCTTCTTCGCCTCCTCGTACTGACCCAGGTGCAGCCGGGTCTGGATCTCCCCGGAGGGGCAGCCGGTGGTGGCGATGATCCCTTTGCCGTAGGTCTGCAGCAGTTCGCGGTCCATGCGCGGCTTATAGAAGTAGCCCTCCAGGGAGGCCTTCGAGCCCATCCGGAAGAGGTTGTGCATTCCGGTGGTGTTCTCCGCCCACATGGTCATATGCGTGTAAGCGCCTCCGCCGGAGACGTCCTTCTCTCCGATGACCCCGTCGCCCCATTTCACGCGGGTGCGGTTCGAGCGGTGCGTGCCGGGAGACAGATAGGCCTCCAGCCCGATGATCGGCTTCACGTCGTAGTTCTGTGCGGTCTTCCAGAACTCGTAGGCGCCGAAGAGGAACCCATGATCGGTGGTGGCTACGGCGGGCATGCCGAGGTTCTGGGTCTGTTCGAAGAGCTCACCGATCTTCGCGGCCCCGTCGAGCATCGAGTATTCGGTGTGATTGTGCAGGTGGACGAAGTCGCCAGTGGCAGCCATGGTCAGCCGTTCTCCAAGAGTGTGAGGGCCTGGGCAAGGTCAGCGGGATAGTCAGAGCGGTAGCTGACCCATTCTCCGGTTCCGGGGTGGTGGAAGCCGAGCTCCACCGCGTGCAGCCATTGCCGGGTGAGACCCAGTTCGGCGGCCAGCTGCGGGTCGGCTCCGTAGGTGAGGTCTCCCGCACAGGGGTGCGCCAGGGCGGAGAAATGGACGCGGATCTGATGGGTGCGTCCGGTCTCCAGGGTGACGTCGAGCAGGCTCGCGCGCCCGTACGCCTCGATGAGCTTGTAATGGGTGCGGGACTCCCGCCCTCCCTCGAGCACGGCGAAACGCCAGTCATGGCCCGGGTGGCGACCGATGGGGGCATCGATGGTCCCGTCCACCGGATCGGGCAGCCCCTGGACCAGCGCGTGGTAGGTCTTCTTCGTGCTGCGCTGTCGGAAGGCATCCTTGAGCATGGTGTAGGCGCGTTCCGTCTTGGCCACGACCATCACCCCGGAGGTGCCGACGTCGAGCCGGTGAACGATCCCTCTGCGCTCCTGCGCTCCGGAGGTGGAGATCTCCACCCCTGCGGCCAGCAGACCACCGATCACGGTCGGGCCTGTCCACCCAGGCGAAGGGTGCGCCGCCACACCGACGGGCTTGTCCACGACGACGACGTCGTCGTCCTCGTGCAGCAGGAACATATTCTCCACGGCTTCGATCCTCACCTCCAGGGGGTCGTGCGACTCGGGCACCAGCACGCTGAGCAGGGCTCCGGCCTGAAGCCTGTCCGACTTCTTCACGGCTCGGCCTGCGGCTCGACCCTGGGTCCGGTCCTGCGCCCAGGTGACCAGCCCGTCCTTGAGCCACTGGGTGGTCTCCGTGCGGGAGACCTCGAAGAGGCTGGCAAGCACCGCGTCGGCGCGCGAACCGTCCAGTGCCTCGGGCACGTCGACCTGCTGGGCGGTCTGCGCGGAGCTCTCCTGCGCGGTCATGCCTGCTTCTCTTCTGGAGCTTCGGGATCGGTGGGCGTCCCTTCAGCCGTTCGCTTGCTGCTCTGCTCGCGAGTGCCGTCGAGGTTCAGCCCGAAGAGCAGCATCGCGCAGATGCCGATGATCGAACACACGATGAACGAGTCGGCGATGTTGAAGATCGCGAAGTTGGGGACGGCGATGAAGTCCACCACGTGTCCCTGTCCGAAGCTGGCGACTCCCTCGCCGCCCAGCGAAGGATCCCGGAAGATCCGGTCCGTCAGATTTCCGGCCACTCCCCCGGCCAGTCCGCCGAGTCCCAGCGCCCAGAGCCAGGAGCCGCCGAGGGCGCGGCTCTTGACGACGACGTATCCCAGCACCAGACACATGATCAGGGTGAAGATCCACGTGTGGTCGGTGCCCATGGAGAAGGCGGCGCCGGGGTTGAGGTGATATCGCCAGAAGAGCACGGGAGGAAGGACCTCGGTCTGCTCCCCCAGCGTCATCGTGGATTCGACCCAGATCTTCGTTAACTGATCAACGGCCCAGGCGAACACTGCCAGTGCCGCTGCCACCAGGATGGCAGTTCGGCGTGACGGGGTTTGCGTGGACCGCTGATGGACGGGAGCAGGCTGTTCAGACACCGTTGGATTCTACAGGCCGGGTGCCCTGCGAACGCCCCTGACTCCCAGGGAGAGGGTCAGGCGCCGGTGGCTTCCTTCTCGATGGAGCCGCGGCTGTTCAGGTCCGCGAGCTGGCCCTCGATGTAGTCCTTGAGCCGGGCGCGGTAGTCGCGTTCGAAGCTGGTGAGCTCCCCGACCTTGGACTCGAGGTCCGCCTTCTTGCGCTCCAGCGCGTTGAGCGTGCGTGTGGAGGTGAGCTCGGCCTCTTCGATCATGTTCTCGGCGCGCGTCTCAGCGTCGGTGACGATCTCATTCCGGCGACGCTCGGCCTCCGCCAGCAGCTGTGCGTGGGTGCTCTCTGCAGCACTGATCAGCTCATCGCGGCGGTTCTCGCCCTCGGCGATGTACTCGGCGCGCGTGGACTCACCTTCAGCGATGTAGGCCTCGCGGGTCTGCGTGCCCTCGGCGATGTAGGCCTCGCGGGTCTGTTCACCTTCTGCCAGGTACTCTGCTCGCTTGGACTCACCCTCAGCGATGTAGGCCGCGCGGGTCTGCTCGCCCTCGGAGACGTACTGGTCGTGCAGCTTCTGCGCCATGGCCAGCACACCGGTGGCCGAGGCCGCGTGGTCTGTCCCGGCGGACTCCTGAGGCCGCTCCTGGGCGGGACGGGTGCCCAGTTCGTACTCGGGGTACGCGGTGGCGGCCGAATCGGCCTTCAGCTCCGGCTCATCGCTGATCCGGTCGATCGAGCCGGTCATCGTGGAGCTGGTGCCGGCGTATCCGGAGAGTCCGGCGTCCTTGAGCTCATCCGGCTCAAGGTTTGCCGGGTTCTCCTCAAGCTGCTCTTCGAGGGCCGCGACCTTGGCGGTGAGATCCTCGTTCTCCTGGGTCAGTCGTCGCCATTCGACGACGACCTCATCGAGGAAGTCGTCGACCTCGTCCTTGTCGTAACCGGGACGGAACTTGGTCTCGGGGAATTCCTTGTTCAGGAGATCGTCAGGAGTCAGGGCCATGCGGTGTCACCTCATCGAGTGGCTGGGGAAGCTGTGAAGCTGGTCTTTGGGTCAACGGCCAGCATACCCACTGCGTCTGACGGCCCTCGACTTCAACCTTCAAGCCGGGCTTTCAGCAGGAGACGCCCGGCGCCGCCGTGCAGCAGGGCGGAGTGCTCAGGCGAAGCCGCGCAGCACCATCTTGGCGATCACGATGGCCAGGAACACCAGCAGGAAACCCATGTCCAGGGAGACCCCGCCCAGATTCAACGGAGGAACCTTGCGCTGAATCCACCGGATCGGCGGGTCAGTGATGGAATACACGCCGACGGCGAGCATCAGCGCAAAGCCCTTGGGTCGCCAGCTGCGGGCATACTGCTGAGTCAGGTCGAAGATGATCCGGATCACCAGCGCGAACTGGTAGATGGTCAGCAGCAGGTACAGGGGCGCAGTAAAGAGATCCACAGCTGAAAACAGTACTTGGTTCAGCTCTGGTTGAAGAACTGGGCCGAGGACGGCGTCTCTGCGGCGGCTCGCTCTTCAGCCAGCACCTCGACGTTCTTCGGGGTGAGCAGGAACACCTTGTTCGTCACACGCTCGATCGACCCACCCATGCCGAAGACGAGGCCGGCGGAGAAGTCGACGAGGCGCTTGGCCTCGGCCTCTCCCATATCGGTGACGTTCATGATCACCGGGATGCTGTCCCGGAAGGACTCTCCGATGACCTTCGCGTCGTTGTAGGAGCGCGGGTGGACAGTGGTGATTTTTCGCATCGGTGAACTTTCATCCCGGGATGAGGGAGCTCGCTTGATCGGGGTCACCGGAGCGCGGTAATCCGGATCCACCGCCAAGTTGGAGCTGTTGTACTGGCCTGCATGGTTGGTGGTCTCGGTGTGTTCGGAAGCTACACCCAGTGACACGACTTCGCTTCCGCGGCCTGCGGCGGTCGAGGTGGCGCTGGTCGAGGTGGGGGCTTCGCGCACAGAGGTCGCCGAAGCGGATCCTCCGCGGCTGATCGGGGCAGAATCCGCAGTGGAACCCTGGGTGCTCTGCGTCGTGCTCGAGGGCTCCTTGGTGAAGTGGTCCTCGCTGTAGTCGTCTCCGTCGGCCAGGCCGAGGTAGATCATGGTCTTCTTGAAGGCACCGGCCATGAGGATTCTCCTGAGGGGGAAGGTTGTGATGTCACTGCGCGATTCCGAGACTATCGCTGAAGCGGACGCTCACCGAGGACATCTCTGCCAACCCGCAGGTGTGTCGCGCCGTGGGCGACGGCGGCCTCGAGATCGCCGCTCATTCCGGCGGAGATCATGTCGGCCTCCGGTCGGCGCGTCCGCAGCGTCTCCGAGAGCCCCTGCAGCCGCGCGAAGGCCGGCGCCGGGGGCTCCTCGAGCGGAGCCACAGCCATCAGACCGCCCAGTCTGAGCCCGGGCGCCTCTTCGAGTGCGTCAGCAAGGGTGCTGATGTCCTCAGGAGCAGCGCCTCCCCTGCCGTCGGCGGGAAGCGGGTCGCGCAGGTCCACCTGGATCAGACATGTGACCTCAGCTGCCGAGCGCGCTTCAACGGTCTTGGTCAGTGCCTTGATCAGGGAAGCACGGTCCACTGAATGCAGGTGATCGGCGTAGCCCACGACCGACTTGGCCTTGTTCGACTGCAGCTGGCCGATGAAGTGCCAATGCAGGTCCTGCCCAGCCGCCGCTGGTTCCGCCGAATTCTCCGCGCTGAGCAGCGCGCGGACCTCTGCAGCCTTCGCTGCGGCCTCCTGGTCGCGGTTCTCGCCGACGTCTCGCACACCGAGGCGATAGAGCCGTGCGACATCGGCCGCCGGGAAGAATTTCGTGACGACGATCAGCGCGGGACGATCGGACCGGCCCGCCGCGTTCATGGCCTGGTCGATGCGCTCATGGACCGAGGCGAGGTTCTCCGCGAGTTCCTGGCTGCGTGGGTCCTCCCCTGTCAGGGCGAGTCGCCGTGCTGCGCTGCGTAATCTCTGGCTGGGTCCGCTGGTGTCCACGATCGGAAGCCTATCGAGAGTGCGGGGTTCACGACAGCCGGGCTCAGCGGGAGGAGGGGGTCACCGGGTCCATCCAAATCAGTCCGGCGAACCGACCCTGCCCGGGGTCGCGGCGGTGCGAGAACAGGGAGGGGTCTTCCAGTGTGCAGCCGACGAGCGGCGCCACCGTGACCCCAGCCTGGGCCAGCACCTGCTCAGCCTCTGCGCGCAGATCCAGGGCGCTGGTCCCCCAGCTGGTGGTGGCCGCGAGGGCGGGTCGATCGGCGGCGAGCTCGGCGACCATCTCGTCGGGGATCTCGTAGCAGCTCCCGCAGGCGCCGGGGCCGATCCAGGCGGTGATGGCGACGGCGCCGCGGTCCCGCATTGCGGCGACGGTGTTCTCCAGGACTCCGGCCAGAAGTCCAGGACGTCCCGCGTGGGCTGCGGCCGTCACCGGGGCAGTCTGCGGGTCGTGCCGATCGAGGTGGCCCACGAGCAGGACCGGAAGACAGTCGGCGACCATGATCGCCAGTGGAACGGATCCGTCGGAGCAGACCCAGGCATCGCCGGTGGGGGCGGTCGCGGGGTCTTCCGTCAGAGGCGTCACCGAGGGTCCATCGTTCGGTGGTGGCGGCACTGCGGCTGCGAGGTCACCGGCGTCTAGCACCTGGGCCGAGTGGACCTGGTCCAGGAAGCGAAGCGACCCTGCGGGAACGCCCATCGCCTCCTGAAGTCTGAGCCGATGCGTCTCGACGTCCTGCTGGGGCCCGACATGTCGGGCCAGGTTTCCCGCCTCCACTGAGGTGAAGGCGAGGTGCACCCCGCCACCGATGCTCTGCCGCCACCAGAAGGGTGAGGGCGTTGCTGCGGAGACGGGGGGCGGAGTCACTTCAGGAAGTCAGGCACATCGAGGTCGTCATTGCGACCACCGTTGTAGTCCGACTCCACGATGTCCGGGATGTCCTGCTGCTCATCGTTCTCGGAACGACGGCGGGCGGGATCCACCCGCTGCTGCGGAGCGGTGTCCTGAGATCCGGCGTTCTGTGCGGCGATCGGAACGGTTCCCGGCACCGGCGGTGCCGTGCGAGCGGCGGGAGCTGCGGAGCCCACGCTGCGGGCGGGCGCCTGGTTCTGCAGCGGCTGCGCGGGGCGTGAGGTGGCGTCGACCTGGTCGAAGCCTGCCGCGATCACGGTCACCCGAGCCTCATCGCCGAGTGCGTCGTCGATGACCGCACCGAAGATGATGTTCGCCTCCGGGTGGGCGACCTCCTGCACGAGTCGAGCTGCCTCATTGATCTCGAAGAGGCCCAGGTCAGAACCGCCCTGGATGGACAGCAGCACGCCGTGGGCTCCGTCGATGGAGGCCTCCAGCAGCGGTGATGCGATGGCCAGCTCCGCCGCCTTCACGGCGCGGTCCTCGCCGTTGGCCGAGCCGATGCCCATCAGGGCCGAACCGGCGCCCTGCATCACCGACTTCACGTCGGCGAAGTCGAGGTTGATCAGGCCCGGAGTGGTGATCAGATCGGTGATGCCCTGCACACCGGAGAGCAGCACCTGGTCGGCGGAGCGGAAGGCGTCGAGGACTGAGACGTTCTTGTCCGAGATGGAGAGCAGGCGGTCGTTGGGAATCACGATGAGCGTGTCGACCTCGTCGCGCAGCTGCTCGATGCCCTCTTCTGCGGAGCCCGCGCGTCGGCGGCCCTCGAAGGTGAAGGGGCGGGTGACCACGCCAATGGTGAGGGCGCCCAGGGAACGAGCGATGCGGGCCACCACGGGGGCTCCGCCGGTGCCGGTGCCGCCACCTTCGCCTGCCGTGACGAACACCATGTCAGCGCCGCGAATGACCTCTTCGATCTCCTCGGAGTGATCCTCTGCGGCCTGCCGCCCGACCTCCGGGTTGGCACCGGCGCCCAGTCCACGGGTCAGCTCACGCCCGACGTCGAGCTTCACGTCGGCGTCGCTCATGAGCAGCGCCTGGGCGTCAGTGTTGATGGCGATGAATTCAACGCCACGCAGACCGACGTCGATCATGCGATTGACGGCGTTGACGCCGCCTCCACCGATGCCGACGACCTTGATCACGGCCAGGTAGTTATTGGGTGATGCCACGTTGTGTGTCCCTTGCTCGTCTCTGGTCTCAGATGCACGAAGGCCCCCGTCGCTGCAGAAGCCGCAGCGCGACTCCTCACTGTCTTCACCCGTCGCGGACCGCCTGATCGTGCCGATGTCATTCGCGGGTACATCGGTTCGGTCATGGGCGGCAGTCCGAGACGTCGCAGCGGCTCTTCAGCGGACGGGAGCCTCCGTACCTAAGACATTGTTCTGTTGCCTGCGAACCCACAGCAACGTTCAAGCTTTACTTGAACCTTAGAGGACCTCGGATGAGGACCGGTCACGGTGGGTCCGTTCGTTCCTCTCACCCTACGCGTCGGTCACGGCTACCGCGTCACCGGCGCGCTCGGAGTGGAGATGTCGAGGACATCGGCAGAGCCGAAGTCCTCCGCCTCTGAGCTGAGGATCGCCTCGAGGACCGCCGCCTTCTCGGCTCCGCGATCGTCACTGCCCCAGACCACCGTGCGCCCGTCCGCGAGCTGAAGCTGCACGCTGTCACGTGACTCCGCAGTGGCCGAGTCCAGCTCGTCGCGGGCACCCTCGGGCAGCTGACCCAGCACCGAGACGATCGTCTTGAACACCGACTCGTTCTGCAGTGCGGCCTCGGCGGAGATCTCGGGAGTCGCATAACCCTGGGCGTCCGGGCGCTCCCAGTCCTCGAAGACTCTGATCACCTCACCCTCCTGGCTGTAGAAGTGGATCTCCTCCCCCACGTGGACCTCCGCCACGGGCGGGTGTTCGATCACCCGGACCTGAAGTCCTTCGGGAAGCTTCGCTGCGACGACGACCTCGGCGACGGCGAGCTCGTCCTGCAGCAGCATGCTCACGTCAGCCTCGCTGACCTGTGGCAGCGGAGTGCCGCGCAGCGGTTCGAGCAGCTCCTGGGCACGATCCCCGGTGAGCAGGTCGTTGTCCTCCACAGTGATGGTGCGCAGCGCCAGCAGCGGCGAGAAGTACAACATCGCCACGAGTCCCAGCAGCACCGCCAGGGTGATCAGCGCCGCGAGGGCTGCGCGGCGGCGTCGCCGTCGGCTGGTGACAGCTGCCGGTTCGGGAAAATCCAGCGGCGTCTCGTTCTGATCCTCGCCCGATGCGCCCTGGGCAGCCACAGCCTCTGTGGTCTCCCGGTCCTGGTCGAGCGCGGCGGTGCGGCGAAACCGCAGCCTCATCGCAGCGCCTGAAGGGCAGCGAGGACGTCGGCGCCGAGCGCCGTCACATCTCCTGCTCCCAGGGTCATGATCATGTCACCGGGCTCGGCCGCGCCGACCACGGTCGCCACAGCATCGGCGGCGCTGAGCACGGGGTGCCCCAGCAGCTCGGCGGTGACGCCTTCGATCGGCTCTTCCCGTGCGGGGTAGATCTCGAGCACGGCGACGGTGTCCGCCGCGGTCAGGGCCTGCCCGAACTCCTCCGCGAAGGCAGCGGTGCGGGTGAACAGATGGGGCTGGAAGATCACATGCACCCGCGCCCCGGGCTCGGTGAGTGAGGACCGGGCAGCCGCCAGCACGGCGGAGACCTCCGTGGGGTGGTGGGCGTAGTCGTCGTAGACGCGCACGCCGTCGAACTCGCCTCGCAGCTCGAAGCGCCGGGAGGTCCCCTGGAAGTGGGAGATGGCCTCTGCGCTGGCCTGAAGGCTGAGCCCGGCATGCAGACCGACGGCGATCGCGGCCAACGCGTTGAGCTGGTTGTGCAGACCGGGCACGCCCAGGCGAAGCGGCGCCGAGGCTGAGCCGGTGGAGATCGTTCCCCCGGCGGGGCTCAGCTCGGAGAGCCGAAGATCGGCCTGGGCGGCGGTCCCATAGCTGGTGATGGTCACTCCGCGCGCGGTCAGCGGTGCACGCACCGACTCCAAGAGCGTGCGTGCACCGAGATCATCGGCGCAGAGGACCAGATGACCGCCGTCGCTGATGCGCTCGGTGAAATCGACGAAGACCTGCTCCACGGCTTCAGCGGTGCCGTAGTGGTCCAGGTGATCCGGCTCCACGTTGGTGACCACACCGATCTCGGGGGCGTAGTTCAGCAGTGAACCGTCAGACTCGTCGGCCTCGGCGATGAACCACTCTCCGGATCCCAGCGCGGCGTTGACCCCCATGCCCGCCACATTGGCGCCCACGGCGAAGGTGGGCGAGAGCCCTGCCTGCTCCAGGAGCACGGTGGCCATCGAGGAGGTGGTGGTCTTCCCATGCGTCCCTGCCACGGCCACGGAGCGGCGGGACCGCATCAGTGCGGCCAGGCCCTCGGAGCGATGCAGCACCGGCAAGCCCCGGCGCAGCGCCTCGTCGTATTCGGGGTTGCCCGCGGCCGCGATGGAGGAGGCGATCACGGTGCTGATGGGTCGCCCGATCTGCCGCTCGGCCTCGGCGAGGTTCTCTGCGCTGTAGCCCACGTGGACCGCCGCCCCGGCGCGGCGGAACTCCTCGAGCACCGGCAGCTCCTTGGCGTCGGTGCCGGAGATGGGCACACCGTCGGCGGCCATGAGGCGCGCGACGGCTGAGACGCCGACTCCTGCAAGTCCGAGAAAATGGACGTGTCCAAGGCGCGCGGCGACCTCCGAGGGTTCCTTCGGCGACTCGGCGGCATGCGTGCGCGGAGACGTCACTGACCTGCCTCCGCATCGTCGAACTCGTGACCTGCGGCGCGCAGCGTGGCCCGGGCCATGCGCTCGTCGGCGTCGGTGATTCCGCGCGTCGCCGACTGCTGCTCCATGGTCTCCAGCAGGCTCCGGTCCTCGAGCAGCGGCAGGACGTTGCGGCGGATCCAGGACTTGTTGAAGTGTTCGTCCTTGACCAGCAGCGCGCCACCGGCCGCGACGAGCTCCCGGGCGTTGAGCTCCTGCTCGCCGTTGCCCACCGGCAGCGGGACGAACACGGCGGGAAGCCCGACCGCGGCCACCTCGCTGACGGTGGCTGCGCCTGAGCGGGCGATGATCAGATCGGCGGCGGCGTAGGCCAGCTGCATCGAGTCGAGGTACTCGCGCTGGTGATACCCGGGCAGCTCCAGGAGCGTCCCGAAGTCGTCGGTGATGGCCTTGTCCCGCCCGGTCAGGTGCAGCACCTGGGCGCCGGTGCCCAGCACATCGCTCAACGCATCCTGGATCGAACGATTCAGCGAGAGCGCACCCGAGGAGCCGCCCGTCACCACGAGCGTCACCTTCTCCGGGTCCAGGCCGAGACTCTGCAGCGCCTCGGTCCGGGCTGTGCGCCGGTCCAGCTGGGAGATCTCTCGGGACATGGGCATGCCGACCCACTCTGCGCCCTTGAGCGGCGTGCCTTCGTAGGCCACTCCGGTGAAGGTCGCGAACCGGTGCCCGAGCTTGTTCGCCAGGCCCGGGCGCGCATTCGCCTCATGCAGGACCACAGGGATGCCCAGCCGTCGGGCCGCCACGTACACCGGGGTGCAGACGTATCCACCGACCCCCATCACGACATCGGCCTCTTCGCTGCGCAGGATCTCGGCGGCGTCGCGGACGGCCTGGCCGAAGCGGGCGGGGAACTGCAGCATGTCCCGGGTGGGACGCCGCGGCATGGGGACCTTCTCGATGGTGCGCAGCCGGTAGCCGGCCTCGGGCACGAGCCTGGTCTCCAGGCCCGCGGCGGTGCCGATGATGCTCAGCCGGGCCTCAGGGACGAGGCGCTCGACGGCGCGCGCCACGGCCAGCAGCGGGCTGACGTGTCCGGCGGTTCCTCCGCCGGCGAGAACCACTGAAGGTGTGCTCATCTGTGTCTCATACTCCTGAAGCTCGGTGCAGCCGCTGGGGCCATGGTGCGCGAATCATACTGTTGCAGGTTTGCGGCGGGACTTCACGCCAGCGCCCTTCGCAGACGTGGACCGCTTGGACCCTTTGGCGCGCTTTCCGCCGGATGCCCGGGACCCCGCGACACGTTCCCGCGCCTCGATGCGCTGGGTCTGCGCGAAGTTCATCACCACCCCGACGGCGATGAGATTCGCCGTCAAGGCGGAGCCGCCGTAGGAAATGAACGGCAGCGGTACGCCGATCACCGGCAGCAGGCCCGTGACCATGGCGAGGTTGATGAAGGTCTGCCCGATTACCCAGGCCATGATGCCCACCGTGGTGATCTTGACCCAAGTCTCGGTGGAGCGCGACGCCACCCGGAACATTCCCAGCGCGAGGGTCGCGAAGAGCAGAAGCACCGTAAGCGCGCCGAGCAGTCCCAGCTCCTCCCCCAGGATGGTGAAGATGAAGTCGTTCTCTGCCTCAGGGATGTAGTTCCACTTCTGCCGAGACTGCCCCAGTCCGACCCCCCAGAAACCGCCCGAGGCCAACGCGTAGAGACCCTGCTGCGATTGGTAGCAGAAGTCCTGCGGCAGGCTGCAGGCATCGTTGATGCCGAGCCAGGCCTGGATGCGGACGGTGCGGTTCGGGCTCATGAGCGCGAGCAGCACCGCACCGACGGCGCCGGTGGCTCCGGCGAAGAAGAAGTAGCGCGCCTTGGTCCCGGAGACGAAGAGCATGGCCGCAAGGAAGAAGCCGAAGACCAGGGCGGTTCCCAGGTCACGTCCCCAGAGGATGAAGGCGAAGATCAGTGCCGCACCGGGCATGAGCACCGGGACGATCGTGTGTTGGAGTTCGCGCACACGAGGGCCCTTGCGGGCGAGCACGACGCCGGTCCACAGGCAGAGCGCGATCTTCGCCAGCTCGGCGGGCTGGCCGTTGAAGCCGCCGATACGGATCTGGTTCCGGTTGCCCTGAACTTCATAGCCCAGCGGAGTGAGCACGAGCGCGAGTCCGAGCACACCGACTACCATCCCGGGCCAGGCGAGCTTCTTGAGCCAGCCGCGGGGCATGAAGGCGACCACGAACATGCTGATCAGGCCGATCCCCGCCCAGGTGAGCTGACGCAGGAAGACGCCATAGGCACCATCCACGGTGCCCACAGCTTCGACCGCGGTGGCTGAGAGCACCATGACCAGACCAAAGACGGTCAGCGCCAGGGCCGAACCGAGCAGCAGCCAGAAGGTGGTGTAGGGATTGCCCTCCTCGGCGAACTGCCAGAACCGGTGGATCCGGTCTCGGCGCGAGGTGGCGCGATCGGCCGTCGGTGCCTGCCGCTCGGCGGCGCGTGAGGGCGGCGCCGCCTCAGGGTCTCGGACGGCCGGTGCCGCGGTTTTCGACGCTGCGGTCTTCGACGCTGCGGTCTTCGGTGCTGCGGTTTTCGGCGCTGTACCTTCCGATGCCGTGGTCTCGTCTTCCACCACGCGCAGCCGGGGGCGGCTGTTCTCGGGGGAGGCTGGGACGCGAGGTCTCCGCTTGTCCATGCAGTCCTCCTCCTGGTGGATGCTCCCGGAGGGAGACCACCTCAGCGTCAGTCGGTCATCAGGTCCGCCACAGCGTCGATGAATGCCTCGCCTCGTGCAGCATAGGAGGCGAACTGGTCCATCGATGCGGCCGCCGGGGCCATGAGGACCGTGTGGTGCGGTGCGAGCACCTTCGCGGCCTCGGTCACGGCCGCGCGCATCGCGCGGACCCCGTCTGTCCCGGCGAGCACCGCGTCGATCTCGCTGCCGTGCTCATCCTCTCGCAGGCGTCCGCCGATCACCGGGACTCCCGGCGCGTGTCGCTCCAGGCTGGACCTCAGCTGGGAGGAGTCGGTGCCGATGAGGATCACCTGACGCAGCCGTGGCGCGATCTCGGTGATCAGGTCGTCGTAGAGGACCCCCTTGGGCAGCCCCCCGGCGATCCAGATGACATCGGTGAAGCTGCGCAGCGAGGCGGCGGCGGCATGCGGGTTGGTGGCCTTGGAGTCATTGATCCACAGCACGTCGTCGGCCTTCGCCACCGGTTGGATGCGATGATCTCCGGCCTCGTAGGCCTGGATGGCTGCGCGGATCGCTTCCGGTGAGGCCCCTGCCGCGCGCGCGAGCGCAGCGGCGGCCAGGGCGTTCGCGACCAGGTGCTGCGGGGCCAGCGGTCCGAAGTCGGACAGTGAGGCCAACTCCAGTGCCTGGTGTGCGCGGTTGTCCAAGAACGCCCGGTCCACCAGCAGGTCATCCACCACGCCGAGCATCGATCGTGCGGGGGCGCCCGTGGTGAAGCCGATCGCTCGGCAGCCCTCGCGCACGTCCGCCTCGGCGACCATGTCTTCGGTGAGTTGCTGGTCCGCGTTGTAGACGCAGGCCAGTTCGGTGTTTTCGAAGATCTTCGCCTTGGCCGCGCGATACTCGGTGAAGCTGCCGTGCCAGTCCACATGGTCCTCGGCGATGTTGAGCACGGCGGAAGCCAGCGGAGAGAGCAGCTCGGTGTACTCGAGCTGGAAGCTGGAGAGCTCCACGGCCAGGCTGTCGTAACCCTCGGGATCGCGGATGGCGTCGAGCACCGGAATTCCGATGTTGCCGCAGGCGATGGCGCGCTGCCCGTCGCGCGTGAGCATGGACTCCAGCAGCGTGACAGTGGTGGTCTTGCCGTTGGTGCCGGTGAGCACGAGCCACTGCGGGTCCTTCGCGCCCGGTCGGGCTCCTAGCCGCCAGGCCAGCTCGACCTCGGACCAGACCGGAATCGACTCGGCGCGGGCCTGCGCGATCAGCTCGGAATCCGGGCGCCAGCCTGGAGAGGTGACGATGACCTCGGCGGGCTCTCCCCCGACGAGCGGAATCGCGGAGAGGTGCTCCTCGCCCAGCAGCACGTCCTCGACGCCCACCAGTCGCAGCGTCTCGGCTTCGCGCCGCTTCTTGCGCCCGTCGGACCCATCGACGACGACGACGCGCGCGCCGAGCTCGGCGAGCGTGTCTGCGGCGGCGAAGCCGGACACGCCGAGACCGGTCACGACCGCGCGCAGTCCGGGCCACCCGGCGTCCCAGCCACGAAGGTCGGGGCGGATCTGCGGCGCACGAGCGGGCTCGGCGCCCTCCGCTCGTTCAGCAGCTGAGTCGGGTGTGTTCGAGGTCACTGGAAGATCACCCATTCTCCATAGAACAGGGCCAGCCCGATGCCGACGGCCAGGGCACCGATGATCCAGAAGCGGACCACAACGGTGACCTCGGCCCAGCCCTTGAGCTCAAAGTGGTGCTGCAGCGGAGCCATCAGGAAGACACGCTTGCCGCCGGAGAGCTTGAAATAGCCGACCTGGATGATGACCGAGAGGGTGATGAGCACGAAGAGCCCGCCCAGGATGACGAAGAGCAGCTGGGTGTGGGTCAGGATGGCGAAACCTGCCAGGGCGCCGCCCAGTGCCAGGGAGCCGGTGTCCCCCATGAAGATCTTGGCTGGGGAGGTGTTCCACCAGAGGAAGCCGATCAGCGCGCCGGTGATGATGGCGGCGATCATCGCCATGTCCATGGGATCTCGGACCTGGTAGCAGACGCCCTCCACGGCACTGGTCGATCCGCCGCAGGACTGGTTGTACTGCCAGATCGAGATGATCGTGTAGGCCGCTGTCACCATCGCCGTGGCGGCTGCGGCGAGTCCGTCCAGCCCGTCGGTGAGGTTCACCCCATTCGTGGTGGCGGTGATGATGAGGTTCGCCCAGATGATGAACAGGATCAGCCCGATCACTGGACCTGCGAACCCGAGGTCGAGCACCGTCTCGCGGACGAAGGAGATGCTCGTGGAGCCAGGCGTCAGCCCGTCTGAGTCAGGGAAGCTCAGGGCCAGCACCCCGAAGAGGATGCCGATGGCTCCCTGACCAGCGATCTTCCGCCAGGGCGTCAGACCGAGAGACTGCTTCTTGCTGATCTTGGCGAAGTCATCGGCGAAGCCCACGAGCCCCATGCCGACCATGAGCAGCAGAAGCAACAGCCCCGAGACGGTCGGGCCTCCGGTGCCTCCGGTGAGCCCCAGGATCAGGTGGGTTGCGAAGTACGCCACGAGCACTGCGATCAGAATCACGGCGCCACCCATGGTGGGAGTGCCGCGCTTGACGTGGTGCGTGGTGGGGCCGTCGTCACGGATGAACTGTCCGTACCCCCGTTTCACCAGGAAACGGATGAACAGCGGTGTCCCGGCGAGGGTGAGTCCCAGGCCCAGGACGGCACCGATGACTACAGCAATCACAGGGCCCCTTCCTTCGCGGCGATTCGGTCACCCAGAAGTCTAAGTCCTGCGCTGTTGGAGGATTTGAACAGCACGACGTCCCCGGGCACCAGCTCCGCGTCCAGGTAGGCTTCCGCCTCTTCGATGGTGGCGACCCATTGCACCTCGGAGCCCCAGCTGCCCTCAGCGATGGCCCCGCGATAGAGCGGGTACGCCGCCTCGCCCACAACCAGCGTCTTGTCGATGTTCAGCCGCACCACGGTCTCCCCGAGCTGGGTGTGCTTGGGGATCGAGACGTCGCCGAGTTCGAGCATGGCCCCGAGCACGGCGACGGAGCGTCGGGCGGGCTGCCCCTTCCCCGGTCGGGTGATCATGGCCAGCGTGCGCAGGGCTTCGCGCATGGATTCGGGGTTGGCGTTATAGGCATCGTTGATCAGTGTGACGCCGTCGGCGCGTTCGGTGCGTTCCATCCGCCAGCGGCTCACGGGTCCGAGACCGTCCAAGCGCGCAGCGATGTCTGCTGGGACGAGTCCGGCGCGATACGCACAGGCGGCCGCAGCCAACAGGTTCGAGATGTGATGTCCGCCGGTGAGACCGGAGAGGACGGTGAACTCCTCGCCCGTCTCGGAGAACCGCAGCGTGAAGCGGGGGTGTCCGTCCTCGTCCAGGCTCAGACCGAGAGCGCCGAGCTGATCCGGCGCGGCCTGTCCCTGGCTGCGGGAGGAGTTCTCCGCCACGGCGGAATCCGCCGCAGGAAGGGAATCTTCGGTGCTGGAGAACCAGGTGATGGGCGCTTGGGCGACGGCGGCCATGCCGGACACCTGAGCGTCGTCGCGGTTGAGGACGACGTGGCCCTGCTGGGGGATCGCTTCGACGAGCTCCTGCTTCACCGCAGCGATCTTGTCGGCCCCGCCGAACTTGCCTGCGTGAGCAGAACCGACCATCAGCACGGCTCCGATGTCGGGGCGCACCATCTCGGCCAGATCCCGGACGTTGCCGGGAGCATCGGCACCCATCTCGACCACGACATACCGGGTATCGAGCTCTGCGGTGAAGATCGTCAGCGGAACCCCGACCTCGCTGTTGTAGGAGCCTTGTGGGGCCACAGTGGGCCCTTCCGGCTCGAGCAGCGCGCGGAGCAGATCTTTGGTGGTGGTCTTGCCCGCTGAGCCGGTGATGCCGATGACGGTGGTCGGTGAGTGCGCGCGGATCCTCTCCAGGATCGCCGCGGCGAGTCTTCCCATCGCGACGACGACGTCATCGACGATCACCGCAGGGTGGGCGGTGCCGGAGGGGTCGTCGGTGGGGCGCTCAGCCAGGACGAGCGCGGCGCCTGCTTCGATCGCGGCGTCGATGAAGTGATGCCCGTCGGTGTGTTCTCCGGGCTTGGCGATGAAGAGCGCGTCGGCTCTCATGGCGCGGGAATCAGTGTCTGCGTGGGTGACCAGCAACGCGGTCGCCTCGTTTACTCCGCGGAGGGTCCCAGAGGTGATCTCGGCGATGTCATGTGCTGAGAGCTTGATCATGCGGTGTGGCCTCCTTCTGCGGCTGTCTCTGACGGGGAGAGGTTCGCGGGATCCGCGGTCTCAGCGGTGACCGGAGCGTCTGGCGCGGTGGGAAAGCCGCGCCGTCGCAGGGCTCGGGCCAGTTCGACCCGGTCATCGATCGGGTGCTTGGTCCCCCCGAAGTCTTGGTGCACCTCGTGGCCTCGTCCGGCAAGGATGATGGTGTCCTCGGCTTCTGCGACCTCCACGGCACGGGTGATCGCGTCCAGCCGCGGGGTGATCTCCTCCAATGTGGCGTCCAGGCCCTCCTCGTCCAGGGCGGTGCGCGCACCCTCGATCAGCGCGGCGCGGATCTGGCTCGGGTCCTCGCCATGCGGGTCGTCGTCGCTGATGATGACGTGATCGGCCATGCGCACGGCGATCGCCCCCATCAGGGGGCGCTTGGCGCTGTCGCGCTCTCCCGCGGCCCCGATGACCAGGATCGTCCTGCCTTGTGAGGTGCTGGCGGCGGCCTCCAGCGTGCGGATCATGGCATCGGGATTATGTGCGAAGTCGACGATGGCGGCGGGTGCGGTGCCGATGACCTGCATGCGTCCGGGAACGCTGATGGTGAAGGGGTCTGCGTGTTCGAGCGCAGTGATGACCTCCTCGCGCGCGACGCGGAGCTCACCCGTCTCCTGCGCGGTGAGCACCATGACCGCCGCCAGGGCGGCGTTGGAGACGTTGAACCGACCCGGAAGTCCGGTGCGGCAGCGGATCGTCTCCCCGGTGCGCCGCTGGACGAGGGTGAAGCTGCTCCCGAGCGCCTCTGCTGTCACCTCCGTGACGACCCAGTCGGCGCTGACCGCCGGCTCATCGGCCGTGGCGAGCTGTACCACGTGACCGGTGGCGGCATCGGCCATGCGCAGACCCCAGGCGTCATCGACGATGATCACGCTGCTGCGGGTGCGGCTGCGTGCAAAGAGCGCGGCCTTGGCCTCGAAGTACTGTTCCATGGAGCCGTGGAGGTCCAGGTGGTCCTGTGTCAGGTTGGTGAATCCCGCGACGTTGTAGAACAGCCCCGACGTGCGCTGGTAGGAGATCGCATGGGAGGAGACCTCCATCGCAGCGGCGGTGATGCCGCTTTCGCGGAAGAGCGCCATCAGGCTGTGCAGCTGCACCGCTTCGGGGGTGGTCAGCTTGGAGGGGATGGTCGCCTCGCCGGCTGCGATCTCGATCGTGCCGATCAGTCCCGTGGACTGCCCGTGACGCCGCAGCACGGCGTCGAGCAGGGAGCGCAGAAAGTATGTGGTGGTCGTCTTCCCGTTGGTTCCGGTGACGCCGAAGAGCGCCGGGCCTGAGGTGGAGGAGTTGCCGTAGATCAGTGCGGCGGAGGGGCCCGCGGCATCGCGCACGCGAGACACCTGGATCACCGGAATGCGGTAATCGGCGATCTCGCGGATCTTGTCGGCGCCGGCGTCATCGGTGAGCACTGCGGCCGCGCCTGCGGCCATCGCAGTGGCGATGAAATCGGCGCCGTGGGCGCGAGATCCGGCCACGGCGACGAAGAGGTCTCCCGGCCCGACGGTCTTCGGGTCCATGGCGGCACCGGTGAGCGGGATCTCACCGGCCGTTCGGCCGACCGGAGTCACCAGTGGGTCGTAGCCGGTGCGCGTGAGCTCGGCGACCAGCTCCTCCACGGAGGCGCCGGTGACCCCATGCGGCCGGAAGACCCGGTCCTGCTGGGCCATGCTCAGCGCTGCGGCATCCCCGCTCACCAGGGCTGATCCTGGTTGTCACCGGTGAAGCCGTCATAGGCCTGGCTCTCCGCCCCAGCGGGCGCAACGTCATAACTGCTAAGCACGTAGGACATGATCTCACGGAACGTGTCCGTGACTTCCCAGTCCTTCCAGTACCCCTGGGGACGGTGAACGGTGACCGAGACCAGATACTGCGGGTCATCCAGCGGGGCGGCGCCGATGAAGGTCTGGGTGTGCCCGTCGAATCCGCCGCTCGCGCCGGCGGCCTCTGCGATGCCGGTCTTGCCTCCGACACGGTACCCCGCAATCGCGGCCTCGCTGCCGGTTCCGTAGTCCACCACGCCTTCAAACATGCGCAGCATCTCCTCGGAGGTCTCCTCCGAGAAGATCCGCTCCTCTTCTCCGGTGTCGGCAGGGTGTTCGGTGCCGTCGGCGTCGACATAGGAGTCGATGACTCGCAGCGGAACGCTGACGCCGCCGTTCATGATGGTCTGGAAGGTCTGCATGTTGTGCAGCACCGAAGTGGTGTACCCCTGGCCGAACTGGGTGGTCAGGTGCTGGCGTGCATCCCATTCCTCCGGGGGTCGAAGCTGGCCGCTGGTCTCGGCACCGACGCCGATGTCGATGGGCTCTCCGATGCCGACCCGCTTCATATAGTCATAGCGGGTCTCCTGCGGAACCTCACCGCCGATCATCACGGTGCCGGTGTTGTAGGAGCGTGCGAAGATTCCGGCCGCGGTCATGTCGAGGGTGGGGTGGTCAGTGGCGTCGCTGATCGTCTGTCCACCCTCCTCATAGCGGTTGTCCACCTGGAAGCTGTCGGTCGGGTTGAGCGTGCCCTCTTCAAGGGCGGCCGCGAAGGTGATCGCCTTGCCCGTGGAACCAGGCTCGAAGGCCTGGGTCAGGGCCAAAGGACGGCGAAAGAGCTCGTCGGTGGCTCCGGGCTCTTCGGGGTCCACGGTCTCGGAGTCGGCCATGGCCAGAATCTCCCCGGACTTGAGGTCCAGCACCGTGGCGTTGCCCCACGCCGCGTTGTACTGGTGGGACTTCTCCGCGATCGCTTCCTGAGCGAACCACTGCAGGTCCTGGTCAACGGTCAGCCGGATATCCTGGCCGTCCTCGGCGGGGAGCTCCTCGAAGGTGGCGATCGGGATGCGGATGCCGTCGCCGCCCACCTCAAAGATCCGCTCGCCGTCTGTGCCGCTGAGCGCCTCATCCTGGGCCGCCTCGATGCCCTCGAGAGGACCGTCGTCGCCCATGAAACCGATGATCGAGCCGGCCACCGCTCCGGAGGGGTAGCTGCGCTCGGAGACCGGCTCGGCGTACACCCCCGGGATGCCGATCTCAGTGGCCGCCGCGCTCTGCTCCGGCGTCAGCGACCGAGCCACGACGGAGTAGCGGTCCTCGCCGACGACGAGCTCGGTGAGCTCCTCGACCTCCATGTCCAGGACTTCGCTGAGCTCGGAGATCCCGGTCTCGACCGGCACCTCTTCGCGGAGCTTCGTGGTCTCGTCGTAGCGCACGAAATCACCCACCACCGCCTGGTCCGCGACGAGGTCATAGCGATCCACGGAGGTCGCCAGCACACGACCGTCAGCGTCAAGGATGTCACCGCGATGTGCCGGCAGCGGAATGCTGCGCAGCCGCTCGGAGACCGCCGCCTGCGCATGTCCGGCGGGATCGAGCCCCTGGACATGGAAGAGCCGGCCACCGAGGACGAGCAGCATGACCAGGATCATGGTCAATCCGATGCGCATGCGGAACGAGAGCACTCGATCTGCGCGTTTCTTCTGGGCGGATGCCATAGCGTCTGCGTTCTCCCAACGGGTCGATCAGTCGAACGAGGGCGCCGGAATGGTCCCGCCGTTGAGTTCATCAGGGCTGAACTGGCTCCGCGTCCCTGCGGATTCCTCTTGGCCATTCTGCCCGTTCGGAGGCGTGGTGAGCGTGTTCAACGCGCCCGCGCCGAGAATCCCTGCGGGAGCGCCGGCTGCGCTCTCCGAGACGTTCAACGGAGCTGCCGCGTCATCGCCCGGCGCCTCTGGGGTGGCGACGAACCCGGAGGGGCGGTCGCCGCTGTCAGCAGCCTCCGCGGTCCCGACGACCTCGCCGTTGCCGAGGTCGAAGGCCGCGGCCTCGGCGGGCATGACCATGCCCAGGCCGACTGCGGCGCGGGAGAGCGCCTGGGGGGATTCCAGGTGCTGGAGCTGTTCCGTGAGCGCCTGGTTCGTCTGCGTCAGAGCGCGATGATCGTTCTGAAGCTGGACGACGGTGTACTGCGAGTTGGCCACGTGGATGTTGACGGCCAGCACCACGGTCAGCGCGAGGGCCAGCAGCCCGATGATCCCGGCGATGAGGCCCTTCTGACGCTGCTTGAGCTTCGGCAGGGCTCGCAGGACCGGGGCTGCGGCTCGGGAGCCGGCCGACTCCAGTGGAGTGCGTTCCGGAAGGGCCATCGAGTGTGCTTCTGCGCTCATGCCTGAGTCCTCCTGGGGTCCATGAGCTTCTCGACGGCGCGCAGCTTCGCTGAGGCGGCGCGGGGGTTCTCCGCGATCTCCGTCTCATCGGGAAGCTCGGCGCCGCGAGTGAGCGAGGTGAATGTGGGCTTGTGCTCTTCCAGCTCCACCGGCAGTCCGGCTGGCGCCGAGGACTTCGTCCGGCGGGCGAAGGCCTGCTTGACGATTCGGTCCTCCAAGGAGTGATAGCTCATCGCCACGATCCGACCGCCCGGGGCGACCGCGTCCATCGCATGCGGGATGGTGCGACTGAGCACTTCGAGCTCCTCGTTGACCGCGATGCGCAGCGCCTGGAAGGTCCGCTTGGCGGGGTGCCCTCCCGTGCGCTTGGAGGCTGCGGGCACGGAGCGGTCGACCACGGCGGCGAGGTCCGCCGTCGTGGTGAACGGCGTCGTCTCTCGACGGGTGACGATCGCCTTGGCGATGCGTCCGGCGAAGCGTTCCTCGCCGTACTCACGCAGAATGCGGCTCAGCTCGGGGGCCTCGATGTGGGCGAGGAGCTCGGCCACCGACTCATCCGGGGAATCCGCAGAGGCGTCCATGCGCATGTCCAGGGGAGCGTCGTAGGAATACGCGAAGCCCCGAGAGGCTTCATCCAGCTGCAGGGAGGACACCCCGAGGTCCAGGAGGACCCCTGCCACTCGCTGGTCGGACTGAAGTTCCTCCACGGCGACCTCGTCCACCCGGTCGTACACCGTGTGGATGCCGCGAAAGCGGTCGCCGTAGGGAGCGAGTCGTGCCGCAGCAAGCTCATGAGCCTGCGGGTCTCGGTCCAGACCCAGGACGCTGACCTCACGATCAGCTTCGAGCATGGCCTCGGCATGTCCGCCCATGCCCAGCGTCGCATCGATCACGACAGGGCGGTGACCGTCTGCGCGGATGTTCTGCACCCCGAGGGTCAGCAGCTTGATGCATCGATCCCGCATCACCGGCACATGCCGGTCTGCTTTCTCTCGTTGCGCCATCGTGCCTCCGCGAATAGGGAAGGGATCCTTGGACCAGCTCCTCCTCCGCTCCGGTCAGCTGCCTGCCATCGGGGAAGATAAGTCAGGAATGCGGGCCGGGCGGCGGAAGAACTCACCCAAGGATCCCCTGAAGTGTTCAAACCGTCTGTGGTTATGGTGCTGCGTCGTGCCGAGTCAATGGTCTGTGAATCAGAAGAGACCGGGGATGGCTTCCCCGTCAGTGGACGAGAACTCCGATTCCTTGGCCTCCAGATACGAGTTCCAGGCCGTGGTGTCCCAGATCTCCGCGCGGTCTCCCGCACCGATGACTGTGACGTCTCGGTCCAGTCCCGCGTATTCCCGCAACGCGGCCGGGATCGTGACCCGACCCTGCTTGTCCGGAATCTCATCAGAGGCTCCGGAGAGGAAGACGCGGATGTAGTCCCGTGCCTGGCGTGAGGTCAAAGGAGCCTGGCGCATCTGGTTGTGTACATTCTTGAACTCTTCAGTGCTGAAGACGTAGATGCACCTCTCCTGCCCGCGAGTGAGGACCAGGCCGTTGGCCAGCTCCTCGCGATACTTCGCGGGAAGGATCAAACGAGCCTTCTCATCCATGCGAGGCGTGTACGTGCCCAAGAACATGGACCCACCGCCTCACTTGTTGAGGAGACTCATTCCTTCTCCCTCTACCGAGCTCCACTTTACCCCACTTTCCCCCACTTGCAACCAATTCTTGGGCGGAAAGACCCAAGAACCGAGAATGCGGAGCGATGACAAGGGTCTGACCTGCGGGTTTCTCTGCGAACCGAGGTGGAGGATGGTGGAGGGCGCAGGCCGTCGGAGAATGCCCAGGTGGCCCCAGGACGCTGAAATGGGCAATCTTCGAGCAGGTCAACGCGTCTGAGGTGGCCCGGTTCGGCCCTTGCGGCCGCTTCGAGTCGAGCTGTGGTGGGAAGTGGAGGAGGCCGCCGAGAACACCGGTGGAGCGACGCCCGGGTGAGCATCCAGAGCAGGACGTCGAGCACGACGGCGGCGCAGCGCAGCACCGACAGCCGGGGATCCCGCGCAGCTCGACAGCGAGACGGTCCCAGCAGAGCCGCCCCGCGAGAACACCGGCCGAAACAGAAGAAGGCCCCTCCGGAGAGGGGCCTTCTTCTGTGTCTTCTGTTCTTCCGTGCTGCGCATTCCTGCGTGACGAGCCGCAGGGGGAGCCTGTGTCCGGATCAGAGGCCGGGCCGGATCAGAAGCCGGGCCGGATCAGAGGCCCGGCCGGATCAGAGGCTGGGCCGGAACTAGTCCTGGCGGCGACGTTCTTCCCAACGCTGCTCGAGCCCGGTCATGAAGGTGCCGGATCCGGAGGGGCTCGGCGCGGAGCTGCGCGGTCCTCCCCCGCCTCCGCCTCCGCCATGGCCTCCGTCGCCCCCGTTGCCGCGGGACTTGCCGGAGGCGCCGCCGGTGGTGGCGAAGTAGACGCCTGCGCCCATCAGCAGAAACCCAATGACGCCGACAGGGATCCACTGGTTATATATGCTGAGCAGCAGCACGACGATGCCGAGGACTGCGACCAGTGAGCCCAGCACGACGTTGCGGACGTTCAGCTTGCCGGTCGGGGCGTCCTGCATGGAGCTTGCGAAGCTCGGATCTTCCGACTGCAGCTGATCTTCCAGTTGCTTGAGCATGCGCTGTTCACGCTCCGACAGTGGCATCGTGAAGCTCCTCGCGATCGTCGTGTGGCGTGCTGGCCGGTGTGGATACGCCTGGGTGTATAGTCTAGCCGTTTGTGGACCGCAGACCTAGCCCGAAGTCAAGCGTGCGGGGATCTCTGTGCTGGCGCTCAGGAATCCCCCAGTCCTGGATCCTCACGGCGAGCCCTCAGGAGCGAGGCAGGGGCCGTCTGCACCTGCGGAAACCGCTTCGCCACCGCATCCAGTGCGCTCTCGGCGTCCACCCAGTTCGTCTCGGTGCGGTCGAAGCCCAGCTGCAGGCCACCGGCGTCGTCGACGAGGCGCTCGGCGCGGATCCCGATGAGCCTGACCGACTGGGAGCGCTCCCCCAGCTTCTCCAGCAGGGCCAGCATCTTGGCATAGATGGCCAGCGCCGAGTGACTAGGGTGCGTCAGGGTCGCAGAGCGGGTGAGCGTCTCGAAGTCGCTGTAGCGGAGCTTCAGACTGAGCCCCTGCGCGGAGACTCCGGACTCGCGCAGCCGAGCCGCCACCCGATGGCTCAGCCGCAGCAGCTCCGCGCGCAGCACTGCATCATCGGCCACATCCTGCGCGAAGGTCTCCTCTGCGCCGATGGACTTCTCGATCCGATGCGGCTGCACGGCCCGAGCGTCCTCGCCCCAGGCCAGCCGGTGCAGAGCTGTCCCAGTGACGCCGAACCGGCGACGCAGGGAGGGCTCCGGCGTCTGCGCCAGCTGCAGCACTGTGGTGATGCCGAAGGCCTCCAGGGACTGCGCCGTCTTCGCCCCGACGCCCCACATGGCTGTGACCGGGAGCGAGTGCAGAAACTCGAGCCTGCGCTGGGGCGGCACGAGCAGCAGCCCGTCCGGCTTGGCACGGGTCGACGCGATCTTGGCGATGAACTTGCGATCGGCGATGCCTACTGTGGCAGGCAGACCGAACTGCTCCCGGATCTCGCGACGGATCTTCTTGCCGATCTGTTCAGGACCGCCGAGTCGACGTCGCGCCCCGGTGAGATCCAAGAAGGCCTCGTCCACGCTGAGCTGTTCCACGGCATCGGTGATGGTGTCGAAGTAGGCCATGATCTGCCGGGAGAGCTCGCGGTAGCGCTCCATGTGGGGAGGCAGCACGATGGCATGGGGGCTTGCCTGGCGAGCACGGGAGAGCGGCATGGCGGAGCGCACCCCATCGGCGCGGGCCTCATAGGAGGCGGAGAGCACCACCGAACGCCCGGAATCCGCGGCGACGATGATCTTTCGACCACGCAGCTCCGGCTGGGTGAGCAGCTCAACCTCCACGTAGTAGGCGTCCATATCTACGTGGGCGAGGATGCGCGGGTCAGCCGCTGAGGACGGGGCCATACCGATAGGCTATCCGCCATGACGCGCGAAGATTTCATCAGCCAGGTCAACTCCGGATGCGCCCTTTTTCTGGAGAAGCGTCACGCGGAGGTGCGCGCCGTCTCGGAGCACGCCGCTCCCCTGGTGACTGCGCTGATGGCCCTGACCCGCGGCGGCAAGAAGATGCGTCCCGCGCTGGCTCGTCTCGGCTGGCAGGCCGCCGGCGGACGTGGCGACGCCGTCGTCGAGCTCGGCGTGGCACTGGAGCTGTTCCAGGCCGCCGCTCTGGTCCATGACGACGTGATCGACCGTTCCGCCACGCGGCGCGGGCTGCCGAGCGCGCATATGCGCTTCGAGGCGCTGCACCGCGAGTCCGGGTTCAGCGGCGATCACGCCCACTTCGGCACCACCGGCGCGATCCTCTCCGGCGACCTCTCCCTGGCCTGGGCCTCCGAGGCGTTCTTCCACGCGCAGGCCACCGCGATGCACGACGGCGTAGCGATCAACCCGCTGGCGGCATCGACCTTTCACCGCATGCACACCGAGGTGATCACCGGACAGTATCTCGACGTGCTCGAGGAGGTGCGCACCCCCGCCCGGACCGAAGCTGACGCCGTCGCCCGCGCCCGCGGAGTCCTGCGCTATAAGGCGGCAAAATACTCCACCGAGTACCCGGTGGTCCTCGGCGCTGCTCTCGCGGGCGGCTCCGATGCGCTCTGCCGCGCCTTCGCCGCAGCGGCGCTTCCCGTGGGTGAGGCCTTCCAGCTCCGCGATGATCTCCTCGGAGTCTTCGGTGATCCCGACACGACCGGCAAGCCCGTGGGCGACGATCTGCGGGAGGGTAAACGCACCGAGCTGATCGCCTATGGGCTCTTCCGCTCCTCTGCGCAGGACTCGGCCGAGCTGGCACAGATGCTCGGTGATCCGGAGCTGAGTGAACATCAGGTCCAGCGCGCCCGCGAGATCCTGCTCGACGCCGGCGCCGCCGATGAGGTGGAGCGCAGCATCGAGCAGCTCACCGCGCAGAGCGTGGAGCACACCGCAGGACTGGCCGAGCTCGGCGTCGCCGCCGAGGTCCTCGAGGAGTTCGACCGGCTTCGCGGGAACCTGGTGCTGCGCACGGTCTGACGCTGTGCTGCGCACGGTCTGACGCTGTGCTGCGCACGGTCTGACGCTGTGCTGCGCCCGGCCTGACCCTGGCGCTGCGCCCGGTGAGACCTCCGCGCCGCACCCCGCCTGAATCTGGTGCCGCACACCTGGTGAGATTCCGCGATCCGCACTGTGTGGAGTTGTTCGGGTTCGATACCCTGGGGCGGTGAGCACCGAACAGTCAGACCCGTGGATCGGTTCCCGAATCGACGACCGCTATGTGATCGATGAGCGCATTGCGCGCGGCGGCATGTCCACGGTCTACCGTGCCCAGGATCAGCGCCTGGGCCGCGAGGTGGCGCTGAAGGTGCTCTTCCCGCATATGGCCGAGGATCGCAAGGTCGTGGACCGGTTCGAGCAGGAGGCACGCAACTCCGCATTGATCGCTCACCCCAATGTGGTCCAGGTGCTGGATCAGGGGCAGGCCCGAGAAACCGCCTACCTGGTCATGGAGTACGTCCCGGGAGCCACTCTGCGCACACTGCTCAAGCACGGAGCGATGACGCCTCGACTGGCGCTGACCTACATGGACTCGATCCTGCAAGGCCTGGCCGCGGCGCACCGGGCTGGTCTGGTACACCGAGACATCAAGCCGGAGAACGTCCTGGTCTCCCATGATGGCCGCATCAAGCTCGCGGACCTGGGGCTGGCAAGGGCCGCGACGCATCATTCCGGCACCTCAACTCTTATGGGCACCGTGGCCTATATCTCTCCCGAGCTGCTCTCCGGCGAGGGCGCCGACGAGCGCTCGGACATCTATGCGATCGGCATCCTGCTCTACGAGATGCTCACCGGCGTGCAGCCGTTCACCGGAGACTCTCCGGTGCGGGTGGCCTACCAGCATGTGAACTCCACCGTTCCGGTCCCCTCCGCGCAGGTGCCGGGGCTGGCCGGCGAACTCGATGACCTGGTGAGCATCTCCACCCGTCCGGAGGTGGCGCTGCGACCCAAGAACGCCGACGAGCTGCTCACGATGCTGCGGGAGGCTCGCGGGCAGCTCAGCGACGCGGAGCTGGACTTCGACGGCGCGCTCACCCATACCCGGACTCGGCCCATCCCCTCGATGGGCTCGACACCTGCGCAGGCTCCCGGACCGGGGCAGCGGGCCACCACGATGCTCCCCGGGGATTCCACCGAGGCCTTCTACGAGGTCCATGATCAGCGCACGGCGGCTGAACCCTGGGATGAGGACATCGACGCGGCGCTCGGCAATGCCCGCACCACTCACCTTGAAGAAGAGCATCGCGACGCGGCAGGCGCCCAGCAGCCGAGTCTCGCGGAGGAAGACCGCCAGCTGGTCACCGAGGTGCCCACCACGGGATTTCAGCTCACCCCGCCGCGACTCAGCGCAGACGACCCACCGACCGGCGTGCAGCCGGCCGTCGCCCCGCCCGCACGCCGACCGGCCCAGGGTGAGCGCACGGACCGGCGCGAGCGCCAGCGGCCGTCGATCGAGCTCAGCCGCCCGACACCCACCCGCGCCTGGTTGATGGTCGCCGCCATCATGATCGGCAGCGCCCTGCTGATGCTGATGGCAGGGTGGATCGGCGTCTCAGACGCGCTGATCCCCAGCCTCGGCGGGGGTTGAGCCGGCTCAGTTGACCTGAGTCAGGGACTCCGCGACCAGGAAGGCGAGCTCCAGGGACTGCTTGTGGTTCAGCCGCGGGTCCACCAGGGACTCATAGCCCTGATCGAACGCTGACTCATCGACGACGTCGGAGCCTCCGAGGCACTCGGCCACGTCGTCGCCGGTCATCTCCACATGCAGGCCACCCGGGTAGGTCCCCAGCTCGCGGTGGACCTCGAAGAAGCCGCGCACCTCGTCGAGGATGTCGTCGAAGCGGCGGGTCTTGTAGCCGTTGTCCGCGGTGATGGTGTTGCCGTGCATCGGGTCCGTGACCCAGACGACCTTGGCCCCGGAGTCCCGGACTGCCTTCACCAGCGGCGGGAGCTTCTCTCGGACGTTCGCAGCGCCCATGCGCACGATGAAGGTCAGGCGACCGGGCTCGCGCTCCGGGTCGAGCTTCTCGATGATCTCGAGCACGGTCTCGGGTGTGGTGCCCGGGCCAAGCTTCACCCCGACCGGGTTCTGCACGCGGGAGAGGTAGTCCATGTGGGCGCCGTCGAGCTCACGCGTGCGCTCGCCGATCCAGACGAAGTGCCCGCTGGTCACGTAGGGCTTGCCGGTGCGGGAGTCGATGCGGGTCAGCGCCCGTTCGTAGTCGAGCAGCAGCGCCTCGTGCGCGGCGTAGAACTCGGTGCGCTTGAGTCCTTCGAAGTCGGCGCCGCAGGCCTCCATGAAGCGCACGGCGCGGTCGATCTCACCGGCGAGCTGCTCGTAGCGGGCGTGGGCCGGGTTCGCCATGAATCCCTTGTTCCACTGCTGGACGGCGCGCAGATCCGCGAAGCCGCCCTCGGTGAAGGCGCGCACCAGGTTCAGCGTGGCTGCCGACTTGTGGTACGCCGCGACCATGCGTTTGGGGTCCGGCATCCGGGATTCCTCGGTGAAGGCGAAGCCGTTGACGATCTCCCCTCGGAAGGTGGGCAGGGTGACGCCGTCACGGGTCTCCACGTCGGAGGAGCGTGGCTTGGCGTACTGACCCGCCATGCGCCCCATCTTCACCACCGGCAGCGATGCTCCATAGGTGAGCACGACCGCCATCTGCAGAATGGTCTTGATCTTGGCACTGATCCGATCGGCGCTGACTCCGGCGAAGGTCTCGGCACAGTCGCCGCCCTGAAGCAGGAAGGCCTCGCCGTTGGCCACCTTGGCCAGCCGACGCTTGAGCTTGTCCACCTCGCCGGCGAAGACAAGCGGCGGGTGGGCGGAGAGCTCGGCGTAGGCAGAGTCGAAGTCCGCGTGCCCGTGCCAGTCCGGCTGCTGCCGCAGCGGCATCGAACGCCACTCGTCCAGGCCCGGATAGTCGGCTGCACCGACGTGCAGGATCTCACCGGGAGCGGTCAGCGGGGCATCAGATCGGGGCTCTGGCGTGGTATTCACCCGATCAGCGTAGACCGCGCGACTCAGTCACGCCTAATGCCGCAGCGGAGTTCCAACATCCGGACGACACCTCGAGTCAGGCCTTGTTCTTCGCCGCGTCGGAGTAGAGGGTCTCCACCTCGGCGGCGAAGTCCTTCATGACCAGAGGGCGCTTGATCTTCATGGACGGCGTGAGGTGTCCGGACTCGATGGTGAAGTCCGTGGTCAGCAGACGAAACTCGCGGATCGACTCCGCGCGAGACACCGATTCGTTGGCCCGATCCACCACGGACTGGATATGCGTGAGCACCTTCTCGTCCTTCGCCAGCTCTGCGACCGGGGTCTCAGGGTCCAGACCCTGCCGCTTGAGCCACTGCGGAAGCGTCTCCACGTCGAGGGTGATCAACGCAGCCACGAAGGGCCTGTTGTCACCGACCACCACTGCCTGGGAGACGATCGCGTCCGCGCGGATGAGGTCTTCCAGCTGAGCCGGGGAGACGTTCTTGCCGGCCGCGGTCACCAGGATCTCCTTCTTGCGCCCGGTGATGGTCAGGCACCCATCGGCATCCAGCGTTCCGACGTCGCCGGTGCGGAACCAGCCGTTGTCGGTGAAGATCTCCTGATCCAGCTCGGGACGGTTGTGATAGCCCCGGAAGACGCAGACTCCGCGGCCGAGGATCTCACCGTCGTCGGCGATCTTCACCGCGCAGCCCGGAAGCGGCGCTCCCACGGTGCCGATTTTGCTCAGCTCCGGGGTGTTCACGGTCAGCGGGGCCGTGGTCTCGGTGAGCCCGTAGCCCTCCAGGATCTGCACGCCGACGCCGTAGAAGAAGTGGCCGAGCCGCTCCCCCAGCGGCGAGCCGCCGGAGACCGCGTGACGGACCTGACCGCCCATCCGCGCGCGCAGCTTGGAATAGACGAGCTTGTCGAAGACGGCGTGCTTGAGTCCGAGCGTGAAGGGAACCTTGCCCTGCGCCTTGGCGCGGGACCAGGCGATGGCGGTGTCCGCCGCCTTGGTGAAGATCGCACCCTTGCCCTCAGACTCGGCCTTGAGCATCGCGGCATTGTAGATCTTCTCGAAGACCCTGGGCACTGCCAGGAGGAACGTGGGTTCGAAGGTCCCGAGGTCGTCCACGAGCTCCTTGATGTCGGAGGTGTGCCCGACGCGGGAACCGCCGGCGACTGCCAGCACGGAGATGAACCGGGCGAAGACGTGGGCCAGCGGAATGAACATGACGGTGGAGGCATCCTTGTGCACCACCGAGCCCAGCGAGGACCCGAGCGCCTGGAGGGAGAGCTCGGTGAAGTTCGCATGGGTGAGCTCACAGCCCTTGGGGCGACCGGTGGTCCCCGAGGTGTAGATGATGGTCGCCAGGTCTTCGCCCACTGCCACGTTGCGGCGCGCGATGACCTCATCCTCGGTGACCTCGGTGCCTTTGGCGCGGATCTCGTCGAGTCCAGCGCCTTCGATCGTATACACCTGGTGGAGGCCCTGCAGCTTCTCCTGGGCGACGGCGCGCTCCACGATCCGCTGGTGGTTCGGGGTCTCGGCGAAGAGCAGCTTCACGCCGGCGTCCTCCACGATCCACGCGACCTGGGACGGCGAGGAGGTCTCGTAGACCGGAACGGTGATCGCGCCCGCATACCAGATGGCGAAGTCCAGAAGGGTCCACTCATAGCGGGTCGGAGCCATGATGGCCACGCGATCCCCGATCTCGATGCCTGAGCCGATGAGGCCCTTGGCGATCTGGACCACCTGGTCACGAAACTCGGCCGCGCTGACGTCGGTCCACTGCCCGGGGCTGAGCTGCCTGCCGAAGAGGACGTTCTTCGGATCGGCGGTGACCTGACGTTCGAGCAGGTCAGTGATGTTGAGATCGGCAGGGACCTCGACAGCCGGGGGTGTAGCAAATTCCTTCACGGTGGACTCCTCCATCATGTGTGCTGGGTCACACCATCTTGCCACAGCCGGATACTGATCAGTAACGAGACCTCAGACTTGCGCGCCGTCGCCTCGTCCGGACCGGCTGCGCGGCATCTGCATGAAGAGGATCACCAGACCCGCGAGCACCACGCCGATCAGGGCGGGGACGGTCCAGCTGGGAGCGTTCAGCGGCAGGAACGGCACGATGATCAGCGCGAGGATCGCCCCGATGCTCAGCACGGCACCCAGGACCACCGCTGGCCGGGCCCCGGCCAGGGGGTTCTTGGGGTTCGGCGCCTGGAAGTCGTCGACGTCGTCGAGCGCGCCGTCATCGACACTGTGGTCCCGCGGACCCTGACCGGGACCGGGCACCGGTCGGGACTGACCACCTCGGCCGAAGACTCTGCTGGGCTCATCATCGCGATAGTTGCTCATGGGGCCATCCTCTCAGAGGGCTCGCGGACGCGGTGCCGGCGAGCGCAGGAAGTCACGCAGGTGGCGCTGGATGGTCTCCGCCTCATAGTCCAGCGTCGCCACGTGGCGACTGCGCGGCAGGTCCACCACCTGCAGCTGATCCTCACCCAGAGCCTTGATGAGTGTATCGGCGGAGGAAGGTGGCAGGACATCATCGGTGCCCGAACGGAACAGCATCACGGGGGTCGCACGACGTCTCAGCTCGGGGAGCTCGCGGCGGACCTGGGCGAAGAGTCGATCCAGCTGAACGACGGCGCGCAGCGGTGTCTGCGCGTAGGCCTCCTCGATCACCCCGGGCTTGGCGATGTCTCCGGCGATGCTCGCCACGGTCGGGCGCAGACGCCCCAGCGCCCATGCAGCGGGCCCGGTCAGCGGAGCCAGCCGGAGTCCCGGGTTGATCACGCCGACGGCCTCGACCCGACGATGGGCCGCGACATGCAGGGCGAGCGAACCACCCATGGACAGTCCGACCGTGGCGACGCCGACGCACCGCGCAGCGAGTCGGTCGTAGCTAGCCAGCGCTGCCCGCATGATCTGGTGGCGACTCGTACTGTTCAGCTCCTGCCACCGCGTGCCGTGACCAGGCAGGAGCGGCAGGTCCACGGTGAAACCGGCCTCGCGCAGGGACTCGGCGACCGGCTCCATGGAGGCTGGGGTGGAGGTGAATCCATGAAAGACGGCGATTCCCATGGCGGAGGTGTGCATGGGGTCACTGTATTGCCTCTACAGTGGTCTCGAAGCTCAGCCGCCGGAAAGGACCCCTGCCCAGTGTCGTTCTACAGCGTCGCCAAGAACATCGTCGTGGGACCGGTGGTCAACACGGCCTTTCGCCCCTGGGTGCGCGGGCTGCACAATATCCCCAGTGAGGGGCCCGCGATTCTGGCCTCGAATCACCTCTCCTTCTCCGACTCCGTGTTCATACCGGTCAAGGTCCCGCGTCAGGTGCATTTCATGGCGAAGGACGACTACTGGGGACGGCAGGGGGCCTCGGGGTGGGTGATGAAGAAGTTCTTCGACCTCTCCGGGCAGATCCCGATGGACCGCTCCGGAGGGAAGGCCAGCCAGAACTCGCTGAACGCGGGAGAACTTCTGCTGCGCGACGGCGGCGTGCTCGGTCTCTACCCGGAGGGTACGCGCAGTCCCGACGGGCGGCTGTATCGCGGCAAGCTCGGCATTGCCCGCCTTGCGCTGAACACCCAGGCGCCGGTGATCCCGATCGCGCTGATCGGCACCGACAAGGTCCAGCCGATCGGGAAGAACATCCCCCGGCTGGGGCGCGTAGGGATGATCGTGGGCGAGCCGATGACCTTCGACTCCTACTACGGCAATGCCGAGGACCGCTTCGCCCAGCGCGCCGTCACCGACGAGATCATGTACCGGATCATGCGGCTCTCGGGGCAGGAGTACGTGGACGTCTACGCCGCCGACGTCAAGCGCCAGCTGGAGGCGGAGAAGGCCGCGGCCAAGGCGGCGCGCCGGGTGCACCGCCACCACGGCCAGACCCCCGAGGGGCCGGTCGCAGAGTAGCCGGAAGCCGGCTGGGCCCCGGCCCACGCAGAAAGAGCCCCGAAGCGATGACGATCGCTTCGGGGCTCTTTCTGTTCGATATGTGCGCGAGGGGGGACTTGAACCCCCACGCCCGTGAAGGCACTGGCACCTGAAGCCAGCGCGTCTACCTATTCCGCCACTCGCGCATACCTGCTGGTCAGGCCTTGCAGACCCGACCGTCTGTCGGCGATTTCTCCCCGGCAGCGAGAAACATATTACCCATAGTGACAGCTGTATGCCTAATCGCTGCGGGTACCGGCACCACCGATCTGGCCTGAGCGGACGAGACCACCGGAACAGTCGGGGAACCCTAGTATTGGAGGGATATGTCTGAAGCCACCACAGCCCGCCGTGATCAGTTCTCCGCCGAGGATCTCGGCTACCCCGCCCAGCTCCCGGTCACCGGCGAGCGCGAGCGCATCCTGCGCGCGTTGGCGGATCATCAGGTCATCGTCGTCGCCGGTGAGACCGGTTCGGGCAAGACCACCCAGCTGCCCAAGATGGCGCTGGAGCTGGGACTGCACAGAGACGGGATGATCGGCCACACCCAGCCTCGTCGACTGGCGGCCCGGACCGTGGCCGAACGCCTGGCCGAGGAGCTGGGCACCTCGGTGGGCAGGGACATCGGCTACCAGGTCCGCTTCAACTCTGAGGTCTCCGGGGCGACCGCCGTCAAGCTGATGACCGACGGCATCCTGCTCGCCGAGATTCAGCGTGACCCCCAGCTGAGCCGATACTCGGCCATCATCATCGACGAGGCCCACGAGCGCAGCCTCAATATCGACGTCATCCTGGGCTACCTGCGCCGGGTGCTGCCCACGCGGCCCGATCTCAAGGTGATCGTCACCTCGGCGACCATCGACCCTGAACGGTTCGCCCGTCATTTCAGCCCCGACCCGGAGAACTGGACGCGCGAGTCCTCCGAGGTGCCGATCATCGAGGTCTCCGGGCGCACCTACCCCGTGGAGATCCGCTACCGGCCGATCAATCCCGAGGCGGAGCTCGAAGACTTCGACGAGTCCGAACATTTCGGCGAGGACGAGGACGGCAGTGCCCGGCAGACAGCCTCGGCTCGCCCCGACTCGGCCGGCAGCACCAGGGCGCCCTCCCCCACCAGCGCCGAGGATGAGGGCCGTGATCTGCTCGACGCCGTCAGCGACGCGGTGCTGGAGCTGGCCCGCGAGCCCGAGGGCGACATTTTGATCTTCTTCCCCGGCGAGCGCGAGATCCGCGATGCCGCGGAGGCCCTGGCGGAGACCGTCTCGCGTGAGCGAAGGCTCAACAACGCAGAGATCCTCCCGCTCTTCGGACGCCTCTCGATGGCCGAGCAGAAGCGGGTCTTCTCCCCCGGCGGACGACGACGCATCGTGCTCGCCACCAACGTGGCGGAGACCTCGCTGACGGTGCCCGGCATCAAGTACGTGATCGACACCGGGACAGCACGCATCTCCCGGTATTCCACTCGCACGAAGGTCCAGCGCCTGCCTATCGAGGCGATCTCCCAGGCCAGCGCGAACCAGCGCTCCGGGCGTTCAGGGCGCACCAGCGACGGAATCGCCATCCGGCTGTACTCGCAGGCGGACTTCGAGTCGCGCCCCGAGTTCACCGACCCGGAGATCCTGCGCACCTCGCTGGCATCGGTCCTGCTGCAGATGTCCTCGATGGGCATCACGCGGACGCCCGAGGACCTGCTGGACTTCCCCTTCGTGCAGAAGCCCGACGCCAAGGCGGTCAACGACGCCGTCCGGCTGCTCACCGAGCTCGGCGCGCTCGAGACTGGCCGAGAGTCGGGGACTCGAGGCGAGGGCAGAGACTCCCGGGCGAAGGGCTCGCGCGGCAGCGGCTCGGTGACACCTGTGGGGCGCATGCTCGCCCAGCTGCCGGTGGATCCTCGGATGGCCCGGATGATGGTCGAGGCCGCACGGCGGGACTGTCTGCCCGAAGTCACCGTGCTGGTCGCGGGGCTGACCATTCAGGATCCCCGCGAGCGCCCCGCCGAGAAGCGAGCCCAGGCCGATGAGCTGCACGCCCGATTCAAGGACGAGAACTCCGACTTCTCGGCGCTGCTGAACCTCTGGCGCTACCTCCAGGAGAAACAGACCGATCTCTCCGGCAATCAGTTCCGCAAGCTCTGTCACCGCGAACACCTGAACTACTTGCGTGTGCGCGAATGGCAGGACCTGGTCGGTCAGCTCGGGGAGATCGCCGAACAGGTGGAATTCCGCTCGCAGGGTCCCGGTCGCCGAGGGTCCTCCGGGAGTCGCCCCTCCAAAGGTCGGCGCGGGCGCAAGATGCCCAGCGTCGACCCTGCACAGAAGCACGACCAGATCCATCAGTCGCTGCTGGCGGGGCTGCTCAGCCATGTGGGTCTGTACAACCCTCGCACCCGTGACTATCAGGGTGCCCGCGGCACCCGGTTTGCGGTGTTCCCCGGCTCCCACCTGTTCAAGAAGAACCATGACTGGGTCATGGCGAGCGAACTGGTGGAGACCTCGCGGCTGTGGGCACGCACTGTGGCGAAGATCGATCCCGCCTGGGTCGAGGAGCTGGCCCCGCATCTGGTCAAGACCAGCCACTCCGAGCCGCGCTGGTCCGCCCGGAAGGGCGCCGTGGTCGCCACGGAGAAGATCACCCTCTTCGGGGTTCCCGTGGTCGCGGACCGGCAGGTGCTCTATTCCAAGGTGGACCCGGAGTACAGCCGCGAGCTGTTCATCCAGCGTGCGCTCGTGGACGGAGACTGGTCCACGCGCCACCATTTCGACAAGCGCAACCGGGAACGCTTCGCGGAGCTCGAAGAGCTCGAGAACCGCACCCGACGCAAGGACCTTCGCGCCTCCGATGAGGAGCTCTTCGCCTTCTTCGATGCCCGACTGCCCGCCGACATCGTCTCTCAGCGCCACTTCGACTCCTGGTGGAAGACCCAGCGTCATGAGACTCCCGAGCTGCTTGACCTCACCGATGCGGCTCTGATGGCCGAAGCGGCCGAGGAGCTGGACATCGAGTCCTTCCCCGAGCACTTCGACCATGACGGGCTCCAGCTCGAGCTCCAATACGAGTTCAACCCCACCCGCTACACCGCCGAGAGCGGAGCCGCCGCCACGGCCACTGCCGACGGCGTGACGGTGCGGGTCCCGGTGCTGTTCCTGAACCAGCTGGAACCGGCACGCTTCGACTGGCTGATCCCTGGTCTGCGCACCGAGCTGGTCACGGCGCTGATCCGCGGCATGCCCAAGCCACAGCGCAAACACTTCGTCCCGGCGCCCGACGTCGCGGCACGTGCCAGGGCTCAGCTGGAGGCGGAATTCACCCCCGGGGTGGATTCGCTGACCGAATCCTTGGCCACGGTGCTGCGCAGACTCAGAGGGCACGTGGTCGATCCCGCGGTCTTTGACACCAGCGCACTGCCGGAGCACCTGCGGTTCACCTTCGCCGTGGTCAGTGATCGTGGGCGCGTGTTGGACACCGGATTCGATCTGCGCGAGCTGCAGATCCGCTTCTCCGGAGAGAACCGGGAGGCCATCGGTCGCAGTCTCTCGACGGGCGAGGACGCACAGGCAGTCGTTCCCAGCTCGGCGCCGCAGCGCGGGTCCCGCAGCTCCAGCACGGCGACCCCGGCCACAGGCTCAGGACAGCGCGCCGGGACGTCGCCGCACAAGTCCGCGGACGCCTCCCCAGCGGGGAAGCAGAGTCAGACCAGCTGGACCTTCGGGGAGGTCTCCCGGGAGATCACCACCGAGGTCGCCGGTCGCCAGATCACCGGCTACCCGGCGCTGGCTCCCGACGCCGACGGAAAGCAGAAGGCGTCGTCCGGGGTCTCCTACACGATCCAAGACTCCGCCCAGGCGCAGCGCCGAGTGCACCGGGCCGGCGTCGTCGCGCTGCTGCGCGAGGTCCTCCCCTCGCCGCAGCGCTATGTGCTGGACAACCTGAGCAACCGGGAACGTCTGGCCTTCAGCCAATCACCCCACGGCACGGTGGAGTCCCTGGTCGAGGACGCGACGACGGCGGCCCTGGACCATCTGGTGCCGGCAGAGCTGCCGTTCAGCGAGGCCGCCTTCCAGCAGCTCGCTCGCGCCGCCCGAGCGGAGCTGATCGAGACCGTGCTCCGGCTCACCGACGTCCTCGCGCAGGTGCTGGGTCGGTCCACGGAACTCACCGCCAGGCTCTCGCGCATCCGCTCGGATGCGCTGCGGGCACCGCGCAGCGACATGTCCACCCAGCTCCAGCAGCTGGTCTACCCGGGGTTCGTCACCGCCACGGGACAGGCTCAGCTGCAGCACATGCCGCGCTACCTCCAGGCGATCGGGCTGCGGCTGGACCGCCTCGAGGCAGGTCAGGGACTCAGCCGCGATGCCACGGACATGGCAGCGGTGCAGGAGCTGGAGGACGAGTACGACGCCGCGCTGGAAGCGGTGCCCGCACAGCTTCCCGTCCCTGATGAGCTGCTAGCCGTGAAGTGGATGCTCGAAGAGTTCCGCGTCAACCTCTTCGCCCAGCAGCTGGGGACGGCTCAGACCGTGTCAGCCAAGCGGATTCGGCGCGCGCTCAAGCAGGCGCGCCAGTAGGGCGAAGGGGAACGCGTTCCCGAGCGGCTGCGTTCAGTCCGCTTCGGCGGGGACGTGCTCGGCGTCGCCCATCAGACGCAGCGCCACGCGCAGCTTCTCGGCCGACTCGTCCATCTTGGCGGCGTCCGGATCGTCATCAGCCTGGGCAAAGCTGTGGTCGGACATGGAGTTCGAGGGCCACACGTGGATATGCAGGTGTGGCACCTCGAAGCCAGCGATGCTGAGTCCTGCGCGCTCGGATCCGAAGGCCTCGACCTGCGCCTTGCCGATGCGGTGGGCCACGTGCATCAGATGGGTCATCAGCTGACCATCGGCCTCGGTCCATTTGTCGACTTCCTGGCGGGGCACCACCAGCGTATGCCCGTAGGCCAGCGGGGCGATCGAGAGGAACCCGACACAGGTCTCGTCCTGCCAGACGAAGCGTCCAGGAATCTCACCGGCGATGACCTTGCTGAAGACTGTGCTCATGGGTTCCACTCTAGTCCTGACTGCTAGTCTGGAGCGAGCATGAATCAGATCTCAACCACCCCTCCGGCGCGCGGTCGCTCTACGCGTCAGAAGCGCGCCGTCTGGGCGGCGCTGCATTCACTCGAGGACTTCGTGAGCGCTCAAGAGCTGCACAAGATCCTCGATGACCGTGGTGAGAAGGTCTCTCTGGCCACGGTCTACCGGGTGCTGCAGTCGCACCAGGAAGAGGGGCTCGTCGATGTGCTGCGACCGGACGAAGGCGAGGCCATCTACAGGCTCTGTGAGCGCGAGGAGCACCACCATCATCTGGTGTGTCGCTCCTGCGGTCTGACCGTGGAGTTCGAGGCACCGGACATCGAAGACTGGGCGGCCAAGCTTGCGGCTCAGCACAACTTCTCCGAAGTCAGGCACACGTTGGAGATCTTCGGCCTCTGTGCCTCCTGCGCGGCGCTTCCCCGCCGTTGACTCAGCCGGGGAAGCACCCCGCCGGGTCAGCCGCTGGCCGCACTGGCCGGTGCGTCAGCTCGCCAGCGCGGCGGAGGCTCGCCGGTGCCGGATCCTGCCGCCGCGTCCGATCAGGACGCACACCACGTAGATCAAGAACGAGATCGTGGTGATATAGGGGCTGATCGGCACGGTGCCGGTGATCGCGAGCATGATGCCGCCCACCGAGGAGACCAGCGCGAACGCCATGGACAGCAGCACTGCGAGGTGCGGACGTACGGTGACCTTCAACGCGGCCGCTGCGGGGACCACCAGCAGCGCCAGCACCAGCAGCGCGCCCACCACCTGGACCGACATGGCCACCGCCACGCCGAGCAGCACCATGAAGACCATGGAGAGCAGGTTCACCCGGACTCCGCGAGCACGTGCCAGCTGCGGATCCACCGAGGCGAACATCAACGGGCGCCAGATCAGCAGCAGCACGATGCTGATGAGCACGGCCCCGGTGACAAGGGTCTGCGTCTGGATGTCGTCGACTCCGACGATCTGCCCGGTGAGCAGACCGAACTTGTTGGCGCTGCGTCCCCGGTAGAGCGAGAGGAAGAGGATCCCAAGTCCCAGGCCGAAGGGCATCAGCACTCCGGTCACGGCGCTGGTGTCGCGGTCCTTGAGGCTGAGCACGCCGATCAGCATGGCTGCGGCGACGGCCCCCACAGCGGATCCGGCCACTACATCCACCCCGATCAGCAGCGCCAGCGCGGCCCCGGCGAAGGAGATCTCCGCGATGCCGTGCACGACCAGGGCCGTGCGACGCAGCATGATGAACACGCCGATGAGTCCACCCATGAGGCCTAGCACCCCGGCGGTGATCACAGAGTTCTGCACGAGAGAGAAGAGCTCCCAGTACCCTTCGGTGCTGAACGAGCCGGTCAGAGTCTCCATCATGGAAGCGACAGCTCCTCGGGGTGGTAGTGGCAGCCCTCGTCGTGGGCGGACATGACCACCAAGCGGCCTTTGTGCTCGATGACGTCGACCGATGAGCCATAGAGCTCGGAGAGCACCTCCGAGCGCATGACATCCTCGGTGGTGCCGATGCGGTATTGGCCGCGGGCGAAGTAGAGCACACGATCCACGTGCTCGATCACCGGATTGATCTCGTGGGTCACAAAGACCACGGCGGAGCCCCGGTCCACCGCTTGGCGTCGGATCAGCTCGGTGACTGCCTGCTGGTGATGCAGGTCGAGAGAGTGAAGGGGCTCGTCGCAGAGCAGCACGTCAGGGTTGGAGGCCAGAGCCTGCGCGGTGCGCAGCCGCTGCTGTTCGCCTCCGGAGAGCAGACCCACCGGCATATCCGCGTAGGCAGAGGCGCCGACAGCTTGGAGCAGCTCATCCACCCGTCGGCGCAGCTTGCGAGGGTGCAGCCGCATGCCGAATCGATGTCCGTCCAGACCCAGCGCCACCATGTCGCGGGCGCGCAGCGGCGTCTCCTCGGGCATGGTCTGCTGCTGCGGGATGTAACCGACGCGGCTGCTGCCCCGCCGCACGGGCTCTCCGGTGATCTCCACCGACCCAGCGCTGAGCCGGGTCAGACCCAGCAGCACCTTGAGGAACGTGGATTTGCCCGCGCCATTGGGGCCCAGCACCGCGAGGAACTCGCCGGGCACCAGCTCGAGGTCCAGGCCCTCCCAGAGCATGCGCCCGTTGAAGCCCACACTGGCGTCGTCGAGCTTCACCACCGGCTCCGCTGCGGGGCTGCGGGTTGCCGATGGCGTCGCGGGGCTCGTGCTCATGCTCGTGCTCGTGCTGGTGGGGTGCGGATCACCCACGCGCATCCTCCACCACGGTCTCCACGGCGGAGATGTTGCTCTCCATCCATTCCACGTAGGAGTCATGCTCTTCAGGGATCGTCTCGTTGAACTCGAGCACTGCCACCCCAGCGTCTTCTGCCGCCTCGCGGATCTGTGTAGACTGATTGGTCTCCGTCTGCGGGTTATAGGAGAGCAGATCGATCTGCTGGTCCGCCGCGGCGGTGAGCGCCTCCTGGTAGAGCCGGGGGGCGACGTCGTCGCCATGTTCCACCGCTGCGAGGAACTGCTCGTCGGTGCTGTCTTCGAGGCCGGCGTCGGTCAGCAGGAACTGGGAGACGGCCTCGGTGGATAAGAAGCTCATCGGCTCAGCCTCGATGGCGCGGTTGCGCTCATCCAGCGCGTCGATCTCTGCGGCGAGGGCATCGGCGTTGTCCTGGTAGAGCTCGGCGTCATCCGGGGCGAGCTCCCCCATGTGGGCACTGAAGTCCTGAACGAAGTCGCTCATCGCGGCGAGGTCGTACCAGAGGTGTTCATTGACGAATCCCTCGGCGTGATCGTGCCCCGCATGCGGGTCCTCCTCGCCTTCATGCCCTTCATGTTCCTCCTCGCCCTCGTGATCCGCGTCTTCCTCGGCGTGGACGTGCTCGTTCTCACCCTCGATGATCTGGTAGACGGCGTCTTCCTTGCCGGAGGTCGCGGCAAGGCGTGTGAGGAAGGGGTCATATCCGCCGCCATTGGCGACGATCACGTCCGCGCGATCCACGCTGAGTCGGTCCTGCGGCGTGGCCTCATAGGAATGGGGGTCTGCGGCGGTGTCATCGACGAGGGCGCTGACCTCCGCAGTATCGCCCAGAATCCGGCTGGCGAGGTCGGCGTAGACATCGGTGGAGGTCACCACGGTGAGCGTCTCCCCGGAGCCTCCCTCGGCGCCGCTGGAGTCCGAGGCTTCGGAGGACCCGGCGCAGGCGCTGAGCAGCATCGTGGACGCGGCGAGGATCGCCACGGAGGAGGACAGGCGGGAGGCAGGCATGAGACGCACTTTCTGACGGAGACCGCGAACGGTTCGGGCAACTGAGGAAAGCGTACGTCCAGTCTTTGTTGAGAACAAATCTCAACTAGACCCTCAGTGCCTCGTTCCTCAGTGCCCCTCCTCGGAGACCGTGTGCCGGCGCCGGGAATCCCAGGACTGCGTGGCGTCGTGGATCTCCCCCACCAGCACCTCCAACACGTCTTCGAGGAAGAGGATCCCCCGCGTGACCCCCGCCTCGTCGATCACCCGGGCGAGGTGAGATCCGGTGCGCTGCATCTGTGCCAGGCACTGCTCGATCTCATCACCGGTGCTCATATTGCCCAACGAACGCACCACGGTGACGGGAATCGGATCCTTGGACTGGGTCGCTGGAAGGCTCATCACGTCCTTCAGGTGCACGTATCCGGTGTAGAGGCCATCCTCCTGCGCCGTCACGAAGCGGGAGAATCCGGTGCGTCCCACCGCCTTCTCCACCTTCCGGGGCGTCACGTCCGTGGGGACGGTCACCACCTCCTGCACGGGGACCATCACCTCGCCGGCGGTGTAGTCACTGAACTCCATGGCACCGGCGATGATCCCGGCGTCATCGCGCACCGTGCCGCCGCGTTTGGACTCGGCAACGATGGACTCCATCTCCTCCAGCGTGAAGGTCGAGACCACTTCGTCCCGCGGCGTCACCCGGAAGGCGCGCAGCACCAGGTTCGCCGCCAGGTTGAGCAGCCAGATCAGCGGCATCAGCGCCCGGTAGAGGAAGACCATGGGCGGGGCGAGCAGCAGCACGGCGCGGTCCGCCACCGAGACGGCGAAGTTCTTCGGCACCATCTCGCCGATGGTCACATGCAGGAAGGAGACCAGAGCCAGCGCGATGATGAAGGCGATCACGCTCGCGACGCCGTAGCTCAGCCCCACCGAGGTCAGCGGGTCGGTGAGCAGGTGATGGATGGCAGGTTCGGAGACCATCAGGATCAGCAGCGAACACACGGTGATCCCCAGCTGCGCGATCGCCAGCATCTGGGAGACATGCTCCATCGCGTAGATGGCGGTCTTGGCTCGGGACGACCCAGCCTCGGCCCGCGGCTCGATCTGGCTTCTGCGGGCACTCATCACGGCGAACTCGCCGGCCACGAAGAAGGCGTTGCCTGCCAGCAGCACCACGAGCCACACGATTCCCAGCAGATCGGCGTTCATCGTCGCTCACCTCGCTCCCGGGCGTGGCGGTCATGATCCGCACGCTCCTCGGCGAGCTTCTCGGCACGTGCCGCCGCGTGCTCGAGGGCAGCCTGGCGGGCCTCGGGATCAGGGGTGAAGCGCAGCCGGTCGATCCGGCGGCCGTCGATGTCGACGACGGCGAGCCTGCCGCCGTCGACCTCCACCTCGTCGCCGAGCCCGGCCACCCGACCCAGGGTGAGCAGCACGAAGCCTGCGACGGTCTCGTAGGCAGGATGCTCGGGCACGTGGAGCTCAAGAATCTGTGCGTTGATCTCGTCCGGGCGCAGCAGTCCCGGGAAGAACCAGTCCCCCGAGGCGCTCTGCAGCACTCCGGGAGCGATCCGGTCGTGTTCATCGGCCACTTCGCCGACGATCTCCTCGATCAGGTCCTCCAGCGTGACGACTCCCGAGGTTCCGCCGTATTCGTCCTCCACAATGGCCACCTGCAGCGAGGCCTCGCGCAGCACGGGCAGCAGCGCGTCGAGGTGGATGGTCTCCGGGACCCGGGTGATATCGGACATGACGGTGGCCGCGACCAGACCGTCGCGCTTCTCGCGCGGAACGGCCACGGCCTTCTTCACGTGGGTCACGCCGCGGACGTCGTCCACGGAGTCCCCCAGGACCGGGAAGCGAGAGAAGCCGGTGCGCCGAGCCAGATCGATCAGCGCCTCCAGCGAGGATGCGGCCTCGATGCTGGCCATCCGCGGCCGCGGGGTCATCACATCGGCGGCGGTCTGATCCGAGAAGCGCAGGGTGCGGTCGAGGAAGGTCGCGGTGCCCTCCTCGAGGGTGCCCAGCATCGCTGAACGCCGCACCATGGAGGAAAGCTCTTCCGGGGTGCGTGCGCCGGAGAGCTCTTCCTTGACCTCGAGGCCGAACCGGTGCAGGACCTTGTTGGAGAAGCCGTTGAGCACGATGATCAGCGGCTTGAAAAGGGCGGTGAAGAACAGCTGCGGTCTCGCCAGCGTGCGGGCCACAGGGTAGGCCTCGGCGATGGCGAGGTTCTTCGGGACCAGCTCGCCGAGGAGCATCGTGACGATGGTGGCTATGATCAGCGCAAGGGTGAGCGAGACTGCGGACAGGGCCGCGCCGGAGACCCCGAGGCCCTGCAGCGGCACGGTGAGCAGCACGCCCAGCGCCGGTTCGGCGACATAGCCGGTGAGCAGAGTGGTCAGTGTGATGCCCAGCTGACACGAGGAGAGCTGGGTGGAGAGCGACTTCAAGCACCGCATCACCGCCGGTGCCCGCTTGTCTCCGCGGTCGATGGCCTGCTGGACGGTGGACTGGTCCAGGGCGACCAGCGAGAACTCGACGGCGACGAAGAAGCCGGTGCCGAGGATCAGCAGGAAGCCGACGCCGAGAAGCAGCAGTTCCACTTAGGGCTGCCACCTCCGGTCGGCGGCGGAGGTCCCCGGGTCAGGGGCGCCGCAGACGGCGGTGCCCCGGGTGGCGCTCATGCGGGGGCAGATGCGGCGGAAGCGAGGTTGTCGGTACTCCATGAGGACTCAGATCTTACCGGGTTCTCACCAGGATGCCGTCAGCGGTTTGCCCTCTTCATAGCCGGCGGCCGACTGAACTCCGGCCACGGCGCGCTGCCGGAACTCGTGCAGGGATTCCGCCCCGGCGTAGGTCATCGCCGAGCGCACTCCGGCGGTGATGGAGTCCAGCAGGTCCTCCACTCCCGGCTTGGCCGGGTCCACGTACATCTGCGAGCTGGAGATCCCCTCTTCGAAGATGGCCTTGCGGGCGCGGGAGAAGGCACTCTCGGTGGCGGTGCGGTTCTGCACGGCCCGTGAGGAGGCCATGCCGAAGCTCTCCTTATAGCGGCGACCGTCCACCCCGGTGAGCATGTCCCCGGGAGATTCGTAGGTGCCGGCGAACCAGGAGCCGACCATGACCTGCGAGGCGCCGGCCGCCAGCGCCAGGGCGATGTCACGGGGGTAGCGGACACCCCCGTCGGCCCAGACGTGCTTGCCCAGCTCGCGCGCCGCGGCGGCACACTCCAGCACTGCGGAGAACTGCGGTCGTCCCACGGCGGTCATCATGCGGGTGGTGCACATCGCTCCCGGGCCCACGCCGACCTTGACGATGTCCGCGCCCCCTTCGATGAGGTCGCGGACGCCGTCGGCGGTGACCACGTTGCCGGCGACCACCGTCACCTTGCGCCCACTGGCGTCCACGGTCTCGCGGACCGCACGCAGGGCCTCGAACATCTTCTCCTGGTGCCCGTGGGCAGTGTCCACGACCAGCACATCGACCCCGGCACCGAGCAGCGAGTCCGTCTTCGCGGCGACATCACCATTGATGCCGACGGCGGCCGCCACCTTCAATCGCGACTGCTCATCCAGGTTCGAGCGGTACAGCGTGGAGCGCAGCGCACCCTTAGGGGTGAGCACACCTGCCAGCACGCCGTCGGAGGTGGTCACCGGGGCGTAGCCGGCGCCCGCGGCATCCATTGCAGCGAAGGCCTGCTCCAGGCCGCCCTCGCCGAGCACCTCGTCGGCGGTGAAACGCAGCGGGGGCATCCGCATCACCGAGGCGACGGAGGAGAAGCGGTCCACGCCGAGACCGTCGCTGGCGGTCACCACTCCGGCCAGCCGCAGGTCCTCGTCGACCACGCAGACGGCGTCGTGGTTGCGCTTGTCCAGCAGGTGCAGGACATCGAGCATGGTGTCCGTGGGCTGGACCTTCAGGGCGGTCTCGAGCACCGGGTGGCAGGACTTGACCCAGTCGGTGACCTCCCGGATGACCTCCAGCGGGACGTCCTGGGGCAGCACCCCGAGCCCGCCGCGGCGGGCCATCGTCTCGACCATGCGACGACCGGTGACAGCTGTCATGTTCGCGGCCACCACCGGGATGGTCGAGCCGGTCGAGTCCTCCGCCGAGAGGTCCACGCTCATCCGTGACTGGGTCTGCGAGCGGGAAGGGACGAGGAACACGTCCGAATAGGTCAGGTCGGTGACGGGTTCGTTCAGAAATTTCACGGAGATCCGTGCCCTTCTTGATGCTGGATGTCAGGTGTTGGGGAAGCGCGCGGAACGATCATGTCTCCGGCAGAAGCGACCCCTGACACGATACCGTGGCCGGTGGCGGCACGGTGCACAAAGTCACTATGCTTGGACGAGGTGAAGATTCGAGAGCACGATGCGGTGCCGAATAACTACACAACACAATGGAAGAGGCGTATCCACAGTGCCAGAGCTAACGTCCAGCCGTCTTGCCGAGGAGTTCCCGGGAAACGAATGGTTGGTCGCCGACATATACGACAAGTTCAAGGACGATCCCGAGTCGGTGGATCGCAAATGGGCTGAGATATTCCGCCAGCTCGAAGGCGAGGGGGATTCTTCATCGGCTGGCTCCAAGACCTCCTCCGGCTCTGACGATTCCGGCTCCTCGGACTCGGGCTCCGCTGCCTCGGAATCCCAGCAGTCCACGTCGACGCCCTCGAAGTCCGAACCCGCGAAGTCCACCCCGTCGTCCGACAATGGCGCGACCAGCTCAGGTGAGAAGAACGGGTCTGCGTCTCGCGCCTCCGCGGACTCCACCCCGAACGCGGGCAACCAGCGCGAGTCCCGGGCGGAATCGACTCCCGCCACGGCCAAGCCCGCCGAGCCGGAGAGCGCGCAGAAGCCCAGTGCCGAGAAGACCACCTCCTCCACGCAGAACAAGCCGGTTGCCCCTCGCAAGCCGACGACGAAGAAGTCCGAAGGCTCCTCCAACACGCCGATCCCCTCGGAGCCCTCCTCCGCCAAGGCCGAGTCCGAGCAGTCCGAGAAAGAGGACAAGGTCACCCCGCTGAAGGGGATCTCCAAGGCCATCGCCGCCAATATGGACGCCTCGCTGACCGTCCCGACCGCCACCACAGTGCGCGCCGTGCCGGCGAAGCTGCTCATCGACAACCGCACCGTGATCAACAATCACCTCAAACGGACCCGTGGCGGCAAGGTCTCCTACACCCACCTGATCGGCTATGCGCTGCTCAAGGCGCTGCGCGCCCACCCGTCGATGAACGTCACCTATGACGTGAAGGACAACAAGCCGGTGGCGATCCAGCCGGCGCACGTGAACTTCGGCCTGGCCATCGACATGCCGCGTCCTGACGGAACCCGCGCACTGGTGGTCCCGAACATGAAGGCCGCCGAGGAGATGAGCTTCACCGACTTCTGGGGCGCCTACGACGACGTCGTCAAGCGGGCCCGGGACAACAAGCTCACCCCCGCGGACTATGCCGGCACCACCGTCTCACTGACCAACCCCGGCGGCATCGGCACCGTGCACTCGGTGCCGCGCCTGTCCAAGGGCCAGGCCGTCATCGTCGGCGTCGGCGCGCTGGAATACCCCGCCGAGTTCCAGGGCGCCTCGGAGAAGACGCTGAACAGCCTCGCGGTCTCCAAGGTCATCACTCTGACCTCGACCTATGACCACCGCGTGATCCAGGGCGCCGGCTCGGGCGAGTTCCTCAAGACCATCCACGAGTACCTGCTCGGCAAGGACGGCTTCTACGAGGAGATCTTCGAGGCGCTGCGCATCCCCTACGAGCCGATCCACTGGTCCGCCGATATCCAGGTCAATCCTGAGGACCAGATCAACAAGGTCGCGCGCATCCAGCAGCTGATCCACTCCTACCGGGTGCGCGGTCACCTGATGGCCTCTGTGGACCCGCTGGAATACCAGATGCGCAGCCACCCGGACCTCGACATCGAGTCGCACGGCCTGACCCTCTGGGACCTGGACCGCGAATGGCCCACCGGAGGGTTCGGCGGCAGCTCGATGCTTCCGCTGCGCAACATCCTCGGCGTGCTGCGCGACACCTACTGCCGCAGCACCGGCGTCGAATACATGCACATCCAGTCCCCCGAGGAACGCCAATGGTTCCAGGACGAGATCGAGCACCCCTACGAGAAGCCCACGCGTGACGAACAGTTCCGGATCCTGGGCCGGCTCAACGCGGCCGAAGCCTTCGAGACCTTCCTGCAGACCAAGTTCGTGGGCCAGAAGCGCTTCTCCCTCGAGGGCGGCGAGTCGCTGATCCCGTTGCTCGACACGATCCTCTCCGAGGCCGCCGATGAGGGACTGGACGAGGTCGCCATCGGCATGGCCCACCGCGGCCGCATCAACGTGCTGACCAACATCGCCGGCAAGACCCACGCTCAGGTCTTCCGCGAGTTCGAGGGGCGCGAGGCCGGGTCGGTGACCGGTTCCGGCGACGTGAAGTATCACCTCGGCACCCGCGGGTCCTTCACCTCGGACCGGGGCAACTCCACCAGCGTCTACCTGGCGGCGAACCCCTCCCACCTCGAAGCGGTGAACCCCGTGCTCGAGGGCATCGTCCGGGCCATGCAGGACCGGATCAATCAGGGCGCGGACGCCCTGAACTCGTTCTCCGTGATGCCGCTGCTGGTGCACGGCGATGCAGCATTCGCCGGACAGGGCGTGGTCGCAGAGACGCTGAACATGTCGCAGCTGCGCGGCTACCGCACCGGCGGCACGGTGCACGTGGTGGTCAACAACCAGGTCGGCTTCACGACAGCACCCTCGGCGGCGCGGTCGATGACCTACTCCACCGATATGGCCAAGGCCATCCAGGCGCCGGTCTTCCACGTCAACGCCGATGACCCGGAGTCGGTGGCCCGCGTGGCTCAGCTGTCCTTCCGCTACCGTCAGCGGTTCAACAAGGACGTCGTGATCGACCTGGTCTGCTACCGCCGGCGCGGGCACAACGAGGGCGACGACCCGTCGATGACTCAGCCAAAGATGTACAACCTGGTCGAGGCCAAGCGCACCACGCGCCGGCTCTACACCGAGGCTCTGGTCGGACGCGGAGACATCACCCAGGAAGAGGCCGATCAGGCGCTGCGGGACTTCCGCCAGCGGCTGGAGCGAGTCTTCACCGAGACCCACGCCGCCCAGACCCAACCGATCTCCACAGCGAACACCTCGGACTCCGAGACCAGGGGAATGGCCCCGATGGCTTCCCAGGAGGAGACCAGCACACCAGACCGCGAGGCCACGGACACTGCCATCAGCGAGGATTCGCTGGCACACATCGGCGAGGTCCACACCAACATCCCGGAGAGCTTCACGCCGCATCCGAAGCTGAAGTCCCTGCTGGAGAAGCGCGCAAAGATGGCGCGCGAGGGCGGCATCGACTGGGGCTTCGCCGAGATCGCGGCCTTCGGCTCGCTGCTCATGGAAGGCACCGAGGTTCGACTGGCCGGCCAGGACTCGCGCCGCGGCACCTTTGTGCAGCGTCATGCGGTGTTCCATGATCGGGTCAACGGTGATGAGTGGTACCCGCTGAAGAACCTGACCGAGGATCAGGCCAGGTTCTTCATCTACGACTCGCTGCTCTCCGAGTACGGGGCGCTGGGCTTCGAATACGGCTATTCCGTGGAGAATCCCCATGCGCTGGTCCTCTGGGAGGCCCAGTTCGGCGACTTCGTCAATGGTGCGCAGATCATCATCGATGAGTTCATCGCCACGGCCGAGCAGAAGTGGGGGCAGAAGTCCTCCGTGGTGATGCTGCTGCCGCACGGCTATGAGGGACAGGGCCCGGATCACTCCTCAGGGCGTCCCGAGCGCTTCCTGCAGCTCTGCGCCGAGGACAACATGACCGTGGTGCTGCCCTCCTCGGGAGCGAACTACTTCCACCTTCTGCGCCGCCAGGCGGTGGCGCGACCGCGCCGCCCGCTCATCGTCTTCTCGCCGAAGCAGCTGCTGCGGCTCAAGGCAGCGGCCAACTCGGTGGAGGACTTCACCACCGGCACCTTCCAGGAGGTCATCGGCGATCACGAGGTGGACGCCTCCAAGGTCAAGCGTGTGCTGATCGTCTCGGGCCGGCTCTACTATGACCTCGTCGCCACCCGGGCGAAGCATAAGGATGAGACCACCGCGATCGTGCGGCTCGAGCAGCTCTACCCGATGCCGGTGGAGGAGCTGCAGGCGGAGCTGGATCGCTTCACCTCAGCCGAGGAGTTCGTCTACGCACAGGACGAGCCGATCAACCAGGGACCCTGGCCGTTCCTGGGGCTGAACCTGCAGCCACGTCTCACGCAGGACCTCAAGCTGGTCTCCCGCGCAGAGTCGGCCGCCACCTCCGTGGGGCAGGCCAAGCGGCATGCCAAGGAGCTGGAGGGCCTGCTCAGCAAGGCTTTCCCGCACCTGGACCTGTGACCTGATGGAAGAGACCACTCAAGATCTTCGTTCCTCCGTGATCGGCCCGCGCCGTCATCTGCGGATCGTCGCCCTCGGCGATGAGCTGCTGACCGGGATCGGTGACCCCCGAGCGCTGGGGTGGATCGGCCGAGTCATCTCCAAGACCCCGATCGAAGGCATCGCGCTGGAGCACTATGTCCTCGCGATGCCCGGGGAGGGCACCGAGGCACTCTCGGAGCGCTGGCAGCAGGAGACGCTGGCTCGCTTCGAGGCGAGCGCCCCCGAGCCGCCGGAACGCCATCTGGTGGTCGCGCTGAACGACAAGGACCTCCACAGCGCGACCTCCTCGGCGCGGTCGCGGCTGAACCTGGCCAATATCCTGGACCGCGCGTCCCAGGAGGGCATTCGGTGCCTGGTGATCGGTCCGGTGCCCACTCTGGACAGCGAGCGGAACCAACGGATCTCGGAGCTGAACGCCGCCTACAGGGACGTGGCCTCCCGCCGTTCTCATGTCTACGTGGACGCGTACACGCCCCTGGTCAGCCATGAGCAGTGGCGCAGCGATCTGGCCGCCAATGGCGGACTTCCAGGACAGGCAGGGTACGGGCTGATGGCCTGGCTTGTTCTTCATCGCGGCTGGTATCAGTGGTTAGGGCTCCAAGAGCCGGTGGCTTAGAATGAGCTTCAGCCGACGAAAGGAGTTCATCATGAGCAAGCGTGGACGTAAGCGCAGCGCACGTCGCAAGAAGAACGCGAACCACGGCAAGCGCCCCAACTCCTGATCTCAGGAGGACCGAGGCCTTGTCGCAGTCGCCGCGACAGCGCACAAGCAAAGAACCCCCTGCAGAGATTCTCTGCAGGGGGTTCTTTCATGTTCTGCGGTTCTTCTACGGATCATCTGCCGCTCCCCGGCGGACCGGGCCACGAGCCAGGACGGCGCCCGCTCAACAGGTCAGCGGTATTCCTCGTCCTGACCGTGTCCTGCCTCGACACGGATCTGGCTGATCCGTTCCAGGATGGTCACCTTCAGCGTCTCGGGGGCGCGCTCTGCGCAGGAGCGCCGCACGACCGTCCGGATGATGCATTCCAGGTCATAGTCTTTGGCGCACTCGGGGCAGGCCTGAAGGTGCGCCTCCACCTCGCCGATGTCTTCGCGGCTGAGCGCGCCGTCGGCGTACTCATAGATGCGCTCCATCCGGACCTGAGTCTCGGTGCAGTCGCCGTCCTTGCAGTTCTCATCGAGCCACTTGCCGGGGCTCACGCCTGCGGCGGAGCTGAGATCGGGATCATTCATTTCTTGGCCTCCTGCTTCTTGAAGCCACGTTCACGGGCATAGTCGTGCAACAGTTCGCGCAGCAGCTTTCTGCCCCGGTGAAGTCGTGACATCACGGTGCCGATGGGGATGTTCAGGATCTCGGCGATCTCCTTATAGGCAAAGCCTTCAACATCGGAGAAGTACACCGCCAGACGGAACTCCTCGGGTATCTGCTGCAACGCATCCTTCACGTCTGAATCGGGAAGATGATCGAGAGCCTCCGCCTCGGCAGAGCGGAGTCCGGAGGAGGTGTGCTCAGCTGCCTGAGCCATCTGCCAATCCTCCACAGTGTCCGTGTTGGCCTGCAGGGGCTGGCGCTGCTTCTTGCGATAGATGTTGATGTAGGTGTTCGTGAGGATCCGGTACAGCCAGGCTTTGAGATTCGTCCCGGGCTTGTACTGGTGAAACGCCGAGTACGCCTTGGTATAGGCCTCTTGGACGAGGTCTTCGGCGTCCTGCGGATTTCGTGTCATCCGCATGGCAGCGGAGTAGAGCTGATCCACGTACTGCAGAGCCTCGCTCTCGAAACGTACGCGACGCTGCTGTTCGGTCTCTTCGGCGACGACGACGCTGCTCGAGTCGGTGCTCTTCGAGTCAGGGGCGGTGGCTGCAGGCTTTTCCATCACCGCTGAGTCTACTCGCAGAGCGACCACTGGGCGTTGCCGGACCTCGCCAGTGGCGCTGGTGCGGCGTGGAGTCAGTGTCGTCGGCGTCATACCCAGGACAACGACGACGCCGGGCTTCGCATTCCTGGCTCGTGCCGCTGATTCCCGTCCCGGGCCGGATTGGGTAGATTGGACCACGGACGATGCTTCAGCGCCACACTCCTACAGGAGGACACTATGTCTCTACTCCGTAAATTCGCCCGCCCGCTGCTGGGGGCAAGCTTCATCGCCAACGGTGTCGACCGACTGCGCAACACCGATGATGCGTCGGCGAGGATCGAGTCCACCTTGGAGGAGATCGGCTCGCTGGTCTCCCAGGCTGAGCCTCTGGTCTCCAACCCCAAGCTCACCACCCAGGTGCTCGGCGGAGTCGAGGTCGTCGCCGGCCTCGCCCTGACGACCGGTCGCTTCCCCCGCGCCGCGGCCCTGATGCTCGCCGGGGTGCACAAGTTCGACAGCTACGTCGAGTACCGCAGCGCTGAGCTCGAGAGCGACGCCGACGTCACGGCGCAGCGCCGCACGCTGCTGAAGAACGTCTCGATCCTGGGCGGCCTGACGCTGGCCATCGTGGACCTCGACGGCAAGCCCTCGCTGGGCTGGCGCGCCGAGCACCTGGCCAAGAACACCCGCAAGAAGGGCGCCCAGTTCGGGGACAAGACCTTCAAATGGGCCGATGACTTCGGCAACGGTGCCACCAAGAAGGTCCGCGACTTCGAGAAGAACGCCAAGAAGAACTTCCAGCGCGCCGAGCGTGACGCGCTGAAGGCGATCAACAACGCCTCCAAGGGTGCGAAGAAGTCGGCCCAGGGCGCCAAGAAGAAGGTCGGAGCCTGAATCTCAGCGCCGTGACCACCACATCTTCACACGCTTCACCGGTGCCCCCGCAGCCGTGGCCAGCGCCACGGGCGGGGGCACCGCTGCGCGCTGAGGTGACGGTTCCCGCCTCCAAGTCTCTGACGAACCGGTACCTGTTGCTGGCGGCACTGGCCCAGGGCCCCAGTGTGGTCATCAATCCCCTGCGCTCTCGGGACTCCCGGCTCATGCTCGCTGCCCTCGAACAGCTGGGGGCCACGGTGGAGCACCTCGAGGACTGGGAGCACAGCGGGGTCGCGGCGGTCCGCATTTCACCGATCCCGGACCTGGATCCCGACCTGGCGTCAGGTCGGGCGGAGGACCAGCGCGAGGACCTCGATGCACCGGCCGCTGGTGCCGCGGCAAGTGAAACTCGCATCGACTGCGGGCTGGCCGGCACCGTGATGCGCTTCCTCCCCGCCGTCGCAGCGCTGACCGGGCAGCGCGTGCACTTCGACGGCGATCCTGGCGCGCGCGTCCGCCCCATGGGTGCGGTGCTGCGTGCGCTGCGTGATCTCGGCGTCGAGGTCACCGGCTTCGGCGCACCAGAACGTGGCGAGGAAGGCTACCTGCCCTTCACCGTCCACGCGCCGACCGGCATCACCGGTGACGTCATCACGATGGACGCCTCCGCCTCCTCACAGTTCGTCTCCGGGCTGCTGCTCGCCGCGGCTCGGATGCCCCACGGACTGACGCTGCGCCACGCAGGCGACGCTGTCCCCTCACTGGAGCACGTCGAGATGACGTGCAAAGTCCTCAGCCAGGTGGGCATCGAGGTGAGCTCACCGGCTCTTCACACCTGGAAGGTGGAACCGGGCCCGATCAAGAGCTTCACCGTGCGAGTGGAGCCGGACCTCTCCAACGCGGGCCCGTTCCTCTGCGCGGCCGCGGTCACCGGCGGTGAGGTGAGCATGCGCGGGTGGCCGAAGCACTCCACCCAGATCGGACGACGCTGGACCGAGCTGCTGCCCGCCTTCGGCGCCTCCGTGACGCAGCACCCGGAGACCGACGCCACGGTCACGCTGAGTGTCCGCGGCGGTTCGCTGCGCAGCCCCGGCGCCGTGGACGGCACCGCCGAACTGACGCCCACAGTGGCCGCACTGGCGGCGCTGTGCACAGAACCCACCCGGTTCACCTCGGTCGGACACCTGCGTGGTCATGAGACCGACCGGATCGCAGCGCTGGTCACCGAGATCCGTCGACTCGGCGGCACCGCCGAGGAGACCGCGGACGGCTTCGAGGTCCTCTCCCCCGTGCGTCACGGCGGCCTCGTCCATACCTATGCCGATCACCGCATGGCGACCTTCGCCGCGGTGCTGGGCCTGGTGGTCGACGCCGTCGAGGTGCAGGACATCTCGGCCACGTCGAAGACCATGCCCGACTTCCCCGCGCTGTGGGCCGGAATGATCGACCATACATCGGTTGGCCAGCTATGAGCCGCTGGTCCGACTGGGACGAATCCCACGTGAAGGTCCGGCCCAATAAGAAGGGCTCCCGACCGCGGACCAAGGAGTCCCCCGACTATGCCGACGCGGAGCTGGGACGTGTGGTCACCGTGGATCGAGGACGCTACACCGTCCGGGTGGAAAGCTCGGCCGGCGTTGAACGCGTGATCTCCGCGGTGCGTGCCCGAGCACTGAGAAGGACTCCGGTGGTTCCCGGTGACATGGTGGGCCTGGTCGGCGACACCACAGGCGATGAGGGTTCCCTGGCCCGGCTGATCCGCATCGAGGAGCGCTCCACGCTGCTGCGACGCAGCGCAGAGGACACCGACGACGCCGAGCGAGTCATCGTCGCCAATGCAGATCAGCTGTTGATCGTCGTCGCTGCCGCCGATCCAGCACCCCGCACCGGGTTCATCGACCGGGCTCTGGTGGCTGCCTACGACGCCGGCATCGTGCCGATCCTGCTGGTCACCAAGGCCGACCTCGTGGAGGACCCGCTGGATCCGGCCGGGCTGATGAGTCATTACGCGGAGCTGGACCTTCAGGTGGTCGTCTCCCAGCAGGCAGCCGGATCCGCTTCGGGAGAACCGTCCCTGGATGCCGAGGCCGTGACGGCCCTGCGCACCGCACTGACCCGTCGCGTCACGGCGATGATCGGACATTCCGGCGTGGGCAAGTCCACCATGGTCAACGCCCTGACCGGCGCGGACCGGGCGACCAGTGGGGTCAACGCGGTGACCGGACGGGGACGGCATACCTCCTCCTCGGCCGTGGCGCTGAATCTGGAGCCCACCGAGGCTCTCGACGCGGCCGATGCGAGAGACTCGTGGATCATCGACACTCCCGGGGTCCGCACCTTCGGACTGGCCCACGTGGCGCCCGATGACGTGCTCGGCGCGTTCTCGGATCTGGTCGAAGGCTCCGTGGACTGCGAACCTGGCTGCGCCCACATGTCCCCGGAGGGCGGCTGCGCGCTGGATGCCTGGGTCGCCGACGGCCACGCAGGCGAGCACGGGCCGGCACGGCTGGCCTCGCTGCGCGGGCTGATCAGCTCCATGGCGGGCACCGAGGAAGCTCCCGCGGAGAAGCGGCTCGGCGCGTAAGTCTGTCGAATCCCGCTCCGGGCACCGGGACATTGCTAGCGTGGCGACATGAGCTCTAGCACCAGCGCCTACACCGATGACCTGCGCCTGGCGCATATGATCGCGGATTCCGTAGATGCCAAGACGATGTCCTTCTTCTCCTCGATGGACTTCGAGGTGGAGACCAAGCCCGATCTCACCCCGGTCACCGAGGCGGATCGTCAGGCGGAGGAACTCATCCGCGGACAGCTCAGCAGAGCCCGTGGACGCGACGCCGTGGTGGGCGAGGAGTTCGGCTCCACCGGGTCCGGCGCCCGGCAGTGGATCATCGATCCCATCGATGGCACCAAGAACTTCATCCGCGGGGTCCCCGCCTGGGCCACCCTGATCGCCCTGGTGGACGAGGGCGAGCCCGTGGTGGGACTGGTGAGTGCGCCCGCGCTGGGAAAGCGTTGGTGGGCGGCCAAGGACGGAGGCGCCTACACCGGCAAATCGCTGGCCTCGGCCAAGCGGCTGCAGGTCTCCAAGGTGCCCACACTCGAAGACGCCTTCTTCTCCTACTCCTCGCTGGCGGGCTGGCGGAAGATCGGCCGGAGCCAGAACTTCCTGGAGCTGACCGAGACCGTCTGGCGCACCCGGGCCTTCGGCGACTTCTGGTCCTACTGCATGGTCGCGGAAGGTCAGGTCGACATGGCCGCCGAACCGGAGCTGAACCTCCACGATATGGCTGCCCTGGTCCCGATCGTCCGGGAAGCGGGCGGCATCTTCACCTCGCTGGACGGTGAACCCGGCTGCACCGGCACCAATGGCCTGGCCACCAATGGCCTCCTGCACGACGCCGCCCTGGGCGCTCTCGCCGCTGATCGCCCCGCTCCCTTCTGAGCTGCGCAGCAGGGAGAGCGAACCCCTTTCACTTGCAGTTTTAGGTGTGCCTAAACCATACTGGCGGCATGCGCAGAACCCCTCTCCCGCCGAGCGTCGGCACCCTCATGCTGGTGCTGCTGCTCAGTGGCTGCGCGCCCGCTGATTCCTCTGCGCAGCCGGGAACCCACGCGGGCGAGGCGAGTGATCTGCCCGTGGTCCTCGCCAGCTTCTCCGTGCTGGAAGACATGGCCTCCGCCGTGGGCGGAGATCGGGTCGATACGCGCAGCATCACGCCTCCCGGGGCAGAGGTCCACGAATACTCCCCGACCCCCGGGGATCTCCGTGACACTGCGGAGGCGGACCTGATCCTCTTCAACGGCCTGGGACTGGAGGCCTGGTACGAGCAGTTCCTGACCCACACCTCCGCCGAGGTGTTCATGGTCTCCGAGGGTGTCCAGACCCTTCCGGTGACGCGGCTTCCGGGATCGTCCGATCCCGCAGGCGAGAACGCGGAGGATCCAGAGCGGGAGGGTCTGCCGGTGAACCCCCACGCGTGGATGTCCCCGGCCCAGGCCATGACCTATGTGGACAACATAGAAGCCGCGCTCAGCGAGCTCTCTCCGGAGGATGCGGACATCTTCGCGAAGAACGCCGAGGACTACCGCGGTGAGATCCGCCGCATCTGGCAGGAGGCCGCCGAAGCTCTGGAGCCGCTGCAGGCTGAGGGCCAGGTCCACCTGGTCAGCTGCGAGGGGGCCTTCAGCTACCTCGCGCAGGATCTCGGACTCAGCGAGCACTACCTCTGGCCGCTCAATGCCGAGGACCAGGGAAGCCCGCAGCAGGTGGAGGCCCAGATCCGCTACGTCAGCGAGAACCAGGTCCCCGCAGTGTTCTGCGAGTCCACGGTGAACGATGCAGCCCAGCAGCAGGTCGCCGAGTCCACCGACGCCCAGCTCAGCGATCCGCTGCACGTGGACTCCATCACCGAGGCAGACGGACCCGCACCCAGCTACCTCGAGCTGCTCCAGCATGACCTTGACCTCATCATCGAAGGAGCCCAGCGATGACCGGGGAACCGGCCGCCGTCGTCGTCAGCAGGTTGAGTGCGGGCTACCCCGGGGTGCGCGCGCTGGAGTCGGTGTCGATCACGGTGCCCCGACGCAGCATCTGCGCTCTGCTGGGTGCGAATGGTTCGGGCAAGTCGACGCTGTTCAAATCGCTGCTCGGGCTGCATCGCCCCAGCGCCGGCAGCGTGCGGCTCTTCGGACTCGAACCCGCCAAGGCCAGACGCCGCAACCAGGTGAGCTATGTCCCGCAGCATGAACAGGTGGACGCCAGCTTCCCCATCAGCGTGGAGCAGGTCGTGATGATGGGACGCTACGGGCATATGGGCCTCACCCGCCGCACCCGGCCGGCGGACCGTCTCGCCTGCGATGAGGCGCTGGAACAGGTCGGGCTGACCGAGCTGCGCCGTCGCGGAATCGGTGAGCTCTCCGGAGGTCAGCGCAAGCGCGCGTTCCTGGCGCGAGCGATCGCGCAGCAGTCGCCGCTGATGCTCCTGGATGAGCCCTTCGCCGGGGTCGACCGAGGCTCGGAGCAGCTGATCAGCACGGTGCTCAAGGCGCTGCGCGATCAGTCCGACACCACAGTGGTCATCTCCACCCACCACCTCGCGGGGGTCGCCGACCTCGCCGACGAGGTGGTGCTGCTGCACCAGCGCGTGCTGGCCTCGGGGCTCCCCGAGGACGTGCTCACCGAGGAGCAGCTGGGGCGCAGCTTCGGTGCCGTGCTGCGGGAGAACCCATGATCGAGATCCTGACCCAGCCGCTGGAGTTCACCTTCATGCAGCACGCACTGGCGGCGGCAGTCATCTCCTCGGTGGTCTGCGCCATGCTCTCCTGCTGGCTGGTCCTGATGGGCTGGTCCCTGATGGGTGAGGCGGTGGCCCATTCAATCCTTCCCGGAATCGTGCTCGCACAGATCTTCGGGCTGCCGATGGCACTGGGCGCCTTCGTGTTCGGGATGCTCGCGGTGCTGCTGATCGGCGGGATCAGCGGAGACTCCACGTTGAAGCACGACACCTCCATCGGCGTGGTCTTCACCTCGCTCTTCGCGCTGGGCCTGGTGCTGATCTCACGCACCCCCAGCGAGACGCACCTGACACATATCCTCTTCGGCAACGTGCTGGGCATCTCGCAGGCAGATCTGCTGCAGACGGCCGGGCTCGGGCTGGCCACGGTGGCGGTGCTGCTGGCGCTGCGACGCAGCCTGGTGCTTCTGGCGTTCGACAAGATCCATGCCCACACCATCGGGATGTCCACGTCGGTGCTGTCCATTCTGCTGCTGACGCTGTTGGCGCTGACCACGGTGACCTCGCTGCAGACGCTGGGCATTCTGCTCGTGGTCGCTATGCTGGTGGTGCCAGGGGCGACAGCGCTGCTGCTGTGCCGACGCTTCGGATGGATGCTCGTGGTGGCCACCGGCAGCGCCGCGGCCTCCGCGGTGCTCGGGGTCTACGCCAGCTATTGGTTCGACACCTCCACCGGTGGTTCGATCGTGCTGGCACAGTCGGCCCAGTTCGCGCTGGCCTATCTCTTCGCTCCGACGAAGGGGATGATCCCCCGGCTTCGCCAAGGACGAGGACGCCGGGCCGCCCCGCTCTCGACCTTCCCGCCCCTCGATGCGAAAGATCCCGCGTAGATGACTCCCCGCACCTCGGCTCAGGGCCGCTCGACGGCCACCCACACGGCCACCACCTCGGTGGAGGACTACGCCAAGACCATCTATGGTCTCGCGGAGTGGGATGGAGCCTCGGTGACCGCGTCGGCCCTCGCCAAGACGCTTGGGGTCTCGAACCCCTCGGTGACGCTGATGATGCGCAAGATGGCTGAGCTGGGTCTGGTCGAGCACCGCCCCTATGCACCGATCGCCCTCACCGACGCCGGTCGGCAGCTGGCGCTGGCCATGGTGCGCCGGCACCGGCTGATCGAGACCTGGCTGGTGCGCGAGCTGGGGTACGGCTGGGACGAGGTGCATGAGGAGGCGGAGCGGCTCGAGCATGCGGTCTCTGAGACCTTCGTGGACCGGCTCGACATGCGGCTGGGTCACCCCCGGGTGGACCCGCATGGAGATCCCATCCCGGGCCCGGACCTCACGCTGGACTACCCCGAGACCGAGCTGCTGTGCCGCGTGCCTGCCGCAGCGCAGGTGCGCCTGGAGCAGGTCGACGACGCCGTCCCGGACGCGCTGCTCGCGCTGGACACCCACCGAGTGCCCATCGGTGCGCAGGTCACGGTGACGGCGACCGACGGCGGCGCCGTCGTCCTCTCCCCCGCCGGGATCGTGGGCGAGCAGGCCGTCGAGGGCATCCGGCTGACCCACGAGATCACCCACGCCATGCGGGTGAGCCTGATTCGCTGAGCGCGGCGGACTGCGACGTATCCTGTACTGGTGTCTCCTTCCGAACAGTCTTCAGGGCCTGAGCCTGCGGCCACCCGCCGGTCGCTGCGCCACGAGCGGCAGACCTCTCTGGTGAATCTGCTCGCGCTGGTGGCTCTCGCAGGAGCCTGCGGCGCACTGCTGAGGCTGCTCGTCGGTGAGCTCATCCCCGAGCAGGGAATGAAGTTCCCCTGGACCACGCTCATGATCAACCTGAGCGGGTCCGGTCTGCTCGGCCTGCTCACCGGGGCCGCGCATGCTCGACCGCGGATGCCCGACTGGGTGGTGCCGACCTTCGGCACCGGCCTGATCGCCTCTTATACGACCTTCTCCGCGGTGATACTCGCCGTGATGCCGTCCGTGCCCGGTGACGCGTACGACGGCCTGGCCGCCGTGACCTATGTGAGTCCCGGAGCCATGGAGATGCTGACCTACTTGTTTCTGAGCATGTTGGGCTGCACTGGCGCTGCCGCCGCTGGCATGACGATCAGCCGGGCGCTTCTCGGGCAGCTGGGCGCCGAATCCGCCGATCTGCGGAGGCGGCCATGACCTATGAACTGAGTCTGCTGCTGGTCCTGGGTGTCGCCGTCGGTGGCGCCGCAGGTGCGGTGCTGCGCTACCTGCTGGACCGCTACCTGCCCGGTGGCCTGCTCGCGGCCAATGTCCTCGCCTGCCTTGCGCTGGGGTACCTCTACGGCGAGCTGTCCTGGCTGGCCGAGACCGGCCGGGAAGCCGGAGGAGGGCTGCTCTCCGAACCGGTGGCCGCCGCGCTCTCGGTCGGAGCACTCGGGGCGCTGAGCACCTTCGCCACCGTCTCGCTGCGGGTCGCGCAGCGCTGGATGGCAGGCCAGCGTCTGCGCGCCGTGGGCGTCTGGACCGCCCACGTGGGATTGGGCTTCGCGGCCGCCGCGCTGGGCATTGCACTGTCCCGACTGCCGGGGCTATACTGATATGTCAGCTTGGCAGGTATGCACGAGCTGGTGCAGGATTGATAAATCCATAAGGGGACGATCGGTTTCGACGATCTGAGTTGATCATGGTGAAGCGGGTCGAGGATGCAGAGTGACCTCGTATAAAACCCCTCTGCAAAACAATAAGTGCCGAAACTAAGCGCACTGACTTCGCCCTCGCTGCCTAAGCAGCGACGCGAGTCTGTCAGCCTGAGTCTGCTATCGACTCAGATCCTGGCATCAGCTAGATAGCCACTGGTTCCAACTCCTCGTCGTGGGGAGTTGGGTCGACAATTTCCACGACTGGGCCCGTCAGCTGCTTGTCTGTGTGACGGCTGGGGCCGAGAAAATCTACTAGCAGACTGCACCCGGAGAAGCCCATGTGAATCCAGATCGGACGCGGGTTCGATTCCCGCCGTCTCCACCTATCGCCCGAGCAGGCTCAGCCTGCTCGGGCTTTTTCGTGCCCTGGTGCCGAATCATCCCGGCAGTGGGGGTCAGGCTGTCCTGCGTAGGACTACCCTCGGAACTCGAGAGAGTCTTCGACGCGGCTGTGGTCCGGCGCCGGGCGGCACAGGGCAGTGCGCGGTGCCCGCCCCTCCGAGCTGTCCGAGATTCGCGCGTGAGCAGATTCGCGCGCGAGCACCGGTCGACGTCGGCCCCTCAGAAGTCTCGCGCGGACTCTGAACCCGAGCCGCCGACCTTGACCAGATGGAACCGCCGGACGAGGCGAATGGTGGGCCTGACCATCAGCAGCACACTGCCGATGACGAAGAGCCAGGTCCCTGCGTGCATGGTGGACTCGTAGAAGAACATCACGCTGCCCACGGCGAAGGCCACCGCGATCAGGAAGTCGTTGGCGATGCTCAGCGTCTCGTAGCGGCTGCGGATCACGAGTTCTTCTTGGCCGAGGTGAAGCACCAGATCAGAATCATTCATAGGGTCAGGCTAGCCCTGCCCATCGCACGCCGCATCAGGTTCAGCTCTGCGCGCCAGTACACCGATTCACGGTCACCACCTCGCGCAGTCGGAGTATTATCCGGCAGGTACGACTCTCCTCTATGCGAAGGATTCCCTATGAGCACCCCTTTCTACCGCCCCCTCTCCGCGACCTGCGGACTCCGGGTCTCTCCGCTGGCACTGGGCACGCTTCCCTTCGGCGGCGCCAACGGCATGGGGCATATGGGCAACCTCGGACCCGATGACGCCACCGTGCTGCTGGACCGCGCCTTGGACGCCGGGATCAACCTGATGGACACGGCGAATCTGTACTCCCTCGGCGTGGCCGAAGAGGTCCTCGGGGAAGCTCTGGCGCGCAGCAGCCGCTATGACGAGTTCCTCGTGACCACCAAGGCGCGCATGGTGGTCGGGGACGGGCCCAACGCCGGCGGCGCCTCCCGCTGGCATCTGCTGGATGAGGTGGACAAGTCCCTGCAGCGGCTCCAGCGGGATCACATCGACCTGTTCTACCTGCACCACTGGGACGGTGAGACTCCCCTGGAGGAGACGCTGCAGACCATGGACGGCCTGGTCCGCTCCGGAAAGATCCGCTACTACGGGGTCTCCAACTACACGGGCTGGCAGCTCATGAAAGCCCTCAAGGTCTGCGAGACCCACGGCTTCATCAAGCCCGTGGTCCAGCAGATCCACTACTCGCCCTACTCCCGCGAAGCCGAGTACGAGATGATCCCCGCCGGCATCGACCAGGGCATCGGCACCCAGGTGTGGAGCCCCATGGGAATGGGTCTGCTCACCGGCAAGTATCGGCGAGACTCCCAGCCAGAGTCGGGCTCCCGCATGGTCGATGGGGACGGCTCGGAGATGCGCGTGGCGGACTGGGAGAAGCTCTACAGCGTCGTCGATGTCCTCGACGAGGTCGCCAAGCGCAGCAAGGCCACGATCCCCCAGGTAGTCCTGGCCTGGCTCCTGGAGCGGCCGGGAGTGACCAACCTGGCGGTGGGCGCACGCAGCCTGGACCAGTTCAATGATCTGCTCGGCAGCCTCGAGCTGGACCTGAGCGAGGCGGATCGCCAGGCCATTGACGACGCCGGCCGGCCAGCGCTGGCATACCCCTTCTGGCACCAGGCCGATATGGCCAGCGAGCGGATGAGCCCAGCGGATGAATCGATCATGGCCACCACCAAGCGCGAACTCAGCGAGAAGTTCGACGGTTGACCAGCTCACGTCCAGCTCGCAGGGACACGACCCACGGTTGGCCTGACTAGGCTCAGATCAGACCGTCCATACAGAAGAGGTGTCAGATGACCACCGAACAGAACCGATCCGAGGATGTGCGCCCCGCCGGGGAGCACGAGACCGCTGCTTCCGTCGAGGGTGAGTCCCTCGAGACTCCACCGCACCAGCGCGGCGGCAGACTCGAGCAGAATCACGACGAGCCGGCGCGGGACCAGGATGGGCCGAACCCGGGACTGGATCCCAGCCCTGAGGAGACGCCTGGTCTGGAGGAGGGCGGAGGGGTTCAGCCCGGTGACACCCCGCCGGATTCAAACTCCGCCACAGCATCGCCGCACCAGTCGGCTCCAACATCGCCTCCGAAGTCCAAGGCAGTGCTGACCACGGCGATCATCGCGATCGCTGTCGTGGTCCTGCTGATCTTCGTGGGTTATATCGCCGGAATATTGGGCGGCTAGAGCGCCGGCCGAGCTCGACTCAGCATCAGGGCGACCGCAGGTTCCGGTAGCGCATTGCGCGCTGGGCCTCGCGGTTGTCCTGTTTCTCGCGAAGGGTCTGTCGCTTGTCGAACTCGCGCTTGCCGCGGGCGATGCCGATCTCGACCTTCGCCTTGCCGTCCTTGAAATACAGCTGCAGCGGGACGATCGTGAGGCCAGGGTCCTCGATCTGCCGCGAGATCTTGACGAGCTCCTTCTGGTGCAGCAGAAGCTTGCGCTTACGTCGCGCTGCGTGATTGGTCCACGTCCCGTTGAGGTACTCCGGAATCGTCACCTGCTCGAGCCAGAGCTCCAGACCACTGGCGAAGCCGCCGAACCCGTCCGTCAGGTTGGCCTGGCCTTCGCGCAGGGACTTCACCTCGGTGCCGGTGAGCACCATTCCCGCCTCATAGCGGTCAAGGATCTCGTAATCGTGGCGGGCACGCCGATTCGTGGCCACGACGCTGTTGTTCGGGTCCCGCTTGGGCCCCTTCTTCTTAGCCACCGTGTCACCTCCCCGACTGCTCGCTGATCTCGGCGGTCTTCTGCAGTGGCCAGAAGAGCCGACCTTCGATCATACACGCAGGTATCGGCGCACCGTCACCCAGGAGGCGATCACCGCGAGGGCCACCGCGATCAACAGCAGCCCGGGCATGATGATCCAGGACTGGGCCGCATCGATGAACTGGATGCTGGGCACCTGCTGGGCCATCCATCGGCCCAACACGAACTCGGCCACCACCCAGGTGGCGGCGCAGGCCAGCAGGCCGCCGACCAGCGCTGCGATCACTCCCTCGAAGACGAACGGCATGCGGATCATCGACTTTGAGGCTCCGACCAGACGCATGATGCCGGTCTCGCGACGCCTGCTGAACGCGGAGAGTCGGATCGTGGTGGCCACCAGCAGCAGCGCGCACACGATCATGACCCCGGCGATGATCAGCGCCACCAGTGTCAGTCCGTTGAGGATGCCGAAGATCTGATCGAGGACCTCCTGCTGATCCGCAACGGTCTCGACGCCGGGCGCCGAGCTGAACAGCTCCGTGACCACAGGGAACTCCTCGGGGTCATTGAGCAGGATCCGGTAGGACTCCGGCATATCGGCTGCGGTGAGCGAGGCGGTGCGGGAGTCCTCTCCCCTGCTCTCAAGGAGTTCATCCAGGGCCTGCTGCTGCGTCTCGTGGCGGTAGCTGGCGACATACTGGCTTGCCGCGCCGTCGGTGAGCGTGTGCTCGAGGGAGTCCCGCTGGTCCGCGCTGACTGCACCGGTGGGGCATGCGGTCTGCGGCGAGTTCTCGGTGCAGAGGAAGACGGAGAGCTCGAGCCGATCGTAGAAGTCATCGGTCATCTCATTGACCTGGGTCTGCATCAGCGCCGCTGAGCCGACGAAGGTCAGCGAGATGAAGGTGACCAGGATGACCGAAGCGACCATCGCGACGTTGCGCCGCAGCGAGCTGAAGGTCTCACCGAGCATGTAGAGCAGCCGGTTCATACGTCCCTCCTCAGGCGGCGCAGGATCGACCGGCGTGACCGGGAGATTCCGAGATGTTCCGCCGTGCGACGCGCGTCGGTGTAGGTGGACTGGGCGGCGGAGGACTTGGGGCGTGGCAGCGGGCGTGGCACCGCAGCCTCCTGCGCGGGGGGCGCGGGCTCTGCAGCGTCTTCTTCGACATGGGCGAGCCAGGAGAGCCGCGAGCGGTTGGCGGCGTCCTGCTCCGGGTGCCCGGTCGAGTGAGACGCCACGCCGGGCTGCGCTGCTGAGCGGGGCGCCGGGTGCTGCTCCTCAGGTCGCTGGGCAGGCGGGGGAAGCGTGGGATACATCGGTGGGAGCCGTCGCCGCGGGGCCGGGATGGGCGCGATCTCACCGGTTGGCGGCTCCTCGGCAACGGGCTCCGCGAGAACGGGCTCCGCAAGGACCGGTTCCTCGGTCACATCGTCCTCCGGGAGCGGCTCCTCGATGTGGAAGTCCTCCTCGGCATAGCCGTCCTGTTCCATGTCGGGCAGCTCGGTGCCGTTGAAGTCCCCGTGGAGTTCCGGGACGTCATGTCCCAGGGTCTCCTGACGCAGGTGCTCCGGCCAGGTCACGCGAAGGCCGGTTTCCTCGGCGTGCTCGGCGCCTTCAAAATCGGTGTCGTCATGGACGTCTGAGTCATCGTCCGCGTAGACGTCTGACTCATCGTCCTCGGGCTCGTCTTGGCTGATGAACGCACCGTCACTGACGGTGTGCTCCACCGAGTGGTGATCGTGCTCCTCGCTGATCTCTTCGTAGTCGCCGCCATGCTCATCGTCTCCGACAGTGTCCTCGGTTTCGATGTCCTCGGCGTCTTCCGGGTCGGCGAGGTGCGCGTCGTCGTCCTCCTCTGCCGGATGCTCAGCGTCCTCATACGCCGGGTGCTCGGCAGTGGGGAAATCATGCAGGTCTGCCAGCTGCGCGTCGAACTCCTCGGGCGTGAGCTCCATGCCCTCAAGGTCCTCGGCGTAGTCCTGAGGTGTGGTCTCCTGCAGCACCGGGTCGTTCTCGAAAGCGAGGACCGCGGGATCCTCACCAGGGTCCGGGGACTGCTCTGCCGGGCGTTCTGGGGAGAGATCGGTCGGCTGATCACCTTCTGGGGAGAACGGCTCCCCTGTCGTGGAGCCGTCGACGGGGTCGCGACCGATCATCGGCACCACACCAGTCTTCAGCGGCGCGGGATCATGGGCGCGCAGACCCGACTCCCCTTCTTCCTGGGCGAGAACGTCCCAAGCCTCAGAGCCTTCAGGGGCGTCATAGAAGCCGTGGGGCTCGTCGCGGACGAGGCGACCGCGGTGCAGCTGCACCACCCGGCTGCGGGTCTGGTCCACGATGGCGCGATCGTGAGTGGCCATGATGACCGTGGTGCCGGAGGCGTTGATCCAGCGCAGCACCTTCATGACCTCTTCGGAGGCCCGCGGGTCCAGGTTGCCGGTGGGCTCGTCGGCGAGCAGGATCGCGGGTCCGTTGACGATGGCGCGGGCGATGGCGGCGCGCTGCTGCTCACCGCCGGAGATCTCATGCGGGTAGCGCTTGGCCAGGTGCGCGAGGTCCACCTTCTCCAGCACCTTGGTGACCCGTTTGCGGATGGCGCTGCGCTTGGTGCCGAGCACCCGCATGGCGAAGGCGACGTTGTCGAACACGGTCTTGTCCGGCAGCAGACGGAAGTCCTGGAAGACCATGCCGATGCTGCGCCGGAAGTCTGGGACGCGACGGTCCAGCATGAGCCCCAGGTTCTGTCCGGCCACGGTGACCTTGCCGCGCTGGGGCAGTCCCTCGCGCAGGATCATCCGCAGCAGTGTGGACTTGCCGGAGCCGGAGGCGCCGATGAGGAAGGCGAAGTCTCCTCGGTAGAACTCCACGGTCACATCATCGAGCGCCGGTCGCCCGTCTGCCTCGTAGCGGCGGGTGACCTGTTCGAAGCGGATCATGGGTCAGTCGTCCTCGGCCGCGGTCTCGTTGCGCCAGCGGATCCCGGTGTCGATGAAGCCGTCGATGTCACCGTCGAGCACGGCCTGGGTGTTGCCGACCTCGTGTTCGGTGCGCAGGTCCTTGACCATCTGGTACGGGTGCAGCACATAGGAGCGAATCTGGTCGCCCCAGGAGGCTTTGATGTCTCCGGCGAGCGCCTTCTTCTCGGCGGATTCCTCGGCCTTCTTCAGCAGCAGAAGCCGGGACTGCAGCACCCGCATCGCTGCGGCGCGGTTCTGAATCTGGGACTTCTCGTTCTGCATGGAGACCACGGTGCCGGTGGGCAGGTGGGTGATGCGCACGGCGGAGTCGGTGGTGTTCACGGACTGTCCACCGGGCCCGGAGGAGCGGAAGACGTCGATCTTGAGGTCATTCTCATCGATGTCGATGCTCTCGGTGCCCTCGAGCAGCGGGATGATCTCCACGGCGGCGAAGGAGGTCTGTCGGCGCCCCTGGTTGTCGAAGGGGCTGATGCGCACCAGGCGGTGCGTCCCGGCTTCCACGGAGAGCGTGCCGAAGGCGTACGGGGCGTTGATCTCGATCGTGGCGGACTTCAGCCCGGCCTCTTCGGCGTAGGAGGTGTCGAGGACCTTCACGTTCCAGCCGCGGCGCTCGGCCCAGCGGGTGTACATGCGCAGCAGCATCTCGGCGAAATCTGCGGCATCCACGCCGCCCGCCCCGGAGCGGATGGTCATGACGGCGTCGTATTCGTCGTACTCGCCTGAGAGCAGGGTGACGATCTCCAGGGACTCCAGCGCCTTGTGGATGGACTCGACTTCGGCGGTGGCGTCGGCGAGGACCTCGTCGTCGCCTTCCTCCTTGGCCATCTCGACCATCATCTCGACATCGTCGATGCGGGTCTCGAGGCGCTCCAGACGCTCCAGCTCGGTCTGCGCATGGCTCAGCTGGGAGGTGACCTTCTGCGCGTTGGCCTGATCGTCCCAGAGATCGGGCGCGACGGCCATATCGCTGAGCTCGACGATCTGCGCCTTGAGCTTCTCAACGTCGGTGACCTCCGTGATGCGGCGCAAGGTATTGCGCAGGTCGCGGATTGCGGTGGGGAAATCAGTCTCTGCCATAACAGCACTACAGTACCGTCGACTGCGGTCTCACCGGTTGAGACTCACCCGGGCATGGGACTCCACGCTGATCGACACCTGTGCCGGAAGGATCGCCGAGACCATCGGCAGATCGACGACTGCGGCCAGCTCCACATGCGCGGTCTCCCCTCCATCACTGACCCATGCGCGGGAGACCGCGAGACTACTGAACTGACCGTGAGCGCCCGACGCCGCCAGGTAGGTCTCGGCCTGGGCGCGCACCTGAGCGGCGCTGACCTTCGGCGTGGGACCTGAAACCCCCTGCTGCGCCGCCTGCGCCGCGGCCGAGGCGGCGCCGTCGGCGGTTGAAAGGAGCTTGCGCGCTTCAAGATTGACGGCCGTGGCCCCCGCCATCGCCGCGACGAGCAGAAGAACCACCAGCAGGAGACCCAGAATCAGCACGGAGGACTGGCCCTCCTCCTCCGCGTGCAGACGCCGGCAAGTCCGCCCACCGTCGCGATACGAACCCGTCGCGGCAGGACGTGGCACAGACACTATTTTCATCTTAGCCCGCCTGGACCTGGGTGGACGTAGAGGAGACCGTGACCAGTGTGGATCGCCAGCTGCCCATATCGGGTATCAGCGGCACAGGTACACGGACGACGACGGTGAACGTCACAAGGTCACCGTCCTCATCGCAGCTTCCTTTCGGACAGGACATGCTGATCTGAGTCTGAGTCGGAGCAATGCCGAAATCTTGTAGCGCAGCCGTGGCCGCCGCCTGGCTGCGGGCTGCTCGCACGCCGGGGACCAGGTCCTCGCCGCCACCGACGTACATCTTGGCCGCCTGATCCGACGCTCCGACGCTGGCATAGGCGGCTGCCTGAACCCCGGCCACCCCCAGGATGAAGTAGATCACTGGGATCAGCACCAGGACGGCCAACATGACGAACTCGACAAGCGAGGATCCGGTGTCCGCGTGGAAAGCCCCGACACGGCACCGGAGGCGCTCACTCAAACTCATAGGCACCTCCGGAGACTTCCAGCTGGCCCACTCCGGGGATCAGACCGAGAACTGGCACCTGGGCCCGCACCGTGATGGTCAGAATCCGCCCCTCGACTTGCGTCTCGTACTGATAGTGCACGCCCTGGGCATAGTGGGAGGAGATGGAGGATTGGATCAGAGCCTGTGTCCTTGCAACCCCATCCTGAGCGGTTCGATCCTCGAGCACTCCGAATCTCGCTCCCGTGGAGGCCGCATCAATCAACGTATTGCGAACATGCACCAACAGCGTCAACTGGATGATCGCAAAGGTGAGCACCACCAGAAGGGATGAGACCATCGCAAACTCGGCAGTGGCCGCGCCACGTTCACCGGCGCGGTACCAAGTGGTTGCGTGACCGCACCGCTCAGCGCGAGACCTGGTTGATCGCGTCATTGAACAAGCCCTGCAGCGCAGGTTGAGCAATTGCCAGCAGACCTGCCACAAGCACGGCGCTCATCAGTGTGATCATCACCCACCCAGGGACGTCGCCGCGTTCCTCTGCATGAAGCATTTTCAGGATTCGTACCTGATCACTGATGACCTCTTCGGTGAGTCCCATAGCTCTTTTCCTCTCATAAGCCGCCCCGAACTGTGCAGCGGTGTTTTATTGGACATGTGTCATATCCCGATCTCGAGCAGCGAGAGCCCCGGATAGATGGCGAAGAGCACCGTCAGCGGCAGTACGCCGAAGACCAGAGGCACGAGCATGCCGATCTCCTTCTTACCTGCCGTCTCCATGAGGTCCCTGCGGCCGAGTTCGCGGACGTCTTGAGCCTGCGCCTGCATCACTTCGGCCAATGGTGTGCCACGCTCCATCGCCACGATGAGGCCCTCGATAAACCGTGAGACCGGGGCTGAGCCGACACGGGTAGACATGTGTTTTAACGCCTGCGTGAAACCGGTCCCTGCCTGCGTCTGGTGAAGGACGAGTGTGAGTTCGGCGGCCAGCTCACCCCGAGCCAAACGTCCGACCCGCTCGAATGCGCCGGCCGCGCTCTCTCCCGCGCTGACGGAAAGAGCGATCATCTCTGCGACAGTCGGGAACTCCGCAAGCATGCGGGATTGGCGTCGCCGAATCTGGCTGCTCAGCAGGTTGTCCCTCAGTGCGGCACCGAGTATGGACAGTACGATGACCGCCACCACGGCGAGGGCCCCGTTGAAGTTGCCGACCAAGAAGCCCACCAAGCTCAGCACCGTTCCGAGGACCCCGCCGAAAATTCCCAGTGCCAACTGCTGGAGCCGGTATTCGTTCGGCCCGAGGCGGGAATTCGCCTGGTCCAGGCGTCTGCGAAGCTCATGGGTGTCGACACTGAAACGATCGAGCTGGCGGAGGGCATGCCGGAAGACCGGCGACATGATTCTGCCCAGCGTCCCCAGTGCGGGGGCGGCGTCCGTGGCATCGGCCGTGAGTGCGAACCGCGAGTCCCCGGAGCGCAGGTAGGGTGCTACCCGGGTGGTGAAACTCGGTTGATTGTTCAACGGCAGCGCGTTGACAACGGTGACCAGGCCGAGCCCGAGTGCCAACCCACAGGTGAGGACCCACCCTAGGCTCGTCGCATTCATGCCAGGACACGCACCTCTTGTGGAAGAGCCCCGATGCGCAGCATCAGGCGGTAACAGCCCACAGACACAATCAGTCCCCCACCCAGGACCAACATGCCTGTGGCGTTCTGATACGCCTGCGCCGCCTCAGCCTGAAGAGAAATCAGGAGCACGACTATCCAAGGGGCGGCGACTGCGAGTTTGGCGGCATTGACCGTCCAAGACTGACGCGCTTCGAGTTCGCTCCTGGTGCGCGCGTTTTCACGAAGAAAGTCGGCCAAGGTGCCGAGCAGGCGACCAAGGTCTGACCCCCCAACCTCGCGGGTGATCTGGAGCGCAACCACAATCCTGTCACCGACGGGATCAGCCAGCCGAAGCTTGAGTCGGTCGAGCGCCGTAGCCATGGTGTGTCCCGATCGATAGTCCTTCGCGAACTCCACAAAAGGCTCCCGGAGAGGCTCCGGGCCTGAATGTCCGAGCTGAATGAGCCCTTCCGGGAGGGACATGCCAGAGCGGACTGCCGAACGGAGGTGGTCTACTGCATCGGGCCAGACCTCGCGCAACACTGCGCGGCGCCGTCCTGCTTGCCAACGCAGGGCGAAGATGGGCACCATGGCAGCAAACAACGCGAAACACAGGGCGATCGGGATGGCCGCCGTGAGCACAAGGACTATCAAGAAGGCCATGACGGAGCAGATCAGCACCGCCGTGGCCACGCCCGTCACAGGGAGTCTGGGGTGCCCGGCCTCATCAAGAAGCTTGCGCAGTGGGTTCCGACGTCTACGCCGAGAACGCGTCGTGGGGAGTCGGCGGGGCCAGAAGGACGAGAAGACGAGCAGAAACCCGAGACCCAGGGCAAACCCCAGCAAGAGACTCATCCCAGCACCCCTGCCCTAGTCAGCCGGCTATGCATCTCTGGACTCAGTTTGGGAAGGTCGAAGACCGCCGAATCAGTGATCTGCAGAACGCCGTCCCGTTGTTGGAAGAGCATCGACGTCTCGATCGTCTCGGATTCGACACGACTCCCAACCGCCAGTATCTGGCCGACATAGCGGCGGCCGTCTCTTTCCCTCACGCAATGCACCACAAGATCGATGCAGGATGCCACCGTTGGAAGAATGAAGTTTCTGGAGATGTTCTCTCCTGCGAGGAGCGGGAGTGTGCAGATCTTCGTCAATGCATCGTGCGCGCTGTTGGCGTGCACCGTTGCCATTCCAGGAAGTCCTGCGTTGAGTGCAATGAGCATGTCGAGGCTTTCGGCTTCCCGAACCTCTCCCACAATGAGGCGATCCGGGCGCATTCGCAGAGCCTCTTTGACGAGCTTCCGGAGTGGAATCTCCCCTTCGCCCTCGAGGTTGGTCTGCCTGCATTGCAGACCGACTACGTCACGCAGCGGCAGCTGCAGTTCAAAGATCTCCTCAACTGTGATCACGCGTTCTCGCGGGCCGATGGCAGTGGAGAGACAGTTCAACATCGTCGTCTTTCCAGCCTGGGTGGCACCAGAGATCAAAATATTGAGTCCACTGTCAACGCAACCGGTGAGGAACTCCGCCGCCTCTGGGGTCAGCGAGCCCCCCTGCACCAGGTCGTCGATTGTCGCGGTGCGCGAGATGAATTTGCGAACATTGACAGCCCAGTGGCGTCTCGTGATGTCCGGAATGACCACGTGAAGGCGAGAACCATCTGGGAGAGCCGCGTCGACGAACGGGGAGGACAGATCGAGACGACGACCCGAGCTCTTGAGCATCCGTTCGACGAGGTCTCGGATACGCGATTCCGACAGCGTGAGCGACGTCAGCTCCGATCGACCTTCACGGGCGACGAAGACCTCGCTGGGTCCGTTGATCCAGAACGCCCGGTCTAGTGTTGGACGGTGTTGGTTGCCGTCTACTTCCGCTTATCTAAAGGGATCTAGACGTTTGTCGCTGTTGGGCGTTTACCCCGGTATATGGGCCTCGTGAGGACTCCATGTGTCCATGAGCGGCCGTCCTTGGCATACTTGGGCGATGACTGAAGCCAGATACAAGGTAACCATTGACGACATCTACTACGAGTTTGAAAGCTTCGAAAAATTGGGCGGGGAAGTGACGAGAGAAGCATCTCTGCAGGGCCAGAACGTGCACACGCGCAGGACGCCAACCACATATAAGCTCAGGAATGTCACGCGAGAAGGTGGTGACGTCGTCGATCCCCCGAAGGACCGCGAGATCCGAGTGCGCGAAAGAAGCACTATTCCCATGAAGCTTTAGACAGAGCTGGACCCCTACCTTGTGGGGAGCCGATCTAGAATCGGGTGCCCATCCTCGGTAGAGGTCCAGCCGGCAACGGCACCTACGCCACTACTAAGTATACCCCCTAGGGGTACTATCCGGTCACTCTTTCTGACACGAACTCGTGGTGACTGATCCTGCCCCGGATCATCTGGGGCTGAATCCTGCCGTCCACAGTGAGCGTGTTCCCCCGCCAGGTGACCTGCTCGATTACGGCGGGGTCAACGTCGGCGGGTAGCTTCATCATCACGCGGTAGCGGCTGATGATCTGCTGCGTGTCGCTGTCCGGCCCGTCCATGCTGCTTGCGGGGTCTACCTGCGCCGGAACCACCTGAGTGGACGGCGGGGCGATGATGGGCTGGTTGTACGCGTCGCGCTCTCCGGTGTCGCCACCAGGGATCGTGACTGTCACGCGGTCATGGAAGAACACTATTTGGCCCTCTTCCTGTACCGGTTGAGCACGAACTGTTCTGGCAGTGACCAGCCGTTGAACGCCCCTGAGATCCGCGCTGATCCTGCCGCCCAGCTGAGCTGTTCAGGGTTGGATACCAGGCGCGCTGTAGCGGTGGTGATGACTGCAGCGATGTCCTCTGACACCGATCCTGCCTCGAAGCCGTTGTCACGGGTGTAGGAGCGCGCCATAGCGGTGACGATGGGAAGGTGCTCCCCGGCCATAGCGACAACCGTAGGGTCATCACTGAGGCCGAGGAACGCCGCGACATCCCCACCTGTCGGTGTGGAAGTCATCTCCATGTCAGACCGCCGTGCTGTCGAGGATGACCACGCCTTCGGGGTGCAGCAGTCCGAGGTCAAACCGTGCGGTGACCCGGATGGCCTGCTGATCGAACTCGGCGTAACGCTGATCGAGGATCTTGATCTGCGGGTTGGTGTCACGGGCGACCGCGACCTGCGAGATATCCGCCAGGACCGCCTTACCAGCAGGAACCTTGTTGGACACGGTCACCGGGATGTTGAACAGCCGGTAGGTCGCATCACGGGTGAGATCCGACTCCAGCAGGTATCGCCCGTTCTGGTCCTTGAGCTTCCGCACCGTGATGAAGTCCTGAGCGTTGAGGAACCACCGATTCGGGGTGACCTCAGCAGCCGTGGTGACGGCCAGAGCGTCGAGGAACGTGTCAGCGCTGGCGAGGTCCAGCGGCGCACTCTGGGTTCCGGGCTGGTTGAAGATGCCGGTCACAGAATCGTTGAGGCCGTCCCCATTGAGGAACGCATCATCGATCATGGATGACACGTCGTTGACCAGTCGGGACCGCAGCACGGCGTCGAGGCCGACCACGGACTGCCGGGCCAGCTCATTCGAGTAGCGCGTAATCACCTTGACCGACTTGCGGCCTTCTGGCATCAGCCGGACCTCGTCGAACTCGGCGGTGTAGTCGTCCGGGATCTGCTCGGACTCTCCCACCCATGCGGGGGTGCCGGAGCCGACAAGCTTCGGGATTCGCAGCGGGGATGCGGTGTCGAAGATCCGTGGTCCAGCGGCCAGCACGATAGAGGCTGTTTCGAGCGGCTGGATCAGAAGTGAGGAGACCTGCTCCTGGAGCAGTTCCGGGGTGTCAGTGGTGTTCAGTGCCATGAGAAAAGTCCTAGCGATAGAGGTTCAACTGTCCGGTTTCGGACGGTTGGTGAGTTTCCTCGTGTCGCCAGGACTACTGAGAGGGCCGGACACCAGGCCCGACCCTCTCATTGTAGCATGGAAGAACGCGTTTAGTCCTGCTGAGGGATATCACCCATATCAGTCACGCGAATGGTTTTTCCTTGGGCAACCCTGGTTCTCATACGCAGCTCAAATCCGTGCGTGATAGACCTTAGAAACTCGAAGGGATCAACATCGTGGACCAGATAATCAGTGACTTCCAGTTCGTCCGTCTCACCATCTTTTAGCGCCTTGATTGCCTCCCACTGCGCCACGATGACATGCAGACTCTGATGCCGCTCTCCGCCACCGATATCTAGCCCGACAACGTGTTCGTTTTCGCCCAGACCCAAGCGCTGGTCAATGGTCTCGGTGTTGGTTTTTCGCTCGTCGAGCTGTGCAGTACCCGACCAATCGGGGTAGGTGACCTCAGCGTCTCTCCAGATAAACGGTTCCATGATCGCCTTCCTTAGTTGGCTCCAGCGCGGAGTAGTCCGGCTAGGTCCACTGTAGATGTGCCGTGGGTCACAGATCCTTGCCCGATGTTGCCGGACGGTTTCCGCGCCGCCAGGTGAGGCTTCCTGGTCAGCAGCTCATCTATGGCCGCTGTGAGCTTGTCTGCGTCGTTTAGGTGCTCGTCGGAGAACTCCAGGTCGGTAGGGTCCGCGAGTCGCCCTGTGGCCTCTACGCGGCTCCTGTGCAGCTCGTGGGCCAGCTCGTCCGCACGCTGCGCCCTCTGCCTGTACTTCGCGTTCTCGTCGCGGAGCTTCTCCACATAGGACCGGGGAAACTGCTCCCCCTCTTCGTCGATCTCTTCATCCGTCTTGCCCTGATCCGAAATCTGGTCATCTTCGGTTGAGGTCGCGTTTGAAACGCGAGCGTCCTCCGCGGTCTCGTCCTCGTCCGTGGTCTGCACGTCCTGAGTCTGTTCTTCGGTCACTGGTCTTCTCCATTCTCTGAAACGGGAACTGCGATGCACGCGCAGCCCTTGTGGTGATAGTGATTTTCGGTCGTCGGTAGAACCATGTCGGCCATGTCCTGACAGATCTCGCAGGCGTCCGGCTCCACCTGCCGCCGGGAGAACGTGACCCCCTGGTCCTGCATAGATCGAGCCGTGGTGTCCTGGTAAGCGGCCATGACCACCGCTGCCCCGGCGATACCCATAGCCGTGTTGCCGTCCTGCTGATAGGACTGCGTCGCGGTCTGGTCATTGAGCTGAGCCCGCGCCGCCGTCTCGATGTCATAGCCCGCCCCTCCCCCGGTAGGTGCCCTGACCCTGCCCGAGAGCCTGGACAGTTCAGCAGCGACCGCGAGAGCCGCCAGAGACGACGCGGCCTGAGACCTGCGTGTGGCCTCCGCCGCTCCGAGGTCCATGAACTGCTCCCAGGACAGCTCCCCGTCCTCATAGCGCCCATGCAGCGCCGCCAGGCGTGCCCTGGTCTCCCGTGACAGCGTCGCCACCGTGTCGTGAATACTCATGCGAGAAGCGCCTCCAGGTCAGTCCCAGCGGCGTCCAGCGCCTCAGCCCGCCGTGAGTCCCTGATCCGGGTGATCTCGATATCGGTGTATCCCAGACGTTCCAGCGCCGCCGATGCCGGGAGCAGACCAGCGGTGAACAGCTTCACCACCGCGTCGGCTTCCTGAGCCATTGACCGGGTAGCCGGGTCCGCCCAGACCACCGAGACCCCCGCCCGTGACGGGTCAGTGTTGGTCCGGATAGCGTGTGCCAGCGCCATGACCTTCTCCCAGGCCCGCCCGAACTGGTACTGCCGCTGCTCCACCCGTGCTGTCAGTGACGCCTCAGCAGCCCGCAGACCGTCCGCATTCGGCGGCTGATTCGCCACGATCCCCGTGTAGTGACCAGGCAGGGACGAGACCGCCATGATCTGAGAAACGATCGTCCGAATGGCGGTGTCATAGCTGTTGAGATCCGACGCCGGGAGCTGCCCGAACTTCGCGTCCGGGGCCTCCGCAATCATCATCCTGTTGGACTCCGGGTAAGGGTTGGACTCTTCGCCGTCCTCGTCCTCTTCCAGCTCGATGCCGGTTCCGAATCGGCGAGGCCGTGCGTAGTACTCCGAACCAACCATGAGGTCTGCCAGAAGTTTGTTCAGGGCATCCTGCAAGGGCGCGATATCCCGCAGCTCGGATACTCCTTCATCGAGCAGCCGGTCACTGTTGCGGAACTCCACCACCGGAACGACGCCCAGCGGATTGTCGATGGATTCACGGACCTTGAACTGCGCCCCCGATGTCGCGTTCTGTGAGTCCGACACGTACCGGATGATCTTCTCCGGCCCATACAGGACCGCCTCAGACCCCGTGGCGGTGTTCCACTTCTTCACCGCTGCCACCAGTCGCCGCGTGCCCGGATCTCGCAACGCGGTCATCTGGTGAGCAGACTCCACGCTGATGCTCGGTGCCCCAGTGCTGTCGGCCCAGACAATCGCATAAGCGGTGCCCAGGGTGAGAGCTTCACGGTGCAGAGTCCCCGCCATCTGGTCGAGATCATTCCCGGTCCAGTCTCCCCACAGTGCCGGGTCCGGTTTCCCGTCACGGGTGAAGCCGGTGATCCGCAGACGCTCCGCGATAGAGGTCACCGCGAGCCGGCAGAAGTTCGATGCGATGTGCCCGAACCTGTTGCCCAGCGCTTCACGGGCCTCCGGTGTCAGGAACGCCAGCGGCGGATTCCCGTTGTAGTAGCGGTCAAGCTTGTCGAGCTTCACCGTGCGCCCGTCGATCTCCTGGATCAGTGCCTGTAGCTGTGTTGTACTCACTTGAAACTCCTAGCTCGTCGCTTCTTCTTCTTGGTCATTGCCCGCCACTGCGCCCGTGAGTGGCCCATCACCGCGCACGCCGCGAGGTCAATGTGACGGGTGGTGTGTTTGCGTGACTTGTCCAGCCGGACTCCCCGCTCGGTCTCGTTCACCACCGCGTTGCCGATGTGCTCGGCCAGCCGTGGATCTCCGGTGTGCGTGATCTGCCCGTTGATGCACGCGTTATAGAAGTCCGTGGTCGCCGGGGTGATCCGTGCAGCCGACCAGGGAAACTCCGTGATGGGGATACCTTCCTTCTCCAGCACCTGCAATGTCCTGGTCCACCGGAACGGGTCCGCCGTGACCTCCAGAACGTTCCACCGCTTGCACGCCGCCCGGATCGCGTCCTCGACTTCCTCCACCGGCACCCGGTAGCTGTCATCGTCACCAGGGGGTTCCCACAGGCCCACCACGTCGAAGTGAGGTTCCATCCCGATACGTGCCACCAGGACACCTGTGGCGTCGCCGTTGAAGGAGCCGTCCAGGGCCAGGACCACGTCCTCCCCCTCCGCGATCTCTTCCCCGGTGTTCATCTCTTCCCACCGACCTTCTGGCAGGAACGCGCCCGTGGTCTCCGTGACAAACTGGCAGAGACGTGCGCGCCGGTAGGTCGCTTCACGGGTCTTCGGGGGAAGCAGCGCCTTGATGGTCGAGATGTTCAGGAAGTCGCCTAGAGCAGGATTCGCCAGCTTCAAGCAGTGGTCACAGTCCACCGGGTGATGTTCAAAACCAGCAGCCGAGAACTCACGCCAGACCAGCGTCGGATCATCCGGGTACTTCCGGTGGTAGTCCCTGAGATTGGTCAGCACGGAGTTGTGAGGATCAGGTCCAGGGGTGCCGATACCGACCATCGTGGAGCGTTCCCGCTTGCCCTGCGCCAGTGCGACGACTTCCCAGACATCCTGTGAGATCACGCCGATCTCGTCCGCCAGGGCGAGTGTGAAGTCCAAACCTTCAAGCGCTTTCGGAGACGCGGGGAGCACCTGGAAGCTTGACCCCCGGGACGGGACCTCTAGCCGGTCTTTGTAGACCTGGACCCGTGAGGAAAGATCCTCATTCAGCTCCACCATCCGGACCGCGACGTTGAAGATGATCTTTGCCTGAGTCTCATTCACCGCGACCACGACGACCGACGCCCCGACATCTCCCAGCAGCAGGTCATAGAGTCCCCACGCCGACATGAGCGCGCTCTTCCCGGAGCCACGCGGCATCATGAAACCTGCCTGTACCGGCATAGGATCTGCGTCCAGGACCGAGCCCACCAGATCGAGTTGCCAGTCCCTCAGCCGCAGCGGAGAGCCCGCCCCGTGGCCCTTCGGCACCATGATGAACTTCTCGCAGAACTTCCCAAACCGAGCAGCACCAGACACACGCGGCCTGAACGGGAGCGGAGAGTCATCAACCTGCCCTTTAGGCCCTGCCTTCATGTTCCACCCCCTCTAACTGCGAACCATTCGCATGAGTAATAGCCGATTGGCCTACCGGCCCGCGTCTTGAAAGGGGTTCGGGTGACCCCCCTCCCCCAGGTCTTGCTTGACCGCGAGCAACATTGCAGGCCGAGCACACAACTCCGCCCGTGTGTTCTAGTCCGATTGGTTTGCCGTTGAAGTGTCGCCACCAGGTTTCTTCTGTGTGGTCGAGCTGGAGATCCTGTGTGGACCCGCAGTCTGAGCAGAAGGGCTGGAGCTTGCGGGCCTTGCGGGATAGGCGCGCCCAGCGGGAGTCGTAGCCGCGTGCTGAGCTGCTGGTCTTCTTCGGTCGTTGTGCTTTGCGGACTTCGAGCAGGTGCTCGTCGCAGTAGCTGTTCTGTGATGGCTCTCCACAGCTGAGGCAGAACTTCATGCTGATTCCTCCCAAGTTGCGGCGCGCTTGGACCAGCAGGAAGGACAAGGACAAGATGTCTCTGTAGCACCTCGATGCGGGCGAGGCCGCGTGACCATCTCCAAGGCGACAGATGCAAGCGACTCATAAGGTCCACCAGGAGCAAGGTTTGAGATGTAGCTACAGGCACAGGGCCAGTACCCGCAGCGGAGGCAGGTCACAGTACTCACGCCGCCCCCTCCCTCATCGCCGGATTCCTGAAGGCGTTGAAGTCGAACGTGGAGGGGCCATCTGGAGCACGATCCACCGGGGGATCTCCGAACAACTCATCCGGGCCAGGGGTGTGCGTTGGACGCACATACTCCGGGGGGTGTTCAGTAGACACGCCCTCAGGGGTCGCATTTGAAATGCGAGCTGATGACGGGGCCGAGGTGATCTCCCCGGTCTGGAGGTCTACTTCTCCTTGTGATTCAGGAACCCCCACTTCCTCTTCCTTGCGCTCTGCCTCTGCCTTACCTCTGCCTTCAATCGTCCGTGGACTGTCCGTGGACATCCCCTTCCTCTGTGGTGCATGAGGACACTTCCCCGGCTGGCACATGGAGTGGTCTCCACGTTCATGCCGTCGATCCCGCTGCTTCCGCGTTCGGTCACGTTCAAGCCGGTTCTCCGTGGACGCCCCCATCTGCGCCGCCGAGGTCTGGAACTTCTGGAAGTCAGCTATCAGGTAGCCGTTATCGTCTTGCTTCCAGAGGCCCAGGTTCACCAGCTCCGCAGCGTGCTCTGTGGAGGAGAACTGCACCAGCGGCAAGTCCTCGTGGGAGATGAATCCGTCCGTCATGTTGGAGACCGACCAGGCTGTCCCGAGCACGAACTGCCGGAACGCTGGCAGACTGGCCCGCAGTACTCTCCGGTCGTTCAGATAGTGCGTGGGGAATCGGGAATCCATCAGCCCTCCTGGGGATCTCCTGCGGCGCTGAGATCATCGGCGTGCTCTGCTGCCCAGGCGTCCATAGCGTCTGCCTTCGCCGTGATCCACTGAGCGAGTTGCCGTGCTCGGAACGTGGACATGTAGATGCCGAGTTCTGAGTCATCGGGCGAGTCCAGCCGGAGCGAGATCCCCATAGATGCTTCGTCGGGTCCGCCGTCGAGTGAGCTGACGTACATCATTCGTCGTGCGGTGGCCGTGAAGCCTTCGCCGTCCTCGACGGTGCCGAACTCCCCGTCCTTCTTTGTGAGGGTGTCGGGATCGGAGTAGTGGAATGGTTCGCCGGTCCCGCATGCCTCTGGACCGCACATGTCGGGATCAGTGGCGCACCAGTCGGGCTGCCAGGTAGTGAGGTCGGCGCTCATCGGGTCTCACCTGCCATTGCTGCGTGGGCGAGGCTGATAGCGGTCTGTCCGAGGTCTGCGCCGTAGACGGCGACCTGGGACATGGCGCTGACCAACCGTGACGGGGTGACGCCGATCAGGTCCGACAGGAGAATGATCTCCCTGACGGTCCAGTCACTTTCTCCGGTGAGCCGTCGATGGACGGTGCCGCGCCCCAGGGGGGTGCGCTGAACGATGATGTCCTCTGCCTCTACTCCGAGCAGTTCGGTCATGAGGTCCGCGAGTCCGTGGCTATAGGTCGCAGAACGGATAGAATGTTTCATAGCAGATGCTCCTTCGTGAGTGTCTGAGTTGAGAGCGGCCCGGTGTTCTTGTTTGGCGACAGGCACCGGGTCGTTTTTTTGTTCAGTGCTTTCGCATCTAACGGTTTCGCAGAAGTACTCATCCTGCGGTGCGCCGTAGTGCCACAGCTCCAAGCCGCACCGGATGCAATGGACGGTGATCTTCATGCGCTCACCTTCTTTGCTTCGGCCTCGAACTTCGCATCGATCCAATCGATGACGTCTTGTCTCCGGTAGAAAACGCGCCGCCCGATCCTCACTGAGGTTGGGCCTGTTCCCATGTGGCGCCAATACCTCCAAGTCGCCTCGGGGATGCCCGTCATGACTTCGTTGTCAGCTGCGCTCTGCAACGTCTGCTGTTCCATCTGCTCTCCAAACGCTGGTGTTTGCTTACTCAAACAGCGTACCACAGTGTTTGAGCTTTCAAACGTATGTGTGCAAGAATCAACGCCATGACCCCCAGCCGCAGCAATATCCGCCTGACAGAGGGCGAGCGCTATTTCTCGCAGAACTTGCGTGAGCGGCGCGTCGAGCAGGGCCTCTCGCAGGACGCTTTGGCCGAATTGATGCAAGAGCAGGGATTCGAAGGCTTCAACCAGATGACGGTTTCGAGGTTGGAGAAGGGAACCCGACCAGTCCGACTGAGTGAAGCTCGAGCCCTGGCATTCCTCTTGCAGACGAGCACCGAACAGATGTCGATGCCAACCGAGGAAGTCTCAGCCATCAACGACGTGTTCGCAGCCGCCGATGCAATCGAGACCCTCTACGCAAGCGTTGCGGACCTGAAGATCGATGCCGTCAATCAACGGGCCGTGGGGCAAGACGCGCTGAGGCGATTCGATGAGTTCATCGGCAGCGATCAGCTCATACTCCCGCCCAGGACGCGTCACAAGTTGTCCGAAAGTCGTCGGATTATCCAAGAATTTGTGGACGGTGGTCACCATGAGTTCGTGCGTGAGGTCGACCGACACGTGTCTGAGCATTTCGGTTTCAGGGAGTCGGGCGATGGCGAGCATTGACCGGCGGTCCCTCAAGTCTGGTGTCACCTGGCGTGTCCGGTGGCGTGACGAGGACGGCAAGCAGAATGCTAAGCACTTTCCCCGCAAGGTGGACGCGCAGCGCTTCAAGACGTCTGTAGAGACGGACCTGCACACCGGCCGCTATGTCTCCCCGGCCGCCGGTCAGGTGACGTTCCGGGCCTTCTACGAGCAGTGGAGTCAGCATCAGCTCTGGGAGACCGGCACCCGCGAAGGGTTTGACCTCGTGGTGAAGCAGGCCGGGTTCACTGACATGCCGCTGGGCAAGATCAAGCGGTCCCACGTCGAGGTGTGGGTGAAGGCGATGGACACCAGGAAGTTCGCGCCTCAGACGATCAGGAATCGGCTCGGCTGGGCTGGGACGATCTTCCGTGCCGCGATAGCTGACCAGCATCTAGCCGTAGACCCCTCTGCTGGTGTCAGGACGCCGCGCTTAGCGCCGAAGTCTGAGCGGATGACCATTCCCACCGCCGACGAGGTCAGGACGCTCCTGGAGCACTCCCCCGCATGGTTCAAGCCGATGATCGCGCTCGGAGCGTTCGCCGGTCTGAGGATCGGTGAGGTGAACGGGCTCCAGGGTTCAGACGTGGACTTCCTGCGCCGGACGATCAAGGTGAATCGACAGGTGCAGCGCCGCTCTAATCTGCCGCTGGAGATCCGGGCGCCGAAGTACCAGTCATTCCGGACGATCTCGGCACCAGCGGGTCTGCTGGAGATCCTGTCTCAGCACATGGAGCAGGTGGGCCTCTATGGGGACGACGGTTGGTTCATGCCGGGACGTGATGGCGGACCCGCATGGCCGCGCTCGGTGGACTACCACTGGACCCGGACCCGCGAGGCTGCGGGGCTGGCGACGAAGTTCCACAGTCTGCGCCACTTCTACGCCTCCGGGCTGATCGCGGCAGGGTGCGATGTCGTCACTGTGCAGCACGCTCTCGGCCACAAGTCTGCGTCGGTGACCTTGAACGTCTACAGCCACCTCTGGGAGACCAGCGAGGACACTACACGGGCGGCAGCTCAGGGCCTCATGGACGCGGTCCTCAGCTCTGGTGAGGACTCATTGAGGACTCAGGGCACTAGCTGAGCGTCTGACCTGGAGCGATGTCCAAATAGTGGCGTTGATCCAGATCTCCTCTATTGAGGTGTCGTCAAGGAGTGGCTGCAGCTCTCCGAAACCGGCGACGGCGTCGACAATGTGCTTCACCGCTTTCTCGACAGAACCAATGAGGGGCAGCGCAGTCACCATAGAACGGCGGTCGTACTGGGTGACGGCATCTTCCACGAGCTGCCGAACACCATAGGGGTCCGCAGCAGGGTCAAGTCCGCGTTGGCGGATCTGTTCCCGCACCTCGTCTTCAACGATCGTCAAAGCGTCCACCGGCCCGGCCTTGTCTAGGATTCCAGCGTGGTGAGATCACGATAACCAGGTATCCGAGGGCCCGCCAGAGATTGTTCAATTCCTGTGGACAATTCTCACCTTCCAGGCTCGTTGTCCACAGCTACTCGGACCCGGGCGGGGAGAGAATCGTCCCCTTCTAATCTGAGGCTGGCGCTCTGCCCGTCCAGACGCCCCCGATGATGCGGAGACGAAGGAGGAGTTGAATGGTGATAGCCGGAGAAGAGGCGCTGACGTGCACCGTCGTGCACGCACCCGGTTCTGTCCCTGAACCGGTTTGGCAATGCCTGTGGAGCGTCGCAGGGGGTGCCGGCCACCACGAATTGAGGGTCGTCGCTGAGGGAATGACGACACCCTCGGGAGTCCAACTGGATCAGGCGCTGACGGACTGGATTCTGGGGCAGACGCGACGAGAGTTGGAGGGGAGGCCGGTCCAACACGGACCCGTTGCGCCCACTTGGGCCACCCACTTGGACGGGGTGCGACTGAACACTCACGGACCTGACTCCCCCGCCATCCATCCCGGCATGACCGTGGTGCTCCATCCCCACACTCGAGGGAGGCACCATCACCGAACACAGACTTCGGATCTTCGACTCTGCGTCAATACAGGCCCCGACGCTGGACAGTTGATCAGGCTCCGACGAGGCTTCTATACGTTGGGCAGGGGCACCTCGACGGAGGGAAAAGCCGACATTCGGATCAACGACCCCCAGCTCCGGCGCATTCATGCATCTCTGGCGGTCGGCGAACAGAAGGCGACGCTGCGCACACCGGGAACCCACCCCTTCGTGATCGAAGCGGGCACAACGTTCACCATTGGAGTTTCACAGCTCGAGCTGGTGCACGGTCATCCTGCACCACACACACCTTCTTCGTGGCCGATTCCGCCAGAGACCATCCGCGGGCACCCACCCCAGGATCGTCATCGCGCCATGCTCTTGATGTCACTGGCACCGCTCGTTGTAGGACTGGTGCTCGTGTTCGTCACGGGCATGTGGATCTTCCTGCTCTTCACCCTCGCATCGGTACTCATGGCGTTGGCGATGACGATTCACGCAGCACGCGCTCGACACCGATTTCATTGCGCGGTGAAAACCGCGGCGATCACCTGGGCACACCGGCGCGACGAGGTGCTGGCGTCTCCGGGGCGGGCCATCAGACTCCTACGAGCGCAGCTGGCCCCCGATAACCCCACGATAAATGTGGAAGGTCGAGGAGCCGCAGTGGTCACAGTTGGAAGAGGACGCCAGGAGGCCGAACTGAGCTACGAAGACCAGGAGACCGCGTCACGCACGCACGCTCACGGGATGGTCCACTCGGCCGCGACTCTTTACCTTGCTGCGGGTGAGGTCACCACGGTGAGCGGCCCGCCTCACGAGCAGGACGGGGTCATGCGCTGGATGCTCGCCCAGTTGGCACAACGATTCGGTTGCCTCTCACCTAGGACCGTCGTAGCGGATCCCGATTCCGCCCGCACACACGGTAGTGCACAGGCCCTGGTGGATCCCGGCGACCTGCGCGACTGGTCGTGGGTGCGCACCGTGCCTATGCAAGGTCTCAGCAGAGAACTGAGCACCACCCCGACTCCCGTTTCGGACGCACTGGCGCCGGTGCTCCTCAGCCCCGTCCCCGTGGACGCGAACCTTCATGAGACCGCAGGCAGGGCTGGGTGGCATGTCATCGCCCCCGCGTTTACGAACCCCGGAGACGAGACACCGCAACAACGCAGAGTCATGACCGGGTGGGATCTGGACCTCCACAAAAGCGAACTGCGTCGGGTCGACCCTGAACAGACAAGCGTCATGGCGACCGAACTGGTATCAGATGGACTCTCTCGAAGCTCTGTCGCCGAGCATCTTCGAGTAGGCCTTCAGGGACCGCGGGCACCCGGAACGTTCGCAGGGACGCCTGCATACTTCACCCGCGCGCTCGAAGCGCCGCTCATGATTCACCGTGCTCATGAGTCCTTGCGAACCTTGATCGGGATGGGCCCTCAGCAGTTGGAGATGCTGGACATCGTTGAGGACGGGCCCCACATCCTCCTCGCGGGCACCACCGGGTCCGGAAAGTCGGAGCTGCTGAAGTCCATGCTTCTGGGATGGGTCAGTCGGTATGGACCTGAAGAGTTGAATCTCATACTTTTCGATTTCAAGGGTGGATCGACTTTCCAGCACATTGCAGACCTCGGACATTGCCTCGGTCTGGTCACAGACCTCTCCCAGGCGCAGGCGGAACGCACCCTCGAAGCGGTACGGTCGGAGCTGACGCGTCGAGAGCGGCTCTTTCTCGACGCCGGAGTCTCGGACTACGCGGACTACCGAGCCAGCAGCCATGATCGCCCCCTCGCCCGGATTCTGATCGTCATCGATGAATTTCGCGTCTTCTCCCACTCGCTGCCCCGTGCCATGGATGAGCTGATGCGATTGGCGACGCTAGGCCGGTCTCTGGGCCTGCACCTCGTGCTCTCCACTCAACGACCCCAAGGTGTCGTCACCGCAGACATTCGAGCAAACATCGGCACGGTCATCAGCCTTCGCCTGCGCAGCGAGGACGAATCACGAGAGCTCGTAGGCACCCCCGAGGCGGCGATGATCCCTCGAGGATCGCCGGGACGTGGAGTGATCCGCCGTCCCGGAGAAGCACCGACACCGTTCCAATCAGTCCAACTCCACGACAGTGCAGCTCAACTGTCGATTCGCTCGGAGGCCTCCCAGACATCACGCACAAACCTTCGGAGTGAACCAACCTCCCTCGTCACCGCTGCCCTCCAAGCAGCTATCGACCGTCAACGACGAGCCCGTCCCCACACCCCGCTGTGTCCACCCCTCCCAGAGACGGTCCTCGGACGTCTCGGTGGAGACGAAATTCTCCTAGGTCTGATCGATGAACCTGCACATCAGCGACAGCCCTCATTGCATCTGCCGGTGGAGGAAGGCCAAACGATTGCTCTGGTGGGCGAGCCCGAATCGGGGGCACCAGAGGTGCTTAGCGCCCTGACCCGACAGCTCCTCGCCCGACCCCAGCAAGTCCATGTCTATCTCCTAGACGGCAACCTTTCGCTCTCGGAGTTTCGCTCGCACCCTCGAGTGGGCGCCTGGCTGAGCGAAGACCACGTCGAAGAGGCGGTGTACCTATTGGACCAGCTGCAGAAGACTGTCGACGGACGACGTGCAGCGGAAGCGTCCCAGCGAATGCCGATCGTGCTGGTCATCAGCGCTTACGCCCAATGGCACGCCGCCGGCCAGCTCGCGGGCGGAGCAGGCTTGGAACACCGATTGAGCACGCTTTTCGCTGAGTGCCCCGGTTCGGCCATCAGCGCAGTCATCTCAGGTGGCCGCGAATTAGCCACCGGCAGACTCGGGTCTCGCATTGCTCGAAAGGTGTATCTGCCCTACGCCGTGCCGGAGGACACCCAGTACCTCTGGCCCAAGCTTCGCGTCACTGACCCCCTGCCCGGACGTGGAGTCCTCGTGGAACCCGCAGAGGGGCCACCTGGAAGAACCGTTCAGATGATCACGGGAGTGAGAGCTCCCGTGCCGCAGCCTGCCTCGAAGTCGGCCAGGCACCCCGACCCGGTGCAGATGCTGCGTGTTCACGCATTGCCGACATCGGTCAAGAGGTCGGCGCGGTCTTCACCGCACCTGTCGTTGGGACTGACGCGGTTCTCCCACGAACCTGCCATCCTGGACCCCCAAAGCTTCCACGTCGGCCTGGTCCTTGGTGCCGCAGGAACGGGCAAGAGCAATGCTCTTCGGATCCTCGCAGCCCAGGAGCACTGCATCTTCCCCGCGGACCTCGATGAAGAACCGATGCCTCCATCCGCTGGTTCCCAGAGGCTTCCACTGCTGCTGGTCGATGATGCTGATCGCTGTTCTCTGGTGCTGCATCAACGGGTCGAAGCATGGATCCTGTCGGGCGGCAGGGTGATCGCTTCGGCGCACCCCAACATGAGGGTCTTCAGTCTGTTGCCGTGGGCGCACCGTGCACGGGGAGGTCCAGCAAACTTTTTGCTCAGTCCCACCAGTCGGGGTCAGGGAGATGTCTTCGGGACCCCGATACCTGTGTTCAGCTCAACGATTCCGGGGCGAGCGGTCTGGTTCCGGCATGAAGGCCCTCAAGTCATCCAGTGGTGGCTCGCCTGAGGGACGAACGCCACCTCAGCGCTCCTCCCCTCTGAACCCCAGTGTCCATTCAGCGGGCATCGAGACAGGAGCGCTATAACTTGGGGCAGATCAGCAGCCACCCCACGGAAAGAGACTCTTCATGATGAACTCCCGCTGGAACAACTCGTCTGCTCTTCTCTCGGTCGCCGCCATCTCGGCCCTCGCCTTGAGCTCCTGCGCTGCAGACGACATGGATTCAGACGAAGAGGAGGCGCAGCCGACAGCCACCGTGACCGAGACCGTCGAGGCCGAGTCCACCGACTCGACCGATGCCCCAGAGACCGACTCCACAGACGAGCCCTCTGCAGAGGCAGAGCCCACCGACGAGGCCACGAGTTCGCCGGGCGCCGGGGGCGAGGAAGGTGTCTATCAGGCAGTGGACGCCGTGAACGAGGAGTACCCCGACGCTGTGGTCCTCGATATGGACACCGAAGGCAGCGCCTACGAGTTCACCATCTTCGAAGCGGGCTCCGAGTGGGAGCTCGACGTGGACCGCGAGACCTTCGAAATCTCCAACACGCAGGAAGACGATATCGATGGCGACGATCAGCGCGATGCCGAGGCCGTGGAGATCGACTTCGCCGACGCGCTGCGCACGGCCTCCGAAGAGAGTGGTGGCTCCCCGGAACAGGCAGACCTCAGCGAAGACAACGGGACGGTGACCTGGGAGATCGAGCTGGACAACGGCACCGAGGTCCATGTGGATGTGGCCTCAGGCGATGTCGACCGGGTGGACAACTGACATAGACTGAGCTGAGTGCAATTCAGCTTTCTACGTCGGGGATGAGGTGGGGTCGTGACGGCCAGCAACGGCGGTACGGCAACCGGGAATGACCAGCGCGGCCGCCATGACCTCACCGGGCATTCCCCCAAGGCCCGTGCCTGGCGCGCGTTCTTCGAGACCTCAGCCATCATCAGTGATCGTATGGAGAAGCGGCTGCATTCCAGCACGGGTCTGCGCCTGACCGACTACAACCTGATGCTGCTGCTCGCCGAAGCTGACGAGTACCAGCTGCGCATGGGTGAACTCGCTGAGGGTATGGTCTTCTCCCCCTCGCGCCTGTCCTACCAGGTCAAGTCGCTTGAGAAGCGCGGCTTGATCACCCGGTTCGCTGACCCCGAGGACCGGCGGGGCATGACTGCTCAGCTCACCGAAGAGGGACGTCGGGTCTTTGAACAGGCCTCCCGGCTCCACGGTCAGCACATCAAGCAGCTCTTCCACCCGGCGCTGGATGATGAAGAAGCACGCATCTTCAAGCTCATCTGCGATCAGATCAAGACCACGGCCACCGCAGAGGATCGGGCCTAGCCAGACCAGGCCGAGCCGAACCACACCAGATCAGCGGACCAGCTTCACCTGGACCGAATCGGCGCGCTCACGCAGCAGCTCCACGTCGGCAAGTGCGGCCTGCACGCTTGCCAGCGCCAGCCGGGCGTCGACGTCGTCGGCTCCCGGGACCAGCACCACACCGATGTTCAGCTCCGGGCCGCTTCCGCCGCCGGGCACGGTCCGGCCATCTGCGGTGGCCGAGCTGACGCCGTCGCCGGGCTGGACCTGCAGCTGGGCGACCCCGGGGCACAGATCGAGGATCCCTCCGAGCGCCTCCGCCAGCTCGGGATCCCGATAGGACGGCACCCAGCGTGCGGCTTGGGCCAGCGCCTGAAGGGCAGGGCGGCGCAGCACGAACGTGAACTCCGCGCCCGGATCCAGCACCGCGAGCTCGGCGCCTTCGGCCAGTGCGGCCAGCATGACGCGCTCCGCCTCGGCGGCCACCGGCCGGGCCTGCGCGTGCCACGCGGTCAGTGCCTCCACCGAGGTGAACACGGGCATGGTCTGCCGTCCGTCGCGGCTGCTGATGCTGATCAAGGTGATATCGGCCTGCTTGTCGCCCACCGGGCCGCCGCGCTGATCCGCGTCGACGTCGGATGTAGAAACCTCAGCTTCTTCGGCCAGCTCGGCGAGTACCGGGACGAAGAGGCGCTGCCCGGCCAGGGCGTTGACGAATCCGGCCTCGTCGAGCTCTCCGGCGAGCAGTTGCTCACGGGCTTCGCGGACTGCCGGAGAGGCCAGGCCGTCGTCGCCATCGAAGGTGTGCAGCGGGTTGCCCTCACCGGAGAGGTCACGATCCTCCCAGGCCACGCCGGCTGAATCCGCCGGACGTCCCTGGTCATCCCGAGCCTGGCGCTGCAGCAGAGCAGCGATGTGACCCGGCAGGTCCTTGCCGGAGTCGGCCCGGAAGTCACTGCCGGTGTCGGCCCGGAAGTCACTTCCAGAGTTTGCACCGGGGGTGTTGCTGCGGGCGCCGCTCGGGATGTTGCTGGGGGTCTCGCGCTGGCTCATGCGGAGGCTGCGGCCACCTTCAGGGCGTCGGGGAACTCGAACTTCCCGGCGTAGAGGGCTTTGCCCATGATGGCGCCCTCCACGCCGAGGGACACCATCTTGGCCAGCGCCGCGATGTCATCCAGGGAGGAGATGCCCCCGGAGGCGACCACGGGCTTCTTGGTCTTGGCGCACACCTGGGCGAGCAGCTCGGTGTTGGGGCCGCGCAGGGTGCCGTCCTTGGTGACATCGGTGACCACGTAGCGCGGGCAGCCGGCGTCCTCCAGGCGCTGCAGGACCTCCCAGATGTTGCCGCCCTCGCGGGTCCAGCCGCGGGCTGCGAGAGTCTCCCCGCGCACGTCCAGGCCCACAGCGATCGCGTCACCGTGGCGTTCGATCGCGCGGGCGGTCCACTCCGGGTCCTCCAGGGCCGCGGTGCCCAGGTTCACCCGGGTGGCGCCGAGCTCGAGGGCGCGGTCCAGGGATTCGTCATCGCGGATGCCGCCGGAGAGCTCGATCTTCACGCCGAGCTCGTTGACGACCCGGGCCATGATGTCGCGGTTGTCTCCGCGGCCGAACGCGGCGTCGAGGTCCACAAGGTGGATCCACTCGGCGCCCTGCTGCTGCCAGTTCAACGCTGCTTCCAGCGGGTCGCCGTAGCCGGTCTCCGATCCGGCCTCGCCCTGCACCAGACGGACCGCCTGGCCATCGGCGACGTCGACGGCGGGCAGGAGCTCCAGTGCGGGAACGGCTGAGGAGGCGGGGGCGTCAGTCATGAATCTGCTTTCGGCTGGTGTGTCAGGTGGTCGGGTTGTCGAACAGGGCGCGCCGAACAGCGGCACGCCGAAAAGGTCAGAGGCTCAGGATCCAGTTGCGCAGCAGCTGCATCCCGGCGTCCCCGGACTTCTCCGGGTGGAACTGGGTGGCCGAGAGCGGCCCGTTCTCCACAGCGGCGATGAAATCAGAGCCGTGGTGGCTCCAGGTCACCTTGGGCGGGTTCATCGACTCGATGCTCTGATCGAAGTCCCAGGACTGCACCGCATAGGAATGCACGAAGTAGAAGCGCTCATCGGCAAGCCCCTCGAAGAGCACGCTGTCCTGCGGAGGGCGCACGGTGTTCCAGCCCATATGCGGGACCACCGCGTCCTCCGGCAGGGCGGTGACTTCTCCGGGCCACTCCCCCAGGCCCTCGGCGGGGATGCCGTGTTCGACCCCGCGTTCGAACATGACCTGGTGACCCACGCAGATGCCCAGCACCGGACGCGATCCTGCGATCCGCCGGCCGATCCAGCGGGGACCGTCGATCTCCCGCAGCGCTGACATCACGGCGGCGAAGGCGCCGACACCGGGAACCACCAGCCCAGCGGCGTTGAGCACGGCCTCGGTGTCCTTGGTCAGTGTGACGTCCGCACCGGCGCGCTCGAGTGCCCGGACCGCGGAGTGAATGTTGCCTGAGCCGTAGTCCAGGACGACGACGTCTGGCCTGCCGCTCACAGGGCACCCTTGGTGGAGGGGATCTCGTCGGTGCGCGGATCGGACTCCACGGCCTGGCGCAGCGCACGGGCGAAGGCCTTGAACTGGGCCTCCACGATGTGGTGCGGGTCGCGGCCACCGAGCAGGTTCATATGCAGGCAGATCCCGGAGTGGTAGGTGATCGCCTCGAAGACATGGCGGGTCATCGAACCCGTGAAGTGCCCGCCGATCAGGTGGTACTGCTGTCCCTCGGGCTCACCGGAGTGCACCAGGTAGGGCCGCCCGGAGACGTCGACGACGGCGTGGGCCAGGGCCTCGTCCAGGGGGACGGTGGCGTCGCCGAAGCGTCGGATGCCGCGCTTGTCACCCAGCGCGGTCCGCAGCACCTCGCCGAGCACGATCGCAGTGTCCTCCACGGTGTGGTGCACGTCGATGTGGGTGTCACCGGAGGCTTCGATGTCCAGGTCGATCAGTGAGTGCTTGGACAGCGCGGTGAGCATGTGGTCGTAGAACGGCACGCCGGTGCTGATCGTGGAGGCGCCGGTGCCGTCCAGGTCCATGCGGACCTTGACGCTGGACTCGCTGGTGACTCGTTCCATCTGGGCGATGCGCCCGGAGATCAGTTCTGCTCCCATAGCTCCTGCTCGGTGGTGGGGGTACGCCAACGCCCTATTCTACGCGGTGGCGCTGGTGATGTACCGCCGCAGCGAGGTGAGGAACTCGGTGGTCTCCGCTTCGGTGCCCGCGGTGACTCGCAGGTGTCCGGGGATGCCGACGTCGCGGATCAGGATGCCGTCCTCGAGCAGGTGCTGCCAGGCGGCCTTCTCATCGTGGAGTCCGCTGAAGAAGACGAAGTTTGCGTCTGAGGGGGCGGGGTGCAGACCCATCTCCTGCAGCGAGGCGACGATGCGGTCACGCTGCTCTTTGATCCGCTCCACATTGGCCATCAGGGTCTCCGAGTGGTCCAGGGCCGCCACGGCGGTCGCCTGGGTGACCGCGGAGAGGTGGTAGGGCAACCGGACCAGGCGCATCGCGTCGGTGACCTCAGCTGCGGCGGCCAGGTAGCCCAGCCGGCCACCGGCCAGGGCGAAGGCCTTGCTCATGGTCCGGGAGACGATGAGCCGCTCCCGGCCGGGCAGCAGCGCCAGCGCGGACCCGGTGCCGGCCTGGCGGAATTCGCCGTAGGCTTCATCGACGACGACCATGGTCTCGGATTCCGCGGCCGCCTCATAGGCAGCTTCCACGGTCTGGAGGCTCAGCGCCGTGCCGGTGGGGTTGTTCGGCGAGCAGAGGATGACGACGTTCGGCCGGTGTTCGCGGATCTGCGCGGCCACGTCTTCAGGGGTCTGGGTGAAATCCGCGCTGCGGGTCCCGGCGATGTACTCGCTATAGGTCCCGCGGGCATAGAGCGGGTACATGGAGTAGGTCGGGGGGAAGGACAACACGGACCGTCCCGGTCCGGCGAAGGCCTGCAGGATGTGCTGCATGATCTCGTTGGAGCCGTTCGCGGCCCAGATGTTCTCTGCGGTCAGCACGGCGGGTTCACTCTCGGCCTCGAGGTCCCGGTTCAGGTAGTCGGCGAGCTTCTCGCGCAGAGTGGAGAATTCGCGGTCCGGGTATCGGTTGAGCTGGGCTGCCGCGGTGCGGACTTCCTTGGCGATCGCATCAACCACGTCCGCGGGGACGTCGTAGGTGGTCTCGTTGACGTTGAGCATGGCCTTTGCGGCCAGCTGGGGGGCTCCGTAGGGCTCTTGGCCCTGGAGCTCCTCTCGCAGCGGGAGGCGGGACAGATTCCTGGAGCGGGGTGAAGTCACCGCCCCAGTCTAGTCACGCGCGGCGACAGGCCCACTGGGACTGGCGCTGGGTCAGTCCACCGGGACGAAGAGCTCCTGGCCCGGTGAGAGCTCGGAAGAACTCAGGTCATTGAGCTCGGCGATCTGTCCGATCAGCACCTGGGTGCGCTCCTCGGACTCCACCGCATTGGCCACGCTCCAGAGCGTGTCCCCCGCACCGACGGTGATGACCTGGGCTTCGACGCCGGGAGCCTCGGCCGAGGAGGCCTGGGCCTGGTTCAGCAACGAGGTGGCCAGCATCATGGCGCCGAGGATCAGGAAGGCCAGTGCAGCCAGTGTGGGAAGGCCAAGGAGCAGGAAGCGTCCGCGGCGGGTGAGGTGCAGGGCGCCGGCTGACGAGGCGTGGCTGTGTGGTTCGGTGACGCGCGCCGCAGGGGTGGACACTGCGGAGACGCTGGGCGCGGTGACAACAGGTGCAAGAGCAAGCTGTGCTGTACGCATGGGGAAGAACCTTTCAATCGAACGTGTGTTCTATTTCTAGCACATAGTTTCGAAGCTTGGCCAGACTCGCCGCGGAATCAATGGAATATCTCTACGGTTTCGCGTAACCTGAGCGCCAAGTTCGAAGTGATCTTCGATCCGAATCTCACCGTGAACAGTTCATCAGCAGGGTCTGACACGGACGGCGACGCAACCAGGAGGCGGCAATGGCGCAGGACACCAAGGGCACATCGGCGGCGCCGCGACTGACGGATCGGCAGCGTCAGATCGTCGACGTCATCCAGGCGTCGCTCGCGGAGCGCAGCTACCCACCGTCGATGCGTGAGATCGGTGACGCGTGCGGCCTTGCTTCGCTCTCCTCGGTGACCCACCAGCTGGCCCGGCTTCAGGAGCTGGGGTACCTGATGCGGGTGCCCGGACGTCCGCGGGCCATGGAGGTGCTGCGGGACTCCACAGGCAAGCTGCTGCTGAGCGAGCCCACCCCGGAGGCCGAGCCTGCTTCCGAGGACACCGTGGTGGACCTGCAGGGGTACCGGGTGCAGTCGGACAGCCGGATCTCAGAGATTCCCATGGTCGGTCAGATCGCTGCAGGTGGGCCGATCCTCGCCGATCAGCAGGTCGAGGACATCATGCCGCTGCCGCGTCAGCTCACCGGAGAGGGCGAGCTCTTCATGCTTCAGGTCCGCGGTGACTCGATGATCGAGGCTGGCATCTTCGAGGGAGACTGGGTCGTGGTGCGTCGCCAGAACACCGCGGAGAACGGCGACATCGTGGCCGCGCTGCTGGAGGACGAGGCGACGGTCAAGACGCTCAAGCGCCGCGACGGCCACGTCTGGCTTCTGCCGCAGAACCGCCAGTACGAGCCGATCCTCGGCGACGAGTCCACCATCATGGGCAAGGTCGTCACCGTGCTGCGCAGCCTCTGAGCCAGGTCTCCCCTAGCTGCCGCGCGGGACGACCACTGGCGCGTCCCCGGTGGGCGAGGGTGGCTGCTCACGGAGTTGCCGGCCCGTCATGACGTCGAGGATTCCCGACCACCGGTCGGCAATGGTCCGCTCACTGAGCTCCACCGCTGCAGGGGCCTCTCCCTCGGCAAGGTCGCGCAGCGACCAGATCCCCCGGTGGGGTTCATCGTCAGTCGGTCCCCTGTCCACGGTCACCGGCAGCCAGTCCATGGAGCGGACCCGGGCGCCGTCGTCGTCGACCTCCACAGTGGCGTAGGCGACCGTGCCGCTGGCAGTCTCCGGAGCGCAGCAGGCCTCGTCCTGATTCGAGAGGAAGTTGCCCATGGACCACGCCACCCACATGCCCGCCTCCGCCGGGCCTCCCTCGAGGCGCTCCATCGGCTGGGGCGTGTGGGGGTGGCTGCCGAAGACGGCGTCGATCTCGCCACCGGCAGCGAGCCGCTCACCGTAGTCCCGCTGTGCCTGCGCGGGTGCGTCGGTGTATTCCTCACCCCAGTGCACCGAGGCGACGACGACGTCCGCGCCCTCCTCCCGCGCTTGGGCGGCCTGCTGGGTGAGCTCGTCGGGACTGACATCGGAGACCCGCCACGGTTCATCCTCCGGAGGCGGGTACCCCTGATTGTGGAGCATCGTCGTAGCCAGGTGTGCCACGGTCACCTCTCTGCCGCCTCGTTCCAGCGTGTAGAGCTGGGGTTCAGAAGCTTCGGCCGGGGTGCGCGCGGTGCCTGCATGTCCCAGTCCGGCGGCGTCGAGGACCTCGAGCGTGCGCTCCTGACCGTCGGCCCCCTGGTCGAAGGAATGGTTGTTGGCGGTGGAGCAGCCGTCGAAACCGACCTCGGCGAGATCGGCGGCGATCTCCGGCGGGGCGGCGAAGACCGGGTATCCCACCGGCTCCACGCCCTCCGGCGCGATCGGGACCTCCAGTCCGCACAGCGCCAGGTCGGCACCGGCGATGAGATCTTCGACACCGCTCATCAGCGGCGCGAACGAGTAGTCCTGCTCAGCGGCGAGCTCCGCGGCCTCCTCGAGGAGGTTGTCGTGGAGAAGCACGTCCCCCGTGGCAGCGATGGTGAACTGGTCAGAGCCGGGCTCTTGGGGTGCGGGGGCTTCGTCAGCGGCGTCGGCCGCGTCACCGCTGTCATCGCTGTTCCCGTCGGCCTGGCCGCAGCCGGAGAGGGCGAAAGCCGCTGCGAGCACCCCGGCGAGGAACACGGGGGCCGAGCCCCTGGCGCTCTGTGCATCCGGCATCGTCTACGATCTCCTAGCGTGGCTACCCGTAACGTTGTCCTGACGCGCATCCTGGCGGTGGCCGCCTGTGTGACGTTCCTGTTGATCGTAGCGGGCGAGGACGCATCCCAGGACGCTGGACGCAAGGAGAGCTCCGCGTCAGACGACTCGAGCTCGGCGGACCGAGGGCCTGCGCCCGCACATGCGAGTCCCGACTCCGTCCATGTGCTGGTGAACAAACGGAATCCGCTGAGTCCCCGGGACTACGCGCCCGATGACCTGCGGAACGTGGACGCGCCCCACGAATTCGCTGACGCTCCCCTGCGCGAGGAGGCAGCGGGAGCCTATGAGGAGCTCCATAGGGCGGCGGTCGAGGAGGGTATCGAGCTCTGGGTGACCACGGCTTATCGCGACGAGGACTTCCAGCAGACGCTCTACGAGCAGCGACGCCTCCAGGACGGCCCCGAGGCTGCGGACCGGGTCAGCGCGCGACCGGGGCACTCCGAGCATCAGACAGGGCTGGCCGTGGACGTGGCCGACCTGCAGGACCGGGAATGCTATCTGCACCCCTGCTTCGGCGACTCCGCGCAGGGCCGCTGGCTGGCGGAGCATGCGCACGAGTTCGGCTTCATCATCCGATACCCCGAGGGCGCGGAGGCGATCACAGGCTTCCACTACGAGCCGTGGCATCTTCGCTACCTCGGAGCAGAGACCGCGGAAGAGGTCCACGAAAGCGGACTCACCCTGGAAGAGTTCTGGGACCTGCCGCCGGCCTCGGACTATGCGGAGGCGTACGATCCCGACCATGCGGAGGCGTACGCCCCGGACTAGCGCTCCAGGTCGGCGAGTCTGCTCAGCGCACCGCGGGCGAGATCGCCGTTGACCGTGGGCCAGAAGTCGGGCATGGAGCGCTTGAGGAAGCCCCCGTAGCGCGCCGTGGCCAGGCGCGAATCAAGGATCGCCAGCACGCCCTTGTCCTCAGAGGTGCGGATGAGTCGGCCGGCGCCCTGCGCCAGTCGGGTTGCCGCGTGGGTGGCGGCGACCTGCATGAAACCGTTGCCGCCGTTCTTCGCCACCTCCTGGCTGCGCGCGCTGAGCAGCGGATCATCTGGGCGGGGGAACGGGATGCGGTCGATCGCCACGAGCCGGCAGGCCCGTCCCGGGACATCGACTCCCTGCCAGAGACTCATTGTGCCGAACAGGCAGGTCTCCTCATCCTCGGCGAATTCGCGCACGAGCGCCGACATCGTGGAATCGCCCTGACACAGGATCGGGACATCAAGACGCTGACGAAGATCCTCCGCGGCATCCTCGGCGGCACGGCGTGAGGAGAAGAGCGCCAGGGTGGCCCCGCGCGAGGCCTCGATGAGCCCGGCGAGTTCATCGCGCTGCGCCTGGGCGGTGTTCATCGAGGGTGCTGGCAGGTGCTTGGCCACGTAGAGCACGCCCTGTCTGGGATAGTCGAACGGACTTCCGACATCGACGGCGTCCCAGGCGGGAGCCTTCTCGCCGGCCAGGCCGAGCGCGCCGGCCACTGGGTCGAAGCTGTCGCCGATGGTCAGCGTGGCGGAGGTGAGGATGACCGTGCGGTCTCCGAAGAGTCCTTCGCGCAGCCGTCCAGCCACCGAGGTGGGGGCCACGTAAAGGATCGGCGGCTCCTCGAGGTCGGCCTCCTGGTAGCCGCGCCCCGGGACGAACGATCCCTGCCTGTTGAGCCAGACGACATCCGGGGTCTCGGGAGATTCCAGGATGCGGTTGGCGGTCTCGAGCACGGCCTGCATGCGGGACCGCGCCGTGCTTCGGCCAGGATCCGCCTCGCCGTCGCCGGAGGGCTTCGAGTCCGAGAGCGCGGTGCGGGCGGCGTTGCGGGCCAGCTCCACAGCTTCGCGCTGCTGGGGGTTCAGCCCGCGGGCCAGCAGTCCCGAGTCCACTCGGTGGAAGGCGGCCTCCACTGCCGTGCCTGCGCTCTGCAGCGCGTCCACGTTGATGGCAGTATGGCGGCGCGCCGAGGAGGCCGCTGCCTTGATCATCTGGGCGGAGAGCTGGGCGGTGACGGCAGAGGTGACACGGTCCGCGAGCTCGTGAGCCTCATCGACGATGACTGCATCGTGGTCGGGCAGCACATCGAGCCCCTCGAAGGCGTCGATGGCGAGCATGGCGTGGTTGGTGACGACCAGGTCCGCGTCCTTGGCCTTCTCGCGGGCACGTTCGGAGAAGCACTCGGCGGCCATGGGGCATTTGCGGGCGCCGATGCAGTCCACAGCGTTGACCGAGACGTGCCGCCAGGCGCGGTCGGTGACGCCCGTAGGCAGATCGTCGCGGTCACCGGTCTCGGTGACCTCCGCCCATTCGCGCAGGGTGACGATCTCGCGGCCCAGCTGCGAACCGGGTTCCAGCGCGGTGGCGCCGGGACCGGGCTCATCGGCGAAGGAGAAGAGAGCCTGCTCGTCGTCGTCCTCGGGGAAGCCGCCGTCGATCTTGTGCTTGCACACGTAGTTCGAGCGGCCCTTGACCAGTGCGACGTCCACCGGGCGCTCCACGTGGTCGGCGATGTTCTCCAACAGCCGCGGCAGGTCTCGGCCCATGATCTGGGCCTGCAGAGCCAGCGTGGCGGTGGAGATCAGGACGGGCTTCTCAGCGTCCAAGGCGTGGACCACGGCGGGCACCAGGTAGGCCAGGGACTTGCCCGTGCCGGTGCCGGCCTGGACCAGCAGGTGTCGGCGCTTGCGCAGCGCCATGGCCACGTGTTCGGCCATGGTGACCTGCCCGGAACGCTCGACGCCGCCCATGGCGCTCACCGCGCGACCGAGCAGCTCGGTGGTCTCCTTGTGCCCGGTGGACCGCGTGGTGGGCACGCTCAAGCTTTCGGCTCGGGCTGGACCTGGTACTCCGAGAGGTCTGCCACCAGTTCGCGGCGAACCAGGACCTTCAACAAGGTGCCCTCCTCGAGGTACTCCGTGGAGAGGATCTCGGCGTCCTCGGCATGCAGCCGGGAGACGACGTCGCCCTGGGCGTAGGGCACCATGAGGTCCAGCGGCACACTGGGCCGCGGGATGGAGTTGCTGATCAGCTCCCGGAGCTCCTCGATCCCCTCGCCGGTGTGCGCCGAGACCACGATCGTGTGCGGTTCGCGGCGGCGGATCCGTTCCACCACGTCCCAGTCGGCGAGGTCGGCCTTGTTCAGCACGATGACCTCGTCCACTTCGTGGGCGTCCACCTCGGCCAGCACCGTGCGCACGGCGCGGATCTGACCCTCGGGCTCGGGGTGGGAGGCGTCCACCACATGCAGGATGAGATCCGCGTCGGCGACCTCCTCCAGCGTGGAGCGGAAGGCTTCGATGAGCTGAGTCGGCAGCTGCCGGACGAAGCCCACGGTGTCCGAGAGCGTGTAGCCGATGCCATCGGGGGTGACCGCCTTGCGGGTGGTCGGGTCAAGGGTGGCGAAGAGAGCGTTTTCCACCATCACTCCCGCATCGGTGAGCCGGTTCAGCAGCGAGGACTTGCCGGCGTTGGTATAGCCGGCGATGGCCACCGAGGGCACCGCATTGCGCTTGCGGTTGGCGCGCTTGGCATCGCGGGCGGGCTTCATAGCCGTGATGTCGCGGCGCAGCTTCGCCATCCGCTTATTGATGCGACGACGGTCAAGCTCGATCTTGGTCTCACCGGGACCACGGGAACCGATGCCGGCCCCGGCGCCGCCCACCTGGCCACCGGCCTGGCGGGAGAGCGACTCGCCCCAGCCACGCAGACGCGGAAGCATGTACTCCATCTGCGCGAGCTCGACCTGGGCCTTGCCCTCGCGGGACTTGGCATGCTGGGCGAAGATGTCCAGGATCAGTCCGGTGCGGTCGATGACCTTGACCTTGACGATGTCCTCCAGGCCGCGACGCTGGGACGGCGCCAGCTCGGAGTCCACCACCACGGTGTCGGCGCCGAGTTCGGCCACCGCTTCGCGGATCTCCTCGGCCTTGCCGGAGCCGAAGAACGTGCCGGGATCGGGCTTGGCCCGGCGCTGAAGGAAGCCGTCCAGGACGGTGGAGCCCGCGGTCTCGGCCAGAGCCGAAAGCTCGCGCAGCGAGTATTCCGCCTCAGCGACGGTCCCTTCGCCCCAGAGGCCAGCGAGCACGACGCGCTCGAGTCGAAGCTGGCGGTACTCGACCTCGGAGACGTCTTCGAGCTCGGTGGAGAGTCCGTCGACGCGGCGCAGGGAGCGCCGTTCGAGCAGATCGTAGTTCTCCCCCTCCGAGTCGGAGTGGGAGGTGTCCTGAGCGAGCTCGCGTGCCTGTTCACCCAGGATGCCGCGGCGCTTGAAGTCCGGCTCGGCCTCGAACCGGGTGGTGCGTTCCGGGGCTTCTTCGCGCGCTCGGTCAGCCGCGAGGATCCGTTCGATGGTGGCATCCACCGAGGACTGGACATCGTCCTGCGCTGCCTGCTCGTCGGGGGTCTCGCCTGAGGGGTCTGGCGTGTGGTTCTGCTTGGTCATGATCTCCTTAGGACCAGTTTTCGGGCTGGCCCTGCCCGCTGTGGGTATCCATCCTACGTTCAGCCATGGACACGGGTAAGTGCGCGGGGCCGTTGTGGATACGCTGCGGGACTTGTTCGAGGATGTGGATGAATTCCGTCGCCGACACAGAGGTCCGGCGGGCTGGTGAGGGGTGACTCAACCGCGAGGGCGGGAGTACGTCAGGTGAATCCACATGACGTCTAGTCTACTACGATTCACCCTGTGAGCTCCCAGCATTATTTCTCCGCTTCTCCCGAGGGCCCCTTCACCCGCCGCCGAGTGGAGGTGACGCTCGACGGACGTCCTGTGGCGGTCAACACCGCGGGCGGGATCTTCTCCCCGGAGGGAGTGGACAAGGGCACCGCGGTGCTGCTCAAGCACGCCCCGGATCCTGCAGCGACGGGCAATCTGCTGGACATCGGCTGCGGCTGGGGTCCCATCGCGCTGGTGCTGGCGATGCGCTCTCCGGAGGCGACCGTCTGGGCGGTGGATGTCAACGAACGCTCCCGGGCACTGTGCTCGGAGAACGCCGAGGCACTGGGACTGAGCAATGTCCGGGTGATGGCACCCGAAGAGGTCCCCTCCGATCTGCACTTCGAGACCATCTGGTCCAATCCCCCGATCAGGGTGGGCAAGCAGGCCCTTCATGACCTGCTCGCACACTGGCTGCCACGGCTGCAGCCCGGCGGGGAAGCATGGCTCGTGGTGCAGAAGAACCTCGGTGCAGACTCGCTGCTGACCTGGATCGGCGAGATGCTGAGCCCTGCGGCGGGAGAGTTTCGCAATGAACGCGCGGAGACCTCCAAGGGATTCCGTCTGCTGCGGATCGCCCGAACCTAGCGGACTGGGCTGCTCCGCGGCTCAGCTCAGGATGCCGCGGAGCACCAGCTCGGCGGGGCCTGCGAGCTCGACATCCTCGGCGCCGTCGGGCCGAGCGGTGAAGCGGACCGTCACCTGCCCTCCGGGCACGTCGACCTTCCAGGCAGTGACCGAGTCATCCGAGGCCCAGACGCGCACCGCCGCTGCTGCCGCACAGGCGCCAGTGCCGCAGGACATGGTCTCGCCCACCCCGCGCTCGTGCACCCGCATCCTCACCCGTCCCACCGGCTCCCCCGCCGCGTCTGTGCTCACCAGCGGGTCCGCCGGCACGACGAACTCCACGTTGGTTCCGTGGGGCGGCACGGGATCGACCTTGGGCTCCTCGTGCAGGTTGAGACCTTCGAGCACATCGAGGTCACCGAGGGCGACGACGGTGTGCGGATTGCCCATCGAGATGCTCAGCGCCGGCCGGGGCTCGTCCAGTCCGGAGGCGATCACGAGCGAATCGGAGGCGTTGGAGGAGGCAAGCTCGGGGTCGATGAAGGACCAGACGCCCATCCCGATCGCGTAACCCTCGGGGACCTTCCGCACACTGCGCAGTCCCGCGCGGGTCAATACCGGAAGCTCCTGCCCCTCGGAGAGCTGCACTAGGTCCTCTGCGATCAGGAAGTGCGCGAAGGCGCGGACACCGTTGCCGCACATCTCGGCGATCGAACCGTCTCCGTTGCGGTAGTCCATGAACCACAGCGGCGCATCTTCGGTGCTGGTCAGCTCGGGGTCCTCGGCGAGCATCCGGGAGACTGAGGCATCGCCAGAGACCCGGTGGGCCGGCACGGCGCGGATCACGCCGTCACCGCCGATCCCGAGGTGGCGGTCGCACAGCGCGGCCACCTGATGGGCTTCGAGCTCATGCTCGCCGAGACGATCCGCAAGCATCACGAAATCGTTGCCGGTGGCATGGGCCTTGGTGACGGTGATGCCGGCAAGCGCATCGAGGCCGGTCAGGTGGTGGGCCACGCGATTCTCCTTCATAGCTTCGAAGCGGACGATGGACGCAGGACCCTGCGCCGTCTCACTTGGTTCAACGCCCCGCGACGCCGATCGCTTCCAGGGCCGTGTCGGCGAGGTGCTCCGAGGGAGCACTCATCCAGGTGACGCGGGGATCGGCACGGAACCAGGTCTCTTGGCGCCGGGCGAACTTTCGGGTGGCCACCGTGGTGGACTCTACGGCCTGGGCCTGGTCGATCTCCCCGTCGAGGACCTGGAGGAACTGCTGATACCCGATGGCACGGGAGGCGGTCCTCCCCTCGCGCAGCCCCGCGGCTTCCAGGGACTGCACCTCCTGCAGCATGCCCTGCTCCGCCATGTGCTGCACGCGCGAGGCGATGCGCTCATGCAGCAGGGCTCGGTCCACATCGAGGCCCAGCTGCACCACGGGGCCGAGACTCGGTTCGTAGGTGCGCTGCGGCATGAACGACGAGAACGTGCGGCCGGTCAGCTGGGTCACTTCCAGGGCGCGCACGAGCCGACGATCGTCTTTGATGACCGCCGCTGACTCCGGGTCGACTGCACGCAGCTCCAGTCGCAGGGCGGCGGCACCCTCCTTCTCGAGGCGGTCGGTGAGTCGGCTGCGCAGCTGAGGATCGGTGGGCGGGAACTCGATGACGTCGATGGCCGCCCGCACGTAGAGCCCGGAACCGCCCACCATGATGGGGGTCCGTCCTCGGGAGCGGATCTGCTCGACGGTCTGCCGGGCCTGTTCCTGGAACGTCGCCACGGAGGCTTCACTGGTCACCTCGAGCACGTCGAGGAGATGATGCGGAACCTCACCTGCTTCTGCGGCGGTGACCTTTGCCGTTCCGATGTCCATGCCGCGGTAGAGCTGCATGGAGTCGGCGTTGATGATCTCCCCATCGAGCCGACGCGCCAGCTCGATCCCCAGCGCAGACTTTCCGGAGGCGGTGGGCCCGACGATGACGACCAGCGGTGACATCAAGGCCCGACGCGCAGGGTGGGCATGCCCAGCGACACTGCGGCCGGGGTGGATCCGCTCACCTGCGTGGTGCCCACTCCGCAGGAGTCTGCCTGCCAGCGGTCCCAGGCGTCGCCTGCTGGAGAGCGGCGCAGCCGGTAGTCCTCGGCGCCGCCCGGGTCCGCAAGCAGGTGGAAGCCTGCCGCCTTGGTGATGGTCACGGTGACGAAGTCCCCGGGACGCGGTGCGGGCTCTCCCGTTGGCACGGAGAAGTGCACCAGTCGGTTGTCCGGCGCACGCCCCGAGAGACGGCCGGTCTCGGCGGACTTGGACCCGGAATCTGCAGTCACCAGGAGTTCCTGGGCGGTGCCCAGCAGCGTGGCGTTCTCCTCGGCGCAGATGCGGTCCTGAAGGGCGCACAGCCGTTCGAAGCGTTCCTGCACGACAGCCTTGGGGATCTGATCCTCCATGGTGGCGGCGGGGGTCCCTGGTCGCGGGGAGTACTGGAAGGTATAGGCCGAGGAGAACCGTGACGCTTCGACCACGCGCATGGTCTCGAGGAAGTCCTCTTCCGTCTCTCCCGGGAAGCCGACGATGATGTCGGTGGTCACCGCAGCATGCGGCATCCGCTCACGCACCTTGTCCAGGATGCCGAGGAACTTCTTGGACCGGTAGGAGCGGCGCATGTCCTTGAGCACCTTGTCGGAGCCTGACTGCAGCGGCATGTGCAGCTGGGGCATAACGTTGGGCGTCTCGGCCATGGCGTCGATGACGTCGTCGGTGAAGGAGGCCGGGTGCGGGCTGGTGAAGCGCACCCGCTCCAGACCCTGGATCTCACCACAGGCGCGCAACAGCTTGGCGAATGCGCCACGGTCACCGAACTCCACGCCGTAGGTGTTCACGTTCTGCCCCAGCAGGGTCACCTCCACCGCACCGTCGGCAACCAGTGCACGGACCTCGGCGAGGATGTCCCCCGGGCGTCGGTCGCGTTCTTTGCCGCGCAGCGAGGGGACGATGCAGAAGGTGCAGGTGTTGTTGCAGCCGACTGAGATCGACACCCAGCCGGAGTGCACAGATTCGCGCTTGGTCGGGAGTGTGGAGGGGAAGGTCTCGAGAGATTCGAGGATCTCGAGCTCGGCTTCGGCATTGTGGCGGGAACGTTCAAGCAGCGTGGGCAGCGAGCCGATGTTGTGGGTGCCGAAGACGACGTCGACCCAGGGGGCCTTGGCGAGGACCGTGTCTTGATCCTTCTGGGCCAGGCAGCCACCGACGGCGATCTGCATGCCCTCATGCTTGGCCTTGGTCTGGCGCAGCATGCCGAGGTTGCCGTAGAGCTTGTTGTCCGCGTTCTCCCGCACCGCACAGGTGTTGAAGACCACCAGATCGGGGGTCGCGTCGCTGGCGGCAGGTGTGTACCCGGCGTCTTCGAGCAGACCGGACATGCGCTCAGAGTCATGGACGTTCATCTGGCAACCGAAGGTGCGCACCTCATAGGTGCGAGCCTTCACCGCCGGGCTCTCTGCGGTCGCGGCAGGATCCAGGGCGGTGGCATCGGCGCGGTGCGTCACTACATCAGTCATCGCTGAGAATTCTACGCGCTGGCGCGTTCGTCGAGCACCTCGCGCACGATCTGGAAGGCGGTTCCGGGGGCATGCCCGCGTCGGGCCAGCATGGAGACCAGACGTCGGGTGATCTTGTCCCGCTCGGCACGCTCCTCAGGTCCCGAGCCCGCGGGAACTGGTTTGTCCCGCAGCTTGCGCTGAACCAGCTCACGAGCCGCCGACAGCTCATCCTCATCACTGAGCTGCTCCAGGGCCTGCTCTGTGTCGGGTTCGCTGACGCCCTTCTCGCGCAGTTCGCGGCGCAGCGCCGACTTGCCCAGGTTCTTGAGCTCATGACGCCCCCGGACCCAGGTGCGCGCGAACTCAGCGTCGTTGATCAGATGGACTTCCTCCATGCGATCCAGGACCCGGCTGATGATCTCGGAGGAGAACTCCTTCTCGGTGAGCGCCGTGGCCAGCTGCTGCCGGGTCTTGGGCGACCCGGTGAGCTTGCGCAGCACCACGGCGCGAGCCTTCTCGTACTGCTGCTCAGGGCTCAGCGACTCAAGGTCGCCTGCAGTGTCCTCGTCATCGTCCGCGTCATCGTCCTCGGCATGGTCCTGGTCCTCCGTGCTCGGCGAGCCGGAATCCACGCGGGCCGCGGAGAGATCGGGAAGCTCCTCGCGCGAGAACTCCCCGCCGCTGCCCGGCTTCGGCTGGGGGTCGCCCGCGGTGGGAGCGTCCGTGCTGGCTTCGGCTGCGGTCGCTGTTGCGCTCTCCGGGCTTGCGTCCTCGGGGAACTCCCCGGCGGGCTTGCTCACATCGAGGAAGTCCGGCACCGGAGCATCCGGGTCTCGTTCCTCGATGCGAGTCAGGGCCTCGCGCAGCGCGTTGATGGTCTGCTGCTGGTCACCCATGGAGACCTCCTATCAGGCGTCGACCGCCTTCAGCGCGGGACCGCCCTCTTCCTCCAGCGGTGAGATCAGGCCCAGCTTCTCGCGGATGCGGCGCTCGATCTCGTCGGCGAGGTCAGGGTTGTCCTTGAGGAAGGTGCGGGCCTTCTCCTTGCCCTGTCCGAGCTGGTCACCGTCATAGGTGAACCAGGCGCCGGACTTCTTGACCAGGCCGTTCTCCACGCCCACGTCGATGAGTCCTCCCTCTCGGGAGATTCCCTCGCCGTAGATGATGTCGAACTCGGCCTGCTTGAACGGGGGCGCCATCTTGTTCTTGACGATCTTGGCGCGGGTGCGGTTGCCCACCGCGTTGGTGCCCTCTTTGAGGGTCTCGATGCGGCGCACGTCGACACGGACCGAGGCGTAGAACTTCAGCGCCTTGCCGCCCGAGGTGGTCTCCGGGGAGCCGAAGAAGACGCCGATCTTCTCACGCAGCTGGTTGATGAAGATGGCGGTGGTCTTGGTCTGGGAGAGGCGTCCCGCGATCTTGCGCAGCGCCTGTGACATCAGACGTGCCTGCAGGCCCACGTGGGAGTCACCCATCTCGCCCTCGATCTCCGCACGGGGCACCAAGGCCGCCACGGAGTCGATGACCACGATGTCGATGGACCCGGAGGAGACCAGCATGTCCATGATCTCCAGGGCCTGCTCGCCGGTGTCCGGCTGCGAGACCAGGAGTGCGTCGGTGTCCACGCCGAGCTTCTGCGCGTACACCGGGTCGAGGGCGTGCTCCGCGTCGATGAACGCTGCGATCCCGCCCATCTTCTGCGCGTTGGCCACCGCATGCAGGGCGACGGTGGTCTTGCCTGAGGACTCGGGTCCATAGATCTCCACCACACGTCCGCGGGGGAAGCCGCCGATGCCGAGTGCGGCATCCATGGCGATCGAGGAGGTCGGGATGGTCTCGATCGGCGCACGGGTGTCGTCACCCAGACGCATGACCGAACCCTTGCCGTACTGCTTGTCGATCTGCGCCAGCGCTGCTTCGAGCGCCTTTTCACGATCCTGGCTCACTGCCATGATTCACCTCGATGATTCGTTGTAGGTATGTGGTGCCAGATTAGGCGGACCCTCTGACATGCCCGCGTGCACCAAGGGGGCCTGTGCACTCCACCGAGCTCCACCCCGCCGTCCGGGCCTTCTGGGGAAAACTCTAACGCATCGGATCGAACATATCTTCGACTGCCGCCCGCGTGTCTCCGCCCAATCGCTCCAGGTCGTTCACGGCCGACGCTGAAAGGGTGACCGCGTCGGCGGGATCCCTCACGGCTTGGGTGCGATGTCGCGGCCGAGCCGGCGATCCACGGGGACGTCCTGCTGATCACAGACCGCGTCCCAGACGTCTCGGGGGCTGACCCCAGACTCCAGCGCCGCCTTCGCCGTCTTCTGATATTGACTGAGCACCAGGGAGTCGGCGAGGACATGCGCGTAGCCGGGGCCGAACTCCCCCTCCATGAGGAACCAGAATCGACTTTCTCTCATCAATCTCCCTTGATCGCTTCGGTCTTCGCGGCCTGGTGCTCCGCCGCCCCATTGCTCAGGGGCGGTTCGTTCTCGGCGTCGAACTCGGTATAGGTGCGGTTCAGCTTGGCCAGCAGTCCGGAGAGCAGGTTGATCTCCTGCTCCTCCCAGGGCTGCAGCATCTGCAGATAGCGCTCGGCCCGATCGCCCTGTGCAGACTCGAGGCGACTGCGGCCTTCCTCGGTGAGTGAGACCATCTGTGCGCGTCCGTCGTCGGGATCGGTGGCCTTTTCGACGAAGCCGCGCGCCTCGAGCGTGCTCAACTGTCGCGAGAGGGTGGGTTTGCCGATGCCCAGATGCCGTGCAATCGCCGTCATCCGCTGGGGTCCCATCTGCTGCAGAGTGGCCAGCACCGAGTAGGAGGCTGGCTCGATCTCCGGGTCGATCTGCCGTGCAAGCTGCAGCGCGTTGAATCGGCGCCGGACGAAGAGTCTGTTGAACTCCTGCTCGAGCTCGTGGACTTTGGCGCGACGATCATGGCTTTCCATGCACCTCAGTCTAAGTCAGTAATGACACAGCAAGGGAGGGCCACCTTAGAGGGGGCCCTCCCTTATCGGCTCCGGCTGTACCTGAGGTCACTGCGGCTCAGGCCGCGGAGTCACCCAAGACCTTCAAGAACCGCTGCGTGCAAGCTCTTCGCGCGTCATGTTGTCGGGCACCCGGTCGGGAACCACTCCGCCGCCGAACTCGCGCTGGAATTCGGTGGGCACGGTATCCGGGACATGCAGCCCTTCGGCGTTTGCGATGCGCTCGGCGACCTGGGAGAGCATCGTGGAGAGCGGGACATCGAGTGCCGAGCAGATGGAGGCCAGCAGCTCCGAAGAGGCTTCCTTCTGTCCGCGTTCGACCTCGGAGAGGTACCCCAGTGACACTCGCGCGTCGTGGGACACATCGCGCAGGGTGCGGCCTTCTGCCTGGCGGATGCTGCGCAGGACATCGCCGATCTCCTGGCGCAGGATCACGCCCTTGGACTCTCGGACCTCGGTGGCGGCGACGCCGTCAACGTCCATATCTTTCCAACGGGTCACCCCGTTGACAGTGACTGGTTGTCTCACCATGGACTCACTCCTCTTTCGGTATGTTCCACCTGTGATCAACGGTCTTCGCAGGTGTTTTCTTCCCGGTGTGGTTGCAGGTCCTCGATCTCTACTCTAGTCCCGATCGCCGATCCCTGGCGGAACGGTGAGAAGAAAGTCCTCGACCAGTTTCAGTGCTCCCTCGACCGCGGCGTCGCGGATCTGTTCGCGGTCTCCCTCGAGGTCCAGCAGCAGCGAGCCGGAGAGCCACTCCTCGGCCTCGGCTGCGCTCAGCCCGGCCTGTGGAGGCTCGCAGACTCCCGGAAGACTCAGTCCAAGGCGTCGCGCCTGGGTCTTTCTGCAGGCCAGGCCCAGATAGACGGTCCCGACCTCCTTGCCTTCGTGGGGCTCCGGGCCTGCCACTCCGGTCGTAGAGATGCCGATGTCGGCACCGATGCAGGAGGCCGCTCCGCGAGCCATGGCTGCCGCGACATCCGGGTCCACGGCTCCGCGCTGGGCCAGCAGCTCATCGTCGACCCCGAGCACATGACGTTTTACGGCACTGGAATAGGCGACGACGCCGCCCAGCAGCGCGACCGAGGTCCCGGGAACCTCGGCGATCCGGGAGGAGAGACCGCCGGCCGTCAGCGACTCCGCGGTGGCGAGGGTCGCCCCACGGTGCCCGAGGGTCTGGATGATCGCGGTCGGGACAGTGGTGCGCTGGACCTCGCGGGCGAGCAGACCGGCATCCTTCGATCGCAGCAGGTCCTCGCTGGAGGCCTCACTCATGGGGGTCCCGGTGGGGCGCTCCGGTCCCACTGGCCCGGGAAGCGCGCACGCGGCGCCGCATCTTCAGCGCTGAGATCAGGTAGTCCACGCCGGTGATGACCGTGACGACCAGGGCGAGAATCATGATCCAGAACGCGACGTCGGCCAACCAGCCGGCAAGCACGACCAGTGGGAGCAGCATCAGCTGCAGGCCGGCGGACTGAAGCACGGTCTTGAGCTTGCCGCCGCGGGAGGCGGGCATGACCCCGTAGCGGATCACCGCCATGCGCAGCACGGTGACTCCCAGTTCGCGGACCAGGATCACAATTGTGACCCACCAGGGAAGCTCGGAGAGCAGGGACAGCATGATCAGGCCCGCCCCGATCAGCAGCTTGTCCGCGATGGGGTCCGCGATCTTGCCAAAGTCGGTGACCAGATTCCGCGCGCGAGCGAGGTCGCCGTCGATCTTGTCCGTCAGCACCGCCACTGCGAAGACGACCGCGGCGGCCCAGCGCCAGCCGCCATTGGTCGGCTCGGCACCGCCCCCGAAGAGCTCGCCCTCCGAGTCCAGAATCAGGAACCAGATGAAGACGGGCACCAGGGCGATGCGGACCATGGTCAAGATGTTCGCGATGTTCAGCAGCGGAGCTTGTCCGGTCTGCGCCGATGTGTCGCGGGGGGTGTCAGTCATGGGCCTCTCAGCGTCCGGTCAGTTCCCACATATCCTCGCCGGATGTGGAGTCATGACCGTCATAATAGTCGTTCGCCTGGGGCAGCGCGGCAGTGCGCTCGGCCAGATCGCGAGCGATCAGGTCCGCACTGGAGAGCGAGGCGCGGCTCACGCGGCGCTCCCCCACCGCCTGGGTGGGCGCGGTCTGTGTGGGCTCGGTCTGTGTGGGCTCGCGGGAACCGGGGTCATGCGCACCGGGGTCGGACTCACCGGGCTCGGACGCGACAGGCTCAGTGACCCGAGGTGCAGTGACCCGAGTTTCAGACTGACCCGACTCCGCATACTCCGTCGCCGAGGCAGCCGAGGGGGCTGAGGCTCCGGAGAGAGCCGACGTGCCCGCTGCCTCTTGGTCTGCGCCGAGGACTCCCGAGGGTGCGGTCTGCACCGACTGTCCCGGCTCGTACTCGATCCCGGTGTTGTCGTACGCCTCGGGTGCTGCCTCGCTGGGCGCCGTCGCCCGAGGTTCTTCGCCGCGCATGGTGGCGAGCAGTCCGGGCAGCTCCTCCGGGGAGACCAGTACGTCGCGGGCCTTGGAGCCTTCGGAGGCGCTGACCACTCCGCGGGACTCCATCAGGTCCATGAGGCGGCCGGCCTTGGCGAAGCCGACGCGCAGCTTGCGCTGGAGCATGGAGGTGGAGCCGAACTGCGTCGTGACCACCAGTTCGGTGGCCTGCAGCAGCACATCGAGATCGTCTCCGATGTCCTCGTCGATCTTCTTCGACACCTTCTCCGGCACCACGTCTTCGCGGTACTGGGCCTTGAGCTGGGATTTCACGTGCTCGACCACAGCGTGGACCTCGGAGTCGTTGACCCAGGCGCCCTGGACGCGCATCGCGTTGGGGCGCCCTGCCGGCAGGAAGAGCGCATCGCCCTGACCCAGCAGCTTCTCCGCCCCCACCGAGTCCAGCACGACCCTGGAGTCGGTGGCCGAGGAGGTGGCGAAGGCCATGCGGGAGGGGATGTTGGCCTTGATCAGACCGGTGACCACGTTCACCGAGGGGCGCTGGGTGGCCAGCACCAGGTGGATGCCGGCGGCGCGGGCCAGCTGGGTGATGCGCACGATCGAGTCCTCGACGTCGCGCGGGGCGACCATCATCAGGTCGGCGAGCTCATCGACGATGACCAGCAGGTACGGATAAGGACGCAGATCCCGCTTGGAGTCCGGCGGAAGCTGGATCTTCCCGGCGCGGATCGCCTTGTTGAAGTCATCGACGTGCTTATAGCCGAAGTGGGCGAGGTCGTCGTAGCGGTTGTCCATCTCCTTGACCACCCACTGCAGCGCCTCGGCGGCCTTCTTGGCGTCGGTGATGATCGGGGTGACCAGATGCGGGACGCCCTCGTAGGCGGTGAGCTCCACGCGTTTGGGGTCGACCATGACCAGGCGGACCTCGTCCGGGGTGGCGCGCATCAGGATGGAGGTCACCATGGAGTTCACGAACGCCGACTTACCGGCACCGGTGGCGCCGGCGACCAGCAGGTGCGGCATCTTGGCGAGGTTGGCGACCACGAAGCCGCCCTCCACGTCCTTGCCCACGCCCATGATCATCGGGTGGTCTGTCTTGCGGGCGGCGTTGGAGCGCAGCACGTCGCCCAGGGCGACGACTTCCTTGTCCTTGTTCGGAATCTCGATGCCGATGGCGGACTTGCCCGGGATCGGCGAAAGGATGCGGACCTCGTTGGAAGCTACGGCCAGGGAGATGTTCTTCTCCAGTCCGGTGACCTTCTCCACCTTGGTGCCGGGGACCAGCTCCACCTCATAGCGGGTGACCGTCGGGCCGCGGGAGAACCCGGTGACCTGGGCATCGACCTTGAACTGCTGGAAGGTCTGGTTCAGCGCATGGACGATCTCGTCGTTGGCCGCGGTGTGTTCCTTGGCCGGCGGACCCGATGGCAGCAGGCCCTGTTCGGGCAGGGTGTAGGTGACGTCTCCGCCGAGCGCGAGCTGCTCGGAACGCACCGGCATGGCTGCGGCCGGTGCTGGGGCTTCCCGCTCGGGGTTGTTCATCAGCGCCGCCGAGGAGGGCACGGCTGCCCCTGCTGCGGCGGTGGGCTGGGTCTCGGTGGCCGGCGCCGCCTTCTCCCGCGCGCGTTGGATGGCCAGCTCCTGGGCGGTCGGGCGGCGCACCCCGGCGGGAACTGCGGGAGAGCCGAAGGACTCCTCGGCGGGCTCGGCCGCAGACTCCCCTGACACCGGGTCTTCATAGGCTCCGGCGGCGGCGCGCTGGGTCTCGGAGTCGCTCGAGTGGTCATTTCCGAAGGACTCAGCGTCTGCGGCCTCGGAGTCGGCGGACTTGGGGCCCATGATCTTGGCGAACAGCGACTTCTTCGTGCCGGTCTCCGCGGCAGAGGGATCCTCGGCATGGCGGGCGGAGCGGCGGGGCCGAGCCGCGGCGTCGTCGTCGGGGGACTTCGCAGCGGCGCGTGCAGCTGACTTCGCGCCGGAGGGCTCGGAGGGGTCCCGCTGCTGGGAGGCTCCGCCGGAGGGCAGGTTCGGATCCTGCTCCACCTCGCGGCGCTCCCCCACCAGGTAGCTCTTGGCGACGGCGGCGCGCTCGGGCAGGCGGCGCAGCGGGGTGTCGGTGAGGATCAGCAGCCCCGCGAGCAGCGCAAGGATCAGCAGCGCCCAGACCGGATACGGGGTGACCAGCGAGGCCAATGGCACGCTGATCAGGTAGCCGACGACGCCGCCCGAGGTCAGCAGGGCGGTGAAGGTGCCGTCAGGGCCCACGGTGAAGGACTCGTTGATCGTGGGCAGGCCGTTGGCGAGGTGCACGATCCCAGCTGCGGCGACCAGGATGATGGTGCTGCCCGCGGCGATCCGGGCGTTGCCGGAGTGGTCCTGCGGGGCGCGGAAGTAGCGCACGGCGGCGATCAGCAGGATCAGCGGCAGGATCACCGAGGCCCAACCGAAGGTGCCGGCCGTGGAGGTGTGGACGAGGTTGAACGTCCAGTGATCGATGGCGCGCGCACCCCACCAGTCCACCACTGCGGTGAGCAGGGCCAGCAGGAAGAACACCAGCCCAGCGCCGTCGCGGCGGTCCTCGGGGTGGACCTTCACCTGCCGTCCGATGCCCCGCACAGCCGAGGCGACCGGGGTGGCCAGGGCCAGCCAGAGGCCGCGCGCGGCAGAGGCCAGCAGGTTCCCGCCGGGGGACTCTGCTGGTTCGTTGGAAGAATTCTTCGACGTCGTCCCGCGGCCGGACGCACTCTTGGAAGGCTTGCTTCCTTTGGTGCTGGCGGCTCGCGAGGGGGAAGTACGTGTCGCCATAGGGGCTAACTTACCCTCCATGCCGACTCAGGTCATCGATCGGCACACCTTTGGGCCCCGCTGACTGCGGGGCTGACTGCGGGGCCCAAAGGTGCTGCAGTTCGGCGCGAGCCGATCAGGTCTCGACGACCACCGGAACGATCATCGGCTTGCGGCGCAGCTTGCGCGCCACCCAGGAGCCCATGGTGCGGCGCACGATCTGCTGAAGCTGATGCGTGGTGTGCTCCTTGTTGTCCTGGATCGCCTCGGTCAGCGCGCGGGAGATCTTCGGCTTGATGTCCTTGAAGACCTGGTCCTCCTCGGCCACGCCGCGGGCGTGGATGTCGGGCCCGGAGATGATCTTGCCGGTCTGCCGGTTGACCACGACGACCACCGAGATGAAGCCTTCTTCACCCAGGACGCGGCGGTCCTTGAGGTCGGTGTCGGTGATCTCGCCGATGGACGAGCCGTCCACGTAGACGTAGCCGCATTCGACCTGACCCACGATCTGGGCCACGCCCTTGTGCAGGTCCACCACGGTGCCGTCGTCGGCCATCATCACGCGGTCGCCGGGGATCCCGGTCTCTTCGGCGAGCTTGCCGTTGGCGATCAGGTGGCGGGTCTCCCCGTGGACCGGCATGACGTTCTTGGGACGCACGATGTTGTAGCAGTAGAGCAGCTCGCCGGCGGAGGCGTGTCCGGAGACGTGGACCTTCGCGGTGCCCTTGTGGATGACGTCGGTGCCGAGCTTGAGCAGGCCGTTGATGACCCGGAAGACGGCGTTCTCGTTGCCCGGGATCAGCGAGGAGGCGAGGATGACGGTGTCGTCCTGGCCCACCTGGATCGGGTGATCGCCGTTGGCCATGCGCGAGAGCGCGGCCATGGGCTCGCCCTGGGAGCCGGTGGACATCAGCACCACCTCGGAGTCCGGGTAGTTGTCCACCTTCTTCATGTCCACCAGGATGCCCTCGGGGACGTCGAGGAAGCCGAGCTTGGAGGCGATGCCCATGTTGCGCACCATGGAGCGCCCGACGAAGGCCACCTTGCGGTTGTGCGCCTGGGCGGCGTTGAGCACCTGCTGGACGCGGTGCACGTGGGAGGAGAAGGAGGCGACGATGATGCGTCGGCTCGAGTTTCCGAAGAGCTGCTCCAGGGTCGGGCCGATCTCCTTCTCCGGGGTGGTGAATCCGGGGACGTCGGCGTTGGTGGAGTCGGTCAGGAAGAGGTCCACGCCCTCTTCGCCGAGCTTGGCGAAGTGGCGCAGGTCGGTGATCCGGCCGTCCAGCGGGAGCTGGTCCATCTTGAAGTCACCGGTGTGCAGGACGGTGCCGGCCTCGGTGCGGATGAACAGGGCCAGCGCGTCCGGGATGGAGTGGTTGACCGCGATGAACTCGCACTGGAAGGGACCGAAGTCCTCCACATCGCCCTCTTTGACCTCGAGGGTGTACGGCTTGATCCGGTGCTCGGCCAGCTTGGCCTCGATGAAGGCCAGGGTCAGCGTGGAGCCGATCAGCGGGATGTCGGGCTTCTTGCGGAGCAGGTAGGGGACGGCTCCGATGTGGTCCTCGTGCCCGTGGGTGAGGACCAGGCCGACGACGTCGTCGAGTCGGTTCTCGATGTAGCTGAAGTCGGGAAGGATCAGGTCTACGCCGGGCTGCTCCTCTTCGGGGAAGAGGACGCCGCAGTCGACGATCAGCAGTTTGCCGCCGATCTCGAAGACCGTCATGTTGCGCCCGACCTCCCCCAGGCCGCCCAGGGCGACGGTGCGAAGAGTGCCGCGGCGTAATTTCGGTGGAGTGATGAGGCGCTGTGCTGCCAAGGTGATGTTCCTCCTCTAGACGTCCCTGTCGGGGCGTCCGTTGTGTAGGTCGTTCATGGTCTGCCCCGTGGGCCGCCCGGTGTGCGGCCGAGCCCTCAGAGCTGCCAGCCTGCCTCTCGCAGGTCGGCGATGATCAGTTGTTTCTCAAGTTCGTTGGCCTGCACGAGCGGCAGGCGGACGCCGGGCTGCATCCCGGTGCCGAGCCAGTTGAGCACCTGCTTGCAGGAGACCGCCCCCTGCACGCGGGTCATCATGGCGCGGATGACAGGGCCGAGCTCGCCGTGGGCGATGCGGGCCTCGCGCAGGTCATAGTTGAGCACCGCGTCGATCATCCGGCGGAAGGTCGGGGAGGCCACATGGGCGGTCACCGAGACGACGCCGGCCGCACCCATGGCCATCCAGGCGAGCACGTTCTGGTCATCACCGGAGTAGACCTCGAGGTCGGTCTTGGTCAGCACCTCGGTGGTGGCCGTGATGTCATTCTTCGCGTCTTTGAGCGACATGATGTGCGGGTGCTCGGCGAGCTTCAGGATCGTCTCGGTGGAGATCGGGATGCCGGTGCGCCCGGGGATGTCATAGATCATCAGCGGCAGGTCCGCGGCGTTGGCCACGGCGGTGAAGTGCGCGAGCACCCCGTCCTGGCTGGGCTTGTTGTAGTACGGGGTGACGACCAGCTGCCCGTCGGCTCCGGCCCGCTCGGCACGCTTGGCCATGAGCAGGTCGTGATCGGTGTGGTTCGTCGAGGTGCCGGCGATGACCTTGGCACGATCCCCGACGGCGGACTTGGCCGCCCGCACCAGGGATTCCTTCTCGTGGTCCTCCAGCGTGGAGACCTCACCGGTGGTGCCGGAGACCACCAGGGAGTCGTTGCCCTCCTCGACGAGCTTGACCGCGAGCGCCTCGAACGCGTCGAAATCGATCTTGTCATCCGGGGTGAATGGGGTGACCATCGCCGTGATCAGATGCCCGAAATGCGGGTCGGTCTGATCCGGGTGCTGCACCTGTCCCTGGGTGAGATGAGGATCGAATTCGTGTGTGGGCTCGTTGTCGCTTGCCATGGGGCCAGCCTACCGTGCCCCTGTCCCACCCGGCGTTTTACCGGGCCGTACGTGGATTACCTGGCAGACGGCGGGGCTGGTAATTCACCCAAGTCCCGGTAAAACGCTCGGGGTGGGGTGGGATCAGCTGTCCGCGGGCTCCATGGGGCCCGCGGCGAGGGTGGTGCCGCTGTGGCCGGGATCCCCGTCGAAGTGCTCATGGGAGACGTCGACCACCGGGTACTCGCTCAGGTCCAGACCTTCCGGAACCTGGAAGGTGGTGGACTCGGTGCCGGTGACCGCGCCCAGAGACTGCAGGCGGGAGCCGTCCTCGTTGCGCAGCCAGACCTCGAAGTACCCGGCCTCGGGGTCTGGTGCCTCGGAGACCTCCACGGTGATCTCGAGCAGGCCGTCCTCGGTCTCCACCATCTCGGCCTGTCCGGAGATGTCTTCGGCGGCGACCGGTTCCAGCGCGGCGTCGCCGAGGACGGTGGGCGCGGCCACGGGCGGCTCTGCGGGGGCCTCCTCCTCGGAGCCCTGGCCCAGCACACCGGCGACGGCGGCGCCACCGATCAGCACTCCGGCCGCGGCAGCCGCCAGCGGCACCCAGCGACGACTTGGGGTGGGCCGCGGGCGCAGCTGATGGACCGAGGCCCCAGTCGGCCCGGGGGCCGCCGGGGTCTCAGCGATCTCCGCAGCGATGCGGTCCCAGAGCCCAGCGGGGGGTTCGAGCAGATTCACCGGATCACGCAGCGCGTTCAGCGCACGCTCCGTGGCCGCCAGGGCCTCCCGGCAGGGGGCGCACAGCGCGAGATGCCGCTGCGCCTCGGTCAATCGATCTTCGGTCGGAGGCGCGGCGGCGCCCTCCTCCTCGGCGAGACGGGGGTCTGCCAGCATGGCCAGCTCGTGGTCGCTCAGGTGCGCAGCGGAGTCGGAGCGCTCGTTCGGCGGGAACTGCTCAGTCACTATGCACCTCCAGACTCTTTCGCATGCGGGCCAGGCCCCTGTGGACATGGGATTTCACGGTACCCAGCGGCATTCCCAGACGCTCGGCGATGATCTTGAGTGGGAGGTCCTCCGCGTAGGCCAGGCGAAGTATCTCATCCTGCGGCGGGCCCAGTGCATCCAGGCTCTGCTGGACCACCACGCGGTCCACCACCGCGTCTGTGGGCTGTGGAGCATCCTCACGGACCTGTTCCTCGACCCCGGCCCTGGCGGCCTGCAGGTCTCGCTCCCGCCGCGCGAACGTGTCAGCGATGACGCGTCGGGTGATCCCGGTCAGCCAGGCACCCGTGGGCTGGGTGATGTCGTAGGTGTCGTGGGAGCGCCAGGCACGCGTGAACACCGCTTGGGTGGCGTCCTCGGCGTCTTGGCGGTGCCGCAGGGCTGCCATGCACAGCGAGAACACGAAGGCGCCGTGCTGCCGATAGAGGTCCTGCATGGCCGCCGGCTCGCCGGCCGCGAAACGCATCGCCAGGGGCTGCGGGTCCAGAGCGCCTCCTCGGTCGGGGAACGGTTTCACACTCGGCGCGGACACGGTCCTCGACCGTTCAGTCCGCAGGTTCAGCAACCACGATGATGTTGTCAGCATAGCTGTTTCGCTCAGGAATCCACTGACCTCCGCAGGTGATCAGCACCAGACGATGCTGACCCGCTCGGTCGAAGTATGGAGCAAAGTCCAGCCCGTCCTTGCCGAGCTGCTCGACCTCGGTGACCGCGTAGCGGTGTTCCTCCCCGGACTCGTCGAGGACGGTGATCTCCTCCCCGGGGCGAGCATCCTTGAGCGCATACAGCGGTCCGATCGGAGTCTCCTCAGAACCAGCATGGGCTGAGATGACAGTGGTGCCGACGTCGTCGGCCGGTGCCTTGCCGTATTGGTACCAGGCAGCCTGGGCGGCGTCGTCGGGGATATCCATCTGCCCGTCGCTGGCCACGCCGCGCGGCTGCACCGGCAGCTCGGCGTCAATCCCCGGGTAACGAACCTCCACCGGTTCCGGGGCCTCCTGAGCCCTGCCCAGCTCGGCCGAGCGGACCTGCACCTCGGAGCCGTCCAACCCTGCGGAGGAGTCCGCCTGACCGGGGGCCTCCGGCGCCCTGAACGCCGAAGGCCCCGCAGAATCATCAGGTGCGGACATCTCCGCCGTCGGCTCATTCCCGGAGCCTCCCGCGCAGCCGGAGACCGCCAGCGCGGCGATCACCGCCAGGCTCAGGACGCGCGGATGACCCCGGGATGGGCCGCGACGGGTGGTGCTCATCTCAGGCGCGGCTCTTCGCGCGAGCGCCGAAGGCCACAGCGCCGACGCCTGCCAGGGCCAGCACGCCGAGACCAGCGATCCAGCCCGTGGAGGACTGTGCGGCGGGAACCTCGTAGTTGCCGGTCGGGACACCGTCCGGCGAGGAGTGCATGCCCTCGACGGTCTGGGTGGCCAGGGCGAGGTTTCCGTTCTCCGCCGAGCCCCACGCGTAGACGATGGTGGAGGCACCCTCAGCGACTGCCACATCGGCGGGACCGATGACGGGATCAGACTCGCCGGTCAGTGAGACCGCGGCCTCGAGGGTGCCGGCGGGCAGCTCCAGGCTGGCCTCATCGGGGTTCGCGAGCGCCTCGACGGCGACCTCCCCGTTGGCCCAGATGTCGACCTCGGGGGCAGCGGCCAGGTGACGAACGGTCAGTCGACCCTCACCGGCTGCCAGCTCCGAGGTGTCGTTCTCGAACGGGGTCACGGTGGGCTGGCCGTCAGCGTCCAGATGGGCCGCGGCGGTGTAGTTCACACCCTCCTCGAGGGTCAGATCCACCGGTCCGAGAACCGGCTCGGAGTCATCCTCAGCGTCGGCGGCGGTGATGGCGACCTCGTAGTCCCCGCCGGGCAGCTCCAGCGGTCCGGCCAGGTCGCCGGGGGCGAAATCATCGAGGGTCAGTTCACCGTTGACGTAGACGTCCACGGGAAGGTCCGGCACGGCGTGCAGCACGGACAGATGCGCGGAGGCACCCTCGTGTGAATCGGCGTAGGCCGGGGCTGCGGATCCGGCGATGGCCAGACCCACAACTGCGGTGGTTGCTAGGGGCAGTGACTTACGCATGACGTTGCCTCTCCTGGTTCCTCAAGCAGTGATTGTGATCACGTGTTGTGCTCACACCAGGACTACCGCCGGGGACGGTGAAAGGTTGCAGGGACCGGGAAGTTTTTTTCAGGTTCCATGTCAGGTGATCTCCGGCCGACGCACAGGAGGCAGTAGCGTACGGTCTGTGATCACAGCCGGCACCGCCTCCGCACGTACCCGTCGCATCTCGGGAGTCGACGCCGCCCGCGGCCTCGCACTGCTGGGGATGATGACCGTCCACGTGCTGCCCACCATCTCCGAGCCCGGCCACGAGGCCACCTGGGCGGGGCTGCTCTTCACGGGCCGCCCCTCAGCCCTCTTCGCGCTGCTGGCAGGTGTCGGCCTGGCGCTGCTCAGCGGCGGCGCCGGACGGGCGCACTCCAAGACGCAGCTGGCCGGGGACCGCAAGGCCATCGCCGTGCGGGCGGTGATCGTGGTGGTCATCGGGCTGCTCGTCGCACACCTGGACTCTGGCGTGGCGATCATCCTGGTCCACTACGGGCTGCTGTTCCTGCTCGCGATCCCGTTCCTGCGCCTGGGCGCGGTCCCGCTGTTCGCCCTGGCGGGTCTCTGGGTGGCCGCCGCCCCGGTGGCGTATTGGTGGCTGCACAATGATCTGCGTGACAGCCTCACCCAGTTCCCCGACACCTGGAGACTGTGGCACTCCCCCTCGCTGACCGACCTCGCGGACCCCGGTCTGATGGGCATGGATCTCGCGCTGACCGGGTATTACCCGCTCTTGATCTGGCCCGCGTACCTCTTCGCCGGCATGGCCATCGGCCGGTTGAAGCTGCAGCGCACGAGCACCGCGCTCAGACTCGCGGGCACGGGCCTGGCCCTGGCGCTGATCAGCTATGGCGTCCACCTGTGGATGCTCTTCCAGTCCGAATTCATCACCGAACTGGCGGGCCGCTATGGCTGGTCCACCGCGGAGCTGCGCGCCGAGCTGCTGGCCGGCACGTATCAGGTGCCCCTGGTGACCGAGAACGCCTGGTTCCTGCTCGCCACCCCGCATCAGGGCTCCACCATGGACCTGATCCACACCCTGGGCACCTCGATGCTGGTGCTCGGGATGTGCCTGCTCATCGCGGAGAAGCTGCGCTGGCTGCTGGCTCCGCTGATCGGCGCCGGAGCCATGCCGCTGACCCTGTATGTGGGCCACCTGGTGGTGCTGCACTACTGGAACGGGGCTCAGGTGCCGGAGTTCATGACCTTCCTGGCGCAGTATTCCGCCACACAGATGCTCATGATCCTGATCCTGGGGGCGCTGGCGGCGGGTCTGCTGCGGTTCCTGCTGCGCCGACGCGGCCCCTTGGAGGCGCTCACCCACGCAGCCGGCAACGCCGTCGCCCGCCGCTGAGGTTCCTCCCGCCGCGTTTTACCCCGCCCTCCGTGGAATACCTCCGCGACGGTGGGCCCGGTAAACCACGGACGCGGGGGTAAAACGCTGGGGTCTGGGAGGGGCGGGGTCAGCTGAGTCGGCGGGCGCCCGCGGAGGGCTGAGCGAGGAAACCGGTGGGCTCGGTGAAGCCGTGCCGACGGGCGTTCTCCTGCACGGCGCCGAGCAGCCCCTCGAAGGAGTCGGCGTCGATCAGCGCGATCACGCAGCCGCCGAAGCCCCCGCCCACCTGTCGGGCTCCCAGCGCGGGCTGGGCTCCATGATCCTGGTGCGGGGCCATCAGCGTCTCGACCAGCGTGTCGGTCTCCGGGACCGTGATCTCAAAGTCATCGCGCTGCGAAGCATGGGAGGCACTGAGGATCTCACCGAGCTCGGCGTAGGCGCCGATGCTCAGCGCTTCGCGAGCCGCAAGCACGCGGGTGTTCTCGGTGAGCACGTGGCGGACCCGGCGCAGGATGACCGGGTCCTCAAGCCGAGCGGACAGCTCCTCCGGCGCGACGCCGTCGTCGTTGAGCTCGCGCAGACTCTCCAGACCCAGCTGCCGCGCTCCTGTCTCGCACTGGGAACGGCGAGCGGCGTACTCGCCGTCGACCAGCCGGTGTTCCGCCAGTGAATCGATGACCAGCAGCGCCAGCCCGTCCTGCGCCAGCATGAACGGGACGTGCTCGATCGCCATGCTCCGGGTGTCAAGCAGCAGCGCATGCTCGGCCTGCGCGGCGATCGACGCCATCTGATCCATGATTCCGCAGGGCATCCCGACAAAGTCGTTCTCCGCATGCTGTGCCAGCTGAGCAAGCTCGACGGCGGGAAGTCCGACGCCGGCCAGTTCGGTGGCAGCCAGGCCGACGGAGCATTCCAGGGCGGCCGAGGAGGACAGTCCCGCGCCGATCGGGACTTCCGAGTCGATGAGCAGGTCCATCCCCGGCAGCAGGTGCCCAGCCTGCTCGAGCGACCACAGCATCCCCGCGGCGTAGGCGGCCCAGCCCTCGACGACGCCGGGGCGCAGCCCATCCAGGCTGAACTCCGCGGTCTCACCGTTGAGCAGGGACCGGACATGCACGATCCGGTCGCCGCGGGTGGCGGCGGCGACCCGGCTGGTCTGTGGCAGTGCGAAGGGCAGCACGAAGCCACCGTTGTAGTCGGTGTGCTCCCCGATCAGGTTCACCCGCCCGGGGGCCGCCCAGATTCCGGCACTGTCCCGGCCGAAGACCTCCTGGAAGGCGTCGGAGAGCGCACGCGGTGCGGAGCTCATGCGGCGCCTCCGGTGGAGCTGATTGCGGAGGGGACAGAAGAGGTTTCGGAAGCGCCTCCCCGGGCGTCGCCGTCCAGCGCGTTCCACGCGTCGGCCACCATCTGGCGGACATCCCTGGTGGGCTGCCAGCCGAGGTCCTCCAGCGCTCGCTGTCCGGAGGCCACCAGCACGGCGGGGTCACCGGCCCGGCGAGGCTCTTCGACTGCGGGGACCTCGCGGCCCGTGACCTCACGGACGGCGTCGATGATCTCTCGCACCGAGGTGCCGGTGCCGGTGCCCAGGTTGTAGATCTCGTGGGTGCCCGGCGTGGCCGCCTTGAGTGCGCGCAGGTGCGCCTCGGCGAGGTCGCGCACGTGGATATAGTCGCGCACCGCCGTGCCGTCCTCGGTCGGGTAGTCGGTCCCGAAGATGCTTGCGCTCTCCTTCTCCCCCGCGGCGACCTTCAGCAGGTTCGGGATCAGGTGGGTCTCCGGGTCGTGGCGCTCGCGCAGCTCCCCGGAGGCACCGGCGACGTTGAAGTAGCGCAGGCTGATCGCCGCCAGGCCGTGAGCGTGCGCCTCGGCGGTGAGCATGTGATCGATCGCGAGCTTCGACGCGCCGTAGGGGTTGGTCGGCATGGTCTGATCGGTCTCGGAGATGCTGGCGCCGGCCGGCTCCCCGTAGACGGCTGCCGTGGAGGAGAACACCAGGCGGGGCACCCCGGCCTCGCGCATCGCGTCGATCAGGGCGAGGGTGGCCACGATATTGCCGTGCCAGTACCGCTCCGGGTGGGAGACCGATTCCCCGACCAGGGAGCGTGCGGCGAGGTGGACCACTCCGTCGAAGCTGGAGTCCAGGATGCGCCCCACCTGGTGCAGGTCGGCCTCATGCCAGATCGCTCCGCCGAGGATGGAATCGGCGTGGCCGGTGCTCAGGTTGTCCAGCACCTCTACGGTGTGGCCTTCGGCGAGCAGCTGCTGCACCACCACTGATCCGATGTATCCGGCGCCCCCGGTGACCAGCAGCTTCATCGTGTCTCCCCTGTCTGTGGTTCAGCGTCTGTCGAAGATTCAGCACCCAGGTCCACCAGCCGACGGGCCATGTCCTCAGGCGCGATGTCATTGATGAACACCCCCATGCCGGATTCCGAGCCGGCCAGGAACTTCAGCTTATTCTCCGCGCGCCGGATCGAGAACAGCTGCAGGTGCAGGCGCATCAGTCCGCGCTCCGCGGAGGCCGGGGCCTGCTGCCAGCCGGAGATATAGGGCAGCGGGCCGTCGAAGAGCCGGTCCCCGCGCTGAAGCAGGTCCAAGTAGAGCGCGGCGAAGTCTTCCCGCTCCGCATCGGTGAGTTCCGGGAGACGCTCCACCGCGCGATGCGGGTAGATGTGCAGCTCCACCGGCCAGCGCGCCCAGGCGGGGATGAACGCGGTCCAATGCTCGGTGCGCGCCACGATCCGCCGGCCGTCGGAGACCTCCGCGGCCAGGACGTCGGCGAAGAGGTCCGCTCCCCGGCGCTCCCGGTAGTCCGCGGCGGATTCCAGCAGGGCCCGGGTGCGCGGGGTGACGAACGGATAGCCGTAGATCTGCCCATGCGGATGGTGCAGGGTCACACCGATCTCCTCGCCGCGATTCTCGAAGCAGTAGACCTGCTCGACTCCGGGCTCTGCCAACATCGCTTCCGTGCGGTCCGCCCAGGCATCCACCACGGTGCGCATCCGCGCGGCACTGACCTGGGCCAGCTGGGAGGTGTGGTCATCGGTGAAGCAGACCACCTCGCATCGGCCCGAGCCGGGCTGGCGGATTCCTGCGGACTCGGCGGCCGCCGTCGTCGTGCTCAGGAAGTCGGCGGGAACCGGGATGTCGCCGCGGAAGGAGGGGAAGCGGTTCTCGAAGACGACGACGTCGTACTCGGCCTGCGGGACCTCGCTGGCGCGATCTTCCGTGGTCGGGCAGAGCGGGCATTGATCACTGGAGGGCAGGTGGGTGCGGTGCTGGCGAGCCGCGGCGATGGCCACCCATTCACGCAGCAGCGGGTCATAGCGCATCTCATTGCCACCCTCGGGGCGGGTGATCTCGCGTCGATCCTGGATGGTCCGGGTGCGCGGAACATCGTCGAAGAAGATGATCTCGCGGCCATCGGCGAGCTGCGCATGGGACTTATGCGCGCGCCGATGCGGGGTTTCGGGGACCTCGGGAGCGGTGGTCATCAGGATCTCCTGGTCTCAGTGGTCTCGGGTGTCTCGGCGAGGGTCAGCGTCAGCTGCTCGCGCAGCTCTGCGGCGGCGGCGTTCGGCAGCCCGGTGTCGCTGATCAGCGCGTCGATCTGTGGGAGCCGGGCGAAGGTGCCCAGGGCCGTGATGTTCCATTTGCTGTGATCAGCCAGCACGGCGGCGCGCGCCCCGGACTCCAGCAGGGTGCGGTTGGTCTCAGCCTCCTCGAGGTTTGGTGTGGTGAATCCCGCGGCGGCGGAGAAGCCGTGCGTGCCGAGAAAGACGAGGTCCAGGTGCAGGGAGCGCAGCGCCTGATTTGCGAGGGGGCCGACGAGCGCGTCGGAGGGCGTGCGCACCCCTCCGGTGAGGATCACCTTCGGGTCTGCCGCGCTGCTGGCCCGCTCGCCGACCTGCTCCCGAGCCCGCTCCCGGGCGTGGGTATCGGCCCGGGCGTCGGCGGCGCGGTGAAAGATCGCCGCGATCCGCGGCGAGTTGGTCACCACGGTGAGCTCGGGGACGCTGAGCAGGTGATGAGCCAGGGCCCAGGTGGTGGTCCCGGCCGAGAGCCCGACGGACATTCCCGGGGCGAGAAGCTCAGCCGCGGCCGCGGCGATGGCCTGCTTCTCGGGGAGCATCTGGTCAGATTTGGCCTCGAACCCGGGCTCCTCCGTGCGCCGCGCTGCCGCGGCGGCGCCGGCTGCGGGAGACACGGCCCCGCCGTGGACCTTGGCGATGAGCCCTGCCTCAGCGAGGTTCTCGAGATCGCGGCGGATGGTCATGTCGGAGACCTCGAAGCGAGTGGCCAGCTCCGAGACGCTGACCGCCCCGGCGCTGTCGAGCAGCGAGACGATCCCGGCGCGACGCTGAGCTGCGAGCATGGGACCTCCTCGGGACGCGCGGACCGGACGATCACATTCAAACACAAGTGAACACATTCCAACAGGCCATCCCCCGGCGTTTTACCCCTCCTTCCGTGGTTTACCGCCCCCGCCGTGAGCCCGGTAAACCACGCCCCACGGGGTAAAACGCAGAGTGGGGTGCGCGTTAGGCTGGGTTCATGAGCAATGCAGAGATTCGAGTCGCCGTGCTCGGCGCCGGTGGGCGCATGGGCCGCGAGGCCGTCGAGGCTGTGAAGAATGCACCGGACATGGAGCTGGTCGCGGCCCACGGTCGCAGCGACACCCTGGAAGAGATCCTCACGGCAGGTGCCACGCACATCGTGGACCTCACCGTGCCGGATGCCACCGAGGCCAATGTGCGCTTCGCCGTGGAACACGGGATCCACGCCGTGGTCGGGACCACCGGATGGGACGCCGATCGGCTGGAACGCCTCGAGCAGCTGCTGTCCGAACACCCCGAATCCGGCGTGCTGATCGCCCCGAACTTTGCGCTGGGCTCCGTGCTGGCCACGGCGTTCGCCGCCAAGGCCGCGCAGTACTTCGAGTCCGCGGAGGTCATCGAGCTCCACCACCCGCAGAAGGTCGACGCCCCTTCGGGCACCGCGGTGCGCACCGCGGAGCTGATGGGCGCGGCGCGGGAGGCCGCCGACGTCGCCCCCTCCCCTGATGCGACCGAGACCGCGCTCGACGGCGCTCGCGGCGCCGAGGTGGCCGGCATCCACGTGCATTCGGTCCGGCTGCGCGGCCTGGTCGCCCACCAAGAGGTGCTGCTGGGCTCCGCCGGGGAGCAGCTGAGCATCCGCCACGACTCCTTCGACCGTGCCTCGTTCATGCCCGGCGTACTGCTCGGACTGCGCACCGTGGGATCGCGACCCGGCTTGACCCACGGACTCGACGGCTACCTGGACCTGGGGCTGTAGGGCCGATGAAGGCAAAATTTTGGACCGGGCTGGTCATTGCGCTGCTGGCCATCATGCTGGTCGGCGCGGCGGCCTCCGCCTGGCGATTCCTCCGGGTGGACGACCTCGCCGCGCAGCTGATCGGCGCCGGCGCCATGCTGATCGTGGCGCTGGGCGTGTGGGTGCTGGGACGCGAGCTGCTCTTCGGCATCGGCACCGAGCGGCTGGGCCGTCGGCTGGAGGCCGAGGGCGGACTGCCCGAGGACACGGTGGAACGCTCGGCCGGTGGCCGCGCGAACCGCGAGCAGGCCGACGAACAGTTCAAGACCTACGCCGCAGAGGCCCAGGCCGCGCCGGAGGACTGGCGCTCCTGGTTCCGGCTCTCCATCGCGTATGACACCGCCGGAGACCGGGTGCGGGCGCGCAAGATGATGCGCAAGGCCATCGCTATGGAGAAGTCCGCCCGCGCCGCTCACTGACCTGCAAGCGGCACCGGCCGCTCCGCCTCCCGCGATCCCTGCGGCCTCCCTCGGCCTCCTGCGAACTTCCGTGGGGGTCTAGCTGCCGACCCACTCCCGGGTGCCGTCGGAGAAGAACTGTTCCTTCCAGATCGGCACCTGGTCCTTGGTCTGCTCCACCAGCTCGGCGCAGGCCTGGAACGCCTCAGCGCGGTGCGCCGAGGCCACGGCCGCGACGAGCGCGTGATCGCCTATCTCCAGCTGACCCACCCGGTGGGCCACCCAGACCCGCACGGTCGGGAATCGCGCGGCGACGTCCACGGCCACCTGCGCGATCGCCTCGGCGGCAGACGGGTGCGCGGTATAGCTGAGCCGGTCCACAGGCCGACCGTGATCGTGATTGCGCACGATCCCGGAGAAGCCGACGACGGCGCCCGCCCGGTCCGCCCAGACCTCCACCTCGGCCTGGGTCAGGCTCAGCGGTTGGTCACTGAGCTCGGCCTGGATCACTCGTTCCTGCGGAAACTCGAAGGGCTCATCGGCGGAGAGTCCCGCCTGGTTCAGGGACTGTGGACCGTCTGCGCTCATGAGTCGCTGCCCCAGGAGTCGTGATCGCGGATGTCGGAGACCTGATCGCAGAGGTGTGGCAGCAGCTGCACGAGCACCTCCATGCCTTCGCGCACGGCCTTGGGCGAGCCCGGAAGGTTCACGATGACCGTCTTGCCGGTCACCCCAGCTACTCCCCGGCTCAGCGCGGCCAGCGGATTCTTCGACTGCCCATGGGCGCGCACGGCCTCCATGATGCCCGGGATCTCCTTGTCCAAGAGTGGTTTGGTGAACTCCGGGGTCAGGTCATCTGGGGTGAGGCCGGTGCCGCCGGAGGTGATGATCACTGCCGGTTCGATCTGCACCAGCAGTTCGGAAAGGGCCGCGAGCACGCCTTCGCCGTCGGGGATGATCACCGGCGGCCTCGCGAAGAAGCCGATCGTCTGCGCGAGCTCGGCGATGACCGGCGCGGAACGATCTTCGGTGACGCCGGTGGCCGCCCGGGTGGAGACGATCACGGGAGCGATCATGCGAGAGGTCTCGGCGTCGGAGTAGTCGGTCTTTCCCAGTTCCGGGGTGTCAGTCATCCAGTCTCCGTCTCAGTCCTGGTCCATTCGCCGCTTCTGCCCCCTGCTTTGAAGAGGACCTTCTGGTCGGTGATCACGGCGGCCTTGTCCACGGCCTTGACCATGTCGTACAAAGTCAACGCCGCCACTGCCGCCGCGGTCAATGCTTCGATCTCCACCCCGGTGCGTGAGGTGGTCTTCACCTCGGTGGTGATGAGCACCGATCCCGGTGCGGGGGCATCGACCTCAAGGTCGACGGTCACCTTCGCCACGGGCAGCGGGTGGCACAGCGGCACCAGCTCGGGCGTCTTCTTCGCCGCCATGATGCCTGCGATCCGGGCGGTGGCCAGGGCATCTCCCTTGGGCAAACCGTCGGCGGCCAGCAGGGCGGTGACGCTGGTGGTCGTGGTGAGCACTGCCTGCGCGCGCGCCACCCGGGAGGTGATCTCCTTGCCGGAGACATCGACCATGTGCGCGCTGCCGTCTCCTCGGACATGGGTCAGCTGCTGCGCGCCGTCGTCGTGTTCGCCGGTGGGCTCCACCGGCTGCGGGTGGGACGCGCTCATCGGGTGCCCACTCCCCGGCCCGTGATCAGCACTGCCTGCCGTTCCGAGCCGGCGGGAACCTCGACGTCGTCCTCGGGCAGCTCCAGCAGCGCGTCCGCGCGGGCCAGATGGCCGAGCAGATGCGAGCCCGGGCCGCCTTCGAGCGCCACGGTGGGCACGCCGCCTGCCTCGGCCGCCGCGTCATCGAGGATGCGCACCCGACGGAACTGCCGCACACCCTGCGGGGAGCTGATGTCCTCCACGGTGCGCACCGTGATGCGGCGCGGTGGTGCACAGTTGGGGTCCACCGCTGCCAGCGCGGGACGCACCAGGGTTTCCATGCTGACGGCGGAGGAGACGGGGTTTCCGGGCAGCGCGATCACTGCAATGGGTGCGTGGGGGTCCTCCTGCTGGGAACGCCAGTGCAGCAGCCCCCGGCCTTCGAGGTCGCCTTCGAGCAGGCCCCAGCCCTGGGGGCCGCCGGGCTGCTGGGCCACGGTGCCGAAGGAGATGCCACGGTTGCCCAGGCCCTGGCGCACGACTTCGTAGGCGCCCTTGCTGATGCCGCCGGCGGTGATGATCAGGTGCGGGTGGTGCACGGCCACGAGTGCATCGAGCGCGTCGAGGAACCAGGCAGGGTCATCGGTGCCGACGCGAGAGGTCACGACCTGGTGACCGAAGGTCTCCAGCACGGCACCCAGCAGCGGGGTGTCCGCGTCGTAGAGCTGCCCGGGGCGCAGTTCGGAGCCGGGTCTGCGGATCTCATCACCGGTGGAGAGCACCAGGGTGCGGATGGGTTCGAGCACCTCGACCTCGGCGTAGCCGCAGGCGACGAGCACGGCCAGCTGGGCGGGGCTGATCACATCGCCGGGCTCGGCCAGCAGCTCACCGGCGGCGATGTCCGATCCGATGGCGCGGATGTAACGTCCGCGGGCGACGTCGGCCTCGCTCAGTCCGGTGAAATGGACTTCCTTCGCGCCGAAGCCCTCGGTGAACTCCACGGGGATGACCAGGTCTGCTCCGGCCGGAATCGGCGCGCCGGTCATCACCTCGAAGGCGGCACCGAGCGGCAGCAGCGCAGGCTCATTGCCGGCGGCGGTGGTGCCCGCCACGGGCAGCCTCGCCTCGCCGTCGCGCACAGTGAGATCGGCGGCGCGCAGCGCGAAGCCGTCCATCTGCGAGTTGTCGAACCCGGGAAGCGGGACCTCGGAGACCAGCCGTTCGGCGATGATCCGGCCGGCCACGCTGCCGGCGGAGATCTCCAGGGTTTCGGTGGCCCGGGCACCCAGCGCGGCACCCAGGACGTCTTTCAGGCGGCTGATGTGCTCTTCAACGGGCACGCGCGTAGTGGTCTCTGACATGGGGCCCAGTCTACGCGGAGCCCCTGACTTCTCCCGAGACAGCCAGCGGGGATCCAGCCGACGGGGATACGATGGCCGGATGCAGCAGGCTCAGCATGACCTCACCCCTGCTCCGGGCCATGCGGCGCCGGTGCAGCTGGGAATGCCGGCGCTGCGGAGCCAGGCCGACTCCAGCGATCGTCCGCCCACTGGGGCGACGGGTCCCGACACCACCGGACCTGATCCTTCGCGCGGGCTCATGGACTCCTTCGGCCGCCGGGCCACCGACCTGCGGATCTCGCTGATCGACAAGTGCAATCTGCGCTGCACCTACTGCATGCCGGCCGAGGGGCTCCCCTGGCTCAGCAAGGACCAGCTGCTTTCGGCCGCTGAGATCCGGCGTCTGGTCCACATCGGCGTGAACACGCTCGGCGTGCGAGAACTGCGCCTGACCGGTGGGGAGCCGCTTGTCCGCGCCGATCTGGTGGACATCATCGCGGGGCTCCGCGCAGACCACCCCGACCTGCCCATCGCCATGACCACCAACGCCATCGGTCTGGAGCGCAAGGCCGCAGCTCTCGCCGAGGCCGGGCTGACCCGGGTGAACATCTCCCTGGACTCGGTGCACCGAGAGACCTTCGCCCAGCTGACCCGTCGCGACTCCCTGGACAAGGTGCTGGTGGGCGTCGAGGCCGCGGCGGCCGCCGGACTGACTCCGCTGAAGATCAACGCCGTGCTGATGCGCGGGGTCAACGACGCCCAGGCCGCGGACCTGCTGGAATGGTCCGTGGCGCGTGGCTTCGAGCTGCGCTTCATCGAACAGATGCCACTCGACGGGGACCAGCAGTGGAAGGCCGAGGGCACCATCTCCGCCGCCGAGACCCGCGCGCTGCTCTCCGAGCGGTTCCGGCTCGCCCCGACCCAGGAGAACCGCGACGGCGCCCCGGCCGAGCGCTTCGATGTGTTCCCGCTGGACACCTTCCCCGGAGCGTCCGCAGAGACTGAGCCTCTCGGCCGCGTCGGCGTGATCGCCTCGGTGACCGAGCCCTTCTGCGGGGACTGCCGCCGCACCCGCCTGACCGCGGAGGGACGTGTGATGAGCTGCCTGTTCTCCAACGAGGAGTTCGACCTCATGCACCTACTGCGCGCCCCCGAGAGCACGGACGCGGACATCGCCCAGGCCTGGGCCGAGGCCATGTGGGTCAAGCCCGCCGCGCACGGCACCGACCGCCCCGGCTTCGACCTGGCAAGCTTCCACCGCCCCGACCGCTCCATGTCAGCCATCGGAGGCTGATCACCATGACCATCCAAGACCCCTCCGCCGCGCAGACCGCAGGCACCGCCGGTGACCCGGCTGGCGTCACCACAGGCACTGTCGCAGGCGTCGCGACCGGCGCCGAAAGCACACAAGGCCCGGCCAGCCAGCAGATCACCGTCCGGTTCTTCGCCGCCGCAGCCGAGGCCGCTGGTGCCGAACAGCTGCAGCTCCCGCTGCCCTCACCGCTCCCCTCCGAAGGTCTCGTCCTCGCCGACCTGATCGCAGATCTGCCACAGCTGGTGCGGGCGCAGACTTCCGGACGCACCGCGACCGACGACGTCGCCACCGCCTCGGACTCGGCCCCCTCCGCGGCGCCCAGCTTGGACCGGGTGTGTGCGCGCAGCTCGTTCCTGGTCAACGGGGTGCGTGCCCGGGCCGAGAGCACCGTCCTGAAGCCGGGCGACCAGCTGGACGTGTTGCCACCCTTCGCCGGAGGCTGAGCAGATCCTCAAGGGGGATCAACTCCTGACACGCGACGCAGCGGCGGAGTAGATTCCGGGCATGATCTGGACAGCTCGGTGACTTGGACAGCACGGTGAGTCGGAACAGGTGGCGACCTCGACATCACGGTGAGCCGGAGCCAGCGATGTCCCGCACCCCGCTGGAGACGGCCCTGGCGCAGTTCGCGGCCTATCGCGTCGGGGACATCCACGCGGCCCGCGTGCTGCTCGACGAGGACATGACCTTCACCTCCCCGCAGGATGACCACCTGGACAAGCTCACGTTCCTGGAGGTCTGCTTCCCCACGGCGGAGCAGTTCCTGCGTCAGGAGATCACTCTGGCGGTGGAGGTCTCCCCCGACACGGTGATGCTGCGCTACACGGCGCAGCGGGCGGGGCAGCCGCCGTTCAGCAATGTAGAGCTGCTGACCGTGGTCGAGGGGCACATCACCGAGATCCGGGTGTATTTCGGCGGGGTCGAGACCTCGCCTCCCTCCTCGACTAGCGATTGAGCTCCACCTCGGTCAGGGGGAGCACCTCACGGTCTGCCAGCGGGCCATCCAGCTCAACCGTCACGGAGACGTACCGCGCCTCCTGGGTGCAGGCTGAGTCGGTCGCATCGAGCAGCGTTCCGGAGATCGTCGCGACGCGGACTTCCTGATCATTCTCAGCGAGAACCGAGCGCACGCCGTAACAGGCAGGATTGCCGGTGTAGAACGCGAGCTGCAGCTCGGTCTCGGAGACCACGGTGTAGTCCTGCCAGGCGGAGAGGTGTTCGGCCACCATCTCCTCGGTCTCTTGGATCGGGTCAGGCATCAGATCCGGGGAGACTGCCGCGCCGTCGCTGGGACCCGGCGCCGCGGCGCCGTCGTCGGGGTGCACGGCAGCCGGCGGGCTGGTGGGCTCATCACCATCACCCGAACCTGCGCCGATCTCGCCGGGGTTCTCCGCGCAGGAGGACAGCGTGATCGCCGCGGCGGCGAGAGCCAACAGCGTCCTGCGCGCGCCGCGCATCGCGGCCTAGCTGGGTCCGACCACGGTGACAGCTCGCGGGGAGCTGGCCAGCCGGGCGGCGACCTTGCGCAGGTCCTCGGCGGTGATGGCGTCGATAGTCTCCAGCGTGTCGGAGATGTCCACGAACTCTCCACGCACCAGCTCCGCGCGGCCGAGCCTGGACATGCGCGAGGAGGTCTCCTCCATGCCCAGCACAGTGCCTCCGCGCAGCTGGCCCTTGGCTCGGGCGAGCTCCTCGGCGCTCACGTGGTCGGTGGCGATGCGCTCGAGTTCGGCGGCCATGACCTCGGTGACCTTCTCCACCTTGCTGGGAAGACACCCTGCGTAGAGGCCGAAGTAGCCGGCGTCGGTCATCGCCGAGGAGAAGGAGTAGGTGGAATAGGCCAGGCCGCGGCGTTCGCGGACCTCCTGGAACAGCCGGGAGGACATGCCGCCTCCCAGGACCGCGTGCATCACCGAGAGTGCGAAGCGGTCCTCGTCGGCGGCGGCCATGCCGCGTCCGCCGAGGATCACCTGCGACTGCTCCACGGGTTTGATGATGGTCTCGGTGCCGGCGCGGACTGGAATCTCGGTCTCCTGGCCGACCCGGCGCTCAGCCGGTGAACCTGCGACGCTCATGTCCCAGGCGGACTTGTCCAGAGCCTCAGCGATCAGCGAGACCACGTGGTCATGGTCGAGTCCGCCGGCGGCGGTGATGACCAGCTCATCGGGGCGGTACCAGCGCTGGTAGTGGTCGAAGACGTCGTCGCGGCTGGCGGCGTTGATCTCCTCGGGCGTGCCGCCGATGGGTCGACCCAGCGGGTGACCGTCCATGACCTGCTCGCCGAAGCGTTCGTGGACCACATCCTCGGGATCATCCTCGGCCATGGCGAGCTCTTCGAGGATGACCCCGCGCTCGATCTCCATCTCGGCCGGATCCAGCAGCGCGGAGGTGACGATGTCGGTGAGCACCTCGACTGCCATGGGCAGGTCGGTGTCGAGCACCCGGGCGTAGTAACAGGTGTGCTCTTTGCCGGTGGCGGCGTTGGACTCGCCGCCCACGCTGTCGAAGGCCGAGGCGATGTCCAGGGCGGAGCGGGTCTTGGTGCCCTTGAAGAGCAGGTGCTCCAGGAAGTGGGTGGAGCCGTGCTGGTGGGCGGCCTCGTCGCGGGAGCCCACGCCGATCCAGAACCCAAGGGTGACCGAGCGCTGGCCCGGCATCTCTTCGGTGAGCACGCGCACCCCGGAGGGCAGCACGGAGCGGCGGACGGTGGAGCCGGCGTCGTTGTTCAGGACGCCTTCGGTGTGGGGATCAATGGTGACGCGCATAGGCCCCCAGGTTACCCGGGCAGTTGAGTAACCCGGCATCAGCGTTAGGACCGGAAAGCCCAACCACCCGGGAGGATCGGGAGGAAAACGACGACGACGGCGCCCGTTCGCCTCCCAGCAGCGGGCCGAGCATCAGCGCACCACGGAGCTCAGCAGCAAGCTGGTCTCGCTGTTCACCACGCCCTTGATGCCACGGACCCGGCGCAGCACCTCATCGAAGTCGCGCAGGTTTTCACAGGAGATCTCCGCGACCAGGTCCCAGCCGCCATTCGTGGTGTGCAGGGCCATGATCTCCGGGAAGCCGCGAAGTTCCGCAATGACATGGTCGGTGGTGCGGCCCACCACCTCGATGAAGGAGATCGCGCGGACCTCCCCGGTCTCATTGTGATCATGGACCCGCACGCTGAACCCGACGATGACCCCTGCCGCCTTGAGCTTCTCGATCCGGCTGGTCACCGTGGCGCGCGCGACCCCGAGCTGTTCGGCCAGCGCCGCGACCGGGGCACGGCCGTCCTTGCGCAGCGCGGAGATCATACGGCGGTCAAGGTCGGTGAGGCGAGGCATGAACAACATGCTAACCGGAACCCGACAAACTGACACGTGAGTGGTCGAAACTTCAACAGAACTTCTCTTACATGTGCACATCGAGATTTCTAGGCTGAAGGGCATCAACCTGGCACGAGTCACGCGCCACTACCCGCACCACCAGCAGCAGAGGAGTTCGTCATGACGCAGTTCGTCGACGTGAAGAACATGGCCCGATGGATCCAGCGCGAGGGCGTGGAGCCCCTAATGACCGAGATGATCGGCTACCTCGAAGATGATTTCCGCCGCTGGGAGAGCTTCGACAAGATCCCGCGCATCGCCAGCCACACCCCCTTCGGCGTGATCGAGCTGATGCCCACCTCTGATCTGGAGACCTACGCCTTCAAGTACGTCAACGGGCACCCGCTGAACCCCTCCCGCGGATTCCAGACCGTCACCGCCTTCGGCATGCTCGCCGATGTCGACAACGGCTACCCCACGTTCATCGCGGAGATGACACTGCTCACCGCGCTGCGCACTGCGGCCACCTCGGCGATGACCGCCAAGGCCCTGGCGCGGAAAGACTCCACCCGGATGGCCCTGATCGGCGCCGGTTCGCAGGCCGAGTTCCAGGCTCTGGCCTTCCGCTCCGCGCTGGGAATCGAAGACCTGCAGGTCTTCGACGTGGATCCCGCGGCAGTGGAGAAGCTGCGTCGAAACCTGGAGCCGCTGGGCTTCCGCGTGCTTGCGGCGCGCTCCACCGATGAGGCGGTGGCCGGGGCGGACATCATCACCACCTGCACCGCCGACAAAGCGCAGAACACCATCCTGAGCTCCGCGCAGGTCTCCCCCGGCGTGCACCTCAACGCCGTGGGCGGGGACTGCCCCGGCAAGACCGAGCTGGACGCGGAGATCCTGCGCCGCGGCCGGGTCTTTGTGGAGTACCCCGAGCAGACTCGGATCGAGGGCGAGATCCAGCAGATGGAGGCCGACTTCCCCGTGGTCGAGTTCTGGAAGGTGCTCACCGGCGAAGAGGCTGGACGGCAGTCGGAGGAGCAGATCACCATCTTCGACTCGGTGGGCTTCGCCATCGCCGATCTCTCCGCGCTGCGCTTCGTCCGCGACGCCACCGCCGGAACCGACCTGCAGACCACGCTGGACCTCGTGGCCGACCCCGAAGACCCGAAGGATCTGTTCTCGCTGGTCAGTTCGATGAAGCCGGTGGGGTGACCCTGTGACAGAGGTTGTTCAGTCCCCGGTCGCGCGCTTCACTCTGCGCGACGACGGCGCGGCAAAGGTCACCGCGACTGATCGCGAGCCCGAACAGTCACCGTCTCGGGTGGTGCTCGTGCGGCCGCATCAGTTCACGCCGAATCCCGAGACCGCGGCAGACAACAGGTTCCAGCAGCGCATGCTCGAGGCATTGCTTCCCTCCGCGGTGCAGGGAGCCGTTCAGCGGGCGGCCCTGGAATCGGCTCGTCGGGTCGCCGGGGCGGCTTACGCTGAGGTCACCGAACTGGGGCGACGGTTGGAAGCACTGGGCATTGGCGTGGATCTCTTCGATGATCACTCGGCCGAGACGCCTGACAGCGTGTTCCCGAACAACTGGTTCAGCACCCATCCCGACGGCACCGTGACGCTCTACCCGATGTATGCGCAGAACCGTCGGGGCGAGCGTCGGGCGGACATCCTCGCGCACCTTCAGGAGACCTACCGGGTGCGCCGGGTGGTGGATTATTCCTCCGCCGAGCGTTTCGGTGAGTACCTCGAGGGCACCGGTTCCATGGTGCTGGATCACCGCGAGCGCCTGGCCTATGCGTGTCGCTCCCGGCGACTCTCACCCGGCCTGTTCAGCGAATTCTGCCGCGACTTCGGCTACTCACCGGTGCTCTTCGACGCCACCGACGGGACGGGGGCGCCGGTTTACCACACCAATGTGATGATGTCGGTGGGCACCGAGTTGGCGCTGATCAGCAGTGAATTGATCCGTGACCACTCCCAGCGCGAGCACGTGCTCGGCGTCCTGCGCGACTCCGGCCGGACCGTGGTGGATCTGGGGGTAGAACAGATCAACCGCTTCGCCGGGAACTGCCTGGAACTCAACGCGCACGGCCAGCGCTACCTGGTGCTCTCCACGACGGCCGAGCAATCCCTCACGGGCGAGCAGCGGGAGAGGATCTCCGAGTTCTGCACGCTGGTGCCAGTGGATGTCTCCACAGTGGAGGCCGCCGGAGGTTCGGTGCGCTGCATGATCGCCGGCAACCACCTCCCCTCACGCTGATCTTCCTGGCCAGTTGAGTAACCCGGTGGCAACGTAACGACCAGAGAACTCAACTGACCGTGAGGATCGGTGGGCAGCGGACGACGACGGCGCCCGGTCGCCTGCGCCGATGGCCCGGGCGCGAGGCACGGATCAGTTGCCCAGCCAGTTGCCGTTGGCATCGTACTGATCCGCGAAGATCTTCGGCGGAGTGTCACCGGGTTCGAGGGTGACGGGCCCGTTACATCCCCAGCTGCTCGTGTCGCGGCAGGAGCCGGAGACGTTGCGTGCGGCGACCCGCCAGATGTCAGCCTCTCCTGGAGAAGCCTGCACGTCGACCGAGCCGGGGATCACGATCCACGGCCCTCCTCCGCCGACCCGGTATTCGCCCACGAAAGTTATAGTCAGCGCGACCGGGAAGCGTCCCGTGTCGGTGTAGACGTGACTCGTAGGAGTTTCCTGGTTTGTCTTGACGACGGTCTCGCCGCCCCAGTTGTCTGGCATGGGTTCGCCGGGGTCATAAGTGACACCGCTGGTCCCGTCTCCGTAGTTCCAATTGAAGGTCTGCGGGTGAACCCGGATCTCGACCGGAATGCCGAGAAGAGTCTCATTGAGCGTCTGCGTGTCCACATCGGCGAACATGTGCGTATGCCGGTCCTTATAGCCGAAGCCGAGTAGGTCTGGCTCGAACTGCACTGTGCCACCGGAGATGGGGAGCGTGGCGAACGCTTCCTCGACCGCGCCAGGCAGGAGGGCCATGACGTCGATGGTCTCCTCCTCATTCACGTCTTCGATCTCTACCGCGTCAACCACTGTTTGAGTCGGCAGGCAGGCAAAGCCCTCGTCTGCAGACTCGGGGTGATCAGTGACGACAAACTCGTTCCCATCCATGAAACACGCGCGTTCGGTTCGCTCCCGACAGTCGACTCTTTCGACACCAGCGGTCCCGGCACACCAGACGGGTGGGCCTTCCAGATCCTCGCTCTCCTGGTCACTTAATCCGGAGCCAGCTCCGGGCATGTCAGACGTATCGGGTCGAGCAATGGGAGCTCGCTCTGAAGATGGAATTCTGTCGAGTCCTCGTTCGAGCGAGCCAGATCTACCCGAGGATCCGCAGGTTCCTCTCGCGGTTACTCCCTCTTCTGTCCACTCGGCAGAGTGGTCACAAGATCGGCCAGCAGCGACCGAAGTGTCCACACCGATTAGCAGCGCCCCTGCAAGGATCCCCACCCCCACGAGCAATAGCACCAAAACTTTGGGCATCGCAACGCGCATCTCTACTGCTCAGCTTCCCGAACGACAAGCTCCTGAAGCGTCCAGACGCCATCCTCATAGCCAACGGTCGCCTCAGCGTTTTCGTAGGTTCGCGGTGGTGTCACTCCCTGGGATTCTCCCGAGGCATCGAAAACCTCGAATTCGCCGTCCTCGATATGGAAGAGAATGGCAACCGTCTCACCACCCTCGAGCACCGTTGATATCTCATCCTCGGCCGCAGTGCCATCGGCTCGATACCATCCCTCCTCATTGATGTAGAGATCGAGATACCGGTCAATGCGGCTTAGACAAACTTCACATTCGGAACCAGTGACTGATTCGACAGGCCCAGAATCGCCAGTCATCTGCAGATAGTTGATCGCCTCGAACCAATACCTCAGAGCCGCCAGCGCGCCCTCTTCGGTCTCTTCGTAGATCTCGTCTGGAACCTCAGGCTCGGGCCAGTTCTCTGCGGGTCCATCCGAAGACGCAGGGACCGGCGTCGGCGACGATTCAGGATCCTCGGCCGCGCCCCCTTCACCACTCGGCTCTTCTGGATCCGAAGATCCGTCCTCCGACCCGGTCTCCCCCGCACTCGGCTCACCATTCGCCGCATCAGGTTCCGCCCCAGCATCTTCACCTCCGCAAGAAATCACACTCAACCCAAGAACCACCGCGAGGCCCACCGCACTGAGCCCACCCGCTGAAGTGTCCATGAACCTGTTCCGTCCACCCTGAGACTGCCTCCGCAACCACCTGTGGGGCAACAGACTAAACAGAACCGCCCCGGCACAAAAGGGGCCGGGGCGGACTGTGGAGAAGCGCAGTTCTAGAACAACTGGCGGAAGTTCGTCTTCGCGAGGTCGATCAGCTCGTCTCCGCGACCACTCAGCACGGTGCGCACTGCGTAGAGCGTGAAGCCTTTCGCCTGCTCAGCAGTGATGTTGGGCGGCATCGAGAGTTCCTGGCGCTCGGTGACAACATCGAGCAGCGCCGGGCCGTCGTGGGCCAGGAACTCCTCGACGGCCGCGGGAAGATCTTCAGATTTCTCCACCCGGATGCCCTTGATGTCCATCGCCTCAGCCACGGCGGCGAAGTTGGGATTCTTCAGTTCGGTGCCGTAATTGACGAATCCGGCGGCCTTCATCTCCACCTCGACAAAGTTCAGGGAGGAGTTGTTGTAGACCACGGTCTTGATCGGCAGCTCGTTCTGCGTGATGGTCAGCAGCTCACCCATGAGCATCGCCAGTCCGCCATCGCCGGCGAGCGCGATGATCTGCTTCTCCGGCTCGGCCATCTGCGCACCGATCCCCTGCGAGATCGCATTGGCCATGGACCCGTGGCTGAAGGAGCCCAGCAGTCGCCGCTTGCCGTTCATCGTCAGATACCGGCACGCCCAGACCACCGGTGAGCCGACGTCGGGAAGGAAGATGGCGTCGTCGTCGGCGCCCTCATCGATCAGCCGGGTCAGGTACTGCGGGTGAATGGTGCGCTTGGACGGAGTGGCCAGCGCGTCCAGGTCCTTGCGGGTCTTGGTGTAGTGCTCGGTGGAGTCTTTCAGGTGCTCGGAGCTGCGGTGCTCATCGAGCTTGGGCAGCAGCGCGTCCACGGTGTCCTTGACCGTGCCCACCAGGCCCACGTCCACCGGTGTGCGTCGGCCGATCTGCTCACCGCGAATGTCGACCTGCACCACCTTCGCGTGCTCCGGATAGAACTGCTGATAGGGAAGATCCGAACCGAGCACCAGCAGCGTCTCGCAGACCTCCATCGCTCGGTACCCGGAGGAGAAGCCGAGCAGACCAGTCATGCCGACGTCGTAGGGGTTGTCCCACTCGACATGCTCCTTGCCGCGCAGCGCATGCACGATCGGCGCCTGCAGACGCTCAGCGATCGCGAGCATCTCCGCGTGTGCCCCGGCTGTCCCGGCCCCCGCAAGGATAGTCACGCGCTCACAGGTGTTCAGAGCTTCGGCCGCCCGATCCAAATCCGCCTCGGCTGGGATCATCCTCGAACCCATGGGCAGAATGGCATGTGGCTCCGCAGAACTCGCCGCGAGCGCGACGTCGCCCGGAATGACCAGCACTGCCACGCCGCGCTTCTCTATGGCCTCGCGCATGGCGATCCGCAGCAGCCGCGGCATCTGGTCCGCGTGGGCGACGTGCTCCACGTAGACGCTGCAGTCGCGGAAAAGCTCCTGCGGATGAGTCTCCTGGAAATAGTTGGAACCGATCTCCTCGCTGGGGATCTGCGCGGCGATGGCCAGCACCGGGGTCCGCGAGCGCTGTGCATCGAAGAGCCCGTTGATCAGATGCAGGTTGCCGGGGCCGCAGCTGCCCGCGCAGACCGCGAGATCTCCGGTGACCTGGGCTTCGGCGCTGGCGGCGAAGGCGGCGGCCTCCTCATGACGGGTCTGCACCCATTCGATGGTGCCCGCGGCGCGCAGCGCGTCGGTCAGGCCGTTGAGAGAATCCCCAGGGATTCCGTAGATCCGCTCCACTCCGCTCGCGTGCAGGGTGTCAACGATGTTCCGTGCGACTGTCGGCATGGCGTCCTTCCAAGAGGGTCCCCGCTGCCTGCGCAGGCGAGCGGCGCGTATCTTCGAAGTCTAGGACTCCCCAGTCCACACGCCTATGGGACAAGTCACGAAGAGGACGACGACGGCGCCAGCTCGCCGCCCAGCCGACGAGCAGAAACCTCCCCTAGGCTGACCACATGCCCGTTCATGACGCCCCTGCACAGCACCCGATCCTGGAATCCAAGACGCTCCAGAAGACACCCATCTACGACTTGGTGGAAGAGACCTTCCAGTTCGGCGAGGCCGAGGAGACGCTCACCCGAGCATTTCTGATGCACCTGAGCGCAGTCGCCGTCGTCGCTGTGGACGAGCAGGACCGAGTCCTGCTGATTCGCCAGTACCGGCACCCGCTGCGGCAGAACATGTGGGAGGTCCCGGCCGGGCTCTTGGACACCGAGGGCGAGTCGATGCTCGATGCCGCAGCACGGGAGCTGCACGAGGAAGCAGACATCAGCGCCGAGACCTGGCATACGCTCGCCGATTTCACGACGACTCCCGGGGCGTCGAACGAGGCCATCCGTATCTATCTGGCCGAGGGCATCTCCGAGACTCCCGAGGCGGATCAGCACGAACGCGAAGGCGAGGAAGCCGAGATCGTGAAGACCTGGGTCCCGCTCGCAGAGGCCGTGCAAGCGGTGCTTGCGGGCCAGATCCACAACCCCAGCGCGGTCACCGGAATCCTGGCGTTGCATGCGCTGCGCACCGGCGCGGGAGAGCTGCGCGACGCGCGTGCGCCCTGGCCGGATCACCCCCGCGGGATCAACCCCTGACCCTCGTTAGCGCCAGGCGAATCGCTCGTTCTCAGGCGCCGTGAGGTGGAGACTCGGACAATCGGTTCGCAAAAGACTTGGCCGCCACGGTGAGCTCCTCTGGGCCCAGGATCTTGAACGGCGCGTCGAATCGAGCGATCAGCGCTAACACTCCCTGCCAAGACCAGGACCCGAGGGTGATATGCGTCGAGGTCTCCGAGAGCTCGTGGAGCTTCCCGTCGTCAATCCAAGGGGCAATCTCCCGCAGGGGCAGTTCAAGGATGATCTCTCCTATGCACGGCCACTGATCATCCAGTTCAGATCCCTTGAACCGTGCCGCAAGGAATGACGCCGGGTTCGGCGCCGGCAGCGGCCGCGGCGTGAACAACGGCCCAGGCGGCACCCGGGGAGTCATCCGATCTACGCGATAGATCCGCCAGTCTGTTCGGTCAAGGTCCCACCCAATGAGGTACCAGCGACCCCGACGAGCCACGATCGCATGCGGCTGCGTCCTGCGCGGAGCCTGCTCCCGGTAATCGAAGCGCAGCACTCTGCGCTCTCGGACGGCGGCGCTGACCGACTCCAGCACCGCCGGGTTCACAGGACTTCCAACACGCGGAACCGTGAAACGGACCCCGTCGATCCGATGCCGCAGACGGGCCGGCATCACCTGCCTCACCGTCGCTAGAGCCCGCTCGGCCCCCTCCTCGATCTCCACACCAGAGCTGGGCGCGCTCTGCAGTGCCACAGCAATCGCCACGGCCTGATCATCGTCGAAGCGCAGGGGCGGCAGTTCGGATCCCGGCACCAGCCGGTATCCCCCATCAGGCCCCTTGGTCGCGCGGATCTCATAGCCGAGTTCCCGGAGACGCTCGACGTCGCGTCGTACCGTCCTCGCGGTGACTTCGAGTCGGTCCGCCAGCAGCTGGCCAGGCCAGTCTCGCTGGGTCTGCAACAGCGAGAGCAGCGTGAGCGTTCGGAAGGTGCTTCCACTCATGGTTCAAGTATCTCCCTTGTAGAGGACACTAACTGACCTCTATAAGTGCGATCGTGAATCTCAGACGGCCGCTTCGACCGTCAAAGACACGAGAAGAGAGACAACGCCATGAGCATCACAACCACGACCCACCTGAACTTCCGCGGCACCGCACGCCCGGCCCTGGAGTTCTACAGGAACATCTTCGGAGGCCACCTCACTCTGGCCACTTACGCTGACTTCGGAACGCCCCACGACGCTCCTGGGGCTGACAAGGTCGTCTTCGGTCAGCTTGAGAGTGCCGAGGGCTTTCGCGTCATGGCCTACGACATTCCTGGGCAAGATCCGGAAGATGGAGGCCCCGCCGTCGGCCTCACCCGCCGGGAGAACGGAGCCACTATGACCGACCAGACCTTCTTCTTGAGCATTCGAGGCGACACGCTGGAGGAAGTCGCCTCCTGCTGGGACCTGCTCTCGGAAGGGGCGAGCATCGTGGAGCCGCTCGCCGCCTCCGCCTGGACCCCGGGATTCGGAATGCTCACCGACAAGTTCGGTGTCACCTGGGTGATCGACGTCGCTGCGCCCGCGGCCTAATGTGTAGGCAGCTGCCTCCCACCAGGCAGCAGGACCGGAAGGCGCGTCACGATGATCGACGAATCCAAGGGATTCACCTTGGCGAGGACATTCGCGTCCACCCCGGACGAGATCTGGTCCGCCTGGACCAATCCTGATGAAGCCGCCCAATGGTTCAGCTCGGAGAACGCCTTCACGCCTCGCGACTCCGTGGAGATGGATGTGCGCGTGGGTGGTCGTTACGCCTACACGATCGTGAACAGCACCGAAGGTGCCCGCTACCTCACCGGCGGGGTCTACCGGGAGGTCTCCCCATATGAGCGTCTGGTCTTCACATGGGGGACCCCGGCCGCGACCCTGAGGACGCCCCGGTGGTCACGCTGGTCCTCACCCCTACCCCGGAGGGAACGCACATGACCTTCGAGCTGCGCGGAGTGGAGGGCACGCAGGGCGACGGGTATTACTACGACGGCTGGGACAGCGCGCTGAACGCGCTCGGAGAACACCTCGGCGGAGGGTGAGTTGTCGATTCAGCCGAAGCCGCGGCAAACTGCTCCGCGAGGCGGCCCAACTCCTCCCGCACCTCATCGCCTTCGAGAAGGTCCCAGCGGAGCCCGCTGGTCCCGAGGTACATCGCGATGACCTCGGGACGGTCCGCGCCGGTGACCAGCACGGACGTGCCGTCGCCGGCATCTGTCACCTCCGCCACCGTCGGACCGAAGACTCTCCGCACCGCGCCTAACTCCGCATGGACACGGACTCTGGCCCGCACCGGATAGGGTGCAACGCTGATGGCCCGTGAGGTCGCCTGCTGGATAAGATCTTCGGGAATCTCGCGCAGCTCGAAGCCGTCTTTTTCGAGTCGCACACGCTCGATCCTGTCCACCCGGAGGGTCCGCCACACCCGACGCCGAGGCTCCCATCCGAGCAGATACCAGCGCTGCGCGGTGTGCACGATCCGGTGCGGATCCAAGGCTCGCTCGGAGCGTTCGCCCTCGTGATTGCGGTACCGAATCCGGATGCTGCGGCGTTCAGCAATCCCGCGGGCCAGCATGATCACCGTCTCGACGTCGATGTCTCCGGTGGCTGCGGCGAGTGGGACCATCGCGCGTTCGACCTGGGTGATCTGATCCCGCGTCACCGGAGCCAGCGAGAGCTCCAGCTTCGCCAGGGCCCGGGCCGAGGCGTCCTCGATCCCGGTGATGACGCCAGAGGCCGAGGCCCGGAGACCCACAGCGATCGCCACCGCCTCGTCGGGCGCCAGCGTGAGCGGAGGCACCGCAGCCCCCGCGCCCAGCCGGTACCCGCCCCCGACGCCGCGGGTCGCCTCGATGCCGTATCCCAGGTCCCGGAGGTCAGCAACGTCTCGGCGCAGCGTGCGGTCACTGACCTCCAGGCGTGCACGCAGCTCGGCCCCGGTCCACACCGGGCGCGCCTGAAGCAGACCCAGCAGCGCCAGCGTGCGTCCGGTGGTCCTCGACATGGTCCAAGTATCCTCCGGATTCCGGCCGCATTGTGGCCGCAATGAGCACAAGACTGGCGTCATGGACACACACCACGCACACCCCATCAGTCCCTTTCAGATCGACATCCACCCGGACCAGGTCGCTGACCTGCACACCCGACTGGCGAACACGCGCTTGCCCCACCCACTCCCCGGCGACGGCTGGAACTCCGGCGTCCCGATCTCGACACTGCGTGATCACGCGGATCGCTGGCGCAGCCACGACTGGGGCGCCACCCAGGATCGTCTGAACCAGCTTCCGCAGTTCACCACCGAGATCGACGGGCAGACGATCCATTTCCTGCACATCCGTGCGAAAGCCCCAAGCAGCATCCCGCTGATGCTGATCCACGGCTGGCCAGGATCGTTCCTTGAATTCGAGAGGCTGATCGGGCCGCTCACCGACCCCGCGGCATACGGCCATCCGGAGAGTGACGCATTCGACGTCGTCATCCCGTCGCTTCCCGGCTTCGGTATCTCCACCCCGCTGCTCGACGGCGGGTGGACCACCCATCGCATCGCAGCGGCGTTCACCGAACTGATGACCCGGCTCGGCTATGAGCGGTTCGCCGTCCAGGGCGGGGACCTCGGCGCGGGGATTGCTCCAGAGATCGCCCGCGTGGTGCCCAGCCGAGTGATCGGCGTCCATGTGAACGGTGCCTTCGGGGCATTCACGCCCGAGGTCGATGAGGAGACTCTGGCGGCGATGGCCCCTGTGGAGCAAGACAGGATGCGCAGGATCGGAGAGTTCATGCAGACCGAGTTCGGCTACGTCGCGCTGCAGTCCACCCGCCCAGGGCTCCTCGGGGCAATGGTGGCAGACAGTCCTATCGCTCAGTTCGCCTGGATCCTGGACAAGCTGCAGGCCTGGAGCCATCCGGCCGAGACGCCCGCGACCGAGCTGCTCGGAGATGAGTTCGTCTTCGCCAACGCATCGTTGTACTGGTTCACTGCGAGCGCCGGATCTGCCGCCTACGTCGGCTACGCCCAGGATGAGCCGTGGGGCGCGACGCCACTGAACTCCGGGGTGCCCACCGCCGGGATCCAGTTCGCCCACGACATCGGCATCCGGTCCTTCGCGGAACAGGGAAACAGCATCGCGCGCTGGACCGAGCACCCAGAGCGCGGCGGCCATTTCGCCGCGCTCGAGGAGCCTGACCTGCTCCTTGCGGACATCCGAGAGTTCTTCCGCCCTTGGCAGGAGATCCAGGTTGAGGGGTCACCGGAAGAGACTGACACGAGCGAGCCTCAAGAATCTTGACCGGAAGGGCGCCGCGACCTAACGTGTAAGCAACTTCTTACGCATAAGGAGGTGCCGTTGCCACCGAAAGACCCGCTGAGCATCACCTTCAGCGCCCTGGCAGACCCCACCCGTCGCGACATCGTTGCGCGGCTGCGAGGAAAACCGATGACCGTGAGTGCACTCGCCGAGAAGTACTCGATGAGCAGGCCCGCCGTCTCACAGCACCTGGCAGTCCTGGAACGAGCCTCCCTCGTGGAGCGAGATCGACGCGGGCAGTGGATTGAATGCTCACTGTCCCCTGCCGCCCTGGACCCTGCCACCGAATGGCTCAACCAGCAGCGGGTCACCTGGAACGAGCGGCTTGACCATCTCGATGACTACCTCAGCAGGAGCACCCTCTCCGAGAACCACCGCACACAGGAAGGCAGAAAGTCATGATTGACGAGACCAAGGGATTCACCCTGGCCCGCACCTTCGCCGCCACCCCCGAAGAGGTCTGGTCCGCGTGGACCAATCCCGATGAGGCAGCGCAGTGGTTCCACCCCGAGGGCGCGACCACGCCGCGCGAATCGGTGGAGATGGATGTCCGCGTGGGTGGTCGCTACACCTACACGATGGTCAATGACGAGGACGGGGCCAGGTACGTCACCGGCGGCGTCTACCGCGAGGTCTCCCCCTACGAGCGCCTCGTCTTTACCTGGGGCGATCCGCTGGCAGACCCAGAGGACACTCCTGTGGTGACCCTGGTATTCACACCCACACCGGAGGGCACGCACATGAGCTTCAAACTCCGCGGGGCCGACGGCGCCCAGGGAGATGAGTACTTCTACGACGGCTGGGACAGTGCACTGAACGTCCTCGGCGAGTACCTCAGCGACTCAGAGACGCGCAATTCCGGGGCGCCGCAGACATGAATCTTCTGCACGAGACACTGAATTTCTCGCAGACGATATCCGCTTCCTTGGCGCGCGTTTGGGAAGCCTTCGCGGAGCCGCGCCAGCGCGCCATCTGGGGGCCACCCTCTGGTGAGGTGCAGATCTTTGATCAGGCACAGTTCAGGGTCGGGGGTCGGGACCTATACCGGTGTGGATCGCCTGATGCCTTGGATTACCGGGGCGTAGTGGATTACATCCACATCGTCGAGCACCGGCTGATCCTCCACACGGATGTCGTCTACGGCGGAGACCAACTCCTTTCCGCTGCGCTGCTCACCATCGAGTTCGCGGACTCGGACTCCGGCACTCAGATCGCCATCACCGACCAGCTGACCTCGTTCGTCGGAGAAGGAATGGTCGAGGGTCACCAGAAGGGTCAGACGATCGCGCTCAATCAACTCGCCGCGTATGTGGAACACGCCCCTGGAGAAGAGTGAAGCTCAGCGAGGTCTAGCTCGCCTTCTTCTTCTGACTCGATCCGCTGCTCTTGGTGGACCCTTTGGCGGCACCACTTTTCGCGGATCCTGAGTCCTTCTTCGCGGAGCTGCCCTTCGACGACGAACTGCCTGAGTCCCCGGATGCCTTCCCGGAGCTCTTTCGCCGAGAATCCACGGACTGCTTCAGCGCCTCCATGAGGTCGATGACGTTGCCGTCACCTTCCTCCTCATCCTCGACGTCGCCGAAGGTCGCCTCGGTATCAATGTCCTCGCCGTGGGCAAGCTTCTCCTCCACCAGGGTGTGCAGCTGATCCTGGTACTCATCCTTGAATCGATCTGGATCGAAGTCCTCGGAGTAGGAGTCCACCAGCGACGTGGCCATCTCCTGTTCCTTCTTCGTCAGCCGGGATTTGGGGATGTCGAACTCGGGTTCACGCATCTCATCCGCCCAGCGCAGCCCCTGCAGCACGATCACGTCCTCGCGGACGCGCAGCACGCCGAGCCGGGTCTTGGAGCGCAGAGTGAATGTCACGATGGCCACCCGCGAGGACTCTTCCAGGGTGCGGCGCAGCAGCACATAGGCCTTCGCGGATTTGCCGGCGGGCTCCAGGAAGTAGGACTTGTCCAGCTCCATCGCGTCGATCTGGTCCTCGGGGACGAACTGCTCCACCGCGATCTCCTTGGAGTCATCCGCGGGCAGCTCAGAGAGCTCCTCCTTGGTCAGGATCACCGTGGACTCTCCAGAGTCATAGGCCTTGTCGATGTCCTTATAGTCGACCTTCTCGCCGCAGACCTCGCAGTGGCGCTCATAGCGGATCCGGCCGCCGTCGTCGTCATGGACCTGATGCATGGACAGGTCATGGCTCTTGGTGGCCGAATACAGCTTGATCGGCACCGTCACCAGCCCGAAGGACACTTCGCCAGACCAGATCGCCCGCATGGTCACTCCTTGAGTTCGTCGTCACAGCCGCTGGCTCCATGACACCACAGCTGCCCTGACCAGGAAAGACACAACCGACGACGACGGCGCGGCCCCGCGTTGACGTGATGCGCATCACCTCTTACAGTGACCAGAATGCGGACACATGTCTGGGCTGCGGCAGTCCGGTGATCAAGACTGTGACCTCGCTTCTATGACATCCGCTGCCTCTCCGCGCACCCCGGGGTTGGTGACGCTGAGCATCGCCGTCGTCCTGATCGGTTTGACGTTGCGCGGGCCGATCACGGGGGTCCCCCCGCTGCTCTCTGACATCGCGGCCGGGCTTTCCCTGACACCTGCGACAGCGGGACTGGTGACGGGCCTGCCGCTGCTCGCCTTCGCCCTGCTCTCTCCGCTGGTGCCTGGTCTGGGCCGCTGGATCGGGGTGGACAAGCTGATCCTCCTCAGCCTGCTGGGGCTGGGCCTGGCGATCGCCGTGCGCCCCTGGCTGGGCAGCGTGGGCTTTCTCGCCGCGACCTTTCTGGTCGGTGCGGCGATCACCTTAGGCAATGTCTTCATGCCCGTGATGGTTCGCCGGGATGCTGGGCCATATGTCCCGCAGGTGATGGCCGTCTCGACCGCCGCCTACGGCCTCGGACAAGGTCTGACGGCGTTCCTCGCGGTGCCCTTGGCAGCTGCGGCCGGATGGCGCTGGTCAATTTCCTTCCCCGCAGTCCTGGTGGTGTTCGCGGTGGCAGCCTGGATTTACCACCGCAGCCGGGTGCGTGCTCACCGGGAGGCAACCTCTTTCACCGCGCCTGCTTCCGGACCACCCCTCGCGGCGGCTTCCTGGCGGGACGCTTGGACAAATCCCTCCGCCTGGTGGCTGGCTCTGTTCTTCGGCATGCAAGCGCTGATGTTCTACACCGCGAGCACGTGGACCCCTGACCAGCTCATCCAGACCGGAGGGCTCAGTCAGGCTGAGGCCGGCAACGCGCTCACCATCTTCCACGTGCTGGGCATCGGCGGGACCCTGCTGGTGCCATACATGGCCAGGAGGGTCGGCAGCGGCCAGCGTCTCGGGCTGCTGATCGCGGTGGGGTGGTTCGGGTACTTTCTGGGCCTGTTCCTGCTGCCAGAGGCCTGGCTGCTCTGGGTGGTGATCGGAGGGTGGGTCCAAGGCGCAGGGATCGGACTGGCCATGACACTGATCGCCACCCGCCCGGCCGACGTGCACATCGCACGGCAGGTCTCCGGCATGGTGCAGTGCGTGGGCTACAGCCTGGCCGCCCTCGGTCCACTGGTGGTGGGAGGACTTTCCGGGCTCACGGGCGGCTGGGCGGCCCCGACTGTCGCATTGCTGCTGTGCGCGGGGACCATGGCGGCCACTGCTCCCCGCGCCGCGTCCTCCGAACCCATCGGCTAGGTCATTCCGGTCCTGGCTGCCTGGCCCCTGGGGCTCCACCGTGACCGCCCTTCCCGGCGAACCACGCATCTCTTGGGCACAAATCGTCGCTATGACGCCTGACTCTGCACCCTATTCCGACGTTTCCTGCCCAAGAGATGGATCGATGGCCTCCGCCGGGACCTACGCCTCGAAGATCTCCCCGTTGCGAGGCATGCTCAGCACCGCGTTCTCCGCGGGCTCCTTCGCGAGCTCCGCCAGGGAAGGCTCGATCTCCCCGGCGCGCGTGATGTCCGACCAGGTCATCTTCAAGCCGGCAGCCGTGTTCGGGTTCGCACGGTCCATGAGATGCACGTGCAGGTGCGGCTCTGAGGTGTTCCCGGTGTTCCCGACCTCCCCGAGCTGCTCGCCGACTTCCACGCGCTGCCCCACACCGACGACGACGCTGCCCTTCCGGAAGTGCGCGTAGACCGCGGCCGTGCCGTCGTCGTGGTGGACGATCACGTGGTTGCCGATGATCGCCCGCTGCCCCGACACCGAGCGGAACATGCCCTCGAGGGTCATCATGAAGAGCAGGGCCTGCCAGGTGTTCCGGGCCCGGTGATCCCTGGAGCGGGACCAGATCCGGGTGACCACGCCGGGTGCCATCGAACAGACGGGCGCCCCGAAGCTGGGGTATTCCTCTGGGCGGGATCCGCGCCAGGCCTTGCGCACCTTGGCCGGGGTCGCCGGCGTCGTCGGCTGCAGGATATCGACCGCGGCGTACTGACCCAGGAACCGGCTTCCGTGGCTTGGCAGCTGCTGGCCCGGCGTGTTCAGGGCCGCCCAGCGGCCACGGACCGGTGCGGCCATCACGTGAGGATCATGCTCATCGGCCTTCGGATGCACACCAGAGAGCAGCGCGCCGAGAGCGATGACGATGAGCAGCAGCAGAGACGGCACGGAGCGAACGAAGTCCGGCACGGCGTCGAAGACAGTCAGCACCCCCAGGGTGATCCCGAGCAGGACAGGAAGGAGCCAGAGGGGCTTGAGTCGCGAGATTGCTCGGCGCATCAGCGATCCACCCCCAGCAGCATGACCAGCAACGGGACGATCCGCGCCGGAGGGATCTCGTAGCGACCGGATCCCAGCGCGGTGGCCCAACCGGCCGCGACCAGCTGACGCAGGTGGTGGTACACCTGGCCACTGGTACCGAAGTCACCGGTCTCGAGAATCTCCTCCACTGTGGAGGCATCGGTGAGCAGGCGCTGGAGCAGGTGCAGTCGCACCGGATGTGCCAGCGCGGAGAGCGATTCGGCTCGGGCCCCGAAATCGGATTCGAAGAGCTCCTCCACTGACGCCTGCATCTGCCATTCCGCGCGGTGACCTTTGGGCACGGTGACCGCACCGGTCATCAGCACCGCCCCCTGAACGTCCGAGGTGCGCTGCTTGAGTCCCTCCAACGCCCAGAAGACCTCACCGGGGTCTACGGCCGACGGCGGCCGGTCGGGTGATTCCAGAGCAGCAAGTCTCTCTTCGACGTTCGCAAGGCGTTGGGAAAGTTCACGGACAGCGTCGTCGTCGGTCATGACCTAAAAGCTAGTCGAATCACGGAATTACGTAAACACGCAACGCCGACGCATTTTCGTAATGCAGTCAATCCGGCGCCCGACGGGACCCGGCGTCAACGCTACCGCCGCCACCATCGCCCAAGCGGGTTTCCATGAGACTCGGCCGCCTGGGCCATCGCATAGGCAGGCTGGTCTCGATCGTTCGCCTCGAGTGGGTGCGCAGATTCTTCATCGCGTCGCTTATTCCGCTTGTGCAGCCATCCGGCAGCGAGTGTGACGGCCGAAATGATTCCCGAGATCCACGCCTGGGACGCCGTCGGATCGTTCCTGAAGACGAGTGAGAGCCACCAACAGATCAGCAGCACGGCGATGGCGGCGAGGACCCGTTCGGCGATCTTCGACATGCTTCGATTCTACTGATTCAGCGTTTTGCTCAAACCCCTGAAATGGACTTCTTCGACGTCAGAAGCGCATCGCACGCTGAAGGGCGCTGCCAATACGCGGCAGCGCCCTTCAGTAGAGATTCTTGATTCAGCGCTTCTTGGCGCCCTTTTCATACTGCGACAGGGCCAGGCCGAGACCGAAGAACGTAGGTGCCCAGTGTCCGACGAAGATCCCCCATCGATCAGCCTGAGGCTTGGACTCTTTGGCCTTGAAGCGGGAGACGGTCCAGCTGACGAATGAGAGCCCTACTGACGCCAATCCCGCGTTATAGGCGTGCTCAGAACGAAGGCCGAGGTTATGAAGTACAGAAAGCATGTGTTTCCTCACAGAGGGTTCGATGTCAGCACCCGGATGAACTGGGCACCTGACATCAACCTACGGACCCCACCTGGTGACTCCATGGTCATAGCCTCCGTTTAGTCTCCGTACTCCGAGACCGATGTGGCCCTCGACCACAACATGAACCTCTCAAAGCGCATGGGCACCCCACCCTCTGGATCCCACTAGACATTCCAACGCAATCAAGACAACACCTTCGCCCCGGCCAGGTTGACGATGTGACCGGCAGAACGACTTCCCAGAACTTTTTCCGTCAGAACCCTTGCCGGGTCGCCCGAACTAGGATTATATATAAAATATGGATGACGAGATCTTCGCCGAGAGCGAAATGCGAAACGCTATGACCGACCGTGTGTACTCAAGACTTAAAGCGCGCATCATCGACTTGGAACTGGAGCCGGGGTACCGCCTTCAGATCGAACGCCTCAGTAAAGAGTTCGGAGTGAGCGCAACTCCAATCAGGGAGGCGCTAAACAGGTTGAGCGCCGAGGGTCTGGTGAGAGTTGAGGCTTATCGCGGGTTCCGAGTTGCGGCACTCCTGGACGAAGAACACCTCATCCAGCTGCTGAAGGCCCGAGAGGTGATCGAACGAGCAGGCGCCTCCGGAGCTGCGGTGACGCGGAACGCCACAATCATCGAGGGTCTCCGGGAACGCGTCAGCTACATGGGAGAACTTGTTTCTTGTCCGGAATTGGACATCAGAAGTTTCAACGCGGCCGACGCCAGCTTTCATCGGCTGACGATAGAAGGCGCAGGCAATCCATTCCTCACTAAAGCATTCGACTCCTTGCACGCTCACGTCCAGATCGCCCGTCATTTCCAGGGTCGCTCCATCGTGGAGGCCGCGCACTCAAACGAAGAACATAAGCGAATACTTGAAGCTATAGAACGAGGGAGCGACTTCGAAGTCGAGGCCCTCGTGGGAGCCCACGTCGACGGAGTCCTTTCCCGACTCAAAGCACTCTCTGATGATCGCGGATCGGCGGGCTCCTAGATGATGACCTTCCCTACTTCGCTCCCCATTGCCGAGGTCGTTGCGGATCTCCTTGTAGAAGCCGGCGTCCGCAGGATCTACACAGTTCCAGGGGAAAGCTTTCTTCCGTTGCTGGAGGCCTTCGAATCCCATAAGGACCTGCGACTGATTTCAACGCGTCATGAGGGTGGGGCCGCCTTCATGGCGGAGGCGGATGCCAAGCTCACGGGTAAACCCGCCGTGGTCATGGCCACTCGTGGAGTGGGGGCCGCCAATCTCAGTATCGGCATGCATACAGCTCACCAAGACAGCACACCAATGCTGGCTCTGATCGGCCATGTCGAGACGGCCCACCTGGGGAACGAAGGCTTCCAGGAACTCGATCTCGAACACTTCCTGGGCCACGTCAGCACATGGTCGACGACGGTACATCGGTCCGACCGCGTGGCCGACACCGTTGCGAGGGCACTCGTCAGGGCAACCACAGGCCGCCCGGGCCCAGCCACTGTCGCACTTCCGTCCGATGTGCTCGAAGGAATGACCTCACCGGTAGGACCCATGGTGCGCGTGCGCCCGAGCATCGCCTCCCCCGCAGATGCTGAAAGAGTCACCCGGTTACTAGCGGAAGCCCGTCGGCCGGTGATCATTGCGGGGCAAGGAACCCGACACCGTTCACTGGTCGCGGTGGCGCAAACCTTTGGGGCTGGCGTGTATACGGCGTTCCGACGGCAGGACTATTTTCCGAACGACGATGGGCATTATCTGGGCCACCTCACATTGGGGACTCCCCCACAGATCCTTGCCGCTCTAGATGATGCAGATGTAGTCCTGGTCCTTGGCGAACGACTCGATGAGGTCACGACGCAGACCTATACGCGACCCACGCTGAGCACACAAGTGGTCCATATTCATCCGGACCCTGCGGTTTTCGGGGTCCATCAGCAGGCCGAGATTGCCATCGCAGCCGACCCTGCCGAATTCTGCGAACAACTGTTGACTTCCGCCCGTAACGAGGACCAAAACGCACAGGACGATTGGTGGAGAGACGGTCATACTGCCTACCTCGAAATCGCCGAGGCATCGGCTGCGCCGGCACCGAGCGGTGCACTCCATCCGGGTCGCGCAATCGCAGCCGTCCAAAGTGTTGCGAGCCCAGACACCATCGTGACCAACGACGCCGGTAATTTCTCGATCTACCTACACCGCCAGTGGAAATTTCAGCACGAAAGGACTCAAGCTGCGCCGATATCAGGGGCGATGGGCTATGCGGTCCCAGCGGCTATCGGGGCTTCACTTGCTTTCCCCGACCGTTCCGTCCTTGGGGTCGCAGGTGATGGTGGTTTCCTCATGACAGCAATGGAGCTCGAGACTGCTGTCCGGGAGGGCACGCAAGTGAAGATTCTCGTCCTTCAGAATGGCCTCTACGGGACGATCGCGATGCATCAGCGCGCCACTGGCCGCCGGATAAGTGCCTGCGACATCGCTGACGTCGACCTCGCGGGGCTGGCGCGCTCCCTGGGCGCCCACGCGATCACCTGCGCTGACGAAGAGTCGCTGCCAACCGCAGCCCAGGATCTGATGTTCCACGACGGCCCTGCGGTGTTGGTGGTCAAGACCGATCCCGATGCGATTGCCCCGGGCCGCTCCTTCAGCACGATGGGAGATGGGCAGTGATCACCTCAACGATCGAGAGCATCTCGGCGATTCCTCTGCGGTACCCCTTGGGCGCGGAGCGCTACGGGTCATCGCGAGGCTTGGTCGGCGCGCGGGAAACGACGCTGGTCCACCTGCGCACGAGCGACGGTGTCGAGGGGTGGGGAGAATGTTTCGGCCCCACAGCGGCCGTCGTTCCGCTGGTGCACGAGTTGGCGGAACAGTTACGAGGCCGTGGTCTCGACGCTCCCGGTGCTTTTGTCACGTCGCAGCTACAGCAGCACTACCACCGAGGAGGAGGCCTGCATGCCTCGGCTCTGTCAGGTTTGGACACGGCGATGTGGGACGCCCTTGGAAAGACCCTGAACGTCAGTGTCGCAACCCTGCTAGGCGGCAGAACACGTGACTTCGTCGTTCCATATGCTTCCTGCGGCTACGTTCGAGACGGGCAATCACTTGAAGAATTTGCTGACGAACTCGCCGCGTCGGCGACAGGATTTCAAGCCGCCAAGATCAAGTGCGGGTTCGGCCCCACCATGGACTCAGCGCGAACGGCCGCAGCACGAGAAACACTCGGCGATGATGCATTCTTGATGGTCGACTTCAACGGCAATTATTCGGCCGACCAATCTCGAACGTCGATCCGTGCCATGGAGGCATCTCGTCCGGCCTGGGTCGAGGAACCTCTAGCTCCAGACGACGTCGACGGCCTTCGGCTCCTGCGGCCTCTCGATGTCGCTCTTGCCACCGGAGAGGCGCTCTATACCCGCGCCCCCTTCCGAAGACTCATAACCGAACGACTCATCGATGTGGTGCAGCCTGACATTACGAAGATCGGAGGTCTATCCGAAGCGCGAGCCGTGTGCGAAATGGCGAGGGCTTGGGGAGTTCGCGTCTCACCCCACGTTTGGGGTGGGGGCATCGCCTTAGCAGCGGCCGTTCAACTGCTCGGTTCGATCCCGGATTACCCCCATACGTCCAACGTTCCAGAACCGATCTGGCTCGAACTTGATCGCGGAGCAAATGCTTTGCGCGACGAACTCGTGACCGAACCTCTGAGCCCTGTCGATGGCATCATCTCACTCCCCACTCGACCCGGCCTTGGGGTCGACATTGACAAAGCCGCACTTGCCCGACTCAGGGAGGACCGATGAATCAGATCATCGTCACGGGAGCGACCGGGTTCCTTGGAGAAGCTGTTTCGGAAGAGCTGGCACTTGCGGGTCATACCCTCGTGCGTACCGACCGACGGGAGTCCAGTGGAGTACAGGCGCTTGACGTGACAGACGCGAAAGACCTTGATCGGTTCTTCGCTCTGCACTCAGGGGTGACCTCCGTCGTTCATCTCGCCGCGGCCGGTTCCGGAGCGGACGGCCTGGTCGCCGGAGCCAGCGGGAACCCCGCATCCGCTGTGCGGACCAACATCGAGGGATTCGTCCACGTCGTCGAAACCGCTGCACGACATGGAGTTCACAGAGTGGTATGGGCGTCGTCGACGACGGTCTACGGGGCCGCGCCTTCCTATACCAGCGCTCAAGTTCATGAGGACGCGCCCTTTGCACCGACGACGATCTACGGCAGCACCAAAGTTGCCTGTGAGCACCTGGGGCCAGTTCTGGCCGCCAACCTCGGCGTCGAGGTCGTCTCGTTGCGGCTCCCGATGGTCTACGGCCCAGGTCGGTGGTACGGAGGAAGTCAAGAGGCCCTGATCAAGATCGTCGATTCCGCGAGAACGTCGTCTCCTGTCGATACGAGGTGCTGGACCACCCGCACGGACTGGATCCACGTCCAAGATGCCGCCTCCGCCCTACGAATCCTGACCGAAGTTGAGGAGCCCAGCTCCGCATACCACGTAGTCGGACACCGAGGTTCATTGGCAGAGCTGGCTCGGCAGATCGCAGCGACTCTGAACGTAGCCCCGGAAGGAATCGAGACTACCGACGTCGGGGGGCCTGATATCCCTTTGACCGATGACTCTCGGATACGGACCCGACACCGCTGGACGCCCCAGTACCCCACCGCTGCAACAGGCGCTGCAACATTCAAGCAACCCATACAGCCAAATCAGTAGAGGAACTAGACACGTGGACCATACCCAAAGGACCCCCTCTCAAGCCCTCGCCGATCTGGGGCTGGTGTTGCCCGAACCGGCCAAGCCTTCCTTCAATTACGTTCCCACTCTGCGTAAGGGCGACCTCATCTACACCGCGGGGCAATTACCTAAGGACGATGGAGAAGTCCGGATCACGGGCCGCTGCGGAGGAGACTTGTCGCTGGAGCTGGCGCAACAGGCGGCTCGAATCTGCACCCTTCAGGGACTCGCCTGTGCCGCCGAAGAGGCAGGGTCTTTGGACGCTCTCTCAGGCGTCTTGAAAGTCACCGGTTTCGTGGCATCCACTTCGGGCTTCCACGAGCAACCGAAGGTCCTTGATGCTGCGAGCGAACTGCTCCGCACCGTCTTCGGTGAGTCAGGTCGTCACGTCAGGTCAGCGGTGGGAGTAGCAGCGCTTCCTCGCAATGCACCTGTAGAGATCGAGTTCATATTCATACTTCACCCTCGCACCCCTAAGCGTTCCGTGTAGCGCACCCTTTGGAAGGACAGAACATGTACAACAGCAACCAGCACAAGAAGCACAAGAACCTTTCCGTGGCGGCCTGCCTGACGACTGGTGCCCTCGCGCTGAGTGGATGTGGATTCTTCACCGGAGATGAGTCAGAAGGTGCGGAAGCAAATGGAGACGAATGCACGACACAGTCACTGCGATTGGCGACAATCCGTGCGGACGAAGACCCCACGACACTTGGCGCAAACGCTTTCGCGGAGGAACTCGAAGAGGCTACTGAAGGTTCCCTGACGGTAGAGGTCTATCCGAACAGCCAATTGGGCGATGCCAATGATGTTTATGCCTCCATGGCTGCAGGTGAGGATGTGGACATCTTCTACAACGGGATCAGCCTCTACCCATCACTGGAGGGAGCAGAGGACTTCACCGTGTTGACGGTTCCATTTATGTGGGAATCCTATGACCAGCTCAAGGCGGTGCTGGACAGTGACCGCTACCAGGAGCTTATGGACGAGGCTGCAGATGCAACAGGCGTAAGGGTCGTCGCAACAAATGGTGACGCGGAGCCTAGGGCGCTGAGCGCGAACCGTGCAATCGAGACTGCGGACGATATGGAGGGCTTGGCTCTTCGGATCGCTGAAGCACCACTACCCCAGGAGTTCGCGACCGCACTAGGCGCAAACCCACAGGTCATTCCGTTCTCCGACCTCTACCTGTCACTCCGTCAGAACGTGGTGGACGCACAGGAGAACGGAGCCATCACCATGGTCAATCAGAGTTTGACTGAGGTTCAGTCCCACTACATGCCGGTCGACTACATCCGCGACGTACAGGCGTGGCAGTTCAGCGACGCAACTTGGGGCTCACTGTGCGCGGACCAGCAGGAGGCTGTCCAGGCGGCCGCTGAGAATGCCGGAGAGCTCGTCACCCAGGAAGTGGCTACCCAAATGGATGACGCGATGGCGACCATCGAGGATGAGATGGAAGTTGTAGATTTCGACCGCGATTCATTCGTGGACGCTCTCGACGGTACATTCGAGCAGTTCGACGGGGAGATGTGGTCCGAAGGACTGCTGGAAGAAACTCGCGAACTCGCAGAAGAGAATCGTTAATGTTGATTAGTCTTTTTCGCGGGCTGCGGCAGGCGCGGGTAGTGCTCGTGCTCGCCGCAGCCTGGGTTGCCGGCGCGTTTTTCGCCGCATTGTTCGTCACCAATCTCGCCCAGATTGTGATGCGCCAGTTCACTGGGGGTTGGACTTGGGTCGGGGATCTCAACACGATTCTATTCTCATGGATGGTCATGCTCGGCGCGGCCGCTGCCTACGGACGAAATGAACACATTGCCACCAGTTTCCTGGTTGAGCGCGTCCCGGACGCACTCGCGCGACCTACAGCGTACCTGGTCCGAACAATCGAGCTGCTCCTGGGTTTCATCCTCATAGTCGCAGGCTTAAGTGTTGCGGAGACCAGGATGGACCTTCCGTATGTCCAACTCGGGGTGCCCACCGGATGGACGTACCTCGCGATTCCTGTCTTCGGGGCGCTCATAGTGTTCTTCGGACTCGTAACTCGACCAAGAACACCGACTGTTCTCGAACAGGTTCAGCCCGTTGAGCCCACAACCAGAGGAGAATCTCTTGCCTAATTGGAGACTCGACAAGATGACCACAATCGAGGCAGCGGATGCGCTTTCGCAGGCATCGGTTGCATTGATACCCGTCGGAGCCACGGAACAGCATGGTCCGAATCTCGTGACAGGGGTGGATTGGCGAATTGCGGAAGAACTCGCTTCACGAATAGCAGAAAGAACCCACCCGCTGAGCGTGATCGTCCCTCCGCTGCCATTTGGACTGTCAGGCCATCACCAGGGTTTCCCTGGAACGCTGCACATCTCAGCAACTACCTTCATGTCAGTCGTGAAGGACGTGGCGATGAGCCTTAAACGACACGGGATTGAGAAAATCCTCTTCATCAACGGCCACCGCGGGAATGAGAACATTCTGGGGGTCGTGCTCTCCGAGCTCACGTATGACCATGGTATCGAGGCCGCCTCAGCGTTCTGGATGAACCAAGCATCTGACGCGATCGCCAAACACCGAAGGACTGCACGGTGGGGGCACGGTTGCGAGATTGAGACGAGCCTCGCTATGGCACTTGATATCGAGTTGGTTGGCCATTCCTTGCAACCCGCAGACCTCATCGAGGATTACGGCGCCTTCGAAGACACCTACGCCCCTCACGCCGTTGCAACAGCACAAAGCTTCGCGTCACGCACACGGAATGGTGTTTTCGGTGACGCAACTCAAGCCTCACTCGAAGCCGGAACGGAGATCGCGGACGCAGCAGTGCGGCGAATCTCGACGTTTCTTGAGGACTTTGCAACGCGCGGACCGCGCTCTCAGACCCCAGCCTCGACGCATTCCACGCAAAGTAGCTAACCGTCATGGAACTCATCCTTCTCTTCGGCGTCCTCTTCGGATTGATGCTCCTCGGCACTCCGATCTTCATCGCGATGCTCGCGTCGGCACTCGTCACTCTAGGGGTTACGGGGTTGGGCTCAGCAACGGTCTTGCCGAACCAGATGGCCTCGGGTGTAGGTGCCTCCCAAGTGATTGCCATCCCGTTCTTCATCCTGATGGGAGAGCTGATGTCACGTGCGGGATTGACTCAGCGCATAGTGGATCTGCTCATGTTCTTCTTCGGTAGATTGCCCGGTGGATTGGCTCACGTAAGTGTCGGCGTGAATGCCTTCGCCGCCAGTATCAGTGGGTCAGCGCCGGCATCGGCCTCGATGGTCTCCGCTGCGATGCTTCCCTCGATGAAGCGAGCCGGGTACCGGCCGGCCTTCTCCTCAGCAATCAATGCCAGCGCTGCGGTTCTTGGACCCGTCATCCCGCCTAGCATTCCCTTGGTCTTCGTATCGTTGGTGACTTCGGTCTCGCTAGGCCAGCTGTTTATCGGAGGAATTGGGCCAGGGATTCTCATGGCTGCGGCGCTGTTCGGCGTGATTGCGATTCAGGCTCACCGAGGTCGCCTACCCGGGAGAGTGGAAGTCCGGGATCGCCCTGACATTTCGCTTCCCCGGCTTGTGTTCAGGGCATTGCCAGCCCTTGGCGCACCAGTCTTCATTATCATTGGAATACTCGGCGGATTTGTTACAATCACTGAAGTTGCTATAATTGCCGCATTTTATGCGCTTTCACTAGGTTTAATTTACAGGTCTATAAAACTTAGTTCTCTGCCTCAAGTATTTGCAGAGACGTCCGTTTTCTCCTCGACGATCATGATGCTTTTCGCCGCTGTAGGTGGTTTCACCTACATCATCGCCGTGCAGCGAGTAGGCGACCAAGTTGCGGAGTTCGTGGGGACCCTGGAAGTGGGTGCCCTTGGCTTTCTATTGCTTGCGATGCTGTTCTTCCTCATAGTTGGAACCGTCCTCGATGCTATTCCCGCAATCCTTATCTTCCTGCCTATTTTGATGCCAGTGGCGATCGAACTCGGAATAGACCCGGTTCACTTCGGAGTGATCACTGTTGTGAACCTGATGATTGGTTTGATCACACCGCCTGTTGGTGCGCTCTTATTCGTGTTGATGAAACTTGGTCAGGTCCCATTCGGCGAGTTGGTCAGGGAAGTATTCCCTTTCCTCCTGGGACTCGTGCTTGCTCTACTCATCACCGTACTGGCTGCACCTGTGGTCACCTTCCTCCCAGAGCTGCTTTTCTAACTGGACAGGAAACTGTTCAGTTCAACGTAGTTGTGCCGCGAAGCGAATTCGCTCCTACGAGCCCAGTCGCGGCCAATCGCCTCACACAATTTATTCAAGGAGAGCCATGTCAGTTGACTCCACGGTTCAAAACTCGCACGAAGCATTTCTGACGGCACGGGACGCAAGACTCGCAGTGCGAGCCGGGTGGCTCGACGTCGTCGGAGACGCGCTCGAACAGCATCGCAACGACCTCGTTGACGTCGCACGTCGCGAGACTCATCTGCCGGAGAAGAGACTTCACGGCGAGCTGACCAGGACGGTATTCCAGCTTCGCCTACTGGGCGAAGAAGTTCGAGAGGGAACCTTTCTCGGCGCAACTATCGATCACCAAGACCCCAATTGGGGAATGGGCCCAAGGCCGGACATTCGCCGCGTGAACGTGCCGGTGGGTGTTGTTGCGGTGTTCGGAGCGTCGAACTTTCCCTTCGCATTCTCGGTCGCCGGTGGTGACACTGCGTCGGCCCTAGCAGCTGGATGTTCTGTGGTGCACAAGATCCATGGCGGCCACGAGAGGCTCGGAGTCCTGACGGCTGAGGTCGTAGGAAGTGCCCTTGCCATCGCAGGCGCACCACCGAATCTCCTTTCTGTCGTGACAGGCCGGGAAGCGGGTATCGGATTGGTTGAACATCCACTCGTCAAGGCTGTCGGATTCACAGGTTCAGTACACGGAGGGCGCGCACTTTTCGACAGGGCAGTTTCTCGTCCCGAGCCCATCCCGTTCTTTGGAGAACTTGGGTCTATCAATCCGGCCATCATCACGGAGGCCGCGTGGAAGAATCGGCCCGACGTGATTGCAGACGGGTTCATCAGTTCACTGACACTGGGAGTCGGTCAGTTTTGCACGAAGCCAGGCCTGCTGTTCGTCCATTCATCCGTGGTCGAGGAGATCAAGCAGGCACTCGGTGCGCGGCTCGATTCGTCGAACCTCTCGGACAAGATGCTCAATGAAAGGATCCATAGCGGTTTCCTCGCATCGCGCGGAGACGTTGCGCGGCTCACCGGGGTTGAAACGGTGGCTCCGGGAAATGATAATGACCCGCCTGCCCCTGCAGTGTTCGCGACGTCGGGCAAGAACGCTGCGAAGACCTCTGCCGTGTTGGAGACGGAGATGTTCGGCCCCGCAGCCGTCGTTATCGACTACGACGATCATGACGAGCTCGTGGGTTTGATTCATGCGCTTCCCGGACAACTGACAGGGACTATCCATTCCGAGGAGAACGAGGACATTCGGTCGCTCGTCCAGGCTCTCGGATCTCGGTGTGGGCGACTGCTGCGCAATGGGTGGCCTACAGGTGTCACCGTTTCGTACGCACAGACACACGGTGGCCCATATCCGGCAACGACTGCGTCCGGGTCAACCTCCGTGGGAACCAGCGCCATCGAACGCTTCGTGCGCCCAGTCTCTTATCAGGACTTTGACGACCACGAGTTGCCGGAGTCGCTGCGGGAAAGCAATCCTCTGAATGTCCGAAGGCGCGTAGACGGTGAATGGAGCTGAGGGTATAGCACTTCCTCCGCGGCCAGGGAGCGCCTTCGCTTGGGGTTCGAGTCAACACCGAGTTGATTGCTAAGAGCCCGATACCCCAGCCGAGGACCCGGCAATCTCCTGCAGCGCCCGCACATGAGCGCCGAACGCCGAGCGCCCCGCACGCGTCAGGGACAACCAAGTGATCTTGCGTGCGTCACCCCTGCCCTCGGACGCCGACTTTTTCGAAGCGACGTACCCGGCTGTTACCAGGGTCCTCAGGTGCTTGGACAGCGTGGCGTCCGAGACCTCCAGAGTGTCGCGCAGCACCGCGAAGTCGAGCTGGTCCACCGGGTGCAGGAGTCCGCAGATCCGCAGGCGCACCGGCGCGTGGATGGTCTCGTCGAACCTCGCCTCAGGCACTGCGCAGCCGCTCCACCGCTGACCGAAAGGCGACGCCGGCAAGCCAGGTCGTCGCCGCAAATGCGAGCAGACTGGTCAGCGCCACTACCCAGTGCAGACCGAAGGAGACGAGGCCGAGTGAGATGCTGAAGAGCGACAGGCAGAGGACGAGAATTCCCGCCACCGCCCAACCCGCGCGCGCCCCCATCGCCTTGAACCGCACACCGGTCTCTCGCCGGATCAGGTACAGGATGACCAGCGCGCCCACCAATGCCATCCAGCTGGAGGTAGGCGGCTCGTAGTTCTCACCTGGAGACGTGAAGGCCGCGCTGGACACCCACCACGCGGCCATTGCCCCCAAGGCTGCCACCAGGATCCGCGGGACACGGACCCTCGCGGCCAGGCGTTCCCGGTCCACTGACAGCATCCCGAGTGCATCTGCGGCGTCGCTCGGCGTCGACCGCCCAAAGTTGTTTTCCATATCGGAAAGCTTATGCCTTGCTTTCCATGACGGCAAGTAAATCCCGCGGCTCCTTCAACCTCCCCTGCTCGTCGAGCTCGAGCACCGTGTCGATCCTCAGTCGAGCCAGGAATCCGAGATCGTGGCTCACGATCAGCAGGGCTCCCCGATATGCATCCAGGGCCTCGGCGAGCTGTTCCACGCTGGTGATGTCGAGGTTGTTCGTCGGCTCATCCAGGATCACCAGCTGCGCAGGAGGGTCCGCAAGCAGCAGTCGCGCGAGACTGACCCGGAAGCGCTCTCCCCCGGACAGGCTGGAGACGGGCCGATCCACCGTCGACCCGCGCAGCAGCAGCCGTGCCAGCTGATTACGGATCTCCCCCGCCGTCACATCGGGAGCCGCGTCCTGCACATTGGCCAGCGCGGACCGGGAGTCGTCCAGGTCATCCAACCGTTGCGGCAGGTACCCCACCCGCTCGGTCCGCAGCTCTCCGGTGAGCTCGCTGGCAGAGTCGGGTGCGCCGCCCCGGATGAGCCGTTCCAGCAGGGTGGTCTTGCCCGAACCGTTGGGGCCGATCAGCGCTACCCGCTCGGGGCCCTGCAGCACGAAGGTCCGGGCCCCGTCGCCGAGCTCGGCGAGCCGACGGCTGCGCGGCACACCGGGATCGGGCAGTGTGAGGTGGATATGCTCCTCCTCCCGGACCTTCGCGTCCGAGGCGTCCACTGCGGCCTGGGCGGCGTGGACCTTGCCCTCATGCGTGGAGCGCATCGAGCCCGCAGCGCCCTGGGCTCGGTTCACGCGGTAGTTGACCAGAATCTTTGGAATGCCTCCGCTGGCCTGAGTTCGCCGTCCGGCCCGCTGGCGGCGAGCCATCTTGGTCTCGGCCTCGAGGCGCAGCTTCTTCTCGGCCTTCAGTGCCTGCTGCGCCGTCCGCGCGGTCTGGACGGCCGCGGCCTGCTGCTGCGCGAGATGTTCGCTGAACTCGCTGTAGGGTCCCCCATAGACCTCAAGTTCCCCGGCGTGGAGCTCCGCAGTGGAGTCCATATGCTCCAGCAGTTCCAGATCATGGCTGACGACGACCAGCGTCCCCGGCCAGTCCTCCACGAACTCGGTGAGCTTGGCACGGGTGGGGCGATCGAGGTTGTTCGTGGGTTCGTCCAGCAGAGTGATGGGCGTGCGACGCAGCCGAAGTCCGGTGATGGCAAGGAGCATCGCCTCGCCGCCGGACACCTCCTGCACGGGTCTTGCCAGATCAGCTGCGCTGAATCCGATCTCGTCCAGTGCCGCGTCGGCTCGAGACTCGATGTCCCAGTCATCCCCGACCGCTTCGAAGTGCCGGACATCAGCGTCACCGGCTTCGATCGCGCGCAGCGCCGTGAGGGTCGATTCGATCCCGAGCAGCCCGGCGACGGTGGCTCCCGCCCCGAGGGTGAGGGTCTGGGGGAGATAGCCGACCTCGCCGATGGTGCTGATGTGTCCCGAGGTGGGCGTCAGCTCTCCCGCGATCAGACGGAACAGCGTGGATTTTCCGGCACCGTTGCGTCCGACCAGCCCTGTCCTGCCCGTGGTCATGGTTCCACTGAGCTGGTCGAGGACCGGGGTGCCGTCAGGCCACTCGAAGGAGAGGTCCTGAAATGTGATGGCTGATAGTGCTGACATGGAGTGAAGTCCTTCGGTGCATGCCCGGCAGCCGGGCGCAATGAACGGGTGCCATCCGCTCCGGGCGCGTCAATGCGCGGCCTCGGAGGGCGCCCAACCTCAGAGGGTCAGACGCTCGTGACTTCGATCTCCATGGGCTCAAGATAGCAGGCGGTCGCTGACATGCGCTGGGTCTGTCGCCTGGATCCTGGCGAGTCAGTCACCAGTGAGGCGGTAGGCCGCCAGGCCGAGCGTCCCCAGGACTGCGGAGATTTCGCGCGGGGATCGGACCCCAGCCGACGACGGCGGCAGGTGGGCCGCCACGTGCACCCACTCCCCTGCCTGGTTGGGCAGGGTGAGGACCGAACTGAAGCCGTGTTCGGCGCCATAAGCCGTGAGCTCCAGACCAGAGAGGGTCTGATGCGGGACCCGCTGGGGTCCGAAGCCGGGCAGCGCGGAGGCGAGACCCGCGGGTTCGAAGACCTTGCTCATCCAGCCGTGGATCCGGGTCCGGATTGCCGAGGACACTCCTAGATCGACCAGATCCTCCGCGGAATCCGGCGTCCCCAGCGCGTGCAGAAGCTGGAGGGTCGAGGACGCGGTGGTCTGACCGAGGAGTCCCTCGCCCCAGGATTGCTCCTGCTCAAGACCGGTCAGCGTGATGGCGTCCAACCCGAGCGTCGCCAACACCGGCTGCGCCTCGGCGAGCAGATCCACCCCCGCGGACGTGGCGAGCTCCAGCAGGGCCAGCACGCAGGCGCCGTCGCCGGTGGAGAAGACCAGGTTCAACGCGTCGTTCACGCTGAGTTCCAGGTCCCCGGACATCTGCCGCAGCGTCCCGGTGCGGGCGCCCTGGCGATGCTCAGACGTCACGGTGACCTGGTGCTCCATGAGCCCCTCTTCACCCTCGCCGAGATGCGCGAAGGTCAGACCCAGGATCAACTTCCCGATGCCCGCGAGCTCGTGTGGCTGGTCGGCATGGGACTGGGCAAGGGTTCCGGCAGATGCTCCTGCACCGACCGCGAACCGCAGCTCCGGGTACGCCGTGGCGCACTTCTTCCGGGAAAGACTCTTCACTTCAGCGACCACGGGACCACTCCTGAACTGCCAATCCCAGCTCGGCGAACAGATCGAAGGCCGCCACCCGCCCGGGCACCCCGGAGGGAAGCTCGATCGGGATGTTCTCCGCGTACGCGGCGACCGCGGCCAACGGCTCGCCAGAGGAGGAGAGCGCGAGCCCCACCTGGGACAGGCTGCGCAGCCCGCGTCCGTTCTTCTCGGCGAAGCGGATCTCCGTGCAGGACACCCCCAGCGCAGGGGTGAAGAGTCCGAGCATCGCGTCTCGCGCGAACTCACAGAGTCCTCGCGAGAGCATCAGGTCAGCGGCGGCGGCTTCGTCTACGCACCCCCGGCCCAGCTTCTCCAGCAACCGGGACTGATCCCGCGCCGTCGTCGTGGTGAGGGTGTCCAGGGAGTGGCTCCAGGTCAGCTCGCCGGTCCGGGGGAAGATCTCGCGGTGCAGGGTGGCGTGCAGGCCCATCCACGCGCAGTAGTCGTTGACCCATTGCAACGGGTCGGGGCGGACCGAGCCGATCGCGGCGAAGACCAGCTGGGTGCAGATGTTGTCCGAAGTACTCATCATCTGCACCAGGGAGTCGCGCAGGCTCAGCGAGATTCCGGCGGAGAGGTTGCGCATGATCCCGGCCTGGACGCCGTCTTTCATCTCCTCGGTGATGACCGAGTGGTCCTCGAGGCGGAGCTCGCCGGCCTCCACCAGGGCGAGGCAGGCCAGGAGGACGCTGACCTTGCGAGTGCTGAAGGAGGCGACGGCGCGGGTCGAGTCGCAGCCGATCACTTCGCCGGTGCCAACGGGCCGAATCTCCCAAGACAGTGCGAATGGCTGGTCTGCCGCCCGGCGCGTGACCTCGGTGTCGAGCTGCTGCAAAGACCGCTCCACAAGACTCCTCATCGCCAGGGTTGCCGGACAGAACCAGCATAATCCCGAGGCCCGACATGACCGCGAGTCAGCACCAACCCAAAGGTTCCCAGAATGTGTCGGACGAAACATAGCGGTATGACAAAACCTGTGCAATCCTAGTTACGTACCGATCGATACGAAACCTGAGGAGATGCAGATGACACCAGGAGGAAGGCCGCTCGCCTTTGAGCCGGACGCAGCCCTGGACGCCGCCGTCGTGACGTTCTGGCGGCACGGATATGAGGCGGCAGGGATGGCGGAGCTCACCCAGGCGATGAACATCAGCCGGCCCGCCCTGTATCGGGCATTCGGCGATAAGGCTCAGCTGTTCCGTGCAGCACTGGATCGCTACATCGCCCTCAACATGGGATACGTCGAAGACGCGCTGGAGAAGCCCACCTCACGCGAAGTGGCCGAGGCGTTCCTGACGGGCAACGCGAAGGCGGTGACGACGCCGGGCCGGCCACCCGGATGCCTCTCCGTCCAGGCGATGGTCACCGATGAAGCAGATGCCTTCTCCCAGCTCGCGGAGAACCGCCGGGTGATCCAGACCCGACTCGCCGATCGGTTCCGCCGCGGGATCCAGGAGGGAGATCTTCCCTCAGACGAGGACGCCGAGGAACTGGCGCGGTTCATGATCACGCTGACCACCGGGTTCGCCATCCGCGCCACGGATGGCGAGTCGCAGGACGCACTTCTCGCCCTGGCTCGCCGCTCACTCGCCATCTTCTCCGCACCGAACTCGAACTCACCCAGAACTGAAGGAATGACCCATGACTGACTCTGCTAACCTCGCTCCGGCCCGCGACCAGGCCCTTGAGGTACGAGGCCTTTACGAGATCCTCGAGCAGCGCTTCAATGACGCGACGTGGTCTCTGAACGAGCTGATGATCGGCTACTCCAACGACGTCGGACAGATCGGCCGCCTGCTGCTCGCCAGGGACGGGACGTGGCCGATCGACGGGGATACGGATGCCGAGCTGAAGCACAAGCTCTCCCAGGCCCTGTGGTGGGTCTTCGTGCTCGCCGAACGCCTCGAGATCGACATCGATCAGGCCTTCGCCGAGACGATGTCGAGCATCCGCGCCAACCTCAACAACACGATCACCCGGACAGCCCCCACGCCGGACGCCAGATGAAAGCCGCGAAGACTCATGACACAGCACATCACCACCGCGCGCGCCACCACCGCCCAGCCCAGCACCGCTGCCCAGCCCAGCACGAAGGACTCCACCGAGAATCAGGCAGCGGGCCGCCACGCCGACAAGGTCGCGCTGGTGATGGGCGGAGCCCGGGGCATCGGCGCCGGCATCGTCCGCCTCCTGGCCGCAGAGGGCGCGCGCGTGACCTTCACCTACGCTTCCGCCACCAGCGAGGCCGAGGAGCTTGAGAAGACGATCGCGGCCTCCGGTGGCACGGCCGTGGGGGTCAAGGCGAACAGCTCCGATCGCTCTCAGGTCCGTGAGGTCATCGCCGAACTCGCGGCCCTCCAGGGGCGCATCGACATCGTCATCGCTAACGCCGGAGGTGGGACCAAGAAACTCGTGGCCGAGCTCTCCGACGAGGAGATCGACCGGATGATCGACGTGAACATCCGGGGCACGCTCGACACCATTCGATTCAGCACCCCGCACATGCGGCGCGGCGGAAGGGTGATCGTCATCGGCAGCGTCAGCGCGACCCACTTCCCCGATGACATCACCTCGATCTACGGCATGACCAAGGGCGCCGTGGCGAGCCTGGTCCGCGGCATGTCCCGCGAGCTCGGGCCGCGCGGCATCACCATCAACAACGTGCAGCCGGGACCGGTGGACACCCCCGCCAACCCCGCCGACGGGCCATTCGGCGACATGCTCCGCGAGACGATCCCGGTGGGACGCTTCGGCAAAGTCACGGAGATCGCTTCCCTTGTCTCCCACATCGCCAGCGAGGACGGCGGCTACATCAACGGCGCCTCCCTAGACATCGACGGCGGCTACAGCGCCTGAACCGTCCGCCCTTCACGCTCATCCACCCGGGCCACTGGCCCGCCTTCGAAAGGAACACCGCCATGGACTCCTCCCCACACCTCCACGCCTCAGACACCCCCGAATCCGTCCGCGTGCCCGCTGTCACCTACGCCTCGATTTCGGGCACCGGCGCCCCGGGGACCGACGAGTTCTACCGCAAGATGGCTCTGCTCAGTGACGTCTCTCGCGAGGTCACCGGCGAGGCAAGCCCCGTGATCGAGCTTCAGTACTGGTATCCGGAAGGCTCCACCCCGGTGGAGATCGCGGACTTCTACACCGTCAACCCGGTGCCCTCTCTGCAGTATCGCGTCCTCGCCGCAGTCCCCGAGGACACCGTCCAAGAAGGTCTGGACGCCGCCCGCGCTCGTGCGGGCAGCCGTGCCGATAGGGAGGACGACGTCATCGAGCTGTACACCACCCCGGAGCAGGAGGTCGTCCAGGTCATGCACCACGGGCCCTTTGCCGAGGAGTTCGTGACTCTTCAACGCCTCGGGAGTCTGGCGCGAGAACTGGGCGTCCACCGAACCGGGCCCCACCATGAACTTCACCTCGACGCCTTCACCCGCGAGACCCCGCAGGACGCGCTGCGGACCATCCTTCGCGATCCCGTTGCCTGACGCCTTCGGACCACGCGCAGTTTCCCGCAACACCATCCATCACCAAGAAAAGGAACCCCATCATGGCCACGAAGATCGCTTTCATCATCGACAACCCGAGCGATCCCACAGTCTTTGAGACCGCATACGAAGACGTCCTCAAGCTCGCCAACCAGCTGCCGGATCAGCAGCGCCTGGAGTCCGCGAAGGTCTGGCCGAAGGAAGACGGGTCCGCCACGCCCGCCTACCGGACGTTGGACATCTACTTCGACACGTATGAGGCAGCCTCGGCAGCCGTGGCCACACCGGTCGCCGGAGACTTCTTCCAGCGACTGATCGCCACCGACGTCCCGTTCAAAGCCCTGTTCTCCGAGATCGAACAGGCCTGACCGATTCACAGCAAGGACGACACTCTCGCCCAAGGTGGCGCGGTGGGGCCCCGGCTCATCACAACGAGCCGGGGCTCCGCCGTCTCCACTTTCAGACGTTCCAGCCAGACGGCGCGGGAGATTTCGTACGCGGGACCACGAACCCCACGCATGATCCCTTTACTGCGGAGAGCAGTCTCTGTGGGGCAAACTCGCCCCCTCACTCGGCTTCAGTGAGGTCCGTCTGAAATGCGCGGACCTCTTCACCTTCGAAGGTGAAGCATTCACGCTGGTCGCCTGTCGTGTACTCCGGTGTCCAAACGGCTGGGCCTCCCCCAGCGGCGGAGAAGAGAGTTCGTGCGGTGGTGTTCGCCGTCTGGCAGACGTAGTTGACGAGGCGGTACTCTGGCGCCGTCACAGTGCCTCCGGTGTCTCCAAAACAGGTAGGTCCGGCCGTGGGGCCATCCTGATATTCGTCATCGAAGTAGTCTCCACCGTTGCCGTCGTTGTAGGTTCGCAGCCACAGTGCGCTCGTGGAATCCCAATCTTGGGCACAGTCGATTGCCCCTGCCGCCGGGAAGCCGGCCTCACTTCCGGAGGACTTTTCGAGCAGCGCCTCGACGTCGTAGCTGCCCTGGTACCGCCACTGCGCACCGTTCGGTGCCATGATGCTTCCTTGCGGCTCGTCGAAGAAGGAGATCCCTTCTACATCAGGCTGGTTTGGCACGGGGGAGGATGACTCAGCTTCCTCGGCATCCTCCGCTTCGCTCTCAGAGGGGTTGGACGAAGCACTTTCGTCTGGGGTGGCTTCTGCGTCGGTGGACTGCACTCCGCCCGAGCTCGCTGCTTCTCTGGATTCATCGGTCATGGTTGGGTCCGCTTCAGTGTCCTGAAGAGCCTCGTGGGCCCCGCACGAGGACACTAGTAGCGCAATGCCGAGGGCCGAAAGTGCAGACATCCAGATGTTGCTACGCATATGTTCACCCTACATACGGACGATTCCGGACGCTGGTCGCGGTGGATCGGATTCCACCGGCGTCGGAGAGTGCGGCCACCGGCTAGTGCTCTCGCGGTCGTGTTGATGAGGCCTCGGTGATGCACCTTCCCTCTATGCACGTTTCGGCCCTCGATGCCAAGGGCCAGGGAGACCGTTTGGTAGATACAGTGTGCCAAACGCCACACCGCAGGAATCGTGGCAGAGACGACACCACCGCCACCTCGAGAGATCGGACCCACCCCCATGCAGAAGACCTCCCTGATTGCTTTGGCACGGCATGAGCTTGCGAACGCACGGGAAGCCTCCAGCGGCCGAAGCGCCAAGACCGTCTACGGCGGTCACGAGCACCAGCTCCGGCAGACGGTCATCGCACTGCGGGCTGGAGAGGAGCTCTCCGAACACGAGAATCCCGGGGAAGCCACCCTGCAGGTGCTCGAGGGCCGTGTCACGCTCAAGTCTGGCGACGTGTCCTGGAATGGATCGGCCGGGGACCTGCTGATCATCCCGGACAGCCTCCATTCACTGGACGCCGTCGGAGACTCGGTCGTGCTTCTCACTGTGTCCAAGAAGACCTGAGCGGAACTGCGCGCGCTCTGGATCTAGCAGCTCAGAACCCCGGCAGGGAGTAGAAGCATTTATGAAGCACCAGTTCCCCATCACCGTCGTCCTGCTATTCATGCACGTTGTGGCAGTCTGGGTCTCGCTCACGTACTGGGGCCCTGCGGTTGGGACCCCGGTCGCCGTCGTTGGCCTGTTCGTAGTCATGGTTTTCACGATGATGTGTACACGCAAAAGACAAACCAACGCTGCCGCCGCAGAGTCCTGATGTCGCGTTCATCGGACCCACCCTCCACCAAGGTGGGGCGCGCGGTCAGCCGCGCGCACTAGGGTTGGTCCATGATCAATGAAGACGCACGACTGCCCCAGGACATCCTGCACGCACTGCCCGGCGCGAATGCGGTGATGAAGCACGGCGTCGAGGTGGACGCCGCCCGCTGGCGCGCGGAGCTCTCCAAGCGCGGACTCCCCACACTCACCGGCACCCTCGGCAACATCGACCGCACCTCGCTGACCCGCCGCGACATCTTCGAGGTCGGTGACCGCGACCGCACCCCCGACAACGCCTTCCAGCTCTTCTACTACTCCCTGGCTTGGGGCTTGGGACTCAAGGCCCCGCGGCTGCACCACCGCCTGGACAACTTCGCCTCCCACCGCGAGGAAGCCTCCACGCTGCTCGTCTCCGCGTGGAACGCCGCCCGCAACGGCGAGTCCACCAAGGAAGCCTTCAGCATCCTGACCACCGAGGACGGCGCCGGACGCATTCCGTGGTTCGGCCCCGCGTTCTCCACGAAGTTCCTCTACTTCGCCCAGGGTGCCGCCACTGACCCGAGGCACCTGAGCCTGGACCGCGACGTTGCGGCGAGCCTGGCGCGCGACGCCTGGCCCGACGCGACCACCGATGTCTGGGTCCCCGAGGTCTACGAGCAGTACTGCACGCTGCTCGGTGGATGGGCGGAAGAGGCGTCTGCTGATTCCTCTGTGGACCGCGAGGTTCGCGCCGATGAGATCGAACTCGCGCTGACCCGCCGGGCATAAGCACCTCCTCCGGCGAAGAACTCGGACCGGCTGCACGAACCGAGACCCCGGGGCAGACTGCTCCACAGAACCGCCAGCATGGGCCGGGTTCAGACTCACATGGGTCTGGGCCCGGCCCATGTTGCATCTCGGGGCCTGGAGGGCCGAACGGGCCAGTAACCACTAAGAACCGATTCGACAAACTGGACAGAAACTCCTTTGGAACAAGGGGTTGCTTTCGTGAAACCTCGGATGTACCGTCGAACCAGTTCGAAGGAGTGATGATGGTCACAATCGGTGATGTCGCAAAAGCGGCAGGGGTCTCCCGGAGCACGGCCTCGTATGCCCTCTCCGGCAAGAGGTCCATCTCCGATGCCGTGCGCCTTCGCGTCAACGAGGCCGTCAAAACCCTCCAGTACACCCCTAATGCCGGCGCTCGGTCCCTGGCGACCTCGCAGACGAAAGTCATCGGCCTGCTCGCCCAATTCCTGGACGACGAGTTCGCCCCCGCGATGCTCCAGTACATCTTGGGAGTATCGAACACCGCGAGAGAACTCGGATACGACATCCTGCTGGTCACCGATGCGGACGGCACCTCGGCACTGCGCCGGATCAGCGACTCTCGCATGATTGACGGGATCGTGCTTCTCAATGTGGCAGAGAATGACCCGCGCCTGGAGCACCTCCGCGCGGCACAGCAACCGGGCGCCCTGGTCGGGCTGCCCAAAGACTGTGACGGCCTGGACGTGTTCGATCTGGATTTCGAAGAAGCCGGCCGAACAATGGTTGATCACCTACACCGCCTGGGACACCGCGAAATCATCCTGATCTCACAACCTCAGCACGTGATCGACCGAGGCGGCGCCTACGTCTGGCGCTTGCAGAATGCCGCCCTCGCGGCAGCCGAGGCACGGAACCTCACGCTGCATACAGTGTTCGCGCCCTCATCCCAGCCCGAGGTCGGCGATGCCCTGAATGGGCTCCTCGACGCGCACCCGAATGCCACCGGCCTTTTGATCAACAACGAAGCAGCCGCAGCAGCGCTGCCTTCGGTTCTCCATCAGCGCGGACTCTCCACACCGAAGGACCTCTCGGTGATCGGCAGGTATTCCGACGAGTTCGCCCGCACCTTCTCCCTCCCCTTCTCCTCCATCGAGAGTGCGCCCGACCGATTGGGCAGCATGGCCGTGCGGCAGCTCGTCCGGCGCATCGAAGGCGAGATAGGACCTGCGGAGCCCAATGTTGTCCGTTTTGTCACGCCCGACCTCATCGACCGCGGGAGCACCGCCCCGCCCCGCTGAGATTCACATCTGATGTGCACCCGTATCACTCAAAATCGAACCGGTTCGACACCGGTTCGATGATTCAAGGAGGAACGCAATGAGAAGCACCTTTCACACTGCTACTACCGTGACCGCAGCGTTAGCCGCGATCAGCCTCTTGGCAAGCTGCTCGGGAGGGGACGCAGAAGGCGAAGACGGCAATGGCGCCGCCTCCGGGACGTACACCTGGTGGGACCCTTACCCACAGCACGAGGAGGGTTCGGACTGGGCCAACCGAGTCCAGACCTGCGGCGAGGAGGCCGGAGTCACCATCGAACGCACCGCGTACGACACCACTGCCCTCACCAACCAGACGATCCTCGCGGCACAGGAGGGCAATTCGCCCGACGTCGTTCTGCTCGATAACCCGGCCGTCTCCACCCTCTCCGAAAGCGGCCTGCTCAGCACCGTGGACGAACTCGGGTTGGACACCTCAGCCGTGGACCCCAACCTCGTCGCGGCGGGTGAGCTCGACGGCGAGACCTACGGGATCCCGATCGGGGCCAATACCCTCGCGCTCTACTACAACGAAGACGTCCTGGAGGAAGCAGGAGTCGATCCAGCTTCTGTGACCGACTGGGCAAGCCTCACGAGTGCCCTTGAAGACATCCAGGCATCCGGAAACGAGGGAATGACATTCGCAGGCATCGGCACCGAGGAAGGCTCCTTCCAGTTCCTTCCCTGGTTCTGGGGCTCCGGAGCGGACCTCACGGACCTGGATTCGCCCGAGGCGGTGGAGGCTCTGGAACTCTGGAAGGGCTGGGTCGACGACGGACTGGTCCCGAACACCGTGATCAACAATTCCCAGAACACCACCTGGGAAGAGTTCCTCACCGGCAACTTCGGATTCGTGGAGAACGGCACCTGGCAGGTCAACAGCGCCGCTGACGCGGAGTTCCCCACAGGCGTGATTGAGATCCCTGCTCAGGACGGCGGGGTCGCCCCCGCTCCCACCGGCGGCGAGTTCATCGTCGCTCCGATCCAGGATGACGTCGAGCGCTACGACGTCACTCGCCAGATCGTCGAGTGCATGACGACGCCTGAAGGATTCGTCGAGACCGCCAACACGTTCGCCTACTACATTCCTCCCACAGAAGAAGGCCAGGACGCCCTGTTGGAGGAGAACGAGGATCTCGAGACCTGGGTCTCTGCGGTGCAGGAGGCCAAGGGTCGCACCAGCGACAACCTCGGAACCGACTACCCGGTCATCTCCGAGGAACTCTGGACCGCAGTGCAGAACGCCCTGTCCGGTTCAGCAACTCCTCAGGAGGCACTGGAGGAGGCACAGGCGAACGTCGAGGCTGAACTCGGCTGAAGCCGGGTCGAATCACCGCAATCGGAAGGACCATCATGACGACCCTCGCCGAGACAAAGGCGGGTCGCGGCAGTACGGGTGGAGCGGGCAGCGATGTCCCGCCCGCTCCACCCGAGAAGCTGCGGCGACGCAGGCCCCACGGCACCCGATGGGCTGCCATCGGCTTTGCCGCTCCCCTGCTCGTTTACCTCGTGTTGTTCTACGTCTACCCGCTGTGGCGCAACATCGACCTCAGCATCCACGACTACAACATTCGTGCCTTCGTGCAGGGCGACGCCGACTTCGTCGGTTGGCAGAACTATGTGGAGATCTTCTCTTCGTCGATCTTCGCGCAGGCGCTGGCGAATACAGCGTTCTTCACCATCGTCTCCATCGCCTTCCAGTTCGCCTTGGGGCTTGCCCTCGCGGTCTTCTTCCGCAACTATTTTCCGCTCTCAGCTCCGCTGCGCGCCTTGTTCCTGATGCCATGGCTGCTTCCGTTGATCGTCTCGGCGTCCACCTGGTCGTGGATGCTCAACAGCGAGAACGGCATCGTCAACTCCTTCCTCGAAGCCTTCGGCGTAGGCCAGATCAACTGGCTCACCTCCCCAGAGACAGCGCTGCTCTCGGTGACGCTGGCGAACATCTGGCTGGGCATCCCCTTCTGCCTGGTCATTCTCTACTCAGGCCTGCAGAACATCCCCGAGGATGTCTACGAAGCCGCCTCCCTGGACGGAGCGGGAGCGTGGCGCCAATTCTGGAGCATCACCTTCCCGCTGCTTCGTCCGGTCTCTGCCATCACACTGCTGCTCGGGCTGGTCTACACGCTCAAGGTCGTGGACGTGATCTGGGTGATGACAGCCGGCGGACCAGGAAGTTCCACGACCACATTGGCCATCTGGTCCTACCGTGAAGCGTTCGGCACCGGGCAGCCCGACTTCTCCCCGGCCGCCGCGGTGGGCAACATTCTTATCCTCGTTGCCCTGCTCTTCGGAGTGATCCATCTTCAGCTGCAACGACGACAGGAGGCGCGATGACCACCCGCCGCGCCTGGTGGAAGACGGTCCTGGGACTGGTCTTCACCGGCATCATGCTCTTCCCGGTCTACTGGATGTTCAACGTCTCGCTGACCCAGACCAGCGACCTACGAGCCTCACCCCCTCATTGGTTCCCCTGGGCGCCGACTTTCGAGGGCTATGCGACCGCCCTGGACCAGCAGCTGCCGGCCCTAGGCACCAGTCTGCTCATCGGGCTCAGCACCGTTGTGCTCACAGTCCTCATCGCAGCGCCGGCCGGCTACGCGATCGCACTGCTCAATCTCCGCGGAGGAAAAGTGCTGAGCTTCGGGCTGATCGTGGCGCAGATGATTCCTGCAGTGGTGATGGCCATGGGCTTCTACGCGATCTACGTGAGGCTCGACCTGCTCAATACCGTCGGTGGCCTCATCCTCGCGAACTCCACGGTCGCCGTTCCATTCGGGGTCCTGCTCTACACGGCGTTCATGTCTGGGATGCCGAAAGAACTCCTGCAGGCGGCGCGAGTGGACGGCGCGGGAGCCTGGCGCACTTTCATCTCGGTGGTGATGCCGATCAGTCGGAACTCCACGATTACCGTCGCGCTGTTCGCCTTCCTCTGGGCATGGGCCGACTTCATCTTCGCGTCCACCCTGAACCGCAGCGGCGGCATGATCCCGATCACCTTGAGCATCTACCAATACATCGGCAACAACACGACGCAGTGGAACGCCATCATGGCGACAGCCGTGGTCGCTTCGATTCCCGCCACCGTCCTGCTTGTGCTCGCGCAGCGCTACGTCGCTGCAGGCGTGACAGCCGGTTCGGTCAAAGACTAGTGAAGGAACACCTGTGACCTCCTCCCCTCCCCAGTCCTCCGGGCCCATGACAGACGACCGCCGCGCCGTCACACCCGTCGACCCCGCCCGCGGCACGCGGCGTGGTCTCGGCCTCGACCAGATCTCCCTTGACGCGGGTTTCTGGAAGACCCGCCAGGACGCGAACTCCGCCGGGACGCTGCGGCACTGCATCGATTGGATGGAACGTCTCGGCTGGCTCGCCAACTTCGACCGTGTCGCCGCGGGCACCATGGACGAGAATCGGCCCGGGTGGCAGTTCTCAGACTCCGAGGTGTACAAGCTTCTCGAGGCCCTGGCCTGGGAATACGGACGAACACGTGACCCGGAGATCGACGCCATCTTCGAATCACTGGTGGACCGCGTCGCCGCGGCAGAGGACGACGACGGCTACCTCAACACCTGCTTCGGGCACGCCGGCCGCCCCGAGCGCTACAGCGACCTCTCCATGGGACATGAGCTGTACTGCGCAGGCCACCTGCTGCAAGCTGTCGTCGCCCGATTGCGCACGAAGGGAGAAGATCGCTTCGTGGCTCTGGGACGGCGAGTGGCGGACCACGTGCTGCGCGAGTTCGGGCCGGACGCTCGTGACGGCGTCTGCGGACACCCCGAGATCGAAGTTGCCCTGGCGGAGTTCGCCCGGGCGACGGGCGAGACCAGGTACCGGGATCAGGCCCAGCTCTTCGTGGAGCGCCGAGGGCACGGCACCCTCGCCCCAATCCCGTTGCTCAGCCGCGAGTACTTCCAGGATGAGATCCCTGTCCGCGACACTGCCTCGTGGCACGGACACGCGGTGCGTGCGCTCTACCTCGCCGCCGGAGCGGTGGACATCGCCGTGGACGCAGGCGACGCGGAACTCCTCGGCGCCCTTGAGGAGCAGTGGCACCGGACCGTGGCGCGCCGGACCTACCTGACCGGGGGGATGGGCTCCCGTCACCAGGACGAGGGCTTCGGGGAGGACTGGGAGCTGCCGCCGGACCGCGCCTACTGTGAGACCTGCGCCGGAGTTGCCTCCTTGATGGTGTCCTGGCGGCTCTATTTGGCCACCGGCAGGCCCAAGTATGTCGATCTCATGGAACGGACGCTCTTCAACGTCATCGCCACGTCGCCGAGCCCGGATGGTACGGCCTTCTTCTACGCCAATCCCCTGCAGCAGCGTTCGGAGAGCTCTGACGTGCTCCCCGATGCCGTCAACTCCCGGGCGGAGGGCGGTGTCCGAGCGCCCTGGTTCGACGTCTCCTGCTGCCCGACCAACCTCGCCCGGACTCTGGCCTCCTGGCAGTCCTACTCAGCCGCCGTCGACGAGGCAAACGTCGCCGTGGTGCTGCAGTACGCCGCAGGCGAGTACCGGTTCAAGCTCAGCTCCGGGCTCTTGCGCGTACAAGTGGACACCGAGTACCCCAACGCCTCGGAGATCCACCTCAGGGTCCAAGACGCCCCTCCCGGCGGAGCGCCCTTGAGGCTTCGCGTTCCGTCCTGGGCGATCGATGCCCAGATCAGCGTCAACGGTGGACCGGCGGCGCCGACCGAACCGGGGTGGTGCGACCTCGAACAGTCCGTGTTCCGGGGGGACGAGCTCCGTCTGATGCTGCCGGTGGAGCCTCGACTGACCTGGCCCGATCCACGGATCGATGCGATGCGCGGAACTGTTGCCGTGGAACGCGGCCCGCTCGTCCTCTGCATCGAGTCACAGGATGTTCCCGACGGGATCCCGCTGGATGCCATCACACTGGACACCTCGGCCTCGCTGAAGTCCGAGGGCGACGGCGCCCGTGGTCGCGCCCGGGTGCTCGACGTGGTCGGTCCAGCCGACGGCACCCCGCCCTTCGGCCGCGCACCGACAGGTGAAACGACCTCTGCCGACTTCGACCTGATCTTCGTCCCCTACCACCGGTGGGCCGAACGTGGTCCCTCCACGATGCGCGTCTTCGTGCCCGTGGCTGACCATGTCAGTCTTTCGGGAGAGCAATCCAGCACTGACGACGTAAAAGGACGAACAGATGATCGATGAATCACTCCATCTAGAGCACACCACCCTGGGCATCGAGCTCGGGTCCACCCGGATCAAGGCCTGCCTGGTCGGTGAATCGGGCCAGACCCTCGCCACGGGGTCCAGCTCCTGGGAGAGCCAACTCCTCGACGGGGTCTGGACCTACTCCCTGGACGCTGTGCATCAGGGACTGGCTGCGGCCTACGCTGACCTGGCTGCCACGGTGCGCCGACTCCACAGCATCGAATTGCGCGCCGTCGGAGCGATCGGCATCTCCGCCATGATGCACGGGTACCTGGCCCTGGACTCCGCCGGAGACCTGCTGACTCCATTCAGAACCTGGCGCAACACCACGACGACGGCGGCCGCCGCCCGCCTGACCCAGGAATTCGGGCAGAACATCCCGCTGCGCTGGTCCATCGCCCACCACTATCAGGCCATCCTCGACGCCGAACCACATGTGCCCAGGGTGCACACACTGACCACATTGGCCGGGTACGTCCATCATCTGCTCACTGGGAACCATGTCCTCGGAGTCGGGGACGCCTCGGGGATGTTCCCGATCGACCCAGCCACCGGAGACTATGACGCCGAGCTGCTCGAGCGGTTCCGCAGTCTGACGGCTGCAGAGGAGATCGGGCGGGACCTGGAACAGCTTCTGCCACCGGTCGCCTCTGCCGGTGACCAGGCAGGCTTCCTCACCCCAGAAGGAGCCGAGATCCTGGATCCCACCGGGACCCTGGAACCAGGGATCATGTTCTGCCCACCGGAGGGCGATGCCGGCACCGGCATGGTCGCCACCAATGCGGTGCGGGCGCGGACCGGCAACGTCAGTGTGGGCACCAGCATCTTCGCCATGCTCGTGCTCGAGGACTCGCTGCGCAGCACACGCAGTGAGATCGACATCGTCGCGACGCCGGACGCGAAGCTGGTCGCCATGGTCCACTGCAACAACGGCGCCAGTGAACTGGGCGCCTGGGCCGGACTCTTCGGTGAGTTCCTCACGAACCTGGGTCATGTTGCTGAACCGGATGAGGTCTTCCAGGCGATGCTCCGCGGCGCCCTGGAGGCTGAGGCGGACCAGAACGGGATGCTGGCCTACAGCCTGTTGGCGGCTGAACCCATCATCGGGGTGGACCGGGGCAGGCCCATGATGGTGCGCACCCCGGAGACTCCCTTGACCCTGGCCGGATTCGCTCGATCCCAACTGCTGGGGGTGTTCGCCGCGCTCAGTGTCGGGATGGGCGTGCTGGCCGAGGAGGGCGTCACGGTGGACCGGTTCTTCGCCCACGGTGGATTGCTGCGCACCGGCGGAGTGGCTCAGAAGGCCCTGGCGGCCGCTCTGGGGACGCCCGTGGCGGTCACGAAGGACTCCGCTGAGGGCGGCGCGTGGGGCATCGCGGTGCTGGCCGGCTATGCCCATGCGGTGACCGCCGGAAGCGCCTCAGGCCGCGCCATGCCGGACTGGCTGGATGAGGAGGTGTTCGCTGACTCCGCTGTGGAGACCGTGACACCGTCAGACGCCGAGGTCTCTGACTACGCCCAGTTCCTCGAACGGTGGGTCGCCGGGCTGGCGGCGGAACGCGCAGCGGGAGAAGCCCTCGACTGAACGCCAGTTGAAAGCTCGCCCGGACCCGAAGCCCACGAACCATGTCCCCTGATGAAGGATTCTTCAATGACACAGACTCACAGCTCGCGCCCACTCAGTGTTCTGGTGTGGGGGGAGAACAGACACGAACAGCTGGAGCAGAAGGTAGCCGACCTGTACCCCCACGGCATGCACACCACGATCCGCGAAGCGATCGAGGAGCACCTGGGCCAGACAGTCTCCGTAGAGACCGCGACGCTGGATGACCCGGAGCATGGGCTGACCGAGGAGGTCCTCGCCGGAACCGATGTTCTGGTGTGGTGGGGTCACGCGGCGCATGAGGAGGTCAAGGACGAGGTCGTCGATCGCGTGCACAGGCATGTCCTCGCCGGCATGGGACTCGTCGTGCTGCACTCAGGTCACTGGTCGAAGATCTTCGTCAAGCTCATGGGCACCAGCTGCACTCTGCGCTGGCGTGCGGAACAGGACCGCGAGGTCGTGTGGACAGTGAACCCCACACACCCCATCGCGCAGGGGGTGCCGCACCCGTTCATCATTCCCCAGCAGGAGATGTATGGAGAGTACTTCGACATTCCCGTCCCCGAGGAGCTGGTGTTCATCAGCACTTTCAGCGGAGGTGAAGCCTTCCGCAGCGGATGCACCTTCCGGCGCGGGTTCGGAAAGATCTTCTTCTTCAGCCCCGGTGACCAGGACTATCCGGTCTACCACCACAAGGACGTCCGTCGCGTGGTCGCGAACGGTGTCGCCTGGGCGCAGACCCTGCGACCCGAACGGACAGACCCGCAGCTGCTGCGCTACGAGACCAATGACTTCTACAACGGCCACGATTACCAGGGGGCGATGGAGAATTGAGCACCATTCCAGAGCCCAGCAGCCATCCGCCCGTCAGGATCGTGCAGGTCGGCGCAGGGGGCATGGGCAGGCAATGGATCTCCGCCATCGGTCAGTCCTCCGAGGCCGAACTGGTGGGGCTCGTCGACCTGGATGTCGCCGTCGCCGCCGATGCGCTCACCGCGGCAGGGCTGGGCGGCGTGCAGGTCGGCCGGAGTGTGGAAGAGGTCCTGCAGGTCACGCATGCCGATGCCGTGGTGAACGTGACCATCCCGGAGGCTCATCACGCGATCAACGTCGAGGCGCTCTTCCGTGGTCTGCCGGTGCTCTGTGAGAAGCCCATTGCACCGACCCTGAGTCAGGCGCTCTCCCTGGCGGCCGCCGCAGAGGCCAGCGGGCAGCTGCTGATGACCAGTCAGTCCCGGCGCTACTTCAACAACCTGTCCGCGCTCAAGACCGGGATGACGGCCCTGGGCGAGGTGGGGCTGGTCTCCACCGAGTTCTTCAAGGCGCCCCATTTCGGCGGGTTCCGCGAAGAGATGCGCCACGTGCTGCTGGTCGACATGGCCATCCACGCCTTCGACGTCGCACGGTTCCTGCTCGAGGAGGATCCAGTGTCGGTGTACTGCGAGGAGTTCAACCCGGCGTGGAGCTGGTACTCCCACGGGGCCGCCGCCAACGCTCTGTTCGAGTTCGACGGAGGAGCCCGTTACTCCTATTCGGGCAGTTGGTGCAGCGACGGGCACGAGACCTCCTGGAATGGGAGGTGGCGCATCAACGGTGAATTCGGGACAGCGTTGTGGGACGGAGAGAACAAGCCCTCGTTCGACCTCACCGAGGAGTCGAGCACGTCCGCCACCGAGGCGGAGGCTGCCGAGATGCCGGAAGAGATCCATGGTTCACTGGCCGAGTTCCTCGATGCCCTCAAGACCGGGTCTGTGCCTTCGGGCGAGGTGCACAGCAACATCCTCACGCTCGCGATGGTCGAAGCCGCGGTCCGCTCCGCAGACACCGGTCGACGGGTCCTGCTCAACGACATGATCGAAGAAGCATACGAGTCAGCGGTGAAGCAGGAGTCCGTGCCAGCGGTGGCTGAGGCCATGACGGCATGGACCCACCCCAGGGCTGTTTTGGGGCAAGGCCGTTAGCTGTTCCGTATTCCTGAGGACTCCTCGTCTGCCAGCGCGTGACCTCGTGACTCAGGCCAGTCTGCGGCCCAACCGGAACTGCAGGTGTCCCGCCGCGCACCTCGGCAGGAATGAAGTGTCGTGGATCGAGAACGAAGCGATCATCACGACGGATAAAACGTAGCATCGGGTTGCTGTACCAGCTGACAATCCGACCGCATGCGGGGCGTACCGAAAACGATTGCTCGTCTACGTTCTCCCCTATGATCTGAACTATGTCGTCTAAGCATGGAACATACTTCGTCGCCGATGGATCCAAAGCTGAGTTCACCGACGCTCTGACAACCTGGGTCCCCATCGCGCACGAGGTCCTCATCAACGTAGCCGGAAAATTCAACAGGACGACCACCTATTTAGAACTCACCGAGGTCGTTCAAGAACGCTCAGGAATTCGGACCAGGATGTTGATTGGGAACTGGAGCGGAAAACTTCTGGAGCAGGTGGCCCAGCGTGCAGCTGATGCTGGTGAACCCCCGCTGACCGCGCTATGCGTTCATCAGAACGGCACCATTGGAGACGGGTACTCCAGAGCACCTAAATCTGTCCCGAACGATCCCAATATAGACGTGGAAGATCTTGCCGCTCAACACCGCCTTCTCTGTTACCGGCGGTACGCGGTCGATCTTCCGGCGGACGGGGGCGTCCCAACCCTCACTCCCCAGGTTGCCAAAGTGCGGTCTCAGTCCCGGAAAGCGCCGGCGGCACAGCGTGGCGTATGCCAGAAGCACTTCATGGAGAAAGCCGCGACGGGTCTGTGTGACCAGTGTGAAGACTGAGTTACCTGTTCCGCTTGCGGCGTCTCGGCCGGTCGCTCTTGAAGCCCGCCTCTGAGCTCATGTCGAGAGAGTCAGGCGTCATCTGGTACGCCACCTCGACGGTTCATGGCCATGCCGAAATGACAATTGAGCTGATCCGGCCTCCACATGGGGCCGCGCTTCGTGCTGGGTCAAGGCATAGCTCTCCGCGCCCCCAGTCGATATCAGTCTGTACGGTACGACCCAATGTCTGCAGGACCAGCATTCTGAAACTCGGCGCGGACGTCGCGAAGTCGCCGTCCGTCACCCACCGCCCAGAAGTACCAGCCGTTCGTCGCCTTATTCCGCAATGCGTGACCAGCCGCCGACGGCGACATGTACCGTTTTCCGTCCAGCTCGATTGCACCTTCGTTCGTCAGTTTCGCTTCTTTGCCCTTGAAGTCCCTGTGGGTCGCAGACAACGTGTCGCCGCCCCTTAAAAGCCCAGCCTCAATCAGGTGCTTCAGCTCCACCCAGTCGCCAGCCTTCGTCTGCGGATCCACGACCTTCCCGAGATGACCATCGGGTACGGGCCATATATCGAGGATGGTATCGATGAGCTCCGCAGCGCGATGATCAATCAGTGACTCGTCCCAGTCGTGTTCCTCCGTCTCGCTTACAACCCGACCGGTGAGCGTGATGGTGTTGTGCTGCAGAAGAGCGGCGCGCTTAGTAGGCCAGGGACCATTGGAGATTTTGGAGTTCAGTGACTTTGTCAGCAGGGTCAAGTTGCCCAGTCGGTGCACCCTCGCCTGGCGTGCCTCTTCGGCATCAGGGGTCTCCACCGGCCAGGTGTCCTTCCAGCTCCGCGGCAAGATGTGCTCGATCGGGTATCCCTTGCGCTCAACCTGCGGCTGACCAGTCTCGGCGCGGTACTTGTCCTCGATAGCCTCGAGGAACATGCGCAGCCTCCCACGCGGAAAACGTGAGTACACAGCCTCTGTGCTCAGGGACAGTCGGACCTCCTCATCCCCGGGCCAATAGGTGCTCGTGACATTCAGACGAGCTAAATGACCGATGACTCGCTCAGGCAGTTCATTAGTGGACACGCCTACGCTGGACGCGATGATGTCCGCGACGATGCGTCCCAAATCGCTGCCCGACAAGCGCAGCATTTGGCGGCGGTATATCCAGCTTTCCGCAGCCTGAACCATCCTCGCGATGCTCTCCTGTGGCAGATCCCTTCCCGGTTCGTACATCCAGATCAACAACGGCTTCAAAACCTCAATGCCACTGGCTCGCATTCGATAAAAAGCCATCGCTGCAGAATCCAACGATCCACCGGGTTGTGCCGCGGCATTGGTCCACGCCTCATACTGCTGGGCTTGGTGTTTGATCGTCGGCAGCAAGTGGGCCATGGTCTGGCCCGACTCAAGTTCCACCCATGACTTGAACCGGTTGAATGTGGCCTGTGGGCTGACTTCCTCCCCGGTTCTTGCGACCAACCACTGGTTGAGAAAAAGGGAACTGCGGCTGACCAGATTTCGGCCGACGCTGACCTCCCGCGTCCAGAACTTCGTCTCGAAGGGCCAATCCTCGCGGTATGCCTTCTTCGTATCGGCACCCTCGGCGTCAAGGCGCTGGAACACGAAGTTCCGCACCAGATCGGCCGCAGTCAAGGGCGTCCCACGCGCGTTGAGGGTCTCGAAGATCTCTTGCGAGTTCTCAGCCGCCTCCAGCTCGATCGAGACGAGCTGGAGACCGTCAAGCAGGACGTTGGTCAATTCCTTGGCCTTGTCCTCGTAGTCATCCGCGTCCTGCGTGCCGAGCCACTGTTCGACGACAGTAGAGAAGTACTGGTGTGCGGCAACGATTTGCGAGTCCGAGTGTGTGAGGTCCTCGTAATCGATAGGTGTTTCTGCCGTCAGGAGTTCGTCGAAGGGTTCTCGATCTTTGTTGAGGTGACGGAGCTTGAGCGGACTATCTCCGTCGTCTACATACTTCTCAGAATTGTGCGTCAGGTCCTCGAGCTGACCAGCAAGCTTGAAGAGATCAGCGTGCGCAAGCAAAGAGCGGGTCGCATCAGAGAGGACTTGCACAGTAGTCAGCCGCTGCTGTCCGTCTATTACGTTCCATGTGGTCAGGCGTCTGCTCTGAGCCTCCTGTGACTGAATCACGACGGCCCCGAGAAAGTGTGTGGCGTTCAGGTGCGGCTCAGCGATCCGGAGCTCCGCGACGCGACGTATGTCCTTCCACAGCGGCTCCCACTGCTCGACTTCTTTCCAAACGTAGGCGCGCTGGAACAAAGGGATAACGAAATTCTGCGGCAGATTGAATAGCTGAAGTGGCGTCCGTTTGAAAGTCTCCATGAATTTAAACCTACCGGAACGCCATACATGATTTCATCATCTGCGATCCGCCGTGCTCACTTTGAATCGGCCACCCCTTGACCAGGGAACTCGGCGGCGTGGCCATAGGAACCAGACGTCTCACAAAGACAAATCTCATGTGCGCATTATCGCTGACTATGCCGGACCACTGACACACACCTACACGCGTCAAGACCTCGAGACGGTGGGGACTGCCGACCGGAGCGGCAGCCCGCTGCTGCGACAGCGCATGGACTTTCTACTTTTGTTCTCCAGCAGGCACCGCGTTGTCATCGAAGTTGACGGGAAGCAGCACTATGCGAGCGGTGACAAAGCAAGTCCGGCCCTCTACAGCGAGATGGTCGCCGAGGACCGGCGACTCAGGCTAGCCGGCTACGAGGTCTACCGCTTCGGAGGGGCCGAGTAGATGAAGGACGATGCAAGCAAAATACTCGCAGGGTTCTTCGACCAGCTCGCAAAGTACATGCGGTCAGCGGGACGTTGGTTTACGTCACTTGCCACTCGTCATCCTTGCGATGTAAGTCGGTCTGACTGTCCGGGGTCGCTCGTTCTATTCCGCGGTTCCATGCCTGTGATCTCTATGAAGCCTGCACGTGTGCTGCACTTCTTGACGAGGTAGCTCACGTACGCCTGCGTGTATCGGTAGGACTTGGTCGGTTCGTCGTACTCGCAAAAGTCCGGGTTGGTTCGGTCTGGGCTCGGATCGCCGCTCGGCGGCCGAATTTTCTTCCGCTTCCACGAGGCCGTGAAGTGGTTGAGATTGAAGACGAAGGGGATACCGGCTTCGACCTCGGCGGCCGCGGGCTTCGGCATGAGCCGGCCGAGTCCCGAGACTGGCTGCTTCCTGTCGCGCACGATTACTTGGCCACGCCGTCCGAGCTCCTCAGCGAAGGCGCGCTCTCCGTCGGTCATGTCTTCGTAGCGAGTGAACTGCATGGCAATCGCGTCTGGGTCCTTCGGCGCGAGTTCAACCATCGCACGCAAACGAAACTCGTATCTCGAATCGTTGATCACGGTGTCGGCCAGACCTGACTCGTAGTCAGTGACGAATCCGCGGAGGTCGGTCGGAAGAGTTTTTCGGAACCGACGAAGTGCTTGCTCGCCTTCCGATGTGAATGTGCCGACGAAGATCGGCAACCTTAGCCTCAACGCTAAAGACTGGTTCTCGCCGAACTGGTCAGTCAGCTCGGACTCGTAGTTTACGAGGAGAGCATGGGCATGACCGGCGAGGTTGAGCATCAGGGCATTGTCGGCGTGCGCGTGTCGGTGCTCGAGCCGGTTTCTGAGCTTGATGAACAGCGAGAGGTTCGCCCGGACAGGATCGGAGTCGATGGGCCAGCGTTCCTTCATCGATCGTTCGAGTTCCCACCGTTTGGGCTCTCCGTCGATTCGCAATAACCGCTTCTTGTAGTGGGGATCCCAATAACGGAAGTCAACGTCGTCGCGAACGAACTCAGCGTGGAGTAGGTACAACCAGGCGAGATGCATGTGGATGACGAACCCCTCGAAAGCCCGCGCCTCTGCGGAGTCGTTGTACAGGCGCACGGCGAGACATGCTTCCTCAATGCTCGCGTCGAGCGTGGGTTGCCATCGTGGATGTCGCGCCATCTTGCGAGGCTATCCGACCCTTTCTGCTAACGGCCGCGCATCAGGCCGCCTCGAGTGCGGCAAATTCTGAAATTCGGAAACTGCCAGGTGTCTCATCGCGCAGCGCTTCTGTTTGGGACAGCTCGAGATCCAGGGCGGGCTAGGAGGAACCAAGCCAAGCGATGCGGCCCTCGAGTATCTCTCCTAGGTGAGTAAGAGCATGCTGGTGGGTGACCACGCTGACAACAGAAGGGCCCTCGCAGAGGGTTCGCCATAAACGACGGTCGCAGGTGGCCCGCGAGGTTGCCGCAGAGAAGGGCCATGCCCAGGACGGCAGCCCGCGCTCGACGCCGGATGGGGCACTCAGGAGCTCCCAAGCCACGTGGCCCTGAACCTGTACACCAACTATTTCAACCACATGGTGGAGACCGAGCTGGACCTCCCGGCTGCACCCTCCCTGTAACGGTCCCGGCAGCACGCTGCCGCGCAGCATCGACCTGCCCGCGGAATGAGGGTGACTGATCGCGGGCGTCCCATAAGGGCGCCCGCCAGCAACGCGCCGAAACGTCTGGCCTCACCACACCACACCCAGCCAACGCCCAGCCTCCCCCACCAGGGTTGACCCATGGCCAGCAAGCAGCAGACCGTCACCGTCGGCGGCCATAAGCTGCGCCTGTCCAACCTGGACAAGGTCCTCTTCCCCGCCTCGGGCACCACCAAGGGTGAGGTCATCCACTACCTGCAGACCATCGCAGACGCGATGATCCCGCACATCCGGAACCGTCCGGCCACGCGTAAACGCTGGCCGGACGGTGTGGGCACCAAGGACAAACCCAACGAGCCGTTCTTCCGCAAGAACCTCGAAGATTCAGCGCCGAAGTGGGTCCCGCGCCAGGAGCTGGAGCATTCGGACCACAGCAACACCTACCCGCTGGCGAACAACACGGCGGTGCTTGCCTGGTTCGGTCAGGTGGGCGCGCTGGAGGTCCACGTCCCCCAGTGGCGCTTCGACAGCGCAGGCTCACCGCAAAACCCCGACCGGCTTGTCCTGGACCTGGACCCCGGCCCTGGAGCGGGCCTGGCCGACTGCGCGCAGGTGGCCCGCTGGTGCCGCGAGATCCTCGATGAGATGAACCTGCCCTCAGTCCCGGTCACCTCCGGGTCCAAGGGCATCCACCTCTACGCCGCGCTGAACGGCAGCTACACCTCGGAGCAGGTCTCCCAGGTGGCCCATGAGCTCGCCAAGGCGCTGGAGGCCGATCACCCGGACGCGGTGGTCAGTGACATGAAGAAGTCCCTGCGCCAGGGCAAGGTGCTCATCGACTGGTCCCAGAACAACCGGAACAAGACCACCATCGCCCCCTACTCGCTGCGCGGCCGCCCCGGATCCGCCGAGGCCCCGCATGTGGCAGCCCCGCGCACCTGGGACGAGCTCGAGGCTCCGGACCTCGGTCAGCTGGACATGCACCAGGTCATGGAACGCCTGGAAGCCGGCACGGATCCGCTCGCAGACTTCACCGCCGACGACGACGCCGCGGACGCCCTGCCCTCCACCGAGGACGCGCTGACCACCTACCGGTCCATGCGCGACGCCGCCAAGACCCCCGAGCCAGTCCCCACCGGCTCCCCCGCCGATCGCACCGACGCCCCGATCTTCGTGATCCAGGAGCATCACGCCTCCGCGCTGCACTATGACACCCGGCTTGAGCGCAACGGTGTCCTCGTCTCCTGGGCCGTGCCCAAGGGCCCCCCGCTGGACCCCAGTGAGCAGCATCTGGCGGTGATGACCGAGGACCATCCCATCGAATACGCCGAATTTGAGGGCACCATCCCCAAGGCCGAGTACGGCGGCGGCGAGGTCACCATCTGGGACACCGGCACCGTGGAGATCGAGAAGTGGGAGGACCGCAAGGTCCGCTTCATCCTGCACGGCCGGCCCGACGGCGGCCTGGGCGGGGTGCCGCGACGCTACGCCCTGGTCAACACCAGCAAGGGCGACGACGACGGAAAGAACTGGCTCATCCGGCTCACCAAGGATCAGCCCAAAGCTGAGAAGTCCTCGAAGACCTCGTCTCCACCGGTGAAGAAGGCCACGAAGAGCTCCAAGGAGAACGCCACGGCCGAAGAAGACTCCGATTTCCCCGACCCGTTGCCCTCCCCCATGCTCGCCTCCCCCGGCAAGCCCACCGACATCCGCGGCAAGGGGTGGGTGCTGGAGGGCAAGTGGGACGGCTACCGCGCCATCGCCGCGGTGCACTCCGACGGCCGCGTGGAGATTCGCAGCCGCAACGGCAAGGACTTCACCCAGACCTTTCCCGAACTGGCCGAGATCGCAGACCTAATCCCCGCCGGCACCGTGGTCGACGGCGAGATCGTTGCCCTGAACTCCGGCAGCCGCCCGGACTTCGGTCTCCTGCAGCGCCGCGGCAAGCTGACCAAGACGCGTGAGATTGAGCAGACCGCGAAGAAGATCCCGGTGCATCTGATGCTCTTCGACGTACTGCATACCGCCGAGCACGGTGACCTCACCGGCGAACCCTACTCTCGGCGCCGGGAGATCCTGGAGGAGCTGGCCAGCAGCGGCAAGCACGTGCAGACCCCCGGGGACATGGGCGACTCGCTGGAGGAAGCGATGGACGGCAGTCTGGAGCTCAAGCTCGAGGGGCTCGTGGCCAAGCGCACCGACAGCCCGTACCGTTCCGGCGGCCGGTCCGAGGACTGGGTGAAGATCAAGCATGAGAACCACGCGGATGTGGTGATCGTCGGCTGGCGACAGGGCAAGGGCGGCCGGGCCAAGACCTTCGGCTCTCTGCTGCTGGGGATGACCGACGACGACGGCGACCTCCACTACGCGGGCCGGGTCGGCACTGGCTTCAGCGATGTCGAACTGACCGATCTCCGTAACCAGCTGGAGAAGCTGGTCCGCAAGACCGCCCCCGTGGACGACGTCCCCGCTGAGGACTCGTCGGACGCCACCTGGGTGACGCCGAGGCTGACCGCCGAGGTGCGTCATTCCGGGGTGACCAGGGACAACCGGCTGCGCCATCCCACGTGGCGGGGCGTCCGGCTCGACAGCGGGCCTTGAAATCGGCTCAGCGCGGACGCGCTGTACAGGGAAACCACGATCCGTAGACTGCCTAACAAGAAGCTCATAGCCCACACAGGAGAACAACATGACTGATATGACTGCGAACGAGCTCGTCAAGAAGCTGAACAACATTGGCACCTGCATGTTCACCACCGTGGACCAGAACCACCGGATCGTCTCCCGCCCTATGGGTGTCACCCAGATCGACGACCAGCACAAGTTCTGGTTCTTTACCCCGCTGAACTCGGACAAGATCGAGGACATCATCGGTGAGGGCGAGGTCAACCTCGGCTTCGTGGATGACCACATGTGGGTCTCCATCGCGGGCAGCGCTCAGGTGATCGCCGATCTCGAGCGCAAGAAGGAGCTGTGGGACCTGGGTCCGAAGGCCTACTTCGAGGGCGGTCCGGAAGATCCCAACGCTGTGCTCATCGAGGTCACCCCGGAGACCGCTCAGTACTGGGAAGGCCCGGGTAAGGCAGCGGCACTCGTGAAGATGGCGAAGGCCTCGTTCTCCTCTGAGACCCCAAATATGGGCGACCAGGGGCGCGTCGAGCTGTAAACAGCTCAAACTTGGGATAGGGGCGGGTCACATCGGTGGCTCGCCCCCTTTCTTGCGCCCGTGCATGAATCTACTGGCCCCCCGCCCAGGGCTTTCTCGAGCGACGGATGGACCAAGTTTCTGCCCCGTTTTCGACTACGGTGAGTGGAAGGCAAGCATTCCGAGCAAGCAGTAGGGGAAAATCTCCGTGTTTAATCACGCGCAATTCATTTGGTCTGTCGCCGATACCCTCCGCGGAGCCCACAAACAGCACCAGTACGGCGACGTCATTCTTCCCTTCACCGTGCTCGCCCGACTCGACGCTGTGCTCGCTCCAACCAAGGACGCGGTTCTCGCCGCGGTGAAGGACCTCGAACCCGACCAGGAGCCTTCCCGCGGGATGCTCCGGTCCAGGGCAGGTCACCACTACAGCTTCTACAACCGGTCCCAGCACACCCTGAAGACGCTGCGGGGCGATGCTGACAACATCGAAGAGAACCTCCGCGGTTACATCAACGGCTTTTCCGAGAACGTCCGGGACATTTTCGAGCAGTACAAGTTTGAAGACACCATCATCGACCTCGCCCGTCACTACCTCCTGCTGCAGGTGCTTCAGCACTTTGCCAAGACCGATCTGCACCCTGACCGGGTGAGTAATGACCAGATGGGGCACATCTTCGAAGAACTGATCCGGAAGTTCGCGGAAGCTTCCAACGAGACGGCAGGAGAGCACTTCACCCCCCGTGAGGTCATCGACCTGATGGTCACGCTGTTGTTGAACACCGAAGAAGACCTCAAAGCCCCAGGCATCGTGCGCGACGTCTATGACCCCACAGCCGGCACCGGCGGCATGCTCTCGGTCGCTGACGACAAGATCAAAGCCATCAACCCCGACGCGTCCGTCAACCTGCTGGGCCAGGAACTGAACCCAGCCTCCTACGCCATCTGCAAAGCAGACATGGTGGTGAAAGGTCAGAGCATCGACAACATCGTCCTGGGCGACACCCTGACCAACCCAGCGTTCCGAGACCGCACCTTCCACTACGGGCTCTCCAACCCACCCTTCGGCGTGGACTGGAAAACGAGGCGCACCCAGGTCGAGACCGAACACAAGATCCAAGGCTACGACGGACGATTCGGACCCGGGCTCCCCCGCGTCTCCGACGGCTCGCTGTTATTCCTGATGCACCTGATCAGCAAGCTCCGCGAACCTAAAGCCGACCCTGCAAGTAGCGGTGGACGTGGCGCGATCGTTCTGAACGGTTCACCCCTATTCACTGGCGGTGCCGGGTCCGGGGAGTCGAACATCCGAAAATGGGTGCTGGACAACGACTACCTCGAAGCCATCGTCGGACTGCCGACCGACATGTTCTACAACACCGGCATCTCCACCTACATCTGGGTGCTCAACAAGGAGAAGCCCACGCACCGCAAGCGCAAGGTGCAACTGATCGACGCCACCGAGATGTTCACCAAGATGCGCAAGTCGGTCGGATCGAAACGCAAGATGCTCGGCGCCGAGGACATCAAGACCATTGCTCAGCTCTACGCCAACTTCGCAGAGACCAAGCGTTCCAAGATCTTTGCCAACGAAGACTTCTACTACCGCACCATCACTGTCGAGCGCCCGCTGCGTCTGAACTACGCCTTTTCCGCTGAACGTGTTGAGCGGGCGTTGGCGGCTAACCCGATCACTAAGCTACCTGAAGCCACACAAGCCCGCCTTCGCCACGACCTGGAGCGTGCGAGCATTGAGACTGGCGATCAGGTGAGCACTCAGCGCGCCGTATTTCAGCGGGACCTAAAACAACGCCTCGATAAAGCCGGGATCGCACTTAAGCCTGCCGAACTAAAGGCGCTGCTCGGTGAGCTCGGCGACCACGACGACGACGGGGAACTCGTGACGAAACGCGATGGCACCCCCGAATCGGACTCGGCTCTGCGGGACACCGAGAATGTGCCCTGGGATCAGGGAATCCATGACTATCTGGAGCGTGAGGTGAAGCCCTTCGTGCCGGACGCTTGGATCGACGAAACCAAGACCAAAGAAGGCACCGAGATCCCCTTCGCTCGACACTTCTACAGGTACGTGCCCCCGCGTCCTTTAAACGAGATCGACCGCGATCTCGAAGAAGTGCTCGGCCGTATCCGCACCCGCCTCGAGCAGGTCAAGGCATGAGCAAGACCGTTGACGCGGCAGTTGCTCAAGAAGTTCCGCGCTGGCCCATGGCGCAACTTGGACACATTGCGCACGTCAGTACGGGGTCTGCCGATGTACAAGATGCAAACGAGGGTGCGTATCCGTTTTTCGTGCGCTCCGCCGATATCCGCTCACTCACGCATTTCACCCATGACACCGAAGCGGTACTCACTGCTGGCGACGGGAATGTGGGAGAGATCTTTCACCACTACAAGGGAAAATTTGCGGCCCACCAACGTGTCTACGTTCTTGAACCTGGCAAAAACCTGGCGGGAAGATACCTCTACTACGCGATGAGAAGCCTGTTCAAGTCCTCGCTTAAGGGCAACACTGCGAAGTCGACAGTCGACTCCCTTCGACGACCGATGCTCACTAGTTTCAGGCTCCCGCTGCCCCCGAAGAATGAGCAAACCGCGATTGCCGACTATCTCGACCATGAGACCGCCGAAATCGATGTGTTCATTTCAGATCAGATGGCACTCATTGAGTTGCTCAATGAGCGACGTCTCTCCGCCATCGATTCACGCTTGATGGCGTCCGGTAGTACGAGGACTCCCCTGAAACATCTGGGCCGACTTCGATCCGGCATCACCCTTGGGGCCAAGTACGACCAGGAGACGGAGGTCTACCCTTATTTACGAGTTGCCAACGTGCAGACTGACCATATCGACCTCGATGACATAGCCACTGCCGAGGTTCCGAAAAATGTAGCTGAGAGCAATCGACTTCTCGCCGGTGATGTCCTAATGACGGAAGGAGGAGACCGGGACAAACTGGGTCGCGGCGCCCTTTGGAAAGGTGAGATCGAAGGCATGCTGCACCAGAATCACGTGTTCGCATTCACTCCCAACGCACGTCTCTCGGCGGCGTATCTCGTCTACGTCCTTGAGTCGAGCACTGCCCGTTACTACTTCGATGTCACAGCCAAGCAGTCCACAAACCTCGCGTCTACTAACTCCACCTTGGTCAAAGGCTTTCAAGTTCCTCACTGGGACATCGGTACTCAGCACGCGATTGTGGAGTCTCTGGACGCTGAGTGCACTGCGCTTCACGAAGCGATCAGTGACGCAAAGAAGGCGATCGCGTTGTCCCAAGAACGTCGCGCAGCTCTAATTGCCTCGGCGGTGACCGGACAGATTGACGTTACCCAGCGACACAGACCTGTCGCCGAGCAGCTGGAAGATGAGGTTCTAGAGACCGTATGAGTTCTACGCATCAGGAAAAGGGCTTCCAGCAGCTAATCGCGGACCACTTAGAGTCACAGGGGTGGCTGCGGTCTGACAACTCGGTTGACTTTGACGTCGAACGTGCGCTGTTCCCGGAGGATCTCCTGGGGTGGTTGGAGGACTCTGACCCGGAGAACTTCGCTCGCATCGTTCCACCGTCCGCCGACGAGGCTGCCCAGGAGCGCGGACGCCGCCGGATTCTGGACCGCGTTGCCAAACAGCTCAGCACTGATGAGTCGCAGGGTGGCGGCACACTAAAGACCCTGCGCGGGAAGCTGCGACTCCCCGGGGCCCGTGATTTCACGTTGATGCAATTCCCGCCGGCCGATGACCGAAACCCCGCCCTTGTTGAGAAGTATCGACTGAATCGGCTGCGCGTGGTCCGAGAGGTCCGGTACTCGTCCAGGAGCGGCGCGAGCCTGGACTTCGTGCTGTTCGTCAACGGGATACCCGTCGCGACGATCGAGCTGAAGACTGAGATGACCCAAGCTCTGGAAGCGGCGAAGCAGCAGTACAAGAAGGACCGACGCCCCAAGGGTGAGCCGCTGCTGACGGTCGGGCGCGGCCCGCTGGTGCACTTCGCGGTGTCCGAAACCGAAGTGGCAATGACCACCCACCTCGAAGGCAACGCAACCACGTTCCTGCCGTTCAACCGCGGGCACAACAACGGCGAGGGTAACCCCTCCATCCCGGGCAAGGCCCCGACCGCGTACTTCTGGGAAGAGATCCTCGCCCCGGATACGTGGCTGAACATCTTGACCAAGTTCATCTACATCAACCATGAACGCCGCACAGACCCCATCACCGGGGAAGTCACAGAGAAGTCCCAGGTCCGGTTCCCCCGCTACCACCAGTGGCGCGCCGTCACAGCCCTCACCGAAGCCGCCCGAGAGGAAGGACCGGGGCATAAGTACCTGATCCAGCACTCCGCCGGCTCAGGCAAGACCGACTCCATCGCCTGGACGGCCCACCGGCTGGCTTCACTCCACACCGAGCACGGTGAGAAGGTCTTCGACAACGTCCTGGTGATCTCTGACCGACAGGTGCTGGACAAGCAGCTCCAAGATGCGGTGAACCAACTCACCACCACCACGGGCACGTTCCAAGCGATCACCAGCGGATCAGAAGGCTCCAAGACCGACCAGGTCCTGGAAGCCTTGGCGGCGGATACTCCGATCATTGGTCTGACGCTGCAAACGTTCCCCTATGCGCTGAAGCGGGTCCAGGACGAGGGTGGCAAGATCGCCGGGCGTCGATTCGCCGTCATCGCGGATGAGGCCCATTCCTCTCAGACCGGTGACGCTGCCAGTTCCTTGAAAGAGCTTCTCTACACTCACGCCGACGATGCTGAGGCGGGGGGTCCTGAGGATGTGGGGGTGGATCAGGATGTGCTGAATCGTATGGCCGCGCAGGTCGACGCGGATGGGCGGATCAGTTTCTTCGCCTTCACCGCGACGCCCAAAGAGAAGACCCTCAAGATGTTTGGGCGCCGTGACCACATCGGCGAGCTGAGACCCTTCGACTTGTATCCGATGAAGCAGGCCATTGAAGAGGGCTTCATCCTGGATGTGCTGCAGAATTACACAAGCTACGAGGTTGCCGCCCGTATCGCCCAAAGAGCCGGAGGCGAACGACCTCCCCGGGGGCACGAGGGTGAGGAGATCGATCTGCGGCGAGGCGCGAAAGCTCTGATAGCCCATGTGGAGTTGCACCCGACCAACGTGGCGTCGAAGGTCCGCGAGATCGTCGAGCACTACCAGCGCGTCGTCCGCCCCGAACTCGGGGGCAGGGCCAAAGCGATGGTGGTCACCGGGTCCCGTGCGGCCGCGGTGCAGTACCACCGGGCCTTCGAACGCGAGGTCGAACGCCGGCAGTTAGACCTCCAGTCATTGGTGGCGTTTTCTGGGGATGTCCCGGACCCGGACGTGGAAGTGCTCAATGAGGCAGACCGGCCCACCGTGACGGAGGCTTCCGCGAACCCCGCATTGCGTGGTCGTGACCTGGCCAGCGTGTTCGACCAGGAAGGTCAGCATGTGCTGATCGTGGCGAATAAGTACCAGACTGGGTTCGACCAGCCCCTGCTGGTGGCCATGTATGTGGATAAGAAGCTCTCCGGCATCTCCGCGGTGCAGACATTGTCTCGGTTGAATCGTCGTGCGTCGGGGAAGAACAACACGTTTGTGTTGGACTTCGTGAACGAACCCGATCAGATCTTGGCGGCGTTCCGGGAGTACTACGAAGACGCCCAGGTCGAGACGGAATCCGATCCTGAGCTGATTGGTGATCTGCGGACCAAGCTGGAGAACGAGAACATCTTCACCCAGTCCGAGGTCGACCTATTCTGGCGGGAATGGCGCTCCAAATCTGACCGGCACAATGCTGTCTACGCCTCTCTGCAGCCAGCGAAGGAGCGATTTGCTCACCGGTGGGATCAGGCCATCCGCGAAGAAGACACCCCCACCATTGAGCGTCTGGTCGAGTTCCGGGCGACGCTGACTCAGTACCCGAAGGCGTATTCGTTCTTCTCCCAGATCTTGGACTACGGGGACCCGACTTACGAGAAGCTCTCCCCCTTCAGTGGACTCCTCGCCCGGTTGCTCAAGGACTTCACCGAGGAGGAGACCAACCCCGCAGCGGTCGATATCTCGGATGTGGTGCTCACCCACTACAAGCTCGAGAAGATCCGCGAGGAGACCCTGGACCTCACGACCGGTGAGCCGAAGGGACTGCAGGGGCTCACGGAGGCGGGGATGAACCGAGCGTCCGAGAAGGAACGCGCGGCGATGGACGCGGTCATCGAGAAGGTCAACCAATACCTCGGGGACCTCGAAGCCACGGATGAGTACAAGGTCGGGTCACTGCGGTTGCTGGCGAATCAGATCGCAGGAGATTCCACGTTGCAGCAGCAGTACCGCAACAACTCCACCCAGGACTTCCTCTACTCCCCCACCCTCGTGGACGTCTCCGAAGACGCGCTGTGGAGCCACGAGACTCAGACGGACGAGATCATCAAGCGCCTCCGAGACCTCCCAGACGCTGAACGTGTGCGTCTGCTGGTCGATGTCGGGTTGCTCGATGCCCTCGCGGACGCCACTCGAATTGGGTAAGGGGGCGCAACTGTAGAACGGTTACAATGGCGTACTGGCTTCACCATGAACTCTAAAATTTGAATACTGCTTGAATAGCTTGTCAAGTCGTTAGAGACACACTCTTTTCCGAAAATTTGGAGAAAATGTACGTGAAAACTTAGACTTTCGAACCTCTCGGATTCGAAAGAATGCAAAAGAAACCACTTACCGAGTCCTTGTTAAACACCAACGAACGTCGACCCTCAACCAGACGAACCGCAGACCAATCCCTTGGATTGAACGCAGATCGGTCCAACAACCTCATAGAATTCCGCTTTTTTGCATCCTACACCTGAGAGTTTGGCGGTGGTGATAGCTAGTGCAGGCAGATTGTGGACGATATGCTGACACTAATGAATTTGGGACCAAAAATTTATTTCATCTGAATTTATAGGAGCTCTCACTTGCGACTGGTTGAAGTCACTGTCAAGAACTACAGGTCTATCGGGTCGCAGACAAAATTCGACGTCGAAGATCTGACAACACTGGTGGGGCCGAACAACGAGGGCAAGTCGAATCTTCTCCGCGCTCTGGGCCTAGGAATGTACCTCATCGAACGCTGGAGCACTCTGCCATCCAATTTATCAGCGCAGGGAGAACTCACCGGCTCCGCCGCAGCATGGGTACTCCGATCCACTCGCGCTTATGGGACATCCCGTCGCCAGGAAAGCATGGGCTACTCCTGGGCAGATGACTACCCACTCGGCAAGCAGGCCCGGTCAGGTACGCATCCGACTGTGCTGAGACTGAAGTTCAGCCTCAACGAAGACGAAGTGACTGAATTCTTCAATGCGACTGGAATCGCGAACAACGGTGAGCTACCTATCGAAATGAGCCTTTCGAGGCGCAGTGCATCGTTCGGTGTCGTGAAACCTGGTCGAGGTGCAGCAAAGCATAAAATGAAGGCTCAAGAGATCGCGAAGTTCATAGCCGACAGGCTGACATTTGTCCTGATTCCAGCGGTACGCACTGTCGAACAAGCGCGGGGTTTATTGAGCGACCTGACACGGTTAAGGATCCGCGAGATTGCAAAGTCTGACGAATATATCGAGTTAACTAGACGCCTTAATGAACTGCGCCAAACCGCAGTGAGTGAAGTCGGCTCGGAACTCACTACTTCGGTCAGTAGGTACCTCCCTTCAGTGACGAATGTAGAGGTTGTTACTACGGACTTCGAGCGGTCTGACTCTGTCGATGATGTTCTAATTGACGATGGATCGGTGACTTCTATTGCTAATAAGGGTGATGGTGTCAAGAGCCTGGTGACTCTGGCTCTTATACAGGAGCTCGCAAGGGAACAGTCCAAAAGTCACAGTTTCATACTTCTTGTGGATGAGCCCGAGGCACACCTACATGCGTCAGCAGTTCATGAGCTACAAATGCTTTTCCATGAACTATCAGCAAAACAGCAAGTAATACTAGCAACACACAACCCGATATTTGTGAATCGTGAAAGAATACGATCAAATGTTCTGGTACAGACCAATGAAGCCAAGCCTGCTAAGAATGTCAACCAAATAAGAACCGCTATTGGAATTGAATCGTACGATAATTTAGATTCTGCAGAAACCGTTGTACTTCTCGAAGGTCTCACAGATCAGACGGTGATCACCCACATTCTTGGCCAAAGCAGACCAACGATACAGTCAGACATTAGGACAGGCCGTGTGGCATTTAAGTCTACCAACGGCGCTACTCGGATGCGGAGTCAGATAATCCGTGAAAAGTCGACGGCTTCCCGGATTATCGCGGTTTTGGACGGAGATCAAGCCGGTCAGCAAGAGGCGAAGCGGCTCATTGAGACAAAAGTTCTGCCGTCCGAGAACATTTTTGTGATTCGAGATACAGCTCGTAAGTACTCCGAATTGGAAGATCTATTCGAGCCATCTTCTTACGTCGGAGCACTTTCTGTCTTATTTGGACGCAATTTTTCCCCACGCCACTTTGCCGACCGGAGTGCAAAATGGTCTACCAACCTATCCCGGGCCGCCACCTCTCTGGGCATTGCAGCCAATGCTGAAGACCTCGAATTAAAAGCGAAGATATGCGTAGCTGAATGCCTCGAAAACTTGGATAGAACGCATATAAAGGAGAGTGCTCAGGACAACATAGAAGCGTTGAGGACCCTCATTTGGCCTACAGCCGAGGAAGCCGCCATCTAGTTCGCTGGCAGCACGAGTTACGCCTCTCGACTTTGTCAACAACAGGGAGGCGCGAGGGACGCGACCATCCACCTGCGAACGTCACTTGTCCTATTGACTATCGACAGATAATCATCGATGATCGAGCTATGACAGGTCAACGTTGGGTTGTTGCCGCCCTCAAGGCATCACTGGTCCTGCTCTTCGGGCTTTTGCTCCTATTCCAGACGATGTCCCTCCCAGGACAGTTCGCACACATGGCACGAGAATCACCCGACATGGCTTTCCTTCGCTGGCCAGCGACCATCATCACGATCTTCTGGGTGCTGTGCGTTCAGGTGGTCATCGTCTGTATCTGGCAGCTGCTCACGCTCGTCCAGAGAGACCGCATCTTCAGCCCCACCTCCATGCGTTGGGTGAACCTGGTACTGGGTGCGATCGGCGCCGCCTGGCTCACCCTCGTGGGAGTGTTCCTCTACATCGGGTTCAACGCGACTGATCCAGGGATCCCGTTGGTGCTCGCTTTGATGGTGGCGGTGGGCGCCGTCGTCGGCCTTGTGGTTGTGGTGATGCGTGCCCTGCTGAAGCAGGCGACCACGCTGCGCACCGACATGGAAGCGGTCATCTGATGCCGATCGTCGTGCGGATTGATGTGGAGCTGGCCAAGAGGAAGATGAGCGTGGGCGAGTTCGCCGAACGAGTCGGGATCACCCCGGCAAATGTTGCCGTGCTGAAGAACGGCCGCGCCAAGGCGATCCGGTTCAGCACGCTAGAAGCCATGTGCGAGGTGCTGGAATGCCAGCCCGGTGACCTCATCGAGTGGGTGGAGGAATGAGCACCCGGGTGCGGCACACCGATGTGCTCGTGGTCGGAGCTGGGCTCGCGGGGCTGCGCGTCGCGACGCTACTGGCCAAGCGCGGGTATTCAGTGGTGGTCATTGACCGACGTCGGGACCTGACCACGTCGATCAGGACCACAGGGATCTTTGTGAGGCGAACCCTGGACGACTACGACCTGCCAGACCACCTACTAGGACCCGCCATACGCAGGGTGGTCTTGTACCCGCCGAGCCTGCGGGATCCCGTGGAGCTGGTCAGCGAGCGCGATGAGTACCGTGTGGGTGAGATGGGCCCGCTCTACGCGGCGGGCGCGCAGGCAGCTGTGGATGCTGGCGCCGAGATGGTGCTCGGGACCAGATATCTGGGTGGCTCCGATGGTCGATACGAAGTGACCGGGCAAGACGGGCCGATGACGGTGCATGCTCGGTTCGTAGTCGGAGCGGACGGCGCCCGGTCGCGGGTGGCGCGTGACCTGGGCCTGGACCGCAATACTCACCTGCTGGTCGGGGCCGAAAACGTCTTCAACGTCTCCGAGCCGGTGGAGTCCGCTGCCTTCCATTGCGTGCTGGATCCGCGGCTGGCACCCGGTTACATCGGTTGGGTGATCAATGACGGAGTCCACGCCCATGTGGGGACTGCCGGATACTCCAAGCGTTTCAACGGCGGGGTGCGCGGAACGCTGGACGAGTTCTCGGCGCGCGCTCCCGCGTTGGCAGAAGCTGACCGCTCCCCCGCTGGGGTGGAACGCCGCGGCGGACCGATCCCGGTGGGCGGGCTGCTCCGCCGGATCAGTTCACCGGACGGACTGCTTGTCGGTGATGCCGCTGGGGCAGTGTCACCCCTGACCGCTGGAGGCCTGGACCCCTGCCTGCGCCTCTCCGACTACGCGGCCGCCGCGCTCGACGAAGCGTTGCAGACCGGACGCCGCGAAGCATTGCGGGACTACGACGGCGGAGCGCTCAGGAGAAAGTTCACCGGGCGCTTGTTGATGCGCCACGCGCTGGCGCAGGTGAGGCACCCTCTGATGGCCAGCGCTGGGTTCCAGGTGCTGCGGACACCGTTCGGACGGGCAGCCGCACGGAAGGTGCTGTTCGGAGACCGGTCATTTCCGGACCTGAGGGGCACCTCATTGGCCCGGGACTGGGCCAAGAGCGTCACGGTCTCGGATACCTAGTCGAGGAAATAGGCAGAGACCTTCTCCTCCGAGTCCAGAACCTCTTCTGAGTCCACACCCAGCTCCACAGCAAGCTCCACTGACCCAAGTAGAGCGATCTCCACGTCTGGAGAGAACGCTCGCTCCAGCAGATCGATGTAGTCCATCAGGGTCGACTCCAGAGCATCAAGAAGCTCCTGGTGCTCAGACGCCAGCTGGGCATCCAACTCGTGCTGCTCCTGTGCATAGCGTTCGACCAGTGCGGCTTCTCTCTCAGACAGCGAAGCGGCGACCGCCCGGTACATCACAGTGCCAACCGTATTGCCGATCACTGCACCCAGGACCGGAACCGGGACGACTACCTGCCCGACCACAGAAGACAGCGCACTGACGGACGCTTTCAGCGAGATCATCTCGGCGTTCTGAATGAACTCAAGCTCGTTGATCTCCCCCATGCGCAGCTGATGAGCCTGCTCGGCGATCCCGAATCCAGCGGTCACGATGGAACTCGCCACCGCTGCTGGAGTCGCAGTGAAGTTCGACAGCGCATAGAGGCTGACACCACGCACAGAACCCTGGACCGCACCAAGACCCGTCACGCCCGCAACATTGATCCAATCCTGTTCGCTGAAGTCCTTGAACTTCTTGCCCTCTCGACGCTTGGCGGCCAATGCCAGGATTAGAGCAACCCCTCCTTCGGCCGCGGCAGCAGCGGCAGTCGCCGTTCCCGCCTGTCGCAGAGAGGGACGGCTATTCTGATAGGCCTCATCGCGCAGCGACCGGTCCGTGGAGTGCAGAGAGTCACGCTCCGCCCCCAAGGTCGATCCGTAAACCTCCCTCTGTACCTGGTGGTACTCCAGTGCCGACGGTTCAAGGGCATCGATGCTCACGGACCCGTCGCCAAAGAAGTCGCGCACTCGCTGCCAGTCCTTGAGCGAGGGGCCCTCCCCGCTCCGCATCAGGAATTTACCGGCTTCCTCGGCAGGGAGATCATGCAAAGCGCGGAGGGACTCGTAGTGGTCACGAGGTATCTGATATTTCCCGCCGTTGGCGACGAAGTCCGGGTACATCGACAAATGCTCTGAGATTGCGCCAAGTCCAAAACGCCCGCCGGACGCCACGAACTTCTGCTGAACCCCAACACCATCGCGCATGAGGTCAATGGGACTGTTGTTGTTGATCCATTGATAGACAGCAGCCTGGCCCTGAACCTGACTACGAGCATTGCCGACACCTACCTCGGCAACTTCGGCGATGAAACCGTGCATCCCCTTGACCCCACCGCGGTTGGTGAACACCACTTCCAGGTCAATGGTCGTGATTGCCTCATCGATGCTAGTCAAGGCGTCTCTGAGGTTCGTATCCTGACGCCTGAGGGAGCTCAACAGCGCGTCCAGTCGAAGCTGATTGAGGTGGTTGACCCAGGCAGCGACGGCTTGTTCCTGATTGCTCTTCGCGAGGTTCTCCGTCTCATTCGTCATGGGCCGGCTCCGGGTCGATCCGGCTGCTGAGCAGCGCCGCACAGGCTTTGGTGTTGTTGACCAGGGCCACCAGCTGCGACTGTTCCTGCGCATTCAAGGCACGAAAGTCAGCGTTGAACAGTCCGACTGACTGTCTGTAGCTGTTCCGGAGTCGTTCGCGAAGGCTGTCGGTGCGCTGGAGGAGGTCTCCGAGCTGCGCGTCCATGAGCCTCACTGAGGCCGTGTTCTGTTTGACCGACTTCAGCGCCTCCTGTCGTGCTTCATGGTTCTCAAACTTCTTCTTGGCGAAGAGCGCAATAGATGTCAGCAGGGTCGCACCTGCGATCGTCCATCCAATGGGGCCAGCCAATGCGAGCAACGTTCCGCCGGCAGCCGTGCCTCCACCACCAGCGGCCAGGGCACCGCCTCCGAGCCAAGCCAGCGCGGACTGTGAGGCTGCTGCCCCAGACAGGGTAGAGATTGCAGTCCCAGTGGAAGCTGTGCCGAAAGTGGTGGCCACCCACATGGCCGCAGTCGGGGCCACGCTGGCAACTGCAGCGCCTGCGGCGAATCCGGCCCCGCTGCTGTATGCCGACTGTCGTGCCGCTTCGAGGTCCCGCAGCCCGAACTCCTCCGCCTCGAGAAAAGTAATCCGGTGAAACTTGATCTCCGCAAGATCAACCTCAAAGGACTTCGGAGTGTTGGCGATGCTGTTCACCAGTTCCTCGATGAGCTGGATCAAGTCGGTGGAACGCTCTCTCTGCAGGAGAAGTGAGACCCCTTTGTCGCTCATCAAGGTGAAGGCGCCGTTGTATGCGGCGATAGCCTCCTCGTACTCATCTGTCTTCTTGTCCGTCAGATTCTCAATGCTCCCCACCGCGGAGTCCTTGAGGTCGCTGACCTGCCCCACAAACTGAGCCGACGTGGTTCGTGCGAACTTGCTGATGTCTCCTGCAGTCTTACCGAAACTGGCCTTGGCATCATCCATTCTGGGTCGTTTGACCATCGAACTCCCCGCTTCTTTTGCTGTTCCATTGCTGGCAAAAGGATATCGGTGACCACCGACATGAAGTTCTTCGGACTCCGGTGCCGATTTATCGCGTGCGGCCTATTCGAAGAAATCTTCATCGATCTCGACGACCGCGTAGGACTGTTTCACCTGAACTCCTACGCCGTATTTGATCATCAGTTCTGCGAGACGCTTCCCGTCGATGAGCACAATGCGTGTTGGGACAGCGCTTGCGTAGTCGCGCGCCCCCTGGGTAAATCTGCTCGAGGTGATGAAAACACCGCGATGCGCCCCGAATCCATGGAGTGCGCCCATGAACGCCTGGATCGACTCGCGACCCACTGAGTTGCCGTCGGCGTAGCGTTTCGCCTGGACATAGATCTGATCCAGGCCCAGAGCATCCTGGTCTATGACCCCATCCACACCGCCATCTCCAGTGCCCCCGATACGTTTTCCGCGCTGTTCCGCACCGCCATAGCCCATAGCCAACAGGACGCTCACCACCGCATCTTCGAAGAAGGTGGGGTTGCTTTCACGGAGCCGCCGAAGCAGCTCCTCCGCGACATTCTCTCTGAGCTGCGCGACCCCTAATTCGACCTGTTCAACAGGGTCGAGGTCGTTCGTCTCGGGATTGGGCGCGGGGACCGAACCCATGCCGCTCGCTTGCGCAGTCTGCGGCCAGTAGTCCTTGAACAGCTGGGTGGCTTCGCTGAAGCTGAGTGACGCGCTCGGGTTTTGGGCAAGCCAGGAGCGTCCTGTCTCGGTGATGCGATAGACCGCGCGCTGCGGGCGTTCGACCCAACCGGCCTTGTAAAGATTGGTTAGTGCCCAACCAACTCGATTCTCAGCACGACCGTCACCTGCCGCCAGAGTCTCTTTCCGAGCCTCATGGGAGATCTCAGCCGCATCCAGGACGCGTGCGATCAGATCTCTACGCGAGATGGTTTCTCCGGTGTTGAGGACCCTTAGAACGTACGGCAAGAAGTGAGGCCAGATGGGGACAGCAGACTCTGTGGGCGACTCACTCATATTTTCCTTCGCAGGGCAGGAATCTCGGGCAGAATGAAAATCATAAATGTCTAAAGCAATCTAGGCGAGGAGATGACTTAGTCGTGATCCTCTGCGCGCCACAGGGCGTGTTCAAAGGGCGTCGAAATCTTGCAGCTCAGCCTAACGGACGGGGGCGACATCACTGCGGCGGGTGTGAGACCTCGACGTCGATCTGGACGTCCACGCCGCCCGTCGCCTCTTCTGCGACTTCCGTGTACTCGCGAACGGCGTCCTCGCTGATCTCATCCTCCGGGTCCCAGACTGTCACCTGGACGATGTCCTCCTCGGCGGAGTACACCGCGCCTTTGACCTGCGGGAGGTCGGTCATGGACTGCAAGACTTCCTCTTCGACGCTCTGCGGTTCCGGCGGCTCGTCCGAGCATGCGGCCAGAAGCCCTGCGGCGAGGGCGAGGGCGGCTGTGATCGCGAGTGGACCGGCTCGCCGGACCCGGTATTGGGCAGCACCTGCTTCTCCCCAGAACTGAACCCCCATCATCGCCCCCGCCGCAGCAGGAGCTGGTGCTTCAGCTCGTCAGCGAGGCTCTCGGACTCCCGCACCTGGATCCGAACGTCTCGTCCGGTGTCCTTCATCTCCAGGACGAGCACCTGGTCACCGCGGATTGCGAGCATCCGGCCGCGGAGGGTGAGGCGCAGGCCTCCTCCACCGCCCCATCCCGGGTCTTTGGCCTGCTCCACGCGCGCTCTGAGAACCCTTTCAAGCCGCACACGCAGCAGCGGCAGGCCCAGGAACCAAGACCGGACACGCAGGTCCTCGTGATCAGAGCTCACATGCACTCGAGCGCAGATCAGCAGCACCAGCGACAGGGCCACCCCCACCCACGCGCAGAGGATCACGACGATGCTCTCGGATTCCAGGGACAGCGTCATCGAAGCTCCGGCAATGACCAGCGCTGCAGCAGCGGAGATCATCATGGCCGGTGAACTCTCTTGGACTGTCACCGTCGCACCGCTGTAGATCATGAGTCGAGCAGTCGCTTCCGTTCGGCCTCCACGTCATAGTCCGCCGCTGGCCAGCGCAGCTTCAGATCCGAGAACGCCGCGATGAGCAGCTCCTGGACCGCGAGCCGGGAGTACCACTTCCGATCCGCCCCGATCACATGCCAGGGCGCGTGGTCGGCGTCGGTGGCTTCCAGCAGGTAGGCGTAGATGGACTGGAACAGCGAGAACTGGGCGCGCGCGTCGGCGTCGGAGGGGTCGTACTTCCAGTGCTTCTCCTCCCGGTCCAGCCGGGAGACCAGCCGGTCCAGCTGCTCCTCCGGGGAGACGTGGAGCATGACCTTGATGATCACGAACCCCTGACGGGCCAGCTCGAGCTCGAACAGCTTCAGCGCTTCGGTGCGGCGTTCAAGCTCCTCCGGGCTCTCGCTGCCGGTGATGGTGGGCACCAGCACGTCCTCGTAGTGGGAACGATCGAAAACCCCCACGTGACCGGGGCGCGGGAGCCGACGGATCACCCGCTCCAGGTAATGCTCGCGGTTCTCCTCCGAAGTGGGCTTGCCGAATCCGGCCACCTCCACCCCCATGGGGTCCATGGAGCTGACCACCTGCTTCACCACCCCACCCTTGCCGGCGGCGTCCATGCCCTGCAGGATCAGCAGCACACGCGGCCCCCGGGCCAGGTTGCTCAGTGCAGTCTCCACCTCCGGAGAGAACAGCTCCTCGCGGCGGGCCTTCTCCGTAGGCGTTCGGCGCGGCACCCGGGCGGCGATGGCCTTGGCCACCTCGCGCTGCTCCGCCTCCGGCGCGGAGGCCACATGGGCCCACATCAGCTCCTGCAGATCAGCGAGCATCTCGGCGCGGTCGGCGAGCGCGTCCTCGCCGTCGTCCTTCTTGCCCTTGAACCCGACCTTCTTGCGGGTGGGCGCGTCGGAGAGGCTGAACGGGGAGGCGAACTGGTTCACCCGCCAAAGACTGCGCGGGTCGCCGTCGAACGGTGTCTTCTTCGCTCCCTTGGGGCCGCGGACACCTGCCAGATCAACATCGAGCGGGGCGGGGTTCTGATCCTTCTTGGGCACGGCGTCTCCTTAGTGCAGGCGGTCTGAGGGTCAGTATGTCAGGTGGACTTTCGCGGTGACCTGCGCAGAAAGTCATCGGCGATGTCATTGAACTGCGCCCACTTCACGCCCTCATGGGAATTGATGTGTTCGATCAGCCGCTCCAGCATCAGCAGCACCTGCGGGCGACCGGAGACGTCCGGGTGGATGGTGATGGTGAAGACCGCGTACTCGCTCTCCCGGTAGACCCAGTCGAACTGGTCGCGCCAGATCTCCTCCAGCTGGCGGGGGTTCACGAAGCCGTGGCTGTTGGGGCTGGACTTGATGAACATCATCGGCGGCAGGTCATCGAGGTACCAGGAGGCCGGGATCTCCACCAGGTCGGTCTCTTCCCCACGGACCAGCGGCTTCATCCAGGAGCTCGCCGGCTTGTCGTAGTCGATCTTCGAGTGCTCCCAGCTGTCCCCTACACGGACGTAGTACGGCTCGAAGTCCCGGTGCATGAGCGAGTGATCATATTTGATGCCCTGCTCCAGCAGCAGCTCATTGGTGATGGTGGAGAACTCCCACCACGGGGCCACATAGCCGGTGGGACGCCGACCGCTGCGCTTCTCGATCAGATCGATGCAGTAGGTGAGGATCTCCGTCTCCTGCTCGCGGGTCATCGCGATCGGGTTCTCGTGGCTATAGCCGTGCACCCCGATCTCGTGGCCGGCCGCGACCACCTGATCGAACTGCTCCGGGAAGGTCTCGATGGAGTGGCCCGGCCAGAACCAGGTGGAGGGCAGATCGTATTTGGCCAGCAGGTTGTTCAGCCGCGGCACCCCGACCTCCCCGGCGAACATGCCGCGGGAGATGTCGCCCGGGGAGTCCTCGCCCCCGTAGGAGCCCAGCCAGCCGCCGACCGCGTCGACGTCGATGCCCAGTGCTACGTAGATCTCTTTCGCCATGATGTGCACCTCTTCCGTGGTGTACCTGGTGTGCGGTGGTCTCTGCGGAGCGGGGCCTCAGGTTCCGGCGGCGACCCGCGCCTGGAGCAACTCGCGCGCCTCCTCGATCGGGTGGGTGCTCTGCAGCAGGGCCATGAGGATCCTTGCCTGGGTGGCCGGCAGCGCGCCGAGCGGGACTGCTCCGGCGGCGACGGCGTCCACTGCTCCCCCACCTCCATAGATCACCGCGACGTGCCCTGCCCCGGTGCGGGTGCCCAGACCCACCAGCACGCCCTGGGCGGTGGCCTCCCGGATGACATCCACCATTGGCGCGCCGGGGTTGCCGGCGCCTGCACCAAGCACCACCAGACCGGTGGACCCCGCCTCCAGTGCGGCGCGCAGAAGGGCGCCGTCGGCCCCGGGGTAGCCCAGCACCATGTCCACACGCTGGGCCTCGAAGGACTCATCGGGCAGTGGCAGCGGCTCGACTCGTCGGGCTGTGGCGAAGAAGTGAGGCCTGGACTCGACGACGCCGCCCAGCACACCCCCGCTGGAGTGGCTGAAGGGCTGCATGTCCAAGGTGTGAGCCTTACGTGTGCCCAAGGCGCTGTGGATCGCACCACCGAAGCTCAGGAGCACCCCCTGGTCTCGGGATTCCGGAGCCGCCGCGATGAGGATGGCCTCATGCAGGTTGCGCGGGCCGTCGCTGTCCGCGTGGTCCGGGCTGCGCTGGGCTCCGGTGAGCACCACCGGCCTGGGGTCATCATGGGTGAAGCCCAGGAGCGCGAGGCTCTCCTCCATGGTGTCGGTGCCATGAGTGACGACGACGCCGTCCACGTCCTCCCGGCGAAGGATCTCTGCGACTGCATGGGCGATCCGGGAGAGGTCCGCGAAGGTGAAGCTGAAGGAGTTCTTCACCGAGATGTCCTGCGCCTCGAGCTCGATCCCGTCTCCGAAGTCGCCGAAGCCCCGCTCGGGAAGGGCCTCGATCAGGTCGGCCGCGGTGTCACTGGCCCTGGAGCCGCCCTCGGCGCTGGTGCGCGATGCGATAGTGCCACCGGTGGCGAGTACTACGATGCGGGTCACGTCAGTCTCAATTCCGCTGGACGTACTTTTCGCTTTCGAGTCCATCACAGACTGGCGGACGTCACAACGGCTCCGGCGAGGCAGCCCCAGCACTCCCGTATCGACGAAGGTGCCCAATGAGGTGAGTCTCGTGCTTGGTCCTTTACACGTTGACCTCAATCTAGTTCGCTCATTCACGTATCCAGGAAGGAGCACGGACGATATTCCGTCCCAGGAGAAACATGATGGAGACCAAGGTCAGAATGCCGCTTATCGCCGCCTGGACTGCGTTCGCTCTCGCGCTGATGATCAGGTGGACGCTTGATGCAGGGAACATTCTGATGGTCTTGACCGGAGTGATCGCGCTGAGCATCACCGGGGTCGCCGTCACGCGAAACAGGTCTGGCCCCGGACCGACCCCATGATCTAGGTCGATAGGCAGCGAAGATTCACGGGTACCCGCGCCAGTACAAAGACCCGGGTCACGTCAGCTCGATTCTGCGGGACGCCTCTGTCTGTTCCGGGTCCGTGACCGGGCCGCGTGCAGAAGAATGCTGTCGCCTCACCGCTGGCGGGGCTACGCTCGAAGGAAACCCTCGTGTGGAGCTCTTCCCGATATGGGCCCGGTCCCGCGCGGGGAAACCTAGGGAGAACTCCAGATGTCGTCCTCCGATACCCCGCTGCGCGTCATGTTGATAGCGGATCCGGGCGTGGCCGCCCGCCGTATCCACAAAATCACCGACCAGTTCACCGATGAGGTGAAGGATGTGATGACCAAGGACGTCGAGGTGGTCGTGGAGACTCGCAGCGTGCGAATCAGCCCCGACGGCACTCTCGACATCACGGCGATCGGTGAACTCGACGCCGAGCACCTCGATGCAGATGCTGTCTTGGTGCTCACGGAAGTGCCGCGCTACGAGGAGGGAAACCCGCTGGTCGCGGAGATCTACTCCGAGAAGCGGACTGCGATCATCTCCTTCCCGACGCTGGGAGTCTGGGCCACCAAGCGCCGAATCCGTGAGATCTTCATGGACTGCCTTCTGCGCCTGCTCCCCGCCGAGCACCGGCCCGTGGGCGAGAAGTACACCCAGCGATGGACCGAATGGAGGTCCACAGATCAGGGCGATAAGCACCGTCTCTTCGCCCACACCATGACCGGGGATCCACGCACCATTCTCGGCATGACGGTGGCCAATGAGCCGCTGCGGACCGCGCCCAAACTTTCGGGCGCGCTGGCCGCGGCGTCGGCGATGGGCGCATTCGGGATCTTCTACTACTCCATCTGGGAGATGGCCGATGCCCTGAGCACCGTGCGGCTCCTCTCGATCGGCGCGGCGGTGATACTCAGCATGACCGCGTGGCTCATCTTCACCAACGGGCTCTGGGACAAGCCCTCGAGCCGCCACCCCGGACGAGTGGTGATGCTCTACAACGGCTCCACCGTGATGACCCTGCTCGTCGCGGTGGGTGTGCTGTATCTGGCGCTGGTCGTGGGAATCTTCCTCGGAGCCCTGGTCGTCATCGACCCAGATTTCCTGGCCGAGCTGATCGGCGAAGATGTAGATATCTTCAACTACCTCGACATTGCATGGCTCAGCGCCGCGATGGGGGTCGTCGCTGGTGCCATCGGTTCAACCTTCGACTCCAACATGGACGTCCGTCGCATCACCCACGGGCAGCGCGAGTTCCAACGCAGGTATTCGGAAGAGGACCTCGCCTAAGCGAACTGCCGCGTCGCTGGTTCGCGGACCGGGCTCAGATCTCGGTGATCTCGACCTGCGCCTTTTCCTCGCGGCCGAAGGCCCAGAGCAGCAGCTCCTCGGGTGCGCCCTTGATCTGGCGCTTCGGGGCGTCGGACGGGCCGTGAGTCTTGGACCCGTATCCGGGGCTGAGGAAAGTGATGCGCTGCTTTGCGCCGCGTGCCGCCATCGGGAACATGAGCGCGCCCTGTTTCCATAGCCGCTTGCGCAGCTTCTCGGAGATCACCCGCGGGCTGCTCGGATCGAAGCCCGGCTGGGCGCGCAGGACGTCTTCGGTGTGGATGTAGAACTCAGCGGTGTTCATCATGTCGTTCAGCGGCGGCAGGGACTGCGGGAAGTACGGCGGGGGCCCGGCCTCCGCTCGCTTGACCAGTTCCGCATACCCGGTGTTGCGCAGGTTCTGCAGGGCCTTGCTCGCCCAGTCCCCGACCAGGGGCAGCTGCGGGCCGACCAACAGGTCCGGGCGGGAATCACGGATCACGATGTGCAGCGCGAGGTCCTCGGCCGCCCACCCTTCACAGAGCGTCGGCGCATCGGAAGTCACGCCGCGCAGGGCGGTGACCAGGGCTTGGCGTTGCTCGGAGGCTGTAGAGGTCATGGGCCCAAGTGTAAGGTCGAGGGGATCAGTTGGGTACGGGAAGGACCACAATCATGACGCCATACAGGCCCTCCGCCGCCAGTCCAGACACTCCGGGTGACATCGGCACCACGTCCAGCCCGGACTCCTCGCTCAGGCAGATCACAGCCCTGATCCTCTTCGTGGTCATCCCGCAGGCAGTCGGGCTGCTCGGAAGCCTGCTGACCTCTGCGCAGGTCGACGGCTGGTATGCCGAGGCCAGAAAGGCCCCCTGGACTCCGCCGGATGCGGTCTTCGGTCCCGTCTGGGCGGTGCTGTATCTGCTCATGGGCGTGGGAGCGTGGCTGATCTGGCGCAAGCGACACTGGCTCAACGCCCGTCCCGCGCTGAGCATCTTCGTGGTCCAGCTGGTCCTGAACAGCATCTGGTCTCCGCTGTTCTTCGGCGGCTACCCCTGGTTCGGCGCGGCCGCATTGTGGATGGCGCTGGCGCTCATTCTGGTGCTGATCCTCGCCATCATCGAGACGATGCGCAGGTTCTGGCCGCTCTCCCGGGTGGCCGCGCTGCTGCTGACCCCGTACCTGGTGTGGACGATCTACGCCTCCACGCTGAACCTCTACATAGCGCTGACCGACTGACCGCGGCGGGGTCCGCCCGCTGGGCGGTGGGGCACACCCGCCAGACGGTCGGGCGCACCCGCCGTCGCGCCGTCGGGAACTCAGTCGGAGAGCAGAAGCTCCCTGACCTTCGCCTCGACGTCGGCGTTGGTCGGCTCCACCTGGTGGGAGCCGTCCGGGTAAAGCAGCACCGGGATGCGCGTGCGCCCGGAGATTTCCTCGGCCACCTTCGCCGCGGCGGGGTCCTGCTCCAGGTCGATGTACTCGTAGTCCAGTTCCAGCTCGTCGAGCTGCGCCTTGGTGCGCCGGCAGTCGCGGCACCACTGCGCGCCGAACATCCGAATCTGTGAAGGTGATGTCATCGTTCCCGTGTCCTCTCAGCTGCCCAACACATGTTCCAGGGCCTCTTTCAATGTGTGGTGGCGGAAGGCATATCCCAGCGATTCCGCCTTCACGGCGCTGACCTGCTGATCGGCACCGACGATCTCCTTGGCTCCCTGCTCGCCGAGCACCAGCTTCGGTCCGAAGGCGGGCACCGGGATCGCGGAGGGTCGGCGCATGACTGAGGCCAGGGTCTTGGAGTACTGCTTGGCAGTGACCGGTTCCGGACCGACCCCGTTGACCGGACCCTCGGCGCGCGGGCTCAGCACCAGGTGGACGATCAGTGCGGCAATGTCATCGATGCTGATCCAGCTCTGCCATTCCTTGTCGCCCAGCGGACCGCCGGCGCCCACCGTGTAGAGCGGCAGCAGCTGAGCCAGTGCACCACCGGCGGGGGTCTGCACGATTCCGGTGCGGACCATGGCAGTGCGCACGCCCGCGTTCCTGGCGGGGGCGGTGCTCTCTTCCCACTTCTCGCAGACCTCGGCGAGGAAGTCGGTGCCGGCCGGTGAGTCCTCGGTCAGGATGGTGCTGCGGCTGGCGCGGTCGGCCGGCGTCGCCCCGTAGTAACCGATCGCGGATCCGCTGATCAGCACGCGACTGCGGGGGTCTTCGGTCTCCAGGCTTGCCAGCGTGGTGGCGATCAGCGACGTGCCGTCGACTCGGGAGTCCAGCACCTTCTTCTTGTGCTCTTCGGTGAAGCGGGAGGCCAGCGGGTGCCCGGCCAGATGAATGACCGCGTCCACATCCCTCAGCGACTCCGGGTCCAGCGTGCCGGCGTCGGGGTCCCAGGCGATGTCGCCGGCCTGCAGATGCACCGAGTCCGCGGAACCGCGGACCATGCGGCGGACCTCGATCCCCGCACCGCCGAGCAGAGCGCAGACCTGCCGTCCGATGAGACCGGAGGCCCCACTCACCGCGACCACCTTCACCGGTGCAGACTCCGGCACGTGGTGCGAGTCCAGCGACTGCTGTGAGGCGAGGCGTCCGTGGGCCTGGTGGAAGGCGAGGTCGTCACGGCTCTGACGCTCCCGGAAGGCGAAGATGCGATGCAGCTCGGCCTCGAACTGACGAGCGGCGACCTTCTGCACCGCGGCGGGGAGCTTGTCGATGAGGGGAAGCTCGTAGGTGACCTTCTCCCGCAGCACCATGCTGGTCCCGTCGTCTTCGAAGCTGCGGTCGTGGCGCCAAGACTTGGCGGGCCCAGAGATCATCTCATCGGCGAAGCCCCGGCCGGGCACGAAATCTGTATGCCGTGCGCGCCATTTGGTGTAGCCGCGCACCGGCAGCGAACTCGCGGACCCGGCCATGTCGGCCAGCCCGGCCAGTGTGGTGCCGAAGATGCTGGGCAGGTTCATCCCGAGCACCGATTCAGAACCGTCCTGCAGGCCGTTGCTGGGCTCCTCGAGCACGCGGCCCGCGAAGGGCGGGTGCAGCCTCACCAGGGCCCCGGGGCGGGAGTACCAGTCGAAGACGTCTTCGCGGTGAAAGGGCAGGTGGGTCTCGTACTCGAAGATCGGCATGATGCCTCCTGATGGGCGCGACTCGTCAACTTAGCCGGAACGCTACCAGGCGGCGCTCCCCAGTGTCTGAACGAGGTGTGGGTCCCGCTGTGGCAACCCGCGCGGTGCTAATCTCAGGCCATGCCTGCTCGTACTTCCCGCCGCGCCCGCGCCGCCCGGAAGCGGACCAAGCGCGTGGCGGCCTCCGGAAGCGACCTCACGGCGGAGCAGTGGTTCAGCATCCTCGAAGCATGGGCCTGTTGTGCCTACTGCGGGGCCGACGGCGCCGCACTCCAGAAGGACTGTGTCTCCCCCATCTCCCGGGGTGGCCGCTACACGCTCGACAACGTGGTCCCTGCCTGCGGATCCTGCAATGCGAGCAAGTCCAATGCCGAAGTCACCTCATGGATGCGACGGCGGCGCCTCGATGAGCCGGCGTTCCTGCGACGCTGGGTCGAGGTCACCCGCGCCCTGCGCACGAGCGAACCGCTTCCGGAATCCTCGCCCTGAGAGGCCTCCGCCCGTGTCCTAGGGCTGTGACAGAGTAAACGTGTGAGCACCTCAAGCACGGACACCGCCAGCCCTTCGCCCTCCGACGCCGAGGCGCGCCTCGCCGAGCAGGATCCGGCCTTCCACGCCGAGGCCCGCGAGCGCCTGGCCGCATTGGCCGGAGCCAAGGTGGACTTCCGGCAGGGCCAGTTCGAGGCGATCTCTGCCCTGGTCCAGCAGCGACGCCGCGTGCTGGTGGTGCAGAAGACCGGTTGGGGCAAGTCAGCGGTCTACTTCCTCGCCGCCCACCTGCTGCGCAGCCGGGGCCGAGGCGTGAGCCTCATCGTCTCCCCGCTGATCGCGCTGATGCGGGATCAGATCGCCGCCGCCACCCGCGCCGGGGTGCGCGCCCAGGCGGTGAGCTCCGCGAACGCCCATGAATGGGACACCATCATGGAGTCCCTGCGCAATGACGAACTCGACGTGCTGCTGATCTCCCCAGAGCGTCTGGCCAATCCCCGATTCCGCGACGAGGTCCTTCCCGGGCTGCTGCAGCGCATGGGCATGCTCGTGGTGGATGAGGCGCACTGCATCTCCGACTGGGGCCACGACTTCCGGCCCGACTACCGTCGGATCGGAGAGATCGTACGCAACCTCCCCACCGAGGTCCCCGTGCTCGCCACCACCGCCACGGCCAACTCGCGGGTGGTCGATGACATCGCCGCTCAGCTGACTCCCGCCGGCGAACAAACCCGCGGCGCCGGCGAGCACCCAGACAAAGAGGTCCTCGTGCTGCGCGGCACGCTGAGCCGTGAGTCGCTGCGCCTGGGCGTGCTCTCGCTGCCGGATTCCGAGCAGCGAATCGCCTGGCTGACCCAGCACCTGGAGGACCTCACCGGCAGCGGGATCGTCTACGCGCTGACCATCTCCCAGGCCACGGACCTCGCCGCGCACTTGAACGCACACGGCTACAAGGTCGCGGCCTATACGGGGCAGACCGACCCTGACGAGCGCCAACAGCTGGAGCAGGCGCTGAAGGACAACACCGTGAAGGCGCTGATCGCGACCAGCGCGCTGGGCATGGGCTTCGACAAACCCGATCTCGGCTTCGTGGTCCACCTCGGCGCACCGTCGTCCCCGGTCTCCTATTACCAGCAGATCGGTCGTGCGGGCCGCGCCGTGGACAGCGCGGACGTGCTGCTGATGCCCGGCAAGGAGGACGTCCGCATCTGGGAGTACTTCGCCCAGGCCTCCATGCCCACCCAGGAGCGCGCCGATGCGGTGCTGCAGGCCCTCTCCCCGGAGACCACACTCTCCGTGGCGAAGCTCGAAGCCATGGTGGAGATCCGCCGCTCCCCGCTCGAGCTGCTGCTCAAGGTCCTCGAGGTCGACGGCAGCGTCCGCCGCGTCTCGGGCGGATGGCTCTCCACCGGGGTTCCGTGGACCTATGACGCCGAACGTTACGACACCATCCTGGCCATGCGTCGCGCCGAGCAGCAGCTCATGCTCGATTACGAGCGTCTGCCCCAAGGGCAGTGCCGGATGGTCTTCCTGGCCCACGCCCTCGACGACGACGCCGCCCAGCCCTGTGGGCGCTGTGACACCTGCGCAGAGACCTGGTTCCCGCAGGACGTCTCCCAGCCCGCCCTCGCCGAAGCCAAGGCGAGCCTGGACCGGGTCGGTCTGGAGATCGCCCCGCGCAAGCAGTGGCCCACCGGGTTGGGGGCGCTGGGCATCTCTCTCAAGGGCAAGCTTCCCGCCGAAGCTCTGGCCGAGCCCGGGCGCGCGCTGGCCCGGCTGAGCGACCTCGGATGGGGCACCCCCGTGCGCGAAGCCCTGCAGGGCGAGGACACAGAGGTCTCGGAGCAGCTGGTGCGCGGAGCAATCCGGGTCCTGGCCGAATGGGGGTGGGCGCGGCGTCCCGACGTCGTCGTCTCCATGCCCTCGAGGAAGCATCCAGTGCTCGTGGAATCGCTGGCGCAGTCGCTGGCCCGGGTGGGGCAGCTGCCCTATGCCGGCGCCCTGGAGTGGGCCGATGGTGGGCCTACCAGCTCCCCAGACACCAACAGCGCCTTCCGGCTGGCCGGACTGCTGGGCAAGTTCGGGGTCTCCTCCGAACTCGCTGGCCGGATCGAGGGAGCGTCCGTGCTGCTGGTCGATGACGAAGTGGTGTCCCGTTGGACGCTCACCGTGGCGGCGCGGGAGCTCCGCGGCGCCGGTGCCGCCCAGGTGCTGCCCTTCGCGCTCGGGATGCGCGGCTGAGCCACTGAGCCCGCCAAGCACCGCGGGCGCCACGGATGGCTTCCGGGACGCCAATGCTGGATACTCCCAGCTCCAGCCCCCAGGATGAAAACCACAGCCCGGTACAGCATCTAGCACTCGCAACACCCTGAGGAAGGACGCCCCGTGAATTCGCAGCCCGCGCACTCCACCTATGAGCCGTCGAACACCCAGCGCTCCCTGTGGCTGGACACCCACTCCCCCGAGTCGATCGCCACGGACTCCTTCACCGAGGGCGCCCACTATGACACTGTGGTCGCCGGCGCCGGTCTGACCGGGCTCACCACGGCGGTGCTGCTCGCGCGGTCCGGGCACAAGGTGGCAGTCCTGGAGGCTCGCGCGGTCGGCGTCGTCGCCACCGGGAATACCACCGCCAAACTGTCGCTGCTGCAGGGCACCAACCTCTCCAGCATCCGAAAGCACCATTCCGATGAGATCCTCCAGGCCTACGTGGACGGCAATCAGGAGGGACAGTCCTGGCTGGTCCGCTACCTCGAGGAACACGGCGTGCCCTACCAGCGGCGCACCGCCTACACCTATGCGGCCACCGAATCCGGTCTCTCCTCCCTGCGTGAGGAGCTCGCGGCCTGCCAGAACGCGGGGCTGCCGGTGGAATGGACCGAGAAGACGGGCCTCCCCTTCCCGGTCAGCGGTGCGGTGGCGCTCAAGGACCAGGTCCAGTTCCACCCCATGGAGGTCCTCGCGGCACTGGCCGCGGAGCTGCGCCACCGAGGCGGTGAGCTCATCGAGGGTGTGCGGGTCACCGGAGCGAGCTCCGGCGACGGCTCCTGGCGGGACACTGAGGCGGATGCCGCCCGGAGCTCCACTGACGATGACACCGAGGGCTCACCGCTGACCGATACAGCGCCGGAGATCGATTCAGCGCCGCTGAGCGTGCAGACCAGTCAGGGCAGTGTCACGGCGGGCCGGCTCATGCTCGCCACCGGTGTGCCGGTGCTGGATCGCGGCGGTTACTTTGCCAAGCTCAAGCCGAATCGGTCCTACGCGATGACCTACCGGGTGCCTGACTCCCCCGCGAGCATCCCGCAGGGGATGTACCTCAGCGCAGATTCTCCCGGCCGGACGCTGCGCACGGTTCCGGTCAACGGCGAGGAGCTGCTGCTGATCGGCGGCAATGACCACGTGGTGGGTCGCTCCGCGTCCGAGGCCGCCGCCGTGCAGGACCTCGAGGACTGGGCGCAGGAGCATTTCCCCGGCGCCGAGCGGACCCATGTCTGGTCGGCACAGGATTACCGCACCTCGCAGTATGTTCCCTTCTTCGGGAAGCTGCCCCGCGGCGGCGGAAAGATCTACCTGGCTACCGGATACAACAAGTGGGGCATGTCGAATGCTGTGGCGGCAGCCCTTGCGATCTCTGCAGAGATCCTCGGTGGGCATATGGCCTGGGCCGAGACGCTGAGCGCCCGGATGACCTCACCGTCCGATGTGCTCACCGGGCTCAAGGACAACGCCGAGGTCGGCGCCACCATGGTCGCCGGCTGGGCCGCGGCGGAGGCCCATGCCCTCCCCGAGGGCGCACCCGGCGAAGGTGCAGGCACTGTCGGACGCGAGCACGGCAAGCCGGTCGGGATCTCCACCGTTGATGGAGAGACGTGCAAAGTCTCGGCGATCTGCCCCCACATGGGCGGGGTGCTGAAGTGGAACGACGCCGCACTGTCCTGGGACTGCCCGCTGCATGGTTCGCGTTTCGCCGCGGACGGCGACCTTCTCGAGGGCCCCGCGGTCACGAACCTGTCGAAGCTGTGAAGTCACGCGGGTAGGAGCTCTGCGCGCCGAAGCGGGTCGCGGCGTCTGCTGCGAACCTCGCGGCCGTGGTGGCCGCTGTCTGCAGGCTGTCTCCGCAGGTGAGGCGGCCCACCAGGGCGCCCGCGAAGGCGTCTCCGCAGCCGCTGGTATCCACGGCCTTGACCGGCACTCCGGGGACCTCCACGGCGGGCTGTCCTCTGCGGTGCAGCACCGCGCCCTCGCCGCCGCGGGTGACGATGAGCGTCTCGAGGCCGAGCAGGGCTGCCGGGTCAGCGGGGTCGGAACTCGCGGGGTCGGAACTCGCGGCCTCGGTCTGGGGTGCTCCCTCCAGAAGGTGCTGGGCTTCCCCCTCATTGACGGTGACCATATCCACGTTCTGCAGATCCACGGCCCCGGCGGGCAGCGGTGAGGCGTTCAACGCCACCTTCGTCCCGGCGGCGCGCGATCGGGCGGCCATCTCCAGGACCGTCTCCAGGGGGACCTCCAGGCTCAGCAGCACCCATGCTGCCCGTTCCAGCAGGGCTGGCGGGCAGTCATCGGCGGTGAGCTCAGCGTTGGCGCCTGGGACCACGACGATCGTGTTCTCACCGTCCGCGCGCACGGTGATGAACGCCATCCCCTGTGCACCGCGTCCTGGTGTGACCGCCTCGGCGCGGACCCCTGCCTCCAGAAGGGAAGTCACGGCCTCGGTGCCGGCGGTATCGGCGCCGCAGCGGGCCACCAGATGGGAGTCAGCGCCCACCAGTGCGGCGGCCACGGCTTGATTGGCGGACTTGCCCCCCGTGGCGGTCTCTGCCGCGCGGGCGAGCACGGTCTCACCCGGCTGGGGGAACTCGCCCAGCTGTGCGGTGATGTCTCGGTTCACCGATCCCATGACCAGCAGTGTCATGCTTTGCCTCCTTTGACGGCGGCCAGCTCATGGAGGAAGTGGACAACAGCGGCGCTGCCCGGATCTCGCTGGCCCTGAGTCCTCGAGCCCTGCCACGCAGCTCGTCCTCGACGATTCTCCCAGGCATCGGATTCTTCAAGCAGCTCCTGTGCGCGTGCCGCGAGCTGCCGCGCTGGAGCAGGTGACTTCTCCTCCAGGAGCGGAATCAGGACGTCCAGCAAGGTCTTGTCTCCAGGAGTGGCTCCGCCGCGCTCTGCGACACGTCCGACGAATGCTCGAAGCACCTCATTCTCAGCACCCACTATCGAGCGATCGCGCAGCGTCTCGGCTGCCGCCAATGCCCCTGCGCCTGTAAGTGCCGCGAAAGTGGAGGGATTCGCCTCAGCGAAGACCTGGGCTGCCACGATCAGGACATCTCGATCAGCTGCATCTTCCGGGATGGCGTCAAGCGCCTGCACCACGGCCTCAGCCCCGGCAGAGACGGTGATGCCCAGGTCCCCGTCACCGATCACGGCATCCAAGTCACGCAGCTCGTCTTGGTGCGTGAGCATCTGCGGCATCACTGCAAGCAATAGAGAACGAAGCTCGCTTGGCGTGCCGGTCTGTGTCACGTCCCGCAACGGCGACACGACATTCTGGGGCGTCCGTTGCCACGCTGTAGGCCCGCTGGACCCGCTCTTGAAGAACGGGGAGTCTGCCGGAGCCGCCAACAACGCGTCCAATTCCTCGTCGACTTCCAGAAGCGTCACCGAGGCGCCGGCCATCTCGAGACTTGTCACGTAGTTGCCGACGAAGCGATGGGCGATCTGCACCCCCCGACTGTCCAAGACCTCAGCGACCCGCCGATAGATCAGGTACAGCTCCTCCAGCGGCGTCGCGCCCAGACCGTTCACCAGGACTGCCACCCGCGTTCCGTGTTCCAGCGTGAGCTCTTCGCCCAGCTCCGTGAGAAAACGGTCGGTGATGGCATCAGCCGGTTCCAGGGGTCCGCGATGTGTGCCCTGCTCGCCATGGATGCCCACACCGATCTCCATCTCGCCCTCATCGAGGGTGAAGGTGGGTTCCCCCGCGGCGGGAAGGATCGTCGGGGCGAGACCCACGCCCATGGTTCGGCTGCTGTCGACTGCTCTCTGCGCCAGACGTGCGACCTCCTTCAGCGAGGCGCCGGCCTCCGCTGCGGCTCCAGCGATCTTGTAGGCAAGGACGAGCCCCGCGATCCCCCGTCGTCGGTCTTTCTGGTCTTCCGGTGCCGAGAGGATGTCATCGTTGCCGATGACCGTTCGGGTGGCTATGCCTTCTGCCTCGAGCAGGTCCCCGGCGAGATCGAAGTTGTAGATGTCGCCTCCGTAGTTGCCGTAGAGGAACAGCACGCCGGCCCCGCCTTCGGTGTCCCGGGCAGCCTGGTAGACCTGGCTGGCCGAGGGCGAGGAGAAGACATTGCCTACGGCAGCCGCGGAACACAGTCCACGACCCACGTACCCAAGGAACAGCGGCAGATGTCCGGACCCGCCCCCGGTCACGATCGACACTCGTCCGTCCTGCGGCGCATCGGTTCGCGCCATCGCACGGCCAGCGGGGTCCACTGGACGCAGTCGTTCCGCGTGGGCGTGGTAGATGCCATCAATGACTTCATCGACGAACACTTCGGGCTGATTGATGATCTTGCGCACGGGGCGCCTCCTGAACTTAGGCCGAGGCGAATTCGGCGGCGAGAGCGGTGATGGACGAACGGTCGGCTTCTCCTGCGGGGGCCACCGCGGAGCGGACGGGTCCGCCGGCGAAGCCTCGTGCCGACACCCCCGCCTTCAGATGCGTCAAGCTTCCAGCATTGACTGCTGAAACCGCCCGCTCGACCTGGCTCTGAGCCTGACGCACGGCCTCGGGATCTCCCTCGATGAGCGCGTCACGCAGGGCGATGAAGGGTTCGGGGTAGACAGAGGAGACACCCGAGATGATGCCGTCACCCCCTGCTGAGCTGAACCACTCGAAGGACACGTCATTGCCCGAGAACACCGAAAAGCCCGTGGGGCGATGCGCCAGATACTGAGCAACGGTCTCGTCCGATTCACCGCTGATCTTCACGCCGGCGAGGCCAGCCTCAGCGAAGGATGCCAGCATGGTGGGGGTGGACCGCGTCGATGTTCGGGCCTCAAACAGGTAGGCGAAGAGATCGGCGCCCTCCGCCTCGTGAGCGACGTGCTCGTAGTAGCGAAGTGTCTCGGCCTCAGGCGCTGATTGATAGTACGGTGTCACCGCGGCGAGCTTGCGTGCTCCTCGCCGCACGGACTCCGCCGCCAGTTCACCGGCCTGCTTGGCCGATGGGGCGCCGACGTGGAAGTAGGTGCGCTCAGGACCGAAGACTTCGAGAGAAAGGTCCAGCACCGCGAGCTTCTCCGCGTCAGAGAGAGTGGGGAACTCTCCGGTGGTCCCTGCAGAGAAGATCGCGTCCACTCCGGACTCCTTGAGCCAGTTCAAGTGTTCGCGTATACCGGTCTCGTTCAAGTCCCAGGTCTGGTGAAACAGGGTTGGAGTGGCAGTGATGACGACGGGGTGTGGCATGAGAGTCCTTTCGAGTGTTCCGCAGCGCTGAATGCGGGGAATAGGTTCATTGGTTGATGGTCTGCGCAGTTCGTCGGTCAGCTCTCCTGGACCGCCAGATGCGCAGGAGCGGAGGCAGTGCCACCGAAGCCAGAGCGACAAGGAGGAAACCGACGGCGATCGGGCTGGTGAGCACGTTGGAGACTCCTCCGATCTCTAGGGCCCGACGAAGATTGGCCTCCGCCATGCTGCCCAGGATGAGACCCAGCACCACAGGTCCTGGTGGGAAGCCCAGCCGTCGCATGAAGAGACCGACCACGCCGAAGATGATCATGGCCAGAACATCGACGGTGCTGTTGTTGACCGCGTAGGTACCCACCAGACAGAAGACGATGACCACCGTCCACAGGTAATGCGGCGGCAGCTCGAGCAGCTTCGTCACTCCACGCATGCGCAACAGGCTCAACCCGAGGGTCAGCACAGTGGCGAGCACCATGATTCCAGCGATCGTGTAGACCAGATCTGGCTGCGCGGCAAAGAGCCCTGGACCGGGATTGAATCCCCAGATCACAAGAGACCCCATGAGCACGGCCATGACCGAATCACCGGGGACGCCAAGAGCAAGCGTCGTGCTGACGGATGGCCCGAGTGTCGCATTCGAGGCAGTGTCGCCCGCTGTCAGACCTTCCAGGGACCCCTTGCCGTAGAGCTCGGGATTCTTGGACGAGCGTCGAGAGACGGACCACGCTGTCAGCCCGGCGATGTCCCCGCCGGCCGCTGGGACGGCACCGACCACGGCGCCGACACCGGAACCGATGGCCATCGGCTTGAGCATCTGGCGACGCTCCATTCGATTGGGCATCCATCGGCCGAAGCTCTGAATCGGTTTGGCGGTGGCGGCATGGTGCGTGAGCATCTGGTCGAAGACATCCGCGATGCCGAACAGGCCGATGATGACTGCGATGAATGGCAGACCGTCTGAGAGTTCGAGTACGCCGAAGGTCATGCGTTCGGTCCCCACGATGGGATCACGTCCCACTGTGGACAGCGCCAGACCGAACCCTGCAGCAGCGAGGCCCTTGAGCAGGTTGCTCCCGGACACGCTGACGATCATGGTCAGACCAAAGACGACGAGCGCGAAGATCTCTGCCGGCCCGAAGTTCAGCGCTATCCGCGAAAGCGGAATCGCGGCGAATATCAGCACCAGCAGGCCGGCGAACGTGCCGAAGGCCGCACCAAACGCCGACGTCGTCAGGGCCAGACCGGCCTTGCCCTGTCGAGCCAAGGGGTAACCGTCGAAGGTTGTCGCGATCGAGGCCGGTGTTCCTGGCGTATTCACCAGAATCGCTGGCACTCGGTCCCCGAAATTCGCGGCCACGTAGATCGTCAGGAGCACCGCGAGACCTTGGACGGGTTCCATGGTGAGGGTGAATGCGCTGGCCAACGCGACGGCCATCGTGGCAGTGATGCCGGGAAATGCTCCTACGAGCATTCCAGCGAGTGCACCGATCAGTATGCACAGCAGCACGACTGGATCATTGAGCTGGCTGAGTCCTTCCATCACAGCACTCATACGGGCACCCTCAGCAGCACGCTGAACAGGAGCCACAGCACGGCCGTGACCACCACAGGGAACGCGACGAGACCGGCCCAGCCGCGACCACCGTTGACAGCAACCAGACCGGCGACCAGAAGTACGGTCACAATGCGGAAGTCGAGCCAGTGCCAGAGCACGCCATATGCAGCGATGGCACCGAGACTGGCCGCGATTCGCCTCACACCGCCGGGCTGAATGCTGTCCAGCTCGTCCATCGGCGCATGTGAAGGAATCGCTCGTACCGCAGCGGCAAGCGAGAAGAGGACGATGGCGGCCCCAGAGAGTTGGGGCCACCAGCGCGGGCTGAACTGTCCATCGATGGACGGCAGCGTGATCGTCTGCGCAAGCGCGATGACAGCTATGCCAACCGCAATTCCGCACAACGGACCGGCGAGGCGAACAGCAAGCGAGGGTGGCGTCGCCGGATTCTCGGCAGTTGTCTCCGCTGCAGGAGCAGTGATGTGTGGTGTCCCGTGAACGGCGGCGTCATAAGTCATGGCGCATCACTCCTCCGCGAAGAGGGACTCGAAGCGTGAGTTCTCCTCCTCATAGAACGGCTGGAACTCCTCGGGGCTCACATTCACCGGGATGTTGCCGGAGTCTTCGATGAGCTCGACGAATGCATCGCTTTCCGCGGCAGCAGAGATGGCATCCACAAGCACCTCGTGAGTCTCCTCCGGAAGCCCCGCTGGGGCACCGATCGCTCCCCAACCACCAATGCTGACGTCATGACCCAGTTCCTCCGCGGTGGGGACATCGGGCATGACGTCCGCGCGTTCATCATCGAGAATCGCGAGCACGCGAAGGCGTCCATCTTCGGCCGCCACGGCAGTTTCAGAGACACCCGCGACGACCGCATCGACCTGGCCGCCGACCGCGGCGTTGACCGCAGGCGCGCCGCCGTCGAACGGGACCGGGGACAGCTGCGTTCCGGCTTCTTCATTGAGCGCCGTGGTCGCAGCCTGCCAGATGGAACCGGTGCCGGAGTTGGAGACTGACAGCTCCTCGGACTCTGCAGCCTCGAGCAGCTCGTCCAACGTCTCGTACTCGCTGTCGGCGGGAACCGCGATGGTGGCCGGGACTGACACGATCTGCCCCAGAGGATCAAAATCGGCGGGGTCGATGTCGTAGCCCTGGTGTCCGAGCATGACCGTCTCCACTGGAAGGTAGCCGAGGGTGTATCCGTCGGCCTCCTGGCTGGCAAGGTAGTCCAGCCCCACAGAGCCGGCACCTCCGGACCTGTTTTCCACGATGACTGAGACATCGAGTTCGGTCTCCAGCTCGGCCGCCAGGGTCCGGGCGGAGAGGTCCGAGGCGCCTCCCGCGTCGTAGGGGACGACCATGGTGATGTCCTCGGTGGGATAAGCGGCTTCTTCGCCGCCTCCTGCCCGATCGGCACAGCTTGTCAGTGCCAGGAGTGAGACTGCGGCGACTGAAATTGGCATAGCTGTATTGCGGAATGTGGTGCGCATGGAGTGCTGCCTTTCTTGAATGTGCAGGTGAATGATCGTTCGGTGAAGTCAGGGGTCAGCGAGTGAGGATCTCGTCCTCGTCCGGCGCCCCGGCGTAGTCCCTTCGGATACGCCGGCGGGAAGCATTGAGGTGATCTGCGAGTTCAGCGAGCGCCGCGGAGTCGTTTCCTGCGCTGATCATGGCCGCGAGCTGTTCGTGCTTGCGCAGAGAGGGTTCCAGATGGTCGTGCTCAAGGTTCGCGACCAGGAGCAGATCGCCGATGGTGCGCTGAAACTGGCTCCACATGTCGTGGATCCGACGCAGGTGCGCCGAGCGCGGAAAGCTGCTGTGGAAGCGCATATCAGCTCGGGTGAAGGCTTGCGGGTCGTTGGCCTGGACAGCCTCGCGCATCTCTTCCAACGCTTGCTCCAGGGCCTGCACCAGCTCTTCACGGTTGCTCTGCGTGCTGAAGTCCAGCGCCATGTGCTCGAGCGCGGCTCGCAGGGCGAACAACTCATCGACATCCGCCGCATGGAGACCGATGACCCGGGCGCTTCTCCCACGATTCTCGACGAGTCCCTCCTGGACCAGTGTCCGGATGGCGTCTCGGATCGGCCCCCGACTGACGTCATACTGCTCGGCCAGCTTCGACTCCACCAGAACGGCATCTGTCGGCAGCTCGCGAGTGATGATGCGGCGGCGCAGATCGTCCGAAACCTGGTCACCCAGGGCTCCTGCTCGCTCAACGGGGTTGCGGGTCATGTCGATCCTCTGCTGCGGTTTTCTGTAAACGGTTAACCGAACTGTAGCGTGATCGACGCCACGTGTCCAACATCACACCCAGAGAATCTCCGCGTGATGAGCTCTGGCACGAAAAAGAGGCCCTGGCAGCTGCCAGGGCCTCTTGAGGAATGAATGCTGACGCTGAGGTCAGCCGACGGGGTCCAGTTTCAGGACAGTGAGAGGAACAGCTTCTCCAGCTCTTCCACGGTCAGCCCGTCCTCGGTCTCCGCCGCGGCTTCGGGATCGGTGATGCAGAACTGCATCGCCGAGGAGACCACGCTGAATCCGGCGCGGTCCAGCGCGGTGGACACCGCGGCAAGCTGGGTGACCACGACTCGGCAGCTCCCACCGTTCTCCACGGCGTTGATGACCGAGTCCAGCTGACCGCGGGCTCGCTTGAGCCGGTTCACGATCTTGCGCTGTGTCTCCGGATCGGCTTCTCTCATGCTGCTCTCCCTGCTTCTCGCGCGGATATGTCTCTATGATGCCAGCAGTTCTCGACGGCGCCAGAACCTCCGAGTCCCCAGCAGCGCGATGACCAACAGGGTCGCTAGTGCGCCGTAGACCGCGGGCAGCTCTTGGAAGAAGACCACAATGCCCATGGCCAGCACCAGGTATCCGAAGGCCTTCTTCAATGCCTTCTCCGGGACACGCTTGCCGAAGGCGGCACCGAGCAGCGCCCCGATGACTGTGATCACCGTGATCATCAGCACCGGCCCCCAATCGATGCTCACTTCAGTCAGATACCCCGCGAGTCCGGTGAAGGACTTCATCGAGATGACCAGCAGCGAGGTCCCCACCGCCGCCGGCATGGACAATCCTCCCAGCAGCACGAGCGCCGGAACCACCAGGAATCCGCCGCCGGCGCCGACCATCCCGGTGACCAGACCGACCACCAGCCCCTCGACAAGGATCTTCGCCACAGGCAGCTTCCGAGGGGCTCCGCCGCTCGCCTGCGGCCGACGGTCCATGATCATCGCCAGCGCTGTGGCCACCATCATGATCCCAAAGGCCACCATGAGCACGACGCCGGGCAGCTGACTCCCGATCAGGCCACCGCCGAAGGCCCCCGCCATGGCCGCCGCGCCGAAGATGAACCCGGTGCGCCACTGCACGTTCCCGCGCCGGGCGTGCGGGACCACGCTGACCAGGGAGGTGATCCCGATGATGAACATCGAAGCGGCGATGGCTTCCTTGGGTGAGAACCCTGCCACGTAGGTCAGCAGCGGCACGGCGAGGATGGTGCCCCCGCCGCCGAGCAGGCCCAGGGAGACCCCGATCCCGACGGCGAGGACCATGGCGAGGATGAGACCGCTGCTCATGGCCGTGCCCGCACCCGCGTGGCCTCAGCATGCTGACCCTGTGTTTCCCCCTCCTGGGCTGCCCGCTGATCCTGGATCTGCGTCGAACGCGGGAGCTCGGCCAGCAGCTTCTCCACCGTGGGGTCAGCTTCGACCTTGTTCCAGGGCATCTTGTTCAGCGCCGCGGCCATGGCGCAGGAATCGGTCAGCGCCGAAAAGGTCAGCCCCGCTCCGATCGCGCCGGCGAGGTAGCCCACCTTCGGTGAGATCACCTTGCTGCCCACGAACCCGGTGAGCACCAGGGAACCGGCCACCATGCGCACCTGTCGGTCCATGGCCCAGCGCTGGCGGCCCTGCTCCGTGTGGTGCTGGTGCTGGGCCTGAAGAGCGACGACGCCGCCCTCGAGCACTCGCGCCGAGTCCACTCCTGCAGCGCGCAAGTGCTGCAGGGCCTGGTTGGCGCGGTTGCCGGTCTGGCAGATCAGCACGATCTCCCCGGTGAGCTGCTCGGCCATGGTCTCCTTGTGCTTCTGCAGGAGATCCAGCGGCACGTTGTGCGATCCGGGAACCCGGAGTGACTCATGTTCCGCAGGTGTGCGCACGTCGATGAGCAGCGGTGCCTGCTGTGACTGGAGCTTCTCTGCGAGTTCGGTCGGGCTCATCGGGGCGGCGGGCGCCGTCGTCGTCGGGGTGGTGGTGTTCGCCATAGGGCTGGGTGTTCCTTTCACGAAGTGCGGGGGCATTGATCGAGGTCCGATGACCTGGTTCAGTGGGACTGGTTCAGTGGGACTGCTTCCACTCGGACCAGCCGGCGTAGCTGCCGACGAGTTCGCGGACGTCGTGGCCCTCGCGACGCAGCGCGCTGGCCGCCACGGAGTTCCGCACTCCGGACTGGCAGTAGGTCACGATCGGCCCGCTGCTCGGCAGCTGGTCCTGGTGCCACAGCACCCGGCCGGCGCTGAGCTGCTGGGAGCCGGGGATGTGGCCAGCCGCATGCTCGGACTTGTTACGCACATCCAGCAGCAGGGTCGGCTCGAAGTTCTCCAGCTCCTCCGGCGTGATCGTGGCCGGCTGGGTCTGCGGCAAATCCGCAAGGCTGATCGTGTAGCCCTTGACCGCGTCGATGCCGACCCGCATCAGGTGATTGCGCATGTCCTCGGCCTGGTCCTGATCTGCTGCGAGCAGGATCAGTGGCTGCTGCTGGGTCTCTGGGTCGTAGGCCCAGGCGCCGAAGCTGGCGAACTTGCCCCCGGCGGGGATATTCAGTGCACCGAGCACGGTTGCCTGCTTGACCTCGTCGTTGCTGCGGGTGTCCACGAAGATCGCCCGGTCCTCCTCCAGGGCGCTGCGCACCTGATCCGAGGTGAACGCCTCCAGCGGGCTCAGCGGACCGAGCACGGTGGGGCCGTCCTTGTTCTCGCGCTTCATCCGGCCGAAGTAGGCGTGGGCGTCGGGCTGGCCGTCGAGGAGCTCGTCGATGAAGCCCTGCTCGTCATCGGCGGCGAGGTGCTTGGACCACCAGGCGTTGGCCCGCTCGTAGCCCACCGTGGTGGCAGGCAGCGCGCCCAGGGCCTTGCCGCAGGCGCTGCCGGCGCCGTGGCCGGGGTAGACCAGGACGTGATCCGGCAGGGTGAGGAACTCGTTCTTCAGGCTGGCATAGAGCTGCTTGGCGCCCTCGAAGCGGGTCTCCTCTCCCCCGGCAGCCTCATCGAGGAGGTCCGGGCGGCCCAAGTCTCCGGCGAAGACGAAGTCTCCGGAGATCATGTAGCCGGCATCCTCGCTGAAGGCGCCGTCGGTCACCAGGAAGATCAGGTGCTCCGGAGTGTGACCGGGGGTGTGGCGTGCCGTGATGGTGATGTTGCCCAGCGTGATGGTCTCGCCGTGCGTGAGCTTCGTGGCGTCGAAGCCGTACTGCCAGTCCTCACCACCCTCACCGGAGATGAAGGCCTCGGCCTCTGCGGCGGCCGCGAGTTCCCGAGTGCCGGAGAGGTAATCGGCGTGGATGTGCGTCTCCGCGACCTTGGTGATGCGCATGCCGTGGCGAGCGGCGAGGTCGAAGTACTCCCGGACATCGCGGCGAGCGTCGATGACGATCGCCTCACCCGTGGCCTGGCAGCCGATGAAGTAGCTGGCCTGAGCCAGGTCCTCGTCGTAGATCCGTTCCAGAAGCATGAGATCGCTCCCCTTCCTTGAAAGTCATGGATACCCCTGGGGGTATGTAGCCACTCTCGCATATACCCCAGGGGGTATACAACTCCGATGGCAGAAGGGCATCCCATTGCTTCTTTTGGCGGCGCCACGGGCCCGCCGTGAATCCCGGCCTGAGAGGCTGCGTTAACACTGCTGAAACGCGACCCGGTAGGGTGGAGCACCTGCCCTCCCCCAGCGCGCCCGACCGGCGCCCTGTGTACGGACGCGAGCAGCAATTGTGTGTATCTACCTGGCGTGCGCGGCGTTCCCTCCGCGGCGGCCAAGGCGGCACTGAGTACGACAGAGCCGACACCGGAGGATCAATCATCATGCCCGCGCCCCAGCCCGACTTCGCGCCCAGCGAGGCCACGACGCCGACGCTGCGCGGCGCCGTCGGCCCCGCCTACTTCCCCGTCGCCCTGCTGGCCCGCTTCCCCTACGCCATGATGGTGGTGGGGGTGCTCACCCTGGTGGTCGCGGCACGGGATTCGCTGACCCTGGGCGGCGTCACCTCCGCGATGGTGGGCCTGGGCACCGCGATCTTCGGACCGCTGATCGGCGCGGCGGCAGACCGATGGGGTCAGCGCCCGGTGCTGCTGATCGCCGGTCTCGCCAGCAGCCTCTCGCTCTTCGCCCTGGCCTGGGTGGTCTACAGCCCGCTTGGCACCTGGGCGGTGCTGGTCTCCGCCTTCCTGGTGGGCGCCACTGCACCGCAGGTTCCGCCGATGTCCCGCAGCCGTCTGGTGGGCGTTATCTTCCGGAAGCTCCCCGCGGCCCGGCAGCAGAAGACGATGAACTCCACGATGGCATATGAATCAGCGGCCGACGAGATCACCTTCGTCTTCGGTCCCGTGATCGTGGGTCTGCTGGCGGCCACACTGGGCGGAGCGGCGCCGATCATCGGAGCAGCCGTGCTCACGTTAGGCTTCCTGCTCGCCTTCGCGATGCACCCGACCGCGGACGTCGTGCCCAAGAACACGGCCACCCACCGTGAGCCGGCACCGGTGGGTGAGCTCTTCGCTCCGCGGCTGCTGGTGCTGCTGGCGGGCGCCCTGGGCATCGGGCTGATCTTCGGCTCCACCCTGACGGTGCTGACCTCCTTCATGGCCGACCTGGGCCTGGCCGAGCGCGCGGGATTGGTCTATGGCGCGATGGGCGTGGGATCAGCGATCTTCGCGCTGGCCGCGGCCCTGTTCCCGACCAGCTTCAGCTTGGAGGCACGCTGGCTGAGCTTCGGCGGGGTGCTGCTGCTGGGCACCATCGGGCTGCAGTTCGCCTCGGTGCTGCCGGTGCTGATCCTGGTGCTGCTGGTGATGGGGGTGGGCATCGGCCCGACACTGGTCACCCAGTTCAGCCTGGTGGCCGAGCGAAGCCCCCATGGACGCTCCGCGACAGTGATGTCCATGCTCACCACGGCGATCGTGATCGGGCAGTCCTCCTCCACGGCGGTCACCGGTTATATCGCCGAGAACTTCGGCACACAGATCTCGGCGATCGTTCCGCTGGTGGCGGCGCTGCTGATCATCCTCGCGGCCGTGGGCAACGCGCTGGGTGTCAGCAATGCGCGGGACTACTCCCGGGACTGATCAGGACCCTCCTGCCCGCGGGGCTCCTCGGCGCGGGGCTGCTCGACACGGGGCTCCTCGAGAGAGATCTCTGCCGGGTGATGCGCCGGACCGTGATGGTTCAGGTATTCGGTGGTGCGGGTGTCCAAGCTGGGCAGCGCGGAGATTGCGCTAGCGCCCAATACGGGCCGCAGCACTGAATCCCGCAGCGAAGAACCCGGGCGCCGTCGTCGTAGTGCCAGCACGAGACGGACTGATACTGCCACGAAGAACACCAGGCCGAAGCCCAGCACGAGCACCGTCATCACCGTATCCATGTGCTCCACCCTGCCATGACCACGGTCCTCTTGGACCCCGGTTCCACCCTCGGATCTCGGTTCCGGCTTCGGGTCTCGGGTCCACGCGAAGATCTCCATCTATTGAGCAATCTTGGCGAGTTGAAGGACTAGATGGGGCTACGAAATCCCGAAAATCGCTCAACAGATGACCACCAGAGTGCGCCCCGGCATCAGCGCAGGGCACCTCCGCCAGCAAACCCATCTGTGCGCACAAAAATGGCCGGTGAAGCTCCCCCGCAGGGGAACCTCACCGGCCATCATGTGGCGTCAGCCGCTCAGCCGGGGCTGGGCCAGCTGAAGCCGTTCAGCAGGAGCTGATCAGGCGTCGTCGTCCTCGGTGTTCGAGGAGCCGTCGCCCTCGACCACGGGGGCGAGGCTGAGCTTTCCGCGGTCATCGACCTTGGAGATCTCGACCTGGATGCGCTGGCCGACGCTGACGACGTCTTCGACGTCATCCACGCGCTTGCCCTCGTTGAGCTTGCGCAACTCGGAGATGTGCAGCAGGCCATCCTTGCCCGGGGTCAGCGAGATGAACGCGCCGAACGTGGTCAGCTTGACCACGGTGCCCAGGTACCGCTCGCCGATCTCGGGGACCTGCGGGTTGGCGATCGCGTTGACCGCGGCGCGGGCTGCCTCAGCAGCTTCGCCGTTGGTCGCGCCGATCAGGACGGTGCCGTCATCTTCGATCGAGATGTCGGTGCCGGTGTCCTCCTGGATCTGGTTGATCATCTTGCCCTTCGGGCCGATGACCTCGCCGATCTTGTCCACGGGGACCATCACCGAAATGATGCGCGGCGCGAACTCGGACATCTCATCCGGGGTGTCGATGGCAGCAGCCATGACGCTCAGGATGTGCAGGCGAGCCTCGCGGGCCTGCTTCAGCGCTGCGGAGAGCACCGAAGCCGGGATGCCGTCGAGCTTGGTGTCCAGCTGGATGGCTGTGACGAACTCGGAGGTGCCGGCGACCTTGAAGTCCATGTCGCCGAAGGCGTCTTCGGCGCCGAGGATGTCGGTCAGTGCGGCGTAGCGGGTCTCGCCGTCGACCTGGTCGGAGACCAGACCCATGGCGATGCCTGCCACCGGGGCCTTCAGCGGCACACCGGCGTTGAGCATGGACAGCGTCGAGGCGCAGACCGAACCCATCGAGGTGGAGCCGTTGGAGCCCAGGGCCTCAGAGACCTGGCGGATCGCGTAGGGGAACTCCTCGCGGGAGGGCAGCACCGGCACGATGGCGCGCTCAGCAAGAGCACCATGGCCGATCTCGCGGCGCTTGGGCGAACCCACGCGGCCGGTCTCACCGACCGAATACGGCGGGAAGTTGTAGTTGTGCATGTACCGCTTGGTCTTCACCGGCGACAGGCTGTCGATGTTCTGCTCCAGCTTGAGCATGTTCAGCGTGGTGATGCCCATGATCTGGGTCTCGCCGCGCTCGAAGATGGCCGAGCCGTGGACGCGGGGAAGAACCTCGACCTCGGCGGTGAGCTGACGGATGTCCGTCAGGCCGCGTCCGTCGATGCGGACCTGATCGCGCAGGATGCGCTGGCGGATGACCTGCTTGGTCAGCGCGCCGACGGCCTTGGAGACCTCGCCTCCGCGACCTTCGAACTGCTTGCCCTCGCCGGCGAGCTCCTCGCGGACCTCGGCCTTCAGCTCGGAGTCCGCGGTGTCGCGCTCCTGCTTGTCGGCGATCTGGTAGACCTTGCTCAGACGCTCGGAGGCGGAGGCCTCCACTGCGGCGAAGACGTCATCCTCGTAGTCCACGAAGGTCGGGACGTCGATGGCCGGCTTGGCGGCGCGTGCAGCCAGGTCAGCCTGTGCATCGCAGAGGACCTTGATGAACGGCTTGGCAGCCTCCAGGCCCTCGGCGACGATGTCCTCGGTGGGCGCGGTGCGACCCTGCTCCTTGATGAGCTTCCAGGAGTCATCGGTGGCCTCGGCCTCGACCATCAGCACGGCGATGTCGCCGTCGACGACTCGACCGGCGACGACCATGTCGAAGACAGCGTCCTCCAGCTGGGAGTGCTTCGGGAAGGCGACCCACTGGGCGCCCTGACCTTTGTCCACGAGTGCCACACGGACTGCACCGATCGGGCCGGAGAACGGCAGACCGGAGAGCTGGGTGGACATGGAGGCGCCGTTGATGGCGACCACGTCGTAGAGGTCATCCGGGTTGATCGAGAGGATGGTCTCGACGACCTGGACCTCGTTGCGGATGCCCTTCTTGAAGGCGGGGCGCAGCGGGCGGTCGATCAGACGGCAGGCCAGGATCGCGTCGGTGGAGGGGCGACCCTCGCGACGGAAGAAGCTGCCGGGGATGCGACCTGCGGCATACATGCGCTCTTCGACGTCCACCGTCAGCGGGAAGAAGTCAAAGCCCTCACGGGGGGACTTGCCCACCGTGGTGGCCGAGAGCAGGCTCGTGTCGTCGTCCATGGTGACCAGGACGGAACCGGCGGCCTGCTTGGCGAGGCGGCCGGTCTCGAAGGAAATCGTGCGTGTACCGAATGAGCCGTTGTCGATGATGGCTTCGGAAGTGTGAATCTCGGGACCCTGCATAACAGGTGTCTCCTCTCAGTTGTCGTGCATTACCGGCGCGCCAGTGAGAGAGAAGGATCTGCGTACATATGGTCGGTCTTCGATCGAAGCCCACGGGCCCGGCACGTGCTGTGCCTCCCGGAGGCTACTACCGAGGACCGGAACATATGAGTTCGATCCCTCTCACTGGCGGGAGCGCCACCCACTAGTCTCGCATACAAAGCAGGCGGCTCCTACGGTCATTAAGACCGTGTAAGGAGCCGCCTGGTTCGTTGCTTGGTGATCAGCGTTTGACGCTGAAGCTCATCGGCGAATTCCGAGACGCTTGATCAGCGAACGGTAGCGCTCGATGTCCGTAGCAGCAAGGTACTTCAGCAGACGACGACGGCGACCCACCAGGATCATCAGACCGCGACGGGTGTGGTGATCATGCTTGTGCACCTTCAGGTGCTCGGTGAGGTCGGAGATCCGACGCGTCAGAACCGCAACCTGAACCTCGGGTGAACCTGTGTCACCCTCGGAGGTTGCGTACTCCTTGATGATCTCCTGTTTTACAACGGGATCTAAAGCCATGGAAGAGCTCCTTCATTGTTGTACCGCGAACAAGACCGGGCTTTGCCCAGATGGGCCAGGGACCAGTGTCAGCCACCGCGGACTGCAGCATGACGTTGCCGCCTAGGCGACCTTTCTACGATACAGGAGCCCGACGCGAGGGGCCACCCGAGCTCCCTTTCCAGCGTTTTACCACCCGGTGCGTGGATTACCGGCCCGACGGCGGGCCCGGTAAATCACGTAAGCCCAGGTAAAACGCTGGTGTGGAGGACGGTGAGGTAGGGAAGCTGGACCGGCTTCCCCGGCGGCAGCTCCAGGTGCTCCTCGAGATACCAGTCGAGATTGGCTCGGCGGCGCTCCCGAGCCGGCTCATCGGCGGAGAGCCAGGAGCTCAGCGTGGTGGAGAGCGTGCGGATCTCCTCCGGAGTGATCGCTCGTTCCCAGCGGGTCTCCTGCGTGGTCCACCCACCGAAGAACGCCGGGTCCACCGGCGGGGTCCACCCTGGCCGGTAGACGTCCCCGGCGCGCATGATCCGGGTCAGTCGATGCACCCAGGGCACGGAGGTGTCCAGGTAGTTCGCCACCACGGCCAGCACTCCCCCGGGCCTCAGGATCCGGCGCACCTCCTGTTGGACCAGCGCGTCATCGAACCAGTGCCAGGCCTGGGCCGCGACGACGACGTCGCAGCTCGCCTCCCCCAGTCCGGTCGCCTCCGCAGTGGTCCGGTGCACCTGAAGCCGCGGGCTGACCTCGTCCTGGCCCCGAGTCTGATCGGGCTCTTGGCTGCGAGCCGCGAGCACCTCGGTCATCGCGATCGAGGGCTCGACTGCATGGACATGGGCTCCGTGGGCGAGCAGGGCGCGGCTGAGGATCCCGGTGCCGGCGCCGAGGTCGGCCACCACGGGGCGGGTGGGCGCGATCACCAGGATCGAGGCCACCACGTCGCGCGGATATCGGGGCCGGGCGGCGTCGTAGCGCCAGGCCTCCTGCAGGGAGGTGTCCGTGGAGAAGGAGGCGCCCAGCCGTCGTCGTCGGTCGGGGTCGGTGATCAGCGACTGCTGGCCGGGTCGTGGTTTGGGGCGGGAGGGCACGGCGCGGTCGGCACTAGTCGACGGGGAGTCCGGCGAGGACCTGGCGGGTCTGGACCACGTCCTGGTGCATCTGCTCCACCAGCTTCTCCACGCCCTCATAGGCGACCATCCCGCGCAGCCGCTGGACGAACTCCACGCGCACGTGCTGGCCGTACAGATCGAAGTCCTCGACCAGTTCTTGGGGCCGGTCGATGACATGGGACTCGACCACGCGTTCCAGTCCGTGGAAGGTCGGGTTGGAGCCCACCGAGATCGCGGCGGGCCAGCGTGCTCCGGCGGCGTCCTCCAGCCACCCGGCGTAGACGCCGTCGGCGGGGATCATGCCCTCGGAGGCGCTGGCCAGGTTGGCCGTGGGGAAGCCCAGGTCACGGCCGCGGGCCGCACCGTGGACCACCTCGCCGAGCACGGCGTGGGGGCGGCCGAGCACCTCTGCGGCGGCGGCCACATCTCCGGCGTCGAGAGCCTCGCGCACCCAGGTGGAGGAGCAGCGGCGCGAGGTCTCGGCCACGGTGTGCCCGGAGAGCGCGAAATCATCGACGCCGAGCACGCTGAAGCCGTAGCGCTCGCCCAGCTCGACCATGGTCTCGAAGTTGCCCGAGTTGCCGCGGCCGAAGCGGACATCGTGGCCGATCACGACCACGGAGACGTTGAGCAGGTCCACGAAATAGGTCTTCACGAACTCTTCCGCGGTGAGTCCTGCCAGGTCCAGGTTGTAGTGCAGCACGAGCAGCGCATCGATGCCGGACTCGGAGAGTCGCTGGACCTTCTCTGCGGTGCCGGTGAGCATGACCGGGCAGTCGTCGGGGCGGTGGACCTGCAGCGGGTGCGGGTCGAAGGTGATGGCCACGGCCTGGGTGTCGGCTTGGCTGTGGGCAGCGGCGACAAGCTGGGAGAGCACCTCCTGGTGACCCAGGTGGACGCCGTCGAAATTGCCGATGGTCACTGCGGTGGGTCCTAGTCCCTGCGGGACTTCTTCGCGACCGTTCCAGAACTGCACGTCGGAAAGCTTATCGCTCATGCCTGGGTGCCGCGCGCGGCGGGACGTCCGGGACGATGGCGCAGCAGCCAGAACAGTCCGATGAAGGGCAGCACCAGCGGCACGAAGGCGTAGCCCTCGCCGAAGTGGGACCACACGGTGGCCTCGTTGAAGAGCTCCGGCTGCAGGTAGGTCCAGAGTCCGACGCCGAGCACCCCGGTCAACTCCACCAGGACGGCGATCAGCGCGAGGCGCCAGGCGCGCGCTCCGATGCGGGCCAGGGCCAGCGTGGCGACGATGTACACCGCGGCGGCGAACCCGCTGAGCGAGTAGGCCACTGGGGAGGCGTCGAAGTCGGTGAGGATCTGGTAGAGCGCACGGGCGAAGGAGGAGACGGCGAAGATGCCGTAGGCGGTGATGATGAGCATGCCGACGCCGCGGTTGCGCGGAGTGGGGGCCTTGCGGCCAGTACGAGCGGGGGCACCGTCGGTGCGATCGGCATTGGCCCGGCCGTCGTCGGCCGGGGTGCTGCTCAGGTTTCCGCTCATAGCGCGCTTCCCCACCAGATCTCCTCCAAGCGGTAGATCATCACGAATACGACGAGCCCGACGAAGCTCATCACCAGGTTGGACCAGCGGGTCTTGTCGATCATGGCCCAGACGAACACTCCCACCGGGAGCATCAGTGCAGTGACAATATAGCCCCAGAACTCCCAGGCCTCTCCCGTGATCGAGGCGCCGGTGGCCTGCCGAATTCCGGCGTACACGGCATAGACGATGAGGTAGAGCTCGATCAGCGCCAGCGAGATGATCGAGGAATCAGCCGGGTGATCGCGCACCGCGGTCATGACCCAGCACACCACGACAGACAGTGCGCAGACGAGGGTGCCTATGAGGAACATCACCGTCATGCAGTGGATTCCTCGGGCTGTGTCGGGGTCTCGGCGGGGGCGGTTGTGGACGGCGCGGGCAGGGCTGAGGTCTCAGCCGCGACCGGGGCGGTGGCGGGGGCGGTGGCGGGGGCGAAGACCAGTTCCGGCTTGGCCTGGTAGTCACTGGACTCTGCCGCGTCGGCGGCATCCGGTGACGCCGACGCCCCCTTCTTGGCCGGGACGTCGCGCAGCAGGGCCACTAGATCACCCTCGGGGCTGAAGGCGGCCGTGAGCTGGGGGTCCTCCCCTGTGCCGGAGGCCGTCACGCGCCGGCCGAAGCCGAGGTTGGCGGTCTCCTCAGCGGTGAGCTCGCGCGCGGGAAAGAGCTGAGCAGCGGCCTCGGCCAAGCCGATATAGCCGAAGTCCTCGCCGAGCTGTTCCAGGGTGAGGGTCTGGTCGATGCTGTAGGGACCCACCGCGGTGCGGCGCAGCGCGGTGAGATGACCGCCGACCTCAAGCGCCTCGCCCAGGTCTCGGGCCAGCGCGCGGACGTAGGTTCCGGAGGAGACCCGGACCTCGATGTCCACATCGATGAGCTTGCCGCCCTCGATCCGGCGGATGTCGAGGACCTCGAAGGCATGCACGGTGATGGCGCGCGAGTTGAGCTCCACGTCTTCGCCGGCTCGGGCCCGGTCATAGGCGCGCCGACCGTCGACCTTGATCGCGGAGACCGTGGACGGCACCTGCTGGATCTCACCGGTGAGCCGGGCCACTTCGGTATGGATGTCCTCCGCGCCCACCGCATTGGCGAACCTGGTCTGGAGGACCTCACCCTCGGCGTCGTCGGTGGTGGTGGACTGGCCCAGCCGCATGGTGGCGGTGTAGGTCTTGTCCACTCCGACGATGTGGGTGAGCAGCCGCGTGGCGCGGTTGATCCCGACGACCAGGACGCCGGTGGCCATCGGGTCCAGAGTCCCCGCGTGGCCGACCTTGCGCGTGCCCGCGAGTTTGCGGAGGCGACCGACCACGTCATGGCTGGTCCAGCCCGCGGGCTTGTCCACCAGGACGAGGCCGGAGCCGACCTCCAGCTCCTCGGGCTTCTGCTTCTTACCCATGAACGCTCAGTTGGCCTCGGAGGAGCTGCGGCTGCCGGACCCGTCGGCGGCGGATTCGGCGTCGTCCTCGGAGGACTCGTCCTCCTCGACCTGCCAGCGGTAGGGCTTCTCCTCGGAGGCAGGCTGGGCGTCCTTGCGGAGTGCGGCGACGTGCTCGTCCTGCTCCCGGGCCTTGCGCAGCAGATCTTCCATATGCGCGGCCGATTCGGGGATCTCGTCGGCGACGAACTCGAGGGTGGGGGTCAGCCGGATGTTGAGGTTTTTGCCGAGCTCGTGGCGCAGCACGCCCTGGTTGGCTGCCAGGACCGCTTCGGCGCCGGCGCGGGAATCCTCATCCGGGGCCATCACGGTGTAGTACACCGTGGAGTGCTGGAGATCGTTGGTCACGCGGGCGTCGGTGACGGTGATGAGCTCGGCGCGCTCATCCTTGACCCGGCGACGAAGCGCCTCGGCCACGATCACCTTGATGCGCTGCGCCAGTCGGGCGGCGCGTGCTGGATCTGCCATGGGGTGGTCCTTTCAAGAATTCTGTGTCTCAGCCTAGACCCGGTGCGGGACTCGGCGGAGCATGGAGTGCTGACAGGTCCGGGGACCCCGCCGTGTGGCAGAGTCCCCGGAACTGTCGCCGGACGAACCGGCAGGCCTGGTCAGACGCGAGGGATCTCGCGCATCTCCCAGGTCTCGATGCTGTCACCTTCGCGGATGTCGTTGAAGGATCCGAGGCCGATGCCGCACTCGAAGCCGTCGCGGACCTCGGTGGCGTCGTCCTTGAACCGCTTGAGCGACTCGATGGTGAGGTTGTCTGCGACCACATTGCCGTCGCGCACCAGGCGGGCCTTGGCGTTGCGGCGGATGAGACCGGACCGGACGATCGAACCGGCGATGCTGCCGAACTTCGAGGAGCGGAAGACCTCGCGGACCTCGGCGCTGCCGAGTGACGCTTCCTCGTACTCGGGCTTGAGCATGCCCTTCAGCGCTGCCTCGATGTCATCGATGGCCGCGTAGATGACCGAGTAGAAGCGCATGTCCACGCCTTCACGGTCAGCCAGGTCGGTCACGCGCTCCGCAGGACGGACGTTGAAGCCGAGGATCACTGCGTTGTCCACAGTGGCCAGGTTCACGTCGTTCTGCGTGATCGCACCGACGCCGCGGTGGATGACGCGAAGCTGCACGTCGTCGCCCACATCGATCTTGAGCAGAGCGTCTTCCAGGGCCTCCACGGCACCGGAGACGTCGCCCTTGAGGATGAGGTTGAGGGTGTCGATCTTGCCCTCGGCCACAGCCTGGTCGAAGTCTTCCAGGCTGATGCGCTTGCGGCGTTTGGCCAGCTGAGCGTTGCGCTCCACCGCCTCACGCTTCTCAGCGATCTGACGTGCGGTGCGGTCATCCGAGGTGGACAGGAAGGTGTCACCGGCGCGAGGCACCGAGGACAGACCCAGCACCTGGACCGGACGGGAAGGCAGGGCCTCCTTGACGGTCTCACCGTGCTCATCGAACATGGCGCGGACACGGCCGTGAGCGGTGCCTGCGACCATGTTGTCGCCCACCCGCAGCGTGCCGGACTGCACCAGCACAGTGGCCACGGCGCCGCGACCCTTGTCCAGGTTCGCCTCGATGGCCACACCACGTGCTGCCTTGTTCGGGTTCGCAGTGAGCTCCAGGGCCGCATCTGCGGTGAGCAGCACGGCTTCCAGCAGCTCGTCGATGTGCAGGTTGTTCAGCGCGGAGACGTTGACGAACATGGTGTCGCCGCCGTACTCCTCGGGCACCAGACCGTATTCGGCCAGCTGACCGCGGACCTTGTCCGGCGAGGCGCCTTCCTTGTCCATCTTGTTGACCGCGACGACGACCGGCACGTTGGCGGCCTTCGCGTGGTTCAGCGCTTCCACCGTCTGCGGCATGACGCCGTCATCGGCGGCGACGACCAGCACGGCGATGTCGGTGACCTTCGCACCACGGGCACGCATGGCGGTGAACGCCTCGTGACCGGGAGTATCGATGAAGGTCAGGCCGCGCTCCACGCCCTCGTGCTCGACGTGGACCTGGTAGGCACCGATGTGCTGGGTGATGCCGCCGGCTTCGCCTGCGGTCACGTTCGCCTTACGGATGGAGTCCAACAGTCGGGTCTTGCCGTGGTCAACGTGACCCATGACGGTGACGACTGCCGCGCGGGCGGAGAGCTCCTCGGAGCCCTCGGCTGCCAGCTCGTCTTCGATGTTGATGTCGAAGGTCTCGAGCAGCTCGCGATCCTCGTCCTCCGGGGAGACGATCTGGACCGGGTAGCCCAGTTCTTCGCCCAGAAGGTGGAAGGTCTCTTCGTCGAGTGACTGGTTGGCGGTCGCCATCTCACCGAGCTTCATCAGCACGGTGACCATGGCTGCCGGCTCGGCATTGATCTTCTCGGCGAAGTCGCCCAGCGAGGAGCCGCGGCGCAGCCGCACGGTGACGCTGCCGTCACCCTTGGGAACGCGCACGCCGCCGATCTCGCGGGACTGGCGCTGCTCCATCTCCTGGCGCTTTGCGCGCTTCGACTTGCGAGCCTTGGCCTTGGAGCCGCCGCGCCCGAAGGCACCTGCCGCGCCGCCACGACGAGGACCGCCGCCGCGACCGCCGCGAGGCGGACCACCGGCGGGAGCGCCCGGACGACCACCGGCAGGTGCCGGGGTCTGGCTGGGCATCATCGAAGGCTTGGGGCCTCCCGGACGTGCGGCTGCCGGACGGGCTGCGCCGCCTGCTGCCGGTGCGCCGGGACGTGCGCCGCCTGCTGGGCGTGGTGCACCCGGACGGGGTGCGCCACCGGGGGCACCCTGACCACCGCGGGGACGGGGTCCGCCGCCGCGTTCGGTGCGCATGCCCTGCTGGGGTGCGAACGGGTTGTTGCCCGGACGTGGTCCAGCCGGCTTCGGACCGGGGCGGGGGCCGCCGGTTCCGCCGGGACGCGGGGCCTGGCGCTCGGCGCCCATGCCCTGGCTCGGTGCGTAGGGGTTGTTGCCCGGGCGGGGTCCGCCGGGCTTGGAGCCGCTGGCCGGTTTGGCAGCTGGCTTCGACTCCTCAGGAGCTGCGGGCTCCTGCGCGGGCTTCTCGGAAGGCTTCTCCGCAGCCGCGGGGGCTTCGGGCTCGGCCTTCGCGGCAGGCTTGGGTGCCGGCTTCGGTCCGGGTTTGATGCCGCCGGGACGCGGAGCCGAGGACCCGGGGCTCGGGGCCGCAGAGGAACCGGACTGGGCTGGGGCCGAGGAGTCAGCGGCGGGCGTGGACGCGCCGTCGGACTTCTGCGGACCGGGCCGGGCAGCCGGCTTAAACGTGGAAGCGGGAGCTTCGGCGGGCTTCGCGTCGGGGAATGCCTGACGCAGCTTCTTCGCCACCGGGGGCTCCACGGTGGAGGAGGGCGATTTCACAAACTCGCCCATGCCCTGCAGTTTCGCGAGGGCTTCTTTCGAGGTGATGCCGAGCTCTTTTGCGAGCTCGTGTACGCGGGCCTTGGCCACATTTCTCCTTGTCTGGCCCACGCTTCCCCGCCGGCACCAGCGGGGCTGATGTCAGCGGTTCATCGGCGAAGGCCGTTTGAACTTCTCTGAAACCGTGACGGAGTTGCTCTGAAAAGTCATCGCGGCGAACTCATGCGTCGGTGTTCATCGGGGATCCATCTCTCTGAACCCTCTTTCTGGCCTCAGCCGCTGTGATCTGCACCGAGGTGCTTCTCACGAGCCGGGGCCGTTGGTGCCGATAATGTCGTGCAGCTCGAGTGTGCTCGTATCCACAGGCCTGCGGAACGCCCGGTTGAAGGCCTTCCGCTTCACTGCGGTGTCGAAGCACTCGCGCTGCGGGTGCAACCAGGCGCCTCGTCCGGGAAGAACCCGGGCGGTGTCCCACACCACCTGCTCAGGTGCGGATCCGGCGTCGTCGGCTGCGGCGAGGACAAGCCTCACCACGTCATCCTGGGCGACCTGACGGCGACAGCCGATACAGGTACGCACTGGAACCATGACAGTCTACCCCTTCTCGCTGATTCGAGCAGAACTCTCTGCCCGAACGAACCCGGTCAGGGTGCGGCCAGCGTGGCGTCGGAGACGATGTCGATCCGCCAACCGGTGAGTTTCGCGGCGAGCCGGGCGTTCTGCCCCTCTTTGCCGATGGCCAGCGAGAGCTGGTAGTCCGGAACGACCACGCGGGCGCTGCGGGTGGCCTCATCCAGAATGGTCACCGACTTCACCTTCGAGGGCGACAGCGAGTGGGCGATGAACTCCGCGGCGTCGTCGGAGTGATCGATGATGTCGATCTTCTCGTCGTTGAGCTCGGTCATCACAGCCCGGACACGGGAGCCCATGGAGCCGATGCAGGCACCCTTGGCGTTGATGCCCGACTGGTGGGCGCGGACCGCGATCTTCGTGCGGTGTCCGGCCTCGCGGGCGATGGCGGTGATCTCCACGCTGCCGTCGGCGATCTCCGGGACCTCGTGCTCGAAGAGCTTCTTCACCAGACCCGGGTGGGAGCGGGACAGCGTGATGGAGGGGCCGCGCATGCCGCGGTGGACGTCGACGACGAAGGCGCGCAGCCGTCGGCCGTGGATGTACTCCTCGCCGGGGACGTGCTCCTGCGGGGGAAGCAGCGCCTCGACGCTGCCCAGGTCCACCTGGATCATATTCGGGTTGCGACCCTGCTGGATGGTGCCGGAGATCAGCTCACCCTCACGGCCGCGGAATTCGCCGAGGACCTGATCGTCCTCGGCGTCGCGGATGCGCTGCATGATGACCTGGCGCGCCGTGGAGGCGGCCACGCGGCCGAAGTCGCGGGGAGTGTCGTCAAACTCGCCGATGACCGTGCCGTCCTCGTCGCGCTCCTTGGCCCAGACCGTGACGTGACCCGTGGACTGATCGATCTCCGCCCGGGCGTGCTGCAGCGCACCGGGTGACTTGTGGTAAGCCAGCACCAGCGCCTGCTCAATGGCGGGGATCAGCCGCTCCAGCGGGATCTCTCGCTCTTTGACGAGCATGCGCAGTGCGCTCATATCGATATCCACTTGTGCCTCCGGTTAAGCCAGTCTCTACTCCGTGTGGGAAAACTCTACCTGCACTCGTGCCTGGGTGATCGACGCGAAACTGATCTCGGTGGGATCCGCATACTTCACCGGCATGCCCTTCTTGGGTGCCGGCTTCTGCTCGGCCACGGTGATCGCGTCTTCGCTCACGGTCTTCAGCCGGGCGAGCATCGGGCTCTCCCCGGTCTGGGTGATTTCCAGGAGTCGACCGAGGTTGCGCTCGAAGTGCCGGGGCTCGGTGAGCGGACGGGTCGCACCCGGGGTGGAGACCTCCAGCTCGTAGCTGTCGAGTTCGGGAAGCACGTCCTCTTCGTCCAGGCGAGCGGAGATGGCCTGGGAGAGTGCGGCGACCGTGTCCAGGTCGACTTGTCCGGTGCCCGAGGGAAGATCCACGGAGACCTTCAGCGTGGTGGTCCCGCCGCTGGGGCTGAGCTCGAGCTCTTCGAGATAGAGGCCCTGTTCGGTGACCGTAGGGATGAGCAGCTCGGCGATCTTCGCGGTGCGCGCATCGGTGAAGCGCTGCGCTCCGGTGGGGCGTGGGGCGATGGCCATGACGGTCCTCTCAGTGGCGGGTGGTGCGTCTCCATTGTGCCTGAGACCTCCCCCGGCGTTTTACCTCCCCTTACGTGTTCTACCCGCCCGACGGTCCCCCTGGTAGAACGCGTCCGCCCCGGTAAAACGCTGGGAAAAGGGGACTCCGGCCGCGTTCAGCAGTCGTCGGAGCCGGGAGGGGTCCTGCAGGTCGGCCCAGGTGAAACGGAGGACGCTCAGTCCGAGGGCCCGCAGCCCGTCCTCGCGCTCCTTCTCCGCGATCACGACCTCCTCGGCGCTCCGCCCCGAGAGCACCCTCGAATTCCGATACTTCATGAGCCCGTCGAACTCGCCGACGACTCCCGGGCCCTCCCAGAAGAAGTCAGTGATGCAGGACTTCCCGTTCGGCAGCAGGAACATGCGCTGGAGAACCGGGGCGGAGAATCCCAGTTCGGCGATCCGCACCCGCGCCCAGGACTCCCCCGCGGACTCCGCCCTCGCGTCGGCGAAGGTCCATGCAGCGTCCCAGCGCGCGCGACCTCGCGCGGATGCGACCAGACGCAGCCAGGGTTCGACGGCGGAGAGCGTTCCTGCCGGGCGCTCGCCCTCGCCGACGCGGCCCGCCTTATAGGCGTCGAGCACCACCACCGCATCCGCGAAGTTCAGCCGGGGCACGGTGTCGGCCAGCACCAGGCCCAGCGGTTCCACGCAGACCTCACGTCCTGCTGTGAGCTCCGCGTCGAAGGCCTGCAGCACAGGAAAAGGCTGCCGGAGGATGGCCTGCTCGTAGGCAGGTTTCCATTCCTCCCCCAGCCCCTCCCTCAGCCGGTCTCGGAGCGTGCGCGGGTACTGGTGATGACGGGTGCCGATGGCGCGCAGTGCTGCGGGACTCGGGGCGCCGCCGTCGTGCGTCTGTGGGTGAGCCGGTGGGTGAGTCCGCTGGAGACGTTCGATCGCGGTGGTGGAGGCTCGACCGGTCAGCGACGGCGCCGGATGCAGACCGGTCTCCGAGTTGTGTGCGGTCCGCACCGTCACGGCGTCGGGAGGGTGGAGCAGTCCTAGACCATGCAGCGTCAGGGCGGTGGTACGGCAGAAATGCGTCTGCGGAGCCAGTAGGTGCACGGCGGCTGCGGCAATCAGATGGCGGTCCCAGGGGGCACTCTGCAACCACGTGGAGGGGTGGAGGTAGACGCCCCGTCGGATGCGCAGCAGCTCTCCAGCATCGACCAGCGCACTGAGCCGACGACCGATCTCCTCCACATCGCTGCTCGCAGACATTCCGATGCCGCGGGCACCACCGGAGCTGTCCCAGAGATCCTTGGCGCGGAAGAGTCGGCCGCGCGGCAGCGCAGTGGCAAGCGACGTGAGGTGTGTGGCCATGGGAGAAGCCTGCTCCTGCGGCGTCGCTCTCGGGGCATTTCTGCTGAACTGTGGAGAACTCTCCTCCCTCCCCGCGTTTTACCGTCCCTTGCGAGGAATACCACCCTGACCGTCGCCCAGGTAGAGCACGTAAGGGGAGGTAAAACGCCCGGGAGCGGTGGCCCTTAGACTTGGGCCGGTAGAAGATCCCTGACCGGAAACGAGAACACCTGTGCCGCTCCGCCTGTCCCACCTGTTCCTCCGCACGCTGCGCGACAACCCGGCCGACGCCGAGGTCGCCAGCCACCAGCTGCTGGTCCGCGCTGGCTACATCCGCCGCGCCGCGCCGGGCGTCTACAGCTGGTTGCCGCTGGGACTGACCGTGTTGCGGAAGATCGAGGCGATCGTCCGCGAGGAGATGCACCGGATCGGCGCCCAGGAGGTCCACTTCCCGGCCCTGCTGCCCAAGGAGCCTTACGAGGCCACCGGCCGCTGGGACGACTACGGCGACGGCATCTTCCGGCTCAAGGACCGCAAAGAGGCGGACTACCTGCTGGCACCGACGCATGAAGAGGTCTTCACCCTGCTCGTGAAGGACCTCTACAGCTCGTATAAGGACCTTCCGCTCTCGATCTACCAGATCCAGACCAAGTACCGCGATGAAGCACGCCCCCGGGCGGGCCTGCTCCGAGGCCGCGAGTTCATCATGAAGGACTCCTACTCCTTCGCGCTGACCGAAGAGGACCAGCGCGCGGCCTATGACGCCCACCGCGAGGCCTACCTGCGCATCTTCGACCGCCTCGGGCTGCCCGTGGTCCCGGTCAACGCAGTCTCCGGTGCGATGGGCGGATCCGCCTCGGAGGAGTTCCTCTTCCCCTGCGACATCGGAGAGGACACCTTCGTCGAGTCCGACGGCGGCTTCCGCGCCAACGTCGAGGCCGTCACCACGCCGACGCCGGAGCCCATCGACCACACGAACCTGCCCGCTGCGCAGGTGCACCACACCCCCGGCACCGACACCATCGCGACCCTGGTCGACGCCGCGAACACGCATCAGCCGCGCGAGGACCGGGCCTGGACCGCGGCGGACACGTTGAAGAACGTGGTCGTCGCAGCCGTGCTGCCGGATGGTTCACGGCGCATCGTGGTCCTGGGCGTGCCCGGTGATCGCGACGTGGATCTCAAGCGCGCCGAGGCCACCATCGGCGGACTCATCGGCGTCGGCGGCGAAGTGGCGCTGGAGGCCGCCAACGAGGCCGATCTGAAGAAGAACCCCGGACTGGTCCGCGGCTATATCGGCCCCGGCCTGTCCCTGGACGCTCCGGTCCTCGGCGATGAGGGCAGCACCGGGATCACCTACCTGGTGGATCCGCGCGTGGTGTCCGGCAGCAGCTGGATCACCGGCGCCAATGAGGCCGATCAGCACGTGTTCGGCCTGGTGGCCGGGCGCGACTTCGGCTGGGACGGGATCATCGAGGCCGTGGTCGTCCAAGAGGGCGACCCCGCTCCGGACGGCTCCGGCCCGCTGCGCACCCGCCGCGGCATCGAGATGGGGCACATCTTCCACCTCGGCACCCGCTACGCCGAGGCGCTGGGCCTGCAGGTCCTCGATGTCAACGGCAAGCTCGCCACCGTGACCATGGGCTCCTACGGCTTCGGAGTCACCCGCGCGCTGGCCGCCATCGCCGAAGCCACGCATGACGAGAAGGGCCTGATCTGGCCCGCCGCGATTTCTCCAGCCGATGTGCACCTGGTTGCCACCGGCAAGGGCGATGAGGTCTACGCTGCGGCCGAGTCGCTGACCACCCAGCTCGAGGACGCCGGTCTCAGCGTGATCTACGACGATCGCCCGAAGGTCTCCCCCGGCGTGAAGTTCGGCGACGCCGAGCTCCTCGGAGTTCCGATGCTGGTCACCGTGGGCCGCGGGCTGAAGAACGGCACGATCGAGCTCAAGGATCGCCGCTCGGGCGAGTCTCATGAGGTCCCCGTGGATGAGGCCGCAGCGGCGGTGCTCGAGCACGTCAAGGGCCTGCAAGACGTCAAAGGCGCGCGCTGAGCGAAGCCCTCGAGGCTGCCACTGACCTGCTGGTCGGGGGCAGCCTCGAGATCACCTGGGTGACCCTGCTGCTGCTCATCGCCGCAGGCTTCGCGGCCGGGTGGGTGGACGCCGTCGTCGGCGGGGGTGGTCTGCTGCAGCTGCCCGCAATGCTGATGATTCCGGGGATCACCCCGGTGCAGGCACTCGCCACGAACAAGCTCGGCTCGATCTTCGGCACCACCACCTCGGCGATCACCTACGCCCGGCGGGTGAAGCCTGCCATGGGCACCGCCCTCCCGATGGCCGTGGCGGCGCTGCTGGCAAGCTACTGCGGCGCCGTCGTCGCCGCCTCGCTGCCGGAGCGGATCATCCTGCCGCTGATCCTGCTGGCGCTGATCGGCGTCGGCGTGTTCACCGCGGTCCGCCCGCAGGTGGGCCAGCTGGAGAAGCTGCGCCACGTCGGCATGGGGCATCTGGCGCGCGCCGTGATGATCGGCATGATCTTAGGCTTCTACGACGGCGTGCTGGGTCCGGGCACCGGGACGTTCCTGGTCATCGCCCTGGTGACCGTGCTGGGGTATAACTTCCTGAACTCCTCCGCGCAGGCCAAGGTGGTCAATGTGGCCACGAACCTGGGAGCGCTGCTCTACTTCGCACCCGCCGGGCACGTGCTGCTCGGGCTGGGCCTGGTGCTCGGCGCGGCGAACATGGCCGGCGGCTATCTCGGCGCCCGGATGGCGATCGCCAAGGGCTCGAAGTTCATCCGTGTGGTGTTCCTGATCGTGGTCTTCGCCCTGGTGATCAAGCTGGGCTACGACGTCGCCGTCGACCTGCTCGGCTGAGCCCGCCCCACCCCGCGTTTTACCCCCTCCTGCGAGGTTTACCGGCCAGACCGTCACCGGGGTAAAGCACGCAAGGGGAGGTAAAACGCTGGGGAGGGGTCAGTCGAGGCTGGCCAGCAGGTCCGCGGCTTCTTCCTCCAGCTCGACGACGGCGACCTCCGCCTCCTCCTCGGACAGCGAGTCCTGCAGCGGCACCATCACGGTCACGATATGCGAGCCGGTGCGCAGCGTGACTGCCGCACTGTGCTCGTTCTCCCCTGCGGAGCTGATCCGTCGGGTGATGCCAAAGGCAGCATCGGCTTCGGAGGTGAGGTCCACTCGGTCGATCGAGGTGGAGGTCTCGACAGCATCATCAGCGCTGCGCTGCGCGGTGTAGGAATCACACTCATCCAGACCATCCTGCTCGGCGGTGAAGTGGGATTCGGCGGCGCGCCAGTCAGGGAAGGTGTAGATGACGGCCTGGCGCTCGGCAGGGAGATCCACGGTCACCGGCTCAGGCTCCTCCTCCGAGTCCTCCCCGTCCTGCTCGGAATCTTCGGTGTCCGCGTCTTCGGCAGAATCGCCGGAACTTTCTTCACCGTCGGAATCCTCGCTGTCGGACCCGTCCGCGGAGTCCTCCTCGGTGCTGGCCAGTTGGACGGCTGCGCCAGAGCCAGAATCCGAAGCCTCCGGCTCCGCGTCTCCGGTCTCGGCGTCGCCGCCGGTCTCCGCCTCTCCGCCGGGCGCAGAACCAGCGGAGCCGCCCGACCCGTCGGCGAAGGCCACGAGCGCCCCGGCGGGCACTGGCACGGCCGATCGCACCACGTACTGCTTGCACTCCGGGGGATCGACCACCAGCTTCTGCAGCTCGGTCTCGATGTCCCGCAGACCCGACCAATAATCATCGGTGTCGGTCAGCGTGGCCTCTGGGTACCTGGCTTCGAGCTGGGCGCGCATCTCTTCATGCGAAAGCTGGTTCCCCGTGGGCTCAGGCGCCTGCGCCTGGGAGTCCCCTGCGCTGGTGCCGGCGTCGGCTGCCGGCTCCGTGGAGTCCTCCACCGTCGCCGTCTCACATCCGGTGAGCAGCACCATGGCGAGCAGTCCGAGGGTGATGCCGGCGCGGGCGCGCCGCGGAGGCGCGCCAGCAGCAGAGGCAGAGGAAGAGGGGAAGAAAGTCATCTAGAACAGTATGGTCGCGAAGGTCCCCACCTGCGTGAATCCGACGCGCTGGTAGGTCCAAATCGCCGCGGTGTTGTAGCTGTTCACGTAGAGACTCACCGTGGGCGCCAGCCTCAGGCCGTGCTCCACCACGGCAGCCATTCCAGGCGCGGCGAGCCCCTGTCCACGGAAGCTCGGCCGTACCCAGACACCCTGGACCTGCACCACCTCGGGGCTGACGGCGCCGAACTCGGCCTTGAACGCAATCTCCCCGGTCTCAGGATCCTCAGCGATGATCGAATGTCCGGCATCGATGAGCCCCCGCACCCGCTCGCGGTACTGACTCGCTCCCTGGGCATAGGGCGAGAACCCCAGCTCTTCGGTGAACATCGCGGCGCTGGCCTTCTCCACCCGGGAGAAGTCCTCCGGCGCTGAAAGCCGCGCCGCAGGCAGCGGCGGAATCGCGGAGGCCTCGGTCATGGACATCAGCGGCTGCTCGGGCCGGACATCACGCGCGTCGGTCCAGCCGGTGGCGTCATAGAGTTCGACGGCGGCCTCGGCCTCCCCGTAGATCGAGGCCACGCGGCGGCGCAGCGCACCCACCGCCACACCGAAGAGCTCAGCATGCTCCGGCGTCGCGGCCACCGGGATGATGTTGCTTCCCGCCCAGCAGGCGGCCTCGAGCCCGTTCTCACCGTCGATGCCCATCACCACGGCGCTGTTGCGGCCCCGGCCGGGACCAGCACTCTGCCGGGCACGCACGGTGGTGGTCACCGAGACATGCGCCACCGGATCGGTGGCGAGCAGCCGGTGCAGGGCAGGGGTGTCCCCGTGGGTGAGCACGCGGACTTCGCCGCGGGTCGCGCGGTGCACTCGGGCTGCCGCAGCGTCAGCTGACGGAGACCACAGGGGCACTCGTTGCCTGAGCATCTCCATCGGATTCGCGTTCCATCTCCTCAGCCAGCCGGTTGGCCTCTTCGATCAGCGTCTCCACGATCTGGTCCTCGGGCACGGTCTTGATCACCTCGCCCTTGACGAAGATCTGACCCTTTCCATTGCCGGAGGCCACGCCGAGGTCGGCGTCGCGCGCCTCTCCCGGACCGTTGACCACGCAGCCCATGACTGCCACGCGCAGCGGGACGGTCATGCCCTCGAGTCCGGCGGTGACGTCGTCCGCCAGGGTGTAGACATCCACCTGGGCGCGCCCACAGGAGGGGCAGGAGACGATCTCCAGCTTGCGCGGACGCAGGTTCAGCGATTCCAGCAGCTGGTTTCCGACCTTGACCTCTTCGGCCGGCGGGGCGGAGAGCGAGACCCGAATCGTGTCTCCGATGCCCTGAGCCAGCAGCGTGCCGAAGGCCACCGAGGACTTGATCGTGCCCTGGAAGGCGGGACCGGCCTCGGTCACGCCCAGATGCAGCGGCCAGTCCCCGCGCTCGGCGAGCATCTGGTACGCCTGGACCATGATTACCGGGTCATTGTGCTTGACCGAGATCTTGAAGTCGTGGAAGCCGTGCTCCTCGAACAGCGAGGCCTCCCAGACGGCTGACTCGACCAGCGCCTCGGGGGTCGCCTTGCCATATTTGTCCATGATGCGCTTGTCCAGCGAACCGGCGTTGACACCGATGCGCAGCGAGACTCCGGCGTCGCCAGCGGCCTTGGCGATCTCGCCGACCTTGTCGTCGAACTGCCGGATGTTGCCCGGGTTCACGCGGACCGCGCCACAGCCGGCGTCGATCGCCGCGAACACGTACTTGGGCTGGAAGTGGATATCGGCGATCACCGGGATCTGGGACTTCGCCGCGATGATCTTCAGCGCCTCGGCGTCCTTGTCCGTGGGGCAGGCCACACGCACGATGTCGCAGCCGGAGGCGGTGAGCTCTGCGATCTGCTGCAGGGTGCCGTTGATGTCGTGGGTCTTGGTGGTCGTCATCGACTGCACAGAGACGCGGTGGTCACTGCCCACACCCACTGACCCGACCTGGAAGTTGCGCGTCTTCCGGCGCGGGGCCAGCACTGGCGGCGGCGCGGAGGGCATTCCGAGATTGATGGCGGGCACAGACTCTCCTGATGGATCAGTTGCTCCAAGGTCCTCGCGGACGCTGGATTCTCACGGACGACGTCGGGGTGATCCGACCTTCCCATCGTACCGCTCGCGAAGTGCCCGGCTAATCGAAGAGACGGATCGGGTTCACAATGTCCGCGTAGATCAGCAGCACGCCCATGGCCAGCATCATCACGGCCACGACGTAGGTCAGCGGCAGCAGCTTGGAGATGTCGAACGGCCCCGGATCCGGGCGCCCGAGCAGCTTGGCAAGCCGACGGCGCAGGCTCTCATAGAGGGCCCCGGCCACATGACCGCCGTCCAGCGGGAGCAGCGGGATGAGGTTGAAGACCATGAGCGCCACGTTCACCCCGGCCACCAGGGACAGCAGCGAGGCGAAGCGGGACTCCAGCGGGATCTCCTCCTGGACCGAGAGCTCGCCGGCGATCCTGCCCACACCCACCACCGAGAGCGGCCCGTCGGGGTCCCGCTCGGCGGAGGTGAAGGTGGACACGGCCACGTCATACAGACGCACCGGCAGGTTCGCGACGACGCCGGCCACCGCCTTGGACTGTTCCCACACCACCGGGCCGGCCTCCCAGAACGGCTGCTGGACCATCTCCTGCTGGGCGCCCATACCGATGAAGCCCACCGGTTCGGTGATGAGTGCGCCGTCGTCGTCGCGCTGGGCTCGTCCCAGACCATCGCTGATCGGACGTTCGGTGAGGATCGGGGTCAGCGTGGTGCTGCGCTCCTCACCGGAGCGCAGGTAGGTGACGCTGCTGGACTCCCCTGCGGACTCACGGATCAGTCCGGTGAGCTCATCCCACTCATCCACCGGCTGCCCGTCGAAGGCGAGGATCTCATCGCCGGGTCGCAGGCCTGCCTCATAGGCGGGCCCGGCTGGATCGTCGGGACCGCATTCGCTCTGCGCCGCCTCGGCGGCGTCGGTCTCATCTGCGGAGACCACGCACTCGAAGACCTCGTTCACCGTGGTGTTGGGCTGCGCGGTGCCGTGCACGGAGACGATCCCGGCGGTCAATGCCAGCGCGATGAGCGCGTTCATCGCCGGCCCGCCGAGCATGATGATGATTCGCTTCCAGGTCGGCAGCTTGTAGAACATGCGCTGCTCGTCCCCGGGCTGAAGGTCCTCGGCGGCGACCTCACGGGCGTCGGCGGACATCTGCTGGAAGAGCCCGGTGGACTGGGAGCGGACCGTCTTGGTCGTGGTGGCCCCTGCCGCGTTCCCGGCAGGGGCCTCCCCCGCGTTCTCCGCAGCGGAGGCAGGTGCGCCGTACTGCGCGCCGACCTCGCTGAGATAGGGGTCCCGCGGAGCAGAGTCGGCAGAGTCGGCAGCACCAGAGGTCTCTGCCGCAGCCTTCTCGGCTGTCTCCGACTCCTTCTGGTCTGCCGGGTGATTCACCGTCCCCGTCTCATCCGGGGGCGGGTACATCCCGATCATCGCGACATAGCCGCCCAGCGGAATGGCCTTGACCCCGTACTGGGTCTCACCGCGCTTCCGTGAGAACAGGGTCGGGCCGAAGCCGATCATGTACTGGGTCACCCGGACGCCGAAGAGCTTCGCCGGCAGCAGATGCCCGACCTCATGCAGGGCAATAGAGAGCGCGATGCCCAGCGCGACCAGCAGGACCCCCAGGATCATCAGCAGCGCGATCATGCGCGCGCCTGCACGGTCGCAGCACTGATCAGCGCATCGGCCTCACGTCGAGCCCAGATCTCAGCCTCGAGGACCTCCGCGAGGGTGAGCGTGCCGGTGGAGGGTGTGTAGCGCTCCAGGGTGGCCTCCACAGTGGAGACGATCCCGGGGAAGCTGAGCCGACCCTCGTGAAATGCCTCCACCGCCTGCTCATTGGCGGCGTTATAGACCGCCATATGCGTGTCCGAGGCGGCGCAGGCCTGTTTGGCCAGGGCGACGGCGGGGAACGCACGATGATCCAGCGGCTCGAAGTCCCATTGCATGGCCTGGGTCCAATCGATCGGCGCGTCCACCTCGGAGAGCCGCTCCGGCCAGGACAGGCCGAGCGCGATCGGGATCAACATCCGCGGCCTCCCGGCCTGGGCGATGGTGGAGCCGTCGCAGAACTGGACCATCGAGTGGATCCACTGCTGCGGGTGGACCACGGTCTCGATCTCCTCCAGACCAATGTCGAAGAGCAGGTGCGCCTCGATCACCTCGAGCGCCTTGTTGACCATGGTCGCCGAGTTGGTGGTCACCACGCGGCCCATCGAATAATTGGGATGCTTGAGCGCCTGAGCGGGGGTCACGTCCGCGAGCGCCGCGGGATCCCAGCCGCGGAAGGGTCCACCCGAGGCGGTGACGATCAGCTGGGACACCTCGGAGGCGCCGCTCAGCGCCGCGGCTCCTGATGCTGGCAGTGAGCAGAGGCCCCGCTCGTGGCGTCCCGAGCTCAGGGCCTGGGCCAACGCAGAATGTTCCGAGTCCACCGGGATGATCTGGCCCGGTCGCTGCACCGCCTGTGCCACCAGCGCACCGCCGACCACCAGGGATTCCTTGTTCGCCAGGGCGAGGGTGGCACCCGAGTTCAGAGCCGCCAGGGTGGGCTGCAGGCCGATGGAACCGGTCATGCCGTTGAGCACGACGTCGGCCCCGGACTCCGCAGCGATCTGCACCGCCGCCTCGTCTCCGGTGAGGATCTCGGTCTTCTGCGCACCCTCGGTGGTCCGCAGCGCGGCTTCGAGCTCACCGGCCGCCCCGGCGTCGGCGATCCCGGCGATGCGAGAGCCGGTGGCGCGGACCTGGTCGGCCAGCAGTGCAGCATTCGTCCCGGCCGCGAGCGCGACGACCTCGAAGCGGTCAGGGTGGGCGGCAATGACCTCAAGGGCCTGGGTTCCTATGGAACCGGTGGAACCGAGGATCGCCACGCGGCGCTTGGGGGAAGCCATTCCTCCATTATGGCGCACCAGGTCACCCGCGAAGCATGGGGCGCGAGCCGGTGCGCACTGTGGCGCACCAGCTCGCCCGTGATGTGAGCGCACAGTAGTCTGGGGGCACACCAGATGCAGACCCACGCGGCCACAAGCCGATGAAGGAGCCTCACCGATGATCACGCTGCGCAAAGTGGAGACCGAGGATCTGGAACAGTTCTTCATCTTCCAGCAGGACGCCGACGCCGCCCATATGGCCGCCTTCGCCTCCACCAATCCCAAGGACCGCAGCGTGTTCGACCATCATTGGGGTGAGCTGCTGAACTCCGATGACACCGTCGTGCGCACGATCGACCGTGACGGTCAGCCGGTGGGCTCCATCGCCGCCTTCGAGGATGAGTCCAGTCGGGAGATCACCTTCTGGATCGAGAAGCGCTTCTGGGGGCAGGGCATCACCACTGAGGCCGTGGAGAAGTTCCTCACCGAGTTCCCTGAGCGCCCCGTCACCGCGCGGGTCGTGGTGGACAATCTGGGCACGCTGAAGATCCTCGAGTCCCTCGGCTTCTCCGAGGTCGGCGAAGAGTCGAGCTTCTCCAATGTGCGCGCGAAGGTCGTGCAGGAGAAGATCCTGCAGCTGAGCTGAGCGGACCCACACGTCCCCGGTGCGCAGCCGCCTCCTCCTCTGGCGCGTCCGTGTTTCAAGCCGACCGTTTCATGCCGACAGGGCAGCAGTTGTCGAAGAGTGACACCTGGTCTTGACGAGGCTGAACTGGAGTCTACTATTTGGTTAGTGCGTCTAACCGTGGCCCACTGAAACGGAGGGGTTCACGACGATGCAAGTCGAGGGTCCTCACGGCGTCATCGGTCGAGATGCTCAGCGCGCCAAGATCCTCAGCGCCATCTACAGCGCCCGCGCTGGACGCAGCACCATCTGCTTCCTCGAGGGCACGATCGGCTCGGGCAAGACCGCACTGGCCGGAGAAGCCCGCGCCCGAGCGGCCTCGGCGGGCCTCACCGTGGTCTCCTTCGCCGATGTCGAGTCCGGTGAGGATGTGTGCGAGGCGCTGCGACGCCACGGCTCGGGCCCGTACTGCCTGGTGGCTGAGGATTTTCACCTCGCCGGCCCAGAGGTCCACGCCGGGTTGGTCAAGCTGCTGGAGGCGGGCGCCTTCGACCCCGAAGCGACATGCACCGTGCTGCTGCTGATGACCGTCTCCCCCACGGTGGACCCCCTCGCACGGCGGTTCGCCCGAGCCGCGGCCCGCACCGGTACCCGCATCACCCTGCGGGGCATCACCCGCGCTGAGATGGCCAAGCTGCTCCAGGTCCACGGCCACCGGCTCAGTGAGGAGATGCTCAGCCGCATCCACAGCCGCTCAGCCGGCAACCCCGGCATCGCGGTGAGTCTGGCAGCCACGTGCCGCACAGCGGATGAGGTCTCCACCTCTGATATCCCCACGTCTTTTCTGCGATCGGACGTGGAACATCTGACTCCTCCCCTGCGAACATTCCTGGAGGTCCTCGCGCTCGACGGCCGCCACGCGCGTGCAGAAGAGCTCGCGGACGTCGCGGCTCAGACCCTGCGTTCCTTCGCCCCGGAGGAGGACCAGGCGTTGCAGACGGACTCTCTGCTGGACGCACTCAGTCCGATCCTCACCGGCAATGGACGCGAGGTCCAGCTCGCCGATCAGACCTGGAGTGAGGCCGCCCAGGCATTGATCACTCCAGCACGCCTGCACCTGATCCACCTGCTGCTGGCCCAACGCACGACTGGACTCGCGCGGGCCAGGCACCTTGCCGCAGCCACACCAGGCAGGGACCCGGGGCTGGCCCAGGAGCTCGAGTCCCAGGGCGCCACCGCGTTGCAGGACGGCGACTACTCGGGAAGCGCCGAGTACCTCGCACTCGCCATGCGCGTCAGCCGGGGAGAGGACCGACGCAGACTGCTGATCTCCGCGGGCCTGACCATGGGTCTCGCCGAGAGCCCGCCGGGCGTCATCGAGCTGTTCGCGGAGATCGACGTGCTCGGGGACGTCCCGCTCGCAGCCTTCCTGCGAGCCGGCATGGCCTTCTTCACCGGGCATCTCGACGAGGCACGCAGCCTGTTGCTCGCCCAGCTGCGCAGTCCGCGCGAGGAGGAGCTCCTCGAGGACATCGTTCGCTGGCGGATGCTGATCCTGCTGTGCAGCGTGGAGATCGCCGCCGCCAATGAACAGGCGGCGCAGGCTGCTGTGGCTCAGGCCCGTGAACTCGGCATCGTGCCGAACAGCCCGATCGACCAGGTCATGGCTCGGGTGATGGTCATGCACGAGGTCTACGCCCTGTGGAACACCGGTGCGATCGAGGAGGCCATCAGCTGCCTGGACGTCTTTCTGATCGAGGCCGCCGACACGGCAGAACACACCGACGCGCTCTACTTCCGCGGGCGGGTGCACTTCTATGCGGGCCATACTGCCGCTGCGCTGGATGACCTGGAACGCGCGGAGGAGGGCCGGCACCAGAAGGTGGTGCCGGCGGCAGCGCAGCGTGGCATGGCGGAACAGGCGGTGATGGAGTTCCATCTCGGACGCTGGTCGGATGCGATTCTGCGCGCTGAACGGGTGATCGCCATGGCGGGGACCACGCGGGACTGGCGCGGTCTGGCGAGTTCACATGCGGTGCTGGCGATGGTCGCCGTCGCGCATGCCGATGAGACCGCCGCGGCCGAGCATGTGGACTGGCTGACCCATCACGTCACGACGTCCAGCGCACTGCCGCTCTACAACGTGATGACGGCGCTGGCATGGACGGCCCGGATGTCGGGCGACCACGAGCGTGCGCTCGCTGTGATCGCCGACTTCCGCCGCACCAGGCTCTACGCGTGGGCGGACTCGGTTGGCCTCATCGGTTGGCGCGCGCTGGAGATCGGTGCACTGGTGGACCTGGAGAACCCCGGACGGGCACGTCTGGCAGAGGCTGAACGCCTGTTGAAACACTTCACCCAGAAGGTGGCGCAGCGGCCGGGGCTGCCGCTGCCCTACGGCCATCCGCTTGCGCTGCAGGCCAAGCTCGCCGCGAAGCGAGGGGACCTGGATTCTGCGGTGCAGGATTATCGGGCGTCGATCTGGCTGGCCGCGGAGTTCCCACACATCCGCGCACGGCTGCATCATGCGCTCGGCGTGGTGCACCGTCAGCGCGGTGAGCACGCGGAGGCCGAGGAGCAGCTCGAGGCCGCACGCGACATCTTCGCGCAGCTGGGGGCCGCGCCGGAGCTCAGTGACGTGAAGAGCAGGCTCCTCTCCGTGGCGGGCCGCTACGCCTCCCTGACACCGCGCGAGCGAGACATGGCCTATCTGATCTCCCAGGGACGGACCAACCGGGAGATCGCGGAGAACCTCTTCGTCTCGATCAAGACAGTGGAGTACCACGTGTCCAATCTCCTGCCCAAGCTCGGCATCTCCTCTCGCCGGGAGCTCTGGACCTCCGCCGCCGTGGCGTCGCAGCGGATCAGCCCGCCGGACCAGGTCCCAGGGTTCTCACCCGGGATCCACGTCTGACCGGCGGCCTGACCGGCACGCCCCATCAGGACTCCTCGGCGATGTCGGCCTCGACCTCCTCGGCGGTCAGCGGCACCCAGGGCGAGCTGTCCGGGTCGGCTACAGACGCGTCCGGGCTGTCGCCCTCGGTCCACCACTTCGCCTCATAGGGCGTGCCCTCGGAGAGCACCCTGTCCCCCTTGTCATAGGAGGCATTGCCCTTCCACTCCGGGTAGGTTCCCTTCTCGACGGTGAAGACCGGGGCGGGCGTCTCGCCGGGAAGGACCGGACCGATCAGCGCCCAGGGGGTGTCCCACTCCTCGAGCACCGGATTGTCCGGCAGCTCTCCTCGGGTCCACCATTTCGCCTCATAGACATTGCGGTGCCAGACGATCTTGGTGCCCTCGAGGTAGGAGGCTTCCTTGTTCCAGATGGGATAGGGGCTTGTCTCTGGATCATCCTCGGCCGGCGCGGCAGCGGTCGGGTCCGGCTCGGTGGATGCGTCGGCAGCCTCGGCGGCGTGGCCGGTGTACCCCTTGCTGAGCACCTCGGCGAAGCGCTTCTCACCCTGGTCGACGCCGCTGCAGGCATCCGATACTCGAGTGATGTCTGGGTAGTTCGACCCGCAGGTCGCATCGCGGTTCAGTGACCACGTCGACATCCGGCCCACACCGTTCTCCACGGCGAAGTCGTGGAGTCGCTCGGCGTCGTCCAGATCGAAGATCTCACCGGGCACGTCGTTCTGTCCGATCATCGGGGTGGCGCCCAGCTTCCCCCACAGGGCGGAGTCGCTGAGCGGGATGCCCGCCTGGTCATAGAGGATGCCCAGCTGGCGGTGCGTGGCGCGCATGGCCGCCGCGGAGGCGTCGAACATGCTCCGCGACTCCCGGGCCTCTCCGTAGTTCATGGTCATCAGGTTCACCCCGGCGAGATCTGTGCCGGAGTCCAACATGCCGCTGACCACGTCACGACCCTCGGCGGTCAGACCGCTGGGGATGACGGGGAGCGTGAGCCAGACCGCCAGCGGCTTGCCCTCGGCACGCCGTTCGGCCTGCAGCGAGGCCACGGCCTCGGCCCGCAGGGCGTTGCTCTTGGCGTCCGTGAGCGCAGGCCCCTCGATGTCCAGGTCGATGGTGTCGAGGTCATAGCGCTCGATCACCTGGCGGTAGGCATCGGCAAGCTCCTCGGGGGAATCACAGACCGTGGCGAGCTCATCGTTGATGGCGCCTCCGAAGGAGACGACGACCCCGGCCCCCTGTTCGCGGAGCCGTTCGACGCGGCGGTCGAGGTCCAGCTCCTGACCTGCTTCATCCAGGCCGTAATAGGTCCCCCAGCTCGGCGTGCAGGTCCCATCCTTGTCCGCCACGATGAAAGACAGCACGACGTCGGAGGTGTTGCCCTCCGCATCCGGTGACCCCTCTTCGAAGGCGTAGCTCGGCGTGGCGGTCACGTCCACATAGCCCGCGAACCAGCGCGGCGCCGATTCCTGCGAAGCCCCAGCCTCATACATGCGGACTCCTACGACGCCGGCCACCGCAGTGGCCAGAAGAATGACGACGGCGAGAATGACTCGCCAGGGGGACAGACGTGCCGTGGCGCTCATGCTGCGTCCTTCATGATGCTGTTCTGCTTAGAAGAGCTGGCTTCCTGGCGGCGCGTGGTCTCCATGGAGACCACGAGCTGCTTCGACGACGACGGCGGCGGCGGTGTCTGGGGCTTGAGCTGAGGCTGCGGCATGAGCTGCGGCTGAGGCTGCCGCTGGTCGCGCTGGGCGGAGAGCGACCCGATGGCCCCCTCGTCCAGGACGACTCGCCAATCCAGGTTCTGCTCCGCAGACTCCTGCGAGTTCGATTTCCGTGCCGACCTGGCGCTGCGGCGCGACTCGGACTTCTTCTCCACGTAGAACCATCCGCGCACTGCCAGCACCACGTCCACGAAGGCGTTCCACGGTCCGATGTAGGCGAGGAAGGCCCAGGTGCCCCAGAAGGCGTTGAATGCGGCGAAGGCGGCATTGCCCCAGTTCTGCTGGCCGATGTCCCGGGCAAGTGTGAGCACCGAGAATCCGACGATCAGCACCGGTGCCACGGCATACAGCCACGGTGCGGCGGTCCGGTTCTTCACCTTCGGAGTGCGGGCGAAGGGGATCTTCTCCCCGGTCAGCGCCTGCTGCAGAGACTTGATGACCCCGGCAAGGTTCACCGGCAGCAGGATCAGGTTGAACCCGTAGATGCGGAAGATGTCCGTGAACTTGTAACCGCACTGGCGCAGGTCAGCGCCCATGGTCAGGAAGTAGGGCACCGCGGCGAGCAGAATCAGCGGGCTGAGCAGGCGGGAGTCGTAGGGGTAGGCGAGCAGGAAGATCAGCCCCAGCGACGCCCAGGCGATCGAGGCCATGTAGTTCAGCCGCAGCAGCACCTCGCTCAGCCGGATCTGCTCCCCACGACGACGGCGCGCACGCAGCTCACGGAGCAGCTTGGGCAGGATCAGCAGCCCGCCGTTGGCCCAACGTCGGCGCTGGACCACCAGGGAACCGAAATCTGGCGGGGTTGCGCTGTAGGAGAGCCGTTCGGGGTAGTTCTGCAGCGTCCAACCGTGGGCTCCGAGGTCGATGCTCGACTCGGTGTCCTCAATGACCGTGCGGTCCTGCACGAAGCGCTGCACCAGGACACCGTTCTCCCAGCTGGCCTCGGCGATGTCCTTGAGCGCCGCGGTGCGGATGACCGCGTTGGCGCCGACCCAGAAGGTGGCTCCTGCATGGCTCATGCCCTGGTGCAGCAGGTGCTGGATGTCAGTGGTGGCGCCTGCCAGGCGTTCGATCCGGGAGCCGGCCCCGCGGAAGGAGGAATAGGGCGTCTGCGTCACGGCGATGCGCTCGTTGCCCGGCTGCTCCAGCAGGTGCACGAGTCTCAGGCAGTACTCCGGCAGAAGCAGCGAGTCGGCGTCGAGGGTCAGCACAAACTCTGCATCGGGGACGCTGAGATCCGGGGTCACGCCCGGCTGCGCCGGCTGCAGAGAGGCACCCGTGAATCCCTGCTCGATCGTGTAGTCCCCGCCGAGCAGTCCGAGGTAGGCATTGAGGTTCATCGCCTTGTTCGCCTCATGGGAGAGGTTGGTGAAGCGCTTGCGCTCGAAGCTGCTGAGCTTGGCACTGAAGATCCAGGCAAGCCTGCGGTGCATCTGCAGCATGCGCTCGGTGCTGGGGAGCTCTCCGGACTCGGCGGCCATCTCCAGAGCGTCGGCGGTGAGCTCCAGCTCGGCGGCCAGGCCTCCCAGGACCTGGGTGCAGAAGAAGTCATCCACGTGGTCCACACGCTGCTCCTGAGCGGCCATCGACCGAAGCCACTCCCCTCCCCAGGCGTAGTGTCCGGCCAGGATCATGGCCTGGAGCGAGTTCACCTGATGCTGCTCATCGAGCATCCTCTCGAAGACGGTCTGCGCATCGCGCATCCTCGTGGCTGGCTGCTCCAGTGCGGCCTCGATCTGGGCCGCGAGCGCTCTCGTCTCCTGAAGTGCGGGGCTGTCCGAATCGGGAGCGTCGTCGATCAGCAGCGCGACGTGGATCTCGGGATACTCCTGCAGGGCGGCGGACCAGAGGGTCTGTCGGACCACGCTGGGCTCCTCCGCGTAGGAGGGCACCAGCACGACCATGGGCGCATCATTCTCGGAGCGCTGGGAGACGGTGCTGTGACCGCCGAAGTGCGCATCCAGCTCGACCCGACAGGCGCGACGGTGGGTGCGGAATCGCAGCAGCGCCCCATGCCGCGCCACCAGATACATCAGCGCGGAGAAGGTCAGCATGGTCACCACCAGCAGATACCCCACGGTCTCCATGGTGAAGCGGAAGTTCTGTGACCCGTACTCCAGGAACTGCCAGAGCACGGTGGAGATGATGTAGCCGACCCAGGCCAGGATGGTGGTCAGGATGGCCACGCGGCTGAGCACGATGCGCCGCACGCTCGGGCGTGGGTGAACCACGGGCAGGGGCTCGGTCCGGCGTTCTGCGCCGAGCTGGCGGCGACGCTTGGGTGCTGCCGAGGTCGCCGCGGGGGAAGCGGCGGTGGCGGGTGCGGACGGGCGGGCATGAGGCGCCGACGTGGGCAGGGCTGATTCAGAGGAAACAGACATGAGAGGACATCCCGGGTCTCGAGCAGGCGATCCTGCAAAGGGTGGCCCGCCGGCGGAAGGACCGGCGGGCCGTGGTGCGTAATAGAGACTATTGTCCATACCCCTTGGGGCACCCTGGGGTGCCACCCTAGGGTTTGCCGCTGTGCGGACTTCTGTCCGTCTCTGCCGTGTGAGACGAAACTCCTCCTCGGTGTATTCTCAGGCCATGACTGTGAGCCACACAACATCACCCGAGTCCACCTCCTCCCCGAGCACCCCCGGACTGCGCTGGGGCATCCTCGCCACCGGCTTCATCGCCGCGCAGTTCACCGGCGATGCTCAGCTCGCCGGTCTGGACGTGAGGGCCGTGGGATCGCGCTCCCCCGAATCTGCGCAGCGCTTCGCCACGACCCACGGGATCCCCACCGCCCACGGCTCCTATGAGGCACTCGCAGCGGACCCGGAGATCGACATCGTCTACGTGGCGACACCGCATCCCATGCACCGCGAGACGGCAGGCATGATGCTGGAGGCGGGCAAGCACGTGCTCGTGGAGAAGCCGTTCACGCTCAACCGTGCGGAGGCCGTCGCGCTGCGCAACCTCGCGCGGAACAAGGGGCTGCTCGTGATGGAGGCGATGTGGACCCGCTATCTGCCGCACATGCGCCGGATCCACGAGATCATCGCCTCCGGCGGCATCGGTGAGGTGCGTACCGTCTTCGCCGACCACACTCAGTCCATGCCCACCGATCCGGAGCATCGGATCAACGCTCTGGGTCTCGGCGGCGGCGCCCTGCTCGATCTGGGCATCTACCCGATCTCCTTCGCCTGGGACATTCTGGGGGAGCCGATCAGCGTCCAGGCAGCCGCGCACTTCGGCGCCACCGGCGCCGATACCGAGGTGGCCACTGTGATGACCCACCTCTCGGGAGCACTGTCCACGACGATGACCTCTTCTCGTGGCAAAGGCCCGAACACGGCGCATATCGTCGGGACGAAGGGACGGATCGACGTCGACGGGGTCTGGTACACCTCCACGGACTTCACCCACACCGCCACCGACGGCACCGTCGTCGAGCGCTTCGAGACGCCCCGGCAGGGCGTCGGCATGCAGCATCAGGCCATCGCCGCCGAGCACTACGTCACTCGCGGCCAGCTGGAGGGCGAGCTGCTCACCCTGGACGACTCGGTGAAGATCATGGGAACCCTGGATGAGATCCGCGCACAGATCGGGCTGCGCTACCCCGGGGAGCCTCGCCTGCGCTGAGCCGTCATCGCCGGTCCTGCCGCGCGGGAACCTCCGGAGTGTGCAGCCGGAGCATCACCGCGTCGGTATGGGCCGGTGGCTGCCCGTGCCCGAACCTGCTGACCACCACGGTCACGGCGAAGGCCAGCGGAACGCACCACAGTGCGGGGGACACGAGCAGCTGCAGCGCCCCGGGCTGCACCGGCCCCTCCCCCAGCGTCAGACCCAACACCTGGGCGGACAGCGAGCCCACGGCACCTACCGCCATGCCCCAGATCGCGCCCTGGGCTGTCAGGCCGCGCCACCACACGCCCAGCAGCATCACCGGGGCGAGGGCCGAGGCAGTGAAGGTGAACACCATGGCCACTGCTCCGGCGAGGGCGAGCTCGGAGGTGACGGTCCCCACTGCCAGCGGCACGGCGATGGCCAGCAGCGCGCCCAGCCGAAAGCCGCGCACCGTCCCGGAGAAGAACTCCTGGGAGAGCACCCCGGAGACCGAGACGACCAGACCCGAGGTGGTGGAGAGGAAGGCGGCGAAGGCTCCACCCGCGATCAGCGCGGTGAGCAGGTCGCTGGAGAGCCCATCGAAGACCGCGGCAGGCAGTCGAAGGATCGCCGTGTCGTGGCTGAGTCCGCCGCTGCGCGCGATCTCGCCTGCGGCGGCAGATGTTCCCCAGACCATGCGGGCGACGATGCCCAGCACCACGGGCAGCAGATAGAACAGCACCAGCAGACCCATCAGGACCGTCGTGGTCCTTCGGGCCGCCGCGCCGTCGGGATTCGTGTAGAAGCGAACCAGCACGTGTGGCAGGCCGAGGGTGCCCATCATCAGGGCCAGCAGCACCGAGGTGCTGCGCGAGAACTCGGCCCACGGTTCCCCTGCTGGACCGAACGCTGCCAGCGAGGTCGACCACGCGCCGTCGAAGGCTGGCAGCTGAAGTCGATCCCACAGTCCGACCTGCAGCAGGATGAACACGGTGGGCACCAGCAGCGCGGTGAGCTTCACCCAGTACTGCACGGCCTGCGCCAGCGTGACCGAGCGCATGCCGCCGGTGAGCACCACGAAGAGCACGACCAGGGAGACCAGCAGCGGGCCCACCCATCCGGGGGCACCGCCGGTGGCGGAGAGCGCGATCGAGGCGCCATGCAGCTGCGGGACGATGTAGAGCCACCCGGCGGCGACGACGACGATCACCGTCATCCGGCGCATCAGCGCCGAGCGGAAGCGCAGCACCACGAAGTCCGGCAGCGTATAGGCCCCTGAGCGGCGCAGCGGTGCCGCCATGAAGAGCAGCAGGATCAGGAATCCGGCGGTGTAGCCCACCGGGAACCACAGCCCGTAGGTCCCGTGCGCCAGGATCAGCCCGGCCACACCGAGGAAGCTGGCGGCAGAGAGGAACTCCCCGGCGATCGCCGAGGCGTTCATCCAGGGCGGCACCCGGCGCGAGGCCACGAAGAAGTCACCGGTGCTCCGGGAGAGGCCAGGGCTTCCCAGCAACAGCGTCAGCGCGCAGACGGCCCCGACGGCGAACAGGACGGTGATCTGTTCCCCAGTCATCGGGGCTCGCCGTCGACGTCTTGGGCCGCTGGGATGAGCCCGACCATCACGGCCCAGTGCCGCTCATTGGCCTCGGCCCGTCGCTGGAAGAACCAGGCAGCTCCCAGGAGCAACGGGAAGAAGCCCACACCGGGCACCACCCAGGCCAGCGGCACACCGGCCAACAGCACTTCGCCGACCGGAGTGGCGGTCAGCAACAGCCCCACGAGCACCAGCACCACGAAGAATCCCACGCCGAGGACGAGGGCCAACCGAAGCTGGGCTCGCATGAGTCGGCGCACCGCGGCATCGGCCTCGGCGCGCGAGAGGTTTCCCTGCTCCGCGCCCAGGGCGTGTTCTGCCGCCTGGCCGCGGCTGAGCAGGGCCTCACGCACACTGGGCACCGCCTGCGGACCGCGCACCGCGCTCCACGCGCCCGGGGAGGGCTCCTCGCTCCACGCGCCCGGGGAGGGCTCCTCGGGCGAGCTCACAGCCTGCGCTCCTCGAGCCGCTCGCGCACCTGCGACATCAGACGGCGGCTGACCTCGAGCTCCGCACCGGGAACCTCCACGAGCATCCGTCCCTGTCGCCGCGTCACCCGTCGGACGTGGGCCAGGTTCACCAGGGAGGACCGGTGCGTGCGCAGGAACCCGTGGACCTGCCACTGCTCCTCCAGCTCGGCCAGCGGCGCGCGCAGCAGGTACGTCCCGGCCTGGGTGTGCAGCCGCGCGTAGTCCCCGTGCGCCTGGACCCAGCGGATGTCCTGCAGGGCGACGAGCACGGTGGAGTCTCCCTGCAGCACCGAGACTCGCACCGGATCAGCGTGCTCCTGCCTCGGCGTCTGTTGCGCCGTGGCCGCGCGGCGCAACGCCTCCGCGAGCCGCTCTGCCCGCACGGGCTTGAGCAGGTAGTCCCGAGCTTCCAGTTCGAAGGCCTCCACCGCGGGATGGGCGTCGGCGGTCACGAATACGACTTGGGGGCTGGTGCGCGAAGCGCCGTCTGCTCCCGCCCTCTCGTCCGGAATCTCTTCGCGCAGTCGCCGCGCCAAGGCCAGTCCGCTCATCGCCGGCATGTGGATGTCGAGGAGCACCACATCAACCTGCTGGGTCTGCAACACCTGCTCTGCGGCGCGCGCGTCAGCCGCGGTGAAGACCTCCCCTGCCTGGGGTTCGGCCGCAAGGAGCCATTCCATCTGGGTCACCGCGAGCGGTTCGTCATCGACCACCAGCACAGTGAGGCCTCGGGTGAGGGGTGCGGCGTCCATCATGAGTCGTCCTGAGCTGGCCGCGGGGTCGGAGAGGTCTCGGACGTCTGCGAACTCTGCGGAGGGAGCTGGCCGGGCTGGAACTTCGGAATGCGCATGGAGACTCGCATCCCAGCCCCCGGAGCAGTCTCGACGACCAGGCCTGCCTCGGCCCCGTAGGCCTGACGCAGCCGGAGATCCACGTTGCGCACGCCGATATGGGCATTGCCAGCCTCGCCGTGCAGCACCTCCCGCATCGCTGCAGGTTCGGCGCCCTGCCCATCGTCCACCACGCTGATCTCCGCGTGGGTCCCGGCGTCCGCAGCGCGCAGCCAGACGGTGCCTGAACCGGTCTCGGAATCCACCCCGTGGCGCACCGCGTTCTCCACCAGCGGCTGCACGGCGAGGAACGGAATCTGCACGCCGAGCACCTCCGGCGCGATCTGCAACTTGACCTGGATCCGATCACCGAAGCGCGCCTTCTCCAAGAGCACGTAGCGTTCAATCGCCGCGAGCTCCTCGCGAAGCGTCGTGAAATCGCCCTCCGCACGCAGGCTGTATCGCGTGAAGTCGGCGAAGTCGAGGACCAGCTCGCGGGCGCGCACCGGATCCGCTGGGATCGTCGCGGCGATGGCGTTGAGGCTGTTGTAGATGAAATGCGGGGAGATCTGCGCGCGCAGTGAGCGCAACTCCGCCTCCACCAGCTGACGCCGCATCGCCTCATCCACCGATGCCTCGCTCAGCTCAGCGCGGATCTCGGGGCTGATGACCGACTCCCCCGTGCGGGATCGGCCGGCGTCGTCGTCCGCGGCGTCGGTTTGGTGGGTTCGATACAGCAGCACGGCAGCACAGACCACCCCGGCCACCAGGGCCAGGGCGAGTACGAAGGGGGCAAGCGCCGCCAGTGAATTCATCGTGTTCATCCTATGAGGGGCGGGGCGTGAATGTTGCACAGCTCACGAACCGACCACTCATCGCTAATTCAGCACCGCTCATCGCACGACCCTCGAAAATGGCTGATCGTGACCCGGGTCACACTGCAGGGTGGAGACATACATCCGTGAACCTGGCTCGTGTGAGCGAGCCGAGACGACCTAGGAGGACCAGCCATGACTGACGTCAATGCCCCGCATGCGGGGCCCGTTGACTACCGGGAGGTGCAGCAGCGAGAAGACTTCAAGGAGCTTCGCACAACGCACCGAAGCTTCGTCTTCCCGATGACGGCGTTCTTCCTACTCTGGTACATCGCCTTCGTGATTGCGGCAGCGTTCTTCCCAGACTTCATGGCCATCAAGGTGTGGGGAAACATCAACCTCGGCCTGATCCTGGGGCTCGCACAGTTCCTGACCACCTTCTTGATCACCGGACTCTACGTCTGGTTCACCAATTCCAAGCTGGACCCGAAGTCCTCGGCCATCCGGCTCGAGCTCGAAGCCAGAGGCGCAGGCCTGCCTGAGGAGGAGAAGCACTGATGAACTCCCTGATCACCGCGAACGCCACGGCGGCGCCGCTGGCCAGTGCCGCTGCTGAGGCCGGCTCCGATGTCGGCAGCCCGCTGGCGAACATCGCCATCTTCGTCGTCTTCGTCGGCGTCACGCTGTTCTTCGTGATCCGCGCCTCGAAGAACAACAACACCGCCGCCGACTACTACGCGGGCGGGCGCTCCTTCTCCGGCACGCAGAACGGCACGGCGATCGCCGGAGACTACCTCTCCGCAGCCTCGTTCCTGGGCATCGTCGGTGCCATCGCGGTCTACGGCTACGACGGCTTCCTCTACTCCATCGGCTTCCTGGTGGCCTGGCTGATCGCCCTGCTGCTGGTCGCCGAGCTGATGCGCAACACCGGCAAGTTCACCATGGCCGATGTGCTCAGCTTCCGCCTGCGGCAGCAGCCAGTGCGGATCGCCGCGGCGATCTCCACGCTGGCCGTCTGCCTGTTCTACCTGCTGGCGCAGATGGCGGGCGCCGGCGCGCTCGTCTCGCTGCTGCTGGGCATCGATTCAGGGGTGGGTCAGTCGCTGATCATCGCCGTGGTCGGTGCGCTGATGATCTTCTACGTGTTCATCGGCGGCATGAAGGGCACCACCTGGGTGCAGATCATCAAGGCCACCCTGCTGATCATCGGCTCGGCCGTGATGACCATCTGGGTGCTGGCGCTCTATGGCTTCAACTTCTCCGAGCTGCTCGGCTCGGCCGTGGAGAACACCGGCGAGGAGGCTCTGCTCGAGCCCGGTCTGCAGTACGGCGCGGACCTGTTCACCAAACTGGACTTCATGTCCCTCGGGATCGCCCTGGTGCTGGGCACCGCTGCCCTGCCCCACGTGCTGATCCGCTTCTACACGGTGCCCACTGCCAAGGACGCCCGCAAGTCTGTGGTGGTCGCCATCGCGCTGATCGGCGCGTTCTACCTGTTCACCCTGGTGCTGGGCTACGGCGCCGCGGCGCTGCTGGACACCGAGACGATCCTGGCAGCGCCGGGCGGGCAGAATTCGGCCGCACCGCTGCTGGCCTATGAACTCGGCGGCACGCTGCTGCTGGGCTTCATCGCCGCCGTCGCCTTCGCTACGATCCTCGCGGTGGTCGCCGGTCTGACCATCACCGCTTCGGCCTCCTTCGCTCACGATGTCTATGCCCAGGTCATCAAGAAGGGCAAGCTGGATTCCGCCGGTGAGGTCAAGGCAGCACGCATGACCGTGATCGTGGTGGGCATCCTCGCGATCCTCGGCGGCATCGGCGCACAGGGGCAGAATGTGGCCTTCCTGGTCGCGCTCGCCTTCGCCGTGGCCGCCTCGGCGAATCTGCCGACGATCCTGTTCTCGTTGTTCTGGAAGCGCTTCACCACTCGTGGTGCGCTGTGGTCCATGTACGGCGGGTTGGGTTCGGCGCTGCTGCTGATCGCCTTCTCCCCGGTGGTCTGGGGTCGCGACACCTCCTTCTTCCCGGATGTGGATCTGGCGATCTACCCGCTCACCAACCCGGGACTGGTCTCGATCCCGCTGGCCTTCCTGCTGGGCTGGATCGGCTCGCTGACCTCGAAGGTGGCGGAGGACCCGGCCAAGCAGGCCGAGATGGAGATCCGCTCGCTCACCGGTGTGGGCGCAGAGAAGGCCACGGAGCACTAAGCCGCTCCTTCGCCCACCCCCCCCCGCGCTGAGGGGCGGATTCTCCGAGCACTTCATGCCGTTTGCCGCATGAGATGTTCGGAGAATCCGCCCCTCAACTGTGTGTGGGGAGGCGCAGCGGACGCCATCCGCGCTGCAGCAGGGCTCGTTCGATCCGCGCGATGGCGAGTCGGCCCTGATCTGCCATGTGGTCCTGGGTGATCCGGACCTCGATCCAGCCCAGCTCCTCGGTGATCTCGCTGCGGCGCACATCCTTGCGGACACTCCCGGGCGATGAGTGGAAGTCCTCGCCCTCGTATTGGATGGACACCTTGAACTTCTCCACTGCGAGATCCGGCTCGAACCAGGGATAGCCGCTGGGGTGGCTGATCAGGGGGTTCACACGCGGCTCGGGCAGTCCCGCCAGGTGCATGTAATAGCGCAGCCGCGTCTCCTGCGGGGAGTCGGACCCGACGCGGATGAGCTCCAGCGCCTCACGCGCCGCCCGGATCCCCTTGGTGCGACCCCGGACGACGACGGCGCGGCGCAGCTCGGACAGCGTAGCCAGGGGCTCGCCGAATTCCCCGTACTCGTGCCGTGGGCGGCGCACCGCACGGTCACCGAGAATGAGCGCCTGCTCCAGGGGCCGGTTCAGCGCGAGATCCAGCCAGGTCCATGCCGGGTGGGTGAGCCGGACGCCGCCGCGTGTCACGATGAATTGTTCGGGGACCTCGATCCGGTGACCGAGGACCAGACCCGGCCGCTCCACGCGTGGCCCATCCCGCGGACTCGTGACATGGAACGGCGGGCCCGGCTCTCCTGGCAGCAGACCCCACAGCACCGCCGCAGTGTCGAAGCTGATCACTCGGTCGGAGTCCTCGGTAAGTCCCTGCAGCAGCGCGTGATGTGCGGAGACTTCCGACCCGCCAAGGAACTCCGCCGCACCAAGGAACTCCGCAGCACCGGGAAGCCCCGTCCCGGTGTAGATCCCATGGGCGACACGGCGCATCAGACCGTTGGCCACGGAGTGTTCGAGGTCTCGGCGGGTCAGCTCCTGGGCGAGCAGTCCCGCCCGGCGGCGGCCCGTTGCAGGCATGAACACGGCGGGCCGGCGTCGACGATCGGGAGGGTTGCTGAGCAGTTCCACATGGCCCAGTCCACGCGGAACGGCCTGGGCCCGCTGCGAGCGGGCACGCTCTGTGGAGAACGGAGACGGGTACGCCGCAGGGGCGGACCCTGGGGAAACTCACCCCGTCCCACCTTGAGCGGCGGATTCTCCGAGCAGTTGGGCCCTACTTCCGCATGAGGTACCCGTAAATTCCGCCGCTCAGCGAGAGGAGATCAGGCGAAGACGTGCTGATCAGCCGACGGAGGCCATGATTTCGGTCATCTTGTCCAGGAAGGCGTCCACCTGGGCCTCGTCGTAGCCGTTGTGGCCGTGGGCTCCGGTGAAGGTGATCGTACGGACCTCGTCCACACTCATCGGGTTCTCGCCGTCGAGGTACTGCTCCAGCTGGCGGCACAGCTCATCCACCTGCTCCTTGCGGTAGCCGTTGGAGGAGGAGTGCGCCGGCTCGCGGAAGCGTTTGCCGTCGGGGAGCGCCAGACGTCCGCGCAGCGGCGCGGCTCGCTCGGCGAGCAGTTCATACCAGGCATCCTCGCCATGGGCCTCGATGTACTTATCGCGTTCGGACCCGGCGAAGGCATCCTCCAGCCGGTCCAGCGCGCCGTCGACCTCTGCGGGGTCATAGCCGCCGCCGGTCATCGAGAAGCTCACGTCACGGATCTCTGAGAGGGCCATGCCCTCACCAGAGTCATAGGCCACGCGGGCCCGTCCCATGAACTCGTCGACCTCGCGCCGGTTGTACCCCTGCTCCCCGTCGTCGAGGAGCGTGAAAAGTGCGGTCTCGTTCGCCATGGTCATAAGCCTAATGGAACTCCGCCGGCATCGCCGTTAAGCGCGACCACCACGAAGAACGCGGTGGGCATGGCGAAGACCAGCGAGTCGAGCCGATCCATCACCCCGCCGTGACCTGGGAGGAGTCGAGACATGTCCTTGATGCCCAGCTCGCGCTTGACCATCGACTCGGAGAAGTCGCCAGCGGTGGAGGCGATCACCACGGTGATCGCCAGGACCGCGCCGACGTAGAGCGGCTCGTCGAAGATCAGCCAGGAGGCCAGCACCCCGACTCCGGTGGCGCCGAGCAGAGAGCCGCCGAAGCCTTCCCAGGACTTCTTCGGGCTGACCTTCGGCGCCATCGGGTGCCGGCCGAAGAACACGCCGAAGATATAGCCGAACGTGTCATTCGAGACCACCAGCAGCACGACGACGACGAGGCGCCAGTCCCCCTGGTCCAGATTCAGCAGCAGCACCGCGAAGGACATCATGAACGGCACCCAGCTGGCCACGAACACCGAGGCCAGGATGGAGCGACCTGGGTCGCGGACCCTCCAGAGCGCCGCCGCGACGATGATGGCCAGCCCGGTGACCATGAGCGCCAGGGTCAGCGCCTCCACTCCGCCGAAATAGGCGGCGGTGGGCATGGAGATGGCCCCGAGGAACAGCGGGATCTTGGGCAGCCGCAGCTGCTGTCCGTTGGGTGCGACGCGCGTCTCGAGGGCGCGCGCAACCTCCCAGACGCCCATCGAAAGCAGGATCGTCCAGACGAAGATCAGCATCAGCTCGAAGAAGAAGATGCCGAGCAGTGCAGGTACCAGCAGGACGACGCCGGTGATGATGGCCGCGGGAAGGTTCCTCCCTGCTTTGGTCGTCATCAGACCTCGAGCAGCTCCGCCTCTTTGCGCTTGCTCATCTCATCGATCTTCTCGATGTAGGTCTTGGTGAGGTTCTCGAGCTCCTTGGTGCCACGCTCGCCGTCGTCCTTGCCGACCTCGCCATCCTTGATGGCCTTCTCGATCACGTCTTTGGACTTGCGGCGGGTGTTGCGCACCGAGACCTTGTGATCCTCGCCCTTGGACTTGATCAGCTTCACGTACTCCTTGCGACGCTCTTCGGTGAGGTCCGGGATGGTGATGCGGATCTGCTTGCCATCGTTGGAGGGGTTCGCGCCGATCTCGGAGTCGGAGAGCGCCCGCTCGATGTCGCGCATCGCCGAGATGTCGAACGGGGTGATCAGGATGGTCTTGGCGTCCGGGGTGGAGAAGGATGCCAGCTGCTGCAGCGGGGTGGCGGAGCCGTAGTAGTCGACCAGCACGCGGGAGTAGAGCGCGGGGTTGGCCCGGCCGGTGCGCACGGTGCTGAAGTCGACCGATGTCGCCTCGATGGCTCGCTCGAACTGCTCCTTGGCGTCTGCCAGGGTCTCATCAATCACGGGGGTCTCCTTATTGGACGACTTATTGAACGACGTCGGGTATGACGTTGAGGATCGCGTAGGGGTTCAGTCTAATGGGGCAGCGCCAGGTCAGGGCGTGACCAGCGTGCCGATCTCCTCGCCCAGCAGGGCGCGGGTCACGTTGCCCTCACCCTCCATGCCGAAGACACGCATGTCGAGGTCGTTGTCGTTGCACATGGTCATCGCGGTCTGGTCCATCACCCGGATGTTCCTGCGCAGGGCGTCGGTGTAGGTCAGGTGTTCCAGCTTCTGCGCATCGGGAGTGGTCTTGGGGTCTGCGGTGTAGACCCCGTCCACGCCGGACTTGGCCATCAGCACCATGTCGGAGCGGGTCTCGAGGGCGCGCTGCGCACAGACCGTGTCGGTGGAGAAGTACGGCATGCCGGCGCCGGCACCGAAGACGACGACGCGGTCCTTCTCCATATGTCGCACCGCACGCAGCGGGATGTAGGACTCGGCGACCTGGCCCATGGTGATGGCGGTCTGCACTCGAGTGGGCTGTCCGGCCTGTTCCAGGAAGTCCTGCAGGGCGAGCGCGTTCATCACGGTGCCCAGCATGCCGATGTAATCGGCGCGGGCGCGGTCCATGCCCGCCTTGGAGAGCTCAGCGCCGCGGAAGAAGTTGCCGCCGCCGACGACGACGGAGACCTCCACCTGTCCCTTGACCGCCGCGATCTGCTCAGCGATCCCGCGGACCGTGGCCGGGTCGACGCCCACGGCACCTCCGCCGAAGACTTCTCCGGAGAGCTTCAGGAGCACTCTGCGGCGGTGTGGGGGGGTCTGTGCGGTCATGGAGTTCCTCCAGGAGTGTCGGGGCTGTGGGCGGGACGGCGTCGAACGCGGGCTGGGTGACTGTGGAGTGGTGTGTAGCGGTGTGCGCACAGAAAAGGGGGTGACCACCTCGTGTGAAGTGGTCACCCCCTTGACGTCTGGACTGATGAATCGCGACCAGTCTAGTGGGCCGCGACGCTCAGTTCAGCAGTATCGCGTGTCAGGCCCCGACGCGGAAGCGAGCCAGACCCTTGGCCGAGGCGCCGGCGGACTCGAGGACCTGGGTGACGGTCTTCTTCGGGTCCTTGGCGAACGGCTGGTCGACCAGCACGTTGTCCTTGAAGTACGCGTTGGTGCGTCCTTCAATGATCTTCGTCATGGCCTGCTCCGGCTTGTTCTCGGCGCGGGCGGTCTCCTCGGCGATGCGGCGCTCGTTCTCCACCGTCTCGGAGGGGACCTCGTCGCGGGTCAGGAACTGCGGGGACAGCGCGGCGGCGTGCACGGCGATGTCGTGGGCAGCCTGCTTGGCCTCGTCCGAGTCACCGTCGACGGCGAAGAGCACGCCGACCTGTGCCGGAAGGTCCTTGGAGGTCTTGTGCAGGTAGGCGTCCACGAAGGCGCCTTCCAGCTTGGCAAGACGACGCACGACGACCTTCTCGCCCAGGATCGCACCCTCTTCGGTGACGACGTCGGAGAGCTTCTTGCCGTCGACCTCAGCCTCGAGCAGTGCTTCCACGGTGTCCACGTCATGAGCGACTGCGGTCGCGAGGACCGTGTCGGTCAGGGCGACGAACTTCGCGGACTTTGCGACGAAGTCGGTCTCGGCATTGACCTCGATCAGGTAGCCCTTGGTGCCGTCGACGACCTTGGCGGTGACCAGGCCCTCTGCGGCGGAGCGTCCCTCGCGCTTGGCGGCGCCCTTGAGACCCTTGATGCGGATGCCTTCGATGGCCTTGTCGACGTCGCCGTCGGCCTCGTCGAGGGCCTTCTTGACGTCCATCATGCCGGCTCCGGTGCGCTCGCGCAGGGCCTTGATATCAGCAGCGGTGTAATTCGCCATAGAAACGCAGTTCCTCTCTTACTTGGCTTCTTCAGCCGAAGCTTCGGTGGACTCGGTGGACTCTGCGGCGGGTGCTTCTGCAGCCTGCTCGGCCTGTGCAGGCTCCTCGGCGGTCTGCTCAGCCTGCGCGGGCGCTTCGGCTGTCGCGGTCTGCTCGGTGGCGTGCTGCTCGAGCAGTTCACGCTCCCACTCGGCCATCGGCTCTGCGGCAGTGCCGGAGCCGCCGCCGCGCTTGGATTCGCGAGCCATGAGGCCATCGGCCACGGCGTCGGCGATCACGCGAGTCAGCAGGTCCACGGACCGGATGGCGTCGTCGTTGCCCGGGATCGGGTAGTTGACGTCATCGGGATCGCAGTTGGTGTCGAGGATGGCGATCACGGGGATGCCCAGCTTCTTGGCCTCGTCGACGGCAAGGTGCTCCTTGTTGGTGTCGACGATCCAGATGGCGGACGGAGTCTTGGTCAGGTTGCGGATACCACCGAGGTTCGACTGCAGCTTGGTGAGCTCGCGGCGCATCAGCAGCAGTTCCTTCTTGGTGTGACCGGAGCCGGCGACATCGTCGAAGTCGATCTCCTCGAGCTCCTTCATGCGCTGGACGCGCTTGGAGACCGTCTGGAAGTTGGTCAGCATGCCGCCGAGCCAACGGTGGTTGACGTACGGCTGGCCGACGCGGGTGGCCTGCTCGGCGATGGCTTCCTGGCCCTGCTTCTTGGTACCGACGAACAGGACCGAACCGCCGTGGGCGACAGTCTGCTTGACGAATTCGTAGGCGTTGTCGATGTAGGACAGCGACTGCTGGAGGTCAACGATGTAGATACCGTTGCGCTCGGTGAAGATGAAGCGCTTCATCTTCGGGTTCCAGCGGCGAGTCTGGTGTCCGAAGTGGACGCCGGAGTCGAGCAGCTGGCGCATGGTGACGACAGGCATGGTATTTCCTTTCAATGCCGGGCTTGGAACACGCAGGGTGAACCTGGTGCAGCTCCGGCTGGGATTCTCGGTTGGACAATGGCCCGGTTTTCTCGGGCTCCTGGCAGAGAAGGGAGATCTCCCGCGATCCTCGCCGCACCGGGAGTCCTGACGGGACTCCTGGGATGCGGACCGATGAGAATCACCCCGATTGCTCGGGCAGTCTCTGCGCGTAGTCAGCTGATCCAGGCGTGCATAGGCACACCAGTGTCAACTGCTGGGGTTCAGCTTAGCGGCTTGACGGTGTTTTCCCCAACCGTCGCTCCCCCCGCGCGAAGCAGCTGACCATCCCCCGATCGGGGGCCGTGCCACCGGCGGGCCACGCGCAACCGGCAGGCTCGTGTCATGAACCTCAGTCAGAACGTGCGCACTGCGCTGCGCAGACTCTCGGGGCTGCTGCTGGCGGCGGTGCTGGCATCCTCTCCGGCCTCCGCTGGTCCCGCTCCTGCGGCGAATTCCTCCCCCGCACGGTCCTTCGCGGGCCAGCCTGCGGACAGCCCCTGGCGGATGCCCGTCCAGGCCGAGGAGCTTCGACCGTTTGCGGTGCCGCCCTCGCCCTGGGGTGCAGGTCTTTAGAACGTACTAAGATCAATAGACATGAGTGGACACTCCGTCATGGCAGCAATCTATGTCCGAATCTCCAAGGACTCTGAGGACCTGGGCCTCGGCGTGGCTCGACAGCGCAAGGACTGCGAGGAGAAAGCGGAGAAGAACGGCTGGTCGATCTACGACGTCTATGAGGACAACGACATTTCGGCAACTCGCTCCAAAGTTCGACCCCAATACCAACGCATGGTGCGGGACATCGAGGCGGGTCGCGTGAAGGCCATAGTCGTGTACGACGTGGACCGTCTCACCCGCACACCACGCGAATTGGAAGATGTCATCGGGTGGGCGGACCGTCTAGAGCTGAAACTGGCCTCGGTCACCACCGATATCGACCTGTCTTCTCCTAGCGGACGAGCCATGGCCCGGATGAAGGGCACCATTGCACGGTTAGAGGCCGAGCAGATGTCGCTGCGCCTGAAGCGCAAGATGCGGGAGATCGCGGAGTCCCGACGGTATATGGGCCGACGCCCCTACGGCTGGGACTGGAGGCTCGACGAGACCGGCAACAGGACTCACGACCTCGTCCTCAACAAGGCCGAGCAAGCCATCGTCGAAGAATGTGCTCGCCGGGCGCTAGGTAAAGAACGTGGCAAAGAGGCCAACCTGCACACCATCGCCCAGGACTTGAACAGACGTGTAATCCCCACGGGCCGCCCGAGCCGAGGATGGCGTTCAAAGGACGTACGGCGGATGCTGATTCGCCCCATAAATATCGGCTATCAGGAACACAACGGCGTGCTCCGCCAGGGCAACTGGACCCCCATCCTGGACGAAGACACCTACAACCGATTGGTGGAAAGGCTGACGGATCCCGAACGGGTCGTTAATCGCGGCACCCCGCAGCGCTATCTCTTGTCCGGCATATTGAAGTGTGAGTACTGCGGTCAGCCGACCCGCCGTCAGTACGGGTCCGTGGGGCGAAGCCGGGTGAAGATGGCCGATGGCTCCACCAAGCTGTACGAGTACCCGCGTCCCGAGGCTTACCGCTGCCCGCCGCCGGGTTGCCAAGGTGCCAGCCAGAACCGCGAGGCTCTCGATTACATGGTCACGGAGTACGTCATCCAGCTTCTGGCGCGCGAAGGGGTGGACCTCTTCGGGGGAGACGACGCCGCGCTGACGCGTGCGAGCGAACGGGTCCAAACGATCAAGGCTGAGATGGAGCTGGCGGCAGACCGGTGGGCTGAGGCCAAGATGACCGTCGAGCAGTTCGACCGATTCAACGCCCGGAAGCGACCCGAGCTGGAACAAGCTCAGTTGGAGCTCCGCCAAGCTCAGCCCCTTGAGTCCATGCAAGAGTTCGCTGGCGCGGGGGCGCGTGAAGCATGGGAGGCCGCATCCCTGGAACGTAAGCGCGAACTGCTTCGAACCCTCGAGTCTTTTGGACTGAGCATGACCATCGGCAAAGTCGGTCGACTGGGCCCGCACAAGCGGGATATCCCGGCCTTCAACCCGGACACCGTCTACCTGAGAGCGGGGTGGAAGGCAGCGCCCGCGAGCTGACTTGGGTGTGCCCCTGGGGGGCCGCGTGGACGCCGCAACTCTTGTCTTCCACGTAGGGCATCTCCAGCGCGATACTAGGCAGATGACGATGTCTGTGGCTGCGCAGAAGTACCACCACGAGCACGACAAGCTGCGTGCCGAGATTCTCGGCGCCCGGGTCGCGCTTGGGCTGAACAAGGCTCGGGGCGAGGAGACCCCGGTGTGGATCCAGCGTCTGGCCGCGATGGATGATGCGACCTTCGAGGTGATCCTGGGCCGGCGCGTCGGGTGGAAACGTATGCCCAGTGACGCGGAGTTGGCGGAGTTGGAAGACGGTCCCTTGAGCACGGGTGCCTATCTGAGGGCTCTCGACCGCTTCCAGCGTGACCTGACGCTCCTGAAGCTGGACATACTCCTGAAGCTGCGGCTGGGGCGTGACTCATAGATGGGGACCCCAGAGAACCCCACTGAGCAGTGGTTGGCCCAGGTCCAGCTCCGTCGGTACATCCTGAGCGCTCAGGTCACCGTCGCGCTAAACAAGAAGTTGGGCCGCGAGACCCCGGCCACGACGCTGCAACTCTCCGAGATGAAGATGCCTACCGAGTACGATCTGGAGCTTGCCCAGTACGGACCAGACCTGCCTCGGTGGCGGGCAATGAGGTTGCTGCGTCGGATGATCCTGTCCGCACAGGTCACTGTCACGCTGAACAAGCACCTCGATCGCGAGACCCCGGCCAACACACTGATGCTCTCCGAGATGAAGCTCCCCACACGAGCGAGATCGAGCGGGCGAGGCTGGAAGATGAGGGCCCCGGGGCTCAGGCCCATGTCTGACCTGGTGTAGCAGGGTCACCCTCTCGCCTCGGCATCTGGGGCAGTGTCGGTCGAGTCTTCCTGAGGAGCTTCCGCAGCGCGATACTGGGCCTATGGAGACTCCAGAGAGCCACGTCGCTCGGGTGCGCGGGCTGCAGCGGCTTCGCCGCGAGATCCTCGGTGCGCGGGTCACCGTCGCGCTGGATAAAGAGCTGGAGCATGAGACCCCAGGCCCGACCCGACGGCTCGCTGAGATGAAGCTGCCCACCAGGCTTGAGATGGAACATGCTCAGTACGGCCCTGAGATCCCTCGGGTGCGTGGTCTGAAGGTTCTGCACCGCGAGATCCTGGGCGCGCGGGTCACCGTCGCGCTGGATGAGGCGCTGGGGCACAAGACCCCAGGGCCTGTCCGCCGTCTGGCCGAGATGTCTCTCCCCGACGCCGCTGAGTTCGCCCGTGCGCGTCGCTACGACGAGCACGAGGCTCAAGAGCGTGTTTAGGCTCCCCGGTGACCTCCGCTGAGCAACAGCGGATCGCGGAGCTGACCGAGCAGCTGCATCAGGCGGAGCCGCGGGCCGCGGTGGCCGAGGCCCAGGCCGCAGAGCGTGATCGTCTCATCGAGGCCCAGCGCCACGAACTGGCCCGGCTGAGGCGACTCCCAGCGCGACAGCCGCCCCGATGACCCAGCTTCCTCATGCGCAGCCTGCTTCTACACCCGAGCCCCAGCCCGCGCCGGCCGAGGTACCGGCACCGAAGCCCTCGATCTGGCGCCGCATGGTCGGGGTGTCGTTGCTCTAGGCAACTTTTTTTCTTATACAAGTTATACAAGTTCTATAAGCTATATAAGTCATGCGTTGTGGGGCTCGCGCGCCGATGCGATATCGAAACGATGGTGCGTGTAATCGCTAGGAGAATGCGCCTCGCAATGTCTCGGGTTGCGCTCGATCGGTGCAGCGGCGCGACAGGATCGACACGAGATCGACGCTGGATCCGCGCAGGACCGGCTGGAGGCGACCCCGTCGCTGCGGTCGCGCGATCAGAGCCTAATTGTATCTGGCAACTTTTTTCTCCTTTACAGTCTTTACAGTGCGAGGCCCTGACGCCCAACCCGTCCAATCACTGCAGCTCGCCTGCGATGTGAGTGCGAGTCCCTTTCACCTCGAAAACAACTCGACCTCACTTCGCTATCAGGTCGCCATCATCCCGGTGCGGGGTCGGGCTGATATCGACGCGTGCAAACGCATCACCCCCGGTGGCGCCTCCGGTCCCGATGTTACGCAGCGTGCACTTTCATGAAAGTGCAGGTACCGTAACATTTATGATGTTCCTGCAGAACCTTTACGAGCTCGGCTTGGCGGTGCGCCAGGAGCGCCGGGAAGCCGGTCTGACCCAGCTGGAGCTAAGTAAGCGCGCGCTCGTCTCGCGTCGATGGCTCATAGACCTGGAGACCGGGAACCTGAACGCCCCCGACGCGAGAAAGATCTTCAGCGTCCTGCGGGCCTTAGATCTGCGCTTCGGCCTGGAGTCTCGGACCCAGGTGCCCCAACGGCCGCTGAATCAGGCGACTCGCGATGCTCTGCGTTTGATGGACCAGATGGACTGACTGCTCATCACTTCTCCCTGAGCCCTCTGGCGTGGGGGCCTTCCTGTGTGCGGATGTGCTCGTGCGTGGTGGGCAGGCCTCCATCTGGGCAGCTGCCTACCTTCTCTCTGGCGTCACACCCCGGCACCGGGGTCAACTAGTCCAGTGACAGTGTTCGCTCGGGAGTTGCGCTGCATCGTTGCCATGTCGCGGGGAATCAACACCAGATCACCGTCAAAAGGCCTGTTTGCGGGGCGCGCTGGGCCCTCTGAGGCGTGGTCGCGATGTGATCAGGACGTTTCGGTAACAACCTGTTGCAAAACCTGTATCACCAGGTACAGATAACACTAGGTACACCTGTAGCGCTACAGCACATCTATTTGCTACGCCTGGTGCGCTATCTTGTGCTGTAGCGCACCTTACTGCTACTATGGGGGGGTATGGACACCAACCAGACCCCCCAGACCGAGGCGCAGCGCCGCGCCGCCGAAGCCGCCGAGGCCCTCGCCACAGCAGGGGAGGCCGTCACTTCCCGCTCTGTGCGTGAAACGGCCCAGGTTGGGGCCGACGCTGCGGCCGAGGCCGCGCGGGCGTGGAACCGGAACGCTGTCTCCGCGGTCAAGACTTCGGAGATGCCTGAACGCGTGCGGGCTCGCAATGCCGCCTCGTGGAAGGAGGCCGCGGACCTCGCTCGTACTGAGTTCGACGCCGAGCGTGAGCTGCTCACCGCCCAGTGTGATGCTGAGGAGGAGGCGTCTACGGCTACGCTTCGGGATCTCGATGCTGCCGAAGCCACGATCGAGCAGCTCAAGACCGAGTCTGCGGCCCGGATCGAGGCCCTCACGACCGAGGTCGAGACCCTCCGCAACGACCTCACCGAGGCCGGGACCACGATCGAGCAGCTGAAGGCCGCCGTCGCCGAGGCGGAGCGGGCGGCCGCTTCCCGTACTGACGAGCAGGCTGCGGAGCTGAACACAGCTCGACTCCAGGCAGCTCGGGCCGAAGGCGCTCTGGAGATGGTGGTGGCTGAACGTGACCGGCTGCTCACTGAGATCCAGGCCCTGCGCGCGACGTCATGAGCTCCTCGGCCGACGACGAGATCCGCTTCATCAAGGAATCCCACCGGCTGCTGAGCACCCATGTGGGCTCCACGCTGCTCTCTCGGGGGTGGGTCGCGACGGACCTCGACGACGATGAGGACCTGGAGTGGTTCTGGCGTCCGACGGCGCCGCTCAACTACCGCGGGCACCCTGAGTGGATCCCTCCGGCGGTCCGGATTCGCCCACAGATGCACCCCGGCCCACGCCGCACGCCCTGGATTCTCCCGACCCGGATCACCGCGGCCGGCGGCTCGTGGAAGGTTTCCTACGGCGAAGCCGTGGCCCAGAAGCCCAAGAGACCCCACCGGTACCGCGACGAGGGCTCGCTGTTGGCTGACCTTGAGCGGATCGAGTGGTGGCCTATGACCGTGAAAGAGGCCCGCCGGATCCAGGCGGAGCGGGTTCTGAGCGTCGCCACCGCCTGGGCGTACGACAATCACCACATCGGGTGCGAGGTGACTGAGCCCTACGGCAGCCGGATGGAAGAGATCTCTGCCCAGAGACAGCTTCCTCGTGAGCAGCAACGGCGCGGCAACCTCGATGCGCAGTATTTCCTCGTTGACGCTCAGGCCTGGGCCTCTGCCCAGCGCACCACACGGGCCGGTGGGCGTAAGTGGGGGAGAGACTCATAGTTCAGCCAGGTCACCCGCCGCCTTGGCCATGAAGTCCGGGTCGCCGGTGTGCATCGCCGGAGTATCGCCGTCGAAGCGCGGTGAGGGGGTCGCTGCCCACAGGGTGAAGGACCTGCCGCTGGTTCCCTCGTTCACCAGGATCCTCGCCATGGTCGAGACCCAGTCCCAGGTCTCTCGGTGCACCGGGTCGATCTGGAAGGCGGGGTAGTAGGTCGCCTCAGCGTGCCTGGCGGAGATCAGTCGTCCATTGCGTGCGGCTTCAGAGGGCCAGTTGCGGCTCTTGTCGACGTACTCAGCCATCTCACCCGCGGTGAGCAGTCGAGTCTGAGGGTCTTGGTTCAGGAGGTCGAGCTTCTCCTGGGCGGTGTCCCTGTCTCTCATCTCCACTATGCCCAGCACCTTCCGTCGCGACCGAGCAGTTAGTCAACAGATTCTAGCGCTCGTTCTGCAGGCTCACGAGGTCTGCTCGGCAACCTCGATGCGCACTATTTCCTCGTCGACGCTCAGGCCTGGGCCTCTGCCCAGCGCACCTCACGGGCCGGTGGACGTAAGTGGAGAAGCGGCTCATAGAGAGTGGTCTGACGCCCCACCGTCACCTCGTGGCCACGAACCCGTGAGCTCGCAGAAGAGTCTTGAGACCGTCGTCCTCTTCGAAGAGGTAGGCCCGGGCCAGCAGATCGTTGAACCTCCCGCTCAGTTCGACCCCGTGCACCACTCCGACGGGCACGGTGAGCATCGCTCCTGCCTTCTCGCTGACCAGCAGCGTGTTGGCCGTGAAGATCCCCGTGCGCTTGTTGCCGTCCTCGAACGGCTGCGCCTTGGCGATCGCAACGAACAGACTCAGCGCCTGCTCCCGCACCGACCCGGACTCCTGGGCACCGGTGATGAGGCCCTGCAGCTCGACGTCCTCGATGGCTGGCGGTGTGTGGATCCCGTAGCGGGTGCGCACGCCGATGCTCTGGTCATCTCGTCTGAACTGACCCGGGTGCAGAGGCCCGCTGCGCGTGATCGTCGCGTTCAGATCGCACACAAGCGCAGCGTCAACGCCACGACCTGCCCCGGCGTGGTCGAGGATCCGCTGGGCGATGTCCCGGAGATCTTCCAGCAGCGCCAGGTCGGCTCTGGACCGGATGAACATCGAGCTTCCGGCCCGGAGGAACTCCTCGGTAGCCTCGCTGCTTGCAGAGAGGTCGTCGAAGACTCGGCCGGCGGAGTAGATGACCGGGCTGAGCTCGGCGACGGTCATGCTCTGACCTGGGGGTGGGGTCACGGGCCTATCCTTCCCAACATCCGCCTACGAGTCATCACGAGCGTCCTTCCGGCAGGCGGTGTCTACGACTACCGGCCCTCTCCCCCCAGCGAACGGCTCTACAAGGTGCGGGGCGGGGCTATTCACCGTACAAGGGATATGAGAGAAATCGCTCTCTGCTCTGACTCAGACCGCCGCATACTTGAACAGGGCATCACCTACTCGGCCGGCAGCAGGTCCATCGCCGCCAGACTATTCACCGCCCATGAAGTTGGGCGACCTTGTCGTGCATCCAGCGATCTTCAGGCATGCTGCGAGGATCTATCGCGGCAGGGTGTCGAACATCTGCTCTCCAGTACGCTCAGGACGGCTCGGCGTGCATCTCATGGGCGCCGTCCTAGTGATCCTGGTCCACATTCCGGGTCCGACGCTCATCGACGAACGGCGGCAGGTCCAGCGCGGCAAGGCGCTTGACCGCGTCGGAGGTCGGTCGGTGCAGCTGCCGGTCGAGAGTAACCTTCAGTCGCGCAGCGCGGATCTCTCGACGAAGCACCGCCTGGACCTCATCCCGGTTGTTCGGGTCATAGTTCCTCTGGACAGCAGCAGCCACAGTACCTCCTCCCCCATGGATCTCCCGGCTCTGGGCTCAGGATCGGTGGAAGCTCCATCGCGGCCACCCTCCGCACCTTATCCGGGGTCGGGCGGTGCAGCTGCTTGTCCACCGTGGCCCTCAAGCGCGCTGTCAGGATCTCGCGGCGCAGGATGTGGAACATCTCGGCCTTGCTCTTCTTGGCGTACTGCTCCTTGGTGGTGGGCATCAGCACTCCCCTTCGGTGTTCCTCGATTATCGACGCCGAACCCTGTCACCGCCACCCCTCCGAGCTGCCTGTGTGGGCGCCAATGACCGTCCTTGGGAGAACCCCACCCTGACGCTGTCTGAGCGGCGTACAGCGCTCATCACGGGTCCCAGAGGGAGTCGGTGGCATCCTCGATGAAACGGGTCTCAGGGGTGTCTCAGCGCGTCTACTCGCTGCTCTCCCCCAGATCATCCGGAGAAGGTGTCTTCCACCATGGCGGTGGCTGCGACCATGACGTCTCTCGTCCGCATCTGACTGACCGCCTCGATCGGCGACGTCTCCCCCAGCCATGGGTTCTCCCCGATGAACCACAGCCGCGCTGTGTCCTCGCCTTCGGCGCCGGAGACTGTCCTCCATGCTCGGTGTGCCAGTCGCAGACGCTCCTGGGCCTCCGGTGACGGTTCTGGCCCGTCGAGCCGGGCCCACTGGTGGCTGATCGTCCTGTCCGGGGTTCCTGTCAGGACCGCGACCAGCGTGGGCCCGAGGGTGCTGTTCAGCTGACGGGCTACCTCGCGGACGCTCAGCTGCTCGGGGTTCTCATGGGTCGTCATGGGGCTATTCTGCACCTTGACGAGCCCGGTGCAGGGGTCTCCTCGCCGCTATCCCCTGATCAGCCGGAGAAGTCTTCCGCGACTATTGCCGTGGCTGCTCTCATCACCTCCCGGGTGCGCAGCAGACGGATCGCCGTGAGCGGCGTGGTATCCCCCAGCCAGGGGTTGCCCCCGATGAACCAGTGGCGGGCGACGTCCTCCCCCTCGACCTCGGAGACCGTCCGCCATGCACGGTGGGCCAGACGCAGCCGCCCCTGCTCCTCTGGGGAGGGTGCGCGTCCGTCGACGCGTGCCCACTCGTGAGGGGTGCGCAAGTCCTGGTGTCCCGCGAGGGTCGCCACGAGTAGAGGGCCCAAGGCGCTGTTCAGCTGACGAGCTATCTCACGGACGCTCTGCTGCTCGGGGTTCTCATGGGTCGTCATGGGGCTATTCTCCGTCCTCCCCCAGGAGATGGTCACGTCTTCGAAGTCACGGCACTTACAGACCTCCCGGTGCACACCTTGAGCCGATGGAGGGCAACAACCTTCGGGGAGGGCAAGTGGAGGGAAGCGGCAAAACCTCTGCCCTCCGCTGCAGCCCTGGAATGACAGAGATATTCTCTCTTGGGAGGGCATGGAGGGCAGTAACCAGTACTAAGAGACATAGAGGGCTATCCCAACTCGCTGTCTGTCTCCTTGTACACGCACACGCCTGTAGGGACCGAACCCTTCTAGTGCTGCCCTCCCTGCCCTCCAATATTCCGAAATGTCTGAAATTTCAACGAATAACGGGAGGGCAGGGCCTTGGCGGGGCCCTCCAGATCGTCTGGACTTACCCTCCGTGCTCCCTCCACCGTTCCGACCGGTTTTAGCGTGTCCACAGGTGGGTGTACAAGCTTGGTATAAGTTGTTATAGTTCTGGATTACAACAAGAGTGTTGTCACGCTCATGGCTACGTTGGTCCGGAGACACGCCCGGGCCACCGATTCTGTAAGTGCAGATCGGTAACGGCGACAAGGGAACCCGGGGTTCGGTTTCCGAAGCACTCCTCTTTCCCTAGAGGAGTGCGCCGTGACAACTGCCCTACCTGAAGAGCTCGATCTCCATCGTGCCGCCGAGATCCGCAATGAGGACGACGAGCGGGTCTTCGGTTGCTGGAAGACTCTTCGCCGCGACATTGAACGCGATCTACTTCCTGCCGTGTTCAAGCAGGGCAAGTACGTGGTCCGCCGCGAGGACCTCGAAGCCCTGCCCGCCAAGAAGGCGGCTGCGAAGCGCGGGGAGCCTGATCTCTTCGAAACCACCCGGCGCCAGATCGCGTCCGCGCTGAACGCCACTCCCCCGCTCCCTCCTGACAAGCGCGCCGAGCTCGCCGGCATGCTGGCTCCTGCTGGGGGTGGTCAGCATGGATGATCTCTACAGAGAAAGCCCCCCGGCGGAGAACCGAGGGGCCGACATACATCTCACTTCCAGGGCTACGGAAGATACCAATCACGATACTCCTTCTCACTTCGCATTAACAGCTCATCTCAGCGGCTATGTGAATCTTTCGGAGGAACACGCTCAGGAGCTGTTCGACAGCGCAATTCCCCCTTCAGTGGCAGCTGAGCAGTGCGTCCACACAGCCCGCACCCGATCCGAGCTACCCATATGGGCACAGTGGATCACGATGCACGGCGACGATGCCCTTCCTGCGCTGGTGTATCCGATGCAGCACCCTGACGGCTCTGCGACCGGGCAGGTGAAACCTGCGCCAGGAAGCGTGACCGATGCGGATGGAGATGTGCTGAAGTATGTCTCCCCCAAGACGGAGTCCAATCCCCCTAAGCTCCCGGTTCTGCGGCAGGTGGAGAATCCCAGCGTCGTGCTCATCGTCGAAGGCGTGAAGCAGGCCCTGGCCGCACTGGCGTGGGCCCCTGCAGACTGGAGCATCTACCGGATCACCGGCATCTGGTCCTGGTTGGTCGCCGGTGAGGGCGACGAACACGGCGCTCCAACATCACATCTGGCCGAGGTCCACGACCAGAACGTCGTCATCGTTCCTGACGCTGACGCGGGGACCAACGCGAAGGTCTTCGATGGAGCAGATGCGCTCGGTAAAGCATGTTCGAACTACGGTGCCAAGAGTGTGAAGTTCGCCCAGCTTCCCGGTGGCGGCAAGGACGGTCTGGACGACGTGCTGAAGCCCCATGACGAAGGCAAACGCTCAGGGCTACTCAAGAGCTGGGTGAACAACGCCAAGTCCAAGCCTGCTGACCTGACTAAGGGCGACCTGACAAAGCTGCGTGCCGCTCAACGACGTAAGAACATCCGGAAACAGGATGAGGCGTCTGGAGACAAGCGCGTCGTGGTCAACATAGACGGTGACCGTCTGGGGGTGGTTCGCGAGCTGGTCGGCGCCCTGAAGGATCAACGTGCTGGGAAAAGTGTCTTCCGGGTCGGTGGAAGCCTGGTTCGACTTCGTCGAACCGATGATGAGCTCCAATCCGCAGAGCTGGACCTTCACGGTCTGCACAACGAACTGTTGCAGGTCACACGGCCCCGGACGATAAAAGGGGAAGAAGGCGGCGACGTCGAGGTCCCCAGGGCGCTGCTCGGTGTGGTTGCGGACCGATGGGACGAGTTCCCTCTGCTCGCCGGTATTTCACGGTCTCCCGTGGTGCGGCCCGACGGCACGATTCTCGCAGAGAACGGATACGACGAGGAGACGAAACTCGTCATGGAGCTGACGGACGACGTCATCGGTATCGACGTCCCGGAGCATCCCTCTGACACCGACATCGCCTCGGCACGGAACCTGCTTCGCGATGATCTCTTCGCGATGGATGGCGCCGGTGGCTATGACGGCTGGGTCTTCGAGGAGGTGGCAGACCAGACCAACGCCATCGCCGCACTGCTGACCCCTCCTCTCCGTGCTTTCACCGGTCCGACCCCCATGTACTTGTTCGACGGGATCCAGCGCGGTGTCGGAAAGAACGAAGCCATCGAGGTCATCCATCTGGTGAACTTCGGGACCTCGGCACCGGTACAGCCCGCTCCCTCAGAAGGTGCGGAGATGGGCAAGCGGCTGACCGCTTCCTATCTGGGAAATAACCTCACGTTTGTCCTCGACGAAGTCCAGAAGGAAGAGGAATGCTGCCTGGACTCACGGGAGTTGAGCGCGGCACTGACCTCCCGGATCTACAGCAGTCGTGAGCTGGGCAAGTCCAGGGCCCTGAACCTGCCGAACCTGATGACATTCTTTGCCTCAGGCAATAACGTCCAGGTGCCAGCCGATATGGCACGGCGAGTCTGCCCCATTCGACTGAGCTCGGACCGACCCAATCTCGAGAACAGGGACAACTTCCGACTCGACCTCGGTACCTGGATCCCCGAGCATCGCCGCGAGCTGCTGAGGGCTTGCCTCACCTTGATCCGTGCCTGGTTCGACCGGGGGCAGCCGGCGGCGCCGAAAGACTTCGGCTTCGCCAGCTTCTCCCGTTGGCAGGCAGTTGTGGGCGGGATTTTGCACCTGGCCGGGTTCGAGGACTTCCTCGGCAACGTCATGGAAGTCCGTGAAACCACGGACTCCGAGGCAGTCGACAACCGTGAGCACTGGGAGTGGGTCGAGGAGAAGTTCCCTGCGGGACAGAGGTTCTCTGTAAGTGACGTGCTGGTCCAGGCTCGGAAAGATGTCGATGACGCCCCACCGCCATACGATATGTCCTGGGAAAAGCTCGCTGCTCGGAAGCTCTCTATGTACTACGGTCTGCACCGGAAGTGGTACGGCGACCTTCGCATCAAGGCTGACGGCACGATCCACGGCAAGAAGAAGGCCTACGTCGTCGAGCGGCTCAGTACGGGTGCCGCCGCAGAGTCGGTCGACGGAAGCGGCGAGGCTCCGTCAAACTCCGTCCCCGCCAGCCGGGTCTCACGGCCAGCGGCTGGCGCAGGTCCTGACGAAACCATTCAGTACCAGGACCGCAATGGATTCACCGTAGCTGCAGCCCGTGCCATGCCCGAGATGGAAGGCACGACCATCTCGGAGCTCGGGGGTGGGAGCTGATGGCCGGAATTGTCTACCTCGACCTGGAGACTGCTGACGCCGACCGGTTGTGGGACTACGGCCCGGGCTTTGTCCGGCTGGCCGGCTTCGCCGTGGGTGACGCAGACGTGGTGACCACCACGGACATCGCTTCGGTGGTGGAGGTCGTCCAGCAGGCCGACATCGTGGTCGGGCACAACGTGCTCGGATTCGACCTGGCGGCCCTGGAGCGGTATCACGGCCTGGACCTGACCAGCCTCGTGGCGGCCAACCGCGTCGTGGACACGCTGCTGGTCGCCCGACAGAACGATCCGCCTCTCTCCGGCAAGGCTGACGTCCAGCGCTACAACTTGGAAGCTGTGTGTCGGCGAGTCCTGGGCGTGGGCAAAGTCGCCGGCGAAGGTGGTTCGGCGCTGAAGGCTCTGGCCAGGGAGCACGGCGGCTACGACCAGATCCCTGTGAATCACCCGGACTATGTCCGCTACCTCGTCCAGGACGTTCACCTTGTCCGCGAGCTCTCCCGGCACCTCGTGATTGATGACTACCTCTGGCGTGAGCACAAGGTCATGTGGCGGTTGAACCACATCAGCAAGCAGGGCTTCCGCGTGGACGTGGACTTGGTGACGCGGCTGGTCGCCGAGCGTGAGGCGCGGCTCAGAGAGCAGAAAGAGTTCCTGCACCGAGAGTTCGGGCTGCCCCTGGACGGAAAGAAGCCACACACCACCACGGCAGGCAAACTGAGCCTCGAGAAGGCCTTCTCGCAGCTCGGCATCGAACCTCCACGCACGGAAAAGGGCGCGCTGGCCACAGGCAAGGAAGCACTCGAGAAGCTCGAAGCACAGCACCGGGACAATGAAGCCCTGGTGGCCCTCTGTCAGGCTCTGCGGTCCTTCAACGGCGACAGATCAATGGCGCAGACGCTGCTGGACCACACAAGCATCGATGGGCGTATCCACCCCAGTGTCAGCGCCGGACAGGCCACGGGGAGAATCTCGGTGACCAAGCCCGGACTGACGGTCCTTGGAAAAAGAGATCGCAGCAACGTGTGCGAGAGAGCGATGTTGCTTCCTGATGTGGGCGACGTTCTCATCGGAGCCGATCTGGCACAGGTTGACGCCCGCGCCATCGCGATCCACGCACAGGATGCGGGCTATATCGCCGCTCTGGAACCTGGCAAAGACATGCACTCAGAGATGGCCGCCGCCGTCTTCGGGGAAGAGGGCTGGAACCGTCAAGCGGGCCAGCACCCTCGTCGCGCTGACGCCAAGGCCATCACGCATGCAACGACCTACGGAATGGGAGCCGCTGGCCTGGCCCTGAACGCCGGAATCAGCGAACAGGACGCTCGCCGTCAGCTGGCGGCACTGGACGCACAGTTCCCTGCCCTGGCTGGCTTCAAGCGGCAGATCCGCGAGGAAGGTAAGAAGCAGATCATCTGCAACGCCTTCGGTCGGCGGATGCGGGTGGCGCCGGGCAAGGAGTACACCCAGGCGCCAGCGCACATCGGTCAGGGCACAGCGCGGGACCTGATGATGCAGGGAATTCTTCGACTGCCTACCTGGCTCCTTCCCTGCCTCCGCGCTGTCGTCCACGACGAGATCGTGCTCAGCGTCCCCGAGCACCGCGCAGACGAGGCCGAGAAGGCTGTGCTGGAGGCACTGCAGTTCCCCCACCAGATCACTCCCGAGGCGAAGCCGGTGCCGGTCTTGGCACAGGCCTCAGACCAAGGCCGGGACTGGCTCGATTGCTACCGCTCTGAGAAGCCGTGGCCTGAGGTGAGCAGGGCTCACCGCGAGCAGGCTGGGTGCGACGACCCCGACTGCACGTGGCACCAGACCGCTCGCTCAACGGAGGGGAGGTGAGCCGCACGGCACTTTTTCGCAGAGTCGCCAGCGAACCGCTAAGCGCGAACCCCGAGTTGCAGCAGCAACGACGACGTTCTCGCCACGAGTGGAACAGCGAAGTTCTAAGCAAGTTCAACCTCAACCCGATCTAGGAGATCAGTCACCATGACGATGAAGTTCAACCCTAAGGCACGCGCGGAACAGATCGCTGCCCAGCTCAAGGCGGCGCAGGAGATGCAGGACGCCTACGACCAGAACATCGAGACGGCAGTCAAGCACGCCGGACGCACCCGGGCCGAGTTCGTGGAGATGCTGTATGACCTCTTCGATATCGGACCTGAGAAGACTCCCCGGATGAAGGACGGTCAGCCCGTGAAGGACAAGCGTGGCGAGACTGTCATGGTCAGTACCGACAAGGACGAATCGATCCGCATCGGGAAGCTCGCGGCGAAGTTCGAGGTGCTGGTCAACGACTTCCAGCGACGCCAGCGCGAGGATCCCGACCGCGGCGAGCGTGCCTGAACGAGGGAGTGTCCGGGTCGGACCAGGGAGATCCAACCCAGACACTCACCTTATCTGTCTTGCGTGCGGCTCCAGGGAACGCACAGATCTTCCGTGGACCCGCGGCCGTCCTCAAGCAGTAAAAGGAGGAGGCTCCCCCGAGCACCGAGCCGAAGGCGAGTGCGCAGGTGGAGGAACCGCTGAAACGTCCGGCCCAGGCCGGGAGCGAGCCGAAGGCGAGGTTATTTGTCATACGTTTCAAAGTGGTTCTCGAACTCGGAAACGGGTGTGGTTCCAGGTCAAGTCGAGATCTGAATACATCCTGTGACTGACTTGTTTGAAGGGAGACTTGAAACGTATACTGATACCGATTTCTACGCGTATCAATTGACCTATTTCAGTGAGGTGGACACCGTGACCGGAACGAAGACCCGGAGGTCGAAACCTATGAACTTCGGGGCGCGTCGTTCCATCCGACTCAGCCCGTCCGAGGAAGCATCCGTCGAGGCCATGCGAGAAGCGCTTGCTCACCTCCGAGGAGTCCCGATGGAGAAGGTTCCATTCTCCGAAGGGCTTCGACTTCTCCTGACCGCGAATGAGAAGACCGCCCGCGTGATGGCAGGACAACCGGAACAGCTGGCCACGGCATCGACCTTTGTGGACGTCCCAGCCGACCTCTGGAACGGACTCACCGAATGTCAGAACCGGCTCTCTCATTCCCAGGGCTCCCTCTACACGGTCATGCGGAAGCTGAATTTCAACGAGGGCATCACCGGGGATGAAGTCCGTGCGGCATTCACAGCCGTCCAAGAGTCCAAGACCGCTGTCGTCCGAATGGAAGAGCGCCTCCTGGACTTCGTCGAGGCTCAGGGCTCCTGATGGCGACGGCATCGGCGCAGAGCACACGCCGATCAGGAGCGTCACAGAACTATGCGAAGAAGGGTGCTGTGGCCATCTCCGCCATCAACGCGACGGTGCCTCGGTTCGAACAACAACTCCAGGAGATCCGTCTCGCCCACGGCAAAGACGGTCTCCGTCCGAGGCAGGCTGTAGACGAGGATGGGAAGACTCTGCGCGACAAGAACGGCGACCCCGTCATCGCGCGCGATCGCTGGGGCGAGGCTGTCTACGAAGCCAAATACATCCAGGCGTACTCAGCGGTTCAGAGCTTCGGGCGCGAGGAACTCGACCCGGATGATCCAAGCTCATGGACAAGGGCGAATGAGCTCGGCAGAGCGTTCGCTCACGACAGGGCCCCGGGGCACCCAGCTCTGATCGCGACAGAGATAAGCGGCCGATCAGGGATGGTTCACAATCACATAATCTTCGGTGCCGTTCACCCCGAGACAGGGAAGAGCATCGATTCCAACGTCTTCACGCCGTCGAGGATGATCGTCGCCCATGACCGGGTCCTGGCGGAGCAGGGATTCGAGCAACCAGCGTTCATGCGCCAGATCGCAATGGCGGTCGAGGCCGAGATGGCAATGCGTCGCTGGCAAATCGAGGACGCCGCACCGGCTGGCCTCAGCCCGTCTCAGCTGGGGCGCCGGATCAGTGCTGCGGAAAGCTCAGTCAAGGTTCGTCACCATGTCGACCACGCGGGGCGGCAGACTCCTGAGCAGGTGCGTGAGGCCCGACAGCAGCGTGAGTACGAAAGGTACGAGCTGAACGAGGCAACCCGTAGTGGCGCCCTAGCTATCGGAGTCACTCCCCCGAAGGAGAGGTTCTGCGAGCTGGAGCTCGAGTCTCGCGTCGTGAACTCTTTCAACGACCCCCGCTCGATCGGATGGGCGGAGCTGAGCACAGTGGGTCGCGAGCGGGGTGTCACGATCAGTCGTCGCGGTGAAGACGTCACTTACGGCATGATGCTGGCAGACTCCAACGGGGAACTGCAGGAGCCCGCCAGGGCCCACCGCCGGCGTGGAACGAAGCTTGGTGAGGGCTACCGCGTCGAGGATGTCGAGTCCTCCCTAGAGCGCAACAGATTGCTCAATCTGCAGAGGGAGAAGAGACAGTCGCTCCGGGCCGTGCAACCTGAACTGATTCAGCTCGGAGTCGCGGAAGGGCCTGTGTTCGAAGACCCCAGACGTGAGCATGCTCAGGAATCGACCCACTCGAAGAGCCGAGGCGAAACGCCGGCCAAGGGCACCGAGCGGGTGGGAGATCAGCATGACCTCTCGGCCACCCCCACCGCTGCACAGGGAGCGGATCAAGGCCGTGGCCGACATCGACAAGAGCCCCGCCGCGGCGCTGTCCGGACCAACCCCCACGGTGCGCACGAGGGCCTGCGAGTTCCCGAAATTGAACAGGAAGATCTACTGGTCGCGCCTGAGCTCGCAGATGGCCCCAATGCCAGCCTGCGTCGATCCCGAGAAGTCCATCAGGCCCGAAGAGGTCGCGACCAGGAGCTGGCAGAGGCAAGGCGTGAGGCTGCCGCAGCGCGACGGCGAACTCTTGCTGAGCGTGTCGCAGAGATTGACCGGAATGGCAAGGACCGTCAGTCAGGACATGGGTTCAGCTGAACTCGCGCTGGACCTCGCTGACAACAAATCAGGCTCCCCGGGTACGCCTCCGAAACAACGAATCCGAGCGTGGGGTACGTCTGGACACCCGCTCCAGGTGTCTCTGACGGGGTTGCGGGGCTTCTTCCCTCACACAAGAGGTCACGCATTTCCGGGAAGCATGAGTTTGTGAGACATGCCCACCATTCTTGAGACTCATGATCACGCCATCACTTGCCGCTTAGCTCAGGTGTGATCTTGGCTTCCGAACAGCGCCTGGTGAAAGTCTTGGGATTCCGGTCCCGGAACTTCGCAGCGGCTGGCGACGCGCACCATGCCGAGGGCATGGTCCACATGGTTGGCAACGGCGACGGAAGGTGTGTGCTCAGACTTCGGCCCCCGCGTCCTGCCGGATGGGGCTCCCCAGGCCTCGAGCAACTCCAAGTAGCGGTTGTAGTCTCGGCTCGAAGTTGTGAAGAGGCTGACTCCCCCTTCCTCGGTGGTGCGGTCCGCAATCCAGTCACGAACGCGCTTATTAGGGATCGGAGCGACCTCCGGGCCGTCCACCGTTCACTCCTGCCAGTGCCCAGATCGGCTGCCGTGTGCCTGACCTGTCGGCCCTCGCGCAGGAGAGAGATAGCGCGGGTCCTGAACCCTGGAGGATACGGGCGTGGCGTGGTGATCAGCCTTCCATGAAGGCCATCGGCTAGCGAAGGGCGGTGGGAAACTAAACTGTAGGTCCCGTCAAACTGTCACCTATCGGTGCGACAGACCCGCCGCTCAGTGGGTGCCCAGGGTGTTGCGGCTCTAGAAGAGTTCGTTGAAGGCTGCTTCATACTCATCGGCCGTTGAAGGCTTCAACTCACCGGAGACTCGAAGCAGGAACTCACCGTGGAGATAGTTCCACTCCGATCCGAGAATACCGCCACCTTCTTTCTGGATCTCTTGGATGTAATCTGACCGGGCTTGTGCATCGCTCTCACTGCCCCACTGCTCAACAGTCGCGCCCGTGTCGACACCGAGGTCCTCGCTGGGTTCTCCACCTTCGTCAGCGATAACGGCTGCCCCCGTATAACCGTTAGGGCGACCGATCAGGTCGTTGGGGTCATTGTCCTCAGTGACCTCAGTTACTTCGGTGGCAGAACCGACTGCCTCGGTCACGGCCTCGGCTACTTCCGTCGCGGTCTCTGGAGTCTGGTCCTGCTCCGATGCCGTCGTGCTCGCCGAGTCCCCAGCATTGTCAGATTGTGTCTCCGCGGATTCCTCTGTCGAACCACAACCACTAAGAGCAAGAACTCCTATGAGCGCCACAGCAGAGGACCAGTTTCTATGATTCATTATCGATTCCTTATTCTTATTCATCGTCATTGAGTTGAGATCCTCTCGACCCGGTTTCTGGGTCACAGTGCGTGCTGGTGCTTCACGCACCACTGTCGAGTGGCGAGCTAAGGGATGTTCTAGGAGATCAAGGGTTTCTCCGTGACAAACGCATGCTGACCCGCCTCGTCCTGCCAATACACGAGAGTCGGAGCGCTCTCAGCATCTGACGGGTTGGACGAATCAAGCGCCTTTCGCGTCTTACTGGCAGAGTCAATGAGCAAGGTGTACTCCCTCATGAGCTCGCGTTCGCCTTCCATTGTCGAGGTGTAGGCACTCTCTACATTCGCGAGATCCTTCGCGACTGACGAACCCTCGCCACGGGGCAGATTGCGCTGGCGCCAGCTCATACCTCCGAGCTGGTCTTTGAGCTCGGTCACCTTGTCCTTGAGGCTTTGTGAGCGACTGAGTAGAAACTGCCAGAATTCGATGCCCTCGTCGATGCTTGATTTAAGGTGCTCGACAGACGAACTCACCGAATGGGGATTCTCCTGCATATCGACACACACCCGGAGGTAGGAGACTCGCAGCTGCGTCAACGACGCCAACATCGCACTGTGATCGTCGTACTTCACCTGAGCGAACTTGGTGGTCTCATCGAAAGTAGTGACGTCTCGGTCTTTCACCAGATGGCGGAATCTGGCGGCTAGCGCGCCCATGTCACGCTCTGCCAACGCCAGGCGGATGAGCATGTCGTTGGAGAATGATCCCTCGAGGCTGTACTGCTGATAGACATCATCGACGACCCTCGAGGCAGCGAACAGCTCCCCTACGTGGGTCGCCTCGATCCTGGAAATCGCGTCATCCAGTGTGGTCTTGATCGAGTCCAGCTTCTGGTCGACCTGCTTGAACTGCTGCATGATCACTGCGGTATTGAGCGCCTGGACAGCCATTATTGGGGCGATAATCGGCAGCGCAATCGGGACAGCGACGAACGGCGCCTGACCGACAATTCCACCAGCACCCATCACTGCGCTACCTACACCGTTTCCAAGCTCCATCAGCGTGGACGGGTTAGCAGTGGCTATATAGAGCGTCGGGGACAAAGCCGCCGAGACCCCGGTGGTACCGGCTGCCGCTCCCGCGACGGTAAGAGACATCGCGCCTTGCGCCGATACCGCTTTGGCCCCCGGCACATAGCTCCCATGAGTCAGGTATCCCTCGCGAAAGCTCGAAAGAATCTTTTCGCGTAGCCCCCCTTCGAAGTTGAAGACCGCGAGCTCAGAGTCCCCTGTGCCCAAACGACGCACGGTGACTTCCTGGCGGTTATCTTCTGCGAGTGAGTCCATTAGTTCTCCTTCAGTTCTGATGACCACCTGTGGGTCTTCTCGTCGCTGCAGGACCGATCCCTCCTGAGGTCCCACAGCGAATAAAGCACTCACATCTTGGCTCAGCATTTTCGAGGGGGTTCAAAATGATCCAGAAGGTAGAGGTGGCCCTTCGGAATGACCTTGACGGCAGTGAAGCCCAGAGGACCCTGCCCGGTAGACCGAATCTCCACAGAGGTCTTGCCTATCCCTCCATTGCTGCATCCAGCTCTGACCCGCCAAGCTGCTCATCACCCTCGACAGTGGCCGATGTCGCGACGCTTGAGGACAACTTGCGGCGGATACGCTCCGCTAAGGCAGCCTGGCGGGCCTCGAAGAAGTCCACGAAAGCGTGGGCATCGTGCGGGAGGGTCGTGAGCTCGTTGAGCGACAAGTAGCTGTCCATAGCATCAGGTGTTGGATACGCGTGGGCAGCCCATTCAGACGGAGCCGTCGCGGACTTCTCGATGTTCTCTGGGCCTGGCAGCAATTGCAGGTTCGCCAAGAGATCACGGCGCTCCCCCATCGCCTCTATGTCCTCCGCCGAGAATCCTTGACTGCGCAGACGTTTAGAATTCAGCAGCGCCTTGGGGAAAACATGGTCGACATGGAATTGGTTACGGGTATCCACATGGTCGAACAACATCGCGAGCACGGCGAAGGTTCGAGCTCCGCCGTAGGAGAGGTCGAGAATGTCTTCCACTAGCTCGTCGGAGACCGCCAGGGACTTACCGCGTGCAGCCATGGCGCGCTCGAGCTCGGTGACTGGGAAGCCGTTCTGACCATGCTCGTGGAGTACGGCTCTGAGGTCTCGAAGTAACGTGTCCAATCCGGAGCCCCAGATCCCGCGGGCAATGAGTGACCGCAGAACCCACGCACGCATCATTGCACGGTCCGATTTCTGAGCGACCGCGACCCGGTACCCGTCTCCCAGCCCCCGCGAATGCAAGTAGTAGGCCACCGGGATGATGACGCTCTTCGCAGATAGCGTTGCGTCGGAGAGGCCGAAGTCGCTGAGTAGTCCGGCTGCGAGTTTCAGGGAGTCTCCGATTTCGTCCCACTCTTGATCAAGGACTGTCATATTCTCGGTCGTGAAGTTCTTGACCTTGAAGGCGATGTCGTTGATACCGGCAAGCATAAGACCGGCCTTCAGAACTACGTCCTGGGAGAAGCTGAACCCTGCCCCAGTGTTATTGAGTGAGTCAACGAGACCATGGATGGCGTCGCGAGCATCGCGCTCCTTCCACTGCGCTGTCGCGATCGACAGCAGCAAGTCGCTGTACGAGAGCGTGGTGCCGCCGGAGTTGACTCGGATAAAGATGTCGAGGACACGCTCTACGTCTTGATCGGTCTCCTCGTACATTTGCAGGCTTTCCTTGGCATGCACCGCGTTGAATAGATCCCCGAGCACTTGGATAGCGAACCCGTTGTTTCCCAGGCCGAGCTGCGCAAGATCCTGCATCGTGTCCATGGGGTTGGTGGCGTTGAAAATCTTCGTCACGGGATACCAAGTGTGCGAGGTATCGCCGTCTGAGTCGCGGATTTGCTCGTCGGTGAGGAGACGGAAGTCGTAGCGCAGGCCAGCCTCGTTCGACGGAGCTTCTCCAAGTACGTTGAGGTATAGACGTCGCGCTGGGTAGCCGCGGGCGCTGTTATGTCGGGCGTATTTCTCGCGCACCGCATAGGAGCCACGCAGCCCGATGTTGAGTGACGTGAGACGCTGCTGGCCGTCGAGAACTGCGGTGATCTGTTTCTGAGGCAGATCCAGGTCTGGGTTGTGACGGTTGTCGAACTGTGAGTAGTCCTTCATGAAGCCGTAGAACTTGAACTTCTCGCTCGTCTCCGGGTCGATACGCCAGGCCAGAAAGCTACCGATTGGGTACCCACGGAGGATTGAGTCGAATAGTCGTACGACTTGGGATGGCTTCCAGACGTATTCACGTTGGATGGCTGGCAGGACGAAATCGTTGGTTTGGATCCCACGAAGTGTCGCCGCAATAGTCTTAGCTGGAAGATGACCCATAGTACAAACTTAGCCGTACACATCGCTTCTCCGGCAACTGTGTCCATGTCAGAACTGACTTTTCGGACGGAATGTTCCACTATCAAATGCCTCGGTCGAGAATGAAGCTGTCGCTTCAGGGTCCTGATTAAGTGGCACTGACCTTGAATAACATCTTTCTGAATATCGGTCTTGCAGCCCTTGGTTGCAAGACAGCGGATGCGACGCCTCTGGACGAGTTGAGCTGAAGAACGCTCGAGGATCTCCGAGCCGGGCGGCAAGATTTCGGCAGCAGCCAAGCGAAACCTGAAACGACAGAGTTTCAATGCTCTATCGCATACTTGGAGCATGCACATTCCTTCGATCCCGGGTTACGAAGTTCAGGACGGCCCGCCGACTCTAGGACTCCTCTGGGCTCCTCCCGACGGCGACTACCCACAGGGCTTTGGCCGGGAGCGGAACTTCTACGCATCTGTCCTGACCCGATGGGTTGGCTCACCATTGAGGAACATTTCCATCACTCCGATGACATGTACGGCGGCACTCACTGCGTCCTCATCGACGCCGAGTCCCGAGACCATGTTTTGAGATCGGGTACCCATTGGTCGGGGCGAAGTGACATCGGCCAGGTGGAGGTCTGGAGCGACGGGACATTCTCGGATGGTCTGACCGCCAGCCGACACGGTGACAGCGGGCTGGTTTTCTTCTCTGCTGTCCGTGAGCACCACGGGTTCGTGCTCCCCACCTTCGAAATCACACCCACCTTCCTCTGGTACTGGGACGCGTTCCCCAGCGACTGCGGCTGGTCCTACTTCGACTCGGCAGGGCGCAGCGTCGAGCTGATCAGGATTTCCATCTCCATGGACGAGTGGAAGGTCGATGTCTCGGCGTTGGAGATGCGCACGTTCCTGGCCGCGTCCGGGCGTGAACTGCTCGTCCAGAAGGATTACACACTCCTCACGACCGACGAGATCAAGCCGTTCGCACGAGTCGACGACAACCACCGCACGACCTGGTCCAACCTCGACTGGCTCGCGATCGAGGATGACGGCTTCAGCGAAGCAACGGCATTCTCGAGCCTGATGGGTAAGTACGTCGTGACCGGCGCGGCCACCTCACGCATGCGCCGGGTCGATGCGCGGAACGCGGATAAGAGCTACCTCGAGTACATCTACGCGATCGACGCTCGTACTGGCGACATTCGGCGTCACACGTGCAACCCCAGGATGCTGGGCGACAATGAGGACAGCTCGCGGCTGCATTCGATGACTCCCGTTTACTTCAGCCGCGAAGTGCTCAACCGATATGCGAGCGAACCCAACCGCTACCAGGTGACGGCCAATCGCATCTCGTGCCTGGATCTCTGGGGCCTCGACATCAGCACCAACACTGCTGGACTGATTGAGGTCTACCTCGGCGAACTAGGTGCACTATCCGAGAGTGAACAGGCACACTGGCTCGCTCACAATGTCCCTCCCGAGGGGGAGATGGACGAGGGGCGATTCCGGCGAGACTTCTTGAACCAGTCCGTTGGGTCACCGGACCCGGGGGGCGACCTTCGGCGAGCCCGACACAGGGCAGCCGACGCGACCCGTGGGCTGCTCGGTTCACCGGTCTGGCGCGACCTTGATCCTCAGGCGGCTACCGAGTTCGAGGCGCTCCTTGGCCCGACAAGCAACGACCCGTCTGCACTGACCGCTCCGACGATCATTCTCACCAAGTCACTGGTCGACGGAATAGATCCTGCACCTTTGAAGAAGTTCCTTGGTGGAAGCGAGTCTGGTGAGAAGTCAATCGCACTCCTGCGCCGCCTGCTGTCGTCGTTGGGTGACACTCAAGACGCTGCAGAGGTCTTCGCCGCCCTCCAGGCTTTTCGTTCCGCAGGAGGGGTCGCTCACCTTGGCGGGTCAAACGCCGGCGCGGCTCGCGCCAGGCTCGGCATCGATGGAATGGCGCCACTGGAGGCATTCGCCCACATGACGGTGAGTCTGACCTGGGCGCTGAACCACGTGGCTGCCCTGGTCGAGGTGAGTCCGACTAGCTCGTCGATCGAATCGACCTGAGGTCTACGGCTGATCCTGAGACGGGTCTCGGCAGTGTTCGTGTACTCACCCTGAGTCGGGAGACGCCTCTGCACAAGTTTGCGCTGAAGAACGTTCGAGGGGGATGTCGGAGTGGACGCTGGGGAATGCTGCCCACTGTCCTGGCGCCGAGATCACGCGCGCGCCCGAAGGTACGCGTAGACCCCGCGGCCGGAGTGTGAGGGGAACACTGTTTCCGAACGCGGGGTCTACTGAATCACTCGCACCTTCAAGAGGTACTCACAACACTAGAGAGCTTTCTTGGATACGCCGTGGTCGTCGCCTGCGTACTCCCTGGAGTTAGCAATCGGCAGCGGGAAAGTGGAGAAGTACACGCACGGTAGAGGACCCCTCAGCGTGCACTGAGTTCTCAATGGGAGGATGCATGCCCGTAAGAGGACCGGCTTACGGGCATCGGCGCGACCTTCGGCCCTGTGAACAGATCACTACGTCCCGTGTGACTCTCAGGTATGGATCCACTCGGTGGGAACGTTCTAGAGGATGATCCATCCCAGTAGGCCAGCTGCCAGGACGACCGCCCAGGCTGGGGTCTTCCAGCTATTGAGAGCGACGAACGCCGCGACAGCCAGGAGAAGGGCGTTCAGCCCGACGTCGAGGACCCCAGCGGTGAAGACCGGGTCATACAAAGCCGCCGCGAGCACCCCGACGACACCGGCGTTGACCCCCAGCAGCGCCTTGCGGGCGTGCCTGTTGCTGCGCAGGGTCTCCCAAAACGGAAGAGCCCCGATCACCAACAGGGCAGCGGGTAGAAAGATCGCGACCGTGGCGATCAGTGCGCCACTGACCCCGGTGGGCCCCTCGGTCGTGGAAGCACCCAAGAACCCGGCGAAGGTGAACAGCGGCCCCGGCACGGCCTGGGCCGCGCCGTATCCCGCCAGGAATGTCTCTGCCGGGACCAGTCCATCGGTTTCGGCCTGAAGCAGCGGAAGCACGACGTGTCCACCACCGAATACTAGAGAGCCTGCTCGGTAAAACAGATCAGTCAGCGTCGCGTAGCCATTGCTTGTCAGAGACGCCACCACCGGCAGCGCGGCCAACAGCAGCCCGAACAGACCGAGGGAGAGACCGGCAGCCCGTTTCGATACTCGGACTGTGAACGCATCCTCTGGTTTCGGCTGATCGGAGTCTGGCTTCAGCCAGACCAGGCCGATGACACCCGCGACGGCGATCGCGAGGACCAGCATGAACGGACTCGGGAGCAGCAGAACCACGATCATGGCCATAGCGGCGATGGAGGCCCTGGGGGCATCTGGTGTCAAGGTTCTGGCCATCCCGAGGACTGCGTGAGCGACCACCGCAACCGCTGCGGCCTTCAGTCCATGAACCCACCCGGCCTCAGAGAGATCGCCCACGGTGCTGATGCCGTAGGCGAAGGCGACGAGCAACACGACGGAGGGCATGGTGAACGCGAACCACGCGGCGAACATGCCCAGATACCCGGCTCGCTGAAGTCCCAGCGCCATGCCTACCTGGGAGGACGCCGGACCGGGCAGGAACTGGCACAGCGCGACCAGGTCCGCGTAGGCCTTCTCGCTCAACCATTTACGCCGCTCCACGAACGCTTCCCGGAAGTAGCCCAAGTGTGCGACGGGCCCACCGAAGCTGGTCAGCCCCAGGCGAAGGAAGACGACGAAGACCTCCCACGGATTGCCGGGGAGTGTGCGGTTAGGGGCTGGCTGCGGCGCTGCGGTAGTCACGACGTTCATCTTGACCAAGGCTGGACGCTTCAGTCAATATTGCCTCAATGAACATTGAGCAACCATCCCTGCGGGATGCATCGGGTGTGAGTCTGGGGCACCGGGTCTCGCGACATGCTGCCCTGGCAGATCCGATGCGTCTGCGGATCACGGACCTGGTCATGGACTCGGATCTGTCCTCCTCAGAACTCCGCGAAGCTCTGGGGGTCTCTTCAAACCTGCTGGCTCATCATCTTGGGGTGCTTGAACGAGCAGGTGTGGTGGATCGGCTGCGCTCTGAAGGTGATCGACGGCGAAGCTACGTGCGACTGAGGCCAGAGGTGCACAGAATGTTGTCCTGGGAACGCGTCCGCTCAGCAGGCGACTCTCCGGATTCGAGAGAGGTTGTCTTCATCTGTACGGGAAATTCTGCGCGGTCTCCGTTTGCCGCGGCCCTCTGGAACCGTGACAGGCAGCAAGGATCTAAGGGGGTGCGAGCCAGCTCAGCAGGGACTCACCCGGCACCGCAGGTGTCTGAGAAAGCGGTTGAGGTCGCCCAAAGCTTCGGCGTGGATCTCTCCGCACACACGCCAAGTCCTGTCGCAGCGGACCAGCCGGGGGTGGAGACGATCGTCTTGTGTGACCGCGCCTATGAAGAGCTTCCACCCGTGAGCAGGACAGGTGGTCGTCGTCATTGGGCTGTGCCCAATCCAGGACGATCCCAGTCTCAGGACGCCTATGAGCGGGTCTTTTGCGAGATCGCCGAGCGCATCGAACTTATCGCACACCGAACTGCATCGACTCATTGACCGAAAGGATGAGAGACAACATGACTGGAACCGACAGCGAGGATTTCCTGCGTCGAACAGCGCAGGCTCGTGCCCGCATCAGCGAGGTGTCAGCCGAGGACGCGCTTCGACCAGACCATGCGGATCAGATCCTGATGGATGTCCGCGGAGAGGACGAGTATGCCCAGGGACATTTGGCAGGGGCGGTGAATATCCCCCTGGATAAGTTCTCGGAGCGCGCTGAGACCGATCTGCCGGATAAGGGTGCTCCTGTGGTCTGTTACTGCAATGGTGGTAACCGAGGGGCTCTGGCTGCGGATGCGCTGCGGCAGATGGGGTTCTCTAACGTCGTCAGCCTCGCCGGAGGCTTGAACGCGGTGCCTGAGCCACTGAAAAACCAGGATGGCTAGCGAGAAGCGTCGCTGAGGGACGCCGTGGTGGGATCTCCGCTCTCGGTGATGCACGGTAGTTGTTCTTTGACGCTGCACAGTGCCCGTAAGCCGGTCCCCCGGCGTGCATCGAGTGCACAACTGGAGTATTTGAGCCCGAAAGACGCCCGACTATCGGGCAGTGGTAGCGATTCGCTCACAGGGCAATCCCTGGTCTCCGACCAACTGGAGTCTGTGACTCGCAGTGATGAGGGACGCTGGACTGACCGCCATGACTGTCCACACTGAAATCCCGGAGATTCCGCAGCCTCGCCTACGGTTTCGAGTCGAAGATTCGATCTGTTTACACGCCCATCCAACAGTCGCAAAATTCGATGCCGATCTGTACCCTGACGAACTAACCCACCGGAGAGGACAATTCGGGATGTCTCGATCAACGCGATTAGCTGTAGCAGCGCTCGTAGCCCTCCCTCTACTGGCGTCCTGCGGATCTGAACCGACTGAGGATCAAGAAAACCCAACTCCTTCGCCGGCCGATTCCGAAACGCCGGGTACCCCGGACGCCGAAATGCCAACGTCACCGACGGTCTACACCGCCGACACCTCAGCCATAGGGGCAGAGATGGCTGTCGGTGGACGGCTCGCCCTGATTGAAGGGGTTTGCTATGGCGTTGAACCCACTGACGGTTCGGGCGTTCTCAGGCCAGTCGTCTTTCCTGAAGGTGTTGACGTGGAAGGTGACCAGGGAATCAGGACCCCGTCTGGACTGATCCGCATTGGTGAAGAGGTCTGGGGATCAGGGTTAGCTTCGGACGCATCGGACTCGTATGCGGTTGAAGCCGGGCTCCCGACTGAGTGTGCGGGCGATGACGATGACAGTGTGATTATTATGGCAAGATTCGACAGCCCCGAGTAAGCCGAATCCCTGCGGCAGATCGGACCCCGCTGCCGAACATGTCGCACTCGACTGTGACTCCACGTTCAGAGGACCTAGCGACACAGCGTTCGAAGACGCCCATCGGGGTGACCGTAATTTTCTCCGCGTCGATCTCGGCGAAAGCGATGTAGCGGCACCCCTCCCGTCCATTGAAGGATCGCTATCGCTGCGCGCAAGCCGATCCCTCAGCGCGCATCGGGCCCTCGACGGGAGTTCGAGTGCCCGCAAGCCGGACCCTCAGCGAGCACCAAATTAGGGGCTGCGACCCCAGGCCAGGGGTCGACTAAATCGTCAGCAGACCCAGGCTGTTCAAAAAAGACGCCTGGCGTTCAATAGAATCCTGGGAGAAGGGATTGATACTCCGGCTTCTGGGCGGCGCGGTGCTCACCGTGTTCACAGGACAACTACCGTGGATAGCCCTTGGAGCATTCCTCGGCCCCGGTATCGGCTACAAGATGGGCCGACAACAGCACCACCAAGACGGCTCCGGTCCACACCCGCCAGAGACGAATCTCGCGTCCCCTCGAGGCGAGACGCCCCGAGCGGCGCGCCAAACGATTCAGTGGGAGGGCTCTTCTCCGGGGAGCCCACCGGTTGCCATGGGTTCCACGAGACACCGTTCAACTCCAGCGACGCGCCCCTCCAGGAGTGACCAGGGAGCAGTCGCAGCGTCTCGCTTGAATTCGAAACAACCAAACTATGGACAAAAGTCTCTAAAAGCATTTTCCCGTGCTAACTTTTGACATGAACAAAGTGGACACGTGTCTGCATGGCGAATGGGGGCACATTGTGCTGAATGAAGCACGCAGACAACTCGCACTTGACTCACTCAATGTCCTCGACACTCCGCCCGATGAGCGCGTGGACCGAATCACGCGGATGGCCCAGCAGATCTTCAACGTGCCGATGGTCAGCGTGAATCTCTTAGATCGAGAGCGCCAGTGGAGCAAATCCTCGGCCGGTTTCGATGCCCCAGAAGAGCCCCGCGAAGGCGCGTTCTGCGAAGTCACCATCAACCAGAATAAGACTCTGGTCATCGAGGATCTCGAAGAAGACGAGAGATTCGCGTCCAGCCCTTATGTCACTGAGGCCCCGAATCTTCGCTTTTACGCTGGACACCCCATTGAGGCCCCCGGCGGCGAACATGTAGGGGCCCTGTGCCTGATGGACACCAAGCCGCGACAGCTCGATGAGCATGAGCGCGACTTGCTGGAAGATCTTGCCCACTGGGTCCAGACCGAGCTGGCCCAGCAGCAGGAGCTCGACCACGCCGCTGTCATCCAGCGCGCGCTGACCCCTCGCGAACTGCCCCAGCCGGCCGGTTATACGGTGACGGCCGGCACCGTTCCCGCGGGCTGCGTCTCGGGCGACTTCCACGACGTGGTACTCCGAGAGGGTCGCCTGCGCGTCACCCTGGCTGATGTCATGGGCAAAGGCACCGGCGCTGGCATCATCGCCTCGGCAGTCCGGGCGTCCATGCGCACCACCCCTGGGCGTTCACTGCTCGCCACCGTCTCGGAGACTGACGCGCTTCTCGAGCAGGACGTCGGGGACTTGAACATGTTCGTCACCCTGTTCTGCGCCGACCTCGACACCGCATCCGGCCACGTCAGCTATGTCGATGGTGGGCATAGCCTGAGTTTCATTCGCCGTGCCAACGGCAGCTGGGAGCATCTGAACTCCACCGGGCTGCCGCTGGCAATGGGCATGGGTCAACCCCACGAGCTCGGCACCGCCCAGCTACACCCCGGTGATGCGCTCATGTGCTGCAGCGACGGAGTGTTGGACCTGTTCGACCTGGAGGACCCTTTCAGCCAGGCCGATGGACTCCTTGCCAAATACAGCGTCGACGGGGCCGTGCAGGAAACCCTACGACGTGCCCGAAAAACTCAGGCCCTCGACGATGTCACTGTAGTCGTGGTCCGACGGGATTCTTGAGTCACCATCTGACCCCGTCCCTGATCACTGGCTCACGTGTCCAGGCTGCTTGACGTGGAGCCCCTGGAAGGTGAGTGACTCCTGAGGGGTCGGCACCTGAGGTGCTGCGTCGGAGACGTGCCCCTCTAGGGGAGGTCTCCGAGACGCCACTGTGCGAAACCCCCTCGCCGTCGACGCACTCGAGACGCGGTCCATCGGACATCTGCCTACGAGAGTCAGTGCCTCAACGCGGGCTGCGAACCGCCCGCTGCCGGACACCTTGAGAGGCAACAGATGGAGAGCTGCGCAGCCGGTGAACGATCACCGACACAATAGTTGCCATGGTGAGTGTCGCCATCAGCAGCACACCCACCGCGAGCACATTCCATCCCACCCCGAAGGCAACGAATCCGGAGAGGGCAATCTGAGAGGCCTGGGTCATATCGGCTCCGTACATCTATACTCCGCCTTCTGTCATGCGGGGTGCGCCCAGGTGGGCCCACACCCCCTGTGAGGAATTCAGCTTCTGCCACACCGCACCGACGTAAGCGCTCTGCAGGATCAGGGCGTAGATCAGTTCAGGGAGCACGAGGGCGGCGAAGATGCGGTAGCGCCAGGGCTGGTCCCAGACGGTGACCACACGCTCGAGTGCGAAGATGCCACCGATCAGCAACCACGCGGGCTCCACCCACACGAAACCATTGATGGCGTACGACGCCGTGGTCAGGACAACCAAGGTGCTCATCAATACGACCGAGAGAGCCAGCATGAACTGTTGGACGATGTAGCGCTGGGTCACGCGAGTCCAGCCCATCTCAGAGATGTTCTGAAGAGCTCCGAGGTACCACCGTCGCCGCTGCAGCCACAAGGTCGGCACATTGGGCATTGTCTCAGTCGTGCTCTGACACTCGGCGGGGGAACGCACCTGCCATCCGCACTCCCTCAGCGTCATCGTCAAACGCATGTCTTCGGTGATCGTCGCTTCGTCATAAATCGATCCGAATCGGGACTCCACGTCTTTCAATGCGGCCCATCTGATCAGCGCCGCGGTCCCCGACATGACGAATGTCTTGCCGGTGCGTTCAAGCTGCTCGGCGTACCGCACCCATTCGAGATATTGACACAGCTCCAAGTAGCCGGTGGGTCGGTCACCGTAGAACACTGCTCCCACCCCGCCCACGACAGGGTCCCTGAGCTCTTCCAATGCGCGCTCTATGAAGTCGGGGACGATCTGCGTATCAGCGTCCATGACCAACACGAATCCCTGGGGCTCCACGATTTCTAGGGCCTGATTCAGAGCGCCGGCCTTTCGTGCAGTGTTGTCAACGGTCTCCATGACCTCCACGCCAAATGCTTCAGCAATCGCCACGGTGTGGTCGGTGGATTCGTCGGACACCACGAGAATCCGGTCAGGCTGGCGGGTCTGCGCGCGAAGCGAGGCGATCGTTCCTGGAAGTGCGCCGACTTCATTGTGGGCGGGGATCACAGCCGTGATTTTCGCCCGATCTTGTTCAGGCATGACGGGGAACGGTCCTTAGTTTCAGTTCTCGGGTCCTACCGGTGCAAGGTGACCAACGAGAACGAGCCAGTAGTAAAAATTTGAAACAACTGATAGTTAGACTATCTAAATGCTTTGCAGAGTCAAGCGGGTATGATCCGAATCACATTCGTCTCGGTTTGCGGCGCGTGCCGTGAACTCCCCCGCCACGGCGGTGATGGGTCCCTTCCAAGTGGTCGCCCTCGCAGGAGACGCCCTGGGTCGATGCCAACAGCGAGTCCAACAGGACACCCGCGAGCATCGCGGCCGGTCTGGTGACCCGCTCTACGGGACTCGACGGACGCTGCGGCCATCCTGGGGACACTGAGTTAGATCTTTCGCCACCGGGACAAGACCGCCCTTGCCGAGCAGACCTCCGTGACAATCAGCGACCGATGACCTTCTCAAGAGATCGAAGGGTACGGGGCATTCGAAAACAGTGCTGGACTGGGCGTGGGGCAGTGCCCGTAAGCCGGTCGCTCACCGTGCACTCCCCCACCCCAAAACCGGCCCATACAGATACTGGGCTCAGAGTGCACGTTTACCCCGAACGATTTAAAGCACGATGAAGGTCCCCTATCTGCAACACTTGAGGGCATGACTGGACTTAAAATTGGATACGCCCGCGTGTCGACCACCGGACAAGACCTCACTGCCCAACGCGAAGGCCTCATCAACCTCGGGGTCGACGCCGATCAGGTCTACGTCGACCACGGACTCACCGGCACCAACCGCACCCGACCCGGGCTCCGCGAAGCCCTCGCAGCCGTCCGCTCCGGCGACACCCTGGTCGTGACGAAGCTCGACCGCCTTGCTCGATCCCTGCCTGATGCTAGGAACATCGCCGATGAACTCACCACGAAGGGCGTGACTTTGAGTATCGGCGGCAGTCTCTATGATCCCAACGATGCGGTGGGCCGACTGCTCTTCAACGTCCTGGGCATGGTGGCGGAATTCGAGGCCGACCTCATCCGGGCTCGAACTCGAGAGGGCATGGCGATTGCGAAATCGAAAGGGCGTCTGCGCGGGAAGCAGCCCAAGCTCTCCCCCTCGAAGCGGAAACACCTTCTCGCGACCCATAAAGCAGGAACGCATACCCAGTCTGAGCTAGCAGAGTTGTTCGATGTCTCCCGCGCGACCGTCTACCGGGAGCTCCAGCGGGCGCAGCCAGAGGCCTAAGTTCCTCACCCACCCGACTGTGCCGTAATGGCGAGGAGCATCGATTTCGAGCTCCATGGCCGGCCAGCCACCCGCATCCCTAGTTGTGAACCCGGAAAGTTCGAGGCGTGCCCAGTCAGCTACGCCGACACGGTCGCCAGCGAAGTTGCGGCGACCTTAGTGTCGGTCAACTGCGGAAGCAGTAGCGAAAGGGCTCGGTGAGCCAGATCGGCCTCGAGATACAGGTAGCTCTGGGGCGGATGGTTGATGCCTAGATCTTCGGCCAGACACAGAGGAGTCGAAGCCGTATATGCCATTTTCACTCGGATTCCAGTGCCTACGGAGTGCCCACGGTAATACTTCATGAGATCCCTGTAGGCGATCCCACCCACCTCTTTGAAAGCCCCCCAAAGCTCTCGTGGTGACTCTGACACTTGTTCCTCTACGCTGAAGACACCAACGACTCTTCGAACGGGGGCCGTGGCGTAGATCAACACATGGGTGACATCTCCAGCGACAGGCCGCTTCCGGAACTCCACGCGCTTTTGCCCTGACAGGATCTGCTCTGCGTAAACGGGATGGATAGACATCAGAGCGACGCGTCCAGTTGGTGCCGTATCCAGCAAGTTCCCTCCTCTGAGAATTTGGCGATGGATTGAGGCGCGGTGGCCATACCTGCGTGAGTCGCGAAATCCGCCATAGACCAGATCTTGTCCACACGACGATCGAAACGGAATCGTACACTCAACACAGAACTCAAATCACATAGCTTCTGAATGTCACGGTAAGAGTAGACCGTTCGCCCTGTCACCGCTTCCGCAATCTCCGAAGGATCATCAGAACGGTCCACAGATTCCACGACCCCCACCGCCGTGGGACCCGTCAACCCTTTTCCTCCGGTGCGGATAAAGACTAGAAGATCCCCAGGGACAAGTCGCTTTATCCCGGACCTGGACAAGTACGCCTTCCGAATAGCGTTGCCGCATGGTTCGTTGGGCAAGATCGCTTGCTGCTCTTCGATGTCGGGGAACAGCAGGCGATGGAACTGCGGCTGAATAGGTACCGCATAGGCGCGCTCCACACGAACGACTCCTGGCCCGTAACGCTTAGCTACCTCTAACGGGTGGAGCGTAGCCAAATTCGCACCGGGGACAAGATCCTTGACGAAGAGAATTTCACCCTTCTCGTTTCTGTCCTCCAATTCGGAGAAACCGAACCTGGGCAACCAGTTCCGAAGTGGCTCCTTGTCCTCAAGCGCACTGAGGTACAGCTGCTGAAAATGCTTGTGCCGTGCGTGATCGATGACAGCACGGAGTAGCAGCTCCCCACGCCGGTTCCCGGCTTGGCCATCCTCCACCTTGAACGTGCACACCTTGAGAACGGAGGATCCAAGTCCGTGAGGGTGTTGGTCAAGCTCAGGTTTTAGCACAGCTAGACCTTCAAAAGACTCTTCATCCCCAAGTGCGAGGCAGGTACGTCCACCCGCCACGACTTTACTTCGCCACCAGTTCTCGAAACCCAAGTAGTCCGCTTTTAATGTGTCGAAGAAGGGGCTCGATAGATTCAACCTATAGGCCTCCACCTGATTCGCGTCGGGAACATGGTCGAGGCCCGGATCGAGGAGATTCGAGAAGAAGTCCAGCGCATCTTGGATGGAAAGCGTAGGGGCAAGATCAGCTCGTTCGGCCCGTCGCCGCATCCGTCGGTCTTCGGTGACTAGCCATGAGCTCACTCCACTGGCATGGGCAGAAAGAACTTCCATATCAGCGCAGTCCTGGACCCTTGGCGCCCAGGGGAAGACCTCAGTGACATCCGGATTGAGTGGAACTCCTTCGAGAACCAGATAATGCTTGAGACGGTCGTAACGACGCTGTTGCCTCGCTCCTTCCACCCGGTCGAAGTCGCTTACTGTTCCATGGCTTACTGTCGGGATGAAGCCCAGGCGTAAGACGAGGTCGATGAGCTGGTGTGCGGCTTCGGCGTTGATGTTGTCGACATCTTCGTCGTTGACATGAGCAATAACGATATTCGTATCGAGGAGCACTTTGGGGGCAGTCACGGTCAGCACCCTCCTAACACATCCATCCTAATGCGGCAGACTATGAGACACGTGGGTGCTTTGGACATAAATAAAAATTCAACTTCCTATCCCATAAACTCAGCGGTTCCTGCGAGAGCCAGAAAGAGCTTCGACTCCAGGGGCCGACTACAGGTCTTCAAATTTTCGGCGGTGCGTCCGGCGCGTGTTCTCGCGTGGTCGAGGCCGATCGTTACCGACCTATGAACGCTGAATGGTGGCTACGCAATCCGTGGCAGGGCAGGGCCCACGGTCACCACAGACCAAGGCCCTTGTGAAACTATCGACTGATGGGAATAGTGCACTACCCCGAGTACCGGGAACACCAACGTCAGCGGGTGCAAACCAATGACACCATGATGGGTCTACTCGCTGGGTCGAAGCTCGCGTCGCAGACGCTGACGCTCACCAGCGGTTCCAACCTGCTCATGAGCGAAATCTTTCCTGGCGTTGAGCACGTCCGTCGGTTCAATCTGAGAACAGACAAAGCGCGGGAAGTCCTTGACGAAGCCGAGACATTGCTTGGAGTTCTTGCCGTTCCACAGGTGATTGCTTTGCAAGAGCACTTGCTAGTCGGAATGCTCGAGCTCCTGGAGCAGAATCTGACGACCCTTGGCAATATTTCGAGGAACGTTAGGGCTGTCAATGCTCATGAAGCAATTCAATCGGCGACTGGTGGACGTTTCAGCACAGACTCATTGGATCTATTTCATCTGGTTAGGCTGGCAAGAAACACCCACATACACAACGGAGCGAAGGCGAGTCCAGCCCTTGTTAACGCTGTCGCATCAACCGACGCACGGGCTCTTGAGGTGTGGGAGACCATCACAAAGACCAGCTTGCCTGCCTACCAGGTGGGTGATGAAGTACGACTTGGTCTTTCGGAACTTATCGGCATCCTGGCCGTCACGAAGCGTCTCGCCGAAGAGGCTAACCGCCTATTGCAACGAGCACTGCCGAGAAGCACCTGGGCAGACATCGCGGTACTGGACTGGTTAGACAACCGGACGCCAGGCAACGCCTCCCAGCAAAGCAGACAGCTACTCGGGATCTCGAGAAGGCACTACGGACCCTTAAGCCTCACGAAAGTCGAACTAGAAGCTGCCAAAACCCGAACGGGTGTAACTCAAAACAAAGAGGAGCTGACCTCTTAGGTCAACTCCTCTTCGCAAAACAGCCGGTGGCTTTACCAATTAAGCTACGTCTCCAATGGAGCCGCCAGGACTCGAACCCAGATCAACCGGTTCTGTGAAGTGCTTGGTCATGAACCAGCGTGCCCCTAGGTCAGACACTTCTCGAACTGAGCCTAATCTAACCGTGGGGCGCTAGTTGACGCAAGCGTCATCATCAGGCAGACGTCCGAGTTCCCCCGGGTGCGTGGTGGGTCGACCTCGACTTCCTAAAGCTGCACGGAACCAGGTTAGTCCGGGGTCCACGACGCGCCACGGAAAACTGCAGGAACCTTGCCATCTCCGCTACCCCTGGAGTAGGCACCAAACAGTCTTCTAGGTGTCTCAAAAACCTACTAATGTCTCAGACACGCCCTAATGGTCCCGCGACGATTACTGCCGTATTTGCCCAGGCCGACAGATTGACTGAGGAGTTGCATGCGCCTAGATTCTACGCAACAAGGGAATGTCAGTCAGGGCCCCCAGCCCCTACAGGACACACAGTAACGATTCTTCAGTCCCGAGCTAGTCAGCAGCCAGGAACGCATGTTGCTGACTAGCTCGGAGGAAGAGCGACAGATCGACGAAGACTTTAATCAGGTTCCCGAAGACGCCGTTCAAGATGAGGTCGACCATCTAGCAAGGCGGGTGGTTTCCATGATCTAACGCCAAAGGAAAGATCAGCTCTGGCCGGCCGCTCCACTGGAGGCCTCACCGTATTACCCCTAAACTGCCGGCAATGGTCTAGCGCATGCGGTAGTTGAGGTCTACCACCCGGCGCAGATCCGAGTCTTAAAGCGGGTAGAGGCGCTTCTTCACTCCTCGGATCCGCCGGAATAACGCCCAGTGTGACAGACCGCCTATATTACTCCTGCTTGGAACCATCAGCTGGAATCTATTTCCACGGAAAAGGAACAGCTGCGGGACATTCCCGTCGGAGCTCGCCTAGGTCTGCATCGATAGCCTGCCTGGTGTCAGATGGGAGAGTAGCGTATTCCCGCCTAAACCGCTCGAACCCAGCCAGGCTCATCGCCCCAGGGGATATTCCGATGTTGTCCTCGGAGTCGTAGAACGAGTAGCGCAACTCGCACATGTCAGGGAGAACTACATCGAAGTAGTGATCAATATTGACAGACGAGAGCTGCACGAAATAAGGGATCCGGACAACGTTATATCCGAGCGACCTGTAAAACGCGTCAGCCTCCTGGTCCTTAATAATGCGCTTCAGGTCCTGATAATGCTGGCGCCCGTCGAACTCGACGATTAAGGATTCAGACTCCGAGCGGTAGTCCGGCATGAAGCTTCGACGCTTATCCGTACCCCCTCGATCAATCTGAACTTCTTTTGGAATACGAGCGTCATGCACCCATTCGTCAACCGGCACGGATGGAAAGATGGCGTCAAGATACTCCAGGAGCGGAGTGTGCCGATCAGGGTTGAAGAACTTTTGAGATGAACTCTCACGCAGATATTTCCAGCGAGCCTGGTACACAGCATCCAGATCGACAGTCATGAGATCCCTCCCGAGTTGTATTAGTCGCAACATAGCAGAGAGGCGAACTCAGATAGCCCGATAGCTCGATAGCTCCATAGATGGCCCGATAGATAGATGGCTCGATTGCTAGACGAAGTGATCAATTCATCAGTCATGCTTGAGAGATGGGAAAACCGACGGCGATCGTCTACGTCGACGGGTTCAATCTGTACAAGGGACAGCTAGAGAAGAGGCCCGAGAACAAGTGGCTCGACCTGGTCGCGCTCTTCGACGACGTCCTCCACGACTTCGATGTGCAGCATGTCCACTACTTCACGGCACGCATCAAGGGGAAGATGAACCCGGAGGATCCGCAGGCGCCCTACCGACAAGACGCCTATATCCGGGCCCTGAAGACGCTTGATCGCCTCACCGTCCACGACGACTCTCTCTTCGCCGTGCACAACGGGCATGCCCGTGAGTACGTCGACGGCAAGGAGCAGCCTCCGCTGACCTACCACCACGTCTACAAGGTCCAGGAGAAGGGCTCGGACGTGAAGCTCGCGACGCAGCTGCTCATGGACTCACTCGACGAGCTCGCCCAGACCTACGTCGTGATCTCCTCCGACTCAGACCTGGCACACCCGATCAAGGTGGCCAAGGAGAGGTTCGGGGTCCGGGTGGGAGCGCTGTATCCGCGGGATGCGAGGACCAAGCTCTACGATCAGGCCGGCGTCGACTTCAGCCTGTATCTGCACCCGTCCTACGCGGAGCGCAACCAGCTTCCCGACGTCGTCCAGGCGACGAGGAAGCCGGTGCATCGGCCCACGTCGTGGCAAAAAGCAAGGCCCCACACGAGTGCGGGGCCTTGGGCCTGATCCAGAGGAACAGGGGTTGTGCCTTCACAGTAGCACTTGGACACCCGTCTTCTCCAGGGAGGACAGGGTAGGACAGGTCTGGACCGGCAAGTCATGCACTTGGTCCTCGGTCGACCCGCCTTTCTAGAATGCGGCGTAGCGCTTGAGCAGGACCTCCAGACGCTCTGTGTTGTCGCTGAGCCTGCGACGGACACCAAAAGATCTATCGACGACCGTGTCCAACTCGCGATGCGCCTTCCGTAGCGGGTCGGGCATGGCCAAGGGATCGTAGAGGTCCGCAAGCGTGGCGCCCTCGTACCGGCTCCTGGTGTCAGCGATGGCGTGCCAGGCGTCGGTCAGGTCTTCTTCGAGGTCATGGGATACGTTCGGCCACGGAATAGGGAAGTAGGAGAGTGCCGGCGAGAGCGCGAAGTCTGATTTGAGACGACCAGCAAACGTGCTGATCCATGCCATGAACATGGACGATTGCAGCAGTGCGGCGTGCCAGGGTTGAGCCTTTGGGAAGATGATGAGCTTATTACCGGCGATGACCTCCGGACCATACATCCGTCCGGGTATCCATTCGCGGTTCGATGAGGAAACTTCTGGCAGAGCGAAATAGCTAGTATCTGGCTGACGGTCTTGCGTGAACGCTCTCGAATTATTGAACTCACGTACAGACCGAGTCTTGGAAGCGCTACGCGACTTTTCAACGCCCTCGATTCGGTGTCGCAGGATGGCTGAGGAACGCAGGTCCAAAGGGTTCGCGTCCTTCAGCCAGAGACACCACCGGCGCTCCTGTTCTTGCAGCATGTCCCGCCCTTGCACGAAGCGTCGCAAATACGGACTCGCGTGAGGGTCCGCGGCCACCTCGTCGTACTCGCCCTCATCAACGAGCAGATGCCCTCCATCGGTGGGCTGACTTCCTTTATGAGCGTTTGGCATACCCGCCGTAGCGGGTTCACGCAGTTTGCTAGGAACTACGTTGGGGCCCTCTGCGAGATAGAAGTTGATCCGCTTAGCCGACTTCTCAATAGGCTCGCCCGCAATGTGGCTGTATGTGAATAGTCGGCGTCGTCGGTCAGGCCGTTCTGTCGCCGAGAAACCGACGATCACACAGTGGACTGAGGCCGCTCCCGGGGCTTCTGATGTCCATCTGAAGGTCTGATGCGCGAAGTCGATCTCATACCCGTTGCGCTCAAGCAGGGGCACCATGGTGCGGGCCTGCTCACCTTGGGTGAGAGAGCTGGTCGAGACAAAGCCGGCGCGGGCTGATCTGGTCTGTTTGAGATAGTCCATCGTCTTCGCGTACCAGCAGGCGACGTAGTCGAGGCGACCAGGACGAAGTCCTGTGCTGTCGACCAGGGTGAAGATCTCGCGGTTGTCTTCCTGCTGTTCTCTGCTCATGCCGTTCATTCCGATGAACGGTGGGTTCCCCAGGACAACCAGAGTGTCCGTGGGAGCAACGATGTCGTTCCAGTCGGTGCGCAGCGCATTGCCTGTATGGATGGTCTCGACCTTGTCCAGAGGCAGCAACTCAGGGGCAGTCCCGAGGCGGGCTTGCATCTCCTGGTTCGCCTGGTGCTCCACCAGGTGCAATGCCGTGTTGGCGATGCGGGCGGGCCAGTCCTCCAGTTCGATCCCGTGGAAGTTCCTGACCCGAACACTGACCTGGTCGCCCAGGAAGAACAAGCCCTGGTCCAGCACCGAGGTCGACTTGCGACCCTGATCGAGTTCTTGGATCCGTTCAATGATGCGCAGCTCCAGTGCCCGCATCTCGCGGTAGGCGATGATCAGGAAGTTTCCGCAGCCGCAGGCCGGGTCGAGGAACTGCATCTCACCGAGCCGGCTGCGCATGTTCCGCAGCCCCTGTACGGAGTCCTTCTTCGCTTCGAACTCAGCCTTGAGCTCATCAAGGAACAGCGGTCCGATGACCCGAAGGATGTTCCTCTCGGTGGTGTAGTGCGCTCCCAAGGCACGCCTAGCGGCCTTGTCCTTGACCGCCTGGAAGAGGGAACCGAAGATCGCGGGGCTGATGGCTGACCAGTTGAAGTAGCAGGCCTCGATGAGGTGGGTTCGCATGTCGGCGTCGAAGAAGGGGATCTCGACCACTTCTTCGAATAGGCCGCCGTTGACGTACGGGAACCTGGCCAAGAGCCCGGTGATGTTCTTCTGTCGCTTCTCCACGGGAGTGCGCAGCACCTGGAAGAGGAGATTCATCTGGGAACCGAGGTCTCCACCATCCTCAGAGGTGCGGTTCTCCAGGAACTCTAGGAAGAGGTCTCGTTCGCCCCATAGGGCCGTGTCGTCGGCGTAGAGCATGAACAGTGATCGGACCAGGAACACGCTGGCCGAGTGGTCGTCATACCCAGAGTCGGACAGTCCTTCATAGAGCGAGGCCATGAGCTGGGCCGCCTTGACCGACGCGGCCTCCCGCTCCTCGAAGGAGAGGACCCGTTGGCCATACCCAGCCAGGAACGACAGCTTGTCGGCGTGCTCATGAAAGTCTTGGATGTCCCACTCTGCGGCGTGGGTGTCGCTGCCTTCTTTGAGGTTGAGCAGACGGAAGGTCTTGAAGTCGCTTGTGAGCACCCAACCGGGGAACTCTGCGTCTGGAAGCCCCTGGAGGTAATCCAGGGCCTGTTCCTCGGCCTTGGCGAGACTCTTCCCTTCAGATTTCATCTCGATCGCGAGGATCCCCGGGACCAGCGCGTCGATGTAGCCCTGTGCCCCGGTGGAGGATCTCTGAGCGCGACGCTCATAGAGCGCGGCGCGAGACCCCGAGAGACCGTAGACGGAGAGGAGATCTCGCACGAACATCTGAGCCTCTTGCCGCTCGTCCCCGGCAGCGTCCTTCCAGTTCAAGACGAACTGGTCAGCTTGGCGGTAGATCTCCTCGAACGAACGGGCTTTATCCATCCGTTCAGGCTACACACAGGCAACGTCATCATCGCGCAGTGGTCCCCACCGAGCCAATCCTCGGACGATTCAAACAATTCATCCCGTCTCAGACGAGCCCCGCTACGGCTCTCGGCGCGCGATCTCCTCACGCAGCTCGTCGGTGGAGAACACGGCCAGCACCTGACGTTCCAGTGCGTCGTAGCCGACAGCTCGGGCTTTATGCTCGGCAACAGTCAACTGGTCCTCAGATGCCTCCGTAAGCATGTCCAGGACATCGGTGCGGTTGACCTCACGTAACTGCCCAGGAGATATCCGCAACGCGCTTGCAAGCCTCGCCAGCGTATCCGGGTGGGGCACCGCTCGACGCACCTCTCCCTGGCGGTATCGGAACCCCTGCATCGCGATGTGGATGGTTGCGGTCGACAATCCGGTGAGCTCAGCGAGCTCGGGCACCGTGTGCCTAGATTCCTCGTAGCAACGCCGCAGTAACTTGGATTCACCGGGGACCTGATCGTCGGGCAATGGAGTCTTCTTGGTGGACATGACCAGACCTCATTGGGGCGGGAGCCGGAACGTGGGACTAAGAAGATATCAGCGCGTCGTGTGCCAACATAGGTTCTAGAGGCTCACAATATCCGAAGCCTTGGATCACCCGGAGCTCAGTATCCAATGGGCCGATAACGGAGCCATTGCGTCGCTGTCGACCTAGCCGTATCGAGTTGACCTGACATCTTTCTTGACTACCCAGAATTCTCTCGCGGTAAAGACCCGCTCCCTGGGGCGCTGGTCATCGCGGGGTGGATCTGGGACCCCTGGCCCTCGGCACGAGTGTCCGCGCCCCGGCGGATGGTCAGGTCAGCTTCGCAGGTAGGGTGGTGGACCGCCCTGTGCTCTCGATCGACCACGGCGGGGGCTACATCAGTTCCTTTGAACCGGTGGAGACGATCCTCGAGGTGGGCGCTGCGGTCTCCGCAGGGACTGAGGTGGGATTGACCGCACCGGGGAATGGGCATTGCGAAGCGTCCTGCCTGCACTGGGGTGTGCGGCTGCATGGGGAGTACATCAACCCGCTGCTGCTCACCGGCGACCTCGAACCGTCGGTGCTGCTTCCGCTGGGACAGCAGTGACCCTCCACCGAGCCTCATGACCGCCCCTGTTCCCTGCCCAAGAGCAGTGCCAGAATGTCTAGACCGTCCCAGTGATCTCATCAACGTCTGAACAGAAGGAGCACGAGTGTCCCGACGATCCACAGAGCACGGTCAGCAGCCTCAGCCTGACGAGAACGGCAAGCCTGAGCGGATGCCCGCTCTGCGCGCGCGCACCACCCAGGCTCGAACGCTGTTCCAGCGCCCGGAGTTTCTCACCGATGTGCTGCAGATCATCAAGACCGTGATCGCCGGCACTCTCGCCTGGTGGATCTCTACGGCGGTGCTGGAATCGGAGCTGGCCTTCCTTGCTCCCTGGACCGCTCTGCTCACGGTTCATGCAACGGTGCACCGTTCACTCTCCCGAGGCATCCAGACGACCATCGCATCCAGCCTCGGTGTCGGTCTCTCCTTTCTCATCGGTTACTTCCTCGGGGTGAGCCTCTGGACGTTTGCGCTCGCTCTGCTGGTCGGCGTCACTGCGGCCCGGATCTCGTGGATCCGTGACGAAGGGGTCGCGATCGCCACCACTGCGATCTTCGTCCTCGGCAGCGGCTTCGATGATCAGGCCCCGCTGCTGAACGACCGCATCCTGGAAGTCGCCATCGGCGTGGCCGCAGGAGTCCTGGTCAACCTGCTGATCCTCCCTCCGCTGCGGGACAAGCAGGCCGGTCGGTACGTAGACAGCGTCAACGAGCGCATGGGAAGCGTCTTGGTCAGCATCTCCGAGGAATTCTCAGACTCCTGGGACACCGACAAGGCAGAGTCGTGGTTCCAGGAGACCGAATCCATGACCCAGGAGCTCAACTCGGCCTGGGCGGTGGTGCGCTTCGCCAGGGAGTCGCGCCGCGCCAATCCCCGTGGGCATCAGGGGAAAACTTCTCTGACGCAGAGCAGCTGGAACGCCGATGAGGCGAGCTACGAGGAGATCCTCGAACGCGCCGACGAGGGAGTCTCGCACCTGCGCCACCTTGCCCGGACTCTGCGCGAGGCCTCGTACTCCGAAGGCGACTGGGACGAGGACTTCCGCGAGCAGTGGACCGAGATCGTCGGCGCGACAGGCCGAGCGATCGCGGATCCAGACCGAGAGGTCGCGCCCCTGCACGAGAGGTTGACCTCCTTGTCTACCCAGCTGTCCGAGGGTCACGGGCTTCCGAGTCAGTCCTGGCCCATGTACGGCTCATTGATCGCCAGCGTGCGTCATATCGTCGTCGTCGTCGATGATGTCGCCTCAGCGCGTGCGGCCCGCGACGGATCATCCGAGAACCCTCAGGTCACCCACTAACGGCGGTGTGCAAGCCGCTCCCCCAGGGCGACGAGGCGATCTGCCGAGGCCGACCAGGAGAACTCAAGGCTGCGCCGTCGTGCCGCGGCGGAGGCTCGGGCGAACTGGGCCGGATCCTCGAGCCTCCGGACCGCGGCGGCGAAGGCCGGGGAATCCTGAGGCGGCACCAGCTGTGCCCCTGCTTCGACCACTGCGGACCCTCCGATCTCGTGAAAGATAGGGAGCTCGGAGAGGACGCACGGTGTGCCGTGGGCCATCGCCTCCACGACCGGGAGGCCGTAGCCCTCTGCGCGGGAGAGCGTGACCAGCGCGGCCGCGCGCTGCAGCAGTCCACGGTAGTCCGGCTCGGAGATGCCGTGATGGAAGACCAGCTGCTCGGGATCCGCGGCGAGCGCGCGCAGTTGGGCCTCACGGTTCGCCGCGATCGGACTGCAGAGGTGAAGCCTGTATTCCGGGAGCCGGTTCAGCCCCGCGATCACGGCTTCGACATTCTTGTACCCCATGAAGGAGCCCATATAGACGAGCTCCCGGCTCGGGGAAGCTTCTGGGTCTCGTGGATGAGCAACCGTCGGCGGGGCGTTCGAGATCAGCTCCACCGGACGGCGGGTGAGGCGGTGCTCGCGGATGAGCCCCCGGGTGGTCTCCGAGACGGTGGCCACCGCGTCGGCCTGGTTGAGCACGAGCCGCTGGGGCAGGTAGCTCCAGTGATAGGCCCGCCACCCGAGCCGCACCGAAGCGGGAAGGTTCCTCGGAGGGGTGGGGTGCTCGTAGTAGATGAGGTCATGCACCGTGAGGATCAGCGGATATGAGCGCCCGATGCCGCCCATGGTCTGCATCGGCGAGAACACCACATCCGGTCGGTGCGGGTTCAGCTGTCTGGCCACCCACGGCTCCCTCGCCGAGGTGGGCGAAGAGATGCGCAGGTGCGGCAGGTCAGGCAACAGGTTCAGCTGCTCCGGGTCATGGATCAGCATCGTGACATCGGCCTTCTGCGCGGCAGCCTCCACAAGGGATGCGGTGAACCGAGAGATGCCGTCGTGGACCCTGGTGCGGGTATACCGGCAGTCGAAGAAGAGCTTCAGCACCCCCTGATTCTGGCACAGCCCCTGAGATCATCTCGGGTGGACAGCTCTGGCATGATGACAGTCATGAGCCAGCCACGTGTCACCGGTGTCAGTCAGGACGAACAGGGTGCGTCCGCACTGCCCAGGACCTCTCGCCAGTATTGGACGGAGGCTGCGCACACCGGCGCGCTGCGTGAGGTCCGCCTCCCGCAGGCCGGCTCCGGGGAGGCGCTCATCGAGACGCTGCACAGCGGGATCTCGCGTGGCACCGAATCGGTCGTGCACCGTGGTGAGGTCCCGGAGAACGTCGCCGCGATCATGCAGGCGCCCTTTCAGCTCGGCCAGCTCCCCTTCCCGGTCTCGCACGGCTACCTCAACGTGGGAGTGGTCCGTCAGGGCAGCGAGGAGCTGCTGGGCCGGACGGTCTTCACCCTTGCCGGCCACCGCGAACATGTGGTCGTGCCGGAGGCGGACTGTCACGTGCTGCCCGAGGACTGCCCTTCCGAACGCGCGGTCTTCGCCGGCGTCGGAGAAGTCGCCCTCAACGCGCTCTGGGAGGCACCCGTGTTGGCGGGCGACCGGGTCGCCGTCGTCGGCGGCGGACTGATCGGTCTGACCACCGCGCTCTTCGCCTCGAAGCTGCCGCTGCAGCGCCTGCAGGTCGTGGAGATCGACGCAGAGCGTCGGGAGTTCATCCGTGAACTCGGTCTGGACGCGGTGGCACCCGAGGACGCCGCCGCGGACAACGACGCGGTGCTCCACAGTTCAGCGAGTTCAGCCGGCCTGGCCACCGCACTGCAGATCGCCGGGGACGACGCCGTGATCGTGGAGCAGTCCTGGTACGGCACGGGAGAGCAGCACATCGCTCTTGGCGCTGACTTTCATGCGCGGCGGCTGCGGATCGTCGCCACCCAGGTCGGCGAGATTCCTGGCTCACGGAGGATGCGCCGGACCCGAGGGCAGCGTCTGGCCACGGCGCTGGAGATGCTGGATCCGCGTTTCGACATGCTGATCAGCGGTCGTTCGTCCCTGGCCGAGCTCCCCGGCGTGATGCAGGACGTCGCCACCGGGGCGCCCTGGACACGCGACCAGATCCTGCACCTCATCGACTACCCGCTGACGGAGAATCACGCCTTCGGCTGACACCTCCATCACGCACCCACCACGACGAATCCTCAAGGAGAACCATGAGCCGCTTCCGCCTGACCGTAGACGATCACATCATGATCGCGCACAGCCTGAACGACCCGTTCTTCGGGCCCGCCCAGAACCTCCACGGCGCGACCCTGAGCATCCAGGCCAGCTTCTTCCGTGACGGCCTGAACGAGTTCGGGGTTGTGATGGACATCGGTGCAGCCTCGGAGCTGCTCGCCAGCACCCTCGAGCCGCTGCGCTATAAGAACCTGGACGAGCTCGCGGAGCTTCAGGACCGGTTCACCACCACCGAGGTGATCATCGAGCACATCGCGCAGAGCCTCGCCGCCGGACTCCCGGCCGAGCACGGGCTCAGCGCGATCGAGGTGGAGGCCGAGGAACATCCCCGTGCCCGAGCCTCCGTGTGGGTTCAGCTTTAGCCGGACCGGCTCGGTAGTATGTCTCAGTGTCCTCGGCTGGCCGGTTCAGGCCGTACGGCGGAGGACACGAGGGGCGTTAGCTCAGTTGGTTAGAGCAGAGGACTCATAATCCTTTTGTCCTGGGTTCAAGTCCCAGACGCCCTACAAACTGCTCCTGAACATCCTCCGTCGTCGGCCGTCATCGCAAGGACTGGCCCGGGGGCGATGAACTAGGGTCGGGTCATGGGACGTCTTCCTGCCATCACCGCCGGGCTCTGCACCGTGATCCTCCTCGCCGGCTGCGCGGACGCAGACCCGGGTGTCGAGTCAGATTCCGACGACGGCGCGGCGAGCCCCTCCGCCTCAGCGGACACAGACCAGAGCTCAGGGTCGGGCTCAGACTCAACCTCAGATGCCGCCTCGCCATCGGACTCTGACTCAAGCGCCGCCTCCGAGGACGGCGAACCCTTCATCGTCGAGGAGCAGGGCAGCTATGACTCGCCCTGGGCGCTGGAGTTCCTCCCCGGAACCGAGCAGATGCTCATCTCCACACGCACCGGCGAGCTCCTGCTCCGCAGCACCGAAGACTCCGCCGAGGCAGCCGAGGCAGCCGAGGCACCCGAGATCAGCGTGGAGGGGCTTCCCGAGGACATCGTCGTCGACGGCCAGGGCGGTCTGGGTGACGTCGTCGTCGCACCTGATTTCGAGGAGAGCCAGCGAGTCTACCTGAGCTGGGTCTCCTCCGGTGAGGGCGGCACAGGCGCCGTCGTCGGTCACGCGCGATTGGTCGCCTCCGGCTCCTCGGCCGAGCTGGAGGACCTCACCGTGATCTGGGAACAGCGTCCGAAGACCTCCGGCTCCGGGCACTTCTCCCATCGGCTGGCCTTCAGCCCCGACGGCGAGCACCTCTTCGTCACCTCCGGGGACCGGCAGCAGATGAGTCCGGCCCAGGATCTCGCCAGCGGGCTCGGCAAGGTCATGCGACTGACTCCTGAGGGTGAGCCCGCGGACGGCAATCCCTTCGCGGACGAGGGCGGCGTCTCGGCGGAGATCTTCACCTGGGGTCACCGCAATCCGCTGGGCATCGACTTCGCCGAAGATGGCGAGCTGTGGATCTCCGAGATGGGTCCAGAGGGTGGCGACGAGCTCAACCTCCTGCAGGCGGGCGAGAACTACGGCTGGCCCGAAGCGTCGAACGGCTCGCAGTACGGCGGGGGTGAGATCCCCGATCACAGCGAGGCCGATGACTTCGCCGCGCCGGCCGCCTCCTGGACGCCGTCCATCTCCCCCGGCAGCCTGATGATCTATCAGGGCGAGCTCTTCTCCGACTGGACCGGCGACGCCTTCTTGGGCGCGCTCTCCGGTCAGGCGCTGCTGCGCGTGGACCTGGAGGGCGACTCAGCCGGCGAAGAGCAGGTCTGGGATATGGGCGCGCGGATCAGGGATGTGGAAGAGGCGCCGGATGGAAGCATCTGGGTCGTCGAAGACGGAGACGGGGCGGGACTGCTGCGCCTGACTCCCCCGGACTAGGCAGCGTCGGCGAAAGTCCGCTCAGCGCAGGATGCTCTACTGGCCGCTGTTCCTGTATTGGTTCTCCACCCAGTCGGCACCGCGGTAAAGCTTCTCGAAGGCATCCATCGTGGTCTTGATGCTGTGCCGGCCCGCCATCTCTCGGCTGCGTTCCCCCATCGCCGCCCGCTCCGACGCATCACGCGAGAGCACACTGACCAGGCGCTCCGCCAGTTCCTGGGCATTGCCGGGTTCGAAGAGATAGCCGTTGACCCCCTGATCGACCAGATGCGGCAGGGCCAGCGCGTCGGCGAGCACCACCGGCAGGCCCGCGGACATCGCCTCCAGGGAGACCAGCGACTGCAGCTCGGCAGTGCCGGGCTGGCAGAAGATATCCGCCTGCAGGTAGGCGAGACGCAGATCCTCCTCCGAGACGTGCCCCCGCATGCGCACCCGATCCCCCAACCCGAGGGCGGCGATCTGCTCGGCCAACACGTCGCGCTGCTCCCCATCGCCGACGATGTCTAGGCCGATGTCCAGCGCCGGGTCTGTCTTTGCGATGGCGTCGATCAGCACATCCACGTTCTTCTCCACTGCGAGCCGCCCGACGAATAGCACCGTCGGCCGCTCGGGACGGGTCAGCACCTCACCGGGCTGCACACGGTAGTGCGCGAGATCGATGCCGTTGGACAGCGGCAGGACGTTCTTGAATCCCGCGCGTTCCATCATGGTGCGGGCCGCCAGTGGCGTAGGGGTTGTCACCACGGCCGCCTTGCCCATGAGCTTGCCCATATCGCGCCAGGAGTTCTTGGCGACGATTCGGCGGAACCAGGCGGGGAACGGCAGGAACGGGTCCAGGTTCTCGGGCATGAAGTGGTTGGTGGCGATGGTGCGCAGACCACGGTCGACCGCGGCGTCGATGGCTGCTTTGCCGATCATGTAGTGGCACTGGACGTGGACGACGTCGGGTTGGAGCTCGTCCATGAGCCGAGCCATAGCCGGCTCGATGAGCCACGGCAGGCAGAGCCGGAGGTACTCGTGGGTCGGCGCCTTGAAGGACCTGAACCGGTGCACGGTGGCTTCCTCGGTGTGCTCGACCATGTCCGGGCCACGCCCGGTGCGGGCTGCCGCGATATGGACCTCGTGGCCGCGGGCTGCCATGTTCTTCGCGAGACGATGGGCGAAGACCGCGGCCCCGTTGACGTCGGGAGGGTAGGTGTCGGCGGCAATCAGGATGCGGAGTTTGGGCTCACTGCGGGGAGCCTCGGCGGGCACATCGTTGACCATCAGGCGGTCGAATCCTCCTCGATGCCCGGCCGGCGTTGTTCGCGTCGCTGCCGCCGCGCCTTGTTCTGGGCTTGTATGAAGTAGTCGGCTGAAGCAATGATATGCATCCCCGAGCCCGCCGCCAGGAGCACCACGGCGATGTCGGGGAACATGCCCTGGTGCAGGCTCGCACCGAGCAGCGCCAACGGCAGACCGATCAGCAGACAGGCGGTGCGAACCTTGCCCAGCAGGGTAATCTCCAGGTCCGGGGGACCCTTGAAGAGCACGTACGTGTTGATGGAGAGGATCACGTCGGGAATGACGATCGCCAACACCACCCACACGGGCGCGATGTCGAAGACCACGAGCGTCGCCGTGACGATGATCAGTGAGAGCCGATCTGCCAGCGGGTCCAACCATCGCCCGACCGTGCTGAGCTGGTCGAAGCGACGCGCGATGTAGCCGTCGATCCAATCGGTGCTTGAGAGTGCCACCAGGACCCAGAAGGCCGTCATGAAGCGATCCTGCGCGACCAGCGCCACGAACACCGGAATGAGCAGGAAGCGCAGCACGGTCACGACATTGGGCGCGGTCCAGAAGCCCTCATGGATGGTGTACTCGAAACCCTCTCGGGTCCCGGCACCGATGAATCTCACCTGCGCAGTTTATTTCTTCACAAGCTCGCGAAGGAAGACTGCTCCGGCAGCGGCAGACCCGGCGACGACGGCGAGCGGCTTCCACCGCGCCGCCACGTGTTCTCCGGCCGCGTGCGCGGCGGACTCGTGAGCAGCTGAGTCGGTCGATCCCGGGCTGCGACTCTCTGCCGGGGTTGCAGCGGCCTTCGCCGCACCGCCCGTGCCTGCGCTGCGCTTGGGCTTGGGCTTCTGTCGGCTGGTCTTGTCGCGGCTGGTCTTCTCACGCACCGTCTCGCTGATCTGTCGAGTCCCGGTGGTGATCTGGTCCTGGAGCGAGGCGAGGTGTTCACGGCGCAGTGCAGTCCGGCGCAGCAGCTCGCTGTAGGTCGGCGCCGTGGGCTCGCCGGCGCCGGGGGTCTTAGAGTCCTTCTTGGCCTGCTCGGCGGCCGCCCGCTTGGACTCCTCCTTCTCGCGACGACGCTCGGCGTCCTCGCGGTCCAGACTCTGCGGGTCGAAGCTGGTGCCCTCACGGGCCACACCAAGGTCCAGCCGGAACCCGCGGATGGCGTCCTCAGGAAGCAGCGGCATGGTCTTCTTGAGCTTGAACAGCCCGATCAGCGCGAAGATCAGCGCAATGATCAGGAAGACGCCCGCGACGATCAGCGCGGCGGCCCAGGGCTTGAAGATCAGGGCGAGGGCGGCGATTGCGGCGACGATGAGCGCCACCACGAGGAATGCGAGGAACACCGCTCCGACGATCATGAGCGCAACGGCGATGCCGGCGGCCACGCCCTTGGTCTTCATCTGGCTGATGGCCAGCTGGATCTCGTCATTGATCTGCTTGGGGCCGAGTCGCAGAACGACCTTGATCACATCGAGCAGCGATGTGCGGGGCGCCGTGCCCGTGGTGCGGCCAGTTTCTGGCTGAGACAAGTCAGCGCCTCCATGCTTGTGGGTGACTGGTGAGTTGCTTACAAACTACCACCTATACCATGAGGGATATGGCTGATCAGTACGATTTCGAAGAGCTCTACGCCAATACCTATACGGCTGCTGACCAGCTGGCGCACGAGTCTGAGCCGGCATCGAAGAAACGTTTTGTGCCAGCTTGGGCCCTGACACTTTTCCTCGGCCCCACCGGCGCCCATCGGTGGTATCTGACCCGGCGCGTCTCGGCGCTGCTCATGCTGCTGACCACCCTGGCCGGCGTCGTCCTTCTGGTCGCGGCGCAGCAGACTCTGGGGCTGCTCTGCATGACCGTGGTGTTCGTCTGGACCTTGATCGATCTGATCATGCTGCTCACCGGGTCGATGCGTGACAGGGAGGACCTCCGGCTGGCAGGCCACCGTGAGCGGGCCGGGCTCTGCGCCGCCATCACGGTGATCCTGCTGGCCCTGGTGCTGATGATCTCCCTGATGATCGGCACCAGCGCCGGGGTCACCGGTTGAGCGAGCCGCGACACGGTGACCTCCACCAGCGGCGGGGTGATCTCCGCCGGGGTCGATGATCTCAGTCGGGGTCGATCTGCCCGACCGGAGTGCGCTTCTCCGCCTGGAACTGGTCCTCGATGCGCCCGTGGGCCCAGTATGCCGAGAGTGACATCCCCTTACGCGGCAGGCCCTTGTCCTCGACCAGCAGGCGACGGATCCGCTTGGTCTGCTCACGCTCGCCGTGGACGAAGACCTGCACATCACCCTCGGGGATGCTCAGCGATTCGAGGTAGTCCGCGAGCATGGTCGTCTCCGGGCTGAAATCGGCTTCGCGGTGCAGCCACACCAGGTCCATGCCTGCCGGCACGGTCAAGGGCTGACGCTCCGATTCATCCCGGACCTCGACGACGGCGACTCCACGCGCGTCCTCGTCCATGGACTCCAGGGCGGAGGCGATCGCGGGAAGGGCGGCCTCGTCCCCGGCGAGCAGGTGCCAGTCGGCCTCGCCTCGCGGCGCGTAGGCGCTGCCGGGACCGAAGAAGCTGAGCAGGTCTCCCGGCTGCGCGTTCTGCGCCCAGACTCCGGCGAGACCTTCATCGCCGTGGACCACGAAGTCCACCCAGATCTGCGAGTTCAGGTGATCCACGTGGCGGATCGTATAGGTGCGCGTGACCGGCATCAGCTCGCTGGGCAGCTGCTCGCGCAGCGCCTCCATGTCGAAGGGGCGGCTCAGGTCCACGTCCTGCTGCGCGCCAGCATCCTCGTGGAGGGCGTCCGGCAGGAACAGCAGCTTGATGTATTGGTCCGTCGCTGGAGAATCTCCCACCGATTTGAACTCGATGGCATCAAAGCCGGGGCCGCCGAAGATCACCCGGATCATATGCGGGCTGAGCTGCTTCTTGGTCTCGACGCGGAGCACATGCTGCACGCGTGGTTTCTTCGTCTTGGACACCAGCGCACTCTAATCCACTCTTCGAGCTCAGGTCAGGTTCCCCTCAGCCGGAGGCTGGACTATTACGCAAGCATGTTCTGCCCGATTGACGCGCGCACCCGGTCACCCTTCCAGTTCGGCGTCGAAAAAAGTTGAGTGCACCATGCTCAACTTTGGAATATACTCAGAGCAGGTTCCGTTGGAATCGATGCCGCAAGGCATGAAACGTACCCGTTGAGCAATGAGTTGAAGGAGCTGATTGCTGTGATGAACACCTCTCTGACCCGCCTGGATCCGTTCACCCTCATCGATGACGTGTTCCGCACCATGCGCACCCCGGCAATGGACGCGACGCAGCGTCAATCCGGCTTCGTTCCACCGGTAGACGCCCACAGGGACGGCGAAGATTTGGTGCTGAGCGCCGATCTTCCGGGCATCGATCCGGACAAGGACGTCTCTGTCGAACTGACCGGACGCACCTTGACGGTCTCCGGCGAGCGCCGCAGCCAGACCGAGGCCGATGGGCTGCGCGAGGTCCGCTACGGGTCCTTCTCCCGCACGATCACCCTGCCGAGCGAGGTCTCCGGTGACGCCATCACCGCGAACTACGAGTCCGGGGTGCTGAAGGTCCGGGTGGCCGGGGTCTACGCCGCTGAACAGCCGCGCAAGATCCAGGTCTCCTCCACCGAGCGCCAGCAGGTGATCGATTCCTGACCCGCCGCCACCACCACCACCGCTGAGGGGCGGATTCTCCGACTAGTTTGGCCCGATAACGGGGTCAGATACCCGGAGATTCCGCCCCTCAACGTAGGGGGTCGGCTTAGAAGACGATCGTGGTGCTGCCGTTGCGGATCACACGATCCTCGCAGTGCCACTTCACCGCACGGGAGAGCACAGCGCGCTCGACGTCGGCGCCGAAGCGGGTGAGCTGGGCGACGTCGTCGCTGTGGGAAACCCGGATGACGTCCTGCTCGATGATCGGGCCCTCATCGAGATCACGGGTCACATAGTGCGCAGTCGCGCCGATGAGCTTCACGCCCCGGTCCTTGGCCTTCTGGTACGGGCCCGCACCGATGAAGGCCGGCAGGAAGCTGTGGTGGATGTTGATCACCGGGGCGCCGACCTCCTCCAGGAAGTTCTCTGAAATGATCTGCATGTAACGCGCCAGGACGATCATGTCCACATTCCCGCGCAGCAGCTCCAGGTGCCTGGCCTCGGCGGCGGCCTTGTCCCCGTCGACGATGGGCACGTGGAAATACGGGATGCCGAAGGGCCGCACATCCTCGGCGAGGTCAGCGTGATTCGAGATGACCATTGCGATGTCCATCGGAATCTCGCCGCGGCGGTGGCGCCAGAGCAGGTCCAGCAGGCAGTGATCAGTCTTAGACGCGAAGATCGCCACCCGCTTGGGCTGATCTGCGGCGGTGAGCGAGAAGTCCATGGAGAAGCGATCGGCAAGCTTCGTCTGGACCGCCTGCTCCACATCGGGCTTGGCGGCGGCGAGACCCGGCAGATGGAAGACGGTGCGCTGGAAGAAACGCCCCCCTTCCACGCCTGTGGAGTACTGGTCGAGGCTGATGATGTTGCCGCCCATGTCTGCGATGAGCTCTGAGACCGCAGCCACGATTCCTGGCTGATCCGGGCACGAGATGATCAATCGGGCGATGTCATACGGCTGGGTCTCAGGGGTGCTCATCAAGTCTCCGAATCAGGCTCGCCAGGTCAGTGCGGGCAGACGGCGCCGCGCCAAGGACACTATGACACGAAACAGGGCATGAAAAACGCCCCCGCCCAGATGGGCGAGGGCGAATCTGCTCCCCCAGTTGGATTCGAACCAACAACCGCTCGATTAACAGTCGAGTGCTCTGCCGTTGAGCTATGGAGGATTGCGACTGGAAAAGTCTAGCAGGGGTTCCGGGTCGCTGGGAAATCCCGAGGCGGATACGCCGACGGGCGCTGTGACATCATCTCCTCGTGAGCCACGATCCATCAAGCACCCCAGCAAGCACCCCAGCACACATCCTCGCAGGCACTCCGGCAGATGCCTCTGCAGGCACTCCTCCGCGTGCCCCCGCGTCCCAAGCCGCGTTCAGCAGCCTGACCGTCTTCACCGGGTCCGCCTCAGGAACCGACCCGGAGTACACGACAGAAACCAGAGAGCTCGGCTCCGCGCTGGCAGCCGTCGGGATCAGCGTGGTCTATGGCGGCGCCATGGTCGGGCTGATGGGACACCTCGCTGATGCAGCATTGGGGGCCGGCGGCGAGGTGCACGGCGTCATCCCTGAGGTGCTGATGGACCGGGAGGTGGCCCACCAGGGTCTGACGTCGCTGGAGCTGGTCCCAGACATGCACACCCGCAAGTCTCGGATGGCCGAGCTGGGGGACGGATTCATCGCCCTGCCCGGAGGTATGGGAACGCTCGAGGAGTTCTTCGAGGTATGGACCTGGCAGTATCTCGGCCTGCACGCCAAGCCCGTCGGGCTCTACAACGTGAAGGGGTTCTGGGACCCGCTGCTGAGAATGGTCGAGCACATGGTGGCCGAGGGGTTCATGTCCCCCGCGCGCCGCGACGCCCTGGTCATCAGCGCGGATCCGCAGGACCTGATCACTGCGCTTCGCGCCTGGACTCCTGCGATCTGACGGTCAGGAATTCAGCCACCGCCCCAGCACGACGGTGTCCTGATCCGTGTAGCCCAGGCCCCGATAGAACTCCTGGACCTCCGCGTTCTCCTGACGCACCATCAGCATGAGTTTGGGAACGCCGCGAGCGCGCAGCCAGTCCTCCGCCGCGGCCAGCAGACGCTTGCCGATCCCACCACCCTGCAGCGACTTCTCCACCGCGGTGTAGTAGATCCAGCCCCGATGCCCGTCCTGGCCCAGCATCACCGTGCCGAGCAGCCGGTGGCGGGCGTCCACTGCCGCGAGCACCGTGGACTCGGCTCCGGCGAGCGCGCGCCGACAGTCCTCGTGCGGATCGTTCCAGGGTCTGGTCAGGCCGACCTGTTGCCAGAGGACGACGGCGGCGTCCACCAGGTCGTTGGGAAGGTCGATGATCTCGACCGGCCCGTTCAGCGAGTCCTGCTCACTCACGCCGGCGCTACTTCTGCACGGGTCGGATCGAGAGGGTCTCGACCATGGAGGCGTCCTCCATGTCGACCACGGTGCGCGCCGCCTCGGCGATGGCTCGCGGGGAGATGTAGATGCCGCCGTCGTAGTTCTCGTTCCCCATGGATTCCTGCAGGGCCACCTGCATGTCGGTGTCCACGCGGCCGGGGTGGATCGAGGTCACCTTGACGCGCCCGCGCTCCTCTTCACGCAGCGCGTCGGTCATCGCGCGCAGCGCGAACTTGGTGCCGGAGTACATGGAGCTGCCCGGCCCGGCGGTGTACCCGGCCCCGGAGTTGATGCTCAGCACCTGGCCGTAGGACTCGCGCAGCAGCGGAAGTGCGGCACGGGTCAGCTCGGCCACGGCGAAGACGTTGACGGTGAACATCTGTTGGAACTGCGCCGGGGAGGTCTCTGCGACCGTGTTCATCCAGGCCAGTCCGGCGGAGTGGACCAGCACGTCCAGCCGGCTGAGTCCCGCGGCCTCCAGCGCCGGGGCGATCGCGTCGAGGTCCGTGAGATCGACCAGGAACGGCTCCGCGCTTGGCAGGGCCTGCACCACGGCGTTCACAGTCTCCGGGTTGGTGCCGCCGACCAGGATGTGGTGCTCCCGGCCCAGCTCCTCCGCGATGGCCTTGCCGATCCCTCGGGACGCGCCGGTGATCAGCGCGACCGGCCGTGCTGATTTGAAGCTGGAGGACTGGGTGGACGCGGCGACGGGGCTGGACTGTTCGGTCATGGATTCAGCTTAGAGGACGCCGCCCATCAGCCAGCGGTGCAGCGCCTGGTGACAGGCCCGCAGCGCGTCGGCGCTGACGTGTTCGTCGTCGGTGTGCGCCAGCAGCGGGTCGCCGGGGCCGAAGTTCACCGCAGGCACTCCCCTGGCGGAGAACCGGGCCACGTCGGTCCATCCGTACTTGGGCATCGGCTCCCCACCCACCGCGGAGACGAACGCCTTCGCGGCGGGATGATCCAGTCCCGGACGAGCGGCTGCGGAGCTGTCGGTGATCCGCACCTGATCCCGGGTGATGCCCGCACCGGAGAGCACCTCGTAGACGTGGGCGTGGGCCTGCTCCTCGGTCTTGTCCGGGGCGAAGCGATAGTTGATCTCCACCACGGTGGAATCCGGGATGACGTTTCCGGCCACTCCCCCGTGGATCCGCACTGCGTTGAGCCCCTCGCGGTAGTCCAGCCCCTCCACACCGATGGTCTGCGGCGCGTAATCCCGCAGGACGCCCAGCAGCCCGGCGGCATCGTGGATCGCGTTCGTCCCCATCCAGGCGCGGCCGGAGTGCGCGGCGACCCCGGGGATGGTCACCTCGAAGCGACAGGTGCCGTTGCATCCGCCCTCCACTACCCCGTGGGTGGGTTCCAGCAGCACAGCGAAATCAGCATCGAGCAGCTCGGGGACGCTGGCCAGCACCCGGCCGAGTCCGGATCTGCTGGCCTCGACCTCCTCGTGGTCGTAGAAGACCCAGGTGATGTCCCGATCCAGGGATCCCCCGGCGTCCAGGTGAGCCGCGACGTCGTCGGCTAGCTTCAGCTGCACCGCCACTCCGCCCTTCATGTCCGTGGCGCCGCGGCCGTAGAGGACGTCCTCGCCCTGCTCGTCCTCCCAGCGCGGCGGGACCGTCCCGCGGGACCCCTCCGTGGTCGGCAGCGGCACCGTGTCGAGGTGCCCGGCGAGGATGATCCGCTGTCCCGCGCCGGTGTCGGTGCGCGCAATGATGGTGTCGCCGTCGCGGTGCAGGCTCAGGCCGCTGAGCCCGGTCAGGGCGGACTCCACGGCATCGGCCAAGGCCTTTTCGTTTCCAGAGACGGATTCGCAGGCAATGATCGCCTCGGTGAGCACGGCGACGTCGCCGGAGAGCTGGGCACGGATATCCATGTCTCCAGCCTAGGCGGGGAACGCGCGGGGCGGCGCCGTCGGACCCGCGGTCAGCGGGAAAAAGTAGGATGGAGGCCATGAGCACTGAATCCCGAATTGCATCTGGCCATGGTCTTGCCAGCGTGACCGCCGACGGAACTGTCCTGGACACCTGGTTCCCGAACCCCGTTCTGTCCCCGCTGAGCGAGAACGACGACGCCGCACTCACCGCCGCCCTGCAGGCCGCCACTGGCGAGGACGCTGACCGCGGGGTGAGAATCCAGCTGGTCTCTGTCGAGTCGGACCTCGATGCTGAGGCGACCTCTGCCTCGGATGTGTGGCTGCGTCTGCACCTGCTCTCGCACCGGCTCGTGAAGCCGCGGACCATCAACCTGGACGGCATCTTCGGCCATCTGAGCAACGTGGTGTGGACGAATTTCGGCCCCTGCGCGGTGGCCGGGTTCGAGACCACGCGGCTGCGCCTGCGCGCCCGCGGCCACGTCAGCGTCTACTCCATCGACAAGTTCCCCCGCCTGGTCGACTATGTGACGCCGTCCGGCGTGCGCATCGGCGACGCCGATCGCGTCCGGCTGGGTGCGCACCTGGCTGAGGGCACCACCGTCATGCACGAGGGCTTCGTGAACTTCAACGCCGGCACGCTGGGCACCTCCATGGTGGAAGGACGCATCTCAGCAGGAGTCGTGGTCGGCGACGGCACCGACATCGGCGGCGGCGCCTCGATCATGGGCACTCTCTCCGGCGGCGGCAAGGAGAAGATCACCCTCGGCGAGCGGGTCCTGCTGGGCGCGAACTCCGGTGTGGGCATCTCGATCGGCGATGACTGCGTGGTCGAGGCAGGCCTCTATGTCACAGCTGGCACGAAGGTCTCGGTGCTCGGCGATGACCGCAGCGTGGAGGACACCGTGAAGGCCTCCGCGCTCAGCGGCGTGCCGAATCTGCTCTTCCGGCGGGATTCGGTCACCGGCGCGGTGCAGGCAGTCCCCCGCAAGGGCCAGAAGGTGGAGCTCAATGCGGCTCTGCACAAGAACTGAGCAGAGAGCACAGAGAGGTCCTGATGAGCCCGCGAGCTGATCCTCCCATCGCCGTCACGCGCAAGGCCCACCGGCGTCGCCGCCGCGCCCGGGCGGTCATGGCGATCACGGTGGTCGCCGCCGTCGTCGCCGCCACCGGATACGGGGCCTGGCAGTTCATCGAGGAGAACGAATACCTCCTCGATGAGCGCTGCCAGGTGACGGTGGGTGAGACCGAGCACCGGCTCACTCCTGCGCAGACCTACTCTGCCGCCCATCTTGCCGCCGGTGCCGCTGATCGGGACATGCCGGTGCAGGCAGCGATCGATGCGCTGGCGATCTCGCTGCAGGAGACGGATCTGGAGAACCGCGCAGATCCTGAGGAGGCGGGCGCCGAGAACGGTGGCGGCGCAGAAGATGCCGGCGCGGAGGAGAGCGGCGAGAACGAGGCCGCCGAGGCGCCGGCGCCGATCCTCTTCGCCGCCGGCGGTGCCCAGTGGGATGCCGTGGACGCTTCGAATCCCACGCCGCGGACCGCGGACGAGTTCTATCAGGAGCTCTCGAACAGCAGCCGCGGGGAGGGCGCCTCGGAGGCGCAGTGGTCCGCTGAGCTGGGTCTGGACGAGGCTGCCGAAGCGCTGAGCCGTCCGCACAACTCCAGCTTCTACCCGCAGCATGGTGAGCTTGCGCGTGCCTTCGCTCGTCCGCTGACCGGCATGCAGCCGTTGGGGATGACCTGCCAGCTCAGCCAGATCGACGTTCCCGGACCCGACGCGGAGGGCCTCAGCCAAGAGCTGCAGGCCACGCTGCCGAACCTGCTCGGCGAGGAGGCCATCGCCGTCGAAGGCTCCGGAGAGAACAGCTCGATGAGCGTGTCGATCGCGGACGTGGGCCCCGACGCAGGGGTCCACGATCCGGTCGATGGAGACTCCGCCGAGCGCGGGGACCCGCTCTGGCTGGTGGCACAGTGGGCGGTGGCGGCGGCAGAGACCTACGGCGTGCAGTCGGTGCACGCGGGAACGCACGAGTGGCAGCGCGACACCGGACGCTGGGAGCGCGTGGATAAGGTCAGCGACGACGCCGTCGAGATCGGCTTCTCCCGCGAGTGAGCGCGGCGCCCCCACACGCGTTGACGCCCCACACGCGTTGACGCCCCACACGCGTTGACGCCCCACACGCGTTGAGCGGCGGAATCTCCGGGTAGTTAGGGCCTAGAAGGCACTCAACTGGTCGGAGAATCCGCCGCTCAACGAAAAGGGGAAGAGGTCAGACTCCTGGGTAGTTGCGCTCGGGCTCGCCGATGTAGATCTGGCGAGGCCGGCCGATCTTGGTGGAGGGATCCTCGATCATCTCGCGCCACTGAGCGATCCAGCCGGGAAGCCGACCGAGCGCGAAGAGCACGGTGAACATCTTCTCCGGGAAGCCCATCGCCTTGTAGATCAGCCCGGTGTAGAAGTCCACGTTCGGGTAGAGCTTGCGCTCGATGAAGTAGTCGTCCTCCAGGGCCTTCTGCTCCAGTCGCTGGGCGATGTCGAAGAGCTCGTCATCGCCGCCGAGCTTGGCGAGCAGGTCATCGGCGAGACCCTTGACCACGCGGGCACGCGGGTCGTAGTTCTTGTACACGCGGTGTCCGAAGCCCATGAGCCGGACGCCGTCCTCCTTGTTCTTAACCTTCTCCATGAAGGCCTCCGGGCTGACGTCGCCGGACTGGATCTGGCGCAGCATCTTCAGCACGGCCTCGTTGGCGCCGCCGTGGGCGGGGCCGTAGAGGGCGTTGATGCCGGCGGAGACCGAGGCGAAGAGGTTCGCCTGCGAGGAGCCGACCAGGCGCACGGTGGAGGTGGAGCAGTTCTGCTCATGGTCCGCGTGCAGGATCAGCAGCGTGTCCAGGGCCTTCACGATGTCCGGGTCCAGCTCGTACTGCTCTGCGGGTACGCCGAAGCAGCCACGCAGGAAGTTCTCGGTGAGCGTGAGGTTGTTGTCCGGGTAGAGCATCGGCTGTCCGATGGACTTCTTATAGGCATAGGACGCGATGGTGGGCACCTTCGCGAGCATCCGGTAGGTCGAGCGCTCCACGTGGTCCTTGTCGAAGGGATCCAGCGAGTCCGGGTAGTAGGTGGACAGCGCGGAGACCGCCGAGGACAGCACCGGCATCGGGTGCGCATCGCGCGGGAATCCGCCGAAGAAGTCACGCAGCTCCTCGTGCAGCAGGGTGTGGCGCCGAGTGACCTGGTCGAAGTCCGTCAGCTGCGTCTGAGTGGGCAGCTCGCCGTAGATCAGCAGGTAGGAGACCTCGAGGAAGCTGGAGTGCTCCGCGAGCTGCTCGATCGGGTATCCGCGGTAGCGCAGAATGCCCTCATCGCCATCGATGTACGTGATCGCGGACTTGGCGTTTGCGGTGTTCATGAACCCGGGGTCATAGGTGACCGCACCGGTGGTCTTCAACAGCGGAGCAATATCGAGGCCGTCGTTGCCCTCGACTGAGGACTGCACGGGAAGTTCCAGATCGCCCCCCTGGTAGCTCAGGCGGGCAGGAGTCTGCTCAGTCATGGGTCTCCTTATCAGACACACTCGGGGGACATCATGACAAACCTACCGTGAGGTCACGGCCGGTTGCCAGTTGTGTCCTGGTTCACGGATTTGGGTGTAACCTACGCCGGTCAACCCATCAGTCGAGCAACTGCAGCGACGATCCGTTCATCCGTGGCGGTCAGCGCCACGCGGATGTAGCCGTTGCCGCGCTCGCCATAGAACACCCCAGGGCCGACGACGATTCCCCGCTCCGCCATGGCGCGCACCAGGGCCCAGGTCTCCTCGGCGGTGGCCCGCGCGGGATCAGTCGTCGCGGAGCGGCACCACAGGTACAGCCCGGCGTGGGAGTCTTCGATCTGCAGCCCGGCGGCCTGCAGTGCCGGCACCATCAGTTCTCGACGCCGACGGTAGACCTCGCGCTGAGCATTCACGTGGGCGTCGTCGTCCAGTGCGGCGGCCAAAGCGGCCTGGATCGGGGCCGGAACGATCATGCCGGCGTGTTTGCGAGTGTTGACCAGACCGGCGATCAGCTCCGGGCAGCCGGCGGCGAACGCTGCTCGGTACCCGGCGAGGTTCGACTGCTTGGAGGCGGAGTAGACCGCGAGCAGCCCGCGGTGATCGCTGGCACCGGTCTCGGGATCCGTGCCGCAGACCCGGGGGTCCAGGATCGAGGGGACGTCGTCCCCCTCCACCTCCCAGGGAAGTTCGGCGTAACACTCGTCGGAGGCCACCACGGCACCGATCCGTCGTGCCAGGGCTACCACCGAGCGCATCCACTCGAGACTGGCGACCGCGCCGGTGGGGTTCGACGGAGAGTTGATCCAGATCAGCTTGACCCGCTGTAGCGTCTCCTCGTCGAGGCTGAACGGGTCATCGGTGGCGATCGGCGTCGCCCCGGCGATCTGTGCGCCGATGTCATAGGTGGGATAGGCGACCAGCGGGCGCAGCACGACGTCGGCGGCTCCAGCTCCAGCTCTGGCGCCGAGTCCGAGAAGGGTGGGAAGCCACGCCACAAGCTCCTTGGATCCCACCGTGGGCAGGACGTGCTCGGGGTCGAGATCCGGCACCCGGCGACGGCGGGCGAACCACCCGGAGATGGACTCGCGCAGCGCGAGCGTGCCGTGGGTCGTGGGATAGCCCGGTGCATCCGCAGCCCCGGCGAGGGCCTGCCGGATGACCTCGGGCGTGGGGTCCACCGGCGTGCCGATGGAGAGGTTCACGGCACCGTCGGGGTGAGCCCGGGCCTGCTCCAGATAGGGAGCCATCGCGTCCCAGGGATACTCAGGAAGAGTGAGCATGGCTTCCTTCGCGGAGGTGGCCGGTGGGGTGGATGGTCAGTGCTCTTGGACGGGCAGGGCGGCGACGATCTCGTGATCCTTCGGGATCAGTCCGACCTTTGCGGCGCCGCCGGGCGAGCCGATGTCGTCGAAGAACTCGACGTTGGCGCGGTAGTACTCGGACCACTGCTCCGGGGTGTCGTCCTCGTAATAGATGGCCTCCACGGGGCAGACAGGTTCGCAGGCGCCGCAGTCGACACACTCATCCGGGTGGATGTAGAGCATCCGGTCACCTTCATAGATGCAGTCCACAGGACATTCATCGATGCAGGCCTTGTCCTTCAGATCCACGCAAGGAAGGGCGATGATGTACGTCATGGACTCCTCAGTCTTTCTACGAGTGCGTGCTTAGAGTCTACCGAGATGAGGCGCGGTCCCGCACAACGATCCACTTGACCAGGACCATTGCGAGCAGGGTCACCACGGCTGCGCCCAGCCACCAGATCAACGAGGCCAGGGTGGGGCCGGGAAGCAGCTCCATGGCCTCGGGGCTGTAAGGGACCACCAGCTGATCGGGGCCGGGCCAGAGGTAGGCGATGGTGGCCACCGTGAAGGTGGTCACGCCCATGACCATAGGTTCGGCCAGGGACCCGCTCTTCAGCCCCGCCCAGAGCTGCGCCATCAGGCACATCACGAGCGCCAGCAGCGCACCCCAGGGGATGACCGTGCCGGTCTCGGTGGAACCGAGCACCAGGATGTTGCCGTGCAGGACGGTGCCCAGGATCCCGAGGACCACCCCGGCGGAGAAGCAGACTCCCATCAGCACTGGGCTGAGGGAGCGGCGTCGCCGCGCGGGGGTCTCGGGATGCCCGGTGTCCTGCGCCGCGGACACTACTGTGCCGCGCTCTTCTTCTTACGAGTTTCCTTCATGCGCTCCGAAGAGTTCAGGATGACCTTGCGGATGCGGATGGAGTGCGGGGTGACCTCCACGCACTCGTCCTCATTGGCGAACTCGAGGGACTCCTCGAGGGTCAGCTTGGTGGGCGGGGTCAGACCTTCGAAGGAGTCAGCAGACGCTGCACGCATATTGGTGAGCTTCTTCTCCTTCGTGATGTTGACCTCCATGTCGTCGTGGCGAGCGTTCTCGCCGACGACCATGCCCTCGTAGACCTCTTCCTGCGGGTCCACGAAGAACGTGCCGCGCTCCTGCAGGTTGATCATCGCGAACGGAGTCGCGGTGCCGGTGCGGTCGGAGATCAGCGAACCGGAGACGCGGTACTCGATCTCACCCTTCCAGGGCTCGTAGCCGGCCGCATAGGAGGAGGCGATGCCGGCGCCGCGGGTGTCGGTGAGGAACTTGGTGCGGAAGCCGATGAGCCCTCGAGCCGGCACCAGGAACTCCATGCGGATCCAGCCGGTGCCGTTGTTGGTCATCGTGACCATCGTGCCCTTGCGAGCAGCCATGAGCTGGGTGATCGCGCCCATGAACTCGTCAGGGGCATCGATGGTCATGTTCTCCATCGGCTCATGCAGCTTGCCGTCGATCTCCCGGGTGACGACCTGCGGCTTGCCCACGGTCAGCTCGAAGCCTTCGCGGCGCATCTGCTCGACCAGGATGGCAAGCGCGAGCTCACCACGACCCTGGACCTCCCAGGTGTCCGGACGCTCGGTGGGGAACACCTTGAGCGAGACGTTGCCGATGAGCTCCTTGTCCAGGCGATCCTTCACCTGGCGGGCGGTGACCTTGGCGCCCTTGACGCGGCCGGCCATCGGAGAGGTGTTGATGCCGATGGTCATGGAGATCGCGGGATCGTCCACGACGATGTTCGGCAGCGGCTTGGGGTTGTCCAGGTCCGTCAGGGTCTCACCGATCATGATGTCGGAGATGCCGGCGACGGCGACGATCTCGCCGGGTCCGGCGGAGTCAGCGGAGACGCGCTCCAGGCCCTTGGTGGCGAGCAGCTCGGTGATCTTGACGGTCTTCAGCGAGCCGTCCTTGCGGGCCCAGGCGACCTGCTGGTTCTTCTTCAGCGTGCCGTTGAAGATGCGCAGCAGGGCCAGACGACCCAGGAACGGCGAGGCGTCCAGGTTCGTGACGTGGGCCTGGAGGACCTCTTCGGCGTCGTACTTGGGGGCGGGGACGTGCTCGAGGATGGTGTCGAACAGCGGCTCGAGGTCCTCGCTGTCGGGCAGTCCGCCGTCGGCGGGCTGGGTCTTGGAGGCGCGGCCCGCCTTGCCGGAGGCGAAGACCACGGGCACGTCCAGCACGGAGTCGAGGTCCAGCTCGGGGTTCTCCTCGGCGACGTCGGAGGCCAGGCCCAGCAGCAGGTCCATGGTGTCGGAAACGACGCCGTCGATGCGTGCATCGGGGCGGTCGGTCTTGTTGACGACCAGGATCACAGGAAGCTGAGCATTCAGTGCCTTGCGCAGCACGAAGCGGGTCTGCGGCAGCGGGCCCTCGGAGGCGTCCACCAGCAGGACCACTCCGTCGACCATGGAGAGGCCGCGCTCGACCTCGCCGCCGAAGTCGGCGTGACCGGGGGTGTCGATGACGCTGATGGTGACCTCATCGGTGCCCGCGCGCTCCTTGGCGGCGGGGCCCGAGTAGAACACGGTGGTGTTCTTGGCCAGGATCGTGATGCCCTTCTCCTTCTCGAGCTCACCGGAGTCCATGACCCGGTCCTCGAGATCGCCGTGGCCACCGACAGACTTGGTCTGGGTGAGCATGGCATCGACCAGCGTGGTCTTGCCGTGGTCGACGTGGGCGACGATGGCGACGTTGCGCAGATCCTGGCGCTCGTCAGTGCCTGCAAGTGCGCGAGCGGCGGCAGTGGTCATAAGTGGGGCAACGCCTTCCATAGAGGAGATGTGACTTCGTGGACGTCAGCGTCATGGGCTGACTCGTCCGCGTCACGTCGTGGTTCAACAGTGTTCTTCAGTGTGGATTCGGGTGGGTCAGAGCGCACAGCAACGCGGCTGTGTCGCGACCACACCATTCAAGTGTACGGCCTGACACCGCGAGACCGGCAATGAGTTGCATCACCGGTCTCGCGGATGAGGGGCCCTGGCCGTGCTGCACCAGGGAGATCAGGGCTCGGTTCTAGTGGTGCGCAGGGGCCACTCGCTCGTTCGGCGCCGCGTGGTGGCAGGCGGCCGCCTGGGTGATCCGACCGCGTGAGATCAGCTCGGGCTCCTGGGTGGCGCAGATCTCCGTGGCCTTCCAGCAGCGCGTGCGGAAGCGGCAGCCCGAGGGTGGGTTCGCCGGGTTCGGCGGGTCCCCCTGGAGCACGATCTGTTCGCGCTCGCCGCGCAGCGTGGGATCCGGGAGCGGCACGGCGGAGAGCAGCGCCTGGGTATAGGGGTGGGCGGGAGCGTTGTAGATCTCCTCCTGCGTGCCCAGTTCGGCGAGCTTGCCCAGATACATGACACCCACCCGGTCCGAGATGTGCCGGACCACTGAGAGATCGTGGGCGATGAAGATGTAGCTGAGCCCGAACTGCTTCTGCAGATCATCGAGCAGGTTCATCACCTGCGCCTGCACTGAGACATCCAGTGCGGAGACCGGCTCATCGCAGATGATGACATCCGGGTTCAGCGCGAGGCCGCGGGCGATCCCGATGCGCTGGCGCTGGCCGCCGGAGAACTGGTGCGGGTAGCGGTTGATGTGCTCCGGGTTCAGCCCCACCAGGTCCAGCAGCTCCTTCACCCGGTTGCGGATGCCCTGCTTGGGCTTCTCCTCCGGGTGCAGCTTGAACGGCTCGGCGATGATGTCTCCCACCGACATTCGCGGGTTCAGTGAGGTGTAGGGGTCCTGGAAGATGATCTGGATCTTGCGCCGCAGTCGGCGCAGCTCATCTCCCTTGACGGAGAGGAAGTCCTCTCCGCGGAACTTGACGCTGCCGGCGTCGGGCTCCTCCAGCCGCATCAGCAGCTTCGCCAGCGTGGACTTGCCACAGCCGGACTCCCCGACGATGCCCAGCGTCTCGCCCTCACGCAGGTTGAAGCTGACGCCGTCCACCGCCTTGACGGCGCCGACCTTGCGCTGGAACACGATGCCCTGGGTGATCGGGAAGTGCTTGACCAGGCCATCGACCTGGAGCACGGACTTCTTGTCCGCGAACGGATCCGCCGCAGCGGGTACTGAGAGACTCATTCTGGTGCCTCCTCGGAGACGGGGATCATGCCGGCGCCCGTGGGTGACGGGCGCTGCGTGCGTGTGGCGGTGCCGGCGTAGACGTCCTCGGCATAGTGGCAGGCCGAGAGATGCCCCTCGGCGATCAGTCGCAGCTCGGGACGCTCGGTCCGGCACCGGTCGGTGGCGAATTCGCAGCGCGGGCTGAACGGGCAACCTGAGGGCAGGTCAGTCAACGACGGCGGCAGCCCCGGTATAGCGCGCAGGCGTCCGCCCTCGTCGTCGATCCGCGGGATCGAGGACAGCAGACCCTGGGTGTAGGGGTGTCCCGGCTTGCCGTAGATCTCATAGACGTCCGCGGCCTCCATCACACGACCGGAATACATCACCGCGATCTTGTCCGCGACGTCGGCGACCACGCCGAGGTCATGGGTGATCAGAATGAGTCCCATGTTGAACTCTTTCTGCAGGTCCTTCAGCAGTCGCATGACCTGGGCCTGCACCGTGACGTCCAGGGCCGTGGTGGGCTCATCGGCGATCAGCACATCCGGGTCCAGGGCGATGGCCATGGCGATCATGATGCGCTGGCGCATGCCGCCGGAGAACTGATGCGGGTAATCCCCTGCACGCTCCTCGGCCGCGGGGATGCCCACTCGGGTCATCATCTCCACGGCCTTGACCCTGGCCTCCTTGCGCTTCATGCCGTGGTGGACGCGGAACATCTCGGCGATCTGCCAGCCCACCGGCATGACGGGGTTCAGCGCGGAGAGCGCGTCCTGGAAGATCATGGCGATCTTGCCCCCGCGCAGCCTGCGCCTGGACTCCTCACTCATGGTGAGCAGGTCATCGCCGCGGTAGCGGATCTCGCCACCGGCGATCCGCCCCGGGGGCATGTCCAGGATGCCCATGATGGTCTGTGCCGTCACGGACTTCCCCGAGCCGGACTCGCCGAGGATGGCCAGCGTCTCGCCGGCGTGCAGGGTGAAGTTCAACCCGTTGATCGCCTCCGCGACGCCAGCCTTGGTGCGAAACTCCACGTGCAGGTCCTTGACCTCCAGCAACGGGGCGTCGCCGGGGCGGGTGCCGGGGGCGATGCGGGTCGAGGTCTGGGATTCAGTCATGAGATCCAGCCCTTCACTTCTTGGATTTGGGATCAAGGGCGTCGCGCACGGCGTCACCCATGGTCATGAACGCGAACACCGTGAGCCCGACGAAGATCACCGGGAACAGCAACAGGTGCGGTGAGGTCTGCAGATACTGTCGTGCATCTGAGAGCTGCAGGCCCCAGGAGATGGCCGGGAGCTGCAGGCCGACGCCGAGGAAGGTCAGCACGGCCTCGGCGCCGATGATGATGCCGGTGAAGACCGTGGCATAACCGATGACCGGTCCCAGCGAGTTCGGCAGGATATGCCGACGCATGATCGTGATCGGTCCCGCGCCCAGGGCTCGAGCCGCCATCACGAAGTCGGAGTTCACCACTGAGATCACCGAGCCGCGCATCAGACGCGTCATCGTGGGCCACATGAAGATGATCAGCACGAAGGACACTTCACGCACGCCTTGGGCCTGGAAGGCCTGGAGTGCGTTCAGCAGGACCAGCGCCCCGAGGATGTAAGGCACGGCGAAGACCATATCGGTGATGCGGGAGATGAGGGCGTCCACCCATCCGCCGGAGTAGCCGGCCACCAGCCCGAGCAGCACCGCAACGATGAAGGTGCCGATGGCAACGATGAACCCGATCGCGATGGAGTTCCGCGCGCCGTGGATCACTCGGCTGTAATAGTCGCAGCCCTGAACGTCGGTGCCGAACCAGAATTCGCCGGAGGGGTCCTGTCGGCTTCTGGAGAGCAGGCACTCCCGCGGGTCGGTGTTGGTGAACAGCTGCGGGAACACTGCCATGGTCAGGAAGATCAGCAGCAGCACCGCCGAGACGATGAACCAGGGATTCCTGCGCAGGGAACGCCAGGCGTCGGCCAGCAGACTGGCCTCCTCGGTCTTCTGCTCTGATTTTCCTGAGGTCTCCAGCTGGGAGTCGATCGGCGCTGTGCGCGCCTCGGCTTTATGCATCTCACTCATAACGGATCCTTGGGTCGAGAAGGCCATAGAGGATGTCGACGATCAGGTTGATCAGCACGAAGAAGATCACGAAGAGGGTCACAATGCCGACGACGACGGTGCCCTCCTGAGCCTGAATCGAACGATAGACCTGCTCACCGAGTCCCGGCAGGTTGAAGATCGCCTCCACGACGATCGACCCAGCCATCATGCTCGCCAGGTCGGCGCCGATGAAGGTGACGGCGGGAATCAGGGAGTTGCGCAGGCCGTGGCGGGTGACCACCCGAGTGCGCTTCATGCCCTTGGCCGTGGCCGTGCGGACGTAATCGGATGTCAGGGAATCCAGCAGCTCGCTGCGGACCAACCGCGCAAGAATGCCGGTGGACACTGAGGCCATGGCCAGCGCCGGAAGGATATAGCTGATCAGGCCGTCGTTGATCCCGGCGATCGGGAAAAGACCCAGGTTCAGCCCGAAGACCAGCTGCATGAGAAAGGCGATGACCAGCGTGGGCAGAGCCACCATGGTCACCGTGGCCACCTGGACGAATCGGTCGAAGAAGCGGTCGCGGTAGAGCGCGGCCAGGATGCCGGCGATGATGCCCATGATCGTCTGGATGACGAAGGTCACCAGGGCGAGTGTCGCGGTGACGGGCAGTCGCTGGGCGATCAGGTCGGAGACCGGGCGCCCGTTGAAGGTCGTGCCGAAGTCTCCAGCGCTGATGATGCCCCAGAGGTATTTGGCGTACTGGACGAAGAAGGGGTCATCCAGGTTGTACTGCTCGCGCAGCGTCTCTCTGACGGCGTCGCTCATCGGGCGATCACCGGCGAGGGCCCGGATGGGATCCCCGGGCATGGCGAAGACCAGCGCGTAGACGATCAACGTGGAGATCAGGATGACCGGAACGAATTGGAGCAGACGCCGAATGATATAGCGGGTCATTGCTGTCCTTGTGGGTACGGGCGGTGGCGCGGGTGCACCGAGCGACTGGCTCGACGGAGAGGTCTTCTCCAATGCCGAGGTCGAGGCCGCGATCAATGATAGGGAGTCGGAGCGATTCTGCTGAATCGACGATCCGACACGGAAAGGCGCGGCCTACACGGTGTCCGCATAGGCCGCGCCTGTGCCGTTGAGGATTACTCCTCGGTGACGACGACGTCCTCAAGGTGGGTGTAGGTGGCCTGGTCCATGAAGATTGAATCTCCATCGACCCGGTCGCTGTGCACCACGAGGTAGTTCGAGAACCACATCGGGATGACCGGCATGTCCTCGAGCAGGATCGCTTCGGCCTCGGTGTACATCTCGGCTGCGGTGTCCGGATCAGTCTCGGCGTTGGCCTCGTTGATCAGGTCATCGAACTCCTCGTTGGAGTAGCCCGCGTAGTTCGAGGAAGCCCCCGTGGCGTAGATGGGCTCCATGGCGTACTGCGCGCTGGGGTAGGAGAGGCTCCAGCCCAGACGGTACGGGCCGGTGACTTCCTTCTCGTCATGAAGGGCCAGGTACTGGGCGAAGTCCAGGGACTCGAACTCGACGTTCTCGACGCCCAGGTTCTGCTGCCACTGGTTGGAGACTGCCTCCACCCATTCCTCGTGACCTGCACCGGAGTTGAAGTAGATGGTCAGGTCAGTGGGGCCGCCAGCTTCTTCATAGAGCTCCTTAGCGGCCTCGGGATCGTACTCGCAGAACTCGCAGTTGCCCTCGCCGGCATCGGAGAGAGCCGGCGGGATGATGTTCGCGGCAGGTGTCTGCGCGCCGTCGAAGATCGCGTCGATGATGGCCTGACGGTCGATCGCCATGGACAGCGCGTGACGCACGTCCACGTCCTGGAACTCCTCCTGGTAGAGCGGGAGTCCCATGTAGGTGAAGGAGGAGGTGTCGAAGTCGGCGTAGTTCTCGCCGAAGTCCGACTCCACGGTCGCGCGGCGGTTCGGCGGCGCGGCGTCGAGGATGTCGAGGTTGCCGGACTGCACGTCCAGGTAGGCAGTCTCGATATCGGTGTACATCTTCCATTCGATGCGCTGCGGCAGACCCGGATCCTCACCGGCCCAGTCCTCGAAGCGCTCGACGGCGATCTGCACGTCGTGCTCCCACTCGCCGTCCATCATGTACCGACCGTTGCCGACCGGCGCCTGCTCGAAGGCCTCGATGTCCTCGTAGGCCACCGAGGGCATCGGGTAGAACGCGGTGTAGGTCAGCATGTCGGGCAGCGGAGAGAAGGGCTCGGTGAGCTCGATCTCGAGAGTGTAGTCGTCCACTGCACGGACGCCTTCCATCTCCTCGGCATCGCCGTCGACGACCTCCTGGTAGCCCACGAAGTTGTCGAAGAAGTTCGCGCTCTGCTGCGCATTGTCCGGATCGACGACCCAGTTGTAGGTGTCCACGAAGGTCTGAGCCGTGATCTCTTCACCGTCGTGGAAGGTCCAGTCCTCACCCAGGGTGAAGGTCCAGGTCTGGTTGTCCTCGGTGTCCCAGGACTCAGCAACGCCCGGCATGGGCTCGTTGGTCTCGAGATCGGTCTGGACCAGTCCGGTGAACAGGGAGTCCAGAACCCAGGATCCGCAGACCTCGGTGGAGTTGCCCGGCACCAGGAACTGCGGTTCACAGTTGTATGCGGAGACGGTGCCGCCGCCTTCGACGCCCTGCGCAGCTTCGCCGTTGTCGCCGCCGCCGTTGTCATCGCCACCGCCGCAGGCGGACAGCACCAGGGCTGCCGCTGCGGTCACGGCGACCGCACCCGTCGCGCGTCGGCGACGGGAAGAGTTTTTCACGTGCATATTCTGTTTCTCCTCAGAGGAATGCGAGCTTCATGGGCACATCGGAGACCTGTACGAGAGTGTTGTATGGGTCACCTGTGGCAGTGAGCCTAGCAGGGCGATTTCCCAGGTTGAGTTCAGCCTGCGTTAACCCTGGCGCGTCCCACTCATTTCCTACGCGCTCCCACACCCTGACCCGCGACACACATTGCGCGACGCGAAAGATCACAGCCGCAGCGACGTGCCGAGCCTGTAACACGAGCAGAAAAAGCTCAGCGATCAGAGCCCCGCCGCGGAATCACGTGGACGTGGCGCCGAGGAGAGCCCGGGATCCCGGACTCGCCGTAGAGGTTGTGACCGCCGCCACACGAACAGATGAAACCCTGTGTTAACACGGGCCTTCGCGGCTTGCTACCCACCGGTAGATGGCGCCGACCTGCGAATAAGTCAGACTGTTACGAAACCTCTGCGGAGGGCTCTGCCGCACCTCAGCGCCGCCAGGAGGCCTCCGGATCCGAGGTCTCTCCCTTGGTGACGCGCAGCGCCTGTCCCTGAGCCACCAGCTCTTCGTACTTCTTGGACTTCTTCTCTGCCGTGCTCATATCGCGCGGGGGCAGCATGATGGTGCGCTCGGCCTCGATCCCGCTCTGCAGCTGGCGTCCACGTTCGAGCTCGGAATCGAACTCTGCCCCGAGCAGGATCACGAGGTTCATGATGTAGATCCAGATCAGGAAGATGATCACGCCGGCCAGCGCGCCGTAGGTGGCCTGGTAACTGCCGAAGTTGGTGATGTAGAACGCCACACCCGCGGTGGCAAGGATCATCACCACGATCGCCACCACGGCCCCGGCCGACATCCAGCGAACACCGGGCTGCCGCAGGTTCGGGGTGGCGTAGTAGAGCAGTGCGATGCAGAGGACGATGACGAGCAGCAGCACGGGGTACTTCGCCCAGTTGAAGACCGTCAGCGCGGTGCTGCCGAGTCCCACGGTGTTGCCCAGGGATTCAGCGACCGGGCCGGAGACCACAAGCAGCACTGCCGAGACGGCCACGAGGACGATCAGGGCGGCGGTGATGACGTAGAAGAACGGGCGCAGCTTGAGGATCGACCGGCCCTCCTCCACCTCATAGATCCGGTTCATGGCCCGGGAGAAGGCGTTGACGTAGTTCGAGGCCGTCCACAGGGCGGTCAGGATGCCGAGGATCAGCCCCAGTCCAGCCCCTTGGACGCTGGTGATCTGTTCGATGACCGGACGGACCTTCTGCATCGTGTCGGATTCGACCAGACCGGCGGCGGTCTCCAGAAGAAAGTCTCGAGTGGATTCGCCCTGGCCGATCACCGACATCATGGAGACCAGGGCGATGAGCGCCGGGAACACTGAGAGCACCGTGTAGTAGGTCAGCCCGGCAGCCAGGTCCGTGCAGCCGTCGCGGCCGAACTCCGCGAAGGTGCGCTTGATGCTGTACTTCCAGGTGGTCCCTGTCAGCTTGGTCGGCGACTTGAGCTTGCGGCGCTTGAGCCTCCGCTCGGCACCGGAGGCCTCTGTGGCCTGCCGTGCCTCCGCATAGTCTTCGCGCTGACGATTCTTGACCATGTAGGGCTGATCGGCGGCCGCCCAGATGGTGCCGACCTGCAGCTGATCTGCATAGGTGGGTGAGGAGCTGGGAGCCCCATGGTCCTCAATCGGGTGCCGACGCTCGCGGTGCGCCCGCAGGACGCCTTCGACGCGCTCGCGCGTATCGGAATTGGATGGTCGACCCTGCGGGTCCGAATCAGTGCTCATGGACTCAAACTATCCGGATGTCAGCACAACACCAACTGGGGATCAGCTCCTGTCTGGACTGCGCCGCGTCAGCCTCAGCTCGTCGATATGAGTGATCTCAGCCGGCAGCGCGTTGTTGAGGTATCCGGCTCGGGCGATGGCCATGGATCCCACTGCGGAGGTGAGCAGCTGCGCGATGATCGCGATGACCGCCTTGAGCAGATTCAGCCCGCTGAAATCCATCAGGAGTGCACCCAGCACGATGGAGGCGACGCCGAGGCCCGCCGAGGTTCCCACCGCAGAAGCACGCAGGTAGAGGTCCGGCAGTTTGAACAGCCCGATGGCTGAGACGACGATCGTGCCGATGCCCAGGAAAATGAACACCAGGCCGAGGGCCTCGATGATGTCGATGAGTTCCATCAGCGACGGCCTCCTGACCCGAGTCGTGCCATGGACAGGGCTGCCATGAAGCCCAGCAGCGTGGCGATGAGGATGATGTCAAAGAGTGCGTCGATGCCGGTGCGCAGTCCGATCAAGGCCACAAAGCCGATCGTGGCGAAGAAGATCAGATCTGCAGCCACCGCACGGTCCATGGTCCGGGGTCCGAGAAAACCTCGCACGGAGGCGATGATCATCCCGATGGCCAGCAGGAACAGGGCGACCTCGAGGGTCCATTCGGAGATCATGGGTTCTCACCTGACCCGGTGGGCGGGTGCGCAGACGCCCCGGGGGTCCCCGACGGCGGGGCGGCCTCGTCGAGCGGACGGACCACGGGACGTTCGGTGGGACGTGACAGGTCTCCGGGCTCTCGGCGCATCGCGTGCAGCAGCCGATCCTCCATCTCCTGGATCTCGGCCACGAGCTGCTCCCGGGAATCCACGAACATGCCGTGCACGTAGAGAATGCCATGCTCACGCGAGATGGTGATCGTCAGTGTGCCGGGAGTCAGCGTGATCAGCGAGGAGATCAGCGTCCATTCGCTGTCGGTCCGCGAGGCCGCAGGCACGGCGACGATGGCCGGACGCATCTTCATCCGGCGACGCGGACGCAGCACATCGGCGGTGACCGAAAGGTTCGCCAGCAGGAACTCCTTGGCATACCACGCCAGGAATCCGATGATCCGGAAGGGCCAGCTCATCATGCTCCGTTCACCGCCCTCACATAGTCCATCGGGTTGAGCAGATTCTCGGCAGCGGTGGCGGACCAGCCCATCAGCAGCTCCGCCCCGAGCCCGAAGAAGAGCGTGATGCAGGCCAGCAGGATCCCCGGCATGATCAGCTTCAACGGCACCTTCACGGCCTGTCTGCCCGCGAGCACCGCGGAGGTCGTCGCGGTCGGAGGACCCACAGTGAGTGTGGGCGTCTCGGCCTGGGCCTCCACTCGCAGATACCGCTTGCCATGCATGCGCTGCTGGTAGGTCAGTGCGCGCTCCTGCAGGTCGTCGGGCTCGGCCCCCATGAAGACGCCGGTCCAGATCTTCAACATGGAGAGCAGCGTGAAGATCGAGACCACCACAGCGACCGCGGCCACCGCGTAGTGGGACTCGGCCAGCGTCGCCTGGATGATCGCGAACTTCGCCACGAAGCCGGAGAAGGGCGGCAGCCCGGCGAGCGAGAGCGCGGCGACCATGAAGGTCACCGCGATCAGCGGCTCGCGCTTGAGCATGCCGCCGAGCTTGTCGATCTCGCCGGTGCCGTAGGTCTCCTCAATGGCGCCGGTGGAGAGGAACAGCGAGGCCTTCACGATCATGTGGTGGAGCAGATAGAAGATCGCCGCGGTGAGTCCGAGCATCGTGAAGAGTCCGACACCGATCAGGATGTAGCCGATCTGGCTGATCATGTGAAAGACCAGGATCGAGCGGGTGGTCTTCTCCCCCACCGCGCCGAGCACACCGACGAGCATGGTGACCGAGGTGATCACCAGCGCCACCCAGAGGAACCGCTCGTCGCCGTCGAAGAGCAGCGAGTAGATGCGGTAGATCGCGTAGATCGCGACCTTGGTGTGGATCCCGGAGAAGAGCGCGGTGACTGCAGGTGAGGTCATCGGGTAGGTACGGGTGAGCCAGCCGTGCACCGGGACCACGGCCGCCTTGATAGAGATGGCGGTCAGCACGACTCCCCCGGCCAGGGCGACGGCGGGGTCCTCCTTGGCCGCCCCATGCAGCTCCGCGAGGTTCACCGTTCCTGCCGTGGCGTAGACCAGCGCGATGCCCACCAGCAGCAGGGTCGACGCCAAGAGGTTCACGGAGACATAGATCCGTGCGCCATGGGCCCCCAGCTTGGCACCCATCATGGCCAGCAGACCATAGGAGGGCAGCAGCATGACCTCGATGAACACGAAGAGGTTGAAGATGTCTCCGGTCATCAGCGCCCCGGAGACCCCCGCCATGAGGATCAGCACGAACGGGTGGAAGAAGCGGGCACGCGCCTCATGGGTGGCCATGGCGAAGAGCACGCTGGCGATCGCGAGCACGGTCATGACCATGAGCACCAGCGCGGACAGCGAGTCCACGACGAACGGGATGGCGATCCCCTGATCCCACAGCCCCACCTGATGAGCCAGGATGGTGCCGTCACTGGTGGCGATCACCAGCACGACGGCGAAACCGAACATCGAGATCAGCGTGCCCAGGCTGAGCACATGGCGAATGATGCGCTTCTTGCGCACCGCCACGCCGACCGCGCCGAGCAGCAGCGGGATGCCCACCAGCAGGGGCAGCAGGGCTGGGAGCGTCTGAATCATCGGGTCTCCCCCTCCCTGGTCTGGGCAGCCTCTGGGGCTGCGACGTCCGGCGTTGCGGCACTCGGGGCGGCCGGCTCGGAATTCTCGACCCCTGAGGCCTTCTCCGGCCAGGGGTCGCCGGTCTCGTCCTCGCCGTGGTCCACCACGATGTCACCAGACTCGGTGGTCAGACCGTAGTAGCCGGCGTCGTTGGTATCACCGCGGTCCGCTGCGAGCAGCCGGGCCGGTGAGGCCTCGACATCTTCGGTGTCGTCATCGGTGGTGGTGGTGATCGCCAGGGTGACCATGAACATGGAGATGGAGAACGCAATCACGATGGCGGTGAGCACGAAGGCCTGCGGCAGCGGGTCCGCCTGCTGGCTTGGATCCCCGGAGCCGATATAGGAGACCCCGCGAAAGGCGGTGTTGCCGGCCGCGAAGAGCACGAGGTTCGCGGCATGGCTGATCAGCACGAACCCGAGCACGATCCGAATCATGCCGCGCTGCATGAACAGATACACGGCCGCAGCGGTGAGCAGTCCGACGGCGATGGCGATGCTCATCGGTCATTCACCCCCTTCGGCTCGATGTCTGCGTGGATCCCCGGCGCAGCCTCACCGGACTGCACCTCGAAGGGCAGGTCCCCGGGGTCCGCGTGGTACCCCGCGGGGACCTTCAGCGTAGACAGCTCAGCCTCGCTGGTGCCGTGAGCGCGGCGGTGTGCCTGAAGCAGCTCCGCCGGGTAGCGCTGGGCCTGGCCGAGGCGGTCCAGCGCGACGAGCACGGCGCCGATGACGGCGAGGTAGATGCCGACGTCGAAGATCAGCGCCGTGGTGAAGGAGAAGCCGGCGTCGGAGCCCCAGGGCAGCGGAAGCCCCTCGGCGATCACCACGGGGCGGAGGAAGGAACCCTCGAGGTAGCCGGCCAGTCCGATGGCGGCGCCTGTCACCACGCCGCCGACGATCACCAGCGCATAGTCGAAGCGCAGCTTGACCGCGGAGTCCGAGGGGGCGACGAGGTAGCGCAACGCGAAGAAGCCGCCGGCCACCAGGGCCGCGATGAATCCGCCGCCGGAGTCGTAATGGCCGCGCAGCAGCAGGATCAGCGAGAGCAGCACGATGAACGGCGCCATCCAGTTGAACACGCTGCGCATCGCGGTGGTGTTGTCCCCGGCGTGATCCAGCGGCGTCCCGGTCCACTGCCGCGAGTCGGGCGGCTCGTTGTCCGAGGTGGAGAACGCGGAGTTCAGAAGCGCCAGGATCGCGAATCCCGCGACGCCGAGCACGGTGAGCTCGCCGAAGGTATCCAGCGCACGGAAGTCCACCAGGATCGAGTTCACCACGTTCAGCGCGCCGGTGGTCTCGTAGGTGTTCTCCATGTACCACTGCGAGGCAGGTGACTGCCCGCGGCGCCCGGTCAGCGCGAAGGTGGCACCGAAGGCCATCACGCCGAAGCCCAGCGCCACCGCGATGGCGAGGAACTGGCGCCTGCGGGTGATCTTGTGGAACGTCTTGGGCAGCTTGCGCAGCACCAGAACCAGCACCACCACGGTGAGGATCTCCACGAGCAGCTGGGTCATCCCCACGTCGACGGCGCCGAGGGCGAAGAACCAGGCGGCGACGACGAACCCGGCACCACCGGCCAGCACCACGGCGGCGGCCCGGTTCTTCGAGACGACGGTGCCTGCCAGGAAGCAGACCAGCAGGATGATCAGCACCCAGTCCGTCATGCGGGTGTGGCCCGGATCGAATTCCCCGACCTCTGGAGCATTCACCAGGCCCGCGATGAAGAGCCCGGCGAGCAGAATGCCCGGAGCGGCGAGATGCAGCCCATGCATGTCTGAGCGGGTGATGTCCCCGACGCGGCGCCCGAAGTTGATCGCGCCGGAGCGCATGGCCTCCACGACCTGAACGCCGGTGAAGGGGAGCAGCGTGCGGGGAATGAGGTTGTCCAGCCGCGCGCGCATCAGCACGGCGAACAGACCCCCGACGATGATCACCGCGGAGAGCAGCAGCTCCACGGTGAATCCATGCCAGAGCAGGAAATGCGCCTCATAGGTCTCGGTGTGGGCGGCGTCGGCCGCCTGGGTGACCAGGCCGTCGAAGACGAAGGGCACGAAGCCCAGCAGCAGTCCGGCGGCGGCCGGGATCAGCGCGGGCAGGTAGAAGGAAGCGGGGGCCTCATGGGATTCCGTCGGGTCGATCAGCTCATGCGCCTCGTCCTTGGCTCCGGCTCCGGTGTAGGTCGTGAAGGCGCCGAGCACGATCCGACCGCAGTAGGCGAAGGTGCCGATGGCCGCGAGCACCGCGAGCAGGGTCAGCGTCCAGGTCAGCGGGGCCGGCATATCGGCGGAGAGGAAGCCTGTCAGCAGGTGTTCCTTGGAGACGAAGCCCAGCAGCGGAGGCACACCCGCCATGGAGAGCGATGAGATCAGCGTGATGACCAGCGAGACGCGCATGGTCCGGCTCAGCCCGTGCAGCCGACGGATGTCACGAGAATGCGCCTCATGTTCGATGATGCCCACCATCATGAACAGCGCCGACTTGAACAGGGCGTGTGCGATCACGTGGATGGTCGCGGCGACCAGGGCAGTGGGTGTGCCGATCCCGATGACGGCGACCAGGAACCCCAGCTGCGAGACGGTGGAGTACGCCATGATCTCTTTGATGTCGTGGCGCTGGAGCGCGAAGAGCGCACCCATCAGTGCGGTGGTCAGCCCGGCGCTGATCAGCAGCACCTGCCAGAGCGTGGAGTCCTCGAACACCGGCGAGAAGCGCAGGAGCAGGTAGATCCCCGCCTTGACCATCGCTGCGGCATGCAGATACGCCGAGACCGGAGCCGGCGCAACCATGGCGTCGGGCAGCCAGAGGTGGAAGGGGAACTGCGCGGACTTGGTGAACGCGGCGAAGGCGATGAGCACTGCCACCACGGAGGTGAAGGTGGCGTTGTCCTGCCAGGCGCTGTGCGTCAGCGCCTCGGAGATCCGGGTGGTGCCGGTCTCCACGATGATCAGCAGCACCACGCTCAGCAGTCCCAGGCCGCCGGCGGCGGTGATCAGCAGGGTGCGCTGCGCGGGGGCGGGCGCCTTCTCTCCGGAACGGTTGATCAGGAAGAAGGAGCACAGCGTGGTGAACTCCCAGAAGACGAAGAGCAGGATCAGGTCATCTGCCAACACCATCCCGCTCATCGCGAAGACGAAGAGCAGCATCCACAGGTAGTAGTCCGAGGTCTTCTTCTGCACGGAGAAGTAGCGCGCCGAGTAGGCCATCACCAGGGCGCCGATGAAGATCACCAGCAGCAGGAAGACCATCGCAAGCCCGTCCAGACGGAAGCTCAGGCCGACGTCGATGGTGGGGATCCAGGGCAGGTGCTCCTGGATCACGCCGCCTTCCAGCAATGTGGGCATCCATGGCAGCGCGGATATTCCGATCCCGGTCAGCGCCACTGCGGCAAAGAACCCGGTGTCCCGGCCCAGCGCGCGATGCACCAGCACGGAGATGGGCACCAGGGCCAGAGTCAGCAGGAGCAGCACCGTGAGGGTCATCGGCGGGCCACCGCCGGCGCACCCAGGCGCAGGAAAGGCGTTCGCGAATGCATGGTGCCTCCAGTCGGTGCGGATATGACGGCGCGGTGAAGCTCAATCGCCGACCAGACTTCCCGGCACACCAGTGACTGACTATATCCATCGAGTCGATCACTCAGCAATCGAGTCTGCATGCTGGACGACTGTCCGCGCGCCGGATGGTTCCGTGCTACAACCTGATCCCTATTGCTCCTCCACAACCCCACAGGCCACTCGAGCGCCCGCGTCGCCACTCGTCAGTGACTCCTGATCCGGACCATAGCCGTTGTAGCGTTCCGGCACATTGGCGTGATTGTCTGCCGCAGCGTGGACGATCACAGAGGCGCCCTCGGCGGCGAGCAGGTCCTCGGGAACCAGTCGATCACTGACCACGCTCAGCCACCCGGTGCCGTCCTCGTTGACCAGAAGATTGGGCAGGTCACCGGCATGGTCGGGGTGATCCACGGGTGCCGGTTCCTGGAGCGGGTCCTCCTCGGAGAGGTCATCGAGGTCGGGCTCGGTGGACTCGGGGGCTTCCTCACCCTCGACGACGCCGGCATCGCCCTCCGCGTTCCCCACCAGATGCCCGCCGGAGGACTCGAAGTCTCCCACCACGCCGGTCTCGGAGGTGGACTGCGGCTCGCAGACCCCGTTCTCGTGGATCGCGATGCCACGGAAACCGGACTGAAGGTCATGGACCTCCGCCTCGATCAGCACTCCGTCCTCCCTCTCGGTGAAGCTCACGGTGCCGATGCCGTTCTGCGCCATATCGGTCATCTCGGCGGTGGCGAAGGGCTCCTCGTCGGCCGCCGCGTCGCCGTCGTCGTCTCCGGCCTCGTCGCCCGCCTGCTCGGCGTCCTCGTCAACCTGGGCAGCGTCGTCCTCGTTCTGCGCGGCGGGCTCGGACTCGGCGGAGTCTCCACATCCGCTCAGTGCCAGAGCCGCGATCAGCGCAATCCCGGTCCAGGGCAGCACGGTCCGGCGCGAGGAGGAACTGACACGTGGAATGCTCATGACCGCACAGCTTACCGGGAGCGTCTCTCCCCCACGAGTCGGTGGCAGGCACGCGCGGTCGGCTCAGGCGTGGGTGTGGGTCTCGCTGGCGGCGATGCCGCGGGTCTCCAGCTGGAACGTCGAGTGCTCCACGGAGAGATCGAAATGCTCGGCCACGCAGGATTTGAGCCGGCTGAGCGTCTCGGGGGCACAGCCATCCTTGAAGCACTCGTCATCGACTACGACATGGGCGGAGATGACAGGCAGACCGGTGGCCACCGTCGAGGCATGCAGATCGTGGACCTCCTGGACGTGGTCCTGGGCGAGCATATGCCGCCGCACCTGCTCGAGGTCGAGTCCACGCGGCGTGAATTCCAGGAGGACGCGGGCGCTCTCGCGCAGCAGCAGCGCCGCCCGCGGCACGATGAGCGCGGCGATGACAAGCGCTGCGACAGCGTCAGCCTGTTGCCATCCTGTGGTCCAGATGACGACGGCGGCGACCATGACTCCCAGCGATCCCAGCGCGTCGGCGGCGACCTCCAAGAACGCCGCGCGCATGTTCAGATTCGCGCTGCGTCCGCCGGAGAGCACGAGCAGCGACACGATGTTGCCCAGCAGTCCCACTGCGCCGAAGAGCAGCAGCTCCTGATGCATGACGGTGGGCGGGGAGCTGAGCCGTGCGATGCCTTCCACCGCGGCATAGATGCCGATGCCCAACAGCAGGGCGGCCTGGGCCAGACCGCCGAGGATCTCCACGCGACGGAAGCCCCAGGTGCGCTGCGCGGTGGCGGCGCGGAACATCAGCGATGCCGCGATGAGCGCGACCACCAGGCCGATGCTGTCGGTGAGCGAATGCACGGCATCAGTGAGCAGGGCCAGAGAACCTGTCAGCCAGGCCCCGGTGGCCTGCGCCACCACGATTCCCACGGTGATCGCGCAGGCGATCGCCAGCCGGCGTCGGTGCGAGCCTCCGCCGTCGGCGGGCGCGGCGGATGAACCGCCATGGTCATGAGAATGCATCGTGGAACCATTCTCCTGCGTCGGGCACCGATCTCCTAAGCTGCGAGTCGAAGTGAGTTGCGTTCTCATCAGCCTGCCTGCGCGGGCCCCGCTTGCAGTCCGGGAGGGCATGGACCCGGCGGAGGCACTGAAGGCGGTGACGCTGAACCCGGCCGAGGTCCTCGGGGTCTCGGACCGCATCGGCTCGCTGGAGCCGGGGAAGGATGCAGACCTCGCACTCTGGTCCGGGGACCCGCTGGACACCCGCAACCGAGTGCTGCGCACGTGGATCGACGGGGAACAGGTCTACACCCACGCGGAGGATTAGACCGACGCCTTCCCGGCGAACCCGGTCTGCGTTCGGGGGTCCGGCCCTGGTGGGGTCCGGTCTCAGGTGTTTGACTGGGCGCATGACTGAACCAGTTTCTGCATCCGAGTCCGAACAGCCCCTCTCCCCGTCGGGCTGCACCGTCGGAACCCATGCGAACATCTCCGGCGACGTCCAGGGAGTCTCCTTCCGCGCGGCCGCGAAGACCGAGGCAGACGACCTGGGCCTGGTCGGCTGGGTGTGCAACACCGAATCCGGGGGTGTCGAGCTCCTCGTCGGAGGCGCGGGCCCCGCCGTGGACTCATTGCTGCGCTGGGCCGAGGAGGGTCCCGAATCGGCCCAGGTCACCGAGGTCACGCAGCGCGAAGCCACCTCCGAGGAGCTTGCCTCGCTCCCGCGCAGCGGCTTCGAGATTCGCCGCTGAGACAGGTTTCGGTTGCCCCGTGAGATAGTCCTGCTACGGTCGAAGGACAGCTTGCAACGGCCCCCATCTCGTGACCGACGTCCCTCGAGGGGCGTGGAGTGGGCCGACGAGCGATGAATACCGGATCCATACGAAACCAGAGACATCCCTCAAGAAACGCACGAAAGGTCTGCATTTGACGACGACTGTCACCAGAAATTCACGCACCCGGCACGACACCGCACCCGCCGACGCAGTGGACCGCTACCCCACCCGTGGTGAGACCGGCCCCGCCGTGCTCACCCGCGAAGATCCCGTGGTCCACGGCTCCGAACAGGACGGCCCGCTGGACGGCGGACAGCTCCGCTCCTTCGAGGACAAGGGCTACCTGACCATCGATCAGCTCATCAGCGGCGATGAGCTGGAGCTGTTCAGGAACGAGCTCAAGCGACTGGCCGAGGATCCCGAGGTCAAGAAGGACCATCGCACCATCGTCGAGGCCAAGTCCGATGAGGTGCGCTCCGTCTTCGACATCCACAGGACCAACGAGATCTTTGCCAAGATCGCCCATGACCCGCGTGTGGTCGAGCGCGCCCGCCAGATCCTCGGCTCGGATGTCTACATCCACCAGAGCCGCATCAACTACAAGCCGAGCTTCACCGGCAAGGACTTCACCTGGCACTCCGACTTCGAGACATGGCACGCCGAGGACGGCATGCCAGGTCCGCGCGCGGTGTCGATCTCCATCTCGCTGACGGACAACTATTCCTTCAACGGTCCGCTGATGATCATGCCCGGGTCGCATAAGCACTACATCAGTGCCGTGGGCGCCACACCGGACGACAACCACGAGCAGTCCCTGGTGATGCAGGGGGCCGGCGTGCCGGACAAGGCCACGCTGACCGAGTTCGCCGACCGATTCGGCATCGACGTCCTCGAAGGGCCCGCAGGCGGTGCCATCATGTTCGACAGCAACTGCATGCACGCCTCCAACGGGAACGTGACCCCCTACTCCCGGTCCAATGTCTTCATCGTCTACAACTCGGTCGAGAACCTCACGGAGGAGGAGCCCTTCGCGGCTTCCAAACCCCGCCCGGAGCACCTGGGCAGCCGAGACTTCACTCCCGCCGGGAGCTGATCGACTCTCCACGTCACACAGAACGGCCCTGGGTCCTTGGACCCAGGGCCGTTTCTGCGTTCTGCCCCGCGCTCGGTCAGCGGGCCTCGGGCTTCGCTGAATCGGGCATCGCGAGCCCGAGCTCTGGCGGAAGCGCGCGGGGCTCGCCGAGCACATGCTCGGAGAGGAAGCCGAAGACCACCTGATACCAAAGCTTCGCGTGCTGCGGCTTGAGCACCCAATGATTCTCCGAGGGGAAATAGAGGAAACGGTGGGGGGTCTGCCCGTCGGCATCGGCGGGAAGCCCTGAGTTCGCCAGCAGCTCGTACCAGAGCCGCAGCCCCTCCCCGATCGGCACCCGGTAGTCCTTGTCCCCGTGGATGACCAGCATCGGCGTGACGATCTTCTCCACGTGGTGATGCGGAGAGTGCTCGGCCGCCATCGTCTCATCGAGTTCGTGGCGCCAGTAGAAGGCCATATCCGTGGTGGGGCTGAACTGGTCCAGTGCCCAGAGCGAGGCATGGGTGACGATCGCCGAGAACCGATCAGTCTGTCCGGCGATCCAGTTCGCCATGTACCCGCCGAAGGATCCGCCCATCGCCGCGGTCCGGGTGGCGTCGATGTCTTCGCGAGCTTCGGCGGCGTCGGTGATCGCCATGAGATCCGTGAAGGGGTGCCCGCCCCAGGAGTTCCAGCCGCGCTGGACGAAGTCCTGGCCGTATCCGGTGGACAGCGCAGGGTCCGGCAGCAGGACCGCATAGCCCTGTTCGACCATCAGCCACGGGTTCCACCGCCAGGTCCACGCGTTCCAGGAGTTCAACGGGCCGCCGTGGACCCACAGCAGCAGCGGAGCGGGCTGATCTGCGGAGGCTTCGCCGGGAAGCGCGAGCCAGGCGCGCACGGGGGCCCCGTCGGTCCCGGTGCTCTGCACCTCTGTGAGCCTGCCGGGCAGCTCGGGGCGCGGAGCGGGATTCTGGAGGCGCCTGGTCTCCCCGCTGTCCAGATCGATCGAGACCACCTCTTCGGGGTGGGCATAGCTGGAGCGCACCCCGTAGGCGGTCCTGCCCTGAGGGGCGGCGAGGACCGCGGAGTAGGCGGCATCCTCGGTGGTCACTTGGCGCACGGCGCCGGTCTGCGCCGAGACCTCGAAGACCGGGCCACGGCCTCCCTGGTCCGCCAGTGCGAGCAGCCCTGAGCCGTCCGAAAGCCAGGCGGCAGGGGTCAGCCACAGATCCGCGTCCCCGCCGAGCCGCTTCAGGTCTCCAGTCTGCAGGTCCATCAGGTGCAGCTGGGGCTGCGGGGCCTGCTCAGGGGTCGGCTGTGCGGAGCGCACGACGGCGGCGCTGCTGGAATCCGGGCTGATCGGCCCGGCGCTGAAGGTATAGCCCGGCTCGTCTGCGATGATCCGGCGTTCTCCGGTGGCGATGTCCACCAGGGCCAGCGCGCTGCGCTGCGATGCGCGCTCCTCCGGGATCGTGATGCTGATCAGCGCGGCCGTGCCGTCCGGACTCAGCTGCACCTCACCGCCGAATCGGGAACCCAGGCCCGCGGTGAGATGGCGCAGGCGCGCCTGCGGCGAGTCAGTGGTGTCGGCTGCGCCGCCGTCGTCGGCCTTGTGCTGCGGTGCTGAGACCGAGGAGTCCAGGGCGAAGAGGCTCGGGCGTCCGGGACCGAGGTCGTGGTCCCAGAATCGAACCGGGTAGCCGGTGTACAGGATCGCGTCCACGGAGGCATCCTTGCGGCCAGCATGCAGCTGGCGCTGCTCCTCCTCAGTGGCGGCGCCGGGCAGCAGTGGCGCGCTGACCAAGGTCAGCTCCGCGTTCTCGGCAGAGTGCACCCGGGTCACGCCACCCGCGCGGCGGAGCACCTCTACGGCTTCGCCGCCGGCTGCCGGGAGCCGGAAGAGCGCCGGGTCCTTCTCCTGCGACTCGACGCCTGGCCGGGCCGAGGTGAAATAGAGGTCTCCCGAAGCGGTGAATACTGGTGATTCCTCCCCCTGCGCACTGTGGGTGAGTCGGCGGGCCGGTGCCGCACCGGTGGGATCGATCTCCCAGAGTGCGCCGACATAGCCGTCCCCGGCAGAGTTGACTGCGGAGACCGTGGTGACCAGACGCGTTCCGTCCGGGCTGAGCGCCAGACCGCTGAGCCGGGGGTGCGTGATGTATTGGTCCAGATCGGAGAAGAGGTCCTCGCTGTGCTGTGTCATGCCCTTGTTCTACCAGCAATCTGCGTTACATGGTTGCATATTACAACTACCGTGTGGCGGGTCGGAGGTAGCCTGGTGAAGTGACTGCGACACCTGAGGACACCGCCCCCAATCAGACTCCCGGGCTGGTGATCGGTCCCGACGGCCTACCTCGCACGCCGTGGGCGCTGGGCAGCGAGATGATGTGCCGGTACTACGACACCGAGTGGGGGCTGCCGATCCGTGAGGAGCGCGGGCTCTTCGAACGGCTGAGCCTGGAGGGCTTCCAGTCCGGCCTGTCCTGGTCGACGATCCTGAGCAAGCGGGAGAACTTCCGAACGGCCTTCGCCGGTTTCGACCCGGAGCTGGTCGCTGAGTTCACCGAGGAGGATGTCCAGCGTCTGCTCACCGATGCCGGCATCATTCGACACCGCGGTAAGATCACCGCGACCATCAACAATGCCCAGGCGACGCTGGCCCTGCGAGCCGATGGCGGACTCTCGGAGCTGATCTGGTCCTTCAAGCCGGCGGAGACCCCCGTGCCGCGGAGGCTCGAGGAGGTGCCCACCCGATCGACGGAGTCTGCGGCGCTGGCGAAGCGCCTGAAAGCCGAAGGGTTCCGCTTCGTCGGCCCGACCACGGCCTTCGCCCTCATGGAGGCCATCGGCATGGTGGACACGCACGTTGTGGGTTCCCACCGTCGTGGCAGTTCAGGAGTCTCCTTCACCAACCAGCCCGCCTGAACCGAGAAGCCTGGCTCAGCGGGGCCGCTGAAGCTCGATCACTCGGTCCATGTCATCGTCCGGCGCGAGACGGTTGCGATCGACCTGCCCACAGGCCGTGCAGCGGTGCAGGAGAAGGAAGCCCTTCTTCCCGGTGTGGTCCACACCCACCGGCTCCATGGGTGCGCCGCAGTCCGCGGCGCGATCGCCCGGGCTGATGTCCACATGTCTGGAGTACAGGCAGCGCGGGCAGTGGTTGCGATAGCTGCCGCCGAGCTGCTTCGGGATCGGGTGCCCGCAGTGGATGCAGTCGAAGCCGGTGTTCTCGGCCTCTCTGCTCATGAGTCTGTGCTGCTCGGATCAGCCTCAGGTGCGGCGAGGACAGGCGTCTCAGCAGAAGCGGCGGCGGGGGCCGCGGGGCTCTCGTGCTGCGCCATCGCCGTGGAGTACATGCAGACCGTTGCGGCGGTGGCGACATTGAGCGACTCCGCGGCGCCGAAGAGCGGGATGGACACCCGCTGATCGGCAAGCTCGCGCTCGGCGTGGGTGAGGCCGTGCGCCTCGTGTCCCAGGAGCCAGAGCGTGGGAGCCGCCGGGCGCTGGACCTCTGGCAGAGAGGTCTCCCCTCGTCCGTCTGCCGCGAGCACCTGGAATCCGCGGGCCCGTGCGGCGTCGACGAGATCCGAGGCTTCGATTCCGGTGAACAGCGGCAGGTGGAAGTGGGATCCTGCGGCGGCCCTGACCACCTTGGGGCTCCAGGGGTCCACCGTGCCGGGGCTGAGAATGATGGCGCCGGCTCCCGCGGCATCGGCGGTGCGGATGATCGTGCCGGCGTTGCCCGGATCCTGCAGACGCAGCATGGAGGCGATCAGCGCCGGAGACTCGCGCTGCGAGAGCTGCTCCAGGAGCGCATCCAGTGCCTCGAGCTTCGAGACTCTGGCCGGGATGCGGCAGACGGCGAGCATGCCCTGAGAGGTCTCGGCATCGCCCATCACGCGCAGCACCTCGGGGGTGGCCTCACGCAGGAAGATCCTGGCCTGTGAGGGCAGCTTGATCTCGGGGTTGAAGAGCACCCCACGCACCCGGTCCAGCAGCGCCAACACATCTGGATGCTTCTCCAGGGCGACGGGGTCGAAGAAGAGGGCGTCCAGCGCCGGGAAGGGCTGCTCGCCCTGCTCCTGCTCCCACTGGCGCAGCCAGACCGTCAGCGCCTCACGCACCGGCTGAGGCCCCTCGGCCAGGAAGAGTCCCTGCTTGGTCCGCGCGGAGCGGCTCGCAAGACCCGCCACGCGGCGCACGCGGTCGGACCGGGGGTTGTCGACGAGCTCGGGGTCAAGGGGCTGAGACATGTCTCTATCTTCTCCTACTGCACGGGGGATGCGGGGGCGGCGCCGAGGTGGACCTCACCGGAGAACCGCCGAGGCACGAAGAAGGCGCCGTCCCCGACAGGAGACGGCGCCTTCTCACGGTGTGCCGGTTCAGACTCGAGCGGCGTTGACATCCTGCGGGAGCGCCTTGCGGGCGGTCTCGACCAGGACGCCGAAGGACTTCGCGTCGTAGACGGCGAGCTCGGCGAGCATGCGACGATCAACCTCGACGCCAGCGGCCTTGAGGCCCTGGATGAAGCGGTTGTAGGTCATGCCGTGCGAGCGGGCAGCAGCATTGATGCGCTGGATCCACAGGCGACGGAAATCGCCCTTGCGCTTCTTGCGGTGCTGGTAGTTGTAGACGTACGAGTGCAGCAGCTGCTCTTTGGCCTTGCGGTAAAGGCGTGAGCGCTGTCCGCGGTAGCCGGAGGCCCTGTCCAGGACCTTGCGGCGCTTCTTATGGCCATTGACGGCCCTCTTCACACGTGCCACGTGATATCTCCTTGAGTCTTAAAGTCTTCGGTGATGAAAGTGCTGAGGCTCAGATGCCCAGCATCCGCTTGATGCGCTTCTCGTCAGCCTTGGTGACCAGGTGATCTCCGGCCAGGCGGCGCTTCAGGCGTGAAGACTTGTGCTCCAGGTAGTGGCGACGGTTGGCCTGCTGGCGCTTGATCTTGCCAGAACCGGTCAGCTTGAACCGCTTCTTGGCCCCGCTGTGGGTCTTCATCTTCGGCATGGTGCCGTTCTCCTTATGTCGTTCGGACCTGCAACGCCTGTGCTCTGCCATGAATGGGTCAGGCCCGTTCGCGGCCGCGGCGGCGCAGAGGTGGGTCCTCGTGCGTGGCAGTGCTGCCAAGCAGCGCCTGGAAGTCCACGCGTGGGACCCCTTTTATAGTGGCGGAGACGACGACGTCGAGACGTCGGGTCACGCACCAGCGCACCAGTCTACGTCATGAGACCGGTGCGCAGGTTCACCGCGATGGTGAAGCTCTGGCTAGAGGTTCTTCAGCTCATCCGGCAGGTAGTCGGCCATGGAGTTCGAGAGCGGCGCAGCGTCCTTCTTCTCCGTGGGAAGTCGCTCGGCGTTCTTCCGCGCACGACGGTCGTTCTTGGGCGTCGGCTGCTCGGCCTCGGCATCTTCTGCGACCGGCTCCTGGTTCTTGGCCTGGTTCTTCGCCGCAGCCTTGGCCTCTGCCTTGGTCTTCAGCGGTCCGACGACCATCACCATGTGGCGGCCGTCCTGGCGCGGGGAAGACTCCACGGCGCCCAGATCGGCGACGTCCTGCGAGAAGCGCTGGAGCAGTCGAACACCCATCTCCGGGCGCTGCTGCTCGCGACCGCGGAACTGGATCATCGCCTTGACCTTGTCGCCTGCCTCAAGGAAGCGGCGAGCATGTCCGACCTTGGTGTTGTAGTCGTGGTCATCGATCTTGAGCCGGAAGCGGACCTCCTTGAGCACCGTGGTGCTCTGATTCTTCCGGGATTCGCGGGCCTTGACGGCAGCCTCGTACTTGTACTTGCCGAAATCCATCAGCTTGCAGACGGGAGGTTTGGCCTGCGGCGCGACCTCAACCAGATCCAGATCAGACTCAGTGGCGAGCCGGAGGGCGTCTTCGATGCGAACGACTCCCACCTGCTCCCCCTGGGGGCCGACGAGGCGGACTTCTGGTACGCGGATGCGTTCGTTGATGCGTGGTTCGCTGATCTGTCTAGCTCCTGTGTATGAGGAATTCGGTGAATGGGGAGTTCTCGGCGGATGCGCTGTGCGGACTCTTATGAGCCCGTATGACGCCTCTTTGCGCGTTTAGCGCGGCCGAAGAGACTGTGACAAGCTTACCAGCATGCAGAGTGAGCAGAGTAACCGCGCCGAGGGCGCAGAGAACGGTCATGGCCACGATATGGGCCAGGCCCACGACCACGGCTCAGAGCACGGATCCGATTCGTCGATGGCCCAGGCGGTCAATCAGCAGTCACGCGACATCGCTGAGGTTCCCGCCGTAGAGCTCATCAACACCGTTGCGGTGCACCTGATGAGCGCCGCCGCCGTGAAGCTCGGCCTGGCCGATGATCCTCATGCCGACGAGCTCAAGGACCTCGATGAGGCCCGCAAGCTGATCACCTCCCTCGCCGGATTGATCACCGCAGCCGCTCCCGAGGTGGGGTCGACCCACGCCGCACCGCTGCGCGATGGTCTGCGCTCGCTCCAGCTGGCCTTCCGCGAAGAGTCCTCCGTCCCGGACGCCCCGGGCAAGGGCCCGGGCGAGAAGTGGACCGGCCCGGTCAACTGAGGATCAGGGGCCTAACGCCAACAGGGCCGGACCCGCACCACGAGGCATCAGACCTCGTTGACGTCGCTCTATGAGAGCCCGATGAGAGGCGCATGAGAGAAACCCTCGGTTTTTCTCATGCGCCTCTCATCGTTGCTTCACGTGGAGTCAGCAAGATGTTCATCTATGAGCATCACCATCATCTTGTACTCGCATGACTCGGTCGGCCTGGGCCATGCCCGCCGCAACCGGGCACTGGCCCACGCGCTTGCCGCCGATCTGCCCCGCTTGACGGGGCAGTCGGTCCGCGGCCTGCTCATCGCGGGACACCCCGACGCCACGGCTGATGCTCTCCCTCAGGGGTGGGACTGGCTCGTGCTGCCAGGTTTCACCCGCACCGTCGATGGATACACCTCGAGACGCCTCGATGTGAGCAATGATCGCCTCTTCAGCCTCCGCAGCGCGACAGCCGCGGCCGCGGTCAATGCCATGTCCCCGGACCTCTTCATCGCGGACCGTCACCCGTTCGGCGTCGGGGGTGAGCTGCTCGCCGCATTGGAGGGTCTGCGGGCGCGGGGGGCGCGCTGCGTGTTGGGCATGCGTGATGTGTTGGACTCGCCACCCGCCGCCGCGGCCGAGTGGCGCGCACTGGGCGGGGCGGCCGCCGCAGCCGCGTTCTATCAAGCGGTCTGGGTCTACGGCGATCCACAGGTGTACAGCCCCGTGGACAGTGGGGAGATCCCTGTTCCGCTGGCGGCGAGGACTCACTTCACCGGCTACCTCAGCCGCGGCCGACCCGCCGATGAAATGCTCGACTCCAGCCTGCGGCCCGCTCGACCCTATGTGCTCACAATGGTCGGCGGGGGCTCCGACGGCGGGGCGCTGGCTCTCGCCGCTGCACAGGCGCGAGTGCCCTCCGGGCACCGGCACGTGATTCTGACCGGCCCACAGATGCCCCCTCACGACTATGACAAGGTGCTCCGCGCCGTCGCGGACTCTGCTGACCATGACCGCATCCAACTGACACGTTCAGCTCCACATGTTCCACAGCTGGTGCGCGAGGCCGCCGCCGTCGTCTCCATGGCCGGATACAACTCCACCGCTGAGATCATGGCGACCAGCACTCCTGCACTGCTCGTCCCGCGCAGCAGACGACGCGCCGAACAGCCACGCCGGGCCGCGGCGTTGGCGGCCGTGGGAGCTGTCGAGGTGTTGGAGCCGGAGAATCTCACCCCTCAGCGGATCAGCCGCTTCTTCACCCGGGCAGTGACCCACCGAACCGTGCGCGACACCGTGGATCTGGACGGGCTCAGCCGCATCGGCCTGCTGGCAGCCACTGAACTCTCCAGAGCGCCCGCCGCCATGGCCCCTTCGAACACCCCTGCTGTCCACCACCCCCTCTCCTACGCGTCCACATCACCTGCATCCACGGGGGACCCCGCCCCGGCCATTGAAGCGAGGTTCGAGACTCATGTCAGCTGACTCCACTGATCGCGCCGCAGGCCCTGCCGATCCTGTCAGTCCCGCCACTCACACCATCGGCTATGTCCTGAAGATGTACCCCCGGTTCTCGGAGACGTTCATCGTCTCGGAGATCCTGGCTCGCGAAGCTGCCGGCGAGAAGATCGTGATCTTCTCTTTGCGCCCCAGCACCGACGCAAGGTTTCATCCCGAGCTTGCCCGCGTGAGGGCTCCCGTCGTCCACGTCCCACGGAGCTCCGTGGCATCGCGGTTCTGGGCGCAGTTCGCTGAGGCGGCTGCATCGCCGGCTCTCGCCGAAGGACTCCAACGAGCCCTGCCCGAGCTGCTCGAGGCAGGACACGATGACGCTCAGCAGGCGGTCGCACTCGCCCAGTCCGCAGAGCAGGCCGGCGTCACTCACTTCCACGCCCACTTCGCCTCGATGGCCACCAGCGTGGCCCGTCTCGCCGGGATGATCAGCGGACTTCCCTACTCCTTCACGGCGCATGCGAAGGACATCTTCCATGAAGATGTCGATCCGGCGGAGCTGCAGACCAAATTGGCCGACGCCCATCATGCGATCACGATCTCAGGGTTCAATCTGGAGGATCTGCAGCGCCGGTTTCCTGCGGAGACCTCCCGGCTGCACCTGGTCCGCAACGGATTGGAACTCTCCCGTTTTCCCTTCACTCCGGGCCGGAACGTCCGACCGGCCGACGGTGATCCGCCTCGCCTGCTCGGGATCGGACGTCTGGTGGAGAAGAAGGGGTTCCATCTGCTCATCGAAGCGGTGTCCCGGCTGCACAGCCTCGGCGTCCCAGCACAGGTCAGCATCGCCGGTGACGGCCCCTTGCGTTCCGAGCTCCAGGAGAGGATCGACGGCGCGGGACTGACCTCCTGGGTGCGACTGCTCGGTCCCTGCACACAGGAAGAGATCGGCGAGCTGCTCGGCACACACGATGTGTTCGTGGCCCCGTTCGTGGTGGGCGCCGATGGCAATGCGGACGGACTTCCCACGGTCCTCCTAGAGGCGATGGCACGCGGAATCCGCTGCGTGGCGGCGCAGGTGACCGGGGTCGGTGAACTCGTGCGCAGCGCAGAGACCGGGTGGTTGGTGCCCTCCGGGGACGTCACCGCCCTGACCAAGGCCCTGCTGGAGGCGCTCACCCTCGACGCCGGACACCTGGCGCTGTTGACTGCCGCCCGCAGCTGCATCGAGGACCACTTCGATTCCACCAGTCAGGCAGCGACGCTCCGTGCGCTGGTCCATGACCCACAGAGCGTGAGCTGCCGGGAGAGCCTGGTCGGCAGCGACACCGCAACGACCACGGTGCCGCTGCCGATGATGCGCGTGGAGGAGCCGGTATGAGAATCGCCTACCTGCTGGCGGACCCTGGCATCGGGATCTTCGGCACCAAGGGAGCCAGCGTGCATGCCCAGGAGATGATCCGCGCCTTCCGCGGTTTGGGCCACGAGGTCACCGTCTTCTGCACCAAACGCGGCGACAGGTTCGGTGACCCCCACAGTGAGGCGCAGCCGACCGATCTTGCTGACCTTCCGGTGTATGTGATCCCGGTGGACGGGGCCAAGGGGGCAGCTGCCCGAGAGGTCGCGGTCGCGCGCGCCTCGTCCACGATGGCGGCGCTGGCAGGCGACGGTGAATTCGACTTGCTCTACGAGCGCTATGCGCTGTTCTCCACCGCCGGCGCAGAGGCCAAGCGCTCCAGCGCCTGCCGGTTGGTCGTGGAGGTCAACGCCCCGCTGTTGGCTGAGCAGGCCAGACATCGCACTCTTCACGACGTCGGCGGCGCCACAGCCGCCACGCGCGAGACCTTCTCCCAGGCGGACCTCCTCTCCTGCGTCTCGTCGCCCATCGCCGAGTGGGCCCGCGAGATGAGCAGCACGGGGACCCGACTGCCGAGGGTGCGGATCACAGCCAACGGCGTGGACCCTGATCGTTTTCGACAATCGAGTTCAGTGTTCCCGCAGTCGCGGCACTCCGATCGTGAGACGGTGACGATCGGATTCCTGGGAACGCTCAAACCATGGCACGGCACTGACCTGCTGATCCAGGCGTTCGCGCATGCGCTCCAGCGGCTCGCTTCGCCGGCGCTCAAGCTGCTGATCGTCGGCGGGGGCCCGGAGCGAAACGCCTTGGAAGAGCTCACCGAGGAGCTGGGCATCGCGGAGGATGTGGAGTTCACCGGTCCTCTCCCCCCAGACCAGGTGCCGGCGGCGCTGCGTCGGTTCGACATCGCGGCGGCCCCATATCCTGCGCCCCCAACGGGCACAGCGCACTATTTCTCACCGCTGAAGGTCTATGAGTACCTCGCCGCCGGAGTTCCGGTCCTCGCCTCAGCGGTGGGGGAGCTTCCAGAGCTGCTTGCTGGCCCTGCTTCGACGGGACCTGCGGGAGAAACGGTCCTCCCAGGCGACGTCGAGGCGCTGACCGTTTCGCTGATCTCGATGATCGAAGACCCTGCACGGAGGGCACGACTGGGTGCCTCCGGTCGCCTGCAGGTCAAGCATGGACACAGCTGGGCTCATCGAGCCGAGGAGCTGCTGGATGACCTTGCGCAGTTGAATCTCGAAACCGGGACCCCAGAAACGTCCCCTGCGGAGGTGGCTTCTGCATGAGCCGGGAAAAAAGGGCCGAGGCGAAGGATTCCCGCACGCTGCACCGGCGCGGGCTCTCGAGGACGCTGCGCATGGTGCTCCCCCACCTGGGTGAGCACAAGCTTCTGGTGGCCACCGGACTGCTGGCGCTGCTGGGTGACGTGGCGTTCCGCATCCTAGAGCCGTGGCCGGTGAAGTTTGCAGTGGACGCCGTCACCGAGGCACTGGGTGCCGACGTCGACGAGACCATCGACTCCAGCAACAACGTTGAAGGCATGCTCATCTTCTGGGCCTTCGCACTGGCACTGATCGTGGGGGGCCGAGCTGTCTGCAACTACGCCTCGACCATCGCCTTCGCCAGAACGGGCGTCAAGGTGGCCGCACGTCTGCGCACACGAGTCTTCGACCACATCCAGTCACTGTCGCTTCGATATCACTCCAAGGCATCCATCGGGGACACCTCTCAGCGCCTGGTCGGGGACATGGGTCGGCTTCAGGAAGTCGCCGTGACGGCAGGTCTGCCGCTGGTCGGAAACCTGCTGACGCTTGTGACGCTGCTGGTGGTCGTGCTCATCCTCAATCCGCTGCTGGCTCTGATCGTCATCATCACCGGAGCCGGATACCTCTTGGCGAGCCGCGTGCTGAGTCCGATGATCACTGCCGCTTCGCGGTCAACCCGCAAAGGCGAGGGACGGCTGGTGGGCGATGCCGCCGAAGCGCTGGCCGCGATCCGGGTGGTGCAGTCCTACGGTCTGGAGGAGACTGTCGCGTCAGGGTTCGCCGCCGGGAACAACAAGGCGTTGAAGGCCGGGATCCGCGCACGACGTTTGGCAGCGCGCCTCGAACGTTCAACGGACCTGTTGGTGGGGACGGCTACCGCCGTGGTGCTGGGCTTCGGTGGGTGGCAGGTGCTGCAGGGCGGGATGACACCGGGCGATATGGTGCTGTTCCTGATGTACCTCAAGATCGCGATGAAGCCGCTGCGCGATATGGCTAAATACACCGGTCGGATCGCCCGCGCCACGGCTTCGGGCGAGCGCATTGCGGACCTTCTCGATGAAGAGATCGAGATTCAGGATCCGCCACATCCACTGCCGATGGGACGGGCGGAGGGCGAGCTCACCTTCTGGAGGGTCACGGCCAGGGACCATCGGGGCGCACCGCTCTTCCACGAGCTGAGTCTGCAGGTGCCTGCAGGACAGCGTGTGGGGCTGCTGGGGCCCTCGGGAGCGGGAAAATCGACACTGGCGGGCTACCTGCTTCGATTGGCGGACCCCGACTCCGGGTCTGTGCTCGTCGACGGTTGCTCGGCGCGGAATCTCACTCGAGCAGACCTTCGACGCAATATCGCGATCCTGCTTCAGGAATCAGTGCTCTTCAGCACCACGGTGCGGGAGAACATCCGCTACGGGCGCCAGGGCGCCAGCGATGCGGAGGTGGAGCAGTCAGCGCGGCGAGCGGGCGCCCACGATTTCATCATGGCGCTGCCCGAGGGGTACGAGACCGAACTGGGAAACCGCGGTGACACCCTCTCCGGGGGGCAGCGTCAACGGGTCGCCATCGCGCGAGCCCTGGTCCGCGACGCGCCGATCGTGCTGCTGGACGAACCGACGACGGGTCTGGACCCCGCCGCTCGAGAGGTCGTCGAGGCTTCGATCCGGGAGTTGACCCGCGAGCGCACCACAGTAGCCATCACCCACGACCTCAGCATGATCCAAGGCTTGGATCGTGTGCTGTGGCTGGAGGCCGGTGCGATCCGTGAGGACGGCTCCCCGGCGGAGCTGCTCGCAGATCCCCGTTCGCGACTGGCGCAGTGGGCTTCGAGTCAGCGAGGAGCCGCGGGGGCGGAGCCCGAACCCGCCGGCTCGGCGGAGAGCGGCACGGGGTCAGGGGAGGCATCAGAGGCAGAACAACGGTCCGCGCTGCGGCCAGAAGGGGTGTCGCGATGAAGCAGGATCTATCAGTGTGGACCGAGGCAGACGAGGTCGCGGCCAGGGCCGTCGGTCTGACGGGCGCCCGTCTGCTGCTCGATTCCGCAGAGCTCTCCTCACTGGTGGACGAGCCGGTGACCATCACCCGGATCCGCGCCAAACCGGGACATTCGCTCGTCGCGTCCTTTCAGACCGAGGCCGGGGACCCACGCTGGGCGATGCTCACCCTGGACACCGACAAGCTTGCGAAAGCTCGCGTGCGCGCGGCAGAGGGCGGACAGTCGGCGTCCTTCCGCGTCCACACAGACATCGGACCGTATCTCTTCAGCGGAAGCCTCTGGGCAGACCCGGTGCTCGGCAAAGACCTCGCAGAGGCACGCCGGGCTATGGAAGCTGCGGCCGGTGCAGCGCTGCCGTGGCAGGTTCTGCGTCATAATCCCCGGCGTCGAGTGGTGGCCGTGGTGCCGGATCCTCGATCGGGACACGGAGACAAGATCGTGCGCGTGGCCTCCATGGGAACGGCGGCTGCGCTCGAGGCGGCTCAGCGGTGGAGGGCCCTCGGACTTCCGCTGGTGCGCAGCACGTCCCTGGGGCGTCGGGGAACCGCGATGAGTTCACCCCGCTGGGGGTGGGAGGACTTGAACAACAGCCCACACGCGCCGGCCGCGCAGGCAGCGGGAGAGGTCGTGGGTCGATTGCATCGGCTCACCCGGGGTTCCCGGCGCAGGCCGATCCCCTCCGAGCTGCGCAGCGCTGAGCGGTCGATCTCGATCATCGCTCCCTGGTTGGCGGCCTCCGCCAGTCGTCTCGCGGAAGGGGTCCAGGAACGGCTCACCGCTGAGCAGGGTGTCCCTCCGTGCGAGCTTCATGGAGACCTCTCGCCGGACCAGGTCGTGATGGCTGCTCCGGGCAGCCACAAGATCCGCCTCATCGACTTCGACCGCTCCGGCTCGGGGGACCCGATGCGCGATGTGGGAAGTTGGCTGGCCTCCTGCCGCCGGCAGAACCTGGAGTCCATGAGAGTCGGGTTCATGGATGGCTACCGCGAACACGCGGAGCCCGACGATCGGCGCGCAGCGACGTGGGAGGCCTACGCTCAGCTGGCCGCCGCCTCCGACCCATTTCGGCACCGTGCACCCGACTGGCCCGCTCAGATGCACACCATGCTGCGGCTCGGCCAGGAGGCTCTGGACCGATGACTCCTCTGCCGCTGCCACCAGAGACCTTCACCCAGGCGGGGGTCGAGCTGCGCGTGACCCGCGCCTGGCCCCTCCCGGAAGAGTCGACCCTCATTCTCGAATGCGCGGATGGGGAACAGCGCAGGGCCGCGCTCTGGGACCAGTCTGGCCTGCGGCTGCAACCCACTGACACCAAGCTCAGTGCACTGGCAGAAGCCGCACCGGGCGGCGTCGTCGTCTCCCATCGATGGGGCAGACGCGCCGTCGTGCATCAGGGCGAGCGCTACATCAAAGTGGTGAGGCGCGGCCGCAGCTCCGCCATCATGCGGGGCATCGCCCGCGCCGGGGTCTTCGCCCAGACGTTCAGGACACCGGAGGCGCTGGCGCGGGATGAATCAACCGTGACCTTCTCCGCGCTGCCAGGTCTGACCCTCCACGATCCCGCTCTCTTCTCCGCGGTGGAATGGGAGCGCGCGTGGCACCAGGTGATGGGCGCGTGGACGCGAGCCGTCCGGGATGCGGCCAGGAGCCTGGACGTGCCCGGGGTCCCTGGACTGACCGACGGCGGTGGACTGACCGACGGCGGTGGGACAGTGACGCACGGGCCCGACCAAGAGGTCCAGGTCCTGCACCGTTGGGCCGGTCTGGTGCAGCCCTTCATCGAGAACCCCGAGCTGCTCTGGAGAAATGTCGAGACCGCCTCCGCGCGGCTGCGCGGGCTTCGCGACGCGCCGCTGCGACCAGCGCACCGCGACCTGCATGACAAGCAGCTGCTGTGGAGCCCGGACGCAGGTCCTGGACTGCTCGACGTCGACACTGCATGCCTTGCGGACCCTGCACTGGACCTGGGAAATCTTCGCGCCCATGCCCGCCTGCGCGTGCTGCAGCAGCTGTGGGCGCCACACGAGGCGAGAACCGTGGTGGCCGCCGTCGACGCTGCGGCCGCTCAGATCGGCGTGTCGAGTTCGGCGCTTCGCGTCTACGAGCAGGCGGCCGCTCTCCGGCTGGGCTGCGTCTATGCGGTGCGCCCGGCTTATTCCGCGGTGGCCGCCAGGCTGCGTCTGCTCGATGCCCAGGAGCGTGAAGATGAGAACTTTCTCATCCCGACTTCACGGTCCCCTCACTCTCGAGGTGCAGGATGAGAACAGATCGAACGAAGCACCAGCACCAGAAAGCGTCGTCGAACTGGTGAGGTTCACCAGAGCAAGGAAAAGTGCATCATGAGCAGGCAGACAGGCTGGATCCTCACCGGCGCACTGAGCATAGTCGCCCTCGGTGGCACCGCCGCAGTGGCGCAGCTCAATTCAGACAGCCCGGAACAGGACCTCGGACCGGCGATGGAGGTGGCCGAGCAGAGCGCTGCGCCAACCTCGGCGAGTCCGAAGCCCTCCCCGAGCCGGAGTCCGTCCCCCTCGCGCACAACCGACGCGGATCAGGACCCCAGTGCATCGGCAGCACCGCGTGCGAGCTCGACACCGACTCACGCAGCGGAACCAGCACCAGCCCCTGATCCGGTGCCCGAACCCGCTCCTGCGCCCATTCCGGAGCCCGCACCAGCCCCTGATCCCGCACCCGGTCCTGCGACGATCAGCCCCACTCCACCGGCGGTGTATCAGCCCGCCCCACTGGCTTCGGACTCGGCATGGACACCGGTGAGCTCGGTGTCCGCCCAGAGCTGGTCAGCGCCCTCGGCCGGCAGCTGACCCGCGCGATACCTGCGAGAGGCCACTCAGGCCTCGAGGCGGTAACCCACGCCGCGCACGGTCTTGATCCGCTCAGCCCCGACCTTGGCACGCAGGTAGCGGACATAGACGTCCACCAGATTCGACCCCGGATCGAAGCTGTAGCCCCAGACGCGTTCCAACAGCTGCTCACGGGAGAGGACCTGTCCGGGATGACGCATGAAGGTCTCCAGGAGAGCGAACTCCCGTGAGGACAGATCGTGCTGCTTCTCTCCTGCAGTGATCCGCCGCGCGTGGAGATCGAGCGTGAGTGAGCCAGCGGTCAAGCTGGTCGGCTCCTCCGCGGAACCACCGCGCAGCCGAAGTCTGATCCGAGCCAGCAGCTCATCGATGCTGAAGGGCTTGGCCATGTAATCGTCCGCCCCGGAATCCAGTCCGGCCACGGTGTCCGCCGGCGTGCTGCGCGCCGTGAGGATGATGACCGGCGCCGTGAACCCCTGCGCGCGCAGTCGGCCCAAGAGGCGCAGGCCATCTTCATCCGGGAGCCCCAGATCCAATACGGCCAGATCCACGGCGCTGCTCAGCGCGTACTCATACCCTTCGGCCGCGGTGGCGCCGCGCAGGACCGCGTAGCCCGCCGCACGCAGCCCCTTCTCCACGAAGGAGGCGATCCGGTCTTCGTCCTCAATGAGCAGGATCTGCGTCACGCTGGGCCTCCTGTGCTGTTCGTCTGCGTGGAATGCTCAGAGGCGGTCGAGGCATCCGGGCTGTCGGCTGCTCGCGAGTCGGCGGCCTCGGACACAAAATCCATCGGGTCCTCGTCTGAATGCGGCAGCACCATGGTGAAACGGGCACCCATGCCGGGGGCCGATTCAAGCTTCACCCAGCCCCCATGGGCCTGCGCTATCGCATCCACGATGGGAAGCCCCAGCCCCGAGCCCGGCTTGCTGGAGTCTGTGCGCCCGAAGCGCCGGAACACCCGCTCCTGATCTTCATCCGCGATGCCCTGGCCCTGGTCACGTACGAAGAGCCGCACCTCCCCCGCCGCGAGCTCCGAACCCAACGAGATGACCGACCCGGGGGCAGAGAACTTCACGGCATTGGCAGCAAGCTGCAGCCAGGCCTGCGTGAGTCTCTCGCGGTCGAGCCACGAGTCACCTTCAGCGCGCGCGTCCACGATCCACCGCCGCTCCCCCAGCGCGATCGCCTTGTCATAGACCTCATCGGTGAGCTTCCCGACCTCGGTGGGCGTCCGTCGCAGGAAGTCAGGCCTGCCTGCCTGCGCGAGAGTGGTCAGGTCATCGATCACCCGGTTCATCCGAGTCAGCTCATCGAGGGTCAGTTCACGGGTGGAGAGCACATCATCGCGATCTCCGGCGTCGAGCACCTCGAGATGACCGCGCACGATGGTCAGCGGCGTGCGCAGCTCATGGCTGACATCCTGGATCAGCTGGTCCTGGGAGCGGAAGGAGGCCTCGAGCCGGTCCAGCATCTCGTTGACCGACTTGGTCATCTCCGTGAGGTCGTCCTTGCCGGTGACCGGGATCCGTTCCGAGAGATCCTCCCTCCCGATGTGGCGGGCCGAGGAGGCCAGCACTCCGACCGGATGAAGCAGCCGTCCGGCGATGACCCCTCCGACGATCGCCACGACGCCCAGTGAGAGCGCCGCCACGGCGGCGTAGATCAGAAATCCATCCGCAAAGACTCCCTTTTCGGCGGTCATGTCGTAGCCCATGACCAGGGCTCCCACCTGAGACTCCTCCGCCGCCTCCGAATCCTCGGGCGCAGCGCTGCCGTGGATCGGCACGATCGCCACGCGGTAGGTGGTCCTCTCTGTCTCGAGCGTGGTCACGGTCGCACGTTCCGCCACGGCATAATCCTCCAGCAGGTTCAGCAGCTCAGGATCCTCTTCCAGACGCACCCGCGTGACCGCTGAGGTGAAGGCCACCTGGCCGTCGACAAGTCCGACGATCCCCTCGTTGCGCGTGGGAATGATGCGTTCCATGGCTGTGCGCACCAGTTCCGTGGGCGAGGTGAAGGGTTCACCGGTGCTGGGATCCACCCCCACCTCGTGCAGAACCCGGAACTGCTCGGCATCGGCGACAAGCTCCGCGTCGATTCGCCCCTCGACCTGAGCCTGCTGAATCGCGAAAGCCGTATAGCCGGCAGCGGCCAGCGCAAGCGCAGCGAGACCGACGACGGCGGCCAGAATCCTCGCTCGCACACTCAGCGGACGCAGGGCTGCGCGCCTTCGCAGCCGACGCCGCGGTGAACGCGCGGGCACCTCCGGCTCACCCGGCGTAGTCGTGTGGCTCATGGGCTTCAGTTTCTCATCCTGGTGCCCCTGACACGGCCCTCCGGTGATGAGAGTTCTTTCATCTGAGTGCGGCAGGATGACTGCATGGATCAGCTCGCCGCCCTCGTCTCGGTGCTGCGCGGTCCCACCGCTGGCGAGCTGCTGCGGATGGCGCTTGAACCTGGAGATGTCACCCTGAGTGCCTGGAAGCTGGAACAGGTCTACGCACGTCCGGGGGCGGAGACCACCGCCCTCTACCAGGTGGAGACCCCGGGGATGCCGCTGACCTTGGTGATCAGCACGGTCTCACTCACCGATCAGCAGCGCCAGGCGATGGGGGCGGTGCGCGCCGAATCCGTCCAGGGGACTGTGCACATCTGGGCGCACCCGGTAGACCCGGAGCTGCCTGGCCTGCTCGTGGTCGAAGCGGGTGCCGAGGTCGGCGCCGGTGCCGAGGTTTGCGCCGGTGCCGAGCACCGTGGATCCGGGACCCTTGAAGAGCGCCTGAGCCGGCTGCTCGGTGAAAAGTGCAGCATCACCGACCTGCGTCGGCTGGTGCTGCGCCCGCTGCGCCGAGCCGTGTACCGAGCGGTGGTGTCCTCGGTTCGGGGCGAGAGGGTGCTCTACCTCAAGGTTGTGAGACCCGCCAAAGTGCCGGGCCTGCTTCAGCGGCACCGCTGTTCCAGGCTGAGCCCCCCGGCCGCCGACGCCGGCGAAGGGATCCTCGTCATTCCCGAGGCACCTGGGATGCCCCTGACCCACCACCTGTACCGGCCGACACCATCGACAGCGAGGGGCGGCCAGGCGCACCATCACGAGCCCGTGCCGCGTGTACACCCGAAGACGATCACCTCGGCGTTGGACTCGTTGACGCCGTCCGCCCTGGAGCTGCCGGCTCGAGAGTCACCCGCGCAGCGTCACCGCGGCCTCGAACCTGGGGCCATCGGTGCAGGCGCAGACCCACAACGGGTCGGAAAGCTGGGAGATGACATCGCCGCGAAGCTCAGCACGACGCCGGGGCCGGTGGTGCCCACCCACGGCGACTTCCATCCGGCCAACCTGTTCCTGGACCAAACCGCGAGCACACCCACGGCACTCATCGATGCTGACACGGTGGGGCCGGGCTACCGGGTCGACGATCTCGCCACGATGCTGGGGCACCTGATCACCCTGCCCAGCTTCAACCCGGCCGCGTACTCGGCCGTCCCCGACCTGGCTCGCAGATTCTTCTCCCACTGCCTCATCGATCACGATCCCGACGAGCTGCGCGCACGGACCGCCGCCGTGCTGCTGTCACTGCTTCCAGGGGTCGAGAGCGGCGAGCAGCGGGAGCACTACCTGCACTGGGCCGAGCAGCTGGTGAGGGACCTCAGTCCTGCGGATCTGCTTCGCTGAGCCAGACCTGTGTGGGACGGATGAACAGCAGCACCAGCGCGACGGCGGCGGGCAGCACGAACGCCACACCCACTGCCGGGAGCCCGCCGGAGAAGAAGCTGAAGGACAGCACCACGATCAGCAGCTCCACGACCATCGCCGGGGTCCGCGCACCCTGCGTTCCGAGGAAGATCCTGAAACCGAGCAGCACCAGAACGAGTCCGAAGAGGACATAGAGCACCACCAGCGCAATGGCTCCGGCGGCGTCGAGCACCTGGGCCTGCGAGGTCAGCGCGCTGGCCACGGCATTGAACGCCAGCGCCATGCCCTGGATGAAGAGGATCAGAAAGAGCACCCAGACGGAGACCGGCCGCGGCCGGGCCTGAGTGAAGCGTCGGGGCGGACGCGGTGCGTTGAAATCCGGGGTGACGGAGTCTTCGGGGGCCATCTCACCATTGAACCACCCGGTGCACGGTTCTCCACTGGAGCAGCTCCCCAACCGCTGACCTGGTGCAACGTTTGGAACGAAACAGCATGTGACAAAGTACACACTGTTTCGCAGTCATTTCGGCAGTGCGAAGTCTTGTTTGCCAGGCGTTAACATGCCAGCCTTGAGTCCGTACTTATTCGGGATGGCAGAATACCTCGCCCGAGGTCTGGAAATGCACCGCCGTCCAGGCGCCACGGTCATTCGACTGTGGAACGTTCTGCCCCCTGGACGCGGATGTGACTCCCGAAGCAACACCGGGGACCGCCACAGATCGAGGCTTGGTCGAGGAAGCTCCGCGCAATGCCCTAAGACCCGAACAGCGGCGCCCACGAGGCGCCCTAGGAGTAGTGATCCCATGGATTGGCGCAGCCGAGCAGCCTGCCTGGACAAGGACCCCGAACTTTTCTTCCCCGTCGGCAACACCGGACCAGCTCTGCTTCAGATCGAAGAGGCCAAGAGCGTCTGCCGCCGGTGCCCCGTGATGGACACCTGCCTTCAGTGGGCTCTCGAGACCGGACAGGACTCCGGCGTCTGGGGCGGCATGAGCGAGGACGAGCGCCGCGCGCTCAAGCGCCGGGCCGCTCGCGCCCGCCGCGCCTCCTGAGAGTCTTCGCCTCACCCGCCAGACTTTGCTGACGCGGTGAGGATCGGAGCACGGAGCTTGACCCGTGTGCCGGTCCTCACCGCGTTTTTCATGTCCGGCTCCGCCGGGGAGGCGGGCTCCCATTCGATGGAGCCGGAGAGCTCCCCCCGGACCAGGGTGCGCACGATCTGCAGCCCCAGGCCGGGCTCCCATTCCTCTTCGGGCAGACCCACACCGTCGTCGGTGAGCTCCAGCTCGAGCCGCTGACGTCCCGCGGCGTCGGCGGCTCGATGCACCGTCATCGCCACGTTGAGCTCGCGGCGCTCCGGATCCGGGCCGAATCCATGCTCCACGGCATTGGCCACGATCTCCGTGATCACCAGCGCCAGCGGGGTCACCATGTCCGGGGGGAGCTGACCGAAGCTTCCCTCCAATGAAGTGACGACCTGTCTGTCCGACTGCGCCATCTCCGCGGCCAGCCGCAGCTGTCGGCGCATCAGCTCATCGACGTCCACGCTTTCCTCCAGCCCCTTGGAGAGCGAGTCATGAACCATGGCGATGGTCTCCACCCGGCGCATGGCACGACGCAGACCCTCCCGGCCCTCCTGAGAATCCATCCGCCGCGACTGCATCCTCAGCAGCGCGGAGACGGTCTGCAGGTTGTTCTTCACCCGGTGGTGTATCTCCTTGATGGTCGCGTCCTTGCTCATCAGCTGCTTGTCGCGACGGCGCAGCTCGGTGACGTCGCGGCAGAGCACCAGGGCCGCGTAGCGCTCCCCATGAGCTTGTCGCGCCGCCTCGCTGCCGGCTGCGTGATAGAGTGGAATCGAGCGCAGCGTCACCGCGGCACCGTGTGCCTCCAGCTCCGCGCGCATCGCCCGTCGTCCGGTCAGCATCATCGGCTGAGACTCGTCGACGACGACGCCGGTCGCGCGCTGCAGCTCCGAGCCGATCCCCGCCAGGGAGCGCCCCTCGAGAGTGTCCGAGACGCCGAGCCGCAGCAGCGCGGAGACGGCATTGGGCGAGGCGAAGGTGATCCGCCCCTCCTCGTCCAGGCGCAGCAGCCCATCGCCGACCCGGGGCGCTCCCCCGTAGCCCGTGAATTCCTGAGTGGCGTCGGGCCAGCGGCCCTCGGCGGCCATGGCAAGCAGGTCATCCGCGCAACGTCGATACGTCAGCTCCAGCCGAGACGGGCTGCGCATGGCAGCCACCGCGAAGTGCAAGGTGATCACGCCGACAGTGCGCCCGCGGTGCAGCAGCGGAAGCGCCTGCACCCGCATGCGCGCCGGCGAGGGCTGTCCCTGATCGGAGGAGTTCGTCTCCACCTGGGAGGTCCAGGCGCGCTCCACCATCGGCTTCAGATCGGCCCGGATGCGGTCCCCGACCACGTCGCGGTGGATCAGGGTCTGCGTGGTCGAGGGGCGAGCCTGCGCCAGGGCGATGAAGGAACGCTCCTCGGCGTAGAGAAACCCTTCCTCGGTGTGCGGGAACCACAGCACCAGATCAGAGAACGCCAGATCAGAGAGCAGCTGCCAGTCCCCGACGAGGGCATGGAGCCATTCGACGTCGTCCTGCGTGAGATACCGATGACCGACGAGCGGATCCTGGAAGACGGCCATGTCTGTTCTCCTCGATGAGTGATGGCGGGGAAAGGAATCTCTGGATCACCGTGCGGACCCGAAGGCGGCTCCGGAGTTGACCACGGCTCCGGAGCCCAACACTCAGGAGTCGATCAGGCCACGCAGGTGACGCAGCAGCACTGTCAGCGAGGCGATGTTGTCATCGGCCAGGGCATCCACCTCGGCGATGAGCCGCTCGGTGCGGGCGAGCTTGGCCCCATTCGCCTGCTTCCACTCCTCCAGGCGCTGCGTCGGGTCCTGCTCCGCGGAGGTCCCGCGCAGCACCGCCCCGGTGATCTCGGCCATGGCGCTGTAGAGCTCATCGCGCTGCGCTCCGCGAGCCAGTGCCTGCCACTTGTCCTCACGCGGCTGGTTCGTGATCCGGTTCAGCAGCGAGTCTGCGCTGAACTCCGCATAGACCGCGTAGTACACCCCGGCGACCTCTCGAGAGTCGAGCTCGTGGGTGGCAGAGAGCGAGGCGATGTCCAGCAGCGAGAAGGCCTCGAAGAGCTCGGAGACCCAGGTGGCAAGCTCCTCGGGCATGCCCGTCTCCATCGCCTCGGCCCGCCGCTGCTCCACACGCCTGCGGTCCTCACCGCGCAGATAGCTGGTGAGGTCTCCGTAGAGCGGTGAGATGTGCTCGGCATAGGCCTCCACATCTTCCCGCACGGAGGTGCCACGGCTCACGTGGTTGATGAACCAGCGGACGGCCCGATCCAGCAGCCGGCGCATATCGCGGTAGGTGTTCGCCCAGGCGTCCCGGTCGAAGTTCACCGGGAGCTCGCGCATGGCCTCATCGAAGGCCTCCAGCGAGAAGAGCTGACGCACTGCCACGAAGGAGCGGACCACCTGTTCCTCGGCCGCGAACGTCTCCTCGATCGCACGGAAGACGAAGGCCGCTCCACCGACGTTGACCACATCATTGGCCACCACATTGGCGATGATCTCGCGATGCAGCGGATGCCGAGAGAGCTCCTCGGAGAACCGCTCGCGCAGGGCCGCGGGGAAGTACTCCTCAAGGGTCAGGGTGAACCAGTCATCATCTGGAACCGAGCTTTCCACCAGTGCTGCCTTGAGCTGAATCTTCGCGTAGGCGGCCAGCACGGCGAGTTCCGGCGAGGTCAGGATGCGCTGGCCGGCCGCGGCGCGCTCGGCGAAGATCTCATTGCTGGGAAGCACCTCAATGCTGCGGTCAAGGTCCACCGTCTCTTCCAACCACGTGATGAGTCGCTGGAAGCTCGGCGACCACTCCCCCACCCGATGCCGATCCGTCATCAGCAGCACATTCTGGTCCCGGTTCGTCTCCAGGACATGGGAGGCGACGTCCTCGGTCATGGAGCCCAGCAGCTCGCTGCGCTCGCCCGCCTCGAGATGTCCGGACCCCACGAGCTGGTCGATGAGGATCTTGATGTTGACCTCATGGTCGGAGCAGTCCACCCCGGCCGAGTTGTCGATGGCATCGCTGTTGAGCAGGGTTCCGGTCTGCGCAGCCTCGATTCGACCGGCCTGGGTGAAGCCGAGGTTGCCGCCCTCCCCGACGACCCTGGCCCGCAGCTGACTCCCATCCACACGGATGGCGTTGTTGGCGCGGTCACCGACCTGGTCATGGGTCTCATAGGAGGCCTTCACGTAGGTGCCGATGCCGCCGTTGTAGAAGAGGTCCACAGGGGTCTGCAGCAGCGCCTTGATCAGTTCCGGCGGGGTCAGCTGGTCCTGATCTGCCGGAAGATCGAACCGTTGACGCATCTCCTCGGTGATCTCGATGCTCTTGGCGGTCCGGGAGAAGACCCCGCCCCCGGCGGAGATCAGCTCGGAGTCGTATTCGCCCCAGCCGGAGCGCTGGGCGTGGAAGAGCCGCTGCCGTTCGGCGAAGCTGGCGGCGGCATCCGGATTGGGGTCGATGAAGATGTGCAGGTGATTGAACGCCGCGACCAGTTGAATATGCTCGGAGAGCAGCATCCCGTTGCCGAAGACGTCTCCACCCATGTCACCGATCCCCAGGACCGTGAAGTCTTCGCTCTGCGTGTCCACGCCGAGCTCCGAGAAATGCGACTTCACCGACTCCCAGGCACCCCGGGCGGTGATGCCCATCTCTTTGTGGTCGTAGCCCACGGAACCGCCTGAGGCGAAGGCATCGCCGAGCCAGTGCCCGTATTCCTTGCTGATCTCGTTCGCGGTGTCGGAGAAGGTCGCGGTGCCCTTGTCCGCGGCGACCACCAGGTACGCGTCGTCGCCGTCGTGGCGAACGACCCTGTCCGGGTGGATGATCACCATCTGAGAGTCTCGTTCACTCTGGTTGTCGGTGATGTCGAGCAGCGCCCGGATATAGATCTTGTACGCGTCCCGGCCAGCCTCGAACCAGGACGAGCGGTCCGCCGCCGGATCTGGAAGCTGCTTGGGGTAGAACCCGCCCTTGGCTCCGGAGGGGACGATCACCGCGTTCTTGGCCATCTGCGCCTTCACCAGGCCCAGCACCTCAGTGCGGAAGTCCTCGCGCCGGTCGGACCAGCGCAGGCCGCCGCGAGCGACTTTGGCGAAGCGCAGGTGCACCCCTTCGACGACGGGCGAATAGACCCAGACCTCATGGGCCGGGCGCGGCTTGGGCGCGGCGTCGATCGTGGCCGGAGTCAGCTTCAGCGAGAGCCAGTCGTGTCCTTGATAGAGGTTCGTCCGCTGGGTGGAGTCGATCAGATTGAGCAGGGCGCTGAGCACGCGGTCCGCGTCCAGTGTGCGCACCTGCTCCAGCGCCTCGAGGACCTTCTCGCGGGCCGAGGAGCTGAGCTGCTCACGGTCCCCATCGAGGTCCGGGTCGAAGCGCGTCTCGAAGTACTCGACCAGCGCGATGGCCATCTCGGGGTTCTGCAGCAGCGACTCCGCGACGAACGTGTAGGAGTTGGTGCTGCCGAGCTGACGGTAGTACTTGGCGTAGGCGCGCAGGACCGTGACGCTGCGGATGCTCAGACCCAGACGCAGGACGAGCTGGGAGAAGACGTCGGATTCGGCCTTCCCCATCAGCACCTGCTGATAGGCCTCCTGCAGCAGCGAGACGGTGTCCTTGGCGGTGACCCCCTCGGGGTAGAACAGACCGAGATCGTAGAGGTGGAAGGTCGCCCCGTCCGGGCAGTTCAGCGTATAAGAGCGCTCATCGAGAACCTCCAGCCCGAAGTCATCGATGACCGGGAGGGTGTCGGTGAGGGTCTTCTGCTCGGTGAGGTAGAGCTTCAGGCGCATGTCCGCCGTGCCGCCGTCCCGCGAGCTGTAGAAGCTCATCCGGGGCACCGCTTCGCCCTCCTTGGCCGCCTCCTCCAGAGCCTCGAACTGCGCGGCGTCGGAGAGCGCGTCCTGGACCTCGTAGAGCACACGGTAATCATCGGGGAACGCCTCGCTCCAGCGCGCGGCGACGGCCTCGGCATGCCTGCTCGAGTAGCGCTCCTGCGCCTCGGCCGCGATTCCTTCGGCCCAGGACCGCACGGCCCTGGTCAGCCGGTTCTCGAGCTCCTCCTGGGTACCAGCGGGCTCGGCGGCGTCGTCGGCCAGGCGCAGCCGGAAGAAGACCCGCGCCAGCACGGAATCGGTGAGTCGCACGTTGAAGTCGATGGACTCGGCCTGCACGTAGTCGAGCAGCTCCTGCTCGATCCGGCGGCGCACGGCAGTGTTGTACCGGTCCCTGGGGAGGTAGACCAGCGCCGTCATGAACCGCCCGTAGTGGTCTCGCCGCAGGAACAGCTTGACCCTGCGTCGTTCCTGAAGCTGCATGATCTGCCAGGTGGCCTGCTCGATCTCGTCGATCTCCATCTGCAGCAGCTCATTGCGCGGATAGGTCTCCAAGATCTGCATCAGGTCATTGCCCGAGTGCGAGTCGGCTGCGAAGCCGGAGCGCTTGAGCAGCTCATCCGCGCGGGAGCGCAGCAGCGGAATGTTGACGATGGACTGGCTGTAGGCGCGTTCGCTGAAGAGTCCGATGAAGCGGCGTTCGCCCTTGACCGTGCCGTCCACGTTGAAGGTCTTGACGGCGACGTAGTCCATATAGGTGCGGCGACGCACCGTGGAGCGCGAGTTGGCCTTCGTCACAACCAGCGCACGGCGCTGCCCGGCACGCTCGCGACCGGCGGCGGAGAGTTCGGTGGAGCGCCGCGCGATCGGCTTGCCATTCTTGTCGGCGAGGATCCCGAGGCCTGTGCCGGTGACCGGATCCAGGTGCACGGAGCCGTCCGGGTATTCGGCGAGCTCGTATTCGCGGTAGCCCAGGAACAGGAAGTTTCCGGAGCCCATCCATTCCAGGAGATCAGCGGACTCCTCAGCCTCTGGGAGGTCCTCGGCGCCGCGCAGAGAACGTCCTGCCGTCATCACTTGGGCAACCATTCGGTCCTGATCACGATGACTTGCCAGCACATCTGCCAGGATCCTGCGAAGCCCGTCGATCAATTCGTCTGCGTCCTCCGCGGAGATCACGCGGTCGAGCTCCACGGTGATCCAGGACTCGATCTTGACCTGGTGATCGTCGTGGAGCAGCGCCTTCAGGTTCGGCAGCGTCTGGGTGTCCCCCGAGGAGACCCCCCGGTGCTCGGCGGGCAGGGATTTCACGGCTGCCAGTTCTCCGGAGCCGCTGCTGCGGCTGCTCAGGAAGATCGGGTGCACCACCAGAGAGATGCCGTGTCCATGCCGGGTCACTTCTGCGGTCACCGAGTCCACGAGGTAGGGCATGTCATCGGTGACGACCTGGACCACGCTGCGGGCCCCCACGGTGCTCACCTGAATGACGGGTGAGGAGTCCGTGCGGGACTGCGCGAGTGTCAGGTGCTCGGTGACCCTGCGCACCTGATGGTCACTGCTGACAAGCTGCAGGTCATCGTGCGCGATGTGCGCATAGTAGGCATCGGTCAAAGTCTCAAGGTCGGCGTCATTGCTGGTCCATAGAGTCTTCTCAGCGGGCATCTGTACTCTCACTCTTTCCTCGGATTGCGAGTGCGCGCTGAGCTCCTCGTCGCTGGGGAGAGCGCACGCTGCCTGTGTGATTCAGCCTACCTTCTGAGTCGATGGAGCAGACCCCTCCGACGCTGCCCCAGATCCACCCCGGCGAGCGCCGCAATGCCCCGCCGCAGGGCCGATTCAGCGGCGGCTTCGGCCAGCACCTACCCGGCCAGCAGAGCGGCGTCGCAGCCGGAGGCGTCCATGGGCAGGAAGGCCGCGATCCCGCGATCAGGTCCCAGTCGGCGCCAGGTCTGCCCGAGCTGATCCCGCGGTGAACGCCCGATCACCTCGCTGCGCACCTTGTTGATGACCACGTCGACCTGAGCTGCTGCGGTCTCCGGCAGACTGAGCTGGAGATCCTCGATGGCCTTGACTAGCCGCGAGAAGCTCACTGCATCAGCCGCGCCGACGGCGAGGACCCGGTCCGCATGCCGCAGACAGGTCAGCGCGGCGCCATTGCGCTGCGGCGCGAGGGTGTCATAGCTGAGCTCCTCATCCTGTTCCACGCATGCGGCGACGTCGACGATCACGTAGTCATACCGGGTTCTCGCGAGCTGGAGGACAGCCCGCAGGCTGCGCTCGCGAATCTCTGGCCAGCGGGCGGCCCGAGGCAGACCTGAGAGCAGCGCGAGTCGAGCGCCGCTGACCTGAACGGCGGAGGTGGCCGTCTGCAGCGCCTGCGGGTCGAGGCGCCCGAGATCCGCGGCCCGGCAGGCCTGCGCCAACCCTGCGGTCTCTTCCATGAGACCAAGCTGAGGCACGAGCGAGGCTGCCACGGTATCGGCGTCGACGAGCAGGACCTCTTGACCCTGAAGCGCGATCTCAGCGGCCAGGTTCACCGCGACCGTGCTTCGACCCGGGCTTCCGGGCGCACCCCAGACCACGGTGATGCCCTGGATGCAGTGCACGGCTTCTCGGTCGTCTATGCGCGAGTCATCCATCAGCTGGTCATCGCTGGAGCGGTCGATGCTGGGTGGCACAGCCTCGTCGGAGACGCGCTCGACCATGGGCGGATCCATTGATTCGAGAGGAGACGGTTCCTCACCGTGACCCCAACCAGACCATGCACCGGCGCGAGACTCCGCCCCGTGGGACTGGGAGGGCGCCTGGTCGGGATCAGGGGCGGGGTCCTGGTCGGAGTCTTCGGCGGAGGCTGCTGACCGGGCGGGCTGGCGTCCCTGCAGCGCCGCCGCGAGTGCCTCGGCGCCGACGTCGTCGTCGAAGCAGGTGAGCCCGAGATTGCGAAGCCTTGCGCGCTCCTCAGCCACGGCGGAGATGGCGACCACCTGGCGATCCCCCTCCTGCAGGTCCGCGAGCACGGTGGCCGTGAGCAGCTCGGTGCTGCCGATGACCAGAGCTGCGTCAGAGCGGCCAGTGCGACAGACGGCCACGAGCTCCGCAAGGTCCGCACAGCGACGCTCGATCGTCACCGGGCCTTGGAGGCCTTCGACGGCGGCGATATGGTCGGCGCGCAGCGCTCCCGTGGTGACCACCGACCACCGTTGCATCTAACCCTCCTCATCGGCGTCGGACCCGCGTGATTCCGGTTCGGGCGATCCAGCCTCAGGGTCGGGCTCCCCGCCGGCCGGAACCACCGACAGCGACGCCGCGGAGCTTCTCGCGGCGAGCAGCGCCGGCAGCTCCTCGGGATCCACGAGCAGCTCCACCGTGACGACAGCCTGTGCTCCAAAGGTGTTGCTCGCCTCGGTGAGCGCGGCCACCTCGGCTCCCCTGGCGATGCGCTGCACCTCGACCTCCTGCTGCTGACCCACAGCTCCGGCGTCGGCCGCCCACACATCGACCATGCGCGCCGGCTCTACTCCGCGGGCAAGCGCGTGATCGACCTCTACCGTCACGGCTTGCCGGCCCTGCGGGTCGTGAGGTCCGACGGCACGCCGCGGGACCAGCTCACCCTCTTGCACGATGGTGATGATCCGCGATTCCTGTGGGAGCTGCTCGGCGGCCGACAGATAGGAGTCCTGGACCTCGTCGATCTGCACGTCCACCACGCGCAGGTCCTCCACACTCAGCTGGTCCCCGACGGTGAGCAGCCGGTCCGCAGCATAGACCTGCGCGGTGCGGTTCTGCGCCGCGAGCAGGGCGATCACCCCGGAGACTGAGAGCGCAACAATGAGCAGCCCGACCAACAGCCGCGGATCCCGCCAGCTCGGCCGTCGAAGGCGCTCGGCCGCCGGGGCCTCAGGACGTGGCCCATTGCTGTGCACCCTGGGGCTCGAGTCTGTGCTCGGCGAATACGGATTCGGCATGAGGCCTCCCTGCACGTCGCCCTGCTCGTGCTTCGGCGGGGGTGAGCGCGCTTCCGGAGGCCGCCGACGGGGGCGCACAGGCTCAGAATAATACAGCTCGCCCGGCATGGAACCAGTGAGCCGAAAAATGTGGAGGGAAGGCCCCGTTCCGTGGTGGGAATACCCGCCGGAGACGCTGGCCGCTGTGGCATGATGAATGAAACATCATCAAACGTCACCATCCAGTCCCGGACCCTCGGGTCCAGCTATCCACACGCTCAGCACCACGGGGGATCACCATGCGTCGCTTTCTGACCCTGCCGGATGTGGCAGAAGCACTGAACATCTCGATGTCACAGACACGCGCACTGATCAAGACCGGTGACCTCGAAGGAATTCAGATCGGCGGACGCGGCCAATGGAGAGTCGAGGAGGCAAAGCTCGACGAGTACATCGAGCGGCAGTACGCCGCACAGCGAGCCTCCCGCGCCTCAGACTCCGAGAGCCACACGACGTCCACCAAACCCTCTGGCTCCTGACTACCCGGGCTCCGACCCCTGCTCTTCACTCTGCAGCCAACAGACAGAGTGGAGCGGCAGCGTGCGACGGGCAGCGGAGGAGGCCGCGGAGCCACGGTGCGGCTCACCCGCCGTGAACTCGACGATCTCCAGGAAGTCTCGACCCGCGCCGGCGATCAGGCCCTGGGCCAGGAGCCCCTCGCCTCCGTGCACCTGCACCACCGAGCGGTCCCGACTCAGCCGACGAATCGGCTCCATGATGCCCAGGCGACGACGAGTCACGCTGGCTTCCGCCCGAGCCGCAGATCGCTGCATCCCATCCACAGCGCGGAGTGCCGACAGAGGCACCAGCACGCTGTGCTGAGTCAGCGTCCCGGAGAGCCAGTCACTGCCGACGGCCCCGACGCGCACCGCGAGCCGCCGATTGCCCGGCAGCACGAGACTCAGCTGCTGGCCCTGATGGGCACGGAGACGGTCAGCCAGCTCCAACCGAGAGGACTCCAGGCGGGCGGCCTCTGCGACGGCGGCGTCGAACTCCGCCGTCTGGGCAGCGTCCAGCTGTGCTTGAAGATCGGCGAAAAGGGCGTCCCAGCGCATCACTGCCTCGTCTCCAGAACCGGCCGTCAGGTGCCCAGCGTACACACCCCGTGAAGCACGACGCTTGACGACCCGGGCGCACTGTGTACAATTTATCGATATCAAACGTTATCAAACGCACACTAAAGAATCCTGCGGTGAACGTTGTGTCTCCACTTCCAGCTCCCTCAGCCGCCCGGTCGGTACAACGACAGGCCGTCGTTGATCTGCTGTTGAGCGCGGCGATGATCGGAAGCGGTCCAGCTCTCTGGGCCTGCGGAAGCATCATTCTGAACAGTCGCCTCCCCTCCGCTCCGACCTGGCCTTCCAGCGCAGAAGATCCCGCTGCGGCCCTGATGGAGATGGCAACCACCACATGGTCCAGCCTGGGCAGGTCGGGGATGTACTCCGCGGAGGTGACGATCGGACTGCTCGCCGCCAGCGCCGGGCTGCTGGGCTCGCTGATCTCGGTGCTGGCCGTGGGGACATGCCTGTCCCAGGCGCTGGCCCGCCACCACGGAGCGGCTCGAATCGAACATGTCTTGGCAGGACTGACCCCGAAGTTTCTCCAGCGAGCCGCAACCCTCGCGCTGAGCGCGGGTCTCGCCCTGTCCTCCACTGCAGCGGGCGTCTGGGCAGGTCCAGCGAGTCACACGGCGGGTCCACCGAGTCACGCAACACCCGCGGTCGTGCTGACCGCCGAGGCCAGCGACCCCGGTCTCGACACTGCCCTCTTCAGAGAAAGGCACGCAGAAGAGACACAAGAGAAGGAGACACCGATGTCCGGACTCTTCACGCCACACCAGCGGAACTCGACACCTGAGACGAAGCCTCCTCGAGACGCATCGGGCTCCGCAGAGGAGGTTCTCGTGCGGCCTGGCGACACACTCTGGGACATTGCCGCAGAGCATCTGGGATCAGGCGCCACTGATGGGGAGGTCGCTGAAAGCTGGCCGCGCTGGTACGAGACGAACCGACACACCATCGGCGATGATCCCGCGCTCATCCAGCCCGGCATGGTCCTGCTCCCGCCCACCTGAACCTCAGAACCTGACCCTCTGACCTGGTCCGACACTTCAAGGACCCGTCATCCGCCCATCCAGGAGAATCCCATGTCTGCCAGCCCTGCAGGTCAACAACATTCGCCGACACCGTCCGAGACGCAGGAGGCGATCACGATGCTGAGGTCACTCCTCGATGCCGACCCGCTCCTGCGCGGTCGGACCACAGTCATCCCGGCGCCACGGACCATGGGACCCTGGGCGACCGAGCCGTCCGACCAGGACGGCGTCAGGTACCGACTGCGGCGTGAAGACGAAGTGCCGGCCCTCCTCCGACGACTCCGTGGCGCCCCTCGGGGAGAGCCTCAGCCATCGAGCCCTACTGAGCCGCCGACGACCCTGGCTACCTTTCGGGAGGAGCGGCGCCAGATCTGCGCCATCTCCAGAATCGTGTGTCAGGTGACCAGCGAGGTGCTTCTGGGGCTTCGACCCGCGACCCAGTTGAGTCGCTGGATGGATCTCGAAGTCCAGCAGAAGGTGCAGGAGCGTGCTGCGGTGCTGGCGGAGGCGCGCCGGAGCCCTACGCACAGACGCACCCCCGCATCACCACCTGAGCGAGCTGCGGCTGACCGTGGCGCAAGGGTGCCACGACCCCAGCCGCTGCGGTTCGGCACGGTCCGCGCCCAACGCGCAGCCCGGGGTGCGTGGGAGGTCTCAGTGGTGTTCGGGGACGCCACACGCATCCGTGCCTGCGCCATGCGCCTGGAGGCGCACCGCCGTCGCTGGCGCGTGGTCGCCATGGAACTCGGCTGAGCGGACGAGACGACCGGAGTCAGCTGCGAGGATCAGCCCTGGGTCGAGGTCGTGTCCTGCAGGCCGGGAACCCGAAGTCGCTTGCCCGCGGCGAACATGCGGCCATCCTTGACGCCGGGCAGGTTCGGCGCCTTCGTCACCGGTGCTGCTGCGGTGACCTCGGCACTGAAGAGCAGCCGGACCGAATCTTCCCGGACGCTGTCAGCCATGGTCTGGAAGAGCAGAAAGCCCTCGCGCTGGTACTCGACCAGCGGATCGCGCTGCGCCATCGAGCGCAGACCGATGCCTGACTTGAGGTAGTCCATCTCGTAGAGATGCTCCTGCCACTTCTCGTCGATGACGGTCAGCAGCACTCGGCGCTCGAGCTGGCGAATGGCGTTCTCGCCGATCTCCTGGGCCTTCTTCTCATAGGCGATCTTGGCGTCGGAGATGAGCTCACGCTTGAGCATCTTCACGCTGAGCTGATCGATTCCGCCGGCCTCCTCGACCAGGTCCTCGATGCTCAGTGACACCGGGTACAGGGACTTCAACTCTTCCCAGAGCGTCTCGAGGTCCCAGTCCTCGGAAGAGTTGGCCGTGGTCTTCTCCTCGACCATGAGGGTCACGGCGTCCTCGATGAAGTGTTGGACCTTCTCGTGGACGTCGTCGCCCTCGAGGATGCGGCGGCGATCCGAGTAGATCGCCTGACGCTGGCGGTTCATCACGTCGTCGTACTTGAGCACGTTCTTGCGCGTCTCGGTGTTCTGCCCCTCGCGCTGCTGCTGGGCATTGGCGATCGCCGAGGACACGAACTTGTGCTCCACCGGGATCTCATCGTCCATCGCCTTGGAGTTCATGATGCGGGCGGCAGCCGCCTGGTTGAACAGGCGCATCAGATCATCGGTGAGCGAGATGTAGAAACGTGACTCGCCGGGATCACCCTGGCGGCCGGAGCGACCACGCAGCTGATTGTCGATGCGGCGCGACTGGTGGCGCTCAGTGCCGAGCACGTAGAGTCCGCCCAGCTCGCGGACCTGATCGCCGTCGGCCTTGGTCTCGGCCTTGGCCTTGTCGAAGACTTCGTCCCACTTGGCCTCGTAGGCCTCGGCGTCCTCCACCGGGTCCAGACCCAGCTTCTCCATCTCACGGACCGCGTTGAACTCGGCGTTGCCGCCGAGCATGATGTCGGTGCCTCGACCGGCCATGTTGGTGGCCACGGTGACCGCACCCTTGCGACCCGCCTGAGCCACGATGGCGGCCTCGTGCTCGTGGTTCTTCGCGTTGAGCACCTCGTGGCGGATGCCGGCCTTGGCGAGCTTCTTGGAGAGGTACTCCGACTTCTCCACGGACTCACTGCCCACGAGGATGGGCTGGCCCTTCTCATGGCGTTCGATGATGTCCTTGATGACCGCGTCGAACTTCACCACCTCGTTCTTGTAGACGAGGTCGTTGTGGTCGATGCGCTGCAGCGGCCGGTTCGAGGGGATCGGGACCACGCCGAGGTTGTACGTGGACATGAATTCCCCGGCCTCGGTCTCGGCCGTGCCGGTCATGCCGGAGATCTTCGCGTAGCTGCGGAAGTAGTTCTGCAGGGTGACTGTGGCCCGGGTCTGGCTCTCCGGCTTGATCCGGACCTGCTCCTTGGCCTCGATCGCCTGATGCAGGCCTTCGTTGTAGCGACGCCCCTTCAGGATGCGACCGGTGTGCTCATCGACGATGTGCACCTCGCCCTCAGCGACCACATAGTCGGTGTCGCGCTTGAAGAGCTCCTTGGCCTTGATCGCATTGTTCAGGTACTGGATCAGGGTGGTGTTCTGCGTCTCGTAGAGGTTCTCGATGCCGAGGTAGTCCTCGACCTTGTCGATTCCTGACTCGAGCACACCGATGGTGCGCTTCTTCTCGTCGACCTCGTAGTCCTCGTCGATGGTCAGCTTCTTCACGAGTGTCGCAAAATCGGTGTACCAGCGGGAGATGTCCCCGGAGGCCGCGCCCGAGATGATCAGCGGGGTGCGGGCCTCGTCGATGAGGATCGAGTCGATCTCATCGATGATGGCGTAATGATGCTCGCGCTGCACCACGTCGTCGAGCGACTGGGCCATGTTGTCGCGCAGAAAGTCGAAGCCGAACTCGTTGTTCGTGCCGTAGGTGATGTCCGCGGCATAGGCCTCGCGGCGCTCGGCGGGCGGCATGTCATTGGTGATGATCCCGACGTCCAGGCCCAGGAAGCGGTGAACGCGTCCCATGAGCTCAGCCTGGTACTTCGCCAGATAGTCGTTGACCGTGACCACGTGAACACCCTTGCCGGTGAGCGCATTGAGGTACGCCGGTGCGGTGGCGACCAGGGTCTTGCCCTCACCGGTGCCCATCTCGGCGATGTTGCCGAGGTGCAGGGCCGCGCCGCCCATCAGCTGGACGTCGTAGTGGCGCTGACCGAGGGTCCGGTCCGCGGCCTCGCGCACCGTGGCGAAGGCCTCCGGCAGCAGCGAGTTCAGCGTCTCGCCGTCGCGCAGCCGCTCACGGAAGCGTTCAGTCTCGGCGCGCAGCTCGGCGTCGCTGAGTTCCTTGAACTCGTCCTCCAGGAGGTTGACCGCGTCCGCATAGGCGCGCAGAGTCCTAAGGACCTTCTTATCCCCGGTCTTGAGGATTCGTTCAAGCAGAGTGGGCACAGCCAGTTCTCCATCGGTGTCTACTGGTACGGCGGGGATTCATGACGGACATGAAACGCCAGCAACAAGTCTACGCGCTCACCTTCACCCATACGTGAGCGGCGGATTCTCCGACCATATGGGGCTCATCTCCGCATGAGATGCCCCGAGAACCCGCCGCTCAACGCTGGGGTGGGGTGGTGACAGGTCAGAGGGCGTCGGCGTAGTGCGCCGGTGCGCCGTTGTCGGCGTGGTAGTCGCGCTCCTCCACCACCGGAGTCTCGGCTCCATCGGAGTGCTCGTCCAGCGAGATCACCCCGTAGGTCCATCCGCGACGGCGATACACGGCCGAAGGCTGACCGGTCTCCGCGTCGACGAACAGGTAAAAGTCGTGGCCGACCAGCTCCATGGCGTCCACTGCGGCATCCACACTGACCGGACGTGCCGGGAACACCTTGCGCCGGATCTTGACCGTGGACTGCGACTCCGCCTCTTCTTCGGTGGGCGGGACGTCATCGGCCTGCTCCGCGTCGAGGACCTGCTCGTAGAGCGGCCGATCAGTGGCTGCCGGGGCGACGCTCGCCATCGCTGCGGCCACGTCGGGGGCGCCATTATGTGACGCGTGGGCGCGGGACTTCTTCTTGTCTCGGGTGCGGCGAAGACGCTCAGTGAGCTTGTTGATGGCGATCTCAAAGGCGGCGAACTTGTCCCCCGCCTGCGCCTCAGAGCGAATGACCTTGCCGCGTCCGATGACCGTCAGCTCAACGGTGATGCTGGTATCGGCTCGGCGGTGGGAGTTCTCACTGGAAACCTTGATCTCAAGGCGGTGTCCCTTATCCGCGAGCTGCTCGATCTTGCCGAGCTTCTCTTCGACATGCTCCTTGAAAGTGGAGGGGATCGCGATATTTCGGCCAGTGTAGTTGACCTGCAGAGTCATTCTGTCCTCCTCGTATCCGATGTCAGACGCAACGGTGACGGGAGTGCTGTCCCCGTCGCCATCGCGATGGGACCGTATCGAAGTACCCATACCTCAGACTAGATGCACGACGCGATTCACGTCACCCTTTATGCCTCGGGCGAAGCGCTCACCAGCAGAAACTCGTCATCAGCCCCAGGCGACGGCGCTGCGGCAATCACGGCGGCACCGTGGACCGTGGCACCCGCAGCTTCGAGCACCCGGTAGAGCTCCCCCAGGGTCGATCCGCTGGTGAGCACGTCGTCGAGGAGCAGGACATCGGCGCCCGGAAGCACCCGGGCGCCTCGGGCAGTGATCTCGAACGAGCCGACGAGAGAACGACGCCGCGCGCGGGCACCCCGGGACTTCTGTCTCCCCCCGCGAGGATTCAACGAACGCAGGGACGACTTTCTCGACTGCCGAAGCACCCCAGGGGTATAGACGAGCTGTCGATGTCCACTCAGGACACCCCCTCCAGGAGACGACAGGGCGTGCTGGAGCAGCAGCTGCAGAGGATCGAATCCACGGCTGAGCCTCGATTTCAGCGAGGGCGGTGGAGTCACCAAAGTCCACCCAGCGGGTCCAGGGCCCGGCGTCCCGGGCCCGGTCCGCTCGATCGCGAGCTCCACCGAGCGCCGAAGCGCCGGCGCGAGATGGCGGGCGAGCGTGATGGCACCATGATCCTTGAATGCCAGCAGAGCACGCGAGAGAAGACCCTCGTAGCGGCCAGCAGCGGTGACAGGCATCACCAGAACACCCTCGCCGTGGAACAGCAGCGGCAGAGCCAGCGCCTGCTGTTCTGCGGGGAACGGGTGGCGGGTCAGCGCATGGAGGTCTTCGGAGCACTCGAGGCAGAACACTGTTTCCTCGGCACCGCAGCCGTGACACCAGGTGGGACTGAGCAGGCCCAGGGCCCCGCTGGCCGCGGAACGCGCGGACCGCCCGGCGGCGGAGAACCAGGCTCGGTCCGCGGAGTCCGCAATATCAACGGCACGAAGCATGAACACAGTGTGGGCGCACCCTGGCCTCCGAGCGATCCAGACGCTGCGGCTGTGGAGAGCAGGACGTGCCCCCGACGCGGCGCCGGCTCTGGGGAACACTCACGGCGAGCGGGGCGCAGCGCCACTTGCCACTTGCCACCACACACCGAGGCAGGTCCTCAGCCCGGGTACGCCAGGTCCCGGATCTCGATGTCCTCGCTTGCCACCCAGGCGTCGCTGGCAAGGTTCTGGAAAGGCACATCCACCGTCTCTGCGAAAATGATGTCCTGACCCTCACCCACTGAGATGTTCAGCAGTCCCAGCAGCGCAGGGTCCACCCGATTGGCGCCGGTGAGCGTCACCCATTCCGGGGTCATCGGCTCTTCCTCGGAGCTGGCCCAGACGTAGAGGGCGTCCGGGCCCTGCCAGCGGACCTCCTCGAGCTCCACGGAGGTCTGCACGCGCATCGGCTGACCAAGCCCCTGGGGGACGCCGGCGGAGTTGCGGATGACGCCTGCCACGTAGAGGCCACGTTCGCCGTCGTCGTCGAGGATCATGGCTGCCCGGGCGCCATCCTGTGAGATGCGCAGCGAGGTGATCGTCCGGTTTGCCAGCCAGTCGGCGCTGACCTCTGCGCGACCGGGCTCAAGGGACTCGTCATAGGCCACGGCGTGGACGATCGCTTCGCCCCCGGACTCGGAAGCGACCCAGGTCCAGCCGAAGTTATCCATGGAGGGCCGGGTGAGGTTCTCCTCCTCCAGCACCAGATCGGGCTCCCGGTTGGGGCGCAGATGGTAGAGCTCCTCTGCCTCGCCGTCGAGGAAGGCGAAGATATCACTGGCCTCATGGGGCACGGCAGGATCCTGCGGGTCGAGATCCGAAATGTCGGGAAGATTCGCGACGGTGAGGTTGACCTGGTCATTCTGCCGTCTGAGTTCCCCGTCCTCGATGCCGACCTGGGTGGAATCCACCTGCGGCGAGGCGTTGATGTCCAGCCTGTCCTCCTCCGGGAGATCGGCCTCCACGGGGATCTCCAACTCGCGCTGTTCCACCAAGAGCTCGACCTCCTGGACGCTGGTCAGTGAGCCCAGCGCAAGGTCCAGCTGCTCCTGCATCAGCGCCCGCTCAGCGGGTTCCGCAGCCGCGATGCCTTCGGCCGCGAAGTCCACGGCCGCGGTGCCTTCATCCACCGGCACCGAGGCACGTTCGAGCTCAGCTCCGTCCGGGAACGCCGAGACCACGGCGGGCTCCAGGTAGGGAGCCGGTCCTTCGAGCAGCGCCGCGACGATCGCGGAGGAGATGCCCGGACGATTGAGGAACCAGCGCTGATCCGGCACGGCATAGCGCAGCTGCGGATCGAAGTAATACAGCGTGTGCGGCCGGAAGACCTGATCCACGGTGCCAGCGAGCAGCATCGTCCCGTCCGGCGCATCGGTGATGCGCCACTGGCTCCCGACCTGCTCCAGCGTGAAGTCAAGGCTCTCCGTGGAGCGTTCTGGAAGACGGGTCCGGATGCCGCTGGAATCGATGATCGACTCGACGGAAAGCTGGACGTTCCGGGTGTTCTCACCGGAGAACTGGATGGGAAACTGATCCTCCGTGAAGACGACAGTGCGCGCGTCGGGCCGCCACTCCCTCGCGGCCTCCGGCGACATGAACTGCCGTGCCACGGCGTAGTCATCCTGGGGGCCCGCCCCGGCGCGGATGAATCCATCGACGATCTCTTCCGGGGAGGCGTCGGGCTTCGGCGGCTCAGCCAGGGGCGCGTAGTTGAATCCGGGATCGGCATCGGGAGCCGAGGTCCCGACGGGGCCGTCTGTGGGCAGCATCGGAGAGCACGCACCGAGCATCAGCATCACCGCCGTCATGACAGCCACCAGACGGGCAGGCGCGGCGGGGCGCCCAGAGGCCGCAGCGGGACGACGACGACTCATGACTCCTCCTTGTGCGGGTAGAGCGCCTGCTCATTGATCCGGTCATGTTCAGGGTCGCCCGTCACGGTGGCCTGCGGAATGGCCTCGATGCGGTGCCGGTCAGAGGCGCGGTAGACCGGCGGCAGCGCCATGGGCGAGGCACGGTAGGGCACGCTCTGCCGTCGCGGGAGGACGAGTCGGAAGCAGGAGCCCTGGCCCTTCTGGCCCCAGGCGTCCAGGGCGCCCTGGTGCAGACGTGTGTCCTCGGTGGCGATGGAGAGACCGAGCCCCGAGCCGCCGGTGGTGCGCGCCCGGGCGGGGTCTGCGCGCCAGAAGCGGTCGAAGACGTGCGCCACCTCGGAGGGGCTCATGCCGATGCCGTGGTCACGCACCGAGATGCCGACGGCGGTCGGGCTGGACGCGATGATGAGATCCACCGGACGAGCCTCTGCATGCTCGATGGCGTTGTTCACCAGATTCCGCAGGATGCGACTGATCCGGCGCGCATCCACCTCGGCCAAGAAGCCCTCTCCCTGGATCACCAGTCCCAGAGGCGTGTGCGAGCTCTCCGCCAGAGGCTTCGAGCTCACCAGCACCTCGCGGCAGAGGGCCAGCAGGTCAATCTCCGCGGTGGCCAGTTCAGCGGCGCCGGCATCGAAGCGCGACATCTCCAGCAGATCCGAGAGCAGCGCCTGGAACCGCTCGACCTGGTGGTACAACAGCTCGGCGGAGCGCTGGTTGATGGGATCGAAATCGTCGCGTGATTCATGCAGCACCTCGGCAGCCATCCGCACCGTGGTCAGCGGTGTTCGCAGCTCGTGGGAGACATCGGAGACGAAGCGCTGCTGCATCTTGGAGAGATTCGCCAGCCGGGTGATCTGCTCCTGCAGATTCGAGGCCATGCGGTTGAAGGAGAGCCCCAGTCGGGCGATCTCGTCCTCACCCCGCACGGCGAGACGCTGATCAAGCTGGCCATCAGCGATGCGCTCCGAGACCTCAGCCGCCTGCGAGACCGGACGCACCACGGAGCGTGCCACCCAGGCGGCGATGGCCATATTGATCAACAGGATCGCGACCCCCGCTGCCAGCATGGTGCGGAAGACGAAGGAGACATTTTCCTGTACTGGGGAGAAGTCGTAGACGAAGTAGAGCGCATAGGGGTTGCCCTGAACATCCACCTGAGTGCCGAAGGCGACCCCGGGCGCCACGCCGGCGCTCTCCTCATCCTCGAGTGCCACCGCCTGCCAGTACTGCCCCTGACCCTCGGCGATGGCATCACGCAGCTCCGGGGAGATCGCGGTGGAGAGGGCCTCGCTGCTGGAGATGCCATCGATATAGAGGTTCTCTCCACTCTCCAGGGGCAGGAGCATGGCGTCACGCCGAATGTCCGCACCGCTCTCGCCGACATCCTGGAGGACGGCCCCGATGTCCTGCTGAGCCTCAGAGCGGCTTCCGGCGTTTAGCGCAGAGATGTTGCTCCGCACCTCGTCGAGGCCAGCCGTGGCCTCGCGCTCCGCCTGATCAAAGCGCTCCTGAAAGAGACCAGAGGTGACCTGCTGCACCAGGAAGGCCGCCACTGCGAGCGTGCTGATCATGGTCAGCAGACCCGTGAAGAAGACCGCACGGATCAGCAGCGAACGCGCCCAGATCCTGGGGAACTCCGTGACCCGACGGATGCCGCGCGACACCCGGCCCCGGTCAGGCCCCGACGAATCAGCGTGGGCACGCCCGCCCGCTGCGCTGGTGTCCCCGCTTCCGGCCACAGCGTCCTGGTCACCGGCCTGCGGGGACCTCACCCGGTCACGGATGACCGGAATGCTGCCCGTCGAGGCCGCTGAGGCTCGAGAGGCGAGGTGATCTGTGGAGTTCTCCGATTCAGGAGGAATGACTACCCCTGCCCTCCGGCCTTATAGCCCACGCCGCGCACGGTCTGCACGATCTCGGGGTTCTCCGGATCCTTCTCGATCTTGGAACGAAGTCGCTGCACGTGGACGTTGACCAGACGAGTATCCGCCTGGTGGCGGTAGCCCCAGACCTCCTCGAGGAGCATCTCGCGGTTCCACACCTGCCAGGGCTTCTTCGCCAAGGCAGTGAGCAGGTCGAATTCGAGCGGGGTTAGCGAGATGCGGCTCTCTCCCCGACGCACCTCGTGGCCGGCGACGTCGATGCTGAGGTCGCCGATGGACAGGGTCTCCCCCTCCGGACGGGCCCCGTGATCGGCCGGACGCAGCCGAGCCCGCACGCGAGCGACCAGCTCGGCAGGCTTGAACGGCTTGGGCACGTAGTCGTCGGCACCGGCTTCAAGTCCACGGACGACGTCGGCGGTGTCGGATTTGGCCGTCAGCATGATCACCGGAGTATCGGCCTCATCGCGGATCTGGCGGCATACCTCGATGCCGTCCTTGCCGGGAAGCATCAGGTCCAGCAGGACCACATCGGGCTTGGAGCTGTGGAAGGTCTCCAGGGCATCGTCACCGTTGAAGCAGAACGTCGGCTCGAATCCTTCATTGCGCAGCACAATGCCGATCATCTCGGCCAACGCTTCGTCGTCGTCGACGACCAGGATCCTGGCTTTCATCTGCTCTCCGTCCATTGAGGTCCTGCGGCACAGCGCCTCACGCGCGCAGGTTGGTGCGCGTTTCCACACAGCACCGCGTTCAGGATATATGAGAGCGGTAGGCTGGGCGCGGAGGGCACTCGCGCAGGCGCGCTTGAGGAGGGGCAATGATCCGCACGGCGGCGACACACCGTGGTGCTCGACGTGCGTCGAGCACCACTTCTTCGCCGTCCTCCCCGGGCCTGTCCGACGGCTCACCCGACGCAGAGCTGTTGAGTCCAGGAAGCGTCTTCCCGTTGCGCCGGATGGTCGCCGACGAGCTCTTCAGCGCCGCCGTGGCGGTGATCCGACGCTCCCCACGGGCAGTGCTCGGCGTCCCGTTCCTGGCTGGCCTGCTGAACTTCGGCTTCACGCTCGCGCTGATGGTGCTGATGCCCTCATCCTCCTTCATGCGCATGCTCACCGATCCCGCGGCATTCGAGGATCCGGACCTCGCTCTGGGCATAGCCTCCGACACAGCATTCATCTGGCTCACACTCGCCAGCGGAATGCTGACCTCGCTGGTGCTCACGACAGCCGCGGCCTTCATGATCCTTCCGACGCTGCGGGCCGCCTATGGCCTGCCCACCTCCATGGGGCAGACCATGCGACTTCGATGGGGCAGGATCGGCCCCGTCGTGGTCAACCTGATCGTGCTCGGCCTGCTGCTGAGCGTCTTCGCGCTGCCGGTGATCGTCGTCGCCGTGCTGCTGCTGGTCATCACGCTGTTCATCGGCGCCGTGGTGGTCTTCCCCGCGCTCTTCCTCGCCCTGTGCTGGGTCACGGCCGCGGTGATGTACTCCCCTGCCGCGGTGATCGTGGAACGGCGGGGTCCGCTGGCGGCGATCGCACGGTCCTGGCGCCTCAACCGTGGCCGCTGGTGGAGGAACATCGGGCTGGTGGCGCTGCTCTACGTGATCCTGGGCATCGTGTTCACCATCGCCTCCGCCCCGCTGATGATCACCGTGGCCGCCGCCGACCTCCTGCAGGGCTCGGCGCTGCCCGCCGCCTCAGGCGAATGGGCCGGGTTCCTGGTCTTCGCGCTCACCGAGCTCTACGGCACCGTGGTGACCACGCTGTTCATCGGCGTCGTCGGGACCGTGGTCGCTCTGATGTACCTCAACGCCAGAATCCGGCAGGAGGCACTGGACGTGACGCTGCTCGCGGCCGCGGAGACCACGCCGAGCTGGCGAGAGCGGCCCCAGGAGGACCAGCTGGTCCCCGGTTCCATCGAGCACCTCCACCAGCACTTCCAGCAGCCCTCCCCGCAACAGCCCTCCCCGCAGCACCCGGCCACCCAGCATCAGGGGGTGGATCAGCATGCAGCTCGAACGTGATGAGGCCAGTCGGCTGCTCGAGGAGGAGCTCAGCGACCCACGATATCAGCGCGACGCGACGGGCCCGCTGCGCGAGACGGCGGACCGATTCTTCGCCTGGCTGGACCAGATGCAGCTGAACCTGGGACCGGTGGAGCTTCCGCTGGGTCCCATCCTGCTGCTGGGCCTGCTGCTGGCCGCCATCATCCTCTGCATCGTGCTGGTCCGTCCGCGGCTGCAGCGCGGGGCAGAGACCGAGGAGCTGGGCCTGAGTCCGGCGAGTGTCACCGCGGCGGCGCTGCGTGGGCAGGCAGAGGCCCACGCCGCCGTCGGCCGCTTCGATGAGGCCTGCCGCGAGCGCTTCCGCGCGATCATCCGCGCCGCCGAGGAGCGGCAGGACCTCGCGGAACAGGCCGGACGCACCGCCACCGAGGCCGGCCAGGCGCTGGCGCAGGTTCACCCGGAGGAGGCTGCACCCGCAGCGCGCGCCGCGGAGCTGTTCAATTACTCGCGCTACGGCGGCCGGTCTCTGCAACGAGCCGACTACGACACGCTGCTCGCCTTCGACCAGCGCCTCGAGCGGCCGGTGGGTCAACGTCCCGGGCAGCTCTCGGGCCAGCCCCGCGAAGAGCACTATGAAGAGCACGGCGCAGAGCAGGCGGTGAGCAGATGACGACGGCGACGCTGGGCTCCGCGGTGCGCTCCGGCTTCCAGCGCTGGCAGTTCTGGCTGCTCCTGCTGGTGCTCGGTCTTCTCTCCGTGATGCTGGTCCAGGCCATGGCCGAGGAGGATATGGACCGGTACGGCCTGGAGAACACCTCGCTGGACGGCTATGCCGCACTGGCGCAGGTCCTCGCAGACCAGGGAGTCACGCTGCACCCCGCCACCTCCGCACAGACCGCCGAGGAGCTCATGCAGCAGCACCCCGAGGCTGCGCTGGCGGTCCTCTCCCGGGGAGACGTGCCGGACGAGGAGTTCCTGGAACGGCTGCGCCAGGGCCCGGATCGCCCGGTGGTGCTGCTGGATGAATCTGCGCAGCTGGTCAGCGCCCTGTTTCTCGAAGCAGAGGTCAGCTACGCCGGGGCCCACGCAGGGGGCGGCCCGATGGAGGAGGCGACCCTGGAGGCCGGCGCGCAGTGTTCCATTCCTGCGGCCGTCACAGCGCAAGACCTGCGCGCCCCGGGAGCACTCTTCTACAGCGAAGGCCCCGGATGCTTCACCGGATTCGAGGACGGCACAGGGCCGGCCCAGGCTCTCGTGGAGACTCCGGCAGGGCTGCTCTTCGGAGCCCCCGAGGCGTTCAGCAATCACGACATCACCCAAGTCGGCAACGCCGCACTGGCGCTCTCGCTGTTCGGCGAGCGCGAGGAGCTCATCTGGTACACCCCGATGGGATTGGACGCGCTGGGCGCCGAGGACTGGGCCTCTCCCACCGAGCTGCTTCCCGGCTGGGTGTTTCCGCTGGCCTGGTGGCTGCTGCTGTGCGCCCTCGTGCTGATGCTCGTGATGGGTCGCCGTCCGGGCCCGGTGGTCGGTGAGCCGCTGCCGGTCCGGGTCCCCGGAGCGGAGACCGCCGAGGGACGCGGACGGATGTATCAGAGCGCCAATGCCGTGGAGGCCTCGGCGCAGACCCTGCGCAGCGCGCACCTGATCCGACTCGCCCGGCTGCTCCGTCTGGGCTCCGCTCCAGCTGAATCGAGCATCCTGGAGGCAGCCGCGCGGCAGGTGCGCCGCGATCCCGCCGAGGTTGCCGAGCTCTTCGGCCGGCGGCCGCGCAACAACGCCGAGCTGGTGGCCTATGCGCAGGCTTTGGGGACCTTGGAGGCAGACGCCGAGCATGCGGTGCTCACTGCGCACACCCGGTCCCGCACCGTACCCGCCCGGCCAGAGGCTCCACCAGACCCAGCAGCAGACCCATCGCCGGGACCAGCCGCAGACCCCCTGTCGGACTTCCAGCAGAATCCACCCCGGAACACCCAGCCCGACTCTCAGCAAGGGAAGAACAGCAGCAATGACTGAACCTCTTAACGGCTCCCCACACACCCAGGAAGCGTCCGCGCCCGGCTACCCCGCTGCGGGAGCCTCGCCTGGACACACCGGAACGTCTACGCAGGAGCAGCATCAGCTCCGCGACAGGTTTCAGCAGGTCCGCGTCGAGGTGGCGAAGGCCGTGGTCGGTCAGGACACGGCGGTGACCAGCGTGCTGATCGGGCTGCTGGTGCGCGGCCACGTGCTGCTCGAAGGTGTCCCCGGCGTGGCCAAGACCCTTCTGGTCCGCGCGATCTCTGCCTCGCTGAGCCTGGACACGGCTCGGGTCCAGTTCACTCCGGATCTCATGCCCGGTGACGTCACCGGCTCCCTGGTCTATGACTCCACGACGGGAGACTTCAGCTTCCGCGAGGGACCGGTGTTCACGAACCTGATGCTGGCTGATGAGATCAACCGCACGCCGCCGAAGACCCAGGCCTCGCTGCTCGAGGCCATGGAGGAGCGTCAGGTCTCGGTGGACGGGATCAGCCGCCCGCTGCCGGATCCCTTCCTGGTGGCCGCCACGCAGAACCCCGTGGAGTATGAGGGCACCTACCCGCTGCCGGAGGCCCAGCTGGACCGCTTCCTGTTGAAGGTGCACCTGGATCTGCCCCAGCGCGGTGAGGAGATCGAGGTCATTCGCCGCCACGCCGCAGGCTTCAACCCCTCGGACCTCGCCGGCGCCGGGGTCACCGCCGTGGCCGGCGCCGCCGATGTGATCGCCGCACGCGCGCAGGTCAGTCAGGTCTCGATCGCGCCCGAGGTGCTCGCGTACATCGTCGATCTCGCCCGAGCCACCCGGGAGACCCCCAGCTTCCAGCTGGGCGTCTCACCCCGCGGCGCCACGGCTCTGATGAACGCCTCCCGCGCTTGGGCCTGGCTCTCCGGGCGCGATTTCATCACCCCGGATGACATCAAGGCGCTGGCCCCGGCCTGTCTGCGCCACCGCGTCGCGCTGCGTCCCGAGGCCGCGATGGACGGGGTCAGCATCGATGATGTGCTGCAGTCCATCCTGGCCACCGTGCCGGTTCCGCGCTGAGGCGTCCCGATGGTGCTGACCCGACGCTTCCTGTACGTGACGCTGGGACTCAGCGCCGTCGTCGTCGTGCTGCCTGGATGGGAGACCCTGCTCGGCTGCGCGGTGCTGCTGGTGCTGCTCGCGGCTCTCGATATGGCGCTGGCAGGGTCTCCGCGCCGCGTGAGCGTGGAGCGGCTGCCGAGCACACCCGTGCGGCTCGGACAGCCGACGACGGCGAGCACCGCGCTGCACCATCACGGCTCACGTCGGCTGCGCGGGCAGGTCAAGGACGGCTGGCAGCCCTCGGCCGGAGCACGGCGACCGATCGCTCCTGTGGACCTGGACCCGGGTCGGACCCGACGGATCGAGACCCCGCTGCGGCCCTCACGCCGCGGAGACCTGCACAGCGAGCACGTCAGCGTGCGCTCGATCGGACCGCTGGGTCTGGCTGGCCGTCAGGTGGTCCACCGGGTGCCGCACACCCTGCGCGTGCTGCCGCCCTTCCACTCCCGGAGACATCTGCCCTCGAAGCTGCAGCGGCTGAGGGAGCTCGACGGCGCCACCGCGGTTCAGATCCGCGGCGCGGGGCACGAGTTCGATTCGCTGCGGGACTACGTGCGCGGCGATGACGTCCGCTCCATCGACTGGCGGGCCACCGCGCGCCGTCAGTCCTCACAGGGTCAACATCTGGTGGTGCGGACGTGGCGTCCCGAGCGGGATCGCCGGGTGATCCTCGCCCTGGACTCCTCCCGCACCTCCGCGGTCCGGATCGAGGACGAGCCGCGGCTGGACTCGGGAATGGAGGCGGCGCTGCTGCTCGGCGCCCTGGCCTCCGGAGCCGGTGACCGAGTGGACTTCTTCGCCTTTGACCGAGGGCTGAGCGGCCAGGCTCGGTCGGGGATGCGCGGTGACCTGCTGCACCGGATGGCCGATGCGATGTCTTCAGTTCAGCCGCGGCTGGTCGAGGCGGACTTCTCTCAGCTGCCGGCCCAGGTGCGCGCGGTCACCGCTCAGCGCAGCCTGCTCGTGGTGCTGACCTCGCTGGACTCCGGTTCCCTGGAAGAGGGTCTGCTGCCGGTGCTGCCCGCCCTCGTGCAAAGGCACCTCGTCGTCCTGGCGGCGGTGCGCGACCCCGAGCTCGACCGCCGAGCTCGGGCGCGGGAGACCACCAGCGAGGTCTATCGAGCGGCGGCCGCAGAACGTGGACTGATCGAGAAGGAGGCGCTGCGGCGCCAGCTGAGCTCGCTCGGCGTGGAGGTCGTCGAGGCCACGCCCCACCAGCTGCCGCCCCAGCTCGCCGACACTTATATCCGTCTCAAGGCTTCCGGTCGGCTGTGAGACCGTCCTGACCGGCGGGAATGCGCCGACCCCCTGGGTTGCTGAATACTGGGCACCAGCCTCGGCACGGCCGCCGAGCGCATCCTCGAACTGAAAGTCATCTCATGAAGGTATTGGCAGCCATGTCCGGCGGAGTCGACTCCGCCGTGGCCGCGGCCCGCGCCGTCGACGCCGGCCACGAGGTGGTCGGCGTGCATCTGGCGCTGAGCCGCATGCCCGGCACCCTGCGCACCGGTTCCCGCGGCTGCTGCACGATCGAGGACTCCTCCGACGCCTGGCGAGCCTGCGAGAAGCTCGGCATCCCCTTCTACGTATGGGACTTCTCCGAACGCTTCAAGGCCGACGTCGTCGATGACTTCATCAGTGAATATGCCGCCGGCCGGACCCCCAACCCCTGCATGCGCTGCAACGAGAAGATCAAGTTCGAGGCGCTGCTCGACAAGGCGATCGCGCTGGGCTTCGACGCCGTGGCCACCGGGCACTACGCCAAGGTCTTCCGGGACGCTGAGGGCAACCCTGAACTCCACCGCGCCGCGACCTGGACCAAGGACCAGTCCTATGTGCTCGGCGTGCTCACCACCGAGCAGCTGGAGCACTGCATGTTCCCGCTCGGTGAGACCCCGTCGAAGGACCTGGTCCGTGCCGAGGCCGCCGAGCGCGGGCTCTCCGTGGCCAAGAAGCCGGACTCCCATGACATCTGCTTCATCCCCGACGGTGACACCCGCGGCTGGCTCGCCGAGCAGATCGAGCTGCGCAACGGCCCCATCCTGGACGCCGAGGGTCAGCAGATCGGTGAGCATGAGGGGTCCGAGGCGTACACCGTCGGGCAGCGGCGCGGCCTCAAGCTCGGACATCCCGCCCCGGACGGCAAGCCCCGGTTCGTGCTGGAGATCAGGCCGAAGGAGAACACCGTCGTCGCCGGTCCTCGCGAGCTGCTCGAGATCGACCGGCTCTCCGGCATCCGGCTCTCCTGGGCGGGCGCCCCGGTGGCGGAGTCCTCCACGGGCGAATGGTTCGACCTGGACCTGCAGATCCGCGCCCATGCGGATCCGGTCCCGGCCCGCGCACGAGTCGAGACGCTGGACCCGGAGACCGAGGACGGCGCCCCGCGGCTGATGGTCGAGCTGCAGGAGGCTCTCCAGGGGGTCGCCCCGGGCCAGACGGCCGTGATGTACCAGGGAACCCGCGTGCTGGGACAGGCCACCATCGACACCGCCCGCTCGAAGAACTACCACCCCGTGGCCAGCTGAACCGACCGGTGCCCGGCAAGTAGGCTGGAGGCATGAGCACAGATCCCCGCGCCGGCGAGGCCGCAGCCTATGTAGAGCCCGAGATCCTCGACGAGCTGGTGTCCATGCGCGCCAGCATCGACAACATCGACGCGACCCTGGTCTATCTGCTCGCTGAGCGTTTCAAGGCCACCCAGCGCGTGGGAGTGCTCAAGGCCAAGCACCGGCTCCCCGCGGCCGACCCGGCTCGCGAGAAGAAGCAGATCGAACGGCTCAAGCGGCTCTCCGACGACGCCCAGCTGGACCCCGAGTTCGCGGAGAAGTTCCTGAACTTCATCATCGAAGAGGTCATCCGCCACCATCAGGCGATCTCCGCCTCGGCCGGGGCCACCACCGGCGACCTCGACGCGGCTGCCGACACTCCCACCGCCCACGGCACCGCGGCAGCGGCTCAGTCCGGGCCCGATTCTGCACCCGATGCGGCGGAGACCGAGAACCGATGACGCTGCGTTCTGCCGCGGCCGGGGTCATGCCCGGCACCGATCTGATGCGCAGCGCCAGACTTCAGGCCGCCGAGCTGCCCGCACCGCACCTGCCAGGCCTGCCCGAGCTTCCCGACCGCGGCCTGCACTCGGGCCTGCTCGCCCGCGGCCTGGCCCAGCTCTCCGAGCTCTCCGCCGAGCTGACCTCATACGGCTGGCGGCTGACCCAGCGCCCCGGCGCCGATGATCAGCGCATCCGCGGCTGGCTGCGCTCGGATGTGGACACGCTCGCCGATGTGCGCGGGCACCGTGCCGAAACCGGCGCAGACCCCGACGACGACGGCCTCGCCCCTCCCCTGGTGCTCGAGCTGATGGGCCCGATCAGCCTCATGGCGGGGCTTGCGCTGCCTTCCGGTGAGAAGGTCCTGATCGATCACGGGGCGCGCCGCGATCTGGCCGCCTCCCTGGCGAACGGGACCGCAGAACATGTCGCCCATGTCAGACGGGCCTGCGCGCCGTCGTCGTTGACCGTGATCATCACCGAACCCGATTACGCCCGCGCCCGAGGCGGGAAGATTCCCACGGTCAGCGGTTACCGGACCATTCGCTCGCTGGACCGCGATGAGACCCGGGGGCATATCGGGCTGATGATCGAGGCCCTGCAGAGTTCAGGCGTGGAAGAGGTCCTGCTGGACCTCGGCGGCGTCGTGGAGTCCGAACATCTCGAAGACTTCCGCGCAGGACGCGGCCCCTCGGTGCATGGTTTCGGCGTGGACCTGCCCGTCATGGAGGCGGCCGGATGGGAGCGCACCGCCGAGCTGGTCGAATCCGGGGCCACGGTGCTCGCCTCGATGCTGACCGGCGCGGAGACCGCGGCGGCTGCGACCACGGGGCTGCCCCAGGTCAGCGAGCTGTCCAGGCGTGTGCAGCAGCCCTGGCATCGGCTCGGGATGCCGCTGGACGGGCTGGAGAACTTCCTACTCGTCGGCTCCTCGGATCGACACCGAGGAGAGCCCGCTCGGTCCCATGTCGCCTCACTGGGTGAACCCTCCGCCATGCGGGTGCTCACCCGCGTCCGGGACACCTCCGAGGCGCTGCGCGAGCAGATCCGCGAAGCCTGACCCCCTCTCCCGCTTTCATCTTCCCGCTTTCATCTTCCCGCTTTCATCCATTGGGCATAATCTGTCGGAATGAGTCCGCGGGAGAGCCGCATTCCGACGATTCTCGCCCAATCGATGTTAGTACTCCGAGGGGACCGCACCATGGATCAGCGACTGTCGCTGGTGACCCTGGCAGTGGAAGATCTGCCCGCTACTCGGGCCTTCTACATCGAGGGCCTCGGATGGGAGCCCGCAGTGGAGGCACCGGGAGTCCTGATGCTGCGCGCGGGAGAACACCTGCTGCTCTCCTTCTGGGATCGCCGCGAGTTCGAGGCCGAGGTGGGACCGATCGGCTCAGGGATCGCGCCGCTGACCCTGGCGCACAACGTGGGATCCGCGCGGGAGGTCGATCAGGTCTTGGACCAGGCGCGTGCCGCCGGCGCGGAGCAGGTCCTCCCCGCTGAGGACCGCGCGTGGGGCGGCTACACCGGGTACTTTGCGGATCCCGGTGGATTCCGCTGGGAGATCGCGTGGGCTCCGGGTGAGGTCAACGAGATCGTGCTGCCGCAGGCTCCCCGCGCGAGCTGACTCGCCCGCTCCCCGCGGCGCGCTCCGTCACCTCGCGACCCCGCCACCTCACTCCCCGCCTCTCCTGCCCGATTCTCCATCGGTGGGGCGCGAAGACTGAACTCAGCGGCGGCCGGCGGCCATCCCCGCGGTGCGCGCCTGGGCGATGACCCCCGGCAGCGCCTCGGCGAGCGCCTCGACCTCGCGCCGGGTGGTGGTCCAGCCCAGGGTGAAGCGTTGCGCGCCGCGTGCCTGCTCTTCGCTCAGGCCCATCGCCAGCAGCACCTGCGAAGGACGCGGCACGCCCGCCGTGCAGGCGGAGCCCGTGGCGGTGTCGAAGCCCGCCATGTCCAGCATGAACAGCAGCGAATCCCCCTCCGCCGCATCCACGGTGATGTGCAGGTTGTTCGGCAGCCGCAGCTCCGGGTGCGTCCTGGGGTCCGGGCCGCGCAGGGTCACACCCTCGAGTCCGACGACGGCGGCCAGCAGCTGGTCTCGCAGCTGCGCCAGCCGCTGGGACTCCTCCACCTGAGAGGCCACCAGCTCCTCGGCCACCGCCGCGAAGGCGCAGATCCCTGCCACGTCCAGGGTCCCGGAACGGATGTCGCGCTCCTGCCCGCCACCATGAAGCACAGGGGTCAGCACCACGTCCCGGCGCACCAGCAGCGCGCCGACGCCCACCGGGGCGCCGATCTTATGCCCGCTGATCGCCATGGTGGCGGCGCCGGACTCACGAAAGCTCATCGGCGCGGCACCGGCGGGCACGGACCCGAGGGCCTGGACCGCGTCGGTGTGCAGCGGCACGTCGAAACGGGCGCAGAGCTCGCCGATCTGCGCCACAGGCTGGACGGCGCCGGTCTCATTATTGGCCCACATCACGGTCACCAGGGCCACGCGCGGTGCAGACTCGGTGAGCATGGCCTCCAGCTGCACCAGATCCACGATCCCGTCGGCGTCCACCGGGATGATTCCCAGCTCGGCCTCTTCGTGGGCTTCCAACCACTCGGCGGTCTCGAGCACCGCGTGGTGCTCGATCCCGGGGAGCAGCACCCGCGTCCGAGCGGGGTTCTGCTCGCGGCGCTGCCAGTAGAGGCCTTTGACCGCGAGGTTGTCAGCCTCGGTGCCGCCGGAGGTGAAGATCACCTCAGAGGCGTGAGCCCCGACTGCGTGGGCCAGCTGTTCGCGGGCCGAATCGACTGCGAGCCGGGCACGCCGTCCGGATCCATGCAGCGAGGAGGGGTTGGAGAGCGCGGGCATGACCTCGGTGAGCACGCGCATGGCGGTGGGCTTCACCGGCGTGGTGGCCGCGTGGTCGAAGTAGGAGCTCAGGGCGTGGTCTGCAGATGACATCGTGTCCACGATTCTACGCTTTTGGGGATATCGTGAATCCTCGATGAGCAGTCAACCCACAGATCTCTACAGCGTCCTGGGCATCGGCCCCGACGCCGACGCGCAGGCCGTTCGCGCGGCCTACCGCAGGCAGGCGCGACGTGCCCACCCCGATGCCGGGGGCACTGCCGAGAGGTTCCACGAGGTGCAGTCCGCCTGGGAGGTGCTCGGCGATACCGAGGCCCGGGCCGCCTATGATCGCGAACTGCGCCGCCCCGCACGTGGAGCCGACTCTGCCGAGGACGCAGACCAGGCGGAGGACGCACCCCACTACGGGCGCGGCTCCAGCTTCGGCGGCTTCAGGACCACCGCGGCAGGAAGCACCTCCCCCACACGAGGCAGCTCTGACTCAGCGCGCACGCCCTCCGGTGCGGCGCACCTCGCACCGGTCTACATCCCCGATCTCTCCAGCCCTGAGCCGCTCTCGCTTCCGCTGACCAGTCAGCGCACCCACGGGGGCTTCCGGTCAGCTGGTCTCTTTGGGGGTGGCCGCGCGCTGCGCCGGGCCCAGCAGACCGCGGACCTGCTGGAGAAGCACGTCCTCTCGGACCTTCCCACAGCCCGTCTGTTCAACACGGTGGCGCTGCAGCCCTCCGTTCGCGATCGCCGGGGCCAGGCTCGACCCCCGAAGGGACGAGCAGCAGATCACGTGCTGGTCTGCGGCGACACGCTCGTCGTCGTCTCTTCGCTGGAGGTCCACGCCGCCACCGCATCCTTCGACGGACGCTCCCTGCACGCGGCCGGCCGTTCGCTCGCCATGCCGGACCTCACCGGGCAGTCCCGCGCACTGCGCACACTCCTGGAGGCGGCGATGCGCGAGACCGGGCGCGAGACGAGTCTGAGTCTGGGCCAGCAGGTCGTGTTGTACGCGCCGGACCAGAGCATGCAGAGTCCTGTGGTGGAGACGCGCGGCACGCCCTCCGGTGGCGTGCGCACCCCGCTGGCTCCTGCGCGGGCCTTCCGCAGCATCCGCGAGCAGCTCGCCGCCTCGGAGCAGGCCAACGTGATCGACCGGCACCTGCTCGCCGCGCTCCGCGCTCAGCTTCAGCACCCGCAGGACTGAACAAACCCCACCAGGGGCGAAGACGCCCGACGGCCTGCTGATGTCTCATCGCCTGAGCCGTCAGGGACGAGGACACCCGACGGTAGGATGACCGGCGTGAAGACTCCGATTCGTGTGCTGGTGGACCAGCCTGAAATCCCCGGCAATACCGGTAACCTGATCCGACTGGCGGCGGTCACCGGGGTTGAGCTGCACCTCGCGGAACCGTTGGGCTTCGACTTCGCCGACGCGAAGCTGCGCCGGGCTGGCCTGGATTATCACGACCTCGCGGTGATGACGGTGCACCCAAGCCTGGAGGCCGCCTACGCCGCTCTCTCACCGGAGCGGATCTTCGCCTTCACCGGGGACGGCTCGGTCTCGCACACCTCCATCAGCTACCGGGCCGGCGATGTGCTGCTCTTCGGACGGGAGTCGACCGGGCTGGACGACACGGTGAAGGCTGATCCGCGCATCACGGAACGCGTGCGGATTCCCATGCTGGCGTCCCGACGATCGCTGAATCTGGCGAATTCGGTCTCCATCGCCGTCTACGAGGCCTGGCGTCAGGACGGTTTCACCGGCTCCGTCTGATTCCCGTGAGGGTGTTGGTGGCGCTGGGACCAGCTGAGCATCGCTAAACTCAGCAATCATGGACACCGCCTCTGACCGCCCCGCATCGGACCGCCCCGAGGACCGTCCTGACGGTGCCGCGACACCCTCGGATCACACCGAAGATGAGCACGTCGAATACGTCGATTCCGAGGATGAGACGTTCCCGGAGGACATGCCGGACCAGGATGCCCCGGAGCAGCTCAGCGATCCCACGCTCAGTGAGCTGCTCGCCGGTTCGGCGCGCGGAGACCAGCCCTCCTTCGCCACGTTCTATGAGGCGACCTCCGACGTCGTCTATGGTCTTGCGCTGCTCATGCACGCCGACGCCGAAGGCGCCCAGGACTCGACCCTCGCCGTCTACCACCAGCTGTGGGACCAGGCGGAGGAGCGCGCCCAGGATCTGCGTCTGCAGTCGCAGGCCTCGGAGCTGCTCACCGATGAGCACGCCGCCGACGAGGTGGATCCCGAGAACGCCTACCGGCCCACGGAGTACGAGCTCGTGCTGGAATGGCTCATTCCCCTGGCGCACCAGATCATGGTGGAGCGCTTTCGCGAGGGTATGGCCACCCCGATCACGCTTTCAGCAGTGCCCCCCGAACAAGGTGGAGGGGTGGCGGGTCTGCCCGAGGAGATCATCGAGGACATCGACTCACTCTCGGACTCGCAGACCCAGGCCCTCGCGCTGAGCTACCTGGCCGGCGGCACCCACCAGCAGGTCGCCGAGGCTGTCGGTGCGGCCGTCCCCGCCGTGAAGTCCCGGCTGCGCGACGGCATGACCCGTATGCACGCCCAACGCACGACGCGGGAATCGGAGCTTGATCCGATCCTGCGCGCTGCGGTGACCAAGCGAGACGTCGAACGCTCCGGAGGGGTGAACCGCAACTTCACCGAGGACATCAGCTCCGACGTGGAGCACGGACTGCTCGTGGAGCTCGCCGAGATCCACGCGCTGGACGCGATCGACACCCGCGAACGTGCGCTGCTCGATGAGGCGGCGCTCACCGCCGACGAGGCGACCTCACGCGCCTGGGACACCCGGGTGCTGGCCGCTCGACGCACGCTTGCCGAGATCTTCACCGCCCATCCGGTGGTCCCGCCCAGCCACCTGCTCGATGAGGTCCTGCACAACCTCTCCGACCAGGAGGTCGGGATGGGAATGGTGGAATCGATCTCCAGCCATACCGAAGAGGCGCCGAAGCGCGAGCCGCTCATGAAGCGGTGGATGATCCTGACGGGCCTCGCCGTCGTCGTGCTGGCCGCGGTGCTCCTGATCTGGGGGTTCACCGCAGGTCAGGACATCGAGGCCACCGCTGATGGGGACCCCGAGGCTCGCGTCACCGAGGACATCGAACTCTCCCAGGGCGGCACCGCCCGAGCAGTGATGTCCTCCGCCGAGGACGTCGGCTACGTGGACTTCTCCGACGTCGGCGAACTCGAGGGTGAGGACACCTACCAGCTGTGGCTGATGCCGCATGAGACGGGTCAGCCCAGCTCGCTGGGCAACTTCACCGCGGAGGAGTTGGAAGAGGAGGTCGTCACCGTGGACGGCATCTCCTCGCACCGCGCCCTGCAGATCACGGTGGAGGACATCCGCGGGGTCGAAAGGCCCATGGGCGAGACCGTGGCCGAGGTCCAGCTGCGCGAGAGGATCACCGACGGCCCCCAGTACGGCGGATCACCGGAGGACGAGGAGCAGAACTGAGCAGCAGCGGCTGATCAGCCACGAACCTAGGGCGGGAGACTTCATGGACACCGATTTCACCACCTGCGACCTCTACGACGCCGATGAGTCGCTGCAGTCGCTGTCGCTGCAGCTGCTCAACCTCGGCGGTCGAGAACGCTTCACCGGACGGGTGCGCACCATCAGCTGCTTCCGTGACAACGGCCTGGTCAAAGAGCTGCTGAACTCCCCCGGCGACGGTTCGGTGCTGGTCGTCGACGGCGCTGGATCCGTCGACTCCGCGCTGATGGGAGACCTGATGGCAGCCTCCGCGATCAAGAACGGCTGGTCCGGGGTGGTCGTCCACGGCGCCATCCGCGACCGCGTGGACCTTGCGAAGATGGATCTCGGCGTGCGCGCGCTGGGGTCCAATCCACGCAAGTCCGTCAAGGACGGACTGGGGCAGATCGACGTTCCGCTGCAGTTCGGTGGGGTCACCTTCGTCCCGGGAGCCACGCTGTGGTCCGATGAGGATGGGGTGCTGGTCACCCCCGCCTGACCCGGCCGGAGGGACGACCCAGCTCCCTGGAAGAGGCTGATCCGAACCCGCCGGGCCGGGAGATCAGAATCCGCTGATCGTGTCCGCAGCGTTGACGGTGACCCAGTGGAACTCCTCGGCGAATCCGTCCCCGGCATGGATCTGGCGCATCTGATCCAGCACGAATCCCTCCATGCGTGCGGCGTCCGGGTGCTGGCTGAAATGCTGGCGCAGGGCAGCCATCTTCACGGCTTCTTGCCCGGTCACGTCCAGGCGCAGGTTCACCTGGTGCTGCGGCGCTGTGGTCAGCAGCAGATGCCGGATCTTGAACGCCTCCAGACCCGCGGCCTGCAGCTCCGGGTAGGCGAAGGGATTCTCCACGAACGGGTACGCCGCCCGGACCACGGCCTCCCCGCAGGCCATATGGTCCGGGTGGGACTTCTGCAGCCGGTCCCAGGCCCGCTCGGGATGCGGTGCAATGACCACTTCGGGCCGGACCTGACGCATCACCCGCACGATCTTGCCGACGAGCTCGTCGGTGGGTGCCACGAACCCGTCGCGCTCGTCGAGCATGATCACGTCGTGCACTCCGAGCAGGGCCGAGGCTTCGCGCTGCTCGATCTCTCGCAGCCGGGCCATCTCGGCGGAGTCGCGTCCCAGCTCGAAGCCGCCGGCATCCCCGGAGGTCAGCAGACACACCGTGACCTGGACGCCGGAGGCGGTGAGACCGGCGATCGTGCCTGCCGCCCCGAAATCAATGTCATCGGGGTGTGCGCCGAAGGCCAGGACCCGGGTGATCCCATGCTGCTGGACGAGCTGATCGGGGGTCTTCAGCGCCGACTCAGATGGTGCCAAGGGTCACCTCGACCTCGTCCTGCTGGCCGTCGCGCTGGTAGGTCACGGTGACGGACTCATCGGCGGCATATTCGCGGATGGTGGCCGTCAGCGCGATGGAGTCCTCGATCCGGCGATCGTTGACCGCGGTGATGATGTCTCCCGCCTGGAGGCCGGCCTCCTGCGCCGGTGACCCGTCCGGCACATCATCGATCAGCGCGCCCACTGTGAAGCCAGACATCGTGGGCGCACCGGACTCGTTCTGCTCGGCACCGGACTGGGACCCGGCGGCCGCGACGGTCACGCCGAGGAGCCCATGGGAGACCTCGCCGTTGGCGATGATCTCCTCGGCGACCCGCTGCGCATAGTCGATGGGTACCGCGAAACCGACACCGATCGATCCCGCGTCGGTCTCGGCCGAACCGCCGGAGGAGGCGATGGCCACGTTGACGCCGATCACGCGACCCTGATCATCGACCAGGGCGCCACCGGAGTTTCCGCGGTTGATCGCGGCGTCGGTCTGGATGACGTTCAGGTGGATGGAGCCCTGAGTGGGTGAGCCCTCCATGTCGGGGAAGTAGAACTCGAAGCCCTCGCTGTCCGGGGCCTCCTCCGGCGCGTCGGGGGCGTCGGCTGCCTCATCCTCCACCGCGGAGGATGCCACGGAGATCGTGCGGTTCAGCGTCGAGACGATGCCGTCGGTGACGGTGCCGGTGAGGCCCAGTGGGGAGCCGATGGCGATGGTCTGGTTGCCCACATTGAGGTCTGCGGAGGAGCCGAGCTCGGCGGGCTGGATGCCCTCGATGTCTTCGAGCTGGACCACTGCCAGGTCGCTGAGCGGATCAGTGCCCACGACCTCCGCACTGGTGACCGAGCCATCATCCATCCGCACCTGGATCTCTGGGTCGGCCGCCGCGCCGCCGAGGGTCACCACGTGGGTGTTCGTCAGGACATGGCCCTGGTCATCGAGGATGATTCCGGAGCCGGAGCCGCCCTGACCGCCCTCGCTGACCGCCAGAGTCACCACCGAGGGCGATGCCTTGGCCGCAGCCGCTGTCACGACGGTGGCACTCTCAGGATTGTTGATCTCCACTCCCCCCGCCGAGGAGGTGGTCACCCCATCGTCATCGAGCAGGGCCGCGGTGCCGGCTCCGACTCCCCCGCCCAACAGACCCGCGAGGACGACGGCGAGCGCCAGTCCGCCAACGCCTACGGTGCGCTTGGCGCGTGGCGGCCGCTGTCCGGGAGGCGTCTGCGCGCCCCCCGGAGCCTGGCCATAGGCGTAGGGGCTGAACCCTGCCTGCTGACCGTGTGCGTTCTGCCCATAGGTTGGCTGGCCATACTGGTCGTTGCCATGCGGCTCATGACCATAGGACTGCTGGCCATACGGCTGCTGCCCGTACTGATTCTGGCCGTAGGGCTGCTGGCCATACTGTTCCTGCCCATAGGTCTGCTGACCGTAGAAGGGCTGAGCCTGCTCATATGCCGGGGGCGGCGTCGGCTCACCCTGCGGCGAGGTCGGGTCATAGGCCGGGGGCTGAGCACGCTCAGCGTCTGCCTGGTGCTGCGGCGTGGACGCGGCGGCGGGCCACCCTGCGGAGTAGGTCTCCTGCGCGGCTTCCGGAGCAGGGACCTGCGGGACGCTGTGCTCACCGCCGGCAGCGGGGTCCTGCGCGGGGCCCTGCGCAGCGTGCTGCGGGGAGTCCTGCGCGGAGGAGACCGGGTCAATCCGCTGCGTGGCATCCTCAGCGGGATGGATCGGATCGCGATCTCCGGTGTGATTCGGATCTGAGCTCATGATGAAACCTACCTTTGCGGTCTTGCGAAGCAATAGAGCGGGAGTGTGATGCGAGCACTCAATGATTGGTCTGCCTGCTATTGTCTGCGCTCACCCTGTACCGATGACGATAGCCTCCTGGACGCCTGCTGGACGATTCCAGTGGACGCATAATTCATCACCGCCGCCGGCGTCAGTCAGCCTCACGGGGCCTCGTTCGAGGGTGTCACAGCTTCTCAATGGACGGTGTCAGGGGGCACTTATACACTCGGTCCATGGTGCCCGACGCAGTCCTCAATCCACCCATCACCCTCGGCGCGATCTTCATCGGCCCGCTGCTGATCGGCGCAGTGATCCTCGGCCTGATCGGACTCGGCGCAGTATGGCTCTCCGGCGGCAAGAAACAGACCCGCCGCCTCCAGGGCGCCGCGGGCGGACAGGAGTTCGGCGGTCGCCGCGAGGCAGCTCGCCAGCTCACCGCCGAGCAGCGGCGTCTGCAGCAGATGAGTCTCGAGGAGCTGCGGCGCGAGGCGGGGTCGCTGCTGATCGCCGCGGACAATGCAGTGAACTCCTCAGAGCAGGAGATCCTCTTCGCCAGCGCCGCCTACGGAGATGACCAGGTGGCGCCGTTCCAACGTGATGTCGAAGAGGCTCGCGAGCACCTCCAGGAGTCCTTCCGGATGCAGCATCAGGTGGACCGTGATCCGCCGGAGTCCGAGGATGAGGCGCGCGAGCTGCTGCGCAACGTCATCGCCAACTGCCAGCGGGTCAGCGAGACGCTGGAATCCCACCGTCAGGACTTCGAATCGCTGCGAAGCCTGGAGCTTGATCCACGACCCGCGCTGAGCCAGCTGCGAACACGCATCGAGGAGCTGAACCAGCGCCGCGCCCAGGCACAGAAACGCCTCCCCGACCTGCAGTCCAAGTACGACGACGAGGCACTCACGTCCTTCATCGAGGGTCTGGAGCACTCCGCACACAGTCTGCAGGCGGCGTCCGCTGCGGCCGACACGGCGGAGTCCGCGCTCGACTCCGCCGAACCTTCAGAGGCGGTGGTCGCCATCCACGCCGGCGAGGAATCCGCCGGCGAGGCAGGAAAACTGATCGAGTCACTCGAAGAGACCCAGCTGCGGCTGCGCAGCGCTGAACAGAACCTCAGCATCGGTCTGGACCAGACCGAGCAGGACATCGCCCAGGCGCGCGCCACCCTGGAGGCGGGCCAGTCACACGATCTTGCCGGGCCCATCGCCGCAGCCCAGGCGGCGGTCACCCAGGTGCGCCGGGATCTGGATTCCGGTCAGAAGATCAACCCGCTGGATCTCTTGAACTCCCTGGAGGTCGCCCACCGGGAGCTGGACGAACCGCTCAACGCCGTCCGCGATCAGCAGGCACGAGACCGCCGCGCCCGGGAAGTGCTGCAGACCGAGATCCTCACCGCCCGGCACCAGGTCCAGTCCTCGCGGGACTATCTCCGCGCCCGACGCGGCGGCTCGACCTCCCGGACCCGCATGGCCGAGGCCGAGCGCAGCCTCGCCGAAGCCGAGTCCCTCGGCGACACCCAACCCGCGAAAGCCCTGGAGCTGGCCACCCAGGCGAAGACTCTTGGAGTCCAGGCCGCACAGATCGCCCGACAGGAGTCCGCCGAGGATGCCCTGATGGGAGGCGGCAGCGGGGGCGGCTATGGAGGTGGTTTCGGCGGCTTCGGCATGCCCGGCGGCTACGGGCATATGGGACGCGGAGGTTTTGGCCGCGGCTCGATGGGCGGCTTCGGGCGCCGTCGTCGGATGTTCTGAACCTGCCCCGCGCCTTCACCCGCCCCTGCGCCCAAACCACCGTCCCGCACGCCAGCCCCTACTCCCTGGGAGAACTTCTGCGCCAGTGTCATGGCCGTGACCAGGAGCCGTGACTAGTATCGACACCGTGAGCAATTCATAGAACCTGACGCCTGAGGAAAGGTGAGCACCGTGAGCAAGCAGTCCATTTTAGGTCGCATGTCCCAGCTGGTACGCGCGAACGTCAACGCCATGCTGGATCGCTCCGAGGACCCGGAGAAGATGCTCGACCAGATGGTCCGAGACTTCACCAACAACATCTCGGAGGCCGAAGAAGCGATCGCTCAGACCATCGGCAACCTGCGCATGATGGAGGACGACTACAGCGAGGATCTCGAGAACTCGCGCTCCTGGGGCCAGAAGGCCCTCGCCGCCTCCCGCAAGGCCGACGAGTTCCGCGACAGCGGCAACACCGAGAACGCGCAGAAGTTCGACAACCTGGCCAAGGTCGCGATCCAGCGCCAGATGGAGGCTGAGTCCTCGGCGAAGTCCGCCGAGCCGACTATCACCTCCCAGCGCGAGATCGTGGACCGGCTCAAGACCGGTCTTGAGCAGATGAAGACCAAGCGTCAGCAGCTCGTGTCCAAGCGTGATGAGCTCATCGCTCGCTCCCGCGCCGCCCACGCCCAGTCCCAGGTCCACGACGCCGTGAAGTCCATCGACGTGATGGACCCGACCTCGGAGGTCGGACGCTTCGAAGAGAAGATCCGTCGCGAAGAGGCCCGGGTGCGCGGGCGCAACGAGCTCGCCGCCTCCTCCCTGGATGCGCAGTTCGAGTCCCTGGAGGACCTGGGCGAGCAGGCCGAGGTCGATGCGCGCCTCGCAGCGCTGAAGAGCGGCAGCTCCTCACAGGGCGCCCTCGGCGCAGGCACCGGCAGCGCCGACAGCGCCGATACCGGAGTCGACGAGCGAGACTTTGCCCAGCTTGAAGCCGAGGACCGCGAGCGCGGCTGAACAGAGTATGACGTGCGGGCGATGAGCCCGCCGAAGTGATGAAACAATGGGGGGTGAACTCGACGTTCACTCCCCATTGTCGTCGCCGCCGTCGTTCATCATCCCGGCACTCCGTCGACACCGCAGCATCCAACACTTCAGGAGATATCCGTGACCACTGAGGCCACCACGCCCGCCACCGAGGCCACCGGCGCCACCGCCGTCAACACCGGGCTCGCCCAGATGCTCAAGGGCGGCGTGATCATGGACGTGGTCACCCCCGAACAGGCACGCATCGCCGAAGAGGCCGGCGCCGTCGCCGTCATGGCTCTCGAGCGCGTGCCCGCCGACATCCGCGCCACCGGCGGTGTCGCCCGGATGTCCGACCCGGATCTGATCAGCGGCATCATCGAGACGGTGTCCATCCCCGTGATGGCCAAGGCCCGCATCGGCCACTTCGTCGAGGCGCAGATCCTGGAGCACCTCAAGGTCGACTACATCGACGAGTCCGAGGTCCTCTCCCCCGCCGACTATGTCCACCACATCGACAAGTCCAAGTTCAAGGTGCCCTTCGTCTGCGGCGCCACCAACCTGGGCGAAGCGCTGCGCCGCATCACCGAAGGCGCCTCGATGATCCGCTCCAAGGGTGAGGCTGGCACCGGGGATGTCTCTGAGGCGATGAAGCACATCCGCACCATCAACGCCGAGATCGCCCGGCTGACCTCCTTGGCCGAGGATGAGCTCTACCTCGCCGCCAAGGATCTTCAGGCACCCTACGCCCTGGTGAAGCAGGTCGCCCGCGAAGGACGCCTCCCGGTGGTGCTCTTCGTCGCCGGCGGCGTGGCCACCCCTGCCGACGCCGCCATGATGATGCAGATGGGCGCCGACGGCGTGTTCGTCGGCTCGGGCATCTTCAAGGCCGGCAACCCGGCGGAGCGCGCGGCGGCCATCGTCAAGGCCACCACGTACTTCGACGACCCCGCCGTGATCACCGAGGCCTCCAAGGGCCTGGGAGAAGCCATGGTGGGCATCAACGTGGCTGACCTTCCCGCACCACACCGCCTCGCCGAGCGCGGCTGGTGAGCACACCGCGCATCGGGGTCCTGGCGCTTCAGGGAGCTGTGGCAGAACATGCCCGCGCCCTGCAGGCCGCCGGGGCAGAAGTCTCCACGGTGCGCCGGCCGACCGAGCTTCAGGGTCTTGACGGACTGATCGTCCCCGGGGGTGAGTCCACCACGATGGCCCGGCTGGCCGCCCCGGTGCACCTGATGGAAGCCATTCGCGAACGCCATGCCGAGGGGATGGCCATGTTCGGCACCTGCGCCGGCATGATCCTGATGGCCGATCAGATCCTCGACGCGGAGGCGCTCACCGGCTTCGAGCGGATCGGCGGGCTCGATGTGGTCGTGCGCCGCAACGGCTACGGCAGCCAGCTCGATTCCTTCACCGGTGCGCTGCCCGTGAGCGGGCTGCCCGAAGACGACCTCAGCCCGCTGCAGGCGGTGTTCATCCGGGCTCCCGTCATCGAATCCGTGGGCTCCGCGGTCGAGGTCATCGCCTCCTGGCAGGACCGACCGGTGGCGGTGCGACAGGGCCGGGTGCTGGCCGCCAGCTTCCACCCGGAGCTGACTCCAGATCATCGCCTGCACCAGCATTTCGTCCAGCTCGCCGGCGCTCGGCTCAACAGCTGACCTGAAAACTGGGCCGGGGTCAGGCATGATGTCTCAGGGATGCTGAACGGACCCACGGGACCCTCGATATAGGAGAGACCATGACTGACGGACCAGAGAATGGGCAGAGTTCAACGGGGCCAGCGGCCCGCGCCGCCGATCCGAACACGCCTCAGGTCCAGCTGCACATGCTCGCCGGGGACCATCCCGAGCTGCGCCCGCTGATCGCCGAGAACCCCAACACCTACCCCGAGCTGCTCGAATGGCTCGCCGGTCTCGATGACCCAGCCGTCGACGCCGCCCTGGCGCGCCGCGCCGGCAATGGCGGGGGAATCGACCCCGCCGAGCAGAACACCACGATGCTCCCTGCCACCGGACCAGGCCAGGGCGGTGGCACTGAGGAGTTCTCCGCAGTGCAGCAGGGCCGCCCCGCAGACTATGAGCAGTCGACAGAGCCTGCCGGCAACGAGTCCGAGTATCCCCAGGGCTACGGCCAGCCCCAGCCGGGAGCCGGCTACTATCCCTCGGCCCCCGCGCAGGGCGCGCCCTGGCAGACACCGCATCCGGCGGCGTCGTACCCTGCCGGCGCCTACCCTGCCGACGCCTACCCCGCCGAACGCGAGGAGGAGCCGCGCCGTCGCGGTGGGGGCACCTGCGCCATCGTCTTCCTGATCATCCTGCTTGCAGTGGCCGCAGTGGTAGCCGCTTACTTCCTGATCTTCGGCGGCGTGTTCAGCGGGGACGACGACGCCGACCAGGACACCGTCTCCCAGGGCGAGGTCCAGGAGGGTGAACAGGAGCAGGCCCCCGAAGAGGATCCGAACGCGGAGGAGAGCACCCCCGCAGAGGAAGATTCTGACGCAGACATCGAGGAGGGGACGACGCGTCCAGCACCCGAGGGCGCCCAGGACATTCCCGCCTTCACCGCTCCCTCCGGAAACATCAACTGCGCCATGGACGCCGAGGAGCTCGAGTGCAGCATCCTCGACTACACCTTCGACACCCCCGAGGACTGCGAAGGCCCTGCCCGCTTCTCGCTGGCCGCCGAGGAGGCCCAGCTGGGCTGCGGAGAGTCCGGCGCCGCCGAGTCCGCCACGCTGCAGTACGGTCAGTCCGCCAGCAACGGACGCTTCGCCTGCGTCTCTTCGGAGTCAGGCTTCGAATGCTGGAACACCGAGACCGGAAGCGGCTTCTTCATGGCCCGGCAGAGCTACCAGCTCCAGGACTGAGCGTGGGAGATCCGCGTGCACTGACTTCGACGGCACGGACTTCGACTGCACGGACTTCGACGGCGCTCTCCGCAGGCTCCCTGGCCTGTGTGCTGATGCTGACCGGCTGCGGGGAGGTCGTGCAGTCAGAGTCGGATCAGGACCAGAAGAGTGTGCTGGTGCTGGATCGGGGTCCGCATACGGAGTCCGATGAGCCTCCGGCGGAGTCGGGGGCCTCCAACGGACCGCGTGGAGGTGCGCAGGCCGAGGAATTCAGCCTGGCTGAGCTCCAGGACATGCCCTACGAGCAGTTCCGCTCCGGTGAGGTCCGCCGGGAGCAGCGGTTTCAGCTGCTCTGGCACTACGCGGAGCTCAGCAGCGATTACGCCGAGCATTTCGCCCCGGAGGAGGGGCTCGACGCCTACAACCCGGTGGAGACCGCCAGCGCCGAGGACGAACCCCGGGAGATCCTGGACCAGTATTGGTACCTCAATCAGCTGTACCACCTGGGTGAGCTGCTCGCGGAGCAGCATGGCGGCACGGACATCGCGATGAAGCTTGCCCGCGTGGTGGATCGCGGCAATGTCCGTGAACTTGAATCGATGCTCGATTCCACGGAGCTCGAGGCACCGGCCTGGCTGATGGAGAGCCGCTACGAGCTGGTGGAGGCCGATGAGTGCCTGCGGCCCCCGGAGGGAACCGAGACGGCGATCCCCCGGGATGAGCAGGTCTGTTGGGAACTCGACTTCGAGATCACCCAGGGTGCGGCCACCAGTCTCATGCCTTATTTCCACTGGACGGAGTTCGAGACCGCCGAGGGCGACACGGTCGGCTTCTGGAACCGTTCGGCGCTGCACTGGCTCTGAACACACGAGCCCGTGACTCCTGACTCGAAGCACTCATTCGAAGCACCGGCTCGAGGCACTCAGCGGCTGTGATCTGAGTAAGCTTCCCCTGATGTGAACTGTCCACCCAGCACGGGGCTCGGCGCGCCACCGACGGGACCGAAAAGGAACGCATGGCTTCGATCTATGACGAGCTCGGGGCGATCGCCGCGGACCCTCACACTGACTGGGACACGCTGCATTGGATCGCGGAGAACTATCCCGAGCTTCGCCCCGCCGTGGCGGAGAATCCAGCCGCGTATCCCGAACTGCTCGATGCGCTGAGTGCCATCGGCGACCCCGAGATCGACGCGGCACTCGCTCGGCGTCGCAGCCAGCCCCGGGCTTCGGTGAATCCGCCGACTGCCGCGAGCTCTGCAGAACGGACAGGCCTTGCAGGAGAGTCGGGTTCCGGAGGACCGGCGAGATCCGCGAGAGGCGGATCGTCGTCCTGGTGGATCGCGACACCGGATGAGGAGACCCCCTCGCCCCCGATCGAGACCGCTTCGGACACGCAGGAGGAGTGGTTTGGCTCTCGACCCTCGGACACGGCTGCCTCCACGGCAGCCGCTCCCGGTCCGGCTGGTCGACCCTCGACCACACCGCCTCGGCGCAGCCGGCCCTCCACCCGCCGGCTCATGCTCGCGCTGGTGCTGCCCCTCATCGCCCTGGTCGCGGTGGGCGCTATGGTGCTCGCGCTGCTGGACGTGAATCAGGGCGACTCCACCGCGACGGAGGCTACGGCTCCAGCTTCACCCAGTGCGCAGGAGGATGCCGCTGAGGGAAGCCCCGGGGAGGAAGACGCGGACCCGGACGAGGGTGCCGCCAGCTCCACCACCGAACCTGCGACGCTGCAGGAGCTCCGCGCCGCCGTGACCTCCCTGCCGGAGGAGTCCACCTGTGCCTCCGTCGCCGACGACGCCGCCACCTTCGCGGAATTCGGCACGGCGGTGACGACGGACGGCGGCGGTTTGGAGCCCTCGGACTCGATTTTGGTCCAGGAGACGCTGCTCGGACTTCAGGAAAGCTGTGGCAGCGTCCACGCGGCTGCGCTGTACCTTGACCTGCGCGGATCCGAGGAGGCCACTGCGCTGGCCGGCACTGTGCAGGAGATGGGCTCCGCCTGGATCCAGACGTCGTTCCCTGCGCAGGGACAGCCACTGGAGAGCTTCGCCGCACCGGGAGGCAACGTGGTCTGCGAGCTCGGAGAGGCGATGCGCTGCACGGTTCTGGAGCACAGCTTCTCTGCTCCGGAGGGCTGCACCGGCGGCGTCACCTACGCGATCGAGGTCGACCGACCGGCAGAGCCTGCGTGTGGGGATCCGGTCGAGCCCGCGGGTCAGCCGGTGCTCGGCTACGGTCAGACAGCCTCGAATGAGTTCTATGCCTGCTCGTCCTTTCAGTCGCAGATGTCCTGCTGGAACCAGCTCACCGGTGAGGGGATCAACCTTTCGGCCAGCCGGAACGCCACCTACTGACGCGGTCTCAGCTCTGGTGTGGGCGAGCCTCGATCGCGCCGGGCGCCGCTGGCGGCCCCTCGACCGCGCAATGCGCCGGATGTGCCACTGCGGAGGGACTCGCGGGTGCCGGTCCTGGATCGCGGATGGTGAAGGCCGCGAGAAGCCCGCCGAGGACGAGGACGACCGCCCCGATGATGCAGGCGGCGTCGAACCCCGCCGCGAACTGGACCGGATCGCTGTAGACCTCACCGCTGAGCCCGACTGCCGCGGGCAGGACGGCGATGGCGATCAGCCCAGCGGCACGAGCGACGGCGTTGTTCACACCCGACGCCAGGCCGACCTGCCGCTCGGGCACGGAAGACAGCGCGGTGGCCGTCAGTGGTGCGACCAGCAGCGACAGTCCCAGGCCCAGGATGATCACGGGCGGCAGGACGTCGAGGAGGTAGGACGCGTCCTGGTCGATGCGCAGCATCAGTCCCAGGGAGACGGCGCAGACCAGCGGTCCGACTGTCATCGGCAGGCGCGGGCCGATCCGCGAACTCAGGGCGCCGGCCGATGGGGAGAGGACGAGCATCAGAGCAGTGACCGGCAGCATCGCGATGCCAGAAGCGAGCGGACTGAAGTCTGCCACCACCTGCAGGTGGAGGACGAGGAGGAAGAAGATGCCGCCGAACACCGCGTAGATCAGGAATGTCACGGCGTTCGTGGCGCTGAACTGTCGATTCCTGAAGATCCGCAGCGGCAGCATCGGGTGCTCTGTGCCTCGCTCCACGAGGAGGAACAGCGCAGCGGCGACGACGCCGATAACCGCTGAACCAAGGACCGCCGGAGCTGTCACGCCCTGCACGGGTGCCTCGATGAGCGCATAGGTGGTTCCGGCGAGGGCGAGGGCACCGAGGACGGCGCCGAGGATGTCGAGTCGGCCCGTCGCCTCGGCGTCGCGCGTCTCCGGCACGTGGCGGGCCGCGATCCAGACGACGGCGAGAGCGATCGGCACGTTGATCAGGAACACCCAGCGCCAGGACACGCTTTCGACGAGCCAGCCGCCCAGGAACGGGCCGATCGCGGTGGCGACCCCGCCCAGGCCGGACCAGGCGCCGATCGCCCGAGCCCGATCCTCGCCCGAGAAGCTGGCCTGAATGATGGCGAGGCTTCCCGGGGTCAGCAGCGCCCCGCCGACCCCTTGCAGAGCCCGAGCGGCGATGAGCAGTCCCGCATCTGGTGCCAAGCCGCAGAGCAAGGAGGCCACCGCGAACCACACGACTCCGATCACGAAGATGCGTCGGCGACCGTACCGGTCCCCCAGCGAACCACCGAGCAGGATGAACGAGGCAAGCGTCAGTGTGTAACCCGTGACCATCCACTGTAGGGCCGCGAAGTCGGTGCCGAGGTCCGCCCCGATGGTCGGCAGAGCGACGTTGACCACGGTTGCGTCGATCCCAGCGATGCCTGAGCCGAGGACTGTGGCGAGCAGGATCCACCGCCCCGCTGCTGTCTTCATCCGGATCTCGCTCATATCGCCCCCGGGTGCAGCTCGGCCGCGCGAGAGATCATGCTGCGAAACTCTGCCTGATCAAGCTTCTCAAGCGTGGTGAAGGTCAGCGCGGCGGCCCCCACCTTGACCCGTCCCAGCCGTGCCGCGCGCTTCTTCAGCAGGTACCCGCCGTCCTCGATGGCATTGACGTAGACGGAGAGGTGTTTCGACTGCTCGGCCAGGCCGATGAGGAACCAGTCGACGTCGGCGCCGCGCGGTCGTGGCTGACGCATTCTGCCGTAGCCGATGACGGCCTGTTCGGTGCCGCCCCACATGGTCCCGCGCCACAGCACCCTGCTCAGTTGAGACAGTTCCGCCCTGATCAGGGCGTCCAGTGCCGTCAGCTCCTCGGCCCGGTGGGTGGTGCGGAGGAATGCGTCTACGTCGTCATCGACCGGTGTCATGGCGAGAGCCTAGCGGACACGAGAGAACCCCCAGCACCTGAGTGCTGGGGGTTCTCTGTCCTCTTGCGGGCGACCGGGTGAGTAGGCGGCCCGGTGGGGCGTGCAGCCTGTCGGTCCGCCAAGCGCCGCGAGGGGTGTTCCTCGTTGGACAGCGTGTGGCACCACCACCGACGTCACGTGATCGGTCAGCGGTCCTGTCGCTGGTCCACGACATCGAAGGCGGCGTCGAGGTCGACGTGCCACTCCACGCCGTCGGCGTCGACGACTTCGACCTCGTAGGTCGCATCCCGGTCGTCGCTGGCCTCAACGTCGGTCGTAGTGCCGCTGCCGACGGCCTCGAGCGCGGCCTGCTCGGCGCGTTCACGCTCGCCGGCGTCCAGCACGCGGTCGTCGTCGGTCTCTTGACGGTCATCGCGGTCATTGCGGTCATCGTCCACGCGGGAGACCACTGCGAAGTTTTCGTCGAGGGCGAGGTCCACTTCGCTGCCGTCGGGCAGGCGGACCTCGACGTCGTAGGCCTCACCCGGGTCGTCGCTGGCCTCGACGTCGGTCATAGTGCCGCTGCCGACGGCCTCGAGCGCGGCCTGCTCGGCGCGTTCACGCGCGCCGGCGTCCAGCACGCGGTCGTAGTCACGGTCGTCGTCGCGGTCATCGTCGTCGTCGCGGTTCTCGTCCTCGCGGGAGACCACGGCGAGGTCCTGGTTGAGAGCGAGGTCCACTTCGCTGCCGTTGGGCAGTCGGACCTCGACGTCATAGGCCTCACCCGGGTCGTCGCTGGTCTCGACGTCGGTGACCTGGCCGTCGGTGACGGCGTCGGCCACGGCGGACACGACCTGGTCGCGCTCGGAGCCACGCACGTCGTCGGTCTGGGCGGCGGCAGTCCAGGCGCCGGCTCCGACAGCCGTCACGGCGACGGCGAGGGCGGGGACGAGGACGCGCTTGCTGCGGAGGTTACTCATGGTGATGCCTCATTTCGGTGTCGTTGTCTGTGTTCCACCACCATGCGACACCTCCGCTGAAGCCGACCTGAACGCTCCTGAAAGTGGGTTCAGCCGGCCGGCAACACGACCGTGAACGCCGCGCCGCCGAGCCGGCCGTCGCGGACCGTGACCGTTCCGCCGTGGGCATGCACGATCTCGGCGACGATCGCGAGCCCGAGCCCGCTGCCTCCGGCGTCGCGGCCGCGCGCCTCGTCGAGCCGGACGAAGCGTTCGAAGATTCGCTCACGGTCCTCGGGCGCCACTCCGCGCCCGTCGTCCTCGACGACCAGCTCGACGGCCCCAGGACGCTCCTGCACCGTCAGGGCGATCTGGCCGTCGGCGTGACGAACGGCATTGTCGACGAGGTTGCGCGTGACCTGCCCCAGCGCGCTGGGGTCGCCGCGGACACGACCCGGCGCCACGGCGTGGGTATCGACGCGCAGGCCGGAGCGACGAACGCGGGCGCTCTCGGCGAGCGCGAGGTCGTCGATGTCCACATCTCGGGGCGTCGCTACCAGCGCGCCCTCGTCGGCCCGGGTCAGCATCAGCAGCTGTCCGACGAGGCGCTCCATGCGGGCCGACTCCTCGAGGACGGCCTCACTAAGCTCGCCTTCCCCCAGCGCCCCGGGGTGGGCTCGCGCAACCTCGGCGGTCTGACGGATGCTCGCCAGCGGGGAGCGCAGCTCGTGGGAAGCGTCGGCGACGAACTGCTGCTGGCGCTCACGCGCGTGCTGGAGCCGGCCGAGCATGCGGTTCATCGTCTCGGCCAGCCGCTGCACCTCGTCGCGGCTGCCGGGCTCGGGCACCCGGCGCTCCAGACGATCGCTGGTGATGCCGTCGACCTCGGCGCGGATCCTCTCGACCGGGGCCAGCGCGCGCCCGGTCATCAGCCAGGTCGTGCCGCCGACGACGAGCAGCAGCACCGGCAGGCCGAGGAGGAGCAGCGGCACCAGCGCTCCGACCGAGTCGTCGACCTCCTCACGGCTCACCGCGACAGAGATGACCGAGCCATCCTCCGTGTCCTCCGTCTCGACCAGGTAGGCGCTCTCGGCACCGGAGAGCGCGAAGCTCTCGACGTTGTCCGTCGGCAGCGCCTCGACGAGCGGCTGGGAGGACTCCCGCACCTGCCCGTCGGGGCCGAGAACCTGCCAGACTTCGTCCTCGGGCTCGGTGTCGGGGTCCTCCTCGGGCTCGTCGGCGGGATCCTCAACGCCGGTCGGGGTGCGGCCGTCCTCAAGCTCGTCGGCGATCGCCGAGGCGCGCTGCTCGGCGCTCGCCTCCAGCCCGTCGAGCAGCGAGGCACGCAGCAGCAGCACCAGGATCACGCTCCCGACCACCAGGGCTATTGCGACGACGGCGACGGCTGCGGTGGTCGTGCGCAGCCGCACCGAGGTGAGGCGGCTACCCACCGTCGCTGCTCAGCCGGTAGCCCGCGCCACGGACGGTCTGGATCGCCTCGCGGCCGAAGGGGCGGTCGATCTTGTTGCGCAGGTGGCGCACGTAGACCTCGACGATGTTGGGGTCGCCCTCGAAGTCGACGTCCCAGACCGCGTCCAGGACCTGCAGCTTGGAGACCACGTCACCGACGTGACGCATCAGGAAGGCCAGCAAGGAGAACTCTCGGCTGGTCAGTTCGATCTCATCCTCGCCGCGCCAGGCTCGGCGCGCCGCCGGGTCCAGCCGCAGGTCGCCAGCCTCGAGGAGCGTGGGCCGCTCTCGGGCGCCGCGACGCGCGACCGCACGCAGCCGGGCAAGCAGCACCGGGAAGGAGAACGGCTTCGTGAGGTAGTCATCAGCCCCCGTGTCGAGGCCCTCGACCTGGTCCCACTCACCGTCTTTGGCTGTCAGCATCAGCACCGGCGTCCAGTTCCGCTCGCCGCGCAGCGTCTCGCAGACCTTATAGCCGTTGATCCCGGGCAGCATCAGGTCGAGCACGATCGCGTCGTAGGGGTGCTCCCGCGCCAGCCACAGGCCGTCGGTGCCGTCGTGGGCCACGTCGACGGCGAACCCTTCGGCCTCCAGCCCTACCCGCAGCGACGACGCTAGACGCCGCTCGTCGTCGACCACGAGCACTCGCATGCCTGTCCTCTCACTCAATTGTCCTGTCAGTCTCCCAGGCCGCGCTGAAACTGGGCTGAAAGGCGCCCACCTGCATGGCATGAAGCGTGGTGAGTGCAGGCCGCGTCACGTCTCGGTCGAACGACCGGCAGTCAATCGGCAGACGGAGTTGCGTCGACGAACAGAATCCCGCGTTGGGACGCTGCTTGTCCCTCATGGAACCGTCCTGGTGTCCTGACTCAGAGTTCCTTGGCGTCTTGCGGGGGTTTCTGCAGAATCCCTTTGCCGCCCGCGGCTGAGGAACTGTCGGCGGGGCTGGCTGAGCCCGCCGCGCCGCCATCCTGACTGCGGCGATTCAGGGTGAGACGCAGGCTCAGAACTGCGTAATAGACCAAGTAGCCGCCGGACAAGACGATCAACCACAGGCTCGGTGAGGGGTACTGCGCAAGAATCAGCGCGTACAGGCCCAACCAGAGCGTGGTGAGCGTCATGGTCAACCACCACGCGGTCTCGGTGCGGGAGGGGTAGACGTACTTGATAGGAACGAACACGAGCACTGTCAGGACCAGCAGCGTGGTCGTGGTCGCGGCAACGCTGGCGCCGAGCACGATGAGATAGAACGCCGCGATGTTCCAGTAGCTGGGGAACCCCAGGAAGAAGTGGTCATCGGTCTTGGCGTCGCTTCGGCAGAACTGATAGCACGACGCGAGCAGAGGCACGGAGGCCACAACACCGCCTAGCCACCCGTCCGGCAGATAGCCTGCGCTCCACAAGAGCACCATCGGCGCGAAGGCATAGGTGATGTAGTCGATGATGTTGTCCAGAAGTGCACCGTCGAAGCCCGGCATCACCTCTTTGACGCGGAAGCGGCGCGCCAGGAAGCCGTCAGACCCGTCGATGATCATTGCGGCGAGAAAGAGCCACAGCACAATTTCGACTTCACCGGCATAGGACATATGCACCATCAGCAGCGCAAGGACGACACCCATGGCGGTATAGGCATGGACCGACATCGCTTTCAGGCGATGCCCGGAGCCGGATTGCGGTGCAGACATGACTCCACCCTAGTTTGCCCAATGTGCGCACCGCCACATTGGCCTGACACACCCCCACCGGCAGGCTCGTCGTTGCGTCGACAGAGATGCCGGACCTGTGTGGCTTCAACAACACACATTGCTGCCTATAACCCCGGGTTGAAGATCTTCTAGGTCAAGCAAAAAGGCCCCTGACCTGGTTTATCCCCAGGTCAGGGGCCTCATCTCGTTGCGGGGGCAAGATTTGAACTTGCGACCTCCGGGTTATGAGCCCGGCGAGCTACCGAACTGCTCCACCCCGCGTTGCGACTTGTTTAGTCTACGCACACATATCTGCTGTGCAAAATCGAGATGCACTCAGTGGTGGGTGACCTCCGACACCCGCTGTCCCCGCCCTGACCTGGAAGGTTCGGGCGGGGACGGCGGCGGGTGCTGCGGGGTCAGGACCACCGCGGCGGAGTCTTTACTCCTCCAAGTCGGCCTCGGCCTGCAGGGCATCATCGATGGCCTGCTGCAGCTGCTCCTGGGCCTCGCCGTAGGCGGCGAAGTCTCCCTCGGAGAGTGCGGCGTCGGAGTCCCGGATCGCCTGGCCTGCACGATTCAGTGCGTCGGTCAGGCGCTCTTGGGCGGGACCAGTGGGAGCGGCGGGAGCTTCCGCCTCTTCTGCGGGCTCCTCCTCGGTCGTGGCGTCCTCTTCAGGGGCCTCTTCCTCGGCGGGCTCCTGGTCAGAGGGCGCCTCGCCCTCTGGGACGTCGAGCTCGTCATCCACGGCCTCACCCTGGACGCCGGCACCTTCAGCCACCGCGGCACCTGAGTCGCCGCCGAAGACCTGGTCCAGCGCCTCGTCGAGGGTGTCAGCGAAGCCGACCTCCTCGCCGTAGGCCACCAGCACCTTGCGCAGCGCGGGGTAGGCGGCCTCGGTTCCAGTGGACTGCACGTAGACCGGCTGGACGTAGAGGATGCCGTCGCCGGCGGGCAGAGTGATCATGTTGCCGTTGATCACCTCGGAGGCGCCCTGACGCAGCAGGTTCAGCTCCTGGGAGATCTGCGAGTTCGAGTCGAAGTTCGCCTGTGTCTGACCAGGTCCGGGAATCACCGTGTCGCGCGGCAGTTCGAGCAGCCGCAGCTGGCCATAGTCCTCAGCCTTGACCCCGTCCTCGCCGGTTCCTGCGTCGCCAGCGGCGGCGAGGAAGCCATAGAGCACGTTGCGCTGCTGAGCACCTTCGGCGATCTGCGGGATGAACGTACCGGTCAGCGAGAACGCCGGCTCCTCCTGGCCCGGCATCTGCAGGGTCATGTAGTACGGAGGCTGCGTCTGGGCCGTCTCCTCATCCGCGGTGGGATCCGAGGGGACGGACCAGGCGTCGTTGTTCTCGTAGAACGTGCCTGGATCGGTCACGTGGTAGCGGCCGAGCAGCTCACGCTGCACGCGGAACATGTCTTCTGGGTAGCGGACATGGTCCATCAGTTCAGCGGACATGTTCTCGTAGGGCTGCAGCGCCTCGGGGAAGACCTGCTGCCAGGCACGAAGGATCGGGTCCTCGGTGTCCCAGGCGTACAGCTCCACGGAGCCGTCGTAGGCATCCACGGTGGCCTTGACCGAGTTGCGGATGTAGTTGACCTGTCCGGCGAGCGTGGGCGCTCCCTGGGTCAGGGCATCTGTGGTGGCCTGCTCGAGCTGCTGCTGGTCCGAGTACGGGAAGTCGTTGGAGGTGGTGTAACCCTCCACGATCCACTTGACCCGTCCGTCAACGATCGCCGGGTAGGCGTTCTGGTCGACATCGAGGAACGGAGCCACTTCTTCCACACGTTCGCGCGGCTGGCGCTCGTAGAGGATCTGGGATTCCTCGGTCATGTCTCCGGAGAGCAGGATCTCCGGGGACTGGAACTGGATCGCGTAGACCAGTCGGTTGAACAGTCCGCCGACGTCGGGACCGCCGTCGCCTTCGAAGGTGTAGACGGTCTCAGCCTCGGAGTCTGCGGCTGCCGGGCGGTCGAGCTCGAGCGGCTCATCATCTTCCGGAGCGCCGACGATGGAGTACTCCGGGGAGTTCTCGCCGAAGTAGATGCGCGGCTCGTAGTCCTCATCGGACGCGAGCTCACCACGCGTGGGGATTCCCTGCAGGGTGAAGCTCGGCCGGCCCTCGGGCGTGACGGTGTTGGCGTTGGCCGCGACCAGTCCGTAGCCGTGGGTGTAGACGAGGTGCCGGTTGACCCAGGAGGCATCGTCAGGAATGTTGAGCTCACGGGCAGCGATCACAGTGTCCTGACGCTCGCCGTCGATCTCGTAGCGGTCGAAGCTCAGGGTGTCTGGGAAGGAGTAGTACTGGCGGAACTGCTGGAACTGACCGAACGCCGCGGAGACCAGGTTCGGGTCCAGCAGGCGAATGTTCTCAGTGTTTCCAGCGTCCTCCGACAGCGCTCCCTCGGTGGCGGCGGAGTCGGCGTCGTAACTTTCCTGCTCAAGGTCCTGCAGCCCGTAGGCGTAGCGGGTCAGCTCCATGTTGCGCTCGATATAGGGCATCTCCAGGGTCCGCTCCGAAGGCTGGACCTGGTACTCCTGCACGAGGAAGGGGTAGAGCCCGCCGCCGATGATCGCGGTGATCAGCAGCATGGCCGAACCGATGATGGAGAAGCGCCAGCGTCCGGTCACGGCAGTCACGATGAAGACCAGCGCCACCAGCACGGCGGCGGCGGCGAGGATCGCCTGAGCCGGAATGACGGCGTTGACATCGGTGTACAGCGCGCCGGCCCAGTTGCCGCTCTGGTTCTGCAGGGTGGCGTAGCGATCAAGCCACCAGTTCACGGCCTGCAGCAGCAGGAAGATGGCGGCAGTCACCGCGATGTGCCACCGGGCGGCGGTCTCGACGACGAACTTGCCGCTGGGCTCGATCCGGATGCCGCCGAAGAGGTAGTGGGTGAGGATGCCGGCGATGCCTGCCACCAGGACGGCGGAGACCAGGAAGCCGTTGAGCAGCCCCAGGAAGGGCAGCGTGAAGACGAAGAAGCCGAAGTCCATGCCGAACTCGGGGTCGGTCATGCCGAAGGGCTGCTGGTTGATGAACAGCAGCACCGTCTCCCAGCTGCCCTGCGCGGCGGTGCCTGCGAAGAAGCCCATCAGCGCGGGCAGGCCGATCATGAAGAGTCGACGCATCGAGTTCAGCGTGCGCTGATACCGGATGACTGATTCGTTCATCTGGCTCTGCACCGACATCGGCCGGTTGCGGAACGCCAGGAACAGGCTGAGCCAGACCAGAGCGGCCATCAGCACGAACGCCACCAGGAAGATCACACCGCGTGCGATCCGCTCAGTCCAGAAGACGTCCTCATACCCCAGCTGGTTGAACCAGAGGATCTCGGCGTAGAAGCCGGAAGATGCCACAAAGGCGCCGATCAGCACGGCGATGATGATGATCGTCAGCACCAGTGCTGACGGACGCCGCGGTCCTGACCCTCGTTCCTGCCGCTCGGACCCGGACCCGCCGGAGTTATCGCCGTCATCCCCGCCCGAGCCGGAGCCGAACAGGCCCCCGCCGAACGGGTTCGCGGACCCGAATCCCTGAGAGAAACTCACGGACAATCCCTCGTCTCTATATGTGGTGCTTGGATACGTCTGTACTGCTGGTTCTGCTGGGTCGTTCTACTGTGATCCGCAGGACGCTAGTCCTGCGAGAAAGTCTTCGTCCTCGTCGCGGACCGCCTCGACGATCTGCCGTGCCTCGGAGACGTTCGCTACCGGATATGTCTGCAGCCCCTCTGGGACTCGTCCCTGAAGGTCGGCGCAGTTCTCATTCGGCACCAGGAAGTTTTCGATGCCCTGGGAGCGGGCGCCCACGACCTTCTGGGCGATCCCGCCGATGGGTCCCACTGTCCCGTCGGGATCCACTGTTCCGGTTCCGGCCCAGTTCACGCCGCCGGTCATGGATTCCTCGGTCATCTCATCGACGAGCCCGAGGGTGAACATGAGCCCGGCGCTGGGCCCACCGACACCGTCCAACTTGATCTCTACGTCCACGGGAAAGGAGAACTCGTTCTGAAGCATGATTCCCACGTAGTAGGCCCCGTCAGCCTCCTGGTAGGTGGGGACCTCGTACTCGAGCTCCTCACCTTCGCGGCGCACGGTCAATTCTACCGGCTGACCTGCGGCGGTGTTGACTGCGTCACGCAGTCCTTCGAGACCGGTGATGTCGCTTCCGGCGGCGGCGGTGACCGTGTCACCGGGACGCAGCTGCTCGTCGGTGCCGACTTCGTCGGCCTCGGGCGTGAAGTCCACCACCGAGAGCTGCTGGCTGTAGTCGATGCCGAGCTCCTGCAGCGCCGCTGCCACCGCCAGGTCCTGCGAGCTGGTCATCGCGGCGCTGTTCTGCTCCTGCACCTGTTCAGCGGTGGTCCCGGAGGGGTAGATGAGTTCGTGCGGCTGGATGTCGGTGCCGGGGTTGACCCAGCCCAGGACCGCCTCGGGGACGCGCACCGTGGAGGTGGGCTCGCCGCTGACGTAGACCGTGGTCAGATTCAGCGCACCCTCAGTGGGGTAGGTCGGCTCTCCCGTCACGGAGATCACCGCTTCGTCCTCGATCTCGCCGATGGTGTTGAACACCGGCCCCGGGGTTTCGATCAGGTAGGGACTGGGCAGCAACAGGCTGAGCAGCCCGATGATGAGCGCTGAGGTGCCGGCCACGGCTTGCAGACTTCTCCGCAGGCGGGGCTTGGGGGATTTCGGCGGGTGCTCAGTCATGATGATCGTCACTCATCATCTCATCTGGGCTGAGCAGGCACGAAAAGTGTGTCAGGACTCAGGAGACTTGCCGTCATATCCGCCGTCGAGCAGCTTCTGCAGCTCCTCGTCGATCTTGGCCGTCTCCTCCTGGCGCTCGGCGCGGCGCTGCTGGAAGCCGGTCGGATCGTCGAGGTCCTGCTCGTCGGGCTGAACGTCGGGGTGGCCCCAGACGTCGTCGCGTCCGGCCATGCCCTCGGTCTCGCGCAGGTGCGCCCAGAGCGCGGCGGCGTCCCGGAGTCGGCGTGGGCGCAGCTCCAGTCCGACCAGGGCGGCGAAGGTGTCTTCTGCCGGTCCCCCCGAGGCACGACGACGGTTCATCGTCTCGCGCAGCCGGGACAGGGACTCCAGGTGTTCGGCCGCCTGGGTCACCACATCATCGACCCAGCCTTCGACCAGGGCCAGGGTGGTCTCGATGCGCTTGAGCGCGGCCTCCTGCATGGGAGTCCGCTCCTCGGGGAAGAGCCCCTCCCCCAGGATGGAGTTCATCGACTCGGGGTTGCTGGGGTCCATCTGGCTCGCGGCCTCTTCGATCCGGCCCATGTCGATGTGGATGCCCGCGGCGTACTGGCCCACGGCGTTGAACAGGTCCTGCTCGAGCCAGGGGGCGTGGATGAACAGCCGCATCCTGGCAGCTTCGCGCAGCGCCAGGTAAAGCAGCACCTCACGGCTGTCCACGCTGAGGTCTTTGCCGAAATCTCGGACGTTCTTGGGCAGCAGCGCCGTGGTGTGACCGGCCAGTGGGAGCCCGGTGTCGGAGGAGGAGACGACCTCTTTGGCCAGTTCACCGATGGCCTGCCCCAGCTGCACACCGAAGGCCATGCCGCCCATGGACTCGACCATGCCGGTGATCTGCTGCGCGCCTGCTCCGCCCATCATGGATTCCAGCTCGGGGGGCAGGCCGGAGCCCTCCTCGCCGAGCTGGTCTTTGATGGCGCCGGAGAGTGCCTTGGACACCGATTCCGCCACGGGTTCGGTCAGCCGCTTCCAGGAGTCAAAGGTCTCTTCGACCCACTGCGCGCGGGACCAGGCCTTGCCGATCTGGCCTGCGGACTCGAAGGCGGTGGCGCCGTCGAGCCACATGTCTGCCAGGCGCAGCGCATCGTCGATCTCTTTGCGCTCAGCGGCCGAGACGCTGGGATCGTCCCCGGCGGCTGCCTGACGGGCGGCCTGGCGTGCCATGGACCAGTTGACCGGTCCCTGGTCCTCCTCGGAGGGGTTCTGCATGGCCGAGAACATCGACTGCACCTGCCCCATGATCTGCTGCATCATCTGCGGGTTCATATCCGCCATGCCGGGGATCTGGGAGGGGTCGAAGCCGGGTGGGAATCCGGGGAATCCGCCCTGGCCACCCGTTCCGGACTGGTTGCCCTGACCCGCTCCGGGGGTCCCGGTGAATCCGATGCTGGGGCCGCGGCCTCCGGCGTCGTTCTTGTCCTTGGCGTCATCGCCGTCGGCCTCCTGGCCGGGCATCTGACCGCCGAAGAGCTGTTTGAAGAACTCCTCCATGGGGTCACGTGGGTCATCCCCGTTGCCCTGATTGTTGTTGCCGGAGTTGTTCTCGCTCATCGGACGCTCCCTGTGGTGATCCTGGTTCGGCCTGAGAACCTCCAGCGTATCCAGCGCGGCTCGGTGCTGTCTGTATGAGCGCCGTCAGTTCGCCACAGGATGAAGTCGGGAGGTTCTCGTCGCCCGCAGGCGGCACTCACATTCGGGGTGCGGGGTGACGGGTTCGAAGCTGACGTGGCCGGCCGGGCCGGAGAGGCACAGCATGCCGCCCGAGGTCTGCGGCGTGTACTGACCGTCCACGGCAAGCTGGACCTCGCGGGCGACGAGACTCGCGACCACCCACGCAGGCTCCTCGCACGCGGAGGCGGCACGGTCTGTCTCTCCGGGTCCGGCGAGCGCGGTCTGCAGCGTCTCCCAGTGCGGGTCCCGGTCCTGGCCGTGCAGCAGAAGACATTGCGGGCAGGGACCGGGATCCCGGCTCAGCAGCGGTCCGATCCGCCACCCGTGCCGCGTGTGGACCACCGGCAGCAGCACCTGGGTGCGCCCCGCGGCGTCTGCCAGTCGAGCAGGGGCGATCCCCCTCTCCGCGAAGATGACATGGACGTCGACGACGTCGCCGCGGACCTCCTCCCCGGGCACCTCCTCATCGCGCTGCGATGTCCGCGCCGCGATGGTGGCATCCGGGCGCAGCCGCAGGCACGTTCTCCGCACGGCGGCAGTGCGGGCCAGGCCGAGCGAGGACGCGGGGTACCCCGCCGCGGTGTCCTGGGGTGAGACCAGGCGTTCGTCGCTGAGCAGCAGCATGCCGATGTTCAACCGGGTGAGTTCTTCGGCCACCAGCTTCGCGGGGGCCGGGAGCCCGTCAAGGTGCACTGCGGCGAGCCGCCGGCGCGCGTCCGCCTGGATGCGCAGCTCAGCGGCCGGGGATTCTGCGTGGGCCTCGTCGTCGGAATCCTCCCCTGCGTGGGCGAGGCCGAAATGTGGCCGCAGCTGCTCCACCAGGCGCTGAGCAGGCCCGATGATGCGCACCGCCTCCTCATCATCACCGAGCTGCACCGTGCGCTCATCAAGCATGAGCAGCCGCTGCCAGCTGGCGGGGAGTCGAGCGGGATCCATGCACCTATGGTGCCAAGCCCCCGCGCGACTGCCGGAGTTTTCCACAGATCAGGGCCGGGCTAGGCTCCTGCTATGGCGACGCGGCAGCTCCAGCAGCAGATCACAGTGGATGACCAGCCGGTGCTGGTGATCCGCTCGGCCCGCCGCACCCGCACGGTCAGCGCCGATCAGGTCGCGGGCACGCTGCGCCTGCGGGTCCCGCTGCGGCTGAGTCAGCGCGAGGTGGAGAAACATGCTCGGGCCTTCCAGAAGAAGCTCAGCCAGCGGGCGGCGCGAAAGCCGCGCAGCGATGCTGACCTTCTGCAGCGGGCACGCGCACTCTCGGCTCGATACTTGGACGGCGTTCCGCAGCCCGAGTCCGTGACCTGGTCCGCTCAGCAGAATCAGCGCTGGGGGTCGACCACCTCCACCACCGGCACCATCCGTCTCTCCTGGCGGCTGCGCGAGATGCCGGTCTGGGTGCAGGATTCGGTGCTGGTCCATGAGCTGGCGCACCTGATCGAACCCGGACACGGTCCACGGTTCAAAGCGCTGACGGCGAACTACCCGCGCACCGCGGAGGCAGATGCGTTCCTGGCCGGGGTGAGCTGGGCCGACCACCACTCAGCCTGACCCCCACTCCCTCGCGTTTTACCTGGCTTACGTGATCTACCGGGGCGACCGTCCGGCGGGTAATCCACGGACGGGGAGGTAAAACGCGTGAGGGACAGGCCGCTCAGGTTTCGTTGAGGATCTCGCGCAGCCGCTCCCCGTGCTTCTCGAGCTTGCGCTCTCCGATGCCGGGGACCTTCAGCAGCTCCTCATCCGTGCTGGGCTTGCGCTCGGCGATGACCTCGAGCGTGGCATCGGTGAACACCACGAACGCCGGCACCTCCAGCTCCTTGGCGTACTCCATCCGCCAGGCGCGCAGCTTGTCGAAGAGCTCCTCGTCATACCGGGCGGGGCAGTCCTCGCAGCGGCGCCGCTTGACCTCGGTGGCCACGGTCAGCACCTTCCCGCAGGTGGAGCAGGTGGAGGCCTTCTTCTTGCGCGCGGCGGCATTGGGGCTCAGCCCGCCCGCCGAGGGAGCGATCTTGCGGCCGGGTTCCTCCAGCCCCATCTCGCGGCGCAGCGGGCGCAGGAACCGAGACGGGGTACGTCGGCCGCGGCCGCCTGTGTGACGGGAGGAAGAGGAGCTCAGGAACAGGTACTTCCGCGCACGGGTGATGCCCACGTAGAAGAGGCGGCGCTCCTCATCCACCTCCTTCTGCGTCTTGGCGAAGGTGATCGGCATCAGCCCTTCGGAGAGCCCGGCGAGGAACACCGCCTCCCACTCCAGACCCTTGGCGGAGTGCAGCGAGGCCAGCGTGACACCCTCCACCGTGGGAGCGTGCTGCGCGGCCGAGCGTTCCTCCAGCTCCGTGATGAACCCGCGCATGGTGAAGCCCTCGCGTTCGGTGGAGAGCTGATCCGCCAGCGCCACCAGGGCGGACATGGACTCCCAGCGTTCACGCACCGCGCCGGTGGCCTGCGGGGCCTTGTCCGAATATCCGTGGGAGGAGAGGATGTCGCGCACGCTCTTGGACACCTCGTCCCCGGCGTCGACCACCAGCGAGGAGGTGCGCAGGGCCGCGAGCGCCTCGCGGACCTCGCGGCGGGAGAAGAACCGCTCCGAGCCGCGCAGCTGATACGAGATCCCCGCGGTGGCCAGCGCCTGCTCAAAGGCCTGGGACTGTCCGTTGGTGCGGTAGAGCACCGCCATCTCCGAGAGCGGCACACCCTGTTCCTGCATCGCGGCGATCTCGGAGGCCACCCATGCGGCCTCCGCGTCGTCGTCGGAGTGCTGGATCAGCTTCGGCATCGGGCCGTGCTCGCGCTGGGAGATCAGCTGCAGAGGCTCGGGCCAGGGAGCTGGATCGGAGAGTCGAGGCGCTTCCCGGGTGCGGTCCGCCAGCAGGCCGTTGGCCAGCTTCACCACCTCGGGGGTGGAGCGGTAGTCGCGGACCAGCTTGACCAGGTTCGCCTCCGGGTGGCGGCGCTTGAAGCCGAGCAGGAAATCCGGGGTGGCGCCGGTGAAGGAATAGATGGTCTGCGCGGCGTCGCCCACCACGCAGATCTCATCGCGTCCGCCGAGCCACAGGTCCAGCAGCCGCTGCTGCAGCGGGGAGACGTCCTGGTACTCGTCCACCACGAAGTGCCGATACTGCTGGCGGACCTGGGCGGCGACCCGCTCGTCGTCCTCGAGGATGCCCACGATCAGCAGCAGCACGTCCTCGAAGTCGATCAGGTGCTTGTCCAGCTTCACGTCCTCATAGGACTGATAGAGCTTGGCGAAGGTGCGGTGGTCCACTCCTCCGGGTTCGGGGCGGCCCGCCCCCTCGGCGGTGGCGACCTCCAGATACGACTCCGGGGTCAGCGTCGAGACCTTCGCCCATTCGATCTCGCTGGCGAGGTCGCGCAGGGTGGCGCGGTCAGTCGTGATGTGCAGCCGGCGGGCGGCCTCGGCGAGGAGGCGGACCTTGTGGTCCAGGATCTGCGGCATGGTCCCACCGATCGACATCGGCCAGAAGTACTGCAGCTGGCGCAGCGCGGCGGCGTGGAAGGTTCGCGCCTGCACCCCGGGGGCGCCCAGCGCGGAGAGCCGCGAGCGCATCTCGGCCGCGGCGCGCGCGGTGAAGGTCACCGCCAACAGTCGGTGCGGATCATAGACCCCGGCGCGGACCCCATAGGCGATCCGGTGCGTGATGGCGCGGGTCTTGCCGGTGCCGGCGCCGGCGAGGATGCACAGCGGGCCGTTCAGCGTGGAGGCGGCCAGTCGCTGTTCCTCGTCGAGCCCGTCGAGGATCGCCTCGGGTGGGGAGGCGGCCAGCTGGGCAGCGGTCAGCGCCGACCCAGGAGTCGAGGTGGAGGTGAACGCGGGCCTGCTCATCGTGCCTGCTGTCCCCGTGGTGCTGGCGCGGCAGAGCCGGCGCGTGGCGGCTGCGCATCGGAGGCAGCCTCGATCGGTGAGCCGTGCCAGTCCTCGATCAGCGCTCGGGAGATGGAGGACCGCGTGGGCAGCGAGACATCACCGGCGGCGGCCGCAGTGGCGAGCTCCTCACGGGTGAACCAGCGCACCTCGCGGATCTCATCGCCATCAGGGCGCGCCATCGACGGGTCCTCGGTCAGGGCGAAGTGCCCCAGCATCAGCGAGCGTGGGAAGGGCCAGGACTGCGAGCCCATGTATTGGATCTCGGAGACGACGACGCCGGCCTCCTCCTCGACCTCACGGGCCAGTGCCGCTTCCACCGACTCCCCGGCCTCCACGAACCCGGCGAAGGTGGAGAAGCGATCGGGTCCCCAGCGGAAGGCCGAGCCGAGCAGGATTCGATCCTCGGCGTCGAGCACCGCGGTGATCACGGCGGGGTCCGTGCGCGGGAAGGTCTGCGCGCCGCAGTTCGGGCAGGTGCGCATCCATCCGGAGACCTCCACCTCGGTGGCGGAGCCGCAGGCGGCGCAGAAGGCGCTGCGGGCATGCCAGGTGGTGATGGCCAGCGCCTGGGTGAGCAGGGCGGCGTCGACCGGGGTCAGCTGGGAGCCGGCGAAGGCCAGATCGGCCCAGCTGGTGCCGGTGGTGTCCGCCGGCTCGGCGACCCCATTCGCGGCTCCGTTCTCCTCCGGCTTCGGATGCGCGACCGTCACGACGTGCACGCGGCCGTTCTGCGTGTCCTCGCCGCCGGGAAGATCCGCCGCATCCACGGCGCCGAGAGTCACGGCACCTGCGGGCAGCTCCCCCGCCGCCACGTCATACTTGAGCCGGTCTCCGCTGAGCTGGGCACGGCGGCCGTAGAGGTTCAGCACCCGCGTGCCCGGGGTGGCCCAGACCTCGCTGAGCCATTCCGGACGCTTGCGCTCGGCGTCGAGACGGTCGATACGAGCCCCGTCCTGGGGAAGTGTGAGCAGAGTTTCACCCGGGTCGCGGCGGCGCATATGCATACCTCCTACCGTAACCGGCCCACGCGCGCGGCGAGCACCGCCCAGGTCGCTGTGGAGAGTGACCTTCAGCGCGCCGGCCCAGAGGTTCGGCCCAGAGGTTCAGAGTCGAAATCCGCGTGATTTCTGGAAAACGCCGTGGCTCAGCACGGGCGGAGGGCTCCGACCCCATACGCTGGTCCTCGTGCGATGGACTTCGATGGAACTTGCGGCCCTGGCGACCGCGGCAGTGCCGGGCCTTTCCCCCACCGGCGTGGCCGTGGCGGCTGATGATGCCCGCGACTTCACGTCCGCCGTCGTCATCGACTCCGAAGGTCACCGCTGGCGGATCCGCTCCCCTCAGCACCAGGAGGCAGCGATGCGCCTGGAGACCGAGCTGCAGGTGCTGCGCGGCTTCTCCACCGGCATCCGCGCCGAACTGCCTTTCCGGGTGCCCTCCGTGGCCGGCGCCGTTCGCCGCGGCGAGATGCGCACCTTCGTGTACAACCACCTGCCCGGCACCTCCCTGGAGCTCAGCGAGCTCACCACCCAGTCCGAAGCCGTCATCGACGACATCGGACGCACCATCGCCGCCATCCACGACCTCGATGACGCAGTCGTGGACAACGCCGATCTGCCGCGCTACTCCGCCGAGCGCTACCGCCAGCGCCGACTCAACGAGCTCGATCAGGCTGCCACCACGGGAGAGATCCCCGCGCTGCTGCTGCGCCGCTGGGAGCACGCCATGGAGGACCGTGAACTGTGGCGGTTCTCCCCAGCCGTGACTCACGGGGACCTGCACGAGGACTCACTGCTGATCGAAGGCGAGCGCGTCGTCGCGGTCACCGGCTGGACCGATCTGCACAGCGGGGACCCGGCTGATGACTTCGCCTGGCTGACCGCCGCTGGCGATGCCGAGTTCACCGAGAAGGTGCTCGCCGCGTATCACCGGCACCGCACCGGCCAGGCCGACGAGCACCTGATGCGGCGCGCCGCGCTCACCGCGGAGTTCGCGCTGGCCCAGTGGCTGGTTCGTGGCCATGCGAGTGAGAACCCGGAGATGGTCACCGAAGCGAAGGTGTTGCTGGAGCAGCTCAAGGTCGACATCGAGACCTACGGCGGGCAACCGATCTCCTTGACTCCGATGGAGGGCGAGGAGCCAGCGGCACCTGCTGAGGTGCAGGATTCCCGGCCCGTGGCCCGTGCGGGAGCGGCTGCGACCGTGGCGGACACCGGTGAGTGGGCGGAGTCCGGAGAGGACGACGACGAGCCCGCCGTGATCACCGATTCCCCTGCCCCCGGGGCGGGACCCACCGCCACCGCAGACCATGAAGAGGTCGTCGACGACCCGGACGCCACCGGCAAGGTGCCGGCCTTCCATCCGCGCCCGCAGCCAGCCGATGACGCGACCGGGGCCATCCCGATGGTGAATGGCACGACCGCTGATGAGGACTCGGATCTGCCCATCCACCCGGATGAGACCTCCGAGCGGCGGGCCAAGCAGAAGAACTTCTTCCCCACCTCGGCCAGCTCTGCTGCCTCCGTGGATTCAGCGGCTTCGGCCCAGTCGGTGGCCTCTGCGCATTCCGCCGATTCAGCGGGCTCGGCGGATTCTGCCCCGTCAGCCCCCTCAGCTGATTCGCCGGCCTCCTCTGCCGAGCCTGCCAGCTCTGCGGGCCCCGGCACGACGGGCGAGACCGAGCGCCCTGGTCAGACTCAGGGCACGCAGCAGGACGAGAACGGGGACGAGTCGATCTACCAGCGGCACCCCGGTCTGCGCCCACCGTCCTCCTGACCGAATTCTCCACGGGACTCCGACGCCTCACTGCTGAGCCGCCCGGGTCTCCCAAGCACCTCTCTGTTTGACCCTCAGTGCCGAGGTGCCGCGTGATGACGGGAATGATTCCCCGTGCCGCGCAGTTGTCGGGTGGGTGTCTTCTCCCGGCTCGTCAGACTCTGGGGGTACATCTGCGCCGTGACAGGCGCACGTTCACTCGACCGGCTGCAGCACAGGATGACAATCATGACCACCGCGGAACAGACCCCGACCAAGCGCAGATACACGCGCAAGCAGGTGGCGATGGCCATCCTCGCGTTGTCCATCGGCGGCTTCGCCGTTGGCGTCACCGAGTTTGCGATCATGGGCCTCCAGCTCGAGGCCGTGGAAGACCTGGGCATCACCATCCCCCAGGCAGGGATGCTGATCAGCGCCTACGCGATCGGCGTGGTGATCGGTGCCCCGGTGCTGTCCATCCTGGGCGCCAAGCGTGAGCGGAAGTTCTACGCGCTGCTGCTGCTGGGAATCTTCGTCCTGGGCCATGTGCTGAGCTTCTTCGCCCCGAACTACGAGACCATGCTGGTGGCGCGGTTCCTCTCCGGACTCCCCCACGGCGCCTACTTCGCCGTGGCGGCGCTGATGGCGGCCGAGATGGCGGGACCCGCCAAGCGCAGCCGGGCGATCGCCGTCGTCCTGGGTGGTTTGGCGATCTCGAATGTGCTCGGCGTCCCGGTGGTGACGGCGATGGGCCAGCAGTTCGGCTGGCGCTGGATGTTCATCAGCGTGATCGTGCTCGCCCTGATCACCATGGCGGCAGTGGCGCGCTATGCCCCACGGCAGATGCCCCCGGCGAAGGCCACGATGCGCTCCGAGATCAAGGGGCTGAAGAACAAGCGGCTCTGGGTGGGCATCATGCTCGCCGTGGTCGGCTTCTCCGGGATGTTCGCGCTGTACTCCTATATCGCCCCGGTCAGCACAGAGATCACCGGCTTCAGTGAAAGCTCCCTGCCCTGGATCGTGGGGCTCTTCGGCTCCGGTATGGTGGTCGGCAACTTCGTCGGCGGCTGGGCGGCGGACAAGTCCGTGCTGGGCACCGTGGTCATTGCGATGGGCCTCGTAGCGGTGTTCATGGTGCTCTTCGCCTACACGGCACACATTCCTGCTCTGATGCTGGTCTTCCTCTTCCTGGTGGGCGTCTCCGCCAGCGCCCTGGGCCCGTCCATGCAGACCCACCTGATCGATACCGCACCCGATGCGCCGCAGCTGGCAGCCTCATTGCATCATTCGGCCTTCAATGCCGCCAATGCCCTCGGCGCACTGGTGGGCGGCCAGGTCATCGCCGCGGACCTCGGCCTGCGCGCCCCGAGCTATGTGGGGGCGTTCGCTGCCGTCCTGGGTGTGATGGTCGCGCTGTACGCGATCCGCTTGACCCGTCTGATGAAGACTCCTCGCCAAGCGATCTGAGTCGCGCGCTGCCCCAGCTTCTGAACGCCCTTGATTAGGCTGATGCCATGACTTCAGTCAAGCCCTTCAACACGACAGCCGACGTCGACCCAGAAAGTTTCGCGGGCCAGCTTCGGCTGTCCACCGGTGCAGACTGGGACGCCTCGGTGCATCACCGGTTCGTCGAGGAGCTCTTTGCCGGGACCGTCAGCGATGAAGTTTTAGCCCGGTACCTGGTCCAGGACTATCAGTTCTTCGACGCGTTCGTTGCGATGCTCGGCGCCTGCGTGGCCACCACCGACTCGAAGCCTGCCCGGCTGCGCTTCGCCGCCCAGCTTGGGATGCTGGCAGCGGATGAGGACGGCTACTTCCAGCAGACCTTCGCCGAGCTGGAGGTGCCTGATTCCGAGGTCACCTCGCCTCAGCTCACGACCCCGACTCAGGAGTTCGTCGCCCAGATGTGGGAGGTGGCGCGGTCCCGAGACTATGCGGATCTGCTCGTGGTGCTGGTCATCGCCGAATGGCTGTACCTGGACTGGGGAGAGCGCGACAAGCCACTTCCCGAAGCGCAAAAGCACCGGGAGTGGGTTGAGCTGCACCGGGGCGATGAGTTCCGTGCGTGGACTCAGTTCCTGATCGACGAGCTCAACCGTGTGGCCCCGCCGCTGGATTCCGACGACGGCGCCCAATTGTCCGAACGGTGGAATCGGGTGGTGGGGATCGAGCGGGCGTTCTTTGACGCAGCGTATTCAGATGCCCCGTTTCGGGACTAGGTGGCCGACCGAAATTCTTCGAATCGAGCGGCGAGGTACTCGCGATTCGGTGAGAACTCCTTGTTCGACGGGATGACTCGCAACAACTCACGGTGACGCTTCTGGAATCCGTGCTCCAGAACAGGGCCTCCCGCTTCTTGCAAGATGTCCTCCCGAACGTGAACCCGATGGTCAGAGTCAACGCCCATAATGTTTGAGTCATAGGCGGCGTGATGAATTTTACAAAGCGCTAACCCATTACTAATTTCTGGCAATCCACCCCGGGAGTCAGCAAGTATGTGAGCCGCATCCAGCAACTGAGCGTGCCCCAAGGAGCACACGGAGCATCTGGATGTGTACGCGAACATCACGTTCGACCTGAAGTCACGCTGGTGCAATCTGCGTTTGACGACTTGTCCGCGATACTTAACTTCGATTTCTCCCAAACGAGGTGCGACGTCAACGTCGATACGACCGTAAGGCTCAAGAGGCCCGGCAAGGTCCAGAAGTGCGACGCGGCGGTCTTCGTCAATACCCACAACACTTACAGGGAAATACGCGTCGAAGACAGATTTCCGCACGGCTCGAAAATAGATAATTGGCAATCCGTGGGTGCTTGCCAATCGGAGGCCGTCGTTTTGGTACTGCTTTTTCGGGGCCTCGGTGAACGCGTACTCGACCAAACCACCCTCAGTAACTCGGTCGACATAGGGATTGTGACGGCTGTTCGTGAGTCCCGAGGTCACTGACAGCGTCGCAACTAATGATGCTGGCTTCCAGATGCCTTCTTGGTTCATTAATCTGTGGCGTGCTTCGGGCACATTTCCTTGGAATGCCTCTATATCCTGGCGCGTGAGAGATCGGCTTCCATTCGCCGAATTTGTAGCAAGCCAATCGAAGGCGAGTTGCCGGAATTTAAGATCCTGCGCGAGATCCAATGTGCCCATATGGCGTTGCCATCCGCTCGAGGTTTATTCGAAGTTGAGTACTCCTTTATACCTCCTAGGAGAAGTAGTGGCGCGCACTCCTGATATATGTTTCCAACGCGCCATCCTCAGGCAGATCTGATCCCGGCACCGTCTCACCGTGCTCGACGTAGAAGAACGATGCTTCGATCTGCTCCAGGGGAACCCCATAGAGCCGGTGGAAAGCCAGCCGGTAGACCGCCAGCTGGATCTGTTTCTCACGCAGGTCCTTGCCGGTGGGCACCATTCCGGTCTTCCAGTCGACCAGGTCCCAGGTGCATTGCTGCATCTGGGCATTGCGCTCTTCGGCCGGCTTCAGCTCCCACCGCTCAAAGTCTTCAGCGGTGAGGTTCCGGCCGGCGTCGTCCTTTCCGAAGATGGCGTCGATCCGTCCACGAATGACCACACCATCCAGCGTGGTCTCCACCGGAATCTCGGCGGCGTAGAGACGGCGCTGGGCCCATTCGGTCTGGGTGAAGCGCTCCTTCACCGTGGCCAGGTCGAAGGTGTCGTCGAGGTCCTCATCACCGCGGTTGGGTTCCTCGATCCCGGGTAGACGACTGCGGGTCTCGTAGAACTCTTCGATCCACTCGTGCATCACCGTGCCACGACGGGCAGCCTGAGAGGGCTTGACCGGCACGGGACGACGGGCGAATTCCGCCATGGATTCAGCATTGCGTGCCATGCCCACCACTCCGGAGACGCTGATGTGGCCGGGGAACCGGGGCTTCCCGGTGCCGCGCTGCTGGGTGCGCGCCCGATCCACCACCCACTCCGCCTCCTGCTCCCACGAGGTCAGCGGCGGTGCTTCCTCACCGAAGGCAGAGGACCGTTCCGCGAGCGCTTGTTCCACCAGTTCTGCAGCTCGGGTCAGCGCCTCGCGGCGTCCGGGCCGGCTCTGCGGTGCCTCCACAGCGATCATCTGCGGCAAGCGGGTCTCCCCCTCTGGCGCGCCCTGCTTCCGATACCGGCCGATGGGCAGCGGAGCCAGGGGGTCGTAGGGCCACTGCGCACCGAAGAGGTCGTTGCCGACGGGGTTGTCCTTCATGTCTGGGATCTCGGCCCATTCCAGCGCGGCTGATGCGTCCCCGAACCTGTCGGCGATCTCACGGATCTCCAGGAGGAACTCTGAGGGGTCCTTGCCGGCGGCGGTCCCATAGAAGCAGGCGCCGGTGCACAGCAGCAGCGTCCTGGCTCGGGTCACCGCGACATAGGCGAGGCGGCGTTCCTCCTCGCGGCTGAAATCCTGGACATCCTGGGTATAGACGCGGTTTTCCTCGGTGAACTGCTTCCAGCTGCCGACCCCAGCGGCCACCGCCCAGGACCGCATGTCGGGCTGGTCGGATTCCCACTGCGGGATGCTGTGACGGTCTCCACGCAGCGGGGCGGGCAGCATCCCGTTGCTGCCGGTCCATCGGTCGGCTTTCTTGCTGGGGAACTTCTCCTCGCGCAGTCCGGCCACCACCACGACATCCCATTCGAGCCCCTTGGAGGCGTGGATGGTCAGCAGCTGGATGGCCCCGGGGGTGGGTTCGATGTCCGCCTGCTCCAGGCCACGTTCCTTCTCCTCCGCAGCGTCGAGCCAGTCCAGGAAACTGCGCAGGTCAGGTGTGGTCTCGGTCGCGGCGTAGCTCTCCGCCTGATCGATCAGGGCATCCAGCTGCCGCGCTGCGTAGTGCTGCTCCTCCCAGGGGCGCGCGGCGACCTCGATGTCCAGGCCCGTGTCGCTGACGATGCGCTGGATCAGCACGCCCAGATCCAAGGTGGCCCATTGGCGCAGTCGCCGGATCTGGTCCCTGGCCAGAAGCAGCCGACGGTGACCCTCCGCCGAGAGCCCCAGGTGCTGGGCCTGCTCGGGATCGTCCTTCAGCCGTTCCAAGGCCTCCACCAGAGAGGCGCGCTCGTCCATCTCCAGTTCCGTGGACTCGTAGCGGTCCTCAGCGTCGGTCTCGCTTGAAGCCTGCGCCTGAGACTCTTCCGGTGCCGCCGCATTCTCAGACTCCGGCCCCGAGGGGGTGCGTTTGCGCAGCCCCTCGAGATCTCGCGCTGACTGCTGCAGACGCATCAGGTCCCGGGGCCCGATCCGGTAGCGCGCTCCCCCCAGGATGCGAATTAGCGCGTCGGAGCGGCCCGGATCGGAGATCACGCGCAGGTAGGCCAGCACCTCGGCGACCTCGGGGGTGCTCAGCAGTCCAGAGAGTCCAACCAGCTCGTAGTCCAGACCGGCCACGCGCAGGTGCTCAGCGATCGTCTCCAACTGGGCGCGGGTGCGGGCCAGCACCGCGCAGCTGGGGACATTGCCTTGAGGGTCAGGCTCTAAGACCGATGCCAGTTGTTCGGTGATCGCCAGGGATTCCTCCACCTCGGAGGTGAACCACCCGTAGCGCACGGTGGCAGTGTGCGCCCCTTCCGGTGGACTCAGCGGCTTCAGCTGGGCGCGCAGATGGGCATTGTGCTGGCGCCACGGCTTGTCCTGAGAATCTGCGGTGTTCGGTTGGAAGGGGGTGACCAGCCGGTTCGCCACATCGAGGATCCGCTCGCCATTGCGCCAGGCCACGGTGAGCTGCAGCAGGTCGGCGGGGCGCCGGTGCCCGAGGCCGGGGTCGCGGTCGGCGGCGTCACGGTCGGCGTCGGCATTTCTGTCCAGGGCGGGGAAGGACTGCGGGAAGTCGAAGAGCTGACCGGCCGAGGCGCCGCGGAATCCATAGATGGACTGGTTCGGGTCGCCCACCGCGGTGACGGCATAACCGAGCCCGCCGGCGGAACCGCCCGCCCCGTAGAGGCTGCTGAAGAGCGCCAGCTGCGCGTAGGAGGTGTCTTGGAACTCATCGAGCAGGACGACCTTGTACTTCTCCCGCTCGGCCTCTCCTGCGCTGGGGACCTCGAGTGCGATCTGCGCGGCGAAGCGCAGCAGGTCTCCGTAGTCCATGAGACCTTCGCTGAGTTTCCTGCGCTGATAGCGACGTACCAGCTCGGTCATCTCCCGTCGGACCTGGAGGCTGCGGATCAGTTTGGCCTGTTCGCTGCTGGGTTTCGTGCCTGCTGCCTTCCAGGCCTCGACCCGCGACAGCTCAGCATCGAGGTGGGCTTCCACATCCTCGGGGGTCTGCAGGTGCTCGGCGCAGTCCCCCGCCAGACGCATCACGTATCCGGCGAGGCTCCCCGCGGATTGATCCGCTTCCACGAGCACCTCGGCCCGGTCATAGGCGCTGACCAGCTGGTGGACCAGCTGCCAGGCCTTGGCCTCTCCGATGAGCTGGGTCTCCGGCTCCAGACCGATCTGCAGGCCGTATTCGCTCACGAGCGTGTTCGCATAGGAGTGGTAAGTGGAGACCGACGGTGCCAGCAGCTCGGAGATGTCGGCATGCTCCACGGCGGTGGCGACCTCCGCGGGCATGACGTCCTCGGGGGAGATCAGCTCGGCCTCGAGCAGCTGCTCAAGCTTGCGGGTGATCCGTTCGCGGAGCTCTCCGGCCGCTTTGCGGGTGAAGGTCACCCCGAGTATCTGATCCGGGCGCACAATTCCGTTGGCCACCAGCCAGACCACCCGGTCAGCCATGGTGGCGGTCTTGCCTGAACCGGCCCCGGCGACGACGAGCATCGGGTCCAGTCCGGATTCGATGACGGCCTGCTGCTCGGATGTCGGGTACTGCCGCTTCTCAGCGGGGGTCTCGCGCTGCAGCGCGTCGACGATGTCCCGGGCGGTGTACCTCACGGTGGGCATCTGATCAGCGGCTTCGGAGGTCATGGCTGGGTCACCTGTTTCGTGTTCTCGCATAGGGGGCAGAGCGCCCCCACCAGGCAGCGCTGCTGGTTGGGCGCGTGATAGGCGGCGAACTGGGATCCGGACATCGCGCGCGCCGCCTGGGTCAGCTGCTCCAGCGGCCAGCTGTCATCGGCGCCCAGCGGGGGCTGTTCCTGGAGATCCAGCTTGGCCACGGTGGTGCCCACATGCAGCAGGGCCGCCCCGCGTCCCGGTGAGGGCGTGGAGGCACCCTCTGCGCTTGCTCCCTCGGTCGCGCCGTCAGCGTCGGCGAGTGCCCGGTCCACCGCCCCCAACGCCACCAGCAGCTGGTAGGAGCCGAGCTGGCCATGGGTGGGGATCTCGGTCTTGGCTGGTTTGTGCTTGCCGGTCTTCAGATCGATCACGAAGAGCTCGCCGTCCTCGGTGCGCTCCACCCGGTCGATCACGCCGCGGATCAGCACCGTTCGTGTGCTCGCCTCTCCCCAGGAGCCAGTCTCGGCTCCGGCGTCGGACCCTGTTGCGGCACCGGCTTCGGCCACGGGGATCGTCAGCTCGGCCTCCACCTGCAGCTCCCGGGCAATGACCCGGCGGCCCTCACGCTCAGCCTGGCCGAAGTAGCCAGCAAGCTTCTTCAACATCACCTGAGCACGACTGCGGTCCTTCTCGGTCTCCCACCCTTCGTCCCGACCCAGGCCCTCCCAGCGCTCGTCGAGCTCCTCGTTCAGCACCTCGACCCGGGTCTCAGTGGGGTGGTGTTCAGCGATCTCGTGGATCAGCGATCCAAGCATCCGGCTGAAGTCTGTGGCCTCCACTCCCCCGGCCGCTGAGGTGAACCACTGCAGCGGAGACTCGATGGCGTTCTGCACCGAGGAGGGAGACACGCGCACGGTGTCCTCCGGGTCCAGCAGCGGCTCGGTGGTGCTGAGCTCGAGCAGGCCCCACCAGGTGCTGGGCTCTGCTCCGGTGAGTCCTCCCTCGGCCAGCACCGCAAGGGCGCGCGCTGCGGCTTCCCGCTGGGTCTGCGTGCTCGCGTTCTGGGTGGTGGCGTCTCGAGCGGTGGCATCCGGGGCCTGCGCGGATCCGCTGGGAGCCGGATGGGCGTCGTCGTCGAGCTCGGCCTGAATGCTGATCTCCAGGTGACGGCGCAGCTCCGCGATCAGCCGGGGGGCGGTGATGGGCCGCGGAATCGCCGCGCTGCGCGCCTCGCGCTCACCGGGAGGGACCACCAGATCCAGCAGCAGCGAGGGGCTCTCCTCCTGAGCATGCACGGCCACTGCGTAGAGCCGGTTCTTGGCCCGTGAGACCGCGGAGGCGAAGAGCCGATACTCGTCCTGCAGCACGTTCATTCGCTTCACCAACAGGGACTGGGCGGAGGCCTCCGCCCGTCCCTCGACGACGTCGACCAGGTGTCCGCTGCCGAGCAGCTGACCGCGCGGATTCAGGTTGGGCCAGGCACCCTCCTGGAGTCCGGTGAGGATGACGGTGTCGAATTCGCGGCCCGCGGCGCTGGCAGGGGTGAGCACCTCGATGGCGGAGTCCCCGGCAGAGGTCTTCGCCAAGGTGTCCATCGGCAGCTCCAGGCGTTCGATATGGTCCACGAAGCTCAGCGCGGAGGCTCCAGGGTTCTGATCCGAGAACCGTTCGGCGGCCTGGAAGAGCGCCATCACCGCATCGAGGTCCTGATCGGCGCGGCGGCCCTCGGCGCTGGCGCGGCGGGTCAGTCCTGCCCAGTGGCGGCTGACATCGGCGGCGTTCCAGATCTCCCAGAGCAGCTCCTCCGGTCCCGCTGAGGGGGTGGAAGCGGCCCGTCCTGCCGCGAGCATGGCGGCCACCCGCTCCAGGCCCCGGGTCAGGTGCTGGAAACGGCCCTGCGAGCTGACGGCGTGGAAGACCGGATCCGTGGCGTCGTTCGCAGCGGCGACCAGCAGCTCATCGGAGCTGCGGGGCTCCGTCGAAGCGTCCCGATCAGCACCTGCATCCTCTGGTGCCTCCCGGAGCCGACGGCGTTCCTGTCCGCGCAGCACCTGGCGGAGGCTGCGCAGGGTCATCGAATCGGTCTCCCCGTAGCGGCTGGTCAGCAGGGCCAGTACCTCGGGGAGCGTGACGGCCTGACGAGCCTCTGGGCTACCGACGTCAAGATCTTCGGCCTCGGGGGCTTCTGCGGCGGGCTCGCGGTGATCAGCGACCAGCCGGAGCACCCGCAGAAGCGGCGCCACGGCCGGTTCCTGGTTGAGGATGACGTCACTCATGGACTGACGCACGGGAACGCCCTGGGTCTGGAACATCCGGACCAGGCGCTGCAGCAGGGCGCCGTTGCGTGCGATCACGGCGATCTGGTCGAAGGGCACCTCGTGACGGTGATGCCGGTCCAGCACCTCCTGCAGGACGAACTGCTCGGCGAGGTAGTCCCCGGGCACGATCTCCACGGCACAGGAGCCCCGCATCTCCGGGGTCTCCTGAGCTTGCTGGACCTCTTGGGCTTCCGGGTTCTGAGTCTTCTGCGCCGCGTGGTCTTCCTCTGCGGGAGGCTCGTGGAGCAGCTCCAGCCAACGCTGCCTCGGCTGCTGCGGACCCGCCGGAGCGATCCTTCGCAGGGCCCTGGCGTAGGCCTTGCCGACCTCGGGAGCGATCCGGTGATTGTGCTCGAGGACCATCACATGCGGTTCGACGCCGGGCAGTCCCCCATGGGGGTCAGGGGTCATGGACCCGGAGATGCTGCGTCGGATGATGCCGTCGATCTCCGCGTCGGTCTCCGGATTGAGCCCCAGTACGCTGTCGGCGGTGACGCGGCGCGGGGGCACGGTCCAGCTGCGCAGCTTGTCCGGCCGGGCTCCGCGGAAGCCCTGGACGGCGGTCTCAGCATTGGCGAAGGCCAGCACATCGGCACCCGCACCGATCAGCCGCAGCAGCCGGTAGACCGAGGGGGTGGCCTCCTGGAGGTCATCGACCACGATGCGGCGCAGCCGCTGCCGTTCGGTCGCGAGGAACTCGGGGTTCTCCTCCAGCAGGTTGCAGGCCTCGTTGATCAGCCCCGCCGGGTCGAAGGCGTCAGCGTTCGCGCCCGCGTCCAGATCCTCGCGGTAGCGCTCATAGAGCTCCGCCGCCGAGGCCCATTCAGGACGGCGGCACTGTTCGGCGAGGCCGCGCATCTGCTCCGGGGAGACCCCGTATTCGGCGGCGCGGTCGAAGAGTTCGCGGATCTCTTTGCGGAACCCGTCGGTTCCTGCGGCCTCCTGCAGCGCGGCGGGCCACTCGATCAGCGGCACCCCGCCGGTGGCGTCCTGGGCCAACAGTTCGCGGATGATACTGTCCTGCTCCGCGCCGGAGAGCAGCCGCGGCCGGCGTGCTCGGAAGGTGAGGATCTCGCGGCGACGGGCCTCACCGAGCAGCCAGAAGGCGTAGGAGGAGAAGGAGCGCGAGGGCTGTTCGGACAGCGACCCGCCGCGGGAGCTGGTGTCGCGCACCGCCCAGCCGGATTCGATCTGATCCCGCAGCACCGCTGAGGTGGCGCGGGTGGGTGAGAGCACCAGCAGCCGAGAGGAGTCCTGGCCGGACTCGAGATGGCGCAGCGCCAGCTCTGTGGCCAGCGTGGACTTCCCACTGCCGGGACCTCCGAAGCTGAGGATCGGCCCATGTCCAGCGTGATCCGCGGCGGCCAGCACCTGCTGCTGAGACTCATCGAACTCCATGGGCCTCATTCAATCAGAGGGGGCGGACACGGCCATGTCCCACCCGCGCGCTACCGTAGTGTCATGGCCGAGACTCCCGCTCTCTTCGAGATCACTCCCAGCACCGACTCCTGGCACACCCGGCGTCGCGTCGGCTTCGACCTGGAGACCACTTCCCGGGACCCGCGCGTCGCCCGGATCGTCTCCGCGGCGCTGGTGATCTTCGACGCTGAGGTGGAACGCGATCCCCTGGCGGAGGCCACGCCGGCGCTCGTTGCGGCTCCCACCCCGGGTCCGCCGGAGCGGATCGTGCGCACCCGGGAATGGCTTGTGGATCCGGGAGTCGAGATTCCGGCCGAGACCACCGCCATCCATGGGATCTCCACCGAATATGCCCAGGCCAACGGTCAGCCGGCGGCCGAGGCGGTCGCGCAGATCACCACGGCTCTGGCGCAGGAGTTCGCGGAGGGCAACGCCGTGGTGGTGATGAACGCGCCCTATGACTTCACCGTGCTGAAGTTTGAGGCGGAGCGGCACGGCGTGGAGTTCCCGGAACCGGTGGGGATCATCGACCCGCTGGTGATCGACAAACAGGTGGACAAGTACCGGCGCGGAAAACGCACGCTGAGCCACATGTGCACCCACTATGAGGTGGAGCTCGACGGCGCCCACTCGGCGGCACCGGATGCCTGGGCCGCCGTGGAGGTGGCCGGTTGTCAGGCGGAGCGGTTCCCCCAGCTGCAGATCCCGGCCACGGAGCTGCACCGGCTGCAGGCGGAGTGGAAGGTCGATCAGTCAGCCGACCTTCAGGAGTACCTGCGCCGCACTCGTCCCGACGCCGAGGTCAGCCCGGACTGGCCGGTGTGAACGCCAGGCGGAATCCAGTATGGCCCAGCGAGCTGTCCGCAGAGGCTGAGGTCCGCGCCGAGGTGCGGTAGCGCCTGCAATACGAGCTGTGGCACATATAGGAACCCCCGCGCATCACCGGGTCGGCGGCCGCACCCGTTGAGTCCGTGGTTCCGCTGGCTGCCGGACTGGCGTAGGACCCGGAGCTGAACGTCGACGCCGTCCATTCCCAGACGTTGCCGGTGGTGTTGTAGAGCCCGAATCCGTTGGGCTTGAAAGATGTCACCGGTTTCGTCCCCACCTCTCCAGGGACCCCCTCAGGGAACTCACCCGGAAAGATGTTCATCCGGCGCTGCCCCTCAGGGTCCCGGACGTCTCCCCAGGGGTAGGGCTGCTGGTCGAGTCCACCGCGGGAGGCGTACTCCCATTCCTCTTCGGTCGGGAGCCGCGCCCCCACCCAGTCGGCGTAGGCCTGCGCGTCGCGCTGGGACACCTGGGTCACCGGGTGATCCTCGCGGCCCCTTGCAGTGGAACCTGACCCCTCGGGTGCGAACCAGCAGGCACCGGGAACCTGCCGCCACCAGGGCGTGGAAGCCACCGGTGCGGGCATCCGATCGCGCAGCCGTGGCGGGAGCAGCCCCTGGAAGACCAGGGAGTCCCCGTACTTCTCGGCGTCGGTGACGTGTCCCGTAGCCTGCACAAATCGGGCGAACTCGGCCACCGTGACAGCCGTGGCGCTGATCGCGAAGGACGCCACGCGGACCGTGCGCACAGGTCCCTCACCATCCGCGGGGTAGGCCAGTGCGTCCTCGCTGCCCATCTGGAACTTCGCCGCGCCCAGTCCGATCAGCTGCAGCTCCTCCGTTGCGCTGGCCGCCAGCTCAGCGACCACTGCGGCCTTCGTTGCCGAGTCTGAGGCGGAACTGGCCGGCGTCGTCGTCGGCTGGCTGCGTTGCTTGGAAGGTGTGGCGCGGCTCGGACCGCAGCAGCTCTCCGCCACGGCTCCCATTTCTGACCTGTTCATCCTTGCTGACCTCCTGATGTCCGGCTGTCTCCAGCGCTGAGCCGGGGTTGCTGGGCGGGTGCTGAAGACGACCTGTAGCCTGGCCGGGCGTGCCTCTTGCACTTGCGTACGCGAACGCCCAATCCAGTGCTCACCACGAAGGAGGGACACACTATGTCTGAATCTCAGCACAGCTCACACCACACCGGAACCGTGTCTCCGCCGGAGCACTCGTCCACCGTTTCACCTCCACCTAGCGTCTCACCTCCGAACATCGTGGTCATCCAGGCTGATCAGATGGCAGCCCAGGCGCTCGGTGCCTACGGCGACGACGCCGCAAAGACCCCGAACATCGATGCGCTTGCTGAGGAAGGAGCCGTGTTCGACCGCGCCTACTGCAATACGCCGCTCTGCGCACCCTCGCGCGCATCGATGATGACCGGCGTCATGCCTTCGGAGCTGGGATGTTTCGACAACGGCGACGACTTCCCTTCCTCGGTCCCGACCTTCGCACACAGGTTGCGCCTGGCCGGATACCACACCACGCTCGTAGGCCGGATGCACTTCGTCGGTGCCGATCAGCACCACGGCTTCGAGGAGCGCCTGACCACGGACGTCTACCCCGCCGACCTGGACATGGTCCCCGACTGGACGTTGCCGCTGGATCAGAAGCTGCAGTGGTACCACGACGCCGACGCCGTCTTCACCGCCGGGGTCTCCAAGGCCTCCGTGCAGCAGGACTTCGACGACGAGGTGGGCTTCCGCACCCTGCGCCACCTCAACGATCGCGTGCGCGCGAACCAGGCGGCAGCCGCCGCCGGGGAGAAGCCGCAGCCGTTCCTCATGGTGAGCAGCTTCATCCACCCGCATGACCCCTACGAGCCGCCGCAGGAGCATTGGGATCGGTTCGCGGACGGGGAGATCCCCGACCCGGCCCATCCCGAGGTCCCCGACATCGCCGAGGATCCACACAGCCATCGGCTGCGCGCGATGAGCGGCTTCGATCAGCGCTACCCGGACCTCGAGCAGGTCCGCAACGCACGCCGCGCCTACTACGCGGCCGTGAGCTACATCGATGACCACGTGGGCCGGATCCGCGAGCGCCTCGAGACTCTGGGGCTCCTCGAGAACACCGTGATCCTGGTGACCGCCGACCACGGCGACATGCTCGGCGAGAAGGGCCTCTGGTACAAGATGTCCCCCTACGAGCGCTCTTCCCGAGTGCCGATGATCGCCTACGGGCCTGAGCATCTTGTGCCGACGGGCCGGTATCAGACCCCCGTCTCATTGCTGGACCTGATGCCCACCCTGGTGGATCTGGCAGGCGCGAGGAAGCCAGACTCGGCCGGTGACTCCATGCTGGAGATCGCGCGGCGCGAGCAGGCCGGGGAGATCAGCACAGAGGACCGCCCGGTGATCATCGAATACCTCGCCGAGGGGACCTACCGCCCGCAGCTGACGATCGTGCGCGGACAGTACAAGTACGTGCTGTGCCCGGGCGATCCGGAGCAGCTGTTCGACCTGGCCGAGGACCCTGATGAGCTGCGCAATGTGGCTCGCGAGGAGAAGCATGCAGGCCGGGTGGCGCAGCTGCACGGCGAGCTCGATGCCCGCTATGACCTCACCGCCCTGGAGTCCGGCATTCTGGCCAGCCAGGATCAGCGGCGCCTGGTGGCCGAGGCGCTGGCGCAGGGGCGCAAGCGCGCCTTCGACCACAACCCGGAGCCCGAACAGCGCTACGTGCGCGGTGATTTCTGGAGCGCCCTGGAGTACGGCACGATCCGCGACGGCGCCCGCTGAGCGGACGCTCCTAGGGAACGCTCCCTGAGGGACTAGCCCGTGAGCAGCCAGCCCCATCCCTGGGGCGATAACGGGCGGAATGACCGCAGAAAATCGGATCATTCCGCCCGTTCGTGCCGCAGGGATGAGGGCACGTCCGGGATCTGGGACGTCAGGACTCGCGGCAGCTGAGGCGAACCCGCGTTCGGTACAGTGAATCCCCATGCGCGCAATGATCATGACCCGCACCAACGCGCCTCTCGAGGTCCGTGACGTGCCGGATCCCGTTCCGCCCGCGGCCGGGGTCGTGGTGGAAGTCCGCGCGACCGGGCTCTGCGGCAGCGACTGGCATGCCTGGGCCGGCCATGAAGAGCTCACCCTCCCTCATGTGCCCGGCCATGAGCTCGCCGGCGTCATCTCAGCCATCGGCCCCGACGTGCAGAACTGGTCCGTGGGAGACCGCGTGACAGTGCCGTTCGTCTGCGGCTGCGGGGCTTGCGACTGGTGCCGCTCCGGCAACGCCCAGGTCTGCCCGAACCAGCAGCAGCCGGGGTTCACCCACTGGGGATCGTTTGCCGAACACGTCGCACTCCACGCCGCGGACACCAATCTCGTGGCGATCCCCGATGATGTCTCCTTCGAGGCGGCTGCGGCGCTGGGCTGCCGTTTCGCCACCGCCTACCGGGCGCTCACTGCACGCGCCAAGGTGCAGCCTGCGGAGTGGGTCACGGTGGTGGGCGCCGGTGGTGTGGGGCTGAGTGCGGTGATGATCGCGAAGGCGCTCGGCGCCCAAGTGATCGCGGTGGATCGCAATACCCGGGCACTTGAGTCCGCCCAGCGGCTCGGCGCAGACCATGTGGTCCTCGCCGATGGCCGCGACGTCCCGGACGAGGTCCGGGCGATCACCGGCGAGGGCAGCCAGGTCTCCATCGATGCGGTGGGAAGCGAGCAGACCTGCGCGGCAGCCATCATGAGCCTGCGCCCCCGCGGGAGGCACGCGCAGATCGGGCTGCTCCCCACGGAATCGGGTCTCTCTCAGGTGCCGATGGCCCGAGCGATCGCCTGGGAGCTCGACATCCTGGGCAGCCATGGCATGGCCGCAGTCGACTACCCGGGCATGCTGGGTCTCATCGCCAGCGGCGCTCTGCGCCCGCAGGACCTGATCGAACGCGTGGTCGGGCTCGAGGAGGCGGTTCTCCTGCTGCCGGAGATGCAGCGGTCAGCGACCTCGGGGATGACGATGATCGACCCCAAGAGGGCAGCCCCGGAACGCCTCCGCTCCTGAGCCGAACGCTCAGTGAGGCTGGGCCTGCGCGGCAGCCTTCGCGGCGGCCGGCAGAGCATCCAGGATTCGACCGATCGCGGCGTCGTCGTGCGCGGAGGAGAGGAACCAGGCCTCGAAGACGCTCGGCGGCAGGTAGACCCCCGCGTCGAGCATCGCGTGGAAGAACGGTCCGTAGCGGAAGGCCTCCTGGGCCTGCGCCTGCGCGTAGTTGTGCACACCCGTGGCAGAGGTGCCGAAGGCCACCGAGAACAGCGAGCCGACCTTCTGCACGGTGTGATCCACACCAGCGTCGTCCAGGGCGGCGGTCAGCGCCTCGGCCACCAGCTGGGCCTTCTCATCCACATGCGCGTAGACCCCAGCGGTGGCGTGTTCCAGGGTGGCGACACCTGCTGCCATCGCCACCGGATTACCGGAGAGGGTGCCTGCGTGATAGACGGGCCCGGTGGGCGCCAGGTGCTCCATGATCTCGCGGCGTCCGGCCAGCGCGGCGGTGGGAAGTCCGCCGCCGATGACCTTGCCGAAGGTGAACAGGTCCGGCTCCCAGCCTTCGAGGCGTCCGGAGGCGCCCCAGTAGCCGGCCTCGGTGATGCGGAATCCGGTCATCACCTCGTCGAAGATCATCAGTGCGCCGTGGCGCTGGGTGATCTCCCGGATGAACGCGTTGAACCCCTCCGCAGGCGCGACCACGCCCATGTTCGCGGGGGTGGCCTCGGTGATGACCGCGGCGATCCGTTCGCCATGCTCGGCGAACACCGCCTCCAGGGTGGGGCGGTCGTTGTACTCCACCACGATGGTCTCTGAGGCCTGCGCCTCGGTCACCCCGGCGGAGCCCGGAAGCCCCAGGGTGGCCACACCGGAGCCGGCGGCGGCCAGCAGACCGTCGGAGTGCCCGTGGTAGCAGCCGGCGAACTTCACCACGATGTTGCGCCCGGTGACCCCGCGGGCCAGCCGGACCGCCGTCATGGTCGCCTCGGTGCCGGTGGAGACCATGCGGATCATTTCCGCCCCGGGGACCCGGGCGCGGACAAGCTCGGCGAGCCGCGCCTCGGAGGGGTGGGAGGTGCCGAAGCCCAGGCCCTGGTCCACGGCAGCGTGGACCGCGGCGATCACCGCGGGGTGCTTATGTCCCAGCAGGGCCGGGCCCCAGGATCCCACGAGGTCCACGTACTCGGTGCCCTCGGCGTCTCTCAGGTAGGGGCCGTCGGCGGAGACCATGAAGCTCGGGGTGCCGCCCACCGAGCCGAAGGCGCGGACCGGGGAGTTGACTCCCCCGGGCATGAGCTCGCGGGCGGTGTCGAAGAGTTTCTGGTTCGTCGTCATCGGGACGCAGGGTCCTTTCAGCTGACCGGCGGGAAGCCGGCGTCGGTGCGGGAGGGGTCGTGGGGCTCGGTGGGAGCATCGGCCACGGTGGTGCGTGGCTGGATCGGGTCCTGCGCCGGGGAGCCCTGGGAGCTCTGGGCCCGCTGGGCGCTCGTGGCACGTGGTGCACTCGCGGGAGTGCCGCGCGCGCTGGATTCCCCGCTCCCCGACATCTCCTCGCGCAGCCACCTGGCCACCTCGGCCGCATAGTAGGTCAGCACATTTGTGGCACCGGCGCGGCGGATCGCGATCAGCGATTCGGTGACCACGGTGCGGCGGTTGATCCAACCGTTGGCAGCTGCGGCCTCGATCATCGCGTACTCCCCGGAGACCTGGTAGGCCGAGACCGGGACGTCGCTGATGCTCACGGCGTCGGAGAGGATGTCCAGGTAGGCGCTGGCAGGCTTGACCATCACCATGTCCGCGCCCTCGGCGAGGTCCAGCTCGACCTCGCGCAGCGCCTCGGTCCGGTTGGGGGCGTCCATCTGGTACTGCTTGCGGTCGCCGCTGAGCTGGGAGTCCACCGCCTCTCGGAAGGGCCCATAGAACCCGGAGGCGTATTTCGCGGCATAGGCCAGGATCGGCACGTGCTGGTGTCCGGCCTCGTCGAGGGCCTGACGGATCACCGCGACCTGGCCGTCCATCATGCCGGACGGTGCGACGACGTCGGCGCCAGAGGCTGCCTGGACCACGCCCATCTCGGCATAGAGCTCCAGGGTGGCGTCGTTGTCCACCTCGCCGTCCTCGTCGATGACCCCGCAGTGCCCATGATCGGTGAACTCATCCAGGCACAGATCGCTCATGACGACCAGGTCATCGCCGACCCGGTCCTTCACGGCGCGGATGGAACGGTTGAGGATGCCCTCGGGGTCCAGACCCGCGCTGCCCTGGGGATCGCGGGTGGCAGGGATGCCGAAGAGCATGATCCCGCCGAGGCCCAGATCCCGGGCCTCCTCGGCGGCGGCGAGCAGGGAGGCTTCGCTGTGCTGCACCACACCTGGCATGGAGCTGATCGGAGAGGGTTCGGTGAGTCCTTCGCGGACGAAGACCGGCAGGATCAGATCCGCAGGATGCAGCCGGGTCTCGGCCGCGAGTCGGCGCATGGCGCGGCTGCGACGCATCCGGCGGGGGCGCTGTTCGGGAAAGCTCACTTGGGTCTCCTGCTCGTCAGGCGGATGGCGGACGGTGCTCTCCGGGCAGATCTGCCCGAGCGGTCTCGCCGCTGATCAGTCTAGTTCTCAGCGACCCAGGGCAGCGAGGACAGCGGCCGCGCTCGGCTCTCGGAGAACACCATCGGCGGGAATCCCCCGGCGGATCAGCGTCCTGGCGGTGGGTCTTCCGATGGCCAGCACGCGCACGCGTTCGGGGACTCCGAGGTCAGCAAGCGCATCCGCGGACGAGGAGCTCGTCACGAGCAGCACCACGGCGTCCACATGGGACAGCCGATGCCGGCGCAGGTCCGCGGCCAGCTGATCGAGGTCGAGCAGCTCGCCGGGATTCGGCGGGGGCAGCAGCCGCCGCGTCGAGTCTCCGGCGGTGATCCTGCGGTCCACGACGAGACTCTCGGTCTCGTAGGCGGTGACAGAGGCCACCTCCCAGCCCAGGGCCTCCAGGCCCTCCCGCAGCGTGCTGCGGGCCTGCCCCGACTGGGGCAGCAGCAGCGTGGAGCCGGAGTCCTGCGAGGTTGCTGGCATCCCGTCGATGATGCCGGCGGCGCTCTTCTCCGCCTCAGGCATCCATGGATCGGTGATGCTGCTGAGGTCCGCGAGGACCCGAGCCGTGCCAGGTCCGACGACGCCGGCCCGCACCTGCTCAGGAAGGGTCCCGTCCCAGCCCACCTTGCGCAGCGCGCGCACGGTATTGCCGCTGGTGAGCATCAGCCAGGGAAACTCCCCGCGTCCCAGAGCGGCCAGCGCCGACCGCAGTTCAGAGGTGTCTGTGGGAAGGCGCTGTTCGGTCAGCGGCAGGAACTCCACCTGGAGCCCCGCCGCGCGCAATCCTGCTTCGAGCGGACCCGTCTGGGCGGGGTCTCGAGTCAGGGCGATGCGCATGCTCCCAGCCTACCGAGTACAGGCAGTGCAGAATGTCTGCATGAACACAGTGGGCTATCCAGAGATGGGCGTCCGCCGGTACGTCGGAGCACTCATTGTCGCTCCCCTGCTGGCGGTGGGGCTCGCCGCCCTGACCTACGTGCTCCAAGCAGGCTCGATGCCGGACCAGATCGCAGTGCATATGGGTCCCGACGGCACCGGCTTCGGCAGCCTGACGGTCATGGTGTCGGTCTGCTTCGGGCTGGCCCTGCTGGGGTTCGTGATCGGGGCGGTGACGGCGCGGAACACGCTGCGCCGCGGTGAGTGGCACCTCTACGAGAAGTCGATCGTGGTGGTCGCTGAGGCCGCAGGCTTCGCGTTCACCGCTGCTGTGCTGGGGGTCATCCTCAGCATTGACGTGCCCTCCGGTGAGGTGCCCGGTGCCGCGGCGGTGGAGTACTCACTGCTGGCCTGGGTGGCGAGCTTCGCCGTCGCGCTGCTGGTGTACGCGCTGCTGACCCCGCGGGCGAGGCCCGTACCCGTCTGAGGGTCCGGTCTAGGAATCGATCACGTGCTTGAGCAGCCCGAAGTCCTCAGCGAGCAGCTGCTCCGCGACGGCGGTGCCCAGCTGGATGGCGCGCTCCACGGACACTGCACGCTCAGCGCCGGCCTCGATCGCGATCTCAGCTCCGGCACGCTGGACCTGGGTCCCGTCCGGGGCGCAGATGACCGAGTCCAGGCGCAGTGTGGCCCCGCCGTCCGGGTTGTCGTCGTAGCGCGCCAGCCCGCCGATCGGCGCCGAGCATCCGGCGTTGAGCCGGGCGAGCATCCCGCGCTCGGCGGAGGTCTCCAGCCGGGCAGGGATGTCGTCATAGAGCGCCAGCGCGAAGCCCAGCGGCGCCACGGGCACCGCGTCCTCGGCGCGGACCTCCACCGCGAGCGCGCCCTGACCGGGTGCGGGCAGCATGACCTCGGGCGGCAGCAGCTGGGCGATATGGTGCTCCAGCCCCAGCCGCTTGAGCCCGGCTCCAGCCAGCACGACGGCGTCCAGGTCCCCCCGCGCCGCATTGGGCGCCTGCGGCGAAGCTTCTGCCGCGGCCTCGTGCCCGCGGACCCTGGCGAGCCGGGTGCCGACATTGCCACGGATGTCCTCGATCTGAAGATCAGGCCGGGCCGCGCGCAGCTGGGCTGCTCGACGCGGTGATCCGGTGCCCACCTTCGCGCCCTGCGGAAGCTCATCCAGCGTGAGGTCATCGGCGGAGCACAGCGCGTCGCGCACCTCCGAGCGGACCGGGACCGAGGCGATGGTGAGTCCCTCGAGGTCCTTGGCCGGGAGGTCCTTGAGCGAATGCACCGCGACGTCACACCTCTTGTCGAACAGCGCCTGGCGCAGCGCGGAGGCGAAGACCCCCGTGCCCCCCATCTGCGCCAGCGGACCGGTGAGGATGTCCCCCTCGGTCTTGACGGTGATGAGCTCGTACCCCTGCTCCGCGTGACCGGCGAGCGCCTCGGCCGCCGTCGTCGTCTGGGTCAGTGCCAGCTTGCTGCCGCGGGTGCCGACTGTGAAGGTCCCCATCTAGCTCCTGACGACGTCTTTGCGGAAGCGCGTGCAGTGGCAGGGTCCGCAGATGCCGGACCAGTTGCCCGGCACGACCTGCTCGCCGAATCCGACCGGCTCGCCGTTGACGCCCTGGAGGTACTCGCTGAGCACGTCCACGAGCCCGGAGACGAACTTCTCCTGGATACCGGGCGTCGCGGCGCGGTGATACGCCATGCCCAGCTCCGCGGCGGTGTCCTTGGCCTCGGTGTCGAGGTCCCAGAGCACCTCCATGTGATCAGAGACGAAGCCGATGGGCATCACGACGACACCTTCGACGCCGGCCTCTGCGTACTCCTCGAGGGCGTCGTTGATGTCAGGTTCCAACCAGGGAGTCTTGGGGCTGCCGGAGCGCGACTGGAAGGTCAGCGAGTGCTCGAGACCTTCGGCCTCCGGCACCACGTCCATCAGGTGACGGGCCACGGCGAGGTGCTCGGCCGAGTAGACGTCGGTCCCGTACTCCTCCACGACGCGGTCCGGTCCCATGGCCTCGGCGTTGCGGCTCGGGATCGAGTGAGTGACGAAGACGATCTTGGGCTTGGCCTCGGGCTTGCCGGCCTGATCCAGCTGGGCGCGGACATCGGCGATGCCGGTGGCCAGGGCGTCCTTGAACGGGTCGATGAAGGCCTTGTCCATGAAGAACTGGCGGACCTTGACCACGCTGAGCTCCTCGCGCAGACCGGTCTCATCCAGGGTCAGCGAGAAGTCCTCGCGGTACTGCCCGCAGGAGGAGTAGCCGTTGTAGGCGGAGGTGACCAGTGCCAGGATCCGGCGGTGCCCGGCCTCGTGCATGGCCTTGAACGTCTCGGTGAAGAAGGGCGTCCAGTTGCGGTTGCCCCAGTAGATCGGCACGTTGAGCTGGCGCCGGGCGATCTCGGCCTCGAGCGCGCCCTTGAGGTCGCGGTTCTGCTGATTGATGGGGCTCACGCCGCCGTTGGCCCGATAGTGGGTGGCGACCTCCTCCAGACGCTCATCCGGAATCCCTCGGCCGCGCGTGACATTGCGCAGGAACGGCAGGACGTCATCCTGTCCCTCCGGACCGCCGAAGGAGGCCAGCAGGATGGCGTCGTAGTTGCCGGGTTCGTCGGTCGTGGAGCCTTCGGCATAGTCCACGGGCAGCGGGGCCGGGGCCTCTGCCGCCTCGGTCTTCTGCTCCGTACCCGGGGTGGGAGTCGTCCGGGAGGATTCCGCCACTGCGGACTCGGCCTCGGTCTGGGTCGGGTGATCCTCAGTCTCAGTGGGGTGGTGCGCGGATTCGGAGTTCGGGGTAGTCGTCACAGCAGGACCTCAGCGATCTCGGAGGCGGTCTTCAGACGGCGTCCGGTGTAGAAGGGAATCTCATCGCGGACGTGATAGCGGGTCTCCGACTCGCGGAGCTTGCGCATCATGTCCACCAGGTCTGTCAGCCTGGGCGCTTCCAGGGCGAGCAGCCACTCCCAGTCGTTCAATGCGAAGGCCGAGGTGGTGTTGGCCAGCACGGAGGGGAACTCCTGTCCCAGCATGCCGTGCTCGCGGAGCATCTTCCCGCGCTTGGCGGGATCGAGCAGGTACCAGTCGTAGGAGCGGTTGAAGGGGTAGATCACCAGCCAGTCCTCCGGCGGAACCCCGAGGGCGTAGGCCGGGACGTGGCTGCGGGAGAACTCAGCGGTGCGATGCACGCCCATGGCGGAGAATGCTATGTGGGTGCGGGAGAACATCGCCGTGCGGCGGATGCGGCGAACCGCGGCCTGCAAGTCCTCGGCATTTGGTCCCGTGACCCAGGTCAGCACGTCGGCGTCGGCGCGCATCGCGGAGACGTCGTAGGTCCCCCGGAACGTGACCTCCTGCTCGGCGAACACCGCTTCGAGCTCGTCGAACTCGACCTCCGTGTCAGCTCCCTGCGGCGCGGGGCCGGTGCGCGCAAAGACGGTGTAGAGCGTGAACCAGTCCTTGCCCGAGGAGTTGACCTCTTCCGGCGTTCGTTGGGCGTTGCTGCCGTAGCTCACAGATGCCTCCATCAGCATTGATCTTCAGTCCGGAACCCAAGGTGGCAGGTCCCGCATCCAGCTTATCGCCCGGTCCCCGACGGTTTTCTACATGACGTCGAAAGGTGCTCGACGGCTCAGCTGGTCGGGCGCAGGGTCGACGCGGCTACGGCGGAGCCCGCTCAGCCTGATGCACCCAGTATCGACGCGGCGACGGCGCGGGCGTCGGGCACCACTCGGGCCAGGCCGGTGCCGGCGAACCAGGCGCCGGTCATGTGGAGCCTCGGAGAGCGGGTGCCCGGGGTTCGCTCGGCCTGGTCGGCGGCGGACGCGGCGGGCTGCTCCGCCAACCGGGCACGCAGGGCGGCGATCCGGTCCGCGTGACCGGCTGAGGTCTGCGGCAGGGCCTTTCTCCAGCGGGTGACGCTGGCCTCAAGGATCTGCGCGGGCTCGATCGCCACTCCGAAGAGCGCGCCCACGTCCAGGGCTGCCGCCTGTAGGAGCTCCTCGTCGCTGGAATCGGCGCCGAGGCTGCGCTGGCTGCTCTGCCCGACTCTTCCGTAGGAGAGCCGCACCACGTGGTGTCCGGGTCCATGCGCCTGGGTCACCGCGGCGTCCGCCCACTCCCATTTGGAGCTGATGTGCGTCATCGCCTTGGCGCCGATCTCCGTGACATGCGGAGACACGAGCACGCCGGTGCCGCGTGGATGAGAATCAAGTTCCGGTGCGTCCAGGACCATGGAGACCAGGGCGACGCCGGGGCCAGGGGTCTGCGATTCAGGCTGGACCTCGTGCTGTGAGCCTCTTGGGTTCCGGCTACCCGCGCCCAGACCCGTCAGGTCCAGACCGCTCAGGTCGACCATTCCTGCAGCGAGCTCCACCGCCGCCGGGGCGTCGAGGGCGAGGACGATGTGGTCATGCCGGTCGGGCCGGTCGGGCCGGTCGGCCCCGGGAGCATCGAGTGTGGCGAGATCGTGCACCGGGGAGTTCAGCCGGATGACCGCCCCGAGGCGAAGCAGCTCCTCCTCCAGCGCGGCGACCAGCCGATTGAGCCCACCATGCAGGGAGTTCACCGCAGAGCCCGCCGGGGCCTTGGACTTCACCTGCGCCACCGCACGGGCCAGGGATCCCTCGCGCAGCATCGCCTCGAACAGACCCGGGGCGGTGTTGCTCATGTCCAGGTCATCCGGCTCGGCCGAATGGACCCCGGAGACGATGGGTGTGACGAGCCGGTCGAGCACGTCCTGGCCCATGCGGTCGCGGACCACCTCGCCCAGCGTGATGCGTCCGCCGCGGGAGGCGTGCTCCTCGGCCCACCCCTCGATCGGGGCGTTGAGGTCTTCTGCGGCCCTGGCGGCGGCCTCCTCCCCGAGGATCGCCACCACATCCGGAGCCAGCGGGTCGGCTGGGATCCCCAGGATCCCGGTGGCGGGAAGCGGGGCCGCCACGTCGGGCAGCTGCAGCCAGGCGATGGCATGCTGCGGGGCCACGACCAGATCTTGCAGTCCCAGCTCTTCCAGCAGCCGCGGCACCACAGGTGACCGCGTAGCAAAGGCTTCAGCGCCGGCGTCGTAAGCGACTCCGGACAACGTGTGCGCGCCGATGGCGCCGCCCAGCCGATCTCCGGCCTCAAAGATTTCCACCGAGCAGCCGGAGCGAGCCAGATCCCAGGCGGCGATGAGGCCGGCGATGCCTCCGCCGACCACGGCGACGCGCGGTGCGCTGGTGCGCGCGTTCAGGGGGTCATCCACGGGGTCATCCATGCAGGCAGAACTCAGTCCTCGTAGCCGATCTCATGGATCAGGCTGACCACCCGGGTGAGCACATCGGGGTCGGTCTCCGGGGGGACGCCGTGGCCGAGGTTGAGCACGTGTCCGGCGGCTCCGGATCCGGCCTCGATCACCTCGCGGACGTGGGCCTCCAGCACCGGCCAGTCAGCACGCAGCAGCGCGGGGTCGATGTTTCCCTGCAGCGGGGTCTCGGCGCCGACCCGGCGGGTGGCCTCAGCCAGGTTCAGCCGGTAGTCGACACCGACGACGTCGGCCCCGGCCTCCTTCATCAGGTCCAGGATCTCCCCGGTGCCGGTGCCGAAGTGGATCAGCGGCGCCGTGACGCGGTGGCCCTGTGGGGTGGTCCCGCCGAGGCCCTTCACGTGGGCCAGCGCCACCGCCGAATGGGCCTGGACGTGGCGGGCGTAATCCTCGCGGCTCAGCGAGCCGGCCCAGGAGTCGAAGAGCTGGGCCGCAGAGGCACCGGCCATCAGCTGGGCGCGCATGAAGCGGCCGGAGACTTCAGCGGCCCAGGCTGCCAGCGCGTTCCAGGTCTCGGGGTCGGCATGCATCATGGCGCGGGGCCCGAGGTGGTCCCGGGAGGGTTTGCCCTCGACCATGTAGGCGGCCAGGGTGAACGGGGCTCCGGCGAAGCCGATCAGCGGGGTGGAGCCGAGCTCGGCCACGATGCGCCCGATGGCCTCCGTGATCGGGGCGAAGGCGGCGTCGTCGAGTGTAGGCAGTGCATCCACATCTGCGCGGGTCCGCACCGGGCTGCCCAGCACCGGGCCCACACCCGGCTCGATCTCCACATCGATCCCGGCCAGGCGCAGCGGGATGACGATGTCGGAGAAGAAGATGGCCGCGTCCACATCATGGCGGCGCACCGGCTGCAGGGTGATCTCGGAGGCAAGCTTGGGATCCAGGCAGCTGTCGAGCATGGTGGTGCCCTCACGCAGCGCCCGGTACTCGGGCAGCGACCGCCCGGCCTGGCGCATGAACCACACGGGACGGCGGTGCGGGCGTGTGATCTCTCCCGCAGTGTTACGCCCTCCGCGATACTGCGTGATCAGCGCCGAATCGGCGGTCAGACCACTCACCAGCGGGTGCTCTGCCGGCAGCTCCGGGGCGGATGCCTGAGAATGCGCGGCCGCCAGCGGGATGGCGGTGACGGTGCCGGTGGCCGGGGAGGACGCGGCCATGCCCGCGAAGGATCCAGAAGTCATACGCCATATTCTCCCCTTTTCCACGACACACTTCGACCCGCTGTAGAATCAATGACGTCGTGGTACTCATTTCTCTAGTCGCCACCCACGCCGAGCTCGATCTCGAGACCGTGGGAACACTCAGCTCAGGAGCGGCCAATCTGGCCGGTTCTGTTCATATGCCTGCCGTGACCTTGGCGACCTGCAATCGCATGGAGATCTACGCCGAGTCCACCGGCAGCTCTCATGACGCGGTCCAGTCCACCCGCGAGGAGCTGCTCGACGCCGTCGCCCAGTCCTCCGGCCTGGACCGTGAAGTGGTCGGCCGGTCCTTCCGCACGCTGGTGGAGGACGACGCCGTCTCCCACCTCTTCGAAGTGGGCGCGGGTCTGGACTCCGCCGTCATCGGCGAGCGTGAGATCGCCGGGCAGGTCCGCAAGTCCCTGGCGGACGCGCAGCATGCCGGCACCATCTCCGGAAACCTCACCAAGCTCTTCGAAACCGCGTCGCGCACCGCCAAGGATGTCGGGACGCGCACCGCGCTGGGTTCACGGGGCCGGTCCATCGTCTCGGTCGCCCTGGACATCGCCGGAGACATGCGCGGAGACGGAACCACCTTCTACCCGGGTGCCTCCGTGGTGCTGATCGGCACCGGGGCCTACTCCGGGACGTCGCTGGCCCAGCTCGTGGAGCGCGGCGTCACCGACATCGGCGTCTTCTCCGGGTCCGGCCGTGCCGAGGAATTCGTCGCAGAGCGCGCCGGCGATGCCCGTGCGCTGCAGATGCAGGAGCTGCCCGGCGCCTTCCGCGAGGCCGATGTGATCATCGGCTGCTCGGGCGGGAACCGGCGCATCACCGCCAAAGAGGTGCGCAACCTCGCCGGGCTCGCCGCAGATGCACCGCGGGAGAAGCCGCTGACGATCATCGACCTGGCGCTCTCCCATGACTTCGACCCCGATGTGGCCGACCTGGACGGCGTGGAGCTGATCACCCTGGAGTCGGTGAAGATGGCGGCCCCCGGGGAGACCGAGGACTCTGTGGAGGAGGCGCGCGACGTCGTACGCTCGGCCGTGGACCAGTACCTCACGGAGCGTCGTGAACGCACCGCCGATGACGCCATCGTGGCGCTGCGTCGGCACACCCAGTCGCTCCTGGACGAGGAGATGGACAAGGTCCGCAAGCAGCACGGCTGCACCGGCGCCGCCGAAGAGGTGGAGTTCGCCGTCCGCCGGATCGTGCGCAAGATGCTGCACACCCCGACCGTGCGCGCCCGGGAGATGGCGGCCGAGGGACGCACCGAGGACTTCGTGCAGGCTCTGCAGGACCTGCACGGCATCGAAGTGCCCCTGCGCGATGAGCCCGCCCGGGCCACCCCCGCGAAGCGCCGCCGCGCCGAGGACTTCTCCGCAGCGGAGCTCACCCAGATGGCCAGCTACCTCACGAACGTCCCCGACGGCGGCTTCTGCCAGCACCACCGGCCCGGCGAGTTCGAGATCGAACGGATCGACGCCGTGCGCGATCTGCACATCCGCCGCGCCAGCTGAGCGCCCGCTCCCTCGAAAAAATCGTAGAGCTTCGTCGTCGTCGTAGTGCTATAGCTCTACGATTCGCTACAGGTCTACGATTTTTACGCTCGGGGGGTGCGCTCGGGGCGGGATCTCATGCAAAAAGGCGGCCCGCCCGGAGAGATCTCCGGGCGGGCCGCCTTTCATGAGGGCTCAGCTCAGTTGAGACCCTGCTCGGTGAGCCATTCCGACGCGACGTCGGCCGGGTCGGCCTGCTCGTCCACGCTCTGGCCATTCAGCGCGATGAGTTCCTCAGGTGTCAGCGCGGCGTTGACCTCGTTGATCAGCGCGGCAGCCTCCTCATCCACGCGATCCGAGACCACCGGGATGACGTTCTGCGGGAGCACCAGCTCCTCGGGATCCTCCAGCACTACCAGATCATCGGAGGCGAGCTCCGGATCGGCGCTGTAGATGTCTGCGACCTCGACGTCGCCGTCGCGCAGCGCATCCACGGTCAGTGCACCGCCGCCGGCCTCGACCGGCACCAGCGTGATCTCCACGCCGTAGACGTCCTGCAGGCCTTCGGGTCCGTAGGGGCGGGCCTCGAACTCGGCGTTCGCGGCGATCTGGAGATCCTCCAGGCCGGCGAGGTCACCGATTTCTGTGAGGTCGTTCTCCTCGGCGAACTCTGCGGTGACCACAAAGCTGTCCTGATCGGTGGCCTCGGCGGGCTCGAGCACGCGCAGCCCGTCCGGAAGGACCTCTTCGAGCTGAGTGGTGATCTCCTCCAGGTTGGCAGCCTCGGAGGACTCCTCGTAGTACTGCAGGAAGTTTCCGGCGTACTCGGGGAAGATGTCGATGGCGCCGGATTCGAGCTCCGAGACGTAGACCTCGCGCTGACCGATGTCGAACTGGCGGTCCACCTCGATGTCCTCGGATTCAAGCACCTGGGCGTAGAGCTCGGCGATGATCGTGTTGGAGTAATACTGCTGAGAGCCGATGACCAGGGCCTCACCCTGAGCCGCCTCGCCCTCGGAGTCCTCGGCGAGGGGATCGCTGTCTCCTCCGCAGCCGGTCAGTGCCAGCGCGGCGATGGTTCCTGTGACCCAGAGTCCTGTGGTCCGCATGTCTGATCCTCTTTCGTTGTGCAGCTCCCACGTCAGGGGCAACTGGTCCGGAAGCCCATCATAGGAAACTCTTGGCGCACCCGGTGGTGGACTCGGCTTCAGTGTCGGGTTGTGACGGCGCGAATCGTCAGCGTCCCGAGGCGCAGGACGTCAGCGTCCGGCGGCGGGGGCGGCTGCGGTGGCGCGACGGGAGTCGCGTCGCTGTCCCCGCGGAGCGCGCTGCGGTCCGGCGAGCCCCGGGATCCTGCGAAGGAGGCGCTGACCGGTGCCGAAGACGGCGTCGACGAGGATCGCGAGCAGGATCACGACGATCGAGGTGCCGAGCATGAGCGGGTAGTCGTAGGTGCGCAGCCCCAGGAACAGCGGCCGTCCCAGTCCCCCGGCACCCACGTATGCGGCCAGCGTGGCCGTGGCGATGATCTGCAGCGCCGCGAGGCGCAGTCCACTGAGGATCAACGGCAGCCCGAGCGGAATCTCGACCCGGGTGAGGACCTGCCAGCCGCTCATCCCCTGCGCACGGGCGGCGTCCACCGTCGCCGGGTTCACCGATTCCACCCCGGCATAGGCACCGGCGAGCACGGAGGGTGCCGCCAGGATCACCAGCGCCACCATGGGTGCTGTCAGTCCGATCCCGGTGAACAGCGCCACCAGGGTCAGCAGTCCCAGGGTGGGCAGGGCGCGGGCGGCACCGGTGGCGACGACGGCGGCTCCCCTGCCCTTGCCGGTGTGTCCGATGAGCAGTCCCAGCGGCAGCGCGATCGCCGCCGAGATCCCGAGCGCGATCAGCGTGTAGCCGAGGTGCTCCATGGACCGCACCCAGAGTCCCCCGGTTCCGGACCAGGCGTCGGCGGTGAGCAGCCAGCGCACCGCCTCGACGATGTTGTTCATGCCGCCGCCTCCTGGGTGCGTCGCTTCCTGAGCCGAGGACGAACAGTCGCCGCGTTCTTGTTCCACGGCATCAGCAGCCGGCCCGCGAGCACGAGCAGCAGGTCACAGATCAATGCAAGCACCACGGTCATCACGATGCCGGCGAGGATCGAACCGATGATGTCGCGGGCGAATCCATCGGTGAACAGTGAGCCGAGCGAGTTGACGCCGAGCACGGCGCTGACCGAGACCAGGCTGATCGAGCTGACGCAGACCACCCGCACACCGGCGAGCAGCGCCGGGCCGGCCAGCGACAGCTCCACGGCGAAGAAGCGACCCACTCGGGAGAACCCGATCGCGGTGGCGGAGGTCTGCACGTCGTCGGTGACGGCGTCCAGCGCCTCGGCCGCGGAGCGGACCATCAGCGCGAGGCCGAAGATCGACAGTGCGATCACGACATTCAGCGGATCTCTGACCGAGGTGCCCACCAGAGCGGGCAGCAGGATGAACAGCGGCAGCGAAGGCACGGCGTAAAGGAGCCCCGTGCCGGTCAGCAGGGGTTCACGCAGGACGCGGATGCGATTGGCGATCCAGGCCAGTGGTATGGAGACCAGGAACGCGATGACCACGGCGGGCAGGCTGAGCGCCAGATGAACCAGCGTGAGTTCACCGATGGTGTCGAGGTTCTCCAGGATCCAACTCATGGGCGGTCTGCGCGATCCGTCTGCGCCGGGACCACGCCCAGCGGCCGTCCCTGTGCGTCGGAGATGAGCAGCTCGCCGTCGTCGGTCTTTTCCGCCGAGAGGGACCGGGCCCCGGAGTCCAGTCCGAGGAAGCGGGAGACGAACTCGTCCTGCCGGTTCGACAGCAGCTCGGCGGGGGTTCCGGAGGCGGCCACCGCTCCGCCGGTCTTGAGCACGACGATCTGGTCACCGAGCGTGAGGGCTTCGTCGATGTCGTGGGTGACGAAGATGATGGTCTTCTTCAGCTCCTCCTGCACGCGGGCCAGTTCGCGCTGCAGCTCGACCCGCACCAAGGGATCCACTGCGCCGAAGGGCTCGTCCATGAGCAGGATGTTCGGATCCGCAGCGAGTCCGCGCGCCACGCCCACTCGCTGCTGCTGGCCTCCGGAGAGCTGGCCGGGATAGCGCAGGCCTAGCTTGGCGTCCAGGCCGACGATCTCCATCAGCTCATAGCCGCGCTTGCGAGCATCGGCGCGGGAGGCGCCGTTGAGCCGGGGCACGGTGGCGATGTTGTCGATGACCCGGCGGTGCGGCAGCAGTCCCGAGTGCTGCATGACGTAGCCGATGCGCCGTCGCAGCGCGACGGGCTCGACGCCGGAGATGTCCTCCTCGTCGATCAGCACGCTGCCCGTGCTGGGCTCCACCATGCGGTTGACCATGCGCAGCAGCGTGGTCTTTCCGCAGCCGGAGGATCCCAGCAGCACTGCGGTGCTGCGCGAGGGCACCGTGAGGCTGAACTCCTCCACCGCGGTGGTGCCGTCCGGGTAGGTCTTGCCGACCTGGCGAAATTCGATCATGAAGCCTCCATCAGGTGGTGCCGGCGGAATTGCGCGTGCTCTCTCAGACGTGACTCCATCACATCGAGAGCCTGCGCAGAGGAGTCGATCAGGACGAATCTGCGGTCGGTCTCCACGGCGACGGCGCCCAGGGTGCCCGAACCGGCGAAGCAGTCCAGCACCCAATCACCGGGGCGGGAGGAGGCCTGCACCATGCGCCGCACCAGACCCACGGGCTTCTGCGTGGGGTATCCGGTCTTCTCCCGGCCGGTCGGCGAGACGATGGTGTGCCACCAGACGTCGGTGGGCAGCTTGCCCAGGGCGGCCTTCTCCGCAGTGACCAGTCCCGGCGCCATATAGGGCTCCCGGTCGACCGCCTCGGCGTTGAAGAAGTAGCGCGCGGGGTTCTTCACGTAGACCAGGATGGTGTCGTGCTTGGTCGGCCAGCGCTTCTTCGTGCGCCCGCCATAGTCATAGGCCCAGATGATCTCGTTGAGGAACGATTCGCGCCCGAAGATCGCGTCGCAGAGCACCTTGGCGTAGTGAACCTCGCGGTAGTCCAGATGCAGGTAGAGGGTGCCGTCCTCGGTCAGCAGGCGCCAGGCATGCAGCAGCCGCGGCTCGAGGAACTCCCAGTAATCGGTGAAGGAGTCGTCGTATTCGGCCAGCGCACGGCGCACGGTGTCATAGCTGCGCCCGGCGAACCCCACCCGATTGCCTTCGCCGTGCGGGCGACGGGTGTTGGTGGTCTCAGTGGCCCGCTGGGCCCGCCCGGTGTTGAAGGGCGGGTCCAGGTAGACCATGGTGAAGGAGCTGTCCGGAAGACCCGGAAGGTGATCGAGGTTCTCGCCCTCGATCACCTGGGAGGGCCCGGCTGGATCGAAGCCGCGGCTGCTCGCCGCAGCGGTGTCCCCGGAAGTCACCCGTGGGCCGTTCAGCTCTCGCTGGAGGCGTTCCCGCCGCCTGAGCCGGAGCCACCGCGACGACGACGGCGCCGCCTGGGCTGCGTGGCAGATTCTCCGCCCTCGGACGGCGCAGCGGACTCCGCGGGGGCAGTCTGGGCGCTTGAACCCTCTGAGCCTGAGTCTTCCGTGCGGGTGCGTCGGCGGTTCCGGCTGCGCGGTGCGGAGCCCTCGGCGGCGGGCTGCGATTCCTTGGCGGAGTCCTCTCCGCGGCCTCGGCCACGTCCACCTTCACGGTCGCCGGAGCGTCCGCCACGGCCGTTGCCGGCTTTGTCGCCGTCACGTCCACCGCGTCCGCCGTCGCTGGACCGTCCGCCGCGGCCACCTTCACGGTCGCCGGAGCGTCCGCCGCGGGACTGGCGCTTCTCAGGTCCGCCCAGATCCTCGAGCTCCTCGGCGTCGAGTCCGGCCTTGGAACGCTTATGCCGGGGCAGCCGTCCCTTGGTGCCCTTGGGGATGTCGAGGTCCTCGTAGAGGTGCGGCGAGGAGGAGTAGGTCTCGATCGGTTCCGGGATGCCCAGGCCGAGCGCCTTGTCGATGAGCTTCCACTTGGGCATGTCCTCCCAGTCCACGAAGGTCACGGCGATGCCGGTCTTTCCTGCGCGGCCGGTGCGTCCGACGCGGTGAAGGTAGGCCTTCTCGTCGTCCGGAGCGGTGAGGTTGATGACGTGGGTGATGTCCGTGACGTCGATGCCGCGGGCAGCGACATCGGTGGCGACCAGGACGTCGATCTTTTCGTTGCGGAAGGCGCGCAGGGCCTGCTCGCGAGCACCCTGGCCGAGGTCGCCGTGGATCGCTCCGGCGGCGAAGCCGCGGGAGATCAGCTCCGAAGACAGCCGGTCGGCCTGACGCTTGGTCCGGGTGAAGACGATCGTGCGGCCGCGACCCTCAGCCTGGAGCAGGCGGGCGATGACCTCGTCCTTGTCCAGGTGGTGTGCGCGGTAGACGAGCTGCCGGATGTCCTTCTTGGTGATGCCTTCATCCAGCGGGTCTGCTGCGGAGATGTGGGTCGGCTTGGACATGTAGCGGCGGGCCATGGCGACCACGGGGCCAGGCATGGTCGCGGAGAAGAGCATGGTCTGGCGACCGATCTCCGGCACGGCGGAGAGCAGGGTCTCCACGTCGGGGAGGAAGCCGAGGTCGAGCATCTCGTCGGCCTCGTCGAGGACCACGATGTTGACGTTCTTGAGCTTCAGGTGACGCTGGCGGTGCAGGTCGATCAGCCGACCGGGGGTGCCGACGACGATCTCGACGCCGCGGTCGAGCTCTTCGATCTGGGGCTCGTAGGCACGGCCGCCGTAGATCGTGGCCACGCGGATGCCGCGACGAGCGGCGGCGACCTTGATGTCGGCTGCCACCTGCACGGCGAGCTCACGCGTGGGGGCCACGATGAGCGCCTGAGGTGCTCCTGGGGCCGGAAGGTCGTCGTAGCCGGCGTCGTCGGGGCTGGTGACGCGCTGGATGGCTGGAATGCCGAAGCCCAGGGTCTTGCCGGTGCCGGTCTTGGCCTGGCCGATGATGTCATAGCCGCCCAGCGCGATCGGCAGGGTCTCGGCCTGGATCGGGAAGGGGGTGGTGATGCCCTTCGCGGCGAGGGCCTCGACGATCTCGGGGCGCACGTTGAAATCGGCGAAGGTCAGGCTGGAGGCTTCGACAGCCTCGACGAGTTCGGGATCAGCGGCGGAGATGGGGGCGTCAGTCTCGGCGGCTGATGACTCGGTGGTCTGTTCAGTCATAGGTACTTTCATTAAGCGACTGCGGCGGCGAAGCCGACAGTCTGTTTTGTGTCGGAGCCGATCTCCACATAGCCGATGGAGGCCACGGGGACCACGATCTTCTTGCCACGGCGGTCCTGAAGGCTCAGCAGCGTCTGCGAACCTTCGATGGCGGCGGCAACGGCCTGTTCGATATCGTCGGGCTTGGCCTCGGTCTCAATGACGATCTCACGTGAGACGTGCTGAATGCCGATACGTACTTCCATGCCAACTCCTTGAATCCGTGGGTCAACGCTCACTTGTTCAGAGCCGCAGCGGTCCTGGGACGGACGCCTGAGTCAGAAGTGGGCGGGTTTACCTGTCTCGATACTACCTATTGTGCGCCTTCGCTGCTCTCAGACTCCTTCGGGAAGCCCGAGATTCCGCGCCAAGCCAAACGCGCGGTCAGCTGGGAGGAGACCTCCTGGTCCGGTCGCTCGGAGAGCCTGCTCCAGTGCCGTGCCGCGGAGAGCGCCATGCCGATCAGCCCGTGACCCAGCATGGTGGCCTCGGCCATCGGCTGGCCGGTGTCATCGGCGATCACCTCGGCGATGGCTCCTGCCATCGCGTCATGGAAGCGCTCCAGGCGGTCTTCGACCTCTTCGTCGTTGTCCATGCCGGAGGTGAAGACCAGACGGTAGGCCTCGTCCTTGCGGGCGATGAACTCATAGAAGGTCGCCATGGTGGCCTGGACGCGTTCCTTGTTGTCCGCACTGGTGGCCAGTGCCTGGGTCAGCTCGTACTCGAGCTGGGCGAGATGGGTGTCGAGCAGACCGAGGAAGAGTTCGTGCTTGCCCGGAAAGTGCTGGTAGAGCACCGGCTTGGAGACCTGGGCGATCTCGGCGATGTCATCCATCGAGGCGCCGTGGTATCCCTTGGCCACGAAGACCTGCAGTGAACAGTCGAGCAGCTGCCTGCGGCGCTGCTCCCGAGGCAGCCGTTTGGCGCGGACGACGCCGGCAGGGTCCCTCATGCTTTCGTTCATGGGCTCAGTCTAGGGCTGGGAGGGGCGGACGACCGGATCTGTCATGGACGGATCGGAGCGAAACCGGTGGCGAGCCCGCAGAGCGTCTCTACCGTGGCCCAGTCCGTGGTGTTCTCCCCGATCAGGTTCGCTTTGCCGGTGCCGTGATAGTCAGATGATCCGGTGACCAGCAGGTCATGGCGCGCGGCGAGGTCGCGCAGCACCGCGCGGCCGGATTCGGGGTTGTCGCGGTGGTGGACCTCCACTCCGGCGAGGCCCGCGTCGACCATCTCCTCGAGCTGGGCGGCGCTGACGGTGCGGCCGCGCGCCGATGCCATGCCGTGGGCCAGCACCGGGACTCCCCCGGCGGCGCGGACCAGCTCGATCGCCATCGTCGGGTGCATGTTCTGTTGGCTGACGTAATACGGAGATCCCGCGTGGAGCAGATGGTCGAAGGCCTCTTGGCGGTCGGCCACGACCCCGATCCCCACCAGCGCGTCGGCGAGGTGCGGGCGGCCCACGGTGGCTCCGGTGCTGACGTGCTGCTCAACGGTCTCCCAGGTCAGCGGGAAGTCTACGGAGAGGCGTTCGGCGATGCGTCGGGCCCGGTGCATCCGACCGTCGCGGGCTTCGGCGACCGCGGTGGAGAGCCCCTCGTGGAGCGGATCATGGAGGTAGCTCAGCAGATGGACGCTGATCCCGTTCTCGGTGAGCGTGGTGATCTCCATCCCGGGCAGCAGCATGACCCCGTGCTGCCTCGCGGCCGCGATGGCCTCGTCCCAGCCGACGGTGGTGTCGTGATCGGTCAGCGCCAGCCCTTCCAGTCCCGCAGCCGCCGCGGCGGCGATCACCGCAGCGGGAGCTTCGGTGCCGTCGGAGACGTTGGAATGGGTGTGCAGGTCCACGCTCATGCGCCTCAGCCTACCGGGCTGCCGCCTCCGGCCAGGCCTCACGGGCGCACCTAGACTGGGACCATGACCAGTTCTGAGAAAAGTGAAGAATTCGACTTCGTCGCCGCAGCCTCAGCACAGGAGCTCGGGGATCGTGTGAACAATCGCTCGCAGCGCCCCACCTCAGAGGCATTCAAAGAGTTTATGGCCTCGAGCTGGGCTCCGGCCGAGCGCGTGGCGCATGAGCGCGATGAGGTCGCCTCCTACGCCGCTCGACGCCGTGCCGCGGTGTCGGCCCAGTTCCCGGGTGAGCGGCTGGTGATCCCTGCCGGACCCCTGAAGGTTCGCTCGAATGACACCGATTACCGCTTCCGCCCGCACTCCGCCTTCGCCCATCTCTCCGGGCTCGGACTGGACCACGAGGCAGGTGCCGTGCTCGTCTTCGAGCCGGTGGACGAGGGCACCGGTGACGACGGCTCCGACCACGAGGTCACGCTCTATTTCACGCCGATGGCGGGGCGGGACTCGGAGGCCTTCTACGCCGATGCACGCCACGGTGAGTTCTGGATCGGGCCCCGGCCCGGCCTGGAGGAGTTCTCCCAGCGACTCGGGATCCGCACCGGCGACACCGGAGCACTTGAGGTGGCCGTGACCAAGAACGCCGGTCCCGTGGAGTTCGGCGGGACGCGTCTGCGGCTGCTGCGCGAGGTGGACCTGAACGTCGACGCCCTGGTGGACACCTCCCGGATCAACACCGCAGTGGACCTGGAGACCTCCGATGCCTACGACGGCGAGCTGCTGGAGTCCCTCTCCGAGCTGCGCCTGGTCAAGGACAGCTGGGAGGTCGAACAGCTGCGCACCTCGGTGAACGCCACCATCGCGGGGTTCCACGATGTGGTCGCCGCGCTGCCTGCCGCGGTGGGGCACGCCCGCGGCGAGCGGATCGTGGAGGGGGCGTTCTTCGCCCGCGCTCGACTCGAGGGCAATGACCTCGGCTATGACACGATCGCCGCCTCGGGCAACAACGCCACGGTCCTGCACTGGATCCGCAATCACGGCGCGGTGAACCCGGGAGAGCTGCTGCTCCTCGACGCCGGTGTGGAGGCCGAGTCTCTCTACACCGCAGACATCACCCGCACACTGCCGGTCACCGGAGAGTTCACCCCCGTGCAGCGCCGGATCTACGAGGCCGTCCTCGCGGCGGCAGACGCGGCCTTCGCGGTGGTCCGCCCGGGCATCAAGTTCCGGGAGATCCACGCGGTGGCGGTGAAGGTGCTCGCCGAGCACCTCGATGACTGGGGGCTTCTGCCGGTGAGCCTCGAAGAGGCCCTGGATGAGAGCGGCCAGCATCACCGCAGGTGGATGCCTCACGGCACCAGCCACCACCTCGGCCTGGACGTCCATGACTGCGCACAGGCCAAGCGCGAGCTGTACCTGGACGGCGTGCTGGAACCCGGAATGGTGTTCACCATCGAGCCGGGGCTGTACTTCAAGAACGAGGATCTCGCGGTGCCGGCGGAGTTCCGCGGTATCGGCGTACGGATCGAGGATGACGTGCTGGTCACCGAGGACGGTGCGGAGAATCTCTCAGCCTCCCTGCCGCGCACGGCCTCGGAGGTGGAGACCTGGATGCAGGGGATCTGGGCACAAAACAAGAGTGGTTAACCACTGCGAAAAATCGTGATATGACGGCGATCTAGATGTGATGAATTCGACGCTTGTCAGCCTCTAACCATTCGGAGGTCCTGGGTTTCGACCGCTACGCTTGAACCAGTCGAACCTGACAGGTTCAAACAATCACAGGAGGAACACCATGGGAATTATCGGTTGGCTCGTACTGGGCCTCATCGCAGGTGCCATCGCACGCCTCATCCTTCCCGGCAAGCAGGCCGGCGGATGGATCGCGGCACTGATCACCGGTGTGCTCGGCGCACTGCTCGGCGGGTTCATCGCCTCAGTGCTCTTTGACATCAGCGTCAACGATTCATTCTTCTCGCTGCCCACATGGCTGTTCGCCATCGGTGGCGGCGTGATCGTGGCCTTCATCTGGCAGGCCATCACCGGTCGCCGCGGCAGCCGCAAGGTCTGATTCGCAAGCACACTGAGCAGACGGTTCCTCGCTGAACCGGCGCTCACACTGAAACGCCCCGTCGGCCTGGACTCCATTGGAGCTCCAGGCGGACGGGGCGTTTTCATGTACAGGGGCCGGAAACCTGCGGGAGCGGTCGGCTCAGACCGCGGGGTTCAGGATCGCGGGTCCTCCGCGGCCTGCGTGTTTTCGTGGGATTCGGGCTGTTCGGCCTGTTCACCCGTGACATGCGGCTCGGGCTCCCCCGGACCGTCCTGGGGCTGGGAGGTTGAACTCTCCCCGGCCTGCTCCGCCGGTGTCGACGGATGGGACTCAGCCTCCTGGGGCGCCTGCTCCTGCGGGGCGCGCACACCGTAGCGCGGCCGCCCGTCGGGAAGATCGTTATAGCCGGTGGCCGGGGCCTGCGACTCCGAGGCCTGCGAGTCAGGAGCTGCCGTCGTCGTCGTGCCGCCCTGCTGCTCGACGCCCGCTGCACCCTGGCCGGTGCCGGGCTGAGGCGTGGGCTGTGGCGCTGCGGTTGGCTGCTGCGGGACCCCGCCCATGCTGGTGGAGGTGGGATCGTTGAATGCGTTCAGGCTCATCACTCCCGCGCCGGCGACCAGCTGGCGTGCGCGCTGGGCGGAGCCGAATTCGCACACCACGTCGAAGCTGGTGGCCACCAGCTGCGAGGAGGATGCGTACTCACGGCGACCCTTGCGCATGGCGAAGCCCAGCACGCCGATGATCATCCAGATGGCCATGCCCAGCACCACGGAGAACGCGAGGTTGTAGATGCTCGCCTCGGGGCTGAACAGATAGATCAGCAGTCCGATGAAGGCACCGAACATCGCGCCCTGCGCCGCGCCGCCGAGGGCCACCCGGGGGTAGGTCAGCCGGGTGCGGATGTGCTCCACCGACCGCAGGTCATTGCCCACGATCGTCAGCGCCTTGACGTCGAAGCCCTCCGCCGCGGTCAGGTGGTCCACCACCTTCTGCGCGTCCTCATAGGAGCGGTAGCGTCCCAGCAGCTCGCCGCGGGGAAGCCCGCCAGTGTTGAGCCCGCCTGAATTGGTCCCAGCATTCATCGACATGTGCTCATTGTCTCAGGTCGGCGGAGCTGCTCCCGCTCGCCCGTCACACGCACGAGGCAGTGCTGTGCGGCGGGGCCAGCACTGCCTCAGCCGGTGCAGTGCGGGTCCCCTGACGACTCGTAGACTGGGGCGGTGTCTGATCCAACCGTCGTCGAACGTATTCGCCAGCGCCTCACCGAGGTCATCGATCCGGAGCTGCGTCTCCCGATCACCCAGCTGGGCATGGTCGGGGACATCAGCGTCGACGATGCAGGTGCCGCGCAGGTCGGCGTGAAGCTCACCATCGCGGCCTGCCCCATGCGCAGCCGCATCGTCGAAGACGTCACCGCCGCGGCTGTCCGCGCCGAGGGTGTCTCCACGGCTTCGGTGGAGCTGGGCGTGATGACCCCGGAGGAGCGCGCCGAGCTCAAGGAGCACCTGCGCGGCGGGGAGGCCGGCAAGATCAATCGGTTCGCCCAACCCGAGAGCCTCACCAAGGTCTACGCGGTGGCCTCGGGCAAGGGCGGTGTGGGCAAGTCCTCGGTGACGGTGAACCTCGCCTGCTCGCTGGCCGCGCAGGGGATGAAGGTCGGCATCATCGACGCCGATATCCATGGCTTCTCCGTCCCGGACCTGATGGGCATCACCGATAAACCCACCCGGTTGGACGAGATGATCCTGCCCCCGGTGGCCTATGGCGTGAAGACCATCTCCATCGGCATGTTCGTCGACGGCAATCAGGCGGTGGCCTGGCGTGGGCCGATGCTGCACCGCGCTGTGGAGCAGTTTCTCACCGACGTGCACTTCGGCGATCTTGATGTGCTGCTGCTGGACCTCCCACCCGGCACGGGCGACATCGCGATCTCAGTGGCTCAGCTGCTGCCCGGCTCCGAGCTGCTGGTGGTCACCACACCCCAGTCCGCGGCGTCGAACGTCGCCGAGCGCGCAGGGGCGCTGAGCTCACAGACCAAGCAGCGGGTGGCAGGGGTGATCGAGAACATGGGCCCGATGACCCTGCCCGACGGCACCAGCTTCGAACTCTTCGGAAGCGGCGGGGGCCAGCTTGTCGCGGACCGGCTGAGCGACTCCCTGGGCAGCGAGGTTCCGCTGCTGGGCTCGGTGCCGCTGGATATGCACCTGCGTGAGGCCGGCGACGACGGCGAGCCCGTCGTCCTGTCAGCTCCGGAGTCTCCGGCCGGGGCCGCTCTGCGCGGCATCGCGGCACGCCTGGCAGTCCAGCCGCGCGGGATCAGCGGCCGCAAACTCCCCTTCAGCCCGGCCTCCTGAGCCGAGCCTCCCCCCCTCGGCGTTTTACCTGGGGTTACGTGGTCTACCGGGCCAACCGTCGAGGCGGTACTCCACGTATCGCGGGGTAAAACGCGGCAGGGGGTGGGCGGTCAGGTGGCTTCGCTGTCGAAGGGAGCGTCACGCAACGCTTCCGTCCGTGCGGAGTCTTCTGGTTCGCGCGGCGCGGTCCCGTCGCGGGAGTCAGCCCCGGCCATTCCGGCGGCGAGGGCGGATCCAGCGGATCCCGCCGTGCCGAACGCGGAGCTCGGTGGGACACCGCTGACCCCGTTCCGGCCATTGGGCTTGGTGCTGCGGAAGAGTTCGCGCGGGTCGGTCGCCTTTCGGGCGGAATCCAGAGTCCCGGTGACCGCAGAGCGGGCGTCGCGGAAGTCCTCGGAGTATTCGTCGCTCAGAGCCTCGCGGATGATCCGCCGCGGGTCGTACTGGCGCGGGTCATACCGCTTCCAGTCCACGTCGTCGAAGTCGGTGCCGGTCTCGTCCTTGAATCGACCCTTGGCGTCCTCAGCCATGTCACGGGCCTGCCGGACCCAGCGCGCCAGGTTGCGCGCATACTGGGGCAGCCGCTCCGGTCCAAGGATGACCAGTGCGAGCACCACCAGAATGACGAACTCATACCCATTGATACCGGTCACGGACCAAGCCTACCCTCAGCCGTGACTCAGTCAGTGAGCCAGTCGAGCAGCTCCTCGAATCCGCGCTCCAGCCGCTCGGAGCCCGAGGGCACGATGGGCAGGACCTGGACCCGTGAACGATCGGTCGCCATGACCCAGTTGGAGATCTGCTCCGCCGCGGACTCGGGAAGATCGGAGCTCACCACATACTGGACCCTGCCGCTCTCCATGGCGGCGGTCCATTCCTTCTCGTCTTCGGAGATGAAGAGCTGGCACTCGTCACCGGTGCGCAGAGTGATGTTCTCCTTACGGGCATCCGAGACGTCGACCGCGCTTGCCAGCTTCGACTCCAGCGGCGCCATCTCCACTCCGGCCTCCTCGGGTCTCGTCTCAGAGACATCGAGGTGATGTTCGCCGTCGGTGAGTCGGATCTGCACCGTACGGATGCCAGCGACGACGCCGGTCTCGGCATACTCGGTCGCGAGGCCGAACCCTGAAAGATGCGGTGCCGACCAGCCCAGGCTCTTGAGCGCGTTGAGGCTGTCCAGTGGGATCTGCTGGATCTCTGTGGTCTCCGGCGACCCGGGGAGCATCGAATCGGAGTCGTCCACGGGGATCAGGTTCAGGTCCGTGCTGGTGAGCGGCACGCCTGGATTCGTCAGGGCGGCGTCACCCTCCTGCTGGGTCTCGCTGCTCTGCGAGCCCTGAGGCAGCAGCGACTGGACGGAGCTGATCTGAGGCAGGGCTCGTCCACCGACCACCCAGGCCGCCACGAACACCAGCACGCCCAGCAGAGCCAAGACGATCAGCGAGAGCACAACAAGCCACCCGGCGCGCGGACGGGTGGCTTTATGAGCGGTCGCGGCACCTGGCCAGCTGCGGGTCGACTCACCGGTGCTGGCCCCGCGTACGAGCGGAGTACTTGAATCGTGCCTTGTCATCCTGATTATCATGAGGGGTAGAACTGAGCAGAACCTGAAATTTTTCTGGAAATCTATCAGTATCCGAGAATCCGTTCCTCGGTGACCCCCCTTGCACTCGACCTCACGGAAGAGCGCGCACCGTCCCTGCGTCATCACATTCGTGTTCAGAGAAGGACCCATGAAAGCTCAGCAGCCTCAGCATCCCGTCAAATATTCGAGCTGGGCCTACGCCGAGCAGCACGCGGAGGAGGAGCCGGCGCTGGCGCAGGCCCGCGTCCGAGCAGAAGAGATCGGGGTGCGCCCCGCGAGCCCGGGAGTCACCGCCCTGCTGACCGTCCTGGCCGCTGCGACCCAGGCGCATGCCCTGGTGGAGGTGGGCACCGGCGTGGGGGTCTCAGGACTGGCTCTGCTCCGTGGAGCACGCTCCGACGCCGTGTTGACCAGCATCGATTACGAGGCCGACCACATCCAGGCGGCGCGCGAGACATTCAAGGACGCCGGTCTTCCAGCCTCTCGAGCCCGGTTGATCACGGGTCGAGCCCAGCAGGTGTTGGCGCGGCTGACAACTGGCGCCTACGACGTGGTCTTCATCGATGCGGATGCGGCGCGTGTTGGGGACTACGCGGAGCAGGGGACCCGGCTGCTGCGCCCCGCGGGGCTGTTGATCATCAATGATGCGCTGGACCACGATCGGGTCCCGCGACCTGCGGTCAGAGAGGATTCCACACAGGCTTTGAGGGCCCTGGAGAGGAATCTGCTGGAGGACGGGCGGCTCCAGACCTCGATGCTCGGCGTCGGCACCGGACTTCTTGTGGCCGCTCGTCACTGAGGACGAGCCCCGGAACGGTTCAGGCCGGGCACGCTGAACGCGCCCGGCCTGAACAGCAGGTCATTCTCCGACGGCCTTGATCAGGCACTGCTTCAGCGCCTGAGCCTCTTCGTTGTTGATCTCGAGGACCAGCCGGCCCCCTCCGTCGATCGGCACCCGCATGATCAGGCTGCGTCCCTCCTGAGTGACCTCCATCGGACCGTCGCCAGTACGCGGTTTCATTGCAGCCATCGAGTGCATCCCTTCTGAAGTTCTATAGCGTGCGTGTCCATGCCTGATGCAGAGATCCAGCGCCTGAACTCACTCTATTATCTCGCATCTGGGACGAATGTCACTCCGCTCGATGAAATCCGGAATCGGGCTCCCCCTCATGGCTTCGAGATTCGCCCTTGTCAGAGGTCCCTGAGGGACGCTCGCGGGAACGATGATCGGCCCTGTCCCGCTGCCTCTCCGCCTCACGCAGCTGCGCTTCGAGAGCATCGAGCAGCCGGTCTACCTGGTCCATCCGGTATCCGCGCACTGCGGAGTCCAGGCGCAGCTCCTCGAGATCCGCCGGGGTGATCTCCGTCTGTGCACGACGGCGCAGCAGCTCGTCAACATCCGAGGTCGCTCCGGCAGCGCCATCAGGTTGGGGGACCGCGGCACCCTCCCAGCGGCCCAGGATGGCAGCGACCACTCCGACGAGCAGGACCAGAGCGAGCAGTGAGAGCCAGAGCATGAGCTCAGTCCACCTCCAGCGCCCGCACCAGAGCCGGGAGCATCTCCCCCGCGAGGCCTCGGAGCCGGTGGTGCATCGCGTCGCTGAGTTCGGTGTGCTCAGGGTTGATCTCGATCAGGGGCGTACCGCGTTCCATGCCCAGCAGCGGCAACGAGGCCGCCGGCTGGACGAGCCCCGAGGTGCCGATCACCAGAATCAGGTCCGCGGCGCGCATGGCCGCGGCGGTGCGCTCGAAATCCTCCATCGGCAACGGTTCGCCGAACCAGACCACCGAGGGTCGGATCATTCCCTGCTCACAGACCTGGCAGACCGGTGGCTCTTCCGGCTCGGAAGGTGGCTCGGCGCCGTCGTACTGGGGTGCGCTGAGCTCGACTGGGGCTCCGCACTCGTGGCAGTGATGGGCCATGATGTTGCCGTGGAGGTGGGCGAGAACCTCGGCTCCGGCACGTTCGTGCAGGTCATCCACGTTCTGGGTGGAGATGCTCAGTGTTCCTCCGCTCGAACGGAGCCGTTGCTGCCAGTGGGCGAGCGCCAGGTGCCCCGCGTTCGGCTGGACACCCTGGATCAGTGACGCCCGCCAGCGATACCAGGTGTGCACCACGGCAGGGTCGTTCTCGAAGGCCTCGGGAGTGGCGAGATCCTGCGCGGAATACTGTTCCCAGAGTCCGTGCTGAACCTCCCGAAACGTGGGAACGCCCGATTCCGCGGAGACGCCGGCGCCGCTGAAGACGGCGACGTGACGGGCTGCGCGCGCAAGGCTCAGCACCTCGTCGGGAATGAGCGGGGCCGCGGGTTCATCAGACATGTCCCCTACGTTATCCATCCCGGGACCGCGGAGACTACGCTTAAGCGTGAGCCCGCCACTTCGGTGAGCATGTTCGAGAAGAGTCATCAGGCTGTCACGTCGTCTTGGAGGACACCATGAGCCAGATCCCACCCGAGTCCCAGGGCCAGTGGCAGCAACCCGAGGCACCCCGCGCGGTCCCGGTGAGCGCCGGCGAGGAACAGGGCTGGGGTGTCGCGATGCACCTCGGTGGGGTCTTCCTCTCCTGGCTCGTGCCGCTGGTGCTGTGGCTGGTCTTCCGGGAACGGAGCCGGATGCTCGATGACCACGGCAAAGAGGCGCTGAACTTCCAGATCACCCTGTTCATCGGCTACGTGATCGGCACCGCGACCACGGTGATCTTGATCGGCTTCGTGATTTTGCCGATCATCTGGCTGCTCTCCTGGGTATTCAGCATCCTTGCCGCCGTCGCCGCCTATCAGCGTCGTCCGTACCGCTACCCGCTGACGATCCGCTTCATCTCCTGAGCGAAGCGCCCGGCGCTCCAGCGGGCGGCCAGCAGATGCCAGCTGGCCGCTAGCTCTTGCGGTTGTAGAAGTACATCGACACCGGACCGAAGACGCCCACCAGCACGGCGCAGTAGATGAGCACCAGGGTGACGCTGCCGAAGTCGCCCATTCCGGCCATGAGCTCGCGGATGGCGGTCACCACTACGGAGACCGGGTTGACCTCGACAGCGCCCTGCAGCCAGCTCGGCATGGTCTCCGGGTCCACGAAGATGTTGGACGCGAAGGTCAGCGGCATCATGATGAACATCGAGATGCCCATGGCTGCCTGTTCGGTGCGCACCAGCAGCGAGATCACGGTCCAGATCCAGGAGAGGCTGAAGCTGAAGAGCAGCAGCAGCACGAAGGCCATCAGCACTCCGGTGAGGCCACCCTCGGGACGGAACCCCATGACGAAGCCCACCAGTAGGATGATGGTGCCCGCAAGGATATAACGGACCTGATCACCGAGCAGCGCGCCCACCAGCTGGGCCGGACGCCAGGTGGGCAGCGAGCGGAAGCGGTCGAAGACGCCCTTGGAGATGTCCCGGTTGAGCGTGATCCCGGTGTACATGGTGATCATGATCATCGTCTGCACGAAGATGCCGGGGATCAGCCACTGCACATAGCCGTCCACGGATCCGGCGATCGCGCCGCCGAAGATATAGGTGAACATCACCGTCATCATGATCGGGAAGACCGTGACGTCGAAGAGCTGCTCGGGGATGTGTTTGATCTTCAGCAGCGCTCGCCAGCCGTAGGTCAGCGAGGCGCTGACCGCGCCCGAGGGGGCGGGCCGCTCCTCTGCCGGGACGAGCACGCTTCGGATCTTCTGGCTCTGGTCCTGCGCCGTGGTGGTCACGCCGCCTCCTCCTGTGCGGCCGGGGCATCGCCCTCGGCCGGCTCGTGAGCTGTCTTATGGCCGGTCAGGGCGAGGAACACCTCGTCCAAGCTGGGCTGCCCCAGCGCGAAGGTCTCCACGGCGAGCCCGGAGTCCTGCAGGGCGATGAGCGCGGAGGCCGCGCGGGACTCATCTTCGAGCCGCACGGTCAGCGCGGCGGAGTCTGATTCACGGAGGACCTCGGTCATCAGCGTGCGGCCGAGGATCTCGGCCGCCTCTTCGCGACGGGCGGGATCTGCGACCCGCACCTTGAGCGCACCGGTGCCCACCTGCGCCTTGAGCTGACCGGGGGTGCCCTCCGCGATGACCTTGCCGGTGTCGATCACCGCGATCCGGTCCGCCAGCTGGTCGGCCTCCTCCAGGTGCTGGGTGGTGAGCAGGATGGTGGTGCCGCCGGCCACCAGGGTGCGGATGATGTCCCAGACCTGGTTGCGGCTGCGCGGATCGATGCCCGTGGTGGGCTCATCCAGGAACATCAGCTGCGGGGTGACGATCAGCGACCCGGCGATGTCCAGGCGCCGTCGCATGCCTCCGGAGTATTTCTTGACCTGGCGGGTGGCGGCGTCGGTCAAGCCGAACGCGTCCAGCAGCGTCGTGCCCCGGACCTTCGCGTCACGGGAGCTGTAGCCCAGCAGGCGTCCCAGCAACATCAGGTTCTCGATGCCGGTGAGGTCCTCATCGAGTGAGGCGAACTGGCCGGTCAGCGCGATCTTCTCGCGGATGGCTTTGGGCTCGGTGAACACGTCGTGCCCGAGCACCCTGGCCTCGCCCGCATCCGGGCGCAGCAGGGTGGCGAGCATTCTGATCGCGGTGGTCTTGCCGGCCCCGTTGGGGCCCAGCACACCGTAGATGCCGCCCTGTGGAATATGCAGGTCGATCTCGTCGACCGCGGCGGTGTTGCCGAACCGTTTGACCAGTCCGCGCGTTTCAATGGCCGGCGCGCTCATGTGCAGCAATCCCCCCTGAGATTCGTTTCATGATTGGGCTCCAGTCTAGTCCGCGGCCCCCGAGGGGGAAGCCTTCTGAGCCCGGTGCGACCTGCTCCCGCCTCGCCGTTGTCTGCGCTCTCAGGTCCCGCGCCTCGATCAGCCGAGCTGCTGCCAGAGCCAGCGGTAGATCAGCGCATTCATGGTGGCCTGCTGCTCCGGGTTCGCCGCCCCGCCGTGCCCACCTTCGGTGTTCTCCCAATAGGTGACGTCCGCCCCGAGCGTCTCCAGGGCCGCCGTCATCTTCCGGGCATGACCGGGGTGGACTCGGTCATCCCGGGTGGAGGTGGTCAGCAGCACCGGCGGGTACTCCACACCCTCAGCGAGCAGGTGGTATGGCGAGAAGTCGGCCATGTATTCCCAGTCGTCGGTCTCCGGATCGCCGTATTCGGCACGCCAGGAGGCTCCCGCGAGCAGCTGCGCGAACCGGCGCATGTCCAGCAGCGGCACCTGGATGACGACGGCGCCGAACAGCTCCGGGTACTGGGTGAGCATATTTCCGGTGAGCAGCCCACCGTTGGATCCGCCCCGGCAGGCAAGCTTCTCCACGGTGGTGACGCCGGTGGCCACCAGGTCCCGCGCCACGGCGGCGAAGTCCTCGTTCGCCCGGTTGCGGTTCTCCTTCAGCGCAGCCTGGTGCCAGCCGGGCCCGTACTCCCCGCCCCCGCGGATGTTCGCCACGGCGAAGACTCCCCCGGCCTCGAGCCAGGCCTTGCCGGCCAGGCCCAGGTAGCTCGGGGTCTGCGAGATCTGGAATCCGCCATAGCCGTAGAGGATGGTCGGGTGAGGTTCGGGGCCGGCGATCTGGGTGGCGCCGGGCACCTGGTCCGGCGCGGGTGTCTCGGCGGCCTGCACGGCGTCAGCGCGGCCGATCAGGAAGTATGGGACCCGGGTGCCGTCAGCGCTGGTGGCGAAAGCCTGCACCGAGGCGAGCCCGTCCGCCTCGAACCGCTCGGGCGCCTGTTTCATGAGCTCGAGGCTTGGCTGCTCACCGGCGCGCAGCGCCGCGAGGTCTCCGCGGTAAAGGCTGGTGGGCGTGACCCAGTCGTTGCTGGTCACCCACACCTCATCGGTGTCCTCCGCATCCACGGCCCCCACACTGAGCGATCCACCGAGCTCGGCGAACACAGCAGTCTCCTGCCACTGGCCGTCCTCGCGCCAGTGAGCCTGCACCCGGTGGATCACGTCCTCGAGGAGGGTCAGCACGAACATCTCACGGGTCACCGCGACGTTGAGCAGCGCGGCGGACTCCGTGGGCTCGAAGAGCACGGTCAGCTCGGGCTCCCCGGCGATGAACGCGTCGGCGTCGCCGACGATCAGGCTGCCACCGCGATAGTCCACGCCGTGGTGGGTGAAGTCGGTGCGCGGGCGCAGCACGATCAGGTCCCGATGGAAGCCCACGGAGACGTCGGTGGGCACCTCGATCCGGGTGAGCGCGTCCTCCGCCGCGGGGTCCAGCAGGTAGGTCTCGCGATCGTAGAAGCCCAGCAGCCTGAGACCGAAGTGGCGCCCAAAGCCGGGGGTGCTGTCATAGCCGACGACGGCGGTCATCTCGTCAGGCTCCACGCTGAGGACTGCCTGGGCTTCGGTCAGCGGCGTGCCGCGATGCCACCGCCGCGCCACGCGGGGGTACCCGGAGCTGGTGACGGCGTCCGGGCCGGCGTCGTGGGTCATATACACGGTGTCGCGGTCGATCCAGCTCAGTCCGCCCTTGCCCTGGGGAAGGTGGAATCCGCCGTCGGACTCGGCGACGAAGCTCTTGGTGACCAGATCGAACTCGCGGGTGACATCGGCGTCGGAACCGCCCGGGGACAGGGAGATCAGCGTGTGACGCCACGGGGCGTCGTCGTCGGGGGTGCCGTCGTCGGGGGTGCCGTCGTCGCTGTGCGGACGCAGCACCTCCGCGCCGTGCCAGACCCAGGTGATGCCTTCCTCGGCGCTGAGCGCATCGAGATCGAGCAGGATCTCCCACTCGGGGGTCTCGCTGCGGTAGGAGTCCTCGGTGGTGCGTCGCCAGAGCCCCTGCGGGTGCTCGGCATCGGTCCAGAAGTTATAGAGGTGATCGCCGCGCTTGGTCACCCCGGGGATGCGGTCGGAGGCGTCGAGGATGTCGCGCAGCTGGGTGCGCAGCGGAGCAAACTCAGCGTCCTGGATGCGCTCCTCGGCTCGGGCGTTGCGCTGGCGCACCCAGTCCAGCGCACGGTCTCCGCTGACATCTTCGAGCCACAGGTGCGGATCGGCCTCGGCCGGGTCGCGGTGCGGATCGATCAGAGGCTTCGCCGTGGGGAGAGTCATGCCCCCAATCCTAGCCACCCGCGTTTTACCTGGGCTTACGTGGTCTACCGGGGAAACGGTCAGCCTGGTAGACCACGCAATGGGAGGTAAAACGCAGAAGGGAAGGAGGAAGATCAGCCGGTGTTCTGCAGACCTGCTGCCACGCCCTTGAGCGAGATCAGCAGCAGGTTCCGCGGATCATCGATCTGATCATCGGTGAGCGTGCCGGAGCGCAGCTTGCGCAGGGCCCGCAGCTGGATCAGCGAGAGCGCATCCACATACGGGTTGCGCAGCTGCACGGCACGACCGAGCACCTGGTGCTTCTCGAGCAGCCGCTGCTGCTCGGTGATGGTCAGCACCCACTTGGAGGTCAGGTCGAACTCCTCCAGGACCACCTCGGTGAGGTCTTCGCGATCGCCGAGGTCGAGATAGCGCTGGGCAATGCGGCGGTCGGTCTTGGCCAGCGACATCTCGATGTTGTCGATCAGCGCGCGGAACAGCGGCCATTCGGCATAGGCCTGGCGCAGCAGCTCGGGATCGTTGATCGATTCCAGGGCGCTGCCCAGCCCGTACCAGCCGGTGAGGTTGATCCGCGCCTGGCCCCAGGCGAAGTTCCACGGGATGGCGCGAAGGTCCTCGAGGGACTCCACGGAGAGGCCGCGCTTGGCCGGGCGGGAGCCGATGGCCAGCAGGCCGACCTCATCCTGCGGGGTTACCTCGGCGAACCACGGGGCGAAGCCCTCCGCGTTGACCAGGCCGTGGAAGCGTTCCCGGGAGACGGCGTCCATCTTCTCGGCGAGACCGGCATAGCGCTGCGCGGCCTCGGCGTTGCGCCGCTCCGTGGAGGGTGCCGAGGCCATCAGCGTGGCGGCTGCGACCTGCTCGATGTGGCGCAGGGCGATCTCCGGGTTTCCGTAGCGGGCGGAGATGACCTCACCCTGCTCGGTGACCTTGAAGCGCAGGTCCACCGAATGCGGCGGCTGCGCGAGGATGGCGCGGTTTGCGGGTCCGCCGCCGCGCCCCAGTGCGCCGCCGCGGCCGTGGAACTGGGTCAGCGTGATCTCGTGCTTATTCGCCCAGGCGGCGATCTTCTCCTGAGCCTCGTACAGCGCCAGGGTGGCCGAGACCGGGCCGACGTCCTTGGCGGAGTCGGAGTAGCCCAGCATGATCTCCATGCGGCGGCCGGTCTCTTCCAGCCGGGCCTGCACTGCCGGGTTGTGGAGCATCTCTTCGAGGATCTCCGGCGCATTGCGCAGATCCTCGTAGGTCTCGAAGAGTGGGATGACGTCGAGCACCGGGGCGTTCTCGGCACCGCCGAGCGCCTTCTCAGCCAGGGTGTAGACATCGGCGAGGTTCTTCGCGGACTGGGTGAAGGAGACGATATAGCGCCGGGCAGCGTCCACGCCGTAGCGCTGCTGGACCGAGGCGATGGCGCGGAAGGTCTCCAGCACCTCCTCACCGGGGACCGCCATCTTCTCCACGGAGGCGGGGTCCTCGAGCCAGGCGAGGGTCTGCGCGTGCACCTTGGAGTGCTGGCGGACCTCCAGCTCGGCCAGGTGGAAGCCGAACGTCTGCACCTGCCAGATGAGCTCCTGCAGATCCCCGTAGGCCGCACGCTTGGCGCCTGCCTCGACGAGAGAGTCCTGCACGACCCGCAGGTCGGCGATGAGCTCCTCGGGCACCGCATAGGCCAGATCGGCGTTGCGCTCGCGGGTGGCCTGGATGCGCCCGGTGATGGCGAGCAGGACCTGCCGGTGCGGCTCTCCGGGTGAATGCTGGGAGGCCTGCTCGGCGAGCTCCTCGGAGAGCTGGCGCTGCCGGTTCCAGAGCGTCTCGAGTCCCCGGCTCGGCGGGGTGTATCGGTCGTCCAGGGTCAGCGACATGCCGGTGCGGCGGGCCCGGTTCTCGTGATCGGCGAGCACGCGGTCGGCGGCCTGCGCCACGGCCTTACGGGTGATCGTGGCGGTGACGTTGGGGTTCCCGTCCCGGTCGCCGGCGATCCAGGAGCCGAGCCGGATGAAGGCCGGAGCCTTGGGGGCCTCGGCGCCTGAGGCCTCACCCTGCAGCCAGTCGTCCATCCGGCGGTAGGCCTGGGTGAAGACGGAGGAGAAGGAGGAGTCGAAGACCCCCAGGGCGGTGCGCACCTCATCCAGCGGGGAGGGGCTGGAGACGCGCAGCTGGGCGGTGCGCCACATGTTGTCGATCTCTTCGAGGATCTCGCGGCGGTTCTTCGCCAGCGCGGTGGGGCCCACCCGAGCGTCGTCGCGCGCATCGAGCAGGGCACCGATGCGCCGCACGGAGGCGGTGATGGCATTGCGGCGGGCCTCGGTGGGGTGCGCGGTGAGCACCGGGTGGAAGCGCAGCTCCTTGAGCCGGCGCTCGGCCTCCCGTTCGCCGACCTCTTCGGCGAGGTGGGTGAAGGCCGCGGCCACCGAGTCGGTGGGGGCCTGCTCGGCCAGCGGAAGCTCGCCGTCGCGGATGCGCAGGGTGCGCACGCGGTGCTGCTCCTCGGCGAGGTTGGCCAGCAGGAAGTAAGAGGTGAACGCGCGGGCGACCTCTTTGGCGCGCTCCGCGGAGAAGGAGGCGACCAGCTCTTCGGCTCGCTCGAGGGTCTCCCCGCTGGGGTCTTCCAGGGCTGCGATGGTCAGCTCGCGCAGCGCCTCGACGTCGGCGAGCAGTCCCTCGGAGCCGTACTCCTCGAGCACCTGGCCGAGCAGTCCGCCGAGCAGGCTCACGTCCCGGCGCATGGCCTCGGGCACCTCATGGGTGGCCTGGACGCGGGTGATGCTGCCGGTGGCCGGCGAGCTCGCCGGAATCGGGTGTTCCTGGGTCATGTGAATCTCCTTCTCGGATGCTTCACGTGACCCCATCGTCACGTCTGGTGGGCCTGTCGGGCACCAGGAGCGCGTTCAGGTGGCGCGCTCACTGTGTTCGAGGCAACACGTTATCAAGCTCCGGGTCAGGCCCGAAGTTGGGTGCAATATTGTCCACCCGCGAAACGCCTCCAGCCCCGGCCCGGCGGTCCGAGATCAGGCCCACTCGGCTTCGCGCAGCGCACGACGCCGCTGCTCCAGCTCCATCAGCTCGCGGTTGACGGCCTGATGCTCCTCCGGGTCGCGCGCCGGATCCATCCGCTGGAGCCGACCCAGCAGATTGGCCTTCTGGTGGGTGATCTTCAGCTCCACCAGCCTGTTCAGGATGGACTGGCAGTACTTCTCCAGGTGCTCATCGGAATTCGTGGGAAGGGCGGTCACGGCGAGTTCGGAGACGAAGGACTTGATCGGCTCCGGCACTTCATCGCGCACTGCGTTGACCCAGTTGCGCGGATCCGAAGCAGAGGCGGCGGCGATGCGCACGCCGTCGTGGATGGCCTGGTGCGCCGGAGCAGAGAAGCGGACCGTGAAGATCTCCTCCCACTGTTCGGCAGTCAGATGCGTCGGATGCTGGAGGATGACTTCCAGCGCCTGACGCTCCATGAGCACCGCGGGGTCACGCGTGTCGGGCCGGGCGAACCCGCGGCCCCCGCGCGGGTCGGTCGCGGGCGACTCGCGCCGCTGGCCGCTGGGTGGGTTCGACGCAGAGGCCTTCTCCGCCTCCTGCTGGGGTGAGGGCTGGTGCTTCTGCGCGTAGGTGACCGCGCGGGCGACGTCGTCCATCTCGGCTCCCAGCCAGCCGGCAAGTTCGCGGGTGTAGGCGGGACGCAGCGCCGGGTCCTTGATGCCGCCCACGATCGGGGCGGTGGCGCGCAGGGCGCCCACCCTGCCTTCGATGGTGTTCAGGTCAAACTCGCGCAGCTTCGCGCGGATGGCGAACTCGAAGAGCGGGGTCTTGGAGTTGATCAGCTCCTTGACCGCCTCATCCCCTCGGTGCTGGCGGATGTCGCAGGGGTCCATTCCTTCAGGTCCCACGGCGATGAAGGTCTTGGCGAGGAACATGTGGTCCTCCTTGAAGGCCTTCAGCGCCGCCTGCTGGCCTGCCTGATCGCCGTCGAAGGTGAAGATGACCTCCCCGGCGCCGCCCTCGTCCGAGATCAGCCGGCGCGCGATCCGGATATGGCCCTCGCCGAAGGCCGTGCCGCAGGTGGCCACCGCGGTCTCGACCCCTGCCACGTGGCAGGCCATGACGTCGGTATAACCCTCCACCACGACGAGCTGACGCTGCTTGGCGACGTGGCGCTTGGCGTGCTCGATCCCGTAGAGGACCTGGGACTTCTTGTAGATGGCGGTCTCCGGGGAGTTCAGGTACTTGGGTCCCTTGTCCTCCTCGTAGAGGTGCCGACCGCCGAAGCCCACGGTGTTGCCGGTCATGTCGCGGATCGGCCACATGAGCCGACCGCGGAAGCGGTCGTAGATCCCGCGGCTGCCGGAGGAGAACATCCCGGTCTCGGTGAGCTCCTCCTCGGAGAAGCCTTTGGAGCGCAGATGCTTGAGCAGGTTGTCCCAGCCCTTGGGGGCGTAGCCCACGGAGAACTGGGCGGCGTGCTCGCGGGTGAATCCGCGGCCGGTGAGCATCTGGCGGGCGATCTGCGCCTCCGGGCTCTGCAGGGCCTGCTGGAAGAACTCATCGGCGATCTTATGGGCATCGAGAAGCCGCTGGCGGCGTCCGATCTCTGCCTTGTCGGGGCCCTTGCCGCCGTCCTCGTAGCGCAGCTCGATCCCGAGCCTGCCGGCGAGCTTCTCCACGGTCTCCTGGAAGCTGGTGTGCTCCATGCCCATGAGGAAGGCGATCACGTCGCCGGATTCTCCGCAGCCGAAGCAGTGGAAGGTGCCCACCTGGGGACGGATGTGGAAGCTCGGTGAGCGCTCGTCGTGGAACGGGCACAGGCCCTTCCACGAGCCGATTCCGGCGCCCTTGAGCGTGACGTACTGTTCGACGACCTCGCGAAGGTCCGCACGCTCGCGCACAGCGTCGATGTCCTCGCGTTTGATCAGTCCGGCCATGGTCCTAATCTACTCGGCGCGGCCAAATCATGACCGGTCGGTGCCGGGCCTGTGGAGTGCGTGGATGCAGTGCGTCCGTGGAGGACTCGAAGTCTCGCTAGGCTGGAGATCATGAGTGAACTTTCCGGACGTGAGCGCGTGCAGTCAGATGCCGATTCCCGCGCGGTGACCCTCGAGTTCGTCCAGCGCGGACCCGCGTCCTCCCTGGAGGAGGCGGCACAGAATCTCGGCCTCGAGCCCCGGGAGATCGTCAAGACCCTGGTGGCCAAGGCGAAGCTCACCCAGTCCGCCACCGAGCACAGCTACGTGGTGGCCCTGATCCCCGGGGACAAGCAGGTGGACTGGGCCAAGCTGCGACGGCTCGCCGGGATGAAGAAGATGTCGATGACCGCACCCGAGGAGGCGGTGGAGGCCACCGGGTATCACCCGGGCACGATCACCCCGTTCGGCGCGCGCACGGCCTCCGGTGAGCAGTGGCCGATCTACGCGGACGACTCGATCTCGGGCAGGATCGCGATGGGCGCCGGCGAACCGGACCTGAATCTCTTCGTGGATGCGGATGAGCTGTTCGAGGCCTTCGACGTCGTCGTCGGGGACATTAGCAAATAGCGTCCCTTCTGCGTTGAGCGGCGGATTCTCCGAGCATCAGGGCCCTGCTTCCGCATGAGATACCCGGAGATTCCGCCCCTCAACGGAAGAAGAGGGGTCCGCCCCTCCGGGAGAGGCTAGGCGAAGAGGCGGTTGAAGACCGGGCGGCCGTTGACCAGGGTGTCGTACCACTCCAGGGCCGCACCGTCGGTGAGCGAGGCGATCTGATCGATGATCGCGCGCCGGCGGCCCGACTCGTCGGCGGCATCGTGGAAATCCGCCTGGAACGGCGGCTCCAGAAACTGATCCCCCGTCTCGGTCAGCAGCGCATGCAGCCCTTCGATGACCTCGCTCTGCCGGGCGTAGATCGGCTTCTGCTCCCGCGAAGCCATGATGTAGTTCGCGGCGATCCCCTTCATCAGCGAGATCTCCTCCAGCGTGTCGCCCGGCACCACCAGGTCCGCCTCATGGCGGACCAGCGGACGGTCGCCGTAGGCCTCCCGGGTGGCGGCGAAGATCGCGTGGGAGAACCGGCCGATCAGCTCGCTGGTCATGTTCTTCAGCGCCGCCAGCGCCTTCCGAGAGCCGTCGGACTCCCCCACCCAGGATTCCGCCGAGGCGAGGCGCTGAAGCGCGGCCTCGATCCGCTCCGGGTCGGTCTCGGGCAGGTACCAGTCGTGGGTGGTCTGCACCACGCGGCGCCGCTGCAGCGGATCCGAGAGGAACTTCAGCTGGAAGCGGCCGTTGACCACGCCGTCCTCGATGTCATGCACGGAGTAGGCGATGTCATCGGCGGCGTCCATCACCTGGGCCTCCATGGATCTGCGCCGGCCGTCCACGCCCGCTCGGATCCAGTCGAAGACCTCGAGGTCATCGGCATAGGCGCCGAACTTCGGGCTGCGGCTGCCATCGGGCAGCGCCGGGGCCTCATGGGCCTGCCAGGGGTACTTCACCGCGGCGTCCAGCGAGGCGCGGGTCAGGTTCAGCCCGGCGGAGCGCCCGTCGGGGTGGAAGCGCTTGGTCTCCAGCCGGGTCAGCAGTCGCAGCGTCTGCGCATTGCCTTCGAACCCGCCGTGCTCGGCGGCCAGTGCGTTCAGCACGGTCTCCCCGTGGTGGCCGAAGGGAGGGTGCCCGAGGTCGTGGGAGAGGCAGGCGGCGTCGACGACGTCGGGGTCGCAGCCCAGCAGGCGGCCGAGGTCTCGGCCCACCTGGGCGACCTCCAGCGAATGGGTCAGGCGGGTGCGGGAGAAGTCGTCGATGTCCGGGGAGACCACCTGGGTCTTGGCGCCGAGTCGGCGCAGCGCGGAGGAGTGCAGCAGCCGGGCGCGGTCGCGTTCGAAGCTTGACCGGTAGACCGACTTCCCGTGCTCGGGCACCCAGCGGGCCTCGTCCGCCTCGGTGTAGCCCGGCCGCAGGGCCGCGTATCCGCCCTCCACTCGCTCCACATTCTGCGCACTCATGCGTTCAACCTTAGCCGCCGGAGGTATCGACCTCTGCGGCCTGGATCATCTCCCGCTGTGCCTCGTTGAGTTCCTGGGATTCCAGCCAGTCCTGCGGGAGGTGAACCTTCTTCGGCGAGCCGGCTCGGCCGCGCGGGCCTTCGGCGTCGGCACCGGGGTACTCCAGGCTCTGATCCAGCTGCCCGAGGAGGTCCTCGAGCTGGGCCATGGTCTCCACCGCAACCAGCTGGGTGCGCAGCGCCGAGCCCACGGCGTATCCCTTGAAGTACCAGGCCACGTGCTTGCGGATGTCCTGCATGGCCTTGCGCTCGTCACCGTCGAAATAGGGGATCAGCATCTGCGCATGGCGCAGCAGCGTGGCCGAGACCATCGGCAGATCGGGGCGGTGGCGCTCGGGGCGCCCCTCGAAGGCCGCCTGAAGGTCTCCGAAGAGCCAGGGACGGCCCTGACAGCCGCGGCCGACGACGACGCCGTCCACCCCGGTCTGCTCCACCATCGCGACTGCATCCTCTGCGGACCAGATGTCGCCGTTGCCCAGGACCGGGATGTCCGTGAGGGATTCCCGCAGCGCAGCGATCGCGGTCCAGTCGGCCTGGCCCGAGTAGTGCTGGCGGGCGGTCCGGCCGTGCAGCGCCACAGCGGCGACCCCGGAGTCCCGGGCGATCTTGCCGGCCTCAATGAAGGTGAGGTGGTCCTCGTCGATGCCTTTGCGCATCTTGACCGTCACCGGGATGTTCGCCTTCGAGGCCTCCCGCACGGCGGTGGCCACGATGGACTCGAAGAGCCGGGTCTTCCAGGGCAGCGCCGAGCCGCCACCCTTGCGAGTGACCTTGGGCACCGGGCAGCCGAAGTTCATGTCGATGTGATCGGCACGGCCCTCTTCGACCAGCATGCGCACGGCATGTCCGGTGGTGACCGGGTCCACCGAGTACAGCTGCACCGAGCGGGGGACCTCGTCGGGTTCGTGCTTGATGATCCTCAGCGACTCGGGCCGACGCTCCACCAGCGCACGAGCGGTGACCATCTCATTGACGAAGAGTCCGCCGCCGTAGTCGCGGCAGAGTCTGCGGAAGGCGGTGTTGGTGATCCCTGCCATCGGGGCGAGCACCACAGGGGTGTCCACGGTGATGGGTCCCAGCTTCAGCGGCGGCAGCAGCGCGCCGGTCCGCGGCGGTGGTGCGTCTGTCCCCAGCGAAGCGGTGCCTGTCCTCGACGGGGCGGTGGTCTCGACGGTCATGGAGGGAGTCCTCAGGCTGCGTCACGGGCGTAGATGAGCGCCTCGAAGTCGAACTCGGCCAGGCCTGCCTCGATGAGTTCATCGGTGACGGTCTTCAGCGGCACCATGGCGTCATCGACCTCGACCTTGACCGGGAAGTGCGCGGCCAGCATGGAGAGCATCGCGCGGCAGGAGGTCTCGGCGTCGGCCTCGGGCAGCTCGGGGTTCCATCCCAGCAGCACGTCGGCCGGATCCTCGGTGCGCTCGGGGGTGTAGCTGATCGCGAAGGACAGGATGCTGTTGTCTCCACCGTTGGCGGTGTCGCGCAGCACCACGGCACCCGAGGCCCCGGTCTCCGGTGCCAGCAGCATCTGCTGGGCCCGGCCCACGGTCATCTCGGAACGATCCCAGGTGTGAACGGCGTTGTAGAAGTCAGCCACCAGCTGGGTGAGCTCCACCGACCCGGTGGCGAGGTCCTCAAGATCGAGGCCCGCGCTGTCCAGGTCGGGCAGCTTGATCGCGCCGGGCTGCACCACGACCTGGCGCGAGGCCTGGATCTTGGTGAAGCCGTTGTCCTTGAGGAAGCACTGCGCGGCGGAACGCTTGGCCACCCGGGACTTCAATGACTGGACGGCACAGTTGGGAACCTCAGCCTCGAGGATCTGCAGCATCTGCGCGGCCACGCCGCGGCGGCGGTGCTCGGGAGCGACCTCCGCGTAGAAGGACAGCCGGTCGGGGTGCAGCGAGGAGCGGAAGATGGTGGCCGCGGCGACCGGCAGACCATCGGCCTCCGCCACGATGCACCGGGACCAGGGCTCGTTCGAGGAGGGCCGCAGCAGACTGCGGTCCTGGTGGTGCATCGAGTTTTCCGGGTCTCCCCAGACCTGGAGCAGCTTCAGATCGTCACCTTCGGCCCAGGGCCGCACCGTGAGACCGGAGTCCAGGGTGAGGCGGGCTGGGTCGCCAGGCCGAGCTGCGGCGTCGTGCTCAGTGCTCATCGCGTGTCCTTCAAGAGTGCAGACAGTGTCGTTCAGGTCAACCAATCTATGGTAGTACCGAATCTCGACACTGCCAAAGCGGGGATGTGGGTGTGCGATACCCGCTGTTCAGCAGCTCACCCCAGCAGCCCGACTCAGCCCAGCAGCTTGACCGCCAGGTAGGACTGGACCTTGTCCAGAGAGACGCGCTCCTGGGTCATCTCATCGCGGTCGCGGATGGTGACGGCCTGGTCCTCGAGGGTGTCGAAGTCCACGGTGATGCAGAACGGGGTGCCGATCTCGTCCTGGCGGCGGTAGCGGCGGCCGATGGCACCGGAATCGTCGAAATCGATGTTCCAATGCTGGCGCAGCTGATCGGCGAGGTCCTGCGAGACTCCTGCCAGCTCCGGCTTCTTCGACAGCGGCAGCACCGCGGCCTTGACCGGGGCGAGCTTCGGATGGAGCTTCAGCACCGTGCGAGTGTCCACGCCGCCCTTGGTGTTCGGCGCCTCGTCCTCGGTGTAGGAGTCCACCAGGAACGCCATCATCGCGCGGGTCAGCCCGAAGGACGGTTCGATCACGTAGGGGGTGTAGCGGGTGCCGCTGGCCTGATCGAAGTACGCCAGCTTCGCGCCGGAGGCATCGGTGTGGGAGTTCAGGTCATAGTCGGTGCGGTTCGCCACGCCCATGAGCTCGCCCCAGGCCGAGCCGGCGAAGTCGAAGCGGTACTCGAGGTCGATGGTGCCGGCGGAGTAATGCGCGCGGTCATCTTCGGGGACGTCGAACTTGCGCAGGTTCTCCGGGTTCAGACCCAGGTTGATGAACCAGTTGTAGCAGGCGTCGACCCAATGCTTGAACCACTCGTCGGCCTCGTCCGGGTGGGTGAAGTACTCGATCTCCATCTGCTCGAACTCGCGGGTGCGGAAGATGAAGTTGCCGGGGGTGATCTCGTTGCGGAAGGCCTTGCCGATCTGACCGATGCCGAAGGGTGGCTTCTTGCGCGCCGAGGTGACCACGTTGTTGAAGTTCACGAAGATGCCCTGGGCGGTCTCGGGGCGCATATAGTGCAGCCCCTCCTCGTCATCGACGGGGCCAAGGTAGGTCTTCATCAGACCGGAGAACTGCTGGGGCTCGGTCCACTTGCCGGGCTGGCCGGTCTCGGGATCGCGGATGTCGGCGAGCCCGTTCTCTGGAGGGTGACCGTGCTTGGCCTCATAGGCCTCGATCAGATGATCGGCGCGGTAGCGGCGGTGGGTGTGCAGCGACTCCACCAGCGGGTCGGAGAAGGTCTTGACGTGGCCCGAAGCATGCCAGACCGCCTGCGGCAGGATGATCGCCGAATCCAGACCGACCATGTCACCGCGTCCGCGGATGAAGGTCTGCCACCACTCGGCCTTGATGTTCTCCTTGAGCTCGGTGCCCAGTGGCCCGTAGTCCCAGGCAGACCGTGTGCCGCCGTAGATCTCTCCCGACTGGAACACGAAGCCGCGACGCTTCGCGAGGGAGATGACTTTGTCGAGTGCGGTCTCTTTGGCCATGTGGCAGATACACCTCAGGTAGTACGGGATGAAGGCAGACTGCGTCAGCTTATCGCGCCTGCGGACGCCCACGCAGAATGTCCGGCAGCGATGCCAGGATCACCGCAACCAGCGTCAGCACGGTGCCGAGCACCGTGGCCGTGGTGACCAGGGAGCCGGGGGTGGGCAGCAGCACATCCAGCAGCAGAGAACCCAGGAGCTGGCCGGCGATCATCCCCATCGCGGCGATGAGCACCCCGACCTGGGTCACCAGCAGCGCTCCCAGGGCGATGAAGATGATGCCCAGCGGGCCGCCGAGGTAGTGCCACCAGGTGGTCGAAAGGGCCGGATCGACCCCGGCGATGAGGGCCTTGGCTGCCCAGATCAGCAGCAGGAACAGGGTTCCGGCGAGGAAATTGAAAAGGGTGCCCGGAGCGGGCCCGCCGTAGGCGGCCGAGTGCCGCCCGTTGATCGCCTGCTGGCCCGACTGCACGAATCCCGCCGAGAGCGGCAGCAGCACCAGCGCCAGCCAGGCCGCGCCGTGACCCTCGGCCGTGAGCTGGGGTGAGACCGCCCACAGCACTGCCAGGACGGTCAGCGCGGCTCCTCCCACGCGGAACGCGTTGAGTCGCATGCTGCCGGCCGGGCCGAGCCCGATGCGGTCCCAGAGCAGCCCGCCCAGGGTCTGACCGGTGACCACTGCGACGGTGAAGACCGCGACGCCGATCAGCCCGATGGTCAGCGTCTGGGTCAGCACGAAGTAGCCGCCCGCGCAGCCGGCCAGGAAGTACCACCAGCGGATGCGGCCGTCCCGCACTGCTGGTGCCACTCGCTTCAGGCCTCGGCGGCCGCGCGCTGTGCCGAAGGTCACCAGCATCATGATCAGCGTGCCCACCGAGAAGCTGATGGTGGCGGCGAGCACCGGATCGCCGATCTCGGTGGTCAGCGCAGCATTGACCCGACCCTGAGCGGGGATCGCCATCCCCGAGCCGAGCATCAGCAGAAGCAGAAAGGCCCAGACCAGCGGGGAGCGGGGGGCCGCAGCGGGAACGGCAGAACTCATGGGGATCACTCTATCCAGCCCCCTCCCCCAGCGATTCGCCCTCACCTCCCCCTCCGCCCCAGCGTTTTACCTCCCCCTACGAGGTCTACCCTGCCGACGGCGTGCCCGGTAGAACGCGGAAGCCCGGGTAAAACGCTGGGGGTGAGGGGTGGGTGGCAGACTTGCCCCATGAGCGATGTGAGTGAAGTGCCGATCAGAGATGAATCCATCCGACTGGGCCAGCTGTTGAAGCTGGCCGGGACCGTGGAGAACGGAGCGATCGCCCGGGAGGTGATCGACGCCTCAGGAGTCCGCGTGGACGGTGAGGTGGAGACCCGCCGCGGCCGTCAGATCCGCCGCGGACAGCTGGTGGAATTCGAGGGTGAGGCCTTCGGCCTGCCTGCCGCGAAGCTCATGCCCGTCGAGGACCGAGGGGACTGAACTGGACCGCCGGGAAACCTTGTGTAAAGTGCGTCTATAGGACCGGTGCACGCGGTGTGCCGGGCCTCACACGACATTTCTCGCGAGGCTCGTGCCGGTGATCTGACCGGCGACAGGGGCCGGTGCCTCGCCCAGTGAACAAGGGGTGCGGTTGCGCATTTGCATCATTGCGTCGAGTCAGTTCCCGATCCGGGAACCCTTCGCCGGAGGACTCGAAGCCTTCACGTACACAGTTGCACGCAAGCTCATCAGCCGCGGACATTCGGTGACCCTCTTCGCCGCGGGCGGCAGCGATCCGGCCCTCGGCGCGGAGATGCTGATCCCGGAGCGCCTGGAGCTCACCGCGGCGGCGCGCTCCGACGTCGGCGCCATGCCCGTGGACTGGATGCAGCAGCACCACGCCTACCTCGGGCTGATGCTCAAGCTCGCGCAGTCCGATGATTTCGACGTCATCCACAACAACTCGCTGCATCACCTTCCGCTGGCGCTGTCCTCGATGGTGCCGGTGCCAGTCCTGACCACCCTGCACACCCCGCCCACGCCCTGGCTGGAATCGGGGATGCGCTACGCCTCGCCCTCTGCGGTCTTCATGGCAGTGAGCTCGGCCACCGCCGAGGCCTGGGCAAGCACCGTCAGCGCCGGAGTGATCCCCAATGGGGTCGACACCGATGTCTGGAGTGCCGGCGCCGGTGGCAGCGACTGCGTCTGGACCGGGCGCCTCGTCCCCGAGAAGGCGCCACATCTGGCGATCGACGCCGCGCGCGCCGCCGGTCACCGCATCACCCTCGCGGGACCGATCATGGACCGGAGCTACTTCGAAGAGCAGGTGGCGCCCCGGCTCAGCGACGACGCCGTCTACGCGGGCCATCTGCGCCACGCTGAGCTGGTGAAGCTGGTCGGCGGCTCGGCGGTCGCGGTCGTGAGCTCCCAATGGGACGAGCCCTACGGCCTCGTGGCCGCCGAGGCGATGTCCTGCGGAACCCCGGTGGCCGCGTTCCGCCGTGGCGGACTGGTCGAGATCGTCACCGAGACCTCAGGTGCGCTGGCCTCGGAGGATTCTGTGGCCGGGCTCGCTGAGGCGATCGCGCGCGCCTCCCGCTGTGACCGCGCCGCCGTTCGACGGCGGGCGGTGGACCATCTCTCGCTCGAGCGCATGGTGACCGAGTATGAGAATGTCTACGCCGAGATGGCGGAGGAGAACTCCCGGCGGCAGACGGCCCCGGCCCGATGATCGGCTGGTACATCCATCACCAGGGCCACGGTCACCTGCACCGCGCCACTGCGGTCGCGCAGGTGGCAGCGGCCCACGGACTGCGCATCACCGGACTGTCCTCGCTGCCGCAGCCACCCGACTGGCCCAGTGCCGCTTGGGTACAGCTCGACCGCGACGACACCGCGCTGCCGAGCGACCCCGCTGGAGAAGACCCCGCCGGGGAAGGCTCTGAGCAAGTCATCGACCCCACGGCCGCCGGGGCCCTGCACTGGGTGCCCCGGCACCATCAGGGCCTGCTCCGCCGAAGCGCGCAGCTCTCTCAGTGGTTGGAATCCAGGCGTCCGCAGCTGATCGTGGTGGACGTCTCGGTCGAGGTCGCCCTGCTCGCCCGGCTGCATGGAATTCCGGTGGTCACCGTGGCGCTTCCCGGCGACCGGACCGATCCGGCCCATCAACTCGGCTACGCGATCTCGGAGCGCGTCGTGGGCATGTGGCCCGAGAAGGCCACAGAGATCTTCCGTGGAGCCGACGATGTCCAGGCACTCGGCGGGCTCTCCCGCTTCACCCCGAAACCCGAGGACGCCGGATCCTCAGAGGCCAGATCCGCAGCGGCCTTCACGGACTCCTCAACCTCCACCCTGCGCGTGGTGGTGCTCAGCGGCGGCGGCGGTGGCGCCGTCGAGACCGAGAGCATCGCGCAGGTTCACCGTCTGCTGCCGACCGCGCGGGTGACCGTGCTCGGCGGCGGAGGCGCCTGGGAGATGGACCCCTGGCCGCATCTTGAACGTGCCGATCTGGTGCTCACCGCGGCGGGGCAGAACTCCATCGCCGAGGTGGCGGCCAGCCGCACGCCTGCCCTGGTGACGGCACTGGACCGGCCGCACCAGGAGCAGCGGCATATGCTCTCAGCCCTTGAGCGCGGCCCCTGGCCCGTGGTGGCGATGCCCGCGCCCCGGGATGATGCGGGCTGGGAGCTGGCCATGACGCAGGTCCTGCAGCTCGACGGCCAGGAGTGGTCGAGCTGGTGCGAAGGCGCCGCCGCAGACCGCTTCGCCGCGCTGCTGCAAGACCTGACCGACCACGTCGGCGCGGACCTCAGCCGATGACGGGAGCCCAGCCCCGCGCCGTCGTGATCACCGCCGTGCATGGCCGGCACACTCATCTGCGCCGCATGCGCTCCGGCCTGGCCGCGAGCTTCCAGCCGCCCCTGCGACACCAGGTGGTGGCGATGGCGGACCGGGAGATCTCCGCTCTGGTCAACGGTGACGCTCTGCTGCCCGACGGCGGCCTGCTGCCCACCGAGGTCAGCGAAGTTCCCGACGTTCAGGGACGGCTGCCGCTGGCCGAGGCGAGAAATCGTGGCGCGCAGCGGGCGCTGGACTCTCTCCCCCACCCGGATGACCTGCTCATCTTCCTCGATGTGGACTGCATCCCCGCCCCGGAGCTGGTCGGCGCGTACCTGGAGGCCGCGGCGCAGCACCCTCAGGAGCTGCTGTGCGGGCCGGTCGCGTATCTGCCGGAGCTGCCGGCGGCACAGCTCGACGCCGCTGCCCCCACGCAGCTCGCCGAATGGGCGGCCCCCCATCCCGCTCGGCCTGCTCCGGCTCCCGGGCAGATCCTCCTCGGCGGGGAGCATGCCCTGTTCTGGTCGCTGTCCTTCGCGGTCCGGCGGGCCGTCTGGGAGCGCATCGGAGGGTTCGACGAGGCCTATACCGGCTACGGCGCGGAGGACACCGACTTCGCCTGGCGCGCCCGAGCCGCTGGGGTCGAGCTGGCCTGGGTGGGCGGCGCACGCGCCTACCACCAGCACCATCCGGTCTCCCGCCCGCCCGTGGAACATCTGGACGACATCCTGCGCAACGGCCGCCTCTTCGCGAACACCTGGGGGCACTGGCCCATGGAGGGCTGGCTGGAGGAGTTCGAGCGCATGGGTCTTGTCAGGCGCTCAGGCGAGGACTGGGTCCCGGCCCGTCCGACGGCACCGGACCAGGACGCCGACTAGGAACGGCGGGACTAGGAACGGCGGGACTTGAGCACCGTGTGGGTGAGGAATTCGCCGACGTGCCCGATCTCCTGGGGGACGACTCCATGGCCGGCTCCGGCATAGAGCACCTTCGTGAGCTTCACCGTCTTGGTGGCCCAGGCGTGGGTGTATTCCACGTGCTCGGCGGGGATGATCGGGTCCTCCTGGTCGCGCCCCCAGAAGAACGGAATCTGCGCGGAGGCCAGGGCGTCGTCGTCGAAGTAGTCCTCGATCCCCTCGCCGCGGCTCGGGTCCACGGCGAAGCCGGAGAGCCCGACGACGGCGGCGAACTGATCGGGCCGGCTGCGCAGCAGCGAGGTCGCCATCGCCATGCCCATGGAGAAGCCCAGCAGGGTGACCGAGCTGTGCTGGTCCTTGATCGAGGCGATCCACGCCCAGAGGTCTTCCACGGCCTCCCGGGCTGCGGCGGAGGAATAGGCCAGCCTTTCCACGTCGAGGTCGAACCAGGTGTAGCCGCCGAACTCCATCCTCACCGGGGCGCGCACGGAGGCGTAGGTGAACTCTGCCGGCAGTCCAGGGACCAGACCCATGAGGTCCTCCTCGTGCGATCCGTAGCCGTGCAGCAGCACCACCAGAGGGGTGCCTGCGCGTTCCTGCGGCTCGCGGGACCAGACGACGTGGGGCTGTGCTGACATGGGACGACCTTTGCGGGTGGGCGATGCGGCGGGAGAAGTGCGTGTCCCACTCTAATCAGCCCAGAGGTGGATGCACGAGGCAGGTCTCCTGCGCGAGAATGGACTGGTGAGTGAAGACCGGAACACCCCCGAAGATATCCTTGAGACACCAGACGTCCCCGCCGATGCGAACCCTGCATCCGTGAGCGGCGATGCTGATCCCCGACACCCCTGGACTCGATACGTGGCCTTGGGCGACTCCTTCACCGAGGGCATCGGTGACCCCGACGAGACCCGGCCGGGCTACCACCGCGGCTGGGCGGATCGGGTGGCTGAGGAGCTCGCCCTCGGAGCCGCCACCACCGCAGCGGCTCCGAAGTTCTCCTACGCGAACCTCGCCGTGCGCGGGAGGCTGATCGCCCAGATCCGGGACGAACAGATTGCGCCCGCCCTGGAGCTGCGGCCTGACCTCATCACCCTGTGCGCCGGTGGCAATGACGTGATCCGCCCCGGCGGAGACCCTGATGAGATCGCGCGCGTGCTCGACACCATGGTGCAGATCTTGAGCACCACCGGCGCCACCATCGTGCTGTTCAACGGTCCCGATATGCGCGAGACGCCGGTGGTCGGCTCGATCCGCGGGAAGGTGGCGATCTTCAACGAGAACATCCGCACCATCGCCGCGCGCCACGACGCCGTGGTGGCCGACATGTGGTCACTGCGCGAGCTGACCCGGCCTGAGATGTGGGACGAGGACCGGCTGCACTTCTCCGCGCTCGGTCATCACACGATCGCGCGCATGGTCCTGGACACGATGAACGTGCGGCACGATCTCAAGCCCTCAGAACCTCGCCCGGTGCCGGTGCGAAGCTGGCGAGCGGCCCGCGTGGACGACGCGGTCTGGGCTCGTCACCACCTCTTCCCCTGGGTGGTCCGGCGGCTGCGCGGACGGTCCTCAGGAGATGGGATCCACGCCAAGCGGCCGAACTTCGAGCCGCTCTTCGGCGGGTCGATGCCCCCAGGCTCCAGCAGCGTGGACGGCTGAGCCTACTGCGCGCGGTCCGATTCGCCAGTCTCTGCTGAACCCTGCCGTTCCGCCCGACCCGGGTCGCGTGCCTCAGAGTCGATTGAATCGGCATCGGCCAGCTCAGAGTCGGTTGAAGCCGCAGAGTCGTCCTGCTGCGTCACGCCGAAGAGCGCCTTCAGCGCGGTCTCTGCCTCGGGGCTCGCGGCCCGGGCGGATTCCAGGTTGGTCTCGGAGACCGAGAGCAGCACCTCTCGCCGCTGGACCTTGACGTCGCGCGGGGCATCGATGCCGATCTTGATGCCGTCGCCACGGACTTCCAGCACCGTGATCACCACGTCTTCGCCGATGAGGAGCTGTTCTCCGACCTTGCGTGTGAGCACTAACACTGGTTCATCCTAACGGAGACTGGCCAGCCGAGCTGGTGTCCCGACTCGGGACTCAGCGTCTCATCGGCGCAGGTCAGGACCAGTCCATCGATGGCCCGCGACTCCTCCAGCGCCGCCAACCAATGCCTGATGTCCTCAGGCTTGCGACGCAGATCCACGACCGCCCAGAGCTGATCGGCCTCGAGGATGGCAGGCGATTCGGCACCGCTGCGCACCCCGGGACGAGGGAACCGCACCGGACAGGTCGCCAGCACCGGAACCTGAAGCGCCACGGCACGCGCTCGCGCCTCGCGCAGCACCTGCTTGGCTTCCCGCAGCGGTTTATCGGCATGCTCGGAGGCGGTGAGCAGCACCGGATCTCCCCAGGCCTGGAGACCTGATTCTCCGCTGAGGACCGCCAAAGCACCGGACTCGTCGGCACCCAGACAGGCCAGCACGATCAGCGTCCCGGGGGCGCGCAGAAGATCAGGCGGCACGGGCGCCGGAGCAGCGGCCGTGCGGTCCCCGACCCTGGCCGGCGGAGCGGGAGCCGGGACGGGAGACCACGCCACAGAATCGATCACGGAGTCAGGCCCAGCGTCCTTGCGGAGCTCAGCAGCAGGAGTTTCCGTGGAGCCGGCCGGGTTCCGGGAGGCCAGCCACAGGTCGTCCATCATCCGGGCGAAGTCCTCATCGAGGTCCTCCGGGTCAGTCTGCTGACCCGGAGTCTGCTGACCCGGAGCCTGCTGCCCCTGCGTCTGCTGCCCCCGAGAATGGCGCTCCTGAGCCTCCTCCCGGAGCCGACGACGACGCCGCGAATCCGCCTCGGGAGGAGGCGGCAGCGCGGGCGACTGCTGTCCGCGCGGGGGCGGCACCTCCACCACCACCTCGAAGTGCTCGCGGGCCATGAACCCGCCGATCCCTCCGCGGGTCACGCGTTCGGCAGAGACGATGCGCGCCTCGGGCCCATAGTCGGCGAGCGCCTGCACCCCCAGCTTGGCCAGGGAACTGCCCTTAAGGACGTATCTGTTCGGTTCCACGCACCACCCCCACAGTCTCGATCTCTGCTCCGCCGGAGGACGCCTCCTGATAGGAGAGCACCGGCAGCCCCCCGGCCTGGGGGGCTATGAGTCGCCGCACCGCCGGGCGCAGAGCCGGCGCGCAGACCAGCACCGGGTTCTGTCCTCGGGACTCCGCCTCCGCCAGCGACTCCTTCACCGAGGCGTGGATCGCCTCAATCCTGCTGGTGTCCAGCAGGATCTGACTCGCACCCTCGGCCGTGCGCAGACCCTCAAGCATCGAGTGTTCCAGACTCGGGTCGATCATGATCACCCGGAGTCGACCCTCTTCCAGGTGCTTGGCCGCGATGGCCGGCCCCAGCGCCGCCCGAGCCGCCTCGATGAGCCCCTCCGGCTCACCGGAGACCTTCCCGCGCAGGGCGAGCGCCTCGTAGATGCGCTGCAGATCATTGATCGGCACCTGTTCCTCCAGCAGCCCCTGCAGCACCCGCTGCACCTCGGCGAGCGTGAGCACCGAGGGCACGAGCTCCTCCACGGCGGAGGGGTTGATCTCCTTGACCGCGTCGGTGAGCACGCGCACATCCTCGCGGGTGAGCAACCGCGCAGCATTGTGCTGAATGAGCGTGGACAGGTGGGTGACCACCACTGAGACCCGGTCGATCGTCATGGCTCCGCTCATCTCCGCACTATGCCGCAGCTCGGTGGGGACCCACTTTCCGGACAGCCCGAACACCGGCTCCACCACCGTAGTACCGGGCAGCGATCCCAGCTGCTCGCCCAGAGCGAGGATCTTGCCGCGCGGGATCTGTCCACGGCCGACCTCCACCCCGGCGATGCGGATCGCGTAGCTGGCGGGCGGCAGCTCCACGCTGTCCCGGGTGCGCACGGGAGGCACCAGGATGCCGAGCTCCAGAGCGATCCGCTTGCGCAGCGCCTTGACCCGGGCAAGCAGGTCATCGCCTCCGCCGCCGACGATGTCGACCACGTCCGGGGAAAGCTGGATCTCCAGGGTGTGCACCCGCATATGGTCGATCAGGTCTTCGGTGGTCTCCGCGGGACGGGCGGTCTGCTCCGCCTCCTGCTCGGCCGCGCGGCGGGCCTCGGCGGCCTCCCCGGCGCGCATCCGGTAGGCCACGATGATCAGCACCAGTCCGACCCCCATGAAGGGCAGCTTCGGCATCCCGGAGATCAGCCCCAGGGCGATCGCTGCGGCGCCGGCCACGAGCAGCGCTGTCTGGGACTGGGCCAGCTGCTTCGAGGCTGAGGAGCCCATATCGGATTCCGCATTGGAGCGGGTCACGATCATGCCGGTGGACACTGCCATCAGCAGCGAGGGGATCATGGTGGCGAGACCATCGCCGATGGTCAGCAGCGAATAGGTGTTGACCGCCTCCCCGGCGCCGAGCCCCTGGGATAGCATTCCGATGGCGATGCCGCCGACCAGATTGATCAGTGTGATCACGACGCCGGCAATGGCGTCGCCCTTGACGAACTTCGACGCGCCGTCCATGGCCCCGTAGAAGTCGGCCTCAGCGGCGACCTCCGCCCGCCGCTCCCGGGCCTGCGCGTCGGTGAGCTGGCCGGCGTTGAGATCGGCGTCGATGGCCATCTGCTTTCCGGGCATGGCGTCGAGGGTGAAGCGGGCCCCGACCTCGGCGACACGCTCGGCACCCTTGGTGACGACGACGAACTGGATCACCACCAGGATCAGGAACACCACGCAGCCGATGATCAGGCTTCCACCCACGGCGATGTTTCCGAAGGCCCCGATGACTTCGCCGGCGTAGCCGTTGCCCAGCACGAGTCGGGTCGAAGCCACGTTGAGCCCGAGCCGCAGCAGCGTCATGACCAGCAGCAGCGAGGGGAACACGGAGAAGTCCAGCGGCTTCTTCACGAACATCGTGGTCATCAGGACGAGGATCGCGAGCAGGATGTTGACCGCGATCAGCACGTCGAGCAGCCCGGCGGGGACCGGCACGACCAGCAGCATCACGATCGCGACCACCCCGAGCGGGACGGCCACCTTTGAGAGGTTGTTGAGCTTCACGGTCGTTTCTCCTTGGTCCCGACGGGGGGCTGACGGCGGGCGGCGGGCACGGTGTGGACCCCGGAGACGCTGCCGCGTTCCTTGAGCGCCATGACGAAGGCGAGAACCTGGGCCACCTGGGTGAACAGCTCCACGGGGACCTCGTCCCCCAGGGAACATTCAGCATGCAGCGCGCGGGTCAGGGCGACGTCGCGGACCATCGGCACCCGCTTGGCCGCGGCCTCCTCGCGCAGACGCAGCGCGATGTTATCGGTGCCCAGCGCCACCACCTTCGGCGCCGCGAACCCCGGCTGGTAGGAGAGCGCGACGGCCACGTGGGTGGGGTTCACCAGCATCACGTCGGACTCCCCCACTGCTGCGATCATCCGGTTCCGACTCATCTCCAGCGCTCGGCTGCGCCGGTGCTGACGCACGAGCGGATCGCCGTCGGTCTTCTTGTTCTCATCCTTGACCTCCTGCTTGGTCATCCGCGTGTGCTTGCGGTTGCGCCGCGAGACCACGAGCAGATCGATCACCGCCAGTCCCACACCGGCCAGGATCGAGGCCTGCAGCAGCGAGACCGTCCCACTTCCTGCGGCACTGAGCATGGAGGAGACTGGCAGCAGACCGGCGTTGAGCAGCAGCGGCATCAGGGAGCGGATGACGTACCAGAGCATCAGACCCACCACCAGGGTCTTGAGCAGCGCCTTGGCCCCCTGCCACAGGGCCTGAAGACCGAAGGTGCGCTTCAGGCCTTTGACCGGGTCCAGGTGCTCACCCTTGAGTGCGAACTTCTTGAACGTCACGCCACCCTGGAGCACCGCGCCGGCCAGCACCGCCAGGACGACGGCGCCCAGCATGGGTCCCAGCGTCAGCGCCATGGACCCGCCTGCCTCGGCCAGGGCGGTGACGGCCACGGCCGGATCGGGGGCGTCGATGACTGCTTTCACCGCACCGAGCTGCGCCTGGCCGGCCTCCCGGCCAGCCTCGAGCACCCAGGGCATCGCGGCGGTCGCGGCACCGATGCCCAGCCACGCGGTGAGGTCCTGGGAGCGGGAGAGCTTGCCCTTCTCCCGAACCTCCTTCATGCGCTGCGGCGTGGCCTTCTCGGTCCGTTCTCCGGTGGGCTCTGACATCAGATCACCCCGCTGAAGGACCGCAGGGCCGACTGCACCAGGGTGGAGACCGCCGCCGGCAGCACTACGAACACCGTGCCGGCCAGGGTCAGTGTGAGGAAGATCTTCAGCGGGAAGCCCAGTGAGAAGGCGTTCAGCGCGGGGGCGACCCGGGTCAGCAGACCCAGGCCGGCGTCGGCGAGAAAGAGCACCACCAGCAGCGGTCCAGCGATCTGCACCGCAGCCATGAACATCTCGGAGAATCCAGTGACCACGTTCTCCGCGAGCGCGGTCAGACTGATCTCCGCGCCCAGCGGCAGCGCGTCGAAGGAGCGGAAGAGCCCGGCCAGGATCAGCTGGTAGCCGTCGGAGGCCACGAGCAGCGCGATCGCGGCGAAATGGAAGAGCCTGGTGAACTGGGCGCCGTTGATCTGGGATCCCGGGTCGAAGGCCATCGCCAGCTGGAAGCCTCCGAAGAGGTCGATCAGTCCACCCGCGGACTGCACGGCCGCGAAGAGCAGCATCACCAGAAAGCCCAGCGCGGCCCCCGCCAGGATCTCCAGCAGCAGCGCGGCGATGAAGCCCCCGGTGTCCAGCGGCACATAGTCGGCGACGGCGCGCGGCGCCACCACCAGCGCCAAGCAGGCTCCCATGGCTGCCCGGATGCGCATCGGCACCGAGCCGTGCGAGAAGGGCGGCGCGATGACGATGAAGGCGGTCACACGCACGGCCGCCAGCATCGTGGCCTCCAGCCAGGTCAGCGGCAGGGTGAACTCCACGTCATCCGCCCCCGAGCAGGGCCGGTATGCGCTCGAAGAGAGTATGGGTGAAGCTCACGATCTCGGAGATCATCCAGTGTCCGCAGACCACCAGCGCGATGCCCACGGCGACCGCCTTGGGCACGAAGGACAGCGTGATCTCCTGGATCTGCGTCATCGACTGGAACAGCGAGATGGCGAAGCCGACCACCAGTGAGGTGATCAGCACCGGGGCCGAGAGCTTCGCGGCGACCACGAGCCCAGCCAGCCCGATGTCGAGCACGGCGTTGGTATCCATGCCTAGCCACCTCCCGAATAGCTGCCGACCAGGGCGGTGATGATGAGTCCCCACCCGTCGACGAGGATGAACAGCAGGATCTTGAAGGGCAGCGAGATCATCACCGGCGGAAGCATCATCATGCCCATGGACATCAGCGCCGAGGCGACGACCAGGTCGATGACCAGGAAGGGCACGAAGATCACAAAGCCGATGATGAACGCCGCACGGAGCTCCGAGATCATGAACGAAGGAATCAGGGTGGTCAGCGCCACGTCCTCCGGGGAGCCGGGGTTCTCCAGGTCGGCGGCCCGGGTCATCAGCGCGATGTCCTCCTCGCGGGTGTGCGCGAGCATGAACTGGCGCAGCGGCTCGGATCCCGCCTCGAGCGCCTCGGTGAACGTCAGCCCGCCGTCGGTATAGGGCTGCACGGCGAGCTCATTGATCTCGCTGAGCACCGGGGACATGATGAACAGCGAGAGGAACAGCGCCAGCCCGGCCAGCACCTGGTTCGGCGGGATCGAGGGCAGCGAGAGGGCATTCCGGGTCAGTGCGAGCACCACGAAGATCTTCGTGAAGGAGCTCATCATCAGCAGCAGCGCCGGCGCCACCGAGAGCAGCGTGATGGCGATGAGTGTGACCACCGCGGAGCTGGGCGTGCCGTCCGGGCCGTTGATGTCCACGGAGAGGCCGCCGCCACCTTCTCCGCCCTCGCCGTCCTGTCCTGCATCGCCGCCGTCGTCGTCTCCGGGGGCGGGTGCGGGCTCCCCCGGAGCTGGCTGTTCCGGCGGGTCCACCGGGGTCGCCGAGGCTGTTCCGGAGGAGAGCCACAGTGAGGCTCCCACCGCGAGGACCAGGAGCAGGACCAGCAGCACCTTCCGGCCGAGCTGTCGCAGCTCGGGTCCTGCTGTCGGCTCGGGTCCTGCTGTTGGCTCGGGTGCCAGCGCCTGGGCCAGCGTCGACGCGAGGACACTCGTGTGCGCGGCAGCGTTCACTGCGTGGGGTCCTGGTGCGGATCCTGGGTGCGGGAAGGGGACTGGCTGCCGACCCGGTCATGACCGGTCCTGCCCTGGGCGAGCGCGACGGCGGAACGCAGCTTCTGCTCGAAGCCGCGGCTCACGGCGGAGTAGCGTCCGGCGGAGCTCGCCGCGGCCGCCTCCACGGGCAGAGGATCGGGAGCAGGGTAGCTCTCGAGCAGGGTGACGCTCTGCTCAGCGACTCCGATGACGTAGCGGTGATCATCGATGTCCACCACGGCCACTGAGGACTTCTGTCCCAAGGCCTGGCGTCCGATCATCGTGACCGCGTGCGGGGTCGCTGAGGTGGTCCGTCCTGACCAGCGGCGGTTGATGAACCAGATGAGCCCCAGGACAGCGGCGAGTGAGACCGCGACCCTGAGGATCAGGAAGAAGCTGTCCACTCAGGCAAGGCCTTCCGCGGAGTCGAGGATCTTGGTGATGCGCACGCCGTAGTCCTGATCCATCACCACCACCTCGCCCTGGGCGATGAGCCTGCCGTTGAGCCGCACGTCGGCCGGGGCTCCGGCGTTGCGGTCCAACTCGATGACCGCGCCCGGCTCCATCGCCAGCACGTCTCGGACGGAGACTCGGGTGCGCCCGATCTCCACGGTCAGCGCCATCTGCACGTTGTTGAGCCGACTCAACCGGGAGGTGACGTGCTGATCGGGGTGCTGCGCCGCCGTCGTCGTGCCCTGGCCGCTCTGGGTTCGGCTGTCGGTCGCGGTGGCTGAGGCGGGTTCACGCAGTCGCAGCGCGAACCAGCCGACGCCCCGATCATCAGCGACGAGCTGGAAGAGCGCCGTCTCGCTGTCCTGCAGCAGCGCCGGCGCTGCGCTGGCGGGCACCGTGGAGAGCACTCCGGCGCCCAGGACTCCGGTGGCCGCCTCGAAGGCCGGGCGCAGCACATCGTCCAGGGAGACGAGCTTCGGGTCCAGGTCGGCGGCGTCGCCGAGGATCGCGGTGTCCACGTGCACCGCGAGGTCGGCGGAGATGCTGCCGACGAATGCCGCCACCACGAGGTCTGCGGCACCGGCCAGCGCGGCGAGGTCAGGGGTTGCGGAATCGCCGTTCGCAGCACCGGCTGCGTCCTTCCACGGGCGGGCCGTGACGGGGACGCTGACCGGCAGCGCTGCGGACAGCGCCTCGGCGGCAGAGGCATGCAGGATTTGGGTGTCGGCGTGGCCGGACTCGGTCTTCTGGGGCGAGCTCATAGTGTGTTTTCCTCAGTGGAGACGACGACGGCGGCGATCCGCCCGGCATGGGAGCCAGCGGCTGCTGTGCCCAGCCGCTGACCATCCACGGTCAGATTCAGCGGGCGGTGGGAAGGGTGCGGCAGACGCAGAACGTCACCCACCGAAAGGTTCAGGATCTGTTCGGGGGTGATCTGGGCATCATTGACGCTGAGCGCCAGCTCCATCGGGACATGCACGATGTGTTCGTGGAGCAGCTCCACGGCGTGACCACCTGTGTCGATCGGGTTCTCCTCGCCCAGCTGCGGGAGGACCGCGTCCCCCGGGAGCGCCACGGTGGCCAACAACGAACGCTCCCCCACACGGATGGAGAAGGCGGCGACCAGCATCAGGTCGGACTTCGTGGCCGCCTGGGCGAACTGGGCGTTGTAGTGGATCGCGTCCACGGTCACCGTGCTCTTGAGCAGCCCGCCGAGTGAATAATGCAGATCCTCGAGAGTCTCCGTGACCAGGTTCCGCACGAGCGTCTGCTCGATGCCGGTGAACTTTCGCTCCTCGACATCGACCGCGTGCGGGCTGCCGAGGATATGGGAGACCCAGTTCAGCGCGCCGGCGGCCGGGAACTGAAAAACAGCTCGCGCATCGAGTCCCTCGATGGCGCAGAGCACCATGGCCGTGGTGGCGGGGAGACGGGCGATGTAGTCGTCATAGGTCTGCATCGTCACCGATTCCAGCGTGACCTGGGAGAGCACCCGGACGCGGGCCGTCAGCTGGGTGCCCCACTGGCGCGCGAACGTCTCGAAGGCCAGCTCCAGCGTGCGCGCGTGTTCGCGGGAGAGCGTGGTGGGACGACGGAAGTCATAGGGCACCGGCTCGTCCGCCGAGGCAGGGGTGCTCACCGGCGTCGCATCATGCGACGGCGGCAGAAGCGTAGAGGACACGTCGGCCACTATCGGAGACTCTGACCTGCCGGTTAGCGGATGGGGGAGACTATTTTTCTGACCAGTGTCTCCTAGGCCTCCTCCGCGGCCTCCGCCAGCCCGGGGAGCAGCTCACGGATCTGTTCTGGCTCATCGGAGAGCACCGTGACATCCACCCTGCGATTCAGCCACAGCCGCTCATCCACCGGATGGGCGTCGCCGTAGCCCACGGAGATGATCTTGGTGGCGTCGACCCCACCGACCTCGACGAGTTCGCGCAGCACTCCCGTGGCACGGCTGGCGGAGAGCTCCCAATTGGTGGGGTAGGGCTCCACGGGTCGGCGCACATCGGCGTGGCCTCCGACCTCGAAGAACCGCTTCGTGGGCGCGAGCACCGGGGCGATGGCGTCGATGACCTCCTGACCCTCGTCATTGAGCGTGGAGCTGTTGGGGTCGAAGAAGGTCTCAGCCCCCACCAGGCGCACCGTGAGCCCACGCTCGTCGAGGACGAATTCGGCGCTGCCCTCATGTCCCGCGTCATCCAGCCGCTGTTGAAGCTTGCGCTGCAGCTCCCGAAGATCCTCGATCTCCGCCTGCGCCAAGGCGACGCTGTCCTCGGTGGCATCCTCGATCAGCCCCTGCTCCGCGGCCTGGCTGAGCTCCGAGGAGGGGCCCTCCTGGTCGACGATGGCAGGCGGCACCACCACTCCGGAGGCGGTGTCCACGGTTTCGCTGCTCTCGGTGCCAAATCCGGTGGCCAGCGAGTTTCGCAGCTGCTCGTACTTGCCCTGGTCCACGGTGGACATCGCGTAGAGCACGATGAACAGACACATCAGCACGGTGACCATGTCCATGTAGGAGGCCATCCAGCGTTCCTCGCCGCCGCCATGTCCCGAGCCGCCGGACCCTGACGAGCCGCGTCCGCGACGTCGCGAACCGCGGGCCGTCCCACCCTGTCCGTGGGCTGAGGAGGATCGGCGGACCGGTGAGCCCGGGGAGCTCACAGCGCCTCGTTGAGATCCGGCGCCGAGGTCGACGTCGCGGGCTCGGCGCGCAGCTCGTGAGCGGGGACCATCGCCCTCAGTCGTTCACCGAGCAGTATCGGCTGATTGCCGTCCTGGATCGCAAGCAGACCTTCCATGGTCAGTTCCATGCGCTCCTGCTCGAGCTGGGCCAGGCGACCCAGCCGCGCCCCGATGGGCAGCCAGATGAAGTTCGCCGAGACCAGCCCCCACAGCGTGGCGACGAAGGCGGCGGCGATCATATGGCCGAGCTCATCGGGCTCGGACAGGTTCTCCAGGACGTGGGTCAGTGAGACGACGGTTCCGATGATGCCCACTGTGGGCGCGTAGCCGCCCATGGAGCTGTAGAACCGGGAGGCCACCTGGGAGGTGGCGTCCTTGGTGGCGATGTCGTCTTCGAGCTGCTGGCGCAGGGAGTCCCCGTCCACGCCGTCGGCCAGCGACTGCAGGCCGCGCGCGAGGAAGGGGTCCTCCTCCAGCTGCGCTTCGGCTTCGAGGGCGAGCAGCCCGTCGCTGCGCGCGACCTCGGCGAGTGAGACCAGCCTGTCGATGCGCTCCTCAGCCGCTGCCACGCGACCGGTGAAAGCTTTGGGGAGTGCTTTGACTGCCAGGAGTGCGTCGCGAAGCGTGCCGCCGGCCACTGCGACGGCGATGGTGCCGAAGAAGACGAGGATCATCGGCGCCGGCAGCAGGATGGAGCTCACGTGGGCGCCCTCGAGGAAGAGCATCGCGAACATGGCGCCGAAGGCGAGGAGCAGTCCGAGCAGAGTTGCGGGATCCATCAGACCATCCTGGGTGGGGGCTCAGCGGGCAGGTGGGTTGATGCGGACGAGGCGCTGGTCGAAGCGGCCGCGACCACGCGAGCGCGGAAGCCGACGATCAGACCGATGACGTCATCCATCGGCTCACGCACCACGTATCGGGCGCCATTGACCATCAGCAGCACCGTGTCCGGGTGCTCCTGGATGCGCTCGAGCAGATCGGGATTCACCGCGAAGCGGGATCCGTTGAGCCTGGTCACGACGATCATCAGCACGTCCTTTCAGGACACACTGTCGGCTGATCCGAACGCTTCGTTAGCCCCCACCAGGGGTCGTCATCAGCGCATCGAGCATGACCCGAGGCCTCACCCCGCTCGGAAGTGAGCTCGCCTCCCCCATCCCTACAATGGTGAGATGAGTCTTCACCACGTGCGAAAAGGCGACGGAAGCCCCCTGCTGCTGGTGCACGGTCTCGGGGCGGGCCTGCAGTCCTGGGATCCGATCATCGACGAGCTGGCCGCGCACCGGGAAGTCATCGCGATCGACCTGCCCGGATTCGGTAAGACGCCGCCGCGCTCTGGTGAGGTCTCGATCGCCACTCTCGCCGATTCGGTCGCACAGTTCATCGACGAGCAGGGGCTGGAAGGCGTAGCCACTGCCGGGCAGTCGATGGGTGGGCGGATCGTGCTTGAGCTCGCCAGACGCGGGGTCGGTGGTGACACCGTGGCGCTGGACCCTGGGGGTTTCTGGAGCGAGCGCGAGCTGGCGGTGTTCAGCTATACACTTCGGCCCTCGATCTCTCTGGTCCGTGCTCTGCGCGGTGCCCTGCCGGCGCTGCTGGGGAATCGCGTCAGTCGGTCCGCGCTGCTCGCACAGTTCTCGGCTCACCCGTGGTCGCTGACGCAGAAGACTGTGCTGCCCGACCTGCTCGGGCTGGCCGATGCTCCGGCGACGGATGCAGCCATGGATGCGCTCACGAAGGGACCCAAGCAGCAGGGCGCTCCGCTCGGGTCCGTCCCCGGTCGCGTCACCATCGGGTGGGGACGTCGCGACCTCGTCACCGTTCCGCGGCAAGCCCATCGGGCTGTGGCGGCGTTCCCCGATGCGACCCTGCACTGGTTCCCCCGGTGCGGACACTTCCCGCAGTGGGACGCGCCGCAAAAGGCCGTGGAGCTCATCCTCAACGGCACGCACTGACACATAGGGTGCACCCGATGGAGGCTTCCCGCCCTGGCCCGAACCGCAGTTCGGACCAGGACCGGATCCTCTCTCATGCGGGAGACATCACGAGTCCTCCAGGGACTCAGCGCTTGAGGTTGGTCAGCTCCTGCAGCACCTCGTCGCTGGTGGTGATGATGCGCGCGTTGGCCTGGAAGCCACGCTGGGCCACGATCAGGTTCGTGAACTCCTGGGAGAGGTCCACGTTGGACATCTCCAGCATGCCTCCGGCGAGCGTGCCCACTCCTGCCGCTCCTGGTGCCATGAAGTCCAGTGCCCCGGAGTTGGCGGTCACGGTGTAACCCGAGCTGCCGAGCTTTTCGAGTCCGGCAGGGTTGCCGACCTGACCCAGCATGATCTGCGCGATCGGCTGCTGGGCGCCGTTGCTGAAGCGACCGGTCAGCGTGCCGTCGGCACCGAGGGTGTAGGACTGCAGAACCCCTGCGGCAGTGCCGTTCTGTTCGCCGATGGACGCGGTGTCCAGGCCTGCGTAGCCGGTGAGGCCGGCGAGGTCGACCTGGACGCCGCCGACGTTGACGTTCGGCCCGGCAAGGGTGCCGTCGGCATTCTGCGTCAGCGCCGTACCCCCCGGGACCCCGGGTCCGGTGACGTTCCAGCCCGTTCCAGTGCGGGTGAAGCTCAGCTGCAGCGTGTCGCTCGAGCCGTCGGCGTTGAAGATCTCCCGGTCCAGGGTTTTGGTGGTGCCCACGGCCGCTTCACTGGGGAGGTTTCCGTCCACGGCGGCAGTGGTGGTCTGGGTGCCGGGCGCGGTCAGGCCCACCGGGAGCACGATGTCCTGGAGTGCACCTCCCGCGGGGAGCTGACCGTTCGCCGCCATGCGGCCCTGCACGATGCCTCCGTCGGGGCTGACCAGTCGACCCTGCGCGTCGAAGTCGAAGGTGCCCGCGCGGGAGAGGATCTCCTGGCCGCCCTTGCGCAGCACGAAGAAGCCGTCTCCGGAGATCATCATGTCGGTGGCGCGGCCGGTGGACTGGGCCGAGCCCTGGGTGAAGTTGGTGGCTGTGCCGGCGACCTGCACGCCGAGGCCGACCTGCGCCGGGTTGCCTCCACCCATTTCCTCGGCGGCACCTCGGGCGCCCTGGGTCATCTGCGAGAGAGTGTCCTGGAACTGGGTGCTCTGGCTCTTGAAGCCGGAGGTGTTCACATTGGCGATGTTGTTGCCGGTGGTGTCCAGCATGGTCTGGTGCGAGCGCAGACCCGAGATACCTGAGTTCAGTGAGCGAAGCATGTGCGTGCCTTTCGGTGAGAGCTGGAGCGTGAGATTGAAGCGTCGAGGGTGGAATGGAAGCAGGATTGGTCAGCAGATGGCGGGTCAGTCCTGCGCATCGACAGCTGCCACGGCGGCGATGCTGGAATAGGGGTGAGCGGTGCCGTCGATGAGCACCTGCGGCTCGCCCTCACCGAAGGTCACTGAGGTGACGATGCCGGTGACAGCAGGATCTGCAGGCGTCGGGGACGTGGTCACGCTCTGCCCGATGAGCGCAGCGGCTGCCGTGCGCTGCCCCACGCCCAGCGCGCTCTGCTGTGACTGGGCCAGTGCGGAGAGCTGCTCCATGGAGGCCAGCTGAGTCGTCTGCGCGATCATGTCATTGGTGTCCATGGGCGAGCTGGGATCCTGATTGGTCAGCTGGGTGACCAGCAGCTTCAGGAAGACCTCCCCGTCCATGGTCTGTTTCAGCTCACGAGGCGCCTGACTCGGATCGGTGCCGGCGCGGCGGGCGGCATCGATCGACTCGGTCTCTATCGAGGCTGAGCGGCTCGGCTGAGCGGCGTCTATAGGCGTGATCGGCATCTGGTCTCCTGGGGACTGTGGCAGTGAGGTGTGGGTGAGGATTCGGCGGGCTGTTCAGGCCATCAGGTCAAGCCCCACAGGTTGCGGCGCCTCGGACAGCAGGGCGGAACCCACGAGTCGGGGGATCGCCGCTGCCCCGGGGGGCTGGTTCAGAAGCTGTTCGGCGCTCGGGTCACGCTGCTGGTCTCCCGGTTCTGAGTCCCCAGTCGGCTGGTGACCCGCAGCGGGGTCACGTGAGCGTTCCCCCATCGGCGCGTCTCCACGCGGCTGACCCGAGGAGGACGACGGCGGGTCCCCCTCCCCGAGGCTCACCTGACTCGAGCCCAGACCGAGCCCGGCAAGGTCACGGCGCAGGTCGGTGAGCATCCCGCGCAGCGCCTCGCGCCCCACGTCCTGGGGAGCGAACAGCTCGATCCGCATGGCGTCACCGCTGATGCTGGCACGCACCGTGACCGGGCCGAGGTTCTCCGGGGCGACGTTCACCGTCAGCATCTTCTCCCCCGCCGGGCCGGTGGCCAGCTGGGCGATGGGACCTGCCAGCTGTGCCTGCAGCGGTGGTGCGGCGGGGGCGGATGGCTGCGCTGCCGCTGCAGGTGCCGGCGCTGCTGTCGGCTGGACGGCTCCCGCCTGTGGCATGGGCGCTGGAGCCGATGTCGGAGTGTTGGTGGTGCCGCTGGCCGGGGCGAGTGGCGTCTCACCTGTGACTCCGGCCGGCACCCCGGTGCCAGGAGTCTGATTATTCGACATCGTGACATCCGAAGGAGGCAGCGTCGGTGCGTGCGCCCCGGTGGAGCCCGCCGCACTCCCCTCCCCTGTCCCAGTGCGCACCGAGGCATGGACCGCAGCCTCTTCCGGGGCCTGCTGACGTGAAACCTCGAGTGCGGAGGTCGAAGGGTCAGCACCCTGGTGCACACGGGTGTCCCGCCCCTCCGGGAAGTTCTCGGCAGACTGTTCGGCGCCGGGAGCTGTGGCTTGGTGCGTGGAGGAAGCAGGAGGCGTTCCCCGAGCCGCGAGCTGCTCTGCAGAGACGCCGGCACCTTCGCCCTGCCGAGCGGGGGATCCTGCAGGCACCTGATCCGGTCCGACCCGAGCATCCGGCCGGACGCTCTGACTCGCACCGGACACCGGCTCCTCACCGGCTGGTCGGCCAGAACCGTCGGCCTGGCCGTCCCGCGCCGACTGCGCAGCGGGATCTTCCACGGCGGGCATGGCGGGCTGACGCGTCCACGTGGCGTGCTCGGCATCTGCGCCGAGCTGGTCTGTGCCGAGCTGGTCTGTGCCTGCGCTGGGCTCGACCGCTGCCGCTTCGGTCCTCGCGTCCTCCACCAGCCCTGACGCGATTGCAGAAGTTCTGACGTCCGTGGTCTCGGTCCCGGACGTTTCAGCCACCTCGGTATCGGCGGCAGCAGTCTCGGCGGATACAGAGCTCTCGCCGGCCATCGCGGGGATCGCCGATTCGAGACTGACTGTCCCTCTGACGAGGTCCAGGTCGATGACCGGCGCAGCGGTGTTTCCGTGCTGTGCCGTCGAGCCGGAGACCTCGACGGTGGGGCCCAAAGCCGCTGCGAAGAAGGCGGGGATGCCGGTTCGCCGCGGAGTGGTCGGCTCATTCGGCACTGGTGTCTCCGCGCCTGCTCCTGCAGCGCTGTCGGCGCTGTCGGTCTGGCGCTGCGGCTGCTGCGGGTGCTGTCGGGCGATATCGAGCACCTGTTCGAAGGCGTGCTGAGGCGCAGCCTCAGCTGAGAATCGGCCGGCCTCCGCGCCGCTCCTCCGCGAGGCGGGCGCGAGCTCCCGTGCGGGTGCGGAGATCAGATTCATCGGTCCGGTCATGAGTTCGCTCCAGACCTGGTGCGCGGCGAAGCTTCGAACTGTGATCGCTGGGCAGCGGCGATCTCGCCGTCGCTCCGGGGAGAGGAGGCCCCCGGGGCGTCCACCACTCGCCGGATGGTGAGGATATCGGCGTCACGCTCAAACATCTCCCGGATCTCCACGTCCTTACCGGGTTTGGGAGCATGCAGAATCTTGTTGTCCCCCGCGTAGATCCCGATGTGGTCCCCGTTGCGGGTGACGATCAGATCGCCCGGCCGCGCCTGTGCCAGCGTCGGGATCTCGGTGCCTGTCTTCAGCTGGTCGTAGGTCACTCTCGGGACCTTCACGCCGAGGTCCTTGAACACCAGCTGCACGAGACCCGAGCAGTCCAGTCCCACATCGGGATTGGTGCCGCCCCATACATAGGGCACGCCCAGATACTTCTTCGCCTGAGCGACGACGTCGCTGCCGTCCACTCCGCCAGACCGGGAACCAGGCCCGGAGCTGGACCCAGACTCAGACCTCGCAGTTCCCTGGCTGCGCGACGCCGAAGCCGCTGCGGCACCGTTCGCCGCGGCTGACCCGGAAGCCCCTGCCGAAGCAGACCCGCCCGTCGGGCTCGCGGCCCCGCCCGATCCTGCGGCGGGTCCAGCCCCGGTGGAAGTACCCGTGAGGCTGCGCATCACAGCACTGAAATCAGTGCCGCTCGTGCTGGTCGGGTCGGCCAGGACGCTCTGCAACGCCCCGTTCTGTGCGGCGGACGTCGCGGCTGCCGATGCCGTGCTGGTCTGGCGCTGCGCGCCGGAGACCTGGGCGATCCTGCTTTCGATCTGCCCGACCCTGCCGATGACATCGGTGAAGCTCATGCCCGCCTTCTTCCCTGGTGTCCGCGCTGGGCGGCCTCGTCCAATCGCGCCTGTTCTGCGCTGAGCTCGGCGCGAGCCGCCGCCTGCGCGTGGCGCTGCTCCAGCTTCTCCACGATCACGGCGTCGCGCCGGGCGTGGTGGTGCTCCTCCTCGGCGCGATCGGCCGTGGCCTGCAAGGCGGCGAGGTGGGCCTGGACCTCGGTGAGCATGCTGCGGTTCGAGGCGCGCGCCGCGGCGAGCGCGAGCAGGTCCGCCCCGGTGGCCACGTCTTCCTGAGTGGCTGCGGCTGCGTCAGAGACCTGTTGGGCTCGTCGTCGTCCGCGGGTGAGGTCTGCGTTGGCCACCGCGAGCTTCCCTGCCGCGCCGGCTTCCTTGAGGTCGCGCAGGCGTTTGAGCCCGGCCAGTCCGAATCCACGGCTCATGAGGTGCCTTCCCAGCGTCGAACGAGCGTGCGGAGGTGGTCCCAGGTGACGGCCAGCGGGATGCTCTGATCCAGGCCTTGGCGCAGGAACCCATCGATGGCGTCCTGATGGTCCACGGCCGCATCCACGGCGGCATTGGCCCCGCGCTGATAGGCCCCCACGTCCAGGAGATCTTGTGCCGCACGCCGCGCGGCCAGCACACGGCGCAGCGAAGTGGCAGTGGCCGCCTGCTCCGGCGTGATGACGCGCCCGGCCACTCGGGAGATGGAGCCCAGCACGTCGATCGGCGGATAGTGGCCTGCTGCGGCGAGGGCGCGATCCAGGACCACGTGGCCGTCGAGGATGGACCGGGCCGCGTCGGCCACCGGTTCGTTGTAGTCGTCGCCGTCCACCAGCACGGTGTAGATGCCGGTGATGGTTCCGGCGGCGTCGGTGCCGGCGCGCTCCAGAAGCCTGGCCAGCAGAGAGAACGTGGAGGGAGGGTATCCGCGCGTGGCAGGCGGCTCGCCCGCGGAAAGCCCGATCTCGCGCTGCGCCATGGCCACCCGGGTCAACGAGTCCATCATCATCAGCACGTCCTGGCCCTGGGCGCGGAAATGTTCCGCGATCCTGGTTCCGGTGAACGCTGCCCGCAGGCGCATCTGTGCCGGTTCGTCGGAGGTCGCGACCACCACCACGGAGCGGGCCAGTCCAGCCGCCCCGAGATCATCCTCGAGGAACTCGCGGACCTCACGGCCGCGTTCACCGACCAGCACGATCACGTTGACCGCAGCCTCGGTGCCGCGGGCCACCATGGAGAGCAGCGAGGACTTGCCCACGCCGGATCCGGCGAAGAGACCCATCCGCTGGCCGCGTCCCACGGAGGCCAGCGCATCGATGGACCTGATGCCCAGCTGCAGCTGCTCGGTGATCCGGCGACGGCTCATCGGGGTGGGGGGAGCCTGCTCAAGCGGGACCAGGTCATGAGGCCCCAGCGGACCCCTGCCGTCCAAGGGGCGGCCCAGGCCGTCAAGGACGCGACCGATCAGCCCTGCACCGACCGGGACCAGCGCCGGGCCGGCGGCCCGCTGCACCTCGTCGCCCACCGCCACGCCTTCCAGCGGTGCCAGCGGCATGCAGCGCAGCACGGAACCCTCCGCGGCGACGACCTCCGCGGGAATGCTGGCGGCTCCGATGCTCAGCAGCGTTCCCACTGGCACAGCCGAGCCCGACCGAGCCAGTGCCTGCGGGCTCTGAAGGCCTGTCACCTCGAGGCTCAGCCCAAGGATGCGGCTGACCCTGCCCGCGATCACCGGGCGCGCGGCGGCAAGCATCCTGGCCTGGGCTGTCACCATCATCGAGACGCTCATCGTCCCTGGCCTTCACGGACCTGATGGGCCTGACTCTCGTGGTCCTGCTGGGCACGGTGGGCCAGCAGAGCTTCCCGGCAGCGCTGCAGCGCCGCGCCGATCCTGGCGTCCAGGAATCCTTCGGGAAGGTCGGCGACGGCGTCGCCGGGTCGAAGCTGGGCATCGGGCACGATCCGGACCCCTGCCTGCGCGGCGGCCCCTTCGGGCAGCTGATCCGCCGTCTGCGGGTGCATGCGGACTCTGCTCACGTCTGCAGGCTCCAGGTGACCCAGCACGCGAGCCAGGGCTGCCTGGGCCGAATGCTCTCCGTGGAGCAGCTCGGTGCCCACGATCTCCTCCGCGAGCTCCAGTCCAGCCTCGACCAGGATGGTCTCAACCGAGGTCACCACGGGTGCGACCTCCCGATGGAAGGCCTGGGCGGCACCTCTGAGCGCGGCCGTCGCAGCGAGCACCTCGGCCGCGGCTTCCTGCTGGGCGGTCTCGGCCGCCGCCTGGATCCGCTCGCGCTGGCGCCTGGCGGCCTCGGCCGCGGCGCGCATGCCTGCCGCATATCCGGCCGCGTAGCCGTGGGTCTTGGCTCCCGCGTAGATGGCATCGGTCGGCCCAGGGCCGCCGTAGTTTCCGAAGTCCAGCAGGCTCACCGGCGGTTCCTCTGCGGTGCGGGTGGTCTCAGACGACAAGGGTGTCCTCCTCCTCCACGCGCTGGATGGCGATGCCACCTTCCTGTTCGAGCTCGCGGATCACCCGGACGATGTCGGCGCGGGCTTCGTCCACCTGGGACATGCGCACCGGCCCCAGCGAGCGCATCTCCGCATCGAGGAGTTCCCGATTTCGCTCGGTGATGTTCTCCCGGGCGACGCGCACCACGTTCTCGGGGGCGCCCTTGAGCGCCAGGGCGAGGCTCGAGGGGTTGATTCCGCGGAGCACCCGCTGGACCCCGCGGCGGTCGAAGCGCACCAGGTCGGCGAAGGTCAGCATGCGGGACTTGACCTCCTCCGCGAGTTCCTTGTCTTTGAGCGTGAGTGATTCGAGCAGCTCCCGCTCCACCGTCACGCTGGAACGGTTGATGATCTCCACCAGCGGGTCGATGCCTCCGACGGCGGCCAGCGGCTCCGTCGGTGCCACTGCGGCACCCATGCGGGACCTCAGCACATCGGCCACAGTGCGGACAGCGTCGGGAGAGGCGGGGCCCATAGTGGCCAGGCAGGTGGCCACGTCGGTGCGCCGGTCGGGTTCGACTCCGGCGAGCACCGCAGAGGCCATGTCGGGCTTCAGATGGGCCAGGACGAGCGCGACGGTCTGTGGCAGCTCATCATCGAGCATGACGCTGATGTGTTTGGGGTCCACCGCCTCGAGGAAGTCGAAGGATTTGCCGGCCATCGTCGAGGCCAGTCGGTTCATCACGGCATCGGCCTGCGCGCTGCCGAAGGTGTCATTGAGCAGTCCGGCCGCGAAATCGCGTCCGCCGCGCGGCAGCGGTGCCCCTGAGGAGATCGCGGTGAAGACCTCGGTGACCACTTCCTCGGCGATGCTGCGGTCGACCCGGCGGAGTCGGACGATCTCGGCGATCACCTCGTCGGCCTCAAACTCGGAGAAGTGCCGCAGCACCTCCGAGGCCTGGGCACGCTCCATCTGCATGAGCACCAGGGCGACCTTCTGTGTCCCGGTGAGGTTCTCAGCGGAGCCTGGGGAGGGGGTCATACGCGGCTGTCCTCTTCCATGAGTGCACGCAGATGCTCTGCCATGCGAGCCGGGTCCTGGGAGGCCAGTCCATTGAGCTCTGCGCGCTTGCTGTGCGCCTGATCCCGCGGGTCCCATTCCGCCAGCTGCGACTCAGTGGGTTCGTCTGCGACCACTCGTGGAATCGATGCTGTGGCGTAGTCCCCCGGTGCTTCCAGCACCGGGGCGGCCACCTCCTCAGTCGGCTGCAGCGCCGCCATCCGCCCCGCGGTGATCTCACCGGTGGGGAAGGGCTCGCCCAGATCGACCAGTTCACGAGACTGCCGGCTGCGGCGCATGAACAGCGCGATGGCCAGGATCAGGAGCAGCAGGAGCACTGCGGCTCCCCCGATCGCCATGGTCTGCAGCCAGGCGGCACGACGCTCGGCCTCGTCGGCGGCTTCCGCGGCGGCGAGCGCCTCGGCTGCGGCGTCGGCATCGGCCGTGCTGAACGGCACCAGGGAGACGCTGACCTGATCACCGCGGGCCTCATCGACGCCGGCGGCGTCACTGACCATGGTGGTCAGGTCGGCGACGTTGAGCCCTGCCGCTGCGGCGTCGTCCACGGCGACGGACACCGACTGGGTGGTGAGCTCTCCTGCCGGGATGGACCGGTTCTCGGTGACCTTGTTGACCGCGTTGCTGCGATCGGACTCCTCGGCGTTATAGCTGCCCTCGCCCGCCTGCTCATTGGGCACTGCAATGTTGTCGGGTCCCAGCACACCTGCCGCTCCCCCACCGGTTCCTGTGTATTCCTCGGTTCGGGTGGATTCGCTGAGCGCAGGGGCGTCCTCGGGCTCTTCGAAGACTTCCTCGAGGCGCTCGGCAGACTCCAGAGACATGTCGGCCGCCACGGCCACAGTGGCGTTCCCACGCCCCACGACCCGATCAAGCATGGTCTGGACGGCGGTGCTGACCCGCTCCTCATAGTCACTCGCCTGCTGCGTGCTTCCTCCGGCCGCGCCGACTCCCACTGCAGAGAGCAGAGTTCCCTCGGCGTCGACCAGGGAGACGTTCTCGGGGTCAAGCCCGTCCACAGCGGCCGCGACGAGGTGGACCACGGACTGGATCTGGTCATCGCCGAAGGTGGCGCCCGGCGCTTCCTGGACGAAGATCGAAGCGGTGGGCTCCTGGGCGGAGTCGACGAAGACCGTCTCCTCCGGAATGGCGAGGGTGACCGAGGCCTGCTCCACAGCGTCGATGGCCTCGATGGTGCCGGCCAGCTCGCCCTCGAGCGCCCGCTTATAGGTGACGTTCTGTTGGAACTCACTCGAGGTGACTCCCATGTCGTCCAGCAGGGAGTACCCGCCCGTGGAGGCATTGGGCAGCCCGTCGGCCGCGGCGTTGAGCCGCGCGTCGTAGACCTGCGCCTCGGGGACCATCACCGAGGTTCCGCCGGCGGTGAGCTCATAGGGGACGCCGTCGGTCCGCAGCTGTTCCACGATCGCGGAGGCATCGGCGGGGTCCAGTCCGCTGTAGAGCGGAGCCATTCGAGGCTGAGACATATAGGTGCTCAGCGCGACGCCGCCGAGGACCAGGACAGCGACGCCGATGATCGCGATGGTGCGCTGGGCGATGGTGAATTCGCGCAGCCGCTGACCCAGGCGGGCGAGCGGGGCTGGAACCTGCGCCATCAGGCCTGCATCCTCATGATCTCGTTGAACGCCTCAACCCCGCGGTTGCGGACCGTAGCAACCATCTCCAGGGCCACGGAGGCGCGCGAGGAGGCCAGCGTGGCCTCATGCATGTCGGTGAGGTCCCCGGTCAGTGCCTTCACCCCAAGGTCGCGAGACGTGGATTGCAGGGACTGCACCTCATCCATGGCTCCACCGAGGGTGGCGGCGAAGCTGCCCTCGGGCGCCTCGGCTCGCTGGGTCTGGCCGGTGGCTTGGGCGGCGCCGGCGGCGGGTACATAGCCCGTGCCGGAGACGGCGGCGACCCCTGCTGCGGGGGCGATGCCTTCGATCATCGGTTCTGTCCGATCTGGAGTGCGGCTTGGTAGGTCTCTTTGGCGCGATCCACCACGGCCGCGTTCATCTGGTATCCGCGCTGAGCCATGATGAGGCTGCCCATCTGCTCCGCCATGTCGATATCGGGGTAGCGCACGTAGCCGTCCTCATCTGCCAGTGGGTGGTTCGGCTCGTGGGTCATCCGGCCTTCGGCGTCGCCGTATTCAACACCCGCCACGTGAACGCCCTGCCCTGCGGCGTCGGCCTGAGCGTTGACATAGCGCGCCTGGAAGGCCGCCTCATCGGTGGCACGCACAGTGTTGACGTTGGCGATGTTGTCGGAGACGGAATCCAGCCATTTGCGATGGACGGTCAGAGCAGTCCCGGCGATGCCGATCGCATCCAGAGCCATCAGTTGCTCCTCAGGGCGGTGCGCATGCTGTTGAACTGGCCGCCGGCCGCCTGGGCGGCGAACTGAAAGCGCAGCACCGTGTCGATGTTCGCGAGCGTCTCAGTGTCGAGATTGACGTTGCTCCCATTGAGCCGCGTGGGTTCCAGGGAACGAGCCTCGGTGGCCTGCACCTGGCCCTCGCCTTTGCCCACGGAGGATGCGAGGGCGTCTTCAAAGGCGACGCGGCGGGACTGGTATCCGGGGGTGTTGGCGTTGGCGATGTTGTCGGCGATGGCGCGTTGGCGCATGGCCAGACCGTCCAGCGCGCTGGAGAATGCGCGCGAGGTCACGGAATCGAACACTGCTCCCCCTCAGGGCACCTTGAATCGACAGCGGCCGATCCGTGGCCTCAAAGGACGAGCAATCCATGCTCACTGGACACTTTCGGCAGCCTTCAAGAAACCGTAAGGGTTCTGCAAAGATTTCTTTCAGCGAGTATGAAGAACTGGGAGAAATGGCAGAATCAACCGCTGGTATCGAGGTATCTGGCTTCGCCTGAGTCACGCGGTGGAACCTGCCGGAGGGCGCTGAGCTGGCGTCCGACGTCGAGCCTCGCCGCCCGCGCCCGCTCGTTTGCCTGGGCCAGCGCATCCAACACGCCGCGAGCACGTTCCTGGAGCTCCCCAGGAAGGGGGCCGGCGAGAGGTGGTTCCGGGGAATGCAGTTCATGGGGCTGACGCGGGTCTTCACCGTCCTGGGAAGGGGCGACGGGATGGCCTGCCTGCGCGGCCCAAGACTCGAGCCTGGTCAGGTAGAGCTCCCAGTTCAGGAGATTCTGCCCAGATTCACCAGGCCCCGCACTGTCCGACGCGGCACTGTCCGACCTGGGGTTGTCCGGCAGGGGCCTATCCGACATGGGACTATCCACCACCGCGCTATCCGACCCCAAGGACTCCGCGAGGCTGCGCGGCGGGCGAGGCGGCCAGCGAAGCCTCTGCGGCCTCATGCCAGGTGGCGCGCAGCGGCTCGAAGATCTCGATGATGCTTCGGGTCTTGGCCGAGTCACGCCGAGTGTTCGCGGCGATGAGCTCCGCCGTGGCGAACGCGTAGAGCGCCTGAAGCTCCCTGCCGCCGTCCCAGACCGTGGTGTCCAGCGAGGAGGAAAGCTCGGCGATTATCGCCTGGGCGTGGACGAGCTGGGCGGAGGCCTCCTGCCAATTCTGCTGCTGCTGTGCCGCCTCGGCACGGTTCAGATCCAGCATCAGTCGGTCATAGAGCATGGTGAGCAGCTTGGCCGGGGACGCGGAGAGGATGGCTTCGCGGTTGAACTGGCTGCGGGCCCGGTGGAGGTTCTCATACATCACGGCAATCACGTCCTGATCAGGAGTTGTTTCGGGAGGAGGAGGCCTGTGGCAGAGAAGCGAGCTGCGAACTCAGATAATCCATCTGAGAGTTGAGGCTCTGCATCTGCACCTCCAGGGCGGCGTAGGTGCGCTCGAGCGTGGCGCGCCGGTTGGCAAGCCGGTCATCCCACTGCTCCACCTGGTCGGTGAGCCTGTTGGCCAGGCCTTCCTGGCCCGTGATGCGCTGCGTGATCTGACCGTCATAACGGTCGGAGAGCTCCGACGCCACGCCGTTGATCCGGCTGGCGAGCTGAGCCACCGTGGCCTCGACGCCTGCGGGGTCGGCAGCCAGCGCCGCGGCGAACTTCTCCTGGTCAAAGGTGAGTTCACCGTCGCGGGTCACTGAGATCCCGATCTCAGAGGGCGAGCGGCCGTCCACGGGGCGGATGACGGCGTCGCTCATCCGTTGCTGGGCACTGCGGACCGCGCTGTCTCCGGTGAGCACACCTGCCGAGGTGCCGCCGTCGCCGGTGGTGGAGACCTTGGAGTTGGTGCGGATGTAGCTGAGCACGGAGTTCACCGAGGCCACCAGGGATTCGGCGGTCTTGGTGGAGGCTTCGGCGTCGCGCTCCACGGTCAGCGTGACGGGCGCGGCGCTGACGGCGGAGACCTGGACATCGACCCCGGGCATCAGGCCTTCGAAGGTGTTGGTCGCGGAGGTGACGCGCTGTTCGGCGGCGGTACCGGCCCAGAGCGTGATGGCGGCATCGGCTCCCGCGCTGGTGACGGTGCTGCCCAGCGCGCTGCCACCCACGGTGAACGCTCCATCGGCTCCGGTGGAGGCGGCGGATAGCTGCAGCCGGTGGGTACCATCTCCCACCGGGATCTTTACGGCGGAGACGCCCGCCTCGGAGGCATTGATGGCCTTGACCACGTCATCGAGGCTGGTGGAGTCAGCAGTGATCGCCGTGGTGGTGCCGTCGCTGGAGGTGATGCTGAATGCCGTGGTGTCCCATTCCTCGACCGCATCGGTGACGAGTGTATGGCGCGCCGCGGTGCTCTCCACGGTGAAGTCGAGGCTTCCAGCGGCGGCTGCGGAAGTCGTGGTGACAGTGACCGAGTCGCTGCTGGACTGTGCGGTGAACGCCCGCAGCGCGCCAGGCTTCGCGATCTCTGCCGAGCTTTCGGCCGTGGCGGCCACCCGTGTGTTGAGACCCTGCAGGGCGGCGACGAAAGTGTTGGTCTTGGCGGCCTGGCGTTGGAGCAGCTGCTGCGGGACGGCCTCGACCTGCATGAGACTCTCGATCAGCGCGGCAGAGTCCAGACCGCTGGCAAGTCCGGGAAGCGCGATGGACACTGGTGGTCTCCCTGCTGGTGGGGGGGGGTGCTGTGGGGGTGACGTGGAGCGCGAAGCCCACGCTGAAGATTGGTGCTGAGATTCAGACGGCGGTGCGGCCGCGCCGGAACTATGCTGTCCCGACGCGGCCGGACCACTGTGACCTGCTCTTCAGCTCGCTGCTGAGCACAAGACCATCAGCGAGCTGAACTCGATCAGCCGAGGAGCTGCAGGACGCCCTGGTTCGACTGGTTGGCCTGCGCCAGCATGGCGGTGCCCGCCTGGGACAGGATGTTCGAGCGGGTGAAGTTGACCATCTCTGCCGCCATGTCCACGTCGCGGATGCGGGACTCCGCAGCCGAGAGGTTCTCCCGGGACACGTTGAGTGAGTTGATCGCAGACTCGAAACGGTTCTGCACGGCACCGAGGTCCGAACGCGCGCTGGAGACGTTCTGGATCTCAGTGTCGACGATGCCGATGGCGCCCAGCGCGCCGGCGGCGTCTTCAACGTTAATCCCTTCCAGTGCCGTGACGACGGTGCTCAGATCGAAGCGGTTCAATGAGATCTGATCGGCCGCCGCGTCACTGCCAGCTCCGACCTGGAAGGTAAGGGCATCCCCAGTGTTGAGCAGATCGATGCCGTTGAAGTTCGTGGTCGCCCCGATACGAGTCAGCTCCTCTGTAAGCGCTGTGATCTCAGTTGAAATCGCAGTGCGGGAGTCGACGTTGTTCGAGTCGTTACCTGCCTGCACCGCGAGATCACGCACGCGCTGCAGGATGGAGTGGACCTCGGTCAGGGCGCCTTCAGCGGTCTGGATGACCGAGATGCCGTCCTGAGCGTTGCGAGCTGCCACGCCCAGACCGTTGACCTGGGAGCGCAGGCCTTCCGAGATGGCCAGGCCGGCGGCGTCGTCGGCGGCACGGTTGATCCGCAGGCCCGAGGAGAGCTTCTCCAGGGACTTGGAGAGATCGTTCTGAGTGTTGGAGAGGTTGCGGTGAGCGTTCAGCGCCGCAACGTTGGTGTTGATCTGCATACCCATGGTGATTCCTCCATGAAAGTGGGTGTGTATCTGTGGTGGGTCCATCCATGGACTCCACACACCCTTATCGGCACGCTTCGAAGATGCCGTTAGTGCACGATCAAAAATCTCTGCCTGTCACGCCGGAGGACCAATCTAGGGCCGAGGATCAGGCCTCGGCGAGCGGAGCCGGCTGCAGCTCACGGGCACGCTGCAGGATCCCGCCGAGGGTCCGCTCCCCCAACTCGTGCAGGTACTGATCCCGGCGACGCGAGCTGGTCTTGGGCGAAGACACGGGCACTTCAGCTGCGCTGTAATGGGTCTGCAGGCCGTCACGGAGCAGCTTCATCGCCTCGGAGCGCTGCTGGGAGACCGCGGAATGGGTGATCCCCAGGTCCGCCGCGATGTCCTTGACCGTGGCTCCCTCGAAAAAGAGCTGGGAGACGATGAGCCGCATCCGCTCAGGCAGCGTCTCGACTGCTGCGCGAAGCATCGCGGTCTGCTCGGCCTCCACGAGCTCCTGCTCAGGGGTTCGACCCTCGGTCACCAGGTAGTCCGACATGTCCGTCTCCAGCGCCACCACGCTGCGCGAAGCGTCCTGCTGCGTGGCGGCGACGGCCTTCTCCTCCACGCCCAGGGCCGCCGCAAGCTCGGTCACGCTCGGCGCGCGGCCAAGTGCTGCAGTGAGGGTCTCTTCCACGGTCTTGAGTTCGCGGATCTTCTTCCGTGACCCGCGGCCTGCCCAGTCTGCTGACCGCATGTCATCAGCGAAGGCCCCGACGATGCGACGGCGGGCATAGGCCCCGAAAGGCACTCCGAGAGCTGGATCAAAGGCATCAGCGGCAGTGATAAGAGCGATTGACCCCACTGAGGTGAGATCCTCACGCGAGAGATGAGTGGCCTTTGCACACATGTCGGAGACCAGATAGCCGACCAGCGGCAAGTTCTCCACGACAAGTGCGTTGCGCGCGCTACGATCCACTGCAGACGTCCCCCACAATTCCTGCTAGAACCGCACCCCCATGCGGTGAAGAAACTTGCGATGAAACGTCCTTCTGGATGCTCCATGATCAAAACCTTAGTTTCTCCTGATAACGAATAGTAGCTGACTGATCGTTACCAGTCCATGACCTGAACATGACCTGTATGGAAACAGTGTTGAGGAAGTACGCGAAGATACTTCACTCCGGGGCTAACCACCGCGGATCCACCGCCGATAGACTCTGGTGACGGGCTGCCGAGCACCCGGCCCGACGGCATCGTCGGTCACCCGTCATAAATGGAAATCGGGGGACCCGACATGTCTGTCAATGCACTCTCCACGCGACTGTGGCGTGAACGCGAGCTGCTCGACCTCCTCCAGTTCAAGCTCGAGGAGCAGCAGCTCCTTCTCATCTCCGGCAAGTCCCAGTGGGTGGGCCATGCCGCACGCGAGATCGAGACAGTTCTGGAGAAGCTGCGTGAGGCCTCGCTGAGCCGCGCCGTCGCCTCCTCCTGGGTGGCCGCTGAGCTGGGTCTGCCCGATGACGTGACGCTTGCCCAGCTGTCCGCGGCGGTCAACGATCCGGCATGGCGCGAGGTGCTGACTCAGCACCTGCAGGCGCTGCGCGCCTCTGCCTCGAGCATCACTGCGCTGCGCGACACCAACTCCACCTACCTGCGCTCGGCCCAGCGCGCGGCGCAGGAATCCCTCGCCGCGCTGGACCCGGAACCCTCAGGACCCGACGGCGACAAGGGACCCCGCCTGCTCGACACGAGCCTGTGAGCAACGTCGAAACACGGCAGAGACACTTCAAGACTAAGGACACCGCGTGAGTACATTCAGCGGATTGAACACCGCATGGACGGGGATGACCGCCGCCCGACGCTCCATGGAGACGGCCGGGGCCAACATCGCCCACGTCGGCGTGGACGGCTACACCCGCCAGCGCGTCGAGACCTCCTCCGTGACGGCGAGCTCCTCCATCGGTCGGCTCGCCGGTCCGACCCTGCCCGGGCAGGGTGTGACCGTGACCGGGATTGCCCGGCTGGCGGATGCACAGCTCGACGCGCGGGTCCGCGGCACGGCGGGAATCGGCGGCCAGGCCGAAACCGTGGCAGCAGGGTTAGAGACCCTGGAATCCAGCTTCCGCGAACCAGGTACCGATGGCCTCTCCGCGCGGTTGAGCGACTTCTGGGCCGGCTGGGATGACGTCGCGAATCAGCCGGGCAAGCAGGCGCCCGCCGCCGTCGTGATCGCGCGCGGCGCTGCGGTGGCGGACCACCTGGGACAGCTGCACGGCGAACTGACCCAGCAATGGACCGCGCAGCACCGGGGGCTCAGCGCCGAGGTGGCAGAAGTCAACGCCACTGCCGAGCGTGTGGCAGCACTGAACGGTCAGATCCGCTCCACCGCTGCGACCGGCGGCAACGCCAACTCCCTGATGGATGAGCGTGCCCAGCTCACCACGAGACTCGCCGAACTCACCGGCGCCACGGTGCGCCAGCAGCCCGACGGCACCTCGGATGTGCTGGTGGGCGGGACCCCGCTCGTGGCGGGAACCAGCGCCCGGGCGATGGAGCTCACCGGTGGCGCGCGCCCTCAGGATGGTGAGGCTCCCACCCTCGGATGGACCCACCGTGCGGCGGGCGATCCGGCCAGCACGGTCAATGTTCAGTCCGGTGTCCTGTCCGGACGTCTCACCATGCTCGCTGCCGCCGAGACTGACGGCACGGGCGGCCCGATCGCCGTCACACTGCGGGCGCTCGACGGCATCGCCACAGATCTCGCCGCCAGGGTCAATGCGGTCCAGGCAGAAGGCCTCACCACGGCCGGCACCCCCGGCGGCGCCTTCTTCGCGATCGATCCCACGCGACCGGCCGCCAGCCTGCGGGTTCTGGCCGCAGGAGCAGCGGACCTTGCGGCCGCAACCCCGGGCGGCGGTGCCCTCGACGGTTCCAATGCCGCGAAGATGGCGGCCCTCGCGGAACTCGGCGATGGGCCCGACGCGCTGTGGTCCCGGCTGGTCATCTCCACCGGCACCACGGTCCAGAACGGCGCGCAGTCCGCGGTCAACGCTTCCATGGCGCTGGTCTCAGCACTGGAGCAGCAGCAGTCTCAGGCGGGAGTCTCCCTCGATGAAGAAAACCTCGCACTGGTGACCCATCAGCACGCGTACCAGGGCGCCGCACGCGTCCTGACCGCCGTCGACGAGATGCTCGACACCCTGATCAACCGCACCGGCGTGGTCGGACGCTAGAGAGGCTGAAACTATGTCCATCACTCGAGTGACCCACGGCTCCACCGTTGCCGCCGCGCAGCGGAACCTCCAGGCTGCGATGCAGCGCCTGGCATCCACCCAGGACAAGGCCTCCACGCTCAAGGAGATCTCCCGTCCCAGTGACGATCCGGGCGCCGCTGCGGAGGCCATGGCGGTGCGGGGTGCACAGCGGGCGGCAGAACAGCACAGCCGGAATGTGGACAACGCCAGCGGCTGGCTGACCACCGCCGACACCGCGCTGAGCACTGCCACAAACCTGCTCCACCAGGTCCGGGACGTGGTGATGTCCGGCGCGAATCAGGGCGTCCTGCCACCGGCAGCCCGAGAGGCTCTCGCCGTGCAGCTGGACAATCTTCACGGCGAGCTGCTCAACGCGGCGAACTCCCAGTACATGGGGCGCAGCGTGTTCGCCGGCACCTCGGACGCGGCCTCCGCCTTCGAGGCGGACGGGAGCTTCAACGGGATGCCCAACTCCTCCGTGACGCGCCGCATAGGTGAGAACACCACCGTGCGAGTGGACGCCGACGGCGCGGCGGCCTTCGGCCAAGGGGCCAGCAGCGTCTTCGCCCTGGTGAAGGGGCTCGCCGAGGATCTCCGTGCCGGTGATCCGGTGTCCGCGCGGCTGGCCGAGGTCGATGAGAAGCTCAACAGCGTGCTCGCTGCCCAGGCCACCATCGGCGCCACCCATGCCTCCGTACTGACAGCCGAGAACGCACTGGCGGGCCAGAAGGTGGCCCTGGAGGCTCGACGCTCCGGCCTCGAAGACGCCGACCTTGCCGCCGTCGCCCTGGAGCTGCAGACTCAGGAACTGGCCTACCGTGCGGCGCTGTCCGCTTCGGCCAAGGTCATCCAGCCCTCCCTGATGGACTACCTGCGATGAGGACGGCCCGGCTGCGATGACGAGTATCCATTTCCCCGCCTCACTCCCCGGGCTGGAACCCCTGAAGGACTTCACGCTTGCCGAGGTGGACGGCTCGACCGGGCTGTACTCCCTGGATGCCACCGAGCTCCCCGAGGTCAGACTCTTCCTGCTGGACCCTGCCGTGCACCTGCCCGACTACTCCCCCCGCACGCAGGGCCAGCTCAGCGCGCTGGGAAACCCCCGGTCGGAGGACGTTCGCGTGCTGGTCATCGTCAACACCTCCGACGGCGCGCCCCACGTCAATCTGCTGGCGCCCGTTGTCCTGGACATCTCCCGCGCACAGGCGGCACAGGTCATCCTCGAGGGCCAGGATCTCCCCGTGCGTGCAGCGTTGCCTCAGCCCGCCGGGTGAAGGGCTTATAGTAGTGGCCAACACGGCGGTGGGGCTCGCCTTGAACCACGGCAACGGTGCCGTCAACGGTCCCTGGTCTCCTCAGTGAGGCTGGTTGCTGCCGTGTTTCTGCTCGACGGTCACCCGTGGGGCCCTTAGGCCGAGCCTTTCCGCAACGGGCTCGCCTCCGGGCAGTCCAGGACAGAAGGTGACAGTGATGAGCACTGATCTGACCTCAGCCATGACCCGGGCACCCCACGTCCACCCTGGGCTGATCGCCCTCGTCGCCCTCGGGGACACACCGCTGTTCAGCGCGGCCACCCTGGGCTTCTGCGGCGGGTACACCACCTTCTCTACGGCCATGGTGGAGACCGTGCGCTTCGTCCAAGGCGGAGACCACCTCAAGGCGCTGCTCAACGTACTCGGCACTGCCGTGCTGACCGTGACGGCCGCCGCTGGCGGCCTCGCACTCGCCGGGCTCATCCTGTGAACCGCCGAGCCGCTCAGGCCTCCTTGGCCATGTCATAGCGCGCCAGCACGAGGTTCTCCACCAGCTGCGCCACCATGTACAGCACCAGCGAGACCAGTGTGATCACCACGACCAGCGCCCACACCTGAGTGTTCTGAGACCGGCTGACAGCCGAGACGACCGCGTATCCGATCCCCTCCCCGGTGGCCAGCCACTCGGCCAGCAGCGCTCCGGTGAATGCTCCAGGCACCGAGATGCGCACGGCGGAGAAGAAGGCGGGAAGAGCCGAAGGCACTGCGACCTTGCGCAGCACGTCCCAGGTGGAGCCTCCGTAGACATGGACTACGTCCCGGATCTGCGGGGTGGCTGAGCGCAGGCCGAAGACGATGGTGACCAGGGCAGGGAAGAGCACCACGATTCCGCCCATGGCTGCGACCACCGCGGTGCCGCGTCCCAGCGCCAGGATGATCAGCGGAGCCAGCGCGATGAGCGGCACCGACCGCACGATCATGGCCATCGGCATCACTGCCGACTCCACGATGCGACTCATCACGATCCCCACCGCGACCACCGCCGCCGCAATCATCCCGGCGATGAACCCGATGGCCGCATCACGCATCGTGGCCAGGGTGAGCCCCCAGATCTCAGCACGGGTAGCGGCCGATTCCTCCTCCGCAAAGAGATGTTCATAGACATCCAACGGACCCTTGCCGACGAAATCCGAGACGTCGAAGACACTGAGCAGCCCGAGCCAGAGCACCAGGATGACGGTGAGCATGATGGCCGTGTTCGCCAGCGTGGTCAGCACCGTGCGGGTCAGGACTCCGAAGCGGCCCGCACGGGAGGACTGCACCCCGGCGGCCCGGGAGGCCTGGGTCTGCGTTGCCGCGGTCATACGGATGCCCCCTTCGACCATGGTGCCGCCACTCTTCCGATGAGCCCGAAGACTGCATAGGCCCCACCGGCCACCACTGCGCACATCAGGCCGATGGCCCACGCCCGTTCCACGTCAAGGTTCTGCTGCGCGATGATCAGCGCCAGGCCCACTCCCTCGCGGACGCCGCCCACGTACTCGCCGAGTATCGCGCCGAGCAGCGCGGCCGGCGCTGCGATCTGCAGTGCGTTGAGCATCGCGGGCAGCGCGGCGATCAGCCGCACTTTGCGCAGCTGGGTGAGTCGGGAGCCGCCATAGACCGTGACGACGTCGAGGCTCGCCGGGTCTGCTGACTTGAGCCCCAGCAGGGTGCCCACCACTGTGGTGAAGAAGACGGCGAGCACCGCCAGCGCCACGGCCGTCCCCGAGGGCTCCCCCGGAGAGGGCGCCCCGATGACGATGTAGAGCACCGGGGCCACCGCCACAATAGGGATGCAGTAGCTGATCACCGCGATCTGGGTGACCAGTCGCTCCGTCCAGGGGAGCACCAGCACCACTGAGGCCAACAGAATCGCAGCGAGGTTCCCCCAGAAGAAGCCGATGGCGGCCTCCTGGATCGTCACCGAGAAGTGCTGCCAGTAGAAGTCGAAGCCGTCCCGGGCAAGCGCGCCGACCACGCCGGCCGGTGAGGGGATGCGCGCTTCGGAGAGCACAGTCAGTGCCGCCACCCACCAGATCAGGATGATCCCGGCCAGGCCGGCCGCGCTGTAGAGCGCTGCGCGGCTTCGTGTCATCGCCGTGTTCATCCGGTCTGGCTCCCGGTCTCCTCGAGTCCAAAGAGCAGCTCCGATGCTCGGTCATGCAGCGCGTGGAACTCTGGGCTGCGCATCATGTCGGGGGTACGCGGACGTGGCAGATCGACCTCGATGACCTCAGCGATCCTGCCCGGGCGAGCACTCATCACCGCCACCTCATCCGAGAGGTAGATCGCCTCTGAGATTCCGTGAGTGACCATGAGCGTCGTCGCCGGCTTCTGCGTCCAGATGCGCAGCAGCTCATCATTCAAACGTTGCCGCGTCATATCATCCAGGGCTCCAAAGGGCTCATCGAGAAGGAGCACCGAAGGCTGGACGACCAGCGCTCGGGCGATGGAGACGCGCTGCCGCATACCCCCAGAGAGCTGTCCCGGCTTGGCCTTCTCGAACCCGGTGAGCCCCACCAGGTGGATCAGTTCGCTGACCAGGTCATCGTCGGGCTTCTGGCCCGAGACCTCAAAGGGGAGCCTGATGTTCGACGCCACGCTGCGCCAGGGCAGCAGGGCTGCGTCCTGGAACGCGATGCCCAGCTCACTGTCGCTGCGCAGTTGAGCCGGAGTCTTTCCATCCACCAGCGCAGTGCCCGCGGTGGGCTCCTCGAGACCGGCGAGTACGCGCAGCACTGTGGACTTGCCGCAGCCGGAGGGGCCGAGCAGGGAGAGAAAGCTGCCACGGTCGGTATGCAGAGAGACATCCTCGAGCGCGGTGAGTGTCTCTCCGCCGCCGAGTGCGAACGATTTGGTGAGTCCTTCGATCCGCAGCCCGGTGCCGGCGAGGGGCTCGCCCGCGCCGACACCGGAGGCGTCGCCGTGGGAGACGCCTCCGGCCAAGGATGCCTGCTGATCAGCTGCAGTCATCATGATGTCGGTTCACGCTCCGTCGGGGATCTCGGCGAGTTCGGGATTCTCCTCCAGCAGCTCTTCGAGCAGGGAGAGGTCGAAGAGCTCCTCGGCGGTGACGTCGACCCCGGCGCGTTCCAGGCTCTCCACGCTTTCGCTCTGCAGGTTCTCCGAAATGGTGAACAGACCGTTCTCCCGCACCTCATCGGTGACGACCAGGTCCACCTGTACCTCGGCCTGGCGGACCTCCTTCTCCATCTCGAGGTCGAGGTGCTCGCCGTACTGCTCCACCGCCAGTCGCGCTCCCTCTTCAGGGTCGCTGACCGCGTCCTTCCAGCCCTGAATCTCGGCTTCGAGGAAGGACTTGATGAGCTCGGGGTCCTCCTCGATCATCTCCTCCGTGGTGATGAAGGCCTCTGCGACGAAGGGCAGTCCGTTCTCGCTGAGCATCAGGTTGGTGACCTCATTGCCCATGAGCTCCACCGTGAGCGACTCATTGGTCACGAAGGCGAAGAAGCCATCGACCTCACCGTCGACCAGTGGGGCAGGATCGTATTCGACCGGGACCATCTCCACCTCTTCGGGATCGATGTCGTTGGCCTCCAGCAGCGCCTCGAACAGCGCCTCATTGCCGCCGGCCTGCACCCCGATGGTCTTGCCCACGAGGTCCTCGGGAGTGGCGATATCTCCGCCATCTGCCAGGGAAAGAATCGTGAAGGGGTTGCGCTGGTACTTCGCGCCGACGATCTTCAACGGTGCATCCTCCTCCGCGATGACCTGACCGGTTGCCACGGCGTTGGAAGTGCCGATGCTTGCCTCCCCGGAGGCCACCATGTTCTCGATGGGGCCGGGACCCGGAATGAACTCGACGGAGTCGAATCCGGCCTCCTCGTAGTAGCCGTTCTCCTTGGCGAAGAACTCTCCGGCGAACTCGGCATTCTCGATCCATGACAGCGCCAGGCTGATATCGCCGTAGCTCTCCTCCCCGCCACCTTCAGCCGCTTCGGACTCGTCACCTCCTGAACAGGAGGTGAGTGCGAGGATTCCGACAGCGGAGACGGCGGCAAGCCGACGACGGCGGGAGTGGGTTCCGGTGTTCATGTGGTGCTCCTTCATCAGTGGTGCAGTGGACGGTGCGAAGAGTGATCGGTGGTGCGGTCCTAGGTTCTGGTGCGGGCTGTGCGCTGCGGCGGCCTGCTCTCTGCCCGGGAGGACTCAGCTGACTCCCTGCATCTGCGCTGCGGCTCGCGCATGGCGGGGAAGCACATCGTCGAGCGCGCCCAGCTGGAGCTGGCCGGATTCCACGAGGGACTTTCCGGCGACCATGACGCACCAGCCGCTGGCAGGGCCCGAGCGCAGCCAGCCTTCGACGGGATCGGTGAGCGCGCCGGCCTGGGAGAGGGGCGCGGATTCCCAGATCACCAGGTCCGCACAGGCTCCAGGACGAAGGTGGCCGATCTCGTCGGCCCAACCGAGGTTCGCCGCGGATCCGCGAGTGGCCATGGACAGCGCCCCACGTGCCGACATCGCTGAGGGTCCGTTGCGATAGCGGGCCAGCAGCATCGCTCCGCGGGTCTCCATCCAGAGGTTCGCCGAGTCGGAGGAGGCCGAACCGTCGCAGCCGAGGCCCACCGCCATGCCCATAGAGCGCAGCGCCTGGGCGTCGGCGGTGTCACCGGCGAGGATCATGTTGGAGCTGGGACACTGCGTCGCGGTGACGCCTGCGGCCGCAAGTCGGCGATTCTCCTCCTCGTTGCCGTACACATAGTGCGCGACCCAGGACCGGGGCGTGGCCCAGCCGACGTCCTCGAAGTACTCCACGGGGCGCCGCCCGTAGACCTCCAGGGCGTAGGTGTCCTCGTCCTTGTCTTCAGCGAGGTGGGTATGCAGCCGGACGTCATGCTTCTCGGCGAGCTCGGCGGTCTTGCGCATGATCGACTCGCTGACCGAAAACATGGAACACGGCGCCAGTGCCACGCGGGTCATCGCGCCAGGTGTCGGGTCATGGAAGGTGGAGATCAGTCGCTCGGAATCGGCGAGGATGGTCTCCTCGTCCTGCACCACCGCCTTGGGCGGCAGCCCGCCGTCCTCCACGGAGCGGGTCATCGAGCCGCGGTTGGCCATGAAGCGGAAGCCGATCTCGGTGGTGGCCTTGATCTGGGCGTCGATCAGGTTCGGCCTCGGGTGCACATACATGTGGTCCGAGGAGGTGGTGCAGCCACTCAGCAGCAGCTCCGCGCAGGCCACATAGGTGGAGAGATAGGTGGACTCTTCGTCCAGCGCCGCCCAGCGCGGGTAGAGGGTGGTGAGCCATTGGAAGAGGCTCCCATTGATGGCCGGGGCGAAGGCCCTCGTGAGGTTCTGGTACATGTGATGGTGCGTGTTGACCAGACCCGGAGTGATGAGCCGACCGCCGGCGTCGATCACTCGCTCGGCCGCCGGAGGCTGCACCGACCTCGCCCCAGCACTGTGCACCCGCCCGGCATCGAGAGCGATCCACCCGCCGTCGATCTCCCGGCCGGCCTCCAGCGCCTCCTGCTGCGCCTCGGGTCCCTCAGTCGCGACGTCGAGCACGATATAGGCGTTGGTGATCAGCGTGTCGACGCGCAGTGCGGCGGGGGGCATTCGTCCTCCTGAAGTTGATTGACCCCAACCTATGAAACAGATGTTTCTTCCTTCACTCGGCTCGGTTACGGATATGTAAATGCCGGAGCGCGTAACGGCGCTGTAACCCGCGCTTGCCTAAGCTGGAGCACGATTCCAGCTCATGGCCGCAGCGCCGCGCACTCCCGGAGGAGGCACCATGCTCGACCGCATCACCTCCTACAGCTCCTGCCTCGACGACCCCGAACACTGGGCGATAGCAACAATCGTTTCGGTGCATGGCTCCTCGCCCAGCCCGGTGGGCACCTCGATGGCGGTCTCTGCCGACCTGGAGATCATCGGCTCACTCTCCGGGGGCTGCGTGGAGTCCTCGGTGGCCGCATCCGCCCAGGACGCGATCGCTGCCGGGACCGTCCGCCGGGAAGCCTTCGGACCCGACGGCACCCCGTTCGGTCAGGCTGGCCTCGGAATCGCGTTGACCTGCGGCGGCGAGATCGAGGTGCTCATCCAGCCCCTGGTGACCGCCGAGCTGGATACGCTGCGTGAGCTCGCGGAGCGGGATCCACACGTTCCGGCGGAACTGACTCGGATGGTGACAGATCACGCGGGGACCCGTCTGGTCATCCGGGAACAGCGCGCCGGCTCGCCGCGGCTCATTCTCAGCGGAGTCCATGACTTCTCCACCCAGCTGGCTCAGCTCGCACTGCAGATCGGCTGGAACGTCCACCTGGTGGAGATCCGCCCCGCCTTCGGCACGCCCGAGCGCGTCCCCACCGGAGCGCAGCTGCACCTGGGACACCCCGGCACGATCATCGCCGAGCTGCTGCAGGACGAGGCCGCGGCCTGGACCGGTGTGGTCGTGATGACCCACCACCCGGATCTCGACGTCCCGGTGCTGGACGCGGCGCTGAGTCTGGCGAACCGGGCGGACTGGGTCAACGATGCCGACGACGACGCAGCCCGCTGCTTTATCGGGGCCATGGGTTCACGCACCTCAGCGGCACGCCGAGACGCCGCACTGCGCGCCATGGGTCACAGCGAGGCCGCCCGCGAGCGCGTGGTCTCCCCGCTGGGACTGGACTTGGGCGCCGAGACGCCCGGAGAAGCGGCAGTCTCGATGCTCGCCGAGCTCCTCGCAGCGAAGAACTCCCAGACCAGTGCACAGCCGCTGAGCCTCAGCGAAGGACCGATCAATGCGTCTCGGCCGCGCAGCATCAGCATCATCAGAGAAATGGCAGTGTGAACCGTGGACATCACCAGTGTTGAGACGACCCTGAGCACCGCGGATCCGGAGGATTTCGAGCCCGGGGATTCCAGGCTTGCCGGAGGCACGGTGCTCTACTCCTATGGCTATGACTTCACGAACCCCGCCCCGCGCAGGCTTCTGGACATCACTGCTGCCGGGTGGGCACCCCTGACCTGGCACGAGCAGGACGCCGGTCAGGGATGGACGGGCTTGGAGATCGCCGCCACCACGACCATCGCGCAGTTCCACGCCGCCGCCTCGTCTCTGGCCGGGACCGGTGCCGAGGGGCTGCCCGGCATCAAGCTCATGGAGGCTGCCGCAGAGTGCTTCGTAGCCTCCTGGAAGGTGTGGAACAGCTCCACCGTGGGCGGCAATGTCGCTACTGCGCTGCCGGCGGGACCGATGACCTCCTGGCTCTCCGCCATGGAGGCTCAGGCTGTGATCTTTTCCCCCGGCGGGACCCGACGTACCGCGTTGGTCTCGGATCTGGTGCTCGGCACAGGGTCCACCGCCCTGGAGTCCGGCGAATTAATCCGCGCCTTCTTCGTGCCCGTCAGCGCGCTGGCGCGCCCCACGCTGATGGTGCGGGAATCGCTGACCCGCTACGGCCGGTCTGCCGCCCTGCTGCTCGCCTCCCCCCTCCCTGGTGGGGCCCACGGCACCGATCAGGTGCGTCTCACCATCACCGCCAGCACGGTGCATCCAGTGATCCTGCAGCTTTCCCGCGATGCTGCGGTGGACACCGGAGTGGCGGCCGCAGTGCGCGCCGGGGTCCCCGAGTCGACGTGGAATGACGATGTCCATGGCGACCGCGAGTGGCGCATCGAGGTCACGATCCGGCTCGCGCAGGAACTTGCAGAGGCGATCTTCAGCCAGGAGCGCGCCTCTGCACTCGCGCCACAGGGTGCGGAGGCATCCTCTGCCCAGGCGGAGCTCCCCGAGCCGACTCTGCTGAGCACACATGCTGCGGCCGGGCAGCCAGCCCAGCCAGCCCAGGTCACGGTGGACGGCAGGCAGCTCGCCTTGGACGCTGATCCCGGGCAGTGCCTGCGCACCTGGCTGCGGGACACCGGCGCGGCCGGGGTCAAACGCGGTTGTGACGCCGGAGACTGTGGGGCCTGCACCGTGCATCTCGCCCAGCCCGGGCAGAAGCCGACCGCGGTGCACAGCTGCATCGTCCCGGCGCAGCGCGCCGCGGGAACCGAGGTCACCACCGTGCAGGGGCTGAGTCCGGAAGCCACCGCCCAGGTGCTGTCCTCCCAGCAGGAAGACGGTGCATCACATGATCATGAGGCGTTCGCGGCCGCCCTGCATCCGACCCAGCGGGACTTCCTCGACTCTCACGGCTTCCAGTGCGGCTACTGCACCGCTGGCTACCTGATGACCGCCACCGCGGAGAGCCCGTACTCTCCCGGGCCCTCGCCCGCTGACACCAACCCTGGAGGTCCTGCCGAGCGCGAGACCGATGAATCGACCGAGACGGCCACCGGGACGACCCTGGACGCCGAGGACCCCGCGACGCTTCGTCGATTCAAGGGCAATCTCTGCCGATGCACCGGCTACTGCTCGATCAAGGATGCGCTCACGCAGACCCCACGGGTCAGCGCCGAATCAGGCCCCGGAAAGAGCCCGGCACCACCCGCCGGACCCGCCGTGGTCACCGGCACCGCTGCCTTCACCTTTGACCAGGCCGGCGAGCGACCCCCGGAGGATCCTCTGCACATCGTAGTGATCCGGTCCCCGCATGCCCACGCCCGGATCCAGAACATCGATGCCCGGGCAGCCCTGGACGCGCCCGGAGTGATCGCCGTGCTCACCCACGAGGACGCCCCCGCTGAGCTCTACTCCTCCGCTCAGCACGAACTGGTGGAGGATGACCCCGCGGACACCCGGGTGCTCGATGACGTGGTCCGCCACGTGGGGCAGCGGGTCGCCGTCGTCGTCGGGGAATCTCGTCGACAGGCCGAACGCGCCGCGAAGCTGGTACAGGTGGACTACGAACCGCTTCCCGCAGTGCTGGATCCACGGACTGCACAGGACACAGGGGCCGCTGCGGTCCACGCGGGAAAGGACTCCGCCACGCACCGGATCCTCGCCCCGAAGAGGAACCTCGTGGCCGTCGCCTCCAGCTCCCACGGCCAGGCCGAGCAACAGCTCGCCTCGCTCCAGCCCTCTGAAGGCGCGGCACTGTCCACGGGTGAAACGGGCACCTCCTACACCGGCAGCTTCGAGACCCACCGGACCTCGCATGTGGCACTGGAGACCCACGGCTGCCTGGGGTGGATCGATGAGCTGGGCCGTTTCACGCTGCGTTCCTCCACGCAGGTTCCCTTCCTGGTGCGGCGCACCCTGTGTCGGATCTTCGGTCTCGCGCCGGAGGCGGTGCGCGTCTTCGCGCCGAGGGTGGGTGGGGGCTTCGGCTCCAAGCAGGAGGTGCTCACCGAGGATCTGGTGCTTCTGGTGCTGCGCACTCTGCATGAGCGCGGAATCGACCGGCCGGTGCAGCTGGAGCTCACCCGTTCGGAGGCCTTCGCAGCGACCACCACGCGTCACCCCTATCTGATCGACGTCTCGGTGGGAGCCGACGCTGAGGGCGCGCTGCAGGCCATGCAGCTGCGGGTGCTCTCCGACACCGGGGCCTACGGCAACCATGGGCCCGGGGTGATGTTCCACAGCGTGACCGAGTCCATGCAGCTCTACTCGGCCCCGCATAAGCAGGTGCACGCCGAAGTGGTCTACACCAACAATCCCCCGGCGGGCGCCTTCCGCGGCTACGGACTGAGCCAGACCCTCTTCGCGGTGGATTCGGCGATGGACGAGCTGGCCCACCGGCTGGGTCGGGATCCGCTGAGCTTCAAGGCGGCGAACATCATCGCCCAGGGTGAGACCCTCTTCGGCGCAGAACATGACGATGTGCTCGTGGAGGTGGACGGGCTGCAGCAGTGCCTGGAGATCATCGGCAAGGAGCTGCGCACCGGCGAGCTGAGTGCTGCGGAGCTGGCAGAGTGTGAGGGTCTGCTTGCGGAGGAGCGTCACGGTGCTCTCGAGGCAGCGCCCAGCGACGGTCCCGATGAAGCGCCCGACGGCGCGAAAGCTGGCCTTTCGCTCGGGGACTGGGCGGTGGGCACCGGCACCGCGGTGGCGATGATCGACACCGTGCCACCCAACGGGCATCATTCCCACGCCACCGTCGCCGCGCTCGGGTCCGGGCGCTACCAGCTCAAGGTCGGCACCGCGGAGTTCGGCAACGGCACCTCCACCGTGCACCGCCAGGTGGTGGCCGAGGTGCTGGGCACCACCGCCGAGAAGATCCACCTGGTCCAGGCCGACACGGACGCCGTGCGTTTCGACACCGGCGCCTTCGGCTCCACCGGCATCACGGTCGGGGTCAAGGCAGCCCATGCCGCCGCGGAAGATCTGCTCAAAAAGCTCTCCGCCAATCCGGAGGCGGACCCCGCCGGGCTCATCGGCGAGGGCACCTGGTCCGGCACTCCCCGCTCGGTCTCGTTCAACGTGCATGGTTTCCGGATCGCGGTGGACCGGCGCAGCGGGACCCTGCGCATCCTGCAGTCGGTGCAGGCCGCCGACGCCGGCGTGGTGCTCAATGAGGCGCAGTGCCGCGGACAGGTCGAAGGCGGTGTCGCCCAGGCGCTGGGCGCGGCGATGTTCGAGGAGCTGGAGATCGATCAGGACGGCGCCGTCACCACCGACATCCTGCGCAATTACCACATACCCCAGATGGCAGACGTGCCGCGCACCGAAGTCCATTTCGCCCAGACCCGCGATCCCATCGGACCCCTGGGTGCCAAGTCGATGTCCGAGGCACCGTTCAACCCTGTCGCACCGGCGCTGGGCAATGCGATTCGCGATGCCACCGGGGTCCGCATGACGCGCACGCCCTTCCGCAAGGACCGGATCGCGGCGGCCCTGCGGAACGCGGAGCTCAGCAAGTCCGGCCTCAGCGAGGCGATCTCTCAGTCCGAGATCTCTGGAGCCTGAGCGGCGCGCCACCGCAGCAGGTCCTCAGGCGTGTCGATGTCGGCGGCTTCGGCGCAGTCGGTGAGGTCGATGGCGTCGAGGAGCTCGGGATGGTCGCGCAGATACGCCCGGGCACCCTCGTCCTGCTGCGCGGCGGCTGCGGCGTCGAGAGCGGCGCGGATCTCGAAGACCACGGGGTGCGTGGGGCGTCCCTGAACCACACCGCGCGCAACGCGACCGGGACGGTGCGCGTCGAGGACCCTGCGCAGCGCCTCCGCCCCGATGCCCGGCTGGTCCACCAGAACGACGGCGACCCGGTCAGCCCGGCGGTCACGGGCAGCCTGGATTCCAGTGCGGAAGGACGCCGAGAGCCCTCGATGCCAGTTCGGGCAGACCACGACCTCCGGGGCTATGGCAGACGCTTCGCCCAGCGCTACCGCTTCGTCCAACACTGCGAGGGCCTCCTCGGCGCGGTGGCCCAGCACCAGCAGCGGGACAGTTCCTGCATCCGTCGCCGCCTGCACCGCGCGCTGCATCAGCGTTCTGCCGTGCACACTCACCAGTGCCTTACCTCGAGAACCGAGCCTGCTTCCCTCCCCTGCGGCGAGGATCACCGTCACCGTCCTCAGGGGTTCGGGGTCGGGCCCCAGGGCAGCCGGGCGCGGCACGAGCTGCTGTGGACCCGTCACTGCCATCTTGCACCCTCGCTCAGGCGCGCTCGTTGGCGGCTTGACCCAGCGCGATGAGCTTCTCTCCCAGACCGTAGCTGCGGTCGGCGAGCTGGCGGACATAGCCCTTGGCAATCATGGTGCGCAGCAGCCTGTGCGCGGTCGGCGCGGGAAGATGAGTCTGTTCTGCCAGTTCGCTGAGGCTCATCTGGCCACCGTGGGCACCGATGGCTTCGAGGATGTCGAACGCCCGGTCCACTGACTGCACCTTGCGTGGTCCCTCGGTCATGAGCCGCTCCTTGTCATCGGTCATGTGGATCAGCGCTTCATCACGCTGAGCGCAGGGTGGCCGGTGCCGCGGAGGAACTGTCCCACAGGGGCCAGTGCAGTGGTCGTGTCCCGGGCGGTGAACAGCTCGATGCCGCGCAGCACAGCTCCGATCACGGTGCCGGTGATCTCGAGATGCTCATAGGCAGAGATCGGATTCTTGTGCGCCAGTCCCACGGCGGAGACCACATTGGTCTCCAGCGGGTCATAGATCACCAGGTCCGCATCCTTACCCGTGGCGATGGTCCCCTTGCGAGTCAGCCCGGCCAGGGTGGAGGTGTTCTGGGCCATCCACCTGCTGACCTGCTCAAGTCCTATTCCACGCAGCCGAGCTTCATGGGCCACGGCGGAGAATCCCACCTGCAGCCCGGATATCCCGCCCCATGCCTGCTGCAGGTCAGGGGCTCCGCGGTGCTTCTCCTCGATCGTGGAGGGCGAATGATCGCTGACCACCGCGTCGATGAGCCCCTCGCGCAGTCCCTCCCAGAGCGCCTCCCGGTTGCCGGTGTCGCGGATCGGCGGGCAGCATTTGAACTCGGCGGCCCCATCCGGGATCGAGTCGGCGTCGAAGCAGAGGTAATGAGGGCAGGTCTCTACAGAGAGCGGCAGACCTTCAGCGCGGGCCGCGCCAATGATGTCCAGAGCACGGGCGGAGGCCAGGTGCAGGATATGTGTCCGGCAGCCCGTCTCGCGGACGGCTTCGATGAGATCGCTGATCGCTGCCACTTCGGCATCATGCGGGCGGGTGAGCGCCCAGTCCGCGTAGTGGCTGAGCCGGCGTCGTCGGCCGGTGACCTCGGTGGCACGTTCGATCGTCTCGGCATCTTCTGCGTGGACGATCACCAGACCGTCGAATCCGGCCACTTCGGCCATCGCCTCGCGCAGCTGCTCGCCGTTCACCGGTGGGAACTCATCCACCCCGGAGGGCAGCAGGAAGCATTTGAACCCGAAGGCACCGGCTTCCCAGAGGGGCCTGAGCTGGGCGGTGTTGCCGGGGATGATCCCTCCCCAGAAGCCGACGTCCACATAGGTCTGGCCCGCAGCGGCCTGCTGCTTGATCCGCAGCGACTCCACATCCACCGTGGGCGGGATGGAATTCAACGGCATGTCCACCACGGTGGTGACCCCGCCCAGTGCCGCCGCCATGGTGCCGGTGGCGAAGCCCTCCCAGCTGGTGCGGCCGGGCTCGTTGATGTGGACGTGGGTGTCGACGTTGCCCGGGAGCACCTGGTGGGCGGGCCTGACCACGGTCATCCCGGCGCCGGCGCCGACGTCGCTGGCTTTAACGATCTCGGCCCGCCGCCGACCTTCGCCCGGGCTCAGCCGATGGATCCGGGCGATCTCACCGTCGAGGATCTCCAGGTGCGCGGGAAGGAACTCTCCTTCGAGCAGCACCTGCTCGGCGATGAGGTGTCGCAGCGTCAACGTTCTGCCTCCTTCTCGGCGAGGGTCTCGGCCCCAAGGGCGGGGGCAACGTCTGTGGTCGGTCCAGCCGTTCCCGGCATCTCCGCTCCGACTTCGGCGACCTTCGGGGTGGTAGGGAGCACGGCGTTCAGGAGGACGGCGGCGAGCATGGCCGGCACGATGCCCGAGGTGAGCAGGAGCGCGATGTCCGGGTGGAAGGCGGCCGTGACCTCCTCGGAGGCGAAGGAGAATCCGATGCCCAGGCCCAGCGAGACGGCGACGATCAGCATGGCCCGGCGGTCGAGGACTTGGCTGCTGACCACCTGGATCCCTGCGGAGGCCACCATGGAGAACATCACCAGCACCGCTCCGCCGAGCACGGCGTAGGGGATGGTGCTGAAGAAGGCCGCGAACTTCGGCACGAACCCTGCCAGAAGCAGCATGCCCCCGGCCATGGCGACCACGAAGCGGCTCACGACGCCGCTGAGCACGACCACGCCGGTGTTCTGGCTGAAGGTCGTGTTGGGCATCGCACCGAAGAGCGCTCCCAGCGAAGTGCCCACCCCATCCGCCATGACGCCTCCGCTGAGCTGGCGGGAGGTGGGTGATGCCCCGACGGCGGTCCGGGAGACGGCGGTGAGATCTCCGATGGACTCCATCGAGCTGGCCAGCGCGATGACGGTGATCGCAATGATGGCGGCTCCGGTGAAGTCCATGCCGAAGTGCAGCGGGGTCGGGGCGAAGAACCAGTCCGCCTCGGCCACGGCGGCGAGGCTGACCATGCCGAAGGCTGCCGCCACGGCGTAGCCGGTGAGCAGACCGATCAGCACTGAGGCCACGGAGAGGAAGCCCTTGCCGAACTGGTTGCACAGCACGGTCACCACGACCACCAGGGCTGCGATGCCGAAGTGGAACAGCGCCCCATAGTCCCCGGCGCTCTGCGCCGGGGCACCGCCTGCGGCGTAGTCGATGGCGGTGGGCATGAGCTTGATGCCGATGATCAGGATGATGATGCCGCACACCAGGGGCGGAAAGAGCCGTGAGATCCAGTGCAGGGCACCGCCGAAGATCACCTGCACGAAGCCTGCGACGAAGGCGCCGCCGAAGACCGCCGCGATGCCGAACTCCTGAGCGATGGGAATCGCCACCGCCAGGAACGCGAAGCTGGTGCCCTGCATGACGGGCAGCCGAGATCCCACGGGCCCCAGACCCAACGTCTGCAGCAGCGTGGTCACACCCGAGACGATCATGGCCAGCTGCACCAGCAGCGTGGTCTCCCCGGTGGTCATCCCGATGGCGGTGGCCACGATCAGGGGAGGCGCCGCATTGCCGACGAACATGGCCAGCAGATGCTGGACCGCCAGCGGAGCTGCGCGGTGCAGCGGGGGCAGCTCATTGACCCGGGCGACCGCCTCGGCCGCAGTGACCTGCGAAGCAGTCGCGCCGCCGTGGGTCGAGCCCTCGGCCGTATCCGTGGTGTGAGGGGAGGCAGTGGTCTCGGCAGGCATAGGAGCAACTTCCTGTCACGGTGATGAACCGGCTTGTCTCCTACACGCTATGAGTCCGGTGTTAGGGCCGTGTTTCCACACGATTACCGCCGTAAGAAACATGCGTTCCGTATTTCACGCCTATCGGAACGCAGGTTTCACTCAGGCGAAGCCGCCGATCCATTCCCAGGCCTGCGGTCGCGCAGGCGCTGCCCTGCGGGTGACGGAGGCGTTCATCAGACCGTAGGGGCGGTCCCCCGCCTGGAAGACCTCATTGGGGTTCTCCAGACCGAAGGGACTCAGGTCCACCACATAGTGATGATTGTTCGGCATCACGAACCGGATGTCCTCGATCTCCTCCACTGCACCGAGCACGGCCTCGCCTGCGGCGTAGAGCGTCTGCTGCAGGGACAGCGAGTGGACCAGCGCGAACTGCTCCATCACGATCTGCTTGACGCGCGCGTAGAGGGCGTCGAAGTCGACCTCCTGTGCGTCGATATCTGCGGCGAAGAGCCAGCGGGCGGTGATGTCCGTGGCCATCACCCGGTCCCGGGTCTCGGGCAGCGTGGTGTACCGGTCCTTCGGATACCCGGAGAACTCGCTGCCGGTGGTCTTGAGGACGGTGAGGTCGCTGAATCCGCCCATCAGGTGCTCGTCACCATCCTGGATGGTCAGCGCCGCGGTGCGGATCTCCTGCTTGGACTTCACGAAGGAGTGCTCGTGTTCGGTGAGCGCACCATCGGACCCCGGGACCTGGATCCGTTCCCAGGGGTAGGACTCAGCACTCCAGCGGCCGCCGTCGACCTCGGCATACTCGACGAAGTGGCGTCCGAGCAGCAGCAGGAACTGCTCCGGGGTGCTGATCCCGTGCTCCTTGGCGAAGGCGTAGACGGTGTTCTTCTGGGTATCGGTGGCGATGACCCTGCTGTTGTCACCCTCGGTGTAGCAGTCGGTGAAGTCTCCACGCAGCATCGAGCTGACGTTGAGATCCATGAGCGTGTGGACCGGGGTGTCCCGGTTCACCCGGACCACGCGCACCTCGGCCTTCCCGTACTGGTTGGGGCCAAGGACGACGTCGGGACTGCTCATAGGGATGCTCCTTCAGGGGTGAGTCGGCGTGCAGGTGTCAGTGGGTGAGGCGTGCGAGGGTCGGGCGCGCGGATCCCCGAACTCGAAGGGCTGGCAATGGTCAGCTGCCCCGGTAGGTGCTGTAGGCGAAGGGGCTCAGCAGCAGGGGCACGTGATAATGCGCAGCCGAGGCCTCCACAGCGAAGGTCAGCGTGACCTCAGGGAAGAAGTGATCCACCGCGCGGGACGCGAAGTACTCTCCGGTGCCGAAGACGAGCCGGTGCGCACCTTCGGGCAGCGTCTCGGGTCCCAGCTCCGTGATGCGACCATCGGCGTCGGTGGTTCCGGAGGCGATCTGCGCCCCCTCGGGCCCCAGCAGCTGCACGGTGATTCCTCGTGCCGGAGTCCCGGTGGTGGTGTCCAGGACATGGGTGGTGATGAGACTCATCGTGGCTCCTCTGCCTTGTTTCAATCTCTCAGCGTTCGAGCTCGTCGAGTTCGTCGTAGGCTTTCGCGATGGCGGAGATGCGCTTCCGGCCAGCACCGAGCTGCCGGTTGAGCACCCCGTTGGCGAGCAGACTGACCAGGGTCATCGCCGCCGCGTAGCTGTCGAAGGCACCTTCCGAGTCGATGGGGCATTCGATCCAGCAGTCGGCCTCCATGGCGTAGTGCCGGGAGGTGCTGTCGCCCAGGCAGAGGAGCTGGGCTTCGGAGGACGCCACCGCCCGGACCGCCTTGCCGAAGACCACGGGACGACGGCGGAAGCCCACCGCCACCACCAGATCCCCGGCTCCGATGCCGGCGAGCTCCTCGCCCAGGGTCTGACCGGGCTGGGGTGCGATCCGCACCCTGGGCCGGGTCTGGATGAGCTGCTGGTGCAGATGAAGCGCCACCGGGTAGCTGTTGCGCAGCCCGAGCAGGATCACCCGTTCGGCGCTCGCGAGCATCTCCACCGCCTGTTGAAGCCTGCCATCGGCCAAGCCTGCGGTCAGCCGCGCGAGGTTATCGTGGTCGCGCGCCTCGTGACGCTGCATTCCGGTGGAGCCTTCGGTGTCGGCGGAGGTCACCGGCGCAGCTGTGGGGACTCCTCGGCTGCGCAGCGCGCGAGCGTGATCTTTGACCTCGCGGAAGTCCTCGAAGTCGAGCTTGCGGAACAGCCGAGATACCGTGGCCTTCGAGACGCCCGTCTCGCGACTGATATCTGCTGCGGAGAAGATGGCCAGGTCGCCCAAATGCTCCAGCAGGAAGTCAGCCACTCGCCGCTCCTGCGGGGCCAGCGCCCCGTAGTGGGCGTCGATCCGGGCGTCGATGCGCGTCTCGGGTTCGAGCGGGGGCTGGTTCGCGGCCTCCGGTGGCGGGGTCATCGTCCTGCTCGCTCTCCGTGCTCACGTGCAAGCACCCAGACAGCTTCTTGCAGCGCCTGCAGAGCCAATGCCACATCGGCGGAGATGACGTTCTCCTCCGGGTGGTGGCTGATGCCGTCCTCGCAGCGGGTGAAGAGCATGCCGATCTCCGTCACCGCCGCCATCGCCATGGCGTCGTGCCCAGCACGCGAGTACAGGGTGATCGGGTCGGCGTCCCCGGTGGCGGCCACGCCGGCCGCGAGCGCTCGCGTCATCCGCGGCGAGCAGCCCACGGTGGACGCGGCGTGGATCTCTTCGACCACCAGCTCCAAGCTGCGCTGGGCGCAGAACCGGCTCAGCGCAGCGTGGATCTCCTGCCAGGCGGTGTCACGGAGCTCATCAGATTCGGCGCGCAGGTCCAGGGAGAAGTCGGCCTCTCCCGGCACGACGTTCACCGCACCGGGACGGGTCTCCAGCTGACCGACCGTGGCGATAACACCGCGCTCACGGCCGATCCGTTCCACGTCCAGGACTGCCTGAGCGGCCCCGACCAGTGCGTCCCGCCGGCGTTCATAGGGGGTGCCCCCGGCATGCCGGGCCTCACCGAGGATGGCGAGCCGAAAGCGGCGCGCCCCGGCGATGGAGCTGACCAGCCCCAAGGCCCGATCGGCCGCTTCGAGAGAGGGGCCCTGCTCGATATGGGCTTCGAGGTAGCCGACCAGATCCTCAGGCGCCCGGGCGGCGTCGTCGACCTTCTCTGGATCCAGGCCGAAGTCCCAGAAGGCCTGAGCCATGCTGATCCCCTCGGCGTCCACGGCCTCCCACCAGGCGGGGTCCCAGGTGCCCGCCATGGCACGTGATCCCAGCAGGGTCGCGCCGAACCGGGTGCCCTCCTCATCGGCGAAGGCGATGATCTCCACGGCGAAGGGAAGGTCCTTCGCGTAGGGGGCCAGCAGACGGACCGTCTCGATTCCCAGCAGCACACCCATGATGCCGTCATAGCGTCCGGCATCGGGAACGGTGTCGAGGTGGGAGGCGATGATCAGCGCCGGCAGGCCGGGCTCGCGACCCTCGAGCCGAGCACACTGGTTGCCTGCGGCGTCCTGCCAGGTCTCCATCCCCACCTCGGCCATCCACGCCGCGGCGAGTGCATTGTGCCGCTGGTGCTCTTCGGTCAGGTAGGCGCGCAGGATCCCGTCGGGGAGAGCGCTGATCGCGGCAAGCTCGTCACAGCGGGTCATGATGCGGTCGGCCGCAGCGTCGAGGGTCACGGGGAGACCTCCCGAGACTCCAGGGGCCGATCGAACTGCCCAGGCTGGTGGAGCTGGTCGGACTGACCGGGCTGCCCGGGCTGGTCGAGCTGGTCGAGCTGGTCGAGCTGGTCGAGCTGCCCCGCCTGCCCGCGAGTCGACTGTTCCTGGTAGATCTCTGCCGCGGCTCCGGTGCCGCCGCCGGCGCGGACCTCAGCGCCACCAGCGCGCAACACCTGTTCCAGCGCCGCGAGGGTGAGCATCACGGCGTCCTTGCGGGCGTTATAGCCCATGGTGCCGATGCGCCAGACCTTCCCGTGCAGCGGCCCGAAGCTGGTGCCGATCTCGATGCCGTAGTCCTGGAGCATGGCCGAACGGGCGGCGTCGCCATCGATCCCTGCAGGGATCTCCACGGCGACCACGTTGTTCATCTTGTGCGTGACGTCCCCGAAGACCGCCAGCCCGAGCCCCCGGACTCCCGCCAGCATGGCCTGGCCATGGAGCTCATGACGGGCGACGGCGGCGTCGATCCCCTCGTCCAGCAGCAGTCGAGCACATTCACGCGCCCCGTAGAGCATGGAGGTTGCCTCGGTGTGGTGGTTCAGCCGCTGGGGGCCCCAGTAGTCCATGATCATCGCCAGATCGAAGTAGTTCGAGGCGATTCTGGTGCCGCGGCCTGCAGTGCCGTCGGCGATGCCTGCCTCGACATGCCGACGAGAACGGATGACGTCCACGGCGCGCGGGGAGAGGGTGATCGGCGCCGAACCAGAGGGTCCCCCGAGGCATTTCTGCAGTCCGGCCGTGACAGCGTCGATCTTCCATGCATCGGCGGAGAACTCATTGCCTGCCAGAGAGGCCGTCACGTCGGTGTAGAACAGCACGTCGTGGCGCTGGCAGATCTCACCGATGCCGGCGAGCGGCTGATTCATCGTGGTGGAGGTGTCCCCCTGGACGAGAGCAAGCAGCGTGGGCCGCTCCTCGATGATGGCCGCCTCGATCTCCTCTGGCGTGAAGACCTGGCCCCAGGTCTTCTCGCGGACCGCGACCTCAGCTCCGGCGCGCACGGCGATCTCGGCGAGCAGGTGACCGAACCGTCCGAAGATCGGCACGAGCACCTTCGAACCGGGCTCGATCAGCGAGACCAGAGCCGCTTCGATGCCGGCCCGGGAAGTGCCGTCCACCAGGAACGTCGCCTCGTTGTTGGTCTTGAAGACTCCGCGGTAGAGCTCCATGACCTCGTTCATATAACCGGTCATCGCGGGATCATATTGGCCCACGAGCTGAGCCGACATGGCACGCAGCACGCGCGGATCGGCGTTGATCGGGCCCGGCCCCATGAGCAGCCGGGGTGGCGGATTGATCTGGCGGGAGCTCATGAGGACCATGCTACTGAAACTATTGTTTCATTCGTGAAACAGGTGCGTATCGTCATGAGACGACCTGCTCCAGTCGCAGCACTGCGATCTCGGCGAGCTGCTCGCGTCGGACGACGGCCTCTTCCTCCTCGGTGTTCTGCAGGCGAAGTTCGAGCTGGGTGCGCATCTCACGGTCTGATCGGCCTGCGGCGCGGATCAGGAAGATCCGGTCGAAGCGCTGTTCGTAGGCCTCATTGGCGCTGATCCACTCCGCCTGGGCGGTCTCATCGGCGCCGAGGCTTCCCTGTTCTCGTCGGGAGGCCTCGGCTTCCCGGGAGGAGCCCTGCACCTTCTCTCCGATCCGCGGGTGATGTTCGAGCGCGCCGTCGACCTCGAGGTCGGTCCAGTCCTGTGCGAGCTCCGCGGCGGTGGTGGTCAGCTCCGCGACGCTCTCGTAGGGCCTCCGGGCGAGGAGCGCGGCGCGCCAGGAGGGAATGGGCGCGCAGGCGGCGAGCGTCTCCGTCAGCTCCTCCGGGGTGGCCGCATTGAATTCGCTGAGCTTCATCATCGGATCTCCTGTGTCGACGGCAGCCGGGCGTGGAACTCCTGCGCCCAGCGGATGAGTGCACGGTCGCTCCCGGCAGCCCCGAGCAGGCAGACGCCGGTGGGAAGTCCCGCTGCCGTGCGCAGCGGGACATTGACCGCGGGCAGCCCGGCCAGACCGGCCAGGCAGGTGAGCATCATGGTGCCGCGGCGGTGTTCCTCGATGACTTCTCCGCCCAGTGCGGCCTCGCTGCGCAGCGGTGCGGGACCGGCCGCCGAGGGAAGCGCCAGCACGGAATCGCCGACCCAGTCGCGGATGATTCGGCGTGCCCCGGCGGCCAGCGCCCGGGCCTGCCGCTCCTGATCTGCGGTGAACTGGCGGGCCGTGCGGAACCGCGCGCCGACGTCGTCGGCCATCGCCTCCCAGTGGGTGCTGACCCATTCGCCGTGGTTGGCCCAGGCCTCGCGCATCTGGATGATGCGGAAGGCCTCGAACCAGGCGGCGTGCATCTCCGGGGAGACGCCGGCGATCCGCCTCAGGTGCAGGCGTGGTGGCAGGGCGCTCGGAGGCGCGGTCACACCGTCCACGGCGGTGCGCACGGCGTCGGCGACCTCCGGCTCCACCTGATCGAAGAGGCCGGGGAGGAGCGTGAGCTCTTCCGGGAGTGCGGCGGGCTGCTCCGTCTCCGCGCCGGCGGGCAGGAGCACCTCGGCCACGAGGCTCAGCGTCGCGGCGTCGCGGGTCATCCAGCCCACCGCGTCGAAGCTCTGCGCAAGTGGCAGCAGACCCTCGCGGGAGATGGCGCCGTGGGTGCTGCGTATGCCCCAGAGCCCCTGGTAGGAGGCGGGCACGCGGATCGACCCACCGGTGTCGGTTCCCAGCCCGATGCTCACCTGACCCAGTGCGACGGCGGCGGCGGAGCCCGAGCTGGACCCCCCGCTGATCCGGTCGGGGGCCGCCGGGTTCGGCGGTGTCCCGTAGTGCTGATTGGTTCCGGCCAGGGAGAGTGCGAACTCGTCGGTCTGCGCGATCCCGGTGATCGCGGCGCCTGCCTCGAGCAGCTGTCTCACGGGGGGCGCGGTGCTGGTCTGCTCGGGGGCCTCGGCCAGCCAGGCGGGGTTGCCGGCACCGATGCTGTGTCCCGCAATCGCGTAGAGGTCCTTGACGGCGACGTTCTGCCCGCCCAGCGGTCCGGTTCCGGAAGACGGGATCAGCGGGGCATCGGGGTCCCCACCCACCCGCCAGATCGTGGGCTCTGCTGTGCTCATCGCAGCTCCGCGAAGTCTCGGACGGCCACCCGCGCGTGGACTCCTTTGACCAGGTCGACCACCTGGGAGATGTTGAAGTCCGTGGCCGCGGAGAGATAGGCGTAGGCATGCTCTGCATCGAGGCCCCAGCGGGCCTGCAGCAGCACGATCGCGTTGCGCACGCAGTTCTGCACGGCGATGTCCAGGTCCTCGTCCATCCCGGTGGGGATGAGGAACTCCGCGGTCTCGGCCAGCGGCCCGATCTGTTCGCCGAAGGCGGCCAAGGCCTGTTCCCGAGGGATGACCTCGAAGCTCAGCAGCCCGCGCAGGGAGGCCTCCATCGCGGTGAGCGCGACCTCGCCGTCGCCCTGGGCGAAGTGGGGATCGCCCACGTAGGCCAGCGCGCCGGGCACCTGCACGGGCAGGTAGAGCGAAGTTCCCTCGGTGAGCATCTTGATGTCGATATTGCCGCCGTGGGCCCCCGGCGGCACGGAATGGGGACGGGCCTCCCCCGCTACCGCCACCCCGATGGTCCCGAAGAAGGGAGCCAGCTCGAAGCTCAGCAGCCTCTCCGCTCCGGTGCGCGGGGCCATACGGCCGCGAGCCTGACCCTGACCGGCCTCTTCCACGGCGGCGAAGATCGAGACGTTGCGTTCTCCGCGCGGGTACTCCCCGTTGAGCGCTCCCTTGCCGTGGCGGTTGGAGATGATGCCGTAGGGGACGCGGCGCTGCAGCTGCTTGATGGTCACCTTGAGCAGGTCGCCCGGCATGGCGCCCTCGACATGGAGGGGGCCGGTGTTCACGTGCGGGCCGTCGACGGCGGGGTCTCGCGGGTGGTCGCTTGCTGCGAGCGCGATCGCGTCGGTGAGCACCTGATCCTCGGGCACGCCGTGTCCGCCGAAATAGGCCAGCGGGTCCCGTCCCTGATCCTCGAGAATGCCCTCATGAGAGAGTGTGTCGATGACGACCTGCTCACCGGACTCGATGTGCAGCGCCGGCTCATCGGCGGCGCAGGGCAGCCTCCCCCAGAAGATGTTCTCCGGGCGCGCCGGGAGGTAGCGGGCACCCTCGGGCAGGTGTTCGCCGGGCTGCAGGATGGGCTGCGGGCTCATGGATCACTCTCCTCGTTCCGATCAGTCTGCCCGATCAGGTGTTACAGCAGAGTGACATCTCTGGAATGTCCGTTTCAGAGCCGGAGCGTGGCCTTCATGGGCTCGCTCAGCTGTTCCGCACTGGTCAGGAAGCCGTCATGACCGATCGGCGAGTGGATCGTGTGCACCGGGTGGCCGCCTGGGATGGCATCGGCGATCTGCTGGGACTGTTCAGGGAAGTACAACCGATCGGTCTCCACAGCTGCGAGGAATGGAACGGCGGTGACCGAGGAGAGAGCCTCGGCCACGCCTCCACGCCCACGCCCGACGTCGTGGCTCATCAGCGCCTCGGAGAGCACCACATAGGCATTGGGGTCGAATCGCTTGAGCAGCTTCTCGGCCTGGTGGTCCAGGTAGGACTCCACCTGGTAGCGGCCGCGCCGCCGGTCGGGCCAGCCGAAGGGATCCTCTGCACCCTGCGGGGCGCGTCCGAATCGAGCGCCCAGCTCGGCCTCTGCACGGTAGGTGATGTGGGCGATCCGCCGCGCGAGCCCGAGTCCGGAATGCGGGGCGGGGCCGCCGTAATAGTCCCCGCCGGCGAAATACGGGTCATTCTCCACCGCCAGCACCTGGGCCTGCCCGAAAGCGATCTGCTCAGCGGTGGACGCCGCACCGCAGGCGAAGACGGCCACGCCGTCGACCATCTCCGGGTAGGTGGCGGCCCATTCCAGCGCGCGGGCGCCTCCCATGGATCCACCGATCACCGTGTGGAACGTCTTGATGCCCAGGGCCGCAGCCAGCCGGGCTTCGAGGTGCACGGAATCGCGAATCGTCACGAAGGGGAACCGGGAGCCATAGGGCTTCCCGTCGGGATCCAGAGAGGCGGGTCCGGTGGAGCCGTAGCAGCCACCCACCATCGCCGGGGCGATGACGAACCAGCGCTGGGTGTCGATCGGTCGACCGGGGCCCAGCAGACCCTCCCACCATCCGATGGAGGGGTCTGCCGGGGTCGCGGCGACATGGGAGTCCCCGGTCAAGGCGTGCGCCACGAGGATCGCATTGCTGCCGTCCTCGTTGAGCGTGCCCCAGGTCTCGTAGGCGATGGTGACTTCGGGCAGCTGCCCACCTGTCTCGAATGTGTACGCCCCCACATCTGCCGTGTTCAGCGCACCCGCAGGCCTGTCCCCAAAGTCATTCAGCACCCGATCACCCTAACCTCAGACCGCGGACGCGGCTTCTCGCTTCGTCACATTGTCCGCACTCTGGTCATCGGCGGAAGAGTCCTGGTCAGAAGCCTGGCCAGCACTCTGGGTGGTGCTTTGGATGGCGGCCGCCTTCTCGAGCCCCTGGGCCAGGTCGGCGATGATGTCGTCGATGTGCTCCAGACCCACGGAGAGCCGGACGAGACCTGGCTTGACCCCCGCGGCATGCTGCTCGGCGGGGCTGAGCTGCCGGTGGGTGGTCGAGGCGGGATGGATCGCCAGCGAGCGCACATCACCGACGTTGGCCACCAGCGAATGCAGCTCCAGCGCGTCCACCAGCGTCTGGCCCGCGCGGGCCTGCGTGGCGTCGTCGTCCTCGGCTCCGCCGGCAAGCTCGAAGGCCAGCACTGCGCCGGTGCCGCGCGGCAGGTACTTCTGCGCCCGCTCGAAGCAGGGGCTCGACGGCAGCCCGGAGTAGTAGACGCGCTTCACGGCCTCGTGGCCCTCCAAATACTCGGCCACCTTCTGGGCGTTGGCGACGTGGCGCTCGATCCGCAGCGAGAGGGTCTCCAGACCGAGGTTGATCTCAAAGGCGTTGTGCGGAGACAGCGCCGGCCCGAGGTCGCGCAGCAGCTGCACGCGGGCCTTGAGGATGAAGGAGAGGTTGACTCCGAAGATCCCCTCGGGGCCGAGATCCCGGCCGAAGACCAGCCCGTGGTAGCTCTCATCAGGGGTGCTGAAGCCGGGGAAGCGCTCCGGGTGGGCGAAGTAGTCGAAGCGTCCGGAGTCCACGATCACCCCGGCGATCGCCGTGCCGTGCCCACCGAGGAACTTGGTGGCCGAATGCACGACGACGTCGGCGCCGAAGTCGATCGGCTTGATCAGGTACGGGGTAGTCAGCGTGGAATCGATGATCAGCGGCGCACCATGGTCGTGGGCGACCGAGGCCACCCCTTCGATGTCCAGCACGTCCCCGCGCGGATTGGCCACGGCCTCGCCGAAGAAGGCGACGGTGTTCTCCCGTGTGGCGGCCCGCCAGGACTCGAGGTCGTCCGGGTCCTCCACGAAAGTGACGTCGATGCCGAACTTCGGAAGCGTGTGCTTGAAGAAGTTCTGCGTGCCGCCGTAGAGGGTGGGCGAGGCGACGATGTGACTGCCGGACTCGGCGATGTTCAGCAAGGCCAGCGAGGTGGCGGCCTGGCCGGAGCCGACTCCGAGCGCCCCGACGCCGCCTTCCAGGGCGGCGATCTTGTCCTCGATGGCCTGGACCGTGGGGTTGCCGATGCGGGAGTAGATCGGTGCGATCTCCTCGAGACCGAAGCGACGTGCTGCTGCGGCGGTGTCGGGGAAGACGAAGGAGGTGGTCTGATGGATCGGCAGGGCCCGTGCTCCGGTGGCCGGATCAGGGGCGACTCCGGCGTGGATCTGCTGGGTCTCGAACTGCCAGGTGCTGTCGTCGTTGCTCAAGGAACTGCTCCGTTCAATGCGGTCCTTGGGGCTGAGCCGCGCGTGAACGTCGCTGCCGGTCAGAGGAGCTCCGGCGTTGAATCCTGTACGGCCCCGTCCTGAGGACTGGGTTTAAGGGCCCGCACTGGTGTGTGGCCCGCGCTTGCCACGTCGATCACCGATGCTCGGTGATAGCCGCAGCCAGGTCGTCACCCGGGGCACCCCACCGCGAACTGGAGGGTTGCCGGCCAGCAAACCGGGGTTTTGCGCTGGCACTCTTGACCTAGGGATAAGTCTGCATCGCGGAACGCCGCAGTGCAAGTGCACCCCCTCCTGCGACCCTCCCGCGAAAAAATCGTAGACCTCTAGCAAGTCGTAGGGCTATAGCTCGACGACAACGCGAAAGCTCTACGATTTCTGCCATCCTGGGACGATGCAGCACGAAATCCGTTCGCTGGGCGCAGCCCTCCCGCTGGGCGCGATCTTCGTCCTCGGCCTCCTGGGCTGTGGTTCAGAACCGAGCACCGCCGATGCGCCCGAGGGCCTCGTCACTCGCGAGACCGACGACGACGGCGGCGACTCAGCCATGCTCCAGGGCACCGTCACCCAGTTGGAGGGCTGCTTCTACATCGAGGACGCCCACCCCGAGGGCGAGCTGTGGGTGGCGGTGTTCCCCTCGGATATCGTCGCCGAACCCTCGGCTGGGGACGGGTTCTCCCTGAACGGGCAGGACTACAACGACGGCGACCAGAGCACCGTCGGAGGCAGCCGCGCCGTCGAGGCGGACTACCCAGCGCCCGAGGAATGTGACGAGGAGGCTCCGCAGTGGCAGGTCCATCCGGAGGGCTGATGTGAGCATCAAAGGTCCAGACCGTGCACGTCGCCGACTCGCCGCAGCCGCGCTCCTGGGCGCAGCACTCGGCGCATCGCTGACCGGATGCGCGACAGATCTGCAGGACCCCGATGCACCAGAAGGCGTGCCGAACTACATCGTCGACGAAGAGGCCGGTGCCGACGCCGCGCTGGCGGGGCGCGTGGCAGAGATCGATGGCTGTTTCTACGTCCAGGGCCCGGCCCCAGAGCGAATTCTCACCCTCGCAGTTTTCCCTGCTCGCGAAGTCACAGACGCGTCGGAGGGGTCAGGATTTGCGTACCTGGGAGAGGACTATGCCGATGGCGACGCCATCACCGTCGGCGGAAGCATGTCCGGGTCGACCCTCTACGCCGTTCCCGAGGCGTGTGACGAGGACGTCCAACAGTGGAGGGTCGCCCCGTCGACCCCGGCCCCCTGACGAAAAATCGTAGAGCTATCGCGTTGTCGTAGAGCTATAGCCCCACGATTCGCTAGAGCCCTACGATTTTTTCGCGAGGGGGGGGCGACGGGGGTGACGCGGGAGGGCGGGACGTCGCTGGCCTACACTCATCTCTCATGAGCTCCTCTGACAACGATGTCCGCGCAGCCCTGCGCAGCGCCTTCGCGCCCCACGCCGTGACCACCGACCCGGCGGAGCTCGACTCCCACGCTGTGGACAAGGGGCCGCTGGAGCACTGGCAGGTGCATACCCCGCTCGCGGTCGTCTTCGCGGAATCGGTCGCTGAGGTGCAGCAGCTGGTCCAGCTCTCCGCCGAGCACGGCTTCCCGCTGATCACCCGCGGCGCTGGGACCTCCGTCTCGGGCGGGGCCAACACCACAGCAGGCTCGGTGGTGTTGAACCTGACCCGGATGAACCAGATCCTGGCGATGCGCCCCGAGGACGAGGTCGCCGTCGTGGAACCCGGCGTGATCAACGCGGATCTGAACACCGCGGCCGCACAGCATGGACTGATGTACGCCCCGGACCCCGCCAGCTACCGCACCTCCACGATCGGCGGCAATGTCGCCACCAACGCCGGCGGGCTGCGCTGCGCCAAGTACGGCGTCACCCGGGACTCGGTGCTGGCTCTGGACGTGGTCCTCGCCGACGGCACCCTCATCCATGCCGGACAGGCCACCTTCAAGGGAGTCGCCGGCTATGACCTGACCAGCCTGTTCGTCGGGTCGGAGGGGACCCTGGGCATCGTCGTCGGCGTCACCGTGCGGCTGCGCCACCTGAGTCAGCACACTGAGACCATCGCCGCGTTCTTCGACGAACTCACCACCGCCGCCCAGGGCGTGCTCGACATCGGCAAGGCTCGAGTCCAGCCGGCGATCACCGAGCTGCTGGACCACCGCACCATGCTCGCCCTCGACGAAGCGCAGGGCTCGGATCTCGCCACCCGCGGGAACACCCTGCTGCTGATCCAGACCGACGGGCACGGGGCGGGCATCGAAGCCGAGATCATCCGCGAGGTGCTCCGAGCACTCGACGCCACGGTCAGCGACCCCGGCTCCACTGAATCGGAGCGTCTGATCGAGCTGCGCCGGCACGCCCGGGGCGATGGAATCATCACCGAGGTTCGCGTGGGCGAGGACGTCGCGGTGCCGCGATCCCGGCTGGTGGACTACATCCGCGCGATCCAGGACCTCGCAGTGGAGCACGAGGTCCAGCTCAAGGTCGTCGCCCATGCCGGGGACGGCAACCTGCACCCCACCTTCAGCGTGCCGAGCTCCGAGCTGGCGCCCGAGCCGGACGCAACGGCCGGCGAGCAGAACGACGACGACGGCGCACCCGTCTCAGCGATGTCCCGGCTGCATGCGGCCCTGGACGGTTCGGTGCGGATCGCACTGGAGATGGGCGGCACGATCACCGGCGAGCACGGCATCGGCACCTATAAGCTGCGCTGGCTGGACTGGGAACAGTCGAACGAGGTGATCGAGCTGCAGCGCAGCATCAAAAACGTCTTTGACCCTGACTATCGACTCAATCCGGGTCGCGCGATCCTGTAGCGGCTGAGACCGGGCCATCACCCGGCCCCGCCCCAGCAAGCACCGCGCGCGCCGCGGCGTCCGCGTCGGCGAGGCTGCGCGCCGAGGACTCCGGATCACCACCGGCCTCCGCGGCGATCGCGGTCCCCCACTGCACGGAGCTCAGCTGCAACCCGAGCACGTAGATCTCCTCCGCCGCATCGTCGGCGGGGATGAGCCGGTGCGGCAGCGGCGTGACGTCGAAGCCCTTGCCCGATCGAGGGGCCCCCGAGGCGTCGACCAGCTCGCGCGGCCGAGCCATGCCGCTGCGCAGCAGGCCCGCCACCAGCGGTGAGCGGGAGAGCTGAACCCGGTTCGCCGGCATCATCGCTTCGAGCAGCCACCGCGCCTGATAGGCCGGCGCGGCCACGGCTGGAGATTCCGCGGTGAAGCAACCGGTCTCCCGGTCGACATCAAAGATCGGCTCCGGCCCCAGGAACTCCACCACCCCCGCCCGGGTCAGCGCTGCCAGCTCCTCGATCCGCTGCAGCGGCGGTCCGCTCGCGAGGCCTTCGACCAGCGATTCGAACCATCCCTCGATCTCGCTGATCTGGCTGGACTGCGAGACGCGTCCCTGACTGATCAGCGCCTTGACCTCCATCCGGGCCAGGTGCAGTGCGCCGATCGCCATCTTCACCGGGCTCTGCATCCCTGCCGCCGAGGTGACCGCGTCATCTTCGAGGTAGGTCTGCATATGCTGCTGGTACTGCTCCGCGGAGTCGAAGGTCAGTCCGCCGAAGGGTCTGCCGAGGGATCGGATGTCGAACCAGAGGACGTCGGGGGCGTGTTCACGCAGCAGACGATGCCCCCGCGCCTGCAACACCGCCTCGCCCAGATGAGTGTCCGCGAGCAGAGCATCCAGAGCAGGGAGGAACTCCGCACTGAAAAGTTCCGGCGCGTTCCGCTCCAAGGTCCGGTAGTAGGTTCGAAGCACGTCGCGTTGGATCAGCGGCCACAGGTGTGCAGAGAAGTCCAGCACGTCGTGACGGCGCTCGGCGGCGGCCACCGCATCGGCATGCAGGTGATGCAGCGTCACGCCCACGGGCGCGAATCCAGGGGCAGTGGTCAGCGCGGTGGACTTGGCCCGGTAGGGAGTGCCGCGCCGAGAACCAGCCACCAGGTGCGGCTCGTCTCCGGTGGCGAGGTATTCCAGCCGCTGTCCAGCCGGGCGGTCCGGGTGTTCGTGGAACACTCCGCCGCGGCCCACGCTGGCCTGGATCATCAGGTCGAAGAAGTTCAGCCCCATGCCGCGGACCAGCACGTTCTCCCCTGCTGGCAGCGCGTGATAGTCCACCTCCGTAGGAATCGCGGGCGGTTGGTAGTGCAGATCCAGCTCTGCGGCCACCGCGCTGAAGTGCTCGCCGGTCTCGTTCAACCCCGCGGGGATATGCCCCAGCGCGAGCACGACGTGCTCGACGCGAAGCCGGCGGGCGTCGTCGTCGTTGTCGGCGTCGTCGTCGATGTCGTTCTCGGCATCAGCGTCGTCGCCCTGCAAGGTCAGCTCATATCCCACCTGCCCCCGCCGCAGTCCACTGACCTCAGCCTGAATGTGCTCCACCGTGATACCAGGGTGCCGCTGCAGCGCCGCGCAGACCTCGGCGTGGAGCCAGCTCAGATACTGGCCGTAGGCCGCGCGGGTGGGGTAGTCGGAGTCCTGCCCACCGTGGTCCACTCCGTGGAAGACCGGAGGCTCGAAGCTGTCGCTCCGCACGGGACTCGCGGTGGCCTCTGCCGCATGCCCCTCCCTCCACTGCGCGAAGGAGCGGGAGACCGACGACGCCGGCAGCCGGCTCTGCGTGTCTCCGGCCGGCGCCGCAGTGGGAAAGCTGGCGGGGGTGTTCATGAGATACAGCGGCGACTGCCGCGGGTTCCAGACACGGCCCGGGCCATGCGGAGCGGGGTCGATCACCAGGATGCGCAGCGCAGTTTCCACAGCCTCGCCTGGGGCATGTTCTACGGCAGCGAGGAGTCGTTCGAGGAACGAGGTGCCACGGGGTCCGGCGCCGATCACGGCAACTCTTCGTTCCTGCGTCAGACGGGGCATGGGCGGCGCGGTCTCCTGGTGGGCTCTTCGGCGGATTCGTCCCGACCAGAGTACTGCGGGCACGCGCTTTGTCAGTTCCCTGACCGAACCGCTAGTCTAGACGGGCGCATGAGAACGGCTCGCCGCAATCGTGGGCACAGGAGGCGTGCCAGAGCGGCCGAATGGGCTTCACTGCTAATGAAGTGTCCGCCTCAAAGCGGACCGGGGGTTCAAATCCCCCCGCCTCCGCCACGTGATCGAAGAACCCCTGTCGGGAATGCACCTGACGGGGGTTCTTCTGTGTCTGGCACCCCACGCAACCCGCACCCCACGTCCCCCGCTCCACTCCCCGTCGATTCTGGCTAGGCTCGGAGCATGAGAACTTCTGCAGACTTCCCGGCCGAGGAATCCCCTGCTCCGCGAGCCGTGCTGGTCGGCTGCGGCGATGTCGGCACGCGCATCGGACATCGCCTGCTCGAACGCGGCTTCTCCGTCACCGGATGGCGACGCAGCCCGGAGCGGCTCCCCGCTGAGTTCGACGGCGCGGCGATGGACCTCACCGAGCCCGACTCCGTGCCCCAGCCGCCTGCTGACACCGCGGCACTGGTCTTCTCCCCCGCCGCCGGCAGCCGAGATCCGCAGCGCTACGAGCAGGTCTATCTCCAGGGTCTGAGCACCGTGCTGGACCGCCTGGAACAGGCAGGCCTCGCGGGTTCAGTGCGGGTCCTGCTGGTCTCCTCCACCTCGGTGATGGGCGACGCCGAAGGCATGCTCGACGAATCCGCTCCGCTCACGCCGGCCAGTCCGACGGGCGAGATCCTGGCCCGTACCGAGGAGCTGCTGGCGAGGTGGCGCACCGCTGGGGCCGATGCGTCTCCGCGGCGACGCAGCAGCACGCTGCGCCTCTCCGGCATCTACGGTCCGGGCCGAGACCGCATCCGCAAGCAGCTGCGCGCGGGCTCGGTGGGCGAGGCCGCAGGTCAGGACACCCAGGATGCCTGGAGGATCTCCAACCGGATCCATTCCGATGACGCCGCCCGCGCCGCCGTCGAGCTGTTGACCCACCCGGCCCCGCCGGAACTCGTGCTGGGAGTGGATGAGCTCCCCATCCCCATCGGTGTGGTGCAGAACTGGATGGCCGATCAGCTTGAGCTGCCCCGACCGTGGAGCGATCCGCGTCTGGAACCGGCGCTGCTGGAGAGTTCCCGGCCGATGGATCTGCTTGCCGCGGGTCATGGCAAGTCGCTCGACGGGTCCCGGCTTCGCGGGCTGCTCGGCGAGCTGCTGCACCGGGACTTCCGCTCGGGCTACGCCGCGATGCTGAGTGATTGATCGGCGCCACCCCAGGAATGAGCCGCCCCACGCGTCTGCGTTCCACCTCGTGTGCTTGACATCACATCTGCTCCGGTGCTTCAGTTGACTTACTGACCATTCGGTCTGGAAATGCGATGAGGAGCACCGATGACTGAATCCACCCAGCTCGCCCCGGCGGGTCATGAGAGCTCCCACCAGGGCCCGCGGCACCGGATGCTGGAGAACGATCGCACCTCGCAGGCGCTGGGGATCGTGGTTCTGCAGGCTGATCCCGGCCACGCGAAGATCAGCATGACGATCCGTGAGGACATGACCAACGGCTTCGACATCGCCCACGGCGGGATGATCTTCTCGCTGGCCGACACCTGCTTCGCGATGGCCTGCAACCACCCCGAGCTGGACGAGGGCACGATCACCGTGGCCTCCGGCGTCGACATCAATTTCCTGAAGCCCGCCCTGCTCGGCGACGAGGTCGTCGCCGAAGCGATCGAGGTGGCGCACACCGGACGCAGCGGCTTCACTGATGTGACGATCAGCCGCGGCGACGACCTCATCGGCATCTTCCGTGGCCGCTCACGCACCATCGCCTCCCCCGGAAAGAAGTGAACCCATGAGCATCCTCAACACCGAGACCGACGAGGCCGCCGCGACCGAACCCGGCCAGCCCGACCCCGCCGAGCTGATGACCCGCGAGGAGATCGAGGCGCTGCAGCTCACCCGGCTGAAGGCCACCATCCGCCACGCCTACGAGAACGTCGCGGCCTACCGCGAGCTCTATGACGCACACGGCGTCGGCCCCGACGACCTGCAGACACTGGACGATCTCGCGAAGTTTCCCTATACCGATAAGGAGTTCCTGCGCGCGGCCTACCCCTTCAAGGCGTTCGCCGTGCCGATGGAGCAGGTCCGTCGCGTCCATGCCTCCTCCGGCACCACGGGCCGTCCCACGGTGGTGGGCTACACCGATGAGGACATCGACACCTGGGCCACGTTGCTCGCCCGCTGCCTGCGCTTCTCCGGCGTGCGCCCCGGAGACCTGGTGCACAACGCCTACGGCTACGGACTCTTCACCGGCGGCCTTGGAGCCCACTACGGGATCGAGAAGCTCAAAGCCACGGTGATCCCCATGTCCGGCGGTCAGAGCGAGAAGCAGGTCCAGCTGATCCAGGACTTCAAGCCCAGGGTCATCCTGTGCACCCCGACCTACCTGCTCGCGCTGGCAGACGCCTTCCGCAACGCCGGGGTGGATCCGCGAGAGACCTCGCTGGAAGTGGCAGTCCTCGGCGCGGAGCCCTGGACCGACAAGATGCGCCACGAGATTGAGCAGACCTTCAACCTCACAGCCTGTGACATCTATGGACTCTCCGAGGTCATGGGCCCCGGCGTGGCAGGTGAGTCCGGAGAACGCCAGGACGGCTCCACCATCTGGGAAGACCACTTCCGCCCCGAGATCATCGACCCGATCAGCGAAGAGGTGCTGCGCACCGGCGAACACGGCGAGCTGGTGTTCACCACGCTGACCAAGCAGGCGCTGCCCATCATCCGCTATCGCACCCACGACCTCACCCGGCTGCTGCCCGGCTCGGACCGGCCCGGTCACCGCCGGATGGGCCGGATCACCGGCCGCAGCGATGACATGATCATCCTGCGCGGGGTCAACCTCTTCCCCTCCCAGATCGAAGAGATCGCCCTGGAGATCCCCGGGCTCTCCCCGCATTTCCAGCTGCGCCTGGCTCGGCCGGAGAAGATGGACGAGATGACCGTGCACATCGAGCGGCGCCCGGAGACCAGCCTCGAAGCCGCTGAGGCCGCAGGCGCAGAGCTGGGCCGGCAGATCAAGGTCAAGGTCGGCTCCAGCTGCCGGATCACCGTGGAAGAGCCCGGTTCGCTGGCCCGCTCCTCCGGCAAGCTGCGCCGGATCTATGACCAACGCCCGAAATAATCCGCCGCTAGTGTGGGAGCCATGACAAGCACTTCCACGACTGCCGGCACCTCGCGCCGGGGGCGTCCCGGCTATGACCGCGAGGGGCTGATCACCGTGTGCGTGGAGGCCTTCAACAGGCATGGCTATGAGGCCACGTCCATGGGCGCACTCTCCCGTGAACTGGGCATCTCCAAGTCCGCAATCTATCACCACGTGGACTCCAAGGAAGAGATCCTTGACATCGCGCTGAACCGCTCGCTTGCCGAGCTGGAACGCGTGGTCTCCGAGGCGGAGGCGCTGGAGGCTACGGCCGTGGAGGAGCTCGAGATCATCCTCAGCGAATCGGTCAAGGTGCTGACCACGTCACTGCCCTATGTGACGCTGCTGCTGCGGCTGCGCGGGAACTCCGAGATGGAGGTCAAGGCGCTGCAGCGACGTCGCGAGATCACTCTGCGCATCGCGGAGCTGATCCGTCAGGCCCAGGAGAACGGTGACCTGCGCAGCGACATCGATGCACGCACCGCTTCCCGCCTGGCCATGGGCACGATCAATTCGATCGTGGACTGGTACCGCCCCGTGGGCGGCGCCCCGGACGCCGCCCTGGCCGAGACGGTAAAGCAGATGGTGCTCGGCGGGCTGCGCGCAGCGTCCTCCAGCTAGCCCTCACGAGAAACTTTTCATTGCATCGGGCAACTGCCTGAAGTCCCGCCACGGCAGCGATGCAGGCGCGCACACTCCCCCGTGAGGCGTCATTTTCGCGGTGAACGGCACCGCACACCTGTTGACCGTCGAGTTTTGTTCAAGCTAGCGTCGAACCAAATCAAGGGTGCCGCTCACGTGTTTTCACTTGTCAGTGACACTCTCAGTCCACCCAGGGCTGGTCCTGGGAATCTTTTGTGTCCTCGATCCATCGAAGATCTGAAGATTTCAGTCGATTCCGCGACAGATGCCTGTCCCGGAGTGCAGCCACTCCAGCTCACCATCGACCAGGTCTGATCACACCTGCGCATGGAGGTACCAACGGATGGATATTCTGACGACGGGCGGCACACTCGCCCTGGTGATCGCTCTGCTGGTGGCCGCGGTGGTGATCGGCGCCGTGGTGCTGCTGATGATGCGGGCCTGGACCAAAGTCGCCCGGGCCGATGAGGCACTCGTGGTCACCGGCAAGTCCTCCCGGTCCGATGTGCCGGGTTCGCGACCCAAACAGGTCATCGTCAACGGACGAGCCATGGTCAACCCGATCCGACAGCGGCACGAGATCATCTCGCTGCGCTCCCGGCAGGTCCTGATGACGGTCACCGCGCAGAGTCACGACAACGTGACGATCAACGCCGAGGCCGTGGCGCTGGTCAAGATCGGCAGCGCGGACGAGGACGTCAAGGCAGCCTCGGAGCGCTTCGCCTCCCAGGACGACGCCGTGGTCGAGTACACCCAGGACCAGCTCGAAGGTGCTCTCCGTGGGCTGATGGCCCAGCAGACCGTCATCCAGCTGATGCGCGACCGACAGAAGTTCTCCGATGAGATCTCCAAGTCGATCTCCCCCGAGCTGCTCACCCAGGGCCTCCTGCTGGACTCCTTCCAGATCCGTGAGATCACTGACGATTCGGGGTACATCTCCTCCCTGGGCGCTCCGGAGATCGAAGCCAAGCGCCAGGCCGCCGAGATCGCCGCGACGAATGCCGAGCGTGCGATCGCCAAGGAGCGGATCTCCAACAGCGAGCAGAACCTGGTCGAGGAGACCGAGTACGACTCGAACAAGGCCGCTGCGGCTTCGCGAGTCGGTCAGGCACGAGCTCAGGCCGAGCAGGCGGAGGCCCTGGCCGGGGAGAAGGCTCGGCAGGAGGTCCTCGGACAGCGCGCGGAGAACCGCCAGGCTGAGCTCGACGCCGAGGTGAAGCGTGTCGCCGACGCTGATCTCTACAAGCAGCAGAAGCGCGCCGACGCCGAGGCCTACGACCGCACCAAGGCCGCCGAGGCGGAGGCACTGGTCGCCGAATCAGAGGCACGCGCGCGCCTCCAGCGCTCTGAGGCTGAGGCCACCGCCATACGTGCCGAGGGCGAGGCGAAGGCTTCTGCAATCCGTGCCGAGGCTGAGGCGCTGCGCGAGAACCAGGAAGCCGTATTGGCCCGTGAGGCCCTCTCCGTGCTCCCCCAGCTGATGGAATCCTTCGCAGCCGGCTATGCCAACGTCGGATCCGTGACGCTCATCGGTGGCAGCGGCGAATCGGGTGCCGCGAAGCACTTCGACGGTGAGTCCTCGGTCGCCCTGGCAGGAGTCTTCAAGAGCGTCGAGGCCACCACCGGGATCGATCTCGGGTCGATTCTGCAGTCGAAGGCCCAGGGAACGGCGATCGGTGAGGCACTGGCCGAGTCCAGTTCCGGCATCGGCACCGGCACCGGCACCGGCACCGGCACCGGCACCGGCACCAAGGAAGCGGAGAGCACACAGAACGAGTAGGTACCCAGCAGTCCAGATGGTCTTGCCGCGTTCCCCCGTGCGTGAGATTCTGCCCTGAGTCAGACGTCCCCCTCGGGGACGGTCGTTCAGCGCAGAGGGAGTCGAGCAGTGCTCAGCAGTGAGATCGCCGATCTCGCGGGGGTCACCGTGCGCACGCTGCGCCACTACCATCACATCGGAGTGCTTCCCGAGCCCCCTCGCAGCTCCGCCGGCTACCGCCACTACGACATCAGCCATCTGGTTCAGCTCTTGCGCATCAAGAGACTGACCGCACTGGGCTTCCCACTGGCAGACCTAGAGACGGCCCTGGATGTTCCTTCGGCCGCCGAGAACCTGCTCGAGGAGCTTGACCTGCAGGCCGCCGCCGAGATCGAGCGTCTCAACGCGCGCCGTGCACGCATCGCTGAACTGCGCAGCAGCGGATCCCCGGCTGATCTCTCACCCGAACTGGCAGCCTGGCGCTCGGCTCCAGAGGCGCTTCTCTCCGAAGAGATTTCGCAGCTCGAACACGAACAGCTGGTGCTGCTCGGGCACCTCCTGGGGGACGGCGGGCACGAGACCTTCTCGGCCGGTTTCGCAGCGCTGAACACCCAGTTGATCACACCGCTCACGGCGCGCTTCGCCGCCCTCGACACCGACACACCCGACACCGAGATCGAGGCTCTGACCCAGGAGATGATCTCTGTCCTGCGCCCTGTGAATAAGAGGTTCGCGGATCTTCCGCCCTTGGATGACCAGGTCATCGCGCTGATGGACGAATTGGCTGAGCAGAGGCTGCATCCTGTCCAGCGTCGTGTTCTGCGCCAGATCCAGCAGGTGATGGAACAGCTCGAGGACAGCTGAACCTCCGAGGACTTGACCCTGACGCGACGTCATAGCCTGAACTGTGCGCATGAACAGAACCTCGCTCTTCTACTTCGCCTCATTCGTCGCCTCCCTGCTGGGCAATTCGATCACCACCATCGCCCTGCCGCTGCTCGTGCTGTTCACGACCGGCAGTCCGCTCGACGCCGGAATCGTGGCGATCGCCGCCTCGGTGCCGGCCGCGATCGCCGGGCTGCTGATGGGTTCGCTCATCGACCGGATCAATCGACGCACCGCATCGATCATCGCGGATGTCATCTCCGCCCTCGCACTGCTCATCCTGCCCATCGTCGAACTGACGGTCGGGCTGAACCCGAGCTGGTTCATCGCCGTGGCGGTATCGAGCTCCTTCGGAGACGTCCCCGGAATCACCGCCCGGGAAGCGATGCTCCCGGCCGTCGCGAAGGCGGCGGGAGCGGAGCCGTCGCGGCTCATCGGCCTGCGCGAAGCACTCACCGGGGTGACCATGCTCATCGGTCCGGCCATCGCCGGCGTGCTGGTCGCAGCCCTGGAGCCGGTGACGGTCCTGTGGTTCACCTCCGGCCTAGCGGGCCTGGCGGTGCTGCTCACCCTCGGCATTCCGTCCAGGGCGACGGCGCATCAGCGTGACCGCGACGCGGAGACCTCGACGCAGGGCATGAGCTCGGTCTTCAACGGCCTCAACATTCTGCTCCGCTCCCCGCTGCTTCGCGGAATGCTGCTGCTGGCCATCACGCTCGGGGTCGTGCTCGCGGCCATCCAGGGCATGGTGGTGCCGGTCCACTTCGCCTTCCAGAATGAACCTCAGTACGTCGGATTCGTGCTCAGCTCACTCGCCGCAGGCCTGCTTGTAGGCGGTGGCCTCTTCGCGGCCCTCGCCAACAGATTCCCGCGCAGGGTCTGGTTCATCTCCGGCATCGTCATTCTGGCGGTGGGTTTCGGCGGCCTCGCCTTCCTCGGCCCGGTCTGGACGATCTTCGCCTCGGCCGCAGTCGCTGGTCTCGGCGGTGGCGCCATGAACGCCGTCGTCGGACTGACCTTTGTGGAGAACGTCGACGAGTCCCAGCGTGGCAGGGTCCTGGGCGCACAGAACGCGATCTTGACCCTCGCACCGGCGCTGGGCATCGGCGGTGGGGCTGTCCTGATCGATACCGGCAGTCTGCACCTCGCGACCACGGCCTTCGTCGCAGCCTGGGTGGTGGTCTCGCTCGGATCCCTGTTCAACCCGCTGATCCGCAGACTCGGCGAACCCTCCCGTGAGCTCGTCGATGCGTGAACACGCTTGACCACGGGGAGGGAGCCCACTCAGCCGCAGCGACGCAACAGCCCGACACTCGGCTCAGGAGGGCTCCCCACCCCGGACCTCCGATCTTTCGCTGGCTCTGCGTGTTGACCGTCACACCTCCAGTGCTATACTGAACGAACGGTCGGTAAATAATGCGACGGAATCGAGGATGACCATGTCACCCCAGAACCACCAGCACGCGCCCCTTCGCCTCGCCGATGAGGCAGATGCCGCTGCGGCGCGCGACGAGGCAGAGTCCGGACAGCACCGCTTCGACGAGATCATCGCCGATGACTCTCGCATCGAGCCGCGGGACTGGATGCCGGAGTCCTACCGGAAGTCTCTGGTGCGACAGGTCTCCCAGCACGCCCACTCCGAGATCATCGGCATGCAGCCCGAAGGCAACTGGATCTCCCGCGCGCCCAGCCTCAAGCGCAAGGCCATCCTGATGGCCAAGGTCCAGGACGAGGCGGGCCACGGGCTGTACCTCTACTCCGCCGCCGAGACCTTGGGCACCCCCCGCGAAGACATGTATGACCAGCTCTACAGCGGCAAGGCCAAGTACTCATCGATCTTCAACTACCCGGCACGCACCTGGGCCGACGTCGGCGCCATCGGCTGGCTGGTCGACGGCGCCGCGATCGTCAATCAGGTGCCGCTCTGCCGCGCCTCCTACGGACCCTATGGCCGCGCCATGGTCCGCATCTGCAAGGAGGAGTCCTTCCACCAGCGCCAGGGCTGGGAGATCCTCTACTCGCTGTCCCACGGCACGCAGGAGCAGCGCGAGATGGCCCAGGCCGCCGTGGACCGCTTCTATGGGCCGGCGCTGCAGATGTTCGGACCACCGGACGGAGACTCCCCGAACTCGCAGCAGTCGATGGCGTGGAACATCAAGCGCTTCACCAATGACGAGCTGCGCCAGCGCTTCGTGGACATGATCGTCCCGCAGGTCGAGGCCCTGGGCCTCACACTCCCCGACCCCGAGTTGAAGTGGAACGAAGAACGCGGTCACTACGACTTCGCCGAGCTGGACTGGGACGAGTTCTTCGCCGTGATCAAGGGCAACGGCCCCTTGAGCCGCCAGCGCCTGGAGCACTACCGCAGCGCACGCGACGAGGGAGCCTGGGTCCGCGAGGCCGCCGTGGCCTATGCGAACCGCGTGTCCCAGGAGCAGGACCGCGACCAGGCAGCCTTGATCGGCGCCTGAGCGTCACCCACTCCCCCACCACCCCCGCACGCTGACCGACCCGACGTCGTCACCACCGCAAGAAAGGCGAGGCCATGTCCTCCAGCGCAGATTCGAGCTCCTGGCCTCTCTGGGAGGTCTTCATCCGAGGCTCCCGCGGCCTCTCCCACGTCCACGCCGGCTCCCTGCATGCCCCCGATGCCACGATGGCGATCCGCAATGCCCGGGATCTCTACACTCGGCGCAACGAGGGCACCTCGGTGTGGGTCGTCCCGGCTGAGGCGATCATGGCCTCGGATCCGGACTCCAAGGGCGGCTATTTCGAATCGGCCCAGGGCAAGAGCTACCGCCACGCCACCTATTACACCCAGTCAGAAGGGGTGAAGCACCTGTGAGCTTCGCATCGCATGACTCCGCCACCCGGCAGTCCCAGGGCGAGGCGATCACCGCTGAGGAGATCGCAGCCTCAGGTGCCACGGCCGATGAGGCCACCGCCCGCTATGCCCTGATCCTGGGCGACGACGCGCTGATGCTCTCCCAGCGACTCGGCGCCTGGGTCTCTCGTGCACCGGAGCTGGAGGAGGACGTGGCCCTGGCGAACATCGCGCTGGATCTGCTGGGCCACGCCAGGTTCCTGCTCACCTACGCCGGCACCGCCTGGGGCAAGTCCGAGGATGACCTCGCCTACTTCCGCGAGGAGGAGGAGTTCCGCTCCTGCCGCCTGGTGGAGCAGGAGAACGGGGACTTCGGCAAGACCATCGCCCGGCAGCTGATCTTCAGCTTCTACCAGCACGAGCTCTACAGCCGACTTGTGCACTCCACGGACGCCACTCTCGCGGCGATCGCGGAGAAGGCGCTCAAGGAGGTGGACTACCACCAGGACCACGCCGCCCAGTGGGTGCTGCGCCTGGGACTGGGCACCGAGGAGTCCTCGCGACGCATGCAGGCCGGCCTGGACTCAGTCTGGTCCTATGTGGAGGAGCTCTTCACCGATGTGGAGCCCATCACCGAGCTCGGCGACGTCGCAGTGCTGCCCTCGACTCTGCGCGAACCCACGCTGAACCGGCTGCACCAGGTCATCGAACAGGCCGATCTGAGCGTGCCAGACATGTCCGGCGCCCACGGAGCCGACCGATCCGGACGCCACTCCGAGCAGCGCGGATTCATCCTGGCCGAGATGCAGGTCCTGGCCCGCCGCCACCCTGGAGCCACCTGGTGAGAGGAGCAGTCATGGGGACGTTGAGACCAGAAGCCGTGACCCTTCCCGCAGACGCCACCGTGTGGGAGGTCGCCGCCACCGTGAATGATCCGGAGATTCCGGTGCTCAGCATCGCCGATCTCGGAATCCTGCGCGAGGCACGGCTGGACGAGGACGGCACCGCCGTCGTCGTCATCACGCCCACCTACTCGGGCTGCCCCGCCATGGACACGATCCATGCCGATGTCACGGCGGCGCTGCGCCACGCCGGGCACGAAGCCGTGCGCGTGGACACCGTGCTGCAGCCGGCCTGGACCACCGACTGGATGACCGATGAGGGCAAGGCGAAGCTGCGTGAGTACGGCATCGCCCCGCCGACCGGCAAGGCGGCCCTCGGGCCGGTCCGAGTGGGCCTGAGCGTGAAATGCCCGCGTTGTGACTCCCCCAATACCCGTGAGATGACCCGCTTCGGCTCCACCGCATGCAAGGCGCTCTACCAGTGCCGCGACTGCCTGGAGCCCTTTGACCACTTCAAGGTGCACTGATGTCGACGACCACCCGCCGCCGCGCGAGCTTCTCCACGCTGACCGTCTCCGAAGTGCGCCCACTGACCTCGGACTCGGTGGAGGTCACCTTCGCCGTTCCCGAGGAGCTGCAGGAGGACTTCGACTACGCACCCGGCCAGTACGTCGCGCTGCGCACCGAGCTGGACGGCCAGGAGGTCCGCCGCTCCTACTCGATCTGCACCGAGCCCACCCCCGGAGAGATCCGCGTTGCGATCAAACGTGACATCGGTGGCCTGTTCTCCAACTGGGCCAACGAGTCGCTGAAGCCCGGAGATCAGATGGAGGTGATGAACCCCTCCGGGGCGTTCGTCTCCAAGACGGCGATCACCTCGATGAACAATCCCGCGAAGCTCGCGGAGGAGGCGGTGGCGCTGCGCTCGGACGTGCACCTGGTCGCCTTCGCCGCAGGATCAGGGATCACTCCGATCATGGCCATCGCACGCTCCGTGCTGGCCGCCTCAAAGGACTCCACCTTCGACCTCGTCTACGCCAACCGCTCCGCGGGTGACGTGATGTTCGCCGAGGAGCTGGGTGATCTCAAGGACCGTTATCCCTCCCGGCTCGCGGTGCACCATGTGCTCAGCCGGGAGCAGCGCATCAACCCGCTGCTCACCGGGCGGATCGACGAGGAGAAGCTCAGCGATCTGCTGGACAAGGTGCTGCGCGTCCAGGACACCGATGAGTGGTTCCTCTGTGGGCCCTTCGAGCTGGTGCAGATGGCCCGGGACTTCCTCGCAGCCCGCGGAGTGGATGAGAATGACGTCCGCTTCGAGCTGTTCACCACCGGACGCCCGGACCGCCCCGAAGGTCAGCAGGGCCGCAAGGTGGAGGCCGATCCGGAGGGCGAGAACGTCCAGATCGAGTTCACCCTCGACGGACTCACCGGCCAGGTGGCCTCGCCGACGGGTTCGGGAGAGACCGTGCTCAACGCCGCACTGCGCGCCCGCTCGGACGTGCCGTTCGCCTGCGCGGGCGGAGTCTGCGGCACCTGCCGCGCGAAGGTCGTTTCTGGAGATTTCGAGATGGAAGAGAACTTTGCGCTGGAGTCCGACGAGGTCACGGCGGGCTACATCCTGACCTGCCAGACCCGTCCCACCTCCGAGAAGCTCGTGGTCGACTACGACGCCTGAGCGCCACCACCGACACAGGAGCTGCCATGATCAACCTCACCATCGTCGACGGCGTCGCCGAGATCGTCCTCGACGCCCCCAAGAAGCTGAACTCGCTGGATGAGCAGGCCATCGACGACCTCGACGCGGCCTACCAGGAGGCCGAACAGGCAGAGGTCCGCTCCCTGCTGCTGCGCGGCGAGGGCAAAGGCTTCTGCGCCGGGCGGGACATCTCCGAAGTCGTGCCGGCCACCGACGACGCGCTCGGCTTCCTGCAGGGGAAGGTCACCCCGCTGATGCGCCGGATGGCCGCCTTCCCGGCACCGACCTTCGCCGCGGTCCAGGGCGCGTGCCTGGGCGTCGGGCTGGGACTGGCCATCGCTACAGACGTGGTCTATGTCGCCGAGAACGCGAAGATCGGCTCTCCCTTCGCAGCACTGGGCGCCACGCTGGATTCCGGGGGTCACGCCCTGTTCGTGGAGCGTCTCGGTGCCCACCGCACCCTGGATCTGATCTACACCGGGGACCTGATGTCCGGAGCTGAGGCGGTCGCGGCCGGGCTCTTCTCCCGTGCCGTGGATCCGGAAGAGCTCCTCGAGTTCACCCGAGGGAAGGCCGCCGTCGCCGCCCAGGGGGCCACGCTGGCCTTCCGCGAGTCGAAGGCACTCGTGGCGACGCTGCGGGACCAGCGCATCGGACTCTGGGAGTCGCTGAAGGATGAGAACCACGCCCAGGGTCGGCTGTGCGACTCCGCGGATTATTCGGAGGGTTTCGCCGCCTTCCAGTCCAAGCGGAAGCCCATCTTCCACGGTCACTGAAACGTGACCCGGGGAATACCCGCGCAGGCTTGCCGAGAGGCAGGCGCAGGTCTAGCCTTCTCGCATGGAAGCCATTGAGTTCATTGAAGCGGTCATCCTCGGCATCTGGGTGCTTGGCATCGTCGCGGCGCTGGTCGCCGTCCCGCTGACCAACACGAAGACCCACGCACTGGTGATGTTCCTGGTCGCCTTCGCGCTGCCGATCATCGGCTCGGTGGTCGCGATCACCACCGCGGCCGAGCTGCGTTGGGAGCTGCACCAGGACCGCAGGAATGCCCGCCACCACGTCTGAGGCTTCCCCGAGGGGCAGACCTGTTTAGCCGCCGATGATCTGTCGGCGAAATTCGCCCGGCGAGACACCGTACTCATGCTTGAATGCACGGCTGAAGCTCGACGCGTCCGGGTAGCCCCAGCGGGCCGCCACCGCGCTCACTGATCGACGCGACTGTGCCGGGTCACCGAGTTCTATGCGACAGCGCTCCAGCCGACGACGACGGATCCACTCGCTGATCGTCGTTCCCTCCTGCGCAAAGACGCCCTGCAGATAGCGCAGTGAGACATGCAGGGCCCGCGCCACAGCTTCGACCCCGAGGCCGGGGTCGCTCAGGTGGTCGTCGATATGTCTGACCGCCTCCAGGTAGACCACGTCCCTGGTGGGAACATCTGAGGTGGGCCTGAAGCGCGAGAGCAGCGTCGCCTGGACCAGCTGCAACACTGCCGAAGCCGCACGCGGATCCGGGGCCATCTCCCCCTTCTGCAGCTGATCGTCAAGGCTCCCCAGCAGCGAAGATGTCAGGGCTCCCAACCCCGCACTTCCTGGGATCCGCTGAGCCACCACCTCTCGCGCCTGTTCGGCGGAGAGACCGAGATGCTCCACTGCGATCTGCACGACGAACATTCGGTAGGCGCCATCGAAGACGAGGTCATAGGGTCGGCGAGTGTCATAGATGACGAGGTCTCCTGGTGAGAGCAGGGCCTCGCGTCCATCCTGTCGCGTGAGTGAACTCCCCTCGACCTGCAGAGCGAACTTGAAGACTCCTGGGTCCCCTGCGGCGATCGTCTGCCGACTTCGACGCACTGTCACGGCATCCCCGCCCACCCCGGCCACGCTCAATGAGCCGAGAGCCAGCCCGGTGAGAGAGCCGTGGAACTGAGCAGGGTGCTCCGTCCTGGCATCGAGCGGGACGAAAGCGGTGTTCACGGCGTGGCGCCACGCTTCGAAGCGCTCACCAGGCGCCAGCGGGTCGGGGTCGAAGGACACCTGCCCCGTCGTCATCATGCTTGCCCACCGGCCTCTTTCCTGCTGATCTGCATGCTCCCAGTCTTCCACCTTATTGTGACCCGAGACACAATCATGCGCATGGTGCACAGGTCCGTGCGTCTGAGATCAAGGCGGGTGCCTGATCTGCGGAGATGCTGGTCTCCTCACCGCAGGACGGCGATTCAAGGAGACGAGAAGACGATGGATGCACCCCGGACAAGCGAATACATCGTGATCGGCGCAGGGTCAGCTGGCTCGGCGATCACTCGGCGCCTGCTCGATGCCGGACACAGCGTGCACGTGATCGAGGCTGGCGGCCAGGATGAGGACCCCAACATCCACAGCCCCCAAGGCTGGCCCCTGCTCATGCAGGGACCGTCGGACTGGGCACTGACCACTGTGCCTCAGGTGCATGCGGACAATCGCAGCATCGCCTGGCCGCGCGGCAAGGTGTTGGGAGGGTCAGGCTCGCTCAACGGCATGATCTATATCCGTGGTCACCGTTCGGACTACGACAAGTGGGCCGCTGCAGGATGCGAGGGCTGGGCGTGGGAGGACCTGCTGCCACTGTTCAGGCGTTCGGAAGACCACGAAGACGGAGCCTCCGAGTTCCACGGCGCCGGCGGACCGCTGCACGTGGAGAAGATCGTGCACCGCCACGCGAGCTCCGAAGCGTTCGTCGAGGCGGCAGGAAGCGTCGGAATCCCCGAGACCCAGGACTTCAACGGCGAGCAGATGTCCGGAGCCGGGTTCAACCATACGACCACTAAGGACGGGAAGCGGCACAGCCCCTGGCGCGCGTTCATCCAACCGATCCTGGGGCACGAGCGGCTCACCGTCACCACTGACGCCATGGTGCACCGGATCACCCACGAATCCGGGCAAGCCACCGGGGTGGAGTACAGCACCGCGTCTGGGGCTCACATCGCCCGCGCTGAGGCGGAGATCATCCTCTGCGGCGGAGCAATCGGCTCCCCCTCGATCCTGCAACGCTCCGGCATCGGTGATCCGTCTGATCTTCGCCAGGCGGGCATCGATTCGGCGCTGGAGCTTTCCGGCGTCGGCAAGAACCTGCAGGATCATGTGCTTGCAAGCGTCATCTACGAGGCCCCCGAGCCGCTTGCCGAGGGACGGCACAATCTGCTGGAGGCGCAGCTCTTCGCGCACAGTCGACAGACCGACGAGGAGGCACCCGACATCCAGCCGCTCTTCATGCATTTCCCGTATCCCACCGACGGCGGAGAGGTGCCCGCAGCTGGCTTCACCATCAACGCCGGGATCGTCCGTCCGCGCTCCCGCGGGACGCTGCGGGTGACCAGCTCCGATCCAAAGGCCTCTCCGCTGCTGGATCCGAATCTGCTGGCCGAGGAGTATGACCTGGAGGCTCTCTGTGACGCGATCGAGCTCTGCCGCGAAATCGGCGAACAGGATGCTCTAGCCCCCTATCGCAGAGCCGACTTCAACCCTGCCGGACCGTTGAAGACCCGCGACCAGGTCCGCGACCACGCCCGGGCCATGGCGGGGACGTACCACCACCAGGCCGGCACATGCCGGATGGGCGTGGACGACCTCTCGGTGGTTGACCCCCAGCTGCGTGTGCGCGGAGTGACCGGCCTGCGCGTGGCCGACGCCTCGATCATGCCCGCACTGCCCAGCGGCAACACCAATGCCCCGTCGATCATGATCGGCGAGAAGGCCGCCGACCTGCTGCTGCAGAGTCGCTGAACATCTTCCTCGATCACCACCGCTGACCCTTTAGGAGAACACCATGACCACCACCCTGCTCGAGCAGATCCAGTCCACTGACGGCCCAGAGATCCTCGACCCCGCCACCGGTGAGTTCATCGCCCGGGCGCCGCAGACCTCCCCCGCAGACCTCGACGACGCCGTCGCCCGTGCCGTGCGCGCCCAGGTCTCCTGGGCTGCCACGCCAGACGCCGAGCGGCAGGCCGCACTGCAGTCCGCCGCCGACGCGGTCGAGGCTCACGCCGAGGAACTCGCCCAGCTGCTCTCCCGTGAACAGGGAAAGCCGCTCAACGGCCCCAATGCGCGCTTCGAGGTCGGCGCCTGCGTGGCCTGGCTGCGCACCGCCGCATCGATCCCGGTGGAGCCTGAGGTCCTCCTCGACGACGAGTCCGGGCACGCCGAGCTGCACTACCGTCCGCTTGGCGTCGTCGGCGCGATCGGACCCTGGAACTGGCCGATGATGATCTCCGTGTGGCAGATCGCCCCCTCGCTGCGCATGGGCAACACGGTGGTCATCAAACCCTCCGAATACACCCCGCTCAGCGTGCTGGCCCTGGTCAAGGTCCTGAACTCGGCCCTGCCGGAGGATGTGCTCATCGCGGTTCCAGGTGACGGCTCACTGGGCAAGCAGCTCACCGAGCACGCCGATATCGCGAAGATCATGTTCACCGGTTCGGTGGCCACGGGCAAGGCCATCATCAAGACTGCCGCCGACACGATGAAGCGGATGACCATGGAGCTCGGCGGCAACGACGCCGGGATCGTGCTGGACGACGCCGATCCGGCGGCCATCGCGGAGGACCTGTTCTGGGGCGCGTTCATCAACACCGGTCAGACCTGCGCGGCACTGAAGCGACTCTACGTGCCGGACTCGATCTACGACGAGGTCTGCCAGGCACTGACGGCGGTCGCGGCGAAGATGCCGATGGGCGTCGGCCTCGAGGAGCAGAATGTGCTGGGACCGCTGCAGAACGCCAAGCAGCGTGACATCGTGGCCCGTCTCGTGGACGCCGCGAAGGACTCCGGTGCGCGCGTGCTGATCGGCGCCAACCCCGACGACGACGCCGCAGGCTTCTTCTATCCCGCCACCCTCGTGGCAGACATCGACCAGCAGAACCCGCTGGTCACCGAGGAGCAGTTCGGCCCGGCCCTGCCGATCATCCGTTACAGCGACCTGGACCAGGCCATCGAATGGGCCAACGGTCTCGAGGTCGGTCTCGGCTCCTCGGTCTGGTCCTCAGACGTCACGCGTGCCACCGAAGTCGCCTCCCGGCTTCAGGCCGGCACCACGTGGATCAACAAGCACGGCGCGATCGATCCACGAGTGCCCTTCGGCGGAGCCAAGCAGTCCGGCTTCGGACTGGAGTTCGGGCTGCAGGGACTCAAAGAGGTCGCTCAGCCGCACGTGATCCAGCGCTGAGCAGTCTCCCCCGCCGCCCCCGCAAAAAAATCGTAGACCTCTAGCATGTCGTAGAGCTATAGCTCTACGACATGGCCGGAGGTCTACGATTTTTTGCCTCAGGAGTCAGCTACCTACGCTATCCACACAGTCGCGTCAGGGTTCAAAAGACCATCGGTCAACGCATCAGGGACCGACATCAAGATCACTTCACCCGCTGGCAGCGCAGCAGGCGCAGTGGAGAGGTTTGCCACCACTGTCACCTCACCCACGCGGAACTCGAGAACGTCCTCGAGGGAATCGCTTTCCCCCCTCCCCGTCCCCCACGTCAGGTCAGATCCAGCGAGGGCGTAGTCACGCCGCATAGCAAGCGTTGTTCGGTAGAAGGAGAGAGTCGAATCCGACTCCTTCTCCTGAAGATCAACGGCGAGTGCCCCGAAGCTCTCGGGCTGCGGCAGCCAAGTGCGCGGCGATGAAGAAAACCCGAAAGCCACGTCATCGGCGCGCCAAGGAAGGGGCACACGACAACCATCGCGACCCCGGATGGCATGGCCAGATCGCTCCCACACCGGATCCTGACGGACCTCATCGGGAAGCATCGTGGCCTCCGGGAGGCCGAGTTCTTCCCCTTGGTAGAGGTAAGCGGAACCCGGCAGGGCTAGCATTATGGCGGTCGCGGCGCGTGCACGGCGCAGGCCGAGGGCATCGTCAGGTTGAGGATCCTCTGGACCCACACCTGCTTCGAGGTTCACCGGGCCCTGGTATCCGAAGCGGCTCGCATGTCGCATCACATCGTGGTTGGAGAGCACCCAGGTAGTCGGGGCGCCCACCGCTTCATTCGCAGCAAGGGATGTGGCGATGGTCTCACGGATCTCAGCGCAGTCCCATGGCAGAGACAGGTAGGCGAAGTTGAAGGCCTGGTGCATCTCCCCCTCACGGACTATGCGCGCAGTCCGCTCCGGGGGGAGCCATGCCTCTGCACATAGGATTCTGGTGCCGGAATAGCTGTCGAGAATCTCTCGCCAATGGCGGAAGATGTCGTGGATGCCCTCCTGGTCCCACATCGGTGGCATGAGGCCATCTATGGGCTCGACCACACCGTGAGCCGCGTGCGGCCAGCTGGGGAGGCCCGGAGCCTTCACCATGGCGTCGCATACATCGACTCTGAACCCGTCGACGTCGCGGTCCAGCCAGAATCTCAGCGTCGTGTCGAACTCGGACCGCACCCGGGGGTTGTCCCAGTTCCAATCGGGCTGACCAGAGTCGAAGAGATGCAGATACCACTGACCCGGGGTCCCATCGGCTTCGGTGACCCGTGTCCACGCGGGGCCGCCGAACATGCTCTCCCAATCATTCGGTGGAAGCGACCCCTCGGGCCCCGTCCCCTCTTTGAAATGGAAGAGGGACCGCTCAGGGCTCCCCGGCGCCGCGGCGAGTGCCTCTTTGAACAGCACGTGCTCCCAGGAGCAGTGGTTGGGCACAAGGTCAACGATTACTCTCAGTCCCAGCTCATGAGCCCGGTCGACCATCTCATCGAAGTCAGCGAGGGTTCCGTACCTTTCGTCGACGTCGCGGTAGTCGGCCACGTCGTAGCCCCCGTCACGTTGCGGGGACGGATAGAAGGGGGACAACCACACGGCGTCCGCCCCCAGATCCGCGACATGGCTGAGTCGCTGGGAGATTCCTCTCAGATCGCCGGTTCCGTCGCCGTCGCTGTCGGCGAACGAGCGGGGGTAGACCTGGTAGATGACGGCCGTGCGCCACCATTCGGAGTCGTTGATGTCGATCATGCAGTGAGGGTTCCCTTTCGGTACAAGTCAGGTCGTCGGTCGGCAAGCAGACCGTTGTGCGGGGAGATTGATTTGTCCTCGGCGAGATGAAGCGAGAGTGACGCACGGGCGACCGGGCGGGCCCCCGAAGCGTCTGGAACATCGGCCACAACCCAACCGTATTGACTCACGATCACGGTGGCTTCGTTCCACGATTGACCCCGCTCAATCCCGGCTCGATCACAGCAGGCGATAAAGACGCCGTTGGTCCGCGCCGCCGCTTGAGCTGCGATCACCTCGGCAGCACGCTCGGCCACGGGATGCTCTCCCGAGGGCCAATTCGTGGGGACAGCGATGAGATCAGCCCCTGCGAGAGCGAGGAGCCGCGGCATCTCGGGAAACTCCATGTCGTAGCAGATCAACAGGCCTATCCTGCCGTGCACCGTGTCAACCACGGGAGGCAGATCATTCCCCGGCTCGAATACCTGGGTCTCGCGATCCCAGAGATGCGTCTTTCGATAGACCGCGCTCACACCGTCGGCGTCGATCAACGCCGCACTGTTGTAGAGCACCTCACCCCCGTCCTCGCAGAACCCCACGACGACAACCAGCGAAGTACCTCCAAGCGCCGCGGAAGTCTCGGCGAAGAAGGGGTGATCCGTGGTCATTGCGACGCTGCGAGCCTCCGCCCGGCTCCTGAACACATAGCCCGACGTGGACAGTTCGGGCAGCACGAGAACATCCGTTCCGTCGGAACAGGCTTCCGCGACTGCCTCGCCGATCAGGGTGAGATTTCCTTCGAGGTCACCCACCATGGGTGTGAGCTGGTGACACGCGACATTCGTCAGCTTCCGCTCAAGAGCAGCACCCGGACTCATTTGACGGCCCCTTCGGTGATCCCAGAGATGAGGCGACGCTGCAGCACCACATAGGCGCTGACGATCGGCAGCGCCACGAGGACTGCCGCGGCAGCTGTGATGTTCGGGTCGGAAGCACGAGCGGCGCCAGAGAAGAAGGACAAAGCTAGCGGCGCCGTCTGGACGGCTTCGTTCTGGGGAACAAGGATCAAGGCGAGGAGGAATTCATTCCAGGTGAAGAGGAACAAGATGGTCACCAAAGTAGCGATTGCCGGTCCCGCGATGGGCATCAGCACACTCCTGAAGATGATGAACCTCGACGCCCCGTCCATCCGCGCCGCTTCCAAGAGTTCCTTGGGCACGGACGCGAAGAACGCACGCATCCAGAACACTCCTAACGGTACGGAGAGGCCGATCTGGGGCAATATGAGAGCGAGATATGTGTCGATGAGATTCCAGTCTGCCAACATCTGATAGAGCGGCAAGACGGTGACCTCATACGGAAGCACCAACCCCAGCAGCATCGCGCCCAGCATGATCTTGACCCCGGGGACCCTCATGTGGGCCATGGCATAGCCAGCCAAACAGGCCACGGCGACGGTCACAGCGACGACGGCGGTGGTCACCAAGGCGCTTGAGGCCAGTGCCGATCCGAAGCCGCCTCTCGTCCACGCCTCGGCGTAGTTCGCGAACGTGAGAGACCCAGAGGAGTCCGATCCACGGAGCGAGGAAATCACAATTGAGAGGAACGGGAAGACGGCGATGGCCGTTGCGATGAGGAGGAGAGTATGGGTGATGACAACTTCGCTGCGTGCAACCTTCATGAGTTTCTCTCCTCCTTGCCGGGGGCCTGCGCCGGCTCCGGCGTCGAGCGTGGAGCTCGGTCGGGCGACTCTCGCAGCGCAAGCTGAACGATGCCGACGATCACCAAGGTGAGCACGGTAAGCACAACCGCCAGCGCCGAAGCCTCCCCGAGCAATCTGTTCTGGAACGCGTCCTGGTAGATGTAGACGCTGGGGACGGCCGTAGAGGTGCCGGGGCCGCCCTGAGTGGTGTTCCAGATCAGATCGAAGTTCCTCAGCGCGAACGTGATGGTGAGAATCAGTGCGATAGATATCTGCGGGCGCAGGGATGGCAGAGTGATGCTGACGAACTCTCGGATGGGACCCGCGCCGTCAAGCCGCGCAGCCTCGTACAGCGAACGGTCGATCGAGGCGATGCCGGAGAGGAAGAGCAGCATGCACAACCCGTACTCCACCCAGGTTCCTATCCCGCCGATGGCTGGCAGCGCAGTGCCGAAATCTCCGAGCCAGGCACGCGTGATCGACCCAAGACCGACAGCGCGCAGAGTCTCGTTGAGCGGTCCATCGATCGCGAGAATATCTCGCCACGAGACAGCAACGACCACGCTCGAAAGGATCTGCGGGAGGAACAACAGCGCCCTGAACCAGGTCAACCCGTAGATCCTGATCCGAGACATGAGCCCCGCAAGAAAGAGACCAATGACCACAGGAAGGGCCGCATAGAAGAACAGCAGCACCAAGGAGTGGCTGAGCGCCTCTCTCATGGCCGGATTGGTGAAGACCTCCACGTAGTTCGAGAAGCCAACCGGAGTTGCCGCGGTGATGCCGTCCCAGCGGTAGAAGGAGATTCGCACCGACTGCACGATCGGGACGATCACAAACACGATGAAGAACGCCAGCGCGGGCGCGACATAGAACAACGAGGACCAGGAGTATCTGGATGAACCCTGCCTGCGTCGCTTCGAAGAAGCCTCGGGTCTTTTCGCTTCGGCCCTCGACACGGTCATCCGTGCGCCTCGGCCCAGACCTCTTGGACCTGCTCGGTGAATTCCTCCGGGCTCACCCGTCCGGCCATCACTTCCTGCAACGTTCCACCCATCTGATTCAGCATGTCGGTGGTCGCCCAGTCGTAATATCCGACCTGGGTTCCCGCTTCGATCGTCTCCTCGAGAGCCGTCAGCGTCTGTTCCTCCAACGGGTCGTCAGCTGTGACTCCGTCGGTCACAACAGGCAGTCGACCGGTGTCGAGAATCTGCTGGCCCACCTCCGGAGAGTGCAAGGTCTCCAGAAAAGCGATCGCGGGGAGTTCCGCGTCGGTGCTGCTGCTGATGTGCCATGGCGATGCCGTGGCACCGACGCCACCCGAGGTGAGTGACCCGAAACCGAACTCTTCGGAGTTCAGCGGGGCACCGTTCCATGATCCACCGACGAAGTAGACCCCCTCACCGTCGGCGAACCGAGCAATGGCGTCTTGGTTGCTGATGCCGTCATAGCCGGGTCCGAAGTATCCCGCATCCGCCCAAGCTGCCATCGTCTGAGCCGCCTCAGCATTTCCTTCCGTCTCGAACGTTGCGTCTGGATCGCCGCCGATCCACGCTGCAATATCCGCTGGATCCTGAGTGGTCGCAGCGATGTCGGAGAAGATATGCGTTGCGGCGTACTGGTCGGAATTGCCGAGCATGATCGCCTGCTCTCCAGCCTCGTCTGCCGCTGCGGCGCCAGCTTCCAGATCCTCGACGGAATCCGGAGCCGTGAGGTTCAGTTCCTCGAGCTTTTCCTTGTTGTAGTAGATGCCCTGCACTTCGCTGATGGGTGACATGCCGTAGAGGGTTCCACTGCCGAAAGCTGATCCCTCGTCGTTCCATCGTGCCGGATCGAGGGTGCTTGCTCCGGTGCCTTCTTCCCAGCCGTAGACGTCGGCCACATCGTCAAGTGGGCGGACGAGGTCTCCCTTCACAAGTGCTCCGTCGACTGCGTGTCCGATGTTGCCCTGGAACAGGTCAGGCGGGGAGCTGCTCGCTGCAGCATTCACTACGGTGGCGATGAGATCATCGAAGCTCTTGTACGTCACGTCAACGGTCACGTTCGGGTATTCGTCCTCGAATGCTGGGACGACCTCTTCCATCAGCCCTTCTTCGGCCTGGTCGGCCCAGACTGACAGCGTGACATCCCCAAGATCCGCGATCTGTTCAGGCGTCACTTCCTCGGTGATGGACTGGCGATCTTCATCTGATGATTCTGCGGCAGCACCGCTGCCAGGGGCCCCACATCCGGAGAGTGCGAGCAGCGCTACCACCGACGTGGTGAGCGGCATAGACATGAATCGTGCACGGTGACCTGCTCGAACGCTGTGTCTCATGACTGTTCTCCTGTGGTGTTTCCGACGGTTTCAAATGAGGCGAGACGCATGGTCGCGGTTGCCTCGTGCGCAGACATGCCCTCGCTGTTGGAGATCACTGCGACGGCCTCGGCCAAGGCTGGCGTCGCCTCCCTAGTGATGCGCTGGTAGGTGAGCGGCTTGAGGAACCTCGAAACGGAGAGTCCAGCGCTGTGCTTCGCGCCACCAGCAGTAGGGAGCGTGTGGTTCGTGCCCGCCATGCCCTTGTCAGAATAGGCAACGGTACTCCAATGGCCCATGAAGAGTGAGCCATAGTTGGTGAGGTGGTCGTGGTACCATGCGTCATCTGCGGTCTGGACCTCCAAATGTTCCGGCGCCAGCTCGTCCATGACTAGAACTGCGTCTTCCGGCGACTCGACGACGACTACCGAACCGAAATCTCTCCAGGCAGGTCCGCAGATGTCACGCGTGGATAGCTCCAGGATCTGACGTTCGACCGCCGCGATGACCTGCTGCCCCAACGACCTGGATGTCGTCACGAGTGCCGCAGGAGAGTTGGGGCCATGCTCTGCCTGTCCAAGCAGGTCAGCGGCGACTATCTCTGCGTCGGCGGTCTCATCAGCAATCACCGCGACCTCGGAGGGCCCAGCCAAGAGATCGATGGCGACCGCGCCGAAGAGCTGCCTCTTGGCTTCAGCGACGTAGGCATTGCCCGCACCGACGATCATGTCAACCGGCGCCTCTCCCAGGAGTCCGAATGCCATCCCCGCGAGGGCCTGCACGCCACCCAGCAGGTAGAGATGATCCACCCCGGAGAGGTGTGCGGCATAGCTCACCGCATCGTTGGCCCGTCCGTCCGGCTGCGGCGGAGTGCAACCCAGGACGGAAGGCACTTGGGCGGCCTTGGCGACTCCAATGCTCATCAGCGCACTCGCAGTGAGCGGAAAGCGTCCGGCAGGAAGGTAGGCCCCGACGCTATTGATCGGAATGTAGCGCTGTCCCACAGTAAGTCCTGGGACCATCTCCGCTTCGAAGTCGAAGAGGTGTTCGCGCTGAAGGGCCGCGAACTGTCGGGTTCGTTCGGAGCCAAGCTCGATCGCGGCCCGCAGCTCCGGGTTCAGTCGATCGCCGCTCGAGGCAATCGAGGCGGCATCCAGTTCGAACGTCGATAGCTCAGAGCCATCGAGATCCTTCGCGTATTTGCGAATCGCCTGCATGCCGTGACGTTCGATATCGAGCAGCATCTCGCTGACTCTGGCGGCGACCGCAGGGTCGCGTTGGGCGGGGGGCGCGTCGACTTTCGGCGCTTTGAGCTCATCAAAGCGCTCACCATGTACGGACCTGAACTGTGGGCTAATTCTCATGAACCCGACTATTCCGGGTTGGAAGATGAAGGACAACTGCAGGTTTTCAACGGATTCCTATAGCCTGAAGCTATGTCTTTGAACCAGATGCGGGCTTTTCTCATGGTCGTCTCCATGGGGAGCTTCTCCGGGGCAGCAACAGAGATGCAGATGGCGCAGCCTTCGGTGTCTGGAATGATCAAGAGAATCGAACAGGCCTACGGCGTGCGGCTTTTCACCAGGGGGCCGCGACGCCTCGTCTTGACCAACGCAGGCCAGGAGCTTCTCCCGTATGCGAAAGCGGCCGTGGAAGCGGCGGACAACGCCGACGTCGCGCTTCGATCCCTCACGTCTCTCGCTGGCGGGGTCGCCACCTTCGGACTGCTGCGCAACGCAAACTACTACTTCCTCTCACGCCTGCTCGAAACATTCACGACGCGGTTTCCGGATGTGCGCCTGAGGGTCTTCGGCCTCAACTCAGCCGAAGTTGCAGAAGCAGTAGCGGCTGGCGATCTGGAAGCAGGCCTCGTCGTGCTGCCGATCGACTCAGAGGGCTTGCAGGTGACGCCTCTGATGAGAGACGAAGTCTTTTACGCCTCGGCAGACCCCTCGCGCACGGCAAGCCCCGTCACGATCCGAGACCTCTCGCAGGCCGATCTGATCCTCTACGACGCGCATTACGGCTGGCGAGATCCTACACGGCGGCAACTCGCAGAGCGCGCCAACCTCGAAGGGGTGACTCTCACGGCTCGAATCGAAGTGGAACACGTTGAATCTGCGCTGGACATGGTGCAGCACGGACACGGCGACACGATCATCTCAGGGGCAGTCAGAGCAGGGAAAGCCTTCCCCCCATCGATCCATACCGCCCCATTTGCTGAACCGATGTATGACACGATCGCCCTTGTTCAGAGACCCGGAGCGGTACTCTCACCCGCCACGCGTGAACTCACCAGACTCGCTCAACGGATGCTGCTCCAACCGAATTTCTAAGCGCTGTCAGTTGTGGCCTCGCGATCCACCGCAGGAAGGTGCCGGAGCGGAGGTCCGTCGCCTGTCGGGAATCAGCGCAATTCTCAAGAACCGTCTCCCCCGAAAACATCGTAGACCTCCGGCGATGTCGTAGAGCTATAGCTCTACGATTCGCTAGAGGTCTACGATTTTCTCCGGGAGGGGGCGGGGTTACGGGGTGACGTCTTCGCCGACCCAGGCGTCCTCGTAGAACTGCGAAGACCTGGACTTCAACAGCTCGGTGTACGCCTCGTCGGGGAGCGACTGCGCTGAATCCTCGGGCACCTCGGTGGTGAACGCTGACACGCCCAGACCGGCCTCGTGGTCCTCCACGTTCAGCCCGGCGATCTCCAAGAGGGTGGGGAACATGTTCAGCTGGTCCATGTCCGAACGCAGCGGGGCCTCCTCCCCGCCCGGAACCCAGATGCGATTGAAGAGAGCGCGGGTCTCGTCATCGCCCAGCTCTTCGTGGAAGGCATCGCCGGCGTCCACAGGCTTGAGGTGGTCACCCATGATCACCACGGCTGTGTCCTCGAGGTAGCCCTGCTCCTCCATATGCTTCACGAGTCCGGCCACCTGATCCATCGAGCATGCATACACCGAGGTGGCTTCCTTCTCTGTGTCCACTGTGCAGTAGTCATGGACGTGCACAGGCTCGTGCGTGTCGAGGGTGAGCACTGAGAGGTTGAAGGGCTCGCCCGTCACCTCGGACTCGGCATGCAGGGCATCGAGCTCGTCCTTGGCGTATTCCATGAGCCGCTGGTCACTCAGGCCCCAGTCGCTGCGGAAGCTGCTGTCGGGCTCTCCCCGGTCGCGCCAGTCACCTCGGCCCAGCACCTTCGAGTAGCCATGATCGCCGAGCATGGTGTCCTTCGCCGCAAAGGAGGGGTTGGCACCTCCGAGGAAGACGTTGGTGTAGCCGTTGTCCTTGAGGATGTCACCGAAGCAGGTCAGCCCACCGAGATAGGTCTCGGTCCCCACGCCGCTCTCGGCATAGGATCCGCTGCTCGCTGCGGAGAGGATGCCGTCGAGCGGAACTCCGCACTGCGTCGAGACCAGTCCGGCCATGGTCCAGCCGCTGCCGTCGTACTCACGCAGATCATCGATGCTCTGCCACCCATCTTCAGCGCGGGTGACCTCCTTCAGCGAAGCATAGGCATCCTTCTCGAAGACCTCGTCATCCCCGAGCGCCGCCTCGCCAGATTCGAGATACACCATGACCATATTGCGCTCGTCACCCTCGCTGGTGACGTTCGGCTTCACGTAGTGGTCGCCGATCTCATAACTGGAGTCGGCGGCGTCGATGTAGTCCGTGACCTGGACCGTGCTGACGAATGCAGCGGGCCCGCCGATGATGAGCGTGAGAACCACGACGGCGTACATTCCGCGTCCGAACCATGTGGGGCGAGTGTGGTCCGACGCAGACTGATGGGTCCGGGTCTTGGAGCTGCGGTGACGCAGTCGACGCATGATGGACGGCCAGAACATGATGGCGATGGTCAGCAGCAGCGGCACGACGCCGATGCCCAGGATGCAGACCCAGACGATGACGCCGCCTCCGCCGCCGATCTCCATCGACATGAGGTTCATGAGCACCTGGACCACGGTGACCTTGCCCCAGTGATAGTGGATGATGGCCGCCGCGATGAGCAGCGCCATTCCCAGCCAGGTCAGCGTGAACAGCAGCACGCCAGCAAGGACCCTGCCGATCCGCCCGGTCGTGGATCGAGCCCGCCGGGAACCGGCAGCATCCCGCGATCCAGATGCATGCATGTCCGTCATCCCTGCTCCACCTCAAGTTCACCTGAAAGTCATTCAGCGAACCACGATACTCTTTCTTGCTCGGTGTGATGCGGAACAGGGTTCGAGGGTCACACCCACTCGGGCTTGTTCTCCTTCGCCACACGGGTCAGCACGTCATAGGTGGCCACGATCTCGTCATGCTGGTTGTGCAGCACCGTGTCCCAGCGGACCTCGCCGTAATCATCGGTCTCGCGCGGGATGATCTGCTTGGCGGTCAGGGTCACTCGGATCGAGTCGTCGTAGGTCACCGGGGTCTGGAAGGAGAGGTTCTCCAGGCCGGTGTTCGCCAGCACCGGCCCCGGTGCCGGCTCCACGAAGAGCCCCGCAGCCCAGGCCACCAGCAGGTAGCCGTGCGCCACCCGGCGCGGGAAGAACGGGTTCGCGGTCGCGGCCTCTTCATTGGTGTGCGCGTAGAAGGTGTCTCCGGTGGACTCGGCGAAGGCGGTGATGTCCTCCAGCGCCACAGTGCGCAGGCCCGAGGCGAACTGGTCGCCGATGCGCAGCTCCGCCAGGGACTTGCGGAACGGGTGCACCGCCGTGCCCTCGGCCACCGTCTCCGGCGTCGCCGTGACGGCCTTCGCTCCGCGGTGCCAGACTCCGGTCACGCCGGTGAGGAGATCGGGCGAGCCCTGGACCGCGGTGCGCTGCATATAGTGCTTCACTGCGCGGATGCCGCCCAGCTCTTCGCCGCCCCCGGCCCGGCCGGGACCGCCGTGGACCAGATGCGGCAGCGGGGATCCGTGCCCGGTGGAGGTCTTCGCGTCGTCGCGGTCGAGGAAGAGCACCCGGCCGTGATGGGAGGCGATCCCCCGGGTGAACTCCGCGGCGATCTCCGGGTCGTGGGTGCAGACCGTTGCCACCAGGGAACCGCCGCCGAGCGCGGCGAGGTCAACGGCGTCGTCGATGTCGGCATAGCCGAGCACCGAGGTGACCGGCCCGAAGGCCTCGACCGAGTGCACCGCGGGGGTGCGGGGCTCGGCGAAGGAGAGCACGGTGGCCGGGAAGAATGCGCCCCGTGCAGCATCGGCCGAGCCGGTGCCTGATTCGGGTCCGCCCACCCGCACCGCGCCGCCGGCGCTGACCAGCGTGTCCACCGCCCGGGCGACCTCATCGCGCTGGTCGGTGGAGGCCAGCGGCCCCATCGTGGTGTCGGCGTCACGCGGATCACCGAGGACCACACGGGACTCGAGCCGGGCACGCAGCGCCTCCACCACAGGGTCCACCTGGGCGGAGGGCACGATGACGCGGCGGATGGCGGTGCACTTCTGTCCCGTCTTCGCGGTCATCTCCAGGGTCACCGACTTGATGAAGGCCTCGAACTCCACGGTGTCAGGCGCCGCATCGGGGCCGAGGATGGCGGCATTGAGCGAATCGGTCTCCGCGGTGAAGCGCACGCCCTGGTTCGCCACATTCTCATGGGAGCGCAGCAGCTGGGCGGTGTTCGCGGAACCGGTGAAGGCCACGTGATCTCGATGATCCAGGTGATCGAGCAGGTCGCGGGCGGATCCGGAGATCAGCTGCAGCGCACCGGCGGGGATCAGTCCGGAATCGATCATCAGCCGCACACAGGCCTGCGTGACATAGGCGGTCTGTGAGGCGGGCTTCACGATGGTCGGGACCCCGGCGATGAAGCTGGGGGCAAACTTCTCGAGCATCCCCCAGACGGGGAAGTTGAAGGCGTTGATCTGCACCGCGACACCGGTCAGCCTGGTGTAGATGTGTTCACCCAGGAAGGATCCGTCCCGGGAGAGCTGCTCCACCGCCCCGTCGACGATGACGTTCGCGTTCGGCAGCTCCTTGCGCCCCTTGGAGGAGAAGGTGCGGATCGTACCGATGCCGCCGTCGACGTCGACCAGGTGGTCCCGACGCGTGGAGCCGGTCCGGTCGGAGAGCTCGTAGAGCTCCTCGCGGTGCTCGTGGAGGTAGGCCGCCAGGTGCTTGAGCCGCAGCGCACGCTGGTGGATCGTCAGCTGCCCCAGACTGGTCTGACCTGCCGAGCGGGCATGGGCGACGGCGGCCGCCGTGTCCACCCCCTCCGTGGAGACCTGGCAGACCGGCTCACCGGTGGACGCGTCGAGGATCTCGCTGACCCGCTCCGGGCTCTCCGGGGTCCACCAGGAGTCCTGGATGTAGCTGGGCAGCAGGCGCGGAGCCGCAGAAGTTTCAATGGCAGCCATGGGGTCCTCTCGATGAGCGTGGGACAGACCGGAGCAGAACTGACCGATCGGTCGGTAATTTATCCCATCCTAACGTGGGATCTCCGGATGTGACACCCCACACACAGCGCCAGCGGCGAGCCGGGTCAGCTCGCGAGATTCACCACGGTGCGGCCACGGACCTTGCCGGCGAGGATCTGCTCCGCCTGCTCGAACACCCCGTCCAGAGCGATCTCCTGGGTCATCTCATCCAGCAGCTCCAGGGGCAGGTCAGCGGCAAGCCGCGCCCAGGCCTCTTCGCGCAGCGACTGCGGCGCGGTCACCGAATTGATCCCGGCGAGCGTGACCCCGCGCAGGATGAACGGCATCACGGTGGTGGGCAGGTCGTGGCCCTGTGCGAGCCCGCAGCTGGTGACGGTGCCGCCGTCGTCGGTCTGGGAGAGGATGTTCGCCAGCGTGGCCGAACCGGCCGAATCCACGCCGCCCGCCCAGCGGCGCTTCTGCAGCGGGGCGCCGGGCTCGGCGAACTCCGCGCGGTCCAGCAGCGCGCTGGCACCGAGGCGACGGAGGTAATCGCCCTCGGTGTCCGCACGCCCGGTCACCGCGCTCACCTGGTAGCCGAGCTTCGCCAGAAGTGCGATCGCCACCGATCCCACACCCCCGGCAGAACCGGTGACGACGACGGCGCCTGCCTCAGGCCGCACTCCCCCGCGCTCCAGCGCAAGCACCGAGAGCATCGCGGTGAACCCTGCTGTGCCGATGGCGGCGGCCCGGCGCGGGGTCAGCCCCGCGGGGAGCCTCACCAGGTGCTGACCCGACACGCGGGCCCGCTGCGCGAGGCCACCGTGGGCCGACTCCCCGATGCCGCCACCGGTGAGCACCACCTCGTCACCGATGTCGAACTGCGGGTCCCCCGAGGCGGTCACCTTCCCGACCAGATCGATGCCGGGGATCAGCGGAGAGGTGCGGGCGACCCCCGGCTTGCCCGCCAGAGCAAGCCCGTCCTTGTAGTTGATCCCGGAGTAGTGGACGTCGATGTCCACCGGGGCGTCGCCGCCGGAGTCGGCGAGGAAATCTTCCTCGAGATCGATCAGTTCTGCCTGATGCTCCTGGACTCGGCCCTTGTTCAGGGTCTGCTGGATCAGTGCTGCGCGAAAGGTCATGACTGCCTCCTTGGCATTGGGTGCTCATGCTGAGTGTGGTCGTCGAAGATCAACGCCGTCTGTGAGGACTGGACGCAGGCCAGGGACTGGATCCGCTCGAAGATCACCCGGCGAAGCTCCTCCACGGTCCGGGTGCGGACCAGCAGTACGGCGTCGTACTGTCCTCCCACCAGGGCCAGGTGCCGCACCGCAGGCTCATCGGCGAGCGCGCCGCGCAGCACCTCCCAGTCATCCTGCTTCAGCGTGAGGAAGACATAGGCGGCAGTGGCCATCCCGGCGGCGCGGGAATCGATCACGGCGGTGTAGCCCTCGAGCACTCCCGATCGACGCAGGCGAGAGATGCGCTCGTAGGCGTTGGCGCGGGAGAGGTGGAGCCCGGCGGCGATGGCCGAGACCGACTGACGGGCGTCCACACTGAGCGCATGCAGGATCCGGTGATCCACTGAGTCCAGTGAGATGTCGCGTTCTGTCGGTCTGTCTCGTCCCTGGCCCATAGTTCTGGACGATACCAGCGTTGCCGCATCTCAATCATGCAGTTCGTCCAGCCTCAGCCTCCTCGCGGCAGACCCTGTCTCGGATCCGCGGCGCGGATAGCTCAATGCAGGTGAGCTCAGCCACACTCATACCAAGAGTGTGATGCACCACACGTGCCATTGACGTCTTTTGAGGAGGCTGGGCATGACCAGCGACACAGCGCCGGGGTCCACCGAACAGGGCTCCCACATCCGGGACACCAGCAGCAGCTTCGGGATCACGCCGGAGCAGTACATGCTCCCGGCTGCCCAGCAGATTCGCATGCTCGGCCCCGACGGGAGACTGATCCCCGAGGAGGAGCAGGGCACCAGCCCGGGACACGAGTACCCGATCCCGGAAGACGACGCGCTGCTTGCAGCCTATGAGGCGCTGGTGGTGGGCCGCCGCGTCAATGACCAGAACTACGCCCTGGTCCGGCAGGGTCGGCTCGCCGTCTACCCCTCCTCCCACGGCCAGGAGGCCTGCCAGGTCGGGGCCGCGCTCGCATTGGGCGACGGGGACTGGATGTTCCCCACCTACCGCGACACTGTGGCCACCATCAGCCGCGGCGTCGACCCGTTGGAGGTCATGGTCTCGTTCCGCGGGGACTGGCACTGCGGCTACGACCCGCTGCAGTACAAGATCTCGGCGATGTCGACCCCGCTGACCACCCAGCTGCTGCATGCAGTCGGGGTCGCCCATGCGGCCAAGCTGCGCGGGGAGGACACCGTGGTCCTGGCCATGTGCGGCGACGGCGCCACCAGTGAAGGCGATTTCCATGAAGCGCTGAACTTCGCCGCCGTCTTCGAGGTCCCAGTCGTCTTCTTCGTGCAGAACAACGGCTACGCCATCTCGGTGCCGCTCTCACATCAGACCGCCGCCCCCTCGCTGGCTCACAAGGCGATCGGCTATGGAATGGCCGGTGAGCAGGTCGACGGCAATGACATGGTGGCCGTGCTGGCCACGCTGCGCCGCGCCGTCGACCTCGCTCGCAAGAATTCGATGCCGCTTCTGCTCGAGGCCATCACCTACCGCATGCAGGCCCACACCAACGCCGACGACGACTCCCGCTACCGCGAGTCCGATGAGGTCGAGCAGTGGAAGCAGCGCGATCCGCTGCAGCGCATGCGCACCTTCCTCACCGATCGCGGCGTGCTCGATGAGAACGCGGAGACCCGCATCAGCGGCAAGGCCGAGGAGGTCGCCGCGGCCCTGCGGCTCGCCATGACCACCGAACCGGCCATGGACCCGCTGGAGATCTTCGACCACGTCTATTCCGCTCCCACCGCCCAGCTGCGCGAACAGCGCGCCCAGCTGGCCGATGAGCTCGCTCGAAACCAGGAGGGCTGACCCATGGCCACCACGACCACCACGCCCGCAGCGGCCGAGACCGCGACGGCCGCCAAGCCCACCACCTTCGCCGCAGCGCTGAACACTGCGATGTCCGATGCCATGGAGCGCGAGGCCTCGGTCTGCGTCTTCGGCGAGGACGTCGGCACGCTCGGCGGTGTCTTCCGCATCACCGACGGGCTGACCCAGCGCTTCGGCAAGGGCCGCTGCTTCGACACTCCGTTGGCCGAATCGGGCATCGCCGGCATGGCCATGGGCATGGCGATGAACGGCATGCGCCCGGTCATCGAGATGCAGTTCGACGCCTTCGCCTATCCGGCGCTGGAACAGATCTTCAGCCACATCGCCAAGACCGCGAACCGCTCCCGCGGGCGGGTCCGCCTGCCCATGGTCATACGCATCCCCTACGGCGGCGGAGTCGGCGGGGTGGAGCACCACTGCGACTCCTCCGAGGCCTACTACGCGCACACTCCCGGGCTGAAGATCTACACCCCGGCCACCGTGAGCGACGCCTACCTGATGCTGCGCGAGGCCATCGACTCCCCCGATCCCGTGGTCTTCTTCGAGCCGAAGAAGCTCTACTGGACCAAGGAGAGCGTGGATCTCAGCGCGCTGCGAACCCAGTACGAGTCCGCCGCAGAGGATTCCACGACGCCGGCCGCCGGAGTCGGAGCCGAGGGCCGCGCCGTCGTCGTCCGGGAGGGCACCGACGTCTCCTTCATCAGCTACGGGCCCAGTGTGTCCACCGCGCTCAAGGCTGCCGAGGCCGCCGCAGAGGACGGGATCTCTGCGGAGGTCCTGGACCTGCGCAGCATCGTCCCTTTCGACGACGCCGCCCTGGCCGCCACGGTGGCCAAGACCGGACGCGCGATCGTGATCGCCGAGGCGCAGGGCTTCGTGTCCGTGGCCTCGGAGATCGTCGCCCGGATCCAGGAGCGCAGCTTCCATTCGCTCTCCTCCCCGGTCAAGCGCGTGACCGGCTTCGACATTCCGTATCCGTCGCCGAAGCTCGAGGAGCACCACCTGCCCAGCGTGGACCGCATCCTGGACGCTCTCGACGAACTGCAGTGGGAGGACTGAGATGACCACGTTCAATCTGCCCGATCTGGGCGAAGGACTCACTGAGGCCACGCTGCTGAGCTGGCTGGTGGCCGAGGGCGAGACGATCGTGGTGGACCAGCCCATCGCCGAGGTCGAGACCGCGAAATCCGCGATCGAGGTCCCCTCCCCGTATGCCGGAGTCGTCACCACGCTCCACGGCGCCGTGGGCGAGACCATGATCGTCGACCAGCCGCTGATCACTGTGGACGGCGAGGGTGCCGAGGGCGGTGCCACCGACTCCAGCGATGATGCCGCCCCGACCGGTGCCGCTGAGGATGCCGGAGCGCTGAGCTACCGTGAGGAGGAGCGCGCCGGCACCACCCCCGCCACCGGGGACGTCTCCCACCCCGAGGAAGGTTCCTCCGGTGAGGAGGACGAGGGATCGGGCAACGTCCTGATCGGCTACGGCACCTCCACCTCCTCGAACAGCCGACGACGACGCCGGCGCAACGGTGCTGTGCGCCAGACCGACGCCGCCGGCAGCGGTGAGAACACGCCGGCGGGTCCCGCCGTCCCGACCGCCCAGCAGAAGGCCCCTCGGGTCTCCTCCCCGCTGGTGCGCCGCCTCGCACGGGAGCACTCCGTTGCACTGAGCGAACTCAGCGGTTCCGGCCCGGACGGAATGATCCTGCGCGCCGATGTGCAGGCAGCGATCAGTGTCTCCTCGAAGCAGGACGCAACCGCTGCGCAGAGCATTCCAGCAGCGGATCGGGCTGCGACCACCGGGGCTCCGGCGGCGTCTTCGAAGACCGCCGCGGCCCCTAAGGCAGCAGCCGGCTCCACGACGGCGGCCGCTCCCGGGGGTCTCGAGGTGCGCGAGCGCGTCCCGATGTCCGGGATGCGCAAGGCCGTGGCCACCACCCTGTCCCGCTCACGTCGCGAGATCCCCGAGGCGACCGTCTGGCAGGACGTGGACATGACCGAGGTCCTCGCCCTGCGTGCCCGCCTCAAGGAACAGGCGGCCAAGGACGGCGGCGCGGCACCCTCGTTGCTCGCTCTGCTGAGTCGATTCGTGCTGGCCGGGCTCTCGCGCTATCCGGATCTTGCCACCCGGCTCGAGGAGCGCGAGGACGGCGGTCAGGAGATCGTGCACTTCGACGGGGTGAACCTCGGGTTTGCGGCGCAGACTCCGGGCGGTCTGGTGGTGCCGGTGATCCGGCACGCCGAACGGCTCTCGGCCCGGGGGCTGCACACCGAGATCGGACGGCTCGTCGGCGAGGCTCGCGAGGGGTCGATCTCTGGCAAGGAGCTCACCGGGGGGACCTTCACGGTGAACAACTACGGGGTCTTCGGCTCGGACGGGGCCACGCCGATCATCAACCATCCAGAGGTGGGCATCCTGGGCATCGGTCGAATCCTGGACCGCGCCTGGGCCGTCAACGGGGAGCTGGCAGTGCGCAAGGTCGCGACGCTGACCATCGCCTTCGACCACCGGGTGTGCGACGGCGGCACCGCCGGTGGGTTCCTCAACTTCGTGGCGACCTGCCTGGAGGACCCATCCTCCGCGCTGGCTGATCTGTAGCGCTGACTCTGCCCGCAGAGCTGAGCAAGGAGGGGCCGGCGTCGACAGGGGCTGTCGATGCCGGCCCCTGCTCTTCGTCTCAGGAGATGCGGTGCAGGCCGCGGGGTAGTAGGAATGGAGGCTCGTGGACGAACCTTCGAGGAGTCAGCATGACCGACGACCCCAGCACACACCCCAGCGCACCCCCCGACGCACCCCGCCGCTATGCTCAGCCCGCGGCGTATCAGTCACGTCCCGGTTCACCGCTCGATCTCGATCGCGGCTTCTACTCGGGTATGGCCGCGGCAGACCGCACGCTCACCCAGGAGTTTGAGATCCCGGTCCGTTCTGCGCAGGCATGGGAGGTCAAGGCAGGGTCGATCGTGCGAATCCATGCGGTGGAAGGGCCTCAGGTCGGTGACCTGAATCTCTGGAACCTGCACAACCCTCGCGAACATTTCTGGGCGGCGCGGACCCGGCAGCTGCAGCGCGCGTCGATGACCACCTATGACCGCTTCTGGTCCACGCTGCCGTACCTGCGGCCCATGGCGACCGTGGTCGGGGACTCTCTGGCCGATCATCCCGACGCCGAGGTCATCCATGACCTCTTGGGCACGCGCTGTGATCCCTATGTCAATCGCATGCTGAGCGGGGAGGACTTCGATCTGCACTGTCATTCGAACCTCACACGGGCGGTGCTGGATCATGGCCTCGCCGAATCCGACATCCACGATGTGCTCAACGTCTTCCAGTTCGCGGGCCTGAACGAGAAGCGCGAGTACTTCATGGACACCTGTCCCACGCAGCCCGGCGACTTCTTCGAGTTCTTCGCCGAGATCGACCTGCTCTGTGCACTCTCCACCTGCCCGGGCGGAGATCTCTCCATGCACATGTGGGGACCGGAGGCGGCGACCCCGCAGGAGCAGCTGGAGCACTGTCACCCGCTCGGCGTCCAGGTCTTCTCCGTGGCCGAGGATGCGCTCCGCGGCTGGGCACAGCCGCAGACCGCAGCGTATCGCGGCAAGAACGGTCGCCACGGGCTGCAGCGGCACTCCGCCTAGAACTCGAGCTTCATCCTGCCTAGAACTGGGAGAAGACCACGTGAGACACGAGCGGGCCCGGGGCGATCAGAGATCACCCCGGGCCCGCTCCACTCACCTGAATCAGGTGGCTGCTGATTACTTGACGTCGTCGTCCACCCAGTCGAAGGTCCGCGTCACGGCCTTCTTCCAGAGTCGCAGCTGACGGTCGCGCTCTGCCTCGTCCATGGCAGGCTCCCAGCGCTTGTCCTCGGCCCAATTGGCCGCCAACTCGTCCGTGTCATTCCAGAAGCCCACCGCGAGACCCGCAGCGTAGGCCGCGCCCAGCGCTGTGGTCTCGGTGACCTTCGGACGGACCACGGGAATGCCGAGGATATCGGCCTGGAACTGCATCAGGGCGTCGTTGGCCACCATGCCGCCGTCGACCCTCAGGTCCTCCATGTCGACCCCGGAGTCGGCATTTGCGGCATCCAGCACCTCGCGGGTCTGGAAGGCAGTGGCCTCCAGGGCTGCACGGGCGATGTGACCCTTGTTCACGAAGCGTGTCAGGCCCACGATGGCTCCTCGCGCCTCGCCGCGCCAGTAGGGAGCGAACAGACCCGAGAACGCCGGCACGACGTACACGCCACCGTTGTCCTTGACGGACTTGGCCAGCTGCTCCACCTCCGGGGCCGTCTTGATGAAGCCCAGGTTGTCGCGCAGCCACTGGATCAACGATCCGGTCACCGCGATGGAGCCTTCCAGGGCGTAGACCGGCTTGGCATCACCGAGCTTGTAGCAGACCGTGGTCAGCAGTCCGTTCTCCGAGCGGACGATCTCCTCACCGGTATTGACGATCAGGAAGTTGCCGGTCCCATAGGTGTTCTTGGCACCGCCCTTTTCGAACGCAGCCTGCCCGAAGGTGGCGGCCTGCTGGTCGCCCAGGATTCCGGCCACCGGGGTCTCGCGCAGCAGCTGCGCGCCGTGGACCTTGCCATAGACCTCGGAGGATGACTTGATCTCCGGCAGCATCGAAAGCGGCACACCGAAAGCCTCCAGGATGTCTTCATCCCAGGTGAGCGTCTCGATGTCCATGAACATGGTTCGGGAGGCGTTGGTGACATCGGTGATGTGCACACCACCTTCGGTGCCACCGGTGAGGTGCCAGGTGATCCAGGAGTCGGTGTTGCCGAAGAGCAGGTCTCCGGCCTCTGCCCTGGCGCGGGCGCCTTCGACGTTGTCCAGGATCCACTTCACCTTGGTGCCGGAGAAGTAGGTCGCCAGCGGCAGACCGACCTTCGTCTTGAAGCGCTCGACTCCGCCGTCGGCGGCAAGCTCGTCCACGATCGGCTGAGTGCGGGTGTCCTGCCAGACGATCGCGTTGTAGACCGGCTCACCGGTGTTCTTGTCCCACACCACGGTGGTCTCACGCTGGTTGGTGATGCCCACCGCGGCGATGTCATGCCGGGTGAGGTTCACCTTGGACAGCGCGTTGCCGATGACCTCTCGGGTGTTGTTCCAGATCTCCATCGGGTCATGCTCGACCCAGCCCGCCTTGGGAAAGATCTGCTCGTGCTCCTTCTGGCCCGAGGACACGATGTTGCCGGTGTGATCAAAGATGATCGCGCGGCTCGATGTGGTTCCCTGGTCAATCGCAATGACGTACTTCGACATGTTCTTCTCCTCTTTGAGTGTTCTATCAGTCGATCATGCTGTGGCAGGCCGTGTTGGAATCACGGGCCTGCTCGGGATTTCAGCTGACTGCCGGGAAGCTGACCACCATGGCAAGCAGACCACCCAGAGCACCACCGATCAAGGGGCCGACCACGGGGACCCATGCGTAGGACCAGTCGCTGCCGCCCTTGCCCTTGATGGGCAGCAGGGCGTGGGCGATCCTGGGGCCCAGGTCACGCGCCGGATTGATGGCGTAGCCCGTGGGCCCGCCGAGAGACGCGCCGATGCCGACCACGAGCAGCGCGACCGCCAGCGGACCGAGGCCCGAAGGCGTGCTCCCCTGGGCGATGATCACGAAGACCAGGACGAAGGTCGCGATGATCTCGGTCACCAGGTTCCAGCCATAGGACCGGATCGCAGGACCTGTGGAGAAGACTCCGAGCTTCGTGGCGGCATCAGGCTCGGCGTCGAAATGCGGCTTATAGCTGAGGTAGCACAACACCGCGCCGATGATCCCTCCCAGAATCTGCGCGAGGAAATACAGCACGACGTTGAGGAACGTCTTGTCGATTTCCGGGCCGAGGGTGGCGGTATCGGCGTTGACGAGCAGGCCGATGGTGACAGCGGGGTTCAGGTGTGCCCCGGAGAGTGCTGCGACGTAGACACCGGCGAAGACGCCGAGACCCCAGCCGAAGTTGACCATGAGAAACCCAGCGCCGTTGCCCTTCGTCCCCTTCAGGGCGACGTTCGCGACGACGCCGCCGCCGAGCAGCAGCAGCAACATGGTGCCGAAGGTCTCAGCGACAAATACTTCAAGAGACATCTTTGGCTCCTTTCCTTATTCTTTTCTATGTTGTTGATCCAGTGGCGCGAATGCAGCCTCCGGAGTTACGCCACCAGATCCTTGACGTCGACGTTGTGCCACTCGCGCAACACTCGTTCGGCGCGTTCGATCTCAGCGGTGACAGTCCCTGCGTCCCACCCCTTCAACGGGGCAAGGGCGTCTCCCAGTTCGCGGAGCAGCTCGCCGGTGACGAGTCCACGGAAGGCCAGGGAGGTGCGGCGGATGAGCACATCCACCAGATGGCCCACCTGCTCGTGCTCCACCATGTAGGCGAGCTCGCGCTCACTCAGCTCGGGAGTCGAGTCGAAGGTCCGGTCGGTTCCGGCACGCAGGTAGTCGATGACCTCGCTCGCACGCGCCCCATAGCGGATCAGCAGGCCCTCGACCCGCTCGCCGGAGAGTCCGTCCCCGGCATGGGACATCACCCAGGCCTTCTCCGCGGAGGCGGTCTTCGGGAAGCCCTTTCCGCCGCCGATGGGCAGACCCGCGGTGGAGACAGCGCGACGCCGACCCAGCACCTCGAGCACGTCGTTGGTCATGTGCTCAGACAGCGCACGGAAGGTGGTCCACTTGCCGCCCACCAGGCTCAGCGTGGTCACGTCGCGACCGGCGACCCGGTCCCGGCGCTGCTCGATGCGGTAGTCGCGGGAGACGAAGCCTGGCTGGGTCTCATCGTGCTTCGGAAGCGGGCGGACGCCGGAGAAGCTGTAGACCACGTGGTCCGGTTCCACGGTGATATCCGGGAACACCTGCCCGATCAGGTCGATGAAGTAGTCGACCTCTTCCGGCGTGCACACGGGCTGTTCATCGACATCGACGTCGATGTCGGTGGTGCCGACCAACACCCGATCCTCGATGGGGTAGATGAGCACGATGCGCCCGTCCGTGTTCTCAAAGAACATCTCGCGGCCTGCACAGGCTGCCAGCAGGGCGGGGTGGTCAAGCACGATGTGCGAGCCCTTGGTGCCGCCCATATACGAGCTGGGCTCGCCGAGGGAGTCATTGGTCCCGTCGACCCAGGCGCCGGTCGCGTTGACGACGACGTCGGCGGTGAATGGAAACTCTTCGCCGGTGAGCTCGTCGCGCAGCGTCACGGCCTCGCCGCTGCGTCCCACCGCACTGACATAGTTCGTGGCGCGCACGTCCGGGTTGGCATTCAGGCCGTCACGCAGCACATCCAGCGTCATCCGCTCAGGATTGTGCACCGAGGCGTCGAAGTAGGTCGCCGTGTAGCGCACATCGTCACGGAGATCGGGAAGCTGCGCCAGTGAGGCACGGCGACCGGCGAAGCGATGGCGGGGCACGGAGCCACCGTCCCGGGAGAACCAGTCATACATGGTCAGCCCAGCCTTGATCAGGAAGGCGCCACGCTCGCGCGGCTGGCCCTGCTGACGGTGGGTGAGGAACCGCATCGGCGCAGCGAGGATGCCCGAGAAGGTGCTGTAGATCGGGATCGTCGTCTGAAGCGGCTTCACATAGTGCGGCGCGGTCTTCAGCAGGGCATTGCGCTCCACGACAGACTCGCGGACAAGCCTGAACTCGCCGTTCTCCAGGTACCTGATGCCACCGTGGATCATGTGCGAGGAGGCGCCGGAGGCACCCTGGCAGTAATCGCCGCGTTCTACCAGCGCGACGTCGACTCCCTGCAGCGCCAGGTCGCGGAAGGTGCCCACGCCGTTGATTCCCCCGCCGATGACCAGCACGGAGGCGCGAGGGTTCTCCCGCAGCGCTCGCACTTCACTCCGCTCGGCGGGTGCCGGGGTCTTGCCAGTGTTCACAGTTGTGTCGGCCATCACAGTCTCCTCAGGGTGTCGCGTGCTGCATCGGTGTCCGCAGTGCGTATGGGTTCACTCTTGAAAGAATGCAACGATTAGTCAATGCTGATGCACAGACGTGCAGAAATGAGGAGCGTCGTGGAAGAAGATTCCGTCACCGAGCCCGACCGTGGCGATCGCGCTGCACGTTATTCCAACGCAGAAGGATCGCGGTCCCGAGGCAGCGATGCTCTGCGCGCGGCACAGATGTACTACCTGCAGGACCTCACCATGAACGCGATCGCTCGAGAGCTGCGCACCTCCCGCTCCACGGTCTCCCGCCTGCTCTCCACCGCCCGAGAGACGGGATTGGTGGAGATCCAGGTCAACAATCCGCAGCACCGGGCGCCCTCGCTGGAGCACGAGATCCAGCGACGGTTCGGGGTGGAGGCCCACGTCGTGCCCGTCTCGGAGCTGGTCAGAGATTCCGAGGTGCTGGAACGCGTCGCCATCCAGGCTGCGCGGACCATCGGCCCACTGGTCGAGTCAGATGCAGTCATCGGCGTCGCCTGGGGCTCCACACTCAGCGCCGTGAGTCAGCACCTGGCCCGGAAGCTCACGCATGACACCACCGTCGTGCAGCTCAACGGTGCCGGGAACACGCAGACCACCGGCATCGCCTATGCCAGCGAGATCCTGCAGCGCTTCGGACACGCCTACGGCGCACGCGTGGAACAGTTCCCCGTCCCCGCCTTCTTCGATCACGCCGAGACCAAGACCGCAATGTGGGCTGAGCGCAGCGTGCGCAGAATCCTGGAGCTCCAGGAGCGCATGACCATGGCGATATTCGGGGTCGGGTCGACCAACTCAGGGATCCCGAGCCACGTGTACTCGGGCGGGTACCTCGACGACGCAGACCTTCTCGCTCTCCACCAGGAACGCGTCGTCGGCGATGTGGCCACCATGTTCTTTCGGGCAGACGGCAGCCACCGTGACCTGCTGATCAACCAACGGGGCACGGGCCCTGAGCTCGAGCTGCTGCGACGCGTGCCCAGGCGCATATGCGTCGTCTCGGGCGAGGCCAAGCTCAGCGGTCTGCGGGGCGCCCTGGCGGCCGGTCTGCCCACGGACCTCATTCTGGATGAGGCGACCGCGCGCTGGCTCGTTCAAGATCAGTCGACCTGAACGATTCCTCAGCGGAGGCCGCGTTGAGCGTCTCGGTCAGCTCTCGGGGTAGTCGTAGAAGCCCTTGCCGGACTTCTGCCCCAGCTCCCCGCGGGCGACCATGTCGCGCATGAGCTGGGGTGGAGCGAAACGCTCTCCCAGCTGGGATTCGAGGTACTCGGCGATGCCCAGCCGCACGTCCAGTCCCACGATGTCGGTCAGCGCCAGGGGCCCGATCGGGAACTTGTAGCCCAGCACCATCGCGTTGTCGATGTCAGCAGGCGCAGCCACACCCTCTTCCACCATGCGGATGGCCTCGAGTCCGATGGCCACCCCCAGCCGCGAGGAGGCGAAGCCGGGCGCGTCCTTGACCACTACCGGGGTCTTGCCCAGGGCTTCGACCCAGCGTGGGCTCAGTTCGGCGAGCTCCTCGCCGGTGCGCTCGGCCAGCACCACCTCCACCAGCTTCGAGGCGGGCACCGGGTTGAAGAAGTGCAGTCCGCAGAAGCGCTCGGGTCGATCGAGATGCCCTGCCAGGTCGGTGATCGACAGCGAGGAGGTGTTGGTGGCCAGCCACGCCTCTGGCGCGAGCTGCGCCTCGGCTCGGCGCAGCGACTCCACCTTCAGGGTCATATCCTCCGGCACCGCCTCGATGACCAGGCCACAACGGCTGAACGCGGTCACATTCACAGTGGTGGTGAGCCGGTTCGTCCAGGTGGAGAGCTCGCCCTTGATCTTTCCGCGCCTCAGCGATGCCTCGAGATCCTTGGTGATCCGCGCCGCGGCGGTCTGTGCGGCCGCTTCGGACACGTCGACGACGATGACCTCCTCGGCTCCGGCCACCAGGAAGGCGTGGCCGATCCCGGCCCCCATGCGACCGCCGCCGAGGACACCGACGGTGGCGGGGAAAGGCTGATTCGAAGCGGAAGGGGTGCTCATGGGGTCTCTCCTGAGGTGCGTTCTGATGCTTGGTGGTCCAGCTCCGAGGTCTTCTCGGAGGCTTGGTCTGGGGCTCGTCCAGCAGTCTTGGCCTCGCGTCGGTCCAGGAATGCCTGCATCCGTTCGAACTTCGCCTCGGACTCGAAGAGGATGGCCTGCGCCAGGTTGTCCACCTGCGGGTGGGCCTCGCGCGGCATGGAGAACACCTGCTTGCTGATGCGCACCGCCAGCGGGTCCTGCTTGGCGATCCGATCCGCGAGCGCGTGGGCTGCATCGAGCAGCTCGGTGGCCGGATGCACGGCATTGAGCAGGCCGTTCTCCAGCGCCTCCTGCGCATCCAGGATGCGTCCCGCCAGCAGGATCTCCTTGGCGATGCCCTCACCTGCCAGTTCGCGCAGCCGCCAGAGCGCTCCCGCGGCAGGAATGATCCCCAGCCCGGTCTCGGGCTGACCGATCTTCACCTCCGGAGTGCCCAGCCGGAAGTCAGCGGCCCAGGCGAGTTCGGCGCCACCACCGAGGGCGAATCCGTCCAGGGCGGCGATCACCGGCATGGGCAGCTTGGCGAGGCGGTCGAAGGCGGTGGAATTGACTCCGCGAAGGGCATCAGCGCGCCGTCGCTCGCGGAGCTGACCGATATCAGCACCCGAGGCGAAGATGCCTTTGCCCCCGGATTCGGTGCCGGAGAGGATCAGCAGCTTGGGGTGATGCTCGAGATGCGCGCAGACGGCGTGCAGCTCGGTGATCATGGTGGCGTCGATGGCGTTGCGCACCTCGGGACGGTCCAGCTGGGCGTGGATCCGATCCGACGTCTCGGTGATCCGCAGCGTGCTGAACCCGCTTGCGTCCAGGGTCGGGGTCTCGTCCGAACTCACCGGCTACACCCTTTCCAGCAGCAGGGCTGAGCCCTGGCCGACACCGACGCACATCGTCGCCAGGCCGCGGGTCACGCCCTCGTCCTCCATGCGGCGGGCAAGGGTCAGCACGATCCGGCATCCGGAGGAGCCCAACGGATGTCCCAACGCGATCGCGCCGCCGTCGGCGTTGACGATGGAAGGGTCAAGTCCGAGCCTGCGCATGCTGGCCAGGGACTGGGTGGCGAAGGCCTCGTTGAGCTCGACGGCGCCGAGATCCTCGATCCCCCAGCCGACGCGCTCCAGCACCTTGGCGGTGGCCGGGACCGGGCCCATCCCCATGATCTCCGGGGCGACTCCCGCGCTTGCAGCGCCTACCACGCGTGCTCGAGGGGTCAGTCCGTATTTCTGCACCGCAGCCTCAGAGGCGACGATCACCGCCGAGGCGCCGTCGTTGAGCGAGGACGCATTGCCTGCGGTGACCACGCTGCCGCCCGCGACCACCGGGCGCAGTCCCGCGAGGGACTCAGCAGTGGTGCCGGGCCGTGGGCCCTCATCGGTGTCGACCACGGTGACGGCGCCTTTGCGGCCTGGCACCTCGACCGGGGTGATCTCCCGCGCCAGCCGGCCTGCCTGCATGGCGGCCACGGCCCTGCGCTGTGATTCCGCGGCGAAGGCATCGGCGTCCTCGCGGGTGATCCCCTCGACCCGGGCCACCTCTTCGGCGGTCTCGGGCATGGAAAAGGTCCGCTTGTCGATCTCCAGGAACTTCGGGTTGGTGAACCGCCAGCCGATGGAGGTGTCGACGACCTCCCCGGGCTTGGCGAAGCCGGTGGTGGGCTTGGCCATCACCCAGGGCGCGCGGGACATCGACTCCACTCCGCCGGCGACGACGATGTCGGCGGCCCCTGCCGCGATCATGTGCTGGGCCTGGGCGATCGCACTCATGCCCGAGGCGCAGAGTCGATTGACCGTGATGCCCGGGACGGAGTCGGGGAAACCCGCGAGCAGCCAGGCCATGCGGGCGACGTTGCGGTTCTCCTCCCCGGCGCCGTTGGCGTTCCCGAGGATGACTTCGTCGACGTCGGCCGGATCGATGCCGGACTCCTCCACCACCTGGCGCACCACGAGGGCCGCGAGGTCATCGGGTCGGACCGAAGAGAGAACACCGCCGTAGCGGCCTACCGGGGTGCGGGTGCCGGAGACAAGATATGCAGGGCTGATCGCCACGTCATGCGCCTTTCGCAGGAATAACTGACCGATCGTTCACCTAACACTCTTCCATGAGCACCGTGTGGGGTCAATCACAGCGAGGGTTCACCCGTGGTCCACACTGGAGGGTATGAGCGAAAACATTGCAGGCATCCCGATTCCCGACAGCACAATGGCCCGTGAGGCCACCTCTCTGGTCCGCGAAGCCGCCCCGGCGCTGGTCTTCCACCACTCTCGGCGCGTCTACCTCTTCGGCTCGCTGCGGGCAGAGCAGCTCGGCATCAGCGTCGACCCCGAGCTGCTCTACATAGGCGCCATGTTCCATGACCTGGGACTGACCGAGGCCTACCGCCGGACCGACCAGCGATTCGAGATCGATGGCGCCGACGAGGCCCGGCGGTTCCTGCTGAGCCACGGGATCGCGGCTGAGCAGGCGCAGAAGGTATGGACCGGCATTGCGCTGCACACCACCCCGGAGATCCCGTTGCACATGGATCCGGAGATCGCCCTGGTCACCCGCGGGGTGGAGCTGGACGTGCTCGGAGTGGACTATGACGCCCTCACCGATCAACAGCGCGCCGCCGTCGTCGACGCCCACCCGCGGCCGGACTTCAAGGAGCAGATCCTCGAAGCGTTCACCGAGGGGCTGAAGGACCGACCGGAGACGACCTTCGGCAACGTGAAGGCCGATGTGCTGGCCCACTTCCTGCCTGGCTTCGAACGCGGCGACTTCGTCGAGGTGATCCGCAGCTCGCCCTGGCCGGAATAGACGCGCCCCAGGCCCCTAGAGCCCCAGACCCGCGGGTTCAGTGCTCGCCGGCCGCGCCGGAATTCACTGCAGTAGCGTCTTATCGTCGACCACGGCGCCCTTGAGCTTGCCGAACTCGGCGAGCAGATCCTGGGAGGTCATCTGCGCCTTCTTCTCGGCGCCGACGTCGAGGATGATGCGACCTTCGTGCATCATGATCAGCCGGTTGCCCACCTCGAGCGCCTGGACCATGTTGTGCGTAACCATCAGCGTGGTCAGGCCCTTGTCCTGGACCACGCTGCGGGTCAGTCGGGTGACGAGCTCGGCCCGCTGCGGATCCAGCGCCGCGGTGTGCTCATCGAGCAGCAGGACGCGGGGGTCAGAATAGGTGGCCATGAGCAGGCTCAGCGCCTGGCGCTGGCCGCCGGAGAGCAGGCCCACCTTGGTCTTGAGCCGGCCTTCCAGACCCAGCTCCAGCTGCTTGAGCGCCTCCGCGAAGCGTTCCCGCTTTGCTTTGGTGACGCCGCGGGACAGCCCGCGAGGACGTCCCCGACGGTCAGCCAGTGAGAGGTTCTCCTCGATGCTGAGGTTCGGCGCGGTGCCCGCCATCGGGTCCTGGAAGACCCTGCCGACCTTCGCTGCCCGCTGGTGCTCCTTGAGCTTGCTGACATCGACACCGTCGAGGGACACCACCCCTTCGTCCTGATGGATGCGTCCCGCCACCGTGTTGAGCAGGGTGGACTTGCCGGCGCCGTTGGAGCCGATGACGGTGACGAAATCGCCCTCCTTGAGCTCCAGGTCCACGTCCACCAGCGCGCGGCGCTCGTTGACGGTGTGCGGGAAGAACGTCTTGGAGACTGAATCGACTTTCAACATGTCAGACTCCTTTCTCTGCCGATGTCGTGGAAAGGGGCGCGTCCTCGGTGGTGGCAGGCTCAGCGGCGGCCGCCAGCGGGGAGCGACTCTTGCGCCGCAGGCTGAGCTTCGAGAAGCCCTTCCACTGCGGCAGCAGCAGCGCGGCGACCACGAGGACTGCGGACATGAGCTTCATGTCGTTCGGGTTGAGCCCGATGTTCAGCGCGAACTGGATCGCGAGCCGATAGACGACCGCGCCGAGGATCACGGCAAGGGTGGCCTGGATGACGGTGCGGCTGCCGAAGATGGCCTGCCCCACGATCACCGAGGCCAGGCCGACGAGGATGAGCCCGATGCCCATCCCGATGTCGGCGAAGCCCTGATGCTGGGCGACCACGGCGCCGGCGATGCCGACCAGTCCGTTGGAGAGCATCAGGCCGATGATCTTCTGCCGGTCGGTGCTGACGGCGAAGGAGCTGATCATCTGTTCATTGTCGCCCGTGGCGCGCAGTGCCAGACCGTTGTCGGTCTGCAGATACCAGTCCATCACCAGTTTGAAGAGCAGCGCCACGACGGCGAGCACGGCCACGGATGTCCAGCCCACGCCGGTGAAGCCGCGCATCATGGAGATCACCGTGTCCTGGCCCAGCAGCGGCACGTTGGCCCCGTCCATGATGCGCAGGTTGATCGAGTACAGCCCGATCATCGTCAGGATGCCGGCGAGCAGTCCGTTGATGTTTCCCTTGGTGTGCAGCAGGCCCGTGATCAGACCCGCCACGCTTCCGACCACGAAGGCCACGGCGGTGGCCAGGAACGGGTCCACCTCATGGGTGATCAGGATGGCGGCGGTGGCAGCACCTGAGGTGAAGGAGCCATCGACGGTCAAGTCGGGGAAGTTCAGAATTCTGAAGGTCAGGTACACGCCCAGGGCCATGATCGCGTAGATCAGCCCGAGCTCGAATGCAGTGATCATGTGTCCTCAATCGTCGTCGCCACCGGGTCATCGGCAGTCGGCGGGTCCACGTCCACCCAGGCCGCGGGCGCCGGTCCAGCCTGGTGAGGCTGTTCCGGCGCCCGGCCAGATGGTCAATTGTTGGTCATATCCGCAGGTGAGCCGACCCTTGGAGGTCGCGTCTCACCTGCGGCTGGAGTCACTCCTCCTCGTCGGCGGCCTCGTCACCGGCTGCCGGGTCCTCGGCGTCGACATCTTCACCGACGACCACATCGGCCCGGTCGATGAGCTCCTGGTCCAGCTCCACGCCCATAGCCTCGGCGGCCTCGGGGTTGACGGTCAGCTCGAGCTCCTCCAGGGTCTCAACCGCCATGCTGGCGGGGTCCTCTCCGTCCTCCAGGATCCGGATGGCCATCTCGCCGGCCTGACGGCCGAGGTCGCCGTAGTTCAGTCCGTAGGTGGCCACAGAACCGCGGATGACCGAGTCGCCCTCGGAGGCGATCACCGGGATGGAGTTCTGCTGGCCATACTGCAGCACGGACTCCAGCGCCGAGACGACGGCATTGTCGGTGGGAACCCAGATCGCGTCCACATCGAGGGACTCCACTCCCTGCTGCACCTCGGAGGAGTTCGAGATCGTGGCTTCCTGAATCTCCAGCCCGAGCTCGTCCGCTGCCTCCTGCGCGAGCTCCACCTGGACCTCGGAGTTCGCCTCACCGGAGGAATAGACGATGCCCACGGTCTCGGCCTCGGGAGCGATCTCCTGGAGCAGCTCGAACTGCTCCATGACCGGGTTCAGGTCCGAAGCACCGGTGATGTTGGCCCCGGGCTCCTCCCAGGACTCCACCAGACCGGCCTCCACCGGATCGGTGACCGAGGAGAAGACGATCGGCTTGTCGGTGATGGCCTGAGCCGCTGCCTGCGAGGTCGGCGTCGCGATCGCATGAATCAGGTCCATATCGGAGGAGGCGAAGGTGCCTGCGATGTTGCTCGCCGTGGCCTGCTCGCCCTGGGCGTTCTGTTCGTCCCACTCCACCTCGAGTCCGGCGTCCTCGAAGGCTGCCTTGAAGCCGTCACGGGCCTCATCCAGCGAGGGGTGGGAGACGATCTGGGTGATGCCGATCGAATAGCTGCCGCCTTCTTCGCCGGCCCCGCCTTCAGTGTCTTCCCCCTCACCGGCGCCGCCGCAGGCGGTCAGCGTCAGTGCGGTCGCGGCGACGGCTGCGGAGAGCCTCAGGGTATAGGTGCTGTTTCTCATCAATGGTCCTCTTCTGTGGTGCGTCGAGATGGTGCGAGTGATTCAGCTGGTGGGAGTGGTCGAGCGCGCTCCGGGGGTCACGGAGAACTCCTCGCGCTCGCTGTCGTCATTGAGGTTAATGCCCTGGAACTTCTTCGGGATCACCGAGACGGCCAGGAAGGAGATGATCGCGAGCACGGAGATGTAGACACCGATCAGCCAGGACTGGCCGGTGGTGTCCAGGATCGTCTGCGCGATGGTCGCCGCGAAGGCGCCGCCGATGATCGAGCCCAGGGCATAGCCGATGGAGACTCCGGAGAAACGGATGGAGACGGGGAACATCTCGGCGTAGAGCGCGGACTGGGGACCATAGGAGGGGCCGAGACCCATGGTCAGGATGAAGATCGCCAGGGCGAACAGCGGCAGCGAGGCGGTGTCGAGCAGGAACCACATGGGGACCGCCCAGACGATGATGATGCCGTAGCCGATCTGGAAGGTCTTGACTCGACCGATGCGGTCCGAGATCCAGCCCCCGTAGAGCGTGAAGATCAGCCAGCCCACGCCGCCGATCAGCGAGGCGATGAGCGTGTCATTGCGCTCCATGCCCAGGCTGTTCACGCCGTAGGCGGCGAAGAAGGCGATGACCAGGTAGCCGGCCGCGTTGTTGGCGGCGAAGATCAGCGCGGCAAGGAAGGTGAACTTCTTGTGCGTGGTGAGCAGTTCCTTGAGCGGAGCTGAAGATTCCTTCTTGCGCTCCTTCATCTCCAGGAAGACCGGGGACTCATCGACCTTCATGCGGATGAAGAAGCCGACGAGGATCAGCACGAAGGAGAAGAGGAACGGAATGCGCCAGCCCCAGGAGATGAACTGCTCTTCGGTGGTCACCGCGTTGAGCGCGAACATGAAACCGGTGGCCAGCAGCATGCCGATGGGAACGCCGATCTGCGGGTAGGCGCCGAAGAGGCCACGCTTATGCCGCGGTGCATGTTCGACGGCGAGCAGGGCAGCGCCGCCCCATTCTCCGCCGGCGGAGAGGCCCTGCAGCACGCGCAGGAGGATCAGCAGGATCGGGGCGGCAACACCCCAGGTCGCGTGGGTGGGCAGCACGCCGATGAGCACAGTGGCTCCGCCCATGCCCATCAGCGTCATGACCAGGACTGCCTTGCGCCCGTACCGGTCACCCATCCAACCGGCGAGGATCGCGCCCAGTGGGCGGAAGAGGAACGAGATGCCGACCGAGGCCCAGGCCACGATCTGCGCCAGCGCCGCGTTGTCCTCACCGAGGGGCTCGAAGTACAGCATGGCCAGCACGAAGCCAGCCGCCTGTGCGTAGATGAAGAAGTCGTACCATTCGATGGTGGTGCCGACGAGGGTGCCTGCGAGGACCTTCTTCTCCTCGCGGGTCAGCGCATGCCCCTCGCTGCTGAGGTAGGTGGACTGGGTCATATCTGCTCCAAGTGCTGGACACGTCACGTGGACGTACGAGTGATTCATAGGTGTCGTCTGTGATCCAGGTCACGGACATGAGCGCTAATGTATCAGATTAAATGACCGAACGGTTGGTCAGTCTCGTGACCTGCAGAAATCTGGTCAGCTACAGTGACTTCAGTTGATTCGCGCCAGCTGCCTCGCGATTCCTCCTTCCTGATCGCCAGAGAGAGTCAGTTCCAGGACCATGCCACACCCATCTGCTGAGTCGACGCAGCGCATGCAGTGGATGGACCTCCTGCGCGGAGTGGCGGTGCTGCTCGTCGTGGTGCTCCACGGCTCGGACATTCCGCGGGCAAACGGCATCGAGGTCGCGCAGTGGGCTGAGCTGAACCTGTACCTGGAACCGTTCCGCATGCCGCTGCTGATGTTCCTCTCCGGCACTCTTCTGCCACGGTCGCTGCGAAAGCCCACCGCGGGATACCTCTGGGGCAAGTTCGGCGCGGTCGTCTGGCCACTGATGGTCTGGCTCGTGGGCTTCGGCGTGCTGATCTACAGGAACGGCCCCGGAGATCCTGGCTACTGGCAGAACGGGGACTACCTCTGGTTCCTCATGGCGCTGACCCTCTGCTACCTGGTCGGTTTGATCTTCAAACCGCTGCTCGGCAGGCCCCTGTTGTTCACCGCTGTCGCGGCTTCGCTGTTCGTGGTCATGATCTTCACCCGCCATTCGATCGAGGTCGACCAGGCGCTTCTCAATCGCACGCTGTACTACGGCGCGTTCTTCTTCCTCGGTGCCGCCAGTGCTCGGCTGCTCGCGCGGTGGACCCGCGCACCCTGGCTGCTCGCGGCAGTCCTCGCGGTGATCGTGGCATGGTTGGCGCACCACGGGCTGGAGAGCCCAGAGTTTCGTGCAGGCACGATCTATTCGGCTCCCACCGCAGTGCTCGGCATCGCCCTGATCCTCTGGGTGGCACCACGGATCCCCGCAGGTCTGCTCAACCGCTTCATGCAGTGGGCGGGACGGAACTCGATCGTCGTCTACGTCAGCCACTTTCCGATCATCATCCTCCTCCACCGCTGGATCGATCAGCTCGGGGTGGATGCTCCGGTCCACGTGGCTGTCTGCACCGTGGGCGGGCTGGCACTGACCCTTGGGGTCGTCTGGCTGCGCCCTTGGACGCGCTGGCTCTACACCGTGCCCGGGAACCGCAGGGTGGCGCAGCGCCTCGCGGCAGATGCCGCTCCACGGGGCTGATCGAACCCTCCCCGAAGCCCGGTGAGTCCCGGCGGACCCCTGCTGCATGCGCATGTCCGAGGGAGCAGATAAGGTTTCTGACTGTGAGCACCGCCCTGTACCGCCGCTATCGCCCCGACACCTTCGCCGAGGTGATCGGGCAGGAGCATGTCACCGCTCCCCTGATGACAGCTCTGGGCAAGGACGCGGTCTCCCACGCCTACCTCTTCTCAGGCCCCCGTGGCTGCGGCAAGACCACCTCGGCGCGGATCCTCGCTCGCTGCCTGAACTGTGCGCAGGGGCCCACGGGGACTCCCTGCGGGACATGCGACTCCTGCGTGGACCTCGCCACCGGCGGATCCGGCTCCCTGGATGTCATCGAGATCGACGCCGCCAGCCACGGCGGCGTCGATGATGCCCGTGATCTCCGAGAGCGCGCCACCTTCGCCCCGGTTCGGGACCGCTACAAGATCTTCATCATCGATGAGGCCCACATGGTCACGGCGGCGGGATTCAATGCGCTGCTCAAGATCGTCGAAGAGCCGCCGGAGCACATCAAGTTCATCTTTGCGACCACGGAGCCGGACAAGGTCATCGGCACGATCCGCTCCCGCACGCACCACTACCCCTTCCGACTGGTGCCGCCCGAGCCGCTCATGGACTACCTGCACAGGCTCTGCGAACAGGAGTCGGTGAGCGTGGCCCCTGGCGTCCTGCCGCTGGTGATCCGTGCCGGCGGCGGTTCGGTCCGCGACACGCTATCGGTGCTGGATCAGCTGATCGCCGGCTCCACCGAAAACGGGCTCGACTACGACCGAGCGACGGCGCTGCTCGGCTTCACCCACGCCACGCTGCTCGATGATGTGGTGGACTCCGTGGCGAGCCTCGACGGGGCCACCGCCTTCGCGGTGGTCGACCGGGTCGTCCAGTCTGGGCAGGACCCCCGGCGCTTCGTCGAGGACCTCCTGGAGCGGCTGCGCGATCTGATCATCGTGAAGTCCGTGCCGGAGAACCCGGGGGCGATTCTGCGCGGGGTCCCCGAGGACCAGATCCGCGTGATGCAGACCCAGGCCGGGAAGCTGGGCTCTGCCGAGCTGTCCCGGGGGGCGGACATCACCGCCCAGGCGCTGACCGATATGGTCGGCGCGACCTCTCCCAAGCTGCACCTCGAGCTGCTCATGGCGAGGCTGCTGCTGCCCCATGCCGAACAGGGTCATGCGTCGGTCGCTGCACGGCTGGAACGCGTGGAGCGGCGGCTGGACTTCTCTGCCGGCGCCGGCGTGACCCCCGAGTCCGAGCACCAGGCGCCCACCCGTTCAGGTGCCCCATCCCGCGCGCAGCCCAGCCAGCCGGCTCGTCCCGTGGACGGATCCGCGCCTCAGCCCAGTTTCACACCCGCCCCCCAGTCGGAGTCGAGCCCGGACCCCAGTCCCCATCCTGATCGAGAACCGCAGTCTGATCGCGAACCCCAGCCTGCAGCTCAGGCCGATGGCGAACAGCAGTGGGAGCCAGCCGCACCGGTCGTGGAGACTGCCGCCGCCGCACAGCCAGATCCCGCTGCGCAGCAGCCTGCCGCCGCTGCGCGACCAGAAGCAGCGCCGGAGGAACCGTCTGCCTCGCAGCCCGCGCGGAACAATGAATCCTCTGCTGCTGCGCCGGCGGCCTCGAGGGCCGGCGAATCCGCCCCTGCGGCAACGGTGACACCACGGCCCGCCGCACAGCCCGACTCCTCCTCGGGGGTCTCGCCGGCTGAGATGATGCGTCGCGCCTGGCCCGACATTGTGGACTCCCTGAAATCGCAGTCACGGATGCTCTGGATGCTGGTCAAGGGCAACGTGGAAGTAGGCGATTTCGATGGCCAGACCCTGACATTGAACTTCGCCAATGAAGGCGCGAAATCTACGTTCGCGAATCGACACGGCGAACAGGCCCTGAACTCCGCGGTCCAGGACGTGCTGGGGATGCAGGTGCGGTTGACGCTCAACAGCGGTGGATCCTCTTCCCCAGGCGGTGGTGGCGGCCCAAAAGCTGACCGCCGGCTGAGCCCGGCGGACTCAGGGGATGTGCCGCCCGCAGGCGAGGGCCTCGCACCTGCTGATGAACCTGCCGACGGGTCGCCTGCGTGGGTTCAGGAAGAGCCTCCTGAGCCCTATGACCCCGGGTTCTACGAGGCCCCGCCGGAACCCCCAGTTGAAGCACCGTCGCCGCGGCCCGCCGAACCTGAGCAGCTCGAACCTGAGCAGCTCGAACCTGAGCAGCTCGAACCTGAGCAGCTCGAGCATGACAGAGATGAACCCGACCGGGACCCCAACCCGGCCGCTGCCTCGGCCCCCGCCCCTGGTCCGACCTCGACGCCGGCGGCCACCTCGACCTCGGACCTCTCCCCGAGTGAGCCCGAGTCATATAAGCCCCTGAAGACGAAGCCGCCGGTCCCTGCGTTCGCCCGCCGAGCCTCGGCGGGGCCGCGGTCAGGCAGCAGCCCCTCCAGCGCGGCGACTGAATCGGACAGCGCAACCTCTGCACCGGCGACTGCCCCTCCCGGCGGTGGTGCCCCCAGCCGGGCTACCGAGATTCGACGCCGGCTCGCGCAGCGCCGCGGGGAAGCTGCTCCCGCACCGGCGGAACCGCCGGCTGAGCACGATCACCCGGCACCCCCGCCTGATCCTGCCTGGGATTCTGGGCCGCCCAGTGACTATGACCAGACGGCGCCGCCATCGTGGACCCAGCCTGCTGGCCAGCCTGGAACGAACAACCAGCCTGGGCCGAAACCCCCCAAGGGGCCCGAGCCCGAGGACATCGCCAGCGAGGATGATGTCGCCCTGGAACACTCCGGGGTCTTCGGCCGCAAGGCCTTCGAGAAGCACCTCGGAGCCACGCTTCTCGAGGAACGCTGGCTCAACGAGTAACCCCGATAGACTGAATCACCACCCCACCTGGAAGGCTCGTCCCCACCGTGTATGAAGGCGCAGTCCAAGATTTGATCGATGAGCTCGGACGCCTGCCCGGCATCGGACCGAAGTCGGCCCAGCGTGTGGCCTTCCACATCCTCGAGGCAGATGGCGAGGACATGAAGCGGCTGGCTGATGCGATCACCACTGTGAAGGAGAAGGTGAAGTTCTGCTCCATCTGCTTCAACGTCTCCGAGGAGGACACCTGCCGGATCTGTCAGGACTCGCGGCGCGACGCCAGTCTGATCTGCGTGGTGGAGGAGTCCAAGGACGTCATGGCCATTGAGCGCACCCGCTCCTTCCGCGGCCGATACCACGTGCTCGGCGGCTCCATCAATCCGATCGCCGGCATCGGTCCTGATCAGCTCCATATCCGCGAACTTCTGGGTCGGCTATCCGATGACGCGATCCAAGAGGTGATCATCGCGACGGACCCGAACCTCGAGGGCGAGGCCACCGCCACCTACCTGTTCAGGATGCTCGGCTCCATTGGGATACCCGTCACCCGGCTCGCCTCCGGCCTGCCCGTGGGAGGCGATCTGGAGTACGCCGACGACGTCACTCTGGGCCGGGCCTTCGAGGGCCGCCGCGCGATGTCCTGACCATCCTCCTGCAGTCGGCAGGACAACGCGCCGCCCAGATAGTTATGCAAGCGTAATCAGGCAATACTCAGGTTTCTAGGAATCGTATTTCGTCAGGTTTACCTATGGAGCGCTTGCCTAGGCACGTCAGGCAACCACGCGCGTGCTCCGATCAACCCTGAGATTTCCTGACCCCATTTCTGACTCGGCGTTTCGACTCTCTGTGTTCCCTCAACCGATCAATTCAGTTTCCAAATCTCTTTGATCGGTCTAGCGTGGAAAGTCAGGTGGCATGCCGCCGTCACGGCGCATGGTGTCACCGACTCGCACCAGACGAACCCAGAGGATGAGGTAAGCACCGATGAGGAACAAGACTTCTATGGCAGTCCGCGCTGGCGCCGTAAGCGCCGCCGCACTGCTCGCCCTGACCGCCTGCGGCGGAGATGACGCCGAGAGCGACGAGGCGGCAGCAGACTCCGGTGAGGAGACGATCACCGTCGCCATCGCGGGCGAAGAACCATACTCCTACCTGAACGACGACGGGGAGCCTGAGGGTGCCACCATCGCCCTCGCCGAGGAGATCTTCGGCGAGATGGGCTACGCCGTTGAGGCTGAGCTGACCGACTGGGACAGCCTGATACCTGGCCTGAACGCGGACCGCTACGAAGCTGTCTCCGCGGGCATGTCAATTCTCCCCGAACGCTGCGAGCAAGCCTCGTTCGCCGAGCCGGAGATCATGTACACCACCGCGCTGCTGGTGGAAGAGGGCAACCCCCTCGGCGTGGAGAACCTCAACGACGTCGCCGAGGCCATGGAATCCGGCGAAGACATCACCCTGGCCACACTGTCCTCCGGCATCGAGGCCGGTTACGTAGAGGAATTGGGCATCGAGGCTGAGGGTGTGGGCTCAGCGGACGACGGCGTCGACATGGTCACCGGCGGTCGCGCGGACGTGTTCGCGCTGACCGCGATCTCATTGAGCGAGATGGCGGGCGACATGGACGGCTATGAGGTCACCGAGGGCTTCGTCCATGACATGGACGGTGTCATGCAGTACGGCGCAGGCTCGACCGTGTTCCCGGAAGGTTCCGACATGCTCGAGGAGTACAACGAGCACCTGGCAGAGCTCAAGGAAAGCGGCGAGCTGCTGGAGATCATCAGTGAGTACGGCTTCACCGAGGCCGAGATCCCGCCAGCTGATCTGACTGCGGAGGCGCTCTGCGCAGGCGACCTGGAGTCGCTCCAGGACATCGAAGACTGAGCTGAGAACTTCAGACACTTCACGGTGGTCGGCCCTGAAAAGGTGCCGGCCACCGCTTCGGTGACATCACCTCCAGCAGAGAGGAAACACCTCCTACCGTGGACTGGCTAGATCAACAGCAGCAGTACTTCGAGACGCTGCAGAATTTCGGGCCCAGACTCTGGGACGGGTTCGTGCTCACCGTGCAGCTCACCCTGGTCGGCGCCGCACTCGCCTTCGTCATTGCCGTGATCCTGGGCCTGATGGCAGGCAGCCCGAATCTCTGGCTCAGAGGCCCGGCGCGGGTCATCATCGAGTTCTTCCGTGGCACCTCGCTGCTCGTGCAGCTGTTCTGGGTATATTACGTCCTGCCCCTCTTCGGACTGACCTTAGAGAGTTCCTTCACCGTGGGCGTGATCGCCCTGGGCGTGAATTACGGGGCATACGGCGCAGAGGCGGTCCGCGCCTCGCTGACCTCCGTCTCTTCCGGCCAGTGGGAGGCCACCGTCGCACTCTCCATGTCCTGGCCGCATAAGATCCGACGGATCATCTTCCCGCAGGCCTGGGCGCTGATGATCCCTTCGCTGGCGAACCTACTCGTGCACCTGTTGAAGGGATCGGCTGTCGTCTACATCGTCGGACTCAATGATTTCAATTTCGAGCTCGACCAGCTGCGCCGCGTCACCGACGCGTGGTTCGCCTACGCCTTCATCGGGCTCATTGCGTACTTCCTGTTCGCGCTGGTCCTCACGCAGGGGATGAGGCTTCTGGAGATCCGCGCCAAGCACCGGCTCGGACAGGGACCCACCATCCGGGAGATCCTTTCACCAGCACCCAAGATGCCTATCGCCTCAGCGCACCCCGGCTCTACTCCGAGCCTATTCGGCGGAAAGACTCCAGGGGGGCAGGGATGATCACATTGACTCCACTCTTGACCGCACAGCCCGCGGGGGACAGCTCCGGACCCATCTGGAACTGGGAATTCGCCGTCGAGATCTTCCCGGAGATCTTGACCGCCTTCATCCAAGTCACCCTTCTGGTGACCGTCGTGGGCACTATCATCGCGGCTATTCTCGGACTCGTCATCGCAATCTTGATCCGCGTTCTGCCCACACCACTGGCCTTGATCGTGCGCTGGGCGGCCAACTTCATCCGGATGACGCCGATCGTGGTCCAGCTGCTGGTGCTCTACTACGGCTTCACCTGGATGGACCCCCTGTTGATCGGGTTCATCGTCTTCGGCATCCATTACGCCACGTATATGTCTGAGGTCTATCGGGCCGGCATCGAGTCCGTGCCCAAGGGGCAGTGGGAGGCCACCAAGGCACTCTCAATGAGCGCCGGGCGGACCTGGCGCCGGGTCGTCATCCCACAGGCGCTGCGCTCCACCATCCCCTCGCTGGGAAACTACGCGATCTCGATGTTCAAGGACACGCCGTTCCTCTTCGTGATCTCGGTGGCGGAGATGGTCCGCGTGGCTCAGACGATCGGTGCGCAGACCTTCCGCTACACCGAAGCCATCACCATCGCTGGCCTGATCTTCCTCGCCGCCAGCTACCCCACCGCACTGCTGATCAACCGTCTGGAGAAGCGTCTTGCCTACGCCAACTGATCCCGAAACTCCCGTCATCGAGTTCGTCGATGTCGAGAAGCGCTTCGGCGACAACATCGTCCTCAAGGACCTGAACTTCTCGGTCCGCCGTGGCGAGCGGGTCACGCTCATCGGACCCTCCGGCTCGGGCAAGACCACGATCCTGCGTCTGGTGATGACGCTGGAGGAGCTCACCGGCGGCTATATCTTCGTCGACGGCGAGCCGCTGACCCACCGTGAAAAGGATGGGAAGCGCGTCCCCGTCTCCGCCAAGGAGCAGAAGCAGCTGCGCACCCGGATCGGCATGGTCTTCCAGCAGTTCAATCTGTTCCCGAACATGACGGTGCTGGAGAACATCATCGAGGCGCCCATCCACGTACTGGGTCAGTCAAAGTCCGAAGCCACCGCGAAGGCGCATTCACTGCTGGAGCAGGTGGGACTGCCGGACAAGGCCAACGAGCATCCGATGAGCCTCTCCGGTGGTCAGCAGCAGCGTGTGGCCATCGCCCGCGCCCTGGCCATGGACCCCGAGATCCTGCTGCTCGATGAGGTGACCTCCGCGCTGGATCCCGAGGTGGTCGGAGATGTGCTGAACATCCTGCGCACAGTCGCGGACACCACCAATGTGACCATGCTGATCGTGACCCACGAGATGAGCTTCGCCCGCGACGTCTCCCACAAGGTGATGATGTTCGACGGCGGCCGCGTGGTCGAGGAAGGTGCCCCGGAGAAGATCTTCTCCGACCCCACCCACGAGCGCACCAAGCAGTTCCTCAGCGCCGTGCTGCGAGACGCCTGACCAGATTTAGAATTGACCTAAGTTCCTTCCCATCCCTTTCCAGGAGTGAGACAACCTGTCATGAGCCTGATCGTTCAGAAATACGGCGGATCATCCGTCGCCGATGCCGAAAGCATCAAACGTGTGGCGAAGCGGGTCGTCGAGACCAAGCACGCCGGCCACCAGGTCGTCGTCGTGGTCTCGGCCATGGGTGACACCACCGATGACCTGCTCGACCTCGCCGGACGCATCACCTCGGCCCCACCCTCCCGGGAGATGGACATCCTTCTCTCCTCCGGTGAGCGCATGTCCATGGCGCTGCTCGCGATGGCCATCCACGAGCTCGATGAGACCGCCCAGTCCTTCACCGGATCCCAGGCCGGTATGATCACCGATGCCATCCATGGCAAGGCCCGCATCATCGAGGTCAGCCCCAAACGTGTGCAGGAATCCCTTGACGATGGCCACATCGGCATCGTCGCAGGGTTCCAGGGCATGAGCCGGGAATCCCGCGACATCACCACGATGGGCCGCGGCGGTTCGGACACCACCGCCGTCGCCCTGGCGGCCGCGCTGCATGCCGATGTGTGCGAGATCTACACCGACGTCGACGGTGTCTTCACCGCCGATCCGCGCGTGGTCAAGACGGCCCGGAAGATCGACACCATCTCCAGCGAGGACATGCTGGAGATGGCCGCGGCCGGCACCAAAGTCCTGCACCTGCGTTCGGTGGAGTACGCGCGCCGCTTCGGCGTGAAGCTGCATGTGCGCTCCTCCTTCAGCCAGCTCGAAGGCACCTGGGTCATCCCCGACCCCAAAGACACTGTGACCATTCAGGAAGGCGAACCCTTGGAACAGCCCATCATCTCTGGCGTCTCGCATGACGCGTCCGAAGGCAAGCTCACCATCACCGGGGTCCCCGACGTTCCCGGCAAGGCGGCTGAGATCTTCAACCTCATCGCCGAAGGGGCGGTCAACATCGACATGATCGTCCAGGACGTCTCTATGGCGACCAGGACCACGAACATCTCCTTCACGCTTCCCGGCGAAGACGGCGAGCGCGCCCAGGAGATGATCAACGCACATAAGGACACCATCGGCTTCGAGTCCATGGACTTCGTCCCTCAGGTGGGCAAGGTCTCGCTGATCGGTGGCGGCATGCGCAACCATCCCGGTGTCTCGGCGCGGTTCTTCACCGCGCTGCGCGACGCCGGCATCAACATCGGCCTGATCTCCACCTCGGAGATCCGCGTCTCGGTCATCACGGACGTGGAGCTGCTGGACCGCGCCGTTCAGGCCATCCACACCGCGTTCGGCCTGGACTCTGACGAAGAGGCCAAGGTCTACGCCGGGACCGGTCGCTAGGCCCGAGCATGGGCACCGAGGTACTCCCCGCCGTCGGACGCTTCGCCGATTTCCATGAGGTAGTCGGGGTCAAGAAGCCCGGCGGCCGGGGGTGCTGGTGCATGTCCTATCGGGACTCTCGGGTGACGAATGAGGACCGCCCGGAGTTCATGCGCGAGCTCTGCGCTCAGGAGCCCGGCCCCGGGGTGCTCGCCTACGTCGATGACGAACCCGCAGGCTGGTGCTCGATCGCCCCACGCAGCAGCTACCGACGGCTAATGAACTCCCGGACGATCCCCTTCCTCGACGACCGCGATGCCTGGTCCGTGGTGTGCTTCGTGGTCCGCCCGGGGTTCCGCGGACGTGGGCTGATGCATGATCTGCTCGAGGGCGCCGTGGCCCACGCGGCGCATCATGGAGCCGAGGTTGTCGAGGGCTACCCCCTCGAGCTGGAGACAGAGACCTCGCGGGTGGACGTGATCAGCGGCTATGTCGGCGCCACCGAGCTCTTCGCAGTCCACGGGTTCGAGGCCGCCGCGCCCACCACGGCGCACAGCGGACACCGTCCACGCTGGATCATGCGCCGAGAACTCGGCTGAGGCCGAGTGCCCTGAATCGATGACACAGCCCCGCGCAGCACACAGGCGGCAGGTGTACCCTTTACGGGTTCCCTGCCGCCTGCGCACTTGGTACGAGTGATATACCCGATGGTAACCCAGACACCAGCTCCTCTCGAGGAAGCTCACGGGCTGACGGTGATTCCTGAACAGGAGCACCGAGAGAAGGCCGCCGCCCACCAGGCCGCTGTGGACCGTCTCACCGAGGGGTTCCTCGCGCGTCGCCACGCCGGGGTCAAGCACCCCGTCGAGGACTTCCTCTTCACCTATTACTCCCACTCCCCCGGCAAGCTCTCCCGCTGGCATCCCGGAGTCGGGGTCCTGCTCCAGGGCGATCGGCTCGAGCACGCCGAGTGGAAGCACTACCGCACCATCAGCACCGGGGTGACCCTCGACGTCGAGGGGTTCCGCTACGACCGTGCCTCCATGATCGGTTTCGCTCGCCGACTGTTGAGCACGACGGCGGCCACACCCGCGCAGCTGGGATGCTTCGGTCTGCATGAGTGGGCCATGGTGTACAAGTCCGTGGAGCACGGCCAGCGCCACGACCAGGTTCCACTCCGCCTGGGTTCTTCCGGCACCGACGAGGTGGTCGAGGCCGCGAACATCCGCTGCACGCACTTCGACGCCTACCGCTTCTACACGCCCTCGGCGAAGCCGCTCAATGCGCTGGAACCCACCCGGGAGTCGCAGACACGCATGGAGCAACCCGGGTGCCTGCACGCCAATATGGATCTGTATAAGTGGGCCTATAAGCTCGTCCCGGCGGTGAGCAGCGATCTCCTGCTGGAATGCTTCGACCTCGCCGCACGGATCCGAGAGCTGGACATGCGCGCCTCCCCCTATGACCTCAGCGATTGGGGCTACGAGCCGGTCCCGATCGAGACGCCTGCGGGGCGGGCGACCTATGCTCGGGCACAGAAGGGCTTCGCCGAGGAGTCACAGGTGCTGCGCGGGAAGCTCCTCGCGGTGCTGGACCAGCTCGAGGGACCGCTCTGATCCGCGAGCTCGCTGAATTCAGGCGTTGGCGAGCACGCGGCTGCACTCGCTGAGCAGCTCCTGCATGCGGGCGGCGCCGTGGCGACCGTTGAAGATCTCGGTGCCGTTCTCGAAGGCCTTGCCAGCCGCGAGCGGCCCGGCATCGACCGGGTCATAACCCAGCGAGTCGATGAACGTAGAGACCAGGCTCTTGGCCTCGGCGTCATCGGAGGCCACCGCCAGGGCGCGGCGATGCGGATCCCCGGCGGGGTAGGAATCGACCTCGAGGTCGCCATAGCCGATGTGGTTGAGCGTCTTGACCACGCGCGCGGCTCCGAGGAAGTTCGCGATGACCTCACTGGTGCTGGTGCCGGTCTCGAACTCGTCCATGAACCCGTCGACCGGCGCCCAGTAGTTCATCGTGTCGATGACCACTTTGTCGCGCAGCACCGAGGTGTCCACGCTCTGGTACTTGTGCAGCGGCACGGCCAGCACGATGATGTCTGCGCTGCGCAGGTCCTGACGATCAACAGCCGTGGCGCCGGGGACGATGACCTCGGTCAGCAGCCGAATGTCCGCGGCGGGCTTGCCAGTGGCGATGGTGACCGTATGACCCGCGCGCACGGCCTGCCGGGCAACGGCTGTGCCGACCCGCCCTGCGCCGAGGACTCCGATGTTCAATGGCGTCTGCGTCATAGTGTTCCCATCCCTTGACTGGCGGAGCGTCGACCCGGCGGCTCCGCGGCCGCGAATTGCTTCACATGTGCTTCAAAACTGAAAGATTCCGTGGGGCATAACGCGAGGCGCTGGTATTTTGTTCCACCTCCCCGCTCAGGTCACATCCCCATCGATGTAGAGCCATTGCCCTGATTCGCGACGGAATCGGCTGAGCTCATGATGCCGTCCGCGTCCCCGCGCATGGCCCGCGCTGAGATCCTCATAGCTGGCCACGAACTCCACAGTTCCGTGCGTCTCGAAGGGTCCGCCCCCGGACGTACCCAGGATGGCGAGGCGCGTCCAGCGAGCACCCGGCCTTGAGAGGACCGCGAGCGCCGGTCGCGTCTCGGGCGCCCAGCTCCGGTGCAGGTAGCCGCCGAAGAACTGTGGATCCTCACTCATCAGGGCGTTGGCGCTGTACCGCGCCCGCATCAGCGCCTCCGCAGTGGGAGCCGGCGCGCCGGCGTGGAACCGTCGGCAGCACGCGGCATAGGTGTCGCCAGACCCGCAGGGACAACGCTGCGCGGGATCGAGCGCCACTGACATGGAGTGCCGAGCCTCGGCGTGGCCTGCCTGGGGAACCTGTTCAGGGTGGATCTCGGTCATCGCTTCAGCATCTCATCTGGGCGAAACCTCCATCCATTGGGCGCAAAACGTCGTTATGGCCCGACCAGCAGACGCGTATTCCACCGTTTTTCGCCCAATAGATGCCTTAGGCCTCACGGGCGGGCTGCTCGTGAGCAACCGGTAGACTGGACCGGCAAGCTCGCGGAGCGTGCCGCCGTCGTCCTCAGCCGTGCTGATCAGGTCCCGGCAGTGCGTGAGACGGCACCTGGCAGCGGTCCCGCGGGCTCACCCGCCCGCACCATCGCACAGGAGACCCTATGCCGCGCATCATCGTCGAGGTCATGCCCAAACCCGAGATTCTCGATCCACAGGGCAAGGCCATCGCCTCCGCACTGCCCCATCTGGGCTTCACCGGCTTTTCCGGAGTACGCCAGGGCAAGCGCTTCGAGCTCGCCGTGGACGGCGAGATCACCGACGAGATCCTCGAGAGCGCCCGCACAGCGGCCACCGAGATGCTCTCCAACCCGGTGATCGAAGACGTCATCAGCGTGCGCGTGGATGACGAGGACGCTGCATGAGCACTGAGACCCCCCTCATCGGGGACTTCCATGCCGCTCCGGGTGCCACTCCCCTGGGTGGCGCGCGCATCGGCGTCGTCACCTTCCCCGGCACCCTCGATGATCGCGACGCCGCACGCGCCGTCCGTCTCGGTGGCGGCACCGCCGTGGAACTCTGGCACGGCGAGGAATCGCTCCAGGGCGTGGACGCGATCGTGCTGCCGGGCGGATTCTCCTATGGCGACTACCTGCGCGCCGGAGCCATCGCCCGCTTCGCACCGCTGATGGGCAGGATCATCGAGGCCGCCACCGCCACCTCGGGAAGCCGCCTCCCGGTGCTGGGCATCTGCAACGGCTTCCAGATGCTCACCGAATCCCACCTGCTGCCGGGCTCCATGGTGAAGAACGAACACCTGAAGTTCCTCTGCAAGGACCAGGTGCTGCAGGTCGAGAACACCTCCACCGCATGGACCTCCCAGTTCACGCAGGATGAGCTCATCGCCATCCCGCTGAAGAACCAGGACGGGCAGTACCTCGCCGACCCAGACACCCTCGAGGCGCTCGAGGCCGAGGGGCGCGTGGTCTTCCGTTACGTGGGCGAGAACCCCAATGGTTCCCGCAACGCAATCGCCGGCATCACCAATGAGACCGGCAACGTCGTGGGTCTGATGCCGCACCCCGAACACGCCGTCGAGGCTGGCTACGGCCCCGACGACGCCACCGGGATGCGCAACGGCACCGACGGGCTGACCATTTTCACCTCCGTGATCGCATCTCTTGCCGGAGGTGCCCAGTGAGCGAGCAGACTGTGACAGACAAAGAATTCAACATCGACACCGTGGAGCACGCCTCCACCACCCCGGACACCGACCTGCCCTGGGCGGAGCTTGGCCTGAAGTCCGATGAGTATGACCGGATCGTGGAGATCCTGGGCAGGCGCCCGACGGCGGCCGAGCTGGCCATGTACTCGGTGATGTGGTCCGAGCACTGCTCGTACAAGTCCTCCAAGGTCCATCTGCGCCAGTTCGGCGAGAAGGTCACCGAGGAGATGAAGAAGGACCTGATGGTCGGCATCGGTGAGAACGCCGGGGTGACCAACCTCGGTGACGGCTGGGCCGTCACCTTCAAGATCGAGTCCCATAATCACCCCAGCTACGTGGAGCCCTACCAGGGGGCCGCCACCGGCGTGGGCGGAATCGTCCGCGACATCATCTCCATGGGCGCACGCCCGGTCGCCGTGATGGATCCCCTGCGCTTCGGCGATATCGACCACCCCGATACCAAACGCGTGCTGCCCGGAGTGGTCTCTGGCATCGGCGGCTACGGGAACTCCCTGGGTCTGCCCAATATCGGCGGTGAGGTCGTCTTCGACTCCGTCTACCAGGACAACCCGCTGGTCAATGCGCTGGCTGTCGGCGTGATGCGCCACGAGGATATCCGCTTGGCCAACGCCTCAGGCGTGGGCAATAAGGTCGTGCTCTTCGGCGCCCGCACCGGTGGAGACGGCATCGGCGGCGCCTCGGTGCTGGCCTCAGAGTCCTTCGATGATTCCAAGCCCTCCAAGCGCCCAGCAGTCCAGGTCGGTGACCCCTTCGCCGAGAAGGTGCTGATCGAGTGCTGCCTGGAGCTCTTCCATGCTGAACTTGTGGAAGGCATCCAGGACCTCGGCGCGGCGGGCATCTCCTGCGCCACCTCGGAGCTGGCCTCCAACGGCGAGGGCGGCATGCACGTGGAACTGCGGAATGTGCTGCTGCGCGATCCCTCACTGACCCCGGGCGAGATCCTGATGTCGGAGTCCCAGGAACGCATGATGGCAGTGGTCACGCCCGCCAACGCCGCGGAGTTTGAGCGCGTCATGGCCAAGTGGGAGGTCGAATACTCCTGGCTCGGCGAGGTGACCGACACCGGTCGGCTTATCATCGAATGGGACGGCGAGACGATCGTCGACGTGGACCCCCGCACGGTGGCCCACGACGGCCCCGTCTACGAGCGGCCCTATCACCGCCCCTCCTGGCAGGACTCACTGCAGGCGGACACCTTCCGCTCCTCGCAGGCAGGGCAGAACCTGCCACAGACTGGCCAGGAGCTCGGTCGCGCGCTGGTGGATCTGATGACCAGCCCCAATATGGCAGATGTCTCCTGGATCACCGACCAGTTCGACCGCTTCGTCGGCGGCAACACCGCTCTCTCCCAGCCCGATGACTCCGGCGTGATCCGGGTGGATGAAGAGACCGGGCTCGGCGTCGCGCTCTCCACCGATGCCAATGCGCGCTATGCCTATCTGGACCCCTATACAGGGGCGCAGCTTGCCCTGGCGGAGTCCTACCGCAACGTGGCCACCACCGGTGCGATCCCGATGGCGGTCTCGGACTGCCTAAACTTCGGCTCGCCGGAGGATCCCGAGGTCATGTGGCAGTTCGCCGAGGCCGTCCGCGGGCTTGCCGATGGCTGCCAGCAGCTGGGCATCCCGGTGACCGGCGGCAACGTCTCGCTGTACAACCAGACGGCGGGCCGCGCCATCCATCCCACTCCTGTGGTGGGCGTGCTCGGCAAGTTCGACGACGTCGGACGGCGCACCCCCTCGGGCTACGAGCGCTGGGCCGATGGTCAGGCGATCTACCTGCTCGGCGTGACGGCCGATGAGCTCGACGGCTCCGAGTTTGCCCGCGGACGCGGCCACCTGGGCGGGCTGCCCCCCGCGGTGGACCTTGAGGCAGAGAAGAAGCTCGGCGAGATCCTGATCAACGCCTCCCGCGACGGCATGATCGACGCCGCCCACGATCTCTCCGAAGGCGGCCTCGCGGCCGGCCTCGCCGAGATGAGCCTGCGCTTCGGCGTGGGTGCCCGGGTGGCCGTGGATGGGATCTGCGAGCGCGACGGTGTCGATCCCTTCACCGCGCTCTTCAGCGAGTCCCAGGCCCGTGCACTGGTCGCGCTGCCACGGTCGGAGGAGCTGCGCTTCACCGATATGACCTCCGCTCGTGGCTTCGCGGCGCTGCGGATCGGCATCGTGGATGCCACCTCGGGCGACCTCGAGGTGGCCGGACCGTTCGACGGCGGCAGCTTCACGATCGGCATCGACGAGCTGCGTGAGGCGTGGAGCGCGGTCATCCCCTCGCGCTTCGCCGGCCTGGGTGAGGCCACCGAGGCGGTCCGTCAGGAGAAGTGACAGCTGGCGTGTCAGACGATGACCGAGCGCCCCGGTGGGCCTCGCTTAGGATGGAGACGAATCCTAGGAGAGGAACACTATGCCGGAGACCCACCGGGCGCTCGTGATCGAGGACGACGACGATATCCGTCGCCTTCTCGAGATGGTGCTGACCCAGGCCGGATTCGGCGTGGACACCGTGCCCAATGGCGAAGCTGGCGTGGCCAAGGCCGCCGGTGGAGACTACGCCCTGATCAGCGTGGATGTGGGCCTGCCCGATATCGACGGGCTCGAAGTCGTGCGTCGCGTGCGCCCGAGCTTCAGTGGTCGGATCGTCATGGTCAGCGCCCGCTCATCAGCTGCGGACCAGGCCTCCGGCCAAACCGCCGGTGCTGACCTCTACATCACCAAACCCTTCCGACCACGGGAGCTCAAGCAGAAGTTCCTCGACCTGGTCTCCGCGGAGATGTCCTAGGGAGATGTCCTAGGCAGCGACAAACCGTGCGCGGATCTCCTCCACGGTCTCCTCACCTATGGCAGAGATGATCGGAAGCTCGCGGCGCATCGAGGCGTAGTCCTCGGCGTCGAGAGAGTTCCCAAGATCCTTGGCGCACTGGGCGAGGCGCTTCGCCCCCAGCATCTCGGAGGAGACCCGGATGCTGGCAAGCGCATCCGCCGTCGCCACGTGGTCATCGGCCGCGGCCGCGAGCCGCAGGTTCGCCCATCGTCGCGGCCAGATGAGTCCGAAGGTGTTGACCAGTTCCCTGGCGAAGTCTTCGGCGCCGTCGAGCTCCTCGGCCAGGCTGGTGATGATCTCCGCATCCAGCAGCGGCAGACGACGCAGCTCCTCGCGCAGTCCGAGCATCGGCATCAGCAGGTGATCGGCGTTCCGCGCGGTCTTCGCCCACGAGGTCTGTCCCCTGGCCATGCGCGTCATGGCCCGCGGGTAGTAGATGTAGATCAGGTAGATGTAGAAGACATACGCGACGCCGAGGAAGAAGCTGCTGAGCAGGCTCACATCCTCGCGACAGCAGTATTTGTAGAAGATTCCCCAGAGGAAGTACGGCAGGATCACAAGTACGGCAGCCAGCACGATGATCCACTCCACGGGATTGCCGAAGCTGAACCCGAACCGGCCCTCCACGGCTGCCAGGATGATCAGCACCGGAGCGAGCACCAGATTGATCATGAGCAGCCCCGGCTGTCCCATGAAGAAGTGGATCTCCGCCCAGCCCGAGCGTCGAAGATTGCCGCTCCTCCGCAGCGCCGAGAGCAGCTCGGCGCATTCCATGTTTCCCTGCGCCCAGCGTGTGCGCTGGGTCAGCAGGCGCCGCGTATAGGGCAGCGCCTCCTGTGAGACGTGTGCTTCTGGAACATAGTGCGTGCGGTGCCCCCGGGTGATGATGTTGAGCCCAAGCTCGTAGTCCTCACTGAGCTTCCTGCCCCAGGGTTGGCCGTACTCGGCGTCGAGATCGTCGAGCACCGAAAGCCGGGTGAACTGCCCGTTGCCGCCCATTCCCACGGTCCCGGTCTTGATCCGCAGCATCTGCATCGCCGAGTTCGAGGTGCGGAATTCGATGTCCTGCATGCGGATCAGCGCCCGGCCCACGAAGTTCTTCAACGGTCCGGAGCGTGGACGAGGCCTGCGATCGCCGCGGTTCTTCATCCACACCTCCAGCTGCACCGCCCCGACCGTGTCCTCGCCGAAGGCATCGGCGCCGGCGAGCAGGTCGAGAGCGTTGCCGGAGAGAAAGCCATCGGCGTCGAGCACGCCGATGACCGTGCGGTGCCGGTCTCTGCGGTCCTCCCCCACGGTTGAGGAGATCACGCGGTAGGCCGCATTCAGCGCGTGGCCCTTGCCGGTCCGCGCGTCGGGTCGGCGGCGGGAGATGAGGTGGACCTTGTCGTCGAAGTCTTGAAGTTTTCGCACGATCGTGGCGGTCGCGTCTTCGCTGTCATCGTCGATGACCCAGACATGCAGTCCGGGGAAGGTCGTTCGTGCCGCCGAGACGGTCTCGGCGATGACGCTCTCCTCATCCCGGCAGGGAATCATCACGTGCCAGGTCAGCGCATTGGGGTCTCCCTTTCGGTTCGGTCGGCGAAACAGGTAGGAGTGGATGAGCAGGGTGATATAGGTCAGCGCCAGCGAGGAGATCACGGTGACGGTGACGAGTCCGGAATCGCGGACCGGCTCGGCCCCGAAATCACCGAAGGCTCCCGAGAAGCAGAAGACGAGGGCGGCGATGCTGCCATAGAGCCCACAGGTGATGAAGACCATTGTGGAGACTCGACGGGTCCGCGGCCGGGTCGACTGATTCTTCGGCGCTGGTGACATGGAGGGGTCCTGTTCAGATCCGCACGTCGAGAGCGCGCTGGGTGAAATCGTTGTTCAACGTAAAGGTGAATCGCGCGCCTTCCCCGGGAGCCGATCGGACGGTGATGGTTCCCCCATGCGCCTCGATGATGGACTGCGAGAGCGCGAGGCCGAGGCCGGCCCCTGCCGTCTCGGACTGTCGAGCCGCGGGGGCGCGGTAGAAGGGAGTGAAGACCTGGCTCGCCTCGGACTGAGTCATCCCCGGACCGTCGTCGGTGACATTCACGGTCAGGCTCTCGCCACCGCTGGGGGTGCTCGCTAGGACTGTCACATGCCCCCCCAGACGGCGTGTACTTCAATGCATTGCCGACGAGGTTGTCCATGACCTGAGAGATGCGCAGGTGATCGGCGATGATGGTCGCACCGGCGTCCAGGTCGAGGTCCAGCGTGATGTTGCGTCGCTCCGCCATCGGCTGGAACCCGGTCACGCAGTCGGTGATCAGCTGCTGCACGTCGACCGGTTCGAGGTTCAGCGTCAGTCGGCCCACGGCGGCCTGCTGCTCCAGCAGCAGATCCTCCACCAGTTTGCTGAGCTTCTCGGCATTGCGTCGGATCACGCCGAGCTGGTCCTCCGCCTCATCCCGCACTGCCGACGCCGGCAGCTCTTGCAGCGTGTCCTCGGTGAAGTCGGTGAAACCCACGATCGAGGTCAGCGGCGTGCGCATTTCATGGGAGACCGTGGCGATGATCTCGTGCTGGGCGCGCAGAAGATTGTATTGATCGGTCACGTCGCGGAAGATCAGGAAAGAGGCGTCCCGGGTGCCATCATCGGCGAGCACGGCCCGGGCTGTGACCGAGATGACGCGCTGCTCCGGGCCAGGGTTGCCGGCGAGGAACTCCACGTTGTCAAACTCTTCACCCTTGTTGGCGCGAGCGGCTGGGCGGTTCAGTTCGGGGATCGGGGTGCCGTCAGTGTAGAAGAGCAGGTGGCCTGCCTCCGTCCGGTCCGAGTTGCTCGGCGGGGAGGCGTAGGCATGGATCTCACGTTGCGCACTGTTCGTCATCACATCGTGGCCGGCGGTGTCCATCACGAGCACCCCGACGTTCAGGTTCTCCAACACCCCGCGCAGCAGTCTGTCGGTGCGCTCCAGCTGCGTCAGCGACTCGAGCTCGCTCATCAGCGCACGCTTGGCCTCGATGCTGTTGGCCTCGAGGCTCTGCATAATCCCGACCACGGCGAAGGACATGAGCGCCAGAGCCACCGGCAGGACCGTGTATCTCGAGAACGACGCCACGTTGAGATCATCACTGATGGCCAGCAGCGAGGGAATGCTGATCGAGAGGACCACCATCAGCACGGCGACGGCGGCACCCCTGAGCCGGAACCGCACCACCAGCCACAGCGAGGGCACCAGGCTTAGATTGGAGATCACCGCGCCGTCGGGATAGGTGGCGTAGCGGCAGATGCCGCAGGCCACGATGCTGCTGATAGGCACCAGCCATTCCAGCGCCGGAGGCAGGCCGGCGCGCGGGGACATCGCGACCACTGCCGTGGCAGCGAACAGAAGTCCGAGCCCCAGCATCACCCGGAAGAGGGAGGTGGTCGCTGGCTCGAAGATCGCCAGTGCCACGGTGGGCGCGGTCAGGACCGCCAGAAAGGTGAGCTGCTGGACGAGGGCGAACGTCTTGCCGCCGGAGTGGTAGAACAACGCCCCCACAAAGGTCCCAATACGCGTCATGATGTGACACTTTACTGGGACAAGAGCTGCATCCCCGCGTTGACCTGGAACGAATCAGGAATCCGCCAGAGCTGAGTCAGAGGCGCAGGGACCTCTGCACGCTGACCAGCGCCTCGGCCGAGACCCGCAGCGCGGCAGCCTCGGCCTCGTCGAAGGGGGTCGTGACCACCGGCTCAGCCCCTCGGGCGGAGACCACGGTGGGGATGGACAGCGCCACACCGTCGATGCCGAGAAAGCCGTTGAGCACGCTGCTCACCGGCAGGATCGCGTGCTCATCATGGAGCACGGCCTCCACGATCCGCGCGGCAGACAGGCCGATGGCGTAATTGGTGGCTCCTTTGCCGGCGATCACCTGGTAGGCCGCGTTGCGCACCTCGTGCGAGAGGGCATCGAGCTCCTCCGGGTGGAAGACCCTGGTCCCGTCCCGCTCCCAGTCCAGCAGCGGGGTCACGCCGATGCTCGCAGAGGACCACAGCGGGAACTCGGTGTCTCCGTGCTCGCCGACGATATGGGCATGCACGCTGGACTGTGCGACTCCGGCCCGCTGGGCGAGCTTCCAGCGCAGCCTCGCGGTGTCCAGCACGGTGCCGGAGGAGAAGACCCGGCTGCTGGGGAGTCCGGAGATCTGCTGCGCCGCCACGGTGAGCACGTCGCAGGGATTGGTCACCAGCACGTAGACGGCATCGGGCGCGCGCTCGAGCAGCTGCGGCAGCATTCGGCGCAGGATCCCCACATTGGTGGCGGCGAGATCCAGGCGCGTCTGCCCGGGGTGCTGCTTGGCTCCGGCGGTGATGACGACGACGTCGGCACCTTCCACGTGTTTGAGGTCCGCGCCGCCGGAGATGTCGCTTGCTCCCGTGAACTGGCTGCCATGAGCCAGGTCGAGCACTTCAGCGTCCACGCGGGCGGCGTCGATGTCGTAGAGCCGCACGTGCCGGGCGGAGCCGCGGATCATGGCCGCATACGCCGTGGCGGTGCCCACGCTGCCGGCGCCGATGATGGCCAGTGTGGAGTTCTCGATGACGCTCATGGGCTCAGCTTCGCACAGCGCGACTCGGCTGGACAGGGTCAGGCTGCAGGGATCAGTGCAGCTGGGGTCAGTGCCAGCAGAGGCAGAAGGGGTGCCCGGCAGGGTCGGCGTAGACGTTGAAGCGCTGCCTGCCGGTGGCCATCTGCAGCACCGTGGCACCGAGTTCGACGGCCTCAGCGTGGGCTGAGGCGATGTCCTCGACGTCGAGGTCCAGGTGGATCTGCTGTGGCTGGCCATCGGGCCACTGTGGAGGCTGGTGATCCGGGGCCAGCTGCACCGCCACAGGTGCCGCGCCTTGGACCATGACGGTGTGCCAGTCCTCTTCGGCCTGCACCTCACCTCCCAGCATCCGGGCCCAGAACCTGCTCTCGGCGTCGAGGTCGGCTGCGTCGAAGACGACAGTGGTCGCGGTGATCTTCATGGCGTCCAGTCTCCGCCGCGGCACCGGGGCGGTCAAGGACGCAAACCGCAGGCTCAGCGCAGCTCAGCTCAGAACGGGTTGAGCAGCCGGTGCACGAAGCGCTGGGTTCGCTCCTGTGCCGGTTCGCGCAGGACAGTCTCCGCGGGGCCCTGCTCCACGACCACACCCTCGTCCATGAAGACCACGGTATCGGCGACCTCTCGTGCGAAGGCGAGCTCGTGGGTGACCAGGACCATGGTCCAGCCCTCCTCGGCGAGCTCCTTGATCACACGGAGCACGTCGCCCACCAGCTCGGGGTCGAGTGCGGAGGTCGGCTCATCGAAGAGCAGCAGCGAGGGCTCCTGGGCCAGGGCGCGCACGATGCCTACGCGCTGCTGCTGACCCCCGGAGAGTTCGTGCGGGTAGTTGTCACGCTTCTCGGCCAGGCCGACTCGCTCTAGGAGCCGTTCGGCGCGCTGCGTGGCGTCGGCCTTGGAGCGCTTCTGCACCTGGACGGGACCCTCGATCACGTTCTGCAGCACGGTCTTGTGCGGGAAGAGGTTGTAGCCCTGGAAGACCATGGCCGAACGGGTACGCAGCGATTCCTTCTCGCGCCTGCTGGTCTTCGCGCCGAAGGTCACCGCGGGCCCCCCGGAGAAGGCCACCGTGCCGGCGTCGGGCTGCTCCAGACCATTGAGGCACCGCAGCACCGTGGTCTTTCCGGACCCGGAGGGCCCGATCAGCGCGAGCACCTGGCCTGACTTCACCTGCAGATCGATGGAGCGCAGCACCTCGTTGTCTCCGAAGGACTTGTTCAACCCGGAGACTTCGAGCAGCGGCGTCTCGCCGAGACGATCAGTGGGCGACATAGCGGTCCAATCTCCGTTCGAGCCTGTCTTGAATCATGGTGAGCACCAGGCAGAAGCACCAGTAGATCACTGCGGCCTCCACGTAGATGATCATGAACTCCTGGCTGAACGCGGCGATCTCCTGGGCCACGCGGAAGAGCTCGGTGACCAGGATGAGCGAGGCCAGTGAGGTGTCCTTGACCAGGGAGATGAAGGTGTTCGACAGCGGCGGCACCGAGACCCGCAGCGCCTGCGGGAGGATCAGCCGCCACAGCGCCTGGTTGCGGGACATCCCGATCGTGTAGCCCGCCTCCCACTGGCCCTTGGGCACGGAGAGGATGGAGGCGCGGATGATCTCCGCGGCATAGCCGCCGACGTTCATCGAGAAGGCGATGGCGGCGCTGGGCCAGGGATCGATGGTCACCCCGACCGAGGGCAGGCCGTAGAAGATCACGAACAGCTGCACCAGCAGCGGGGTGCCGCGGATGATCGAGATGTAGACCCTCGCGATGCCCGAGAACAGCCGATTGCCGCTGATGCGCATCATGGCCAGCACCAGCGCCAGGGCCAGTCCCAACGTGAAGCTTGCAAGGGTGAGCGGGATGGTGCCGGTCAGGCCGCCACGCAAGAGTGGCCAGAAAGACTCGGCGACCAGCGTCCAATCGATGTCGATCACAGCTGAAGCCTAACGGGAGATGCTGGGGTGGAGGCTCACTGAGTGACGTCTTCGCCGAAGTACTTCTCGGAGATCTCAGCCAGCGTACCGTCCTCGGCGAGCGTGGCCATGGCCTCGTCCACCGCTTCGACCAGGGAGTCGCTGCCCTGGCGGAAGGTCAGTGCGGAGAAGGACTGGTCCTCGGTCTCGGCGGCGATCTTGATGTTCTCGTTGTTCTCCGTGGCCTGGTAGTCGAGGTAGGTGAGCTTGTCGTTGACGGTGGCGTCCACACGGCCCTGCTCGAGCAGCGTCACCGACTGCGCCCAGCCCTCCACTGCTTCGACGTCGGCACCTGACTCAGTGGCGAGCTCGTACCAGTTCGACGTCAGCGACTGCGCAGTGGTGGCCCCGTCGAGGTCCTCGAAGCTGGTGATGTCCTCGTTCTCCTCCAGGGTGACGATCACGCCGTTGGAGACGGTGTAGGGCTCGGAGAACTGGTAGCTCTCCTCGCGGTCATCGGTGATCGAGACCTGATTGGCGATGACGTCGAAGCGGGCCGATTCCAGTCCGGTGAACATGGCGTCCCACTGAGTCTCTTCGAACTCGACATCGACGCCGAGCTCCTCGCCCACTGCGGAGGCGATCTCCACGTCGAATCCGGTGAGCTCTCCGGAGCCGTCTTCGTGGTAGCTGAAGGGCCGGTAGGTCCCTTCGGTGCCCACGGTCAGCACGCCGGCCTCCTGGACCTCCTCGAGGCTCAGACCTGAGGCGGACTCGCCGTCGTTCTGGGCATCCTCGCCTCCGCCGCAGGAGGCGAGAGTCAGTGCCGCAGCGGCAGAGATCGCGAGAGTGGAGAGCAGGCGTGTGGTCATTGAGATTCCCTTGATTCGGCACCCCGTGTGGGCGGCGCGCAGACATGATCGGTCGCGGACAGGCACAGAACGCTATCACCCGCCCCCGGCGACTCCGGGCCCTCTGTTACGCCATACGTCGCCGCGCACCGGTAGCCTGTGCCGATGCGCATCTGGAGCCTCCATCCCGGCCATCTCGACCGTCAGGGACTCGTCGCCTGTTGGCGGGAGACGCTTCTGGCACAGGCCGTGCTGAGCGGACGCACCAAGGGGTACCTCGATCATCCGCAGCTTCTTCGTTTCCGCGCGCAGGCCGATCCGCTTGCCGCTGTCGGACGTTATCTGCAGGGCGTCGCGGAGGAGGCGGATGTCAGGGGCTACCGCTTCAATCGCAGCAAGATCATTCACTCGAAGACCGACACCGGAGAGGCGATCGACGTCACGGCGGGCCAGCTTGCGCTGGAATGGGAGCACCTCGCCGCGAAGCTGGAGCGGCGCTCCCCGGAGAAGGCTCGCGCGAACCAGCTCGCAGCGCAGCGGCAGACGCCGGCCCGGCCGGTGCCCGCTCCGCACCCGATGATGCGTGTCATCCCCGGGGGCGTGGAGCCCTGGGAACGCGCGTCACCGGGAACGGAGGGCATAACACCGCCGTCGAGCTGATCAGCCGCGCGGGCCTGCTCAACGCATCAGAAGGCGGGAGTCAGCGTCACGTCGTGCTCCTCAACCAGGAAGTCACGCACCTCGTCGCTGGTCATCGCATCCTCGAGTACTTGGATCTTCTCGCTGTCGAGGTCCGCCTCGTTCGCCACCAGGGAGATCGCGAAGCGTTCGTCGACGTTCTCCTCGACAGCGATGGCGTCTTCAGGGGTGAGCCCGAGGCTGCCGATATAGGTGGGGTAGTTGAAGACCGCCGCGATGCCGTCCTCCTCATAGGCCGAGGTGAGGTTGAGCAGGTCGACCTGTACCCACTCGATGTTCTTCGGGTTCTCCTCGACATCGGCCAACGTGGCCTCGAACCCGATCCCCTCTGGAAGTGTGATCAGACCCTGGTCTGCCAGGATCGCCAGCGCGCGTCCCTCATTGGAAGCGTCGTTCGGCAGGCCGATCTGGGAACCCTCAGGGATCTCGTCGAGGGAATCGTAGTCCTGGGAGTAGAAGCCCACACGCGCGTTGTAGATCGGCGCTACGACGGCGAGCTCGGCGTCGTTGGCCTCGTTGTAGGCCTGCATATATGGCTCATGCTGGGCGAAGTTGGCGTCCACTTCTCCATCGGCAAGGAGCCGGTTGTACTGGACGTTGTCGCTGACCTGCACCAGTTCAATGGTGTAGCCCTCGGCCTCGGCGACCTCGGCGGCGGCTTCGACAACGTCGGTCATCGGGGTGGTGTGCGAGGCCACCTGGATGAGCGTGTCGTCACCTGAGGCTTCGCCCGCCCCCTGGGACTCTTCCCCAGAACAGGCGGCGGTGGCGAACAGCGCCAGAGCGACGGCAGCGGCGCTCAGTGCACGGACGGGACGGTTCTGCGGGGATTCGGCGTTCAAGGTTCTCCTCGATCGGGATGGACGGACCTGGTCCAGGTCCGTATAGATCAACGACTCAGCCGCGCCGGTTATGCCGGGTGCGCCGGTCGTGACAGGTGTGTCTCAGCGCGAGCGATGATCCAGCGCCATCGAAAGTCTGGTCCCGAAGGCTTGAATCAGCATCACGATGACCACGATCACCGCGATGGTCACGTACATGATGTCGTATTCATAGCGCTGGTATCCGTAGCGGATGGCGAAGTCGCCGACGCCCCCGCCGCCGACCACCCCCATGATGGTGGAGTAGGAGATCATCGAGATCGTCACGGTGGTCAGCGAGAGCACCAGTCCGGAGCGCGCCTCGGGGTAGAGGAAGCGGGTGACGAGCTGCGACGTGCTCGCTCCGAGCGAATCGGCCAGCTCCACGGTGGCCTGCGGCACCTCCACCAGCGTCTGCTCCGCCCACCGCGCGTAGAGCGCGACGGCGACGAAGGAGAGCGGAACGGCCGCCGCCGTGGTGCCGAAGGAGGTGCCCACGGCCCAGCGGGTGAAAGGAATCAGCGCCACCACGAAGAGCAGGAACGGCACGGAGCGCACGACGTTGACGAACCCGTTGAGCCCCGCGTAGAGCCAGCCGCGCTCCTTGGGTCCACCCCGGCGTGAAAGGTACATTCCGGTGCCCACGGGCAGCCCGATCAACACTGCGGCAAGCAGCGACCACCCCAGCATCGCCCCGGTTTCCAGGATGGAGGTGATGATCTCGCCCTGGTACCTCGCGAGCCGCTCGCCGAACTCGTTCATTGCTGACCCCCTTCGAGGTAGCGCCGGGCGCGCTCGGAGTAGGAGTTGAAGCGCTCCCGCGCTTCGGGTGCCGCGATGTCCACGACTCCGGTGAGCCGTCCCGACTCGAGGATGGCGGCCCGGTCACAGGCTCCGCGGATGACCTCCAGCTCGTGGCTGACCACGACGATCGAGGTGTCCATCTCCTGGCGCACGCGCAGCAGGGTGGCCATCACCTCATCGGTGTGCTGACTGTCCAGTGAGGAGGTCGGTTCATCGCAGAGCAGGATGTCGGGTTCGTTCACCAGTGCACGGGCGATGGCCACGCGCTGCTTCTCGCCGCCGCTGAGCTGGGCGGGGTGCTTCGCGGCGTGGGCGCCCATGTTCACGAAGTCCAGCATCTCGAGGGCGCGCTCCCTGGGCGCCCCCCGGCCACTCGTCGCTGCCGCCCCCCGGCCACTCGTCTCTGCCGACCCGCGGCCGGTGGCTTCCGTCGATGCGCGGCTGTTCGACCCGGGCATCCCGCGGCGCCGATGCAGACTCAGCGGCAGCGCGACGTTGGCGGCGACGGTCTTGTTCGCCAGCAGGTTGAACTGCTGGAAGATCATGCCGATCCGGCGCCGCTGGAGGCGCTTCTCCGCAGGCCGCAGGGCGGCGAGGTCGACGCCGTTGACCCTGACGACGCCCGAGGTGGGCGCCTCCAGGGCGTTGATCAGCCGCAGCAGCGTGGACTTCCCGGAACCTGACTCCCCCACGACGCCGAAGATCTCGGCCTCATCGATGCTGAGGCTGATGTCGTGCAGGGCGTGCACGGACTTGCCCCTGCCGGTGGCTGAGCGCTGGGTGAAAGTCTTGTTGACCTGGTCGAACTCGATCATCGAGGAGAAGACGGCGGAATCAGCTCAGGCCGTAGGCCAGCAGCGACCGGGACCAGTCCTCGATCCCCGGCCAGTCACGCAGGTCGGCATTCTCGGGTGCCTTGGCGACCTTGAGCATCATCTTCTCGAGGAAGCTGAGCTTCTCCGCGTCGATGGCTCCCCGGAAATAGGTGACCTCCCGGTGCGGGTAGCTGCGCAGCTGCTCGGCCAGTTCCGGGGCGAGGCTGGGCCCGCCGCCCACGGCGAAGAGGAACAGCGGCTTGCCGGCCAGCTCGGTCTGGTTCGCCTCGAGGAACAGTCTCCCGGGACCCCAGAGCTTCTGCTGGTACACCGGGATGCCGAGCACGACGTTGTCCGTCTCGTAGAGCCAGGCGCTCGCGTCGGAGACATCCTTGACATGCGCGGAGACACCGCGGTTCTGCAGCGTGGAGGCGATGTGCTCACCGATCTCCGCGGTGGACCCATGCTTGCTCGCGACAACGACCATCGTGGTCATAGTTCAACCGCCTTCTTCGCAGAAAATCTGGTTCGCCCATGAGCTTACCAACGCCAGGCCCAGGTCGGGACGGGCAGGGCGTTCTCAGCTGCGCTCAGCGCACTCCGCGCAGGTCCAGAGTGAGCTCGGTCTGCGCCCCGTCCTCGAGTCGGACCGGGATGCCCCAGTCCTGCTGATAGAGGTGGCAGGCTGCGTGCATCGGGATCTCTTCCCCGGGCGAACCGTCACAGGCAGCGGCACGGGCGGTGATGTGCAGCACGCCTTCGGCGACCTCGGGGTTCAGCCGCAGAGTGCGGTGCAGGCCCTCGGAGTTTCCGCCGCCGTCCAGCAGCAGGTTCTCGGGGGAGGAGGAGATCTTCAGCTGGGTCGGATCACCCCAGCGGTCATCCAGTTTCTGGCCTGTGGGGGCGGCGAAGCCGATGTCCAGGGAGAATTCCCCGGGAGCCACCGCGGTGGTGGGGCGCTGGGTCTGCGACGCTCCTTCATCCACGCTCAGGTAGTCCTCGGGGATCGCGATGCGGACCAGCTCGTGGGCGTTGGTCTCCACGACGAGCAGGCCGGTGCCGTCGGCGTCGAGGAGCACGTCTGAGGGTTCCTTGAGCCCGCGGGCGACCGTGGACACCTCGGCGGCCACGGTGGTGCCGTCGGCGGCCAGGTGCTCGCCGCGGTAGCGCCTGATCGCGCCGTTGTAGGTGTCGGCCACCAGGACCGAGCCGTCCGGCAGTGCGGTGACGCCCAGCGGGTGCTGCAGGCGGGCCTGCCCCGGCTCGCCGTCGCGGAAGCCGAAGTCGAACAGGCCTTCGCCCACCACGGTCTCCACGGCGGGCTGCGCGGCCGCGGCGCCGGTCCGGATGACGCGCAGCGAGGAGGTCTCGGAGTCAGCGATCCAGATATCGCCTGCGGCATCCTCGGTGAGTCCCGAGGTCTGCGCGAACCAGGCCGCGTCCGCCTCGGCGTCGAGGAGTCCCTCGAGCCCGGTGCCGGCGAAGATGGACAGTTCGCCGGTGCGTGGATCGAAGGTGAAAATCTGATGGGTCCCCGCCATCGCGACGACGACGAGGCCGAGGGTCTCGGACCACAGCACGTCCCAGGGCGAGGACAGCGAGACGTTCAGCGGGTCGAGCCCCAATGATCCGGATTCGACGGCTCCGGCCCGGGCGCGCTCGGCGTCGAGCAGCCGCTGGACGCCGTTGCCGGCGAGCGTGGTGACCTCGCCGGTGGAGGTGTTGATGCCGCGGAGGCGGTGATTCACCGTGTCCGCGACCACGATGTCGTAGCCGACCTGGGCGCTGAGCGCCTCCGGGAGAACAGTCAAACCCTGCGGCTCGTTGAACCGTGCGTCATCGGCCACGCCGTCGTGGTGACCCTTCTCCTGGTCCTCGCCGCCGCCCCAGGAGCGGACGACGGTCTGCAGGTCCGGGTCAAGCTCGACGATTCGGTGGTGACCGGTGTCCGAGACCAGGAAGTTCCCGAGCGAGTCCTGCTGCCCGCCGAGCGCGCGGGAAACCGGAACGGCCTTGCCGGGGAAGCGCAGCGTGCGGGAGACCGGCTCGGGGGGCACATAGGGGCCGTCACCACGGTGCAGCGTCCCCTTGGCCTCATGCTCAGCGGCAAGCTCCTCGACCAGCGAGGTCAGCCCGGCCACGTGTCCCTCTCCGGCAAGCGACGCCGCGATGTATCCCTGCGGATCGACGACGACGAGGGTCGGCCAGGCACGGGCCGAGTAGGCCTGCCAGGTCACCAGGTTGGGGTCATCGAGCACCGGGTGGGCGATCTCGTAGCGCTCCACTGCTGCGGCGAGCGCATCGGGATCCGCCTCGTGCTCGAACTTCGGAGAGTGGACGCCGACGGTGACCAGTACGTCTCTGAAGCGCTCCTCGAGCGGGCGAAGCTCATCGAGGACGTGCAGGCAGTTGATGCAGCAGAAGGTCCAGAAGTCCAGAATGACGATCTTGCCGCGAAGGTCCTCCAGGGAGACCTGCTTGCCTCCGGTGTTCAGCCAGCCTCTTCCGACCAGCTCGGAAGCGCGCACACGCTCGGCGCGGCGAATCGTCTCTGTCATGCGGGTTCTCCTGTCGGTCCTGCGGTGGTTCGTGCCGGTGCGCCCGAGATCATGGTGTCTCCTCGAGCGCGGCGGCCGTTTCTGCACTGATGGCTTCGGCGATGGAGGTGAACTCCGCCGAGGCGGCCTCCTCACCTCCGGTGAAGGAGACCATGATGATGTCATCCTTCACCTGCGTGAACAGGATCTGGGCGAAAGTTGTTCCTTCACCGGTCCTTTTCCAGGAATAGCTGATGGTCTGCTCCGGTGAAGACTCTGTTTCAGGCTCGGTGATGCTCAGCGCGTAGTCGATTCCGTCCAGGGTGAACTCCGTGTCTGCGCAGGTCTCGAGGAGCTGGCGCACGTTGTCCCGATGGACCTGGACCTGCTCGGCGTCCTGCTCGTCGGCCAGTTCGGCCAGCTCGACCGACCCGGCTCCGGAGAAGCTCTCCGCGAAGAAGTCGGCACGCACGGTGTCCTGGCCCAGCAGCAGCGGGGAGAAGTCGACCGCGGCGAGCGGGTCGGCGCAGGAGGCAGGTGTGACTTCGACATCGGGGTCCTCCCCTGCCAGGGAATTGCCCTCGAGCAGGTCTCTATAGGATTCGGCGACCTCGGCCGAGACGAAGCCTGCCTCCGTGAAACCGAAGCTGGAGGCTCTCTCGAGTCCCGCCTGGGCGGCAGCGATGAGTCGGGGGGATCCGTTCACCTCGCCATCGCTGCTCTCAGCCTCGCCGCTCTCGGGATCGGCGCTTTCGGCCTGCTGCCCGGACTCGGGCTCCTCCGGGGCGGAGCACCCGCTCAGCAGGAGCAGCCCGCCCAGCGCGAGGACGGCGGAGCAAGAGGTCAGGAGGTTTCGGTAAGGGTTCATCGCGGCTGATCCCGTTCTGCCATCTCGGCGAACATGTCGTTGTAGTCGTGCAGCTCCGCGTCCCCGGAGCGGTCAGCTTCGCGATCGAGCCGCTTGGTCTCACGTTTGTCGTCGCGCGACCAGATGACACCGGCGGCGAAGGACATCAGGATCGCGGGGATCTCTCCCAGGGCCCACATGAGCTCGCCACCGCGGTGCTGGTCCTCCAGCGCGGTGAAGCCCCAGTCGTGCCCCATATTGCCGAACCATGCCGCCTGGATGAGCTGGTCGGAACTGGTCATCGCCACCGCGAGAAACGCGTGGAAGACCATCGTGGCCAACAGGATGATCAGCCGCATCGGATGCGCGGGGCGCTGGGGCAGCGGGTCGGCTCCGATGAGCACCAGGGCGAAGATGTAGCCGGTAGCCAGGAAGTGGAAGATCATCAGCTCGTGGCCCACGTGGTAGTTGAGCACGAGCCCGAAGACGGGGGTGTAGTAGAAGAGCAGCAGCGACCCGGCGAAGTTCACCGCCGCCACGATCGGGTGCGTGACGATCTTCGAGAAGCGCGAATGCACGAGCCAGAGGATCCACTCTCGCGGCCCTCTGGTGCCGTCGGTGCGCGCCGGCAGCGAGCGCAGGGCGAGGGTCACCGGGGAGCCGAGCACGAGGAAGATGGGCGCGACCATGGTCAGCGTCATGTGCTGGATCATGTGCCCGGAGAACAGCACCATTCCATAGACCGCAGGACCCCCGGAGGTGACCCAGAGCAGCACCAGGAGACCGAGCAGCCAGCTCGCCGTCCGCAGCACGGGCCAGTGGTCCCCGCGTCGACGCACCCTCACCATCGCCAGCACATACCAGGCGGCGAGGAAGACGATCACCGCGACCCAGAGCCAGTCCGGGCGCCAGAGGGTGAACCAGAGACTTCCCTCGGGCTGGGGCGGGAGGTCATACCCGGTCAGCGTCCGGGCGGGGCTCGCATCCGGGGGCAGCTCCTCCGAGACCGGAGGTGCGGTGCGCCCGAGGATCGTGCTGATCCCGATCACGGCAGACATGATCGCGACCTCCACCAGGATGAGCTGGAAGAGCATGCCGGCGGGTCGGCTTCGGCTGTGCAGCCGGGGAATGATCCAGCTGCGGTGCAGCCAGCCGATCAGCGCCAGGCCAGCAGTGGCCAGAAGCTTCGCGCAGAGCAGCAGGCCGTACTCGGTGCCCACCAGCTGGTCCAGCGATTCGATCCGCAGGCTGGCGTTGATGACCCCAGAGGCGACCACGGTCAGCAGGGCCAGCCCGGCGAGCGTGGAATAGCGACGCAGCAGCGTCTCCGTCAGGTCGGCGGAGTCGGCGCCTGCCCCGCCTCGCCCGGCAGGGCCGGTCCCGCGTCGCGCCGCCTCCCGACCGAGGCTGGGAGCCAGCAGCGCCAGGACCACGAGACCGCCCACCCAGACGACGACGCCGAGCAGGTGCAGTCCCAGCGAGTTGACCGCAGCGTAGTGATCATCTCCGGAAGCGGAGTGCCCCACCAGCGCCATGGGCAGGATGGCGGTGAGCCCGAGAAGCCCGATGAAGAACAGTCCGGCGGGGGCGCGCACCGCTGTGACCAGCGTGGTGAAGACCGCGGAGATCAGCACCACTGCGGTCCAGGCCTGCCCGTTCGCAATCGACTGGACATACCCGAAGAATCCCGAGGCGAAGGAGTCCGAGGCAGAGAGCTGGAGTCCGGAGAGGTCTGAGAAGGTGAGCACCAGCACGGCCACGGCAGCCACGGTCCAGACGACGCCCGCCAGGCCCGCAATCTGCAGGATCCGCGTGAAGATCGGGTGCTCGGCCGCGGCCTCGGTGTTCCCCAGCTTCCTGCGCTGGCGAGGTCCGCGCTGGGGCGGGACGGCGACGGCAGCCAGGATCACCGCCGCGAGGGCAGTGGCCATGGCGAGGTGGTGGATGAAGCGTGCCACCGGCAGACCCCATCGGGTCAGGGCTCCGGAGTCCGAGAGCTCTCCGGGCTCGGAGACGCCGGTGAGGACGCCCGCGATGATCAGGGCCAGCAGACCGGTGCACAGCACCGCTGCGGTCAGTGGGAGGGGTGCTCGCCAGAGATCGGCGCGAGGCCGTTCCTGGGTCGAGGTGCGCACGGTGGAGGTGCTCACGCGCCGTCGTTCCTGCGTGGATCGTCTCCGGGCTCGGCCGATCCGTGGGAGCCGGTGCCGCTGGAATCCGATCCGTGGGAGCCGGTGCCGCTGCGCCAGCGCTGGGAGTCGTTCATCTTGCGCCGGGCGAGCACGACCACCAGGACCACCACGAGCAGGCTGACCAGCCCGAAGACCAGCGGGCTCCATGCCGGCAGACCGTCGGCGGAGGCGGCGCCCGCGGTGAGGGCGAACGAGACTGTCATGGTGCTGCACCTTCCTGCGGGGGCGCCCGTGACGGGGCGTCGACCAATTCTACGCCGCGTAGAAAGACGGCGTGGAAAGACCAGGGAATCACGTGGCGGGAGACGTCGGGGAGACGACGTCGGCCCCCCACCCAGCGGACTGGACGAGGGGCCGAGACGTTCAGCGCGGCCGCGGCTCGCCCTCTAGGGGCGGCTGCGACTCATCACGCTCATTTGCCGGTGGCAGCAGCCTTCAGCTTTGATCCGGCGGAGAGCTTCACGGAGTAGCCCTCGGGGATCTGGATGGTCTCGCCGGTCTGCGGGTTGCGTCCGGTGCGGGCGGCACGCTTGGTGCGCTCCACTGCCAGCCAACCGGGGATGGTGACCTTCTCGCCCTTGGAAACCTGTTCGGTGAAGACCTCGAAGACCGAATCCAGGACGCCGTTGACGGCGGCCTGGGAGTTGCCGGACTTCTCTGCGACTGCTGCGACGAGCTCGCTGCGGTTCAGTGCCATATGTTTGTCCTCCTGGACTTATTCGGTGGCAGTCCCCGGCCTGAGCGCGTGCCGCCGCTGCATTTCTCAGGCGGCGGCGCGCGGGTCATGCCGCGTGGGGCTTTCAGAACGGCAACTTACCACGCAGGCCCGGACGAACCAGCATAGAAGCCCGAGATTCTGGGCCGAATCGCCGCATTTTCCGCTCCGCGAACACTTCACAGGACAATAGGAAGCGCGTTCTGAACAAAAAAGCCACCCGTGCGAGGATGCAATTCCTCCAGGGGGTGAGGAACAGCTGCCTGTGCACGGGTGGCGGTCTTTGGGTTCTGCAGTGACAAATGTACAGCAGAACGAGCGACGGGGTGGGTCACCCGAAGGTGGCCCACCCCGTCAGCGAGGTTCGCGATTCAGAACCGAGGGGTCACCAGGAAGACTTGGTGATGCCCGGAAGCTCACCCTTGTGAGCCATGTCGCGGAACCGGATACGTGAGATGCCGAACTTCTGGAAGGTGCCACGGGGGCGACCATCGATGGAGTCGCGGTTGCGCACGCGGATCGGGGAAGCATCACGGGGAAGCTTCTGCAGACCCACGCGGGCTGCTTCGCGGTCCTCGTCGGAGGCGTTGGGATCAACAAGGGTCTTCTTGAGCTGCAGACGCTTCTCGGCGTAGCGCTCAACGATGACCTTGCGCTGTTCGTTCTTTGCGATCTTGGATTTCTTGGCCATGATCAGCGCTCCTCTCGGAAGTCGACATGCTTGCGAACGACCGGGTCGTACTTCTTGAGCACGATGCGGTCGGGGTTGTTGCGGCGGTTCTTACGGGTCACGTAGGTGAACCCGGTGCCTGCCGTCGACTTCAGCTTGATGATGGGACGTACGTCCTTGTCCTTTGCCATTAGAGCTTCTCACCCTTCTCGATCAGCTCGGCGACGACTACGTCGATGCCGCGGACGTCGATGGTCTTGATGCCCTTGACGGACAAGGTCAGCGTCACATTGCGCCCCAATGAAGGGACCCAGTAGCGCTTCTTCTGGATGTTCGGGTCGAACCGGCGCTTGGTGCGCCGATGCGAGTGGGAAATTGAGTTGCCGAACTGCGGCCCCACTCCGGTCACCTGGCAACGTGCTGCCATGATCACTCCTCTGACGTAAGTACGTGAATGTATACGGGCGGCACCCGATTCTGGGTCCCGCCACCAGCTATGACACCGTTACTTGCGAGGACGGACCAGGCTGGGTGAGATCCAACCGAAGTGTCTTCTCATTCGCACAGCGAGACGCTGCACGGACGGTGGTGCTTGATGTGGTGCTCTGGAATCCAGGCTTCACAACGGCCCTGCTGCTTTCCGGCGCCTAACCCCGGCGGCCCTCTTCCAAGAGGACACGCATGGGCACAGCGCAGCACGGCTTGCGACTGTCAATCATAGCCCGGCCCTCGGGATTGAGCAAAGCGGATCGATCAAGGCGAATCGAGCAGGGCGGCGGTACAGTCATGGCGTGACTCAGACCGCCACCCTTCCCCGCAGGACGCTGCCCGTGGCGGCGATCATCGCCACAGTGCTCATGTGGGCCTCGTCCTTCGTCCTGATCCGCTGGTCGGCCGGCGAGCTCTCCCCCGGACCGCTCGCGCTGCTGCGGCTGGTGGCAGGTTCCGCAACCCTGACCATCCTGCTGCTGTGGGTGCGACGCGGGCGCATCACCTTGCCGACGCGGGCCGCGATCGGACTGACAGCGCTCTTCGGCGTCATCTGGTTCGCCCTCTACACACTGGTGTTCAACCTCGCGGGACACTACATCGATGCCGGAACCATCGCGATGGTGGTCAATCTCGCCCCGCTCATGGTCGGCGTGGGCGCCGTGGTGTTCTTCAAGGAGTCCTTCTCGCCACGGCTCTTCCTCGGCATGGTGGTCTCGCTGTGCGGGATCGGCCTGATCACCGTGGCGGGCTCCACCGGCCAGCTGGCGCTGGCCGGACTCGGCATCGCACTGGTCGCCGCCTTCCTCTATGCGGGCGGCATGCTGATCCAGAAGGTGGCGCTGCGGCATACGGACCCGCTGACCGCCACCTGGTTGGCCTGCGCGGCAGGGACCGTCGCACTGCTGCCCTTCGTCAGCGCCACCATCAACGAGGTCCAGTCCACCTCGACCCCCGTGATCCTGGGGGCGATCTACATGGGCATCGGACCCACCGCACTGGGATTCTGGTTCTGGGGCTACGCCATGAACCACTTCCCCACCGGCAAGGTGGCCTCGAGCACATTGGCTGTCCCGGCCGTCGTCGTGATCATGTCGGGACTCACGCTCGGGGAGATCCCCCCGCCGCTGGGAATCCTCGGCGGCGCGATCACCCTGACCGGTGTGGCTATCGCCCAGCTCCGCCGACCCGCGCGGCCGGTGAGACCGGCGCACTGAACTTCTCGCCGCTGGCGATCTCGTAGGCGCGGGCGGCCCGCAGCGTGGACCGGTCCTGGGTTCTGGCGGCGATGATCTGCAGACCCACCGGCAGACCGGAGCTCGTGAGTCCACAGGGCACCGAGACGGCAGGCTGCTGGGTCATGTTGAACGGATAGGTGTAGGGAGTCCAGCTGGTCCACAGCTCCGAGGGCCACCCGTCAGGGGCCTGCCGGGTGGCGTCGAAGGCCGGGATCGGCATCGTCGGGGTGAGCAGCAGATCGTAGGACTGATGGAAGTTCCCCATGCGCACCCCCATGTCCATCCGCACGGCGGTCGCGCTGAGGTAATCCAGCGCCGAGGCGTCGGCGTACTTCTCGATCCCCTCCCGAAGCCCCGGATCAATCTTCTCCAGCGCGCCGGGCCCGTAGGCCTCGAGCACCTTCGCCGCCCCGGTGAACCAGAGCACGTGGAAGGCCTCCACCGGGTCCTCGATGTCGGGGTCGACCTCCTCGATGTCGGCACCGAGCGAGGCCATCACGTCGACGGCCTCCCGCACGCGCTGTTCCACCTCCGGATCGTTGGTGCCGAACCCCAGCGTGGGTGAGTACGCGATCCGCACGCCTGCCAGCGAGGACGAATCTGCCTCAAGCGTGGCCAGGTCTGCCGCAAACGGACGTGTCGGTGAGGGAAGCGCCGACCAGTCCCGAGAGTCGAAGCCCGAGATCACGTCCAACAGCAGCGCGGTGTCCGTCACCGTCCGAGCCATCGGCCCGGCGTGGGCCAGAGTGCCGAAGGGGCTGGCGGGATACATCGGCACCGTGCCATAGGTGGCCTTGATCGCGACGGTGCCGGTGAAGGCTGCCGGGATGCGCACAGACCCGCCCCCGTCGGTGCCCACGGCCCAGGGCCCCATTCCGGCCCCGACGGCCGCTGCCGCCCCTCCTGAGGATCCTCCCGCGGTCACCGAGGGGTCCCATGGGTTGGAGGTGATGCCGAAGCGCTGGGAATCTGTGGTGCCCTTCCAGGCGAACTCCGGCGAGGCGGTCTTGCCGATCAGCACCGCACCGGCGGCGCGCAGCCGCGCCACACAGGGGGCGTCGACGTCCCAGGGGCCGGACTCATCGATCAGGTTCGACCCGCGCAGCGTCGGCCATCCTGCGGTGTAGAAGATGTCCTTGATCGAGGTCGGGATGCCGTCGGCGGGGCCGAATGACTCACCGTCGGCCCAGCGCCGGGCGGAGTCCCGCGCGGAGGCCAGTGCGGACTCCCGATCGACCAGGACGAAGGCGTTGATCTCGCCGTCCTGCGTCTCGATCCTTTCGAGCGCCGCCTCGGTGGCATCCACCGGAGTGAACTCCCCACTGCGGTATCCCGCGAGAAGCTCGACGGCGGTCAGTTCAGCAAGGTGCGGCATGCGCCCCTCCTCAAGCTCTTGAGTCCGCGGACTCGGCGGGTGGATCTAGATCTTTCGGTGACTCGAATCGGCGAGGTTCGGTTCAGCCGCTGGGGACGTATCCCTTGGCGGTGTCGACCACGTTGCGCAGCGGCTCTCCGTCCAGCCAGCGCTCCGCGTTTCGCACGAACTGCTCCGCGAGGGCATCGCGCCAGCCCCGGACATCGCCGGACATATGCGCCGAGATCGTCACGGTCTCCATGCCCCAGAGCGGAGAATCCCGGGAGAGAGGCTCCTCGACGAAGACGTCGAGCGTGGCTCGGGAGAGCCGTCCTGCCTCCAGCGCACGAATCAGCGCCTGCTCGTCCACAGACTCTCCGCGTCCGACGTTGATCAGATGCGCCCCCTCGCGCATCGCAGACAGGGTCTTCTCGCCCACCAGCCCGGTGGTCTGCGGCGTCAGCGGCGCGGCATTGATGAGGTGGTCGAAGGCCCCCACATGCAGGTCCAGCTCCGCGCTGTCGATCACCGTCCCGAAATCGGGGTCCTGCTCCCGCGAGGTGCGCCCGGCACCGGTGACGGCGATCCCGACGGCGCGAAGCAGCCGTGCGATCTCGCGGCCGATGGCACCGGTGCCGACGACCAGCGCAGTGCTGCCCTGCACCTTCTTCGTCTCGCGATGCACCCACTCCCGATTCTGCTGGTGCCGCAGGCTGCCGGAGAAGTCCTTGGCGTGGGCGAAGATGGCCGCGAGCACGTACTCGGCGATCGGTCGGTCGAAGATCCCCTGCGCGTTGGTGACGGTGACGGCCGAGTCGCTGAGCTCCTCGAACATGAGCGAGTCGACACCTGCGGCCGCCACGTGGATCCATTCCAGCGCGGCGGCGTGCGGCCAGGCCTGCTTGACGGCCGGGGAGAAGAAGTCCCAGAGGAAGAGCGCCTGCGCCCCGTCCAGCGCTTGCGGCAGGTCGCCGGCCTCGGTGTAGCGGATCTCGGCGCGCGCAGCGATCCGCTCGAGTCCGCTGGGGCGCGCATTCGGTCCTGCGGTCTCCGCGGAGGGACAGAGCACGGCGATGATCGGCGGAGCTGCTGACATGCTCACCTGCCCTTCATCGCGGGGGATTGTGCCGGCATCACTGATCTGACGACCTTTCATCCTGAGGTCCGGCTATGCTATGAATACCTGTGAAGATTGTCAACAATCCGGAGATGCCATGAGTTCCCCCGCAGGTTTTCAACCCGTCCACCGTGAGTCCACCTCCTCACTGATCACACGCGCGCTTCGCGAGGGCATCATGAACGGCCGACTCCCGGCTGGGGCGCAGCTCTCCGAGGCAGGGCTGGCGGCCGAGTTCGGAGTCAGTCGCGGACCGCTGCGTGAAGCCATGCAGCGCCTGGTCCAGGAGGGCCTGGTCCGCAGCGAGCTGAACCGAGGACTCTTCGTCAAGGAGCTCGACGAGGCGGAGATCCGCGATCTCTACCTCACCCGCACCGCGATTGAGACGGCGGCGGCCTACACCCTCGCGCACTCGGAGGGGGCCGCCGCCGGCGCTCAGCGACTCCGCGAGCGCGCCGCGGCGATGGCGGAGGCAGCGGCGGCCGGAGACCTGAATGCGCTGGCCGATGCGGATTTCGCCTTCCACGAGGAGCTCGTGAGCCTGGCGGGCAGCCCCCGACTCCACCGCATGCACGAGACCCTGATGGTGGAGACCCGGATGTGCATGACCGCACTGCAGGAGACCTACTTCGACCCGGAGGACCAGGTGGCCGAGCACAGCCGCATCGCCGAGGCGATCGCTGTCGGCGACGACGAGGTGCTCCGGCGCGAGATCGAGGAGCATATGCAGGAGGCCCTGGACAGGCTGGTCCGGGCAGGCCACCAGGGTTAGGCTCGGTTCATGGAATTCAGATACCTCGGAAACTCTGGCCTGAAGATCTCTGAGATCACGTACGGCAACTGGCTGACCCACGGCTCGCAGATCGAGAACGACGTCGCCACCACCTGCGTCCATGCCGCCCTCGACGCCGGAATCACCACGTTCGACACCGCTGACGTCTACGCCAACACGGTGGCCGAGCAGGTGCTCGGCGATGCCCTGGCCGGACAGCGCAGGGAGTCGCTGGAGATCTTCACCAAGGTCTACTTCCCCACCGGTCCCAAGGGGCCCAACGACACCGGGCTGTCCCGCAAACACATCATGGAGTCGATCAACGGCTCACTGAGCCGACTCGGCACCGACTACGTGGACCTCTACCAGGCCCACCGCTACGACCACGAGACCCCGCTGGAAGAGACCATGCAGGCCTTCGCAGACGTGGTCCGCTCGGGGAAGGCGCTCTACATCGGCGTCTCCGAATGGACGGCGGATCAGCTGCGCGCCGGACATGCCCTGGCCAAGGAGCTGAACATCTCGCTGATCAGCAACCAGCCGCAGTACAACATGCTCTGGAGGGTCATCGAACCAGAGGTGATCCCGGCCTCCGAAGAGCTCGGCATCTCGCAGATCGTCTGGTCACCCATCGCCCAGGGCGTGCTGACCGGCAAATATCTCCCCGGACAGGCGGCACCAGAGGGCTCCCGCGCCTCGGATAAGGAGGCCGGGAAGTTCATCGAGCGATACATGAACGAGGAGATCCTCACCGCGGTGCAGAAGCTCAAGCCGATCGCCGAGGACCATGGGCTGAACCTCGCACAGCTCGCCGTCGCCTGGGTGCTGCAAAACCCCAATGTCGCCTCCGCCCTGGTGGGAGCCTCGCGGCCCGAACAGATCGCCAGCAATGTGGCTGCTGCCGGGGTCACCCTGGATGACGCCGCAATGCACTCGATCGACTCGGTCCTGGGGGATCTGGCCCAGCAGGACCCCAGCCTGACGAAGTCTCCGGAGTCGCGCCTCGTCTGAGTCCGAAGGATCCGACCGTCTTTACCGGATCGTTATGAAAAAGGCGTTTCTCGTCGTAGACTGGCCGCTGATCTATTGACATCAGCGGCAGAGTCGGGGCTCGGCCGCCCACCACATAACGGGGGCAGAACTGGATGAAGCGGGGAGCGCAGTATGCCGCGTCCTGGAGCGGCACTGCGCTCCTCAGCCTGGCCTTGATGTTCGCCGCAAGCCCTGCCGTGGCCGCCGCCTCCTCGGCGTCACCGTCTGGGGAGGTCACCTCGACCTCTTCTGCGGGGACGCCCAGCGGCGAGTCCACCCAGGATACGGACGAGGACTCCGCCGGGTCCGACGGCTCGGCCTCCTCAGCCCCAGAGCCCACGCCTTCACAGTCCCCGGCACCGTCAGAGACGCCAGCTCCGGATCCCGGGGAGACCACGTCCCCGGACCCCGGCGAAACACCCCCGGAGCCCACACCGACTCCGGATCAGCCGGCGACACCGACTCCGGACCCCTCGACGCCCGCGATTCCAGAGCCCTCCACCCCCGGGACTCCGATCCCCAGTGAGGACCCGACTCAGTTCCCGGACGGGCCGACGCCCAGCGAACCAGCCCCCAGTGACCCGACAGCCACCCCGGCTCCCGGGTCCGGGGCCCCTGCGGGCGAGCACTACCTTCGCTGCGGTTCGGCCTTCGCCGGACCGGGAGAGACCGAGGCGCTGCGACTGGACATGAGTCGCGGCATCACCGATCTCAGCGCTGGCTCCAGCCTCACCGGAGCCGCCATCTTGATCGAGGACGGGGTGGTCTACTATCAGGCTCCATCTCCCCTGCCCCGCGGTTCCTCTCAGGACGATTTCGCCGTGCGCGGCCAGGCTCCCGATGGGACCAGGGTCCAGGCTCGCTGCTATGTGGGGCTGCAGGAGTCGGCCGACGGTGACACCGATCCCAACGCGCCGAGCCCCTCGTCGCTGAGCCCCACCCGAGCCGCGCAGACCCAGGAGACACCGGAGGTGACACCGTCGTCACCCGAGTCATCAATCTCGGGACCGGCCACCTCGCGAGCCACCCTCGGCGGCCCTCCCATTCCAGGAATGCCCGGCTACCCGCTGCCCGAACTGGACTCTCCACAGACCGACGCCGCCACTGAGGCCGCAGAAGGTCAGGCGCTGGCGCAGACCGGACTCGACACGCTCCGAGTGTCCACCGCTGTGACCCTGGCGCTGCTGGCGATCATCGCCGGAGTCGCCGCTCTGCTGCTGGCCTCACGCCGGGTCCGCTCAGCGCAGTAGGCTGCGGCCTCGTCGCTCGGTGAATCAACCCCGCTGAACTGCGGCCCGCGTTGCCGTCACGGGACGTCGCAGACACGTCACCAGTGATTGGGGGCAGGCTTCCGGGCTGAGGGAAGTGCCGAATCGGCCCGCCAGCGCTGGAGCTCGTCGCTGACGGTGAGATCTGCGGGCACCTCATGACCCAGTTCACGGATCACCTCGAGGATCTGCTCATTGGAGACCGGCCCCTGCGAGGAGAGCAGCCGCCCTGCGATGTGGGCACGGACGTAGATCTCGCCGTCGACCACTGCACGCTGCTCGAAGTAGAAGCACTTCTCATCGAAGCCGATCATCCGGGTGTGGATCTCGAATCGGGTCATGAAGGTCACCGAACGCCGGAAGGTGATCTGCTCCGACTGCACGACCGGGGACCATCCACGCCGGCGCATCTGCGCCCACAGTCCCGATCGCGCCATGAGGTCGAAGCGGCCCAGGTCGAAGAGCGAGAAGTACTGGCCGTTGTTGATATGGCGTGCGATGTCGATGTCGGTGGGCAGCGCGCGCAGCGCGAGAACCGAGGACTCCCACGGGGTGAGCGAAGGTCGACGCCGGGCGCGCAGCAGAATCAAGAGGGTGCGAAAGATCACATGCATGGGCTCAGTGTGCCACAACGCTACCGCCGAGTAATAAGCCGCCGTCCCACAGCGGTCGACGCCTCAGCGAGGGGAGGAACTGGATGCTGCCTGCTCCACCGCAGGCTCCGTCTCGGCGGGACGCAGCACATAGCCGGCTCCCCGCACCGTGTGGATCATGCGCGGCATCCCCGCCTCGATCTTCTTGCGCACATAGGAGATGTAGAGCTCGACGATGTTGGCTTGACCAGCAAACTCGTAGGCCCAGACCTGCTGCAGGATCTCCGCCTTGGGGAGCACGGTCCTGGCATGACGCATCAGCAGCCGCAGCAGTCGAAACTCGGTGTCGGAGAGGTCGATGTCCCGCTCTCCCCGGCGCACCGTCCGCGCCGTGGTGTCCAGCTCCAGGTCTCCGACGACGAGTCGCTCACCCTCGGCCCGGGCGGGAAGCCGAGCGGTCATCAGGTGCAGCCTTCGCAGAGACTCCTCCACCGTGATCACCCCGGTCATGTGGTCGTCCAGCGGATGGACCACATCCAGGACCTCAGCGAGCTCCACCTCCGCGTCGAACCACAGCAGCGCCGCCGTATGTTCTCCGCTGGCGCGCAGCTCGAGGAGGATCGCGTCGAGATCGGCGACTCTGCGGCTGAAACGGGCATCCACCACGAAGATCTCCGGCACATCGGCACGCAGGCTCGCTCGCGCAGCATCGCCGCTGGAGGCCTGAAGGACCTTGACGTCGAGCCCGCGCAGGCGCTGGCTCAGCTCGGAGGCCGCCGGAGACGGCCCACCAAGGATCAGTACGGGCGAGGAGATGGACAGACTTCGACCAGCGCCTCCGGAGGACGACGACGGCAGAGCCGCCTCGCGCTGGCGCCCAGCATCGTCCTCGTGCTCCATCGAATGTGTCTCCAGATCGTTCTCCCAGTCATACCTATCAGGGCGCCGCAGGTGTCCTGAGTCTCCTACAGACTGTCAAGATCTTCGCGCGGGGTGAAGTCACAGGCTCAACAACAGCTTGACCCCTTCGAGGTGTGGCGAAGACCTCAGCGGCACTCTCGAACAGCGACCGGCATCCATGACAGACTGGCCACAGTGACCGACATCACCCCACGTCGGCACTCGGTTCCGCCGCTGAACCGCCTACTCGGCACGTGAAGAGGAGAACAGATGATCATCGGAGTTCCCGCCGAAGTCAAGAACAACGAATACCGCGTGGCACTGACCCCCGCCGGAACTCTCGATCTGATCGGCCGCGGCCACCAGGTGCTGGTGCAGAGCGGCGCGGGCAAGGGCTCCGGATTCGCTGACACGGAGTATGCGACCGCAGGCGCGGATATCCGCGACGGCGCGGACGAGGTCTGGGCACAGGCTGAGCTCATCCTCAAGGTCAAGGAACCCCAGGCCGAGGAGTTCGTGCGGATGCGCGAGGGCCAGCTTCTCTTCACCTACCTCCATCTGGCAGCCGAGCCCGAGTGCGCCCGCGCGCTGCAGGAGCGCGGCGTCACCGCCATCGCCTATGAGACGGTGACCGGACCCCACGGGCTGCCGCTGCTGGCACCCATGAGTGAGGTGGCAGGTCGGCTCGCTCCGCAGGTGGGCGCCTATCATCTGATGCACTCTCAGGGTGGGCCCGGCATCCTGATCGGCGGCGTGCCCGGCTCACGGCCGGCGAAGGTGGTCGTGATCGGTGGCGGCAAGGCTGGAGAGCAGGCGGCGCTGACCGCGCTGGGAATGGGCGCCGACGTCACGGTGCTGGATCTCAACATCGATCGTCTGCGGGAGCTCTCGGCGCTGTCCGGGCGGGGACTGACCACGTTGGCCTCGAACACCCTGACGCTGAGCAAGGAGGTCGCGGACGCTGACCTCGTCATCGGCTCCGTGCTCGTGCCGGGGGCCACCGCGCCGAAGCTGGTGACCCGCGAGATGGCCTCGGCCATGCGACCCGGATCGGTGCTGGTGGACATCGCCATCGATCAGGGCGGCTGCTTCGAGGGGTCACGGCCCACCACCCACGCGGATCCCACCTTCACGCTCGGCGAGCAGATCTACTACTGCGTGGCGAACATGCCCGGCGCGGTGCCGCACACGTCGACGGCAGCGCTGACGAACTCCACGCTGCGCTTCGTATTCGCACTCGCGGACAAGGGCTGGAAGCAGGCTCTGCGTGAAGACCCACACCTGGCCAATGGACTCAACGTCCACGCAGGAGCCATCACCAACGCCCCGGTCGCGGAGGCGCTCGGGGCGGAGTACTCCGCAACCTCCAGCGTGCTGGCCTGACGGATCAGAGCGTCTGGAGCTCGCGGAGCCGGTGACCCGGCACCGGGGTGAAATACCTCTCCACCAGGGAGTCGTCGACATCGTCAAGCCGAGCGGGGCTCCACTGCGGCGTCCGATCCTTGTCGATGATCTGGGCTCGGATGCCTTCACGGAAGTCATGTGACCGCAGCATGTGCACAGCGATGGTGAACTCCTGATCCAGCGCCGCCTCCAGCGTCAGCTGCTTGGCCGCAAGAATCGCTCGATGCGCGACTCGCAGCGCGATGGGCGACTTCCCACGCAGCGCCCGCGCCGCGGCGGCGGCCTCCTCCTGTTCAGGGGCCAGCTCGTCGAGGCGCTCGAGCACCTGCTCCACGGACGGAGCCGAATACGCATAGTCGATCCACCCGCGGCGATCGGTCTCGGCTGGGCCCGGCGGCGTCACGGTGAACTTCGGCAGCACCTCGGCCACCGGGGCAGAGCTCAGCGCCTGGGTCAGTTCTCCGAGCGCAGCCGACGGGACTTCGACGTCGGCCAGCCCCGAGGCGATGGCCTCGGCAGCATCGAGATGAGCCCCGGTGAGTCCCGCATGCAGGCCGAGCTCACCGGGAGCCTGCCCCAGCAGCCACGTGCCACCGACATCCGGGGAGAACCCGATGGTCGTCTCCGGCATGCCGGCCCGCGTGCGCTCGGTGACGACTCGGTGCGAGCCATGGGCGGAGACGCCGATCCCGCCACCGAGCACCAGCCCGTCCATCAGCGCGATGAAGGGTTTGGGGTACTGCGCGATGGTGCGATTGAGCGCGTATTCGTTCGCCAGGAACGTCTCGCTGGTGAAGTCAGCGGCATACCCAGGTGCGCCGGCCGGGAGGATCCCGCCGCCGTCGTGGTCCTGCAGTGCGAGCATCTCGGCATAGAGGCTGGAGACGTCCCCTCCGGCGCAGAGCCCCCTGTCACCGGCACCGCGGATGAGGACCTGGGTGACGGCGTCGTCGACGGCCCAGTCCTGGAGCTGCACCAGCAGACACTCGCACATCAGCTGGGTCAGCGCGTTGACCGAGCGTGGCCTGTTCAGCGTGATGATCCCCAGGTGGCCGCGCAGCTCGAAGGCCACATCACCGGTATATGTCTCCCTGCCCATGTGACAGAGATTACCCTGCGGCTTCGCTGCGCCGAAAAATGGAACGTGACCCGGGGCTGCGTCCGAGAAATCAGGGCCTGCGGCGAGGGGTCAGGCGTTCCAGAGGCCGTAGGAGTCTGCCAGCGAGGCGATCTTCTGCGCTCGTGCGAGCCGCGGCAGATAGGAGCCGTCCCCGATGGAACCGCCGGCCTCGTGCGCTTCGATCAGCTCTCGGGCCCAGCTCAGCTCATCCTCTGAGGGAGCCAGACCGGTATTGATGTGCTCGACCTGCGCGCGATTCAGCGAGAGCTTGCCCGTCATGCCCATGTTCGCCGTGACGAGACATGCCTCGGCAGTCTGCTCCGGGTCGGCGTCGGCGGCAGTGGGGCCGTCGATCGCTCCGGGGAGGCCACCCACGCGGGAGGCGATCACCAGGCGCGACCGCGCGTAGGCCAGCGCCATCGGATCGGCCGAGACGCCGACGTCCTTGCGGAAGTCATTGGTGCCGAAGGCCAGCCGGAACGTGCCCGGTGCGGAGGCGATGAGGGTCGCGTTCTCCACCCCGAGGGCGGATTCCACCAGGGCGATGACGGGAGTGCCGGCGCGCAGCCGCATCGCGGTATAGGTGACCTGTTCGGGGCGCTCGGTTTCGGCGAGCATCACGCCGCGGAGACCGTCGGCCCGCGAGAGCGCGCTCAGATCGTCTTCCCAGTGTTCGGAGGTCGTGGGGCTGATTCGGACCCAGGCCGTCATTCCACCATTGAGTGCCCGCAGCACGGCCTCGCGCGCGGCCACCTTGCCGTCGTCGGGCACCGAGGCTTCGAGGTCGAAGATCACCGAGTCAGCTTCACTGGCCAGTCCGGGGGCAAAATCCTCCTCCTTGGCGGCGTTGATCAGCAGCCAGGAGCGGGAGAGTTTTGCGGGAAGCGCAGCGGCGCGCCGGTTCCGGATGGGCATGAGCTCCAGCCTACCGGAGAAGGCGGCCCGGGATTGAGCTGACGGCGTCCCTCTGCCGGCGCCTGGACAAGGACTGTTGACATTCAGGTGCACGACGCTCAAGATGAGTCACGGTAGACGTTCAAGTTTGAAATAGATCGCTTGACACGTCGCCCCAGACGCAGGGTCAGGAGCCCCCCGTTCTCTCCTGACCGGCGCCGCCCAAGGGATGAGGCTCCACTGGTCGCGTGCATGACAATCCGCCCCCGTCTGCACCGACACCTCATCTGTTCCGCGGGTGGAAGGCTCCCCCGTATCGGCCTTCCACCCGCGAGGGCGTGGGTGTGAGCCACCGAGGGCGTGGGTGTGAGACACCCTGAGCCATGGGCGCCACCCATGCCTGAGCAGGCATCACTGTGCGGCGCAGCCCGCGCGATGGATTCGGTGCACGCCGCCGCAGCTTCTATTCTGGTGCTATGACACCCACACGGTCTTCGCGATCCCGGAACCCATGGGTCGCGGCCGGCCTGGGACTCACCGTGCTGCTGGCGGGCTGCGGCGACTCCTCCGAGACCGAGCAGGAGCAGACCGAGGATACCGGAAGCTCCATTCCTCAGCCCGAATACGACGCCGACGACTCCGTCCGGCTGCCGCTGGCGATGATCAGCCCCGCTGAACAGAGCCAGGACGCACCGCTCGAGGAGGATGGCAGCCTGGAAGGCTCGGGGGCGCCGGGAAGTCCGGTGGAGGAGTCGAACGGCCAGCAGGCACACGAGATCGAGATCGCCCGCACCGAGGCCTTCGGCTGCGGGGACACACTTTCGGTCATCCAGACGGTCCCGATGGTCACCGAGGATCCGGCGGTGGCCGCCCTGGAATACCTGATCAGCGACGAGTTGTACTCGCACGGCTCTCCGGCCTTCGGCAACCCGCTCTCCGCCTCCGACGAACTCAGAGTGGACTCCGTAGAGCTCGAGGGGGACACCGTGACCGTGCAGCTCAGCGGCGAGACAGTGACCAGGAGCGAGTGCGAGTCATGGCAGATCCTCACGCAGATCGAGACCACCGCCCGGGCAGCCACCGGCGCCACCGGCAGCGAGGTTCTTCTCGAAGGCCAGCCGCTGGCAGAGGTCCTGGGCCTCGGTCCGACGCAGAGCCCGGTGGAGATCCGCGAGATCATCGACTGAGCAGTCGATCAGCAGAACAGGCTGGATCTCAGTCGATCAGCAGACCCGGCTGCTCCATGACCGCAGCCACGTCGGAGATGAACCGGCCCGCCAGGTCCCCGTCGATCAGCCGGTGGTCGAAGGACCCGCCGATCACCATGACGTCGCGCGGGACGATCTGGCCCTCCACGACCCAGGGCTTCTTGCGCACGGCGCCGAGTGCGACGATCGCGGCCTGCCCCGTGGGAAGGATCGGGGTTCCGCTGTCCAGACCCAGAGTGCCGATATTGGTGATCGAGACGGTCCCGCCCTGCATCTCACCGGGGGTGGTCCGACCTTCGCGGGCGTCGATGGTCAGCTGGGTGATCGCCGCGGCCAGCCCGCGGGTGTTGAAGGCGTGGGCTTCGTGGATCACCGGAACCACCAGACCGCGCGGGGTGGCCGCAGCGATCCCCAGATTCAGATAGTTCTTCAAGGTGTAATACGTGTCATGCCAGGTCGCGTTGACCTGGGGGTTGCGGCGTGCGGCCCAGATGATCGCCTTGGCGGCAAAGAGCATCGGCGACACGCTCAGTCCGGCATAGGAGGGATCCTGCTTCAGGGCGGAGCGCAGCTCCATGGTGCGGGTGACGTCGACCTCTTTGAACACCGAGACATGCGGAACGGTGGTCGCGGAAGCGGTGACGTTGCGGGCGGTCGCCTTGCGCACGCCACGCACCTGCACGTTGTCCTCACGCGGGCCCTCGTAGAGCAGCCCCTCCTCGGCGGGCGTCGTCTTGCGCCGTCCCGGGGACGGCGCACCAGTGGCAGGGACCTGGCCGGAGGCGCGCTGTTCACGCTTCTGCCGCGCCTGGCGCTCCACGTCATCCCGGGTAATCTGGCCGTTGCGTCCGGAGCCGACGAGCTCCCAGACCGCGACGCCGAGCCGCTTCGCCAACGCACGCACCGGCGGGCTCGCACGGGCCACGATGTCCGCGATGTCGGTGGCAGCGCCGCTGGGCGCAGGCCTATCAGCGATCCCGAGCCCATCCAGGTCCACCAGGTCCGGTGTCGTGGAGCGGGTCCGACGACGCCGGGTGGCGGAGTCGGCCTTGGGCCCCGAGCCGACGAGCGCCTGGTTCTCGCCCTCGCTCTGCGCCTTCGCGGCCCGCTCGGAGGCCGCCGCCTGCTCGGCGGCTTCAGCCTTCTCGGCCGCCTTGCGTCCGCGACCCGAGCGCGACCGGCTGCTCTTCTCAGCAGGAGCGGCAGGCTCCTCCGGTGCAGCCTGCGGAGCTGCCGAGTCCGACGCCGGGACGTCTTCGCCCTCGGCGGCGATCCTGATCAGTGGGGAGCCCACCTCGATGGTCTCCCCCTCGCTCGCCACCAGCTCGGTGACAGTCCCGGCGAAGGGCACCGGCAGCTCCACCAGGGACTTGGCGGTCTCGATCTCGACGACGATGTCGTTGACCTCGACGGTGTCCCCCACGGAGATGCGCCAGCTGACGATCTCCGCCTCGGTGAGTCCCTCGCCGACATCGGGAAGGTTGAAGGTCTCGGCCATGCTCAGACACCCCTCTGGTAGCTGAAGCTGCGTTCCACGGCTTCCAGCATGCGGTCAATATCGGGCAGGTACCGGTGCTCCTGCGAGGCGGGCGGATAGGGCATGTGGAATCCTCCCACGCGCAGCACAGGCGCCAGGAGACGGTGATGCGCCCGCTCGGCGACCCGGGCGGCGATCTCTCCGCCCATTCCGCCGAAGGTGGGCGCCTCATGGGCGACGACGAGTCGCTGGGTCTTCGCGGCCGAGCGCGCGATGGTCTCGTCATCGAGCGGACTGATCGACCGGATGTCCACCACTTCGATGCTGCGCTGGTCTGCGCGGGCAGCTTCGGCGGCGGCGAGCGCCACCGGGACCAGCGGGCCATAGGTGGCGATGGTGGCATCGGTGCCCTCGCGCAGCACCTGCGCTCGGAACGCGTCGGGCGCCGGATTCTCGGTGTCCACCTTGCCCTTGAGCCAGTAGCGGCGCTTGGGTTCGAGGATGATCACCGGGTCATCGCTGACGATCGCCTGGCGGGTCATCCAGTAGGCGTCCTGCGGGCTGGAGGGGGCCACGATCCGCAGTCCGGCGGTATGCGCGAAGAGCGCCTCCGGGGACTCGGAGTGGTGTTCCACGGAGCCGATGTGTCCGCCGTAGGGCAGCCGGATGGTCACCGGCACCTTGATCTTGCCATCGGTGCGATTGTGCATCTTCGCCAGCTGGCTGGTGATCTGATTGAAGCCGGGGAAGACGAAGCCGTCGAACTGGATCTCCGCCACCGGCCGGTAGCCGCGCATGGCCATGCCGATGCTGGTGCCGATGATGCCCGACTCTGCCAGCGGGGAGTCGATCACCCGGTGCGTGCCGAACTCCGCCTGGAGTCCGTCGGTGACGCGGAAGACGCCGCCGAGGGCTCCGATGTCCTCACCGATCAGCAGCGTCCGCTGGTCCGCCGCCAACTCGTCGCGCAGGGCCGCCGTGATCGCCTTGGCCATCGGCATCTCTTTGATCGCGCTCATCGTGTGCCTCCCGCTTCCGTGGAGGTCGTCTCCTCGGCGAATCCGGCCTCATAGTCCTTCAGCCAGGCCTTCTCGGCCTCCACCTGCCGGTGCGGCTCGGAGTAGACGGTGTCGAAGACCCGTTCCAGATCGATCGGCTCCAGCGCGAGCACCGACTTGCGCATGTCCGAGGCGAGATCCTTGGACTCAGCGTCGACCTGCTCGAAGTAGGACTGATCGGCGTCGCCGGTGGAGTCCAGCCAGGTTCGATAGCGCCGGATGGGGTCGCGGCCCTCCCAGAGCTCGAGCTCCTGGGCGCTGCGGTATTTGGTCGGATCATCGGCGGTGGTGTGAGCACCCATGCGGTAGGTGACCGATTCGATCAGCTTGGGGCCCTTGCCGGCTCGGATCTCAGCGGAGAGCTTCGTGGCCACCGCGTAGCTGGCGAGCACGTCATTGCCGTCCACGCGAACACCTTCGAACCCGTAGCCCAGCGCGCGGTTCGCCAGCGGCCCGCGGGACTGGGTGCGCGTGGGCACAGAGATCGCCCAATGGTTGTTCTGGATGAAGTAGAGCATCGGCAGCTCGTAGGAGCTGGCGAAGACCATGGATTCATGCACGTCACCCTGACTGGTCGCTCCGTCGCCGATGCAGGCGACGACGATCTCGTCCTCGGCCCGATCACGCGGAATGCTGCCCATGCGCAGATCCTGGTTGATGCCCATCGCCCAGCCGGCGGCATGCAGGGTCTGCGCCGCCAGCACCAGCGTGTAGACCTGGAAATTGTGCTGCCGCGGGTCCCAGCCGGTGTGCCGGGTGGCGCGGAACATGGTCAGCAGCTCCTCCGGGGCGATCCCCCGGTAGAGCGCCATGGCGTGCTCGCGGTAGGTCGGGAACACCATGTCGGAGGTCTTCAGCGCGGCGATGGTGCCCACCTGCGCAGCTTCCTGACCCAGTGCCGGAGCCCAGAGTGCGAGCTGCCCCTGCCGCTGCAGCGACGTCGCTTCAGCGTCGAGCCGACGCTCCATGACCATGTAGCGGTAGAGCTCGCGCAGTTCCTCGGCGCTCAGCGCCGCGATATACGGACCGTAGACCTCGTTCTCAGCGAGCTTCCCGTCGGGGGCGAGCAGCTGGATAGGCTGCACCTCTTGTGGCTGCACTGTGTGATCCTCTCCGGTGGCGCCGCTGATGGCCGCCCCGCAGGTGAGGAGGGCCACCGTTCATTCTGTCAGCTCGACTCAGTCCCGGAATCTGTAGGTCCGGCACAACTCGATGAATCGATCATTGGCCTCGACCTCACCAATCGTGACCCGCACACCCTCGCCGGCGAATGCGCGCACTGCCAGTGCCTGCACCCCGGCCTGCTGGGCGAAGTCCTGGGACTTCTCCCCCAGCGGGAGCCAGACGAAGTTGCCCTGCGGCTCGGGGATTTTCCAGCCGGCCTCGGTCAGCGCCGCAAACACGCGCTCCCGCTCGGCCACCAGGGAATCGACCCGCTCATTGACCTGATCCATGTTCTGCAGGGAGGCCAGCGCCGCGGCCTCGGCCAGCGTGGAGACGCCGAAGGGCGGTGCGACCACGCGCAGGTGAGCGGTGATCTCCTGCGAGGCGATGGAGTAGCCCACACGCAGTGCGGCCAGGCCGTGAGCCTTGGAGAAGGTGCGCAGCACCACCACGTTGGGATGGCTGCGGTAGAGCGAGAGCGCATCGAGCGGGTCCTCGCTGCGCACGAATTCCTGATAGGCCTCATCGATGACGACGACGACGTCGCTGGGCGCCTTCGCGAGGAAACCCTCGACCTCGCTGTGGCTCAGCGCAGGACCAGTGGGGTTGTTCGGGGTGCACAGCAGGATCACCTTGGTCTGTTCCGTGATGGCGGCGAGCATGGCCTCGAGATCGTGGCGTCCGTCGGAGGCCACCGGAACTGTGACGTCCTTGGCGCCGGCGGTGCGCACCACGATCGGGTAGGCCTCGAAGGAGCGCCAGGCGTAGATGACCTCATCCTGGCTTCCGTCACTGTTGGAGCCGGCGAAGGCGTTGATGATCTGGGTCAGCGCTCCCAGGCTGCCGGTGCCGGCCACGATGTCCTGAACCGGCACCTCCAGGGCGCTGGCCAGTCCGGCGCGCAGTCCCTCCGCGGTCGGATTCGGATAGCGATGCAGGGTGTCGATCTCCGCGAGCGTCTTCGCCACTGCAGGCACGGGGCCCAATGGGTTCTCGTTGGAGGAGAGCTTATAAGGGGTGAGCCCGTCGGCTGGCTGAGGCGGCTTGCCCGCCGCATACGCTGGCAAAAGGCTGACACTTTCCCGTGGGGTGATCGACCCGGCGCGTGAGAACATAGTCACCGTGAGAATCCTACTGGCAATCCTCTTGAACGCCCTGGCGCTCGCTGCGGCGGCGTTCCTCATCCCTGGCATCTACGTGGACGGCGCCGAGACGGGGACAGGCTCGACGATCCTCGCCTTCCTGTTCGTAGGAGCCGTCTTCGGGCTCGTCAATGTGGTCATCAAGCCCATCATTGCGCTGCTCTCACTGCCCATCACCTGCCTGACGCTGGGCCTGTTCGCTGTGGTCATCAACGCCGGCATGCTGATGCTCACCGCGTGGCTCACCTCCTGGGTCCCGGTGCACTTCGTGGTGGAGGACTTCTTCTTCAGCGCCGTCCTGGGCTCCATCGTGGTCTCCCTGGTCTCGGCACTGCTGAACCGGTTCATCCTGCGCCCGCTGGAGAACTAGCGAGCCTTCCCCACCCCGGATCTCACCTCCTCGACTCCGGAGCTCGCCTCCTCCGTGCCGCCCTGCAGCCTGCCCGCCCATTCAGTGATCGTCTGCTGCACCCGCTCCGTGCTGGCCGCGTCCCACTCCGTGGAGTACACCGTGGCCTGGTGTTCACCGGAGAGCTGAGCGGCAAGTTCGCGCAGGTGCTCTCGCTGGCCCGCGTCCAGATGGGTGTTCGCGTCCTCTTCCAGGATTCTGATCGCCTCGAGGTTGTGGGTGTAGCTGTGACTCTGACCGAAGATGCCTCCCACCTGCCCGTCGGGCGCGTGGTGCTCATAGTTGATCTCCACCCGTGCTGAGGAGAGCTGACTCTGCTCGTTCATCAGGCGCGGCACCGGGTCGTTGACGTCCTGAAAGCTCGTGGTGCGTACACCGGGAGCGATCGGTCCCTCCCGCCCCGGTCCCGCCACCGTGACCACCTGCGAGATGCGGTACCTGCGGGCAAGTCGGCCGCCCGCCGCGATGTTCAGTGCATGCAGCGCCCCCTGGGAGTACCCGGAGACGAGCAGCTCATCCCCAGGCTGCGCGCCCGAGCGCTGCAGGGCCTCGTCGATCACCGTCTGCAGGTTCTCCGAGTCATTGGTGAGGGCATCCGCGAGACTGTTCACACCGCGACCGGCGCTCAGGTCCAGCTCACCTGCAGCGAGCGCGTCCAGGTCCATGTCTTCCAGGTCTTCGGGAAGCTCGAGCCCGGGGATATGCACGATGTGCCGCCGGCTCCCCTCGGTTGCAGAGGAGGAGATGCTGAAGTCTCCGGCGGCGGCGACTCCTGCCTGCGCCTCGAGATAGTCCGTGACCCCACGTGACTGAGTGGATGTGAGCTGCTGGGTCTGCACATTCAGCGTCTGCGTGCTGGCCCTGGAGGCGCGGCGCACCTCCTCCAGCAGTGTCTGCGAGACCAGCCCGCCGGCCTCGCCCGATGCACGTATCGCTGGCTGCCTCCTCGTCGCTCGGGCGAAGAGCAGGACGCCGATATGCCCGAGGTTCACCAGCGCCGTCCTGGCCCAGGCCGCAGCCAGTGCCCTGTCTCCCTGCGGATGGACGATATGGGGGTACATCTCGGGATACTGCGCGACCTGCCGGGCTGCCCCGAGCCAGTGCACCACAAGCGCCTCGGTGTCGCGGTAGCTCTCGTGCGCTCGCTCAACGGCCTCAGAGGTCCCCTCCATGGCCGAGCTGCTGATCGCGGACTGCGCGGTGCTGATGCCGAGCTGCGCACCGAAGAGCGGGATCCGCCAGTGCGGGGCGACACCGGCGATGGAGCCGAAGAGCTCATCGGCGATGCGGGCGAGGTCCTGCCGCTGCTCCTCAGCGATGCGCGCCGCCTGCCGCAGCTGCTGCGCCCCCAGCTGGAGCGTCTCCAACACCAGATTCGCCTGAGTGGGCCCGCCATAGGCCTGGACGGTGAACTCCCGGTCACGCGGCTCGCCGAACTGATCGGGTCTGAGGACGTACATGGCGGCCGGCTCAGCTTCCTGATCCGCTGGCCTCGGCGAGAAGCATCCTCGGGAGACCTCCGTGACGCTCCAGGAATCCCAGGAAATCAGCCGCACTGTCTCCGGCGCGGCGAGCACCCGCGAGCAGAGCCCCCGCTCCCAGCTCAGCCTCGATTCCCGTCCCGATCCCCGCCCCGGTCAACGATTCGACGGCACCAGCGAGCACACGAGCCAAGTGGGCATACTCCTGCAGGTCGCCGGAGATCATCCGGGCGCGCGCCGCCAGCGCGGCGACCGACTCCTGCCGTTCACGGGCCGAGGTCACGTGATGATAGGTCAGCGCTATGAAGGCCTGTCCGGCCGGCGACTCCCAGCGCACACTCTGGGCCGAGGCGAAGATCGCCGCGATGCAGTCCTCACTGCGCACCGCCACGAATTCCAGGGCCGAGGCGGCCCGCTCATAGGCGAGCGCGGACTCCTGGAGCTGCTGCACCGCCGGAGAGAACCCGATCATCGGCCGCCCCTCCCCCCTCTGCCTATGGCTGGTGTAGCTTGCGTGTGCTGCGAATCTAGATCGGCAGCAGGCCGCACACGGCGCGTCTGAGCGGCCCGTGGAGACCGGGCCGGGCGGCGTCGTCGTCACCGGCGCTGGGGAAAACTCATGAAAGAATCGGCCCATGGTCACCTCCTCCACCACCCCCGCCGAGAACGAGAACCCCGCGAGCCGCGTCGCGCTGGCCGATGCCGAGCCGCAGATCGCGCTCGGCGCGCTGGACGGGCGCTACCGCAGCGCCGTCGCGCCGCTGGTGGACCATCTCTCCGAGGCCGCCCTGAACCGCAACCGGGTGCACGTGGAGGTCGAGTGGTTCATCCATCTGTGCGCCGAAGGGGCGCTGGAGGGGCTGCCGACGCTCAGTGACGAACAGCTCCGCGGTCTGCGCGGCATCGTCACCGGGTTCGGCACCGCGGAGCTCGCCGAGCTGGGGGCCATCGAAGCCGAGACCCTGCACGATGTGAAGGCTGTGGAGTATTTCATCGCGCGCCGACTCCCGTCGCTGGGGCTGGCGGAGCTGACCCCGCTGGTGCACTTCGCCTGCACCAGCGAGGACATCAACAACCTCTCCTACGCCGTGGGCATCCGCGACGCGGTTCATCAGGTCTGGCTCCCGGCAGCGCGCACCGCCCTGGATTCCCTGGCCACGCTCGCCCAAGACTCCGCCCAGGTGGCGATGCTGGCCCGCACACATGGGCAGCCCGCCACGCCGACCACGCTGGGCAAGGAGATCGCGGTCTTCGTCCAACGGCTCCGGCGACAGCTGCGGCGCGTCGAATCCCAGGAGTTCCTCGGCAAGCTCAACGGCGCGACCGGGACCTATGCCGCCCACCTCGCGGCAGCCCCCGAGGCGGACTGGCCTGCCCTGTCGCAGCGGTTCGTGGAGAAGCTGGGACTCACGTTCAACCCACTGACCACCCAGATCGAGTCCCATGACTTCCAGGCCGAGCTCTACTCCGACATGGCTCGATTCAACCGGATCCTGCATGGACTGTGCGTGGATCTGTGGAGCTACATCTCGATCGGCTTCTTCCGCCAGATTCCGGTGGCCGGCGCCACCGGCTCCTCGACCATGCCGCACAAGGTCAACCCCATCCGCTTCGAGAACGCCGAGGCGAACCTGGAGATCTCCAATGCGCTGCTCGACGCGCTGGGCTCGACGCTGGTGGAATCACGCTGGCAGCGCGATCTCACCGACTCCTCGGGACAGCGGAATATCGGCACCGGAATCGGGCACTCGGTCCTCGCACTGAGCAACGTGAGCAAGGGGCTCAAGCAGCTTGCGGTGGCCGAGGAGGTCATCGCCGCGGATCTCGACGCGAACTGGGAGGTGCTCGGCGAGGCGATCCAGACCGTGATGCGCGCCGAGGCGGTGGCCGGGGTCGCAGGCATGGAGAACCCGTATGAACGACTCAAGGAGCTCACCCGCGGCCGCCGGGTGGACGCCGAGAAGCTCGAGGAGTTCGTGGGCGGGCTGGGCCTGTCCCAGGCCGCGGAGGCTCGGCTGAAGCAGCTGACCCCGGCCGGCTACACGGGTCTGGCCTCTCAGCTGGCCACACAGTTCGGCAGATAGGCCGCGAATGGACCACGGAGCCTTTGCCGATGACCACCGGACCCAGTACCAGCGCCTGCGGGACGGGCACTGGTACAGAGCCGATGAGGAGATCCTGGAGCGGGCCTTCGCGGCGCATCAGCTTTCTCACCGGTACAGCCAGGCAGCAGCCCAGGGCGACGACGACGCTGCCGCCGCGCTGCTGTCGCAGCTGATCGGTGACCTCGGCGAGGACGTGGCGATCCGCCCTCCGCTCTCGGTGGACTACGGCGCGCACATGTCCATCGGTGACCGCGTCTTCATCAACACCGGCCTGGTGGCGCTGGACGTGGCCCCCATCCGGATCGGGGCTGACTGCCTGCTCGGTCCCAACGTGCAGCTGCTGACCCCGATCCACCCCCTGGAGCCGGGACTGCGACGGCAGAAGTGGGAGACCGCGGAGCCGATCACGCTGAAGGAGAACGTGTGGCTCGGCGGCGGCGTCATCGTCTGCCCCGGAGTCACCATCGGTCGCAACAGCGTGATCGGCGCAGGTTCCGTGGTGACCCGTGACATCCCAGCGAACTCCGTGGCTGTGGGCAATCCCGCGCGGGTCATCCGCCAGCTGGTGGAGTGAAGCCCCCGGGGATTGCGCCGATGCCGCGGGATCACGGGCGAAGCTCCACCCGCCGGCGACGTGCCGGGCCGCAGCGCTTCCCCCGCCGTGCATGAGCAGGTGAGAATGGCCGCGTCCCATAGTTCGGGCGCGGCGGCGCCCTGGTGAAGAGAGGCTCGCCATGACCATCGGCATGACCCCGTATCTGCAGTTCTCCGGCACAGCCCGCGGCGCCCTGGAGTTCTACCACTCGATCTTCGGCGGAGAGCTCGGCATGATGACCTACGCCGAGGGCATGGGCACCGATGATGAGAACAACGATCTGATCATGCATGGCTCCCTGTTCGTGGACCGAGGCATCCACCTCATGGGCGCCGACGCTCCTCCTGGGATGGCGGCGTCACTGGGCACCGTGTCGCTGAGCAACAGCGCGCCTGATGACGCCGAGCACGAGACGCTGGAGCAGTGGTGGGAGAAGCTCTCCGAAGGAGCCGAGATCACCGAAGCGCTGGCGAAGTCGCCGTGGGGCGACACCTTCGGGATGCTCACCGATAAGTTCGGGGTGCCCTGGATGGTCAACGCTTCACGCTGAGCAGCCGGCGACAGCCGTGCCAGAGCGCGAGAAGCCCCACCAGCGCGCGAGCAGCCTCACCACACCCAGATCAGCATCATCGTCGCGAGGAACCCACAGGCGTAGTTCAGCCAGATGAATCTGCGCCAGGCAGAGTTCACCGCAGCGGAGGTCTCATCGGTGACGTTGAACCAGGGCAGCGAGATGGCGATATAGGGCACCACCAGCACGGCCGCCAGCGGAGTCGGCCATTGCCCGAGAAGCAGCAGCACACCCGCCGCAGCCCAGAGCAGCACCGCCATCCGCACGGTGAAGCGCGCCCCGAGGGCGGTGGCCACCGAGGCGATGCCGCCTTCACGGTCTGGCACCACGTCCTGCACGGCACCGAAGGCGTGAGCGGCCATGCCCCAGAGGAAGAAGGCCGCCAGGATGAGCACCACCGTGGCGCCGGGAGCGTAGCCGACCCGGTCATGTGCCAGCGCGAACCCGACCACCGCAGGGCTGACGAAGTGGGTGCTGGAGGTCAGCGAGTCCAGGAACGGTCGCTCCTTGAACCGCAGTCCTTTGACCGAATAGGCGGCGACGGCGAAGAGGCTCACCACCATCGCGGCCCAGGTGGCGGGCCCGCCGCCGAGCATCAGCACCAGCGCGGGCGGCAGGGTGCTCAGCGCCGAGATCCACAGCACCGGGGCGTGCAGCGAGGGATCCAGCAGGGCTCCCTCGATCCCACCCTTGCGCGGATTGCGCAGGTCCGACTCGTAGTCGAACACGTCATTGATCCCGTACATCGCGACGTTGTACGGAACCAGGAAGAACAGCGCCCCCAGGATCAGCACCCAGTCGATCTCCCGTGCGGCGTAGAGATACGCCGCAGCAAACGGAAACGCGGTGTTGATCCAGCTGAAGGGACGCGAGGACAGCACCAGCTGGCGGATCAGGCTCATCGGCCCACCTGCCGGGCGCCGCGCCGCTCGGCGTCTCGCGCCCCCGACCGTGCACGGAGCACATGCCAGAGCGCCGGCAGCAGAAGCACTCCGGCCAGCGAGTAGCTGAAGTCCTCGATCGGGGCGAGCCACAGATACACCCCGAGCAGGTGCTCATGGCCGTAGCGCACGATGTCCAGACCGATGATCACATTGTCGAAGACCGCCGTGAGGATCAGCAGCACCAGCGTCGTCACCCCCACCGCGACCCAGTGGATCCGATGACGCAGCACCACGGCCGCGAGCACCGCGGGCACCATGAACGCCAGGCTCAGCCAGAAGTAGGCCATCAGGCGTTCCCCTTCCCGTTGACCGGCGCGCCCGACGGAGCATTCTCCCCGGTGCGAGAGTCCAGCAGCCTGGCCGCGCCGGTGTAGAGGACCATCGTGCACAGGCTCAGGAACGCGAGGAACACCGGTTCCTCCAGGGGCATCTCCGGGGCGAGCATGATGCCGGTCATGTAGTCGCTGTGGCCCACCAGGAAGATTCCGAGTCCGATTCCGGCAAAGTCCCAGAGCAGGAAGAACACGACGCCGATGACGGTCACCACCGCCGCCACGCGCGGGTCCCGGAAGAAGAACAGCTGGAATCGGCGATCGATCAGCAGCATGCAGGCGGCCGAGAGGAGCAGTCCTGCCAGGTACAGGTAGGACACGCTCAGTCCTCCGCGTCGCCGGCGGGCGAGCCGGTGCTCCGGGATTCGGTGTCCAGGGGCCCGGTGCGCAGCGGGCCGGCGCTGTAGTCCCGGCGCATGTGTTTGAGCACCAGCTCAGCGCTGATCAGGCACATCGGCACGCCGATGCCCGGCGCGACGGTGCCACCGGCGTAGTAGAGGCCGCGCACCTTGGCGGAGGTGTTCTGTGGTCGGAACATCGCGCTCTGCCGCAGCGTGTGCGCCTGGCCGAGCACCGATCCCCGCCAGGAGTGGTAATCGGTCGCGAAGTCCGCCGGGCCGATGGTCTCACGCAGCACGATCCGCTCCTCGAAGTCCTCGATTCCGGCCCACTGGCCGATCTGTTCGATGGCGGCCTGGGCCACCTGCTCGACGGCGGGGTCGCCCTGTCCCTCGGCTCCACCGTGTCCCAGCGAGACGTCGGCCGGCACGGGCACCAGCACGAAGAGGTTCTCGTGGTCCTCCGGGGCCAGCCCGGGTTCGCTGGCACTTGCCCGGCAGACATAGGAGGAGGCAGGGGTGGGCACGCTCGGATTCGCGCCGAAGATGGACTCGAAGTTCGCGGTCCAGTCGCGGGTGAAGAAGAGTGAATGGTGCGCCAGCTCGGGCAGCTTCCCGCGCACTCCCAGCATCACCAGCACCGCCCCCGGACCACTGGTGACCTTCTCCCACCAGGACTCCGGATAGCTTCGATCCTCTTCCCCGAGCAGCGCGGTCTCGGTGTGGTGCAGGTCCGCGGCGGAGACCACATGATCCGCCTGCTCGGCATGGAGCACCCCGTGCTCGTCGCGCCAGCGCACCCCGGTGGCCACGCGCCGAGGCCCACGCGCGAGACGACGACGGTGCGCGGGCGCCGTGACGATCTCGGTCACCTCTGCGCCGGTGATGATCTCCACCCCGGCATCCTCGGCGAGCCGGCGGAAGCTGGCGAGGACCTCCCAGAAGCCGCCCAGCGGGTAGCGGACCCCGTCGTCCAGGTCCAGTGCGCTCATCAGGTGGTACATCGCAGGTGCGTCCTGCGGCCGGGTGCCCAGAAAGACCGCGGGGTAACCGAGGATCTGGCGCAGCACGGGGTGGCTGAAGCGGCGCTGCACGTAGCGTTCCAGCGAGGTCAGCAGCAGCCGGGCCAGCTCCGGGCCGGCGGCGAGCACCTCCGGCACCGCCAGGTTGTTCAGTCGCTTGAAAGGGTTGTAGAGGAAGCGTCGCTCGGCGATGTCGGTGGTCCGTTTGGCTGAGGCGATATAGCGGTCAAGCGTGGGGCCGCTGCCGGGCTCAAGCTCCTCGAAGAGCTGGCGGACGCGATCGGCCCCCCGCGGAAGGTCCACCGGCTCCGGGCGGACGCTGCCGGGCTCGGGCTCCGAGTAGACGCGGTACGCGGGGTCCAGGTCCACGAGGGTGAGCTGCTCGGCCGTCGTCGTACCCAGCAGGTTGTAGAAGTGCTCGAACACCGAGGGCATCAGGTACCAGGAAGGCCCGGTGTCGAACTGGAAGCCGTCGCGCTCCAGCACTCCGGCACGCCCTCCGGTCCGGGTGCCCTTCTCCAACACCGTGACCTTATGACCCTCCCGGGCCAGCAGGGCGGCGGTGGCCAGTCCGGCGACGCCGGCGCCGATCACGAGGGTGCGAGGCATCAGTAGGACTCCAGTCGTGTGGTCAGGGCCGAGCGGAGGGCCAGACCCGCTTTGCGTACATTGGACACCCTGACTCGGGTCTCGTAGAGCTCGCTCACCTCGGTGGCGGCGACCTTGTCCAGCAGCGCCTCGAAGAGCGAGCAGGCGCTGCGCACCGCGGTGCGCGCGTCCCGGGGCAGCAGCGGCATCGCGGCGCGGGCGTCCTGGAGCTGCTCCCGGACGGTCTCCACCCACTCATCACGCTGAGCCTCGGTCAGCCCGGTGCCCCCGCCGAGGTAGTCTCGGCCCAGCTCCGAGGTGTCCTCGGCGAGATCGCGCAGGAAGTTGATGTTCTGGAAGGCGGCCCCGAGCTGGCGGGCACCGGTGACCAGGATCGCCCGCTGCGCGGGGCTGCGCTCTTCCTCACGAAGGAAGACCTGCAGGCACATCAGACCGATGACCTCGGCCGAGCCGTAGACGTAGCGGGAGTGCTCGGAGGCGTCGAAGGTCGCAGAGGAGAGGTCGGCGCGCATCGAGTCGAAGAACGGGTCGATCAGCTCGGGGCCGATCTGCGCCTCGAGCGCGGTCCGAGCGAAGGCATGGACGACCAGATCGGTGCTGTATCCGCGGCGCAGCGCGGCCATTGTCTCCTCGGCATAGCGTTCGAGCGCCTGCTCCTTGGCATCAGCGTCTAGACCGGCCGCCGTGGCGGCTCCGTCCACCACCTCGTCGGCGACCCGGACCAAGGCGTAGATGCTGCGAATGTGGCTGCGGTGACGCGCACCGAGCAGCCGGGTGGCGAGCCCGAAGGAGGTCGAGTACGAGGAGATCACCCGGTCCGCCGCAGCGCGCGCGGTGGCGGTGAAGTGGTCGGCAGGATCGATCGCTGCGCTCACGCGGGGACGCCCCAGCCTGCTGCCTTCAGGGCCGGCAGCTGCTCCACCATCCACGGGCTGAATGCGAAAGGGGTCTCGGCCGCTGCTCGCTGCACGGCCTCGGGGTCGGCCCACTGCCACTGGCTGACCTCCTCGGCCACAGGGTCGAGCTCCCCGACGAGGACCGCGGTGAACACCGGGCAGATCTCATTCTCGACGACGCCGCTGGCGTCTACGGCGCGGTAGCGAAAATCCGGCAGGACCTCCCGGACCGCGTCGACCTCAGCACCGAGCTCCTGCAGCGCTCGGCGACGAACCGCGAGCGCCAGGTCTTCGTCATGGGCTGGATGCCCGCAGAAGCTGTTGGTCCAGACACCCGGCCAGGTGGCCTTGCTCAGCGCCCGACGGCTGAGCAGAAGCCGGCCATCCGTATCGAAGAGATAGCAGGAGAAGCCCAGGTGAAGCGGGGTGTCCCGGGTGTGCACTGTGCGCTTGGGTGCGACGCCGATGGCCGCTCCGGTCTCAGAAAGGAGAACAACGTGTTCCTCTGTCGAGGACGAGCCTGAGGTCATGCTCCGAGCATAGCCAGTCACAGCCCGTGCCTGCTGTATGCGTCGCAGGTGGCGACACCCTCGATTCCGGGGCGGGCATCGGTGTTAGATTGACCAGGACGTGCCGCGGCGCGTCCCCTGCAGGACTGCCCGCCGCGGAGATCTCCGAGCGAGGATGTGTGCCTGATGGGAACAGCAGCGGTGACCGGAGCGACCGGATATATCGGAGGACGGCTGGTGCCCCAGCTGCTTCGTGCAGGGCACACGGTCCGTGTCCTGACCCGCCGGGCCGAGGCCCTGCGTGACGTTCCCTGGCGTGACGAGGTCACCGTGGTCGAGGGCGACCTGACCGATCCGGAGGCCGCACGTGAACTGTGCGAGGGCGCGGACACTGCCTACTATCTGGTCCATTCGATGACCTCGGACCGCAGCTTCGAAGAGCTCGATGAGAAGTGCGCTCGCGTTCTGGGCACCGCGGCGAGTGAAGCCGGCGTCGGCCATCTCGTCTACCTCGCGGGGCTGCACCCCGACGCGCGGGAGGGTCAGCTCAGTGCTCACCTGCGCTCCCGCGTCCACGTGGGCGAGGTGTTGGAGTCCAGCGGCGTGCCCACCCTGACCCTGCAGGCGGGGCTGGTGATCGGGTCGGGCTCCGCGAGCTTCGAGATGATCCGCCACCTCACCGATGTGCTTCCGGTGATGCCGGCGCCGAAATGGGTGATGAACCAGATCCAGCCCATTGCGGTGCGTGATGCGCTGCACTACCTGACCCGCGCGATGGACATCGAGCTGGAGTCCAGCGTCCGCGCCGACATCGGCGGACCCGATGTGCACAGCTACGCACAGCTGATGAAGATCTACGCCCGCACAGCCGAGCTCAACGAGCCTCGCGTCATACCGCTTCCGGTGCTGACCCCGTGGCTGGCCGCGCAGTGGGTCAACCTGGTCACTCCGATCCCGCGCACCCTGGCCATCCCCCTCGTGGAGTCGCTGCAGCATGACTGCGTGGTCAAGGACACCATCATCGACGACATCATCGCTCCTCCCGAGGAGGGACTGACCGACTACGAGACCTCAGTGCGGCTGGCACTGGACAAGATCTCTGCCGACCGGGTGGAGACCACCTGGGCCGCCGCCCACCCGTTGGACGTGCCCTCGGAGTCGCTGCCCTCGGACCCTGACTGGACCGGCCGCTCGGTGCTGGTGGACGAGCGCGAGCGGCTCTCCACCGCCTCACCCGAGGCCGTCTTCGCGATCATCGAGGGAATCGGCGGTGAGACCGGCTACTTCTCGCTCTCCCGGGCCTGGGCGCTGCGCGGACTTGCCGACAAGCTCGTCGGCGGGGTCGGGCTGGGCCGCGGCCGGCGCAGCCGTGGAGAGCTCGCCCTCGGGGACACCCTCGACTGGTGGCGGGTGGAGGAGCTCCAGCGCGGCCGACTGCTGCGGCTTCGAGCGGAGATGAAGGTTCCGGGACAGGCCTGGCTGGAGTTCATGGTGGAGCCCGAGGGAAGCGGTTCCCGCTACCGCCAGCGCGCGATCTTCTTCCCCCGGGGTCTCGCCGGTCGCGCCTACTGGCTCGGCGTGACGCCGTTCCACGCGATCATCTTCAAGAAGATGGCGGCCCGCATCCTCGCCGATGCCGAGAACGCAGGGCCCACGAACGACACCAGAGACTGATCCCGCGAACTCCGCCGAATCGGCGGGGTCTGGAAAGAATCTCAGATTCTTCCCATCCGATCCTGTGCCTGCTCCGAACTCTAAGCACATGACCTGGTCGAGACAACGATCAGATGTCATGCCCTAGACCAAAGTGCGATCAACAGGAGATTCAGTCATGAAGACCGAGATGCGCAAGACAACTTCCCTGCTCGGAATCGGCATGGTCGCCCTGCTGGGCCTGACCGCCTGCGGCGACTCCGAGGAGCCCGCCGAGGACACCGGCGCTGAGATGAGCGAAGAAGAGACCATGGAGTCAGAGGCTCCGATGGACGAGGAGTCCATGGAGTCGGAAGAGCCTATGGATGAAGAGTCCATGGACGAGTCCGATCCCGCGGCGAACCTGGTCGGCGCTTCCTGTGAGGCATACGCCGAGGAAGTCCCCGACGGCGCCGGTTCGGTCGGCGGCATGGCCGAAGATCCAGTGGCCACCGCAGCCTCGAACAACCCGATGCTGACCACGCTCACCTCGGCAGTCTCCGGGGAGCTGAACCCCGATGTTGATCTCGTCGACACCCTCAACGGTGGCGAGTTCACCGTGATCGCCCCCACCGATGATGCTTTCGCAGCCATCCCTGAGGAAGACCTCAACGCAGTGGTCGAGGATGCCGACATGCTGACCGACGTGCTGACCTACCACGTCATCGAGGGCCAGATGTCCCCCGATGAGATCGCCGGTGAGCACGAGACCGTCAACGGCGCCACCGTGACCATCGAGGGTGAAGGTGAAGACCTGATGTTCGACGACGCAGGCCTCGTCTGCGGCGGAGTCCAGACCGCCAACGCCACGGTCTACATGGTGGACGCTGTTCTGATGCCGGCGGCAGCAGAGGAGTGATCCGCACTGGGCGCGGTCGCTGCTGACCGCTCCTGACGCGTTGTGACCAACGCACTGTGACGAGCGACGGCGGCGTCCGGCACCTCCCTGCAGGACAGGGTGTCGACGCCGCCATTGCTTTATCACACCCTTGATCCAGACGCAGCCGGTGCGGTGTGTGTGCAGAGGACACCTCCGGGGTGTGGCATCCTATGGGGATGCATGACATGGGCACCAACGGTTCAGCCGCTGACGGCGCGCAGCCTGTGCATGCTTCCTCCGACTCGTGCCGGGAGCTTCTGCTGAAGATCCAGCGCGGCGATGAGCAGGCCTTTGAACAGCTCTACCGCGAACAGAGCTCCATCCTCCTGGCCACGGCGCTGCGAGTGCTGCGGAATAGATCTCTCGCCGAGGAAGTTCTCCAGGAGATCTTCACCGAAGTCTGGGTCAACTGTCACAGCTACCGACCCGAGGCCGGCAGCGGCAGATCCTGGCTGACCACCATGTGCCGCCGTCGGGCCATCGACCGGGTCCGCGCGGTACAGGCCCAGCAGAACAGGGACTTCACCCAGGGGGTGAAGGAGGCTCATGTGTTTGAGCCGGACGTCCAGGACTCGGTCCTCACTCAGGTGGAAGCGGATCGCGCGCAGACAGCGCTGCGCACCCTTCCCGAAGAGCAGGCCACCGCAATTGCGATGGCCTACTATCAAGAATTGTCTCATTCCGAGATCTCTCGCCAGCTGGAAGTGCCGCTGGGGACCGTGAAGTCTCGGATCCGAGACGGAATGCAGAGACTCAGAGCCCAGCTAGGGGGTGCCGGATGAACGCCGATCGTGAATACCTGGCAGCCGGCTGCGCGCTGGGAACCCTCTCCGAGGAGGAGCTGCTCGAGGCTCGGGCGCTCGAGGCCACAGACCCTGAGTTCGCCGACGAGGTGCAGTCCTTCCGCGAGACGCTGGGGATGCTTGCCGAGTCCGATGATGCCATCGCGCCCAGCGCCGAGGTCGAAGCCAGCATTCTGGCGATCCCCCGGCGGGAACAGCAGCGACCGGCACCGGGGAGCCACAGTGCTTCGCAGTCTTCCGCGCATGCCGGCGTTGCGGCGCCGGGAACCAGCAGCGAGTCCACCACCACGCCTGAGACGCCACCGCAGGCTCGACGCCGACGGCCGGTGACGACGCTCTTCGCGCTGGCCGCCTCCACGCTGCTCCTGCTCTCGGCGGTCCTGGCAGGTGTGCTGGTGAACCAGCAGCAGGACACCACTGAGATGGAAGAGTCGCTCACCGTGGCCGAGGCCCAGGCGGAACGTGCGGAGCGGCTCCTCGCCGCCTCCGACCTCTCCTTCACCGAGGCCGAGGCAACCGTGGGCGGTCGCGTGACCCTGGCCTACTCGGTCTCCGAGCAGATGCTGCATCTGACCCCGCATGACATGCCTGAGCTGCCCGAGGATCAGACCATGCAGCTGTGGCTGATCGACGAGGCCGGCCCGCACAGCGCAGGGCTGATGAGCGGCACCCGCACGGAGATGATCACCGAGGTGGCCATGGACGAGGGCATGACCTTCGGCGTGACGATTGAGCCGGCCGGCGGCTCCGCAGAGCCCACCACCGAGCCGGTGCTCCTCGCCGACCTCTGAGAATCTTCCGCTGGATCTCCCATCCAGCAGGCCCCTCCGCTCCGAATAAGCAGACATGACACAGACCGCACGGAAGCAACAAGACCAGGCCCACTATGGCCCGGGCCAACGACTGCTGCGTCTGGTCCCCCATGCGTTGGCCGGCGTTCTTGCTGCAACCATCTTCCTGGGGGTCGCAGACCTGGTCTCCCGCCTCTTCGGGCCGACCTCCTCCACGCTCGTCGCGCTCGGCTCCGCGGTCATCCAGCTCTCTCCAAGCTGGTTGCAGGAGTTCGCCATCTCGGCCTTCGGCAACAACGACAAGTTGGTGCTCTACATCAGCATGGGTGTGGTCGGCGCCGTCGTCGCCGCACTGATCGGGGTGCTCGCACGCTCACGCATGAAGCTCGCACTGGGTGCCTTCAGCCTCGTCGCTCTCATCCTGCTGGCAGCGGTCCTGGTGCGCCCGGAGAACTCGGCGATCGACGCCGTGCCCACGCTCATCGGTGCGGCCCTGGGACTGTTCGCTCTGCTGCTGCTCGGTGGCGCCGCCACCGGCTGGCTGCGACCGCAGGAACCACGACCCACGGATCGTGACCTTGACACCCGCTCGGGCCGGTCCCGCGCGGAGGAGTCTGCCCATTCACGACGCCGATTCATCGGCCTCGCGGCGGCCGGAACCGCCATCGCTGCGGGCTCCATCGCCTTCGGCCGTTCCGTCAACGCCTTCGGACAAGAGGTGGGCCAGGCTGCGGCGCGACAGATGCTTCCCTCCCCCGCCGTGCAGGCCGCCGCCATCCCCGATGCGGCCAGCATAGGTGTCGAGGGCATGCCGCCCTTCATCACGCCCAATGACAACTTCTACCGGATCGACACCGCTCTGGCGGTCCCTGAGCTGAGCCCGGAGGACTGGTCGCTGCGCATCCACGGCATGGTCGAGGAAGAGGTCACCATCACGATGGAAGAGCTCCTCGAACTCCCGCTGGTCGAACACCACGTCACCCTGACCTGTGTCTCGAACCCCGTAGGCGGCGACCTCGTAGGCAACGCCACCTGGCTCGGCTACCCCATCCGCGAGCTGCTCGCCCGAGCCCGCCCCACGGGCAATGCTGACATGGTGCTCTCCCGCTCCGTGGACGGATGGACGGCGTCGACTCCCCTGGAGGTGCTCACCGACGAGGACCGTGAATCGCTGGTCGCGGTCGGCATGAACGGCGAGCCCCTTCCTGCTCAGCATGGCTATCCCGCCCGACTTGTGGTGCCGGGGCTCTACGGCTTCGTCTCCGCCACGAAATGGGTCACCGAGCTCGAGCTCACTCGCTTCGACGAGCAGACTGCCTATTGGACCGACCGTGGCTGGAATGAACGCGGTCCGGTCCTTGTGGCCTCACGCATCGATGTTCCGCGGCCGCTGGCAGAGGTGCCGGGCGAGGAGCTCGTCGTGGCAGGCAGCGCCTGGGCCCAGCATGTCGGTGTGGAGAACGTCGAGGTCCGCCTCGACGACGGCGACTGGCAGTCGGCAGAACTGGCCGAAAAGGTCACCGATGACACCTGGCGGCAGTGGAAGCACACCTTCGCCGGTGTCGACTCAGGACGCCACTCCGTCACAGTGCGCGCGACCAACGCCGAGGGCGAAGTGCAGTCCGGCGAACGCCGGGACTCGATCCCGGGATCCGCCACGGGCCATCACCGGATCGAATTCAGCGTCAGCTGATCCTCTCAGGCTGAGCATGGCCTGCTTGGAACTGCAGAATCCGTCGGATGCCCTCGGCCACTGCGGGCTCCCCGGGCGCCAGGCTCAGCCTGACCCATTGGGTCCCGGCCACCGGATCGAAATCTGTGCCGGGCACGATGGCCACACCTGCCTCCTCCAGGAGCGCTCGGCAGTAGGCGGTCGAATCGCCGAACCGGTCGAGCTGCGCTCCGAGATGCGCATAGACATAGAACGCCCCGTCGGCCGGGGCGACCTCGCCCCAGCCCAGGTCACCGAGCTGGCTGAGCACCACCTCGCGCGCTGCCGCGTACCCCTGGACCTGATCGGCGGCGAAGCTCAGCGACTCCGGCGTGAACGCTTCCACCGCGGCCAGCTGGGTGGCATGCGGAGGACACAGGGCGACATTGCCGGCGAGCCTGGAGACCGGGTCCACCAGATGCTCGGGCAGCACCATCCAACCCAGGCGCCAACCGGGCATCCCCCAATACTTGGAGAACGAGGAGATGACCACCGCCCGTGCATCGATCTCACTGGCGCTGACATTCTCGGCGCCGAAGCTGATGCCGTGGTAGATCTCATCGCTGAGAAGCTGCACCTCATGTTCGGCGCACCAGCCGGAGAGCTCGGCCAGCTTCTCCCGATCGATCATGGTGCCGGTGGGGTTCGCCGGAGAGGCGAGGATGACGCCGGCGAGCCCGCCCTCACGGCGCTGAGCCTCAAGCTGCGCCACAGTGGGCTGAAAGCGCTCTGCCGGGCCGCAGTCGAGGTCCACCACCTCGATGCCCAGGGCGGTGAGGATGTTGCGGTAGGCCGGGTAGCCGGGTCGGGCCAGCGCCACCCGATCCCCCGGGTCGAAGGCCGCCAGGAAGCTGAGCATGAAGGCACCCGAGGAGCCGGTGGTCACGGCGATCCGGTGCACCGGCACGCTGACTCCGTACCAGCGCTGGTAGTGCTCCGCGATCGCTTCCCGCAGCGGCATGATCCCCATCGCGGCGGTGTAGTTCAGCACGGTGTTCTTCGAGTGGATCTGCGCCGCAGCCTGATTCACCCCCGCAGGCGCGCCGGATCCGGGCTCCCCTGCGGTCAGCGAGACCACATCCCGGCCCGCGGCGCGCATGGCGTCGATCCGGCCCAGGATGCTCATCACTTCGAAACCGGGCACCTGTGATCTCTTCGAAGGCAACATCCATCCAGCCTATAGACTCAGCCCCTATGCGCACCTCAGCCGGACTCCTTGCAGCGGCGCTGCTGGTGCTTCCAGGCTGCGCCCCAGCTCCGAACGCCGCTGACGGCCAGGACGCCGATGACCAGCACACGGCAGCCCAGATCACCGTCTTCGCGGCCGCCTCGCTGGATGAGGTGATGACCACCGTGGCCGATGACTACACGGCCGCCTCCGGAGTGGACGTTGAGATCAGCTCCGCAGGCTCCGCGGGGCTGCTCGCACAGCTTCAGCAGGGAGCACCGGCCGATGTGTTCATCCCCGCCGATGAACAGACCATGGAGCGCGCCGCGTCGGCCGAGCTGATCACACCGCCCACGCGGCGCATCGCGGCGAACACTCTGGTGATCGCGGTCCCCGCCGGGAACCCGGCACAGATCCGATCTCTGCAGGATCTCGACACCTCCCCCGCAGCGGATTCCCCCGAATCCTCCCCCGCCCTGGTGGTCTGTGCCGAGCAGGTGCCCTGCGGTGCGGCCGCCCAGCAGGCCGCCGACGCCGCAGGGGTCACGCTGTCTCCGGTCAGCGAGGAGCTTGCGGTCACCGATGTCCTGGGCAAGGTCAGCAGCGCAGAGGCCGACGCCGGCCTGGTCTATTCCACCGATGTGCTCCGCGCCGGAGATCAGCTGGACTCGGTGGAGATCGAGGGGGCCGAGGCCTACCCGAACCACTACCCCGCGGCCGTTCTGCAGGGCTCCGCGCAGCCAGCCGCCGCCCGTGACTTCATTGAGTTTCTGCTCAGCGCGCCCGGACAGCGGGCGCTGCGTGAGGCCGGATTCTCCCCGGGAGACCCTGGATGAGCCGGCGACCAACGGTGATCATGCCGCGCTGGGTCCTGTTCCCTGCCGCGATCGGCGCCGCATTCATCCTGCTGCCCATCGTCGCGCTGCTGACCCGAGTCGATCCTGCGGAGCTCCCCTTCCTGCTGAGCTCTCCCAGCGCAGTGGCCGCGCTCTGGCTGAGCCTGCGCACCGCGCTGCTCGCGACCGTGCTGTGCGTGATCCTCGGCGTGCCGCTGGCGCTGATGCTCTCCCAGCACAGGTTCCCGGGCAGCGGATTGCTGCGCACCCTGATCCTGCTGCCCCTGGTGCTGCCCCCGGTCATCGGCGGAATCGCGCTGCTGACCACGTTCGGGCGTCAGGGACTGCTGGGACAGAGCCTGGAGATCCTCGGTGTGCAGGTCGCGTTCTCCACGGCCGCGGTGGTGCTCGCGCAGACCTTCGTCTCACTGCCCTTCATGGTCATCGCCGTGGAGGCGGCGATCCGCGGAGTGCAGAAGGAAGTGGTGGAGGCCGCCGTCGTCGACGGGGCCGGCCCGACCCAGCTGCTGCGCAGCATCGTGCTGCCGCTGATCACCCCGGGACTGGCCTCGGGGGTCGTGCTGGCCTTTGCTCGATCACTCGGGGAGTTCGGCGCGACCATCGCCTTCGCCGGCAGCCTCCAGGGGGTCACCCGGACGCTTCCGCTGGAGATCTACCTCCAGCGTGAGACCGACCCCGACGCCGCCGTCGCGCTGTCTGTGCTGCTGATCCTGGTGGCGGTGGTGGTCATCGGGCTCACCCGGCCACGTACCGCGCCAGATGCTCTCCGGTGAGCGTGGAGGCCTCTGAGATGAGATCGCCCGGTGTGCCGGTGAAGACCACGCGTCCGCCGTCGGTGCCTGCTCCGGGGCCCAGGTCGATGATCCAATCGGCGTGCGCCATCACCGCCTGATGATGTTCGATCACCACCACCGATGTCCCGGAGTCGACCAGCCGGTCGAGCAGAGCGAGCAGGTTCTCCACATCCGCCAGGTGCAGCCCGGTGGTGGGCTCGTCCAACACATAGACTCCGCCGGGGTCTGACATCTTGGTGGCGAGCTTGATGCGCTGGCGCTCACCGCCGGAGAGCGTGTTCAGCCGCTGGCCCAGCCGCAGGTAGCCCAACCCGACGTCGCTCAACCGGGTCAGGATCTTTGACGCGGCGGGCAGTCGGGCGGCTCCGTCGGCGAAGAACTCGAGGGCTTGATCCACGGAGAGGTTCAGCACTTCGCTGATGTTCTTGGCCCCGCCGCCACCACCGCCGCTCTCCTCATCACCGAGGGTGTACTCGAGCACCTCATGGCGGAAGCGTCGGCCTTCACACTCCTCACATGGACTCGCGACGGTCTCCATCACGCCCAGTTCGGTGTAGATGACTCCGGCGCCGCCGCAGCTCGGGCAGGCGCCCTCGGAGTTCGCGCTGAACAGTGCCGGCTTGACTCCATTGGCCTTGGCGAAGGCCTTGCGGATCGGTTCGAGCAGTCCCGTGTAGGTCGCGGGGTTCGAGCGGGACGAGCCCTTGATCCCGGTCTGGTCGATGAACGCCACGCCCTCCCGCCCGGCCAGGCTGCCCTCGATCAGGGTGGACTTGCCGGAGCCGGCCACGCCGGTGACCACTGTGAGCACGCCGGTGGGGATGTCCACGTCCACGCGCTGCAGGTTGTTGGCCTGTGCCCCGCGGACCTCGATCGCCCCGTCAGGCTCGCGCACCCGGTCCTTGACCTGCGCGCGGTAGTCCAGGTGTCGGCCGGTCAGCGTATCGGCCCGGCGAAGGCCCGCCACGGTGCCCTCGAAGCACAGCTCGCCGCCATCCTCCCCGGCTCGCGGACCCAGGTCCACGACATGATCGGCGATCTCGATGGTCTCGGGCTTGTGCTCCACCACCAGGACTGTGTTGCCCTTGTCCCGCAGCCGCAGCAGCATCTGGTTCATCCGTGCGATGTCATGCGGGTGCAGCCCGATCGTGGGCTCATCGAAGACATAGGTGATGTCGGTCAGTGCCGAGCCGAGGTGGCGGATCATCTTCACCCGCTGCGCCTCACCACCTGAGAGGGTCCCGGCGGGACGGTCCAGGCTGAGGTAACCCAGCCCGATCTCGATGAAGTGCTCGACGGTCTCCAGCAGGGCCGAGCGCAGCGGAGCCACGGCGGGGATATCGAGGGTGCGCAGCCACTCGGCGAGATCGCGCAGCTCCATGGCGCAGACCTCGGCGATGTTGAGACCCTGCAGCCTGACCGAGCGGGTCAGTTCGCTGAGCCGACTTCCCTCACATGCGGGGCAGGTCACGAAGGTGACCGCGCGGTCCACAAAGGCCTTGATATGAGACTGCATGGCTTCGCGGTCCTTGGAGAGCATGGACTTGCGGACCTGAGGCACGAGCCCCTGATAGGTCATGTTGATCCCGCTCATCTTGACCTTCTCCTGCTCCCGGTAGAGCAGATCGTGGCGCTCCTGCTCCGTGTAGTCCCGCACCGGCTTGTCCGGATCGAAGAATCCGGATTCGGCATAGAACTTCACCGACCAGCCTCCGGCCTTATAGCCGGGCACCGTGATGGCGCCCGCGTTCAGCGATTTGGACTCATCGATCAGCTGAGAGACATCGATGTCATTGATCTGCCCACGGCCTTCGCAGCGCGAGCACATCCCGCCGGTGATGCTGAATTCACGGCGTTCCTTGGTCTTCTCGCCGGCACGCTCGAAAGTCACCGCACCGGCTCCGCTGATGCTGGCCACGTTGAAGGAGAATGCCTGAGGTGAGCCGATATGAGGTTCACCGACCCGGCTGAAGAGGATCCGCAGCAGGGTGTACACATCCGTGACGGTGCCGACGGTGGAGCGCACATTGGCGCCGAGGCGCTCCTGGTTGACCACTATTGCCGCGGTCAGCCCCTGGAGATCGTCGACCTCGGGGCGGTTCAGACTGGGCATGAACCCCTGCAGGAAGGCGCTGTAGGTCTCATTGATCATCCGCTGGGATTCGGCAGCGATCGTGCCGAACACCAGCGATGACTTACCCGAGCCGGACACCCCGGTGAAGACCGTCAGCGCATGTTTGGGAATCTCGAGGCTGAATCCCTTGAGGTTGTTCTCCCGCGCGCCGACCACGCGGATGACGTCATGGTGACTGCGCTCTCTGCTCACGGAGTGGGTCCTCTGCCTCTCAGTCCTCGGCCGCTGCCAGCTGGCCGCAGGCGCCGTCGATCTCCTTGCCGCGGGTGTCGCGCAGCGTGGTGGGCACCCCGAGCGACTCGAGCCGGTTCACGAAGGCGCGCATGACCTCGGGCTCCGATGAGGTCCAGATGGACCCGGGCGTGGGGTTCAGCGGGATCGGGTTCACATGGACCCAGCCGCGGCCGCGGGCGTTGAGCTTCTCGGCCAGCAGCTCCGCGCGCCACAGGTGATCATTCATGTCCTTGATCAGCGCATATTCGATGGAGACCCGCCGACCGGTGGTCTCGTAATAGTGGTACGCGGCGTCGATGGCCTCGTCGGCCTTCCAGCGCGAGTTCACCGGGATGAGCTCATCGCGCAGCTGATCATCGGGGGCATGCAGGCTCAGCGCGAAGGTGATCGGCAGGTTCTCGTCGGCGAGCTTGCGGATGGCCGGAACCAGGCCCACCGTGGAGATGGTGATGCCTCGGGCGCTCATGCCCAGGCCCTCCGGGGCGGGGTCGACCATGCGGCGCACGGCGCTCATCACGCGCTTATAGTTCGCCAGCGGCTCGCCCATCCCCATGAACACGATGTTCGAGACGCGCTGCGGACCGACCCCCGACGACGACGCACCCTTGCCCGCCGCTGCCGAGGCCTCGGACTCGGCGAATTCGGTCTCCTCACCCAGGGCCGCGTGGTCCTGCTCCTCCGCGATCTCGGCGGCGTTCGGGGCATCCAGCTCTCCGGCGGCGATCGCCCGGTTGGCCTGGACGATCTGATCCACGATCTCCGCGGAGGACATGTTGCGCGTGAGCCCGTTCTGGCCCGTGGCGCAGAAGGGGCAGTTCATCCCGCAGCCGCACTGCGAGGAGATGCACAGCGTGATCCGGCTGCGATAGCGCATCAGCACAGACTCCACCAGGGCGCCGTCGAAGAGCCGCCAGAGGAACTTGATCGTGGCGCCGTCGTCAGTCTTCAGCCGGCGGACCTCGGTGAGCAGCGGGGGAAGGAACTCCTCCACGAGCTGCTCGCGGGTCTCTGCGGGGAGATCGGTCATCTGCTCCGGATCGGCGGTGTAGTGCCGGAAGTAGTGCACGGAGAGCTGCTTGGCGCGGAAGCCGGAGATGCCCAGCTCCTTGGCCTTGTCGATGCGTTCATCCAGCGTCATGTCCGCGAGGTGTTTCGGGGGCTGCTTGACCTTGGGCTGGGCGAACTGGAGCTTCGGCCGACCTTCGGCGTCCATGGGCTGCTGCCAGCCCTCGGCCTTGGGCCGGATCTGCGGACGCGAGGCATCAGCGTTCGACCCGCCAGCCGGAGCCTTGGAGCCACCCCCGGCGGCAGGCGGCTGACCTGCGGCGCGGCGGGCCGACCCCTGCTTGGGTGCGGAGCTGGAGGGTTCTGGGCGCGGGTTCTTCGAAGGAGACATCGTCTTGATTGTCCCACGGGGGCCGGGGAACCGGTATGCCGGCGCTGGATGCGCGGCTGCGACCCTCAGGCCCCTGCGCGGCTGCGACCCTCAGGCCCCTGCGCGGCTGCGACCCTCAGGCCCCTGCGCGGCCGTGCTTCCAGTAGCCCATGAACGAGACCTGTTTGCGGCTGAGCCCGACGTCCTTGACCAGGTGCCTGCGGAGCCCGGTGATGACCCCGGCCTCCCCCGCGAGCCAGGCGTACTCACGGAACCCGTCGGCGTCGGCGACCTCCCAGAGCAGGTCCCCCTCAGCGATCTCACCGAGCTCCTCGGCACCCGAGGGCGCGCCCACCGGCTCGCCGCGGGAGGGCTGCCAGGAGGAGCGGCGCTGGGCAAAGATCTCGCCCCGCCGCCGGCCCCAGTTCTGCACGGCCCGGGTCAGCGGCTCACCGCGGTCGGCACCCTCGCGGGGAAGCCAATAGATCTCCACGCCGGAGCGATTCACCACGTCGAGAGCGTCGGCCCGGGTGGGGATCTCCAGATAGGCCTCCCCGTGGATGCGCTCCGGGAGCATCTCCAGGATGGCGCAGATGGCGGGAACCGCCGTCTCATCGCCGGCAAGAAGGATGTCACGCGCAGTGCCGGGGTTGAACTCGATGCCGCCGCCGGCCTTGGAGGACCGGCCATCCGGACCGATGATGACCAGCTCGTCCCCGACCTCCGCCTGGACCGCCCAGGCCGAGGCCGGGCCCTCTGTGCCGTGGACCACGAAGTCCACGTCGATCTGATCCTCACGGGGCCTGATGCTTCGTGCGGTGTAGGTCCGGATGGGGTTGCGCTCGGCCTCGGGCAGCTGCCTCCAGGTGGTGTACCAGGTCATCGCCTCCGGCTGCGGGTCGCTGAAGAGCCCCAGCTCGGGCAGCGTGCCGTCGGCACGGGGAAGCAGCAGCTTGATCCGCTGATCGAGTCCGCCCGTGTAGAAGTGCCGCAGCTCCTCATCCTGCAGAGTGAACCGCAGGAAGTTCGGGCTCAATCGCTGCACACGGGCCACCACGGTGCGGTAGGCGCGCTGCGGGGCGGGCTCGGCGGACACCCCCGCGGCGGTGCTGCGGGGAGCTGCTTCGGCGAGGCTGGAGCGCAGCATCACTGGCCCAGCGTCTCCTCGATCTCCCCGGTGAGTTCATCCAAGGCGAAGATCTGCGCTTCAGGCGTCCCCAGTGAGAAGGCGTTCGCGAGGTCATCGGTGATCACCATGGAGCGCCCGTCCTCCACGGCGGGGATGCTGTTCCATCCCTCGTCCTCGGTGATCTCGGTGGCCTCGATGAAGATCGGGAAACCGATGAGCAGGTCGGCGTCAAGAAGGTTCAGCTGCTCATCGGAGATGTTCACGCTGAACTCGCCCTCGCCACCCAGGTCGGCCACCTCGGCGTTCTGTTCGAAGCCGAGGTCCTGCATGAACTCCACGCGCCCGTCGGCCTCGGTGTAGGCGCCCCAGCCCTCTGCGGTGCGGGTGGCCACCGTGACGGTCTGTCCAGCCCAGTCGGGGTGCTCCTCGGTGGCAGCGGCGAAGGCCTCGTCCTGCTCCGCAAGCATCTCCTCGCCAGCTTCGGGCTGACCCAGCGCGGTCGCGATCATCTGCACCTGCTCCGCAGAGTCGGTCAGGTAGTTCGCGCCACCCGGCGCGACCCCCACGGTCGGGGCTATGGAGCTCAGCCGGTCATAGCGCTCCTGGTCCCCGGAGCTGCGCACATCAAGGATCAGATCGGGTTCCAGGGCCGCGACCGCCTCATAGGAGAGCTCGAGCGTGCCGAGGATCTCGGGGTCCTCGCTGTAGGTGTTCTCCACCCAGGGCCCGATCCCGTTGGAGTCCTCGAAGCCGATCCAGTCGGAGGCGCCCACAGGCTCCACACCCAGGTCCAGGGCGACTTCCGCGTCTCCCCAGCCCAGTGCGACGACGCGCTGCGGTTCCTCCTCCACGGTGACCTCGCCGAACTCGGTCTCCACGGTGGCGGGGAAGGATCCTGCCGACTCTGCGCTCTCGGTGGACTCGCTCTCCTGAGCGCCGGCATCTTCCTCGGCCGAAGAGGAGCAGCTCGTCAGGGCGAGCAGGGCCGCCGCGGCGACGGCGATCCCGGCCGCGGGTGTGCGAGTGAGCGAGGGTGAGACGGGGCGTGATCCGCGCAAGAGGATCCTCCTAGTGGTGAAAGGATGTCGGGGGGGGCCGATTGACCGCCCCACCAGAATAGATCAAATTAGAGAACGAGACAGTACCTATTTTCTACTAAGGCTAGACTCATCCCGGCATGACGGCAGAATCACGCACCCTGAGACGCCCCGGCATGCATCCGCATGCCCTGGGGCGCAGCGCCACGCCCAGGACCCGCTTCGCCCTGGTGGCGGGCGTGATCGTGCTGCTCCTGCTGTGCCTGGCGAGCATCAGCATCGGCAGTCGCGGCATCGGACTGGACACGGTCTGGGCCGCGTTGACCGGTGGAGAGGTCAGCGCCGCTGATGGCCATGCGATCCTCGGACTGCGGGTCCCGCGCACCTTCGCCGCCGTCGTCGTCGGCGCTTCTCTGGCAGTGTCGGGGGCGCTGATGCAGTCGCTCACCCGCAATCCACTGGCCGAGCCCGGGCTGCTCGGGGTCTCCGCGGGCTCGGCCTTCGCGGTGGCGATCGCGATCGTGGGCTTCGGCATCACCGCCCCGCTGGGCTATATCTGGTTCGCTCTGGCGGGCGCGTTCTTCGCCACCGTCACCGTGGCGCTGATCGGCGGGATGTCCTCCGGACGAGTGGATCCGATGCGACTGGTGCTGGCCGGCGTCGCTCTCTCCGCAGTGCTCTCCGGGATCATCGGGGCCCTGCGCGTCTCGGACCCGCGCACCTTCAATGCGCTGCAGGTCTGGGAGGCTGGAATCCTGGCCGGTCGAGGCCTCGATGTCACGCTCACCGTGGCGCCGCTCGTCCTCGCCGCCCTGCTGGTGGCGCTTCCGCTGGGCAAGGGCCTGAACACGCTGGCGCTGGGCGATGAGCTGGCAGCAGCCCTGGGTGTCTCTCTCTGGAAGACCCGGGTGATGAGCATCCTGGCGATCACCGTGCTGGCCGGCGGTGCGGCCGCCATCGCCGGACCCATCGCCTTCATCGGTCTGATGGTGCCGCACGCCGCCCGCTGGTTCGCCGGGGCCGATCAGCGCTGGGTGCTGCTGCTCTCGATGGTCTTCGGTCCGATCCTCATGCTGACCGCTGACATCATCGCCCGGCTCATCGTCTGGCCCGGGGAGATGCCGGTGGGACTGGTCAGCGCGCTGATCGGCGCGCCCGTGCTGGTGCTGCTGATCCGGCGGCGGAAGGCGCTGAAGCTGTGACGGCGGACCTGGACCCGCGCCCCGCGAGCGCCCCCCGGCTGACCCACCGGCCTGTCCGCTCGATGCTGGTGGCGGCCGGCCTGTGCCTGGCGCTGATCATCCTGACCATCATCGCGCTGGGGATGGGGGACTACCCGCTGAACCCATCGGAGGTGCTGACCGCGCTGACCGGATCCGGGGACTTCGACTCCACGGTGGTGCTGCAATGGCGGCTGCCCCGGATCACCGCCGCACTGGTCTTCGGTGCCGCGCTCGCCGTCTCCGGAGCACTGTTCCAGACGCTGACGCGGAACCCGCTGGGCTCTCCTGACATCATCGGCTTCTCCACCGGCGCCTACACCGGCGTGCTGCTCGCCACGGTCGGGATCGGCGGCGCGACGCTGGCGAACGGGCTCATCGGCACCGCCCTCGGGGCGCTGATCGGAGGCCTGGGCACGGCGCTGCTGGTCTACTTCCTGGCCTACCGCCAAGGCGTGCAGGGCTTCCGGCTGATCGTGGTGGGCATCGGTGTGACGGCCGCGCTGCACGCGGTGAACTCCTGGATCCTGCTGCGCGCCCAGACCGAGACCGCCATGAGCGCCGCGATCTGGGGCGCCGGGTCCCTGGGGCTGACCAGCTGGGCAGATGTCCTTCCAGCCATCGGGATCGTGCTGGCGGTGCTTCCGCTGCTGCTGATGACGGTGCGACCGCTGCGTCAGCTCGAACTCGGCGACGACGTCGCCGCCTCGCACGGCGTCCGGGTGGAGCCCACCCGGCTGGTGATCCTGGGAGTCGGGGTGCTGCTGACCGCTCTGGTCACCGCGGCCACCGGTCCCATTGCCTTCGTCGCGCTGGCGGCCCCGCAGATCGCCCGGCTGGTGGCGCGCTCCCCCGGCATCCCGCTCGTGCATTCGGCACTCATGGGAGCCCTGGTGCTGCTGGGCTCGGACATGATCGCGCAGCAGGCGCTGGCGCAGCCGATTCCGGTCGGCATGGTGACGGTGATCCTGGGAGGCGGCTACCTGGCGGCGCTGCTGGCGTACCAGGCGCGCCGGGACTGATCACTCCCCGCGGCGCAGCCCGTCAACAGGCACCTCAGCTGAGCCCGTCGTAGGTCAGCCGGCCGCCGAGCAGCGTGGCGGAGACTCCCATCTCGCGCAGGCCTGAGGCCGAGGGATCGGTCACCGTGTCGATCAGCGGATCGCTGTCCACCAGCACCAGATCGGCCACATCTCCGGTGCGGACCTGGACAGACGCGGTGCGCGTGGAAGCTGCCAGTGCCGTGGCCGGGTCGAGCCGCTGCTCGGGGTGCCAGGGGGTGCGCCCGTCCCGGCTTCTCCCGACTGCGGCAGCCATCGCCACCCAGGGATCAAGCGGCGCCACCGGGGCGTCGGAGCCCAGCCGCAGCTTCACGCCCGCGCGGCGCATCGCCTCCAGCGGGAATGCACGGTCGGTGCGCCCGGCCCAGAAGGCGTCGGCAACGTCTCGGTCATCCATCGCATGCTCGGGCTGGACGCTGGCGGTCAGGCCGAGCTGCGCGAAGCGCGGGATGTCCTCCCAGCGCAGCAGCTGTGCATGTTCGATCACCCCGGGCATCCGCAGCGCCTCGAAGGCATCGAGCACGGCGGTGTTCGCGCGGTCACCGATCGCGTGGATGGCCGCGGCGATCTGGGCGTCCCGCGCCCTGCCCATCACCTCCTGGAGCTCCTCCAGCGGCACGGTCTGCATCCCGCAGCTGTGCGGGTGCATCAGGTCCAGATCGGGGTACGGCTCCCAGCACCACGCCGTCCGCGTGTTCAGGGAACCGTCCGAGATGACCTTCAGCGGGCCCATGGTCACCAGACCACGATCGTCGAGCACATCGCCGGTCTTCAGCCCGGCAGCGATCGCCGCCTCCAGGAAGTCGGGCCACACCGAGACCTCCACGCGCAGCGAGTCCACCCCGGCTGCGGTGCGCACGGGCCACTGAGCGATGTTGTCGGCGTTCTCGAACTCGACGATCCCGACCACTCCGCGCCGGGCCGCATCGGCTGCGGTCTTGGCGTAGATCTCGTGGGTCAGCGCCGAGGGGTCCTGCAGCTGGTCCATCACCGCGAAGGACTCCCCTTCGCGGAGCAGCCCGCTGGCGTCCGTGGACACGTCGAGCTTCGCCTGCAGCGCGGAGTTCAGCCACATGCAGTGCAGATCACCGCTGATCAGACCCACCGGCACGGACCCGGTGGCTTCGTCGAGGCTGGCGAGCGTCGGCAGATCAGGCCAGAGTCCGTCACGGAACCCATAGCCGACGACGCCGGAGCTCGCCGCCTGTGCATCGTCGGCCAACGCACCGCGGACCAGCTGGAGCACGTCTGCGGCACTGTTGGTGTCTGCGAGGTCGAGGCGCTGGCGCTGGATGACCCACTGGGTGAAGTGGACGTGGTGATCCCAGAGTCCGGGGATCAGGAACCGCCCCGCTGCGTCGATGCTCGTGGCGGGAGTCGGAGCGGCGGCTCCGGCGGCGGGGTCCGGGGCGGGCGAGCCCGCCGGGACCAGCGCGATCACGCGGCCCTGTGCCAGGTGGGCGTCGAGAAGCACGCCCCCGCCCGCAAGGCGCACGTTGCGCAGCACGAGCGGCTCCGGCGTCGCGCTCGGGGTGGAACTCACTCGGGCGCCCACGGCTGTGTGCATGGTCCGTCCGCTCATGCGGAGCCCCCGAGCTTCCCGGTGTTCAGCTTTCCGGTGTTCAGCTTCTCGGTGTTGACGCGTTCCATCCGATCTGCGAGCGCCGGGCTGGAGTACGGCCCTGGTGCACGCAGCTGCTCGATGATGTTGCGCACAGATTTTGCGGGCTTGTCCTGGTTCATCTTCTCCTTGGCCTCGATGCGGGTGATCCGCATCCGGAATCCGACCGTCCCGCGCACGATCCGCCGGGCGTATTCGCTGTTCTCCTCGGTGGCGTCGAGCAGGTGCGGGTCGGGCAGCGGCGACTCGAAATGTTCCACCAATCGGTGCAGCACTGCGAGATTCTCCGCGTCCGAGAGCACCTCGGGCACGCCATAGAGGTGGGCAGTGACGAAGTTCCAGGTGGGCACGTTGGGACGGTAGCCGTACCAGCTCGGCGAGATATAACCGTGGGGCCCCTGGATGATGGCCAGCAGCTCGCCAGAATCGCCGTCGCCGCCCAGCCCGAGCTTGACCTCGTCGGGCCGCCCCACGTGGCTGAGCAAGACGAGCTCGTCGTCGTCGCCGGCTGCCTGCTCTTCGAGCATCACCGGATAGTGCGAGGCGGTGAGCCCGGCCGGGGTGTTCGCCACGAAGGTGCACCACGGGTGCGCCCTGATGAGTTCCTTGATGCCCTCAAGGTCGTCGAGGGCGTAGTCAGGGTTATGGCGCATCCCACTAGGATAGGGAGCTGCCTCGACCGCCTCCAATTTCTAAGGATTCACGACGATGCATCCCCGCGGGATCCCCGCCGCTCCGGCACCGCTGCGCCGCGAGGAGATCCTGGATCGGGCTGCGGGACTGCCGGAGGCCCACCACTATCCGAGCGTCGATGAGCTGCATCAGACCTTCGCCGACCTGGAGGCCGCGCATCCGGAGCTGATGAGCGTCAGACAGCTCGGCCATTCGCGCGCCGGGGACCCGATCCTGCTCTACACCGTGCACGGCGGGCCGACCGCCGAGCTGAGCGGCCTGCTCGCCGGGGGCGTGCACCCGAATGAGCCGATCGGTTCCTGGACGATGCTGCATCTCGCCCGCGAGCTGCTCGGAGATCCGGACCTGCGCGGTCGGCTGGGCACCAGCTGGCACTTCCTGCCCTGCGCGGACCCCGATTCCATGCGACTCAACGAGGGCTGGTTCCAGAGCCCGGGTGAGCGGAGTCGGTACTTCCAGCACTTCTACCGTCCCGCCGGACCGGAACAGGTGGAGTGGACGTTTCCGTTCAAGTACAAGAGCGCGCATTTCGATGCGATGCTGCCCGAGACCCGGGCGCTGCAGCGGGCGATCGATCTGAGCCGACCTGACTTCTATATGCCGCTGCACAACGCGGAGGCCGGCGGAGCGTATTTCTACCTCTCGGACGCGATGCAGCCGCTGCACGAGCTGCTCGGCGAGCTCCCACAGGCACTCGGAGTCCCGCTGCACCGAGGAGAGCCCGAAGGCGCGCATTTCGAGGTGTTGGCGCCGGGGATCTTCGCCATGGGCACGCTCGAGGAGGCCTATGACTGGATGGAGGCACTGGGCCTCGACCCCTTTCCGGAGGGTTCGGCCGGTGAATCCTCCACGGGATACGCGAGAACCCATGGCACGATCTCGATGGTGGCGGAGATGCCGCTGTGGAAGCATCCCGGCGCCGACGACGTCACCCCCACGCAGCGCAGCTATGCGTGGCTGCTGCAGGACCAGGCCGAGGAGCTCGCGGCCGCGGGAGACCTGCTCATGGATCTGCTGGGTCGCTTCGACGAGCTCCCTCGAACGCAGGAGCCCGCCGCGCCCCCGCTGCTGCGCGCCAGCCGCGCCTTCCTGCCGCTGCTGTCCCATGCTGCACAGTCTCAGCGCGCCCGCGCCGGCGAGGCGGCGTCACAGCGCCTCGCCACGGTGGCAGAGATCCACGGGGTCCAGGGAATCCTTCACATGCTCCGGCTGCGCTTCGGCGGGATGTTCCTCCGCGCGCTCCGGGACGCGGCGAATGAGGAGGCGGGCGAGCGGCCGGGCGCGGCGGCTGGCGAGCGGCCCAGCACCGGCGCGCTCGTCACGCCCCTCGTCACGCCCCTCGTCACTGCCCTCGTCTCCGAGCTCGAGCCGGTCTACGCGCGCTGGCTGGACGAGGCGCTCACCGAGGAGGCCGATCTACAGGTCATCCCAATCCAGGATGCGGCCGGCCTGCAATACGGCTCGGTCCTGGCACTGGCCGCGCATACGCTGCGCCAGCGCCAGGAGCTCGCTGACCCGCACCTGATCAGCGCGCCTGGACCAGCTCCTGCGCGAGCCGGTGGAAGTCCCGTGCCGGGTTGCCGAAGCGGTGCAGGGTCATCGACACCGCCTGCTCCTTGACCCAGTAGCGCAGCTCCACCCGACCGGATGCCGTCACTTCATCGGCGAGCAGAGCGACCTCGGGGCGCTCCGCCAGCTGCTGCTGGAGCTTGAGGTCCAGCGTCCCGACCATGCGCATTCGCACCCCGACGCCCCGATCGTAGGCACCGTCGGCCAGCTCGGTGGAGAATCTGCGCGCAGACTCCTCCTGGACCCGCAGGTCCATGGCGCGCCGTCCCAGCTCCACGGCCTTCGCGGTCTTGCCCGGGAGCCCGGGCTCCGCCGAGATCTCCACGGAGGCACCCGCACGCTGCGCGGCCAGCAGGACGCGCAGCACCTGCGCCGCCGAGGCATCGACGCCCACGCGCAGCAGCACGTCTTCGCCCAGGTAGCGGAAGATGTTCGCCTCGCTGTCCAGCCCGGTGTGGTCCTTGGGCTGGCCGAACTCCTCGGTCCACCAGTGCTGATCATCGGCCGCGGCGGCGGCGAGCCAGGCCCGGTCGGCCCCGGAGACCACTCCGCTGCTGACCGCCAGGTCCAGCAGGGACCGCACCTCGGGAGCCAGTGCTGCGCCCGAGGACCCACTGGTGACCGAACCGGCACTCCCGGCGTCGTCGTCCTCCCAGCGGCCGAAGAGCATCACGTAGTTGGGGCCGCCGGCCTTGGAGCCGAGGCCCACCGAAGACTGCTTCCAGCCGCCGAAGGACTGGCGCTGCACGATGGCGCCGGTGATCCCGCGGTTCACGTAGGCGTTGCCCACCTGCACGCGGCTCAGCCAATCGCTCACCTCAGCGGGCTCCAGCGAATGGATGCCGCCGGTGAGTCCGAAGTCGACCTGGTTCTGCAGCGCGATGGCCTCATCGAGGTCCGCAGCATCCATCAGGCCCAGCACGGGGCCGAAGACCTCGGTCAGGTGGAAGAACGATCCCGGCTTGACCCCGTCCTTGATGCCTGGTGACCAGAGCAGCCCGGTGTCGTCGAGCTGCTTGGGCTCCAGCAGCCAGGACTCACCGGGCTCGAGTGAGGTCAGCGCGCGCTGCAGCTTGTCGCTGGGCTCCTCGGTGAGCGGGCCCACCGTGGCGGAGAGGTTGCTCGGCCAGTCCACCACCATCGAGGAGGCGGCATCGACGAGCTGTCGGCGGAACCGCTCCGAGTCGTAGACGCTGCCGACCAGGATGCCCAGCGATGCGGCGGAACACTTCTGCCCGGCATGTCCGAAGGCGGAGGTCACCAGATCGGCCACTGCAAGATCACGGTCGGCGGAGGGGGTGATGACCAGGGAGTTCTTCCCCGAGGTCTCCGCGTTGATCTGCAGCTGCGGCTTCCAGGAGCGGAACATCGCGGCGGTCTCGGAGGCACCGGTGAGGATCACTCGATCCACCCCGTCATGGGAGACCAGGCGCTTGCCGTCCTCACCCTCAAACGGGTAGACGCCATGGAGCACCTCGCGGGGCACACCGGCCTCCCAGAGCGCCTCGAGGATCGTCATGGAGCAGTGCGGGGTGTGATTCGAGGGCTTATGGATCACTGCGGCACCGGCCGCGAGCGCCGCAAAGGTGCCACCCGCGGGGATCGCCAGCGGGAAGTTCCAGGGCGGGGTGATCAGCACGAGCCGGTCGGGGATGAAGGTGGCATGTTCGACCTGCTCGATCTTCAGCGCGCTGTGTGCGTAGTAGCGGGCGAAGTCGATGGCCTCGGAGATCTCCGGGTCGGTCTGCGCCACCGATTTGCCCACTTCGGCTGCGGCGATGGAAACCAGGTGACCACGGCGCGAGGCAAGGATGTCGGCAGCCCGGTAGAGGATGCGAGCACGTTCGACGGCGGGGCGCGCCGCCCACTTCTCCCCGGCTGCGCGAGCCTGGGCGACGAGTTCGTCGATGCCGTCGCCGCTGATCTTCTCCGGCAGCGACTGCTTCTCCAGCCATCCGGTCTCGCCCGCACGGGCCAGCGCCTCGGCGGCCCAGCGCTGGTTCGCCGGCAGAGCAGGGTCCGTGTCGGGCTCATTGATGAAGTCGGGCAGCGGTGCGTCCTTCGCCGCCTGAGCCGCCAGGGTCTCAGCTGAGCGGTCTTGGACATGGGCGGGGCGCGGCGCCGTGTGCCCGTTCGTGTCCAGGATCTCTTCGAGCAGCTGCAGGGACTCCCGGAAGCGCTTGGCCTCGCGCTCGAAGACCTCGCTGCCGCGGCCGGAGGCGTCAACCTCGAGTTCGAAGATGCCGGACATGAAGTTCTCGCTCGCGGCGTTCTCCTCCAGCCGACGGACCAGATAGGAGATGGCGACGTCGAACTCGGCAGGGCGCACGGCCGGAACGTAGAGCAGGAGCTGGCCGACGTCAGCGCTCACCGCTTCTGCCTGCTCCGTGGCCATGCCCTGGAGCATCTCGAACTCCATCTGCTCGGTCACGCCGCGCTGGGCGCCGAGCAGATGCGCGAAGGCGATGTCGAAGAGGTTGTGCCCGGCCACGCCGATACGCACGCCGGACATGTTCTCACTGGTCAGCAGCCAGTGCAGGACCAGCTTGTAGTTGGCATCGGTGGCCTCCTTGGAGTCGCAGGTGACCTGCGGCCAGCCGGCGATCTCGGCATGGACCTTCTCCACCGCGAGGTTCGCGCCCTTGACCAGGCGGATCTTGATCCCGGCTCCCCCGGAGGCGACCCGGGCGTTGGCGAATTCGGCGAGCTCCTGGACTGCTCCCAGTGCGTCGGGCAGATAGGCCTGCAGGACGATGCCGCCTTCGTAGTGCTGCAGTTCGGGACGGGAGAGCAGGGTCTTGAACACCGCGATGGTGAGGTTCAGATCGCGGTACTCCTCCATGTCCAGGTTGATGAACTTGGATCCTGCAGGGGCTTTGGCGGCCTCCTGGTACATCGGGATCAGCCGCTCGACCACATAGTCGACGGTCGCCTGGAAGCCCCACATGGAGATCTGTGAGGCGATGGAGGAGACCTTGATGGAGACATAGTCGACGTCGTCTCGGCGCAGCAGCTCCACAGTGTCCTGCAGATGCTTGTCCGCCTCGGCCTCGCCGAGCACCGCCTCACCGAGCAGATTGATGTTCAGCCGGTGGCCGTCCTGCTTGATCGTGGCGACGGCCTTGCCGAAGGGCTTGTCACGAGCGTCGACGACCATGTGCCCGACCATCGAGCGCATGCGAGCGCGCGCCGCCGGGACGACGACGTCGGGAAGCACCTTCGCCAGCGCGCTGCCGGTGCGGATCTGCGCCCGGTCCAGCGCCGAGAGTGTATCGGGCGCCAGTTCACCGAGTTCAGCCAGCGCCGAGGCGGCGGCCTTGGTGTCCTCAGTGCGGATGACCCGGTCGACGAACCCGACCGTGAAGTCAAGACCATTGGGGTGCGACAGCACGGCGGAGAGCCGCTGGGCCGACTTGTCAGCCGCAGCGTGATTCTTGCTCGGCTTCTTCGCACCCGCTTCTTTTGCTGTGCTGGGCTGCAGCCAGCGGGTGACCTTGCTGATGGCCGCCTCGGCGATCTCGGTGAGCTCGGTGGTGTTCACAGTGGACATCGGGGCCTCAATTCACGCGACGCTGCGGCTGCAGCTCTCTGGTAGCTCGATCTGCTGACTTCAGTGTGGGCTGTGGCACAAGGCTCTGGCACGGCGCAGAGGAGATTCTCGGTATCTTATGAGTCAGAAATCAGCGATGATGGCCATCATGACCGCTCCCGCCCGTGGCCGCCCCCGCGTCCAGGACATGGCCGATGACATCGTGGCCAGCGTGCTGGCCACCGCCGGGGCTCGGGTGAGCACCCCGGACTTCTCCACGCGCCGCGTGGCGGAGCTGACCGGGTTGAGCCAGACGCTGGTCAGCCGATCCTTCAGACGGCTCCGCCGCGTCGCGGCCCCGCGCGGCACAGAGGCGGCTGGCACTGCTGAACCTGTGGTGCTGTCCGAGGTGAGCGTCCGCTTCCCGCAGATCCGGGTGCGGTTCGACGCGGCGGATGCAGCTGAGGGGGCTACGCCCGAGGCCCCGCCACCCGGCGGGGCCCGTGCCGGCCGGGCCCGTGCCGCCCGGGCCCGTGCCGGCGGGGCCGATACGGAGCGCCGGGCCACCGCCCTGATGGCGGCGCTGCGCGTCTCCGAGGCCGGGACCTGGCGGGTTCGAGGGGCCACGGGGCGGCGGGATGTGGCGGCGGCCCCGAGTGCCGCAATGACCACATCGACCTCACGGTCCTCCCCCACCGTGCCGGACTCTCCGGCTTCCCCCACCGCACCGGACTCTCCGGCCTCCCCCATCCCTGCACACGCACCCGAGGCGCTGTGGGATCCCCGCCAGAAGCAGAGCTGGGAGCAGTTCCTGGACCACGTTGCCGCCCTGCTCTCTCGATGCGAACCCGGCCCGGACACGGTTCCGGGGGACCTGCTCGATCTCCTCGCACGCCGTGCGGGTCGTGGACTGCACGGCGTGCAATGGCGTCGGACGTCGGAACCGACAGAAATTCGCTTGAATTCTGACTCAGAAGAGTCGGGTGACCCGGGGCTGATGGAACCCGAGCGTTCTCCGCGAAACACCTGGTTCGCCCAGGTCGAGCTCTCGGTGACCGAACAGATCGCCATCGCGCTGCGCAAGGAGATCACAAACTCGGGATTCCGTGCTGGCGACAAGCTGTCTCCGGCAGCGCTTGCAGACCGTCTCGGGCTTCGTCGAGCAGTCGTGCGCAGCGCCATGCTTCGGCTGGTCGATGACGGCCTCCTTGACCTCGACCAGGGCAGCTTCCGCATCCCCGCCGTGACGGGGGCTGACGTGGTGGATCTCTACGCCGCCCGGCTCCATGTGGGGATGGTGCTCCTGCGGGCTTGCACGGTGCAGCCCCGGCACAGGCTGCTTCCCGCGAGGCTCGCGCTCGGCGCCGTTGAGGCTGCGGCATCCCAGGGGACGCGGTCCGATGTCGGCCTCGCGGATCTGCAGTTCCAGCAGGAGCTCGCCGAGGCCTCGGGATTGGGACAATCGGCACGCGCCTTCCACGCGCTCACTCTGCGGGTGCGGATGTTCATCGCCGTCCTTCAGCTGGACTACAGCCCAGCGGTGGAACGGATCGTGAGCGACGACCGGCGGATCCTCTCGGCGGTGCTGGCTGGGGATGCCGAGAGCGCGGTCCGCGCCTGGAGACTCAAGCTGGACAACGCGGTGAGACATATGTCGGCGCTCGCCCCGGAATCCTTCGATGCGGAGCTCTGGTCGCGGCTGAGTCACTGAGAGCGGCGCCGGATTCAACTCTTGACGGCATAGCTCAGCTGAACCATTCCATTGCTGAATCGGCGTTCATCCAGCAACGAGAGCGTCATCCTCTGGTCCGGCAGCATGCGAAGTCCACCGCCGAGGATGAGCGGACAGACCAACAGGTGGACCTCGTCCACGAGGCCGTGATGCAGCGCGTGGGCAGCAAGGGTGGGGCCCTCGATCGTCAGGTCCTTGGCGCTCTCCTCCTTGATCCGTTGGACCTCGGAGGGGTTGAACTCGCGCTCGATCCGGGTGCGGGAGGTCGTGGGTTGGGCGAGCGTCCTCGAGTAGACGATCTTCTCTGCGGCGGTCCAGATCCTGGCGAAATCTGCCGACCCGGGGGAATCGTCAGCCAATGACGGATCCGTCTCCCAGACGCTCATGAGCTCGTAGATCTTCCGCCCGTACAGGTAGGTGCCGATGTCCCGGGTCTGGTCATTGATGGACTCCATGACTTCTTCGTCCGGCTCTCCCCATTGAAAATCACCGGCCTCATCGGTGACGTAGCCATCGGCCGAGACAAGCATGAAGAAGATGAGCTTTCCCACTGCGACCTCCTGAGAGTTCCTCCTCGATGCGCAGAAGTCTCACACGGTCGACACCCCGGTTGGAAGGCTCGACGCTCCGGCCACCTCCTCAGCGCACCGGCGACTTCGGGATCATCAGGGGCTTGCCGGTCTCTGGGTCTTCGATGACTCGCGAGTCCACGCCGAACACCTGCTTGATGGTGTCCTCGGTGCCCACCTCTTCGGCGGTACCCTCGGCCACTATGCGCCCGTCCTTCATCGCCACGATATGTGACGCATAGCGCAGCACCTGATTGATGTCGTGAAGGACTGCCACGAGGGTGCGCCCCTCGCGCTGAAGCCGTGCGCAGAGTTCGAGGATCTCGATCTGATGGGCGATGTCCAGGTAGGTGGTCGGCTCGTCGAGCAGCAACAGCGGGGTCTCCTGGGCCAATGCCATGGCGATCCACGCACGCTGCCGCTGTCCGCCGGAGAGGGCGTCGACCTCACGGCTGGCGAGCTGAGTCAACGCCGTGTTCTCCAGCGCTGTCCGCACCGCGGCTTCATCCTCATTGCCCCAACGCTTGAACATGTGCTGATGCGGGTGCCGACCGCGGGAGACCAGGTCGAAGACCGTGATCCCGTCGGGAGCGATCGCTGACTGCGGCAGCAGTCCCACAGTGCGGGCGAGCTCTTTGGTGGGCATGTTGAAGATGGACTCGCCATCGAGGAGCACCTGGCCGCCGGTGGGTTTGATCAGCCGAGCCAGGCTGCGCAGCAGGGTGGACTTTCCGCAGGCGTTGGGACCCATGATGACGGTGAACGACCCATCAGGGATGGTGATGGTGAGGTCCTCTAGAACCTGACGCTCCTCGTAGCCGGAGGTCAGGCTTGCGGCGGAGAGGCGATATTCGTCGGTCATCGGATCCTTTGCAAGGGGGCGCGCTGCTGCGCCAAGTTTACGCCGTGGGCAAAGGCTCCCGAACGTCAGGCACCTCCAGCAGACCTGCGGTCTTGAGTCGATGATGCTTGCGGCACAGCGCCCAGAGATTGGCGGCCGTGGTCTCTCCTCTCGGCCAGGGGAGCCGATGATCGATGTCGCAATGCTCCGCCGCCACTGTGCAGCCCGGCGCCTGACACGTTCCATCCCGAAACTCGATCAGCCGACGCAGCACCCGGGGCACGAAGCGACTGTGGTACACCCGTTCCATGACCACCTGCCATATGTCGTCAGGAGGTGGGTCTTCGGTCAAGAGATCACCTCGCGGGGGATTCTGGAAGCCGGTGGCCTCGAATGCTCCCGGCACCGGGGTAAATGCCAGCTGGTGCTGCTGGGCGCCCACGATGCGACGAATCATCTCCGCCGGATACGCGTGGCGGCGGTTTCGGCTCACCGCTGGAGCATCGGAGATCCCCCGGAGGCTTTCTGCAGTGATCAGCAGACCGATATGGCCGTTGATGGGGATGCCAGAATCCGTGCCTCCGGTGAGCAGCCAGCACGAGAGAAGATCCGCCTCGCGCTGGGCCTGCGTCCGAGGGTCTCCAGAAGGTCGATTCGTTCCGGCTTCGACACTGTGGCCATTCTCGCCGCCGGCTGTCGGAGACGTCGCGGCGACCGTTCGCGCCGTTGCGGCGCCGGTTGGCAAGGTCTCGCCGCCGGCCGTGGGGGACGTCTCGAAGGCGGAGGAGGTGCGGCACCCCTGCGTTTGAAGTGACGCCCACACGGGGGCTGAGTCCGAGACCGTCGCTCCACTCGGCTCCGCCACGTGGCCCAATCCGAGCCAGTCGGTGGCACCCGAGACACGTCCGGAATCTGTCTTCTGGATCAGCGGGCGTTCGACGCAGGGGTCATAGGGCACCGCCTGTCGGGGACTCCGGGCTACATCGACCAGGCGGTTCTTGATCGCCTCGGCCGTGAGTGTGGGAAGCATCGCGTGCAGGATGCTGAGTCCGTCGTCGAGGTGTTCCAGCCAGACTCGGCGCTCGGCATGCCCCAGGTGGCAGCGTCGAGCCTGGTGCTCCGGCTCCACCCGTGCGACGAAGCGCGAGAGCCATGCATTGAGCTGCGCCGGGCGATGACTCACGGCGTAGGCGGCGGCATCCCGATCCAGCCGTTCCAGACTGACCGGCGACTGCAGCTTCTCCGCGGCCGAGACGACCCGGAGCAGCGAACGGACCGAAACGTCCCCGCGCCGCGTGCAGTCCCAGACACCGGGCAGATGCTGGCGTGCGAATCGCGCCTGCTGGTACTGGCTGAACACATGGCCCTCACCGGCTGCCAGCGCCTCGGCGGCGTTCATGATGGCCGCGGACTCGACGGTGGAACGTCCGCGAGCTGTTCGCATGAGATGCGGGTCGATGACCTCGGTCTCACGAAGGAAGGACTCCACATAGTTCACGAGGATCCTCAGCTGCTCAGCCTGCGCCTGATTCAGCTTCCGCTGTGACTCCCACAGCGACTCCGACATCGGGTCAGTCAGTACTGCCTTCATGATTCGAATATACCTTCGAATCGAATGAAGCACAATAGTCTAGTAGCTGCCTCTTTGATGCCATTTGATGATGTTCGCAACGCTCGCTAGCCTGCTCTCGGGAGGGGCTCCACCCCAGCATCACCACGTAGATCAGCGCGTCAACCCAGAGAGCACAGCACCACCCGGACTCGCCGGGCGAGTGCGGGTGCTCACGGGCGAGTGCGGGTGGTCACCGCCGAGTGCTGGTGGTCACCGCCGAGTGCGGTGCTCACTCCTCGGGGGCCTCGACCGGGATGTCGATGCTTCCGCTGATGGCCACATGGGTGCGACCGCCGACCCACAGCGCCTCGCCCTCACCCTCGATATGCACGCGGCCGCGGCGCTGCAGCACCGTGCCCTGACTGCTCACGTAGGGCGGCGACATGCGCCCGGAGTACTCCAGCCACTGTGCCACCGAGGCGTTCAGGCTGCCCGTCACGGGGTCCTCGCGCAGCGCCCCGGTGTCATCGGGGAAGAAGGCGCGCAGCTCCAGCGCCGTCTCCGAGCCTTCCGGCTGGACGCCGACGACGCCGAGGAAGCGGTACTCAGCCTCGGGGATCTTGGTCACGTCCGGGGTCACCGCGAGCACCGTCGCCGCACTGTCGAGCAGCACCGCGACCCACCCCGGGCCGTTGTCCACCCACGCCGCATCCACCACCTGGTCCTCGGTGACGCCCAGCGCCTCGGTGAGCATCGTGCGCGCCGCCCGGGTGACGGGCCCCGAACGCACCAGGCCCGGAGCGCCGAAGGACAACGTGTCCTCGCCGATATGCACCGGGACCAGCCCCACGCCACACTCCTGGACGACGACGCCGGCCGATCGCGGCTCGTTCCCGAGATCCAGCCAGGCCCGTGCAGCGCCCAGCGTGGGGTGCCCGGCGAAGGGAAGCTCCGTATCCAGCGCGAAGATGCGCACTCGATAGTCCGCCTCAGCGGTCGTGGGAGGAAGCAGGAAGACGCACTCAGAAAGGTTGGTCCAGCGCGAGATGGCGCGCATCTGTTCATCGCTCAGGTCCTGCGCCTCTGCGATGATCGCGACCGGGTTGCCGGTGAATGGCCCGTCACCGAAGACGTCGACCTGGAGGAATGGCTTCAACATGGACCTATCTTAGGCAGAGTCCTGACCCGGGTCGGGCCGGGCCAGCCCGGGTCGGGCCGACCTGACCCAGGCCCGGGCGGGGCCCGGCGGGGCACGCTCGCTGCGTCGACCCGCATGCTACCTGGTGCCGGAGCCGTTGAACCCACGCAGTCGCAGACTGTTGCCCAGCACGGAGAACGAGGACAGCACCATCGCCGCCCCGGCCAGCATCGGATTGAGCAGCCCCAGCGCCGCCAGCGGAATGGCAGCGACGTTGTAGCCGAAGGCCCAGAAGAGGTTGGAGCGGATGACTCGAAGCGTCCGGCGGGAGAGCGCGATGGCATCCGAGACGGCGCGCAGATCCCCGCGCATGAGTGTGATGCCGGCCGCATCGATCGCCACATCCGTTCCCGTGCCCATCGCGATGCCCAGATCCGCCTGGGCCAGCGCGGCGGCATCGTTGACGCCGTCCCCCACCATCACCACGCTTCGGCCCTGCTCCTGCAACCCTGCGACAGCGGCGACCTTGTCCTGCGGCAGCGCTTCGGCGATCACCTCGTCGATGCCGACCTCGGCGGCCACCCGCCGCGCGGCACCTGCATTGTCGCCGGTCAGCAGCACCGTGCGCAGGCCCATCGCGCCAAGACGCGAGACCGCCTCGGCGGAGGTCTGCTTCACCGCATCGGAGACGATCAACACTCCGGCGAATCGTCCATCCACCGCGACCAGCACCGGCGTCGATCCATGGGACTCGGATGTCGCGAGCATGGGCTCGACCTCCGCGGGGATCTCAACCCCTCGCTGACGCAGCAGCTCACGGCGTCCCACCACGACATTGCGTCCCAGGACCTCGCCGGAGACCCCGTAGCCCTGGTGACTCTGAAACTCGATCACCTCGGGAAGCGTGCCCGAGGTGGAGCCCAGCGACTCACGGGCAGCATTGGTCACCGCGCGCGCGATCGGGTGCGCGGACGCGGCCTCCAGGGAGCCGGCGAGCCGGAGCAGCTCGGCGTCGTCGTCGTCGGATTCGTCCCAGGAACGGGCAGAGTGCATCGCGGCGAGCTGCATCGCCCCGGTGGTGACGGTCCCCGTCTTGTCCAGGACCACCGTATCCACCCCGCGCGAGGCCTCGAGCACCTCGGGGCCACGGATCAGGATGCCGAGCTGGGCGCCGCGACCGGTGCCCACCAGCAGGGCGGTGGGGGTCGCGAGACCGAGCGCGCAGGGGCAGGCGATGATGAGCACTGCTACCGCTGCGGTGAACGCGAATTCGGCCGAGGGTCCGATCAGCAGCCAGGTCAGCAGGGTGAGCAGCGCGATGACCAGGACGATGGGCACGAAGATTCCGGAGATCCGGTCGGCGAGCCGCTGTACCTCGGCCTTGCCGGACTGGGCCTGCTCGACCAGGCGGGCCATCTGAGCCAGCTGCGTATCGGCCCCGATCCGAGTGGCGCGGATCCGCAGCCGTCCCGAGGTGTTCGTGGTCGCTCCGGTGACGCGGTCTCCGGCCGCGACCTCCACCGGGACCGACTCGCCGGTGAGCATCGACATGTCGACCGCGGAGGCCCCGGAGAGGACCGTGCCGTCGGTGGCGATCTTCTCCCCCGGCCGAACCACGAACTCGTCGCCCGCAGCAAGCTCACGCACCGGGATGAGGACCTCCCCGCCCTCCCGCAGGACCGCGACCTGCTTGGCTCCCAGGTTCAGCAGCGACCGCAGCGCCTGACCTGCACGGGACTTGGAGCGCTTCTCAAAATACCTGCCGAGCAGGAGGAAGACTGTCACCGCAGTCGCGACTTCGAAGTAGATGTTCTCTGCTCCCGCAGCATGAGCGGTCTCCGAGAGCCAGGGCGGCTGGGCGAAGAGCACGAACTCATGGCGCAGCTGGGGATCGCCGGCCTGACCGAAGACCATGGCGTAGCCGGACCAGAGCAGAGCGGCGAGGGTCCCCAGCGAGATGAGCGTATCCATCGTGGCCGCCCCGGACCGTGCATTCAGCGCGGCGGCACGGTGGAATGGCCAGCCGGCCCAGAGCACCACCGGCAGGCTCAGCACGAGAGAGACCCAGTTCCACCCGGGGAACTGCAGCGCCGGAATCATCGCCAGCGCGACGACCGGCAGCGTGAAGCCCGCCGCGACCAGCAGGCGACGGCGCAGCCCAGTCAGATCTCGGTCGGCCGTGCTCGCATTGCCGGCCTCATCATGCGGCGGTGCCGGCACCTGGGCGCTGTATCCGGTCTTCTCCACCGCGGCGATGAGCTCAGCGATGAGCGCCTCTCGGCCGGCAGCGCGGGTGGTGGCGGTAGTGGCGGCAGAGCTGGCGGCATCGGTGGTTCCGGTGGTCTCCGCCGGGGTGCGATGGACCGCCGCCTTCTCGGTGGCGTAGTTGACGCTGGCCGTCACACCCTCGAGCTTGTTCAACCGGCGTTCGATGCGCTGGGCGCAGGCGGCGCAAGTCATCCCACCGATCTCCAGCTCGATGCGCTCAGCGGCAACCGGCGCGGGATCAGCCGGCACCGCTGCGGCAGGGGCGCCGTGGGCCATGTCTGGCCGAGTCACGGCTGCCGCGTCGCGTCGTATCCCGCTTCGTCCACCGCGGCGAGCACCTGCTCGTCCCTGGGCGCGGGCTCGGCGAGCGTGACTTCGAGCCGCCCCGTGGAGGAGCTGACCTGCAGGCTCGTGACGCCTGGAAGCTGTCCGACCTCCTCGCGGATGGCGTTCTCACAATGAGTGCAGGACATGCCGGTGACGGAATAGCGGCGAACCTCGGCCATGATGCGCTCCTTGGGGGTGTGGGATCATTCGGCAACACCTCAAACATACCCCCTTAGGGTATATTTCTGCACAACGGACCATATAGTGGTGGCCTGGCCATCAGAGGAGGACCCATGGATCCCCAGCACGGGTACATGACGGAGAAGGACAAGTATCTCAGCAGACTGCGCCGGATCGAGGGGCAGGCCCGGGGGCTGCACCGCATGGTGGACGAGGACACTTACTGCATCGACATCCTGACCCAGATCAGCGCCACCACAGCCGCGCTCGAGAATGTGGCAATGGCGCTGCTCGAGGATCATCTGCGTCATTGCGTGGCCGATGCTGTGAACGCGGGCGGCGAGGAGGCCGAGGAGAAGATCCAGGAGGCCACCGCCGCCATTCGTCGACTCGTGAAGTCCTAACCTCGGCAATGGCTGTAGCGCAGCATATGACCCCGGCTCGCGGCGTCGTCCTGATGGTGCTGGGCACCATGGCTCTTGCCTCGTCAGCAGCGATGATCGCAGTGATCGACGGCGAACCGCTGAGTGTGGCCGCCTGGCGCTGCCTGCTCGCAGTACCGATGCTGCTTCCACTCGCTGCCTGGGAGCTGCTGCGCCGCCGGGCACGACCCACTCGCCGCACCCTGGTCGGCGCGCTGATCGCGGGCGTCGCACTGGGAGCGGATTACAGCTTCTACAACACCTCGATCGCGATGATCGGACCGGGCATCGCGACCGTGCTGATCAACGTGCAGATCGTGATCCTCCCGCTGATCGCCTGGGCGCTTGAAGGCACCCGGCCGATGCGCCAGCTCGCTCTCATCATTCCGCTCATGCTGGCCGGCGTCGCGCTCACGGCCGGAGCCCTGGATCTGCAGAACCTGCAGCTGGCGGGCGTGCTGGCGGGCCTCGCCGCCGGAACCGGGTACGCCCTCTATCTCGGGATCATCCGACGCAGCAGCCCGAAGGGTGCGCACCCAAGGAGGTCCGCACCCTTCACCGTGCTGAGCCTGGTCTGCTTCTCCGCAGGCGCGACCACCCTGCTGACCGCGGCCGGGCTGGGCAGGCTAGCGGTCCCGGAGGGCGCAGACGGCTGGGGAGCGATGCTCGCCCTTGCCTTCGTGGGCCAGGTCTTGACCTACCTGTGCTTCAACATCGCCATGACCAGCATCTCCGAGACCGCATCGAGCACCCTCATGCTGCTCTCCGCGGTCTTCGCCGTCGCGCTGGCGGCGGTGCTCTTCGCCGAGATCCCCACCACCTGGCAGCTGCTGGGCTGCGCCATGATCATCGGCGGCGCGTGGTGGACCGCGGCGGCGGCACGCCGAAGGGCCGGAGGCGTGGTGCCTCCGACCCTTCTCGTCAGCGACCCCGTGGGAAGTCGACGGCGCTCCTAGCAGAGGGACTCAGTCGCCCTCACCCGCGGTGGGTGGGATCAGTGGTCGTGATCCTCGTGCTCATCGGCTGAGTGCTCGGCGCCCTCTTCAGCGTGGTCGTGGCCTTCTTCTGCATCCTCATGGCCCTCTTCAGCGTGATCGCTGTCTGATTCCGCATGGTCATGGCCCGATTCCTCGGCGCCCTCGACGGCGCGCCCGTCGACGGCCGCAATCTCGTTCGGGGTGAACTCGAATTCAGCAGAGTTGATGATCTCCATCGTGGTCAGGTCCACCATGTGCACGCTCTGCGCATCAGGCTCGGTGATGTAGGCGATGTCATCCAGCACGCGGATGGCCGGGCGGGCCTCCTGCCACTCCTCCGGCTCGGTCCACTCGTCCATGATCTCCAGTTCGTCGGTGTGCTCGCCGGTGTCCGGATCGATCACATGCAGCACCCCGTCTTCAGCCAACACGAGGGCCTCGCCCTCCGGCCCGCGGGCCAGCGAGCGGAAGTTGTACGCCGCGCCGATCTCCACGGTCGAGATCTCCTCGCTGGCGGCATCCACCAGGGCGACCTCAGTCATCGGCTCCTCACCGTCAGCGACGAGGCTGTAGTCACCGAGAAACACCCTGGAGTCCTCCGCGGGGAAGAGGTTGCCGGTCCTGGCGAAGTCCTCACCGGCATCGATCTTCGAGAATTCCTCGCCGTCCCAGATCAGCACACCGTCCTCGCAGCCGACCGCAATCATCCCCTCTGGGCCGGCCGCCTCACCATGGACGCCGGGGCAGTCCTCGTTGCGGGCCAGCTCTTCCCCGTCTGCGTCGAGCACGCGCGCGCCGGTCCGCGCATCCTCGTTGCCGAGAGTCTCGAAGCGGCCACCGTCGGGGAAGACCGCCGCAACGCCATGATGCGCCTCCTCGGTCGCGGCCACCTCGGTCTCCAACTCGGACTCGGCACCGAGGTCAAGATCGCTGAGCTCGGCCAGGTCATAGCTGTGGATCTCGCCATTGCCGTCGAAGAACAATGTTCCGATTCCATCGTGAGAGACCACGTGGCCCGGGGCCGGACCGCCCACCGTGACATCGCTGAGAAGCGGATCTGTGGTGTAGAAGTGGTCGTGGTCTCCGTGGGGCTCTGCCCAGGTGCCGCCGTCAAGCAGCCGGAAGCTCTCACCCTCGGTGAGGAAGAAGTGCCGACCATCCCCAGCAGGGTTCACCCGGACGAAACCCTCAGCCTCGTCCTCGCTGAGCACCTCCAGGGTGGCGCCGTCGAGCACGGCGACGCCGCCGTCGTAGGTGACCGCTACTCGCGGGCTGGGGCCTCCTGCTTCATGGGTCTCGCGATCCGAGGGCTCGACGGCGGACTCGGCGTCTTCGGTCGAGGCCGCTTCGGGGGCGGCCGAGGACTCGGCCGCAGCGCCCTCCATGGACTCAGGGTCGGCGCTGTTGGAGCCGTCGGCACAGGAGGTCAGCGCCAGCGTGGAGACCAGGAGCAGAGAAGGCAGGGCGAGAGAGGGCAGAGCCCGGGATGACAGTGTGAGTGATTTCGTGTTCATGCGAACCATTCTCATCTAAGCAGCGCACTAATTGCAAGTCATTCGCATTAATCGACACCAGAGCACGCGAGTGTCGGAATGTGTCAGAACCCCGGCGGTGGCCCCTGACCCACACTTAGACTCGGTCCATGCCCAGCACCCAGTGGAATCCGGGGGCGTATCTGACCTACGCCTCCGAACGAACCCAGCCCTTCATCGACCTCCTTCAGCGCGTGCGAGCCCCGAAGGCCGCCCGGATCGTCGACCTCGGGTGTGGACCTGGCAACGGCATGCCGGTGCTGCGCGGGATGTGGCCCACGGCGCAGATCACCGGGATCGACTCCTCGGAGGAGATGCTCCAGCGGGCCCGCGAGGCCACCGATGACGACCGCATCTCCTACACCCGGGCGGACATCCGCGACCTTCAGCTGCAGGAACCTGCCGACCTGATCGTCTCCAACGCGGCGCTGCAGTGGATCCCGGAGCACCGCGAGCTGCTGCCCTCCATCATGGACAACGTCGCTCCCGGCGGCATGCTGGCGGTCCAGGTGCCCGGCAACTTCCATGCGCCCAGCCACCAGCTGCTCGCCGAGTTCGCCGCTGCCCAGCCCTATGCGCAGCACATCGATCCCGCCGCGCTGCTCAAGCCCACGGCGGAGCTGACCGATTACATGCTCGACGTCGCCCAGCCCGGTTGGGAGGTCGAGGCCTGGGAGACCCGCTATCACCACGTTCTCCAGGGTGAGGACCCGGTCTTCGACTGGATCTCCGCGGCGGCGGCCCGTCCGGTGCTGCAGGCGCTGCCCGGTGAGATCCGCGAGCAGTTCAGCGCCGAGTACAAGGCGGCGCTGCGCGAGGCATATCCGGCGACCCGCATCGGCACGATCCTGCCGTTCCGGCGGCTGTTCTTCATCGCCCGACGTCAGCGAGCCTGAGCGAGGCTGGATCGTCCAGCCGAAGCCGGTAGGGTCATCGCGTGAGTCTTCCCACCAATACCCTGACTGCGACGCCGCGCACTCCCCTGGTCATACTCAGCGTCTTCGTGCTGGTGACCCTGGGGCTCGGCTGGATCGTCGGACTGCCGCTGATCCTCATGAGCCCTGAGGAGCGCAGCGCCGCTCCGGACGATGTGTTCCTGAATCTCTTCATGCTCACTCCGGCGATCGCCGCGGTGGTCGCCTACCTCATGGAACGGCGCCAGCCTCCCGGGGTGCTCTACGGGCACACGGCCGCCGAGCGCGAGCAGGCAGGCGCGCAGCTCAAGTCACAGACCATCACCGATGCGCTGGGCATCACCCCGCTGCGACCGGTGGGGAGGCTGCTGGCCTGGAGCGTGCTCGCGCTGCTGCTCTTCTTCGCGTTCAGCCTGGCGGCGCTGCCGATCGGCGCCGCGCTGGGCGCCTACCCGCTCGATCTCTCCATGCCCATCTTCGTCCAGGATCTGAGTTCCCGGCTGGGACGCGAGGCCACGGAGTTCATCGCCACCGGCCTGCTGGTCGAGGTGGGGTACATCTTCTCCGGTGCGGTGCTCGGCGTGGTGATCCACGCGGGCATGGAGATGGGGTGGCGCGGCTACCTCTTCCCCCGCCTGCAGGTGCGCTGGGGGGCTCGCGCCGCCGTCGTGCTCACCGGAATCGTCTCGGGACTCTGGTACGCGCCGCTGCTGGCGGTGGGCTTCTTCTACGGCCAGACCCCGGTGTTCCTTGCGCTGGCCCTGATGGTCGGCTTCTCGATCATCATCGGCGGCGTGCTCGCCTGGCTGCGCATGCGTTCAGGCTCCATCTGGCCGGCGGCCTTCGCCCAGTCGATGATCTCGGCCGCCGCGATCCTGCATTTCTGGTTCGCCGAGGCGGGTGCACCCACCGACTTCCGCGTGGCCACGCTGCAGGGCGTCACGGGCTGGATCCTTCCGGGGCTGCTGCTGCTCGGGCTGCTGATCTTCGCCCGCCGCGCCTACGCACCGGCTCGCTGAAGCCGAGGCCGGCCCGCTGAAGCCGACGCCAGCTCGCTGAAGCCGAGGCCAGCTCAGGCCGCCGCGGCCCGCGCCAGCAGCCGCGGCTGCGTACGCTCGCTCCAGCTGAGAGCCGCAAGATACATCCGCTTTACACTCCCGACAACATCGAGAAACCACCGCGCCATAGCCTGAGATCAGGCAGCCCATGACATGCCTGACGACACCCGGCATGGTGAGGAGCGGTGATGGCGATCCCAGCGCACCAGCATGCCGATGAGGACCAGGTCCTGCTGCTGCAGACCCGCCGCGGGACGATCCGAGTCTCCGGCGACACCGTGCACCTGCCCGGGCCGAGCGCCGCTGCGGTGCAGCTGGCGCCCGGCCCGCTGGCGCTGATGCGGGCGCTGATGAAGGCACAGGGGGCCGTGCTCTCCAGGGAGCATCTGTTGGCGGTGCTTCCGCACTGCGGCTCAGAGCACGCCCTGGAGATGTGGGTGTCACGGCTGCGCCAATCACTGCCTGACCCCTCGATAATCAAGACGGTGGTGAAGCGCGGCTATCGCTTGGTGGTCTGACCCTGCGGATCCTGCCCGGGCTGCGGGTCCTGCCCGAGCTGATCTGCCGTTGCTGGGGCCTTGGAGTCCTCAGTGACCACAGTGCCGATCTCCCCGGTCTCCGGATCCCAGCCGTCGGCCCACTCGCCGGTGGCGAAGTCGTAGCCCACCGGGGCGCCATCCTCGTCGGTGCGCTGGTACCACTCGGTGTAGTCGTCATGCTCCGAGTCGACCTCGGCGCCGGCGCCCTCGCCCGGGTGGGTGGGGACGACCTCCAGCGCGAAGTCATCGCCGTAGCGCTCCACGCCGTCGAGCACGGCGTTGCTCACCGCCAGATCGGCGTACTTCTCGCGCAGCGCGTGCGGATCGGTGGCGAGCTCACGGGACCAGGCGATCATGATCAGGATCAGCACCAGGGCGAAGGGCAGTGCGGTGACGATCACGAGGGACTGCAGGCCCTGCAGGGCGGTGCCCTCGCCGAGCAGCAGCATCACTGTGGCCACGCCTGCCATCACGAGGCCCCAGAACACCACGACCAGCTTATTCGGGTCCTGATCACCGCGGGTGGTCAGGATGCCCATCACCACCGAGGCGGAATCGGCCGAGGTGATGAAGAAGATCGCCAGGATGACGACGACGACGATCGGCAGCCACTGCAGGTACGGGAGGGCGTCGATCACGGAGAAGAGCACCTCTGGAGCGCTGAGTTCCGGACTGACATTGCCCTGTCCCTCACGAGCCAGCCACATGGACACGCCGCCCATGACCCCGTAGGCCACGAAGAGCAGCGAGGAGGGGACCAGGATGACGCCGAGGATGAACTGGCGGATGGTCCGGCCGCGGGAGACGCGGGCGATGAAGATGCCGACGAAGGGGGACCAGGAGATCCACCATGCCCAGTAGTAGACGGTCCATGCCGACTGGAAGTCCAGAGTCTCCTGGCCCCAGGAGGCCGAGCGGCCCATCATCTGGAACATGGTTCCGAGGTACTCCATGAATGCCGAAGGCAGCAGGTTCAGCAGGAACAGCGTCGGGCCGGCGAAGAAGAACACCGCGATGACACCGATGGTGAGCACGATGTTGATGCTCGAGAGGTAGCGGATGCCCCGGGAGATGCCGGAGACCGCGGAGACGACGAAGCATGCGCTGAGCACGGCGATGATGCCGATCATCATCATGTTGGTGAGCTCCGAGGCGCCGGCCACGATCACCACACCCTCGCCGATCTGCATCACGGCGATGCCCAACGCCGCCGCGGTGCCGAAGAGCGTGGCGATGATCGCGAACATGTCGATCATCTTTCCGGCGAAGCCCTCCGAGTGCTTCTTGCCGAAGAGCTTCTCGAAGATGGCGGACATCAGCGGCACGCGGCCACGGCGGTAGGCGGCGTAGGCCACCGCGCCGCCCACCAGGGCGTAGATGCCCCAGGCATGCAGGCCCCAGTGGAAGTAGGTCTGCGCCATGGCGCTGTGCAGAGCCTGATTGGACTCGGGCTCATGCTCCAGCGGTGCGGGCACGTTGTAGAAGTAGGCCAGCGGTTCGGCAGGTCCCCAGAAGAGGACTCCGATGCCGATGCCCGCGGCGAAGAGCATCGCGATCCAGGCGAAGGTGGAGTACTCCGGCTGTTCGCCGTCCTTGCCGAGCGGGATCCTGCCATAGCGGGTGGCCGCCAGGATGAGCAGGAAGACCAGCACGACGATGGCGAGCGCATTGAAGAGCCAGCCGGCGTGGACCATGGTCCAGTCGTAGGCGACTCCTGCCACCTCACCGACGCTCGCAGGGTTCGTGACGCCCCAGATCACGAAGGCCACGGTCAGCACACCGGTGATCGCGAAGATGAACCAGTCGATGCTGTAGCGGCGGCGCTGCTCGTCGATCCCGATCCCGGGCACGAGCGCCGGATGGGTGTCATGCGGGTAGCGGGCCCGGGAGATGGGATTCAGCTGGCCCAGCGCCTGTCCGGCCTGCCGCGACACGCGTCGGGTCTCCTCCCCCAGTCGCTGACTCCGTCGGGGTGGCTGCTCTTCAGACATGAGTGTTGTACCTCAATCTCGTTGTTCTCCCGGCCATGTGGATCCGGCAGTTCGATACAGGTGCGAGTCTGCATCTGGCTCACCGCTTGTGTGTGTGAGTGTTCTCGGTTCGACCGGGCCTGGCTACGACTCCCGTCCACCAGGGACGGACACGACAGCAGCGCCGTCGACGCCTCAGGAGTTCTCGGCCGACCTCCTGATGAAGGTGAGGTCGAAGATCCTTCGACCGACGTTCAGCGCCTTGGTCTCGAAGTCGGTCTGTGCACGACCCGCAAACCTGGGCGCCCAGCCGCCCTCGTCGTCGCGGGCCTCCTGAAGGTCGAGCGGCTGCGGCTCCTTGCCCATGGACTGTGCGTCAAGATCGTACAGGCGCACCTGCGTCAGCGCAGAGTCCTCACCGGAACGCTCCCCCGCATGCGGATTGATGAACTGCGGCGAGGCACCGAGGACCTCGCGCATCTGCACGGCGTAGCCGGACCAGTCGGTGGCGAGACGAAAGACACCGCCCTCGGGCAGCACCCGCGCCACCTTCTCGAGGAATCCGGCGTCGATCAGTCGGCGCTTGTTGTGCTTCTTCTTATGCCACGGGTCGGGGAAGAAGATCCAGACCTCTGAGACCTCGCCGGGGTTGAAGAGCTGGTCGAGGACCTCGGGCGCGTTCGCCACAGCGACCCGGACATTGCGCAGGCCTTCGCGGCGGAGTCGACTCACCAGCTGCGCGGCGCCGGGCTTATAGACCTCGACGGCCAGGAAGTCGGTCTCCGGGTTCGCCGCGGCGGCGTGCGCCACTGCCTCACCGGAGCCGGAGCCGATCTCTACGATGAGCGGCGCGGTGCGGCCGAACTCCGCGGCCCAGTCGATCGTGAATCCTTCCGCCACGGAGGTGTCACGCTCCCCGTGGGGGATGTCCAGCAGCTCATGGCCCAGCGCCGCGTCCCAGGTCCGCTGGTAGCTGGGCTTGAGCCGGTTGCTGCGGCGCACGAAGGACAGCGGTCGGCGCATCGGGAGGTCGGAGGCCGACTGGGAGGTGTCGGACGAAGGGGTGTCGGGCTGGAAAGTCACCGCTACAGGATAGCGGAGGCGCCCTCGAGGAACTCCTGGAGCAGCGGGCCGTTGGTGGATCCACCGAACTCGCCCTCCTCCAGGAAGATCGCCACGGCGAGGTCCCCCTGCATGGCGATGGCCCAGGTGTGGGAGTAGGCGTCGTCGCCCTCGCCGCGCTCCGCCGTACCGGTCTTCGCATAGATCGGCTCGCCCGGCACGTCCCCCATGGACTCCAGGGAGCCGAAGTTCACGGTGTCGGTCATCAGCGTGCGCAGGTCTTCTGCCTCCTGCTCGGTGACGCCGCCCTCCGGGGCTTCCGGCGCCTCCTCGGGCACCACGAGGTGGGGCTGGATGGTCTTCCCCGCCGCGATGGAAGCCGTGACCGTGGCCATCCCCAAGGTGGAGGCTTCCACATTGCCCTGACCGAAGAGGTTGGAGGCGTGGAGATTCTCCTCGGAATCCGAGGGGATCGAGCCCATGCGGGCTGGGACGCCGATGCTGGGATCCTCGCGCAGCCCAAGATCCACCGCGGCCTGGTGGACCTCTTCGGAGGTCACATCGTCATAGGCGTCGGCGAAGACGGTGTTGCAGGAGACCGCCACCGCATCGCGAAACTCGATGGTGCCGAGGTACGCCGCAGGGAAGCCGGAGTAGTTGCCGAACTGCTGCCCGTTCACCGTGGTGCCTTCGGTGCATTCCACGGAGGACTCCGGCGTGAGACCGCTGCGGAGCATCGCCAGGGATGAGACCACCTTGAAGGTGGAGCCCGGAGCGTAGGTGGACTGAGTGGCGACCGGCACGTATCCGCCTTCGGGGTCATGGCTGGCGGCTGCAAGGATGCCGCCGTCGGAGGGGCGGATGGCGACGATGCCGGCCGTGGTGTCCTGGTCGTCGGCGATGTCCTGGGCGAGGTTCTGCAGCCGCGGCACCATCGTGGTGTCGAGGTCCTCACCGGGTTCGGGCTCCACGGCGAACTGCGTCTCGCCGTTGAACTGGATCTCCATGCCCGGGGTTCCGCGCAGCGTGTCCTCGTAGGCGGCCTGGATCCCAGTGAGGCCCACCGTGTCTCCCACCGAGAGGCTCGGATCGGACTCGAGGATCTCTGCGGTGACCGGCCCCACCCGCCCCAACAGCAGCGGGGCGAAATCACGCGAATCGGCCAGCGGCATCTGGTCATAGATTGAGGCGGCGCCGGGGATCTGTTCGACCTCGGTGGCGGTGACCTCACTCTCCTCGCGGCGCAGCGTGATCGCCTCGACGAAAGCCATCTCACCTCCGGCCACGACGATGTCTGCATAGTCTCCCGGGTCCCGGCCGACCAGCTCGGCAAGCTCCTCCGCGGAAGAGCGCAGCGTGTCCTCGTCGGCCGGCTCCCCGTCCTGCGCAAGCTGGCCCTTGTCGATGCCGAGCCGCACCACGTCCCGGTTGTAGACCATCGCACGTCCGTCATCGTCCATGATGCGGCCGCGGTCGGCCGAGGTGGTCACCAGGTCCAGCGTCTGGTCTCCGGTGTAGTCCGGGAAGATGATCTCTGGGGTGCCCTCCACGGACCAGGTCTCGGCCTCCTGGTCATAGACGAGTTCAGCCGAGGTGTCGTAGGTCCAGCTCTCCCCGTCGATGCCCAGGTCGTCGAGCTCCCAGGTGTGCTGCAGTTCGACGGTGGCGGTGACCGGACGTGGGGATTCCTCCCCCGGCTCATCCAAGGTGATCTCACCTGTGGTGACCGTGGGGTCGATCTCTCCGAGCGGCTCATGCAGGTTCTCCACGGCGGCGGCCAGGGATGCCGCGTCGCCGGAGGCGAAGCCCACCTCGGAGAAGTCTCCCGTGCTCACGGCGGTGGCCAGCGACTCTGCGGCGTCGTCGACCGTCTCGGAGGGTTCAGCGCTGCAGCTTGCAAGCATCAGGACTGTCGCAGCTCCCAGGGCACCGACGGAGATGGATCGGGGGAGCTTCGAAACAGACATGTCCTCCAGTATCCCGGGGACCACCTCTCGGGACATGGAGGACTCGCTGAGTGCAGGTCAGACGCCTGTCCGGAGGAACAATTCAGCGACGGCGCGGGGCCGGCTCCCACAGGACCAGCGCCTGGGTGTTGGCTCGGGGCCGGCGCCCGCGGGCCACCGTGACCACGTCCCCATGAGGGCCGACGGCGAAGATCCGGGGCTTGGTGGAGTGCCGTTCGGATTCGCGCAGCTCGTGGCGGAGCACGTCTACGGTCTCTTCCAGGACCTCCACCCGGTTCTGCAGCTCGAGGATCCGTCGGATGCCTTCCAGCGAGACGCCCTCCTGGGAGAGCTGCTGGATCTGGCGGAGCTGCTCGACGTTGTACGGGGAGTATCTGCGGTGACGTCCGCCCTGGCGGCGTGGGGTGACCAGACCGATGCGGTCATACTGGCGCAGGGTCTGGGGGTGCATATCGGCGAGCTCGGCCGCCACGGAGATGACGAACATCGGCGCATGCCGCTGGTCCGCCTCGAGCATCCGAGCGTCGAGCCTCATCCGAGCATCCATGATCACAGCACCGCCTTGGCCTCTAGGCCTTTCCGGGGATCGATCCCCTTGGTGGCCTTCGCATACGCCTTGATCGCGTCCAGGGCCTCGTCGGGAAGATCCTTCGGCACCTGGACCTCGACGGTCACCAGCATATCGCCGGAGACTTCGCGGCCCTTCTCTCTGCGGCGCACGCCGTGTCCCTTGAGACGCAGCACCCGACCGGACGCTGTGCCCGCCGGAATCTTGATGTGCACCTTCTCGCCATGCACAGTGGGCACCTGGACGTTGGTGCCCAGCGCCGCCTCGTCGAAGGCCACCGGAAGGTGAATGCGAATATCGTCGTCCACCCGTTCAAAGAACTTGTGTGGGGAGATCGCCACCTCGACGAGCAGATCACCGGAGCCCCCGGGGCCGCGCTGACCCTTGCCCTTGACCCGGACCTTCTGTCCGGCGCGGATCCCTGCAGGGATCCGGACGTCGATGACGCTTCCATTGGGCTCACGGAGCCCCACGGTGGTTCCGCGAATGGAACCACCGAAGGAGATCGTGGTCTTGGAGGTGCGGTCAGCCCCCTTGGCGGGCGCGCCGCCCCCGCCGAATCGGCCACCGAAGCCGCCGCCGCCAAAGCCTCCGCCACCGAAGATGTCGGAGAGGTCGGGGCCGCCTGCGGACTGGCTGCCGCCTCCGCGACCGAAGCCGCCGCCGGAGCCGCCGTTGAAGAGGTTTCCGAAGAGATCCTCGAAACCTCCGCCCGCTCCGCCGGGGCCCGGGCCACCCGAGAATCGGGCGCCCGAGCCCATGGCGCGGACGGCGTCGTACTGTTCGCGCTGTTTCTTGTCACCCAGCACGGAGTGGGCCTCGGCGATGTCCTTGAACCTCTGCTCGGAGGCATCATCCCCGGGGTTCTTATCGGGATGATGCTTCCGAGCGAGCTTCCGGTACGCCTTCTTGATGTCCTCCTCGGAGGCATCGCGGGAGACGCCGAGGATGGCATAGAAATCTTTATCGATCCAGTCCTGTGAGGCCATGGCGCCTCCCTCCTTCCTTGTTTCTCGGTTCAGCTCTGGGCAGGTCCTGAGGAGACCATCACCTGGGCCGCCCGAAGCAGGCGGTCACCGTGGCGGTAGCCGGCACGCAGCACGACGGCCACATGGTCGGCGGGGATCTCCTCATGAGGCTGGGCCATGATGGCTTCGTGCTGGTTGGGATCGAAGGCTTCACCGATCTCCCCCACCACCACGAGGCCCTGCTGCTGCAGCACCGACTCGAGCCGTGAGGCGATGTGGGCGAAGGGGCCCTCCTCGAGATCGCCCGCCTGGCGGGCCGCGGAGATGTCGTCCAGAACCGGAAGCAGCTCGGTGACGAGCTGGCCCTTGGTCCGGTCGCGCTCTGTGGCCCGATCTCGCTCCACGCGGCGACGATAATTCACATACTCAGCCTGGAGTCGCTGCAGGTCAGCCTGCAGCTCCGCTTCGCGCACAGCGTCCTCGGCAGTGTCTGCCTCATCCTCTGATGCCATAGCCGCCTCGGCGATCTCCTCCTCCTCGGTGCCGCGGAGGAACTCATCCGCTGCTTCGATGCGCTCCTCGGGTTCAGTCTCGACACCGCCGGTGATGCCTTCGTCACCGGTCACCTGCTGCAGCTCCGGCTCCTCGGCGACCCGGGGGTCGAGATCCTCGGAGGAGACGCCTGCGGCCTCTTCCTCGGTGACCGGATCGCCGGCCGCGCCGTAGTTCTCGGCGTTGCCCTCGGCTGACATCGTCTCGGTGTCCTGCGCGTCCTCCACGGGAAGGTCCTGCAGGATCTTCTCAGCCTGAGCCAAGGGGTCCTGCACCGGGTCCTGTTCCTCGGGCTCTTCGCCGCTGGGGACCTCAGGGTTCTTATGATCTGCCATGAGTCAGACCCCTTACTTCTTCTCGGCTTCGTCCTCTTCGTCGACGACCTCTGCGTCAACGATGTCCTCTTCTTCAGGCGTCTCGCCGGTGCCATCTGCCGCACCGTCGGGGGCCTGGGAGTAGAGCGCCTCGCCGATCTTGACCTGGGAGGCCTGGAGCTTCTCGTACGCGGCGTTGACCTCATCCGCGTTGTCCTCGCCCTCAAGCGCCTTCTTGAGCTCGTCGACGTCGGCCTGAACCTCGGTCTTGACCTCTTCGGGCAGCTTATCGCCGTTGTCCTTGAGCAGCTTGTCCACGGAGTAGGCGGTGGACTCGGCAGCGTTGCGCTTCTCAGCGGCCTCGCGACGAGCCTTGTCCTCCTCAGCGTGCGCCTCGGCGTCGGCGACCATGCGCTCGATGTCTTCCTTCTCCAGCGAGGTGCCGCCGGTGATGGTCATCGACTGCTCGGTGCCGGTGCCCTTGTCCTTGGCGGAGACGTGGACGATGCCGTTGGCGTCGATGTCGAAGGTGACCTCGACCTGCGGCACGCCGCGCGGTGCCGGCGCGATGCCGGTCAGCTCGAAGGTGCCCAGCGCCTTGTTGTCCCGGGTGAACTCGCGCTCGCCCTGGAAGACCTGGACCGCCACGGAGGGCTGGTTGTCCTCAGCGGTGGAGAAGACCTCGGAGCGCTTGGTCGGGATGGCCGTGTTGCGCTCGATCAGCTTGGTCATCACACCGCCCTTGGTCTCGATGCCCAGTGCCAGCGGTGTGACGTCGATGAGCAGCACGTCCTTGCGCTCACCGGCGAGCACGCCTGCCTGCAGGGCTGCACCGACGGCGACGACCTCGTCCGGGTTGACGCCCTTGTTGGCGTCCTTGCCGGAGAGCTGCTTCACCAGGTCCGCCACTGCGGGCATGCGGGTGGAGCCGCCGACGAGGATCACGTGGTCGATCTCGGAGATCTTGACCCCGGCCTCGGTGATGACGTCGTTGAACGGCTTCTTGGTGCGGTCCAGCAGATCCGAGGTCATGTCCTGGAACTTGGCCCGGGAAAGGGTCTCGTTGACGTGCACCGGGACGCCGTCGTTCTGGGTGGCGTAGGGAATGTTGATGTTGGCGCTGGAGGTGGAGGAGAGCTCCTTCTTGGCCCGCTCAGCCTCTTCCTTCAGACGCGGCACGGCGATCTTGTCCTTGGAGAGATCGACGCCCTCCTTGGACTTCACCTGTGCGACGAGCCAATCCATGATGCGCTGATCCCAGTCGTCGCCGCCGAGGCGGTTGTCACCGGAGGTGGAGCGGACCTGGATGGTGGAGAAGTCATCCTCGTCCTTGCCGACCTCGAGCAGGGAGACGTCGAAGGTGCCGCCGCCGAGGTCGAAGACCAGGATGAGCTCGTCCTCCTTACCCTTGTCCAGGCCGTAGGCCAGAGCTGCGGCGGTGGGCTCGTTGACGATGCGGGAGACCTTCAGGCCGGCGATCTCGCCAGCCTCCTTGGTGGCCTGGCGCTCGGCGTCGTTGAAGTATGCCGGCACGGTGATGACGGCTTCGGTGACGTCCTCGCCCAGGTAGGACTCGGCGTCGTGCTTGAGCTTCATCAGGGTGCGGGCGGAGATCTCCTGTGCGGTGTACTTCTTGCCGTCGATCTCGGTGGACCAGTCGGTGCCCATGTGGCGCTTGACCGACGCGATGGTGCGGTCGGGGTTGGACACTGCCTGACGGCGGGCGACCTCGCCGACGAGGACCTCGCCGGACTTGGAGAAGCCGACGACGGAGGGAGTGGTGCGTGCACCCTCTGCGTTGGCGATGACGGTGGGCTCGCCACCTTCGAGAACTGTGACCACCGAGTTGGTGGTTCCGAGGTCGATACCTACTGCGCGAGACATACGAACTCCTTTCGAGAGCTGAGTCGAGAGCTGCGTTGAGCGAACTACGCTCAAGTCTTATCCTCGTTCGACGCGGTGTCAAACTGACTTGAGTGAAGTCGACTCAACTTCTACTCCCGGTCCAACCACACCCCCATGGAATCCATTCCCGGAGCCTGCACACGGCTTCCGCAGCGCCTCTCCGAGCAGCACCCCTCCAGGCGGTGTCGATGCTGGGCTCACCGAGGGGGTGAGACCAGAGCGGGCCCAGCTCCTCGGAAGGAGTCTGGGCCCGCTCTGCCAGGAGGATCAGACCTGCCTCGCCGGGATCCTCACCGCGCTGTTCACATGGCGATGCCGATGTACTTGGTCTCGAGGAACTCCTCGATGCCGATGTCACCGCCCTCGCGACCCAGTCCGGACTCCTTGATTCCGCCGAAGGGGGCAGCCGGATTGGAGACGGCGCCCTGGTTCAGGCCCACCATTCCGGACTCCACGGCTTCGGCCACTCGGATGCCGCGGCGCAGGCTCTCCGTATAGACGTAGTTGACCAGACCGTACTCAGTGGCGTTGATCCACTCGACGACCTCCTCCTCGGTGTCAAAGGCGGTCAGAGGAGCCACGGGTCCGAAGATCTCCTCATCCCGCATCCGCGCGCCCTCAGGAATGTCGGTGAGGACCGTGGGCGGATAGAAGTAGCCCTCGCGGTCCACCGGCTTGCCTCCGAGCAGCACCTTCGCGCCGCCGTCGACCGCGTCGGTGACCAGCTCATCGACCTTGTTCAGCTGCTTGGCGTCCACCAGCGGGCCGACGCGCACGCCGTCCTCCACACCGCGGCCCAGCGGCAGCTTCTCCAGCTCGGCAGAGAGCTTCTGAGCGAATTCATCCATCACGCTGCGGTGGACGAAGATGCGGTTGGCCGCCGTGCAGGCCTCTCCGGTGTTGCGCATCTTGGCCAGCAGCGCGCCCTGCACCGCAGCCTCGAGATCGGCGTCTTCGAAGACCACGAAACCTGCGTTGCCGCCAAGCTCCATGGAGGTGCGCAGAACATGCTGCGAGGCCTGCTCGAGCAGCTTTCGTCCGACACCGGTGGACCCGGTGAAGGAGAGCTTGCGAGCGATGCCCGAACGGATGAGCGGCTCCATGACCTTGCCCGAGGTCGAGGTCACCAGGATGTTGACCGCTCCGGCGGGCAGTCCCGCCTCATGCAGTATGTCTGCGAGCGCCAGCATGGAGAGCGGGGTCAGCTCAGCAGGCTTGAGCACGGAGGTGCAGCCCGCGGCGATCGCCGGCCCCAGCTTGCGCGTGCCCATGGCCAGCGGGAAGTTCCACGGGGTGATGAGGATGGAGGGCCCCACCGGCTGCTTCGAGACGAGGAAGCGCGCATTGCCGGCGGGAGCGGTCTGGTAGCTCCCGCTGATCCGGGTCGCCTCCTCGGCGAAGTGCCGGAAGAACTCTGCGGCGTAGGTGACCTCGCCGTAGGAGTCGCTGAGCGGCTTGCCCATCTCCAGGGTCATCAGCAGCGCGAGGTCATCCTTGCGCTCATGCATGAGCTCGAAGGCGCGCATCAAGATGTTCGCTCGTTCCCGCGGCGCCATCGCCGCGAGTCCGGGCTGGGCGGCCTCGGCTGCCTTCAACGCGTCCCATCCGTCCTGCTCGGAGGCGTCGGCGACGGTGCAGAGCGGCTTGCCGGTGGAGGGGTCGATGACCTCCAAGGTGGCCTTGCCCTCGGCGTCCACCCACTCTCCATTGATGTAGAGCTGCTTCGGCACAGCCTGGATCAGGCTGGCCTCGCGTTCCGCAGTGATGGTCTGTTCTGCCATGTGTCCTCCTCAAGAGGTGTACCGGGCGTCGGTGGGCCTGCTCGCTCAGCCTACGCCGCCCGCCTGCCCGGGTCATCCGGGTTGTTCGGGTTGCGTCAGCGGTTCGAATGACACCGGCGGGTCACGCTGCGCCGGCGGGTCCTGGTCACCTGCTGCACTGGTCATGTGCCGCTATGCGCGCTAGCCTAGTCCGGACGCAAGATTGTCAACAATCCGAAAGGTGCACACGATGGCGACCCTCTCCCCCCTCCTGAAGCAGGCAACTCCCGTGGTCGCGACACGGGGTGAGGGAGTGTGGCTCTACGACGAGTCCGGGCAGCCGCACCTCGACTTCACCGCAGGCATCGGCGTGACGAGCACCGGACACTGCCACCCGCGGGTGGTCGCCGCGGCGCAGGAGCAGGTCGGTCAGCTCATCCATGGCCAGTACACGACGATCATGCATCAGCCCCTGCTCCAGCTCACCGAGAAGCTCTCCGAGGTGCTGCCGGTCGGCCTGGACTCCGTCTTCTTCTCCAACTCCGGATCCGAGGCTGCCGAGGCCGCCCTGCGGCTCGCCCGCCAGGCCACCGGGCGTCCGAACATCGTGGTCTTCCAGGGCGGGTTCCACGGCCGCACGGTGGCCGCGGCATCGATGACCACCTCGGGCACCAAGTTCCGGGCAGGATTCAGCCCGCTGATGTCCGGGGTGATGGTCGCCCCGTTCCCGAACCCCAGCCACTACCGCGAGTACGGCTGGGACCAGGAGCAGGCCACTGATTTCGCGCTCCATGAGCTGGACCTGCTGCTGCAGACGCAGTCGAATCCAGCAGACACCGCCGCCTTCATGGTGGAGCCGGTGCTCGGTGAGGGCGGCTACGTCCCGGGCAACGAGCGCTTCTTCGCGGGCCTGCGCGAACGGGCGGATCGGCACGGGATCCTGCTGATCGTCGACGAGGTGCAGACCGGATTCGGGCGCACCGGCAGGTTCTGGGGCCACGAGCACTTCAGCCCGGAGGGCGCCAAGCCGCTGGCGGACATCATGATGTTCGCCAAGGGCATCGCCTCCGGCTTCCCCATCTCCGGCATCGCGGCCTCGGCCGAGCTCATGGCCAAAGCCTGGCCGGGCTCGCAGGGAGGAACCTACGGCGCCAATGCGGTGGCCTGTGCCGCGGCGGTGGCGACGCTCGACGTGATCGCCGATGAGGGCCTGGTGGAGAACTCTGCCGTCCGCGGCGAGCAGCTCCGGGCGGGACTGCGCGAGGTGGCGGCGACCGCGAATGAGACCGCGGGCGCGCAGCGCATCGCCGAGGTGCGCGGACTCGGCCTGATGGTGGGCAACGAGTTCCGCGACGCCCACGGCGCCCCCGATCCGGCCACCGCGACGGCGGTGCAGCAGGAGGCGGCGCGGCGCGGTCTGCTGCTGCTGATCTGCGGCTCCTGGGGCGAGGTGGTGCGCTTCATCCCCGCGCTGGTGGTCTCCGAATCCGAGGTGGACCAGGCTGTCGCACTGTGGTCAGAGTCGGTGAGCGCCGTCCTCGGCGGCTGAGCCGCCGTATCGCGAGTCAGGATCGCGAGCCAGGAGCGCGACGCTCGCGCCGAGAGCTGAAGCCTGGGGACTACCAGACCCTGGAGGTGAGCCGCGGGTACTTCGGGGACATGTCATCCCCGGAGGAGGTGCCGGTGACCCGGCGCTTCAGCCACGGGTAGAGGTAGTCGCGGGTCCAGGTCACCTCACCCATGAGCCGCTCCGGCAGCGAGGCCACCGGGGACTCCTCGATCTCTGGATCCTCGATCTCATCCTTCTCGCCGAGCACCTGGAGCACCTTCTTGGCCATCAGCATGTGCCCGGCGATGCCCAGGTGCATGCGGTCCACATCCCAGTAGCGCCAGTCCTGGAACTCTCGCATATGCCAGAAGTCCACCAGGTCCAGCTCGAAGTCGGCGGCGATCTTGCGCACATGCTCGTTGTAGATCGCCGTCCGGCCGCGGGTCGCCTTGAACAGCGGAGCCTGCCCGGAGTCGAACCCGGTGAAGAGCACCACGCGCGCGCCGGTGCTCATGAGCTTCTCCACGCCCCAGCGGTAGCGCTCCATGAGCGCATCGATGTTCACCGTGGGGCGCAGGATGTCGTTGCCGCCCGCGTAGACGGTGACAAGGGTCGGCTCCAGCCCGATCGCCGGGTCCAGCTGCTCGTCGAAGACCTGCTGCAGCTTCTTGCCCCGCACGGCGAGGTTTGCATAGCCCCAGGAGGAGTCATTGGATATCAGCTGACCGGCCACCCGGTCGGCCCAGCCGCGCACCCCGTTGGGGCTCGACGGATCAATGTCCGCCACGCCCTCGGTGAAGGAATCCCCCATGGCAACGAATCGCTGCTGAAAGGGGCCGTCGAGTTGATCTGATGCGGACATTGAGCCCTCCCGTTCGCATACCGCTGTGCTTGTCTCACCAGCAACACTACCGGTGGGCAGTGCAGTACTGAACCCAGCGGGCTGAGCGGCCGGAGCCCCCCTGAAGCCCACGGTCCGAGGCTGACGCGGCAGCCTCGAGGGCCTCAGCGGTAGAGCGGGTTGGCTCCCGGAGGCTGCTCCGATTCGGCGATCGGTCCGGGAGCGGAACCCTCCCCGAAGGGTGAGCCGCCGAGGGCCTCGCGGCCGTGCTCGCTCAGCCAGTTCTCCAGGTCCGGTCCGGCCGGGACGATCTGGGTCGGGTTGATGTCTTCGTGAACCTCGTAGTAGTGGCGCTTGATCTGATCGAAGTCCACCGTGTCGCCGAAGCCGGGGGTCTGGAAGAGGTCCCTGGCGTAGGCCCACAGGTTCGACATCTCGGAGAGCTTGTTCCGGTTGCATTTGAAGTGGCCGTGGTACACCGGGTCGAAGCGCACCAGTGTGGTGAAGAGCCGGACATCGGCTTCGGTGATGTGCTCACCCATCAGGTAGCGGCTGGACGCGAGGCGCTCCTCCAGCCAGTCCAAGGCGGTGAAGAGCCGGTCGTAGGCCTCTTGGTAGGCGCTCTGCGACCCGGCGAAGCCTGCCCGGTAGACGCCGTTGTTGACCTCGGTGAAGATCCGCTTGATCACCGGAAGCATCTCCTCGATCTTGTCCTCGGGGAGCAGATCCGGTGCGCCCGCGCGGTGATGCTCGCGCCACTGGGTGGAGAGGTCGAAGGTCAGCTGCGGATAGTTGTTGGTGACCACCCCGCCGGAGGGCACATCCACCAGCGCCGGGACCGTGATTCCGCGGGGGTAGTCGGGGAAGCGGGCGAAATAGTTCTCCTGCAGCCGTTCGGTGCCGAGAACCGGGTCCACCCCGCCGTCGTCCAGGTCGAAGGTCCAGGAGCGTGCGTCATGCGTGGGCCCGGGAGTTCCCAGCGAGATCGCGTCCTCGAGGCCGAGCAGGCGGCGGACGATGATCGAGCGGTGCGCCCAGGGGCAGGCGCGCGCGGCGACGAGGCGATACCGTCCGGGCTCCACCGGCCAGGCCTGACCTCCTTCGGTGAGGCCTGCTGCGCGAGGATCTCCGATCGAGGATGACTCCTCGGGAGAGGCAGCGCGCGCAGCCTCCGGGTCTGCGACGACGCGATCCTCGATGTAATTGGTGTCCCGGGTGAACTCGCCTCCGGTCACGTATGCACCCTTCGTGGAGTGCGCGGTGCCTGCTGTCTTCTTCGGTTCGCTGTTCTCGGCCATGGGCTCAGACTACGCGTCTGGAACTGGCGGGACGGGTGCGCCTGGCGCCCGCATCGGTAGGCTGTGCCCATGCCTGAGGCGAGACCAGTGAAGCGGATCACCTGTGACAACCCTTCTCCCATGACGCTGCAGGGGACCAACACCTACGTCCTCGGCGGCGAGGAGGCCTCCGAGGCGATCATCGTGGACCCCGGGCCGGCGGATCACCCGGCGCATCTGGCACAGGTGCGCGGCGCCGTCGGCTCTCGAACGGTGACCCAGATCCTGGTCACACACCGTCACACCGACCACACCGGTGCCGCTGCCGAGTTCAGCGAGGCCTTCGCCGCGCCGGTCCGCGGTCACGACGGCGCGCAGTGTCTCGCCCTCGATTCCTCACCTGCGGCTCCGCTCACCGACGGAGAGGTGCTGGACCTCGGCAGTCTGCGCCTTCAGGTGCTGCACACCCCCGGCCACACCTCGGATTCGGTGAGTCTGTGGCTGCGCGATGAGACTCGGGCAGAGGCCGAGGCGATGATCACCGGGGACACGATCCTGGGTGAGGGCACCACCATGCTGGACCATCCCGACGGCACCCTCACCGACTATCTGCACAGCCTCGAACGCCTGCGCCGGTACACCGCGGCCCGCCTGCTGCCGGCCCACGGCCCGGAGCAGGACAGCGTGGCAGCTGTCGCCGAGCGCTATCTGGAGCACCGGCTTCAGCGGCTGGACCAGGTGCGCGGCCTGCTGCGCGCCGCGGACCGTGCCGAGACAGACATCAGCGCCGCGACGCTGGGGGAGATGATCTACGGGGAACGCAGCGGACTCCCCGCAGGCATCACCACCAAGATCGCGGCGGCGCAGCTGGATCACCTGCAGCGATTGGGCGAGCTGGGCCCGCGCTAGAGCACCTCGGTGCTCGGCGATCCTGAGGCTAGAAGGGCCGTTTGATCGGGCCCGACTCCGTCCAGCTGATCGAGTCCACCACGATCCCTTCCGCGTTGAGGTAGTCCACCAGAGCCGAGGCCGCCGAGTTCAGCCGCGCGAAGGCATCGGGACTGGACCCTGCCACACCGGCGGCGTAGAGCGAGAGCGCCAGTGCACGTCGGCCGCGCGCATCGATGACCTGTTCCTTCACCACGGCAAGCTGACCATCCGTGACGCCGACGACGGGGCTCCCATCGAGGTCCTCGCGGAAGGGGTCCATGAACCCCGTGATCTCTTCCACGGCGTCGTCGACAGCGATCAGGTCTCCTGCCACGATCTCTGCCTGCAGGACTGCCCATTCATCGGCGCCCAGCGGACGGCCTCCCCACGCGGGGCGTCTCTTCCAGCGCACTGATCCTCCTGACGGGTCCGACTCGATGGCCGCAGATCCGGGCTTCTCCGGAAAGTCTGAATAGACCCTGAACAATACTGGACCCGCTGCACATCTGGGCACTCTAGGATAGCCAGCATGAGCAACCACACGGCTGTCATCACCGGTTCCACCGCCGGCCTCGGCGCTGCGTTCGCACGTCAGCTGGCCGCCCAGGGGTACGACCTGGTCCTGGTCGCGCGCGACGGCGACAGGCTGCGGATGCAGGCGGAGTCGATGTCCTCGCAATATGGCGTGGGGACCTCCGTGATCGTGGCCGACCTGGTCACCGACGACGGCGTGGCGGCGGTCCAGGAGCGCCTGGCCGACCGTGCGCACCCAGTCCACCTGCTGGTGAACAACGCGGGGCACGGACTGGCCACTGACTTCATCGACTCCGACCTCGAGGATGAGCGCAAGCTTCTGCGCCTGCACGTGCAGACCACGCTCGAGCTCTCCCACACTGCGGCGACCGCCATGGCCCGGCGGCGCGGCGGGCGCATCATCAACGTGGCGTCGGTGGCGGGATACACCCCCACCGGGACCTACTCGGCGGCGAAGTCCTGGGTGATCAACTTCTCCAAAGGCCTGCACAGCCAGCTCCGCTCCCGCGGGGTGACCGTGACGGCCCTGCTGCCGGGTCTGGTGCGGACCGAGTTCCACCAGCGCTCTGGCATCACCGTCAAGGCCGCAAAACGCTGGATGTGGCTGGACGCCGACGACGTCGTGCGCGAGGCGCTGACCGCCAATGCTCAGGGCGCTGCCATCTGCGTTCCGGCGCGCAGCTATCAGATGCTCACCGCGGGACTGCGGTTCATGCCGGATTCGATGGTGCAGTGGGCCGTCGACAAACGGACCGGCGACTCAGGAAGCGGCGAGTCGGCGGCTCCCGGGGTGGAGTACGGCACTTCTGCCGACGGCACCGCAGAGCCCACCACGGAAGCCATCAACACCGTGGACGCCTATAAGGCGGCGAAGGCCAAGAGCGCGTCAAAGGCCAGCAAGGGCCGAGCCACCCCACCGCCCCCGCCGGCCTGAGGTCCTGAGAGCCTGAGGTCCTGAGAGCCTGAGCCTCAGCCTCAGCGCGGCGGTGCCGGCTCGCCGGGCCGGCGGGTGGCTGCCGCCGAGAAGGTCTCCTCCTCGGCGTTCACCTTCTTCTCCACGTCCTCAGCATTGGCAGTCCCGTCCGCCTCGATCTCACTGCGGTCCTCCTGGCGTTCCATCCGCTCGCGGTAGGCGCTTTCGCCGGGGCCGGAGAATTCCCGGTTGCGCTGCACCGCGGCGATCGATCCGGTGAACACCGAGGCGCCTTCTCCCGCCTGCGTGACGGGCTGGGAGTCAACGCTGGAGTCCACCACCCCCACCTTGCCGGTGCTGACGGGGTCGGGTGTCTTCACCAGCGCCTCCTCGTTGCTGAGCAGCATGCGCTGGGTGAAGACCGCATAGGGATGCTCTGCGCGGAGGTAGTTCACCAGGTCCTCGCGGATGAGGCAGCGCAGATCCCATAGCTCCCCGGAGTTGCGCGCTGACACGACGACCCGGGCCTTGACCATCCCGCCCACTGCGTCGGTGACCTGCAAGGAGTAGTCACGTCCGTCCCACAGCTCCGCAGAGTCCAGCAGTCGCTTCAGCCGGGCGCGCAGCGGGTCCATCGGCACCCTCCAGTCCACGTCGAGCTCCACCGTGCCGAGAATCTCGGTGCCCACCCGCGTCCAGTTCTCGAAGGGGGTCGCCACGAAGTAGCTGGAGGGGTAGATGAACCGGCGCTCGTCCCAAGATTTGATCACCACGGCGGTCAGCGTGATGTCTTCCACGGAGCCATAGTTCCCTTCCACCACCACCACGTCGCCCGCACGGATGGAGTCGGTGAAGGCCAGCTGGATGCCCGCGAAGACGTTGGTGAGCACAGACTGCATGGCCAGGCCCACCACCACGGAGGCCACGCCCGCCGAGGCGAGGAGCCCCGCACCGAGCGTGCGCACCTGAGGGATCATGAGCAGGATCGCCGCCACCGCCAGGGTGATGATCACCGCGGTCAGGATTCGGCGGATCAGTGAGACCTGGGTGGAGAGACGGCGCCCCCGCCGATCCTCGACGTCCAGCTCGCCATCGACATACCCGATGTACTGAGACTGGATCATGGCTTCGGCGATCCGCACGATCCGCAGGGCCCACCAGGCGACTCCGATGACCACCGCCACCAGCAGAGCGAAGGAGACCGGGGGGAACCACTCGGTGGCTTCGGCGGTGATCCGCAGCGTCAGCCACGAGCCGATCAGCACGAGCGTGATGAACAGCGGGGTTCGGGTGCGGTTGATCGCGTGCTTCACATGGTCGTTGTTCCGGAAGATCTGCTTCAGGACCATCGAGGAAAGAATCGTGACCGCCAGTGCGACCACCACCGCCAGTGCGATCCCTGTGAGGATGCCGAAGACCGGCCCCTGCTGGTAGAGCAGGCTCTCCACGCCGTCGGGCACGCTGTCCTCGACCACTTCGTCCACTCCCCCGGTGGGCTCGCCCTCGCCGGGTGCGGCACCGAGGATCTGGGGCACAGTGTGCGCCCATGGCGTTGAGAAGATATCCATGAGGGAAAAGGCCATGGCCAGCATCATGCCACGGGCTTCTGAATGGCTACTGAGATCTCCCCGCGCGTCCGGTGTGTGGGCTCTCACGTCACGAAGTGGGCAACAACGTGCGCCAGTGGAGACAATGGGGAGATGCTCACTCTCAAAGACCTGCGCGGAAGCTCGGTCGACGCCGCCTCCGTGCTCCCCCGCGCCTCCCAGGACATCTCGGCCACCATCGAGACCGTTGCACCGATCCTCGACGATGTCCGTCAGCGCGGGGTCTCGGCGCTGATGCAGTACTCCGAGAAGTTCGACGGCGTGCGCCCTCCCTCGATCCGCGTGCCGGCTGAGAAGCTGCGTGAAGCCGCAGACCAGCTCTCCGCAGAAGTCAGAGAGGCGCTGGAGACGCTGATCCTGCGGGCCCGTGAGGTGCACAACGCTCAGCTGCCGGCCGCTTCGGTCGTCTCACCAGGACCCGATGCGCAGGTGACCAATCGTTGGGCTCCGATCCGCCGCGTCGGTCTCTATGTCCCCGGCGGACAGGCGGTGTACCCGTCCTCTGTGGTGATGAACGTGGTGCCCGCGCAGGTGGCCGGCGTGCGTTCTCTGGCGATCGCCTCCCCTCCGCAGAAGGACTTCGGCGGGCTTCCCCACCCGACCATCCTCGGTGCCGCACATCTGCTGGGCATCGAGGAGGTCTACGCGGTCGGCGGTGCCCAGGCAGTGGGGATGTTCGCCTACGGCGCCCGCGATGAGGCGGGAACACAGGTCTGCCCCCCGGTATCGCTGATCACCGGGCCGGGCAATATCTTCGTCGCCACCGCCAAGCGTGCCGTGCAGGGCGTGGTCGGCATCGATGCTGAGGCTGGCCCCACGGAGATCATGGTGCTCGCCGATGAGACGGGCAAGGCTCCCTTGATCGCGTCCGACCTGATCTCCCAGGCCGAGCATGACGCCCTCGCCGCGGCGGTGCTGGTGACGACCTCGATGCCGCTGGCCCAAGCCGTGATGGAGCAGGTCGAGGTCCAGGCGCGCAGCACCTTGCACGCGGAGCGTGTGAAGCAGGCGCTGACGGGGTCCCAGTCCGCGGTGCTGGTGGTCGACACCATGGAACAGGCGGTGGAGATCGCCAACGCCTATGGCGCGGAGCACCTCGAAGTGATGACCGCCGACGACGCGGCCGTGGTCGAGGAGATCCACAACGCCGGAGCCGTGTTCCTCGGAGATTTCACCCCGGTATCGCTGGGTGACTACTGCGCGGGGTCCAATCATGTGCTTCCCACCGGAGGCGCCTCGGCGTACTCCTCGGGGCTGAACGTCTCCAGCTTCCTGCGCTCCCAGCAGGTCGTCCACTACGGCGAATCAGGACTCCGACAGGTGGCGGCACACGTCACGGCGCTGGCGCAGGCTGAAGGCCTGCCGGCCCATGGTGAAGCCGTCGAGGCACGCTTCCGCTGAACACGACGACGGCGGACGCGACTCACCCGCGAATGAGTGAGTCGTGCCCGCCGTCGTGTCAGGTCTGAGCTCTGGGCTCAGGCCTGGGAGATGTAGCTGGTGTTCACCCAGCCGGTGTGGGTGTCCCCGCCTGAGGTGTACTCCACCTTCAGCCAAGAACCGTCGCGCTTGAGCTGCTTGAGCTCGGTGCCGCGAGGGACCTGGACCAGCTTATCGCTGGAGGTCGCTGCCGATTCGCGCAGCGGCACGCTGTACGTAGCAGTCCAGGAGTCCGCCTGGGTGACGGTGGAGGCAGTCTTCGCGTTGGGGTGGACCCGGTAGTAGTCATCCCCATATCCGCCTGGATCACCCTTGAGGCCCAGCTTGGCGTTGCACAGCGGCCACGCGTTCCAACCCTGCTTCTTGTACAGCATGTAGGCGCGCTTGATCTGTTCCGCTCGGCTGGCCTCGTGCGGGAATCCGGACCCGCCGACGGCTTCCCAGGACTCCGGGCTGAACTGCACCCCTCCGTAGAAGCCGTTGCCGGTGTCGATCTTCCAGTTCTGGCCGGACTCACACTGCGCGAGCTTGTCCCAGATCGCGCTGTATGGCCCGTTCTTGCTCTTGGTGTGCATATTCGAGGAGCTCGAGCTCCCCGAACCGCTGGTGGAGCCAGAGGATCCTGAGCTTCCCGAGTTCGCCGGGCCGGTGGCGCTCGGCGCCTTGCTTGTCAGCAGCTGGGCGGACATCCAGCCCGTGGCTCCGTTGACCCTGACCTCCTGCCAGCCGTCCTTCTTCTTCTCCAGCAGCTCGACCTTTGTGCCCGACCTCACTGAGAACATCGCGCTGTGATTGACGCTGGGACCCATCCGCACATTCACGGCATTCGTGCTGTAGGCAGTCCCCACAGACTTGCTGCTGCTGTTGGTGGAGTTGGCCTTCTTGGCCGGTGCGCTCGTGGATCCGTCGGAGCCCGATGGCGCTGCATCACGGGCCGGGCCCTTTTCGAGGAACTCGGCGGTGACCCAGACATCCTTGCCGCTATAGGTAAATCTCATCCAATCGCCGCTGCGCCCGGTGACCTGGATCTCGCGCTTGGGGTTGAGATTGAGCACCACTCGGTTCGAGAGGCCCGGCCCGCTGCGCGCATTCAGATAGACGCCGCTCCTGACGTGGTACGTCCCGCTGGCCTTCGTCGTGGAGCTCTGAGCTGGCTTTGACGAGGTGCTGCCCGAGTCGCTGCTGGAGGAGGAGCTGCTCGATGAACCGCTCGCCGAGGCCTTGACCAGGTAGCCCGAATGCACCCAGAGGGTCCGTGAGCCGTCCTTTAAGCTGACCCACTCACCCTTCTTCCCGGTCACAGAAACCTTCGTGCCGGCCTTGAGCACCTTCGCGCTCGAACTCGATGCGCTGGCCCCTGTCCGTGCGTTCAGCGAGATCCCGGACTTCACCTGGAACGAGCCGCTCGCAGCCGTCGTCGAGCTGGACGCGGACTTCGACGAAGAGCTGCTCGAGTCGCTGCTGGAGGAAGAGCTGCTCGATGAACCGCTCGCCGAGGCCTTGACCAGGTAGCCCGAATGCACCCAGAGGGTCCGTGAGCCGTCCTTGAAGCTGACCCACTCACCCTTCTTCCCGGTCACAGATATCTTCGTCCCGGCCTTGAGCACCTTCGCGCTCGAACTCGATGCGCTGGCCCCCGTCCGTGCGTTCAGCGAGATCCCGGACTTCACCTGGAACGAGCCGCTCGCAGCCGTCGTCGAGCTGGACGAGGACTTCGACGAAGAGCTGCTCGAGTCGCTGTCCGACTTTTTGCTCGGGGAGGTGGACGCGGAGGAAGACGCCTTCGTCAGGTAATCCGAATGTACCCACAAGGTGCGGGAACCGTCCTTGAAGCTGACCCAATCCTCTTTCTCGCCGGTGACCTTCACCGTGGTACCGGGCTTGAGCATCTTCACACTGGCGTGCGAGGTGCCAGCGCCTGTCCGTGCGTTCAGCTGCAGGCCGCTGCGGACCTTATAGGTGCCGTTCGACGTTGTGCTGGCGGACTGCGAATATTCGGTACCCCCGGGGACTGTCTCGGAGCCGGAGCCCGAGCCGGTGCTCGATGTGCTGACCTTGTCCAGGTAGCCCGAATGGACCCACAGGGTGCGAGAACCGTCCTTGTAGCTGAGCCAGGAGCCCTTCTTGCCGGTCACCTTGATAGTCGTTCCTGGCTTGAGCGTCGTGACTTTGGAGCTCGAAGTAGTCGCCTCGGTGCGCACATTCAGATTGACGCCACTCTGGACCTTGTAGCTGCCACTGGCCTTGGTGACCCCGCTGCTGGAGGCAGGGGCAGAAGCGGTGACCTTGTTCACGTAGTTCTGGTGCACCCACAGATTGCGCGAACCGTCACTGAACCGGAGCCAGGAGCCCTTCTTCCCGTTGACCTTGATCGTGGTGCCCGGCGCGAGAGTCTTCGCAACCGAATTCGAAGTGCCGGCATCGGTGCGCACATTCAGCCGCCCGCCCGGCTGGACCTTATAGGTGCCACTGGCCTTGGCGACCGAGCTGCTGGAGGCAGGGGCAGAAGCGGTGACCTTGTTCACGTAGTTCTTGTGCACCCACAGATTGCGCGAACCGTCACTGAACCGGAGCCAGGAGCCCTTCTTCCCGTTGACCTTGATCGTGGTGCCCGGCGCGAGAGTCTTCGCAACCGAATTCGAAGTGCCGGCATCGGTGCGCACGTTCAGCCGCCCGCCCGGCTGGACCTTATAGGTGCCACTGGCCTTGGCGACCGAGCTGCTCGACGTCGCCGGAGTGGTCGTCGAGGCCCCCGAGGATGAGCCCGAGACCTTCTTGAGGAAATCTCCGTGCGACCACACCGACTGGCCGTTGCGGCTGAACTTCAACCAGCTGCCGTACTTGGCGGTGACGGTGACCTCGGTGCCCGAGGGGAGCCCCTGCAGGACGGCGTAGTTGGTGCCGGGGCCGCTTCGTGCGTTCAGCGTCGTCGTCGTCTGGTACTTCGTGGGCGTCACCGAGGTGCCCTTGGGAGCGCTGGACGCCGGGATCGTGCCGGCGCTGGAGCCACTCGGTCGGGACGGGGTGACCGCAGAGTGTGCGACCCAGCCGGTCCGACCATTGGTCTTGACCCGCACCATCGAATTGCTGATGTCACCGGGAACTGCAGTCAACGCGGTCCCTGCGGCGAGCTGCATGATCACCGAGCTCGAGCTGCTCGCGCTGGAACGCAGCGGAGTGGAGGTGGCGGTGTAGTAGTCACACGAGGCAGGTGCGGAGATGTTCATGACCGAGGTCGCAGCCGAGCGCAGGTTGATCCCGCGCTGGGCGAGCCAGGTGGTCGGGTTGTGCGACTTGCCGCTGAGCCACGCACCTTCCCAGATCTCCAGATGCAGGTGAGGGGCGGTCGACGGGCCCGAGCTGCCGACCCGAGCAATGGTCTGTCCGGCCTTGACGGTCTGCCCCGTCCTCACATGCGTGTTCGCGTTCCACATGTGGAAGTAGGCGCTGTGGAAGGTCTTGCCGTCGATCCGATGCTGGATCACGACGTATCCGGCCTGGTACCGAGTACCGCTGAACGTGCGCACCACGGTGCCGTCGGCCACCGAGTAGATGGGGCTGTTGTTCGCAGCACCGAGGTCCTGACCCAGGTGATAGGTGGATGCACCCTGGACCGGCATGCAGCGCGCACCGTAGGGCGAGGTGTAGCTGAAGGAGCGCTGGGCGAGCGGGTAGCGGAACTGCGTCGCATTTCGCGTGGCGGAGATGTCGACGGTGCTCAAGCTCGCTGCGCTGGCCGCTGTGGTGTCCACCCCCGTAGCGGGCAGCGGAGCCAGATCGGTGGGAGCGGCTGCTGCGGCGTTGGCAGTCAGCGGCATGGTCAGGCCAACGGCGAGAGTGCCGACAACGGCAGAAGAGAGTTTTTTCGGCACAGCTGATTCCTCACTAGTCGTTCACATCCGAACGGCTCCATGAATACGAGGACAAACGCCTGTGGCAGCTGCTGAACCTCTTTTCCGGCTGGGACACCAGAGAACCCCCTTGAGGGGGCGAGGACCAGCGTGCGGCAACACGCGCAGGCACGATATTCATAAGCAGATATGGGCGACTGGGGAAGCAGCGAACTGCACTTGAAGATGGGAAGCCTACGCGTACAGCCTGCCGAGTCAGGACTACTCTAACCCATGAATAGATGCAGCTGACAAGAGATTCTAAAAAAGCTTCCAGTCGAACTTTAACCAGTATGTGATCGCGGTATCGAGGAAGCAGCTGTTTCATCACACAGTGATTACCGCGCGGGCGATCAACGGTCGCTTGTCCGCGGCTGACCTGGGTTGACCTGGGCCCATGAGGAGAGGGCAGTGCAACGGCCGAATGTCACTACCGCAGGACATTCGGGGTGCGTCGCACTGCCCTCTTGCTAGAAGTATCTCAGCCCCGTTGTAGAACAACGCCACGCTTGTCGACTTTGAACGGCATTGTGATGTGTTCGTGACCCATCACCGAAGTCACGTGCCACACTGGACCCATGAACCTGCTTCCTACTCCTCCGACGGCCCGGGCACGGGACTCCCGCCCGCTTCCGACCCGCCTCCGCGCCGCTCTCTCAATCGCGGCGATCGCGCCCCTGCTGCTGGTCAGCTGTGCCGTGGAGGAGGAGCCGAGCTCCAGCTCCAGCGACTCTTCGAGCCCATCCAACGCCGCCTCCGAGGAAGTCGAGCCGGCCGAGACAGAGGCTGCTGACCCGGAAAGTGGCACGGACTCTGAGCCTGGTGGGGACGACCCCTCTGACGCAGAGCCCGATGATGAACTGCCGGACCCTGACGCAATGGACATGGAAAGAACCGAAGAACTCGGCGCATATTTTTCCGAGGAAGAAGCGTGTCTCTCCGTCGGTTCAATGGTTGATGGACTGCGTTCAGATATGAATCAAGGTGTCGAAGAACAAGATGTGCTGGACGAAGCGTATCTAGCTGTCGAGCAGACATATGTACTCGTTCCCGAGGAATTGCGTGAACCGCTCGAGAACATCCTTAATCTGCTGAACACGCAGGTTGAAGATCTTGATGAAGAAGCGGTTCTCGTGGCGGCAGAACCGGTAGAGGGATGGCTCACTGTCGAATTCTGCGAAGGCGAATACCACAATCAGAATCAGGGCGAGGCAGGCACTCAAGACTGAGGTCCAGGCTCTGCCCAGGAGGCATCCACCCTCCGCCCACAGAGCGGCTCTACTGTGAGGAGTGCCTCTTGAAGGTGCGAGTGATTCAGCAGACCCCGCGTCACGGAACAGTGTCCCCTCACAGTCCGGGCGCGGGGTCTGTGCATTCCACCCGTCCGTCGGACTGCTCCTAGACTGGTGTGATGACTGAGACCGCCCCCACCGGTCCGCGCGCCCCGGTTCGCATCGATGCCTGGCTCTGGTCCGTGCGACTGTTCAAGACGCGATCTGCCGCCACGTCGGCGTGCCGTGCCGGACACATCACCATAGATGGAGACCCGGTCAAGGCCTCGGTGCGAGTCCGCCCCGGAACGCGTATACATGTGCGGCGACCCGGGCACGAGCTGATCCTCGACATCATCCATACGCATTCCAAGCGGGTGGGGGCCCCCGTGGCCCAGCAGGCCTACCGGGACCATTCCCCGGAGCGCATTCGACCCCGTGACGTCGGTCTTCCTGTGCGGGAGCGCGGTGCGGGTCGTCCGACCAAACGAGAACGGCGCCAGCTCGAGGAGCTGCGCGGGTACTGACGCGCGCTGAGACAATGCAGGCGGAACATATTCATCTCTGTGAGAGGCACCCCCATGTCATCGACTGAACCACTCCCCCCTGTCGACCTCGGCCCTGCGGCCCAGTATCCAGAAGGGGAGGTGTTCCGAGTTGCGGCGGAGACCACGGGCTGGGATGACGACATCGCAGTCGTCCACGCGGAGGATGGCGGCTTCTACGCCTTGGATGACACCTGCTCGCACGAAGCGGTGTCGCTCTCCGACGGCTACGTGGAGGAGGACACCCTGGAGTGCCCCATGCACGCCTCCGCGTTCTGTCTGCGTACAGGGGTCCCGGAGACTCTGCCTGCCCTCACACCGGTCAAGACCCACCAGATCTCGCTTGACGGGGACCGCCTCATTCTTCACCCCGGGGCCCCTCGACCTGACGGGAAATAGCATCCGGAGAAAGACCCAGGAACTTCCCAGGATTTGCACCGAGAACTGCCAAGAATCGTCAGTAGAGTCATGACTACCTCATCAAGGTGCGAGTGATTCGGAAGCCCCGAGTCGGCCATATATAGCGTCCCTCACGCTGGCCGACTCGGGGCTTCTTCTTGTCCGCTCGATGCAGTCGATATTCCCAGTGACTTAACAGCTCATGGCAAGTACCCGTTCAAGAAGACTTCCTATAGTAGGAACTACCTCATCAAGGTGCGAGTGATTCGGGAGTCCCGGATCGGCCGATATAGCGTCCCCCTCACGCTGGCCGATCCGGGACTCCTTTCTTATGCATCGCGATCGGAGCCCGCCGCACACTCGCGGTTCGCTCAGGGGGTGGGGACTGCCCGTCGGATGACCACGTAGTTCAGCGCAGTCAGGCCCAGAGTGAGCAGCAGCACCCAGCCTGCGAACGTGTAGGAGCTCTGCACCGCCAACCAGTCCCCCACATGGGGCCACCAGTCGTTCTGCGTGATCACCATGACGATCACGACCAGCGCCGCCATCACTGCCAGCGCCGTGAGCCACAGCATCGCGAGGCTGACGCGGCGATACAGGATCGACCAGAAGAAGCCGATCATCATCGACAACAGGCACACGGCGCCCGCCATCAGACCTGCTCCCAGAACACCCGCGTTCTGTGTCATCAGCGGGAGATCAAAGGTGTAGCTCTCCGCCCAGAACCCTGCCGTCGCCCGTTCAAGGAGGATGGCGACCGAGAACAGGGCGCCGAAGCCTGCCGAGATCGCTGCAAAGGCCAGGAATGCTCCCAGCACGAAGACACGTCGGCTGTAGCTCAACGCCATCGAGAACGGGAAGGTGTGCGAGGCCGAGTAGGCGGCCATGAAGAGAAGGCACCAGATGGTCGCCTGGGAGGCCCCTGTATAGAACGGCTCCCCCTCACCATCGGCGAGGTGCCGGATCCACAGTCCGATGCCTATGGCCACTGCCCAGGCGCCGAAGAACACGATCAGCGGCACACCGATCATGGCGGAGGGGACGGTGAACTGCAGCTTGAACGCTGCTGGAACTCTGGCGAAGCTCGACCGCGATGCCAGGTCCGCTTGGACCGGCTTCGCCGCCTCGGATTGAATTGCTGCGCTGTTCATCGGGCCACCTCCTGCGTGGGGTTCGTCGTGGAGTTCATCGGCACTTCTTCGCGCGCCGTGAGTCGCACGATCAGCTGCTGCAGCGAGACCGGAATGAGCTCCACCTCCCGTTCCTTCACGGCTCGTCGTTCCGCGTCGTCGAGGGCGCCCAGGACCGTGGTCCGCACGATCCGTCCCATCGACTCCTGATGCAGCACCTCACGGGTGCCAGCGATCTCGGCGACGGCATCCGCCCGGCCCACCAGCGTGACCGCACGGTCGCGAAGCTGCTCCACGGGCTCCTGGATGAGGATCTTCCCCTGGTCGATGACCACCACGTTCTCAATCAGATGAGCAATCTCGTCGATCAGATGGGAAGAGATGACCACCGTCCGCGGGTGTTCCGCGTAATCAGCCAACAGCCGGTCGTAGAACAGCTGCCGGGCGACGGCGTCGAGGCCCATGTACGGTTCATCGAAGAACGTCACCTCGGCGCGTGAGGCGATCCCGATGATGACTCCCACGGCCGAGCGCTGTCCGCGAGACATCTTCTTGATCCGGGTCTTCTCCGGGACCCTGAACTCTCTCGCGAGTGAGGTGGCCAGATCGTCATCCCAGCGGGGAAAGGCTCGGGCCGCGGCGGCAAAGGCGTGCCGGGCGAGTGCGTCGTCGATGTAGCGCTGCTCTTCACGCACGAAGCAGATCTGCGGCAGCACCTGTTCATTCTCGTGCGGGCGCATGCCGAGGATCTTCACCTCTCCCGCGCTGGGCCAGTCCTGGGCCGTGGCGATGGACATCAGGGTCGTCTTCCCGGCACCGTTTCGACCCAGCAGTCCGTGGATGGTGTCCTTCTCCAGGCTCAGTGAGACGTTGTCCAGTGCAGTCGTGCTGCGATAACGCCGCGAGACCCCTGTGATTTCGATGGCGGTCCTCATGTCCGCCTCCTTCCTTCAGCGCTTCGGCACGCTGTTCACGCCCGTGAGCGAAGCATCTCGATGATGGTGTCCACCGAGAGCCCGACGGCGCGGGCTTCGGTGAGGATCGGATCGAGGTAGGCCGCAGCAAACTGCTGGCGACGCTGCGCCGTGAGCACCTCCTGAGCACCCGGGGCGACGAACATGCCGAGCCCCCGCCGCTTGACCAGGATCCCGCGGTCCACCAGGAGGTTGATCCCCTTGGCCGCCGTCGCCGGGTTGATGCGATGGAAGGTGGCGAGCTCATTGGTCGAGGGGGCGCGTTCACCTTCAGCCAGCGAGCCGTCCAGCACGGACGCCTCCAGCTGCTCCGCGATCTGCACGAACAGTGCGCGACCCTCTTCCACGGACTGACCACCTTTCATTCGGCAACCACACCAGCATAGCCAGTCTGCTACCTCGATGGTTAATTACTCCACTAATGAACCACGGAGGCTGAGAAGGGTCAAGAGCTCACGATCCGGCGGCTCTTCGGGCTCGGCCGAGGCGTGCCCCCGAGGCGACCGGCGCCTGCCTCCTAGTGGGCCCGCAGTCGAAGGACATAGGATCAGGGCATGAATGGTGCGAACATCGAATGCTGGCTGACCGATATGGACGGCGTCCTCGTCCGGGAGCAGGAGGCGCTCCCTGGTGCCGCTGAGCTTCTGGAGCAGTGGCGGCGACAGGATCTCCCCTATCTGGTGCTGACGAACAACTCCATCTTCACTGCACGGGATCTCAGCGCGAGGCTGCGTCACTCCGGACTCGTCGTGCCCGAGGAGCGGATCTGGACCTCTGCACTCGCGAGCGCCACCTTCCTCGCAAATCAGATCGACCCGGAGTCCAATGCCCAGGGCAGCTGCTATGTCATCGGTGAAGCTGGCCTGACCACCGCCATCCACGCGGCGGGGTTCATCATGACCGAGACCAACCCTGATTACGTGGTCGTGGGTGAGACGCGAAATTACAGCTTCGAGGCGATCACCAAGGCCGTGCGGCTGATCAACAATGGCGCCCGATTCATCCTCACCAACCCGGATGCCACCGGGCCCAGCGCCGAGGGCGTCCTGCCGGCGACCGGCGCGATCGCCTCACTCATCACCAAGGCCACGGGGCGGGAACCCTACGTCGTAGGAAAGCCGAACCCGATGATGTTCCGGTCTGCGCTGAACCACCTGGGCGCACATTCCATGGAGACGGCCATGATCGGTGACCGGATGGACACCGACATCGTCGCTGGCATGGAGGCCGGGATGCACACTATTCTGGTGATGACGGGACTCTCCAGCCGAGCCAGCATCGCCGACTTCCCCTTCCGTCCGAACCGCATCATCGACGGCGTCTATGAGCTGCTGGATGAGCCGCTGCAGGGTGGAGACGAGGACGACTGAGGCCTCACCTCACCTGCTCACCCCGCCTGACAGCCCCAGGCGTGCTGATCTCCGGCGCTTCGAGGCGGAGCGAGAAATGCCCGGCCACCGCTCGCGCGGCGCCGGGCATTCTCATGTCTGGACTCAGATATCCCGGCCTGCGGAATCGTCGACCATGTTGCGCTCGAGCTTGGCGCCCTCGACGTCCACATCGGGAATGATCCGATCCATCCACTTGGGCAGCCACCAGGCGGCCGGCCCGGCGAGATGCAGGAGCGCGGGCACCAGCAGCAGCCGCACCACGAAGGCGTCGAGCAGCACGCCCACTGAAAGCCCGAGGCCCATGGATGCGATCATCGGATCGTCGGTGAAGATGAACCCGGCAAAGACCGAGGACATGATCAGCGCCGCGGCGGTGACCACGGAGCGCCCGGCGTGCAGGCCCTGGCGCACCGCCAGCCGCGGTGCGGAGCCGTGGGCGTAAGCCTCCCGCATGCCCGAAGCGGTGAACAGCTGATAGTCCATCGCCAGCCCGAAGAGGATGCCGACCATGAGCACCGGCAGGAAGGTCACGATCGGACCCGGTTCGGTGACGCCGACGAGATCGGCGAACCAGCCCCACTGGAAGACCGCGACGACGATGCCCACCGCTGCGGCGAAGGAGCCGATGAAGCCGAGAGTGGCGATCACCGGGAGCAGGATCGAACGGAAGACCATGATCATGAGCAGCAGTGAGAGCCCGATGACCAGCGCGAGGTACAGCGGGAGGGCGTCAGAGATCACATCAGACATGTCGACCTGCGCCGCGGTCATGCCGGCCACGGAGAGCTCGACGTCGGCCGCCTCGGTGCCATCCAGCATCCCACCGGCGCGGAACTCATGGACAAGCTCCTCCGTGGACTCCGCCGCCGGGCCGTCCTCAGGAATGACCTGGAAGACGCCGAGCGTGTTGTCATCATTCAAGGCCGCCGGCACAGCTGCGGCGATGGAGTCATCGGCCAGCAGCGCATTGCCGATCTCGATCTGATAGTCCTGGGCGGCGGCGTCGTCGAGGCCCGTCGGCATATCTGCCAGCACCAGCAGCGGCCCGTTGACTCCGGCGCCAAAAGCCTCTTCCGTGGCGTGGTACGCCTGATAGGAGGCCGAATCTTCGGCATTGGAGCTTGCGTCGGGCAGACCCAGGCGCAGATCGAACGTCGGGATCGAGAGCACACCGAGTCCCAGCAGCGCCAGCGCCGCGATGACAACTGCCTTGCCGTGGCCCATCGGTTCGGTGACCTGCTTCGACCGGAAGTCGCCCATGTGGCGTCGTTCCTTGCCGCGCAGGATCTTGTGGCCGACGATCGAGAGCATCGCTGGGGTCATCGTCACGGCGATCAGCACCGCGATGGCGACGCAGGCGGCCGCGACCGTACCCATCAGCGCCAGGAACGGCAGACCGGTGACGTTGAGCGCCAGCAGAGCGATCACCACGGTGGCTCCCGCGAAGACCACGGCATTGCCTGCCGTGCCTGTCGCAAGCGCAATGGAGTCGTGGAGGGCCATGCCCTCCTTCAGCTGGCGACGATGCCGGTGGATGATGAACAGGCAGTAGTCGATCCCGACCGCGAGGCCGAGCATCAGACCCAGGATGGGAGTCATCGACATCATCTCGACGACGCCGGAGAGGGCCATCGCGCCGGCGACGCCGACGCCCACGCCCACCAGGGCGTTGAGCAGCGGGAGCCCTGCGCCGATGAGCGTGCCCAGCATGATCAGCAGCACGGCCGCGGCGATCAGCAGACCGATGAGCTCCGCCACCGAGAACAGGTGCGGGAGCTCCATGTCGAGGTCACCGCCCGGAAGCGCGTCCACGCCGTCGATGTCAGCGTTGCTCAGCTCCTCGGAGATGGAGGCGAGCTCCTCGGTGCCCACACTCTCCATCGGCTCACTGAAATTGATCATCAGCACTGCGACATCACCCTCATCGGAGAGGACCTGCGCGCCGGAGGAGAGCTCCAGCAGCGCCTCGCCGCGATCCAGCTCCCGCTGGGCCTCGGAGAGCTCATCCTCCCCGGAGGACAGCTCCTCCTGACCCTCTTCGAGCGCCTCGCGATTGGCATCGATCTCGGCCTGCTGGGCTTCGAACTGCGGCGCGGCGGCCTCGTAGATGCCCTGCTCACGGGCCTGGGCGATCGCCTGGTCGAGCTGCTCCTGGCCCTGTTCGAGCTGATCCAGTCCAGCCTCGAGCTCCTCGCGGTTGGACTGGAGCTCCTCACGACCGGCGTCGAGCTCATCCTGGCCATCGGTGATCTCGCTGCGCGCATCCTGAAGCTCAGCCTGCGTGGCGAAGGGATCCGTCACGCTGCTGATGGCCTCGTCGGACTCAAGCTCCTCCATGAGAGAGGCGATCTCATCCTTCTGCTCCTGCGTGAACGGTTCACCGTCCTGCGTGCGCAGCAGCGCCGAGGCATTGCCTCCGCCGGAATCCGGCATCTCCTCCGCCAGTCGATCTGCCACCTTGGTGGTCTCGAGGTCGGGAAGGCTGATCTGGTCTGTCAGCTGACCGCCGAAGGCGAGGAAAGAGCTGACAGCGAGGGCGAGCAGGACGAACCACGCTGCGACGACCGTCTTGGCTCGGCGCGCAGACAGCAGGCCGAGACGATAAAGGAGCTTTGCCATGGGTTGATCATAAACGGAACGCCGCGTCTCGAAATTCACTCAGCAACGTCTGCGCACCATATGTGACAAATCTCATAGCAGCTCAGGAGGGCCGAGAGGCCTCAGCCGGACGCAGCAGGCCCGTCACCACGACATCCACAAGCGACTCGGCCCAGCTCAGCGGCGGGGCAGAGCCGATGAGCATCCGAAAGATCAACGGATCCCCCATGGCCGAGGCCGCCGCGGCGATGTCTACACCCTCGCGCAGCTCACCAGCCCGCTCCGCCTCGCGCAGCCTTTCGGCGAGCGCGCCGTGGTCCCACATGCTGGCCCGCTGAAGCAGGTGCTCTGTGCCGGCGTCGCCCTGCAGGCCTGCCACGACGAGGCTGCGCGCCATTCCTACATGGGTCTCCTGGAACGCCTCGACCAGCATGGAACGGACCCAGCTGAGACAGTCTCGGCGGAGATCGCCGGTGGAGGGCATAGGAACGATCTCGAACTCCGCGTCGCCGGTGAGCATGACCTCGAGCACCACCAGGGCCTTGGATCTCCACCAGCGGTAGATGGTCTGCTTGCTCACACCCGCCTCCGAGGCGATGGCCTCCACCGTCAGCTCCTCGTAGGAGCTCTGGCTCAGCAGCCGAGATGTGGCATCGAGGACCGCCTGATGGGATGCTTCGCTGCGCGGCCGCCCCCGACGCGGTTCCGCAGTGCCGGATCGCTGTACCTCACATGCCATGAGCGACATCGTAGCGCGGCGCAGGTGAGGAGCCTGTGCCATCCTTGACCCATGACAGCGGCGGGACGGGCCTTCTCAGTGGCGGAAGCTCAGTTTCGCAGCAGCATCCTCGAGCAGCACGAGGAGAGCGACGGCGCTGTAGCCGGCACCCCTGGATCCGAAGACCTGGCCCTGAGCCTCTTCACGGCGTTGAGCGCCCTGTTGCCGGAGGCCCCTGCTGCCCTGCTCGACAGCAGCGATCATGCTCACACCGAGAACCCGAGTCGCAGCGCCCAGAGCATCCTCGCTTTCTCCTTCGGCGAGCACGCCGGCACGGTCAGCCACACCGACGGGGTGACCACCCTCGTCACCACGGCAGGGACGAAGGTTCAGGAGCAGCCGTTCTTCTCCTGGCTCGAGCAGAACTGGCCCGGTGAGCAGCGTGCTGACGGCCAGCGGTCAAGCGGCGGGCAGGCCCGCGAGCAGCCGGAGTCCCACGAGGACTCCTCGGACACCCCCAGCTTCCGTCTCGGCTGGGTGGGGTGGCTCGGCTACGAGCTCAAGCGTGAGGCCGGCTCCCCCGTGAAATCGTCTTCGGCTCGAGGGAGCCTCCCGACCGAAGAGGCCAGCCTCTTCCGCGCCACCCACGCGGTGGTCCTGCACCACCACAGCGGCGAGCTCGAGCTGCAGTGGCTGGAGTCGGCATCGCAGGATGCCGCAACATGGCCGGAGCTGGTGCGGCAGACGCTGTCCCAGCTGCAATTCGAACCCGAGACAGGGAGTCTGTCAGAGCTCGAGCACCATGATCATCGGCTGAGACTCGAGGACCTGCAGAGCCGGGACTCGCGCAGGGCGTATCTCGCGACGATCGAAGCTGCGCAGCGAGAGATCACCGCGGGCAACAGCTATGAGATCTGCCTGACCACCGCGGTGACCGCCGCCCTGGACGCGATCCCGGCGAGCGAACCCGCAGGCAGCGGCGTCGAGCTCTTCAAGACGCTGCGGGCGCAGAATCGAGCGCCCTTCACCCAGTTCCTGCGGATCGGGGAGACCGAGGTGGCGTCCACGTCACCGGAGCGATTTCTGAGCATCAGCCAGGGCGGCACGCTGCGTTCCGAGCCGATCAAGGGGACACGACCCCGGGGCCGGTCCACCGCCGAGGATCGACGCCTGGCGGAGGACCTCGCGACCCATCCGAAGGACCGCGCCGAGAATGTGATGATCGCGGACCTGGTGCGCAATGACCTCTCCATCCACGCGATCCCCGGCAGCCTGCGCACCGAGCGGCTCTGCGCGGTGGAGAGCTATCCCACGGTGCATCAGCTGGTCTCCACCATCAGCGCGAGGATCCCTGCAGGGACCTCCCGGGCGCGAGTCATCGCCGACGCCTTTCCTCCCGGATCCATGACCGGAGCGCCGAAGATCTCCACCATGGACATCCTGGAACGCCTGGAATCCGGAGCGCGCGGACCCTACTCAGGGGTGGCGGGGTACTTCAGCAGCAACGGGGCCGCCGATCTGGCGGTGCTGATCCGCACCGCGGTCCTCACCGGAGGCACTGAATCCCGCAGGCTCCACCTCGGGCTGGGCGGAGCGATCACCGCCGACTCCGACCCGGAGCAGGAGTGGGAGGAGGTCAAGGTGAAATCGCGCGGTGTGCTGGCCGCGCTCGGCGCGCAGTTTCCGGAGAGCGGCGGCTCCGATCCGATGTTGCAGCCCAGCGCGGCGTCCTAGTCGCCGTTCTCTTCGCGGTAGGCGACGAGCTTGTCGGCCTGCAGCTCCACGATGGTGCTGAACGTCTCTGCCTCCATGTTCGCCGCGCTCACCATCAGCAGATGCCTGCCATAGTCCACGCTCGCGGAGTAACCGAGCACCTCAACCATGCCCTCGCCGTTGTGGACATCCATGTCCAGCTCGATGCCCTCGAACTCCCTGGTCTCAAAGGGCTTCACGCGCACCGAGTCTGTCTCGCCGCGGAGCGGCGTGTCCGCGCAGTGGTCAAGCACCTGTTCCCAGACGGCCGTGGAGTCCTGAGGCTCCTCGACGCCCAGCATCCACACGTAGAGGCTTTCGGTGCGGTCCTCGAGCTGGTGTTCGTATTCCTGGACGACACCGCCCTGCGGGTTCTCCCCCACCAGCTCGGCATTGACCTGGTCCATCGCCGCGGCGCAGGCTCCCTCGCCGAAGTTCTCGGTGTAGACGTCCGCCCCGACCGCCAGCTGCTCCTGGAAGAAGTCCAGTCCGGTGAAGGTTGAGTGCCGGTCCGGGGTGAAGGGCAGTTCGCTCTCGGTCAACAGGATCTTCGCGATCTCCTGTTCCTCGAGCAGCTCCTCGGGCTCACTCTCGGACTCGGAGCCCTCCTCCGTCGACGCGCTCGAGGCACCGGACGCGGGATCACTGGACCCGGACTCGGAATCACCGGATGAGGCACCGGACTCGGCCCCATCCGATGGCGCCGCGGGATCGGTGGGGTCGGCCGCGGAGGCTGAATCGCTGGCGAGGCTCGGATCCCCGGCACCCTGGGCGCAGCCTGTCAGTGACAGAGCTGCGGCGGCGATCAGCGCCGCGAACCTGGGAGCGCGGGCCTTGGGCGGCGCGGCTCCTCGAGCGGCAGAACGCATTCCGGTCATGTTCCCTCAGGTCTCATCGGTGCACGGTGCGACTGAACCGGGGCATGCCCCGGCCTTCACCGCAGAGAGTATATAACGCCGCGGGAGATTGACCCCAGGGAAACAGGCGAGGGCGGCCGGTCGAGCGGGCGTGCCAACGTGCTCGGGCAGCGTGCTCGGGGTGCGGGCATGGGCGCTACTGAAGGGCAGAGGTGAGCCGGAAGGTGTTGTCCAGGTACCGGACATACCAGGGACGGGTGGACCATTGGGCAAGGTCCAGCTCCGTGGAGAGCGCGAGGTAGCCGGAGAAGACCCGCTCGATATCGGCGACCTTGGCGTCGTCGACGATCATCAGTGTCACCTCCAGGTTCAGCGAGAAGGAGCGCATGTCCATATTCGAGGAGCCGAGCACTGCGACGTCGTCGTCGATGATCATGAACTTCGCGTGGAGCACGTCAGGGTCCGGATAGCGGAAGATCCTTACGCCTGCCTCGAGCAGGATCTGGTAGTAGGACTGCTGGGCGTGCTGGACGGTGAACTGATCTGCCTTCTTCGAGACCAGCACCAGGACCTCCACATTGCGATGTGCCGCATTGGTCAGCGCGTAGAGCAGGGAGTCATCCGGGACCAGATAGGGGGTGGAGATGACGATCCGGTCCGTGGCCTGATAGATCAGATCGTTGAAGAGTCGAAGGTTGTTCTCATCGGGGAAGCCCGGCCCGGAGGGGACCACCTGCACGAGGCTGCCCCCGGAGGCCGCCTCGTCCGCCTCGAGGTCCACCAGCAGCTTCTCGCCGAGGTTCTCGTTGGTCTCCGCGTACCAGTCGGAGGCGAAGACGATGTCGAGTCCGGTCACGGCGGGCCCGGTGAGCACCACGTTGAGCTCCACCCAGGCGCGTCCCATCCGCACCGCGGAGGCCCGCTGGTAGTGCGGTTCGATGAGATTCGTGGATCCGGTGAGTGCGGTGAGCCCATCGATGACGACGATCTTGCGGTGATTGCGCAGGTCCAGGCGCGAGAAGCGTCGACGCAGCGGTCGCACCGGCAGCACCCGGTGCCATTCGATCTGCGAGGCGCGCAGCCTTCGCTTGAGCCTGCGGTATCCGTGCACGCGGGCGGTGCCGAGGTGGTCGAAGAGCAGACGGACCTTGACGCCGCGCTGCGCCGCGCGCTCCAGGGCATCGAGCACAGGGCCGGTGTATTCAGGGTCGTCGCCGATGATGTAGAAGAGGACGTGGACGTATTCGCGCGCCTCGTCGATCTGATCCACGAGCCAGTTGAAGGTCTCCTGATAGTCGGAGATCAGCGTCAGCTGGTTGCCCTCCTGGATGGGGAACGCGCCGAGGTTCCGGTTCATCACCGCGGTGGCGCTGAGCTGCTCGTCGTAGTCTCGGAGCTGATCCGAGAGGTCCATGTGACTGGTGGCCTTCAGCAGAGCCTCATTGATCCCGCGCTGGCGCTCCTGCCGTCGCGAGGAGAGCTTGCTTCGACCGATCAGCAGGAAAAGCGGAAGGGCGACGGCGGGGATGAAGAAGACTGCCAGCAGCCAGGCCATGGCGGTGTTCGGTCGTCGATTGTCCGGGATGATGCCGATCACGGCCACCCTGATTCCGACCTCCAGCACCAGGATGCTCAGAAAGATCCACTGCGGTAGGGACTCGATCCCCAACCCGCTTATCGGCCACAGCACGTCATCGCCTCCAAACCCTTCTGGGACAGCCTACTGGGTGCTCGCTGGGCGCCCAGCACACTCAGGCCTCGCAGCGGGCGTGCAGGCGCTAGGCTGTAGCCATGGCTGAGCACTTTCGCGATGACTCCGTGGCCGCCGTCGCTGTACGGATCGACGCCGAACACACCTCCGGACTGGTATTCGACCCGCACCAGCCCCAACTGCGCATCACAGACCTCGGCGCTGTGCGCGGCGACGGCATCTTCGAGACCATGCTGGCGGTCAACGGGACCCCACGGAAGCTCGACGCGCACCTGGCACGGATGCGCCGGTCAGCCGGCATCCTGGATATCGGCATCCCGCCGGCAGAGTCTTGGGAGGCCGCCATCGGGCTGGGCCTCGAGGAGTACCGGGCCCGCGGCGGCGTGCCGGAGGAGCTGGCGATCAAGCTGGTGGCCACGCGCGGCGTCGAGGGTGAACCTGCCTCCGAGGACCCCGCCTTCGCCGGAACCTACTGGGCCACGCTGACCCCGGTGGCGGACTCCATGCGCGCGAACCGCGGGACCCCGCTGGCGGTCACCCTGCTGGACCGCGGATACGACTCCACCGCCGCTGAACGGGCCCCCTGGCTGGTGCTGGGCGCCAAGACGCTGAGCTACGCGGTGAACATGGCCGCGCTGCGGCACGCCGATGCCCACGGGTTCGACGACGTCATCTTCACCACCTCCGACGGCCAGGTGCTTGAAGGACCGACCTCCACGGTGCTGATCGCCAGGCGCGGCGCCGAGGGTGAGCCGCCGACGCTGATCACCCCTGTGCTGGAGACCGGCATTCTTCCCGGCACCACGCAGGGAGCCATCTTCACCGCCGCCGAGCGTGCGGGATGGAAGCTCGGCTACGGGCCGCTGACTCCAGAGGACCTCTACACGGCCGATCACCTCTGGCTGCTCTCCTCGGTGCGGCTCGCCGCACCCGTCGAGCGCCTGGACGAGCACCGTCTCGCGGTGGACCCGGAGCTGACCGCCACGCTGAACAGCTTCCTGGACCAGGACCTGCCGGTCAACCACCCGGTGGACTAGCGCGCCACGCGTCGGGTCGTTCCGGAGAGGTTCAGCGTCTGGTCCTTTTCGGGCACGTTCAGAACTGACGCGCGTTCTCCAGCACCGGCACCATGGTCCGGGTGTGAGAGACCACCGCTGGGTCGACCTCGGCGAGCAGCAGCTCCGGCGCGTCGCCGGCCTCTGCGAGCGGCACCCCCAGGGGGGAGACGAGCATCGAATGACCCACTCCGGTGGGTGCGCCCTGGATCGACTCGACGCCGGCGGCCGCCGGTTCTGCCTGGCCACAGGCGAGGATGTACTGAGTGGAGTCCAGCGCCCTCGCCCGCGCCAACAGCCGCCACTGGTCGAGCTTTCCCTCCCCCGCGCCCCAGGAAGCGGGCACCAGGGTCACGTGGGCGCCCGAACGAGCGTGAGCGATGAAGAGGTTCGGGAACCGGATGTCATAGCAGGTGGCCAGGCCGAACGTGACGCCGTCCAGCTGGAACTGGGCGGGGCTTCGACCGGCCTGGACGCCGTCGGACTCCTTGAAGCCGAAGGCGTCGTAGAGGTGGATCTTGTCGTAGGCCACATCGATGTCCGCATCCGGCCCCACGGCGAGCAGCGTGTTCACCACCCGAGGGTGCCCGTCCGCGCTGGGAACACCTGGAGTGAACATCCCCGCGACGATCACGATGCGGAACTCGCGGGCCAATCGACGCACGGCTTCGGCCCAGGGGCCGGTCACGGGTTCTGCGATGGGCGGAAGCGGGTGCCCGAAGGCCCGCTGGGTCGCCTCGGGGAAGACCACGACCTTCGCGCCGGCATAGGAGGCACGGTAGGTGTACTCGCGCATCAGCGCGAGATTGGCCTCCGGATCGGGGCCGGTGGTGATCTGAGCAGCAGCGATGCGCATCGGATCAGACCTCGGAACCAGCTCCGAACTTGCTGCGCATCTTCTTCACCGTGGAACTCGCGCCACGCTGGGAGAGCACCTGCACGGCTGCCGAGACCACCGCTGAGCCGATGGAGAAGGCGAGTGCACGCTTGAGCGTCATCTCATCGTTGGCCACCCGGGGGGCGTCGTCGCCGGTGGCCTTCTTCCACACGAAGTCGAAGAGGCGAGTGGCGATGAAGCCACCGCCCAGTGAGATGCCAAGAGCCATGCCCTTATCGAGAAGCTTGTCCACAGTGTCCTCCGTTGCAGGTGGGTCGAGTGTCTCTGGTGCTACTCTAGTGCACGTCATTTGAGACACGACAGGGGAGCGCCCCTCGGTGCCAGACACAGCTGACCAGCTGTGATGTCACCGCCAGGACGCTGAGAGTGGGCTGAAGGCCCAGACCCTCGAACCTGATCAGGTTAGGACCTGCGAAGGAAGTCGAGATTCTGCACTCGGATGCTGATGCTTGTGAGCAGCAGCTTTCCTCCTGCGTGCTCCTGGTCCGCCCTCACCTGTACAGGGAGAAGCATCATGAGCAGCAGAAAAACAACCACCAGGTCATGGTCCTGGACGGTCTCCGACATCGTGGTGGCCTCGGTGCTCGCCGTCGCTTCGGGTGTCATCTTCTGGGGCTGGAACCTCAGCTATCACCTCATCGGGAACCTCTTCGTCTTCTACCCGCCCGTGGAGACCCTCGTGCACGGCATGTGGCTCTTTCCGGCGGTACTCGGCGCGCTGGTGATCCGTAAACCCGGCGCCGCAATCTACTGCGAGATGGTCGCGGCGGCGGTCTCCGCGCTGCTCGGCTCTCAGTGGGGGCTGACGGTCCTCTCCTCCGGCTTCATGCAGGGGCTCGGTGCCGAGCTGGTCTTCCTCGCGGTTCTCTACCGCAGGTTCAGCCTGGAGTTCGCGACGCTCGCCGGCGCGGCCTCGGGGCTGACCGGCGGCATCACGTACCACTGGATCGTGCCGATGTATGCCTACGCACCGCTCGAGACCATCATCCACATCTCCTGTTTCGCGCTCTCCGGGGCGGTCATCGCCGGAGTGCTGCCCTGGCTCGCCACGCGTGGGCTCGCGGCCTCCTCCGTGCTGGGGCCGCTGGCCTCACGTCGCGCCCATCGCGAACCGATGCTGCTGGGCGGCACGCCGCGTGGGTGAAGCTCCCGGCGTCGCCGTGACGGCCGAGGGTTGGAGCTGGCAGCACGCCGAGCGGGAGACACCCGCGATCGCGGGGCTGGACCTGCAGATCTCCGCCGGGGAGAAGGTGCTGCTGGCAGGAGCCTCCGGAGCTGGCAAGTCCACGCTTCTGCATGGACTTGCGGGCGTCCTGCACGATGAGGATGCCCAGGCTGCCGGGCAGCTGCTCCTGGACGGGGTCCCCGCCGAACAGGCCAGAGGCCGCGCGGGGCTCATGCAGCAGGATCCCGAATCCCAGGTGGTGCTCTCCCGCATCGGCGACGACGTGGCCTTCGCCGCCGAGAACCTCGCCGTGCCGCGTGCAGAGATCTGGGGCCGCGTGGACCGTGCGCTGGAAGCTGTGGGGCTCGGCGGATTCGGACTCGAGCACCCCAGTGCCAAGCTCTCCGGCGGTCAGAAGCAGCGGCTGGCCCTCGCCGGCATCCTTGCCATGCGGCCAGGGCTGCTGCTGCTGGACGAGCCCACGGCGAACTTGGACCCCGCGGGTGTGCGGCAGGTCCGTGACGCGGTGCTCCGCTCAGCAGAGCTCACCGGCGCCACGGTGATCGTGGTCGAACACCGGCTCGAGATCTGGGCGGAGCACATGGACACGCTCGTGGTCCTGGGGACCGGGGCGGGAGTTCGTCGCCGCAGCCCGGCGGCACAGATCCGCACGGATGAAGCCCTCGGTGACGAGCTCTCCAGCATGGGCCTCTGGGTGCCAGGTCGAGACCCGCTGCGCGGACTGAGCATCCCCCGCAGCGCAGGTGCTGACCGGGAGGACCCACCGCCTGAGCCTCTATGCCCTGAACCGCAGGGTGAGCTGCTGCTGCATGCCGGCGGACTCGCGGTGGGCCGGCATTCGCCCACCACGCGATGGCGGCGCGGCGCCATCGCCCCACCGACGCTGACCGGCGTCGAGGTCGAGATTCGTCGCGGAGAGACGCTGGGGATCACCGGTGCCAACGGTGCCGGAAAGTCCACGCTGCTGCTGACCCTGGCCGGTCTGCTTCCGGCTCATGGCGGAACCCTCACGGCGACCGCAGGGCTCAAGGGCGACGGGCCGGGTGAGCTGCTGGCAGCCGATCCCCACGACTGGCGATCCGCTGATCTCGTGGCTCGGATCGGCATGGTCTTTCAGGAGCCGGAGCATCAGTTCGTGCGCGGCAGCGTTGCCGAGGAGCTCGCACTCGGCGCTGAGCAGGCGAAGGTCCCCGGCACTGCGGAACCCCTCTACACCCCGGCTGAGATCGACGCTCGCGTGCAGCGGCTGCTGGACCGGCTGGGGCTGCGCGCCCTGGCTCAGGCGAATCCCTTCACCCTCTCCGGAGGGGAGAAGCGGCGGCTCTCGGTGGGCACGGTGCTGGCGGCGGGCCCCGAACTGCTGCTGCTCGATGAGCCCACGTTCGGGCAGGACGCACACACTTTCCGCGAGCTCATCTCCCTGCTCCAGGACCATGTCGACGCGGGAGGCACCGTGCTGGCCGTCACCCACGACGCCGCCTTCCTGCGCGGCCTCCAGGCGCGGGAGCTCAAGCTCCAACGCGGCACTCCCCCACCCGAGGCCCCTGCCGCCGGCGAACTCTTCGGTGGGATGCGGGCGGATTCCTGGCTGGGTCGACGCAATGCGCTGGCCAAACTCATCGCCGTCTTCCTGATCACGGCGGCACTGGTGGTGACCATCGACGTGGTGAGCGCCGGCGTCGTCGTGCTCGCGAGCCTGGCTGCGCTGCCGCTGGCCGGCATCCGCGCCGCGGGACTGCTCAGACTCATGTGGCCCTTCGCGCTGGGAGCGGTGGTGGCGGCCTGGGGCACGGCGCTGGCCGCCGAGGAGTCAGGAGCGGTGCTCGTCGATCTGGGATTCACCACGATCAGCGAGGGGTCCCTCGCGCTGGGCCTGGCGCTCGGGGCACGTGCCTTCGCGATCGTGCTGCCCTCGGTGATCATCTTCTCCACGACTGACCCGACAGACCTGGCTGACTCGCTGGCGCAGCAGCTGCGGCTGCCGGCTCGGTTCGTGCTCGGCGCCCTGGCGGCGATGCGGCTGCTGGGGCTCCTCGCCGAGCACTGGACCACGCTGGGCCATGCGCGGCGCGCGCGCGGAGTGGGTGCCCACGGCGGCGTCAGGCAGCGACTGCGCAGCACGCTCTCGCAGGCGTTCGGGCTGCTGGTCCAGGCGATCCGCATGGCGACTCGACTTGCAGTGACGATGGAATCCCGTGGGTTCGGCGCCGGCAGGCGGACCTGGGCTCGTCCCGCCCGATTCCACGCGGCAGATGTGCCGGTCATCCTGGGGGGCGCCCTGATCGGAGCCGCGGCCGTCTGCGCGGCGGTGGCAGCGGGCACCTGGAACTTCGTCTGGTCCTGAACCCGGGCTGGCGGACGGGCCGCTCACCGGGCGGAGCGATCCGTCAGCTCGCGGTCGGTCAGCCGCGGTTGGGCGGCTGTTCCCGGCTGATCCGCTCCACCGCACTGGCCAGCTCGTCGTGGGTCAGCAGGTCCCGGCGCATGTGTTTGGTGCGGTAGCCCGAGCGGCCCACCACGTGGGCGCTGACCGGAGCGGTGAGCAGCAGCAGACCCCAGGCGAGCACCACGATCGGCACCAGCTCCCAGGATCGCCAGGTGATCGCGGCCGCCAGAAGCAGCGCGAGCAGGCCCAGCACCTGGGGCTTGGTGGCGGCGTGCATGCGCGAATGCAGATCCGGCAGCCGAACCAGTCCGATGCCGGCGGCAAGGGACATCAGTCCACCGACCACCAGCAGCACCGACGCCAGGGCGTCCAGGATCACGTCTGCGGTGGGTGACTCAAGCATCGCGGTCCTCCTGCTGCTGGGGGGATGACGTCGACTCAGGCTTCGGCGTGGAATCGGGCTGCGACTCCGGCTTCGGCGGCTGCCGTGACTCCGGCTCCGCCTCCTCAGGCATGGGGTCCTCGCGCCGCTTCGGTGTGAAGCCTGAACGGGCCAGCGCCGAGAACCAGGAGGTGGACTCGTCCTCCAGCGGCCCGACGCCGGGCATCACCGGGGTGGAGATCGGCTGATGCGGGGTCTCGGGTTCGCCTTCCTGCTGTGACGAGCTGCCGACCGGAACAGCGGGCGGAAAGGGCACCGGGTCGTGTGCGGGAGCGTCGGGGGCGACCTCCTCGGGAGAGCGCACCACCACGTAGCGGGCGATCGCAACGGCGCCCAGGAATCCGATCACCGCGGTGACCACCACAAAGAGGATGAAGTCCTGGTGATCGTTGATCACCATGTCCACGATCATCATCGAGGCGACGATGATCAGCATGACGTCGAGGCTGATCACTCGGTCCAGCACCGAGGGACCCTTGTAGATCCGGTAGACGGTGCCTGCGGCGCCCAGAGCGAGCAGCACCTGGGTGATGTGCACTGCGGTCTCGAGCATCAGTCCTCCACCTCCTCGATGGTGATCCGCGCGTCCGACGCGGAGTCGGCGCCCCCGTGCACCTCGGCGGGTCCGTGGCGGCGGAACGGTGCGTCTCGCTCGGTCTTGGAGAACCCCGACATCCTGCCGAGGCGCTTCTCCGCCTTGACCACGGCGACATCGGAGCGGCTGCCGCAGGTCCGGATGATCAGCGCCTCCGTCGTCAGCGCGTCCAGCCGGATCTTCTCTGCGTCCTCATCGGAGGTGACGTCGAGCGCGTGGAGGTAGAGCGTCGCCGTCGTCCGGTCCACATCGAGGACCAGGGAGCCCGGCACCAGGGAGAGCGTGTGTCCGGTGAGTGTGACGATGAGGTCATCGTGGCTGCGCAGCTGGACCGAGATCACGGAGTTCCTCACCCGCGGTCCGGTGACCACCGAGAGCCAGGAGACCTGGAAAGAGGCCGCCACCGTCTTCATCAGAAAGCGAGCCGTGAAGACCGCCCCCCAGAGGGGGTTCAGCCGCCCGCTGCCGCGCAGCGGAGGGAGGTAGAACACGCGCACGATGATGGTCGCGTAGATCAGCCCGACGATCAGCGTACCCAGTGTGAAGTCGCGCCAGATCGCCATCCAGAAGAAGCCCAGGAAGACGATCAGCGGGAGCTCGAGCCGCAGCGGAGTCTTGGGTCGCTTCATCGGTGATCATCACTCTCATCGGTGATCTCGGGGACTACCTCGGCCGACTCGTCGTCGGGCTGCAGCGAGGTCTCCACGGGTGCGTGTTCTGCGGCCCCCCCGTCGCCGGTCTCGTAGTCGATCAGGAAGGTGGCCGCGAAGTCCTCAAGCTCCTCGCGGACTCCGTCGGAACGCTCCGGGCCGAACACCGCCTCCAGATACGGGGTGCGCTCGTACATGTCCTGAGCCGCGGCACGGGAGAAGTCCATCAGCGGTCCGGCGAAGACCGTGAAGGCCAGCGACATCGCGACCAGGGCCGCCGTAGGCGCCACCATGGACATCGGCAGATAGCGCTTGTTGGCCGCCCGAGCGTGGGCCAGCGTCTTGGACATCAGCTGACGCTCCGGAGCCTCATCGGCATCCTCCGGCTTGCGCCAGAATCCGCGGGTCCAGATCCTGGCCACCGCCATGAGCGTGAGCAGGGAGGTGAGCACCGAGGCGAAGACCAGGGTCCAGGTGATCCAGGTGTTCTCCGCGATGCCCCCCTGCAGCATTCCCAGTTTCCCGATGAAGCCGGAGAAGGGCGGGATGCCCGCGAGGTTCATCGCCGGGATGAAGAAGAGCAGGCCCAGCACCGGGGAGATCTTCGCCAGGCCGCCGAGCCGGAGCACATTGGAGGTGCCGGAACGTCGTTCGATGAGACCCGTGACCAGGAACAGCGTGGTCTGGATGGTGATGTGGTGGGCCACGTAGTAGATCGTCGCCGCCATGCCGATGATCGAGCTCAGCGCGAGGCCGAAGACCAGATAGCCGATATGGCTGATCAGCGTGAAGGAGAGCATACGTTTGATGTCCGCCTGGGCGAGCGCACCCAGGATTCCCACGATCATGGTCAGTGCGGCGACGATCATCAGCGCCGTGTTGATCCGCTCTCCGGGGAACAGCAGCGTCTCGGTGCGAATGATCGCGTAGATGCCCACCTTCGTGAGCAGCCCGGCGAACACCGCCGTGACCGGGGCCGGGGCCGTGGGATAGGAGTCGGGGAGCCAGAAGGCCAGCGGGAAGACCGCCGCCTTGATCCCGAACGCCACGAGCAGCATCACATGCAGGGTGAGCTGAGTGCTCAGGTCGAGATCACCGAGCTTCAGGGCCAGGTCGGCGAGGTTCACGGTGCCGGTGGCGGCATAGATCATGCCGATGGCGATCAGGAACAGCATCGAGGAGATGATCGAGACCACCACATAGGTGACCCCGGCCCTGATGCGAGACTCGCCGCCGCCGAGGGTGAGCAGGACATAGGAGGCGGTCAGGAAGATCTCGAAACCCACATAGAGGTTGAACAGATCTCCGGCGAGGAAGGCGTTGGAGACGCCCGCGACCAGAATCAGGTAGGTGGGGTAGAAGATCGAGACCGGACCCGAGTCCTCCTTCTCCTCCGCGGCACCCTGCCCGACGGCGTAGAGCAGCACGCACAGGGTGATGATCGAAGAGACCACCAGCATCAGGGCGGCAAACCGGTCGATGACCATGACGATCCCGAACGGCGCGGGCCAGCCGGCCAGATGCACCGCGTGGGCACCGCCGTACCAGACCTGGGCCAGCAGCGTGACCTCCAGGATCACGGTGAGGATCAGCGCGCCGATCGCGATCGCGCGCTGGGTCGACTTGTTGCGGTAGAAGGCGAAGGCGAAGGCAGCACCGAAGAAGGGAATGAGCACTGCCAGCGGGGTGAAGCTCAGGAGTTCGGTGACCATCAGCGCTCCCCCTGCTCTGCGATGGCGGGGCCGTTGCCGGGATCGGGGGCGTCCTCATCGGCGCCGCGGCGCGGATTGAGCATCGGGCGTCCGACGGCGTCGGTCTCATCGGCGAACTCCGTGGTCTCGTCCTCGGCCGAGGCATCCTCCTCTGCGTCGTAGGCCCCGGCATAGGACGCCACGCGGCGGTCCTCCTCATCGTCGGCGAGCTCATCCTGGCGGGCCAGCACCCAGGAGCGGTAGATCAGCGCGAGCATGAAGCTCACCAGCGCGAAGGCGATGACGATCGCGGTGAGCAGCAGCGCCTGCGGAAGCGGGTCAAGATAGTCCTCGGCAGGGATCTCCGGGTCATAGAGCGGGGCGAGACCTGCCCGTCCGGCCGTCTGCAGCAGAAGCAGGTTCACCGCATTGGAGATCAGGATGATCCCGAGCAGCACCCGGGTCAGCGAGCGTTCGAGCAGCAGGTAGATGCCGATCGCGAAGAGCGCCCCCATCAGAACCAGCAGCGTGAGATTGATCGTCATCGTGCCACCCCCGCGGAGGTCTCGCCGTGGATGCCGTGACCGGGCGAGGAGGCGCGCTGGCCCTCCCGCTCGCTGCGCACATCGATCTCCGAGCCCAGGCTGCGCAGAATGTCGACGATCAGCCCGATCACCACGAGGTAGACCCCGACGTCGAAGAGGACCGCCGAGACGAAGTGGTGGTAGCCGAAGAGCGGCAGGGTGAGCTCGACATCGAAGGACTGGAAGGCCTGCCCGCCAGCGATCAGCGGAGCGAGCCCGGTGAAGCAGGCGACGGCGAGCCCCCAGCCCATCAATGCTCCGGCGGAGAAGGGGATGGCGGCCTCCAGCTCATAGCGTCCACCCGCCAGGTAGCGCAGCACGAACGCCAGACCGGCCAGGAGACCGCCGGCGAAGCCGCCGCCGGGAAGGTTGTGACCCGCGAGCAGCAGGTAGAGCGAGATCATGATGATGCCGTGGAACATGAGGCGGGTGACGACCTCGAAGACGATGCTGCGGTGTTCCGGAGCCACGGTGCGCCCGGCCACGAGCCAGGCCTCCCTGGCCACCGTGGCGAAGGAACGGGCGACCTTGATCTCCCTGAACTGCCGCGGGGACAGCGCCTTGTCGGAGAGCACACGACCCACCGTGCCGCTGGGGACCTCGTGGAGCTCGCGGCGCTGGACATCGCGGCGCTTGACGAAGATCAAGGAGGCGATGCCGGTGGCCGCCGCCGCGAGCACGGTGATCTCTCCGAAGGTGTCCCAGACGCGCAGGTCCACCAGCGTGACGTTGACGATGTTGGCGCCCTGTCCCACCTCGTAGGCCATCCACGGGAACTCCATGGAGATGGGCTCAGCGATGCGGGCGTCCATGGACATCGCAGCGACGACCATCATCACCACTCCGAAACCGACGCCGAGCAGCGCGCGGCCGAGCTTGAAGCGCGTGGGGCTCTGCGTCCAGATCCCGGCGGGCAGGCTGCGCAGCGCGAGCACGAAGACCACCAGCACGATCGACTCCACCAGCAGCAGGGTCAGCGCCAGATCAGGTGCGCCCTGCAGCGCGAAGATGCCGGCGATCCCCCAGCCACACATGGAGACCATGAGCACTGCCATGAAGCGCTTGGGCGCCCAGATCGCACCCGAGGCGCCAGCGAGGATCACCAGGGCGAGCACGATCTGCAGCGGCTGCTCCGCGATGATCACCGAGTCCAACGACGCGCGCTCCGCGAGGCTGCGCCCTCCGGGTGCTCCAAAGATCACCACGGCCAGCGGCACCAACGTGGCCACTGCCAGGATGATGAACAGATACCAGCCCAGCGCGCCGCGCTGCGTCCGCGCGGTGACCCAGGAGGAGAGCAGATCCACGCCGCGCACGGTGCCGCGATACCCGCGTTCGGCCTCGACGACGGCGGGGACGTTCGCCTGCAGCCTGCCGAACGCGTCGCGCACCCAGAACAGGGCGAAGCCGAGCACCCAGGTGAGCACGGAGAGTCCCAGCACGGGGGTCAGCCCGTGCCAGAGAGCGAGGTAGGTCGCCTCCACCCCGGGCTCCACCGGATCGAAGAGCGTCGAGAAGGATTCCGCGAGCGCCTGCACCGGCTGCGGGACCAGCGCCAGCGCCACTGTGAACGCGGTCAGGATCATCGGAGCCGCGAGGAAGACCCGCGGCACCGGGCCGTGGAAGATGGTGCGCGCCACGGCCACCCCGGGGACGGGACGCTTCGTGGCGAAGGCTCCCCAGAGGAAGCGAGCGGAGTACGCCACGGTCAGCGCCGAGCCGAGGACGACGCCGGCCACCACCAGCCAGCCCAGGGTCAGCAGCGATCCAGAGCTGGTGGCCTCGGCGTAGCTGAAGAAGGACTCGAACACGACCTCCTTGGCCACGAAGCCGAACAACGGAGGCAGCCCGGCCATCGAGGCGGTGGAGATCAGCGCGACGAGGAACAGCGGCCTCTGTGAGCGGCCCAGACCGGAGAGCTTCCGCAGGTCGCGCGTGCCCGACTGGTGGTCGATGATCCCGACCACCATGAACAGCGCGGCCTTGAACAACCCGTGCGCCAGCAGCATGGCGAGGCCCGCGAGCGCCGCGTCCTCGGTTCCCAGCCCGTTGATCATGATCAGGAAGCCCAGCTGGGAGACCGTGCCATAGGCGAGGATCAGTTTGATATCGGTCTGTCGCAGCGCCCGCCATGCCCCGACCAGCATGGTGATCAGTCCCAACCCGAGCACCAGCGGCAGCCAGAACGTGGATTCATGGAATCCCGGAGCGAAGCGCGCCACCAGGTAGACACCAGCCTTGACCATGGCGGCGGCGTGGAGATAGGCCGAGACCGGGGTCGGCGCCGCCATCGCGGCGGGCAGCCAGAAGTGGAAGGGCACGAGCGCCGACTTCGAAAGGGCCCCCAGCAGGACCAGTGCCACCGCGATGTCCACGGCGGTCGCCGTGCTCGAGTCAGCAAGCAGGCTCGGACCGGCGGCGAGGACCTCGGAGAGTCGGTAGCTTCCGGTGAGCTCGCCGAGCCAGACCAGCCCCACGAGCATGGCGAGTCCGCCGAAGGTCGTCACGATCAACGCCTGGATGGCGGAGCGGCGGGCGTAGATGCGGTGCGCCGAGAAGCCGATCAGCAGGAAGGAGAGGATCGTGGTGAGCTCCCAGAACACGAAGAGCATGACCAGGTCATCGGAGAGCACCAGCCCGAGCATCGAGGCGGCGAAGGCGAAGAGCTCTGCGGCGAAGGGACCGGCAGCCCGCTCCGAGGTCGCGAAGTACCGGGCGCAGTAAAGCATGACCAGCGCACCCACGCCCAGGATGAGCACCGACATCGCCAGCGAGAGCGCATCGACGCGGAACGCCAGCTCGACGCCGAACTGCGGGATCCACTCCATGACCTCGGCCGGAGGCGCATTGGGCTCGCCGATCGCCGCCGCCTGGTCCGCCGCGAGCACCGCAGGAACGTAGCTGAGGATCCAGACCAGCGCCGCCGTCAGAAGTGCTGCGAGGAGGAAGAAGGTGCGACGGCCGAACCGCTGGAAGATGAACGGAGTCAGGATGCTGACTGCGAAGAGCGCCGTGAGCATCCCAAGGATCATCTACCCCGCTCCTCTCGGTCGACTGTGCCTCGCACGCCCAACTGCGAGTTCCTGAGACCAGGGTCAGCGGCGGCAATCCCCTCAATGTTAACAAACCAGCGTTACTATGCGGCAATGACCAGCACCGAGTCCGCTCAGGCACCAGCTCCTGTCCCGCTGAAGAAGCGGCTCATCGCCATCTGGAGCCTGTGGAGCTGGGGCAATGCGACCGTCAGCGCGGTGATGGTGACCTTCGTCTTCGGCACCTACATCGCCGACGCCGTCGGGCCTGGCGGGCAGGGCACCCAGTATCTGACCACCGCCAACACCATCGCGGGACTCATCATCGCGCTGACCGCCCCGGTGATCGGACAGCGCGCCGACAACGGCGGACGACGACGACGCTGGCTCGTCATCAACACGATGATCGTCATCGCGCTGGTGGCCGCCTGCTTCTTCGTGAAGCCAGACCAGGCTTATCTCGTGCTCGGTGTCACGCTGATGGCCACGATGACTCTCTTCGATGAGTTCGCGAACCTGAACTACAACTCGATGATCACCGATATCTCGGATTCTGAACGGATGGGCCGTGTCTCTGGCATCGGCTGGGGCTCTGGGTATCTCGGCGGCATCGTGATCCTGGCCATCGTCTACTTCGGCCTGGTGGCCGGGGAGCCGCCGCACATGTTCGGACTCGGCGAGGACGAGATGGTCAACGTCCGGGCGGTGGCACTCGTGGCCGCCGCATGGTTCCTGATCTTTTCGCTCCCGCTGCTGCTCACCCCGATGAAGACGGCGGACCAGCGTGTGGTGGAGGAGAAGGTGAGCATCCTGGAGTCCTACCGCCGGCTCATCGGGCTGGTGATAGGACTCTGGGCCGAGGACCGCAACACCTTCTGGTTCCTGGTCTCCTCGGCGATCTACCGCGACGGCCTCTCCGCCGTCTTCACCTATGGCGCGATCCTCGGCGTCACGGTCTTCGGGTTCACCACCTCAGACATCCTGCTCTTCGGCATCGCCGGCAATGTGGCCGCCGCCGCCGGAGCGTTCATCGGCGGGTGGTTCGATGACCGGGTGGGCCCACGTCGAGTGATCGCCACCTGTGTCACCGCGCTGATCATCACGGCGGCCATCCTGTACTTCCTCGATGTGCAGCGCAGCATCGGACCGCTCGTGCTCACACCGCAGACGGCGTTCTGGATCTTCGGACTTCTGCTGTGCGTCTTCGTCGGACCCGCACAGTCCTCCTCTCGGGCGTTCCTGGCCAGGCTCGCTCCCCCGAGCCGGGCCGGGGAGCTGTTCGGCCTCTACGCCACTGCTGGTCGCAGCGTGTCCTTCCTGACCCCGGGACTGATCGCGCTGCTGCTGTTCACCGCAGGCGGGGACGACAAGGCCATCATCATCGGCGTGGTGGTGATCCTCACCGCCGGCCTGGCCACCCTGGCGCTCGTGCACAACCCGACCGGGCCGGCGAAGATGCGGGAGCATCGGATCCTGCGCGGCAGCTGAGGCCGGTGGCCATGAGCCCCGGCTGTCGCCGGCCTCCGCCTGACTCCGACCCAGCCCTGGATCCGACCTAGGCCTGGATCCGACTCCAGCCTCGCTCCGGCCTACTCGACGCGGGTGCGGTGGAAGTTCGCGTGGCTGCGTGAGGCCGTGGGACCACGCTGGCCCTGATACCGGGACTGATGAGCTCCCGCGCCGTAGGAATGCTCGGCCGGTGAGGTCAGGCGGAAGAAGCAGAGCTGCCCGATCTTCGATCCGGGCCACAGCTTGATCGGCAGCGTGGCCATGTTCGACAGCTCCAGGGTGACCTGGCCCGAGAACCCCGGGTCGATGAAGCCGGCGGTGGAGTGGGTCAACAGGCCCAGACGCCCCAGTGAGCTCTTCCCCTCCAGTCGAGCCGCGACGTCGTCCGGGAGGGTGACCGTCTCGTAGGTCGCACCCAGCACGAACTCTCCCGGGTGCAGGATGAAGGGCTCATCAGGATCCACCTCCACCAGTCGGGTCAGATCCGGCTGATCCAGGGAGGGGTCGATATGAGCGTATTTGTGGTTGTCGAAGAGTCGGAACATGCGCTCCAGGCGCACGTCCACGCTCGAGGGCTGGATCATCGAACGGTCCAGCGGGTCCAACTTGATCCGCTCGGCGTCGATCTCGGCTCGGATGTCTCGATCAGATAGCAGCACCCGCTCAAAATACCGCACCCGGGCGTCATGGCGGCCCTCCGGGCGCTGCGGTGCAGGCCAGCCCGCATTGCATTCTGCGCGCGTCCATGATCGCGTAGAGGTATGACTGAGACCCCGAATACCCAGCCAGAGCACACTCCCCAGCAGGACACCGAAACCGTGGGCTCCGCGGCCACGCTCGAGCAGATCCTGATCGAGGGCAAGGACGGCAAGGCGCAGGCCGGTGAGATCATCCGCACCTTCCTGACCAGCAGCGTCTACTTCCTCAGTCCAGAGGAGGTCACCGACGAGACCGGATCGGTGAACCCGCTCACGCTGCAGGACAACGAGGGAAACCCGCTGATCGCGCTCTTCAGCACCAGCGAGAACATCCCCGAGGACTATAAGGAGCACGCACCGCACGCGGTCGAGGCTCCGGGCGTGGCCGTCGTGCAGTCCATCACCGGTGCCGGCATCATGATCGACGCCGGCCAGGAGCACGGCTTCCAGATCTCCGCCGAGGGCGTGGAGCGCATCCGCACCGATTTCATCAGCCCCGCAGAGGACGCTGAAGCACAGCAGTGAGCTGACGTGCTCGCGGCCGAGCAGCGACGAGCACGTCTCCACGACTCCCCAGGACCGCCCCTGAACTCCCCCGGCTAGAGTGAGCAGCTGAATCTACGCTGCTACGCCGAGGGGAGAGACATGGGGGCGGTCCTGTCTGGTTTCCTGGTCATCTGGCTGATCATCGGGGCCGGCTGGGTCATCGGACGCTTCGGCGTACTGGGCTCGGACGCGCGGGTGGTGCTCAGCCGCGTCGCGTTCTTCGTCGCCTCGCCCTGCCTGCTGTTCGTCACCATCTCGGACTCGTCGATGAGCCAGGTGCTGGGCCCGCAGTTCGTCATCGCCGGCCTCGGCGCCCTCACGACTCTGGGCGTGTACATCCTGCTGGGTCGCCTGGTGCTGCTCAAAGGCCGAAGCGGCTCCGATCTGATGATCGGCGGCATGAGCGGCTCGCTGGTCAATGCCGCGAACCTCGGCTTCCCCATCGCTGCCTACGTGCTGGGAGACATCGCCCTGGCAGCGCCGATCATCATGTTCCAGCTCGCGGTCTATACTCCGATCTACGTCACCGCCCTGGACCTGCTCGGCAGGGACCAGGGTGGCTCTTCCCGGGTGCGCCCGCATCCGCGGACCTCCACCCTGCGCAGCCTCGCGCAGTCGGCGGTCAACCCGATGATCCTCGGAGCTCTGCTGGGCCTGATCTTCTCCTGGCAGGACTGGCACTTCCCAGGACCGGTCCAGGAATCCATCGAGCTCGTCGCGGGGGCCTCCATCCCGCTCATGCTGCTGGCGTTCGGACTGGCCCTGGTCGGCAGCCACCCGCTGGACAAACAAGCCGACCGACGTCGTGACGTGCTTCTGGCCACCGGACTGAAGCTGATCCTGCATCCATTGCTGGCGTGGCTGCTGGCCGACGTCCTCTTCGGCCTCGACGGTCCAGAGGTGCTGGCCGCCGTCGTGCTCGCTGCGCTTCCCAGCGCACAGAACGTGCTGATCGCCGCCGTGCGCTACCAGGCCGGGGAGGTCATCGCGCGCGACACTGTGCTGCTGACCACCATCGCGGCGATCCCCGTCGTGGTGCTCGTCGCTGTGGTGTTGGGCTGAGCTGCGCGGTCATCGCCTCGCCGGGTCATTGCTAGGCTGGCCCCTATGTCGCAGGCCCCTCCCCCACCTCCGAAGAACGACTCGGAGCAGTCGCCGCACGCCTCTCGCGTGGTCCTCTTCGCCTGGGTGGCCGCGCTGATCATGGCGCTGGCGGCCGGCGGTGCGGCCATCTGGCAGGTGAGCGAGAAGATCTACACGCCTGGCCACACCGCCCAGGAATACTGGGAGTCGATCAGCCGCGGAAGCGGCTCCGAGGCGCTTGGGTTCTTCGACGCCGAGGGCCTGGACACCGCCGGCGAGGAGAACGTGGACAGCGTCCTGCTCGACGGCTCCCCGCTTCAGGCCAGCAGCACCGCGATCGAGAATCCTCGCTTCGGGGAGGACCCCGACGGTGGAGGCGATGCCGTCATGCAGTTCGCGGTGGAGGGCGAGAACTATGAGACGCGACTGCCGATGGAGTCGCATGAGTCCACCTTGGCCGTCTTCAAGAACTGGGAGCTGACCTCCGGGGCGATGAGCCAGCTGCAGATCGACGTGCCGGGCGCCGCGGCGGGCGGCATCGCGCAGATCGACGTGAACGGAGAGCCGGTCAACCTCGTCGACGACGCCGCCACGCTTCGCTCTTACGTCCCCGCCGTCGTCGAGATCGCAGTGGACAGCGAATGGCTCGTGGGCACCGCCCGCTATGTGGTGGTCCAGGATGCCGGTGCGCAGGGGGAGACGCAGGCGCACCAGATCACGCTCGACCTGAGAGCCTCCGAGGCGGCCGAGGAGGTCCTGCACGAGGAGGTCGAGGAGTACCTCGCCAGCTGCGCCGACCAGCAGGTGCTGATGCCGGCGGGCTGCCCGATGGGGATCAACACGCCGAACCAGGTGGTCACGGAGTCGATCAGCTGGCAGATGCCGGAACCTGAGGAGCTCTCCCTGGGCTTCGACGAGGACGGCTGGGAGACCTCTGAGACCGAGATGGAAGCCACGATCAACTTCGACTCCCGGCATTTCCATGACGGCGAGAGCCTCGAGGAGAGTCACGAGGTCGGATTCGACCTGGACGTGGAGGTCGGCGCGAGCGGCGAGGAGCTCATCGTCTCGGTGACCGGCGCGGAGCCGCCGGAACTCTAGAGGCCGGACGGTAGACTCTGGCCCTGTGGCTGCCCAGAGGACTGAGATCCGCGACCCCGCGGAAACCCGGTCCGCAGTGGACCCCGCAACTCTTGAATCGGAAGGCCTGAACTCGGTCCAGGTCTTGGAACGTCACCGGCTCGGCCTGGCGAACGTGCAGCCCCGCACGACCTCCCGATCACTCACCGAGATCCTGCGCACACACCTGATGACGTTGTTCAACCTCATCATCGGCATCTGCGCGCTGGCCATCATCGTGCTGGGCCGGTGGCTGGATCTGCTCTTCGCCATCGCCGCTGTGGCCAACGTGATCATCGGGCTGTTCCAGGAATACAGCGCCAAGCGCAAGCTGGACGCCATCGCGCTGCTGCATCAGGACAGCGTCCGTGCGCTGCGGGACGGGATGCTGCTCGAGATCCACCGCGAACAGATCGTCCTAGATGACGTCATCGAGCTGCACCGCGGCGATGAGGTCCCGGCCGATGGCACCGTGCTCAGCGCCGCGGGCCTGGACGTGGACGAGTCCATGCTCACCGGAGAATCCGATGCGGTGCCGAAGCGCCGTGACGAGCAGCTGCTCTCCGGCACCGCCGTGGTGGCGGGTTCGGGACGGTTCCGGGTCACCGCCGTCGGAGAGCGCGCCCATGCCGTCAAGCTCGCCACCGAGGCGAAGCGCTACCAGAAGATCAACTCGGAGCTGCGCCGCGCGCTCGAGAAGATCGCGTTCTGGCTCTCCCTCGTCCTGCTGCCGATCGTGGCCGTGGTCCTCAACGGACAGATGCAGGCCTTCGGCGGATGGAACGCCGCCTGGGTCTCCGGGCAGTGGCGCGACGCCGTGGTCACGGCGGTCTCCTCCGTGACGGCGATGATCCCGCAGGGCCTGGCGCTGATGACCACGATCGCCTTCGCCGTGGCCGCGGTGAAGCTCTCCAGGCAGAACGTGTTGATCCAGGAACAGCCCGCAGTGGAGATCCTCGCCCGTGTGGACGTGGTCTGTCTGGACAAGACCGGCACACTGACAGATGGCACCATCGCGTTTCACCGGGCGACGCCGCTGACGTCTCGTGGGCGCCCCGCGGCGAGGGATCGGGGCCCGGACTCCACTGCGCTGGAGGGAACCGATGGATGGGAACAGGCGCTGGCGTTCTTCGGCGCCGACGAGCACGCGAACCCCACTGCCGCCGCACTGCGAGCCCCCTATGGGGCGCTGCCCAGGCATCGGGCCGCCAGCCAGGTCCAGTTCTCCTCGGCCCGCCGGTGGTCGGCGGTGACCTTCGCCGAGGACGCCGGCGCGGTGGTGGGACACTGGGTGCTCGGGGCTCCCGAGATGCTGCGTCAGGATGCGGTGGCCTCAGGCGTAGAGGTCGAAGCGCTGCTGCGCCGCACGGACGACCTCTCCAGCCGCGGCCTGCGGACCATGCTGCTCACCCATGCCCCGCTGGACGGGCCGATCGTCCCTGGTGGCACCGGGCCATTGGGCCGCGGAGAGCACCTCCCGCAGGACATGTCGCCGGTGGCGCTGCTGACGTTCAAGGAGAACGTCCGGCCCGAAGCCCGCGCCACCCTGGAGTACTTCCGCGAGCAGAACGTGGCGCTGAAGGTGATCTCCGGAGACTCGCCCAAGACCGCCGCGGCAGTCGCCCGGGAAGTGGGCATGGCGGTGGAGGGCGATGCAGTGGACGCGTCCACGCTTCCCAGCGACGGTGCTGCGTTGCGCGAGGTCTTGGAGCGCCACTCCGTATTCGGACGGGTCTCCCCCGAGCAGAAGCGGATGATGGTCGAGACGTTGAAGTCCGCAGGACACGTGGTGGCGATGACCGGGGACGGCGTCAATGACGCGCTCGCCATGAAGAAGGCTGACCTTGGAATCGCGATGGGCGACGGCGCCCCGGCCACCAAGGCGGTGTCCCGCATGGTGCTGTTGGACGGCCGCTTCGACCGGCTGCCCTCCGTGCTTGCCGAGGGACGCAAGGTGATCGCCAACACCGAGCGGGTGGCGCACCTGTTCCTGTCCAAGACGGCCTACGCCATCCTGCTGGGCCTGCTGTACGGCCTGTTGTTCTGGGAGTTCCCCTTCCTCCCGCGCCAATTCTCCACGGTGGACTTCCTGATGCTCGGCTGCCCGGCCTTCTTCCTGGCGTTGATGCCTAATACCAGGCTGTATCGACCAGGGTTCCTGCGCCGATCGGTGGTCTTCGCGATCCCCACCGCGCTGGCGATCGTGCTGAGCGTGATCACCGTGAGCGCGTTCGGACGCTACCTGACCGAGCCCGCTGCAGCGATCCAGACTGCCGCGACGCTGTGTCTGACAGCAGTGGGACTCTGGGTGCTCAATGTGGCGCTGCGCCCGCTGACCCCGCTGCGAGTGACCCTCATCGGCTGCATGTACCTGCTCCTGGCCGCGGTGCTGCTCGTCCCGATCTCCCAGCAGTACCACCTGTTCGCGATGCCCTCTGCCGAACTGCTGAGCGCCACGGTGGTCTCCATCATCATGGGCTGTGGATTGGTCGAGGTCGGAAGCCGGGCCACCAAAGCGCTGGCCCAGCGCCGTGGCGGCCCCGGGAATTCCCGTGCGCGGGTCAACGCTGAATAATGGGGAACCTGTTCATCCATCCCGGCGCTTCGCCGGCTTCGTCGAAAGTGAGCCTTTCATGCTGAGGACCGTCATGGGCGGAAAGATCCACCGCGCCACGGTCACCCACGCGGATCTGCACTATGTGGGTTCGGTCACCGTGGACTCCGACCTCCTGGAGGCTGCCGGAATCATCGAGGGCGAGAAGGTGCAGGTCGTCGACATCACCAACGGTGCGCGGATCGAGACCTACACCATCGCCGGACCGCGGGGAACCGGTGTCATCGGCATCAACGGCGCCGCCGCCCATCTCGTGCGCCCAGACGACCTGGTCATCCTGATCTCTTATGTGATGCTCGACGCAGCAGAGCTGGTCGCGCACCAGCCCCAGGTCGTCCACGTGGATGGGCAGAATCGGATCGTGCAGGTCGGCAATGATCCGGCTGAGCCCGTGCCGGGAGCCACTGATCAGCTCAATCCGCGGACCGCGGTGCTGCACTGAGCTGTTCATCCGGAGCGGAACTGGGCCTTATCAGGGGTCTTCGGCGGTCATGGCCGTGACAGACACCCGTTGTTCCGGCTAGGTTCGATTCAGTCACGCAGTACAGACGCACCACAGTCATCGGCAGAACGGAGTTGATCATGAAACTGTTCACATTGGGCACAGGCATCGCCATCGGCTACCTCATCGGCAGCAAGCGAGGCAGGGCAGAATTTGAGCGCACGCTCAGCACCGTGAGGAAGAACGCCGCCGAGAAGTGGAAGGATCCCAAGGTCCAGGAGCAGGTCTCCAAGGCCGAGGACACCGCCAAGAAATACGCCTCCGAGGCCGCCGGGTCCGTGAAGAAGCGTGCCGAAGACGCCAAGGGCCCCGTTGCTGACGCCACGGTCGGTGCGGCGGCCCGGGTCGAAGAGGCTGCCAAGAAGTCGGGCTCCTCCTCCACCGGATCATCCTCCGGGTCGAACTCCGGGTCGAACTCCGGGTCCAGCTCCAGCTCGACGGCGAGCAGCACACGCTCGAACTCGAACAACGGCTCCAGCTCCAGCAGCTGAGACTGACAGCCTGAGCGCTGAACCGTTGAGCTGGCCGTGGTGCCCGCCCGCCGTGAGTGGGGCAGGCACCACGGCCAACCTATATCCTGAGAGCTATGCCGCCTGAGACCATCGACGCACGAATGATCATCGACACCCTCGCGAACCGTTCGATGAACGCGTGCACCGAGGTGCCGCGCCACGACCAGCTCATCCGTCTGGCGCTGCGCCGGCGTCGCGTGGAGCTGCGCCCCGTCGGTGAACGCAGCCTGGTCTTCGTCTTCGGCGGCGTGGTGGTCGGCGGTATGGACGCCACCGTGACCACGCTGGTCAGCGCCCACGCACGACGCATCACCGCTGATCGGAACCTGCTGCGGAGGCACCTGGAGATCCAGGAGATCCCCGTGGAGCCGCAGACTGCCGAGGCCGCGCCTGAGCCGCAGATGATCGGGGAAGCGCCGTCCGCGCCCGGCGAGAGCTCGCAGATCTCGCCGCGTCCCGCGAACAGCGTCCGCGTCTTCGTCGTCGGGGATCGCGTCTGCGCCGCGCTGCTGCGAGTGCCTGCCGTGGTCCTCGGCGACGGAACGTCAACCCTGCGTGAGCTCCGGGAGAAGGACGCCGAGGCCCGTGGTCGGCATGCCCTGCTGGCTTCCCCCCTGGAGTGGGAGCCGACGACGCAGGCAACGGGATCCGGTGAGGACACGCGGGTCCCGACCGCGAAGGAGCCGGTGTTCCTCGGTGAGTCCCCGGAGGTGTCTGCCGGAGGCGTGCACATCGATCTCACCGCCGAGTTCCCCGAGGCATTGCAGGAACTTGCCGTCGAGGCCGTGGCCGCGGTCCCCGGACTGAATGCCGCCGCCGTCGATCTGGAAGTCGACGACATCGAGACTGCCGAGGGTGCGTTCGTCCGGGCGGTGCTGCCCGAGGCCGATATCAGCCCCGCCCACTACCCCGCGTATGGGGACTCCCATGACGTCGCGGGAGCCATCGCTGAGGAGATTCTGCTTCGTGCATCCCGATAATCACAGCGCCACGGCCGTCAGCGAGACCGCGCCCCCGGCACCGCCTGTCCGGCCCGCCCTGGAACGCAGCGCCGCCCCCAGCGCGCTCGAGAGATTCATCGCCGAGCATCTGGAGCCCGCGTTCGAGGAGCTGCACCGCTGGCAGAACATCATGGACCATGAGATGCTGCTGCACCGCGCCGCCCGGCGCAAGAAGATGACGATCACCAAGATCAATGACTCCAATGTCCTCTTCTTCCTCTCCGGCATGGTCGTCGGGGGGATGGACACAGTGGTGACCTCTCTGGTCAGTCATCAGGCACGCCGGGTCTCTGCCTCCAAGGCCATGACGAAGAAGTACCTTCAGGCGGCGGAGGTCCCGACGCCCAGGGGTCGGGCGATCAACCCCACCGAGTTCACCCGCGCGGTGCAGCACCTGAAGAAGTCCGACGGGCCCGTCACAGTCAAACCCTCCGCCGGGCGCGCTGGCCGGGGCATCACCACAAACATCACCACGCGGGAGCAGCTGCGCCAGGCCTGGACCTCCGCGATGGCGGCCCGTTCGGCCACCTCCAGCGCCCGTTACGTGATCATGGTGGAGGAACACCGCCCCGGCCTGGACATCCGCGCCTACGTGGTCGGCGAGACGGTGGTCGGCGCCGTCGCCCGCATCCCGTTCTACGTCATCGGTGATGGTGTGCGAACGGTCGCTGAACTGGCCGCCGCGGAGATCCAGCGCCGGCAGGCCAATGCCTATCTTGCGACGCGACAGCCGCGCGTCACGGACACCTTCCTGGCGCCGATGGGAATCACGACCGAGACGGTCCCTGCGCACGGAGCCCTGCAGCTGCTGACGCCGACGGCGGACACCGCCCGCGGCGGAGGACTCGCCGTCGATGTCCTGGACCTGCTCAGCGACGAGCTCAAGGATCTCGCGGTAGACGGGCTGTTGGCGGTGCCCGGGCTCGGTGCCGCTGCGGTGGACATGTTGGCACCGGAGCTGGGGTCGGCTGCGGAGGCCGTGGTGCTGGACGTGAATCCCTATGCGAACCTCATGCAGTTCCACTACCCCGCCTATGGCACCGCGCGCCGGATCAACGATCCGATCCTCGACCAGCTGCTGCACCGCGCTTCGCGCTGACCTGACCTCAGCTCGCGTCAATCTCGCCGGTCAGGGCGCAGGGCGCGCAAGACGACGCGCAGGGTGATCCGGCCGCAGGTGTGGGCCTTCCTGGAGCAGAGACTCACGCAGGGTCACCGGGTGATCAGGGCTCTCTGGGAGCAGGCCGCGCCGCCGCAGCTCTGGCGTGACGAACTCTTCGAAGCGTTCGAAGTCGGCCGGGCGCACCGCTGCTGAGATGTTGAACCCATCGACACCGGAGATCTTCTTGAACCGGACGAGCTCGTCCACCACCTGGCGGGGATCTCCGACGATCAGGGGCCCGCGGCCGCCGATGGAGACGAACTCGGCCACGTCCCGCACGGTCCAGCGCTTGCTGGGGTCCCGGGTGAACATCGCCAACGCTGATTGGTTTGCCTCCGTCTGCACATCAGCGATCACGTCCTCCTCGTCGAGATCCGAGAGGTCCACGCCGGTCCAGCCCCCGAAGAGGGTCAACGCCGAGGCCGTGTCCACATACTGGCGATACTCCTCAAGCCGAGCCTGAGCCAGTGCCTCGGTCTCCGCGACGATGATGGTGGCCATGGCGAAGAACTTCACCGATTCAGGATCCCGCTGCGCTTGCAGCAGCGCGGCGCGCGTATCGGTGACCTGCCGAGCCAGTCGCTCCGGTGAGGAGCTGATCACGAAGATGGCCTCCCCATGGTCCACGGCGAACTGCTGTCCGCGCGCCGAGGATCCGGCCTGAAAGAGCAGCGGAGTGCGCTGCGGTCCTGGATGCGTGAGCATCTCCCCGGGGACGGTGAACCACCGGCCCTGGTGAACGATCGGGTGGACCCGCTCGGGGTCGACAAAGACTCCCGTGGACTTGTCCGCGAGGACGGCGCCGTCGTCGATGGAGTGCTCGAAGAGCTTGTACATGACCTCCAGGTACTCATCGGCGCGGTCGTAGCGCTCATCGTGAGGAATCTGTTCGGTCAGACCGAGGTTGCGTGCGGCCGAGTCCTGGTAGCTGGTGACGATGTTCCAGGCGATGCGGCCCCCTGTGAGGTGGTCCAGGGTGGCGAAACGCCGGGCGAGCGCGTATGGAGCCTCGTAGGTGACCGAGGCGGTCAGGCCGAAGCCCAGGTGGGTGGTGGCCGCGGCCAGGGCGGGCACGATCACCTGGGGGTCAAGCAGCGGGTACTGCACTCCCCCACGCGCTGCGGCTTCGGCGGTGCCGCCATAGACGTCGTAGACACCGGGAATGTCCGCGAGGAACAAGCAGGAGAAGCCGGCCCGCTCCACGGTCTGCGAGAGTTCGGTCCAGTAGTGCAGCGTGTCGAACTCCTCGACTCGCGATTCCGGGTGCCGCCAGAGGCCTGGCGACTGGTGGACCGGCACCAGCATGTCGAAGGCGTTGAAATAGATCGTCATCGTTTCTCCTTGGCTTCGCCGATGGCGTTGAGCCCTTCCGGCAGGATTCCGTTGATCTCATAGTCACCGAGGGACCGAGCCCGGAAGACGATGGGGTTATGGGTGGCGATGGTCTGCGCATTCCGCCAGTGTCGGTCCAGCGCCTTGGTCCGCGCCGTGGCAGAGGCGCCCACCGTCTGGAAGAGTTCGGAGGTCACCGCGAGCACCAGCTCCGGCACGGTGACCTGCGCCTTCTCGACGGCGATCTCGGCCTGATGGGGCTGCGCTGCTTCGGTGCTCGGCGCCAGCGCGTGGTCGAGCACTCGTGCGGCTGCCAGAACGGCGGACTCGGCCACGAACGTCTTCGAGGACATGGTGCCGATCCTCTGCTGGATGAGCGGGTCCTGGCTGAAGGGCAGGCCCGAGGCTGAGGTGTTGAACGTCCGGGTCCGCCGAGCCAGTGTGGCCGTGGCGTCACTCAGCGCAGATCTGGCGATCCCCACCTGCACGGCAAGCAGGTACAGCTGGAAGAACGCCGCCTCGTGCACTGATTCGGCGTCTCCCGGCCGCCGCTCGAGCACGGCGATGTCCTCCACCGCCACGGCATCGAGCACCGTGGTGCCGGTGCCGGTCAGCTTCTGTCCGAAGCCGTCCCAGTCATCCATCAGCGTGACCCCGGCGGCATCGGTGGGGACGACGGCGAAGCGCCGACCCTCGCGCTCTTGGGCCTGCGCCGCCGAGACCCGGGTGTAGTCGGAGAAGATCGTGCCGGTGGAGTAGTACTTCTGCCCGTTCAGCACCTGGTGGCCGGAGTCATCGGTGTGCAGGGTGGTGTTCAGACTGCCCAGCGCGTTGCCGCCCTTCTCGGTGGAGGCATTTCCTATCGTCGCGCCCTCGAGCACTCGTGAGTACCAGGTCTTCCTGATCTCTGCGGGTTGGAACCGCAGGGATTCCACGAAGCCGAAATGGCCTCGGTAGAGGTGGGCGATGTTCGAGTCGGCTTCTGCGAGGGCGATGACCTCGCCGATGAGCTCCTCGACGCTGAGTCCTGGTCCGCCGAATTCGACGGGAACGCGCAGCGCGCCGAACCGTACCTCGTCGAGCCAGCCCACCTGTTCGAAGGGCAGCGTGCGCTCCAGCTCGCGCTGCACTGCACCTGCTCGAATCTCTGTCAGCAGCTGCGCTGAAAGTCCTGCGCTCATGCGCTGTTCACCTGCTCCCAGGCCTGGTCGATGTCGCGGTCGAAGGCCGGGGTCAGCAGGCCGTCCAGATACTCTCCGTACCACTCGCGCACCTCGTCCGAGTGGTAGGCGGACTTCAGCGCCTCATACCGCTCCGGCTGTTCCTCCCGGAACCCGGGCCTGGCACACACTGCCAGCGCGAAGGGCAGCGCCTCCTCGGGGGATTCCATGATGAGGACCTCATCAGGCAGCACGTCGATCTCAGCAAGCAGACGCGCAAAGCCGAAGACGGCGTCGACGTCGGAATAGATCTGCCCCACGGACTGCTGGTCGACCTCGATGAACTCGAAGTTCTTCGGATTCGCGGTGATGTCCTGGACGCTGAGTGCGGCCACATGTTTGGATTCATCGATCTCGATCAGTCCCGCCCGCGCCAGCAGGCGAATCCCTCGGCCGTTGTTCGCCGTGTCCACCGGAAGCGCGATCTGCGCGCCCTCGGGGATCTCGTCCAACGAGTCATATTGCTGCGAGTAGATTCCCGAGGGTTGTTCGAACATGAAGAAGATGGGTTCGATGTCCAGATCATTGTCCTCGTTGAACTGGCGGAGATAACTGATGTTCTGGAAGAAGTTGACGTCATACTCGCCGTTGCTCACGGCGTGGTTGGGCTGGATGATGTCTGTGACGTAGGTGGCGTTGAAGTCCCAGCCCTGCTCCGTCAGGATCCGCTCGGCGATGCGAGTGGGCTCCTGGAAGGGGGCGTTCTCCGTCACGACGAGCCGCAGCGTGCGGTCCTCGGCGCGAGCGCCGAGGAGTCCGCAGCCTGAGGTGAGACTCCCGACGCCGAGCAGCACGGCCATGCCCAGTGAGCCGCTCAATACTCGACGCCGGGAGAGTGTGTGGGTGTCTGCGGAGCTCATGAGGTGAAGTCCTCCCAGATCTCCTCGTTGTTCTCCAGGGTGATGAAATCTGCGTAGTCGATGACGCCGCCCTGGTAGTCCTCGAACCACTGCTCGACCTCCTCGGACTGGAAGGCGTCCTGCAGCGCCTGGGCCTGCTCGTCGGTGACGCCGTCCGGTCCGACCGCCACCACGCAGGTGAAGGGGGTGCGGATCTCTTCGCGGCCGTCCTCGATGCTGAGCATGGTCTCGTCCACGTCGTAGTCGGCCTCGGCGATCAGCCGCACGAAGGCGAAGCTGGCGTCGACGTCGGGCAGCACCTGGGCTGCCGACTGCTGATCGGTCTCGACGAACTGGAAGTCCCGCGGATTGTCCGTGATGTCGTTCTGGGTGAGGTCGATGACCGAGACCGACTCGTCGATCTCGATCAGCCCTTCATCGGCGAGCAGCTGCAGCGCCCGGCCGTTGTTCGAGGGGTCCACCGGAAGATTGATCTCAGCGCCGTCGGGGAGGTCTTCGAGAGAGTCGTGTTCGAGGGAGAAGAGCCCCGCAGGCGCGTAGTACACCGAGAACAGCGGCTCCACGGCGGTGTCGTTGGATTCGTTGAAGTTGTTCAGATACGCCAGGTGCTGGAAGTAGTTGCCTTCGTACTCCCCCTGGTCCACCACCTGGTTCGGCTGGACGATGTCTGTCATATAGGTGATGTCGAGCTCGTAGCCCTGCTCCTCGAGCAGCTCGGCGGCGATCTCGGCCGGTTCCTGGAACGGGGCTGACTCGGTGACCACGATGCTGATCGTGGAATCGTCCTCGACGAACCCGCAGCCGGTCAGGCTCAGGGCGGCCACTGAGAGGGCTGCGCCGGTGAAGAGGAGTGGACGTCGAGCATTCATGAGGGTGCTGCTTTCTGTTGCTGGGCCTGCGGCCCGGGATCAGGACAGGGGAAAGTGCCACGGGCGACGTCGGAGGTCGGCCGCAGAGGTGTGTGGTGGGGAGAAGAGACGACCGCTGCTGGTCAGACGGCGATTCTGGTCAGACGCAGGTCAGGCGGTGATGCGTCGGTCCGCGGCCCGGGCGATCCGGGTTCCGCTGAACTGCACGATGGTCACCAGCAGCACCATGAGCACGATGGCGGCGATCATAGTGGGGGTCTCGTAGCGGTAGTAGCCGTAGCGGATCGCGAGATCGCCGATGCCCCCGCCGCCGACGAGTCCAGACATCGCCGAATAGGAGATGAAGCTGACCGTCGTGATGGTGATGGACCCGATGATGCCGGGCTTGGCATCCACGAGAAGCACATTGCGGATGATCTGGCGCTGCGTGGCCCCCATAGCTCGGGAGGCCTCAACGGCCCCAGAGCCCAGCTGGGTGATGTTCTGCTCCACGAGTCGAGCGAAATAAGGGATGGCGTTGATGGTCAGCGGCACGATCACCGCGGCAGTTCCCACCGAGGTGCCGACCACGAACCGGGTGAAGGGAATGATGGCGATCAGCAGAATCAGGAACGGGAAGGATCTGATCATGTTCACCAGCCCGGAGACCACGGCGTGTGAGCGTGGCCGCGGAGCGAGGCTGTCGGGTGCGTGGATGAACAGCCAGATGCCGAGTGGCGTGCCGAGCAGGACTGCCACCGGGATGGCCACCGCGATCATGGCGAAGGTCTCCAGCATCGCCTGGTAGATCTCAGGCAGACGTTCGATCACGAGATCCATCAGCGAACACCTCCCGCGGCCCCGGCGAGCGTGGGGTTCTGCTGCACCGATTCCGAATCCTCTGGGCCGGAACGATCCTGAGCAGGGAGGTCCGTGCGGGAACGTCCCGTCCGGTCCAGCGTGATGCCGTCGCTGAGCAGGTACCTCCCGATCGAGGTCCGCGGATTGAAGCCTTCGCGCGTCAGCTCCTGAGCAGGGAACTCCTCGACGACGCGGCCGTCCTCCATCACGGCCACGTTGTCCGCCAGGGCCTTGATGACGTCCATCTCGTGGGTCACGATGACCACCGTGATGCCGAACTCGCGGTTCACATCTGCCAGGTACTGCAGCACGGTGGCGGTGGTGAAGGGATCAAGCGCGGAGGTCGGCTCATCGCAGAGCAGCACCTCGGGCTTGGTCGCTAAGGCTCGAGCGATGGCGACGCGCTGCTTCTGCCCGCCGGAGAGCTGCGCGGGGTAGACCGCAGTCTTATCCGTGATGTCGACGATCTCCAAGGCCTCGGCGGCGCGGCGCAGGCGTTCACGACGGTCCCGCACCCCGGCGAACTTCAGTGAGAGCTCGACATTCTGGGCCACGGTGAGGTTGTTGACCAGGTTGAACCCCTGGAAGATCATGCCCATCTGGTGCCGGGCCTTCCGCAGGGCGGCGTCATCAAGGCTGGTCAGCTCCGTTCCAGCAACCCGGACCTCGCCCGAGGTGGGACGCTCCAACAGGTTGATGTTCCGCAGAAGAGTGGATTTTCCGGCACCGGAGAAACCGATGATGCCTTGGATGCTTCCGCGAGGCACGTGGAGGCTGACATCATCCACCGCGGTCAGCGGTTCCTTGCCGCGGCCGGCAAAGGTGGTGGACACATGGGACAGGGAAATCATGAGGCATACTCCATCGGTCCTGGCGTTAGCACCCGTCCGGAGCCCGTGGGCCCTGCGGGTTGCTGCGACGTCTTCGAGCCAGATCTCTCAGTCGCTCTGGATGGTTGAGTGCCTCAACTCTAAGCTTGAACATAGTGGAAATGTCAAACAGGTCGCCGTGTGTCGTTTTGTCTCACCCAATGAACTCAGTTTTGATCAGATTCCGCGCCTGTGCGTATTCTGGAGGCTGTACCATCCCGAGCGGCCGAGAGATCTGGCTCGTCGACGCCGCAGCAACCCGGGCAGGGACACCTTGATCAGGTGTCTTTTCGCCGGGTGCTACCGCCAGGATCGATGGGAGTATCTCTGATGATTTTGCCTGCCTCCACCCTGACCGAGGACGACGTGAGCGCCACTGGTGCTGCCGCCGTCTCCTCCGTCCCGATCTCCGGCTCGTCGCCCGTGGCACGCAGTCGGCCCGGCTACACCTCACTCGATGTCCAGCTCAGCGGCGTCGGCCGGTCCTTCGGGGACCACACCGTGCTGCGCGACGTCAGTCTGAGAGTCGCGCCCGGCGAGGTGCTCGCCATTCTGGGTTCCTCCGGGTGCGGGAAGTCCACTCTGCTGCGCGCCGTCGGCGGTCTCGACACCGGCAGCACTGGAGAGATCCTGATCGACGGCTCTGCGGTGCAGCGCTACGACGAGCGCACCGCAGTCGGATTCCAGGAGCCGCGCCTGCTGCCCTGGCGCTCGATCTACAAGAACGTCAGCCTCGGGCTGCCGCGGAGCCTGTCCAAGGCCGAGGGTCGCGAACGGGTGGATGAGCTCCTGGAACTGGTAGGACTCAAGGACCGCGCCGCACTTCGTCCACGTGAGATCTCCGGCGGCATGGCTCAGCGCGCCTCGCTGGCCCGTGCACTGGCGCGCCGCCCCGGAGTGTTGCTGCTCGACGAGCCATTCGGCGCCCTGGATGCGCTGACTCGACTGAAGATGCAGGACCTGCTCCTCGACGTCCACGCCCAGACCGGCACCACCGTGCTGCTGGTCACCCATGACGTGGATGAGGCCCTGCAGCTGGCCGACCGTGTCCTGCTGCTGGGAAAGAATGCCGAAGATCCGACGGCCGCAGAGGGAGCGACCATCGCTCGGCTGCTGGATGTGCCGGGTTCCCGCCCCCGAGACCGCGCCTCCGCGGAGCTTGCCGCTCTGCGCGGGGAGCTGTTCTCCGGACTCGGAGTGGACTCCCACACCCGCTGACGCACCCGAAGCTGCACGCTCGACGCGTCTGCACTCGTCCCACCGAGTGGCGCGTCGGTCCAGGCATCCCCGCAGAAGACCCGTCTGACGCGCTTGCCTCCACCCCAAAGAATCATTGCTGAACATAACAGCTCCGGTCTCCCTGGAGCCCGTCCACCGTTGAAGAACTGAAAGGCTCTCCCATGCCCCGCACCACCGCTTCCCACTCGTTCGGCACCTCCCGCGGATCCGCCGCCAAAGCTGTCTCGGTCGCCGCAGCCGTCGCGCTTCTCGCCACTGCCTGCGGATCAGACGGCGGTGAGGACGAGCAGCTGGAGACGCTGAACATCGACTTCGCCACCTACAACCCGCTGAGCCTGATCATCCTGGAGAACGGGTGGCTGGAAGAGGAGCTGGAAGAGCTCGACGTCGACGTGAAGTGGGTGCAGTCCACGGGTTCGAACGTCGCCAACGAGAACCTGCGCGCCGGCAACATCGACGTGGGGTCCACTGCAGGCTCGGCCGCGCTGCTCAACCGCGCAGTCGGCGCGGACACCCACACGATCATGATCGAGAACCAGCCGGAATGGTCTGCGCTTGTCACCAACGGCGACTCTGACATCGAATCGGTGGAGGATCTCGAAGGCGCCTCGATCGCAGCCACGCCGGCCACCGACCCGTACTTCTTCATGGCTCGCTCGCTGCAGGAGGCTGGGCTCAGCGTGGATGACGTCGAGGTCCAGTCGCTGCAGCATGCCGACGGATGGCAGGCCCTGGCCAACGGCGACGTCGACGCCTGGGCCGGTTTGGATCCCATCATGGCCGGCGCCGAGGCGGACGGCGCCGAGCTGCTCTATCGCAACGTGGACTTCAACACCTACTCGGTGATCAACGCGACCGGCGAGTTCGTCGAGGACCACCCAGACGTCGCTCAGATCGTGGTCAACGTCTACGAGCAGGCGCGCGAGTGGGCCAAGGAGAACCCCGAGGGCACCGCGGAGATCCTGGCGGAGTACGCAGGGCTGGAACCCGAGATCGCCGAAGCCGTCATCACCGAGCGCACCAACTTCGAAGTGGATCCGGTGCCAGGAGAAGAGGTTCGTGCGGCCATGGAGGCAGCCGGGCCGTTCTTCGTGGAGAACGGCGACGTGGACAGCCAGGAGGCAGTGGACGAGGCCCTTGATTCGCTGTTCTACACCGAGTTCGCCGAGAACATCGAGGCCACCGACGCCGAAGGCACCGAGAACGCCGCCGACGAGGCCGATATCGAGGAGACTGACGAGTGACCGAGACCCTTCCCGCAGCACCCACCACGCAGCCGGCCGATGCTCCGGCCAGGACGCCTGGGCGGCGGAGACGCAGGAAGCTCCCCGGGGGCGGGCTGCTGATCGGCGCCGTCGTCCCGGTGCTGCTCCTGGGCCTGTGGTGGCTGGTCACCGAGGGGACCGACACCTTCAGCCCGGTCCAGCTCCCCGCTCCCCAGACCGTGTTCAGCGCCGGGGTCGGGCTCTTCGAGTCCGGAGATCTGATCGACCACATGACGGTCTCGCTGCAGCGCGTGCTGCTGGGATTCGCGGCCGGCGCTGGGCTCGGACTGGCCCTGGGATCGCTGCTGGGACTGTCCTCGATCGCCGATGCCCTGCTGCATCCGACCGTGGGCGCCTTTCGTGCAGTGCCCTCGCTGGCCTGGGTCCCGCTGCTGCTCCTCTGGGTCGGCATCGATGAGGACTCCAAAGTCATCCTGATCGCCATCGGCGCGTTCTTCCCGGTGTTCACCGCCGTGCATTCGGCGCTGCGGCATGTGGATGCCCAACTGGTGGAGGCCGGGCGCGCCTTCGGGTTCCACGGCGTGCGGCTGCTCGGCACGGTGCAGCTTCCTGCCGTCGTGCCCAGCGTGTTCTCCGGCCTGCGCCTGGGCCTGGCTCAGGCCTGGCTGTTCCTGGTGGCCGCCGAGCTGCTGGCCTCCTCCGAAGGACTGGGCTTCCTGCTGGATGAATCCCGAAACAACGGGCGCACGGATCGGCTGCTGCTGGCCATCGTGCTGCTGGCTCTGCTGGGCAAGCTCACCGACACCCTGCTCGGCATCGTCGAGCGCAAGGCCCTCAAGACCTGGGCCTGACCCTCCGCTCCAACGTTTTACCGGGGCGTCCGAGTTATACCGGCCACACCGTCGGCCAGGTATAACGCGGAAGCCCCGGTATTTTGCGTGGAGGGGAGGATCAGGCCTTGCGGCGAAGCTGGAACTGGGCGCCGTGGTGGTCCTCGGGGAGGTGGTCCCCCGCGCCGAAGAGCTTGTTTCGCAGCGTGCCGCCGGCGTACTCGGTCTTGTACCGGCCAAGCCGCTGCAGCTCGGGCACCACGTGCTCCACCACATCCTCGAAGGTCCCGGGAGTGATGTGGTAGGCCAGGTTGAACCCGTCCACGTCGGTCTCCTCCTGCCACTCGATCAGCTGCTGCGCCGCGCTCGGACCGTCGCCGATGATGACGGGCCCGAAGCCGCCGACGCCCACCCATTCGGCCAGCTGCCGGACGGTCCAGACCTCGTCCTCTCGCCCTGAGGCCTTCTGGAAGGTCTCCACAGTGGACTGGATGGCGTTGGACTTCACGTCGCCGATGGGCTGGTCCAGGTCGAACTGGCTCAGGTCGATCCCCATCCAGCCCGACATCAGCACCAGCCCGCCCTCGGCGTCGATGTACTGGGTGAGATCGTCGTACTTCGCCTGGGCGGCATCGTTGTCCGGGCCGGTGACGATGGTCTGCATGGCGAAGATGCGGACCGAATAGGGGTCCCGTCCGGCTTCGGCCACTGACTGGCGGATCTTGGCCACCGAGGCCTTGGCCAGCTCTTTGGTCGGTGGATTGATGAACACCGCCTCGGCATGCTTGCCGGCGAATGCGCGGCCCCGAGCGGAGGCCCCGGCCTGGTAGATCACCGGAGTCCGCTGCGGGGAGGGTTCCACCACCCCGATGCCCGGGGTCTTGAAGAACTCACCCTGGTGTTCGATCCGGTGCACCTTCTCCGGGTCCGTGAACACCCCTGAAGCCTTGTCGGCGACCACCGCGTCATCCTCCCAGGAACCCTCGAGCAGCTTGTAGACGACTTCGAGATACTCGTCCGCGTGGTCGTAGCGGCGGTCGTGCTCCATCTGATCGTCCTGGCCCATGTTCTGCGCAGCCGAGGGCAGGTAACCCGTGACCACGTTCCAGCCGACGCGTCCGCCGGTCAGGTGATCCAGGGTGCCCAGCCGGCGGGAGAAGGGGTAGGGATGCTCGTATGCAGTGCCGGCCGTGATGCCGAAGCCCAGGTTCTTGGTCACCGCGGCCATGGCCGAGACCAGCAGGAACGGATCCTGCAGCGGGATCTGCGCGCCTGAGCGCAGCGCGGCATCGGGGTTCGAACCGAAAACGTCGTAGGGACCCAGCACGTCGGCGATGAACAGGCCGTCGAAGAGACCACGTTCCAGAATCTGCGCGACCTCGGTCCAGTAGCCGATGGTGTTGTACTCCCGGGCGCGGTCATCGGGATGGCGCCACAGCCCCGGAGACTGGTGGACCACGCAGTTCATGTCGAAGGCGTTGAAGAGGATCTCGCGGTTGCCTGCCTCGGTGGTGGGGTAGGTCATTTTCGTGCTCCTTCAGAATCGGATCGAGCAGAACTGCATCCAACGGAATCGGATCCAGCTGTGGAAAGTCTGGGCGCCCGCTGTCTCATTTCACGGCGCCAGTCGTGAGCCCCTCAACAAGGTGGCGTTGCAACAGGACTGCGATCGTGAAGATCGGGATGATCGCCAACAGGGAAGACGCGGCAATGCGCCCGAAGTCCTGCACGCGTTCGCTGAGCATCCCTGCGAGGACCACTGGGACCGTCTGGGAACCCTCGCTCTGAGTCAGGAAGGTGGCGAAGAGGAACTCGTTGTAGTTCAAGATCACCACGATCACACCGACGGCGATCAGCGCAGGTCCCAGCACGGGCACGACCACCCTGCGGAGCAGCTGCAGCTCTCCGGCGCCGTCCAGGCGCGCGGCCTCCTCGATCTCCACGGGTATGCGACGGATGAACCCGTCGAGCAGCCAGATGGCCACCGGGACATTCATCAGTGCATAGACCAGCGTCAGTCCGGGCAGAGTGTTGATCAGACCCAGCATTCGCAGCAGTGTGAGCAGCGGAATGATCGCCACCACGGGCGGCAGCAGCCAGGGGCTGAGAATCAGCCCGCTCAACGCGGAGCCACCTGTGCGGTGCCGCACGATCGTCCATGCTCCGGGCACCGCGAGGGCGAGAGTCAGCAGGGATCCCAAGAAAGCCGCGATCAGCGAATTCGTGATCCCGCGCGGAATCGCCGAATTCCATGCGTTGCCCCAGTTCTGCCACGCAGGATCGGACGGGAAGAGCAGGCCGGCGGAGATCTGGCCCTGCGTCATCAGGGAGAGCGAGACGAGATAGCCCAGCGGCACCAACACGACGACGACGACGAGCGCCACCCAGCCGAGGCTCAGCGCCGAGCCGGGCAACCCGCGTGGGTGACGCCCGACTCCTCGTCGCACACGCTTTGTCACGTCGGACGGGGCAGCAGGCGGCGCGGCGCCCTCGATCATGCGGCTGCTGGGTGCTTCGGCGGTCTCAATCATCGCGGAGCCTCTTGGTGAGATAGAAGATCGGGAGGGTGACCAGGGTGACGACCACGGCGAGCACGAGTGTGATGGCGGCGGCCATGCCCACGTCGAAGTTCTGCAGGGCCGCCCGCCAGATCAGATAGGCGGGAACCTGGGTTGAGGAGCCGGGTCCGCCGGAGGTCATCACGTAGACAAGGTCGAAGACCTTGAACGCGAGGATCAGCCGGATCAGGAAGGCCGCGGCGACGGTGCCCGCGATCGTCGGCAAGGTGACGTGGAGGAACTGCTGCACGGGCTGCGCGCCGTCGAGCTGAGCCGCTTCCAGAATTTCTGGGTCCTGGCCGAGCAGCGCGGTGAAGACGAGCAGCACCACCAGCGGAGTCCATTCCCATACATCGGCCACGGCAACCCCGATGATCGCCCAGCTGGGGTCGGAGAGCACTGCGAAGGAGCCGGAGAAGGAGGTGAACTGCCGCAGCAGCGTATCGATCAGGCCACCGGAGGGACTGAAGATGAAGCTGAATAGGATCCCCACGATCACGGGCGGCACGATCATCGGAAGCAGCAGCAGAGTGCGCAGCACAGCGCCAGAGCTGACCGAGCGCCACAGCGCCACAGCGGTGGCCGTGCCGAGCACGGTGCTCACCGCCGCGACGCCTAGTCCGTAGGAGGTGCCGAGGAGCATCGAGTCCTGCACGGCGGGGTCGCCGGCCGCGGCGCGGAGGTTCTGCAGGCCGGTGAACTCCTGGAAGGGCTGCCCCAGGCTCGACCGGGAGAGGGCCGCAGCGGCGATGAACAGCAGTGGATACAGCGCCAGCACCAGAAGCACCAGCACGCTGGGAGTCACAAAGAGCCGGTGATGGAACCGCTCGGTCCGGCGCCTACGGGACGTCGGGGCAGCATCCGGTGAAGCCTCCGGCTGCGGCGGGGAGGCGGCTGCAGGGGGAATCCTTGTGCGCTCACGCTGGTCAGTCGACAAGGAGCCTCTCCCATTCGCTCTGTACGGTGTCCAGGGTCTCCTGGGCAGAATCGCGCTGTTCGGAGAGATGAGCCGCGATCTCATCGGTGAGCACCTGTGCCGCCTCCGTGGCGTTCTCCCCAGTGGGCCAGGCCAGAGCGCCGTCAAGGGTGGACTCGTTGACCTCCTGGAGCTGCGGGAAGTCCTCCGAGTAGGTCTCGTCCTCGAGGGAGGTCACTCGGTTGGGGTCGATCCCTGTCGGAGGAAGCGCTGTCAGCAGCTCTGCGTTGACCTCGGCCGAGGCCGCCCAGGTGATGAACTGCTGGGCCAGGTCGGACTTGTCGGTGTTTCCCGCAACCACCCAACTGAAGCCAGCCACGAGTGAGGCGCGAGGACGCTCACCCTCTTCGGCTCGGGGAAGATAGGTCACACCCCATCCATCTGCCACTTCTGAGCCGGATTCGGGGTCCTGCGAGCGCACCCCGAGGTCCGTCCAGTTCTCGATGAACCCGACATTGCCGGCGAACCACGCCGAGTTGCCGGCGCCGAAGTCGGTCTCGGCGGGAGTGGGCAGCGCATCTTCCCAGACGTCTTCAAGGGCTTCCAGGGACTGCACTGCTTCCTGCGAGTTGATCACCGGTCGGCCTTCCCCATCCAAGAAGTCCCCGCCGAACCCGGCCAATCGGTTGGCAAAGCTCGCGCCGAGGATCATCGGCGACTGTTCGCCGAACACCGCTGCGCCGTAGACGCCATCCCCGCCCTCGTTCTCAGTGATGGTGCTGACCTGTTCGGCGTACTCGTCCCAGGTGGCGGGGGGTTCCTGGAAGCCATTGCGCTCAAGGATCTCCTCGTTGTAGAACAACGCGTGGATGTCGCCGTCGAAGGGGAGTCCGTAGATCTCCTCATCGACCAGTGCATAGGGTTCCCAGATGCTGGGGATGAAGTCCTCCACGTCGATCTCCGGGGTGGATTCCACGTAGTCGGTGAGCGGGGCGATGCTGCCGTCGGCAGCCAGATCGCCGAGGGAGACGTACCAGGGAGCTGAGACATCGTAGGTGTTGGCCCCTGACTGCTGGTCCAGGGTCAGCTGAGAGGCGATCTCGTCATAGGGGACGGTGGTGACGTTGATCTGCACGCCCGTCTCCGCCTCGTATTCTTCCGCAAGCCATTCGCCGGCTCCCTCGTGGGAGGCATTGAGCAGCAGATTCAGCTCCTCGCCGTCATAGTCTCCCGACGCCGCGTCGCCCTGGGACTGCGCCCCGGCGTCGGCGGAGCAAGCTGTGAGCGCCACCACGGAGAGGACGGCTGCGAGCGCGAGGGGTGCGTGCCGGGGGATGGAGTTCTTGGTAGGCATGAGCTGAGGTCCTGTTCTTCTGTGTGCTGGTCTGCAGATTGTCGGATGAGCAAGTGGGGTGCCGCTGCTTGGACGTGAGGCCTCTCATGGGGAGGCGACGGTCAGTGGGAGCTCAGCAGTGCCTCGCGGGGCACCTCTGTGGCCTGGGCGCTCAGGTGCCTGAAGGCTCCCCGATACTGCGCGGCAGGATGTGTCTGCGGCAGTCGATCGGCTCCGGTGAGGCGCTGGCGAAGGGTGTCCGACGGCGCAGCGCTCTCCTCGAGTTGGCGGGCAAGTCCGCGGTCACGCAAGACCGGCAGGATGTGCTCGATGAACTCGTCATAGCTGCCAGGGATCGTCGAGTTGATGACGTTGATCCCGTCGATGCCCGAGTCCTGCCAATCTGCCAGCTCTCCGGCGATCTGCTCGGGAGTGCCCACCACACGAGTGGACTGCGCCCGGAACCTGGCGAGATCCCGGAGTGTGACGCGGCCGTTCGGGGCCATCTTCTTGATCTCCTCCAGATGGCCCTGGGCCTGTTCTGTGTGTTCGAGCTCCTCGAGGGGCGTATCGATGGGGAGGTGCCCCACGTCTACGCCGAGACTTCCCGCCGTGTGCGCGATCAGCGCGTGATCGTCGATGGACTCATCAAGTTCGGCGGCCTTCTCAACAGCTTCGGCCTCCGTGGAGCCGACCACGAAGGACAGGCCCTGGATGAAGCTGACGTCCTCGGGGGATCGGCCGAAGCGACGCGCCCTGGCTTTGACGTCGGCGGCGTGAGCTGCAGCGATATCTCTGCGAGGGGCCATGGAGAAGGTTGCTTCGGCATGTTGTGCTGCGACGTCGCGGCCGCGATCCGATGAACCGGCTTGGAAAAGGAACGGGGTCCGCTGAGGCGAGGGTGCCACCAGGTGTGGGCCCTCCACGCTGTAACGCGGGCCCACGTGGTTGATCTTTGACACCAGAGCCGGATCCGCGTGGAGCCCTCGGCCGCGGGGATGCTCCGTCTCTTTGTCCTGCCTCAGTGCCTCGTCGCCCCAGGAACCCTCCCAGAGCTTGTAACAGACGTCGAGGTATTCCTCGGCCCACGCGTATCGGTCGTCATGGCCTGCGAGACCGGTGGCATCGAAGTTGCGGTGGGCATTCTCCTGGGCGCTGGTCACCACGTTCCATCCCACTCGTCCGCCGGAGAGGTGGTCAAGAGTGGAGAGCTGGCGGGCGAAGCTGAACGGGTGCGCCTGGATGACCGAGGATGTCAGGGCCAAGCCGATCCGATCTGTGACCGCGGCCAAGGCCGAGAGCAGCACCAACGGATCGTTCGACGGGACCTGGAGTCCACGGCGCACATGGGAGGCCCAACCGCCCTCGTGATTGCCGTAGAGACCTACTACGTCGGCGAAGAATGCGATGTCGAATCCTGCACCCTCGAGCTTCTTCACCAAGGAGGTCCAGTGGCTGAGTTCGTTGAATCGATGTTGTTGGGCCTCTTCGCGGCGCCAGGCTCCCCCGATGATGTGGCTTGTGGTGTTCATCAGGAAAGCCGAGAGGATGAGCGGCTTGCGGGGCATAGAGCTACTCCGGTTCATGTGTAGAGAGAGATGGGCTGGAACTCGCCATTGAGGAAGTGCGCGCCGACCTCGAGCTTCTTGTAGTCCACGGGGTCGTGCAGCGAATGGGTGCGGATATTTCGCCAGTAGAGGTCGAAACCGTGCTTCGAGGCCGTGGAGGACGTACCCGTCGCCTCGAAGATCTGGTGCGTGAGGCGGGTGGCGACATCGGAGGAGACCACCTTGAGTTCGGCGATCTCGATGGCGAGCTCCCCGCGGACCGACTCAGTGACCGTGTCTCCCAATGTCAGTACCTGCTCAAACCTCTGGTTGACCCGTTCGGCAAGGGCGGCGACCCCGGCGGTGAAGGCCTTGAGTTCGCCGAGAAGACGCTGAACGAAGGGGTCATGTCGGTACTGCGAGGCGGTGGAGAGGAACCAGGCGTTGGGGCGGGCATTGATCAGCTCGCGCCCCTTCGCAAGTGCACCCTCCGCGATTCCGAGGTACAGATTGCCGAAGGCAAGCTGGATCCCCGGAGTGACCAGCGATGAGTAGGGCTCCTCAGACAGGAAACCGAGAACGTCCTGCTCCTGGACCTGCACGCTGTTGAAGATCACGGTGTTGGAGGATGAAAGACGCTGGCCCAGGAAGTCCCAGTCGTCCAGGTAGGTGACTCCCTCGCGGCCGTTCTCCAGGACGAAGGCCAGGACGCGTCCACTTTCGGGACCTTCGGAGACGCGTGCGTTGACCAGCAAGACATCTCCGACGGCGGAGCCTGTGGCGTACCGCTTGCGTCCGCTGAGCCGATATCCGCTCTCGCTCGGAGTCAGAGTGAGATCCGGATCTGTCGGATTGACCGCGTCGCCCCAGACCCATTGCTCTCGAGCCGTGGCGCGCAACCAGCGTTCGCGGTTCCCAGGCTCTGGGATGCCGAAGACGATGTTGGCCTCATTGACGTAGTGGTATGCCAAGAGCTGCGCGATGGACGCGTCGGCCCGAGCGATGATTCTCACGGCCTCCAGGGCGGTGGCCCAGTGGCCGCCACCACCACCGAACTCGCTTGGGACCAGCAGAGTGACCAAGCCGGAGGCCTTCAGAAGCTGGGTCTCGCGGTAGGGGATCTCGTTGGCGCGGTCGCGTTCGACGGCGTCCTGGGAGAGAGTCTGCGCCACATGGGTGGCGATGGATCTCCAGTCCTCAAGTTCTGCGGCCGAGGCGCCTGCGCTCCAGTGGGTGCGGGCTTCTGTGCTGATGGGCGAAGGGTATGACACGGGATCCTCCAGGGCATGGCGGGGCGGGCCGAGAGCGAGCGCTCATCGGATTCAGACAGCGCACGCCAGTGCGCTGTCGCGGGCAGTCAGACGAGCTGGGTGACGGCCGAAACGTCTGGTTCGCCCACGCTCCATAGCCGCACCGGCTCGGTGCCGTTGACGCGGTAATCTCCGGCTATCCGCGCCTTGTACACCCAAGGGTTATGACTGGTGACCGTGCGTGCGTTGCGCCAATGACGGTCGAGACCTCGAGTCTGGCTGACTCCCGAGGCGCCTAGCACGTCGAAGATGCGCGTGACAGCTTCCAGCGCCGGTCGGTGCAGCGCCACCTGGGCGCGTCCCGTGGACAGCTCGGCGGCGTTGGCGGCAGCGATCGCTTCCTCCGGCCCAGAGGTGCGCGTGGCGAACGCTGCGTCGAGATACGTGGCAGTGTGAAGGACCTGCGCCCTGGCCAGCTCCGCGACCGCGTCCACCTCACCGATCGCCTGGAGCAGCTGAGGGTCCGTGCGGGGTGTGCGGGTGTTGGCGTGGGTGTAGGTGCGGGGACGCTCGTGCAGCAGTGCCGCCGCATCCCGCGCTGCGGCTTCGACGATCCCGGCCAAGACGATCAGCAGGATGTGCTGATACAGGGCCGTCTGGTAGGGGAAACGGTCCGTCAGTCCACGCAGCTCCGAGGTCTCCACCGCGGCATCGGAGAGCCGCGCCGTCCCTGACCCTGTAGTGCGCTGACCGAATCCGTCCCAGTCATCCTCGATCTGGACACCGGGCTGATCCCGACGAACCAGCACCGCGAGCTCATTGTCGTCGGCGTCCCGGGCTGTGACGTCGAGCCAGTCCGCGAAGATCGCCCCGGTTGTGTAGTACTTGACTCCGTTGACCACGGGCCCTGCCGAAGTCTCACTGACAAGCGTTCCCGACCGGTGAAAGCCACCCTTGCCAGGCTCGGTCCAGGCGTTGCCCACCAGTTCACCAGCGGCGAGACGCGTCAACCAGCCCTGCACAGGCCCTTCCGCGGCGGGGCGCCAGAGCAGGTCCTCCTCCACCGCAAAGTGCCCGCGCAGCACCTGAGGAAGGTTGCTGTCCTGGGCTGCGAGCTCCAGGAGCACCACACTGGTCTGCACCCAGTCGAGCCCGCTGCCTCCGGAGGACACCGGAAGTCGCAGCCGACCGATGCCGGCGTCGGCGAGAGTGCGGACCTGTTCACGCGCCAGTTCCCTGTGGCATTCACGGTCCAGGGCAGAAAGCCCGGCGCGCTGCACAGCGTCTCGGAGTCCATCAGAGACAGGCAGATATATGTTCATACTTTCCTCCATCGATTCTGGCGGTAGCACCCGGCAATCCCGGGTTGCTGCGACATCGACGGGCCAGATCCCTCAGTCGCTCTGGATGGTGATGGGCTCAAATATAGAGGACAAGCATGCTGTTTCGTCAAATGATCATGACGCCACATGTCGAATTGTGTTCACTCGTCAGCTCTGAACACAATTGACGCGCGGGAGGATCTGGACGTCATATGGCGTCTCACAGTGCGAACAAATCTTGCTGCTCGACGGTGCGACCCCGTAGCTTTGACTCGTAACCATCCCGAGCGGCTGAGAGATCTGGCTCAGAGACGCCGCAGCAACCCGGATATGCCGGGTGCTAACGCCAGGACCGATGGAGTTGATTGACATGTCTGTCCCTGCTCGTATTTTCGAAGATCCTGCGGCCGCATCTCGCGTGGACTCCTTTGCGCTGCGCCATGCCCTCGCCCAGTTCCCGCAGGGCGTGGTCGCCGTCGGCGCTGAGGTCGACGGCTCCCCCGAGGCGATCATCGCGTCCACCTTCACGGTGGGGGTCTCCTTGGAGCCGCCGCTGGTCACCCTCGCCGTGCAGCACGATTCCTCCACCTGGCCCAAGCTCGCGCGAAGCGGCAAAGAGCTGGGCATCTCCGTGCTCGGCCGGGATCAGAACGGGCTCTGCCGGCAGATCGCCTCGAAGGACCGCGCGAACCGTTTCACCGGGGTGGAGTACCGGTTCCACGGTTCCGCCCTGCTGCTCGAGGGCGTGCCGATGTGGCTCCGTACCCGCATCTATGACGAGGTCAGAGCCGGGGACCACGACATCATCGTGCTGGAGATCCTGGATCTGGGCTTCACCGAGGACGCTGCCGGGCTGGTCTTCCACCAGCACAAGTTCAAGACCCTGACCCCCCTGAGCTGACCCAGAAGGACCCCTCGTTGACCACCTCGCACTCCCCTGCCCTGACCACAGCTGCGCCCTCTGCGGCGGCGCAGCGAGCTGTGGCCCTCGCAGACCCGCAGGCCGCCGATGTCCACAACTGGGCCGATCCGACCGACGAGGACCAGCGCCTGGCGTTCTGGTCCGAGGCCGCCACTCTGCTCGACTGGGAAAAGGCCTGGGAAAGCACTCACACCTGGACCCCACCGAACCCAGACACAAAGCGCGGCCCAAAGATCGGCTGGTACGAAGGCGGGACGCTCAATGCGGCCGTGAACTGCGTGGATCGCCACATCGCCGCAGGCCGAGGGGAGAAGATCGCGCTGCACTTCGAGGGTGAGCCCGGCGACCGTGAGGACGTCAGCTATGCCGAGCTTGGCCGCCGAGTCAACCAGGCGGCCAATGCCCTGACCTCTATGGGCATTGCCCGCGGGGACCGTGTGGTCATCTACCTTCCGGTCCTGGTGGAGACCATCGTGGTCACGCTGGCCTGCGCCCGGATCGGCGCGGTGCACTCGCTGGTCTTCGGCGGCTTCTCGGCCGAGGCGCTGAAGTTCCGCGTGGAGGACACCGGGGCGAAGCTGCTGGTCACCACGGATGGTCAGTTCCGCCGCGGCAAGGCAGTCCCGGTGAAGGCCAATGCTGACGCCGCCGTGGCCGAGGCAAGCGCGGAGCACGGCGGCAACCTCGAGCACGTGCTGGTCATCAACCGCACCGACTCCGTGGTGGAGTGGACTCACGGGCGTGACCTCTGGTGGCACGAGGTCGTGGAGACCGCCTCCACCGAGCACACACCCGAGTTTTTCGACGCGGAGACCGAGCTGTTCATCATGTACACCTCCGGGACCACCGGAAAGCCCAAGGGACTGGTCCACACCACCGGCGGCTACCTCACCGGCGCGCTCTACACCTACCTGAGGCTCTTCGCCCACCCCGATCCGGCGCGGCGCACCGAGGATGTTCACTGGTGCACAGCCGACCTCGCCTGGGTCACCGCGCACACCTATGAGATCTACGGACCGCTGGCTGCCGGGGCCACCCAAGTGATCTTCGAGGGCACCCCGAACACCCCGCATGAGGGCCGCCACTTCGAGATCATCGAACGCCATAAGGTCACCACGTACTACACCGCCCCGACCTTGGTGCGCTCATTGATGGGCTGGTTCCCCGAGGGCGTCCCGGCCCAGTACGACCTCTCTTCGATCCGGCTCGCCGGTACGGTGGGCGAGGCCGTCAACCCCGAAGCCTGGCACTGGATCCGCCGCGAGATCGGCCGAGACACCACCGACGACGCCGGCCAGCCCGCCCTTCCCATGGTGGACACGTGGTGGCAGTCCGAATCCGGGTCCACGGTGCTCTCCCCGCGCCCGGAAGACCGTGACTTCAAGCCCGGCGCGGCCACGCGCGAACTGCCCGGCTGGGGCGCCGCCGTCGTCGATGATGCGGGCCGGACCGCACCTGCCGGGACGCAGGGAAACATCGTGCTCACCCATACCGGACCCTCCATGGCGCGCACGGTCTGGGGAAATCCGGAACGATATTTCACCTCCTACTGGGAGAAATACGCTGATCAGGGCTGGTTCCTCGCCGGAGACGGCGCCCGCAAGGATGAGGACGGTGACATCTGGATCCTGGGACGGATCGATGACGTCATCAACATCTCCGGGCACCGGCTCTCCACGATCGAGATCGAATCTGCGCTGATCTCCCACCCCGACGTGGTCGAGGCCGGGGTCTGCCCGGTCTTCGATGAGATGACCGGACACGCCGCCGTCGCCTTCACTGTGCTGACCACCGCCGCCCGCGAGCGCCTGGAAGCCGCGGGCGGGGCGGGAAGTGAGACTGAACGTGAGCTGCTGAATGCGCTGCGCCATCACGTGGGCGAGGTGATCGGACCGGTGGCGAAACCGCGCAGCGTGATCCCGGTGCCGGAGGTGCCGAAGACCCGTTCCGGGAAGATCATGCGCCGGCTGCTGACCCAGCTGCATGACGGTGAGACCCTCGGGGACACCACGAGCCTGCAGAATGAACCCTGTGTTCCGAAAATTGAAGAGATCTGCCAACGGCGCGGGACCGCGCCGAGAAAAGAAGAGGTAGCTCCATGAGCGATCGCCAGTTCGGCTTCCGCACCCGCGCCCTGCACGCCGGGGCCGTCCCCGATGCCGTCTACGGTTCGCGTGCTGTGCCCATCCACCAGTCCACCTCCTTCGTCTTCAAGGACACCGCAGACGCGGCGAACCTGTTTGCGCTGCAGAAGTACGGCAACATCTACTCCCGCATCGGCAACCCCACGGTCTCGGCCCTGGAGGAGCGTATCGCCTCATTGGAAGGCGGCATCGGCGCGGTGGCCACCGCCTCGGGGATGAGCGCCGAGTTCCTCGTCTTCGCAGCGCTGTGCGGCTCCGGAGACCACATCGTGGCCAGCTCCAAGCTCTACGGCGGCACCATCACCCAGCTCGACGTCACGCTGCGCCGATTCGGCATCGAGACCACGTTCGTGGACTCGCTGGAGCCTGCCGACTACGAGTCCGCGATGCAGGAGAACACCAAGGTGGTCTACACCGAGGTGGTCGCAAACCCCAGCTCAGACATCGCGGATCTGCGTGGACTCTCCGAGGTCGCACATGCCCACGGCGTGCCCCTGGTGGTGGACTCCACCCTGACCACCCCGTACCTGATCCGCCCCTTCGAACACGGCGCCGACATCGTGATCCACTCGGTCACCAAGTTCATGGGTGGTCACGGCACCACCTTGGGCGGGGTCATCGTGGAATCCGGCGAGTTCCCGTGGGACAACGGGAACTTCCCGGCGATGACCGAACCGGTGGCCTCCTACGGAGGACTCTCCTGGTGGGGCAACTTCGGTGAATACGGCTTCCTCACCAAGCTACGCGCGGAGCAGCTGCGTGACATCGGACCCTCGCTGGGCCCGCAGGCGGCGTTCAACCTGATCCAGGGCATCGAGACCCTGCCGCAGCGCATCGATGAGCACGTGGCCAATGCGCAGAAGGTCGCGGAATGGCTTGAAGCCGATGAGCGCGTGGACTATGTGAACTATGCGGGACTGCCCTCTCATGCGGACCATGCCCGCGCCAAGGAGATGCTGCCCAAGGGTGTGGGCTCGGTGTTCAGCTTCGGCATCCGGGGCGGGCGCGAGACCGGGGCGCGCTTCATCGAGTCGCTGCAGCTTGCCAGCCACCTGGCTAATGTGGGTGATGTGCGCACACTGATCCTGCACCCGGGATCCACCACCCACCAGCAGCTCTCCCCCGAGCAGATGAGCGCCGCCGGCATTCCGGAGGACCTGATCCGCATCTCAGTGGGCATCGAGGACGTCGATGACATCATCTGGGACCTGGACCAGGCGCTGAGCACCGCAGTCGAAGGAGACAAGTGATGAGCGAGCAGACCGTGCCGAACGACGCCGAGACCACAGCCGAACATCCCCATGGCCGTTGGGCCGCGCCGTCGCCCTCGCGACGCCTGCAGCTGCTGCGCAGCGCGAAGTCAGTGGCGATCGTGGGCATGTCGGACAAGCCCGCGCGAGCCAGTTACTTCGTGGCCACCTATCTGATGAGCTCCTCGAGCTACACGGTCTACTTCGTGAACCCGCGACTCAAGGAGGTGCTGGGCCAACCGGTCTACGCCTCGCTGAAGGATCTTCCCGAGGTGCCGGACATCGTGGACATCTTCCGCCGTGCCGAGGACGTTCCCGCCATCGCGGAAGAGGCCGCCGAGATCGGCGCGAAGACGATCTGGGCGCAGCTCGGCATCCAGTCTGAGGAGGCCATGCAGCTGGCGCAGGACGCAGGGCTCAACGCGGTCCAGGACCGGTGCATCAAGATCGAACACGGCCGCTTCCACGGGAACCTGCACCTCTCCGGCTTCAACACCGGGGTCATCTCGGCGAAGCGGCAGATCCTCGACGGCTGAGGGTCTGTTATTCCCGGCGTTGCGCTTGCGTCGGCCGAGCCGCTGACTTCACTCGCCAGATATAGACGAGCTGCAACGCCAGCGCTCCGAACAGGATCAGGGCCCACCAGGGGAACGGAAGCACGAAGGGCTCAGTATCGTATGTCTCCTCCTCCTGCGTGGGGGTCGTGGTGCGCTCTGCCGTGACCAGGATCCGATGGGTGTTCAACCCCAGCGGAGTGCAGGTCACCAGCGTGACGAGGTCACGCCCTGCCTCGGGGTAGAGCGACTCGGTCTCCTGCGGCTCCACCACCTGGGTGCGAATGACTTCATAGGTCAGGGTCTCGCCGAAGGTCTCCACAGAGAAGGTGTCCCCCTCCCCCACCTCATCGAGCCGGGTGAACATCTCCGCGCTGGGAAGTCCGCGGTGCCCGGTCAGCACGGAGTGGGTCCCCTCCCCGCCTACGGGCAGCGCCGTGCCCTCGAGGTGACCGACGCCGCGGGCCAGAATCTCTTCGCTGGTGCCATGGAAGATCGGCAGGTCCGCGTCGATGCTGGGGATCGTCAGCCGCGCCATCACGTCCCCGGGGGCACCCGAGAGCAGATCCCGGTAGAGCTCCTCCTGTTCGACGCCGAGGCCCTCCTGCCGAGCTGCCTGAGTGGAGAACGGATCGATGAGTCCTGAACCGGAGGTAAGGCCTTGGTTGTACTGCTGGGCGCGTTCGACCTCGGCGGCGAGTTCCTCCTCCGGAGCCTCGCGCATCGACTCCGAGTAGTCATCCACCTGCCCCTGCTGCTCCCACGCGGTGAACCACTGCGCCGCGCTGGGATAGAGCATCAGAGCGACACCCAGAACGAGCATCGTGGAGACCATGAGGGCGCCACGGACGCCGCCCTGCGCCTGACTCGGGGTCGAGTCAGGCGCAGGGGCAGCATGCCGAGGAGCGGGGGCGAGGACCGACATCGGTTGGCTGGATCAGACCGCGCGAGCGAGCCGACGACGGCGGCTGCGGTTGACGAGCAGCGCGGTGGCAACGAGCAGCAGGCCAGCGAGCAGGAAGGGCAGCGAGCCGAAGGAACCGGTGATCGGCAGAGCGAAGCCGGAGACCTGCTCGTTGTTGAAGGTGACCACGTTGGGATGCGTCGAGTCTCCCCCCACGGTGTTCGTGTCTGCGGCGACAACCTCGAAGTTCCTGGCCTGCGCGGGGGTGTAGCCGGCGGGGGCACCGGTCTGGACGAGGTAGTACCGTTCGCCGACGCGGATGCCGGGGATCATCAGCTCACCGTTGTCCTGTGTGGTGAATGAGGTGCGTCCATCGACTTCGATCGGGTCGCCATCCTGAGTGCGCCGAAGCTCGAAGGTCGCGCCGCTGAGCGGTGCGTCCTCAGCATCGTTCATGATGACCCGCACCGCACCCCAATCACTCTCGGCTGCGGCCGGGCGGGTCTCGGCGTCGTTGACCTGGACCGTGGCCTGGGCGCCGACGATCCCCTTCTGGTCCTCGTTCGCAGTCATCTTCGTCGCGACGGTGAGCTCGACCGGTTGACCCTGGTATGCGTCCAACCCTGTGGCGCCCTCAGGCGGGGCGACTGTGAGCATTCCATTGCTGGCGTTCACCGAGTACTGTCCGCGCGGAATCTCCATCCCACCGACACGGAGGGTGACATCGTTCGGAGTCGGGGTTGTCAGGTGGTCAGTGAGATTGAGGGTGATCGAATAGGTGTTCAGCGACTGATTGGCGGGCAGGTACGGGATGCTCGTGGTGACCTTCCAGTCGATGGTGCCTGTGCCGTTCATGCCGAACGCCCGGGAGTCGTCGGCCACCATGTCGAGGCTCACTACTGAGTTCTTGGGGTACGCGTGGACGTCGTAGAGCCAGTCTCCGCTCACCCCTGCCGTGGGGACGCTCACCAAGAATGGGGCGGTCGGATGCACGACATCGTTGTCACCGAACCCGGTCTCCTCCACCAGGTACAGCCCCAGGGGCAGGCCGCTCTTTGATCCGATCCCGCTGGCGTCGGTCTTCACAGTATCGACCACGGTCTTGGCCCGATCGGAATCCACGGTGATCCCCTCCATGGCCGCCCACCCTTCCGCCGTGCGTAGATCGATCCCATCGAACCTGCTGATGGTGAACTGCACCCCCTCGAGGGGCGAAAGTCCTGCGGTCATGGAGGGGGCAAGCTCCTGACCCTGGTGCTCGGCGCCATCGGTCTCGGTTTCAGCGAACTTATGGATGGTGATCGAGCCGGTCCGTGTCTGGTCGATGTTGGCGGGGCCGGGGGCAGCCTGGACCGGGGCCACGCCGCTGAAGAGCAGGGCGAAGGCTCCGATCAGGGCGGCCACCGAGATGGTGGAGCGCCGGGCGATGTGAGATGGGGACATGGCAGGTCCTTTCGGTGCTTTTCCAAGGAGGAAGCGGTGCGAGCGAGTAATCGTGCGAATGATGTGAGTCGTCGGATAAAGGGGTGAAGAGCTGATTCAGGCTGCTCGCCTCCGTGATGTTCGAGCAGGATGACGGAGCTTGAAGGCAGCGAGAGCGGCAAGTGTGATCATGGCGCCGCCTCCGAGCAGGTAGGGCATGGAGCCGAGACCACCGGTCTGTGGCAGCACGGAAGGAGCGATGTCGTAACTGACCAGACGGTAGATTTCCGCGCCGTCCGCCTCGACGGCAATCTCGCCGTCGGACACCGTCTCCCAGAGCCGGGCGTCCTGGTGATCGATCGCTTCGTTGGGAACGCCCGTGTAGCGCTGGAGCTCCCCGGTCCGGAAGGCGAGATTTTCGACAAGTGACTCTTCGGAGATGGTGTAGCCCTGAGCGGGTCGCACGAGCACGGCGGTGCTCTCGCTGGGCGCGCCACTTCCAGGGACGGTTTTGGATGCCAACGCTGACCCGCTGGCGGTTGGGACTGCCTGCAGCTGGAAATCCTCCGGCGCGATGGTTCCGCCATGCTCATTGACCACGTGCTTGAGCAGAGTCGCCTCTGCCGTGCGGCTGGTGGCCGTGCAGTTCAGGTCCGCACCCAGCGGAACCTGGACGGTTCCATCCTCACCACCGGCCGGCAGTCCTGCCCCGGGCGCTGAACCTCGGCCATCGGAATGGACGCAGGTCCAGGACCCCGTGGCCAGTGGCGCACGCGAGGGGTTCGAGCGCTTGTCATCTTGTACGAAGACCTCGGGCCCCTGTTCGGCGGCAAGCTGAAGGGTCTGACCCGCGGCGACGGAGTGGCTCTTGACTCCTTGAGAGCCAGAAAACACCGGCTTTCCCTTCCTTGGGTCCTCTGGGGTGGAGTAGGCGGAGAGCTTCCAGCGCGAAGCATCGGCCCTCTTGTCTTTGGCTTCCATGGTCAGCGTCAGACTCTGCTCGCAGATGACGGTGCTGGTCACCGAGAAGCGAGTGACACCGGCGGAGAGAGCCTTGGAGAGATAACCGCCTGTCAGGGACGCAGACGTACTGGCGGGTCCGACCGCCGTGACTTCGGACGACTTGAGCTGGCAGCCGGGGCGCGTCTCGCTGATGCTCAGCGTCTCCTTGAGCCGGACCTGAGTTCCTGCCATATAACCTTCGCGCTCCTGGCCCCAGGCTGCCTGCCGAGTCTTACCAGAGGAGTCCCCGGGAGCGGAAAGGAAGAGCTCCGCGTCAATGCCCTCGGGCTGCGTCCCCTGCGCGTATTCGGTGCCGTTGATCACCCAGGTCTTGTCCACGGCGACAGAACTGGCGCAATTCTGCTTCATCATGTTCGCCAGCTCCTCGGCCGCATCATCGAAGTCGGACTGCTGGATCATTGCGCCGGACCCCGAAATTGCGAGGAGGTTGCTTCTGGAGACTGCGCCGGCGATCTCTCTGTTCCCTGCTCCAACCGCGATGACGTGTGTCCCCTTGGCCTTCAGCGCGTTCGCGGAGAAGATCGCGTGCTCCACCTCCGCAAAGCGAGTGTGGGCACCATTGCCCTGAGGATTCCCGTAGTACGTCGGTTCGCCGTGGTACGTCGGGTTTCCGTCAGTGAGCACTACAGCAGCGTCATAGCTCGAGGGGGCGTCTGCTGGTGCGGAGAGACCGCGGTCCCAGTTCGTCCCCTCGCCGTAGGAAGAGATCACGAATTTCGCCGCGCGCCGCGAGGACCACCAGTCAGCCCGGGCCGAGTAAAGATCTCGAACCTTGTCGGCCTTCTCTCTCGTGTCGACTGGCTGCGGAGCCGTGTAGTCGGATATTCCCCAAACCCGGGTTGCGGGACTGTGCGTGCCGAAATTGAACATCGAAACGGTCGAGGGCGTGCCCTGCAACTCATCGACAACCCGGTTCGTAGTCTCGGCCAACTCGTCCTCTGAGCCATTCATGGACGTCGAAAGGTCCAGAATGACAGCGACGTCCATCCCACACTGAGAGGGCAACGAAGGATTGTCACGAATAAAGGGAAAGATTCCGCTGGAGGCGTCGTCTGCGCTCATAAAGTCCGCTCCCTGTCGGCCCGTGGGATAGGAGCGATAGGTCTTTCCGGAGCGAAGTTCCCACGTACAGGGGCGATACCAGGAGCAGACCCGCTCGCCCACTCGGAATCCATAGTTGGACCGGGAGATCTGACCATAGTTGTCGGTCACACCCAAATCCCCGACCACGCTGTAACCCGCGGGGGCAGTGACCGCTTTCACGAAATACGGAGTGCTTGTGCTCGAACCGTCGATCGGGATCTCGAGAGTGCAGATCCCGGAAGACGATCTACACGTCGTGATGGGGCTACTGGCTGTAAGAGACCTGAAGATCCCCAGTTCCGCGCCGTCTAAGGCGTTCCCACCGACGCTGCCTCGGGTCTCGCCGACCTTGACTTCCACCGTGGCCGTGTTGGATCCGCCCATGTTCCGCTGCATGCGCTGCTGGGGAGCCGGCTCTTCATCGGTGGCGTCGTCCTCGACCTGAGCCGCGGAGTCGTCGTCCTCTGGGGTAGCAGAGGAAGACTCTTCCGGCTCGGTGGGCGCGGGAGACTCGGGCGCCTCGCTGGGTGGTTCCTCGAGCTCCACGGGAGCTTCGGCAGGCACACTTTCGGAAGGCGAGGGCGTGGGGGACTCCTCTGGAGCATCCGTGTTGTCGTCCGGGGCGACCGGCGCCGGTGACTCAGCTTCTCCCGGAGTCTCCGCGGCACTTGCTGGGCCGGTGATACCTGGACCGAGAGCTAGGACCACGATCAACAGGAGGGTCGACAAGACCGCACTCCAGTTGATGTGTCCTGTCATGCTCGTCCGCCCGTCACCTAGTGCTCAGGAAACGCACACACGTTTCTATTGCACTCACAGGCTAGAAAGAAGAGAGCCGCGATATAGACGAAAGTGGCCAATTTGGTGAAAGTCCGGCAAGAAGTGCCGGGCCACCAGGTCATACCTGGTATAGATCACCAGGTGGCTTTCCGCCGGTGACGAACCCCCTCGGGCGGGGGCTCGCGAGAACAGCCTCAGCCGCCAGCTGTCCCGTGGCGCAGCCGGTGTCGAATCTCATGACGGGAGCTCACATCGAACTTGGTCAACGCATTGCGCACGTGGAAGTCAATGGTGCGCACGGAAACCCCCAGCTCCTCGGCGATCTCCTTATTGGTCCACCCATCGGCGATCAATACCGCCACCTGGCGCTCCCGCCCAGACAGCCCATCCAGAGGGCCGGTGTGGTCGTTCGCCACATTCTCGCGGAAGATCTCCGGCTTCAGCTTGGGAGTGAACCCCGCTGAAGTCCGCGCCGCTGAGGGCCCCTGCACATGCGGGACCCGTTTGAGCGGAGCATGCCGGTCCAGTCGAGGCCTCAGCGCAGAGAGCTGCTCCACGGCCAACTTCAGAAGGCCCGGCGACCCCACGCTGGTGAACAGTGCAATGGTCCACTCAAGCGCCTCGATCACAGTGACGCGATTCCGCTTCAATTCCTGCGGATAGGCGATGACCAGCGCACTCATATCCAGGTATGTGAAGGCTTTGAAGAGCCGGAATCCGCCTGCGTCAGAGATCTGCTGCGCCAGGTGCAAGGGAGGCTGGGATTCCAGCCACGCATCGACTCGCGCGAATCGCCGCATGGCTTCGGTGGGGTCGTGCCCCTCCCATGCCTGGAAACCCTCCATGTAATCCACGACGGCCTCCTCGAACTCCGGTGCGACCGGACAGTCACCAGCTTGGACGACACGTTGTAGCGAGGGGATCATGGAACTCAGTCCGGCGTAATGGGCTGCGCGAACGAGCATCAGCACCGCGTCGATTCCGACGTTCAACCAGCCACCGGCCTCATCGCGAAATCGAAGCAGGTGCTGCACGGCGCGCTCATGATCGGCATCCACCACGGCCGTCCACGCGTACAGGTGTTCGAGCGCAGAAGAGACCAGCACGCCCGCCCCCTTACGCACGGCCGAGATCTCTTCGATCATCGGGGCGACGTCGTCGTAGCGACCCCTGCTGATCGGTATCAGCGCCCAGGTCAAATAGGCGACGAGCGCCGTGGCATCCTCTCGCCTCAGCAGCGCACTGTCCGTCGCGGCCGCCGCCACGTCCATCGCGTCCTCCCAGAGGCCTGCAGCGAACAGGACCTGCGCAAACTGGGCCTTCGCGTACGTCAGGAACGTCATATCGGGAGAGACCGCCATGACGTCGGAGAGGTCCCCATACGCCCCGACCGGGTCGCCGAGGTAGCGACGCCTGGTGCCCCTCGCGGAACGCAGACCCACCTGGAAGAGCTCCGAGTTCGGTATCTGCTCGAGTCTCTGAATCTCTCGAGAGATCTCAGCCTCGGCCTCCCGGACCGTGCGGGGATCCTGAGCATCGAAGACCTGCCACAGCTGAATGAAGGCACACAACCCCGCCCCGTGCGCTCGCTCCCATTCCATCGCCTCTCGAGGCGCGTGACTGTAATCCTGTGCGGCGAGGCGTTGGTCGAGATGCTCCTCCCTGACTGCGAGCATGCGCAGCGTTTCACGTTTTGCCGCCTCGGCACGGCCAGGAACGCCCATGATGCCCAGCTCCGCCGCCACCAGCGCGACTGCTTGTCCGAAGATCAGCGCCGCGGGATCCTCGGGCTCGACTCGGGTCTGCCATTCCAGCGCGGCGACGGCCTCCTGCAGGTTGTCGCGATCCAACGCCACGAGCGCGAGCCCACCTTGCCGCAGCGGACCAGGCTTGAGGCATCGCAGCGACGACTCATACGGGGCGAAACAATCTAGGTGCCCCAGGACCGCACCGAAGTACAACAAATCCAGAAGTGCCTGCGTGTCAGCCTTCAGGCTTGCCACGGCGAGGAAATGTTGGAACGCTTGTTCCAGGTCCCCGCGCAGCAGGGAATCAGCGGCGGCATCGCGCAGGTCGCGGATCAGCTCACTGTTGGATTCAGAGGTGGGGAGGACTCGGGCAATCTCCACGCGGTGGGTGAGCGCAGCAGCTTCATCAACGATGCCGATCAGTTTTTGGCGGAGCTCGGCGAGCTCCTTGGGGCACATCAACGCCAGCAGCGCTTCGGTGATGAGGCCGTTTCGAATCTTGTAGCCGAACAACCTCTCATCCCAGGCCGCAAGCCCTGATTCCAGAACGTCGGACAGGTCTGCAGGAGAGTCCAGCGCGAGGGCGATCTGATGCTTTGCAAGGGGCATGGAGGATACCGCGAGGAGACGCAAAACCTCCCTCGTGTCTTCGGTCAGCGGCACCAGGGCCTCTTCGAATGCTCGCCGCATCCACTGGGCCGCGGGTCCGGCCTTCGTCGCATTGATCGACATGGCCAGTCGTCGAGTGCCGATGGGAGTGGCCGCGAGATGGCGTCCCACCTCATGCACCAGCAGCGGGTAGCCGGCGGTCTCGATCTGCACCGTGTCGACGACCCTGGCGCTCAGCGGAGTGGTCAGATACTGCGCCAGAAGCTCCTTCGTCTCGGCTGGGCGGAACGGGTCGACCCGGATGTAGGTGCCATTCGGGCTGTTTCGAGCGAAGGCGCTGAGTCGATTGACCTCCGGTCGGGCGGAGGGACGTCCTGATATCACCACCAGGATCGCCGCGTCACGAAGCATGGTGCAGATGCGCAACAGAGCCTCAGCCGACTCACTGTCGATCCACTGGGTGTTGACCAACGTGATCACCGTCGGGCGTCGCAGGATCTGTGCCCTCTGCAGGCCTTCGGCGACGAGCTCATCCACGCTCTGGCCGCGCAACTGCGTATCCGGCGGAAGCACCAGGCGGCGCAGCAGATCTCCTGAGATATCGCTCTGCTCCTGGTCCAGGACGACGACGATCTCCCGCCAGTCCTCGAAGTCCGCAAGGGCATCTCGCATGAGCGCTCCCTTGCCCACGCCCGCGAATCCTTCGAGATAGACGACCTGCGCCCGGCGCTCTGCGGCCTGACGCGAGGCCCGCCGGATCAGCTCAAGTTCCTGCTCGCGTCCGACGCGAGGACCTTCAGTGCCCAAAGAGTCCCCTCAAAATCATGAATGTAACCTCACTCACAATACAGTCCTTATTTCTAATTTGCTACTGTCATTCTCGAATCTCGTTAGAGGGCCAAACTACGGACGCAGAGGCTCTCGATGAGGGACGGTCCTCTACGCGGGCGTCACGTGATGCCGGCGTGCCGGAGGGCGACGCCACCCGTAGATGACGCCGCCCTCGAGATCCTGCGTGTCGCTCAGGCGACGCCGCGAGGATCAGCAGTGCAACCGAATGCGCTTACTCTTGGTCCGTGACTCGGCGCTGGCGTGACGCCACGTAGAGTCCGATACCGATCAGAGTCAGCACCAGAGCGACCAGACCGAATGTCGCCACAGTCGCGCCCGTCGTGGCGAGGGGCCCGGAGCCGGCGGCTCCGTCGTCGTCGCTGCCACTTTCAACGGGGACGCCGTCTCCGTTCCCACCGCTGCCCGCACCAAGCACCTCGAGCGGAGCGCTGGCGGAGTTGCCCTCCTCATCGGTGGCGGTCACGACAAGCTCACCGGGCTCGATGTCCTCGGGAACGGCCCAGTCCACCATGAACTCGCCGTTCTCGTCGACCTCGATATCCTCGATGGTGCCGACGACATTGCCATCTTCGTCGGTGACCTCGACGTCCACCGTGGTGCCGGGGGTGAAGTCGTCACCCTCGACCGTCACGGTGTCACCCGGTTCGGCAGTCTCTGGATCCACCGTGACTGACGGCTCATCAGTTCCGTCCTCGTCACCAGAACCACCGTCGCCGACGATGACCAGGGGTGCGCTGGCGCTGTTGCCCTCCTCATCCGCGGCTGTCACGGTCAGATCACCGGGCTCGGTCCCCTCAGGCACCGTCCACTCCTCGGTGAATTCGCCGTCGTCGTTCACCTCGACATCTTCGATCGTGCCGATGACGTCTCCGTTCTCGTCGGTGATCTCGATATCGACGGTGGTGCCGGGGGTGAAGTCATCACCCTCGATGGTGACGTCTTCGCCAGGTGCTGCGATCTCGGGGTCAACCGAGACTGAGGGATCGACGTCTGAGTCGTCGTCATCCCCGCCGTTGCCTCCGCCTGGAGCGACGATCGACAGATCAGTGGTGGCTGGAGTCTCGGACTCATCACCCACTGCCGTCACGACCACATCACCGGTGGGATAGTCCGCGGGGACCGGAAGGTCTACGGTGAATCCACCGTCACCGTCCGTAGTGGTCTCCACGGTGATCGGATCATCGCCGTCCCCGGCGCCGGGGACGCTCACCGTGACCGTTTCCTCGGGAGCGAACCCGATACCGGTCACCTCGGTGGAGTCACCCTGCTCGACGGTGGAGGGATCCACGACTACAGCAGTGTCGAAATCACCCTCATCGTCGCCACCATCGCCGGGAGCGACGACATTCAGTTCGGTGCTGGCGGGAGTTTCCGACTCAGCACCCACTGCGGTCACGACTACCTCGCCGAGCGGGTAATCGGCAGGAACCGGGAGGTTCACGGTGAAGCGACCGTCAGTGTTGGTGGTGGTGTCCACCGTGATCGGATCATCGCCGTCCTCGGCTCCGGGGATGCTCACCGTCACAGTTTCCTCCGAAGCGAAACCGATACCGGTGATCTCCGTGGAACCACCCTGCTCAACGTTGGTGGGTTCGGCCACGATGTCCGTGTCGAACGTGCCATCGTCGCCGTCATCACCGTCGCCAGGGCCTTCGCCCGGAGCAACCACGGTGATACCCGTGGTCGCGGGGGTCTCGGACTCGGCGCCTTCGGCAGTGACCGTCACATCCTCGGTCGGGTAGTCGGCCGGGATCGGGAGGTCCGTGGTGAACTCACCATCGGCGTTCGTGGTGGTCTCCACCGTGATCGGATCATCGCCATCCTCAGCTCCCGGGATGCTCACCGTCACCGATTCGTCAGCGGCGAAACCATCACCAGTGATCTCAGTGGACTCACCCTGCTCCACCGTGGAGGGGTCCGCAGTGATCGAGGTGTCGAAATCACCATCGTCCCCATCGCCCCCATCACCCGGGGCGACGACGGTGATACCCGTGGTGGCTGGAGTCTCAGACTCAGCGCCCACAGCAGTGACCGTCACATCCTCGGTCGGGTAGTCGGCCGGGATCGGGAGGTCCGTGGTGAACTCACCATCAGCATTCGTGGTGGTCTCCACCGTGATCGGATCATCGCCATCCTCGGCACCCGGGATGCTCACCGTCACCGATTCCTCAGCGGCGAAACCATCACCGGTGATCTCCGTGGACTCGCCCTGCTCCACCGTGGAGGGATCCGCGGTGATGGAGGTGTCGAAATCACTGTCATCAGCCGCCAGTGCATTGGGACCAACAGATGCAGAACCAAGGTTCACAGTCGCACCGGCTCCGCCCAATAAAGCGATCTGAACGGCGGTCTCAGTGAACTGGCCACCTTCTTCCGACTGGACATTGACGTTGACCGCAGCAAGATCATTCAAGGACGCAAGCGCCGGCGTCAGGTCTGACGCTACGTCAGTCGTGAGGCTCTCAACTGCTTCCCCTGCCTCGCTGAGAACATTCTCAACCAAGGGCGAGACAACAGAGCTCAGTGTCCCCTGCACCGTAGCCGTCAGCGGTTCAAGAATCCCCGTCAGCAGACCTCCGAGCAGCCCCGAGCCAGTGATCGAAAGAGGAGTGCTTCCATCCAAAAGGCTGGCCAGGTTTCCCTCGAAGTCGATATCGACGCCCGCAGTGCAAGCTCCGAGGGTCGACAGGAGACATACGCCGCCACCCACCGTGACACCAGCGTTAGACAGGACGTTCTGCACTTCGGCGTTGAGGGCCTCCTGAGCACCCGCGAGAAGCCCCTCAACCTGCGTCCCAATCGCAGTGATGGTCGCTGGTCCGAGCAGCGGCGTATTCGGGGGAAGGTTATTCAGATCCACAACCTGCGCGAGATCGACAGACACCGTGCCTGCTGCCAAATTCAGCGTGACACCACCCGCGCTGCGATCTTCATTGAGGATCGGGGAGAGAGCGCCATCCAAGTCAGCGGAGATCGCAACATTAAGATCGTTCTCACCTACCGCAAGGCCCGTGATGCCATCCAAACCGTTAATGAGGTCCAAGGAGTCCTCGACACCACCGAGAAGGCCAGCCAGAACGTCGTCTTCTAGATCCCCGAGGCCTGCACTCAGGGGCACCAAGGCGGCGTCGACACCTGTCGCAACGTCTTCCAGTAACGGCGAGACCACGCTCAAGTCAGCGGATGCAATCTGGTAGTCCCGGCAATGCGCTGGGGCGGACAAGTCGGTGCACTGAATGGCCAGCGGCCCATCTACAGAAGCATCCAACGCGGCGACGCCAGTGACGGCGCCTAGCGACAACTCAGCTGTCGACAGGAGAGAAGAACTCGGAAGCAGAGAGGTCAGGTCAAGGTTGGCGTTTGCGGGATAACCAGATTCTCCCGTCGTGTCCACAACACCCGCGTCGCTTACAGCACCCGACGCGGCTCGTGACGTCCCTTCATCCTGGGCCTCCGCGTACTGGTTGACAGCACCCAGCTGCAACAGGTCCCCCAAGGGGAACCGATACCCCGTCACTGACGACCACCTGAATCGCACTGAGAGCCGTCACATCCAGGTCTGTGGAACTGATCTCGGGTTCCGGTGTACCGAAGTTCTCTGCTTCAACGCCAGCTAGCCCGGCAATTGATGATAGATCAATGCCGCTCAGCACCGAACCGCCGAGAAACTGGGCCGACGCCCTTGATTCGTCTCCGGGAGCTGCCTGAGCAGGCGCGGCGCCCACCATGGTCAGGCCCGAGCCCAATACGAGTGTCGAGGCAGCGGCCGTCAGCCTCCTCCACCTGCTTCTGTGCGCTGGAGGCCGGGCCTCCGAACGCGTCGGTGTGTCGTTCCTCATCTACGGGATCCCCTTTTGAATAGGTTCTCCCGCCCCGCGAGCACGCCCCCTGCGCGCATTGCGTGACCTGTTTCTGCCACCTGCCGTACTGGGACGAGGCGAGTGAATACGATCGTCCTGATTACAGTTTGTTCAACAAGTGACCTAAGACACCCAAGAACATATCGATAGAATCACTAATAATTAGATGGCGTCAAGGTTAGTGTGCACAACTTCTTGAGATGGAAACAAAAGGGTCCCCGGTTGGCACTCGATGCTTGGCCCCTCGATACAGCATCCGCATTTGTTCCGGACGGATCGGTCGATAGGAAACGCCAATCATATGTAGATCACAAGCCGAGATGCGTCCTGATATGGCAAAGACCTGGGACAAGCGACACTCTCTTGGCCCAGGTCTTAGTCCGCGAAACTCAGCGTCAGTCCTCGATGAGATCGTGAATCGCGATCACCTGGTCACGTCCAGGGCCCACGCCGACACCGGAGATGCGGCAGCCGCTGAGCTTTTCCAGGGCCAGCACGTAGTCCCGCGCATTGACCGGCAGGTCCTCCAAGGTACGCGCCCCGGAGATGTCCTCGGTCCAGCCCGGATAGTTCGCGAAGATCGGCTTAGCGTGGTGGAACTCGGTCTGCGTCATCGGCATCTCATCGTGGCGCACGCCGTCGATCTCATAGGCCACGCATACCGGGATCTGCTCGATGCCGGTCAGAACATCGAGCTTGGTCAGGAAGAAGTCGGTGAAGCCGTTGATGCGGGATGCGTACCGCGCCATGACGGCGTCGTACCAGCCGCAGCGGCGGGGACGGCCGGTGTTGACGCCGAACTCTCCGCCGGTCTTCTGCAGGTATTCGCCCCACTCGTCGAAGAGTTCGGTGGGGAACGGTCCGGCACCCACACGGGTGGTGTACGCCTTCACAATGCCGATGGAACGCCTGATCCGGGTCGGCCCGATGCCCGAGCCCACCGAGGCTCCGCCTGCCGTGGGGTTCGAGGAGGTCACGAACGGGTAGGTGCCATGGTCGACGTCGAGGTAGGTGGCCTGTCCGCCCTCCATCAGCACCACGTCACCGCGGTCCAGCGCATCGTTGAGCAGGATCGTGGTGTCGACGACCATCGGTCGCAGCCGTTCAGCGAAGTCCAGGAAGTACTCGGCGATCTCATCCACGGCGATCGCGCGCCGGTTGTACAGCTTGACCAGGAGTTCGTTCTTCTGGCGCAGTGCTCCTTCGATCTTCTGGCGCAGGATCGACTCATCGAAGATGTCCTGCACGCGGATGCCCAGGCGGGCCACTTTGTCCATGTAGGTCGGACCGATGCCGCGTCCGGTAGTGCCGATGGCACGTTTGCCGAGGAAGCGCTCGGCCACTTTGTCCATGGTCTGGTGATAGGGCGCCACCAGATGGGCGTTGGCAGAGATCTTCAGCTTGGAGGTGTCCGCGCCTCGAGCTTCGAGCCCGTCGATCTCATGGAAAAGTGCCTCAAGGTTGACCACCACGCCGTTGCCGATGACTGGCACGGCGTTCGGGGAGAGGATGCCGGCGGGAAGGAGCTTGAGCTCGAACTTCTCACCACCCACGACCACGGTGTGTCCGGCGTTGTTGCCGCCATTGGGCTTCACCACATAGTCGACTCGCGAACCGAGCAGGTCTGTGGCCTTGCCCTTACCTTCGTCGCCCCACTGGGCTCCGACGATCACAATGGCTGGCATGGCGTTCCTTTCCCGGGCTGAGCTGGTCTGGAAGCTCGCGCAGCGGCGAAGGCATCCCGGGAGATTCTATCAACGCGGTTCGGTCTCACCCTCGAGCGCCGTCATCTGACTAGCCGAGCCGACCTCCGGACGCTTCCAGATAACACGCCGCGCAGAGGGACTCGTACCAGATGTCAGTCCCGTCGATCGCGACCTGATCACCGTCGAAGATGATGCCCTCACCGGAACGACGAGTGTTGAACACGGCCTTCCGTCCGCAGCGGCAGATCGTCTTGAGCTCCTCCAGGGCATGGGCAAGGTCCATCAGCCTCGCTGAGCCGGGGAACGCCGTGGTGCGAAAGTCGGTACGGATCCCGTAGGCGAGCACCGGCACGTCGTCGAGCACCGCGATGCGCAACAGGTCCTCGACCTGCGCGGGCGCGAGGAACTGGGCCTCATCGACGAGCAGGCAGGCTACGGGCTTGATCTGGCGGTTCAGCGCACCGGACTCGGCTTCCATGTCATCCAGAAGGGTGCCAGGCGTGGTGCCGTGGGCATGCTGCGAGACGAGTTCGCGCAGGGGCGCGTCAGGAGGGATCAAGAAGTCGACGTTCCTCGTGACCCCCAGGCGGGAGACGATCTCGTCCTCACCCTTGGTGTCCACCTGAGGCTTCGCCAGCAGGACACGCTGGCCGCGCTCCTCGTAGTTGAACGCGGCTTGCAGCAACCCGGTGGATTTCCCCGAGTTCATGGCGCCGTAGCGAAAATAGAGCTTAGCCATGGTCAGGCCGCCCTCCCAGCATGCGTGTCAGTGAAGGTCTGCGCAGGCCACAGCCCGCCAGTCCGCGTTCAGCGCAGGCGGCTGATCGCTTCAGGAGCCGAAGGATCACAATCCCGCAAAAGCTGGGAGATGCGCTCGACCTCGGCAGTCTCTCCGATCGCGGCGGCAGCCTGCCCCAGCGCGCCGAGCGCGCGCAGGAACCCGCGGTTGGGTTCATGACTCCACGGGACGGGACCAGCCCCGCGCCAGCCCGAGCCACGCAGCGCGTCGAGGCCACGGTGATACCCCACGCGGGCGTATGCGTAGCCTTCCACGGTGTATCCCTGGTCCAGCGCATCCTCGGCGAGCAGCGCCCAGACCAGTGAAGATTCTGGGTGCTTGGCCGCCAGGTCAACGGGCTCTTCGCCGGCGACCAGCGATTCAGAGACTTCGGGTTCAGCCGGAAGCAGTGTGGGCTCCGGTTCCATCAAGTTGTGACCGACGATGCTCATTCGTCCATCCTACTGCTCGAGAAGCTAGAGACCCGCAGCCGCCCGGTTCTCCTGAGGAGCCGGATCAGTCTCGACCCGCGGATCATTCTCAGGGCTCGGGCCGGCGTCGTCGTCGTCCTCCTGCGGCTCCCCACCGTCACTGCGGAGGTCGCCACCGTGGATGACGCGGTGCCGGATGAATGCGGAGATCTGGTCCACGAGCATGGTCACCACGATGATGACCACCAGGACGATGCCGATCCGGTCCCATTCGCGTGCACCAAAGACGGTGGAGAGCAGCGCGCCGATGCCGCCCGCGCCCAGGACGCCGAGGATGGCCGAGGCACGGATGTTGACCTCGAAGCGGTAGAGCCAGATGGCGATGACCTCCGGCATGACCTGGGGCATCACGGCCCACCGGATCATCTGCATCTGGTTGCTGCCCGAGGCCCGGGAGGACTCCAGCGGACCGCCGTCCACGGCTTCGATGGCCTCGGAGATGAGCTTCGACAGCGTGCCGATGGAGCTGACGCCCAGCGCCATGGCGCCGGCGAGAGCTCCACCGCCACCGCTGCCGAAACCGAAGAGCGGCAGCATGATGGCGATGGCGAAGATGATCTCCGGCACCGCACGGATGACCGAGAGCACGAAACGCACCACGATGTACACCGGCAGCGGGGACATGTTGCGGGCCGCCAGGAAGCCCAGCGGCAGGGAGAACAGCGCTCCGACCATGGTGCCGACCCAGGCAATGGCCACAGACTCGAACATCGCGTCGAAGGACTGTGTCCAGTACCCGGCCACCGTCGCATCCGGGGCCTGGAAGACGCCCGCAGCCATGAGCTGGCCGTACTGGATGATGCTTGCCGGAAGGTTCAGCAGGGCGCCGAAGTCCATGCCCGCACCGGAGACGGCGGCGATGAAGATGATGCCCACGGCCAGCATGCCGAGGTTGTAGCGAAGCTTGGACGGGCGCACCGGACGTCGGTCCAGCGCGTCTTCAGCGAAGCGGGGTTTCGTCTGCGAGGTGCTCCCCGGTCCGGCGTTGAGGTTGGGGGTACTCACAGCAGCTTCCTCCGGATGTACATGGAGAACATGTCGACCAGCAGCACCACCACGATCAGGGCTATCAGGATGGCGGCGACGTTCTCGAACTGGAAACGATTCAGCTGCAGCATCATGGCGGAGCCGATGCCGCCGACGCCGACGATTCCCAGTGCGGCCGATGCGCGGATGTTCAGCTCAAAGACGTAGAGGCCGTAGGAGACGAAGCCAGGGAGGACCTGCGGGAGGATCGCGAGCCGGTTGCGCTGGGTGAGGGTGGCGCCAGAGGCGTCGGCGGCCTCCACCGGACCCGGGTTCACGGCGTCGATGGTCTCGCTCGTCAGCTTGGCCACGATCCCGATGTTGAACATCAGAAGCGCCAGGATGCCTGCCATGGGACCCAGCCCGTGAGCGGTTCCGCCGATGAAAGCGACGAACAGCAGCGCCCAGCCGACGTCGGGGATGGAGCGGATGACCGAGTTCACAGCCTTGATCGTCTGCGAGGTGCCCTTATTAGGACTAGAGACCGGGGAGGCATACATGGCCAGGACGAGTCCGATGGCGCAGCCGACCAGCGTGGCCACCACCGCCATCGAGATCGTGATCAGCCACTGGTCCCGGACGGTCCAGATGTAGCTCCAGTTCGGATCCAGGAACGCCATGAGCCGAGGTTCCACATTGGACCAGCGCTCGGGGATCTCGAGCAGCGTGAAGCCGACGGTGGCGCCAGCCCAGTAACTCATCATGATGAAGGCGAGCGCTCCGAAGGCCGCCATCGTGCCGATCCTGGCCTTGAAGCACACCGCGAGCGCCACCAGCATCACGACGAGCCCGATGACCGGGTTCAAGGGGGCCCACAGCGTCACGAAGCCCAGCGGGATCAGCAGAACATCCCCGGACTCCTGGATGACCCAGAAGACGATGAACGCGAGGACGGCGAGACCCGCGAGACCCAGGTAGACCAGGCCGCTGGGCCGCGGGGGTTCGGGACGGACCGTCGCCGCCTGCGGTGCGGCACGGCGTTCCGCGGTGGAGGTGGTCACCACGCGCTACTCCTGCGTCGCTTCAGCGGTCACGATGTCCTCGGCGGTCAGCGAGCGCTGGTAGACCTGTTCGATGACCTCATCCGTGGCTTCTTCCACGGGTCCGTCGAAGACCACCTCACCGGCGCGCATTCCGATCACGCGATCGGCGTAGCTGCGGGCAAGGTCCAGATGGTGCATGTTCACGATGGTGGTGATACCCAGCTCCTGCTGAATGCGGCGCAGGTCGCGCATGACCTTGTGCGCAGTGGGTGGATCCAGCGAGGCGACCGGCTCATCGGCGAGGATCACCTCGGGGTCCTGAGCCAGCACACGGGCGATGGCTACGCGCTGCTGCTGGCCACCGGAGAGCGAGGCGGCACGCATATAGGCCTTGTCGACGATTCCGACCCGTTCCAAGGACTGGAAGGCGAGCTCCTTGTCCTCGGCGCGGTACCAGCCCAGCAGCGAGCGCCAGGTGGGGGTGTCCGCGGATCGTCCGACGAGCACGTTGTTCAGCACGGAGACCCGGGTGACCAGGTTGAAAGACTGGAAGATCATCCCCACGCGGGACCGGAGGCGGCGCAGCTTCGCCTTGCTGCGCGGATCGACGACGACGTCGCCCACGGTCAGTGTGCCCGAGGTGAAGGGCACCAGCCCGTTGACGGTCCGGATCAGGGTGGACTTGCCTGCTCCGGAGAGCCCGACGATGGCCACGAACTCGCCCTTGTTGATCTGCAGATTGACGTTGCTCAACCCCTTGAAACCATTGGGGTAGACGACGTCGATGTTCTCGAAAGTGATCATGGTCTGTGTCCTAGCCGGGTCCGGGTGCGCAGCTCACGCCACAAGCGTAAGAGCTGCGCACCCGGGCTGCCGACTGAAGGAGGACTGTTTCCTCTCAGAAGGGGTTGCTAGAGGTCACTCATCGCCGAAGTCGTTGTAGACCTGGCGTGCGCCGTCGAGCGCCTCCTGATCGGCTTCGACCATGCCCTCGATCTCGTAGACCTCGTCGAGTGCTGCGAGACCGTCCTCGTCCTCGGCGACAGCGAGCCAGGCATCGGTGAGGACCTGCTGCTCTTCTTCGGTGAACTCGTCCGAAACGACGATGCCGTCGTTCGGAATCGGTCCAGCCCAGGCGAAGACCACGACCTCTTCGCCCACATCGGGGTTCTCTGCAACGACGTTCTCGCGAGCGTCGTCGAACGAAGTGCCGATCGTGGCACTGCCGTTGTAGACGTTGATCACCGAGTTGTCGTGGCTGCCGGCGAACTGCTCATCGATGTCACCCTCACCCGGGGCGAAGCCGAGCAGTTCGTTGAGCTGGGTGGCCGGGTAGTAGTAACCCGAGGCGGAGCCCTGGTCCACATAGGAGACGGTGGTGCCCTCTTCGATCTGCTCCAGCGCCTCGGTGCCGACGGCGCCAGGCTCGGCCTCGTCGGTGCCGTTGCAGAAGAGCATGGTGTTGCCCTCGTCATCGGGCACGTCCACCGGCTCGTCCATGCAATAGGTGTCCGGGTCATTGGTGAACCACTGGGTCACGTAGACATCGGAGCCATAGCGGATGGACTGGGTGATCGGCACGGCGCCGGCCTGCTCCTCGGCCTGAATCATGCCCACGGGCCCGGACATGACGACCTGTGCGTCACCGGTCTGCATGGCGGTGATGGCGCCGAGGTAGTCCTGGGTCTCCTCGGCGCGGACCGGGAATCCGTCGAGTGCATCGCTGAGGGCGTCGGCCAGCGGCTCCGCGCTCTCCACGATGTTGTCGACGTCATTGGAGGGGACGAGCGCAATCACGATCTCGTCGACGCTGGAGATCGCTGCCTCGGAGTCGTTGGTCTCCTCGGCATCGCCGCCGCCGGTCTCTCCCTCATCTGCGACACAGCCGGAGAGGGCGAGCGTCAGCACGCCCGCCAGGGCGAACGTGGACTTGGTCTTCATACGCATATGGAGTTTCCTCTTCATCAAGATGCAAGGGCGACACCGGTCCGGCTCACCGTAGAACTCTCAGTGCTGCGGTACTCGGTGAGTCACGCCCCAGGTCAGCGCAGTGATGACGCTGACGTCGGGCGATTCTGGATTCACTCTAAGGGCCGCCTCAGGCCCCCTCCAACCTGTGAGAGGGCTGTTCGACAACCCGTCACACACTGTTAACACGCGGTTATCAGCGTTGTGACGAAGGTTACACCCTTGCCGCGCTATTGGACCAGGTCAGGATCGCTTGGGCGGCGCCGCCGAAGCCTTCCACGCGGTGATCCGGCTCCCCCAGCCCCGTGTCGAAGCGATCGATCAGGACCGTGCTGCCTCCGATGGCGGCGACGTGTTCGAGGTCGTTGCGCCAGATGTCCCCCACCGAGAGGATCTGGTGTGGGTGGATCGGCTGCCCGGATGCGTCCGCCGTCGCGACTCCCGCAGCCCTGCTCCCCGCAGCGGTGGTTCCCGCAGCCCGTGCGCGCTTCAACGCCTCCGGCATGCCGAAGGGCTTGCGCGCATCATTGATGACCAGATCGAAGGCCTGGCTCAGCCCGAGCGCCTCCAGCCAGGGTGCGAAGACCTCGGCCGGCGAGTTCGTCACCAGCACGACGACGGCGTGCTCGCGAACCTCCGCCACCAGCTGCCTGGCCCCGGAAGAAGCGTGGACATCGGTCTTCTCGAGCCCATGCGCCAGCAGATCCCGCCGTGCCGCACGGAAGCACTCCCCGGACTCGGCGTCGGTGAGCCCGGCCTGCCGGGCCAACAGCTGGACGAGCTGGTAGCCGTCCTGCAGCGGCCAGGAGACCGGGTGGGCCTTGGCATCGTCGTGGGTGGGCTCATTGCCGACGGTGAGCGGAGCCCCCGCGGCGTCGTACTGGATCTCCGGGGCAAGCAGGGTGTTTGCCGCGAAGGCGCGGGTCGCGATCTCACGGACTGTCCTGCCCGCGAAGTGTCCTGCCAGATTCCGGGCTCGCAGCTGGGCGTCCACCCGGTCGGCGTAGAAGAGCACCGGGTCGTCCCCCAGACAGAGCGTGCCGTCGAAATCGAGCAGGAGCAGCTTCTCGCGGGTCATGAGGATCGCTTTCTCGCGGGGGTCAGCGGTCAGGCAGCGGGTGGGCAATCCGCCAGCGGGGCGGGGCGGCCATCGATCGGCCGGCCGGTGCAGCCGAGCGGGTCGGCTCTACTTGCGGCTGGACTTCTTCGACTTCTTCGACGTGCCGAGGTCAACCAGCGCGATGGCGATGGCGGCGAGCCAGGCGTCCTTGGCGATCGGCGTGCCGTCCTGCGTGGGGCGGACGCCGTCGCTCTGGGTCATGGCGTCGTTGCGGAAGTACATGCTCAGCATGCCGCTGGCGAAGGTGCCCAGGGCCACGCCGGCCACTCGGTTGCTCACGAAGGGTGTCAGCAGTGCGGTGCCGAGGGTGATCTCACCCCATGCCAGGGCCTTGCCGAACTGCTCCGGGGAAAGCTGCTTGACGGCAGGAACGCCGGTGGCGGCCATTCCCTGCATGCCGGCGGCGGACTCGGCATCGAGCTTCAGCTTGCCGATGCCGGCGTTGAGGATGAAGGCACCGGGCACGGCGCGCAGGGCGATTGAGGTCAGGTTCATGAGGTTCTCCGAGCTGTGGTGACGTCCGGCCGTCCGAGAGATCGGCCGAGGAAGACGATTTCCCAAGGCTCAACCCTACCGAGAGCAGCTCCATTCCCCGGGGAGCAGGCTGCTGGGGGGGGGTATGTGGTCGAGCCCCCGCCCCTCCTGGAAAAAATCGTAGAACTCTAGCGAATCGTAGAGCTATAGCTCTACGAAATGCGGATAGCTCTACGATTTTTTAAGGGGGTGACACTCCTCCGGACTGCATCCGGAACAGCACCCGGGGCAGCTCACCAGGCGGCGATGAGCTGCTGCGCCGTCTTTCGAGCCTGACTGACAGGATTTGCCGGTGCGCCACGCAGCAGGCTGGAGAGCACGCCGTTATAGAGGAGCAGGAACATCGATGCGCCCGCGTCAGGGTCAGGGAATCCTGTTTCCACCGTGAACTGACGCAGTCGCCGGGCCACCAGTTCCGTGTCCTGCTGGATGAGTTCGAAGACCGGGTCCTCGCTGTCCGGCTCGGGGGCTGGGCGCTCGGAAGCTGTCGCCAGGAAGCAGCACCACTGAGTCGCCCCCGCGGAGGCCCGGAAGGTCTCGATCGCATCGAAGATCGAGAGCAGCCGCGCCTGGGGCGAGTTGGCCGCCGTGATGGCTGCGTCCCAGTGTGCGGTCCAGTCGGTGAGCCTGCGGTCGAGGACCTCGCGGAGCAGGTTGTCCTTGGATCCGAAGTGCTTATAGAGCGTCACGATGGAGACGCCCGCGCCGGCCGCAACCCGGTCCACGCCGGTGATGCTGATGCCCTCGTGGAAGAAGAGATTCTCTGCAGCGTCGAGCACCCTGTCTCTGGTGCGTTGTGGATCTGGCATGAAACTAGTATAACGTTCGTTACAGTGAAACGTTCGTTATACCCCAGACGCCATCTTTCGGAGGCCGCGCATGCTCGACACCCCAGGAACCCAGGCCTCCCCCATCGGCGCGGCCAGGACGACCCCGGCCATAGACAGCGCGAGCCCACCCGCAGGCAGCTCGGGGTTGGGAATCGCGGTGGCGAGCATGCTCTTGATCGCCGTGACGTACGGCATGGCACGCTTCGGAGTCGGGCTCTTCGCCCCGAGGCTGGCTGCCGAGCGTCCCGAACTGATCGAGGTCCTCGGCTGGGCGGCCGCAGCCCAGTTCATCGCCTACTCGGTGGCGGCCGTGATCGCCGGACGATTGGCGGATCGACGCCCGCGAACGGTCCTGGTCCTCGCAGGGGCCACCGCGACCCTCGGGTCACTCGGAGTCGCCGTGGCCTCGGAGCCGGTCTTCTTCATCGCCTCTGTGGTCATCGCAGGGATGGGCGGGGGGTTCGCCTCACCAGCCCTGGTGCCGGTGATCGACGCAATGGTCGCTGTCCGCGCGAGATCAACCGCTCAATCGATGGTGAACACCGGCACCGGCGTGGGTGTGATCGGGGCAGGTCTGATTGCGTTTCTCGCGCCGTCAGTGGGAACCGCATGGGTGGTGATGGCGAGTCTGGCGGGAGCCGCCGCCGCGTCGGTGCTGCTTCCGCTGCGCGGGCGTGCTGAACTGAGCCCTCGACGCCGGGGACACGCCGCGTCGTCGACGACGACGAAATCCTGGAGTGCCGGCTCCGGGGCGGGCGTGAGCCTGACCCCCTCCCTCGAGGTCAGAGCCCACGCGTGGCGGAAGATGCTGCTCCCGGGCGGCGCCGCCGTCGTCGTCGGGTCAGGGTCTGCGCTGCTATGGACCTTCGGACCGCTGCTGGTCACGGACTCGGGCGTGGTCGCCGCGAATCAGGTCGGCTGGCTCTGGATCGTCCTGGGGGCGGGAGGACTTTTGGGCACACTCACCGGGGCGCTCGTGAACCGGGTCGGTGAACCTGTCGGGTGGAGCATCACGGCTGTTGTGCTGGCGGCGGCGAACGCGGTCCTGGCGTGGGCGCTGCTCGGGGAACACCCCGCTCTCGCCTATGCCAGCATGGCGATCTTCGGCGCGGGGTACATGGCGCTGACGGGGGTGTTGATTCTCTGGGCACGGCGCCTCTGGCCGGATCACGCGGGGGCTGGAACCTCTGTACTGTTCATCGCCGTGGCGACGGGGCAAGCGGCGGGCGCGGCCGGGTTCGGGATGCTGCAGGGCAGCTGGAGCCCGACGGCGATGGCCGTGCTGGCAGCAAGCCTCTGCCTGGCCGGCGGCGCGATGGCTACGATCGGGGGATGGAATTCTCGCGCAAGGAGCTGATCAGTTGGGTGGTCGCGATCGCTCTGACCGTAGGCGGCATCGTCACGCTGATCGCGGCTATGCAGCAGCAGACCAGGTTCGGGTGGTTCGCATACGCGCCACTGTCAGAAAGCACGTATGCACCCGATCCCTCTACTACATTCACGACGCTGGGTGTACTCGGCATAGTGCTGTTGGGACTGGGACTGCTCGCGGTGGGATTCCTCTCTGGGATGAGATTCGCCCGGCGTCGCCGCGCCACGGGCTGAACGCTCACGGCTCCACTGACGCACTCTGAACTCCGGTAACCTCGCGGCATGAGTGGACTCGTGCTTCCCGTGATCTCCTGCAGCCTCGATCCGGAGAGCAGAAGCCGAACCCTTGCCACTCAGGCCGCAGAACTGCTGGAGTCAGCCGGACACCAGGCGCCCATCCTCGACCTGCGCGAGCACGCTCTTCCAGCCTTCGACAACTCGAGCGTCTTCGAGACCGGTCCCTTCGACCGTCTGCATCGCACGATCGCAGAATCTGACGGCATCATTCTTGCCACGCCGATCTACAACTGGGCGCCTTCCGCAGCCACCAAGAGCCTGATCGAAGCGACCGGGGCCACCGGCGAAGAGGGGACGAGCGCTGCGTGGTTCGACAAGGTGGTCACGTTCATCTGCGCGGCGGGCCTGCCGCAGTCCTACATGGCCACGGGCCAGTTGGCCTCGTCATTGATGCTTGACTTCAAGTGCGTGATCAATCCCTACATGGGCTATTTCAGCGACCGAGATTGGGACGACGACAGCGGACTGATCCCCGATCGGCAGTCGCGGCTCGAGAAGACCGTCGCGGTTCACACGGAACTCGCCGCGCTGCTTGCACACCGCAGCTATAGCTCCCGCTGGGAGGTCTGATGTGGTCCAATAAGCCCATGGAGCAGCCCCGCACCTCCGACCTCTCCCGCGACCCTCTTCCGCTGCAGGGCCGCAACGTGCTGGTCACCGGAGTGAGCAGGCGCGCGGGAATCGGCTACGCCACGGCATGTCGGATGGCCGCCTACGGCGCCAGCGTCGTCTGCCACCACTACTCCCCTCATGACCGGGAACAGCCCTGGGGTGAGGACGACCTCTCCCTGGTGCTCGACGGTGTCCGGGGTCACCTGGTCGGAGACGCTCGGCTCGTCGAGGTCCATGCTGACCTGGCCGATCCTGATGGCGCGGAGCACGTGATGACCGCAGCGATCGCTGAGTTGGGCTCGGTCGACGCACTGGTCTGCAATCAGGCGCTCAACGGTCGGGACGGAGCGCTGGGGGAGCTCACTGCGGCAAAGCTCGACGAGCATTGGGCGGTGAACACCCGGGCCTCGATCCTCCTGGCGCAGGCGTTCCTCTGCCAGCACTCCGGCGAAGTCCCGGGGTCGATCGTCTTCCTGACCTCGGGGCAGGGACTGGGACCGATGCCGGGCGAGGTGGCCTACGCGGCATCCAAGGCCGCTCTCGCGGGCATCACCGCGACGCTCTCCGAGCAGCTGATAAGCCATGGCATCCGGGTCAACACGGTGAACCCCGGTCCGGTAGACACCGGCTACCTCGGACCCGAGGCGTGGAAGCAGATGTCACACCTGTTCCCGGTGGGCCGCTTCGGTGAGCCCGACGATCCAGCGCGGCTGATCGCATGGCTGTGCACCGAGGAGGCCGCATGGATCACCGGACAGATCATCAACACGGAGGGCGGATTCCGCCGATGAGTGAGTCGAGGAGCGTGAAGACCGGGCGACGGCGGCGTCGACGCCGCATTCACTGGTTGTTGTTCATTTTGGGTTGCGCGGTGGTGTTCGGGGCCACGATCGGCACAACGGACAACTCCCCCATCGCGGGGTCCTGGATCGAGACAACCGCCCTCGTGCTGGGCGCCGTCCTTGCGTCGGCTGGTGCAGCATTGTTGCTCGCGGTGCGACAGAAGCGCTCCCTCTGAAAAAATCGTAGAGCTACCGTCGTGTCGTAGTGCTCTAGCGATACGACAAGCTAGAGCCCTACGATTTTTTCCGGGGGAGGCGGGGGCCGGACCGCCCCCTCCGACGACGACGGCGGCCGCACCCCTCGCGAGAAAGGGTGCGGCCGCCGTCGTCGGTCAGCTCTTAGAACTGAGCCAAGGGACTTACTTGATGGACTTGCCCGCGGAGCCGAGGCGCTGGGAGGCCTCGACGATGCGGGCCGCCATGGACTCTTCGGCCTTGGCGCCCCAGACGCGCGGGTCGTAGGTCTTCTTGTTGCCGACCTCGCCGTCGATCTTCAGCACGCCGTCGTAGTTGGCGAGCATGTGCCCGGCCACCGGGCGGGTGAAGGCGTACTGGGTGTCGGTGTCGATGTTCATCTTGATCACGCCGTAGGAGACGGCGTCGGAGATCTCCTGCTCGGAGGAGCCGGAGCCGCCGTGGAAGACCAGGTCGAAGGGGGCATCCTTGCCGTACTTCGCACCGGCCTCGTCCTGGATGGCCTTGAGGATCTCCGGGCGCAGCTTCACACCGCCGGGCTTGTAGACGCCGTGGACGTTGCCGAAGGTCAGCGCGGTCATGTAGCGGCCGTGCTCACCCAGGCCGAGGGCCTCAATGGTGGCGGTGGCGTCCTCGATGGTGGTGTAGAGCTTGTCATTGATCGCGTTCTCCACGCCGTCCTCTTCACCGCCGACGGTGCCGATCTCGACCTCGAGGATCTGCTTGGCAGCAGCGCTGCGGGGCAGCAGCTCGGCGGCGATGCGCAGGTTCTCCTCGAGGGTCTCCGCGGAGCCGTCCCACATGTGGGAGTTGAAGATCGGGTCGCGCCCGGCCTTGACCTCGGCCTCGGAGGCGGCGAGCAGCGGCAGCACGAAGCCGTCGAGCTTGTCCTTGGGGCAGTGATCGGTGTGCAGAGCGATGTTCACGCCGTAGCTCTTAGCGGTCTGCTTGGCGAAGGCGGCGAAGCCCAGGGAGCCGACCACCATGTCCTTGACGCTGGCGCCTGACCAGTACGCGGCACCGCCGGTGGAGACCTGGATGATGCCGTCAGACTCGGCTTCGGCGAAACCGCGGATCGCGGCGTTCAGGGTCTGTGAGCTGGTGACGTTGACCGCGGGGTAGGCGTATCCGCCAGCCTTCGCTGAATCGATCATCTGGTTGTACTTGTCCGGGGTTGCAATAGCCACGTGTGAGCTCCTTTTTGCGTTGAGTCAAAGACGGCAGCGTCTTCGGTGCACTGCCGCCATCCTATCGGTGATGGGTTTCGGTGACAGGGGGCGAAGGCTTCACTCTGCCGGTTCGACGACGAGGAGCAGGTCTCCGCCGTCCACCTGTTGCACGCCGGTGAGCACCACCCGGGAGACAGTGCCGCCTACCGGGGCCGTGATCCCGGCCTCCATCTTCATCGCCTCGATGGTGGCCACGTTCTGTCCGGCTTCTACGGTGTCACCTTCCTCCACGGTGAGTGAGACCGCTCCCGCGAAAGGCGCAGCCACATGACCCTTATTCGAGCTGTCGGCCTTCTCCGCGACAGCAACGGAGGCTTCCACGGAGTCATCGCGGGCACCGACCTGACGCGCCTGGCCATTGAGTGTGCACATGACGGTCCTGACACCCTTCGGGTCAGGTTCTGAGACGGTCTGCAGGGTGACGAGCAGCCGCACGCCTTTACCCAGGGAGATGACGTGCTCGTAGCCGGTGCGCAGACCGTAGAGGAAGTCCCGGGTATGCAGCACCTGGACGTCGCCGTACTTGTCGCGGGCGGCCTCGAAGTCCTTGGTCGGGCCGGGGAAGAGCAGCCTGTTCAGTGTGCGGCGCCGCTCGGCGGGATCCTCGGAGGCCAGCGCAGCGGAGTCCTCTGCGGAAAGCTCCTCCGCGATGGGTTTGACCGTCCGACCTTCCAGCACCTTGGACCGGAACGGCTCGGGCCAGCCACCTGGCGGATCCCCGAGCTGTCCGGCCAGGAACTGGATCACCGAGTCCGGCAGATCGAAGCTCTGCGGGTTCGCCTCAAATTCCCTGGGGTCCACATCCATGCCCACCAGCTGCAGGGCGAGGTCACCGACCACCTTCGACGACGGCGTGACCTTCACCAGCCGGCCCAGCATGGTGTCGGCCGCGTGGTACATGTCCTCGATCGCTTCGAACCGCTCCCCCAGACCCAGTGCGATGGCCTGCTGACGCAGGTTCGAGAGCTGACCCCCCGGGATCTCATGCCGGTACACCCGGCCAGTCGGGCTCGGCAACCCGGACTCGAATGGCGTGTAGATCGAGCGCACGGCCTCCCAGTACGGCTCCATGGAGGCCACAGCCTCCAGGCCCAGTCCGGTATCACGCTCGGTGTGCTCCAGCGCTGCCACCAGGGCAGAGGCCGGCGGCTGGGAGGTGGTCGCTGCCATGGAAGCCACGGCGACGTCGACGGCGTCCACTCCCGCCTCGGCGGCGGCCAGCAGGGTGGCCAGCTGTCCGCCGGCGGTGTCGTGGGTGTGCAGATGCACCGGGAGATCGAAGCGCTCGCGCAGAGCAGTGACCAGGGTCTTCGCCGCGGCGGGGCGCAGGAGTCCGGCCATGTCCTTGATCGCGAGGATGTGCGCGCCGGCGTCGACCATCTGCTGGGCCAGGCCCAGATAGTAGTCCAGGGTGTAGAGATCCTCGGAGGGGTTGTTGAGGTCCCCGGTGTAGCAGAGGGCGGCCTCGGCCACGGCTGTGCCGGTCTTGCGCACCGCCTCGATGGCCGGGACGATCTGATTGACGTCATTGAGCGCGTCGAAGATCCGGAAGATGTCCACGCCGGTGGCGGCGGCCTCGGCCACGAAGGCGTCGGTGACCTCGAGCGGGTACGGGGTGTAGCCCACCGTGTTGCGACCGCGCAGCAGCATCTGGATCGGGATGTTCGGCAGCTCGGCGCGCAGCAGACGCAGCCGATCCCACGGGTCTTCGGAGAGGAACCGCAGCGCGACGTCGTAGGTGGCGCCGCCCCAGGCCTCCACCGAGAGAAGGCCGGGGGTCACATGCGCGACGGCGGGCGCAGCCGCGAGCAGGTCGCGGGTGCGTACGCGGGTGGCGAGGAGTGACTGGTGGGCGTCCCGGAAGGTGGTGTCGGTGACAGCCAGCGCTGTCTGTTCGCGGAGCTTGCGGGCGAAACCCTCCGGGCCCTCGGCTTGGAGCACCTGTCGCCAGCCGTCGGGCTTGGGGTGATCCGAGGGGCCGTCGAAGGGGCTTCGGTCCGGCTCGTCGCGCTTGTCCCCGGGGAAGTGCGGAAGCTTGTCCCGCGGGTCGATGCCCTCGACGCGCGGGCCGTGCGGCTGGTTCACCGTGATGTCCGCGAGGTACTGCAGGGCCTTGGAACCGCGGTCCAGGGAGCGGTTGATCTTGGCCAGCTCGGGGTGGGCGTCGATGAAGTCGGTGGCCACGTCCCCGGCGAGGAACTCCTTGGAGTCCAGCACGTTGAGCAGGAACGGGATGTTGGTGGCGACCCCGCGGATGCGGAACTCGGAGAGCGCGCGGCGGGCCCTGGCGATGGCGGTCTGGTGGTTGCGGCCGCGTGCGGTGAGCTTGACCAGCATGGAATCGAAGTGCGGGCTGATCTCAGCCCCGGTGTAGACGGTGCCGCCGTCGAGCCGGATCCCGGAGCCGCCGGCGGAGCGGTAAACCGTGACCGTGCCGATGTCCGGCCGGAACTCGTTGGCCGGGTCCTCGGTGGTGATGCGGCACTGCATGGCGGAACCGCGGACGCGCAGGTCTTCTTGTCGAATGTCGAGGTCTTCGAGGGTCTCGCCTGCGGCGATGCGCATCTGCGCGGAGACCAGGTCGATGTCCGTGATCTCTTCGGTGACGGTGTGTTCCACCTGGATGCGAGGGTTCATCTCGATGAACACGTGCTGCCCAGCGCGCTCCCCGACGGTGTCCACGAGGAACTCGACCGTGCCGGCGTTCCGGTAGTTCATGGCTTTGGCGAAGGCGACCGCGTCCCGGTGCAGCGCCTGGCGGATGTCCTCGTCCAGGTGCGGGGCCGGAGCGATCTCGACGACCTTCTGGTAGCGGCGCTGCAGGGAGCAGTCGCGTTCGAAGAGGTGAACCACGTTGCCTTCGCCGTCGGCGAGGATCTGGACCTCGATGTGGCGAGGCCGCAGAACGGCCTGCTCTAGGAAGACGGTGGGGTTGCCGAATGCGGTCTCGGCCTCATGCATAGCCGAACGCAGGGATTCGGCGAGGTCCTCGCGCTTATCCACCCGGCGCATCCCGCGGCCTCCGCCGCCGGCGACTGCCTTGACGAAGATGGGGAAGCCGATCTCCTCGGCAGCTGTGGTGAGTTCCTCGGTGTCCTTGGACGGTTCGGAGCTCTGCAGGACGGGCACGCCTGCCTTCTTCGCGGCGCGCAGGGCCTTGACCTTGTCCCCGGTGGATTCCAGGACGTCGGCGGGCGGGCCGATGAAGGTGATGCCGGCGGCTTCTGCGGCGCGGGCGAGATCCGGGTTCTCGGAGAGGAAGCCGTAGCCGGGGTAGATGGCATCCACGCCGGCGTCCTTGGCGACGCGGATGATCTCCTCTATGTCCAGGTAGGCGCGGACGGCGTGGCCCTCTTCGCCGATCCGGTAGGCCTCGTCGGCTTTCTGGCGGTGGAAGGAGTTCCGGTCTTCATGCGGGTACACGGCGACGGTGCGGGCGCCGAGTTCGACGCCGGCGCGGAACGCGCGGATCGCGATCTCCCCGCGGTTGGCGACCAAGATCTTCGAGAACATAACTGCGGTCTCCCTCAACTCATGGCGCCGCCACCTCATTGTGGCGGCGTTGGGGCGATCCTACCGGGTGCAGGGTTTGGGGAGGAGGGGTGCGCCATGGGCATTCGCCTCGTCAGGGAAGCGGCAGTTTCATCGAGGTTCTGCGGAATGCGGCGAAATACCTGGTTCGAGACCGGCGATGAATCGCAGTGGCTGGAAGAACCTCATAGATCAAAAGAGGTACCGGAAGATGCTAGAACTCGGGAAGTTGGAGCAGATTGTTCGTCCACTCCTGGTCCGCACGGGTCCGAAGAAATGGCTGACCATGGTCTGGCCGTACAACGGCAACTCTGGCCCTGAGGCTCCCGGTCTGCACGTAGGCGGTTCCGCGCTTGTTCTCGATCCAGTCGACCATGATGAGCCTGTTGCTCGATCCAGAAACTCCGTCATCGGGGTTGCGCCATTGGTAGGCCACGATCTCCGACTCCGTCTTCGCCGTCGCACCGTACCGAACATGTGTGATCTCTACTGCCACGTATCGCTCCACCTCGCGCGAGTGGCCAGATTGGTCACTACATCAGAGACATATTCACACGAAACCGTACAAATTTGAAGAGTGTGGGGAATCTTCGTTGAGCGACTTGTTGTGAGGGGCAACGCGGTGCACGTGTACCCACTCCGGCACGGGCCTTGTGAGTGGAGCTAAGGGGAGTCGAACCCCTGACCTCGTCGATGCGAACGACGCGCTCTACCAGCTGAGCTATAGCCCCGTACTTTGCCGTGTGCCACGCGATCCGGAACTTTCCCGCGAACCGGACGCGCGACGTCGACCTGTACAGGATAATGGATAGGTGACTTCTTCTGCAGAGACTGCCGTCTTCAACCCCACCCCGCCCTTCGGACTCCTGCTCGACGTGGACGGGCCCATCGCCTCTCCGGTGACCCGGAGCGTCGCCATCGAGTCCATCGCACGGGATCTGACCATGATGGCCAATCAGGGCATCCCGATCATCTTCAACACCGGGCGCTCCGATGACTTCATCGCCAAGCAGGTGGTCCCTCCCATGCGCGCGGCGGGGCTGCTCCCGGACACTCCGGTCTTCACGGTGAGCGAGAAGGGGGCCGTCTGGGCGGAGGTGACTCCGGAAGGGCTCGGCGAGATCCATGTCGACGATGAGCTCAAACTCCCCACGGAGTTGTTCGACGACGTTCGTGACCTAGTGGCGGAGCGCTTCAGCGAGCACATGTTCTTCGATGAGACCAAAAGAGCCATGGTCTCCGTGGAGCAGTCCACCGAGGTGGAGAACGAGGACTACCTGGAGGCCCAGAAAGACTTCGACGCCGCAATCCCTGATCTGCTCAAGAAGCACGAGCTGGAGCATGTGCGCATCGACCCCACCATCATCTCCACCGATGTGGAGCACGAAGGGCTGGGCAAGGACCTCGGTGCCCGCCGCAGTCTGAGCCTCCTTGAGGCACGCGGCATCACCGCCGAGACCTGGTTCACCATGGGTGACTCGCGCAGCGACTACGCCATGGCCACCTGGCTGCACGAGCGCGGACTCCCGGTCAGTCACGTGGATGTGCGTCCCAAGGACGGCATCCCGGAGACCGAGTATGAGGTGCTCACATCCTCCACCGGCGCCATCCACGATGAGGCCGGCGCCGAGTTCCTCGCGCGCTGGGCCGCCGACCCTGCACGAACCCGGGCGGGCCGCCGTGACTGAGCACCGCGAGCTGATCCTGCCCGACGCCGCTGCCTGGCGCGCCTGGCTGGATCAGCACGAGGACAGCTCGGACGGGGTCTGGCTGGTGATGGCGAAGAAGGGCGTCACCGCGCCGACCTCGCTGGGCTACGCAGACGCGCTGCAGGAGGCACTCTGCAGCGGGTGGATCGACGGGCAGCGGAAATCCCGCGATGAGAGCACCTTCCTGCAGCGGTTCACCCCGCGGCGGAAGACCTCGATCTGGTCACAGCGCAACTTCGGCTACGTGGAGGCGTTGATTGCTTCGGGGCGTATGCGGGAGCGAGGTTTCGACGAGATCGGACGCGCTCAGGCCGACGGACGGTGGGATCGCGCCTATGCCGGTCAGGCCGGGGCCGAGGTCCCGCCGGATCTGGCAGCGGCACTGGAGAACTCCCCCACCGCGAAAGCGATCTTCGAGGCGCTGAGCAGCCAGAGCAGGTATCACGTGCTGCATCAGCTGATGATCGCGGCCAACCCGGCGATCCGGGCCCGGAGGATCGAGCGGTTCATGGAGAGGCTGGACCGTGGAGAGACGCCCTAGCTTCAGTCCACATGTCGCAGCGCGGGCTCAGCCGTTGAAGCGGTGCTGTCTGATCCAGGCGTGCATGGCGATCCCTGCAGCGGTGCCGGCATTGATGGACCGGGTGGAGCCGAACTGCGCGATGGAGAGCGTGTCCTGTGCGGCCTCCCGAATCTCCTCGCTGAGTCCGGGGCCTTCCTGTCCGAACACCAGCACGCACCGCTGGGGCAGCTCATAGGTCTCAATGGGTCTGGAGTCCGGAAACAGGTCGACGCCGAGCACCGGCAGCCCCTCCGATTCCGCCCAGGCAACGAAGTCCTCCACTGTTGGGTGGTGGCGCACGTGCTGGTAGCGATCGGTGACCATGGCGCCGCGGCGGTTCCAGCGTCGGCGTCCGATGATGTGCACCTCTTTTGCCATGAACGCATTGGCCGTGCGGACCACGGTGCCGATGTTGAAGTCGTGCTGCCAGTTCTCGATCGCCACGTGAAAGTCATGACGACGTGAATCGAGGTCCGCGACGATCGCCTCGTGAGACCAGTACCGGTACTCGTCGGTGACGTTGCGGCGATCCCCCTCGCGCAGGAGCTCCGGGTCATAGTGCTCACCGTCGGGCCAGGGCCCCTCCCACGGGCCCACACCGATCTCGCGTTCGGTGGGCTGCGCTGCGCCGTCGGCTTGCCCCTGCTGCTCCATGGTTTCGAGGCTATCCCACCGGCGTCAGTTCACCCGCGCGAGAAGGAACCCGTCCCAGCCCTTGAGCCCCACCGTCTGCAGCGCGGTGGCGCTGAGCCGATCATCGGCCTCGATCTGCTCCATCAGGGTACGGATGCCCTGAATATCCGGATCGGTGCTGTCTTGATCGACCACCGCACCGCCGCGCACCACGTTGTCGATCACGATGACGGTGCCGGGATGCGACAGCGCCAGCGATGCCTCGAGATAGTGCGGATTGTTCGCCTTGTCCGCGTCGATGAACACCAGGTCGAAGGGTTCTATCTGTTCCGCGATCAAGGACTGCGCAGATTCCAGTGCGGGACCCACCCGCACCTGGACGCGTTCCGCCACGCCGGCAGCCGTGAAGTTCCGCCGGGCCACCTGGGCCGCCGCCGGATCGATGTCCAAGGTGACCACTGCGCCGTCGTCGTCCATGGCTCGCGCCATCCAGATGCTCGAATACCCCGCCAGGGTGCCGAACTCCAGCACCCGCTTGGCCCCGGAGATCTGCACGAGGAGTGCCAGGAAGGCACCCATATTGGCGGTGACATCGATTCCCGGGGTCGCGGTCTCTGCGGAGCTGCGCCGAGTTTCTGCGAGCGCCTCGTCCTCCGGCACCAGGTGTTCGATGAGGTAGTCGTCTACAACAGTCCATTCTTTTTCCATTTCACCCATGTCAGCACCCTAGGCCCGCGAGCGCGCCGCCGGGAATGGTTCGCCGATCCGGAGCCGCGGCGGGATTATGCTCCAGATATGGCTGACACTTCGCTCACTATTCGACCCGCCGAGCCCCGTGACCTCGCGCAGGTCGTGATGATCCAGACTCACTATGCCCACCACACGGTGATCACCTTCAGTGAGGAGCCGATGGGAGTCTCCGAGTGGGCCGCCGAGCTGGAGGAGAAGCGGGCCGCTGGCCACCCCTTCCTGGTCGCTGTGGAGGCGGGCGTCGTGCTGGGGTTCGCCTACGCCGGTCACTGGCGGCGCAAATCTGCATACCGCCACACCGTGGAGGACACGGTGTATCTGCGTCCGGGAGCTCAGGGACGTGGGATCGGACGCGCCCTGCTCAGCGAGCTGCTGACCCGTTGCGAGGAGGCCGGGCACCGCCAGGTCATCGCGGTGCTTTCTGAGGATGAGTCCACCCGCGCCTCCTATGCGCTGCACGAGCGGCTGGGCTTCACCGAGGTGGGCCGGCTGGCCGACGTCGGGGTCAAGCGCGGACGGACGCTGAGCACGATCCTGATGCAACGCTCCCTGGGTGGGTGATCACCTGTGGCCGAGCGCCGCACGGACCTGGCCCACCGCCCGCTGAAATCCTTCTCGGGAGTCATCCTGGTTGAAGCGCAGCACCCGCCAGCCCCCCGCCAGGAAGACGTTGTCGCGACGCTGATCAGCGCGCTGCTGGTTCGGCCTGAAGTGAGTCTCCCCGTCATATTGAATGGCGATCTTCAGCGCCGGGTAGCCCAGATCGGCGCGCGGCGACCAACGGAACCCCGGCTGGACAGGGACCTGCAGCTCCGGTTCCGGCAACCCCGCGCGGATCAGCGCGAGTCGAAGAAGCGTCTCCTGCACCGAATCTGCGCCGACCCGGATCCATGGCAATGCGGTGAGGCAGCGTCGTCGTCCTGGTTTTCCGGGGCTTGCCTCAAGAAGATTTCGGAGCTCGATGACGGTGGCGTGAGGCTCAACGCGCCCCTCGAAGCGCGGGTAGGGATGCCGCACCAGCTGGTCGCCGATGATGATCAGGTCGCGGACGCTGCAGTCTCGCGCCAGGTCCAGCCAGGTGCGCGCGGGGGTGGTGATCTGCTGGCCATCGCGCTCCATCACATCCTGCGGCCGGATCGACACGCGGTGGCCGTGGACCCCGTTGCGACGAGCCCAGGAGGTTGTCGGAGCAGGATACGAAAGATGCACGGTCGGATCCTCGCCCAACCGAGGAGGCAGCCAGACCCCATGCAGCTGAGCCGCGGTGGCGTGCGAAGCCCAGGCATCGGGCCATTCCTGGAGGAGTGCCGCGACCTTGGGCTCGAGCTTCTGCTCCGGAGAGCGTTCCTGTGCAAGCGACATCAGCATGTAGACGCCAGACCCGAGCGCCACGACGTCGCGGCGCCGCAACCTGGACCGGGTCACGCCTGCGCGCGCTGCCATACCTGAGGTGAAGGCCCGACCCGTGAGCTCCCGCGGCAGCGTGTCCATGCACTCAGTCTGCCCAGCTCTCATGCTCAGATCTCAGTTATGCACAACCTCACATCTAATGAGCAATTCGTGCAGCTTTTTCCCAGGATATGACGAGAAGTTCGCCCGAATTGCTCAACAGATGATGGCCCCCGCCGGGAGGGAGGACGCAGACGCAGGAGGCAGGATCAGGCGGGGCCGTCACCCCTGAGCGGCCTCCGCAGGGATGCTGGCCGCGATCGCACCGATCCCCAGCACGGCCAGTCCGGCCAACACTCCGAACATGGCCTCGTAGCTGCCCAACCAGTCGGCGAGGATCGCACCCAGGAAAGGAGCGATCGCCACTGAGAGCATCATGGGTCCGTTAAGCACCCCGGAGAGCCGCCCATATTCCCGCGTCCCCCACCGATCGGTGACGGCGGTGGCCTGCAGAAGCGTCACGATCCCGCGGGCGACACCGGCCGCCAGCGAGATCGCGATCAGCAGCGTCGCCGCCGTGATGTCCCAGGCCAGTGCACCCGTGGTGATCGCCAGCAGCGCGTAGACGAACACGCTGCGTTGCCGCACGGTGGTGCCCCGATCCAGCCGCGCGTAGAAGAAGCGACCGATGACCTGCCCCACTCCGCCGAGACCCAGCACCCAGGCGGCTAGCAGTGGAGAAACCCCGCGCTCCACGAGCATCGGCACCAGATTGACCAGTCCTGCGTACATCGCTACGGCACCGAGCGCCACACCGATGACCAGCAGCACGTAGGGACGGCTGCGCATGATCGTGGGGGCATAGTCCGCACTCGAGGCGTAGTCCGTGAGGGGCGCGCCGGTTCCGGAAGCCTTCGGAGGCGCGGTCTTTGGCCCGACATCGGATGTCTCCACCTCGACGGGCTCCGACGGCCATGGCCTGCGCAGCACGACCGCATGCACCGGGACCACCAACGCACCGAGCACGGCCGCCAGCACCACATAGGCCTCCCGCCAGCTGAGATGCCCGGCCAGCACCTCGGTGACGGGCGCGAACACGGTGCTCGCCAGCCCTCCGGCGAGCGTGACCATGGTCAGCGCGAAGATGCGTCGCGAGCCATACCACCTGGTCAACGCCGCGAAGGCAGGCGGGTAGAGCGTGCCGGACATCGCGACGCCGATCCCCAGCCAGCCCAGCAGAAACACCCAGTACGACGACGCCGTGGCCACTGCCAGCAGCCCCAGGACCGCGAGCGCAGCACCTGCCGTCATGATCAGCCTCGGCCCACGCCGATCCAGTACCCGCCCCAGCGGGATCCCCAGCACGCCGGAGACCACCAGTGCGCCAGAGAAGGCGGCGGTCAGTGCCGTGGCCGACCACCCGGTGTCTTCGGCGATGCGAGGCTGAAGCACCGGGAACGCGTAGAAGAGCACACCCCAGGACGTGATCTGGGTCAGGCAGAGACCAGTGAGGACCGCCCGCTTGGTGGGATGCACTCGTACAGTGTTGCTGAGCTCAGCCGTGGCGTCCGTGCAGCACGCCGGTGGAGACACCGGCCCTGGTCCCATCGGAGGCTCTTCCGACTGCCGCCAGCTCTGGTGCGCCACAGGACTGCGCTTCTCCAGTCGCCGGCGCGGGCGCGCCGCAGGACTGCGGCTCCGCCGGGTCCGGCGCGCTCACTCCGGAGCAGACCCCGGTCTCGGGCAGGTTCAGGTTCTGCGCTGACGCGTCGGCGCCGGCGAGGTGGGCCGCGATGGAGCGGACCTGCTCATAGCCGGTGGCCAGCAGGAAGGTGGGCGCCCGGCCATAGGACTTCATGCCTGCCAGGAAGAATCCCTCCTCCGGGTGCGCCAGCACATCAGCGCCATGGGCCTCCACCGTGCCGCAGGAGTGAAACTCCGGATCGATGAGGGAGGCGAGCCGTCGCGGAGATTCCACGGCGGGGTCCAGCTCCAGACGCAGCTCGCGCAGCAACTCCAGCTGCGGGCGGAAGCCTGTGGCGGCGGCGAGGTACTCCACCGTGATCCGGCGACCATCCGCAAAGTCGACCTCCAGCACCGAGGGGGCCGCGGCGTCGTCGTCCGGGGCCTGAGCCTGCGACTCGGTGACGGCGAGTGCGTGGATCTCGGCGCCGGTGAGCAGCGTGATCTCGCCTTCCTCGACGAGCCGGCGAAGCCGCTGTCCCAGTGCGCCGCGAGCAGGAAGCTGATCAGCGTCACCGCCGCCGTAGACGCGCTCGGCGGAGTCCCCACGGATGGCCCAGGTGATGGTGGTGGCGTGGTCCTGGCGCTTGAGCGCGGCGAGGTTGAGCAGCGTGTTGATCGCGCTGTGTCCAGAACCGACGACCAGTGTGTGGCGTCCGGCGAGTCGCTGCGCCTCCGCGCCGAGGACGTCCGGCAGCGAACCGAGCAGCCGCTCGCTCACCGCGGGGTCCTCCTCGCCCAGAGCGGGAAGTCCGGCGGCACCGAGCGGGTTCGGGCTGCCCCAGGTCCCGGAGGCGTCGATCACCGCACGGGCATGCAGCTCGGTCACCGCCGAGGCGTGGGCCACGCGCAGGACGAAAGGCTGGCCGGCGCGCGCCTGGACATGGGTCTTGTCCCGCCCGCCGCGACTGATGGCGAGAACTCGGTGATCCGTGCGGATACGTCCGGCAAGCTCCGGGAGCGCTGCGAGCGGTTCGAGGTAGTCCTGCACCAGCTCGGCACCCGTGGGCAGAGCCGTGGGACGCGGTGGCTCCCAGCCTGTGGACTCCAGCATCGCGGCGGATGCTGCATCGATGTTGTACCGCCACGGGGAGAAGAGCTTGATGTGCCCCCATTCCCGGACCGACGCGCCCACCTGGGACTCGGCCTCCAGAATCAGCGGCTCGAGGCCTTGATCCAGCAGATGTGCGGCTGCGGCGAGGCCGATCGGACCTGCCCCGATGACGACGACGGGCAGTTCTTCGGTGCTTGTGGACTTGGCTTCCATCACGGCTCCATCTGGGCGATCAGTTCACTCGATACGCATCGCATCGATGAATATCGATCTTCTTCGATGCACTGAGACTAGCCCGGTGTATCGATGAACGTCAATGCATGCCGAGAGGCAGCTCAGTCCAGGCCGAGGTCGTTCTTCGAGTACGCAAAGAGGTACGGCACCCCGGCGGTGGCCTCGATATGCTCCTTCGCGCCGGTGTCGCGGTCCACGATCACGGCCACGGCCTGGACCAGCCCTCCGGCGGCGCGCACGGCGTCCACCGCCGTCAGCGCTGACCCACCGGTGGTGGAGGTGTCTTCGAGCACCACGACCTTCTGACCCTCGACGCTCGGACCTTCGACCTGGCGGCCCATGCCATGGGACTTCTGCGCCTTGCGCACCACGAAGGTGTCTGCGGCCTCCCCCTGCTGCGCGGCGGCGTGCATCACGGCGGTTCCTACGGGGTCCGCCCCCATGGTCAGACCGCCGGCGGCGACGTAATCGATACCTGCCTCCGCGAGCAGATGCCGCATGACCCGCCCCACCAGCGGAGCAGCCTCGTGCTGGAGCGTGATGCGGCGAAGATCGATGTAGTAGTCGGCTTCCTTGCCCGAGGAGAGCGTGACCTTGCCGCGGACGACGGCGAGCTCACTGATGAGCTCCTGCAGTCGACGGCGGTCAGCGGCCGGATCGGAGGCGGGCTGCGGGGTGCTGGCGGCAGTCTCAGTCATGGTCTCTATCCTATGGCTCTGCAGGGCTCGTCGACCGGCCCCGTGCGGCGAACGCGTCGAGCCAACACACAGACATCAGTGACGTGGTCGAAACCTCGCCCTGAGTAGACTCGCCTCATGCGTGAGCTACAGAGTGTCATCGTCGAAGAAATGGGCGTGAAGCCTGAGATCGATCCCGCCGAGGAGGTCGCCCGCCGGGTGGACTTCCTGGTGGACTACGCGAAGTCCGTGGGGGTGAACGGTTTCGTGCTGGGCATCTCCGGCGGAGTGGACTCCTCCCTGGCCGGTCGGCTCTGCCAGCTCGCCGCGGAGAAGCTCCGCTCGCAGGGCCATGACGCCCATTTCCACGCGCTGCGCCTGCCCCACGGCGTCCAGCACGACGCCGACGACGCTGCGGCCGCGCTGGAGTTCATCTCTCCGGACCGGACCGATTCGTTCAACATCGAGAAGGCCGTCAACGGCGTGGATAGCGCGTTCGATGACACCTTCGGCCGGGCCCTGCAGGACTACCACCGCGGCAATGTGAAGGCGCGTCTGCGCATGACAGTGCAGTACGCCGTGGGCGGCGAGCATGGACTGCTCGTGGTCGGCACCGATCACGGGGCGGAATCCACCACGGGCTTCTTCACCAAATACGGGGACGGCGGCGCCGATATCCTGCCATTGTTCACCCTGAACAAGCGTCAGGTCCGTCAGCTGCTGAAGCACCTCGGCGCCTCGGAGACCCTCTGGTCCAAGGCCCCCACCGCAGATCTGCTCGATGACACCCCCGGTCAGCTCGACGAGACCGAACTGGGGATCAGCTATGACCACATCGATGACTACCTCGAAGGTCGCGAGATCCCGGTCAGCGAAGCCGCTGTCCTCGAGAAGCATTTCCTGCGCACCCGACACAAGCGCACGGTGCCGGTGACGATCCAGGACGACTGGTGGCGCGAAGGCTGAGCCCACCACCCCGCTCCCCGGGGCTCCGCTCCCGAGGTCTCGCTCCCGACGCTCGGCGCCGAGGAGCGCGCTGGTAGTTTGAAGCCATGCGGATTGCGACATGGAATGTGAACTCAATGCGGGCCCGGGCCGATCGGGTCGAGGCCTGGCTGGACCGCTCCGACGTGGACGTCCTGGCGATCCAGGAGACCAAGTGCAAGGACGAGAACTTCCCCTGGGAGCTCTTCGAGGCCAACGGCTATGACGTCGCGCATTTCGGACTGAGCCAGTGGAACGGCGTGGCCATCGCCTCCCGCGTCGGCATGAAGGACGTGGAGCGCACCTTCGCAGACCAGCCAGTCTTCGGCAAGGGCGGCAAGGATCCCATCCAGGAGGCCCGCGCCATCGCCGCAACCTGCGGGGGCGTGCGCATCTGGAGCCTGTACGTCCCCAATGGCCGCTCGCTCGAAGACGAGCACATGCAGTACAAGCTCAACTGGTTGGACCAGCTCAAGGACAATGCCCAGGGCTGGCTCGCCGAGGACCCACAGGCCCAGATCGCACTCATGGGCGACTTCAACATCGCCCCGCACGATGAGGATGTCTGGGACATCGACTTCTTCCGCGACCAGGGCCTCACCCACGTCTCCGCCCCCGAGCGTCAGGCCTTCCAGGGCTTCCTGGACAGCGGGTACACCGAGGTCGTGCGGCCCCACACACCCGGCCCCGGGGTCTACACCTACTGGGACTACACCAAGCTGCGCTTCCCGAAGAAGGAAGGGATGCGGATCGACTTCGTGTTGGGTTCCCCCGCGCTGACCGAACGCGTGAGCTCCGCCTCCATCGACCGCGAAGAGCGCAAGGGCAAGGGCGCCTCGGACCACGCTCCGGTGATCGTGGAGCTGAGCTGACCCCTTCTCCAACGGTGGTGAGCCGGATCTAGCCGCGGTTCTTCAAGTCCGAACGCAGCGCTTCGATCTCCGCCCGAGTCCCGGCGGTGTTCTGCGAGGTGCGCACCAGCGCGATCATGAACTCCAGCGTGATGCGGAACAGGATGAGGTAGATCATCGCCGGGATCCAGCCCAGCAGCAGCACGAGCAGCCCCGCAACAGCATTCTCACTGAAGGCTGAGATGACCACGAGCAAGTAGCCGAGAATGATGAAGGCGATCAGGATCGCGTAGATGAACTTTGCGAACTTCACCGTCACGAAGCTCTGGAATGAGAAGTCGAACAGAGCGGCGAAGAAGTTCTTGCCCTCCACCGAGGTCCGACTGGGCGATTTCGGCGGTGGGGAGTTCGGCGGAGACTGCTGGGGATAGGGCTGTCCTCCCCCGTACCCGTAGGGTGAACCGCCCTGGGCGGGCGGATTCGGCTGACCATAGGGGCCGGGATTCTGGGGAGGCGGACCCCCCGGGGGCCTGTTGCCACCGGTGGGCCCCTCGCCGTCCTCGGGTCCGTAAGGTCCTGGGTTCTGAGTCATGACGCCTCCTGTGAAGTGCGGTCCCTCCGCGCTGAACACAACTTATACGAGCCCTCATGAACAGTCGAGGATTCTCTCAACGCTCCCCCGCCCCCACCACCCCTGCGTTTTACCAATCCTTTCGTGAAGTACCTGCTACGGTCCGGCGGGTAGAACACGCAGAGAGGGGTAGAACGCGGGCGCGAGGCACAAGAAAAGACCCCCGGGAATCCCGAGGGTCTCATCTCTTCTGGTGGCTCCGACCGGCGTCGATCCGGTGACCTTTCGATTTTCAGTCGAACGCTCTACCAACTGAGCTACAGAGCCATCGACGCCATCTCAAGCGGCGACTCGCTCTCCGGCCAGATCCTCTGTACAGAGAGTGAAGCGACCCTGACGGGACTTGAACCCGCGACCTCCGCCGTGACAGGGCGGCGCGCTAACCAACTGCGCTACAGGGCCTTACTTTGTGCCTTGGCACGGAGAGAAACTTTACCAGTCTCACCCTTGCTGTCCAAATCACTGCTCTTCATTGCTGAAGCGTACCCCCAACGGGATTCGAACCCGTGCCGCCGCCGTGAAAGGGCGGTGTCCTAGGCCGCTAGACGATGGGGGCCCGATCCCTGCAAGGGAACTGTAAAAGTTTAGGTCGAACAGCTCCCGCAGAGCAAATCCGGCGCTGGGCAGCACCGCCCGACGAGCGGGATCCTTACACTGGCCCCATGGTTTTTCAGATGAGCGACGAGGAGTTCGACTCCGCCACCACTGAGGCCCTGGATCTGATCCCTCCAGATCTGGCCGATCAGCTGGACAACGTCGCCATCTTCGTGGAGGACACGTACGCGCCTGAGCCCTGGGAGGACCCTTCCACCGTGCTGCTGGGACTCTACGAAGGAATCCCGCTGACCGAACGCGGCGGCGAAGGTTGGTCCATGCCGGATCGCATCACGTTATATAAGGAACCCATTCTGCAGATGTGTCACAGCAGAGATGAGGTCATCACCCAGGTCACGATCACCGTGATCCACGAAGTCGCACACTTCTTCGGCATCGATGACCAGACGCTGCATCGCCTCGGTTGGGGCTGAGTGCCGCCAGAACGCTGAGCCAATTGCGCTATCAAGTTTGTGTATCAAATGGCCTTAGCACAGAGTGATTCCAATGTCTCGGAAGCTTCAACCTTCAACCTACTTGAAGGTTCAGACAAGCAGCTTTCGCCTCTGCATCCCCGGGATGACGCGGAAGTAGCGTTCACAGCTTGATCACAGAAACGACACGACCTGTTGCCAAGATGACAAATTCACAACTATCGTTGCCGGCGTAGCGCCAAAAGGCTCGAATCGCGGTTCCCATAGTTCCGCTTCGGCCTCTGAATCACATGGCTAGCACCGCACGGCGATCACCTGATGGATGAGGGTTTCCCAGACTTTCCTCCCAAGTACCGCCTGGCCATGTGGGCTCAGGAGCTGAGGCACCCGCGTTTCGGCCGGCCCCCTGAGAAGGGCTGCGGCGCTGCCCCAGTGAGGACTAAGTGAGGATCTACCGTGAAATACCGTCGCAATCTTGCGGTGGCCGCAGTTACTGCCGCCGTCGTGACGACAGCCTTGGTCGGGACAACACTCCCCGATCTGGTGGCAGACCGTGCCGCCAATTCTGTCGAACAAAATGACAACAATGCCTCCGACTCGGTCGCCCTGACCGAGCTCCCTGCCGTTCCCTCCGCCAAAGAGATCTCTACCGCCCGGGACTCCTCCCAGGCCACCGAGCAGATGATCGACGAGATCGCCGATCGCATCTCCCAGGCCAGCCAGCGAGCGCTGGAACTGGAAGCGGCCATGCAGGAGCAGCACCAGGCCGCTGTGCAGTCCCAGGTCGAGGCCGATGAAGCCGCAGCCGCCGCCGATGAGGCCCGCGCCGCAGCTGAAGAGTCACAGGCCGCTGCCGCCGAAGAGTACCAGGAGCCTGATACCTCCGCCGCGGAGGTCCTGCTCACCGAAGAGGACAGCCTGGCCGACGCCGCGACCGACACCCAGCTGGAAGACCAGGCTGAACTGGACGCGGTCTCTGCCGAACAGGCCGCTCAGGAGGCGGAGAGCCTCGCCGAGCAGGCTCGACAGAACTCCACCAGCGCCGCCGAGGCCCGCGAGAATGCCGAACGCGCCACCGAAGCGACACGCACCGACGTCGAGCAGGTGGGTGAGAACCTCCAGGACCTTCTGAAGACGCTCATGGAGCTCGAGGGCTGGGAGGGCGATCTGCAGTCCTTCTTCGAGAACGTCCTCGGAAACGCGGACTTCGTCGACGAGGACGGTCAGGTCGACAACGAGGAGCTGACCTACCGCATCACCGCCCTTCGCGCCGATGCAGAGCAGGCTCAGGTCACGGATGAGGATGCCGAAGAGGCTCCCGCCGAGGATGAAGAAGCTGAGGCCACCGCCGAGGCAGAGGCAGAGGCAGAGGCTGCCGCAGCCGCCGAGGCAGAGGAAGCTGACGAAGCGGAAGCTGAGGAAGAAGCAGCAGCGGCCGCCGAAGCCGCCGAGGAGGCAGCCGCAGCTGAAGAGGCTGCTGAAGCTGAGGCCGCTCAAGCAGAAGCTGCCGCAGCAGAGCAGGCTGAAGCTGATGCCGCTGCCGCCGCCGAGGCGGAGGCTGCCGAAGAGGCAGCCGCGGCCGAAGCCGAAGAGACTTCCTCGGAAGGTGCGGATGGGGAAGCCGCACCTTCCGAGGAACCACAATCCGCGCCGGAGCCGGTCATCACCTCCTTCGGTGATCTCAGCACCAGCATGCAGACGCTGCTGCGCCAGGGTGCCGAGCTTGAGTCCAGCGGAAGCGCCGAGGACTACTACCGGACGGTGCTCAGCAACGAGTCGCTGACCAACGCCGACGGCAACGCCTCCTGGACCCAGCTTCGTGGGCACGTGGAATACCTGCGCGACCAAGCAGAGCCAGAACCTGAGCCCGAGCCAGAACCTGAGCCTGAGCCCGAGCCAGAGCCCGAACCGGAACCCGAACCGGAACCCGAGCCAGAGCCAGAGCCCGTCATCGCGTCCTTCGGCGACCTCAGCACCAGCATGCAGACTCTGATGCGTCAGGGCGCCGAGCTTGAGTCCGGCTTCAGCGGCGGAGCGCAGGACTACTACCGGGCCGTGTTGAGCAACGGTTCGCTGACGAATGCCGATGGCAACGCCTCCTGGACCCAGCTTCGTTGGCACGTCGACTACCTGCGCGACCAGGTCGAGCCGGAACCCGAACCAGAGCCCGAGCCGGAGCCAGAGCCAGAGCCGGAGCGTCGTGAGGCTCCTGCTCCGACTCAGTCGCAGAGCCAGCCCCAGTCCGCAAATGTGGTCCCGGCCAGCAGCAACTCGAACGCTGCCGAGATCGCGATCAACTGGGCGGTGTCACAGGCCAACCGCAGCGACGTCAGCTACGTGTTGGGTGCCAACGGGCCGAACGCCTTCGACTGCTCCTCGCTCGTGCAGCAGGCCTTCGCCCAGGCCGGGGTCGGCCTCAGCCGAACCACCTACACCCAGGTCAACGAGGGGCAGGCAGTCTCCCGCGGTGACATGCGCCGCGGCGACCTCGTCTTCTTCGGCAGCGCGAGCGCTCCGGGGCATGTGGGCATCTACCTCGGCAACGGGCAGATGGTCGACGCCTCGAACCCCTCCCGCGGACTCACCGTCCGTTCGCTCTATCAGACACCCTCGGCAGTTCGCCGAGTCGTCTGATCAAGAAGACCCACAACTGAATAACCTCTCACTGGATTCTCGCGCTCGCGGTAGGGCGCTGAGATGATCTGAACAGAAGAGGGCTCCCGGCGTCGGACACCGGGAGCCCTCTTCTTCTGGTCTCTGGGGTTGTTCAGCCGAGGTCGATCCCTCAGTCTTCGGCCTGGCCGCTCCGCAGACTCATCCGCCCAGCACGGGTCCGAACTCGCCGCGGTTGCCGAGTCGGGCGTCTTCGTGATCGGGAACCACCATCAGCGGCCCCTCCGCGTGGTGCAGGACGCCCTGGGAGGTAGATCCCAGCAGCATCCCTGCGAATCCGCCACGGCCGCGCGTGCCGATCACCGTGAGCTGCGCGCCGCGGGTCTCCTGCACCAGGACATCGACCGCAGTGCCGTCGATGACCTCGGCGTCGATCTGCAGCTCCGGATAGTGGCTGTGCAGCCATCGCTTCCCCGCCTCGAGCTTCTCGCGGAGCTCCTTGAGCGCAGCGTCGTTGTCGATGTTGGTCGGGATCCACACCAGCGTGGCGCCCACGGGGGGCAGCGCGCAGACGATGCGCAGGCTGGTCCCCCGTTCACTCGCCTCCCGCGCCGCCACCAATGCCGCGACGCGACCAAAGTCTGAACCGTCCACGCCTGCCGCGACCGGACGCGCGTCCTTGGAGCGGATGGGGTGGGCGCCCTCTGCGATGACGGACTCCGGCGCAGCCGCGCCCGGACGCTGCGATGCCGAGACGATCGGGATCGCACCGGTAGACGTCGTGACCGCGTTGGACTCTTTGGCGGAGAACTTCAGCGGCACCAGGACGGTCGGACACTTGGCGTGGGCCGGCAGCGCGGAGGAGACCGAGCCGAGCAGGCGGCCGAGAAAGCCTCCCCGCCCCCTGCTGCCGACGACCAGCACGACGGCCTCGTGAGAGTAGTCCAGCAGGACTCCCGCGGGATCGCCCGATTCCACCTCATAGTGGACCTCACCGGGGTAGTCCCGCAGGAACTCGGCCGCTTGTTCGATGACCTTTTCAGACCCCTGCCGGAGCGCTGAGTCGTCCATCAGGGCATACCCGCCATCCATGGACGAGGCAGCGAAGGCGGGGATCGAATAGGCGGTGACCACCGTCAGCGGAAGCATCCGGCGATGCGCCTCGGCGGCCGCCCAGTGCGCGGCGCGCAGAGACTGCTCGGAGCCGTCGACCCCGACGACGACGCCGCGGGACTTCCTCCCCGGGGCAGCCTCATCTGGTTCGTGGATTCGTGGATCAGTCATGGCGAGCTCCTGAAGGCCGTAGGCGGTCAGCTTGCGCCCATGATATCGCTCACGTACCCGCTGAGACATCCACCCGTGCTTCAGCGAGCCGGCGTCACGGCCTCCAGCAGCCGGGCGGGGTAGTTCGTGGTGATCTCCTGAACGCCGAGGTCCAGCAGGAATCGGGCGTCCTGCGGATCATCCACGGTCCAGACCCGCAGACGTGTCCCCCGCGCGAGCCACGCCTTCACCTCGGCCCGATGCTTCCTCAGGTAGGCGAGCCCCGGACCGGCGATGCCGGCGCGTCCCTTCCACACCAGGGCCTCTGAATCTCGCTGGTTCCCGCGCATCACTGCGGCCACCACGGGCCGAACGGCGAAGGCCATCGGCACCCCACGCAGCCGTGTGCGCACCTGGGCCTCGGTGACATCGCTCATCAGGGCGCACAGCTTGTCCGGAGCCACCATCTCCGTGAGGTAGAGCAGCGATCCCGGGTAGAAGCTCATGAACGAGACCGTCACCGAGTGCGCGGCGGCATCTTCGGAGGGGATCACGGAGGTCTCGGGATCCCACCCGAAGCGCAGGAGGGTGCGCAGCACTTTGGTCTCAAGTCGATCGCCATACGGGGACGGATGCTTGAACTCGATGGCGAGACTGATGTCGCGCCCGGCGTCGAGAAGCATCTCCAGCACGTCGGACAGCGTCATCAGCTGCTGGTGGCGAGCCCCATACTCCGCCGGCAGACGGGGGGTCTTCCAGCTGGTCACGTCCATGGACCGCAGCTCGGCCAGGCTCAGCTCGGCAACGGCTCCAGTGCCGTTGCTGGTGCGGTCCACGGTCGCGTCATGGAAGCAGACCGGCTCCCCGTCGGCGGTCAGGTGCAGGTCGATCTCCAGCCCGTCTGCACCCTCTTCGATGGCACGCTGATAGGCGGCCCGACTGTGCTCGGGGAAGAGGCCCGATGAGCCGCGATGGGCGAAGATGATCGCCTGCCGGGACTCGGGCCCAGGTCTCACATGAGGAGCGTCTGCCGGGGAGAACAGACCGTGGTGTCGTGAACTCCGACCGACCGGGGGCGCCACAGGCAACGCGCTGGGAAGATCGTGGGGCTGCGCAAGATCAGTGGTCACAGGGTCATTCTGCGCCTCGGGAGACAAGGGGACACGTCCATCTCGCGGCGTCGCTGGAGAAGAGCAGATGAACATCGTGTGACTGAGGGTTCGTCGCCGGTAGGTGCCTCAGCGCCCGGCGGTCTTGGCGGGCGTCTCGGAGCTCTTCTCCGCTGTGAGCTCTGGCGTGGCGCTCCCGCCGTTCCGTCCAGCCGCCCCGCGCTGGGCAAGGATCTCGCGTTTGCGCCCCCGCCGCTGCCGGCGCTCGGCGCGCTGTCGCTCACGTTCCTTGGCGCGCCTCATGTCGTGCAGCAGGGACTCCGGCGTGTGCTCGGGGAGATCGCCGAAGGTCAGATGAGCAGACTTCACGATCTGACGCGCGAGGCTGTGATTGGCGGCCCCACCGACGACGGCCCCGATCCCGAAGGGAATCGCACGGCCCACCATGGAGGTGCCCTGGCGGATGAAGAACCGGCGGACGAACTGCCGCTTGATCTGGTTGACCAGCACACCGGTCATCCCTGGGGAGCTGGACGATGAGTTCATCGGGACCAGTGAGGCGAAGGGTCCGGCCCCCTTGCCGCCGGCCTGCTGTGAGAGCTCACTGAGCAGCTTGCGGCCCTGATCTCCGAGCATCACGCCCATGACGAGCAGCTTCGCCCGTTCCGGGTCCTCGGTGCTGATCCCGGACAGCTCTGCCATGGACTGGGCATACAGGGCGCAGGCTTCGAGGAAGGTGCCTGTCGCCGCCGCGGAGAGGCCCAACGAGGTCAGCGTGCCCACCGCAGGAACCGCCGCCGTGGCTCCGATGAGCGCGCCGCCGCCGGTCAGTCCGCGCACGAACTCACGCTCCAGCTGAGCTGCGAGCTGCCGGTTGGAGAAGTCTGGATGGGCCTTCCGCAGCCTGCGCAGATTGGCCAGCACGATCGGACGCTGGACGGTGACCGCCCGGGTCAACATGCTCTCGGCGCGGGGGGTCAGACTCCCGCGGTCATCGAAGGCGTGATCCTTGACCGCGGACACCGTCCGCTGGACGAAGAAACCGGTGGCTGCAGTGCGCATGAGCGTCCGTTTTGTCGGTGCCATGGCTTCAGTCTAGAGCTTCACCCTGACTGCGAGGTGAGCGGCTCAGCTGGTGGCGATGTCGAGCCAGACCAACCGGCCCGACGGCGAAGCCGACTCCGCCGGGTCCACCAGGTCGAAACCGAACTCGCCCTCTGCGGGCCAGAAGACTCCCGTACCATCCACCTCGAGGGCGGTGGCGGGAAGCACGTAAGAAGATCGCACCGCTTCACCGTTGCTCAGTCCCTGCGTAGCCTTCGGATCCGCGGCCTCGTCGCGCTCTGGAAGCGGCTCATCCGTCACGGCTTCCGGGGCTGGGTCCTGCAGCACTTCGCTCTTGAGCAGAGTGGAAAGCTCGGGGACCCTGTCAGCTGGCGAAGTCATCAGCTCCTGCTCGTCGGCCAGGCTGCCGGCGATCACGAAGGATTCCTCTGCCCCGAGACCACCGCGGGCGCCGTCGTCGTCGTAGAGATACCAGGCTGAGCCGGAGACGAAATCGGCGACCATACGACGCTGGTCCTGGTTGCGCGCCTCGTCGGGGCGCGCGGACCGTAGTGAGCTGTTGAGATCGGTGGCGACCACGTGGACATGTCCGGCTTCGCCTGGGACCTCGATGGGGATGTCCCACATGCTGGTGCTGGGAAGTCGCAGCACGGACTTCTCGAGGTCGGAGAACTGTCCTTCGGGGATCGAATTCTTGGGCATGTCCTCCCAGAGGAACTCCTGGAAGGTGCGAACCTCGTCCTGGACGATGGGGTGGGCCGAGAACACTGCCATTCCGCGCTCCCCGGGATGATTCCCGTAGCCGATCGCGTCGGAAGGCCCGCCCACGCGGCCGTCACCGTCGAGGTCGGCACCTGAATCGATCCCCGAGTTCGTGGGAGCCGTGTAGGTGTAGGAGTACTGCATGCCCGTCTGCCCGTTCTGGCCGCGGGCGAGGTACTGACTGTTCAGGGTCTCCGCAATCTGCTCATTCTCGTCGTAGCTGATGCCGGTGAGCACCAGGACATCCGGGGCGTTGGCCTGCACGGTCTCCGCGAGCACCCGCGCCGCAGGATGCATTCCCCCCTGAAGCTCGTCCAGGAGTTCAGCAGAGGACTCGGCCCTCAGTCCCGCGTGGAGCGTCGCCACTCGGATGTCGCTCTCATCCTTCTCCACGGTCGTGGAGGGCCGCTCTTCGGCGGAAGGAGACGCTGGCTGGCCTGGAGTCGGGTAGCCCGGGAGCTGTGCGGTGACTGCCGTCTCCGACGTGGACGCCTGCGCCGAGGCGGAGCCCGCCACCATCAACGAGGCCAGCAGGCATGCAGACGTGGCACCTTTGAATACTCCCCTGGCACGGAACGCAGGGTGCATCGGGCCAGTGGGCATGGGTTACACGGTAACGCCGTGGCCTCACCCTGCCAACCCCAGAAGCGGTCTTGGGGAAACAGTTATGAAGGCGTGACAGTCGCCATTCGAGAGGCCCCTGGCCTGGGCCTGGCCGCTCTGCACAACCGCTCCGGCGGTGTCATACGGGGAACGGCAGTTGCATTATAAGCGCATCGGGTGTGTAAATAGTAGGTGGACGCTACCGATTCACTCGCGCAGGAACGCAGGCATCAAGACCCCTCTGACGACGACGCAGGATCTCTGCCGCCTGTCACATCGGGATGGGACCATACCCACCTGGTGAGGCAACAGAGTCGGCGTCGTTTTTGCGTGTCTGGCCTGAGTCGCGTGCGCACGAGGTGAATCACCTTGCACATAACTAGAGAACACTCTCACCTGACTGAGGAGGACTTCATGGCTTCGGAACCCGAAGCTCGACTACGGGACTGGTCGCCGGCTGATGCCTGGCGCGGCCTGAACAAACCCGTCTTCATTCCGGCGGTGCTCATCATCGTCATCGGACTGATCTTCGCCACCATCTGGGGATCTGCGAACGGAGCCGATGCGTTCGAGACCCTGAACTCCACCATCGTGGACACCATCGGCTGGTGGTACGTCCTGATCGCCACCGGCTTCGTGGTCTTTGCACTGTGGGCGGGTCTGTCCAAGGCCGGCAACATCCGTCTGGGCCGCGACGACGAGAAGCCTGAATTCTCGCTCGGTTCATGGTTTACCATGCTCTTCGCCGCCGGCATGGGCATCGGACTCGTCTTCTGGGGTGTGGCCGAGCCGCTGTGGCACTTCATCGCTCCTCCGGATGTCACGGGCTCAACGGGCATGGATGCCAACGGCGAGATCGTCTCGGCCTCTGAAGCCACGCTCTCCGGAACCGCCATGGGTCAGGCAGCCTTCCACTGGGGTCTGCACGCCTGGGCCATCTACGTGGTCGTCGGACTTGGTCTGGCGTATATGACCTTCCGCCGCGGACGTCCGCTGTCCATCCGCTGGCTGCTGGAGCCGATCTTCGGACGCAAGCTCATCGAGTCCTGGGTGGGCCACGTCATCGATGTGGTCGCGATTGTCGGCACCGTCTTCGGCATCGTCACCTCGCTGGGCATCGGCACGCAGCAGATCGCAGCGGGCCTGGGCTTCATGGGCTGGATCGAGGATCCGGCCAACACCGTGCTGCTCACCGCGATCATTGTGATCATCATGGCCATCGCCACCTTCTCGGTGATCACCGGCGTGAACAAGGGCCTGAAGTGGCTCTCCAACTTCAACATGGTGATTGCCGCGCTCCTCGCACTGTTCGTGCTGATCGCCGGACCCACCCTGTTCCTGCTGCAGTCCTTCGTGGGGAACCTCGGCGAGTACTTCATGGCCTTCCCGCAGCTCATGTTCGAGACCGGCGCAAACTACGTCGGTGGGGATGAGGCTGGCTGGTCTGCTGACTGGACGATCTACTACTGGGGCTGGTGGATGAGCTGGTCACCTTTCGTGGGCATGTTCATCGCGCGGATCTCCCGCGGCCGCACCATCCGTCAGTTCGTCATGGGCGTGCTGCTGGCACCGACCCTGGTCAGCCTCCTCTGGTTCACCATCTTCGGCTCCTCCGGCATCTGGTACCAGATGACCGAGGGCGTCATGGTCCAGGACGGCAACATCGACACCGTGGGGGCCACCTTCACTCTGCTCGAGCAGCTGCCGCTGGCCTCCATCACGGCCGTGGTGGCGATCCTGGTGATCGCGATCTTCTTCGTGACCTCCGGGGACTCCGGCTCGCTGGTCACCGATGTGCTCGCCTATGGCGGTCGCACCGACACGCCGAAGCTCACGCGGGTCTTCTGGACCGTCTTCATCGCCATCACTGCGATCGTGCTGCTGGCCGCCGGGGGCGAAGCCGCAGACGCGGCGCTGCGCGTGCTGCAGGTCACCTCGATCGCTGCGGCAGCCCCGCTCTCGATCGTGATGGTCCTCGCCGTGATCGCCCAGGTGCGGATGTTCAACTACGAGACCGCCACCATGCCGCGCTACGTGCGGATCCGCCCAACGGCGAGCAAGGCAGCCCTGGTGGACACCGCGCGCAGTGCACCGGGCGGCGGAGATTCCGCCCCCGGCGTGCATCGCAATCTGCGCTCGATCCTCAGCGGGCAGCGCACTGCGTTGAAGGGCTTCCTGGGCAACACCTCGGCGACCCTGGCCGGTCTGGACAAGCCCACCTCGAAGGAGTCGGGCATCTCCACTCCGTTCGCCTCGGACGACATGGTCTTCGCCATCCAGGACGTGCCCTCGCATTCCACCACGGTCAACCCGGAGACGGGCACCATCGGCTGGGACGAGGACGCCGCGTTCAACGACCCGATCGCAGACGAGGTCTTCGAGACTCCCGAGTTCGCTGAATCGGCCAGCGGCCAGCAGTGGGAATCCGAACAGATCTATGACGAGGCGGTCAGCAACGGCGACGTCGAGCCGACTGACCCCAAGACGACCGGGGACAAGACTCAGCGCTGACCCGTTGAGCGACTCGGTCGCATAAAAGGAGCAGGGCCCCAGTTCTCATCGAACTGGGGCCCTGCTCCTTTTCGTGCTGCTTCAGGTCCGGCGCTGTTTCAGGCCATTGACCGAACCGTCACCCTCCCCGATTCAGGAGGGGTTGAACTCGCCCGGGTTCGGGCCCGTGCGACCGTCCCGCTCCAGGGAATCGATGGCTGAGAGCTCGTCCTCGCTGAGCTCGAAGCCGAAGACGTCGAAGTTCGACGCGATGCGCTCCGGAGTCACGGACTTGGGAAAGAGGATGCGTCCACGCTGCAGGTGCCAGCGGATGACCACCTGGGCGGGCGAGACGTTGTGCGCCTCGGCTGCGGACTTGACCGGCTCATCCTCGAAGACCGCACCCTGAGCCAAGGGGCTCCAGGCCTGAGTCTTGATGCCGTGCTTTTCATTGGCCTCCTGGATCTCGCGCTGCTGCAGCGCCGGGTGGATCTCCACCTGGTTGATCGCAGGCACGATGGTGCCGGCCTCGAGGACCCGGTCCAGGTGCTCCGGAAGGAAGTTGGAGACGCCGATGCTGCGCGTCAGTCCTTCCGACTGCAGCTCCTCCATGGTCTTCCAGGCGTCGAGGTACGCCTCGTCCTCGGGTGAAGGCCAGTGGATCAGGAACAGATCCACGTAGTCCAGACCCAGCTTCTGCAGCGAGGTCTCCAGGGCCTGTCGGGTCCGGCCCGCCTTGAAGTCGTTGACCCAGACCTTTGTCGTGATGAACAGCTCTTCACGGGGCACGCCGGATGCGGCGATTGCGCGGCCCACGCCTTCTTCATTGCCGTAGACGGCAGCGTTGTCGATGTGCCGGTAGCCGACCTTCAGCGCTTCGGCGACGACCGTCTCGGCATCATCCGCGGGGACCTGCCAGACGCCGAAACCGAGCTGAGGGATCTCAGCGCCGTCGTTGAGTGTGATGGTGGGAACAGTAGCCATGGAAACCTTTCTAGTACTCCGTGCATGTTCGGGAGCATCCGTGCTCTCGTAAACTGCGAACCACCGAGTGGACAGGTTCATTCCATGTGATGAGTCGCAGACACTCCTGGATGCCCCTCCAAGCATCATACGAGCCTGTCCTCACTGGTCAGCAGTTGTCAGCGGGCTTAAGCTGAGATCAGCACCGGAGGAATCCGCCCCACGCCGATCGCAGAGGAAACACCATGCCAGCAGAGGTCACCACATCACGACGCCGCGCCACGGGGCGGACCCTGCTGATCGTCTCAGCCCTGGGCACCGCTGGATTTGCCGGCTGGTCCATGGCCCAGCTTCAGCAGTCCGGCCCCGAGACGTTCCTCGCCGAAGCGTGGCACGCCTTCGGGCTGGTCGTCTTTGCGGGTCTCTTCGCGCTGGTCGCGTGGCGCCCGCGGGCCTACCCGGGACTGATGGAGCTGACCATCCTGCACAGTGCCGGCATGTTCGTGCTGGCGTTCAGCAATCAGGATGCCGCCGGCTCCACCGCAAACATGGTGCTGCATGGGCTGCTGACATTGGCGCTGCTGATCGCCTACGTGATGCTCGGCTGCGTCAAGGCATGGGGCCGGCAGAGCGCGCCAGCGGCTCGGAAGGATTCGACCAAGGATCACAGTGCCGCGAAGGGGTCCGGGAAGAAGTCCGCAGCTGAGACCGAGCAGCGCAAGGGATTGGACCGAGATCCTGCTTCTCCGGCGCCTGCCTCGGCGCCGCGACAGGAATCTGCCCCGGCGCGGCAGCCCGCGGTTCAGCCCACCAAACCGATGCCGCAGAGCCTGCCCGAGGACCGCCCGCGCAGTTGAGCCGGCAGCTGGCCTGGTGGCCGCGAGAGCGGTTCACAGGCCCAGGCGTCTTCGCAGCTCCGGCGCATGCCGGCGGGAGACCTCTACCCTGCTGCGCTGGCGATCGTTGAGCACCAGCACCAGGGTTCCGCGGAAGTCCGGCACCAGTTCACGGACGTAGCGCAGATTCACCAGGTATGAGCGGTGAACACGGAAGAAGTGACCCTGCAGCCTTCGCTCGAGCTCATTGAGCGAGAAGGAGACCAGTACGCGGTCATCCGCCAGCTTCAGCGAGGCGTAGCCGCGTGCTGCGACGGCGTAGACGATCGCGTCGCCCTCCACCAACACGGTGCGCCCGTCTTTCTGGACCGGGATCCGCACGAGCTGATGCTGCGCCGCGCGCCCCAAGGGAGCAGTCTCGCCAGGGGCAGCAGCGGCGGGCGCAGACCGAGCAGACGACGCCGCTGAGGCCGGGCTCGCTGCGGGTTCCGCCCCCGCGAGCGCCCGTTCCACGGAACGCTGCAGTCGCTCCGCCGAAAAGGGTTTGACCAGGTAGTCCGCCGCCGCCAGATCGAAGGCCTCCACGGCATGATCTGGATAGGCTGTGGTGAAGATGACCTGGGGGCTGCGGACCCCCTCGGCACCCGCCGCCCCGCGCAGCCGCTCCGCGACCTGAAGACCGGTCAGCCCGGGCATCCGGATATCCAGAAAGACCAGGTCATAGGCCAGCGAGTTCAGCAGGAGGAGGGCCTCTTCACCATTGGTGGCCTCGCCGACCACCTGGACACCGCCGATCTCCTCCAGGAGAAAGCGCAGCTCTTCACGGGCCGGCGCCTCGTCGTCGACAATCAGGGCCCGGGGGTGCATCCGCCCAGTATAGAGCTGATGTTCAGCTCCCTGTGATGCGCATCACCGGAGCGGAATGGTCAGTTCCACCACGGTGCCACCGGAGCGCGGGGTGGAGATGGAGAGGTCGTAACGGTCCCCGAACAGCGAGTTGAGCCGTTCGGTGATGTTCTGCAGCCCTACACCGGCGTGGCTGGGGTCTTCTTGGATCGATTCCAGGCCCCGAAGCTCCTGGGCACTGTCGGCCATCTTGGCCAGCACCTCTGGGGCCATGCCGACGCCGTCGTCACTGACCCTGATGCTGGTCGTGCGGGCCAGCGGGTCGACCCGGGCACGCAGATGCACCGTGCCCCCTTCCGGCTTGCCGGCGATCCCATGTTTGACCGCATTCTCCACCAGCGGCTGGATCATCAGCACCGGCACCCGTGTGGTGAGCACCTGCGGGTCGATGTCATAGCGGACCTTGAGCCGGTCTCCGAAACGCGCCTGCTCCAGCGAGACATAGGTGCGCACGAAGTAGTACTCCTGCGCGAACTCCGCGTAGTGGCCCTCCTGCCGCACCGCGTAGCGGAAGAACTCGGAGAGCCGCAGCAGCAGCTCACGCGCCTCGTCCGGACGGGTGCGCGCCTTCGAGGCGATGGTGTTGAGGATGTTGAAGAGGAAGTGCGGATTGATCTGGGCCCGCAGCGCGTTCAACCGCGCGTCCGTGGCGAGCTGCTTCTCCCGGTCCAGCTCCGCGAGCTCCAGGTGCAGTGACAGCATTGCGGCCATATCCTCCACGAGCCGGCGCGGCGGGATCTCGGTCTCGGCCTGGTAGACCCCCAGCGTTCCGATCACGCGACTGCCCACACGCAGCGGGACGATCACCGCTGAGGTCACCTCACAGTCGGTGGTGCGGCAGCCCACAGACGCGCGATCACGGACCACCTGGGTCTTGCCCCGGGCGATCGTGCGAGGTGCCGCAGAGGTCTGCATCTGCGCGCCTTCACGGTGGTGGTCCGCCCCGGGGCCGACATAGGCGAGGATCTGCTCTCGGTCCGTGATCGAGACCGCGTCACCGGAGAGCATCGGGCGCAGCAGCTCGCAGGTGCGCCGTGCGGCCTCCGGAGTGAGGCCTGCACGCAGCGGCATGGAACGTCCTGCGGCGGCGAGATCTCGCACCCCCCGGCTGACCTCCACCTCACGCGGGGAGACCGGGCGCTGTCGACGCCGCCCGGTGGCTCCGCGCAGGGCGGAGGGATATCCCAGCACCGCTCCAATGGTCAGGAACAGCCCGAGCCCCAGGGTGGGGACCATGGGCAGCGCCGGATCGGCCAGGACCTGGGTGCCCACGTAGACCAGCACCCAGATCAGCGTCACAGCCGCAGCCAGTATCGCGCTACCGCGCATCCACTCCCCCTCGCGTCAGTCGGGCCATGCGTTCCGCCCGGCGATCCGCGGCGGTCCCATGCATCTGCACCCAGTGTGCCTGCACGCCGGCCGGCGCGCTGGTGCGCAGCGAGACCAGCACCACGACCGCCACGGTGATCGGGGCCACCACCAGGGTGGGCGCGGCGAGCAGCTCGCGCAGCCAGGTGACCTCGATCAGGCCCGCAGTGAGGAACATGCTCACCGAAAGTCCCGCGCCGGTGAGCAGACCAGCCAGAGCCCCGGCCGCCGTCGTCCTGTGCCACCAGATGGCCAGCACGAGCACCGGCGTCAGAGCCGACCCCGCCACGGCGAAGGCCCAGGTCACCATGGTGGCGACCAGCGAGGGCATGGCCGGGGCGAAGGCCTCGGGCCGCAGCGCGATGGCCAGGCCTGCCGCGAGGGCGGCTCCGAGCAGAGTGGTGATCCGCCCTGCCCAGACAGCCTGACGCTGAGTGGCCTTGGGATTGATGTGGCGCTCATAGACGTCGTGCCCCCAAGTCGCTGCCGAGGCGAGCAGCAGCCCGGCGACGGTGGACATGGCGGCGATCAGCGCGGCGGCGGCGATCAGGCCCAGTCCAGACTGCTCCCCGTAGATGCGCCCCAGCACCGGCAGCGCGTGTTCCGGAGTATGCAGCACGCCGTTGATGGTGAGCTCCTCCAGCCAGGGCCGACCGGCGACGGCATCGGGGATGATGTCCCGCGCGGCGGTGCCGAGCATGATCGCCATGGCATAGAAGGCGCCGATCAGCATCAGCACCCAGACCGTGGTGGTGCGGGCCGCCTTGCCCGTGGGCGAGGTGAAGTATCGGTTCATCACATGCGGCAGTCCTGCCGTGCCGAGTCCCAGGGTCACCACCAGCGCCACCTGCCCCAGCGGGCCGTAGCGCGCTCCAGGTTCGCCGAAGAGCGCGGGCTCTCCGGGATGCATCTGGTTCGTCTCCTCCGTCAGCACCCACTCCTGACCTGCAGGCCCATCCAGCGTGGGGTTGGCCAGCGGCGCCTGGCTGAGACTGTGCACCGCGTCGCCGTAGCGGAAACCGTCCGCGGTCACCACCACGGCCAGCCACACCAGCGCGGCGAAGAGCAGCAGAAATTGGACCGCCTGGTTCCAGGTGGTCCCGCGCATCCCGCCGAAGGCGACGACGACGGCGACCACAGCCGTGGAGAGCAGCACCCCGGTCGCATAGGGGGACAGTCCGAGCAGTCCCTGTCCGACGAGCAGCTCCCAGGTGATCCCCCCGCCCACGGACTGCGGGACGAGGTAACAGAGGATGACCAGCTGGACCACCCCCACCGAGGCCAGCCGGACCGGGGCCGACTCCATTCGACGCCCGAGGAAGTCAGCCAGCGAGAATTCTCCGAACCGGCGCAGCGGTGCGGCGATCAGCAGCAGCACTGGCACGAAGCCTGCCGCGAAGCCCACTGCGTACCAGGCACCGTCCAGACCCGAGACATAGACGGCTGCGGCAACCCCGAGGAAAGAGGCGGCCGAGAGATAGTCCCCGCAGATGGCCCAGGAGTTGGTCATCACCCCCACGCGCTGGCCGGCGAGGTAGAAGTCCACAGTGGACGGACCGCGGGGGCGGCTGAGGAAAGACACCCCGAGTACGATCACCAGGACAGCTGCCAGGGTGACCACCGCCGTGGAGGTCACCGGGACACCTCCTCGGCTGAGATCTCGGGGTCGTCCAGCTCCTGCTGCCCTCCGAGCATGCGCGCTTCGACGGAGGCGCTGAGCCTGGCGGCGGCTATGCCGACGACCGCAAAGATCAGGTAGAGCCCACCGGCCGCAGCCACGAAGCCGGGACTGAGTCCGCCGAGCACACGCGCTCCGGTCCACCACTGCAGGGTCAGGGTCAGCAGCGGAAACGCGGCGACGAGGATGAGGAACAGGAAGAAGTAGGCCAGCGCAATGGCACGCTGGGCACGGAAGGCGGCGTCGACCTCGGCGGGAGTGTCGCGCACCTCTCGGTCAGAGGACGCGCCGACCTCGGGAAGCGTCACCTAGTTCTCGCTTCGGTTCAGGCGGGCATCCACGTGCGGTACATGTTCCATGCGGACTTGATCAGCACGACGGCTCCGCCACCCGCGAGCACGAGTCCCATGCCGGGCAGCAGCCCGCCCCAGGCGTCGGCCTGGGCCGAGAATGCCACGATGTTCCAGGCCTGGAGCAGCACGATGGCCGCGACGAGCAGGCCAGGGATGACCGCGTGGGCTATGGCGAGCCGGCGCCGGGGGACGAACGCTCCGGCGAAGGCGAGGAAGCCCACTGCGAGCGTGATCACACCAGGACCGTCCGTGCCCCGCAGAGCATAGGTCTCACCGGTGACCTGCTCCATGAAGGGCAGATAGACCCAGGGCAGGAACGCCGAGACGATCAGCATCAACCCGCCCAGGATCATGGCACGGCTGCCGGGATGGAACACTCCCCAGCCGGTGGCGCGTCCAGCCTTGAGGCGGGCAGAGATGCCGCCGTAGATGCCCTTGTCAGCAGTCGTGGTCATGCGGTCATCCTAGATGTGATCGAGGACACAGCAGCAATCCTCCACCGAAAATCCAGCCAGCGGCCGATATGCGGCGCTGAGCGGCGGCTTTCAGCTGCCGAGCGGCTCCCCGGAGCTGATTCTCCGCTCGTCGACGAATATCTGCCGTTGGCAAACACAGATGCACCACTGAGGGACATTGCCCTTGTGATCTGTTTCACATTTTGAGTGGCTTAGACATGGCCCCGCGCATCCCGTGCGGGTGAATCGCCTCGCACAGACAAGAAGGGAGACTCCCATGTCCGATGTGGCACATGAGGGAAACTCCGGCGTACCGCCCGAAGCGGAGGACATCAGCTGGCGGCAGCGCTACTGGAAGAAGAACCTGCGGCTGATGCTCGTGCTTCTGGCGGTATGGTTCACCGTCTCCTTCGGCTTCGGCATCCTGCTGATCGAGCCGCTGAACAACATCGTCATCCTCGGCTTCCCGCTGGGCCTGTGGTTCGCGCAGCAGGGGTCCGTCTACACGTTCCTGATCCTGATCCTCGTCTACGCGCTGTGGATGGACAAGATCGACGACGAGTTCGGTGTAGCCGAGCGCAATGACGAAGGAGGCTACAAGTGACTGAGACACAGTTCTGGACCTTCTTCTTCATCATCCTGACCTTCGGGATCTACATCATCATCGCGTGGCGCTCTCGGGTGAAGGAGACCAAGGAGTTCTACGTCGCCTCTCAGGGCGTGCCCACACTCGCCAACGGCGCGGCCATCGCGGCCGACTGGATGAGTGCTGCGAGCTTCATCGGAATGGCGGGCCTGATCGCGTTCCTGGGATCGGACGGCTCGGTCTACCTCATGGGCTGGACCGGCGGCTACGTTCTGCTTGCACTGCTGCTGGCCCCCTACCTGCGGAAATGGGGCAAGTTCACGGTTCCCGAGTTCGTCGGGGACCGCTATTCGGAGTCCGTGCGCCTGGTCGCCGCGATCTGCGCGATCGTCGTCTCCTTCACCTACGTCGTCGGTCAGATGGCTGGCGGCGGCATCGTGTTCAGTCGATTCCTCGGCCTGTCCATCGAGTGGGGCGTGGTGCTGGTCGCCGTCGTCATCTTCTTCTACGCAGTGCTCGGCGGCATGAAGGGCATCACCTATACCCAGGTGGCGCAGTACACAGTGCTGATCATCGCCTACCTGATCCCCGCGTTCGCCGTGGCCTACCAGACCACCGGCATCCCGATTCCGCAGATCTCCTACGGACAGATCCTCAGCGAGCTGGACGCACTCAGCGCGGAGTTCGGACTGGCCGCCTTCACCGAAGCCTTCGCCGGACGCGCCGGCGGCCAGGTCGACGTCTTCCTGGTGACGCTCTCCTTGATGCTCGGCACGGCCGGCCTGCCCCATGTGATCATCCGCTTCTACACGACCAAGACGGTCCGCGGTGCTCGCTACTCGGCATTCTGGGCGCTGTTCTTCATCTCGCTGCTCTACCTCACGGCTCCCGCAGTGGGCGCCTTCACCAAGCTGAACCTGCTCCAGGGAGTCCAGGGGCAGAGTCCAGACACCCTTCCGAACTGGATCAACACCTGGGGAGCCACGGGGCTGGTGACGGTCAACGAGGACGCAGAGACGATCCAGACGGTGTCCAACATCGCAACCTCGGGCGCGGACCTGATCGTCAACAACGACATCCTGGTCCTGGCCTCCCCGGAGATCGGCGGACTCCCCGCCCCGATCGTCGGCCTGATGGCTGCAGGCGGCATGGCGGCAGCAATGTCCACTGCGGCTGGTCTGCTTCTGGTCATCTCCTCGGCCGCTTCCCACGACCTGTACTTCCGGGTCATCAAGAAGACCGGCGCCACCGATAAGGAGCAGATGCTGGTGGGACGCATCGCCATGGCCGTGGCGATCCTGGTGGCCATCTGGGCCGGCATCAACCCGCCGGCCTTCGTGGCCCAGGTGGTCGCGTTCGCCTTCGGACTCGCCGCCTCCACCTTCTTCCCGATCCTGATACTGGGCATCTTCTGGAAGAAGGCGAACGGCCCCGGAGCGACAGCAGGCATGCTCAGCGGCCTGGTGTTCACCTCGACCTACATGATCTACACGCTGGAGGTCTTCGGCACCGGCGCGAACGATCACATCCTCAACGTCTCCCCCGAGGGGATCGGCGCTGTGGGTGCTGCGGTGAACTTCATCGTCACCGTGGTGGTCTCCAAGCTGACCGCCCCGCCGAGCCAGGTGGTCCAGGAGATGGTCGAAGAGATCCGCTATCCGCAGACGCGAGCTGCTGCGCGGTCCTGAGACCCGGCTGGCTGAATCAGCCGGTTCTAGAGACACAGGTGGCCCCCGCTCCGGTGATGGAGCGGGGGCCACCTGTCTCTGTTCTCTGTGCTCGAGTCTGGACCACGTGCCGCGGGTGGGTGATCAGGCCTCGCGCCAGGAGTGCTGCGGCTCGTAGCCGAGTTCGCGTCGGGCCTTCTCGATGGAGAGCAGCGTGTCATGGGTGCCGAGGTCACCCTTCAGCGGCACGTCGGGGAAGACCTCGGCGACGAGCTCGGCATTGGGGCGGGACATGACGGTGTCGGCGGCGGCGATGATGTAACGCTCGAAGCCGGGGCCTGCCACCTGCAGTGCACGTTCGATGGCCTGCGCGCCGTCGCGGGCGTCGATGTACCCCCACAGGTTCCATTTGCGCGCCATCGCATCGGCGTCGAAGTCTGGGAACTCTGCATAGTCCTCAGGGTTCATGACGTTGGAGAAGCGCAGCGCGGTGATGGAGAGCTGCGGGTTCCAGCGCACGAGCTCGATCGCCATCTGCTCCTCGAGGTGCTTCACCAGCGAGTAGGTCGACTCGGGGCGGGCGGGATACTCCTCATCCACCGGGATATAGGGAGGAGGAGTATCGAAGGGCAGACCGAGCACGGTCTCGGAAGAGGCGTAGACGATGCGCTCGATGCCCAGCCGGATCGCAGCCCAGAAGACGTTGAAGCTGGCGGTCATGTTGTTGTGGAAGGTGGCGGCGTCCGGACGGATCCCGGGAGCGGGCACCGCTGCCAGGTGCACCACGGCATCCACGCCGTCGTGCTGATCACCGACTCCTCCGAGAGCGTCGATGACCTGGCCGTAGTCAGTCAGGTCCAGCTTCACGAAGCCTGGTCCGCGAGCACCCGCCACGTCGAGACCGAGAACCTCGTGTCCGGCCGCGCGGAGCTCCCGGGCCACGACACTTCCGAGCTTGCCTGTTGATCCTGTGACTGCAATTCTCATGCCGCCACGCTACTTCACATGGAGCGCTACTTCACATAGGGCGTGCCGTTCGCAGCCGGGGGCCTGATCCGTCCCACGAAGCCTGCCACCGCGAAGATGGTGATCACGTAGGGCAGCATGAGCAGCGCCTCAGAAGGCACCGGGGTGCCGATGGCTGCAAGCACGTTGCCCAGTGAGGTGGAGAACCCGAACAGCAGGGCGGCGAGCACAGCGCCGATGGGGTTCCAGCGTCCGAGGATCATGGCGGCCAGGGCGATGAAACCAGCTCCCGCCGACATCTCCTTGCCGAACGCCAGTCCCTGACCGATGGTGAAGAAGGAGCCGCCGAGTCCGGCGATGCCCCCGGCGAGGATGACGTTGTAGACGCGCATCCGGTTGACCTTGATGCCCACCGTGTCTGCAGCCTTGGGGTGCTCTCCCACGGCGCGGGTGCGAAGCCCCCAGCGCGAACGGAAGAGGAAGACGTTGAGGACAGCCACCAGGACGTACATCAGATAGACCAGGATGGTCTGGTCGAAGAGCACCGGACCGAGCACGGGGATCTGGGAGAGCAGCGGAATCGGCAGCTCGGGGAGCTGCTGCCGGGTGTTCCACAAGCCCGGGTTGTCCGATAGCGCAGTGGAGAACAAGAACCCGGTCAGCCCGATGATGAGCACGTTGAGCACCACGCCGACGATGATCTGGTTGACCTGGTACCTCACCGAGAAGAAGACCAGCACGGCACCGACCATGGCGCCTGCCAGCGGCGAGAACAGCAGGCCCATATAGGCGTTGGTGAAGACCGAGGCGGCGACGGCGGCCAGGAACGCCCCGGCCAGCAGCTGGGCCTCGATGGCGATGTTGATGACGCCGGAGCGCTCACCGACCAGGCCGCACATGGCCCCGAAGATCAGCGGAACCGAGAGCGCCAGGGCCCCGGTGAGCATGGTGACCAGCGGGATCACCGCACCGCGGTCGGCGCCGGCCCAGACCAGGAATGCGAGCACGAAGAGGACCCCGAAGAGCAGTGGCAGCCAAAGACCTGTGCGCGCTCGGCGAGCAGCCTGCCGGAATGCGAACGCCGCGAGGGCGAGCAGGACGGCGGCGAGCACCCATCCCGCGGGACGAGAGGGCAGCTCGATGATCGGGATCTCGAAGAAGTCCCCCGCCGAGGCCATCCTGAAGTGCGTGCGACCGCCGGCGGGATTGGTCAGCGCGAAGATCAGCCCCAGCACCGCGAGGATGGCATAGGTGATGGGGTACTTCCAGGAGATGGGGCGCACTCCGGTGGGACTGTTCTTCGGCGATTCTGCCGCGACGGCAGTGGTCTCAACGGTCTGGCTCACTTGTCCGCCTCCTGTGTCGTAGTCGGCGCTGAACCGGAACTGGCCGTGGCGAGGGTGGACTCGCGCGAAGCTGACTCGTCGGCTCCGCCGGCTTGTGCCCGGCGACGATTCTTCCTCAGCCGCGGTCGCCCGTCAGCGCGGGGCAGGAAGAAGATCGTGCGCACCAGCGGTGGGGCGGCGATCATCAGCACGATCACTGCCTGGAGCACCAGGACGATGTCGATCGGCGTCCCCGTCTGGGCCTGCATCAGAACACCGCCGGCGCGCAGACCGCCCAGCAACAGCCCCGCCAGGAAGGTACCCAGGGGCTTGGAACGCCCGAGCAGCGCTACGGTGATCGCATCAAAGCCGAGCGAGCCCGCGATGCCTCCGGCAATACGGTACTCGGTGCCCAGCACGTGGGCTGCTCCACCGAGGCCGGCGAGCCCACCGGCGACGATCAGGACCAGGGCAGTGGCCTTGGTGACGTTGATCCCTGCGGTGCGGGCTGCCTCGGGGTTCTCCCCGATGGCGCGGAATTCGAAACCGATCGTTGAGCGCTCCAGCAGCCACCAGACGAAGACGGTCGCGAGGATAGCGATGAGGAATCCGGCGTGGAGCCGGAATCCCGGGCCCAGCAGCGAGAAGAGCTGGGCCGAATCGTCCACCGAGCTGGAGAGCGGCTGGTTGGAGCCCGTCTGCTTGAACCACTCCTGCTTCAGCAGCCAGGCCAGCAGGTAGATCGCGATGTTGTTGAGCATGATGGTCACGATGACCTCGTTGGCCCCGGTGCGCGCCTTGAGCACACCGGCGATGCCGCCCCAGATCGCGCCGCCGATGATGCCTCCGGCGAGCGCCAGGAGAACATGCAGCCCGACCGGCAGCGAGAGGGCGTAGCCGAGGAAGCCGGCAGAGGTGGCACCCAGGATGATCTGTCCCTGTCCACCGATGTTCAGCATTCCGGACCGAAAGCCGATGGCGATGCCTAGGCCGGCCAGGATCAGCGGCACGGAGTAGACCATCGTCTCGGTCAACGGACGGATGGCACGTTCCACCGAGGAGGCCTGCCAGTCGAAGACGGCGCCGCGGAACAGTGAGGAGTACGCCTCACGCAGCACTTGGAAGGAGGTTTCGAGGAAATCGGTGGGCTGAGCGAAGAAATAGCTCAGACTCCCCTGGACCTGCTCGTTCGCGCCGAGGATCAGCACGGCTCCGACCACCAGCGCGACGACCACGGAAAGCACCGTCACCAGCCAGGAGGTCTGGCCCAGGTCGCGGAGGGCACGCGAGAGACGTCCCTCGGCCTCGGCCCACGGACCCTCCTGCTTCGACGTCTGGGCAGGGGAAGTCCCCGGCTGGGACCCTGAATCGGTCACTTGTTCTCCTCTGCTTCGGCCATCTCATCGGCCTCGGACAGCATGGTGTGGTGGGTGGCTGCCTGCTGCTTGGCCTCTTCCAACGGAACGCCGGCCATCATCAGACCCAGCACATCTCGGCTCGTGGTCACCGGAACGATCCCCACGATCCGCCCGCGGTACATGACCGCAATCCGGTCAGCGAGGTTCAGCGCCTCGTCAAGCTCGGTGGAGACGATCACACACGGGGTGCCCTTGTCCCGCTCCTCGATGACCGTGCGGTGCACGAATTCGATGGAGCCGACGTCGAGGCCTCGGGTGGGCTGGCTGGCGACGAACAGGCGGAGATCCCGGCTCATCTCGCGGGCCAGGACGACCTTCTGCTGATTGCCTCCGGAAAGCGTGGAGATCGGGGCATCCACGCTGCCCATGCGCACGTCGAAACGTTCCGCCTGAGTCTGTGCTGCCTTGCGCATCACCGGCAGACGAAGGGCCACGTTTCCGGGGCCGCCGGCATAGGGAGCTGTGTCATACATGTCCAGCACATAGTTCTCGGTGACGGTGAAGGCGCCGATCACGCCGTCGGTGCTGCGGTCCTCGGGCACGAAGCCCAATCCTGCAGCCAGTCGCTGCTTGACGCTGAGCGGGGCCAGGTCCTGATCATCGAGCAGGATCCGGCCGGCCACGGGTTCGCGGATGCCCAGGATCGCCTGAGCGAGTTCGCTCTGGCCGTTGCCGTCCACGCCCGCGATGACGAGGATCTCTCCGCGCCGGACCTCAAGGTCCACGTTGTCGACCACGACCTTGTCCATCGGGCTGAGCACGGTCAGTCCCTGCACCGAGAAACTGACATCTCCGGGCACGGCGGGCTCTTTGGCGGTGGTGAGATTGACTTCGCGGCCCACCATCAGGCCCGCGAGCTCTGTCTCGGTGGACTTAGGAGTGGTCTCCCCCACCACTGCTCCGCGTCGGATCACCGTGATGCGATCAGCCACGGCACGCACCTCGCGCAGCTTGTGCGTGATGAAGACGATGGACGTCCCGGAATCCCGGAGCTGTCCCATGATGGTGATCAGCTCATCGGTCTCCTGCGGGGTCAGCACCGCAGTGGGTTCATCGAGGATGAGCACCTTCGCGTCACGGGAGAGCGCCTTGATGATCTCCACGCGCTGCTGAGCGCCGACCGGCAGGTCTTCGATGCGGGCATCGGGGTCCACATCGAAGCCGAAGCGGCCCGAAATCTCCAGCACCTTCTCACGTGCCTGCTTCATATCCATGATGCCGGCGGCACGGGTGGGCTCGTAGCCCAGCGCCACCGACTCGGTGACGGTGAACACCGGGATCAGCATGAAGTGCTGGTGCACCATGCCGATCCCCGCGGCCACAGCGTCCCCGGGCCCGTTGAAGCTGACCGGCTCATCATCCAGTCGAATCTCACCCTCGTCGGGAGCGTAGAGCCCGTAGATGGTGTTCATCAGGGTGGACTTGCCGGCCCCGTTCTCACCGAGCAGAGCGTGGATCTCGCCCGGTTCGACGGTGAGTGATATCCGGTCGTTCGCGGTGAAGGAGCCGAACCGCTTAGTGACCCCTCTCAGCTCAAGCTTCATCTCTGCGGTGTCACCAATCAGCTCAGCGTTGGGTCAGGAAGGGGCGTTCTCGGATTCGACGACTGTCTCGCCGTCGATGATCTCCTGGCGAAGCTGCTCGATCGCATCCTGCACCTCGGAGGGGACCTCATCCTCGAAATCGTGGAAGGGGGCCAGGCCGACGCCGTCGTTCTCCAGCGTGCCGACATACGGCTCGCTTGTGAACTCTCCGGCGACGCCCTCTTCGATGGTGGCGTACACCGACTGGCCGATCTCCTTCATCACCGAGGTCAGCATGATGTCAGGAAAGTCGGTGGACTCATAGCCGTCGGAGTCGACCCAGATCATCTTCGCATCGGCATCTTCCAGAACGGGCCCTGCGCCGACACCGGCGTTGCCGGCCACCGGCATGATGATGTCGGCGTCCTGGCTCAGCAGCTGCTCGGTGACCTCGCCTCCCTGGGTTTGGTCGCTGAAGTCGCCGGAGAAGGTTCCCGACTGCTCTTCCTTGTCCCAGCCGACGAGCTCGACGTCGGCGTCGTTGTCCTCGTTGTACCGTTCCACTCCGTCGGCATAGCCGTCCATGAACACGGTCACCGAGGGGATCTGCACGCCGCCCCAGGTGCCGACCGTTCCGGTCTCGGTCATGGCGGCGGCGACGTAGCCGGCCAGGTAAGCAGCTTCACCGGTGTTGAACACCAGCGGTTTGCCGTTGGTGAGCTCCCCCTCGAGCTCCTCCTCGTTGAAGTAGGAGTCGATCAGCGCGAAGTTGGTGTCCTCATTGGACTCTGCGGCGAGGCGCAGGCCCTCTTCCAGGAGGAAGCCGACCCCGAAGACGACGTCGCAGCCCTGCTGGACCATAGTGTCCACGTTGGGCGCGTACTCGGACTCTGCGGTGGACTGCGCCTCGGCATGATCGATGCCAAGCTCATCGATGGCCATCTGCAGTCCCTCATAGGCGGACTGGTTGAACGAACGGTCGTCCCAGCCACCCTCATCGGAGACCACACAAGCCTTGTAGTCGGTCCCCTCGGAAGCTGCGGCGTCACCGCCCTCGGACTCTTCCTCGGGTGCCTCACCGCAGGATGACAGGACAAGTGCTGCGGCTGCGGTCATGGCGAATGCGCCGCTGGTTTTGAAGGACCTCTTCATGGGGATGCTCCTCATGGTGCAAGAACGGCACCCAGGTGGGTGCCGTGAAACGAGTGATGCAGGCAATAGTACGACACATTTCCACATCAAACATTGCGTGGATGTTTCTGAGATGTTCACCGGCGCAACGGGGCCTTCAGGGGTCAGTCAAGCTGCTTGGACGTGGTGTCGGGAGCGAGTTTGAGCATCAGCAGCACCGCTGCGATCACGACGATGAGGCAGATTCCGAAGGCACCAGCGAGCCCGAAGGTCGGTTCCATCCAGGCGATGAAGACCAGCGGGCCCAGCCCGGCTCCGATCCGAGAGATGGTCGAGGCCCAGCCGAATCCCGAGCCGCGCAGCTCGGTGGGATAGAGCTCTGAGACGTAGGTGTAGAGAACCGGAATGCTGATCTGGATGACCATGCCGAACCCAAGCAGGAGCAGCAGCACAGCCGTGGGCAGGTGCATCGTGAGTCCGAGCACCACCAGCATCGCCGTGGCGAGCGGCGCAGAGACGGCGAGGAGTGCCCGACGCCCGGTGAGCTCGACCAGGACGGTGGAGATCACCACGCCGAGAAGTCCGACGGCGGCCATCCCCGCCGTCCGGATGAAGGCCTGGTCCTGCTCATAACCGGCTTCGATCAGCAGTGTGGGCATCCACTGGATGGCGATGTAGTAGACGGTCATGATCGCGAGGAAGAGCACCCAGGAGACGGTGGTGACTCGCCAGCTGTGGGCCCACACCAGCTTGAGCTGCTCGCCGATGGCGCTGAAGCTCAGCTTCGGCGGTGCCTGGGTGGGCGCGAGCGCGTACTCACGCACCTCTGCGCCGGTGCGCGTCACCATGGAGTCGATGACCCTGCGGGCCTCGTCCATCTGGCCCTGCCGCATCAGATACATCGGGGATTCGGGGACGAAGAGCCGCACGGCGAAGACCAGGAGCGCGGGCAGGATCATGGCCAGCAGCGGCAGCCGCCAGTCTCCCCAGGTGCCGATGAGCCAGGCGGAGACGAAGCCCGCGAGCGCGGCTCCCAGCGGCCACCAGCCGTCCATCGCGGTCAGGACGCGCCCGCGATGCTTGGCAGTCGTGAACTCGCCCACCAGGGCGTAGTCCACCGGGATGCAGCCACCGAGTCCGACGCCTGCCAGGAAGCGGAACAGCACGAACCATTCGAGGCTGCCGGTCAGGACCCCTGCCAGCGTGAACACCGAGAAGATCAGCAGGGTCCATGCGAACGCCTTCTTGCGCCCGATCCGATCCGCAATGGTGCCCCAGAGAACCGCCCCCACCGCCATGCCGATCAGGTTCGCGGTGCCGATCCAGGCGGCATCCGAGGAGGTGAGGTTCCACTCTTCGGAGAGCAGCGGGATCAGGATGCCGTTGAGCGAGACGTCCCAGGCGTCGAACATGAACCCGAGCCCGCCGACGATGAAGATCCGTCCCTGCGTGTTCCACCGCCAGGGCAGATTCTGCAGGACCGATTCTCCCGTAGGCAGCGCCGTCGAAGGCGTCGAGGTGTTCTGGTGCACGAGGAGAGTGTAAGCCACCGGACCTGGCCACCGAGCTCTGCGTGAACGACTCCGCTCGCTCGCCACGGAGTGACCCGTACAGCTCAGTCCAGCGTGCCGGCGCGGAAACCGCGGGCGGCGCTCTCCAGCTCCTCGGCCGTGCGCAGCAGCTGGTTCGCCCGCTCGGTCAGCCGACGGGCGGACTCGGGACTGTGACGCTCTGAGCCTCCGGCCCAGAGAGCCTGACCTCGGGCGACCACGCGGCAGAAGGCACCGGCCCGGTCGAAGGCTGAGTCAATGTCACCGCGATACATCCCGGCGAGCACCAGGTCCGCCAGGCGGTCCATCTCCTGTGCGGTGGGCGGCTCGGCCACACCGGCGATCGCATGCGGCGCGGAGTCGGTCTTGCCGAGTGTGTAGTACTCGCTCATCCGCTGTGGGTCCTTGTTCACGGCGGCGCGGATCGCGTAGATCCTCCAGAGACCGCCTGCCAACGAGTGCGCGGGTGAATCGGACCAGAGCTCGGCGATCGCCTCGATGCCTTCGGTTTCGGCCAGCCGGATGAAGCGCTCGGTCACCTCGGGATCATCGGAATCCCGACCGTGGAACACCAGTGCGTGGGCCGTGTCGTGGGCCGCCTGGGAGATGATGGCGGGGTCGGCCCCGCCCTCCCGCTGATCGAATGCTGCTGGTTCGGTGTACCTGGGCCTGCGGTGGCGAGGCTGGCTGCTCATCGCGTCCTCCTTGAAGAGATTCGCTTCGGTCCGTCGTCGGCATCATCGCCGCGCTCGCATGGTGTCCGTCATTATGCCGCAGGCCGCGGCGGCGATACCATAGGGCACGTCTTCAGGGGCTTCTGAAGGGGCCTTTAGCTCAGTTGGTAGAGCATCGGACTTTTAATCCGCTGGTCGCGGGTTCGAGTCCCGCAGGGCCCACCGGCCTCTGCCGTAGAAGACAGCGATGCCCAGGTCCACGCTACGGCGTTGACCTGGGCATCGCTCATTCTCCAGCGCAGATGAGGGGCCCGGAACCGCTCCCCCTCAGACGCTCACGACCCAGTTGACCTCGCCCCCGGACAGGGAGCACACTGGAGGTGTGCCGGGCTGCGGTAACCCCCGGGCTCCATTCTCGAGCCGCTTCGAGCGGCCACGCGCCGTGAGGCGTTCCCAGCCCGGCACACCCCCACTCTTGACGCGCAGCCGCCTCGCGGTCCGTGTTGCCTCGCCTCTGGCCGCTGACCTGCCGCTCCCTGCTCCAACGTCTCAGAGATGTTCATCTGCGCGCTATACACTCGGGGCCGACACGTCGACACTCGTTCACCCTGGGGACACGCACCGCATGATCGTACGCAGAGGCCAGCGCAAGCCTGAGGCCACCGACCTTCTCGCGAGCATCGCTCGTGAAGTCCGCGTCGGCGTCCAGCTGATCTCCCAATTGCTGGGGAGCGCCCACGACGATCGAGCGGCTCTCCGAGAGCAGCTGATCGAGCTCGAAGGTCGCGCGATGGATCTGCATTTCAACCTGATGACCCATATTCGCAGCGTCTTTCTGACCCCGCTGCCGCGCCAGGACATCTATGCACTCTCCCAGCAGCTGAACCGCACCATGGAGCACGTGGTGGCCGCCGGTGACCTCATTCTGGCGCGCCCCACCCTCAGTCTTCCTACGCAGAGCGCTGATCAGCTGGAGACGCTCAGCCGTCAGCTGGACCTCACGGTGGCAGCCATGTCTCGTCTCGAGGACTTCGACCTGCTGGAGGAATATTGGATTCAGATGCAGCGTCTGACCAAGCAGGCGAACCGTACTCATCGCGTGTGGATGACGTCGAGTGACAATGCCTTTCAGCCCAACATCGCACTGCAGCAGGCCCAGATAGCCAATGCCCTCCTCGCCGCCGTCGAGGATCAGCGTGCGGTGGCTGTGACCGCTGGTTCAATCATCGTCCGCGAGTCCTGAGGCCGCGTCGTGGAGAACCTGCTGTTGGGGCTCATCTGCGTCCTGCTGGCCCCGAATGCGTTCATTGCAGGCCTGCACGATGTTCCCAACGCGATCGCCATTCCGGTGCGCACCCGTGCACTCACGGCTCGCGCCGCGACTCGGATGGCCGCAGCATTCAACGCCTTGGGTGTCCTGCTGGCGCTTCCGCTGGGCATCTACCTCTATACCTGGTTCGAGTTCCCGCGCATGGAACCGAGTCTGCTGCTCGCCGTCGTGCTGTCGGCCTCGGTCTCTCTGCTGGGCTGGAACCTGTTCACCTATGTGCGCGGGATGCCCACATCCACCACACACGCGCTGCTCGCCGCTCTTCTCGGCGGTACTGTGGCCGCCTCCGCCGTCGCCGACCTGGACATCGCTGAGGTGTTGGCGATGCCATGGGTGGGCGTAGCCATGACACTGCTGCTCTCACCTCTGGTCGCCTTCGGCCTCGCCTACCTGCTGGTATTCCTCGCCGTCCGCTTCGCCCGCGGGGAGGATCCCGACGCGGTGAACGCCACCTCTCGGATGGCACAGTCGGTCAGCGTCGGAGTGACCTCACTGGGCACCGGGCTGCAGCAGGGCCAGCGACTGTCCTTCGTCCTGCTGACCGCGCTGGTCGCCGCGCAGGTGGAGGATGCTCAGCAGTGGCTTCCTTATGTCTATGTGGCTTTCGCCGTCCTGATCGGCGCCGGCTGCCTGACCGGGGGGTGGCGCATCGGACACACGTTGGGACATCGTCTGGTGGACATCGATCCGCTGCGCGGCATGGTCGCCACGACGACGACCTCCGCGCTGCTGTTCATCGGTTCACTGGGCTTTGCGCTGCCGCTGTCGACCTCGCTGACAGCGGCCTCGACCATCATCGGAGCCGGTTCGAATCAGCGGTTCGCCACGGTGCACTGGCGACAGTTTCGGCGAATCTGCTTCTACTGGGTGTTGACCCCGCTGGCTGCAAGCACCGCGACTGCACTCTTCACGCTGGCCATGAGTCCTCTGCTGGGCTGAGCGGGCCGGTGGACAGAGGTCCACTCAGCCGCGACAGCTCCAGATCACCCGAAGCGGCCCGAGACGTAGTCTTCGGTGGACTTCTCTGCCGGGTTGTTGAAGATCGAGGACGTGTCGTTGTACTCCACGAGCCGGCCGATACGCTTGCCTGACTCCTCGTCGACCCCCGCGGTGAAAAAGGCCGTCGTGTCAGAGATGCGAGCCGCCTGCTGCATGTTGTGGGTGACGATGATCTGCGTGTACTCCTGCTTGAGGTCAGTCATCAGATCCTCGATCGCGGCTGTCGCGATCGGGTCCAGCGATGAGCAGGGCTCATCGAGCAGGATGACATCCGGCGAGGTGGCGATGGCGCGTGCGATACACAGGCGCTGCTGCTGCCCGCCCGAGAGGCCGAATGCCGATCCCTTCAGGTTGTCCTTGACCTCGTCCCAGAGCGCCGCGCGGCGCAGCGACTGCTCGACGAGGTCGTTCATGGAGTCGACCTTCATCTTCGTCACGCGGGGCCCATAGGCGACGTTGTCGAAGATGGACTTCGGGAAGGGGTTGGGCTTCTGGAAGACCATCCCGATCCGGCGTCGCACTTCGATGGGGTCGATCTTCGGCTGGTAGATGTCCTGCCCGTGATAGGTGACCTCACCTTCGACCCGCGCCTTGGGGATCAGGTCGTTCATCCGGTTCAGGCTGCGCAGAACGGTGGACTTGCCGCAGCCTGACGGTCCGATGAGCGCGGTGACCTCATGACGGTTGAAGTCGAGGTTCACCCCTGACACGGCATGGAAATCCCCGTAGTACACGCCGAGCTCCCTGGCCGCCATCACTGGGGGCACATGACCGCGGGTATTGCTGGTGGTTTCGGTGGTGGTCTGCGAAGTCATTTGTCAGTGGTCCTTGTCATTCAGGGGTGAGGACGGCGAAAAGAGGGGTAGGCCGGAGTGGGTCACAGGTCGAAGCGCGAGTAGCGGTTGCGCAGCCAGATCGCGGCGGAGTTCATGATCAGCAGCACCACGATCAGCAGGATGACACCTGCAGCGGCCAGTTCGCGGAACTCCGGCTGTGGACGTGAGGCCCACTGGTAGATCTGCACGGGAATCGCAGTGTAGGCACCGGCGAAGGCGCTGTCCGGGTTGAAGGTCACGAAGGTGGTGGCACCGACCAGGAGCAGCGGAGCGGTCTCACCGATCGCCCGGGACATCGCGAGGATGGTGCCGGTGATCATGCCGGGGACCGCAACTGGCAGAACCTGGTGCCATACGGTCTGCCATTTCGTGGCTCCCATGCCATAGGAGGCCTGCCGGATCGAGTCCGGGACCGCCTTCAAGGCTTCACGGGAAGCCAGGATCACGGTCGGCAGAACCAGCATCGCCAGGGTCAGCGAACCTGCATAGGCCACCGGCCCGAACGCAAAGCCCTCACGGACCACGTAGGCCAGACCAAGGATGCCGAAGACGATGGAGGGCACTGCGGCGAGGTTCTGGATGTTGAGCTCGATGAAGCGATTCCACCAACGCTCGGTGTCCGCGTACTCCTCCAGGTAGACCGCTGCAGAGATCCCCAGCGGAACCACGGTGACCAGCACACCCACCATGAGGATCACGGTGCCCCAGAGGGCTGACTGCATCCCCGAGGTCTCCGGGTTCAACGTGGAGGGCATCTGGGTGATCAGGTTCAGATCCAGGCGTCCCCGTCCCAGCCACGCGGAATGGATGATCAGCGCCAGGAGCGTGACGAACGCGATCACGATGCACAGGATCAGGACGTACTTGAACAGCTGCTCTTTCCAGATGCCTTTTCGCTTGCCCATGGCGATGCGCCTGGTCGTGTCACGGGCGACGGTGGACGCCTTCTCGGCGCGCGTGCTCATCATTCGTACTGCTCCCGGAATCGACGGACGAGGGCGATGGAAATCATGTTCATCAGGAAGGTCATGGTGAACAGCAGGGCACCCACTGCAAAGATCGTGAAGTAGACATCGGTGCCGACGGAGATATCGCCTGTTGCGGTCCGCCCGATGAAGGCGGTCATCGGCAGCACCGACTCATTCGGCATGAGCGTGAGGTTGGGACTCGCGCCGGCGGCCAGAAGCACCACCATCGTCTCGCCGATCGCTCGGGAGACGCCCAGGACGAATCCAGCCACGATGCCGGAGAGCGCCGCGGGGACGACGACCTTGGTCGCCACCTGCATACGAGTGCTGCCGAGACCATAGGCGCCCTCTCGCAAGGATCGAGGCACCGCTGACATGGCGTCCTCGGAGATGGAGGCGACCGTCGGGATGATCATGACGCCCAGCACGAGGCCCGCAGCACCGGAGGAGAAGATGCCCGGAGCATCTCCGAGATCCCCTGGCAACCAGGTCGGCCAGTTGTCGCGCAGCAGCGGAGTCACGAAGATGAAGGCGAAGATGCCGTACGCCACCGTGGGGACACCTTCGAGGACCTCCAGGACGGGCTTGAGCACCTTCCGGGCTCGTCGGCCCGCGAACTCGCTGAGGTAGATCGCCGCACCCAGGCCCGCGGGAATCGCGACGATCAGCGCGTACATGGTCACGTTCAAGGTGCCCACAACGATGTTCCACACCCCGAAGGAGGGTGTGGCCAGGGCGGGCGCCCATGGGTCCGCGGAGAAGAACGCGCGGAAGTCGACTCGGCTGAAGAACTCGGGCAGCGGCGTGAAGAGGGCCAGAACGATACCGACCGTGATGATGACCGAGGACAAGGCACAGAAGCCGAGCCAGAAGTGGATCAGCTTCTCACCCCACCGGGATGACTGCGCGACCAGGACCACGCTGGGTCGGTCGGTTCGCGTCGTGGTGCTCACCTATGCTCCTTCTACTTTCATATACGCAAGGAACGGAGGCCCGGTGCCCTGTAACGGGTACCGAGCCTCCGCGGCAGGGTCGATCAGTTGGTGATCGAGTCCACGGCTTCCTGGGCCTCGGCTGCCTGCTCCTCGGTCAGCGGGATGAAGTTCGCCGCCTCGGAGATGGCTTCGCTGTTCTCCAGGGTGAAGGCCATGAAGTCCACGACCTCCTGGCGCTCCAGCGCGACGTCCGAGGGATACATGAACAGCTCGCGACCCAGTGGGTTGTAGCTTCCGTCCTGGACCGTCTCATTGGAGGCCTCGACGCAGTCTCCCTCTTCGTTCTCGATCTCCAACGCTCGGATCGGCTCACCCTCGGCCTCGACCACGTAGGACAGCGGCACGAAGGACATGGCAAACTCATTGCCGGATGTGCCGCTGATCGCCGCGAAGTCGTCCTCGCCGATGTCGTTGTAGTCGTCGCGGATGTTGCCCGACTCGCCGTTGATCGCTTCGGTGAAGTAGTCGAAGGTGCCCGAGTCCGTGCCGGGACCGTAGAGTTCGATCGGCTCATCCGGGTAGGAGGGATCAAGGTCCGACCAGTTCATCAGCTCGGAGTCCTGGTTCCAGATCTCGGAGAGGTCGTCAGGGCTGATGCACTGGAGGAAGTCGTTCTCTTCGTTGACGATGACCGTCAGTCCGTCATTGGCCACACCGACCTCGACGAAGTCGATCCCCTCTTCCTCGCAGGCTGCCACCTCATCCTCAGCGATCACGCGAGAGGCCTCGGAGATGTCGGTCTCGCCGCGGCAGAACTTCTCGAAGCCGCCGCCGGTGCCGGAGGTGCCCACCTGGACCTGGATGCCCTGGTTCTCTTCCATGAAGAGCTCGGCCGCCGCCTCACCGAACGGCGCCACCGTGGAGGAGCCATCGATGACGACGTTGCCCGAACCGGCGTTCTCGCCCTCTTCGGCGCCAGCCTCGGAGTTCGGGTCAGCGTCGCCGTTGCCGCAGCCCACCAGGGCCAGGGTTGACACTGACAGGATGGCCGCTGCTCGACCAAAGGTTCTCATCTTCACGTATATGCCTCTCGTGTGATTCATCAAGCGCAAGGAAGCGCCGTGCTTAAGTCTGTTTCGGTTCCCCTCGGTGCCTCCGGCGAACCTTGACTCACACTAAGCAGGACAGGTGACTTGGCGACCCTGCTCAGGTGTCCCCCTTGCCCACGTTGGGTGAACGGTTGGTGAACAAGCTTCGGCTTCAGGTGTGAGCCGGCTCGTATCCCCGATCCGTCCTGCGGAATAGACTCTGGGGGTGACATCTGAGCGCAGCACCGACTCCTCGCTGACTCGTGCGCGCCGTTTCACCACACGTCGAGCGCGGGTGGGACTCCGCAGGGCACGGCATTCGGTGATCCCCGCTCTGCAGATGACCGTTGCCGGGGTCGGAGCCTACACCGTGGCGGAACAAGTTCTGGGGCATGAGGCCCCCCTCTTCGCCGCCATCGCGGCGCTGATCGCCCTGGGATTCTCCAAGGAACCCCGGATGCGCAAGGTGCTCGAGGTCAGTGTGGGGTGCACTCTCGGCATTCTGATCGGCGATGTGCTGCTGCAGCTGTTGGGGTCCAACCTGGCCACTGCCGCGCTGGTCCTGTTCCTCTCGATCATGCTGGCACGATTCCTCGACCCGGGCCCGGTGCTGGCGATGCAGATGGGACTCCAAGCTCTGCTGGTGGTGCTGATCCCACCGCCGGAAGTGGGCCTGCTCGGTCCCTTCACCCGCAGCGTCGATGCCATAGTCGGCGGGGCGGTGGCTCTGCTGATCACCCTGCTGACCCCGAAGGACCCCAGACGGGAGCCCATCGCCGAGCTCAAGAGTGTCGTGGATTCGATGACCGCCTCACTGCGCGACGTCGCTGAAGCCGTGCGCAGCTCCGACTCACGCCAGGCCTGGCACTCGCTGATCCGCTGCCGTGGTCTCCAGCCGCAGATCGACGAGCTGCGGACTGCCGTGAACTCGGCCAAGGAGCTCACAAGCTTCTCCCCCGCCTACCGCAAGCACCGGCACTACGTCCGGCACATGGCCGAGGTCTCCGATCAGGTGGATCTGTCCGTGCGCAGCATGCGGGTGGTGGCGAGGCGGATCATCAGCACGGTGGACAACGCGTCACTGACCGACGCCGGCGTGGAGAATCTCTCAGCCGTGCTGGATGAATTCGCCGATGCCTCGCTGTTGCTCTCCCAGGCCGTCTCGGAGCCTGGCTCTGCCTACGCGCAACGCATGGAAACCGCTCAGGAGGCGCTGGCAGCGCTGGCGCAGCGCCTGCACCCCAAGTCACTCGGGATCGTGACCTTGGAGGGTGAGACAGTCGTGCTGCTGCTGCGCACGCTGGTCGTGGACCTGCTGCAGGCGGCCGGGTCCACCCACGAAGATGCCCGCGATCAGCTTCCCGAGCTCTGAGTCCCGGAAGGCCTCATAGCTGCAGGATCATGCGGGTGTTGCCCAGCGTGTTCGGCTTGACCCGGGCGAGATCGAGGAACTCAGCCACGCCTTCATCGGGTGACCGGAGCAGCTCGGTATAGACCTCGGGGTCGAGGGTCTGTTGGTCGTCCATGATTCCGAACCCGTGGCGGGTGAAGAACTCGACCTCGAAGGTCAGACAGAAGACGCGGCTGACGCCGAGCTGCTGGGCGCGACTGGTCAGCTCCTGCAGCAGCGCGGAACCCACTCCGTGGCCGCGCCAGCGTGAATCCGTGGCCAGGGTCCGCACCTCGGCGAGGTCCTTCCACATCACGTGCAGCGCACCGAAGCCGACGAGGGTGCCGTCCTCGGCCTCGGCCACCATGAATTCCTGGATGGCCTCGTAGTAGGCGACGGCCTCTTTGGGCACGAGCACCCGCTGATCGACCAGCGGCTCCGCCATCCCCATGATCGCTGAGACATCGGCTGTGCGCGCAGGCCTGGTGATGAAGGAACCCATCTGCTCAGTCTAGGTGGCGGAACACTCAGCCCTCGCTGAGGATGAACTCCTGCGGCTCCGAGCGGACTCCGCGCAGACTCACGGTCAGCTCGTAGCTGCCAGGGCTCAGCGAGCTGTCCGGCTGGGCGCAGTCCTCCGAAGAATCGGAGCGCGGCCAGGTGAAGTTCGCGCGTTCAACCTGCCCGGGCTCCAGCTTCACCTCGAGGTTCTCTCGAGACAGCGAGCACTCGGCAGTGGAGAAGACGATGGCACCGGCATGGGAGACGACGAATTCCTGTTCGGCGGTTCCCAGATCTGCGGTGCAGGCATAATCGGCGGAATTCTCCACCTCCATGACGAGCATCGGCGCGAATCCAGGCGCGTAGGACTCCGAACCCGTCTCTGCGCGGACCAGCAGATCACCGCTGCGGCAGCTGCCGTCCTCCGGAGCCTCGTCTTCAGATTCCTCGGACTCCGGAGCCTCGTTCCCAGAGTCCTCTGCGTCGGGGCTCTCCTCGCCGGAGCCGGTCGAGTCTCCCTCTTCGGGCTCTGCCTCGGAAGCTCCTTCGTCGGCGGAGCCGGAGACGCCGCCAGGTGCGGAGTTCGATCCATCCTCGGACTGGTCTTCGTCGCTGAACCAGCCGACCACGAGAAGTGTGAGCAGACCGCCGAGTGCCATCAGCAGTACGGCGAGGATTCCCACGAAGATGCGACGACGCCTGTACACCTCGGCAGACTGCCGCCTTCGCTTCGAACCCATGGCCCCAGGTTAGCCGAGGTCACCGGGGGTGATTCTCAGCTGAGCAGCCGTTCCCGCAGTTCGCGCACCCGGAGGTGGATGTCGTCGCGGACAAGCTCCATTCGCTCGCGCCCCTCGATGCCGCGCTCACTGGGCTCATCGATCTCCCAGCGCTCAAGGGTGACCCCGTCGAGCTCCTCCACCTCGGCTTCGGCACCGATGACCACGACGTGCCCAGCCTCACGCATGGCTTCCGGCGTCAGCTGCGTGGGGGTCTCACCGGTGATGTCTGCGCCGATCTCCTGAAGCACCTCGGCGGAGAGCGCATTGATCTTCGAGCCGGGCTGTGTGCCAGCCGAGGAGACGACGACGGCGCCTGCTTCTCCGGCGGCGGCCAGATCATGACGGAGCAGCCCGGCGGCCATCTGGGACTTGCCGCCGTTCTTCACACAGACGAAGAGCACCGCAGGGGTCTCGGTGCGCGGAGCCGCCGCGGCGACCGGAGCGATCTCCTCCTCAGCCCCGCGAACCGGCTGATCGGCGGGGTGGGTGGAGGCATCCTGGCTGTTCAGGGAGGCTCGTTCTGTCACTGATCGGTCCTTTCGGTCATGGCGTGGAAGAGTTCGGGCAGCGCGCCCGGCACGAGAGAATAATAGGACCAGGTCCCGCGCTTCTCCCGGGAGAGGAAGCCGGCGTCGACCAGGACCTTGAGGTGGTGGGACACGGTGGGCTGACCCAGGCCCAGAGGTTCGGTGAGGTCGCAGACACAGGCCTCGCCCTTCTGCTCCGCGGCGATCAGCGTCAGCAGGGTGATCCGGTTGGGGTCGGCGAGCGCCTTGAAGCCCACGGCCAGCTCGGCAGCCTGCTCGGGATCGATGGAGACGGTTGCCAGCGCGGTAGCCTGGCAGTCGAGCTGAGTGGTCATGGCATCTCCTTCGATCCTGCTTGCAGCACAACGAAACGGATGGATTGACATCCATCGATGTTTCTGACGATACTCGGAGCATCGAAGTTTGTCGATCTCTTCAGGAGTGCCGTGAGTCAGTCTGCCCCGCCCGTCCCCGACACCTCAGCCGTGGTGGCCAAGCTCTCGCTCTTGGACCGATTCCTGCCGGTGTGGATCCTTGCCGCCATGGGACTGGGGCTCGCTCTGGGAGCCGTCGTTCCCCAGGTGGGCGTCGCGATGGAATCCATGGAGGTCGCCGGAGTCTCGCTTCCCATTGCGATCGGGCTGCTGGTGATGATGTATCCCGTGCTGGCCAAGGTCCGGTACAACGAGACCGGACGGGTGCTCACGGATAAGAAGCTCGTGGTCACCTCCTTGCTGATCAACTGGCTGCTGGCACCCGCCTTCATGTTCGTCCTGGCCTGGGTCTTCCTGCCCGATCTGCCGGAGTATCGGACCGGTCTGATCATCGTGGGCCTCGCCCGCTGCATCGCAATGGTGCTGATCTGGAATGACCTCGCCTGCGGGGACCGCGAGGCGGCCGCCGTGCTGGTCGCGATCAACTCGGTCTTCCAGGTGTTCATGTTCGGGGTCCTGGGCTGGTTCTACCTCCAGGTGCTGCCCAGCTGGTTGGGCCTGGAGACCACGTCCGCGGAGTTCTCCATCGTCGCCATCACCGTCTCGGTGCTGGTCTTCCTCGGCATACCCCTGGTCGCCGGGTTCCTGACCCGCACGCTGGGCGAACGCGTCCGCGGCCGCGAGTACTACGAGTCCAAGGTTCTGCCGAAGATCGGTCCTTGGGCGCTCTACGGCCTCCTCTTCACCATCGTGGTGCTGTTCGCCCTGCAGGGTGAACAGGTGCTGACCAACCCCTTGGACGTGGCGCGGATCGCGCTGCCGCTGCTGGTCTACTTCGTGGTGATCTTCGGCGCCTCCATGGTCATCGGCTGGCTGCTGCGGATGGGCTACGAGCGCACCACCACCCTGTCCTTCACCGCCGCCGGCAACAACTTCGAACTCGCCATCGCTGTATCCATCGCAACCTTCGGAGCCACCAGCGGACAGGCGCTGGCCGGCGTCGTGGGCCCGCTGATCGAGGTCCCCGTCCTCGTCGCCCTGGTCTATGTCGCGCTCTGGACCCGGCGGTTCTTCACCGGCTCCAAGACCCCCGCCGATCAGGTCGGCGCCATGGCCGCGACTCCCCCACACTCCGTCTGATCGCTTCCACTGAGCTGACCCCCACCACCACATTCTCCGGGAGGAGACCCATGAACAGCCCTAAGCCCTCCGTGCTCTTCGTCTGTGTCCACAACGCTGGACGATCTCAGATGGCGGCTGGATTCCTGCGGGAGATTGCGGGAGATTCCGTGGAGGTCTTCTCCGGCGGAACTGCGCCTAAGGACTCCGTGAATCCCGTTGCCGTGGAAGCGATGGGCGAACTGGGAATCGACATCTCCGAGAACCTGCCGAAGAAGCTCACCGATGATGCAGTGAAACAGTCAGACGTAGTCATCACCATGGGCTGTGGTGACGAATGCCCCTTCTACCCCGGCAAACGCTACGAGGACTGGCAGCTCGATGACCCGGCAGGCCAGAACATCGAACAGGTACGCACCATCCGAGATGACATCAGGGGCCGGGTCCAGGAACTGGTGGGCTCACTGAACGTGGAGGTCTGAAGCGTTCACGCGCCAAGGCCGATGCGGCGGGTCTCTAGACTCAAGGCGATGACATCTCCTGCCACGACCGACGACACGCGCCCGACCGTTCCTGGGTCAGGCCCCCGGGCTGCCCCCGCCACGGCCACTGCCGCAGCCCGGGCGGACCTCGTGTTCACCCCGGAGCCCATGCTGGTCCATGAGCGCGTGATCGACTGGTTCGAGGTCCACGCCAGGGATCTGCCCTGGCGAGCCCCCGAATGTTCCCCCTGGGGCGTCATGGTCAGTGAGGTCATGCTCCAGCAGACCCCGGTGGTGCGCGTCCTGCCGCGCTGGCGGGACTGGATGCAGCGCTGGCCCCGTCCGGTCGATCTTGCTCAGGCTCCGACGGCCGAGGTGCTCACGGCCTGGGACCGGCTGGGCTATCCGCGTCGGGCGCTGCGCCTGCAGGCCGCGGCCCAGGCGATGGTCGAGCGGCACTCCGGTGAGGTGCCCGACACCGCCGAGGCGCTGCGTGAGCTGCCAGGTGTAGGGGAATACACCGCCGCCGCCGTGGCCTGCTTCGCGTTCAACCAGCCCGAGGTCGTGGTCGACACCAACATCCGCCGCGTGCACGCCCGCGCGTTCACCGGAGATGCGCTTCCCGGCAAGACCTACACCTCCGCGCAGCGCAAGCTCGCCGTCGAGCTGATGCCGGCCACAGCGCCCGACGGCGGAGCAACTGCCTGCGCCTGGAACGCCTCGGCCATGGAGCTCGGGGCGCTGATCTGCACCGCTCGCGCTCCCCAGTGCGAGATCTGCCCCGTGGCGGATCTCTGCGCCTGGAGGGCTGCCGGATCCCCGGCCCCCACCGAGGAGCAGCAGACCCGTGGGCAGGGCTGGGCCGGGACCGACCGGCAGGTGCGAGGAGCCATCATGGCCGTGCTGCGCACAGGAGATGCCGTGGAGCGAGACGAGCTGCTGGAGGCTCTCCCGCTTCCCGAGGCCTCAGCCGAGCAGCGCGCGCGCTGCCTGGATTCACTGATCGGTGACGGGCTCGCCGCGCAGACAGAAACCCGCGTCAGTCTGCCCGGAGCCTAGGCGCTGACTCGGCTGAGCCTTCTACGGATCAGCTGGACTGACCGCCGTCGAGGACCAGGCTCAGCGCCTCGGAGAGAGAGCCCACCTCGCGGACCCGCAGGCCCTCAGGCACCGCTTCCTTCTCGGTCCCGGTGGACTTCCGCGGGACGATGGCGTGGGTGAATCCCAGCCGCTGAGCCTCCTCCAATCGTTGACGGAGCCCGGGCACAGGGCGCACCTCCCCCGCGAGACCGACCTCACCGAAGGCCACGAAACGATTCGGCAGCGGCTTCTCCAACGCAGCAGAGGCCACCGCCAGGGCTATGGAAAGATCCGCCGCCGGCTCGGTGATCTTGACTCCACCGACCGTGGCCACGTAGGCCTCGGACTTCATGAGAGCGGTCAGCTTCGCCCGGCGCTGCAGCACCGCCAGCAGCATCGAGACGCGCGGCGAATCCAGCCCCGAGACGGCCCGGCGCGGCTGTGCTGCCTGAGATTCGGCAACCAGCGCCTGGACCTCGGCGGTGAGCGGGCGCCGACCCTCCAGGGTGATGGTGATGCAGGTGCCCGGAACGCGCTCGGTCATCGCCGAGACGAAGAGGCCGCTGGGATCGGCGAGCGAGGTGAGCCCGTCCTCGTTGAGGTCGAAGCAGCCCACGTCATCGGTGGGTCCGTAGCGGTTCTTCACCGCGCGGAGCAGGCGCAGCCGGGAGTGCCGATCTCCTTCGAACTGGCAGACCACGTCCACCAGGTGCTCCAGCATCCGGGGTCCGGCGATGTTGCCGTCCTTGGTCACATGCCCGACCAGGATGGTGGTCATGTTCTTGCGCTTCGCGGCCTCAATCATGGAGGCCGTGACCTCGCGGATCTGGGTCACCCCACCTGCGGCGCCGTCCACCTCGGCGGAGGAGAAGGTCTGCACCGAGTCCATGATGGTCAGCTGCGGGGAGAGCTTCTCCACCTGACCCAGCGCCTGGCCGAGATCAGACTCGGCGGCGAGGTAGAGACCGTCGGAGATGGCGTCGATGCGCTCGGCGCGCTTCTTCACCTGGGCGGCCGACTCCTCTCCGGTCATGTAGAGCACCGGTGAGCTGGTGTGCGCCCGTGCCACGGCAGCGGCTACCTGCAGCAGCAGCGTGGACTTTCCGACCCCGGGTTCGCCGGCCATGAGAATTACGGCCCCCGGGACCAGGCCTCCGCCCAGGACGCGGTCCAGCTCCCCGATCGACGTGGGTCGGAACTCGGCCTCGGAGGCATCCACCTCATGGATGACCCGCGCTGGGGTGGCGAGCTGACTGGCCGCCCTCGTCCTGGATGTGACCTGGCCCTTCTCCTCCACGGAGCCCCAGGCCTGGCATTCGGGGCAGCGGCCGACCCACTTGACGGTCTGCCAACCACATTCGGTGCATTCGAAAGCTGGGGACCCCTTGGAGCGCGAGCTGCTCCGTGAAGCGGTGCGAGTTGCCATGTCTCCTACGTTACCGCCGGGCACTGACATATTCCGGCGCACCTGCTGCCCGCCTCAGGCGGACCCCGTACGATGCTCGGAGCCCCATCCCTGCCGACTCTCAGGAGATCCGTGTTCCGCTCCCCCAAGATCTTCTTCCGTGTGCTGGCCTTCGCCGAGGCGGTGTCCTGGACCCTGCTCATCGGCGGGATGATCCTGCGCGCCACCAACGACCTTGACATCGCAGTGAGCATCGGCGGAGGCATCCACGGCTTCGTGTTCCTGGCCTATGGAGCCACTGCCGTGATCGTCGCGAAGAATCAGCGCTGGTCCCCCGGGCCGACGGCTATCGCGCTGATCAGCGCCATCATCCCCTACGCGACCATCCCGGTGGATCTGTGGCTCGCGCGCAGCGGTCGCCTCGACGGGCCATGGCGCACCGCGGCCACCGCCGATCCCAAGGATCACAGCTGGCATGACCGAGCACTGCGAGTGCTGCTGCAGAAGCCTGCGCTGATCGGCGGGGGGCTGGCCGGCGTCGTCGTCCTGGTGTTCGTGGCGCTGCTGGTGATCGGCCCACCCGGCTCCTGAACCACCGCCCATGCGCGCGCGGGGGCACCCGAGCCGGAGGGTGCGATGCCGCAGAGATGAGTGAAGCGCCGCCGGAAGATTCCGACGGCGCTTCACTCAGGGGGACCGCAAGGGTCCGGCTGAGCCTGCTCAGCTCTCGATCGCGGCGGGCTCCTCAGCTGCCTCGATCTGATCCTGCGGCTCATGCCACTCGAAGGAGAGCTTGCGCTCGCGTCCTTCGCCCGTGACACCGATCTCGATGCCGGCACCGTGGGGGATCTCGCCGTAGAGGATCCGCTCGGAGAGCTCGTCCTCGATCAGGGTCTGGATGGTGCGGCGCAGCGGCCGGGCACCCATCGCCGGATCGTAGCCGGTCTCCGCGAGGAACACTCGAGCTGGCTGGGTGACCTCGAGGGTCATCGCCTGTTCGGAGAGCCTGGTGCGCAGACGGTTCACGAACAGATCCACGATCTGGACGATCTCCTCCTGCTTCAGCTGCGGGAAGACGATGGTGTCGTCCACGCGGTTGAGGAACTCGGGCCGGAAGTGCTGGCGCAGCTCCTGGCTGACCGTGGCCTTCATCCGCTCATAGTTGGTCGTGGTGTCTTCACTGGAGGTGAAGCCGGTCATCACGCCCTTGGAGATGTCCCGGGTGCCCAGGTTCGTGGTCATGATGATCACGGTGTTCTTGAAGTCCACCACGCGGCCCTGCGAGTCGGTGAGTCGACCGTCCTCGAGGATCTGCAAAAGGGAGTTGAACAGATCCGCGTGAGCCTTCTCGACCTCGTCGAAGAGCACCACGGAGAAGGGACGACGCCGCACCTTCTCGGTGAGCTGTCCACCCTCTTCGTAGCCCACATAGCCTGGAGGGGCGCCGAAGAGCCGTGAGACGGTGTGCTTCTCGGAGAATTCGGACATGTCCAGGGTGATGAGTGCCTCTTCGTCACCGAAGAGGAACTCGGCCAGGGACTTGGCCAGCTCGGTCTTGCCGACGCCCGTGGGTCCGGCGAAGATGAACGAGCCCGAGGGCCGGTTCGGGTCCTTCAGCCCGGCTCGGGTGCGGCGGATGGCCCGGGACAGGGATTTCACTGCCTCGTCCTGACCGATGACCCGCTTGTGCAGCTCCTCCTCCATGCGGCGGAGGCGATCCGACTCCTGCTCGGTGAGCTTGAACACCGGGATACCGGTGGAGAAGGCGAGCACCTCAGCGATCAGATCAGCATCGACCTCGGCGATCTCATCGTTCGAGCTCGACTTCCAGGCATCTTCCTTCGCCTGACGCTCCTCGACAAGCTTCTGCTCCTTGTCACGCAGGCTGGCAGCACCCTCGAAGTCCTGGGCGTCGATGGCGGATTCCTTCTCCCGCCGGACATCCTCGATCTTCGCGTCGAACTCCTTGAGCTCCGGCGGGGCCGTCATCTTCTGGATGCGCAGCCGGGCACCGGCCTCATCGATCAGGTCGATGGCCTTGTCCGGCAGGAAGCGGTCATTGATATAGCGGTTGGCCAGCGAGGCGGCTGCTTCGAGCGCCTCCTCGGTGATGGAGACCTTATGGTGCGCCTCGTAGCGGTCGCGCAGACCGCGGAGGATCTGCACGGTCACCTCGACCGAGGGCTCCTCCACCTGGATCGGCTGGAAGCGACGCTCCAGCGCAGCATCCTTCTCGATGTGCTTGCGGTACTCATCGAGCGTGGTCGCACCGATGGTCTGCAGCTCACCGCGGGCCAGCAGGGGCTTGAGGATGTTAGCGGCGTCGATGGCGCCCTCGGCGGCACCCGCACCGACAAGGGTGTGGATCTCATCGATGAACAAGATGATGTCCCCGCGGGTGCGGATCTCCTTGAGCACCTTTTTCAGCCGCTCTTCGAAGTCACCGCGGTAGCGCGAACCGGCCACCAGGGACCCGAGGTCAAGCGTGTAGAGCTGCTTGTCCTTGAGCAGCTCCGGCACATCGCCGTTGACGATGGCCTGCGCCAGGCCCTCGACGACGGCGGTCTTGCCGACACCGGGCTCACCGATCAGCACCGGGTTGTTCTTGGTGCGGCGGGACAGCACCTGCATCACGCGCTCACGCTCGTAGTCGCGGCCCACCACCGGGTCCAGCTGCGCCTCTCGGGCGGCTGCGGTGAGGTTGCGACCGAACTGATCCAGCACCACCGAACCTGCGGGGGTGCCCTCATTCGAGCTGGACTGTCCGACGCCGGCTCCGGCCTTCTCCTGGTTGCCCCCGGAGTAGCCGGAGAGCAGCTGGATGACCTGCTGGCGGACCTTGTTGAGGTCGGCATTGAGCTCCACCAGGACCTGGGCTGCGACACCCTCGCCCTCGCGGATCAGCCCGAGCAGGATGTGCTCGGTGCCGATGTAGTTGTGGCCCAGCTGGAGCGCCTCGCGCAGCGAGAGCTCCAGGACCTTCTTGGCGCGCGGGGTGAAGGGGATGTGACCGCTCGGCGCATTCTGGCCGGGACCGATCTTCTCCTGCACCTTTTCGCGCACGCCGGTCAGTGAGATGTCCAGCGACTCAAGGGCCTTGGCCGCGACACCCTCACCTTCATGGATGAGACCGAGCAGAATGTGCTCGGTGCCGATGTAATTGTGGTTCAGCATGCGTGCCTCTTCTTGGGCAAGCACAACCACGCGCCGGGCGCGATCAGTAAATCTCTCGAACATAGCCACAGACACTCCTAGCGTTGGTGCTCTGCCTCAAGGCTACGGGCCTTCCGCGGCCGCGTCGCCGCTGTTCGCCATAGGGGAAAGTCCTCCCGGACATGCGTGGAGCCCGGCACAGCGTCATGCTGCATCCGGGCTCCACGCAGAACGGAGAAAAGTTTGGTGCTTTATCGCTTCTTGGCGTTGCGATAGGCCTCAACGATGTCGCGGTGCAAGCGACCTCGGCTGGAGACCTGATATCCATTCTTCACGGCCCAGTCACGAATCTGACGGGCCTCGTTCTGCGGGGAGGGCGGGGCGATGGCCCGACCCTTCCGGATGTACTTCTTGAGCGTCTCGCGGAGCTCCTTGGCATGGTCATCGCTGAGATCTATCTCATAAAACCTGGAGTCCAGGCCGAATGTGACAGTCTCCTTGGCTTCGCTGCCGTCAAGGTCATCAACGAGAACTACTTCTACCTTTTGAGCCATCTCTAACACCTCACTCCTCACTCACACGCCAGAAGCCGATCCAATTCATCACTTCCGACGCTTATCCCACGACGACAGACCAAAAACGATCTATGTCAGAGTAAGTATTTCAATAAATACAATTCGCGGTCAAGCTGGAAGCTTTCAGGTTTTCTTCAGCTCAGAACAAGTTTCTCGCCAGTAACCAGGCTCTGTCACTAAGACAGTACTGACGCCCAACTTTTTCAGCGTGGGCTGGGCGCAGAATGGGCGGACCCGTCCGCTGACTCGTGGTTGGGATGCAAAGCCTGCTGAGAAGCATCTTTACGCACCTGCGCCTCCGCCGCGCGCTCGTTGCGGTCGGCGCGGAAGATGGCACGCATAGCAAACCAGAACACGAGGCCGACCCCGATGGAGGGGACAAGAACTTCAAAGTACGTCCAGACGTTTTCCATTAAATTCCTTGCCTACATTCAGGTTTCACGGGGCATTCCTGACTATTTTTTCAGCCTACCCCGAGTATAAGAGCAGGCTCAGGCCTGAGCCTCAGGCTTGAGCAGCGGAAACAGGATCGTCTCGCGAATACCGGCACCGGTGAACAGCATGACCAGTCGGTCGATTCCCAGGCCGATGCCGCCCATCGGCGGGGCCCCGTACTCCAGCGCGCGCAGGAAGTCCTCGTCGTGCTGCATGGCCTCGTCGTCGCCGGCAGCGGCAAGCCGAGACTGTTCCACAAGGCGCTCGCGCTGCAGCACCGGATCCACCAGCTCGGAGAACGCCGTTCCACGTTCCATGCCACCGATGATCAGGTCCCAGGCTTCGATGACGCCTGGCTTCTCGCGATGAGCGCGAGCAAGTGGCTGGGCTGCCGGAGGGTAGTCGCAGACGAAGGTGGGCTGGATCAGCTGCGGCTCGACGATCTCACCGAAGAGTTCGATGATCAGCTTCTGCGCGTCCCACGCCGGGTCCACGGAGACGTCATGGGTCTGAGCGATCTCACGCAGCTGGGCCGCGGGCGTCTCGGGCGTGATCTCTTGGCCCACCGCCTCGGAGAGCCCCGGGTAGACCGAGAGCCACTTCCATTCGGCGTCGAGGTCGATGACACCGGCGTCGGTCTGGATCTGGCGACTGACCCCTGCGGCGTCCGCGGCAGCCAGAATCATCTCGCGCATGCGCTCGGCCATCACGTACATGTCCGCCCACGCCTCATAGGATTCAAGTGTGGTGAACTCTGGTGAATGTGTGGAGTCCACGCCTTCATTGCGGAAGACCCGGCCGATCTCGAAGACCCGGTCGATCCCTCCGACCACCGCGCGCTTGAGGTAGAGCTCGGTGGCGATGCGCAGTGTCATGTCCTGATCAAAGGCATTGAGATGGGTCTGGAATGGACGAGCCTGAGCGCCTCCATGGATGAGCTGGAGCATGGGGGTCTCGACCTCCACATAGCCGCGGCCATGCAGGGTCTCACGAATCGAACGAGTGATCGCCGCGCGCTGATAGACCATGTGGCGAGCCTCATCGCGGACGATCAGATCCGCGTAGCGCTGGCGCACACGAGTCTCTTCATTGAGCTCTGCGTGCAGCACCGGCAGCGGGCGCACCGACTTTGATGCGATCTCGAAGGAGTTCGCCATGATGGAGAGCTCACCGCGGCGGGAGGCGATCACCTCTCCGGTGACCTGCACGTGGTCGCCCAGATCGACCAGCGACTTCCACTGGGCAAGCGCTTCCTCCCCGATCTCGGCCAGCGAGAGCATGGCCTGCAGTCGAGTGCCGGTGCCGTCCGGACCGCCTTCCTGCAGCGTGGCGAAGCACAGCTTGCCGGTATTGCGCACGAACATCACACGACCGGCCACGGAGACCGTCTCTCCGGTGGAGGCGCCTGGCTCAAGGTCGGGGAAGCGCTCGCGCACCTCGGTGAGCGAAGCAGTGCGCTCCACCGTGACCGGGTAGGCCTGGACACCGGATTCGAGCAGGCGCTCACGCTTGTCCAGGCGCACCGCGCGCTGATCGTTGTTGTCGATGTCTTTTTTGCCGGCTGGGGCGGGAGTCTGATCAGTCACAGTCCGCCATTCTACGTGCCCAGCGCCTGGCGGCCTCGCGGAGCGCACTGCCCCGCGGACAACGCGCCGCGGGGCCGCAAGCCGGTGCTGTCAGTCCGGGCTGTCGGTCCGGGCTGTCAGTCCGAAGCGCTCAGCTCACCAGATCGTGACGCGCTCCTGCTCAGGCATATACATCCCATCACCTGGCTGAGTCTCGAAGGCCGCGTGGAAGGCGTCGAGATTCCGCACCACCTGGCTCGCCCGGAACTCCGCGGGGGCGTGCGGATCGATGCTGATCAGGGTGACCGCCCGTTCCGGACGCGTGAGGTTGCGCCAGGCCTGGGCCCAGGCGAAGAAGAAGCGCTGATCGGCAGTGTAGCCCTCAAGCTCCGGGGCCTCGATGTCCTGCTGCTCGAGCCAGAGTCGGTACGCCTTATGTGCGATCCCCAGTCCACCGAGGTCACCGATGTTCTCCCCGAGGGTGAGCTCACCATTGACCGTGTGTTCCGGAGCCTGAGAGGGCGAAAGAGCGCTGTACTGGTCGACCAGCTTCGCCGTGCGCTCCTCGAAGGCCTCGCGGTCGGCCTCGGTCCACCAGTTCTGCAGCGAGCCGTCGGCCCCGTAGCGCGAACCCTGGTCGTCGAAGCCGTGACCAAGCTCATGTCCGATGACAGCGCCGATGGCTCCGAAGTTCTGTGCCATGTCCCGCTCGGCCGAGAAGAACGGCGGCTGGAGGATGGCGGCGGGGAAACAGATGACGTTCTCCAGCGGCGAGTAGTAGGCGTTGACCGTCTGCGGGGTCATATGCCACTCCTCGGGGTCTGGCCCCTCGTTCAGCTTGGCGATGTCACGGCCCCACTCGAACTCGGCTGCCCGACGGACGTTGCCGACCACGTCGTCGGCGTCCACCTCCACGCTGGAGTAGTCGATCCACCGATCGGGGAAGCCCACCATCGGCGTGAAGGCATCGAGCTTCTCCAGTGCCTTGGCCTTGGTCTCCTCACCCATCCAGCTCAGCTCGCTGATGGACGCTCGGTAGGCCGCGATGAGGGCGGCGATCAGCTCATCCATGGCTGCCCGGGCCTGCTCCGGGTAGTGCCGGGCGACATAGATCTGGGCCACGTCTTCGCCGAGGTTCGCGTTGGTCAGCGCCACTCCGCGCTTCCAGCGCTCCTTGAGCGCCTGGGCTCCGGAGAGCTTCTTGGAGTAGAAGTCGAAGTTCTGCTCCACGAGGTCGCTGTGCAGCAGCGGCGCGGCCCAGCGCATGAGCTGGACCCGGAGCCAGAGCTTCCAGGTCTCGAGCGGGCGCTCGGTGAGCACGGCCTGCATGCCGGGGAGCACGTCGGGCTGGGCGAGCACGAGCTCTTCGGTGTGCCGCGGCTGCAGGCCCCACCCGGTGATTGCTTCGCGCAGCAGGGGCATCAGGGCCAGCGCCTCAGACTCGGTCACCAGGTTGTAGCGCTTCTGCGCATCACGGGTGGTCACCTTGTCCCAATGGTGGTCAGCGATGGCGGACTCCAGGCCGACGACGGCGGCGGCCGCGCGTTCTGCATCTTCGATCCCGCTGATCTGCAGCATCTGCACCAGGTAGTCCTGATAGGCGCTGAGGATGTCGGTGAGCTTCTCCTCGCGGTAGTAGGACTCATCGGGAAGACCGAGTCCAGACTGCATGATGTGCCAGAGCATCCGGGTGGGGTCGCCCGCGTCGCGCATAGCTCCGGCGACGAAGATCCCTTCGACTCCCTGACGCTGCCAGGCCGAGGAGAGTCGGATGAGGTCTTCGATGCTGCTCACCGACTCGAGCTGGGCGAGCATCGGCTCGATCGGGGTCAGACCGCGGCGTTCGGCGGCCTCGGCGTCCATGAAGGAGGCGTAGAAGGACCCGATGCGTGCGGCGATGGCGGGATCCTCGATCTGGGCGTCACTGGGCTCGGCATCGGCCCGTGCGGCGGTCTCGGTTCCGGCGCTGAAGGCGGCGGCCTGCTCCAGGATCTCGCGCACATCCGCTTCGGCCTTGTCGCGCAGCTCGTGGAATGAGCCATACGCGTCCATGTCGGCGGGAATCTCGGCGGTCTTGAGCCACTCGCCGTTGACGTGCTTCTGCAGATCGTCCTGAGGGCGCACGCTGTGATCGATATAGGGAAAAGAGCTCGCGGCGCTGGCTGTGCGGGGGGTGGTGCTGGCGGTCTCAGTCATCTGCCCAGCCTACTCCGGGCGAGGCGTCGAGCTTTCCCCGGCGGATCCTCCTGGGACGAGCAGCACGTTGTCGATCAGGCGGACCGGCCCCACTCGTGCAGCGATGAGCGCCAGGGCTTCTCCGCGCAGGACCCCGTCGTGGTTCTGCAGCTGACCGCCGGGTTCGATCTCGCGCAGCGAGGCTGGATCCAGGACTACGAGGTAGTCCAGTTCGACACCGTCGGCGGAGCTGAGCTCTGCGACCTGGTCCGCCAATCCCAAGGGTCTGCCGGCGGCCGCGTCCTCCGCCAGGGCGCTCAGTGCGAAGGGCAGCGCCAGCGCAGCGGCGTAGTCCTCCTCCTGGAGGCGCTGGTTGCGGCTGGAGAGCGCCAGTCCATTCTCATCGCGCACGATCGGGACCGTCCGGATGCCCACTTCGAGGTCGAGGTCGGCCACCATGCGGGAGATGATCGCGACCTGCTCGGCGTCCTTGGCGCCGAACCAGGCCTCGAAGACGGCCGGGGCGGGCGGTGCCATAATGTGGAAGAGCTTGACGACCACGGTGAGCACCCCGTCGAAGTGCCCCGGGCGGGCTGCTCCCTCCCAGCGCCGTCCCAGCTCGCCGGCGCTGAGCCTCACCAGGGGCGCCTCCGGGTAGCCCGGGTACATCTCCTCGATCTCCGGCGCGAAGACCAGGTCCACGCCGTGGTCTCCCAGCAACGCGATGTCCTTCTCCCGCGTGCGCGGATAGTGGAGGTAGTCGGCGTCGTCGTCGAACTGCAGCGGATTCACGAAGATCGAGGCGACCACGATGTCGGAGTGCTGCCGGGCGGCGTCGATCAGTGCGGCGTGACCCGAGTGCAGCGCACCCATGGTCGGGACGAGCCCGACGACCGGGGCGTTCCTGCCGTCACGGACGTGTGCGGCGACCGCCTCGGCGAGCGCGGCACGGAAGCTGGCGATGGTGGTGGAAACCTGCGGCTGAGTCACCGATCCAGTGTAGGTCCGCTGGGCGAGGCGCCCGAGACGAGCACGTGCGCCTCAGCCCCCGAGGACGTCGAGCAGCTCCGCGGCCTTGCCGGCGGAGATCAGTCCCCGGTCCAGAGCGCGCTGGGTCGTCGCCCGCGCCATGGTCAGATAGGCGGTGCGGATATCGGCCGGCAGGTCCGAGGAGGCCAACAGCCGCACATGGTGGCTGACCGTACCCACGTCTCCGCGCGCGACCGGTCCGGTCAGGGCGCCCTCCCCCGAGGCCAGCGCATTGTCCAAGGAGGCCTGCATGAGCGGTCGGAGCACCGTCTCGGCATTCTCAACCCCTATGCGGTGCAGCATCTCGGCGGACTGGCCGGTGATCGTGTTCAGATGATTCGAGGCATGCGCCAGCGCCGCGTGATAGATCAGCCGGTCGGCCTCCCGGATCACCACGGGCTCGCCGCCCACCACCACCACCAGGGCCTGCGCAATGGGCAGCACCGGTGCCGGGGCGGTCACTCCGAAGGCGCAGGTGTGCAGCTTCTGCAGGTCCATGCTCAGCCCGGTGAAGGTCATCGCCGGATGGATCGCCAGACCGATGGCTCCGCGGCCCATCGCCGGTGCAAGCACCTCGGTGCCGAAGCGCCCGGAGGTGTGCACGATCAGCTGTCCAGCCTGCACGTGCCCGGCCTCGGCCAGACCGGAGACGAGCTCACCGAGCGCATCGTCGGGGACAGCCAGCAGGACAAGTTCGGCTCGGCGCATGATCTCCGGGATCTCCAACACCGGAACACCGCCGAGCAGGGACTCGGCGCGCGTCCGGGAGTCCTCGGAGACGGCGTGGACCCCGAGGACCGAGTGTCCGGCGCCGCGCAGCGCGGATCCCAGCACTGCACCCACTTTTCCGGCAGAGATGATGCCGACGCCGAGGCGGCCCTCCCGTCGAGAGGGCGGCAGCTCCGCCGCATAGGGGTCGACGGGCTGCTCAGCGTTCACGGAGATGCTGCTCCTCTGCCTGGTGGTCTGCGGGGGTCTCGTGGGGTGCCTGTACCGGATGGCCTTCAGCGCCGGCGGGGGTCTCGGCGTCGCCGCCGGCCGGGGCGATCGCCTCTGCCGCCTTGCGTTCAAACTCCTGCAGCTCCTCCGGGCGCATCCAGTGGTTGCGGTCGCTGTAGCGCCGGGCGGTCGCGGCCTGAGCCGACTCGTACTCGAAGAGTTCACGCGCCGCGTCCAGGTCCTGGTTCTTCAGCCGCGCCTGGAAGGGGCCCGCGGGGGAATGGACGAAGATGTCCGCCACCGCCCGACCGCGCTGCAACGGCCCCTGGTGCATGCTCAGCGACTGGATCCGTTCATGCGGAATCATCGTCAGGCGCCGCGCGGCGCGGCCGTCCCGGAACATCAGCGCGGCCGGGGTGGTGCGGAACCCACGACGACGACGCACGTACGGGTCGAAGAGCCGGGCTCGGCGGGGGACTTCGGTGAAGTTCAGCTCGGTGCCGCTGTTCAACAGCCCCGCGGTGAAGACCTCCTCCGGGTTCTCCACCTGCAGGTCGGGGAACATCTCGGCCACAGTGGCCATGACGTCCTCGATCCGTCCGACCGGAAGCAGCACCGAGCGCTTCTCGCCGATCCCATAGCCGGCAACAGTGACCACGATGCGGAACCAATGGAAGGGCCGCCAGAGCACCGGCTGCTGGATCTGCAGCGCCTGGACCCTGCCCGGGGGGATGGTCTGGTTCGTGGTCTCCAGCAGCCCGTAGCGGATCCGCAGCCCCGCGCTGGTGGCCGTGGAGGTGAATCCGAAGCCGGAGCTGAACTGTTGGTAATAGATGGTGATCGCGGCGATCGCCATGGGAAGAAAAGTGGGAAGACCGAGGGCGGCGACCACTGGCCAGACCGCTCCGAAGCCCTCAGCCGGGTCGAGCGAGGCGGTGATGAGTCCGACGATCAGGGCGCCGACCGCAACGAGGATCAGCAGCAGCACGAAGACCGTCCCCCAGCCGCTGAGCACCGAACCGATCAGCCGTCCCGTGGGCACCTTTGCGACGAGCCGGTCCGGGCTCCCGGAGGGCGCCGTCGCCTGGTGGTGCTGCTCCGGCGCGAGCCGCTCACCGTGGGCGGTCGCGGTGCCTTCCGGGCCGGCGCCTGGCTCGGTCGAGATCTGATCGGTTGCTGCCGCGCTGGGCGTGTTGCCCGCGGCGCGGTCCATGATCTCGGCGCGGAGCTCCTCGGCCTGGGCCTTCTTCAGGAACGCCAGGGTGGCGGCTGTCCCGTCACCCTCGGCCACCTCGAACTTCAGCTCGGCCAGACCGGTGATCCTCGCCGCCAGAGGTTGGCGAAGGTCCACCGCCTGGACCCGATCGATGCGGGCCTGGCGGTGCTGGCGAACGAAGACACCTGACTTCACCATCACGTGCTCGGTGGTGATCTTGTATCGGGTGAACCACCAGGAGAGCACGAAGCTGCCGAAGATCAGCGCGATGATCAACAGCGCGCCGACTCCACCGAGGATGAAGGGCATCGGGTTCGCCGAGACATCTCGCTGAATCTCACCGCTCTGGACGGCCTGCCAGGCGTCCGCCCACATCTGCCAGTTGTAGCCGAAGATGATGCCCGGAATCGCGAGCACCGTGACCCAGCCACGCACGAACGGGCTCAGCGGATGAACCTTGGTCCAGCTGGGATCGAACCAGCGTTCGGGACCGGAGTCGGAGCTCTTGGCCTGCGTGGCTGAAGGCTGCAGATCTGGGGACTGCGTGTCCGGGGGCTGACCGGTGGTTCCTTCGGTCATGTGCGAGCTCACAAGCCAGCCAGTCGTGCCTGGCCACGGACGGAGAGCTCTTCACGCAGCCGGGCACCCTCCTGGCGCGAGGCCCCGGGGATGACCGCATCGGTGGCCGCGGCGGCGGTCTTGAGCTGCACGGTGCAGAGACCGAAGCGGCGCATGAGCGGACCCGCCTCGATGTCGACGTACTGAAGCCGACCGTAGGGCACCGCGACGACCCGCTGGAAGAGGATCCCTCGCCGGATCAGGAGGTCGTCCTCGCGCTCGTGGTAGCCGATCGAGCGGATGCGCCGCGGGATCAGCAGCAGATCCGCCGCAGCCCAGAGCAGCAGCACCGCGACGACGAGGATCTCGATCCATCCGGGGATGTTGCCGATCACTCCGAGAGCATCCAAGACTATGGGCGTCGCCACTGCTGCCAGGGTGATCACCCATCCGACGATTCCGGTGATGAACTTGACGGTGATGTACCGATCGTCCACCCGGGTCCAGGTGACACCTGTGGGGTCAATGGGTTCCGCGGGCATAGCCCTCCTCTGGTATCGGTCCTGTGCTGCGGCGGGGTCCCCTGCTCTTCGCCCGGTCCCCTTCTGGGGAGTTCTCATCCGGGGGTATGCGGCAGAGCAGCTCCACGACGAATCCTATGATGACCCAGATCGCTCCCCCGGTGATCATCAGTAGGGATGAGATCACGGTAGGCGCCGTGAGCGAGACTGACGGCATCAGATCCATCAGGACTCCCGCATGCCAGCCAGCGATCAGCGCTCCCGCATAGGCGCCTGCCTGACCTGCGGCGACCACTCGGACCGCTTGCAGCGGGTGCAGCCTGCGCGGAGCGCGCGGTGCGCGGAGCCCCTGTTCGGCGGCACGGGCGATCTGGCGCTGGTCCCTGTACACCAGCAGCCCAAGGGTCAGGATGATCGCAGCGATGCCGAGCAGCGTGATCAGTGAGGTGCGCGGAAGCACCGGGGACCCGAGTCCGGCCGATGCCATGAGCATGGTCGCGAACAGGCCGCCGAGCGCGGCGGCGGCGCAGATGATCAGCAGCCACACCGGGCGCAGCCGGCTCATGGTCTCACCACAGCGTTCGTGTGCTCCTCGGCGAGTTCCACTGTGGCGGCGTCTGCGGCCTGAGCGGCGAGCTCGGCCACGGAGGCTCCATCGAGAGTGGCCTGCGGGTCCATCCACATCCAAGGCACCAGCACGAAGCCACGGTGGGCAGCACGCGGATGAGGGATCTGCAGAGAGGGTGTGGAGACGCGCGCGGAAGCGTAGGTGATGATGTCGATGTCCAGCGTGCGCGGGCCCCAGCGGATCTCTCCGTTCTGAGCGCCCCGGGCGCGGTGGTGTTCTGCTTCGACCTGCTGGGTCAGCGCGAGCAGCTCCTGGGGGCTCTTGGTCGTCGCGATCTCGATCACCTGGTTGAGGAAGTCCGGCTGATCCTGCGGCCCGCCGACCGGGCGGGTGCGGGCCAGCGGTGAGGCGGCGAGCACGCGCAGCCCGGCACGGCTGCGCAGCGAGGTCACGGCGGAAGCGAGGGTCGCCGCGGAATCCCCGAGATTCGACCCCAGCGCCAGGATGGCGCGCACCTCGGCACCCCCGGCCGGTGAGTCCAGGTCCGAGCGTGTCCGGCGAGCGGTCACGGAGACATCCTGGAAGCTCTGAGCCAGCGGCGCCTGGGGCTTGTGCACCGTGATCTCGGCGGCGAGCAGGCGTTCGTCGCTGCGCAGGATCTGGCGGGCGAGATGATCCGCCAGCGCCTCGATGAGGTCGAAGGGCTCGCCGGTGATCGCTGCTTCGATCAGCTCGGCGATCTCGACGTAGGAGACGGTGTCCTGCAGCTCATCGCTGCGGCCCGCTGCCCGGAAGTCCAGAGTCAGCTCGGCGTCGATCCGAAAGGGCTGGCCCTCGCGCTTCTCGAAGTCGAAGACACCATGGTGGCCGGTCGCAGTGAGGCCTGTGAGCCGGATGGTGTCGCTGAGGTCGCTCCTGCTGGACATGCCCCTAGCTTCTCAGCTTGGAGATCACTTGCACAGCATCTCGGCTTCCCTGCACGTCGTGGACCCGAACACCCCAGACTCCGGCCTCGGCCGCCACGGCGGAGAGCACGGCCGTGGCCGCGTCCCGCGGATGTGCCGGTCCGGACACTGCAGCGCTGGACACGACCGCACCGGTCTCATCAGCCCCGGATGGGTCTCCTGGGGTGACACCGGTGTCGGGAGTCGAGACCGAGCCGAGGAAGCCCTTCCGAGAGGCCCCGAAGAGCACTCGGTGTCCGAGCCTGACGAAATTCTCCAGGCCGCGGATGAGTTCCCAGTTCTGCTCGTGGGTCTTGGAGAAGCCGATCCCCGGGTCCAGGATGATCTGCTCCCGACGAGCCCCGGCCGCCACATAGCGGTCGCGCAGCCCGGTGAGCTCCGTGATGACGTCCTCGAGCACGGAGTCGTAGCCGGTCAGTGCGCCCATGGTCTGGGAGTCGCCGCGGTTGTGGGTGATCACGATCTGCGCACCGGTCTCGGCGATCAGATCGGGCATCGCAGGGTCGGTGAGCAGTCCGGAGACATCATTGATGATCAGTTCGCGCGGATCCACCCCCGCCTCATCGGCGCATTTCAGTGCGGCCAGCGCCGTCGCGGCGCGGCGGGTGTCCACGGAGACGCGGATGCCGCATCCGAAGAGTTCGCTGAGCACCGGCATGATCCTGCGCTGCTCCTCCTCGATGGCAGTGGGCTGGGCCCCGGGCCGGGTGGATTCCCCACCGACGTCGATGATCTCGGCTCCCTCCTGCGTCATGCGCATCGCCTCGGTTACCGCGGCCACGACGTCGGGCGACCCCGCGCCGTCGTCGAACCGGCCGCCGTCGGAGAAGGAGTCGGGGGTGAGGTTGAGGATCCCCATGATGGAGGTGCGCATCTGACTCTCGCTTCGGCTGGGACTGGGCAACGGGCATGACAAGACAGCCGCGATGGCTGGGATCCCATTATGCCTCTGGGGTGCGCCGATGTACGAGGTCGAGGTGGATCAGCTGGGGCGGCCGTGGAGCATCAGACTCATCGCCTCGGAGCGGGTGGCTGCGTCACGCAGCTGACCGCGCACTGCCGAGGTGATGGTCCGCGCACCGGGCTTGGAGACCCCGCGCATCGACATGCACAGGTGCTCCGCCTCGACGACGACGATGGCCCCGCCCGGGGCCAGGTGCTCCACCAGGGCATCGACCACCTGCGTGGTGAGCTGCTCCTGGACCTGGGGACGCTTGGCGAAGATGTCCACCAGCCGGGCGAGCTTGCTCAGGCCTGTGACCCTGCCCTCCGGGGAGGGGATGTAGCCGATGTGCGCGTGGCCGAAGAACGGCACCAGGTGGTGCTCGCACATGGAGTAGAACGGCACGTCGCGGACCAGCACGAGCTCCTCGTGGCCGATGTCGAAGGTGGTCGACATCAGCTCGGCGGGATCCTCACGGAGGCCCTGGAAGGCCTCCTCATAGGCCCGCGCCACGCGGGACGGGGTGCCCTTGAGGCCGTCGCGCTCCGGATCCTCACCCACGGCGAGGAGGATCTCGCGCACTGCTGCCTCGATGCGGGGCAGGTCGACCGGCTCCGTCAGGTCCGCGGCGGGCCGATCAGCCATCGCTGCGCTCACCGTCGAACTGATACTCGGGGTCCCGCTCGCCTTCGGGCACCACCTCGGAGGTGATCGTGACCGGACGCCCGGGAGAGGACTCCCAGACCTGACGCACCGGACGCTTGACCACATCGGTGAAGATGGCCGCGACCTCGTGGGCGTTGAGCGTCTCCACGCGCAGCAGCTCCTCGGCCAGACGGTCCAGGACATGCCGGTTCTCATGCAGCGCGTGGTACGCCTCGTCGTGCGCCTCGTCGATGATGGCGCGGACCTCCGTGTCGATCACGGCGGCAAGCTCCTCGGAGTACTCCTTGCCGTTGGACATCTCGCGTCCCAGGAACGGGCTGGTGTCCCCGGTGCCGAGCTTCACGGAGCCGATCTTCGCGCTCATGCCGTACTCAGTGACCATCTTGCGCGCCGTATCGGTGGCCTTCTCGATGTCATTCGCCGCGCCCGTGGAGGGGTCCTGGAAGACGATCTCCTCGGCCACCCGGCCGCCCATGGCGTAGGCGATCGTGTCGAGCAGCTCGTTGCGGGTGGTGGAGTACTTGTCCTCCTCGGGCACCACCATGGTGTAGCCCAGGGCGCGTCCGCGCGGGAGGATCGTGATCTTGGTGACGGGCGCTGAGTAGTTCAGCGCGGCCGCCACAAGAGCGTGCCCGCCCTCGTGATAGGCGGTGACTCGACGTTCGTGATCCTTCATCAGGCGGGTGCGCTTCTGCGGTCCGGCCATGACCCGGTCGATGGCCTCGTCGATCGCGCGGTCGTCGATCAGGTCGGCGTTGGACCGGGCGGTGAGCAGGGCGGCCTCGTTGAGGACGTTGGCGAGGTCGGCGCCCGTGTAGCCCGGCGTCTTGCGGGCCACGGCTCTGAGGTCCACGTCATCGACCATCGGTTTGCCCTTGGCGTGGACTTCGAGGATCGCGCGGCGCCCGGCGAAGTCGGGGGCCTCGACGGGGATCTGGCGGTCGAAGCGCCCGGGACGCAGCAGCGCCGGGTCCAGGACGTCGGGACGGTTGGTGGCGGCGATGACGATGATGTTGGTGTTGGCGTCGAAGCCATCCATCTCCACCAGCAGCTGGTTCAGGGTCTGTTCGCGCTCGTCGTTGCCTCCGCCCACGCCGGCGCCCCGCTGGCGGCCCACGGCGTCGATCTCATCGACGAAGATGATGGCCGGAGCGTTCTCCTTGGCCTGTTTGAACAGGTCACGGACGCGGGAGGCGCCCACGCCGACGAACATCTCCACGAAGTCCGAGCCGGAGATGGAGTAGAAGGCGCCGCCGGCCTCGCCCGCCACGGCCTTCGCCAGCAGGGTCTTGCCGGTGCCGGGAGGCCCGTAGAGCAGCACGCCCTTGGGGATCTTGGCGCCGAGGCGCTGGAACTTCTCGGGCTCGGAGAGGAACTCCTTGATCTCGTGGAGCTCTTCGACGGCTTCCTCGGCGCCTGCGACATCGCCGAAGTTGACCTGGGGCATGTCCTTGTCGAACATCTTGGCCTTGGACTTGCCGAACTGCATGACGCGGGAGTTGCCGCCGGACATCCTCCCGATCAGCCAGATGAACAGCAGGGCGATGATCAGGAAGGGGATCATGAAGCCGAGCATGGACAGCAGCCAGTTCGACTGCTCCGGCTCATCGGTGTATCCATCGAGGTCGGCGTCGGAGATCGCGTTGACCACATTCTCGGCGCGGGCGGTGGAGTAGAAGAAGTGGACGACGTCGCCGACCTCTTCGCCGTCCTGCTCATAGGGCGAGCTCAGGTTCAACGTGACCCGTTGGTCCCCGTCCTCGACCTGGGCCTCTTCGACCTCGCCGTCAGCGAGCAGCTCCAGGCCGACATTCGTGTCCACGCGCTGGCCGTTGGCCGAGGAGGAGAACATCATGGGCACGACGAGCAGCAGCAGCACCACTGCCAGGAGAATCCAGAACAGCGGTCCGGTGAAGATCTTCTTGAAGTTCATGCAGCTCCGTCAGACGCAGATGTGCTTAGCCTGTCTAGGGTGCTAGGGCCTCTAAAGGTACTCGGGCCGGGCGGCACGCGGGTAACCGGTCCGGCGACGTTCGCCGCCAGCTCACTGGTAGACGTGCGGAGCCAGGATCCCGACGCAGTCGAGGTTGCGGTACTTCTCGGCGAAATCCAGGCCGTAGCCGACCACGAACTTGTTCGGGATGTCCATGCCGACGTATTTCACGTCGATCTCGACCTTGACCGCTTCCGGCTTGCGCAGCAGGGTGCAGATCTCCAGGGAGGCGGGTCCGCGAGACTCCAGGTTCGTCTTGAGCCAGGACAGGGTCAGCCCGGAGTCGATGATGTCTTCGACGATGAGCACATGTCGGTTCATCAGATCCGCGTCCAGGTCCTTGAGGATGCGCACCACGCCGGACGATTTGGTGCCCGAGCCGTAGGAGGAGACCGCCATCCAGTCCATGGTCACGTGTGACTTCATCGCGCGGGCGAGATCGGCCATCACCATCACCGCGCCCTTGAGCACGCCGACCAGCAGCACGTCCTTGTCTGCGTAGTCGCGATCAATCTGCGCGGCCAGTTCCTTGATCTTCGCGTCGATCTCGTCCTTGGTGTAGAGCACCTCGGTGAGATCTGCACTGACATCCTGAGCGTCCATGGGCGGTGTCCAGCTCCTCGTAGATAAGTCTCGCGTTCCTCAGTTCAGGCGTGGAACGAGGACAAGTTTCCCATAGTCCGGGCTTTCGCGTGTGCCACGGTGCGCGCTCAGGTGTCCCTCGAGCTCCACGGGCCCTGCGGAGCCCTCCGTGACCAGCAGGTTCTCGACCGCGCGGAGGCGTTCGAAAGACGGTGCAGACCCTCCCGCGGCGACGACGGCGAGCGCGATCACCCGGCGGCGGATGGCCGGCGGCGCGCGGTGCAGCGCGGCGAGGTCCATGCGCAGCTGCCCCTCGGCGCCTGGGTCCTCGAGCAGGGCGGCGAAGACCTGTTTGGCCTCCTGCTCCAGATAGGCGGCGTCCTCGGCGGCGATCTGCGCGGTGCGCGCCAGCGACTCGCGGATCGAGCCGCTGAGTTCGGCCTGCAGAAAGGGAAGGATTCGGGTACGCACCCGGGAGCGCAGGTACCGCGGATCCGCGTTGGCCGGGTCCTGCCACGGGGTCAGGCCGGCGTGGGCGCAGATCTCCTCGGTCTCGGCGCGGCTGAGCCCGAGCAGGGGACGACGGAAAGGACCCCGTTCGGCCGGGATCCCTGCCAGGGTGCGGGTGCCGGAGCCGCGGGCCAGGCCCAGCAGCACCTGTTCTGCCTGATCGTCCTGCGTGTGGGCGAGCAGCATCCGGCTGGCACCGGTCTGGGTGAGCGCCTGCTCGAAGGCGCGGTATCGGGCCGTGCGTGCGGCGGCCTCGGGCCCGGTGCCGGAGCTGGGGTCCACGGATGCGGGCAGCGAGATCAGCGGCTCGAGGCCCAGAGCCTCCAGCTGGCGCAGCGCCGTCGTGGTGACGGCTTCACTGTCCGGGTGCAGCTGGTGGTCCACGACGACGGCGCCCACCCGCGCCTGCGCCAGCGGCCCCGAGGTGCGCTGGTGGTGGAAGGCGGCGGCCACCGCGAGCGCCAGCGAGTCGGCGCCCCCAGAACAGGCCACCAGGGTCAGCCCCGCAGGATCGAGCACCGCCTCGACAGCACGGCGGGCGCGATTGAGTGAATCTGGGAAGCGCGGGCTCACACCAGCCCCATGCGCTCGATCCACTCCTGCGGATGGTGCAGCTCGTGCTCGGTGGGCAGATGCTCCGGAGACTCCCAGATGGTGTTGAAGGAGTCCATGCCCACGGCCTCGACGATGTGCCCGACGAACTTCTGGCCGTCGCGGTACTGCGCGGCTTTGAGATCGAGCTGCAGCAGCCTGCGGATGAACTTCTCCAGCGGGGTGCGGGTCTTGCCGCGCGCCTCGAAGCGTCGGCGGATGGTCTTCACGCTGGGCACGATCGAGGAGTCCACCGAGTCCATGATCACGTTGGCATGGCCTTCCAGCAGGCTCATCACGGCTGTCAGATGCGACATGGTCTCGCGGTCTGCAGGGGACTGGATGACTTCGATGAGTCCGCGACCCTTGCGCACCTCGGAGATGATCTCGCCGAGACGCTCACCGAAACCTGTGGCCATCCCCATGGTGGAGGAGCTCAGCTCGGTGATCTTGGACCGGAGATGGTCGGCCAGCCAGGGCGCGGCGGCGAACTGCACCCGGTGGGTCTGCTCATGCAGGCAGACCCAGAGTCGGAAGTCTTCCCTCACTACATTGAGCTCGGTGCTGATCTCCACGATGTTCGGCGCGACCAGGATCAGCCGGTTCTGTCCGAAGGGATCGAACTGGCCCAGCACATTGGCCGAGAGGAAGGAGAGCATGGCGCCGAGCTCTGCTCCGGCGAAGGAGGATCCGAAGACCTGGGCGTTGGAGCCCTCCTTGCCGAGCTCGGGCTTCTGCTCCAGGACGACTCTCAGCGCAGGCGCCAGCAGCTCGCGGAAGCTCTGCACATTCGCCTTGGACCAGGTGGCGCGATCCACGACCAGGGTCTCGGCCGGGTCGGTGCCGAGATTCTCGGCGGCATCCAGACCGGTGATCCGATGGACGTGACCCACTGCCTGCGCGGCGGCACGGCGAAGGGCGTCGACCTCTTCGGTGACCTGTGCGGGGGTGAACCGGGGGCCGGCGGGGGCCAGCTTGGCCGCCGTCGTGCTGGCGATCTCCCAATTGATCATCAGGTCGCCGGCGTGGGCCTCGGAGATGCTGTTCATCGCCCCATCACATCACAACAACCTCGGTGCTGGCGCGAATGCATCTGGTGGGCGATATTCGGGAGGATTCCGGCGCAGAACGCGCAGAAATTCCCGATTACCGCCCACCAGTCGGCCGTGCAGAGGTTCGGTGGGGCTGGATCAGCCCTTGAAGCGCTCGATGGAGCGGGTCAGCTCGGCCTCAGCCTCCGCGCGGGACGCCCAGCCCTCGATCTTGACCCACTTGCCGGGCTCGAGGTCCTTATATCGGGTGAAGAAGTGCTCGATCTCCTTGCGGGTCCACTCGTCGACGTCCTCGAGCTCCTGGATGTGATCGAAACGCTTGTCCTTGGGGACACACAGCAGCTTGGCATCGCCTCCACCGTCATCGGTCATGTTCAGCACGCCGACAGGCCGTGACTCGACGACGACGCCGGGCACCAGATCCACACCGGGGATCCAGACCATGGCATCGAGCGGGTCACCGTCTTCACCGAGGGTCTCGTCGAAGTAGCCATAGTGCGTCGGGTACTGCATGGGGGTGAACAGCACGCGATCGAGGCGGAGACGATGGGTCTCGTGGTCGATCTCGTACTTCACGCGGGAGCCTTCGGGGATTTCGACGGTGACATCGTGAGTCAGGGCCATGGGTTCTCCTCTGATTGTGCGTCAATGGCTGTGCTGGGTCTCGCGTCGGGCTGACCTCAGAGGTCACGCTCGAACGCGTCCTTCTCTGGGCCAAGCGTACACATTCCGACCCCCGGCAGGCTCGGTGTCCGCCGCGCCTGCCATGTGCTGGTTCACCGTGCGGCGTCGCCCGAGAGCTGCACCCCGAGCTGGGCGGCGAGCGTCTTGGCTCCGGCTCGTGCGCGAGCGGCCACCGATCGTTGGCTATGGCCGGATTCGCTGAAGATGCGGTTCACCTGCAGCACCCCCGACACCCGTTGAAGATCGACTCGGCCGAGCATCTCCGTGCCGGAGAGCACCGCCATGACGTAATGCCCGTAGAGCCGCTTGTCCCGGGGGACGTAGGCCTCGAAGGTGTAGTCAAAGCCGAAGATCCGCCGTGCACGGCCGCGATCGCGCAGCAGGGGGTCGAAGGGGCCGATGAGCCGGGCTGCGGATGCCGGGCCGGAGCCGGGCTCTGTGGGCTCGTCCACCGGCATGGCGTCGAGCAGCTCCGGAAGGCAATATGCGGTGTCCTTCCATCCGGCGACCTGCAGCGGCAGCAGCCCCGCGAGCTCGATGCCCCGACCGGCGTCCGCGGCCGAGAGGTGGTAATGGTGGGCGAAGTCCCCGACTGTCATCACCGCCAGCGTGCCCGCCGCCCGGCGGGCGAGCCCGGCGCGCAGCTGCTCCGGGGGCAGATGCGAGGCTTCCCGGACCGGAGTCGGCAGCGCCCGCTCCGGCAGGTCGAAGAGGCGGATGATGCCGTTTCGTGCCGTGATCACCAGGTCTCCGGTGCGCACCATGAGCTCAGCGGTTTTCTTGATCTCGGACCAGTTCCACCCGGTGGTCCGAGATTCCCCCAGTGTCGATTCGATGGCGCCGATCTGCGCGCCCTGCGGCCGCTGCGCGACGACCTCGAGGATCCGTTCACGCATGCGGTGGTCGATCTGGCGCCCGTAGGTCTCACGCACCCGCTCGCGGCGCAGCTGCAGCAGCGGCCAGTCTTCCAGCGGGAACACACAGGCGACCTTGGTGAAGGCCTCGAAGGAGACCGGGGGCTCATGCAGCGGCGCCCCGGCTGGCCAGAGCGAGGAATCGACGTCCTCGGCCCGGGCGCTTCGTGGAAGCCTGGTCAGCGAGGTGAGCCGCTGCGCCGTGGAGACCCGGGTGAGCGGATCCAGCTGGATGAGCCCGATCCCGCGGAGCACCTCGGCCGCCGTGGCGTAGGAGCTGGGGCCGCGAGGGTCCGGAATCCGCTGGGCGTGGAGGACCGCGGCGCGCACCCACTCCAGGGTCACGGGGATTGCACTGAGTTCGGCCATCCCGCGATCCTATCGGCGGTCGCGGCGGGCCTAGGATCCAGGCCCGGCGCCGAGGACGCAGCCAGACACCAGGACTCGCATGTCGACTGTGTGAGGAGCACCTCACACTGCGTACCATGGTGGGCATCACATCACTGCGCCCAATGCGCGCCCACCCTCGGGCAGGTGCACCTCAATGAGGAGGAGAACATGGACGGGATCAATTCCCTGATCATCGCGATCATCGGTGTGGCGATGATGCTCACCGGCTATTTCCTATATTCACGCTTCCTGGCACGGAAGGTCTATAAGCTCAACGCCGAGTTCAAGACCCCCTCCCACCAGTTCAACGACGGCGTGGACTTCGTTCCCACCAATCGTTACGTGCTCTGGGGCCACCACTTCACCTCGGTGGCAGGAGCCGCCCCCATCGTGGGCCCCGCCGTCGCGGTCATCTGGGGCTGGCTCCCGGCGTTCCTCTGGGTCACCTTCGGCACCGTGTTCATCGCGGGCATGCATGACCTCGGCGCGCTCTGGGCCTCCCAGCGCAACCGTGGACAGTCCATCGGCACACTCTCCGGGCGCTATATCAGCGCACGCGGTCGCAACCTGTTCCTGGTCGTGGTCTTCCTGCTGCTGCTCATGGTCGTGGCCGCCTTCGCCGTGGTGATCTCAAACCTGCTGGTCTCACAGCCGGGCTCGGTCATCCCCACCTGGGGCGCGCTGATCGTGGCGCTGCTGGTCGGCCAGGCCATCTACCGGTTCCGGATGAACCTGTTGGCGGTGACGATCGTCGGCGTCGTCGCGCTCTATGCGCTGATCGTGGTGGGCAACTCCTATCCCATCGAGCTGCCGGAGAGCACCTTCGGACTGGCCCCCAACGGGGTCTGGATCATCGTGCTGTTCCTCTACGCCGGCATCGCCTCACTGCTTCCGGTGTGGGTGCTGCTGCAGCCGCGCGACTACATCAACGGAGTGCAGCTGTTCATCGGCCTGGGCATCCTCTACGGCGCCACCCTGATCGCGACGCCGACGATCGTGGCCCCGGCCATCAACACGAACCTTCCCGAGGGAACACCGTCGATGGTGCCGCTGCTGTTCGTGACCATCGCCTGCGGCGCGATCTCAGGCTTCCACGGCACGGTCGCCAGCGGCACGACCTCGAAGCAGCTGGACCGCGAGTCCGATGCCCGATTCGTCGGCTACTTCGGTGCGGTGGGTGAGGGTCTGCTCGCGCTGGGCGCGATCATCGCCACCACCGCCGGCTTCCAGTCGCTGACTCAGTGGGAAGAGGTCTACGCCTCCTTCAACGACAATCCGGTCGGGAACTTCGTGGCCGGCGGCGGGACGATCGTCAATGCCGGTCTGGGCATCCCCGAGGACCTCTCGGCCACCATCCTGGCCACCATGGCCGTGCTCTTCGCGGCCACCACCATGGACACCGGCGTGCGACTGATGCGCTTCGTGGTCCAGGAGATCGGTGAGCTCGCGAAGGTGCGGATCGGGGTGATCGCGGCGACCATCATCGTGATCGTGATCGGTGGCGGTCTCACCTTCTCGCAGGGCGCCGACGGTTCAGGCGGCATGCTGATCTGGCCGCTCTTCGGCACCACCAACCAGCTGTTGGCGGCTCTGACCCTGGGCATCATCGTGGTGATGCTGATGAAGAAGAACCGCCCGTTCCTGCCGGTGCTGATCCCGATGGCCTTCGTGCTCGTGATGAGCTCCTACGCCGCCGTGGTGCAGGTGTTCAGCTTCTTCAACGAGGGACAGTGGCTGCTGTTCACGCTGAACGTGGTCATCATCTTCGCCGCCGTCTGGGTGCTGGCCGAGTGCATCATGTCCATGAAGCGGGCCTGGACCGGAGAGAAGGAGCAGGAGGACGACGTGGCGCTGACCGAGGACGAGAAGCTGCCGCTGCGCTAGATCCAGCCAAGTGACGCTGAATGGAGGGAGCGACGGCGCGCCGTCGCCCCCTCCATCGCTGGTCCAAGCCACCAGGACGGAATGGGGCGATCAGTGGAATGGTTGTCCATCCCATGACTGAGAAGACGGTTCTTCAGCCTGGCCCGAATCACCCCATCCGCGTCACCGCGAGTGCCGAGCATGTGCGCGTCACGGCCGCGGGCGTCACCCTGGCGGACACTCACGCCGCGCTGGTGCTGCGTGAGCACGGATATCCGCCCGCCTACTACCTCCCGCGGGCCGATGTGCAGATGGCGGCGCTTCGGCGCACCGAGCATGAGACCTACTGCCCCTATAAGGGCGAGGCGAGCTACTTCACCGTTCTTGCCGGAGACACGGAGCTCGGCGATGCTGTCTGGAGCTACGAGCACCCCCACGCTGCGGTGGCCGAGATCAAGGACCACCTGGCGTTCTACCCCGACCGGGTCGACGTCGAGGTGACACCAGGCTGACGCGTGTCCGCCCGCTGTCGCCGTCGTCGTCCGAAGGCGGGCCTCAGCCCTTGAGCACCCGCTGCAGCACGCTGACCAGTCCGTCCTGCTCCACAGCGGCGGTAACCTCGTCGGCGGAGTCGATGACCTCTTGAGGGGCCTGCCCCATGGCGACACCGAGGGCGGCCCAGCGCAGCATCTCGATGTCGTTGCGGCCGTCGCCCACGGCGACCGTGTCCTGAACCGGCACCTGGAGGCGTTCGCGCAGCGTCTCCAGCGACGAGCCCTTGGTGACCCCTGCGGCCGCGATGTCCAGCCAGGCCGACCAGCCCACGGAGTAGGTGACGCCGTGGAGGCCGATTCCCTCCACAGCCGCGGTGAAGTCCTCGGCCGTGGAGTCGGTGGAGTTCACGACCAGGCGCACGGCCTCGGCGTCCTTCATCTCCTGAAAGCTGACCCCGCGTGCATCCAGGCCGAAGGACATGTCCTCGAAGCGCTCAGTGGAGAGGAAATCCCCCACTGAGGTCTCGATGGCGTAGCGCGCGCTCGGCAGACGCTCCATCAGCGCGTCCAGCGCCGGGGCGGGATCGAAGATCCGCCGGTCCAGCACCTCATAGCCGTCTTCCAGCGAGGCGTCGATGCGCACCGTCACACCGCCGTTGCTGCAGACAGCGTAGCCGTGCTCGATCCCGAAGGTCTCGACCACCGGCAGAGTGGCGGGCAGCGAGCGACCCGTGGAGACCACCACAGTGTGCCCCTCGGCCACGAGGGAACGTCCGATCTCCTTCACGGCATCGGACATCCGGCCGTCGTGGTGGACGATCGTGCCGTCCACGTCGAGGCAGACCATCTTCTTTCCCTGGGCATGGGCGAAGCTGCCGCCGGAACCGGCCGCCGGGATGGAGAATTCTTCAGAGGCTGTCATTGCAGATGTATTCATTGTCTTCACACTCGCTCGAAAGGGTAACGAACCATTATGCCTTATCGGTCAGTCTCACACCGTCACCGCGCCGCACATGCCCAGGAATAGGCCGGACTATAGCCTTTTGGGTACTGTTGACCTACATGTCACTTTGCGTTTCATTGCTACCGTCCGCCTGGTCCTCAGCTTGGCCGGAGCAGGAGCACGGAGACGCACGGTATTGCGACGCTTCGTAGGAGGCACCACATATGGACACGACGAACTCGGTATCCATCGACGGCGGCGGATACTCAGCGCAGATCAGCCTCCTCGGCGGTCAGCTGCTGCGCCTCAAGCATCACGAGGACGAGCTCGTCGTTCCCGCAGGCGACGCCACTGAAGGAGCCTTCGCGGGGGCCGTCCTTGCCCCCTGGCCCAATCGCACGCAGGGCGGCATGTACTCCTACGACGGTCAGGACTACGCGCTCCCGGTCAACGAAGAGACCACCGGCGCCGCGCTGCATGGTCTGATGGTGGACCTCCCGCTGCGCGTGCAAGCGCGCAAAGACAGCGAGGTTCAGCTGCAGGGGTTTCTGGAGCCTACCGAGGGCTATCCCTTCGGACTCGACATCGTGCTGATCTACCGCGTCTCCGCCGACATCGGACTCTCCGCCACACTGATGGCCCGTTACCACCCGCAGGTGGAGCCTGAGCTGACCGCCGACGAGCTGGCCGACGCCACTGACGCCCCTTCAGCGGAGGACCTCCCGCTGTCCGAGCCGCTGGAACCCGAGGCGTCCCCCGACGCTGATGGGGATTCCGTGGAGATCGACGGCGAACCCGCCGGTGGGGATGATGTCACGGAGACGGATGTGGCAGCTGACCCTGCACAGGAGGATCTGGTGCAGGAAGATCTCGTGCAGAAAGATGCCCCGCAGACCGACACGACGCAGCAGGATCAGGCACAGGCCGACGACGACGTCGCAACTCCTGCCCGGCAGACCGCGCCCTTCGGCGCTGGCTTCCACCCCTACCTGACCGCGGGCGGCGCCTCGCTGAAGGAATGCCGCCTTCGCCTGCCGGCTCGCACGATGCTCAGGACCTCGCCTGATGGCGCTGTCACCGGGCGCGAGACCGTCTCCGGGGACTTCGACCTGACCAACGGACCGCTGCTTGCCGGACGGCGCATCGATCATGCCTTCACCGACCTTCCCCCGGAAGGGTGGACGGCAGAGCTCGTCCACGGCCCGTCGGGATTCGTGGTGCGCATGATCGCCGACTCTCCCTGGGTGCAGGTCTACACCGGCGAGCGCATTGATCGCGCGGGAGTCGCCATCGAGCCGATGAGCTGCCCGCCCAATGCGCTGAACTCCGGAGAGGACCTCGTCCACCTCGCCCCCGGTGAATGGTTCCGCATGGGTTACAGCATCGAAGCCATCCGCGTCGACTGACCCCCCCCCCGGGGTCGAGCGATCTGGGCTCTCCCAGTACGGTCACTCTCCCAGCACGGCCACAGGCGGGATGGGATGTCCGGGGCTCAGAGCGGCAGCGGCACCCACTGCAGCGGGGCGTCCACCACGCAGCGCATGGCGCGCAGCGCTCCGCCGGTGGCTGCCGGTGCGGGCTGCCCGGAGGCGGTGCGCACTCGGAAGGTGCTCCATTGCGCAGAGAGCACCCGGGAGTTGAGCTCCTCCTCGATCCTGGGACTCAGCATCTCCGCCAGCGGCCCGTAGACCCCTCCGAGCACGATGTCGTGGATGTCCAGGAGGTTCATCGCCCCGGCCAGGGCCACGCCGAGCGCCCACCCGGCCCGGTCGATCGCCGCGCAGGCCTTCCGGCCGTCGTCGTCGTCGCGCCGACTCAGCTCCACCAGCTCCTGCGCACTGGCGGTGCGGGCCATTCCGGCGGCCGCAAGCAGCGAACGCTTGCCTGCGTAGGTCTCCAGGCATCCCAGGGCGCCACAGCCGCACTGCGGCCCGTTGGGCTCCACTGAGATGTGTCCGATCTCTCCGGCCCAGCCGTGCTGTCCGACATCGACCACGGATTCGATCACCACTGCGGCGCCGATGCCCATCTGGGCGGAGACGTAGAGGAAGGTCTGTTCCTGCTGGTCTGCGGCGGCCAGTTCCTGGGCCACGGCGAGCGCGGCGAGCTTGGCCTCATTGGCGGCGTGAATGAAGCCGCCGAAGACCTCTCGCTCCTCCCCGACCAGCAGGGAGACCGCGTCCACTCCGCGCCAGCCCAGGTTCGGCGCGAGCACCAGCGAGTGTTCGTCCGCGCCGACCAGACCGGGAAGTGCGAGCACGGTGCCGACGATCGTGGCGCCGCGCTCAGCTGCCGCGCGTGCCACTCGGATGGCCATCGCTCCGGCCTGCGGGAGCACCGCCTCCGGATCGGATCCGCGGAAGTCTCCGTCCAGGGTCTCCTCGGCCAGGACCTCCCCGGTCAGGTCCAGTGCTCGAGCCGCCATGAAGTCCACGCTGATCTCCACTCCCAGACCCGCCAGGGTCGCGCGCGCAGGGTGCAGCGGCACCGCGGGACGGCCGCGGGCGCCACCGCCGACCGAGGGTGATCCCTCGCGGATGATGCGCGCGGCGAGCAGGTCATCGACCAGACGGGAGACGGTGGAGCGCGTCATGCCGGTGCGCAGCGCGAGGTCTGCCCGGGAGAGGGCTACCCCTGCGGAGAAGATCTCTTCGGTCAGCAGCACCAGGTTCGTCTCGCGCAGCGTCTCTTGGCGGGCACCGGGACGCGGGCTGTGTGCGGAGGCTGATCCCTCGCTGCGCGGGGATCGGGCGTAGTCCGCATGGTCGGCTCCGGAGCTGCGGCCGAGGCGTGCCAAAGAGCCGCGAGAGGTCACACCGAAGCCGGTGCTGGGTCTCGGTCCGGCCGTCTTGCTGGAAGTGTCTTGGGTCACGGACTTGATCTTAGCCCCAATTCGATTTAGGTTTCATCTAGAAACAAAATGAGTGCCGGGTCACAGCTTCCCGGTGCACCCCGGAACTATCCCTTGCAGGAGGCCCCCCATGGCATCGACGCCAGCATCTGACTACAAGCTCTCCTTCGGTCTCTGGACCGTCGGTTGGACCGCCCAGGACCAGTTCGGTTCGGCCTCGCGCCCCGAGTTCGAGCCCTGGGAGTACCTGCCCAAGATCAAGGAAGCCGGCGCATCGGGAGTCACCTTCCACGACGACGACGTCGCCCCCTTCGGCACCGACGACTCCGAGCGCGAGAAGTACTTCACCCGCTTCAAGGAGGTCGCTGACGAGGTCGGCCTGAAGGTCGAGATGGTCACCACCAACACCTTCTCCCACCCGGTCTTCAAGGACGGTGGCCTCACCTCCAACGATCGCTCCGTGCGCCGCTTCGGCCTGCGGAAGCTGCTGCGCAACGTCGACCGCGCCGCCGAGTTCGGCGCCGAGACCTTCGTGATGTGGGGCGGCCGTGAAGGCGCCGAGTACGACGGCTCCAAGGACCTCTTCGCAGCCCACGAGCGCTACGCCGAAGGCGTGGACACCATCGCCAGCTACATCAAGGACAAGGGCTATGACCTGCGCATCGCGCTGGAGCCCAAGCCCAACGAGCCCCGCGGCGACATCTTCCTGCCGACCATCGGTCACGCCCTGGGCTTCATCGCGAAGCTCGAGCACGGCGACATCGTCGGACTGAACCCGGAGACCGGCCACGAGCAGATGGCAGGCCTGAACTTCACCCACGGGATCGCCCAGGCACTGTGGGCAGGCAAGCTCTTCCACATCGACCTCAACGGTCAGCGCTCGATCAAGTACGACCAGGACCTGGTCTTCGGTCACGGAGAGCTGGCCTCCGCGTTCTTCACCATCGACCTGCTGGTCAACGGCTTCCCCGGCGGCGGAGCGAAGTACGACGGCTGGCTGCACTTCGACTACAAGCCCTCCCGCACGGACTACGTCCAGGGCATCTGGGATTCCGCGAAGGCCAACGTCGAGATGGTCACCATGCTGGCCGACAAGTCCAAGGCATTCCGCGCGGACCCAGAGGTGCAGGCTGCGCTGAAGGCTTCCGGCGTCTACGAGCTGGGTGAGACCACCCTCGCCGCCGGAGAGTCGCTCACCGACTTCCTCGCCGACACCTCCACCTACGAGAAGTTCGACGTGGACAAGGCCGCCGAGCGCGAATACGGCTTCGTGAACCTGAACCAGCTGGCAATGAAGCACCTGATCGGCTGATCATCAGCTGAGCCTCGTGTCGTGGCCGGTCGCACCAGTGTTCTGGGGCGGCCGGCCACGGCCGTGAGATCCTCTTGAGCATCCCCGACCCACCCCGAGGCGGCCCTGCCGGGCGGCTTCAAGAAAGGAGACTGCGGTGCCCACACTCGTCGCAGGAATAGATTCCTCCACCCAGTCCTGCAAGGTCGTCATCCGCGACGCCGAGACCGGAGCCCTGGTGCGCACCGGCTCCGCGAAGCATCCGGAGGGCACCGAGGTCGCCCCCGCCGCCTGGTGGGACGCCCTGCTCAGCGCCATCGAGTCCGCTGGCGGGCTGGCAGATGTCTCCGCCGCGTCCGTCGGCGGCCAGCAGCACGGGATGGTCGCCTTGGACGCCCACGGTGAGGTCATCCGTGATGCGCTGCTGTGGAACGACACCCGCTCCGCCGATGCGGCTGCAGAGCTGATCAACGAATTCGGCGGAGGTTCCGAGGGCGCGGCCGCGTGGACCTCCATGACCGGCTCGGTGCCGGTGGCCTCACTGACCGTGACGAAGCTGCGCTGGCTGGCCGACGCCGAGCCGGAGAACGCAGGCCGCGTGGCCGCCGTCGCGCTCCCCCATGACTGGCTGACCTGGAAGCTCTCGGGCTCCACCGATCTCAACGAGCTTGCCACGGACCGCTCGGATGCCTCCGGCACCGGATACTTCGACACCGCGGCCGGCACCTATCGCTACGACCTGTTGTCCCGCGCCCTGCGGATCAGCGAAGAGGACGCGAAGGCGATCATCCTCCCCCGGGTCTGCGGCCCGCGTGATCAGGTCGGCACCGGGGACGACTCGCGAGGCTGGGGCCATCTGGTCCTCGGACCGGGGGCTGGCGACAACGCCGCTGCGGCCCTGGGCCTGGGCATGAGCACCGGCGACGTCGCGATCTCCATCGGCACCTCGGGCGTGGTCTCCGCCGTCTCGCCCGAGCCGATCCAGGACCCCTCCGGAATGGTCACCGGCTTCGCCGATGCCACCGGTCAGTTCCTGCCGCTGGCGGTCACGCTCAACGGCTCCCGCGTCATGGACGGCGCCGCCCGGATGCTCGGCGTGGATCACGCCGGACTCGCCGAACTTGCCCTGGCGGCCGAGCCCGGCGCCAATGGGCTGACCCTGGTGCCCTACCTCGAGGGAGAGCGTACGCCGAATCTGCCCTACGCCACCGGTTCCTTCATCGGGCTCACCCTGGCCTCGATGAACCCGCAGGATGTGGCACGCGCCGCCGTGGAGGGTCTGCTCTGCGGACTCGCCGACGGGCTGGAGGCGATGACCTCGCTGGGCGTCCCGGTCCAGTCCATCAAGCTCATCGGTGGGGCTGCCCGCTCCGCAGCGGTTCAGCAGATCGCACCCGCGATCTTCGGCCGCGAGGTGCAGGTGCCCGCTCCCGGCGAGTATGTGGCCGATGGGGCCGCCCGCCAGGCCGCGTGGGTGCTCTCCGGGGACGCAGAAGCGCCCTCCTGGAACACCGTGGAGTCCGAGACCATCAGCGGCACCCCCACTCCCCAGGTGCGCGAGGCCTACGCCGCCCGACGGGCGCTGATCGCCGAGAAACACTGATCCTGACCACAACTGAGCAGGATTGAAGAAGCCCCCGACGCTGCTGCGTCGGGGGCTTCTTCACACCTCGTGGTGGGGTGTGGGCCGGGCTTCAGTCCGGCAGCGAGTCAGCTCACTGTTGCCGGAGTTCTCAGCACGCGCTGGCCCTGGATCTCCCGGACGGCTCCGGTGAGGTGCAGCTCAGCCTGCAGAGGCAGCTCGCCCACGGAGGGGCCGGCGTAGAGATCGATCGCGCCCGGCTCCACGATCCGGCGGTAGTCCACTCCGGTGAACGAGAACCGGTCGGCGTGGACCTCGAAGGTCACGGTGCGGCTCTGGCCCGGGGCCAGCTCCACCTTGGTGTAGCCGAGCAGCTGCCGGACGGGGCGGGCCACAGAGGCGACGCGATCACCGAAGTAGAGCTGCACGACCTCCTCCGTGGGGCGCGCCCCGGTGTTGGTGACCGTCACGCTCACCTGGGCCGTCCCGTCCACCGCGAGCTCTGCGGCGGAGACGGAGAGCTCCGAGTACTCCACGGTGGTGTAGCTGAGACCGTGCCCGAAGGGGTACAGCGGGGTGGGATCAAGGTTGGAGACGCCCTGACTGTTCTGCCCCAGCGGCGCCGCAATGTAGCCGACGGGCTGGCCGCCCGGCTGGGCCGGAACACCGATCGGCAGTCGACCGGTGGGCTCGATGGCGCCGCTGAGCAGGTCCACGATGGCCGGACCTCCCTCTTCGCCGGGGAAGAAGCCCTGCACCACGGCGGCGCAGCGTTCAGCGAGGCCTCCCAGTGCATAGGGGCGCCCTGAGATGACCACGAGCACCACGGGGGTGCCGGTGGCCAGGACGGCCTCCACGAGCTCATGCTGAGCGCCTGGAAGCTTCAGATCCTCCACATCGCAGCCCTCGCCGGAGGTGCCTGCGCCGAACATGCCGGCCAGGTCGCCCACGGTGACCACTGCGATGTCGGCCGCTGCCGCGGACTCCGCGGCGGCTTCGATCTGGCTGTCGTCGTGGGTCACGATCGGTGAGCCGTAGCTGTAGGTGACTTCGGCGTCGGAGTAGGTCTCGCGCAGTGCTTCCAGGACTGAGGGCATCGGCACGCCGATGCCCTTGTGCGGGAAGGTCCCGGCCGGGTACTTCGCCAGCACGTGGTTGGGGAACGAGTAGCAGCCCATCATGGTCCGCGGCTCGTCCGCGGAAGGTCCGACGACGGCGATCCGCTTTCCGGCCTGGGAGGCCGGAGCCAGCGGCAGCACGCCGTCGTTCTTCAGCAGCACCAGTGACTTGGCCGCCACGGTCCGGGCCAGGGTCCGGTTGCTCTCCGAGTCCAGGTTCACGGACTCGTCGATGGTGGGCTCCCAGTCGGCGTCGTCGGTGCCGCGGTCGAGCAGACCGAGCTCAGCCTTCTGCCGCAGCACACGACGCACCGAGGCGTCGAGCACCGACTCCTCGAGCAGTCCGTCGCGGACCTGCTGCGCCAGGGTGCGGAAACCGCCGGTGTGGGGCAGCTCCACGTCGAGCCCGGCAGAGATGGCGAGCCGCGCAGCCTCGGCCTGATCGGCGGCGACGTGATGCATCTTCTCCAGGAAGGCCACGGACCAGTAGTCGGCGACCACGGTGCCTTCGAAGCCCCAGTGCTCGCGCAGCACCTCGGTGAGCAGCCAGTGCGAGGCGGCCGGGGCCTCGCCGTCGATGTCGGCGTAGGAGTTCATCACCGACCCGACCTTGCCCTCGCGGACTGCAAGCTCGAAGGGATAGAAGATCATGTCGATCAGCTCGCGCTTGCCCATGTGCACCGGCGCGTGGTTGCGCGCCGCGCGGGAGGCTGCATAGCCGGCGAAGTGCTTGAGCGTCGCGATGATGCCGCTCGCCTGCAGGCCCTTGACGTAGGCGGTGGCCAGCGTGCCGATCACATAGGGATCCTCACCGATGGTCTCCTCCACTCGGCCCCAGCGGGCATCGCGGACGACATCGAGCACCGGGGAGAGTCCCTGTTGGACGCCGGTGGCGGCCATATCAGCGCCGATCGCAGCGGCCATCTCCTCGATGAGCTCCGGATCGAAGGTGGCTCCCCAAGCCAGCGAGGTCGGGTAGACCGTGGCCTGGTAGGCGGTGTAGCCGGTGAGGCACTCCTCGTGGGCGATCGCGGGGATACCGAAGCGGTTGGCAGCGACCACCGCAGCCTGGCGCTGACGCAGATCGGCGGCGCCTTCGGGCACTGACAGGGCCACGGTGCCGTAGGTGCGGGTCAGGTGACCTTCGCCGTCGAGGATCTCGGATTCGAACGGAAGCTTGCCCGCGGACATCGCGTCCTCCATGGGTGCGACCTCACCCTGAGTGTCCGGATCCTCGCGCATCTCCCAGTGGGAGCCGAGCTGGGAGACCTTCTCCTCCAGTGTCATCTCCGCCAGCAGCGCGTCTGCGCGCTTCTCTGCTGAGAGGGAGGTGTCGTTCCATGGGCCGGTGATTCGTTCGGGGGTCTGCTTGCTCACGTATGAACTCCTTGGGTTGTTTCAGCGACGATGAGGCATTGGCATGGCAAAGCCGCCGCATCGGAGCTGGTGGACAGCTTCGATGCGGCGGCGCCGAGGGTCAGGCGTTGATGCCGATTCTCACTTGCCGAAGCCAGCGGTCAGACCCGCCACGATGTGGCGGCGAGCGAAGATGTAGGCGACGAGCAGCGGCAGAGCCGAGAGCACGACGGCTGCCAGGGTTGCTGGAACGTCGATGCCGAACTGGCCGCTGTACTCCCACAGGGAGAGCGGCAGCACACGCACTTCGCTGCTCTGGGTGAGCACCAGCGGGAACAGGAAGCTGTTCCAGACCTGCAGGGCCTGGTAGATGCCCACGGTCATCAACGCCGGCTTCGCCATCGGAAGCACCAGCGAGGTGAGGATCCGCCACTCCCCGGCGCCGTCGACCTTCATGGACTCGAAGAGCTCGGCTGGGATGTCGCGCACGAAGTTCACGATGATCAGCACGCTCAGCGGGATCGCGAACGCGATCTGCGGCAGGATCAGCGCCCAGAGGGTGTCATAGAGACCCAGCTGCTGGATCAGGTAGTACACGGGGATGATCGTTGCCTGCACCGGGATCGCGATGCCGAGCAGGATGATCTGGAACAGGCGCTTGCCGCCCAAGGTGGTGGAACGAGTGATGTAGTACGCCGCCATCACCGAGGCCGAGAGCACCACGGCCACGGTGGCGAGCGTGACGATGACCGAGTTGGTGAAGTAGTGCAGGAAGTCGTTCTGCAGCACCTTGATGAACGGCGCGATCGTCGGGTTCGTGGAGGGCAGCAGCTGGTTGTTCGCCCGGAGATCCTCACTCGTGCGGAACGAGGTGATGACGATGTAGTAGATGGGGAGGATGATCACGGCCAGCCAGATCCAGCCGCCGAGCCCACCGAGGATGTTCAGCTTCTCGCCCGGAGCGCCGGTGCGCCGGACCTTGTTCTGCTTGATGTTGCCGCGGTCTGCGCCGGCAGTCTCCGGAGTGATCGCCCGGTCCGACTTCGCGTCCGGGGTGACTGGTTCGCTGCTTGTGGTGTGGGTCATCATGCGCCTGCCTTGTCGCTGTCCATCTTGGAGGAGCCCGAAAGGACGTTCAGCAAGAGGGAGAGGGTCAGTCCGATTGCTACGAGGATCACCGCGATGACCGAGGCGTAGCCGAGGTTGTATGAGGCGAATCCGGTGACGTACATGTCCAGCGGCAGGATGCGCACTGCATCTGCAGGCTGTCCGCCGGTCAGCACGTAGATCAGGTCGAAGTAGGTCAGCGAGCCGACCAGCATCAGCGTGGAAGAGGTGATGATGGTGTAGCGCAGCTGGGGCAGCGTGATCGAGAAGAACTGCCGCAGACGACCTGCGCCGTCGATGGTGGCGGCCTCGTACATGGACTGGGGTATCTGGCGCACGCCTGCCTGGTAGAGCAGACCGTGGAACGGCACGAAGCACCAGCCGACCACGAAGATCATCACCCACATGACCAGGTCGGAGTTCGCCAGCCAGTCGTTGGGAAGCCATTCGAAGGGCAGCGCTGCCGAGAGGCCGTAGTTCGGGGAGAACAACGACTGGAAGGTCAGGCCGACGGCCACCGAGGAGAAGAGCAGCGGCAGGAAGTACAGGACCGCGAGAAGGGCGCGGTAGCGCTGCTGGCCTGCCATGAAGACGCCCAGAAGCAGCGCGACAGGGGCCTGGAAGAGATATGAACCGATGACGAACGTGACCGTCAGGCCGAGTGCCGTCCAGGTGAACGGGCGATCGAAGAGCACCGCCTCCCAGTTGGTCAGGCCGACCCACTCGGGCGATCCCAGCACGTTCCACTCCATGAAGGAGATGACGACCACTCCGATGAGTGGGATCAGGGCGAATATACCGAAGAACGCGACAGCGGGCAGCGCCATCAGGAACGAGGGTCCCTTATGACCAAGCCCGGTCGTCTTGCTTCGAGAAGCGGTTTCAGTCATGAGCTCGATTCAGATTCTTGTTGTCGGTGCAAGGCAAACGGTCCGGGGCGACCAGTAGCGGCCGCCCCGAACCGTATGTGGGGTTGTTACAGCGCGTTCATCGCGTCGACGAACTCCTGCGGAGTCATCTCCCCGCGGAGAATTCCGGACAGGTTGTCCGTCAGCGGCTGCGCCACGTTGGATGCAACTGCCTGGTCCCAGGAGAGCTGGAAGTGGTTGGCGTCGCCGACCAGCTGGCTGGAGAACTCCAGGAAGTCCGCGTCTTCAGTGGCAGCGATCTCCTCTTCGATGTCATTGAGCGGCGGCAGCGATCCGGCCTCGAGCATCGCGTCCACTGTCTCTTCGTTGTAGAGGTTCTCGCTGATGTAATCCATCGCGATCTGCTGCTCCTCCTCCGAGGCGTCAGCCGAGACCGACCAGAAGTTGGCCGGGTTGCCGACGATGTTCGAGGGATCACCCGCCCCGTCTTCCAGAGTCGGGAAGGAGGTGAAGCCGAAGTTGCCGGAATCGGCGAACTCTGGGAAGTCCTGGTTGATGGTGGCGTAGACCCACGAGCCCTGCAGCAGCATGGCTGCCTCACCGTCAGCCAGCAGCTGAGCATCTTCGTTCTGGTCTGCGGTCACGGAGTTGTAGCTCTCGATGAAGCCGCCGTTCTCGCCCAGGTCCTGCATGGTCTCCAGTGCGAAGAGAATGGACTCGTTGTCCCATGCGCCCTCTTCACCCTCGACCACTGCCTGGAACGCCTCTTCGCCGCCGTGGCGATCGGTGAGGTACTGCAGCCACATCAGCGCGGGCCAGACGGAGCCGCCAGCCAGGGAGAAGGGCGCGACATCATTCTCGTTGAAGACCTCGATGGCCTCCTCGACGTCTTCCCAGGTCTCCGGAACCTCGAGGCCGACCTCGTCGAAGACCTCCTGGTTGTAATACATGACCACGGGCTGGACGTCGTTCAGCGGAACGGCGTAGGTGCTGCCATCGACCTGGCCGTTCTGCCAGACCGAGTCGAAGACGCGCTCTTCGAGGTCACCGGTCTCGCCGGTGAGGTCCACGACGGCATCCTGCTCGGCGTATTCCAGCAGCGCGCCGCCGGTCCAGGACATGATCAGTGTGGGGGCCTCGCCGGAGCCGACCGCGGTGCGGATCTGGCCCTTGTAGGAATCGTTCTCGATGCCCTCGACGTCGATCTGTGCGTCTTCGTTGGATTCGTTCCAACGGTTGAAGTCTTCTTCGATGGCGGGCCAGCCGCCGCCGGTCAGGATCCATGCGTTGGCGTCTGCGTCTCCGCCTCCACCGCCGTTGTCTCCTCCGCCGCAGGCGGAGATCGCCATCAGCGAGGTGACTCCGAGGCCTGCTGCTGCCATACGAGTTGCTTTACGCATCGTCGCGCGTCCTTTCTCATCAGTGCGAGCTCCAGCGCTGTACCGGTACAGGGCCGAGGCTTCCCCGCGTCCCGGATCGGCCGGGTGGGGGTGCTCAGCGGTACAGAGCCGCAGTCCGAACCAGATCCGGGTCTGAAGCCCGAGTGGACCTGGAACAGACTGTGATCTGGATTTCGTCTTGCCGTAAGACTAAATAGCCGATCAGTGTGTGTCAAGACACAACTCATGACCGACGTCACACTTGCGTCTCATGGTGAAACTTAACTCGCAGCAGGTCTGTTCGGGGGCGGACGCCCGACACAGACGTAAGGCCTGGTCACCAGCCATCTCCTGCCGGTGCCCAGGCCTCACAGCCGTTGAACAGCCCTCGATTACTCGCTGGCCTGGGCTTCATTCATGTTTGTCGCAAACTCCTCAGGCGTGATCTCGCCGCGGAACACCTGGGAGAGGCTCTGCAGCAGAACCTGCACCTGCGCAGGATCGACAGCCTGATCCCAGGACAGCTGGAAGCTGGGGGCCTCTGTCACGGTTTCGTAGGTGAAGTTGAGGAACTCGGGATCCTCGGTCTCTGCAATTTTCTCCTCGAGCCCCGTCAGCGGAGGGATGTTTCCGGTCTCCAACATGCCGTCGACATACTCGTCGTTGAACAGCCAGTCAGAGAGGTAGTCCACCGCTGCCTGCTGCTCGCCTTCGGAGGCATTGGCTGAGACCGACCAGAAGTTGGCTGGATTGCCGACGATGTTCGCGGGGTCACCTTCCCCGCCCTCGATCTCAGGGAAGGTGGTCACACCGAGATTGCCGGTCTCCATGAAGTCGGGGCTCTCCTCCAGCAGACGCGAGTAGACCCATGACCCCTGCAGGACCATAGCCGCCTTGCCGTCCGCCACCAGGTGGGCGTCCTCGTTGTTGTCAGCCACCACCGAGGCGAATCCTGGGTCGAAGGCCCCCGCCTCCACAAGCTCCTGACAACGTTCCAGCGCCTCGATGATGGCCGGGTGCGACCAGGCATCTTCCTCGCCCTCCACCACGGCCTGGAACGCCTCCGGACCTCCGATGCGGTCGGTCAAGTACGAGGCCCACATCAGCAGGGGCCAATTGGAGCCTCCGGCGAGGGCGAAGGGATGGACGCCTTGCTCATTGAACACCTCCACCGCTTCAAGGGTCTCTTCCCAGGTGGTCGGCACCTCGATGCCAGCCTCGTCGAAGACGGCCTGGTTGTAGTACATGACAACGGGCTGCACGTTGTTCATCGGTACGGCGTAGGTGGAACCATCCACCTCACCGTTGGCGACCACCGATTCGATCAGCCGACCTCGCAGCTCCTCGGTCTCTTCGGTGATGTCGGTGACGTAGTCACCTTCCACGTACTCCAGCAGTCCTCCGCCGGTCCAGCCCACGATCAACGTGGGTGCTTCCCCCGAACCCACGGCCTGGCGAATGCGGTCCTTATAGATGTCGTTGGCGAAGCTCTCAACGGCGAAGGCCTGGTCGGGATTCTCTTCGTTCCATGCCTCGAAGTCCTCCTCCACCTCGTTCCAGACGCCACCGTTGAGGACCCAGGCGGTTGGCTCCTCGCCCTCTGAGCCGCCGCCGTCCCCACCTCCGCATGCGGACACGCTCAGGAGCGCACCTGCCGCGATCACGGCCGTGCTGAGTCTTGCTTTTCTTTCCCACATATCGATCGTTCCTTTCCTCATCAATTGCGATGTGCTTGCGGTACGAGTGTCGTGCGGTATTCGGGTCCTCAAGCGGCGATGGCGTACACGCCCCAGCTGAGGAAGAAGGCCATGAAGCCGATGGCCGTGGCCATGACGGACCAGGTCTTCAAGGTGGTGATCGTGTCGAAGCCGCAGAAGCGGCCGACGAGCCAGAAGCCGGAGTCATTGAAGTGCGAGAAGGTGATCGAGCCCGCCACGATGGCGACCACGAGGGACGCCAGGGCGAAGCCGTCGAGTCCCAGCTCCATGACGCCGGGGGCCATGATCCCGCCGGCGGTGGTCGCTGCCACTGTGGCCGAGCCCTGTGCGACGCGGATGACCACGGCGACGAGGAAGCCCGCAAGGATGACCGGCAGGCCCAGCGCATCCAGCCCCTCGGCGATGGATCCGCCGATCCCGGTGGCGGTGAGCACGGCGCCGAAGGCGCCACCGGCACCGGTGATCAGGATGATCGAGCAGACCGGAGCGAGCGCGTTGTCGATGAGGTCGGACATCGCGTCGCCGAGTCCGCCCGAGCCCCTGCGCGGCTTGATGAAGAGCAGGTACATCGCGGCCAACGTTGCGATCAGCAGCGCCACAGGGGTGGGGCCGATGAGCTGGGAGAGCGCGTAGCCGAAGCTGTCCTCGCTGATTCGGCCATCGGCCTCCAGCGTGTTGGAGAGCGCGTTGTAGAAGATGAGCGCCAGCGGCAGGAGCAGCACGAAGATGACGGTGCCGAAGGCGGGCCGCGCGTACTCCTCGGTGACCCTGGACTCCCCGAAGAGGTTCGGGACCGGGAAGTTCGGGTAACCCTTGGCCATGACCAGGCCGAGCCGGTAGCCGGCCAGGTACCAGGTGGGGATGCCCACCATCATGGCGACGATCAGAACCAGTCCGATGTCTGCACCCATGACCGTGGCGGCCGCCGTTGGCCCGGGGTGCGGTGGGGTGAGGGCGTGCATCATCAGGAACGCGCCGATGGAAGGCAGCACGTAGAGCATGAAGCTGCCGCCGAGCCTGCGTGCCACGGTGTAGATCACCGGGAGCATGACGATGAAGCCTGCGTCGAGGAAGATCGGGAAGGCGTAGAACAGCGAAGCCACGGCGAGGGCCAGGGGCGCTCGCTTCTCCCCGAAGGTGGCGAGCATCTTGTCCGCCAGCACTTGCGCGCCGCCGGAGATCTCGACCAGACGTCCGAGCACAGCGCCGAAGCCGATGAGCAGCGCGACATTGCCCACTGTGGTGGAGAAGCCACCGACCACCACGGAGAGCACGTCGCCGACCGCGATGCCGGCGGCCAGCGCGGTGATCAGCGAAACGATGATCAGCGAGAAGAAGGCATGGAGCTTGACCTTCACGATCAGCACCAGCAACAAGATGATGGAAGCCAGTGCCAGGACGAGCAGGGCTGGGGTGGGGAGCTCGAAGGCGAGCGTCAGATCATCGGTCATTTCTTACCCTTCGGGGCCGGGCCCAGCTCGCGCAGCAGGTCGCCCATGCGGGCGTAGGCCTTGTTGCGATAGGCGATGACAGCGGCCTTGGTCTCGTCGTCGAAGTCCCCGGTCCAGCCTTTGCCGTTCTTGACTCCGTGGCGACCGGCTGCGACGTTCTCCTCGAGCAGCTTCGGCGGGGCGAGGCGTTCGCCATAGGCCTCGGAGAGCGTGTTGAACCCGTTGGCGTAGACATCAAGGCCTGCCTGGTCGGCGATCGCGAAGGGGCCGAAGAAGCCGAGCCGGAAGCCGAAGGTGGTCCGCACCACGGTGTCGACGTCTTCTGCTGTCGCGATGCCCTCCTCGACCACCGAGGCGGCCTCCTTGAGCAGCGCATACTGGAGCCGGTTCAAGACCATGCCGGGAGTGTCCGCGACTTCGGCACCTTCACGGCCCGCTCGAGCCAGGAGCTCCTTGACGGCGTCGACCACATCGGGGGTGGTCGCCTCCCCGGAGACCAGCTCGACACCGGGGATGAAGGGAGCAGGGTTGGAGAAGTGCACGGTGAGGAACCGCTCGGGGTTCTTCACCGCTGAGACCAGCACGTGAACCGGAATCGTGGAGGTGTTCGTGCCGATGATGGCGTCTTCGCGAGCGTGCTCGGAGATCTTCCCCAGCACCTCCCGCTTGACCTCGGGAGACTCGAAGACGGCTTCCTCGATGAAGTCGGACTCGGCGACGGCTTCTTCAAGCGTGCGGCCCGCCGTCAGATTCGCCTTGATGGTCTCAGTGGATCCAGCCGCGTACAGCCCCTGGTCCTCAAACTCCTGAGCCTCCTGGAGCAGCCGCTCGAGACCCTTCTTGGCTGCCTCGACGTCGACGTCGACGATCTCGACTTTCAGCTCCGCCAGGGCCAGGGACTGGGCGATGCCGCCGCCCATGTACCCGGCGCCGACGACTGTCACGGTGTTGATGGTCTTGGCCATGGTTCTCATGCCTCTTTCGTCATGGTGCGCTGTCTGGTGGTGTTCGTGCCTGATCGCAGCCGACTCAGCTCGTGGCTGGGCGTGCGGCGGCGAGCAGCGGACTGTTCTCCGCCGAGGTCAGAATCTGTGCGATGTACTCGCGATTCTCGGCACAGACTCCGATGGAGTCCGAGCCGTAGTGCTCGCAGCAGAACGGCCCGGTGTAGCCGAGCTCCAGGGCCCGGCGGATGATCTTGCGGTAGTTGATCTGGCCGTACTTCAGCGGCATCGGCGCCGAGGAGTAGCCGCCCGTCGCCGGGTCTTCGTCTCGGGTGTAGTTCTTGATGTGCCAGAAGTTCGCGTGCGGGAGGACCTTCTCGAACATCTCCTCATAGGCCGGCATCGGCCGGTGCAGGCGGATGAAGTTGCCGAGATCGGGGTTCAGACCCACGGCGGGGTGGTCGACGTCGGCGTGGAACGCGACGGCGTCGTCGGCGGTGCCCAGGAACGTGTCCTCATACATCTCCAGGCTCAGCTCGATGCCGTTGGCCTGAGCGTGGTCACCGAGTTCGCGGATTCGCTCCACCGCCAGCGGGCGCAGGGCGGGATCGTCATGGTGGCCCTCTTCAAGCCAGAACCAGAGCGCCTGCTGCTGGACCGGCGTCAGCGCCTGCATGAAGCCGGTGTTGACGATCGTCGCACCAAACTCGGGGGCGATGTCGATCAGCCGATGGGCATCGGCGAGATTGCGTTCGCCGTGCTCTCGATCCACTACCGAGTTCCGCGTCATGGAGATCGAAGAGATTTTGAGCCCCTCATCCGCGAGGACCTTCTTGAAGTCTTCGAGACGGGATGGGGAGAGCTTCTGCAGAGGAAGCCAGGCATCCGTGGGGTCGATGTGATCGAAGCCGAGTTCGCGCATCTGGCGCAGGCAGTCGGACCAATAGGTCGTCGATGCCTCCCAGACCGGGACACCCTCGGAGGTCGTCCCTCCGAAGGCGAGCATATTTCCTGCAATGGGCCACGTGGCTGCTGTGAACATTTGTTCCTTTCAAACGTGCATGCGGGTTCATCTTTGAGTACTTGGTCGCGTGTGTCAAGCGTCACACGTGATGGTGGGGCGACGCGGGGAGCCGAGTCCTGCGGAATCTAGGCGGCAGAAGGCCGGGCGGCGAGCTGGAGAAGTTCCAGATATCCCTGCAGGGACCATGCCGCGCGTCCGATGAACAGACCCTGCACCCCGGGGATGCCCAGCAACTGCGCAGCGTTTTCTGGTGTGACCGATCCGCCATAGAGCAGGGCCTCCACTCGGCCTCCGTACTCCTCGTGCAGCACGTCGAAGGGCTCGAGGAGCTCATCAACCTCGGCCGGGCGTCCCTGCGCGCCGATCGCCCAGATGGGCTCATAGGCGATGAGGACCCGGCTCAGCTGTTCCTCGGTGAGTCCCTGAAGTGCACCGCGCGCCTGATCAAGCAGGAAGTCGGCCGTGCCGCCCTGCTGGCGGATCTGGGCGGATTCGCCGATGCACAGCAGGGGGATCAGCTCGTGCCGCAGGGCCGCCTCGACCTTCCGGCGTGTGGTCTCGACGGTCTCCGCGAAGTGTTCGCGGCGCTCGGAGTGGCCGATCTCGAGGAGCACGGCACCGGCATCTTTGACCTGCGGAACAGAGACCTCCCCGGTCCAGGCGCCACTGTCCTCCCAGTGCGCGTTCTGCGCGCCGAGGTGAACGCCTGGTGCCGATCCGACCCCCGGGGAATCCGAACTGAGCTCGGAGGCCACAGCTGCCAGCGCAGTATGGGGAGGGATGATGAACGGCTGCACCCCGTCCGTGAGCTCAGGACGGCTGCTGAGCGCCTCGTCGAGTCCCCGGGCGTAGGCGCGCGCCTCGGCCAGGGTCTTGTTCATCTTCCAGCTGGTGCCGATCCAACGGGTCATCCGCGGGCCTTCTTCAGATGGTCCGCCAGGGCTTCCATGAGCAGGGCGAAGGAGGTGGCCCCTGGATCAGGCGTACCGAGCGATTTGTCCCCGAGGACCCGGGAGCGGCCCAGGCGCGCCTTGAGCTCTGCGGTCTCGGCAGCGGCCTCGGTAGCAACGGCGGCCGCTGCGGAGAGCGCAGAGGGCAGATCCTGGCCGGCCTGCGACTGCTGCTTCAGGTGCGCAGCGAATGGAGCTGCGGCGTCGACCATGGTCTTGTCCCCCGGCTGTGCGCCACCGAGCCGACGGACGGCCTCGACCGCACGGAGCAGCGCCTGCAGCGCGGCTTCCGGGTCAGCCTTGGTCTCATCGGAGAGCGCGCCACCGGCTGCGGTGAGCGCTGAACCCCAGAGGGCACCGGAGGTGCCGCCCGCAGACTCGGCCCATGCCGTTCCGGCGTGAAGCAGCACCGTCCTGGCCCCGGCCCCTCTCTCGAGCGCTGCGCGGCCGGCCTCAACCGCGCCGCGGCTGCCCAGGACCATGCCCTGCCCGTGGTCGCCGTCGCCTGCCACGGCGTCGAGCCGGCCGAGCTCTCCCTCATTCTCGGCGCAGACCTGCGCGAAGAGCTCGATGACCTCCTGCACAGAGGCGGCGGTGGTCTGCGACTCCGTGGTGGCCTCGGGAACATTCTCCTCGCCGGGAGTATAGAAGTCGGTGCGCGGTGCGCGGTCCTGCATCGAGGGGAGGTCCCGCAGCTCGCCTCGGCGATAGGCAGGAGTGTCGGCGGCTGCGACCCAGTGCCCTTCGAGCTCCTCGTCGAGGAACACCACGGTCAATGACAATCCCGCCATGTCCAGACTGGTGACGAACTCCCCGACCTCGGGCTGTACGGCAGTGAGACCTGCTTCTGCCAGACGCTCGGCGATCCGCCCATAGACCACGAAGAGCTCTTCATACTTGACTCGTCCCAGACCGTTGAGCACGACGGCGACGCGTCCGCTCCGATCCTGCGGCACCTCCTCGAGGATGCCTTCGAAGAGCAGGTCGGCGACTTCACTGGCGGTGCCCATCGGCAGATCTCGAATGCCGGGCTCCCCGTGGATCCCCAGTCCGACGCCCATGGTGGACTCCGGCACATGGAACAGCGGCTCCTCGGCACCTGGCAGCGTGCACCCGTCGAAGGCCAGCCCGAAGGAACGCGTCGCGTCATTGGCCTTCCACGCGATCCGCTCGGCCTCATCCAGATCAGCGCCCGCCTCGATTGCGGCTCCGGCGATCTTGAACACCGGAAGGTCACCGGCGATGCCGCGACGATCCCGATGGTTCTTGCGGCTATTCGAGGCGATGTCGTCGCTGACTCGAATGATCCGCACGTCGATCCCCTCAGCACGGAGCTTCTCTGCGGCGGCTCCGAAGTGCAGGACGTCTCCGGCATAGTTTCCGAATCCCATGAGAACTCCGCCGCCGTTCTCGGCGTTGCGGGCCACCGAGTAGACCTGGGAGGCGGAGGGGGAGGAGAAGATGTTTCCGCACGGGGCGCCGTGGCCCATCCCGGGGCCGACCCAGCCGGCGAACGCGGGGTAGTGTCCCGAGCCGCCGCCGATCACCAGCGCAGGCTGGCCGGCGGGGGTCTGCGTGGAGCGAACCACTCCCCCGTGCACGGCGGTCACGTATTGCGAGTTGGCGGCGGCGAAGCCGAGCACCGCCTCGTGGGAGAAATCAGATGCAGAGTTGAGCAGGTAGGTCATGACTGTCCTCGTGGTCCCGGATCGGTACGCCCTTGACGGGCGGTACAGATGTGCGCTGACATATGTGCTGAGGCCACCCTAGAGCAGATTGCGTGACCAGCACCACTTTCCCCGTGAAGTCAGGTGGACGGATACGATGTCCCGATGGAGGCAACAGAGGTCATGAAGGACGCTCCCGAGGGCACGTCTGAGCTGGAGCGCCTGTATCGGGCTGCCCAGCTCTACTACGAGCAGGGCGCGACCCAGGCCGAGGTTGCCGAGCAGCTGAAGGTGTCCCGCCCCTCGGTCAGCCGCATGTTGGCAGAGGCGCGGGCTCAGGGGATCGTCGAGATCCGAGTCCACCGCCCTGCGGCCTCCGGCATGGATGAGCTCAGCGCGCGGCTGACGCAGAAGCTGGGCGTGGAGGCTGTGTACCTGGCACCGGGAGATCAGTCTCAGCGGGTCGGCCTGGGTCTGGGCCCGGTGACGCGACAGGCCCTGGCAGGCGCGAATCTGCGCGCCGGCGACGTCCTGCTGCTGGCCTCAGGGGAGACCACCTACGCATTGGCACAGCAGCGCCTGGGCGACTTCGCGGGCGTGGTCATCGCCCCCACCGTGGGCGGCCAGGCGGAGCCGGATCCCTGGCACCAGACCAATGAGGTGGTGCGAGCCTTCGCCGCGACCTCCGGGGGCTACCCCCACTATCTCTTCGCGCCATCAATGCCGTCACCGGCCCTGCTTTCGGCGCTGCAGGACGACCCGGGCTATCGCCAGGTGGTCGCCGATTGGAATACTGCAAAGGTGGCACTGGTGGGCATCGGCGCGGCGCCGCTGTCACGCAGTTCGATCGCCCAGTCAGTGCCCCGCCATCACCCGAACCTCGCGCAGTCCATCGGCGATGTCTGCCTCGCGTTCTACGATCCGCAGGGTCATGAGGTCACGTTCCCCGGCAGCGAGCGGATGGTGCGGGTTCCTGGCGAGACGCTGCGTGCAGTTCCCACGCGCATCGCGGCGGCCGTAGGGGTTCACAAGGCGCCGAGCATCCTCGCTGCGGCCAGCGCAGGATGGTTCAACATCCTGGTGACCGACGAGTCAACGGCTCGCGCGATGGACCGCCAGCTCTAGCTGCAGCTGCCGGTGTCCTCATAGCGCGTGATCGCCCCGACCTTTTCGGCGGAGGCGCTCGAGGGGTCAAACTCGTGCTTGAGCCACTCATCGACCAGTTTGCGGGCAAGCTCCCGACCGATCACGCGCTGTCCCATGCAGAGCACCTGGGCATTGTTCGAGAGCACGCCGCGCTCCACGGAATAGGCATCATGGGCGGTGACTGCGCGAATGCCCTTGACCTTGTTGGCTGAGATGGCCACGCCGAGACCAGTGCCGCAGAGCAGCAACGCCCGGTCGGCCTCGCCGGCGACGATCTTTTCCGCGGCGGAGACCCCGACATTGGGATACGGAGTCTTGTCTGCGTCGTCGCCGACGCCGACATCGACGACCGAGGCCACTCGAGGATCGGCCTCCAAGTCAGCTTTCAGGGCTTCTTTATAGGCGAAACCGGCTTCGTCGCTGCCGATGACGATTCGAAACTGACTGCTCATGTTGGCTCCTCAACTCGTACCTGGGTCTTCCTCCATGCTACGTCGCCCAGAACAAACGTCAAATACATCTGTTCAGAGCGGACCCCGTGATGGAGCACCCCGGACACAGCAAGGCCCGACGTCGGCGCGCAACTCACGCGCCGTCGTCGGGCCTTGTGAAGAACCAAGCCTCAGCGGGTCAGGAGGTGGCTCCAGCCTTGTCCAGGTGCGAGCGGATGAACCACTGGAAGAGCTCGAGCGCCTTGGCCTGTCCGATGAGCAGGTCCTCGGTGATCGGATCGAGCTCGCCGACCTTGTTCAGCACATCGCGGTGGTCGCCGATGACGCCGTCGTAGACCTTTTCAAGCTCGGCCAGGTGAGTGGTCCCGTCAGCCTTGAACAGCGGGTAGTCCTCCCAGTGGCGCTTAGAGACCAGCTCTCCGCTCAGTCCGGACGGGGATCCCCCCAGAGTGGCGATGCGCTCAGCGACCTCATCGGCGAATCCGCGCACGACCTCGGTCTGCGGGTCGAGCATCTCGTGGATGGCGATGAAGTTCGGGCCCACCACGTTCCAGTGAACGTGCTTGAGGACCAGATGAAGATCATTCAGGGCGTACAGGCGGCTCTGCAGCAGACCGGCAATCTCGTGGCCGTTCTCCTGCGCCAGACCTGGCGCGGTGTAGTCGGAGTACTTCTCAGTCATGTCACACTCCTTGTGCTGTTGATGCATTAGCGCTTTTCGGCGCGGACACTGTTGATACTAGTGATTCATAAAAGGGACCGCTAGGCAGTTGAGCCTATCCTCAGTTGCCAGTTCAGGCCGGCGGGGTCATCACTTCCATGCCGCCGAGGTAGGGACGCAGCGCCTCGGGCACGCGCACGGTGCCGTCCGCCTGCTGGTGATTCTCCAGGATCGCGACCAGCCAGCGCGTGGTCGCCAACGTCCCGTTCAGCGTGGCCACAGGGCGCGTGGGGCCCTTGGAGCCGTCCTCCTTCAGCGTGCGTTCCCGGATGTTGAGCCGCCGTGCCTGGAAAGTGGTGCAGTCGGAGGTGGACGTGAGCTCGCGGTAGGTGGACTGGGAGGGAACCCACGCTTCGCAGTCAAACTTGCGGGCCGCGGAGAGACCAAGATCACCGGCGGCGATGTCCACCACCCGGTAAGGCAGCTCCATCTTCTGGAGCATCGTCTCCTCCCAGGCCAGGAGCTTCGCGTGCTCTGCGGCGGAGTCTTCGGCCGAGCAGTAGATGAACATCTCGAGCTTGTTGAACTGATGCACGCGCAGGATCCCGCGCGTGTCCCGGCCATGCGACCCGGCCTCACGCCGATAGCAGGTGGACCATCCGGCGATCCGCTCCGGACCCTTGTCCAGGTCGAGGATCTCGTCCGAGTGGTATCCGGCGATCGCCACCTCCGAGGTGCCGACCAGATAGAGGTCGTCGCGCTCGAGACGGTAGATCTCGTCGTCGTGCTCCACATCGAATCCGGTGCCCGCCATGGTCTCGGGGCGCACCAAGGTGGGAGTGATCATGGGAGTGAAACCGGCCTCCACCGCCTGGTCCAGGCCCATCTGCATCATGGCCAGCTCCAGTCGGGCGCCGATCCCCTTGAGGAAGTAGAACCGCGCGCCGGAGACCTTGGCCCCGCGCTCCATGTCCACGGCGGCCAGACGCTCGGCCAGTTCCAGGTGGTCCTTGGGGGTGAACCCCTCGGCCGCGAAGTCACGGGCCGCCCCTTCCTCGCGCAGAACGACGAAGTCGTCCTCACCGCCGGCGGGGACGCCTTCGTGGATCAGGTTCGGGAAGGCGCCCTGAAGTCGGCGCAGCTGGTCCTCGGCCTCACCGGATGCGGCCTCGGCGGCCTTCACCTGATGCGAGAGCTCCTTGACCTCCGCGAGCAGCTGTTGCTTCTGCTCCCCGCTGGCCTGGGCGACCTTCTTGCCGAAGGACTTCTGCTCCGCTCGCAGAGTCTCGAAGCGGGTGATGGCGGCGTTGCGGGACTCCTGGGCGGAGATCAGCGCATCCACTGCGGCTTCGTCCGCCTGGCGTGCGCGCTGGCTGGCCCGGTAGGTCTCGGGATTCTCGATGAGGTCCTTGATGTCGATCACGACACCAGCCTATCGCCACACCGCCGCCAGACTCCGCCAGTACACTGCCCTTGATGACTAACGACGCCCCCAGCACACTTTTCTGGTTCGCCCTCGCCGCGGCAGCACTGCTGCTCATTGCGGTGATCTGGCTGAGCGTCTCGCGCCACAAGCTTCGCCGCAGCAACGCCGCGCTCGAACGCGAGCGCAGCAACACCCAGTACTCCCCGAGCGAGCACGCTCCGGGGCGCCTGGTGGCGGTGGTGGTCAACACGACCAAGGACTCCTCCGACGACGTCGTGCGGCAGATCCATTCCGCCTGTTCCCGAGCCGGCATGCCGAGTCCGCTCGTGATGGCCTCGAGCGCCGAGGATCCCGGCCATGAGATGACCCGCCGAGCGTTGGAGGCGGGCGCCGTCGTCGTCGTCGCCGCTGGTGGAGACGGCACCGTCCGCGCTGTGGCCGCGGAGCTTGCCGGAACCGAGACCGCGCTGGGGATCGTGCCGCTGGGCACCGGAAACCTCTTCGCCCGCAACATCGGCCTGCCCTATCAGGACCTGCATGCCTGCGTGGACGAGGCCATCCATGGCCGCAGTCACCGCGTGGACACGTTGGACCTGGTGCTCGAGCGTGTGGGCGGTCGCACCGAAGAAGAGATCTCCCTGGTCATCGCGGGCGGCGGTCTGGACGCCGAGGTGATGGGCGACACCCGTGAGGCGCTCAAGCAGCGCGCTGGCTGGTTGGCCTATGGCGAGGCCGGACTGCGCCACATCATGGGCGCGCGCTCCAGTGTCACCGTGCAGCTCGACGGCGGCGAGGCGCAGACCCACAAGGTCCGCTCGGTCCTGCTGGCGAACTGCGGCTCACTCCAGGCCGGAATGCTGCTGGTGCCCTCCGCCGAGTTCGACGACGGGCACATGGACGCGGTGCTGTTCACTCCGCGCCACGCACTGGACTGGGCGCGGATTCTGGCCAAGACCGTCACGCGCTTCGCGGCCGACATCCCCGTGATGACCGTGCGTCAGGCCAAGCAGGCCCGGATCACGATGGCAGAGCCGATGCCCTTCCAGATCGACGGCGACGCGGTAGGTGAGGTGATCAGCGTCTCCGGGACCGTCAACGCGCACGCGCTGAAGGTCAATGGAGTCACCGTCCGGGGAGTCCAGGAGCTTGAGGAGAACACTGACACCGAGGACGGCCCCGGCAGCAACTCCAGCACGGTGAACCAGAGCGATGGTGACCCCGGCCTGACCGAGGCGAGGGTCACCAAAGCTCCTCACGACGCCTGATCAGAGGCCGGCCTCCTGAAGGATGCTGCGGCATTCTTCAAACGCGGGGTCCGCATCCCAGGCAGCGTCCCCTTCCTCATGCTCCACCAGTGTGCGCTGGAGGATGCAATAGGCGGGCTTTCGCTCGTAGTCCCCCTCGTGGAGCGTGGCATCGCCCTCACCGGGGAACGTATTCGGCACCCAGCTCTGTGCGTCGAGGGTTCCCCAGATGGTGAAGGAGTTGCAGCCACTCACCGCGAGACACGCCTCGAGCACCGTCTCGTAGCGTTCCGCCGCGCCGGCACGGTCCTCGGCGGACATCTGGTCGTTCTCATCCACCTCTCCACGGACGTCGATCTCGGTCACCGCCGTGTACAGGCCCAGGTCATCAAACCGCTGAAGGTTCTCTTGGTAGCTGTTGTCGAACCCGTACTGCATCGATAGATGGGTCTGTGACCCGAATCCATGGACCGGAATCCCCCGCTCCAGCTGATCGGTGATCAAGCTGTAGTAGGCGTCCGCCTTCGCATTGAGTCCGTCCACGTTGTAGTCGTTGTAAAAGAGCAGCGCCTCAGGGTCCTCTTCGTGGGCCCAGGTGAAGACATCGTCAAGGATCCCGGGGCCGAGCTCACGAATCCAGATGTTGTCACTGTCTCGAATGCTCGCCTCTGCGTCATCCTGGAAGATCTCGTTCGCCACGTCCCACTGATCTATGCAACCTGCATACCGGGAAACCACGGTGCGCACATGCTCTTCCAAGATCTCGCGCAGCTCGTCCTGGGAATAATCGCCGTCCTCAAGCCAGTCGGGGTTCTGAGAGTGCCAGAACAGAGCGTGGCCGCGGATATCCATGCCGTTCTCCTCGGCGTACGCCACGACCGCATCGGCCTGCTCAAAGTCATAGACCCCAGGTTCTGGATGGACGAACTCCCACTTCAGAAAGTTCTCGTGGGTTACTGAGGAGTATTCCGAAGCCAGGTGCTCCCGGTACTCCGGGTCCGAGGGAAAGGGATCCGGGTACTCAGCATCCGAGTGATGTCCTCCGCCTGCGGCGATGTTGCCGATCCGGAGATCATCGGGGGCGACGCCGGCCAGGGAGTCCCGGTCCCAGGCGCCTTCGGCGGCCCCTCCCTCGGGGGTGAACTGACACTGCGCCGCATCTCCCCCGCCGCCGCCATTTCCAGGGCCCTTCCCGTTGCCCTTTCCTTTGTCCTTGCCCTTGGCGTGGTCCGGAGGTCCGGGTTTGCCCGCATGGTCCGGCCTGCCGGACTGGCCAGCGTGATCTGGGCGACCCTTTGACTTGTGCTCCGGCTTGTCAGCGCCCTTGGCGCCTGCTCCAGCCTCGACCGTCAGGGCGGCATTCTGCGCGCTCGGCACTGAAGTCGTGGCCGCTCCGGCCGCGGCGGGGGTCCCAAATGTGAGCGCGCCGACACATACCACCGCAGCGGCGAGCGCCCCTCGATTCGATCGGTTGAACATGAATCTCCTCGTTGTCGTCATTGACATACCTAGACGGCGGCAAAGCCGCAATACAGATCAGGCCAAGCAGGTCGACCATCGCGCGTCGAACGAAGAACGGCATGCACCGCGTCGAACGCCGCATGATGTGATGTGAATCACTACTTTGTATTACGAGGAGACTAAAAAATGCCCCTTGAAGTGTCAAGGGTCACAGCAATTTAGGGACTGAAGTACCCATCGGTGTCGGGCTTGCATCGGCGCCGAGAGCGGGGCCTGCGCCGGGCTCTCTTACGCGCGTCTCAGTGAGCTGATCCAGGCGGCAGCGGCGGTGAACGCTTCGTCGGAGACCTCTGCGGTGGTCTGCTGAGGCTTCTCATCGGCGCGCGGATACGACCCCAGGAAACGGATCCCCGGTGCGATGCGATGAATGCCAGCGAGCGCATCGGCCACCCGCGCCTCGGCGATATGGCCTTCGAGGTCGATCGAGAAGTAGTACTCCCCCAGCCCGTTGCCCGTCGGCCGTGACTCGATCCGGCAGAGATTGACCCCGCGTGTGGCGAAGTGCTCGAGCAGCTCCATCAGCGCACCAGCCCGGTCCTGCGGAAGCGGGATCATGATCGTCGTCTTGTCCGCCCCGGTGATCGAAGGAATCTCCCCGGGCCGCGCCACGAGCACGAACCTCGTCACAGCCCCGGCCACATCCTCGATGCCGCTGGCCACCACGTGGAGTCCCAGCTGGGCCGCCACCAGCGGAGAGCACACAGCAGCATCGGCGCTCGGCGTCTCCTCAAGCAGCCCACGGGCGGCGGCTGCGGTGGAGGAGGCAGGAACGAACTCCGCTGCCGGAATCGTGGACTCAGCCCAGCGCCGGACCTGCGCCCAGCCGTGTGTGTGTGTGGAGATCGTGCGAATCTGCTCAATCTTGAGCGGGGCGGCCGAGGCCAGCACGAAGCTGATCGGCACAAGCGCCTCACGGACGATGTGCAGTCGATGCGCCACAGAGATCGCATCCAGTGTCGCGGTGACTCCGCCCTCCACCGAATTCTCGATCGGCACCATGGCGGCGTCGACCTCCCCGGCCTCGACCATGTTCAAGGCCGTCAGAACCGAGCCCGCCGGCACACGCTCTGCCTGCTCCACGCTAGGAATCTGCAGCAACGCCGCTTCGGTGAAGGTGCCTGCAGGCCCCAGGAAGGAATAGCGCAGAGACTCAGCCTGATCATGGCGGCGCGTGCTCATCGAACCTTGGGCTCCTCACCGGTGGACGACTCCAGAGGTCGCCCGGCCACGAGCCAGCCGTCCATACCGTCCGCGACGAAGATCGCCGAATACCCCTTGCCGGTCAGCCAGGTGGCGATCTGCACCGAACGCCCGCCGGTCCGACAGATCACGTAATAGTCCTCATCTGGATCCAGCTCCTCCTCAAACCGGGCAGGCACCTCGCCCACAGGAATGTGCAGGGCCCGCGGAGCGTGGCCCTCGGCGAACTCGTAGTCCTCGCGGACATCGAGCAGCGCGGCGTCGGCGGGAACATCTGCGGCACGAACAGTCTCGAAGTCCGACATTTCAGCCTCCTTCAGGGCAGGGCGAACAGGCCTGGTGCGCCCTCAACACTAGCGCGTGCGCGCAGCGCCACGCATAGAGTGAGCCCATGGAGCAGACCACCGATCCAGACTCACCGTCCACCGCCGTCCAGCTGCGCAGCGACTTCTTCCACGGCGAGGTCTCTGCGGTGGAGCTGGCGACGGCCGCGCTGACCGCAGCCGCGGTTCAGGTTGAGCTGGGCGCGTTCATCCACCTCGATGCGGAGTATGCACTGCGCCGGGCGGAAGAGGTCGACCAGGTGCGCCGTGCCGTGCTGGACTCACGCAGCCCAGACTCCCGCAGGGCGGCCATGGCGGAGCTTTCCGCCCGAACACCCCTTTTGGGACTGCCCACCGCGTTCAAGGATCTCGTCCAGGTCGCGGGGATGCCCACCACGATGGGCACTGCGGCGATGCCTGCCGTCATTCCGGGTCGCGACGACCCGCTCGCCCGGCGCGTACACGCCTCCGGCGCGATCAGTCTGGGCAAGACACAGGTCCCCGAGTTCGGACTCCCCTGCTACTCGGAGAATGAGCTCGCCTCACCGGCACGCAATCCCCTGGACCCCGACCGGACTGCGGGGGGCTCCACCGGAGGCGGGGCCGCCGCCGTGGCGGCCGGCATGCTTCCGCTGGCACCGGGAAACGACGGCGGAGGCTCCGTCCGAATCCCCGCCGCAGCCTGCGGACTCATCGGCCTGAAACCCGGCCGGGCGCGCCTGCCAGACGACCAGCAGGACGCGAGCGTGCGCAACCTCGCAGTCTCGGGTCCTCTCGCCACCACTGCCGAAGACGCTGCGCTGCTCTTCGACGTGATGGCCGGGCATCGCTTCTCCGAGAGCACCTCGGGGCTGGCGGAGGGCCCCGCCATGCGAACAGTCCGTCAGGCCCTGCGGGACGGCCTCCCCCCGCTGCGCATCGGCGTGACCACGGAGTCCCCTTTCTCCCCGGATCTGGACATCGTGCTCGCCGAGTCGGCCGTGACGGCACTGGAAGATGGCCTGAGTGCCCTGGAACGGCTCGGGCACATCATCCAGGGCAGCAGCCACTGCACCGGAGTGGACTCGTTCTGGCCGGATGAGTACCACCAGAACTTCCAGGCACTCTGGACCTCTCGACTGGGTCAGCTCGACTTCTCCGCTGAAGAGCGGGCGAAGCTGGCCCCACTGACCCGGTACTTCATCGACCTGGCGGCCCAGCGACCCCAGGCTCAGACGCAGGAGGCCATCGCCGCACTGGAATCCTTCTCCACCGATGCGGAGGCTTTCATGGGGCCATGGGACATCTTGGTCACACCGATGCTCGCCTTCGCTCCGCCGAGAATCGGATGGTTCACCTCGCTGACGCCCGAGGAGAACTACCGAGAGCAGTGCCGCTTCACCCCGTACAGCTCGGTGATCAATGTGATGGGACTGCCCGCGATCAACGTCCCCACCCACACCGACGCCGAGGGGCTGAGCTGGTCTGTCCAACTGATCGGTCGCCGCGGCTCGGAGGAGGCGCTGCTGGCACTCGCCGCCACCATGGCACAGGGCTGAGACCTCATGGCGATCGGCACAACATGCGGGCACCCTGTGCAGACACAGCAGCGCCGGGCCCGATGAACTCGGACCCGACGCTGAGTGGTGCACAACCGCCCATCCGGCGGACTGTCTCACCCGGTGGGCGGGCGTGAAGGTTTGAGCCAGATTACTTCTTCAGGCCCTTAACGAAGCCCTTGACGCTGTCCTTCGCGTCCTGCGCTGCGTCTGCGGCCTTGGCCTGGGTTTTCTGGCTGCTGCCTTCAGCCTCGGTCTCTTTGTCGCCGGTCAGCTTGCCGAAGCCTTCCTTGGCGGAGCCGGTTGCCTGTTCGGTCTTGTTGTCAGTCTTGTCATCGAGTCCCATAGGTGACCCCTTTCGTCGGCGGACAAGTCCCTTGTCACGCTACAGATCACGCCGTGGACTGTCACTCAGAACAATCGTTTCCCAGGGAACTCACAGCGAACTCCCCCGGTGGTTCAAGTCCTGCGCGGCTCATCCTCCTCATCGCGCGAGAGGTCTCTCTCGTTGACCGGGGTGGCCAGAGCGGCGTCGTCATCGGTCCCGAAACCGACATCGGTGCCTCGGATCCGGGCGATCGCGCTGAGCACGTGGTGGATCGCAAGCGCGGCGAAGCTGCCCAGGGCGATGCCTTCGAAGACGATCTCCCCGTAGACCATGGTGAAGTTGGCGATGGCGATCACCAGCGGCACCCCCGCGACCGCCAGGTTGATCGGATTGGCGAAGTCCACGCGGTTCTGCACCCAGATACGCACGCCCAGCACGCCGATCATCCCGTAGAGCACCGTGCCGGCACCGCCGAGCACCCCTACGGGGACCGTGGCGATCAAGGCTCCGAACTTCGGCAGCAGTGCCAGCAGTATGGCGAAGAGACCCGCCACCCAGTACGCAGCGGTGGAGTACACCCGGGATGAGGCCATGACCCCGATGTTCTCGGCATAGGTCGTCGTGCCCGAACCGCCGCCGGTGCCCGCCAGCATGGTCGCCGCGCCGTCGGCTATCAGCGCTCGCCCGGTCAGTGGGTCCAGGTCCTGCTTGGTCATCAGCGCCACGGACTTCACGTGGCCGACGTTCTCGGCCACGAGCACCAGCACCACTGGAATGAACAGGCCCAGAACGCCGATGTGGAAGCTGGGTGCCGTGAACTGGGGCAGGCCGAACCAGCCTGCGGCGCCGATGGTGGAGAAGTCCACCTCTCCGCGCAGCACGGCCACCACGTAGCCGACGACCACTCCCACCAGGATCGACAGACGGCCGAGCAGGCCTTTGAACAACACGCTGGCCAGCAGGATCGACGCGATGGTCACGGTCGCGGTGATCGGCGCCTCATTGACGTTGTTCCACGCAGCAGGCGCAAGGTTCAGCCCGATCAGCGCGACGATCGCCCCGGTGACCACGGGCGGCATGATGCGCTGGATCCAGTGGCTGCCGGCGAAGTGAACGACGACGCCGACCACCACCAGTCCCAGCCCCGCCAGGAAGATCCCGCCCAGCGCACCGGACATGCCGTACTGCGCCGTCGCCGCACCCACTGGGGCGAGGAAGGCGAAAGAGGACCCCAGGTAGCTGGGGATGCGGCCGGCGGTGATGATCAGGAACAGCACCGTGCCGATGCCAGAGAACAGCAGCGTGGTCGACGGTGGAAAGCCGGTGATCAGCGGGACCAGGAACGTGGCACCGAACATTGCCACCACGTGCTGCATTCCCACCCCGGTGGTCTGGAACCAACCGAGACGCTCTCCAGGAGCCACCACCGCCCCTGGCCTGACGGTACGGCCGTCACCATGCAACGTCCATCCGAATCCGGGAAACCGGTTCTTCTTCTGCGTGCTCATCCCACACACATTAGCGGCACCTGGCCTCGGCTGCCTGGTCCCGGCTAGCCGGCGGATCCTCATTCAGCTTTTCCAATATCTTGAACCCCATCACATGATGATTACATTCGATGCAATTGCCGGAGTTGATCCACGTGATCCGCGCATTCCCCCGGCATGCCTGGGCTCTGGCGCCGCGGATATCGCTGGGCCTAAACTCCTGAACGTGTCATGAACCCCTGTTTCACCGGGTATTCACCCGATCCGCGGTTGAATCTCCGAACCAGCTCACTACTGTGGAGACCGATGCCTCACACCGCAGACACCCCTGCCCAGAACTCCACCGAGTCCTCTTCGACCTCGGAGCGAGTTGAGATCCGCACGCCCACTGTGGAGGACGGCACCTCGCTCTGGCGACTCGCCGCCGGCACGGGCGTCCTGGACGTGAACACCCCCTACGCCTACATCCTGTGGACCCGGGACTTCGCCGAGACGTCGGTGATCGCAGAGGTCGACGGAGAGCCCGCGGGATTCATCTCCGGGTACCGCCGACCCGATGCCCCAGAGACGCTGTTCATCTGGCAGGTGGCGGTGGACTCACGCTTCCGGGGACGCCGCCTCGCGTCGCGGATGCTCACCACACTGGTGGAATCGGTCGCACCCCAGCGCCTGGAGACCACGATCACGTCGGACAATGCTGCATCGATCGCGCTGTTCACCGGCCTCGCCCGCGATCAGGGTGCCGAGATCACCACCACCACGTTCTTCACCGAGAAGCACTTCCCCTCAGCTCAGGAATCCGGGGAGGAGCACGCCCCCGAGGACCTCTACACGGTGGCTCCGCTCGGCTCCCGCACCGACTGAGCATCACCTCCACGAACTTCCAGCACGACTTCCCCGAAACCTAAGGAATCGATAAGCACCATGCCTACAGATATCTTCGAAACTCGCGAATCCCAGGTCCGCAGCTACTGCAAGAACTGGCCCGCGACCTTCGCCAAGGCATCGGGCCCCTACCAGTGGACCGAGGACGGCACCCGCTACCTGGATTTCTTCTCCGGAGCCGGCGCGCTGAACTACGGCCACAACCACCCCGAACTTCGCGATCTGATCGTGGACTACGTGGCCAATGACGGTGTCACCCACTCGATGGACATGAAGACCCCGGCCAAACGCCACTTCCTGGAAACCTTTGAGCGCGTCATTCTGGAACCCCGCAAGCTGGACTACAAGGTCATGTTCCCCGGCCCTACAGGCACCAACACTGTGGAGGCTGCCCTGAAGCTGGCCCGCAAGGTCACCGGCCGGCAGCACATCCTGTCCTTCACGAACGCCTTCCACGGCATGACGCTGGGCGCACTCTCGGTCACGGGCAACTCGATGAAGCGTCGCGGTGCCGGCATTCCGCTGACGAACTCCTCGAAGATCCCTTATGACGACTATTTCGACGGCGATATGCCTGACTTCCTGTGGCTGGAGAAGATCCTTGAGGACTCCGGCTCCGGCGTGGACAAGCCCGCAGCGGTGATCGTGGAGACGGTCCAGGGCGAGGGTGGACTCAACGCAGCACGCATGGACTGGCTGAAGTCCCTGGCGTCCCTGCTGCGTCGACACAAGATCCTGCTGATCGTCGACGACGTCCAGGCAGGCTGCGGACGCACCGGCAAGTTCTTCTCCTTCGAGGAGGCCGGTCTCTACCCGGACATCGTCTGCGTCTCCAAGTCGATCTCCGGCTATGGCCTCGCTATGGCGCTGACCCTCTTCAAGCCCGAACTGGACGTCTGGGAGGGCGGCGAGCACAACGGCACCTTCCGTGGGAACAACCTCGCCTTCGTCACCGCAGCGCGCGCGCTGGAGCTCTTCTGGGCCGATGACAGCTTCGAGAACCAGCTCGCCGAGCGCATCACCGAGCTCCATGACGGCCTGGAGAAGATCGCCGAGCACGTCCCCGGCGCCTCGATCCGCGGACGCGGCTTCCTCACCGGTATCCACTTCCCCAACCCGGACACCGCTGGCAAGACCGCGGCAGAGGCCTATAAGCGCAACCTGCTGGTGGAGACCTCCGGTCCGCAGGATGAGGTCCTCAAGCTCATGCCGGCACTGAACATCGAGTCCGAGGACCTGCAGAAGGGCCTCGCGATCGTCGAGGAGTCCCTGCTGGCGGCCACCGGCAACCTCGGTGAGCCCTCCCGGCTGCGCGCACCCCGCTGAACCTGCTCTCGGAGCTACTGAGCCCCTCATTATTGACAGCCACTGATCGGAGATCTGCGTGTACACGATGAACATCGACACCCTCAACGGCACGGACCGCGACATCCAGCAGGAGAACTGGCGCTCGCGCCGCATGGTTCTGGCCAAGGAGAAGGTGGGCTTCTCTTTGCATGAGACCACCCTCTACACCGGCACCACCAATGAGTTCTGGTATGCCAACCATGTGGAGGCCGTCTACTGCGTGGGCGGCAAGGGAACCCTGACCGACCTCGAGACCGGGGAGGAGTACGCCATCACCGACGGCTTCCTCTACATGCTCGACGGCCAGGAGAAGCACCGCGTCGAGGTTGAAGAAGAGATCCGCGTGGTCTGCGTCTTCAACCCCCCGGTCACCGGCCGTGAGGTCCACGACGAGAACGGCGTCTACCCCCTGATCATCGAGGACGAGACCGCCTGATCTGCTGAACGGCTGAGCCTTCGCTGCGCTGAGCCGCAACGTCCGACGGCGCCCCTCACCTTCTCCCCGGAAGACACCGTGGAGCAGGTGGGCGGGCGCCGTCGTCGTCTCTGCTGGCAGCTTGCGGCCGCGCCTGGTTTGGACTTCTCCGGCCTGTTGTGATGTGATTCAGCTGACATGTGACCCACAGCACGTGGGGAACTGTCACACAATCACCTTCACAACGGATCGTCGGGCACGTACCTGCCCGTGAAAGGGACATATCACCATGGCTTCAGTGACGTATGACTCCGCCAGCCGCATCTACACCCCGGGCGCGCGGCCTGCTATCAACCAGCTCCACCTCGAGGTCGCCGACGGCGAGTTCCTCGTCCTCGTGGGACCCTCCGGCTGTGGCAAGTCCACCGCGCTGCGCATGCTCGCCGGCCTGGAAGAGGTCAATGAGGGTCGCATCCTGATCGGCGGCGAGGACGTCTCCCACGTCTCCCCCAAGGACCGAGACATCGCCATGGTCTTCCAGAACTACGCGCTGTACCCACACATGTCCGTGGCCGAGAACATGGGCTTCGCCCTGAAGATCGCCGGCGTCTCCAAGGAGGAGCGTGCCGAGCGCGTCAAGAAGGCAGCCGAGATCCTGGACCTCGTGCCCTACCTCGAGCGCAAGCCGAAGGCACTCTCCGGAGGTCAGCGTCAGCGTGTCGCCATGGGCCGCGCGATCGTGCGCTCTCCCAAGGTCTTCCTCATGGATGAGCCGCTCTCGAACCTCGATGCCAAGCTGCGTGTGCAGACTCGCACGCAGATCGCGGCACTGACCCGCGAGCTGCAGACCACCACCGTCTACGTCACCCACGACCAGGTCGAGGCCATGACCATGGGCGACCGCGTCTGCGTGCTCAAGGACGGCGTCCTTCAGCAGGTCGACTCTCCCCGCAATCTCTACGACACGCCCGCCAACGTCTTCGTGGCCGGCTTCATCGGCTCCCCCGCGATGAATCTCTTCCACGCCAAGATTCAGGGCGAGGGCCTGGTGCTCGGCAACGACATCGTCCCCGTCGCCGGCGGACACCTGGCCAAGAGCAGCCGCGACGAGGTCGTCCTGGGGGTTCGTCCCGAGGACATGGAGCTGACCGAGGACGGCACCGGGCTTCCGATGACCGTTGACCTGGTCGAGGAACTCGGCGCAGACGCCTACATCTTCGGCACTCCGGACGGCATCAAGACCTTCCAGCCCTTCATCGTGCGCGTGGACGGGCGCCGTCCCCCCATGCGCGGCGAGCGGGTCTTCATCAAGCCGAATCCGAATCATGTGCATCTGTTCGACATCGAGAACGGACTGCGCCTCAACGGTGACGTTCCGGAGCACACCCCGCATGCCTCGCTCTCCGATGTGGAAGCCCTGGCCGACTCCGAGGACTGATCACAGGGCTGCCGTCCAGCCGGTGCTCAGCAAAACCCCCGTAGAGTGAAGAACATCGCTCACGGGAACCTGTCATCGACTGACGGGTTCGTCACTTCAGCGACATCGACGTCGACGACAGAAAGGAACGGGCCATTATGCATAAGTCAGTACTGCCAATCAGCTTGACTACAATCCTGCTCATCGTGATCATCGTCATCCTGGTGACCTGATCCACAGAGACCAGCAGCAACAGGAGGGCGTGATCCGAACATTCGGGTCACGCCCTCCTGCTATGCCCACTGCTGTCATGCCCGGTGAAGCTGCAGCGATGCATTGATCAGCCGGTCCGGCACCGGAGTGTGCGAGAACAGCACCACGCTGCGCCGGGGACCGGTGGCGCCCAGCAGCTCTTCGAGCATCTGCGCGGCGGTCTCCGGATCCACATGAGCAGTCGGCTCGTCCAAGATCAGGATCCGCGCCCCAGAGAGCAGACCGCGGGCGACAGCGATGCGCTGCGCCTGACCTCCCGAGATCAAGTCCCCGAACATGCCCACGGGAGTCTGCAGACCGTGACGAGTCTGCGCCCAGTCCCAGAGTCCGACGGCGCGCAGCACCTGCTCGAGCTCCGCATCCTGCGCCGCCTCCGGACCACCGGGATGGGCGAGCGCCAGATTCGCGCGCAAACTGGAGTCAAAGATGTGCGCCTGCTGCTCGATCAGACAGACCTCCCGGCGCAGCTGCTCGGGACTCCAGCCCGTCACATCCTCACCTGCCACCCGGTACCGACCCTCGAGGGCCAGGAATCCGGTGAGCCCGAGTGCCAGCGCGGTCTTGCCCACACCGCTGGGTCCGGTGATGAGCAGGTTCTCCCCAGGAAGCAGCCGCGCCGAGAGGGGCGCCCCCACCGGGGCATCGCTCTCGGGCCACCGCACGGTGACATCGCGCAGCTCCAGTGTCGGCACGGCGTCGGCAGAGAAGTCTGCAAGAACCTCCGAGCCGGAGGTGGGCGCCATCTGGGCATGCGGTCGCTGCTCGTCCGCCGGCAGCTGCGGCTGCAGGGTCAGCGGCTGATCCTGAGCCGGGCCCGGCGGCGCCGGCTCTGGCGCGATCTCCGCGATTCTGCGCGCGTGGGTGAGCACGCGCCGTCGTGCACTCCACGCCAGCGGCACCGCTGCCGCCAGTTCGAAGACCGCGAGCGGAATCAGCGCCAGCGTCACCAGCACAGCCGGGTCCACCTCGCCGAAGCCCAGCGCGACGTCAGGGCCCAGGGGCACCGCGGCCTGCAGGGTGGGGCCGGTGATCAGCAGCGCTGCCAGCACCGCCGCACCCGTCCCGGCTGAGAAGACCGCTGCGAGGAGGCCGGCCCCGCGCGCACCGATCAGCGCCTCCCGGCGCAGCCTGGCGTCGAGCTCCGCGACCTTCTGCAGCTGAGCGTCCACGGCGTCGTAGGCGATCAGCACGTCGAGCTCACTGACGAGATCCACGACCTCATCGGCAAGGTCTCCGCGCAGCTGTGCAGTGCGCCGCTCGGCGCCCACGGTCAGCGTCTCGGTCACCAGGGTTCCCAGCACGAGGGTGAGCAGCAGCAGTCCCGCGAGCGCCAGGGCGAAGAGCGGCGAGAACCAGAGCACGGCGAGAAGCGTCAGCCCGACCACGGTCAGGGACGAGGTCAGCGGCTGGATCACTCGGGTGGGCAGATCCACCAGTCCGTCCACATCGCGGATCACCCGGGTGAGCAGATCTCCGCGTCGTCGTGGGCCCAGCTTCACCGGGGCGAGCGGCTCAAGCCGCGAGAACGCGTCCCCCCGGACCTCGCCCAGGGCCCGGAAGGCGGCGTCGTGGGTGCTCAGCCGTTCGAGGTAGCGGAAGAAGCCGCGGGAGAGGGCGAAGGTGCGCACCGCGACCACGAGCAGCCCCAGGTAGAGGATCGGTGGCTGTTCGGCGGCTCGGGTGATCAGGTATGCGGAGCTGCCCAGCAGCAGCACTGCGCTGAGTCCGGAGAGGATCCCGAAGATCAGCCCCGGGGCCATGGCTCGCCAGGAGGGTCGTGAGGCCGCCAGCAGGCTTCGCGCCTGTCGCTGTGGGTTCTGCTCTGCCGTTCCGGCGGTCATCTCGGGGCCCCCACATACGCCGGACTCAGCTCCACCAGGTGGTCTGCCGCCTCACGCATGGTCTGGTGGTGGCTGATGACCAGGACCGTGCGGCCGGCGGCGGCCTCGCCGCGCAGAGTGTGGATCAGCTGCTCCTCGGTTCGGGCGTCCAGGGCGGCGCTGGGCTCGTCCAGCAGCAGAATGGGACAGTCCAGGCTGCGAACCCGGAACAATGCCCGTGCGATCGCTGCTCGGTGCGCCTGGCCTCCGGAGAGCCCCGCCCCACGCACTCCGAGCCGGTGGTCGAGCTGGACGTGGAGTCCGATGTCGTCGAGCACCTCTCGGGTGAGATCCGGGTTTCTGGGCTGGTCCATCGCGATGTTCTCCTCCACCGTCCCGCTGCGCAGGCCATGTCGCTGACCGCTCCAGGCGATGAGCTCGCGTCGCTGCGGACCCGCGAGCCGCGAGGTCGCACCGAGGCTGCCATGCGGCTGGAGAAGGATCTCGCCGCGGCTGGGAAGAAACCCCATGATCGCCTCGAACAGGGAGGTCTTCCCGATCCCGCTGGGACCGGTGATCACCGTGAGCTCCCCGGCGCGTGCCCGCAGGTCCACGCCCTGGAGCACGTCGGTCTCTCCGCGACGCACCTGAAGCCCGCTGATGACCAGATCCATGGGGACTCCGCGCAGAGCGGCCACCGGCGTGGGGCTCTCCCCGGCGGGTGGACCCTGGTGAGCAGCGGCGTCGTCGAGGATCTCGAAGACGTCCTCGGCGGCGGCCACACCCTCGGCGGCCGCGTGGTAGTTGGCTCCGACCTGGCGCAGCGGGGCGTAGGCCTCCGGGACGATGAGCAGCACGAAGAGACCCACGGCGAGGTCCATCTGCCCGTCGATCAGTCGGATGCCCACGGAGACGGCCACCAGGGCCACCGACAGGCTCGCCGCGAGTTCGAGCACGAACCCGGAGAGGAAGCTGATCCGCAGGACCTTCATCGTGCTGCGGCGGTGCTGGTCGGAGATCTCGCGCAGATTCCCACGTTGGCGATGCGCTCGGTTGAAGACCTTCAGGGTGGACAGCCCCTCCACGATGTCCAGGTAGGTGCGGGAGAGCCGGTCAAGACGCCTCCACTGCTGCTGCTGGGCTGCCTGGGTGGAGAGGCCGATGAGCGCCATGAACACCGGAATCAGCGGCAGGGTCAGCGCGACGATCACCGCAGTGGTCAGGTCCTGGGAGGCCAGCACACCGAGGTGAAGCGGGATGGCCAGAATGGTGAGCACCAGCTGCGGAAGGTAGCGGGAGAAATAAGAATCCAGCGCGTCGAGCCCGGAGCCCAGCACCGTGACAACATGGGCGCTGTCGCGGGAGCGCGGGGAGGCCTCACCTGCAGCCACGGAATCCGCGAGCGCCCGGGTGGCGCGCCGGCGCAGCTGGCTCTTGGCCTTCACCGCTGCCCGAGCTGCCGCGAACTCCACCGCCCAGGCCAGCGCCGCACGCCCGAGGACCACACCGCCCAGACCCAGCAGCGCCGGTGCCAGTTCGGCAAGCAGAGCCCCGCTGCCGGTGCCAGGCACCTCCCCGAGGATCCCCACCCAGGCTGCAGCGCGAGCAAGGATCGAAGCCAGCAGCCAGCTGAAGAGGATCACCAGTGTCACCTGCCCCAGCCCGAGCAGCGCCGCCAGAATGAGGAAGCTCCGTGACGCGGCGGCATAGCGGAGCAGGCGCGGATCAAGAGGTTTCATAGTGACCGTCCGGGCTCAGTGCGCTGCCGCAGGGATATGGTCACGGCTGAGCCTGCGACGGAAGACCCAGTAGGTCCAGGCCTGGTACCCGATGACCAGCGGGGTCGTGATCAGCGCAACCCAGAGCATGACCCCGAGCGTGTACTCCGAGGAGCTCGCGTTGACGATGGTCAGCGTCCCGGCCGGCGTCGTCGTCGAGGGCATGACATTGGGGAAGAGCGAGACGAACAGTGTCGCCACGGCGGCCGCGATCGTCAGTGCCATGGCTGTGAAGGCGAATCCCTCGCGGCCGCGCAGGCTGAACAGCCCGGCCGCGATGAGTGAGCCTGCGGCGAGCCCGGCGAGCGCGATGATCCAGATCAGATGCGGCACCTGGATGTGCATCAGCACCGTCCAGAAGAGGAAGGTCGCGGCGACCGCAATGGTGGGCAGCATGAAACGCAGGATCATGGCACGTGCCCGGGCGCGGATCTCGCCCTCGGTCTTCAGCGCGATGAAGATCATCCCATGCACCAGGCAGAGCAGCACCAGGGTGAGCCCGCCGAGCAGGCCATAGGGGTTGAGCAGGCCGAACAGCGAGATGGACACCTGGTGATCAGCGTCCATGGGGACTCCGCGCACGATGTTTGCGAAGGCCACCCCCCAGAGGAAGGCCGGCAGGAAGGAGCCGATGATGATCATCAGGTCGAACCGGGCGGCCCACTGGGGCTCTCTGCGCTGGTGCCGGTATTCGAAGCTCACGCCGCGCAGGATCAGCGCGAGCAGGATCAGCAGCAGCGGAAGGTAGAAGCCTGAGAAGAGGCTGGCGTACCACTCGGGGAAAGCGGCGAAGAGCACAGCGCCGGCGACGATGACCCAGGTCTCGTTGAGATCCCAGACGGGGCCGATGGTGTTGATCATGACGCGGCGGTCGGTGTCATCGCGGCCGAGCAGCGGCAGCGCCATGCCCACGCCGAAGTCGAACCCGTCGAGCACGAAGTAGCCTATGAAGAAGAAGGCCACCAGCGCGAACCAGATCTGTTCGATATCCATCAGTGGATGTCCCTTCTGAACGCGTGGCGCGGTGTGTGGCTTGGCACGCGAGACTCAGTAGACGATGGCAAGTGAGTCGGGCTCGGCATGGTCGTCCTCTCCCTGCGAGATCTCGGGGGGACCCTCCTGGGCCGCCTTGCGGATGAGCTTGAACTCGACCACCGCGAGAGTCCCGTAGATCGCGGTGAAGGCTGCCAGGGACAGCGCCACCTGCCAGCCTGCGACGTTCGGGGAGACCGCGGCCTCGGTCTTCATCAGGCCGAAGACGATCCATGGCTGCCGACCCATCTCGGTGAAGACCCAGCCCACCAGCGAAGCCATCATGGGCAGCGGAGCCGTCCAGATGAGCACCCGCCAGAGCCGGTCCTGGACCAGCGCCGAGCGCTGCGGAGCCTTGGCGCGGGTCATCCACAGCATCACCAGGGACACCAGCGCGGAGAAGACTCCCAGGCCGATCATCCACCGGAAGGCCCAGTAGGTGATCCAGATGATGGGTGAATAGTCCCCCGGCCCGAACTGCGTGACGTACTGTGCCTGCAGGTCGTTGATGCCCTCCACCTCACCGTTCATGGTGTGCGTGGACAGCAGCGAGAGCAGGTGTGGGATCCGGATCGAGAAGAGTTCGCTGGCACCGTCGGGGGTGCCCAGCGTGAAGATCGAGAAGCTGGCCGCGTTGGTCGTCTCATAGAGGCCTTCTGCGGCGGCCATCTTCATCGGCTGGGCGTCCACCATCGCCAGGGAGAGCTGGTCTCCAGAGAGCCCGACGCCCATGAAGGCCAGCACGTTGGTCCAGAGTCCGGCCTTCAGCGCAGTGCGCATGGTCTCGAGATGCTGGTTCCGGCGCAGGTGCCAGGCGGCGACGGCGATCATCACCGTGGCGGCGAACATGATCGCGGCCAGGATGGTGTGCGGGAAGGCCGCGAGCACCACGGGGTTGCTCAGCACCTCCCACAGGCTGGTCAGCTCCGCCCGGCCACGCTCGGTGTTCATGGTGTACCCGACGGGGTTCTGCATGAACGCATTGGCGGCGAGGATGAAATACGCCGACATGGCGCTGGCGAAGAACACCATCCAGATGCTCATCAGGTGCGCGAGCCGGGGAAGCTTGTCCCAGCCGAAGATCCACAGGCCGATGAAGGTCGCCTCGAGGAAGAAGGCTGCAAGCCCCTCGATCGCCAGCGGCGCCCCGAAGACGTCTCCCACGAAGCGGGAGTACTCCGACCAGTTCATGCCGAACTGGAACTCCTGGACGATCCCGGTGACCACTCCCATGGCGAAGTTGATCAGGAAGATCTTGCCGAAGAGCCGGGTGAGCCGGAGGTATTTCACGTCATGAGTGCGGTACCACGCGGTCTGCATGATCGCCGCCATCAGCGCCATGCCGATGGTGAGCGGGACGAAGATGAAGTGATAGAGCGTGGTCAGGCCGAACTGCCACCGGGCCAGGGCCAGCGGGTCGAAGAACTCTTCCATGCACACTCACCTCAACAGCACGGGCGGGCATCCGCTGATGGGCGCCAGACCTGCGTCCGAGGGAGGTCCAGATTTCCTCAGGTGAGCTGGTCGTCCACGGAGGCTGTCGCGCTAGGTGCGACGTCCGCTGTGCCTGAATTCTACGTCGTGTAGAAGAGTTCTTCTACACGACGTAGAAAAGTGTGGCCAAGCACTCAATGCGCCGGCGCGGGAGCCGCGGGCAGCCCCGCGCCGGCCTTGCCACAGCGGGCTCAGTCCTCGCTGAGGCCTGCCGCCGGCTCCACCTTGGACAATGCCCGAGCGGGGAGCATCGCCGCAAGACCGGCGGCCAGCAGGGTCACCGCCCACAGCCCTGCGATCCGCAGCCACGGCATCTCCAGGACCACACTCCAGTCCTCGCGCGCCACCATGGACGCCACGCCGGCCCAGCCGAGGAAGGCCCCCAGGGCGGTGCCGATCAACAGCGCCACCCCGGCAAGCAGCAGAGCCTCGATCGTGATCATCTGCCCCACTGAACGCCGATTCATGCCGACGGCTCGGAGCAGGGCCGCCTCGCGGCGCCGCTCCAGGACCGAGAGCGAGAGCGTGTTGCTGACACCGATGACCGCCACCAGCACCGAGGCGCCGAGCAGCACGAGGACGATCAGCAGCACCATATCGATGCTCTGCGAGTAGCTGGCTCGCATCACCGCGCCCGTGTCGTTGAACTCCTCCGAGTGATCGTCCAGCAGCGACGCCAGACCGTAGGACTCATCCGGGCTGACACCCTCAGCGACACGGATGAGCGTGAGGCCCTGCGCATCGCTGACGGTCCACGGGGACCCTTCCTCGGCCAGCGCCTCGTCAGGCAGAGACTCCGCAGTGATCAGCACCGTCCCCCCGGGCAGCCAGGACGCGATGGAGGCCTCGACGGTGATCGCCTGCTCCTCGGCGCCGGAGGACGCCGTGCCATAGGGCGTGAGTTCCAGCTCAGCACCACTCCCGGAGTACACCTCGCCGTTGAGCTGCCCGGCGACGAGCGCCTGGCCAGCTGCCGGAGCGAGGCCCTCAACACGAGCCACCCCGGCGAAGGTCTCCTCGTCCACCAGGACCACTCGACCCTCGGTGCTTCCCAGCTCGCCCTCCACCGTGGCAGCGGCACCCTGGGCGCTGCTGAAAGATTCGACGAGATCACTCTCGGCGAGATCCGATTCCAGATCCTCACCCACGGCGGCCACCGAGGCCTCCACCGGGTACCGTTCGGCGAGCTCGTCATAGAGCACGGTCTGTGCTGTGGAGGCCCCCACCATCATGGTCCCCACCAGGGTGACGCCCACCAACAGTGCTGAGGCGGTCGCCGTCGTGCGTCCTGGCACCTGCCGAGCATTCTGACCGGCCAGACGCGCATTGACGCGCAGCCCCGGGAACCGCCCAAGCAGGCGGCCACCCTGGGCCACCAGCTCGGGCACCACCAGCCGAGCCAGCACGAGCACCCCAGAGAAGCCCAGCACGGCACCGGCGACGCCGATCAGCGGAGCAGGTGCTGGGAGCGGGCCGTCGGGATCGGCCAGCAGAGCGGCGGTCAGGACCGCACCGAAGCCTCCCAGGGTCAGGATCAGTCCGATGCTCACCCGCAGGATCGAGATCCGCGGTGCGGCGGGACTCAGCCCCACTGGGCGCAGCGCTGCCATCGGAGAGACCCGGCCGGCCTTCAGCGCCGGAAGCAGGGCGGAGAACACGGTGACGATCAGTCCCAGGCCGAGCCCCACCGCCGTGGCCAGCAACGTGGGTCCCGCCAGGGGAAGCTCGGGCGCGAACGTCGCCCGGGCGATGGCGGAGAAGCCCAGCGCCGCTGCGGTGCCGAGCATCACGCCGGCAGCGCCGCCGAGAAGTCCGAGCACGGCGCCCTCCGTCAGCGTGGCGCGTTTGAGCTGCGCCGAGGTGGCTCCGACCGCCCGCAGCAGCGCCAGCGTGCGCTGACGCGAGGCCACCAGCACCTGGAAGGTGTTGGAGATGACCAGGGCGGAGACGAACACCGAGATGCCGCCGAAGCCGATGGCGAAATAGGCGAGGGCATCGCCGCTGCCCGTCTGCTCCGCCATGCGAGTCTCGACGATCTCCTCGGTGGTCCTCACCTCGAGGGATGCGAGGTCCGCCGCCCGGGTGGACTCCAGACCTGCGGCCGCGTCGCTGATGAGCCCGCGGATCTGCTCCTGCACCTCGGTCGCGTCACCGTTGGGACTCAGCTTCACGCGGATCTCGACCGGGCTCCCGCCGGCGGGGACGCGTTCCATCCCCTCAGGGGTGAGGAATCCGCGCGGCGCGCCCTGGGTGTCCATCACGCCCACCACGGTGTAGTCCTCTTCTATCACGGTGGGCTCCGCATCCTCTGCGGCGCCCTCCTCGTAGACGAACTCCTGCGCAGTCAGCGTGGTGTCGAGTTCGATTCCCTGACCCTCGGCCGCTGCAGAGCTGATCACGACCTCATCCTCAGCCCGGGCCTCGCGTCCCGCGCTGATCTCGCCCTCCCGCGTCTCGGACTGCTCGCTCACCGGAAGTCCGATGGTGGAGGAGCCGTTCTCTTCCACCTTGCTGAGGTAGGCACCGCTGATGGCGTCGGCGACGTCCACGCCGTCGAGGTCGTCGATCTCCTCGGCCAGCGGCACGTCGTCGCGCACATAGTCTTCGGTGTCCTCATCCCAGGTCAATGCCATGGCGGTGTCGATGATCAGGTCGCTGCCGGCGGCCTCAGCCTCGATCTGCTGGGTCAGGCCGCGGTTGAAGGAGTCCACCATGAGCATCCCGGCCACGATGAACGCCACCGAGATGGCGACGGCGGCCCCTGCGGCGAACAGCTTCTTCCCGGCTGAGCGCAGATTGACCTGCAGCACGGGGTTGCGCCTCATGAGCCGGCCTCGACGAGTGCCGCGGCAAGCTGTGCGGCCGTGGGGTTCTCCAGGGTGCCTGCGACGCGGCCGTCGGCGAGCAGCACCGTGCGGTCCGCCTGGGCGGCGGCATTGGCATCGTGGGTCACCATGATGACGGTCTGGCTGAACTCGTCGACGGCGGTGCGCAGCAGTCCCAGCACCTCCGCGCCGGTGGCCTGGTCCAGGTTTCCGGTGGGCTCATCGGCGAAGATCACTGCGGGCTTCGAGACCAGAGCGCGGGCCACGGCGACGCGCTGCTGCTGTCCGCCGGAGAGTTCAAAGGGGCGGTGCCCCAAGCGATCCTCCAGTCCCAGCCGCTCGATGACCTGTGCATAGAACGCCTTGTCCACGGCGTTGCCGCCCAGATTCGTGGGCAGCAGGATGTTCTCCTCGGCGGTCATCGCCGGGACCAGATTGTAGGCCTGGAAGATGAACCCGATGGACTCGCGGCGGACGCGGGTGAGCTGCTTCTCATTGAGTCCGCTCAGCGTGGTCTCGCCGCGAGAGGAGGAGAGGATGACCTCACCGTCGTCGGCGGTGTCCAGTCCCGCCAGCACATGCAGCAGGGTGGACTTTCCGGAGCCCGAGGGCCCCATCACCGCGGTGAAGCGCGCGGCTGGGAAGTCGATGTTCAGTGAGCGCAGCGGGTGCACGGCCGCGTCTCCGGAGCCGTAGGTCTTGTTCAGGTCCCTGGCGCGCAGCGCGGGGATCAGTGCAGTCGTCATGCTGTTCACCCTACGAACCAACCAGGGTCTTCCACATCGGACTACAGGCCGGTCTGCACCTCATCCTGCAGGATGAGGTGGGCCTATCGCGCCGGGCCTCAGTCCGTCCGGCCTCAACCCTTACGCGTCGGTGGGCGCGGCTCGATCGTCCACCGCGGCCGTGGCTGCGTCGATGCGTACGATGGCGGAATCCAGCGCTTCGACGCTGGCCCAGAGCTTCGGGTGCCGGTTCTGAACCTGTTCGAGCGTGGAGCCGGAGGACTTCAGTGCCGCGAGGTCGAAACTCGCGTTGGTGCGGGCACCGGTCACAGCCGCGCGGAGCGCACCGAAGGCGACGACGACGTCGGCGATCAGGGCCGAGTTCCCGTGCTCGGCCAGCCAACAGAGGTCATCGATCGCCTCGGCGGCGTGCTCGCCGAGGATCACCGAAGAGCGGGCGGCGCCGAGCGAGGCGTCACGGATCGCCCTCCTGCGCTCCGCACCTCGCTCCATGGCGAATGCCGCGCCGAACGCCTTCGAAGCCTCGGCGTCCTCATCGGCGAGCTGCAAGGCCACCTGTCGGCGCTTCTGCGCCCGGGCGATGACAGCGTCGAGCACGTCCCGCTGTTCTTCGGTCGGCTCGGTGTACCCGCCGACCATGGAGGTCAGCGACGCGGCGATCGCGAACATCACCCCGGCGCCGGCGCCGCCCCCGGGCGAACCGACGGGTTCTGCGAGTGCGCGCGTCCACTTCTCAAGCGTGGAGTCTTGGGTCGTGATCTCTGCTGCGTCAGCCATGGACCAAGTCTGCCCTGCTCCGGCGCAGATGCACACCGCCGCGGCAGTCCCCGGGTTCTTCAGCTCGCAGGCAATCCGTCTCTCAAAGCCCTGTCCCTCAGAAGCCCTGTCCCTCAGTAGCTGCGTATCTCAGTAGACGAGCCCGGTCTCATAGGCGAAGATCACGGCCTGCACGCGATCACGCACCTCGAGCTTCGCCAGCACCTGTCCCACGTGGGTCTTGATGGTGGCCTCGGAGAGGAAGAGTCGCGCCGCGATCTCGCCGTTGGAGTCTCCGGTGGCGAGCTCGAGCAGGATCTCCTGCTCCCGGTTGGTGAGTCGATCAAGCTTCTCCTGCTGGTGGGCGTCCGGGGAACGTCGCCGCGCCTGGGCGCCGCTGCCCAGTGTGGCGTCGAGCAGCCGCCGGGTGGTGGAGGGCGCGATGACCGCACCGCCGGTGGTCACCGTGCGGATGGAGTCGAGCAGGGTCTCGGGCTTCACGTCCTTGAGCAGGAAGCCGGCGGCCCCGGCGCGCAGCGCCTGGAGCGCGTACTCATCGGTGTCGAAGGTAGTCAGCACGATCACCCGGGTGCCGCTGAGCGCCGGATCCTCGGTGATCAGACGGGTGGCCTCGAGCCCGTCCATGACCGGCATCCGGATGTCCATGAGCACGACATCGGGGCGGTGCACCCTGGCGGCGGTGAGAGCATCCTGGCCGTTGCCCGCCTGCTCGACCACGCGGAGGTCCGGCTGGGAATCGATGACCATGGCGAAGCCCGCCCGAAGCAGGGCCTGGTCGTCGGCGAGCAGGATGCGCAGCGGGGTCTGCTCGGTGCTCATCCGGCGTCCTCCTGGTGGGTTTTGGGGTGTTCGACGGGGGCGGCTCGGGTCGCCGGGGGCTCGGAAGCAGGTGCGGCTGGGGTCTCTGGCGCGTTCTCAAGTCTCACGTCCGGCCTGCTCGCGAAGGTGCGCGCCGCGTCCAGCGGGAACCGGGCCAGCACATCGAATCCTGATTCATGGGCGCGGGTCTGCAGGGTCCCGCCATAGAGCCGGGCGCGCTCCACCATCCCCAGCAGGCCGGAGCCGCCGCCGTCGCTCTGTGCGGCCGCCCCGCGGCCGGCGTCGCGGACCTCCAGCATCAGGGCCGGGTCCGGTTCACTGGCCACGGCGACCCAGACCTCGGCGCGCGCCCCCGGGCCGGCATGCTTGAGCGTGTTGGTCAGCGCCTCTTGGACGATCCGATAGGCGGCGAGTCCCACACCTTCGGGCAGCCGCGGAATGGAATCGCTGAGCATGTTCAGCCGCACCTCGAGCCCCGAGGCGCTCACATCCTCGATGAGCTGGTGCAGGTCCTGCACGCCCGGCGCCGGTCGCTTCTGCAACTCACCGTCGCCCTCGCGCAGCACCCCGAGCATCCGGCGCATCTCGGTGAGCGCCTCGCGACCGGTCTCCCCGATGGTCTCAAAGGCCTGCGCGGCGCGGTCCGGGCTCTGCTGCAAGACGTAGCGACCGCCGTCGGCCTGGGCGATCATGACTGACATGGAGTGGGAGACCACGTCGTGCATCTCGCGGGCGATGCGCATGCGTTCGGCATCGGCGGCAAGCCGGGCCTCCTGGTCACGCTCCCGCATGAGCATCTGATTGCGCTCGAAGACCGCACTGAGCTCACGACGACGGCGCCCCGCCAGATGCCCGGCAAGCCACAAGACCAGGACGACGGCGGCGGCGAAACCTCCGGTGAACGCGGCACTGCCCCAGGTGCGAAGAGGCACACCCAAGAAGGTGGTCTCAACGATGCCAGTGTCCGGATACTGGCCCGCGAAGGAGAGGTCGATCAGCACGTAATACACGCCAAGCGCAAGAGCACCCAGCAGCGCCACCACCAGGTATGACCGCGAGACGCGCGGCGTGCCGTACTTCGCGCAGGCGTAGACCATCAGCGGCACGGCGAAGCCAGAGGCGCCTGGTGCGGTGCCCGTGATCAACTGTGCGACGCACAGGGCTGCCATCGCGCCGGCGGCAGGCCCCGGATTGGTCCGCGAGAAGGCCAGCGGCAACACGGTGAGGAGCTCGAGGAGGACGCTCGCCGACCACGGGATGGTCAGCCCGATGCCCGTCGTGGACCCTCCCCCACTGACCTGGAAGAAGAGCACCAGCGCCAGCAACGGAAGGACCTTGACCAACGTGTCGATCAGCCGTTGGCGATTGCAACTCTCAGCCTCGTGGATATCCGTGAGCAGAGTCATCGCTCAGCCCGGCTGGTGCGGATGGTTCGAATGGCGCGGGTGGTCAGACTGGTCGGGCTGCTCCTTGGTCCGGGCGGCCTCTCTGCGCTGCGCCACTTCTTCGGGGGCGTACTTCTCCACAGGGCCCTTTTCGTCGCGGCCATGTTCGCGGCGGAATCGGATGGTCTCCCAGCCAAGGTAGGCAGCGGGTCCGAAGATCGGCAGCGCGAAGATCACCACGGCCCAGATGGCTCCCCTATGCGGCGGAAGCGCCTTGTCCTGGACCAGGACCATCAGCGCGGCGACCAGCAGGCCTACTGCGGCCACCGCGATCGCCCAGGCCCACACGGAGTTGCCGTCCGAGAGCAGGCGGCCGATGGCGGAGAGGACTGGAGGATTCACGGCTCCAGTCTAGAAGCCGGCGCTAGGGGTGTCCTCATACTGCAGGACCAGATCCTGAGCCTGTCCTGGTCAGTTGAGTAATCCGGTCGCGACGTTCGTACCGGATTGCTCAACTGACCAGGAGGACCTGGGGTCAGCGCTGCGGCCAGACCGAGCGTTCGCGCATGACGCCGGCAAGGGCCTCGGCGTCGTCGGTCATCAGGCCGTCCACTCCCATGTCCAGCAGCTCATGCATCTGGGCGGGGTCATCGACCACCCAGACGTGGACCTGCAGGCCCGCCCGGTGGCAACGCTGCACGAACCTTGGGGTCACCACCCGGATGCGCCCCTGCGAGATCGGGACCTGCACACAGTCGATCTCGGCGATCCGTCCGGTGAGCCGGCGCATCAATCCCAGCGGGCCCAGCAGCACGATCAGCGCCGTGGCCGCCCAGCCCCCCGAGGTGGCCACCGGGCGGGAGAGCAGTCTGCGCACGCGGTGCCGACGGGCGTCATTGAAGCTCGCGGCGAGCACCCTGTCGTGGGCCTGATGCTCCTCCACGATGCGGGTGAACTCGGGGACGGACTCCGCGTCCTTGAGGTCCACGTTGAAGTGGACGTCCTCCCAGGTGGTCAGCAGCTCTTCGAAGCGGACCAGCTCCTCGGTGAACTCTCCCTCGGCTCCGACACGGAGCTCGGAGAGCTCTCGCCAGGTCTTCTCGCTCAGCCTCCCGGTGCCAGTGGTCGCCCGATCGAGCTCCTCATCATGGAAGACCACCAGTGTGCCGTCGGCCGAGGTGCGCACATCGATCTCCAGATACCGATACCCCAGGTCGACCGCACGCCGGAAGGCGCCCATGGTGTTCTCTCGGCGCGGATCGGCTCCGCGGTGAGCGAAGGCGAGCGGGCTGTGGTGCAGCGGACCCGGCCGGGAGTTCAGCAGATATGGGATCTCGCGATAGGTGTGCCGACGGTAGGGCGTGGCCATCTACAGCTCACCGGCGAGGAGCTGTTCGATGACCTGGGCGACGCCGTCGTCGTCGCAGGAGGCCGCGGTGTAGTTCGCGGCGGACCGGGCCAGCGGATGTGCAGAGCCTACGGCCCAGGAGGTGCCTGCCCAGCGCAGCATCTCGATGTCATTGGGCATGTCCCCGAAGGCGATCACACCATCGCGGTCGATCTGATGGCTGGCGGCATACCGGGCCAGACCGGAGGCCTTGTTCACACCCTGCGCGGAGAGCTCCAGCAGACTGATCCCGGGAGCCGAGTGCGTCACGGTGAGCAGGTCTCCCACTTCCGCCTGGACCCTGCCGAGGAACTCATCCGGCGCCATGGCCTCGGTCTTGCAGAGCAGCTTCACCACTCGGTCGGTCACGTGGGCGCTGGTGACATCGCTGCCCGGGGTCTGTGCCGCGTGGGTCAGCGCCTCGCGCTCGAGGGTCTCGTCCAGGGGGCCGAGCCGAAGCTCCTCCTCGGTGACACCGGCGGCACGGCGTCGGTCCGCTTCGAAGAAGAGCGAGCCAGCGATGAACGGCTCCTCCATGTGGAGGTGCTCAAGGGTCTCTGCGGCGAAGGAGGCTTGAGGGTCGATCTCGGAGATGATGTCCTTCACGGTGAACAGCGCGGCTGCCTCCAGCGCCGTCTCATGCACCACCCGGTCAGTGGCGAGATCGTAGATGACTGCTCCGTTGGAGGCGATGACCGTGCCCGGCTCGCCGAGGGTGGCACTGATGTGCCTGAGCCAGCGCACTGGCCTGCCGGTCACCAGCACCACGCGGATCCCGGCGGTCTGAGCCGCCTGGAACGCCTCGACGGTCCTGGCGGAGACGGAGCCGGTCTGGGTATGGGTGTAGCTGAGAATGGTCCCGTCGATGTCGCTGGCGATCAGCTGCACCTCTCCGAGCGCTGCGGTGGACGCGGGAAGCGAGAGTTCGGTCATGGGGTCAGTCCCGGAGGGCGTGGTCGAGTTCATCGGCGGTCGGCGGCTGAGCCCCGAAGCGTGAGGAGTTGATGGCGGCGGCACGTGCTGCGGTGCGCAGCACGGTGCTGAGCTGGTCGGTGGTGATCTCGCGCAGCGCCGGACGACGTGCGGCGCCGAGGAGGTTCATGCCGCGCAGCGTGGAGAGCGTGGCCGCCATGAAGGAGTCGCCCGCGCCCACCGTGTCAGCGACCTCGACGGAGAAGGCTTCCTGTTCCGCAAAGCCAGCGCGAGTCAGGCCCATTGCGCCGGAGGGTCCTCGGGTGACGGTGACCAGCGAGGGGCCCATCTGCAGCCAGGCGTCCATGGTCTCGCGGTGGCTGCGCTCGGGGTAGAGCAGGTCGAGATCGTCGGTGGAGGCCTGGATGATGTCGGCGCGAGAGATGAACTCCTCCGCCTGGCGGCGCGCCTCATCCCTATTGGGCACCAGGGTGGGCCGGTAGTTCGGGTCATAGGAGACCGTGGCGACGGCGTACGCGCGGTCGATCACGTTCTTGACGGTCTCGGCGCCCGGCTGGAGCATCGCCCCGATGGAGCCTGCATGCAGGTGTTCCAGCGGGCCGGAGTCCTGATTCTGGGAGTCCTGATTCTGGGAGTGCTGGCCTTCGGTGGCAGTCCCGCTCTGGCCGCTCTGGCTGGCGAGGGTGCAGAACTTCGCCTCCAGCTCATCGGCGCTGGGCAGCGTCCAGTCCAGGGTGAACTCGTAGCTGGCCTGCCCGGTGGGATCCAGCGTGGCCCGCGCTACGGAGGTCGGAGAGGCGTCCGCCTCGAGCAGGGCGGTGATGCCCTGGGCCCGGAGACTGCGCGCGATCATGCGTCCATATTCGTCGTCACCGCGGCGACCGGCGAAGACGACCTCGTGCTCCAACCTGGCGAGCCCTACCGCCACGTTGAACGGTGAGCCCCCGACGTGCGCCTTGGGGGCAGATGTCTCGGACTGGACGACATCGACCAAGCACTCGCCGATGACCGCTAGGTATGAACTCACCCCACTAAACTACCGCACGCCCCCGTACTCAGAGCTGTTTGTAGAGCTCGTAGCCACCGATCAGGTTGCGCAGATCCGCCTGCGGGTGCCGCTCGCGCAGAAGCTCAAGAGCCTGCCGAGACCTGACGCCGATCTTGCAATAGAGCACCACCGGCTTTCCGGGAGTCTGCTCGAGTCCGGAAGAGGCGGCGTCGTCCGCTGTCACGCCGCCCAGCAGACCGCTCAGCGGCAGGTTCACCGCCCCCTCGATGGTGCCCATCTGATGCTCCCAGGGCTCCCGCACGTCGAGGATGCCACCGACCTGACCGGCGTCGATGAGCTCGCGCAGCTGCGCGGGGCTCAGTTCGTCGGCGAGCTTAGGCTCCCCGGTGTAGGGGTTGAACTCGAGGTCCTCGACCACCGGCTCCGGGTCTGGATTGAATCCGCCGAGCCCGGTGACATCGGCGCCGATAGTGGTGACGGGTTCCCGAGCAGGGTCCGGATGCAGCGTGATCTCACGGAAGCTCGAGTTCATCGCATCATAGGTGAGCACGCGGCCCAGCAGGGTGCGGCCGATCCCGGTGAGGAACTTGATGGTCTCGGTGGCCATGATCGAGCCGATGACACCGGGCAGCACGCCGAGCACGCCAGCCTGCGCGCAGGTAGGGACCTCCCCGGCGTCGGGCGCCTCAGGGTAGAGGTCGCGATAGGTCGGGCCGTGTCCCGCCCAGAAGAGACTGACCTGTCCGGCGAAGCGCAGGATGGATCCGGAGACCATCGGCTTGTCGGCGATCTCGCAGGCGTCGGCGACCACGTAGCGCGTGGCGAAGTTGTCCGAGCCGTCGACCACGATGTCCGCCTCGGCGATGAGCTCCAGCGCGTTGGCCGCGGTGATCCGCTCCCGGTGCTCGTGGATGACGATCTCGGGGTGCAGGCCGCGCATGACGGCGGCGGCTGAGGCCGTCTTGGGCTCACCGATGCTGTCCTCGGAGTGGATCACCTGCCGGTGCAGGTTGGAGCGGTCCACCACGTCATGGTCGATCACATCGATGGTGCCCACGCCGGCAGCGGCCAGGTAGGTCAGAATGGGCGCACCGAGACCGCCGGCGCCGATCACCACGACGCGAGAGTTCAGCAGCTTGGCCTGGGCCTCGATGCCGAAGCCCTCCAGCGAGAAGTGCCGCTGGAACCGTTCCATCTGGGAGGCGGAGAACTGGGAGAGATCATTCATCGGTGCGTGGGTCCTCAGGTCAGTTCGTCGATCGGGGAGATACGGCCATCCATCGCGGAGGAGGCCTGGGCGTGCTCGCGACGCGGGATCCGCCCGGCGCGGGCGGAGAGGTAACCGGCGTGGACCGCCAGGCGCATCGCAGTGGCCATCTCGGTCGGGTGCTGGGCGCGGGTCACGGCGGAGGCGACCAGCACTGCGTCGCAGCCGAGCTCCATGGCCAGCGCGGCCTCAGAGGAGCTGCCGATCCCGGCGTCCAGGACCACGGGGATCCCTGCACGGGAGGTGATGAGCTCGATGTTGTGCCGGTTCAGGATGCCCAGCCCGGTGCCGATGGGAGCGCCCAGCGGCATGACCGCGGCGGCGCCCGCCTGTTCCAGGCGCAGCGCGACAGCAGGGTCGTCGGAGGTGTAGACCATGGGGGTGAAGCCTCGGTCGGCGAGCTGCTCCGTGGCCTCCAGCGTCTCGATGACATCGGGGAGCAGGGTGTGCTCATCGGCGATGACCTCGACCTTGATCAGGTTCGTCTCCAGGGCTTCACGCGCCAGTTCGGCGGTGAGCACGGTGTCTTTGACCGTGTAGCAGCCTGCGGTGTTGGGCAGGATGTCGATGCCGAGGCGCTGCAGCATGGAGAACACCGAGGTCTTCGTCTCGGCGCTGTAGCGGCGCATCGCGACGGTGGTCAGCGTGGTGCCGGAGGCCACCAGGGCTCGCTCGAGGGCGTCGAGGTCGGTGATGCCGCCGGTGCCCATGATGAGCCGGTTCTCCAAGGTGTAGTCCCCGACCTGCAGGGGAGGAAGCATCTCTGACTTGATGCCGGGTGCTGTGCTCATAGGTCTCTCCTCAGCCGCCTTGGACGGCAGTGACGATCTCGATCTCTTCGCCTCCGGTCAGCGTGGTGGCTGACCAGCGACTGCGGGGAACCACTGCGGCGTTCAGCGCGACGGCGACGCCGAGCCGACCGCCGTCGGCGGGGGTGCCGTCGGGGTTGAGGCTGCGTCCGATGGTCTGCGCGACGGCGTCGACCACCGTGGCGTTCTCGGGCAGCTTCACATGATCTTCGTTGATGCGGACGGTGAGCATGATTCTCCACGTCATCTGGTGCGGGTGGTCTTGGCACAACACGGCACGGGCCGCGCGTGTTCCTGGTCCGATCCAGGCCTCGGGCCTGCGAGCGCGGGCCGTGACCAGTCTAGTGAGTCAGGACCTGCCCCGGGTCAAGCTCATGCTGGCCAGCAGCTGCTCGTCGGCTGCGGTCAGCGGAGCGACCGGTGCTGGTGTGCCGGCGAGCGAATGATCGAGCAGCGCGGCCCCGAGCCGGGCGGCCAGCGGGGCGAGCAGGATCCCGTGCCGGGAGTAGCCGGTGGAGACCACCAGGCCAGGTCGAAGGGCACCTAGGTACGGGCGGTCGTCGGGAGTGCCGGGGCGGGCCCGGGTGGTGATCTCGGTCAGCTCCATGTCTTTGACTCCGGGGAGCACGGCCACGGCGTCGCTGAGCAGCTCCTGGACCGACCCGGCATGGGTGCCGGTGAGACTGTCCTCCCGGGAGGATGCCCCGATGACCAGCCCACCATCGGCCCGTGGGACCAGGTAGACGGAACGGCCGTTGACCTTGGCGCGGACGGTCGCGTCGAGGACGTGAGTCTCCCCGGGCATCAGCTGGGCGGGGTTCACGCGCAGCCGGAGGACGTCGCCGTGAATGGGGCGCAGGTCCAGCGGGCAGGTCTCCGGGAGTCCGCGGATCGCTGAATAGCCCAGGCCCGGCACAAGGACGACGGCGGAGAACGGGCGGGCGAGGTCGTCGTCGGTGGTGACGGTGAACCCGCGTGATCCACCGGGCACCTCTTCCACCGCGGTGACCGACGCGGTGAGCCACTGGGCGGGCTCCCCGGCCTCTGGGAAGTCCCGTGGATCCAGGTCGGCGTCGAGTGCGGCGCGCACCGCGGCTACGAGCTGTCGCGGGTCGATCTGGTGGTCGCTGGGGACATCCCAGCCCTTGGAGATGGCCGGGGCCAGGGCCGGCTCACGACGTCGCAGGGTGGAGCTGGTCAGCGCGGTGACCTCCATGCCGTGCTCGCGCTGAAGCACAGCAAGCTCGGCCACGGCGTCCCGGTCGGAGCGGTCGGCCGCAATCAGCAGGGTGCCATTCTCCCGGTAGCCGGTGGGCACGTCGGTGGCTCGGGACAGGGTGGCCAGAAGCTGGGGATACTCCGTCCGAGAGGCTGTCATGATGGGCCAAAGTTCGTCCTGGCCGTACTGGACCTCGCTGATGGGAGCGAGCATGCCGGCGGCGGCGTACGAGGCGTCCTGGGCGATGTCCGGCGCAATGACGGTGACGTCGTGGCCTGCCAGACGCAGCTGCCAGGCGGTCAGCAGCCCGACCACGCCCGCGCCGATCACGGCTGTGTCCACTCCGGTGTGCCCAGAGAGGGTCACGGGAGCCGAACCCGAGTCCCCTGCTGGGGAAGCAGCGTCAGATGACATTTCACTCCTGCTGCAGTTCACTGCGCAGTATCTCCGATACCGCCTGTCACGTTCGCATGAGCTGTGAATCCGGCACGCGGGACGGCCCGGATGGGCTGGCCACACAGACGTCCACAACCAGTCCATCCTAAGGCTCCGGGCGGTCCCCCTGGCGTTGCTGGCGCGACGCGATGCATCTGGACAGGCAGAGCAAGGTCTTCTCCGTGCACCCATCGTCTGACAGGATGAAGGTGCTGAAGCGCCGGCTCTCGCGCGACACCGCTTGACGGAGAACAACTCGACGCTGAATGTCTTCCGGAAAGGTCATCTCATGACTCGCTCGAACCCTCCCGTCGATGAAGCCGACGAGAACAATCTCGAAGTCGACAAGCCCAAGGACTGGGCGGCCGGAATGCCGGGCGTCTACCACTCGATGCAGCCCGCGCTCAAACACATGGGCATCGAGCGCAGCGCGCGGACGTTACTCGCAATGAACCAGAAGCAGGGATTCGACTGCATGAGCTGCGCGTGGCCGGACCCCTCTGGCCACCGGAGCACGTTCGAGTACTGCGAGAACGGGGCCAAGGCCGTCACCTGGGAAGCCACACCGGTCACGGTCGCCTCGGACTTCTGGGCTGAACACTCGATCAGCGAACTGCGTGAGCGCTCCGAGTACTGGCTGGGGATGCAGGGACGACTCACTGAACCGGTCTACAAGGCCGCCGGCGACGATCACTATCGGCCCGTGAGCTGGGACGAAGCGATCAGGATCGTGTCTGCGAAGCTCAAGAGCCTCTCGTCCCCCGACGAAGCCGCGTTCTATACCAGTGGCCGCGCCTCGAACGAGGCGGCGTTCATCTACCAGCTGTTCATCCGCGGATTCGGAACCAACAATCTGCCCGACTGTTCGAACATGTGCCATGAGTCATCCGGGGTGGCGATGGGAGAGACCATCGGCGTCGGCAAGGCGACGGTGTCCTACGACGATTTCCTCCACTGCGATCTGCTGATCCTGATCGGTCAGAATCCGGGGACCAACCACCCGCGCATGCTCAGTGCCATGGAGAAGCAGAAGGAGAATGGCGGCCAGATCGTCGCCGTCAACCCCTTGCCTGAGGCCGGACTGCGCCGGTTCAAGAACCCGCAGAAGCCCAAGGGAGTCATCGGCCGGGGCACGGATCTGGCGGATCAGTTCCTGCAGATCCGAGCAGGCGGAGACATGGCGCTGCTCCAGGCAGTGTCCAAACGTGTGCTCGAAGCAGAGGAGAACAGCCCCGGCAGCGTGCTCGACCACGAGTTCATCGCCGAGCACTGTGAAGGGCTCGACGAGCTGCGCGAACACCTGTCCCAGCTGGACGAAGAGACCGTGCTGGAGGCGACAGGACTGCGCTCCGAAGAGATCGACGAGCTTGCCCAGCGGTACATCAATGCTGAGGCGGTCATCATCACCTGGGCGATGGGCGTCACGCAGCAGAAGAACGGGGTCGGCACGATCAAGGAGATCATCAATCTGCTCCTGCTGCGTGGAAACTTCGGCCGACCTGGAGCGGGGGCGTCACCGATTCGCGGGCACTCCAACGTCCAAGGTGACCGCACGATGGGAATCTGGGAGCAGATGCCGGCCTCGTTTCTCGACGCGCTCGGGCGTGAGTTCTCGTTCGACCCTCCGCGTGAGCACGGTGTCGATTCGGTCGACGCCGTGCGAGGAATGCGCGAGGGCGACATCAGGTTCTTCCTCTCCCTGGGAGGCAACTTCGCGGCCGCGATGTCTGACACCGCAGCGACCGAGTCCGCCATGCAGAACCTGGAGATGAACGTCCAGATCTCCACCAAGCTGAACCGCTCCCACACGGTGGTCGGGCAGGAAGCCCTGATACTCCCGACTCTGGGCCGCACCGAAATCGACGTGCAGGCGTCCGGTCCGCAGTTCGTCTCAGTGGAGGACACCGTCAGCGCTGTCCATTCCTCCGAAGGCAGAGTCGAACCGGTGGCACCGAACCTGCTTTCCGAGATCGCCATCGTCAGCCGCCTTGCACACGCGACCCTTGACGGCCGCGTGGCAGCTGACTGGAGTGGGTTTGAGGGCGACTACGACCTCATCCGCGACCACATCTCGCATGTAGTCCCGGGATGCGAGAACTACAACGTACGGATCCGGGAGAAGGACGGCTTCCTGCTGGCGAACGGACCACGTGATTCCCGGACGTTCAACACCCCCAGCGGCAGAGCGATCATGACCGTCAATGAGCTGGACCTCCTGGACTGCCCACCCGATCGACTGATCCTGCAGACCATGCGTTCACATGACCAGTTCAACACCACCATCTACGGCTATAACGATCGGTACCGCGGGATCAAGAAGGGCCGGCACGTGATCTTCGTGAACCCTGAGGACCTCGCGCAGCTGGGCTTCAGCGACGGAGACCTCGTCGACGTCCACGGTGAGTACGCTGACGGCAAGGACCGCATGCTGCGAAAGTTCCGCCTCGTGTCCTACCCGACGGCCCGGGGCTGCGCCGCCGTGTACTACCCCGAAGGCAATGTCCTGGTGCCGCTGGATGACACCGTCCAAGGCAGCAATACGCCCGTCTCGAAGGGCGTGATCATCCGGATAGAGCCAGCCGGAGACGGACCCGCCGGCGGCAGCGGCGAGGAGAATAAGCGTGAGGACATGCCTGCCACGGTCTGAGCTCACACAGACACAAGAAGGGCTCTCCTAGGTGAACCTAGGAAGGGCCCTGATCAGCGGTTTTGCGCGTTTCAGGACTTGCGCTGGTTCTCTCCCAGTCCTGATGTTCAGCGGAGCGGGCGACGGGAATCGAACCCGCGTCGTCTGCTTGGGAAGCAGTTCTGATGGGCTCATCACTCCTAGTCAGATTTAGGCCAACCGAGCACTGGCGCGCACGTGGAGTGCATTTGGTCAGACTCATGCGGCGAGACGCGCTCGTCGATCCTCGCCATTGACGGGGCCAGACCAGCAGGTGCGAGATGCCCGCAACCGTCTAGAGTCATCGAAGTCTTGGCGTGACCCATGGCCCGAGAAATCCGTCCTACCACTCCATAGCTGCCAAGTAGGACCCCTCGGATCTACTACTTAGGGGCGGGGCTGAACCGCCGATGCAGCATCACGGACGGTATGCAGATCGCAGACCTCAGCTGCATGCTCCAGAGAGGCCTGGAATCGATTCGACTCACACGATGCTCCACTCCATCAATGGCACAGCTTCTTAGTGAGTTCGTGAGCATGACGCAACAGAAGCCTCCCCATCTCAGGACGCCGCGCTGCGGAGAAGCGCGATTCGATCCCTGTGAGGCTCAAGGACCAGGCCGGCTGCCCTGACGGGTCAAAGACTGCCGCACCCATTCCCCAACTTCCCTCCACGATGAGTCCCGGGTTCAGTGACCAACCGTGCGTTCGGGTCTGGACGATCCGTTGCCGGAGAGTATCGACATCATGGCTCTCACCATGTTCAACCACCAGGCTGTGGTTCGCGAGATACCGATCAATCGCATCCCCATCAAGGAACGAAAGGATCGCCAATCCTGCCGAGGCCACTCCCAGTGGGAATCGCTTGCCCTCGTAGAGGACGAAGGAGCGGATTGGAAAAGAACCGTCCTGCCTGAGCAGGCAGACAGTCTCATCCCCTCGTCTCGCTGAGAGAAACGCGCTTTCTCCTGTAGCGTCCGCCAGTGCTTCGACGTGCTGGCGAGCAATCGAGGTGATGTCGTAGCGCTCCGCCGCCACAGCTCCCATGAGGTAAACCTCCGGGCCCAGCAACCACAACCCCTTCCGATGGTCATGGTCGCAGAACCCCTCTTCGGTGAGGGCACTGAGCAGACGATGCACGGTGGGGCGTGGCAGATCGACAACTCGGGCTATCTGAATCGTGGAACTGCCTTCTGGCATCGACGTGCTGACCGCACGGAGAACTTTCGCGAGGCGACCGACCATTTGCGCGCCCGGAATGGAACTGGACATGTTCATATTATGACGTCAAGGTCCGAATTCGCCATGCAACGACCAATATAGGGGCTATCGGCACTCCCTCGTTGCCTTCATTAAAGACTACTAGCTAGGTTCTCCCTACGAACGGAAGCGTCCGCGTTGTGGACGGAGGGAGACACTTTGTCGAGCAAAATCAGGGAAAACGCCACCGAGGCGCTCACTTCGGTTGTGCAGGATGGCATGACCATTGCAGTGGGAGGCTTCGGACTCAGCGGCATACCCACCCGTCTTATCACCGCACTTCGGGACTCAGGTGCGACAGGCCTGACGATCGTCTCGAACAACATGGGTGTGGATGGCAAGGGGCTCGGGCTGCTGCTAGAGAACGGCCAGGTCTCGAAGGTGCTTGCCTCATATGTCGGTGAGAACAGGCTGTTCGCGAAACAGTTTCTGAACGGAAATCTTGAGGTCGAGTTCGTCCCGCAGGGAACACTGGCCGAACGACTGCGAGCTGGAGGCGTCGGGATCCCTGCGTTCTACACGCCTACTGGTGTGGGCACTCCTGTTGCAGAAGGCAAACCCACCTGCGAGTTCGACGGAAGGGTTTCCGTCCTGGAACGAGGGATCATCGCCGACCTCTCTTTGGTGCGCGCACATCGAGCTGATGCGGAGGGCAACCTCAGCTACAGGATGACATCGCGGAACTTCAATCCGCTGGTCGCGATGGCTGGGCGCATCACTCTTGCTGAGGCCGAAATGCTGGAGCAGGACTACTTGGACCCCTCCCTGGTGGACACGCCGGGGATCTTCGTACAGCGTCTCGTCGCCGCCGATCAGACCAAGGACATCGAAAAGCGGACCGTGCGTGTCCGACAGGAGGTCTAGAACCATGTGGACGCGAGACGAAATGGCGGCCATCGCTGCGAACGAGCTGACCGACGGCCAGTATGTGAACCTCGGGATCGGCATCCCGACACTGGTAGCTAACAACCTACCTTCAGGGGTGCGCGTCACCTTGCAGAGCGAGAATGGGTTGCTGGGAATGGGGCCGTTCCCTTACGAGGGTGAAGAGGACGCCGATCTGATCAATGCCGGCAAACAAACGGTGACTCTCCTTCCTGGTGGCAGCTACTTCGATTCGGCCACCTCCTTCGGAATGATCCGGGGCGGTCACGTCCAGACTGCGATCCTCGGCGCTCTGCAGGTATCTGCCAACGGCGACCTGGCGAACTGGACCGTCCCTGGCAAGCTCGTCAAGGGCATGGGAGGGGCAATGGACCTCGTCGTGGGTGCCCCCCGAGTCATCGTCATCACCGACCACCTGACCAAAGACGGCTCCCCGAAGATTGTTGAGCGCTGCGACCTGCCCCTGACTGGATCCGGTGTAGTCGATCGGATCATTACGGACCGGGGGGTCTTCGACATCATCGATTCGAAGCTCATACTGCGAGCCGTGGCTCCTGGTGAGGACATCGAGTCGCTGAAGAAGACCACGGGCGCGAAATTCACAGTTGACCTCGAAGATGGGGTAGCCCTATGAGCGCGCTGATCGCTGGCTATGCCCGCACCCCCTTCGTCCGCTTCAACGGTGGACTGGCTTCAGTTCCCGCGACCATGCTGGGGGCCCACGCGACAACCGCAGCGCTTGAGCGCGCTGGGATCTCGCCGGAGATCGTCCAGCGGGTCTACGCCGGGCAGGTGCTTCAGTCGGGCTCCGGGCAGAACCCGGCCCGACAATCCGCGGTCGGGGCTGGGATCAGCTTCAGGACCCCGTCGATGACGGTGAACGCGGTATGCCTGTCGGGCATGGAGGCTGTGACTGCCGGAGAACGCCTGATATCTGCAGGAGAGGCGGACGTGGTGGTTGCTCTCGGGCAGGAATCCATGTCGCTCGCCCCCCACGCGCAGACGGCACGGGCAGGAACCCGGTACGGAGCCATCGAGATGGTCGACACCCTCGAGTTGGACGGTCTCACCGACGCCTTCGAAAAGCGCTCTATGGGTTCCTCTACCGAAGATGGGAATACGACCAGAGGAATCTCCCGAACGGCTCAGGACGAGTGGGCCGCCCGTTCACACAGGCTCGCCGCAGCCGCAGAGTCTTTCCACGCCGCAGAGATCTCCCCCTACACGCTGGTCACCCGAAAGGGCGAAGTCCTCGTCTCATCCGACGACGGAGTCCGACCCAACACCACGATGGCGACTCTGAACAAGTTGCGTCCGGCCTTCAGCCGTGAAGGCACCATCACCGCCGGGAACTCCTCTCAGATCACCGACGGTGCGGCTGCACTGGTTCTTGTCAGTCCCAAGGCAGCAGAAACTCTCGGAATCACGCCACTGGCAGAGGTGATCTCCCACTCCATGGTGGCGGGGCCGGGAGTAGCGCTGCATGATCAACCTGCCGATGCCATCCGCGCAGCGTTGGCCGGAACGCATCTGACGCCCTCCGACCTGGCGGTCGTGGAGATCAATGAAGCTTTCGCAGCGGTCGCCGTCCAGTCGACCGAGTCCCTGGGGGTCGACCTCTCGATCGTCAACCCGAAGGGTGGCGCGATAGCGCTTGGCCACCCGATCGGCGCATCAGGCGCTCGTCTAATCGGCACCCTTGCCCGGCAGCTGGCAGAGACAGGTTCCGGAGCTCTCGGCGCGGCAGGAATCTGCGGGGGCGGAGGACAGGGCAGCGCGGTGATCTTGCGAGCGTCGTGAAAAAAACCAGCTCCCTGCGGGTTGGTTGAGACCGGATCTAGTTATTTCCGACTGCCATAGAACACCAGTCCCCGACGTGGAACCGTGCTCGTAATTCTAAGACGGGAGGAAATATCAGCAACAGTCGCACGGGGCACGCAAGTGGGCGGAGATGATCAAAACCAGCTGCGTCAAACTCGCGGCACTCTCCCTCTGCAGGACACTGATAGCATCGGTCATCGTCGGCATCAGGAGGTGGCGTAGATCATGGGTGCTCATGAACGGGTCTCTCGTCTTGATCTCAACCTACTCGTCGCCCTGGACGCTCTCCTTACGGAGAAGAGCGTGACTCGCGCAGCAGAACGGCTTCACCTCAGCCAGCCAGCACTGAGCGCCTCCCTCGGGCGCCTCAGGCGAGATTTTGGCGATGAAATTCTGACCCGCCAGGGGAATTCATACCACCTGACGCCATTAGCTGAACGCCTCAAGGAACACACCACGACCGCCCTCGAGGCGGCCCAGAGGGTCTTCGAGCTCACGCCTCATCGTCGTCCCGCGCAATCTACCCGCGAGTTCTCCCTGTACGGCTCCGACTACGGAATTGCCATGATTGGGGCTCAGGTTTCGCGGCGCATGGCGGAGACAGCACCTCACGCCCGAGTCCGCATGCGTCTCCACAACCCGACGATCGTTGAGGACGCGGCACATCAGCTGCGCTCGGTCGACGGCATCATTCTTCCCCACGGGTTCCTGTCCGGGCTCTCCCATTGCGACCTGTGGCAGGACGAGTGGGTGATTCTCGCCGCGGCCGATAACCCGCACATCACGGCTCAGCTGACCTTGGACATGCTTGCTGCTTGCCCGTGGGTAGTAACCTATCTGACCCGCTCGGCCTTCACTGCGGCCAACCGCCAGATGCAACATCTGGGACTCGAACTTCGAGTCGAGGCTGTGGTTGAGAGCTTCCTTGCCCTGCCAAACTTCGTGCGGAGGACGCAGCGGCTAGCTGTGGTGCATAGAGGGATAGCCGAGCGGTTGCCACTGCACGGTCTGGAGCTCCATCCACTGCCCTTCGATGTTCCGCCAGTGATGTCCGCCCTGTGGTGGCATCCCGTGTACGACGACGACCCGGAGCACCGCTGGTTCCGCGAAGTGCTTCAGGACGCCGCCGCGGACGTCGAACCGTCCAGGGAATCAGCGCTCGACGCCGACTGAGTGCGCCAGGCGCCTAGCGCCTCGTACGGCCAGGGCCACGCTCATGAGGGTTGGGTTCATGCTCGTGGCGGTGGGAATCACACCATTTCCGCCGACGAACAGGTTGTTGAAGCCCCACACTGTCGACCAGGGGTCGGCGACGCTGGCGCCATCGTCTTCCTCCCCCAATCTCGTGGTGCCCTGGTAGTGCAGACTGGACCCTGCTGGCATCAACCGTGGCTCCGCCACAAAATGGCCCAGGGCGGCCCCTGCCCGCCGGAGACGACGAGTTGCTTCCTCGATCTCTGCACCCTCGATATCGGTGAGTGAATACCGGATGGTCATCTTGGGGAAGCCGAGGTAGTCCTTGAGCTCGTCGTCGAATATCACCCCATCTTCGACACGGGGTCGCTTCCGCAGCCCGAAACCCATATTGACGAAACCCCAAGGATTGCCGCAGAACGGGGAGTCTTCCGGCAGACGAAACGGAGGCTCTTCTGAGTACATAATCTGTGCGGAGAATGGGTGATCCGGCTCCGAGAATGGGATCCGTTTGACCGCCGCCACGGGATCAGCGTGACGGGCGCGGTGAGCGAGCTCAGTGTCTCGTTGCTCCTCGGTCAAGAACTCCCGCAAAGTCTCCCCCTCGAGTGCGACGGTGGACACGACTACCGGATGCTCAGTGAGGTACCTACCAAGGGCCTGAGGTCGGATCCCAGAGTGCCAGAGGAGTTGCGGAGTGCGGAAGGCATCGGCTGCGACCACGACGGCGTCGGCAGCGACGTCCTCTGTCTCCCCAGTGCGCAGGTCCTCAACTTTCACGCCATGAACTCGCCCATCCTCATGGAGGACCTCCCGGACCAACGTCAGATCACGGAGCCGAAACCTGCGAGAGAGCGGATGCGACGACTCGATGAGTGGTCCAAGGACTGCGTCAACGCCTGCCCACCGCATGGAGCCATCTGGCTGCGGGTCCCCTGCAACTGGCAAGGTGCTCACGCCTCGCCCATCGGGAAGCTCATCGTTGAACTCGCGTTCGAGTACTTTCTGCAGCGCCTTCGCTATCGGGGAATCCTCGAAGGGAGCCGTGCGCACATGGAGGAGCTCCTCGGCAACATCCAGGAGCTCGCCCCACTCACTGTCATCGACAAAGGCGACACGTTCACTGTCAGCAGGCCGAGGTGTGGCACAGGTCCAATGCACGCCCTGACCGCCCACGTTCGACGACGCGGCGGCAGCCGGGAAGTCTGTGGCCTCTACTGCACCCTTACCCCCGTAATCCAACAGGAAAGTTCCTTGACGTGCCGTGAAGCTGCCTTCGACGACCGTGTCCTCAGGAATTCCAAGCGCTGCCCGATGCTCACCAGCCAGAGGCCCCTGTGACTTCGTCCTAGCCTCCGCCTTGGCCGTGGGATCCGACAGATTTCGCACGTTTTCTCCGGCAGTGGAGGTGAGCTGCGGTCCAGCCTCAAACATCATGACTTGAATGTCCGGGGTGGTCTCCAAGAGAATTCGCGCGTAGGTGGCCCCGATTGGTCCGCTTCCGACGATGCAGATGGTCTTCATATCCTTGAGTCCGATTCCTTTGTTGAGTCACGAGTGGTCATGTTTTCGGTTGCTGCCAGTGCGTCCCGCGGCAGCAGGGCGGCAGTTACGACCCCAAGGGCGTAGACGCCGGCGAGCGCAAAAAAGACGGTGGAGAGCACCTCGTCGTATGCGTAGGCGATCATTGCTTGGTCCGCCTCGCTAGCGCCAGCGAGCTGCGCGGGAGTCAGACCAGCTTCAACAAGTCGATCCGGAAGAAGCGAGACCACCCCGGAGCCGATCATGCTTCCGACGAACCCTCCCCCGGCTGCCGCGCACACCTGGCGCACCAGATTCACCACGGCCGTAGACGCACCCACCTCCCTTGCCGGCACTGCCGATTGCGCAACGGCGACAATGATGTTCATGAAACAGCCCGTGCCGATGCCGACCAGCGCCATCGCGACCATCGGCGCAGCCAATGATGTCGACGGCGGGATCAGCGCCATCGCAAGCAAGCCCATCGACGCTATGGCTGTACCGATGAGGGGATATCTCCTGTATCTCCCCGTGCGTCCAACCAGCCACCCTGTCGCCAGCGACGTCACCAGCATTCCGAACACCGTGGCGATCGGGACGAGCCCAGACATGGTCGGTGGAACCAGAAATGCCATCTGTATGTATGTCGGGACGTAGGCCACAACAGAAAAGAAGCCGATGCCCATCACGGCGGCCAGGATCGCCGCCAGCACCACGCCCCGCTCTGTGAGCACAGATAACGGGATTAACCGGTGCTCAAGACGTCGTTCTCGCAAGATCCACGCGCCGCCGGCCAGCAGAACGACAACAGCCGCTACCCCCACCTGCGGTTGCCAGACGCTCTCCCCCCACCATGTAATTAGGAGGATCAGTGAGACAGAGGAGACCATGAACAGCAGGACACTCAATGGGTCGATACGAACAGTTCGGTCGCCGGAGATCTGAGGGATAAAGGCCCAAGCCCCAAGGACAGCGAGGGCGCCGAGCGGGACATTGATCCAGAAGATCCAGGGCCACCCCCAGTTCTCAGTGATCAGACCGCCAAGGACTGGTCCAACGACGATGGCCACTGGAAAGGCTGCACCCACGATGCTCAGGTACTTGGCCCGCTGCTGGGGAGGCGCCACAAAGGCAATGATCGTCTGAGACATCAGTTGCATTGCGGCCGCTCCAGAGCCCTGTATGACCCGTGCCGCCACAAGCTGCGGCAATGACTGGGCGAACCCGCACAGCAGTGAGGCCGTCACGAAGATCACGAGACCGGTGACGAAGATTCTACGAACGCCCCAACGATCCCCCAACCGGCCCAGCACGGGCAGTAGGACGGCCGCAGACATCGTGTAGGAGACGACGATCCAGCTCAGTTGCTCGACGGCTCCTAGCTCTCCCGCGATCGTCGACAATGCCGTGGAGACGATCGTGTGGTCGATCGCCCCCAGGAACGCTGCCCCGAGGAGGGTCAAGATCACCACGCGAAGTCGCCAAGGCGACAGGCGTTCGACGTCCCGGACAGCGTGTTCACCACGCAAGGGCGCTCCTCCGTATGAGGTCATGCTGCCGACGGACGAGCTCCAACGAATCAACTTCGCCCAGATCGGCAAAAGCGTGGCCCTCCCACTCGGAGGAGAACCATCCCCGGAAGCCCGCGTCCGAAAAAGTCCGGACGAGCTCGGGATAATCGATCGCGGGCTCCTGGCCCCTCTCGTCTATGTCGTAGAACTTTGCGTGAACGTGCATGATCTGAGGCATAATTTCTCGCCACTCTTCGACGTCGACGTGTCCCTGCATATTGAAGGCCAGTCGGGCGAACGGGCCCAGTGTGGCGGGGTCTACTCCTCGAGAACCTAGATACTCGATGAACTCCTCCTGTCTGGACTGTATCGGTTCGTCAGTCGCCCAGATCTCCTGAAGCCGATTCAGCGCCTTTTGGTCGAGGCCCATACGGCCCATAGTGCGCAGGAGGGTCGGTGCCATGCTGTGCATGGTCGAGGAGAAGTCCGCGACGAACCCGAGTAGCGGCGAGTCCAACTCTTCGTAAAGCTCGCGCACTCGCTGGATGGGTTCGGAATTCGGACCATTCGGGGCGTGTATCTCGTATGCCATTTTGAGCTCAAGCTCCTCCGCGAGGGGCAACAAACGACGCAGCAGCTCAGGTTTGGCAGACTGGATGCGCACCAAGGGGAAGCTCAGGCGGTGGGCCGATTCGAACAGCCGCTTCGTGAAATCAAATTCCTCGTCCGGAGTCATGTCCCGATCGTTGCGTCGCCCCATGTCCAGATTTGCCCCGAACGCAGTCGCGGTGAAGCCGTAGCGATCGAAGGTGTCCCTCCATCGGTCTACGAACTCGTCGGTGACGTCAGGATAGGTCCGGAGCGTCTGGGAGCCCACGATCTCGATGCCGGGCCCAATCCCCAGCTTCGCAACACGGTCTAACACCGAATCCATGTCCAGCCATCCCGCGACGAGCTCAGCGGTGGCGGAATACAACGTCAGCCCGAGCCCGAACGGCAGCTCCACACTTCCGGCCGCCTTCTCCTGTGGCACTTCCGGCCGGTCTATGGCAGACGCGTTCCGTGATGCTCCGTTCTGCCTCTCCCCGTCAGCTGTCACGACCATCTCCTGCGCGACGCTGACATGGTTAGGCACGTAAACCCCGGGCTTCTCTTCGTTGCCCGGCGCAATCTGCATGTACGGCAGACGGAGTTCCATGGCGAGGTCGATCTCGTAGGCAGTTCCTTCAGAGGAGGGCTCAAGCCGCGGTATCACGAGCAGGGGATGGTCACCTACGAACCAAAGGACGTCCCACCGTTCGGGCAGTTCATGAACCGGATAGGTCTGACCGTCCAGCTCGAGGTACAGGTCCTCGCCAGGGACGGCTTCCCCATCCACGCTGACGCGTACTGTCTGAACCGAAGAAAGCCAGAGGCTGCGGTACCACGGTAGCTGCAGTTCGAGCGCCAGCCCCTTCTCATGGGGGTGGAGGCTTGAGTCTGTGATGAGAACGTCGTGCGTGGCCATGGGTTGCTTCTCCTTATGGATGATTCAGGTTTCGTGTCGTGCAGGTGCGACGGAACGTGCGCTGCGGAGGGGCGGTGCAGATCGGGCGTGCCCAACAATGTTGGTGATCTCTCCAACGCCTTCGACCCACAGAGTGACCACGTCGCCCTGCTTCAGGGGCGGGGGTTCCATCACTCCGCTGCGTCCCCAGAGTTCGGCCAGACAGCCCCCGTTGCCGACGGTGCCTGATCCGAGGACGTCACCGGGGCGGACGACAGAGTCGCGCGAGGCATAGGCGACGAGTTCCGGGAATGTCCATCCCATGTGCAGGAACGTGTCGTGGCCGACCCTCACACCATTGACGAACGCTTCGGCCTTCAGTGGGAGCAGCCCCTCCGGAGTGCGCCGGGGGTGGAGCTCATCCGCCGTGACGATCCATGGCCCGAGGGTGGTGGCGAAGTCTTTTCCCTTACACGGACCGAGGCGCACCCGCATCTCCCTGCTCTGCAGATCACGGGCCGACCAGTCATTCATGACGACGTAGCCGAAGATGTGCCCGTCCGCCTCCTCGGGGGTTAGAGACACGCCGCTAGAACCGGCGACTCCGCCGACCACAGCAGCCAGCTCGAGCTCGAAGTCCAACCTGTCTGTCATCGGGGGCCGTAAAAGATCTCCGCTACCAAGAATCGTGTGCGGGTTGGCAAAATAGTAGGTGGGGGCCTCGTACCATTCAGGTACAACTTCGCTGCGGCCATCGACGGCGGCGCTCACCCCCTCGACATGCTCCTCGAAGGCCACGAAGTCGCGCACCGAAGTGGGCTCGAGGGGAGACGTGAGCGTCACCTGACGCAAGGGTGTCGGCGGCGCCGACGCAACCTGGTCTCTGACGCTGTCGACTAGAGCCAGCCCATCGATGAAGAGTTGGCGCATCGTGATGCCGCCCGGAAAGGGAACGACACCCCCGTCGCGAATGAAGCCTTCTTCGAGACGTCCGTCATTCCACCATCGTCCCAGTCTCATGTACTGGCCTCCTGGGTCTCGACGTCGACGAGGGCACCCGAGAAGGGAACCAGTTCAGCTGCGTTTTCGCTGAGAACGCTGCGGGTCTCATCGTCGCCCAAGTCTGCGGCCAGCACGGCTGAGACTGGATCCTCGCAACCCATGTCGAACGGGTAATCACTGCCCATGAGGACGCGGTCCGCCCCGACGATCGAGATCAGGTGCCGCAGCGCTGCGGAGTCGTGCACGACGCTGTCGAACCATAGGCGTCGCAGGTAGCTCGAAGGCGGCTCGGCGCACCCTTGAGCCTCCGGTCGGAGGTGCCAGGCCCGGTCGGAGCGTCCAATGGAGCTCGGGAGATACCCACCACCGTGCGCGGCGATCACTTTCAAACCCAGGTGCCGATCCAAGACCCCAGCGAAGATCAGATGGGACAGAGCCACCGCGTTCTCGGTGAGCTGACCCACCGTGTTTGACAGGTAGAACCGGTCGAGACGAGCATCAAGGCTGCAGCCGAAGGGATGTAAGAAGACGACCGCCTGGAGTTCTTCAGCCCGGGCCCAGAAGGGCTCGAGCCGTTCATCGGAGAGCTCCACGTCGCCAGCAAAGGAAGAAAGCTCGACTCCAGCAAGGCCATTCTCGACAACAGCGTCGTCCAGGCAGGAGACCATGAGCTCCGGATGCTGCAACGGGACCAGTCCAAGGCCGATCAGCCTCTCCGGGGCACCAGATACATGCTGACCGATCTGCCGGTTGACCTCGCAGACGACCCACTCCGCCAACTCAGCGTCCGCCCATGGGTAGTAGTGGTTCGGTGAAGGACTCACCCACTGCCGCTCGACACCTTGGGCATCCATGGTGTCCAGTCGAGCCTGGAGAGCTGTCAACTGCTCGAAGCGCTCACCGATCATGGATGCCGAGGTCCTGAGGCTCGCTGCCCCGTTTCGGGTGGCCTCCAGGACGGCGGCAGTCGCGGCACCCTCTGGATCCCGACGCTCCACCTCTGCCTGGATACCTGGCATCAGCAGATGGGCGTGCACGTCGACACTCATGCTGGCACCGCCATCTTCTTCGCCGTGGCGACGATGAGCCCAGGGGCGTCCGCCTCGCGGTCGCTCTCGAGCTGCCAGCGTCCGAGCTGTACAGATGCTTCGACCACGGCGGCGGCTCGGGAAGTCCGACGGTCGTGGAACGCGTCCCAGAGCGTGTCATCGAGCTTCTCGGCCCCCGTCAGGAGTTCAGTGAGCACGGTGGCGTCCTCCAGCCCCTGCGCCGCACCTTGAGCGATCGTCGGGGGGCAGCTATGGGCCGCGTCACCGAGGATCACCACACGACCCCGGTTCCAGGGAGCCTCGACAATGTGGGAGGTGAACCAGGTGTAATTAACCTTGGCACCTTGCCGGAGGTCTGTTCGAATATGCTCCCACGGTCCGCCGTAGCCGGAAGAGAGCTCTTCCATGATGCGGATTGCCTCGGCATCGTCGACGTTCGTACGGTCCTGGGCCTTCTCCACGAGGAATGCGTACATCGAGTCTTCACCGGTAGGCGTGTAGCCCGCGATGTACACGGGGCCGCCATAGTACAGCTGCGTTTCAGTCACCTCCGCGGGCCGAGAGACGAAGGTGCGCCAGATTCCCATTCCCGTCGGCTCAGGCTTCTCGGTGATCCCCAGCTCTCTACGAACGGTGGAATTCAGTCCGTCGGCCCCGATGACGAGGTCATAACCTCCTCGGTCCTCCCCGTTCACCGAAAGTCGGACCTCGGTACCGCTCTCCTCGAGCCGGGTGACCTGTGCGTCCAGATGGACGCGGGCGCCAGCGTCGATCGCCCCCCGATGCATGATGCGTGCAAGGTCAGCACGTGGCATCCCCATGGCCGCTGGCAGATCCTGTCCGCCAGTTTTGACGTCAGGCAGGTCAGCGATGATATCGGCGGCGGGGCCGGGCGCTCGTAGCTTCAGGCCCTCAAAGGGATAACCGCTCTGCCGGACCTGATCCCAGAGGCCCAGGGCGCGCAGGGCCCGCAAAGCGTTTCCCTGCAGCGTGATGCCGGATCCGCGTGTACTCATCTCAGACGCGGCTTCGTACACATCGACGGAGACACCCGATTGGGCGAGTCCGATTGCCGCCGCGAGGCCGGTGACGCCGGCTCCGACCACGGCTACATTGGTGACTGCTGACATCGGGGTACTCCTTCGGTTCAGGCCGCTCACAGCACGGCGATGGGGTTGATGGGCGAGCCGACAGCTCCTGTGATGGGCAGTGGCGGGGCGGAGAGGAAGAACTCATATCGGCCTGCATCTGCACAGATCCGAGCGAGATCCTCCAGATTCCACATCTCTCCGATAGTCAGTCCCATATTGGGGATACACACCTGGTGAAGCGGTTGGAATGCCTGGTCAAACTCGTTGGGTCGCACTTCGAATCCCCATGTGTCTGTCGCAACCGCGGCGATCTCAGAACGGTGGAGCCAGCTCGCCGTTGTGAACGACAGTCCCGGCGCGGGTCCGCCCGCATAATCCCCCCAAGCGCCAGGCCCCACCCGGCTCAACTGGCCGGTCCGCACCAGGAGAACGTCTCCACGGCGCACATCACTGGTGGCTCCTTGCTCCGCGATGCAGCTCTTGAGCTCCTCTTCGGTGATCGCATGTCCGTCGGCAAGTGCACCCGTCTTCGGCTCCAGATGCCGACCAAGGTCCAACAGGACCCCTCGGGAGACCACGGTTGCAGCCGCATGCTCGATGCCAGTGACAAGATCTCCATCACTGGTGACCACGTCACCGGCACGACGGCCGTTCCAGGCCCGACCATGGTCGAAGATGTGACCCAGCCCATCCCACTGCGTAGAACACTGCAGAGGCATGGAGACGACATCGTCGGCTCCCCCGATCCCATGGGGGAAGCCCTGAGCCCCCCGTTCGGCGTCGGTTCCGGTGTCCAGCATCGTGTGGACGGGGTTGGTCCGCCGGCGCCATCCCTTCTGCGGTCCATCCATGTCGAAACGCTGGGCCAGGGAGACCGTGCGACCCTCGCTGATGAGTCCGGCGGCCTCTACACGCTTGGCGGCGTCGATGAAGTTCAACGTGCCAAGTACGTCGTCCTGTCCCCAACGGTTCCAATTGCTGCAAGCTTTGGCGGCTTCAGCGATCTCTCGCTCTGGCGCCAGGCGGTCGAGCTCACGAGGAAGACGGGTGGGAGAGTGAGGGTTCCCAGTCATCGGTCCTCCTCGGTCCGGCATCGGACGATCTGGCTTCCCAGATGTTCGATGGATCCGACCATTTCATCCTCGTCGCGCAGCATCCGACCCCAGTGCATGCCATTTCCGGCGGGGCTGCCGGTGAGCAGCAGGTCTCCGGGCAGCAGAGGCATCGTCTGTGAGGCGTGCGCCACCAACGTGGGTACGTCGAACAGTAGGTCGGAGGTGCGAGAGTCCTGCATCAACTCTCCGTTCAGGGTCAGACGAATTCCCAGATCCCCTGGCTCTACGAAGTGTTCCGGCACGAGGTACGGGCCGGTGGGCAGAAAACCGGGGGCGTTCTTGGCGCGATACCAGTCGGTGCCGATCTCCTTCATGTCTTGTCTGAAGACGAGGTCTCTCGTGGTGATGTCGTTGACGATTGTGTACCCAGCGATATGGGACCTCGCCTCGGAGGCCTCGATGCGGTACGCAGCTCGCCCGATGACCACTGCCAGCTCCAGCTCCCAGTCGTGCTGATCGCTGTAATGAGGCAGCTCCAGCACCTCGTCGGCACTCACTACGCAGGCAGGCAGCCCGATGAAGAAGTACGGCTCGCCTTCGACCTTCCTTCGGTCCATCAGGTCCGCAGCGAAGGCGCGTGCTTCCTCCATAGTCCGGCTGCCGTCCTGGGTGAGCCCGGCGGCCACGAGCTCGATCACGTGCTCTCGGTAGTTCGCGCCGGTCTGGAGCACCTGACGAGGCTCTACCGGGGCGGCGAGTTGAACCTGGTCGAGACTGTGCCACTGCGTCGTCGCCGCCGCCACGTCGCCCAAGTGATCCCAGTCTGGGTCGGCCAGGAAATCGTTGAGGCTTCCCGCCCCCAACTCAGCTTCGGTGAGTGGGTGGACGGCCCCGTCTCGGATCAGTCCAGTGCGTCCATCCCGCATACGAACGAGTGCGTAGGGGACATCGAGACTCCAATCCATTGATTTCACTCGCTCCTTCCACATCCGCTGACTGTCACGACGTTGCTGCGCATGCCGCCCTCAGCCTCGACCCTGGACGGCATACGGGTTGAGCAGAGCGTCCTTGACCTCCTCCGGGACTCCCTCCTCTGTGGCACTGGGCCCGTCGGCAGCAGGGAAAGACTCGGTCATGGACATCGGCATGGCGCCATTCCGGTAGAAGTTGTTCGAGCCCTGGGATGGAGTCCAGGTGTTCGGCTGCCAGTCCGGCACATAGTTGCGGTAGCCGCCGGTGTTCAACTCAATGCGCAGCGTCGACGGTTCTCGGTAGTAGAGGAAGTTTTGTTCGCCGATGCCGTGGATAGAGGGGCCGTACTCGATGTCAGTCCCGTTCTCCATGAGCACATCGGCCGCAATGAGCAGCTCCTCGCGAGTGTCGACCCAGAACGCGTAGTGATTCACCCGGCCAGCACGCGTCGAACCATCGAGGACGACACCGAGATCATGTGATTTCTCGTTGGTAGTGAGGACCGAGAAGACCGACACCGGAGCTTCATCCAACACAGTGCGAGCCATATGCCTGAATCCGAACACGCGGGTGTACCACTCGCAGAACGCGTCAACATCGCGGGCAGCGACCGTGACATGATCCAGCTGGCGAGGAGCACCGGCGTGGGAGGATCGGCGCTGCGGACGGTCCGGGTAGATGGAGGCAACTTCGCCCCCGCTGGAGTGGTGCTCGACCTCCCAGTGCAGAGTCATGGGATGCCCCTGCGGGCCGGTGAAGCGATAGGCGCGGCCGATCGTGTAGCCGTCGAACCACTCGCCCTGGACGCCTTCAGCCTCGACACGCCTTACCGCCTCTTCGAGAGCCTCCGGGCTCGTAGTGCGCCACGCGGCGGTATGCAGGCCGGGTTCCTCGCCCTGGATGACGACGACGCTGTATCGGTAGTAGTCCCCCCAGCAGCGCAGGTAGACGGCGTCGTCGGTCCGGTCGACAACGTGAAGGCCCACCTGCTTTTCATAGAAGGAGACGGAAGCCTCGACGTCGGGAGTTGTGATGGCCACGTAGGAGAGGTGGGAGAGAAGGCTGATCATGGTCGATCCTTTCGATTCGGTTCTTCCTCCACTATCGGTGACCTGCGCCACACTGATTCGGGGGGATTGCGTATACACGGGATCACAGAGATTTATGGGTGACGCCGATCGGCCTCATTCCCGGGTGGAGAACGCTGCGTCGAATGCGGCACCTGATGGCGTGATCGCGTTCAAGCGACGCACGAATTGGAGCGACTCAGGTGCACCGTGCAGACGATCCATACCGGCGTCCTCCCATTCCACGCTCGTCGGGCCGTCGTACCCTATGGCGTTCAGCGCGCGGAAGAGCCGCTCCCAGGGCACCTCACCGTGACCGGTCGAGACGAATGTCCAGCCACGTCGCGGATCCCCCCATGGGAGATGGGAGCCGAGCACGCTGTTGCGACCATCCAGGTACGTCACCGACTCTTTGACGTGGACGTGGCGGATATGGTCAGCAAAATCGAGCACGAAGGCCACTGGGTCCAGCTGCTGCCACATGAAGTGCGATGGGTCGAAGTTGATCCCGAAACCTGACCGGTGCCCGATTGCTTCGAGTGTGCGGCGGGTGGTCCAGTAGTCGTAGGCGATCTCTGAGGGGTGTACCTCCAGCGCGAACCGCACACCGACCTCGTCGAACACGTCGATGATGGGATTCCAGCGGTCAGCGAAGTCCCGGTACCCTGCGGCGATCATGTCCTCGGAGGCGGGTGGGAACATCGCCACGTACTTCCAGATGGAAGAACCGGTGAACCCCGTCACGGTCTTCACCCCAAGTCTGGCTGCCAGACGAGCGGTGTTCTTGAGCGCCTCCGCGGCGCGATGACGGACACCCTCTGGATCTCCATCCCCCCAGACCTTTTCGGAAAGGATGTCCTGGTGTCGCTGGTCGATCGGATCGTCACAGACCGCTTGCCCCGTCAGGTGGTTCGAGATAGCCCAAACCTTCAGGCCGTGCTTTTCCAAGAGCGCAAGGCGGTCAGCGATGTAGTCGTCTTCGTCCCAGCGCCACGGATCCAGGTGATCACCCCAGCAGGCGACTTCTAGTCCGTCGTAACCCCACTCACCGGCGAGACGACATACTTCTTCGAACGGCAGGTCCGCCCATTGCCCAGTGAACAGCGTGATCGGTCGGCTCATGATTTTCTTCCGTCCTGGCTCGGCGCCGCGCCCACTCGGGTCCACGCAGACTCGTGCTGGGCGCTCTGTTCGACGGCGGCGAGAACCCGCTGGACTTGAAGCCCTTCAACGAAAGTCGAATGTGCAGGTTCTCCGGTGAAGATCGCCTCGACAAGGTCTTTGGCCTGGTGCACGAAACCGTGCTCGTAGCCAAGTCCGTGCCCGGGAGGCCACCAAGCCGAGACATAGGGATGATCGGGCTCTGTGGCGAGGATCGTGGTGAAGCCCTGAGATGCGGGATCGGACGTACGATCGTAGAACTTAACTTCATTGAGACGCTCAAGGTCCCACGCGAGCGCTCCCTCGGTTCCGGAGACTTCAATCGTGAGCGCGTTCTTGCGCCCGGCGGCGAAACGTGTCGCCTCGAAGGAAGCGAGCGCACCCCCGGACAGACGTCCCGTGAATAGCGCTGCGTCATCGACTGTGACGTCGCCCCACTCCTCGCGCCCCTCAGCGGCCAGCTTGTTGTCTGCGGGCAACGGGCGACGCTTGACGATCGTCTCGAGGGTCCCGGTGACAGCGTCTACCGTCTGTCCGGTCACGTAATGGACCATGTCAATGATGTGTGCCCCGATGTCGCCCAGGGCGCCCGAACCGGCATGCTCCTTCTGCAACCGCCACACGAGGGGAGCGTCGGGGTCCACCAGCCAATCCTGGCGGTAGGCTGCGCGTACCTGCTGCACACGTCCGATGCGACCATTCCTGATCATGTCCCGAATGAGCGTGGTGGCCGGCAGGCGTCGATACGTGAATCCGGCGATGGCGTGGGTCCCAGCCCGCGCAGCGGACCCGACCATCGCCTCTGCCTCAGGGACCGTGTTGGCCAGGGGTTTCTCACAGAGCACGTGCTTACCAGCATCGAGAGCCGCCTGTGCGATCTCCGCGTGCGAGTCCCCTGGCGTCACGATGTCAATGACGTCGATGTCCCCCCGGGCGACGACCTCCCGCCAGTCGGTGGCCGTCTCAGACCACCCCCACCTGCGTGCTGATTGTTCGACGGTCTGTGCGTTGCGCCCGACGAGGACGGCCATCTCCACATCGAGGGGGAGATCGAACACCGCGGGCGCCTGGCGCCATCCAACGGAATGCGCGGCACCCATGAATCCGTGACCAATCATCGCCACTCGCAGCGGACGGCTCACGACAACACCACCTCACGCTGGACTGGGACACGGTTGGTGACGTAGCGTCCCGGCCCCCCGTCGAGTCCCGGAGCGATCTGCATGTACAGCAGTCTCATGGTGAGGACGACCTCAACGCTGACGCGCTCCCCAACGGAGGGAACCTCGTCCAACGCGATGACGACATCCGGCCGGTCGGCGACAAACCAAAGAGTCTCCCACTGGTGGGGAAGCTCATCGACCTTGTAGGAACGCCCCTGTAGCACGAATCGAAGTCGGTCCCGCGCAATCTCTACGCCGTCGACGCTGGCCGCAACGTCGTCTACGGCCGATAGCCAGAGACTCCGATACCAGGGCAGCTGCACGGACACTGCGATACCGTCCTCAACGCGCTGCACGTCCTGGTCTGAAAATAGCGAGTTATGTGTAGCCATCTAGTGTCCTCTCCTCAAGCCTGAACAGTGGCGGATTCTTCGATTGCGCGCCGCATCAGCGCATGCTGTTTCTTCACCAGATCGATAGGATCGGCCTCCCCCAGGTCTGAAAAGGCATGACCCTCCCATTCACTGGAGATAAAGCCCTTGAATCCGCCCGCTACGAACTGGCGCACGATCCGCGGGATGTCCATCGCCGGCTCATGCCCGTCGGCGCCAATGTCGTAGAACTTCGCATGGACGTGGAACGTCTGAGGCATGATGTCCAGCCATTCCTCTGGCGGCACAAGTCCGTGCATGTTAAAAGCGAGCCGAGTGAAGGGCCCGAAGCGCAACGGGTCGACGCCCTCGCCACGGAGGTACTCTTCGAACTGCTCGTTGCGCTCGTGCATTGGCGTCGGTCGTCGCCAGATCTCGTCCATCACCGTGAAGTCAGGATCTTGCAGCCCCATTTTGCGCAACTGGGATAGAAGAGTTGGTGAGAGGCTGTGCATGGTCGAAGAGAAGTCCGCAGTAAAGCCCAGACGCTCGGAGCCAAGATCCTCGTACATCTCGCGGATTTCCAGGATCTCCGGGGAGTTGGGCCCCTTGGGGGCGTGAATCTCATACCCAAGAAGCTGGTCGTACTTTTCGGCCAAAGGCAGGAGACGCCTCAACAGCTCGCGGCCGGCGGAACGGATCACCACCCTTTTGAACCCAAGGGTGTGGGCGGTCTTGAGCTGGCGAGCGAAGAACTCGTACTCTTCTTCCTTCGTCATGTCCCGCTCTTTGCGTCGGCCCATATCTAGGTTGGTACCGATGGCGCTTGGCTCGAGACCCCGCTCATCCAATGTGCGAAACCACATGTCGACAAATTCAGTGTCCACATCAGGGTATGTGCGCAGTAGCTGCGCGATGTTGAACTCAACCCCAGGACCGATGCCCTCATCGGCGACAGCATTTATCAGGCTCTCTGGGGTGTACTGTCCTGCCGCGAACTCACTCGTCATGGAGTAGAGGGTCGTACCAAGTTGAATGTCTGTTCCTGCAATACCGTTCTTCAGTTGGCTCATCGTGCGGCTCCTTCCTGCTGGGCGGTGGCGTGGTGTCGTTTCAGGACTGCCCGAGCTTCGGCCGGATTTGTGACCATGCGGGACCCGGCCGTCTCTGCCGCTGACCGCTGTACAGCCTGCTCGTCCCGCACGATGTCGAATGGACTCTGCCAGTCGTTCCAGTGCCAACCTTCGTACTCGCTGGAGACAGCGCCTGAATAGCCGTTTTCGACCAGCAGAGCGATGAGCTCTCGCACGGGGACCGAAGGTTCCTCCCCGTGCTCGTCGATGCCGAAATACTTGCCGTGGACATGGCGGACCCAGGGCATGATCTCGAGCCAGTCATCCACGGGCGCCGGACCGAACAAGCCAGTGGCCGCGATCCCGCTGTCAATGCCGAACTCGGGGTGACCGTGTTGCGCGGCCAGTCCGATGAATCGACCAAAGCGTCCATTGTGGTCATCTTGATCTACAGGCGGCCCCTGCCGGTAGTACTCATCCCAGAGGTCGACGAGCGCCGTCAGATACTCTTCTGTGGCACCCCTGCGCCGGTAGGCTTCCACACGGGACGGGGCAAATCCCTTCACCGTGGCGCCCCAGTCCATCGTGAATCCCAACAGGGGTGAACCCACCTTTTCAAAGCGGTCCCGCAGCGCCAGGATTCTCGGATGGGAAGCGTACTGGTCAGCGTGTACCTCAAGTGCGAGAGTCACGCCGTTCTGCTCAGCGATCGGGACGAGCCGTTCCATTGAGTCCGGCGTGATGGAGATCTGCACCCGCGCCACGGGGAAGCCAAGCTTCGCCGCAGCCTCGATCTGGGGACGCATGTACTCCACCAGCTCATCCTGGTCGAGGAGCCGGTCCCGGTGGATACCGATGTCCGCGTTGATCGCTAGTGAGGTCGGGACCAAGTCGACTTCCTCAAGCAGATCGCGGAACCATCCAGCGAAGCGGTCTTCGACTGCAGGAAATCCCTTGAGACTCGAGAACCCAATGACTTCGAGGCCAGGGCCGTATCCTTCGGCTGCCACCTTGCGGATCAATGATTCGAGATCATATTCACGCGCGTGGAATGGCCGGGTGAAGCTGTAAAGGGTGACGCCTTGAACTGGCGTGCCGAGCTGGTCATTCATGCGGGAACCTCTTCCTTGGTCGTCATGAGCTTCTCGTCGTGTTCATCGATTCGTAGGACTTCTCCATCGCCGATGATGATGTAGGGAATGTAGAGCGACAGGTGGACGGCTACCGTGTGCTCATTAGCGGAAGCGACCGCGAGCTCGCCGGAGAGCACCGCTGAGTCAACCGGGAACCACCACTCATCCACTTCATCTCGCATCTCGGCGAAGGTGAAGGTCCGGCCGTTCATCTCCCAACGCACGGATTCGGCGGGGGCCGTGACACCGTCAACCGTCAGACGTGCGTCCTCTATGCATGAGGCTGGCAGCGCTCGGTACCAGGGAATCCGTACCTCTACGGACGCTCGTGATCCCGCAGTGCGTAGCGTGCCTTGCTCAATGATGCGATCAGGAATCATCTGGTCCTCCTTGTCCAAGCGGCGCGAGCGAAGCTCCCGCCGGGTATGTGTATATCTGGGTCGACCGCGCCGGGGGCCTCATGAAAGGCGCCGAGCGATCTCGCGCGCACCGCGGACGGCCAGCGCAACGGATGTGAGCGTGGGATTGCACGCTGTCGAGGTGGGGATGACGCCGTTGCCGGCCACGAACAGGTCGGCGACTCCCCAAACCTCGCTGTCGGGTCCGCAGACGCTCGACCCGTCATCTACAAGTCCCATACGGGTGGTCCCTTGGTAGTGCAGCGAAGATCCCAGCGGGAGGGTGAATGAGGCTTCATCCAGCGGATCGCCGATGGCCCGGCCCCATTTGACGATGGCCTCGCGCGCTCGGGCCAACTCGGCGTGGTCGTAGTCCGAGAGTCTGTAGTGAATGCGTGGCGCGGGGAGCCCGAAGGGGTCAACGCGATCATCGGAGAACTCGACGCGGTCATCTGGCGAGAGTTCCTTCGCGCAGAAGACACCAATCCCGACCACAGAGCCGGGGACGACAGGATCGTCTTCGGCGACCGGAACCGGAGAGGCATCCAATTGCATGATCTGACCATGAAAGGGCTCGTCGTCCGTATAAGGCACCCATGTCACGCCACTGGTGACTGAGATTCCAACGGCAGGGGCACCATCCGCAGGGCTGTGCGCATCGGGTTGCTCTGCATCTCGGAGTCTGACCGCGAATACGATCTGTGTCTGATCGTTGAGGTACCGGCCAAGAGCGAGCGGGCGAACACCGGATGCCCAAAGCAGCTGAGGGCTCCGTATCGCGTCCGCCGCGACGACGATGTGCCGTGCGCGAACCTCATGAGTTTCTCCACTGAGCCGGTCTCTCACCATCACGCCGACGGCACGGCCTGACTCAACTAGGATCCGCGTGACCACAGATTCGTCGAAGAGGCTGTATCCGGCGTCCGCTCGCGTGACGTCTCCGAGCACGACGTCGGAGCCCGCCCAGACCAGAACGTCATCCTCACGCCTCTCTACGGCCAGCGGCATTCGCCGCACCCCGGCCTCGGCGGGTCGTGATCCGTTCACGGCAGCGGCCAGTCGTGTGCGTACAAGCTCGCTGAATGGAGAACTGTCGAATGCCTCCGAAGTGACCCCAAGCATACGCTCCGCTTCACTGAGCAGCTCGTCGAGATCGGGCAAGAAATCGATTCGTTCCCCACCCTGAGGCCGCGGGCACGCCCCTGTCCAGTGTGCAGCCATGCCTCCGACGTTGCAGGACATAGCGGCGACGGGCAGACCGTCCTCCCCGTCGATACCATCATCGGTGCCTGAACCCGTTGAGCCGTCCCCGAGTAGGAAGGTCCCGGGCCGCGCACGCAGCTGCCCACCCTTGACCTCTCCCGGATGAGCAACGGTCTCAGCGTCTGCGGCTGGCCCGGCTGAAAGACGTTGCGCCTGCCGTCGTGCCTCAGGGTCGGCAATAGTCTTCACGTGCGCACCGGGAGGCGTGGAGACAGTAGGTCCAGCCTCGAACATTGCAACCTTCGTTCCAGGGCGGTTCTCTGCCAGGACGCGTGCGTAGGTAGCCCCCGTCGGTCCGCTACCGATAATCGCCACCTCCACAGCCTCCGGGTAGCGGCCACTCATGCGATCCCCGCCAGGTCCGAGATGTAGCGTGTCGAGGCCAGGCTCTCCTGTGTCGGGTAGTACTCGAGACCGATCGGCCCGTCGTAGCCTGAGGCTTGCAGGATTTTTAGCCGCTCTGGCCAGTCCAGCTGTCCTGAACCAGGCTCTCCGCGCCCTGGACTGTCGGCGAGTTGCACGTAGCGCACGAGATCGCCGGCCTCGGCCAGCTCTGCGGCCATATTTTCGCCCTCAACGGCTGAGTGGTAGATGTCGTAGAGCACTCCAAACGACTCGGAGTCCACGCCTCGCGCTACATACACGGCTTCTGAGGTTCGGTCCAGCAAAGCACCGGGGTGGTCCACACGTATGTTGACCGGTTCTAACACCAAGGTGATGCCGGACCCATCGATCTGAGATACAGCCCGCCGATAGATTTCAGTGAGTTCGTCCAACTGGGCTTGCCGTTTCATGCCTCCGAAACCGGTGCCACTGCCTACTACGATTCGGGGGCAGCCCAGAGTTCGGGCGATCTCAACTCCTTCGTCGAGTTTGCGATAGAACTCGGAGTGGTCCTTGGGCGGGATCATGAATTGCGTTCGGGGTTCCGCGAGTTGCGCGATCAAGCTCACGCCGGTCTCCTCGAGCGCATTCTTCAGCGCCGGAATATCCTTGGGACGGGCGGGAGCGTCAACCCCTGTTGGGCCCCACATCTCGACGGCGCTGAACCCCGCCGCAGCCGCGGCACGAACCCGCGCTGGGTAGTCACCAGCTTCGTGGAAGATGAGCTCAATATTGGGGGCGAGTTGAAACATGGGGAGTTAACTCCTGTCAGTGAGTTTGGAAAATGGCACGCCAGCGCTAGCGACTTGGAGCACTCGTCAGCCTTTGAGCCCGCCGGCAAATCCTTGGATGAACTTCTTTTGGGCGAACATGTACAGCGCGAGGATTGGGATCATGGAGATGATCACGATGGCGAAAATCTGGTTCCATTGAGAAACGAGGGACCCCACGTAGTAGTACATGGCCACCGGGAGGGTCTGGACCTCGGACCCTCCCAGGAACACGAGGCCCGTGAAGAAGTCGTTCCAGATGATGAGGCCCCCGAGGATCGCGACGGTCCCGGTCGCGGGGGACATCAAGGGGAGCACGATGCGAAAGAAGATCTGGCCCCGACTGGCTCCGTCGATTAGCGCCGCTTCCTCGTACTCGATTCCGAGACCTCGGAAGAACCCTGAATATAAGAAGGTTGCTAGGGGCAGCATCATGCCGGTGTACAGCACGATCATTCCCCACACCGTCCCAGTCAGCCCTAGAGTCGACGCGCCCATGTACAGCGGAACCGTCGCTAACTGCGGTGGCAAGATGATGCCCACAAGGAAGAGGTAGTACATAGACTTGCTCCAACGCGGCGACGCGCTGCGGGAGATGACATATCCAGCGAGAGACCCTAGGACGATGAGGCACAGCACCGAACCGCCCGTCATGATGACGCTGTTCCTCAACCCCCCAAGGACATCAGAGTTGCCCGCGGCCGTCAGAACGGTCTGGAAACTGCTCAAGCTTGGCGTCTCGGGTAGGGCGAATGGCGAGGTTCCGAAGACCTCCGAGTCGTCCTTCAACGACATGGAGATCACGAAGAAGAAGGGCAGGAGGTACAGAACCGCAATCAGCCAGAGAGCGACCTCACGGACAGCCGTGAATGTGGTGTATCGGAACATGATCAGTCCTTGCGTTCTTGGGTGAGGCGCTGTTGGACCACCGCGAAGAAGATGATGATGAGGGTCAGGACCAGCGCCAGCGCCGCGCCGTAGCCGAAGTTCCCCAGGGCGAATGACTCCTTGTAAACGACAGTGGCAAGATTCTCAGTGACTCCTGCGGGCCCTCCACCCGTGATGGCCAGAATGGGGTCAAAAATCCGCAATCCGTTGACAATGCCGAGGATGGTTGAGATGGCAATTGCCGGTCGCAGCGAGGGCAAAACTACGAACCACAGACGTTGAAGCGTGGAGGCGCCGTCGATGGCCGCCGCCTCTTCCATCTCCTGTGGAACTCCGGCCAGGCCTGCCATAAAGATGACCATCGGGATCCCGGTGGTCTGCCAGGCAATCACTAGGAGCACCACCCAAATCGCGAAGGTCGGATCAGCAACCCAGGCCCTCGCGAAATCACCCAGGCCGACCGCCGTAAGGAATGCGTTGAGGGGGCCGTCGAAATCGAAGATATAGCGCCAGACGTACGCGGTGGCCAACGGAGAGAGCACTACCGGCATGAAGAACAGGACTCGAAGCCAGTAGCGCGTCTTGAGGCCGCGGTTCAGTCCCAGTGCAAGCGCTAGGCCCATCACGTTCGCAACAAGGACAGAGCCGAAAGCTAGGAATAACGTGTTTCCCAGTGCAAGAAGCATCTCGGCGTCTGCGAAGATCTCCGTGAAGTTCTGGACACCGATCCATTCAAAGCTGCCAATGCCAGTCCAATCGGTGAAGGCGTAAAACCCCCCGAAGGCGGTCGCGACATAGTGGATGCTGAAGACCAGCAGCACAGCGGGCATAGCCCACCACCATCGCCCGAATCGCGTCCGGGTCCCCCGCGGACCCTGACGGCTGGCGGCACCTGGTGCTCGCTCGCCGACAGGGTCCGCGGGGAGTGATGCGGCGTCGTTCTCGGCGGTTCCGGTCTGGTTCGCGAGGTTCGGTACCTGTACCTCGGCGACCGGGTCAGACGAGACAGGGTCTCGTCGACGGCGGATCTCAGCCCTAGTCATCGGTTACTCTCCCCAGGCGTCGTCCATAGCGGTGAGTACCTGCTCCGGGGTGGACTGACCCGTAAGCAGCCCCTGGATCCCGGCGCCCAGTTCTTCATAGACAGCTGGGTTGGGCCACTCATCATTGGCGAACGGGGCGTAGTAGTCACCTTCCAGGAGGAGATCCTGTACTGGTTCGTAGGAGCTGCCCTCGAAATCGTAGTTTTCGAGGTCTGCCGGGAGAGCGTCAGAAACCTCCGCGTAGATCTCCAAGGCCCTATCCTCCTGCAGCCAAGCGATGAAGTCGTTCGCGGCTTGGTTGTCCTCGGCCTCGGCATTCAGGGAGACCAGGTAGTTGGCGGCGACCTGAAGAGACGGTTCCCCTCCCTCAGCGGGAGGGAAGGCATTGAGTACGAACTCAAGGTCCTCGTTTGCCTGCTCGAGCTCGGGGGCGGCGCCTCCGGGCCCAAACATGGCCATGGCCTCGCCCTGTACAAGCGAATTAGTCAGCACGTCGAATCCCGCACCTTCAGCACCTGGCTGGAAGCACTGGGCATCGATCATGGCGACAACGTTCTCCAAGGCCTGTTGCCAACCCTCACTGTCAGCGAAAGTGACTTCACCCGCAGCCCGCTTCTCATTCCACTCTGGATCCTCTGCATACACAGCGGTGGACGCCGCCATGAGCGCGGTTACGCCGGAGTTTTGCGGAGTGCCGCCGGCAAGGACCAGCAGACTGTTTCCACCCTCGGCAGTTTCGCCGCAGGCAGCGATGAGGTCTTCAAAGGTTTCTGGGAAGGTCTCGAGTCCGAGCTCCTCAGCTGTGGTCTGGTTCGTCACAAGACCGTTGAGTGCCAGCCCGGGTGCGACGCCGTAGTACTCGTCTTCAAACGTGTACTGCTCATGGTTGCCTTCCGGCAGGAGATCTCCAGCTGAGTCATCCAGAGGTGCCAGGAATCCTGCTTCAGCCAGCGAGACCACGCCTCTGGTCTGTCCGGCACCGGGGACCGTCTGCATGACGTCAGACGCGTTGCCTCCTTGCAACTGAGTGCGCAAGGATTCGCCATAGCTATCCTGGGGCTGAGAATTCAGCGTGATCTCAACGTCAGGGTTCTCATCCATATACGCCTCGGCAAGGGCCTCCCAAGGACTCTCGAGATTATTCGCCGCGGCGTAAGTGAAAGAGAACGCTTGCTCCTCGGCGCCGTTTTCACCTTCGGACCCACCGCCGCAAGCGGTGAGTCCGAGAGCAGCAACGGTGGAGACTCCGATCCACCGTCCTAGGTATCGCGATCTGTCAGTGGTCATGATCCAGCCCTTCATCGTCGGATTGAGATTCAACTAGTGGTGCTGATCTCAGTATCCTGTGGTCTGGGTCACATCATTATCAGGCTCAGCGATACCGGACATCACGCGACTCGTCGGGGGTAGGCCCCGAAAGTGCGGTGAGGGCGTTACTGACGGCGGTTGTGAGCCAATCGGGTACCGAGGGCTTGCGCGGCCTTGCGAAGCTGTGCTCGCAGCCATTGATGTTCGGGATCACCCTCGTGCGCGGGGTGCCACCACACGGCATTCAAGAGCTCCGCCTCAAACAGCGGCGCCGGCAGGATCTTGATAGTCCCCCGAGCCTCAGCCTCGGTCGCCACGCCTTCCTGCATAACGGCAAGCCGATTCGTTCCGGCGACGACATGGGGAAGAGCTGAGAAGCTCTCCACCAGCATCGCCACACGCGGCTCAACTCCGAGAGCCCGCAACTGGCCTCCCGGCACCGTCCAGTCCGCAAGACCGTCGAGGGTGGCGACCCAGGTCGCTTGCGAGAGGGCCTCTGTTACGTCGCCTTCCTCTACCAGGCGATTCTCTGGGTCAGCGATGACCACCCATCGGTCACGCCACAGATCGAGGTGTGGGAATCCGGATACGTAACCGTGGGGGAGGAACATGGCATCGACGGCACGCAAGGACCGCGTCGCGTCTTCGACGACTTTCTGGTCATGGAGCATGAAACGTAGCCGCACACCAGGCGCCTGCGCGGAAACGATGCGAGATAGCTCCGCGCCGATCTGAGTGAACGCGTGGTCAGAACCGTAGAAGACGAACTCGCGATGAGAAAGTCGCGGATCCCAGTCAACCTTGGCGTCGAACACGCGAACGGCGGCGCGAAGGGCCGTGTTTACAGGGTCTATCAACTCCGCCGCCAGCGGCGTGAGCTCGTTAGTGGACCCGCGCCTAATGAGGAGTTCGTCGTCGAAATGCTCCCTCAGGCGCGCCAAAGAGGCAGAGAGCGCTGGCTGACTGAGCCAGAGTCGCGAGGCCGCCCTGGTGACATTGCGCTCCGTCAACAGAGCATCCAGCGCGAGGAGCAGATTGAGATCCAAGCGCGACATCGAACGTCCCACATCAGCCACTTCAAGCCTCCTGGTTGTTGCCGGATCTCCCGCGCGCCCACACTCTACGACAAGTGGTCTCCTTCGCTGTTGGCAGCCACGAGCTGGGGCATGAGACGACGGGCTTCCGGGGGTTTTTGGCCGCCGCAGGCGAGGGTGATCCGTGACGAACGGGTGCGGTCACAATTCCACAGCAGGGAACGCCATACTCCGAACAATGATGAACCATCTCGCATCTTGGTCTCCAAGCTACGCCGCCAAACAGCGAACGGGTCTGCCGCACGAATAGGTGGCAGTCTCACGTGCCCGACAGTTTGGTTTCCACTCGCCCTGACTAGCTTCTGGCGGCGAGCAGTTGAATGGTGCGGGCGAGGCGTAGTCATGCGGCGTGGTGTATGCGAGGCTCGACCGGCGGCGTCGACGGTGATATCCCACCTCGATGTAGTCAGAGATCGCGTTCGCCAACTCGACCCGGGTCCGCCACTTCCTGCGATGGAGCACCTCGATCTGCATCGAGGACCAGAAGGACTCCGTCATCGCATCATCCAGGGCATTGACGGCCAGGATTGAGTGTTGCTTGGAGTCGATCGCCCACCCGCTGATCCTGCGGCTGCAGGCGTCGAGAACAGCGGCGCAATAGATCTTGCCTTCTCTGACGTGGATTCCAGCGGCGGGATGTTCCATGTTGTCCGTGAGCCACAGTGTGTTGAGCGCGAGCCGGTGAACTTTCGGTTGACCAGGGCACCAGCTGTGGCCACAACTTTGAGGCGCTTGACCCTGGTAGCCCTCTTCACTCCTGCCCGGCTCAACAGCATCTCAACGAGCCGACTGAAGCAGCTGCTCCCCATCCCGAGAGTGAGCTCGGCGTGGATCTGCCGCCAACAGTGATTGCCGCCGGATGCGATGTGTATTGCTCTGATGAGGCCGGTGTCGGCGCAGCCTTGTGGCAAGCCCACTCACGGACCGAAGAACCACCACGAAAGCTGTCGGTGATAACAAACATGGACATGCGCTTTTTGCGCTGACACCTACTAAGGCTATCCTTAGCTGTCGTTTCAACTGATCGTCTCTGCTGACACCCCCAAGGTGGTTTCCCTGTGAGCACTTCCATACCCCGTGTCCTCTTCGTCACTTTCGCCGCCCCGACCCTGACGTTAAGCGGTTGCGGATTCACCGGAGACGCGGCCTCATCCGAGACTGCAAGCGGGACACCAGATACTGATCAGCGCATCGTCGTGGACAATTTCCGCGCCCCTACCGCGAATTGGGCGGTGGAATCCGACGACGCCTACATTCTGTCCCTCTCGGGATGCCTCGAAACGCTCACGACCTTCGATCAGGATGAGGGCGAGGTTCTCCCCTCACTGGCCACCGAGTGGGAGCAAACGAGCCCGCTGCACTGGGACTTCAATATTCGTGACGGTGTGAAGTTCCAGGATGGAAGTGAGTTGGACGCTGAGTCCGTCGTCGTCGCGTTGAATCACGTTCTCGATGCTGAAGTTCCGGCTCGAGCATTCAACCGGACCATGATCCGCGAGGTCACCGCGCTCGATGACCAGACCGTCCGAGTGAGCACCCCGGAAGAAAATCCGTTGGTTCCTTACCGATTGGCCAGCGTCAACACGGGGATCCTTTCCCCGGCCGCCTACGCCGAGAAGGGTGTGGATCCCTTCGGTCACTGCACTGGACCATTCACGCCCGTCTCAGAGAAAGTGAAGCAGTCCTTGACTCTCGATCGCCACGAGGATTACTGGGGTGGTGATGTCCAGCTCGCGGGGGCAGAGATCCGGTTCATCACCAACGGCGCTACCCGCGCAACCCAGGTGCAGACAGGCGAAGCCGATATCTCTTTGTCGGTCCCCGTGGCGAGTCTTGCCACGCTGGAGGCTGACCCCAGTGTTCGTGTTCTGAGTGCGGATTCGCCGAGGAGTTCGACGCTCTACATGAACAACGATCGCGCCCCGCTGGATGATGTTGAGGTGCGACGGGCGATCCGAGCCGCACTGGATCTCGAAGCTTTGTCCGGGAGTGTCTACGAGGGCGCGGCCCTTCCCTCCGAAGGGCCCTTTGCGCCGTCAGAACCTTGGGCAGAAGGGGCAAACCGATCCCCTCAGGATCTTGATCAAGCCCGCGAGCTGCTGGCCGATGCCGGGTACACCTCCGACCGGCCATTGGAGATCATCGCCATTGTGGAGCGAGCTGAGTTCGGCGACGTTGCTGCCGTCATCCAAGAGAATCTCGACGAGATCGGCATTCCTGTGACGATCGAGTCCAAAGAATACGCCTCGGCGGAACCTGACGTGCTCAATGGGGACTACGACATGCTGTTGAGTCAGCGCAATCGACTGATCGACATCGCTGATCCGATCGGATTTCTTACCGCCGACTACACCTGTGATGGCGCCTATAACCTGAGTCACTTCTGTGACCCGGCCTTCGACCGGATTCTCGCTGAGGCGGTCACGACAAAAGAGGCCTCCGAGCGTTACGAGCTCTACGCCGAAGCTGGGAAGATCCTCGACGACCAGGCCGTCAACGCGTGGTTGGTCAATGAACAGGCCATCGACGCTATCGGGGATGATGTCCTCTCCTATGAGCAGGATCCGCTTTCCCGTTATGTCCTGACAGCGGAGACGGCGAAAGCGAGCTCCTGACGGACATCGCGAACCTGCTCTGATGCTGCATTTCGCCGCCAAGCGGACCACGACCCTCGTGATAGCGGTCGTGGTCGCGTCCTTCGCGGTCTTCCTCGTCCCGTATCTCACCCCGGGTGACCCTGTGCGGAAGATCATCCGTTCCCGGGTCGCCGGTGAGGTCATCGACGATTCTTCGGTTCGACAGCTCAGTCAGAGCCTCGGACTGGATGATCCACTGTTGGTGCAGTACATCCGTTGGTTGCGCGAGCTCATCAGCGGAAACATGGGGCTGTCCTTCGGAAGCCGCACGCCTGTGGCAGATCAGGTGATCTCCGCCATGGGCGTCACCTTGAGCCTGGTGACCGCGGCGCTGGTGCTGGCCGTAGTGGTGTCTCTGCCTCTGGGCGTCCTCTCTGGTCTGCGACCGGGAAGTCTGACGGACCGTGCCGTCACCACCGTGACCCAGGCATTGATCGCCGTGCCGGAATACTGGGCTGCCCCGCTCCTCGTGCTGGTCCTCGCGGTGAAATTGACCCTTCTGCCCACCGCCGGGTGGACGGATCCCACATCCGTGGTGCTGCCCGCGTTGACACTTGCCCTGCGGCCGATCGCCTTCTTCACCTCGGCTGTCCGCACCGGCGTCCTCGACGCCGCGGCCGCCGCGCATATCCAGGCGGCCCGCGCGCGAGGACTGAGTGCGCGCCAGACCGTCATGCGCCACGTCTTGCCCAACAGCCTCGTCCCGGTCTCCACCCTGTTGGCTGTGTGGTTTGCGGGCCTGCTGGGAGGTTCAGTGATTGTGGAGGTGATCTTCGCGATTCCAGGCATGGGGAAGCTTCTCTTCGACGCCGTGGTCAACAGCGATATCCCGCTGGCTCAGGGGGGAGTCGTCGTCGTGGTTGCGCTGGCTGTTGCGGTGACGACCTTGGCAGATTTCATCCACCGGTTCCTCACCAAAACGGTGGGAGGACCCGTTGCGTAAACGACTGACCGCAACAACACTCAGCGTGCTTGTGCTGGTGGCCATCGTAGGTGCGGTGGCTCTGGCGCCATGGATTTCGCCGCATCAGTCCTCTGAGCAGAGTCTTTCCGAACGGCTGGCCGCACCGTCGTCTGCTCACTGGCTCGGTACCGATCATCTGGGCCGCGACATCCTGAGCCGGCTCCTCGACGGCGGCAGCTTTTCGCTTTCCGTGGCCGCGCTGGCCACTGTGCTGACCTGCATCGTAGGAGTGGGAATCGGTATCCTCAGCGCACGGCGTCGCGGGTGGATCGATGAGCTGCTCACCCGGACGAACGACGTGCTGCTCGCACTTCCCGAGATGGTGGTGGCGCTGTTCATCGTCGCAGCGTTGGGGACCGGTTTCTGGCCGCTGCTTCTCGCGCTGACAGTCACAGGCTGGACCCCCTTTGCGCGTCTGGCAAGGTCTCTGACCTATGACGTCTCGGCACGCGGTTTCGTGGATGCCGCCCGAGTGGTGGGATGCTCGCCGAGGTTCATCATCTTCCGCCATATCCTGCCGCATCTCGCTGGTCCTGTGCTCGGGCAAGCGACCCTGCGGTTCGGACACCTTCTGATCAGTGTGGGAGCACTGTCCTACCTTGGTCTGGGCGTCCAGCCCCCGCAGTCGGACTGGGGATCGATGCTGGCCGCGGCGCAACCCTATGCAGATCGCGCACCGCTGGGAATCCTTGCCCCCGGAATCGTGATTTTCACCGTGGCACTATGCGTGACTGTGATCGGCCAACGCGCAGCCCATATGAGCGCCGTCCCTCTGTTGGCTCCTTCTGCCGAACAACGGACGCAACCCTGATGACCTCGGAGCTGGTTATCGACGGGCTGCAGGTGAGCGTCCAGTCACCTGTCAGTCAGAAGGCAGGCACGTTGCTGGTCAACGACGTGTCTCTCTCTGTAGCGCCTGGCGAGTTCGTGGCGTTGGTGGGCAGTTCTGGTTCGGGAAAGACCCTCACCGCATTGTCCTGCCTGGGGTTGCTCCCCAAGGGTCTGGGCGTCACGGGGGGATCGGTGACAATAGGTGACCTCGAGATCACAACGGCTTCGGAACGAGAGCTGAACTCGGCGCGGGGCGGTCGGCTCGGCATGCTGTTCCAACAGCCGAAACGGATGTTCAATCCCAACCGCACCATAGGAGAGCACCTCCAGGAGCCGTTGCGTCTGCATCAAGGCGTTCGAGGCCTGAGGGCTCGCGCGAAGGCTCTTGACCTTCTTGACGAGGTCGGCCTCCATGACCCGTTGAAAAGCTCCAAGGCCTACCCCCACCAACTCTCCGGGGGCATGGCTCAGCGCGCCATGACAGCCCTGGCTTTGGCAGGACAGCCTGAGATGCTTTTAGCTGATGAGCCGACTTCTGCACTGGACAAGGGGTTGGAGACCCAGATTCTGCAGCTTTTGAATCGCGAACGTCACGAGCGCGGGCTAGGGATCCTCTACATCACTCACGACATCAGAACTGTCGCTGACTATGCGGACCGAGTGCTGGTCATGGGTGCCGGCTCAATCCTCGAGGAGGGGCGTGTGGAGGAGGTTCTGCGCCGTCCCGAATCTTCCTATACTCGAGAGCTCCTGGACGCGGCGCTCTTGGCGCCGAAGTCTCGGCGTCGGCCGCTGCCTGCAGAAGGCCCCGTCCTGGCCCTGGAAGGCGTCGGCAAACGATTTGGGCGAAAGCGGAAGGGGGAGAGGCCCGCTCTGGAAGACGTCTCGCTGAGCCTGGGCCGCGGAGAGGTCCTGGGAGTACTCGGACAGTCGGGGTCAGGAAAAAGCACTCTGGCAAAGACGATCGTGGGGCTTGAAGCCCCCAGCACAGGGGTCATCTCCCGACATCTGGAAGCGGGACAGCCGCATCGACGCACCGCTGTGCAACTCGTGTTCCAAGAGCCACACCACGCGTTCGACCCACGCATGACACTGGGCACGAGCTTGCACGCGCCACTGATATCCCACCGTCATCTGACTCCTGAACAGCGCGTCGAGCAGATTCAGACTGCGATGAACGAGGTGGAGCTCGACCCGGTACTGCTCGACAGACATCCTGGTCAGTGTTCCGGCGGGCAGCTTCAACGTGCGACCATCGCGAGAGCGTTGCTCCTGGAACCAGAGGTCCTCATCTGCGATGAGGCCACCTCGGCGTTGGACGCCGTGACTCAACGCCGGATCCTTGACCTGCTTCTCAATCTCCAGCGGAGCCGAGGGCTCTCTGTGATCATGGTTTCTCATGACATGGACGTGATCAGGTATATGTGTGACCGGGTCGCGGTGCTGCTGGATGGACAGGTCATCGAGGTCGCGGCGACCGGGGACTTCTTCACCGCACCTCAGCACCCGCACAGCCAGGCACTCGTCTCGGCGTCGATTCCTTGCCGCGCCCTCGGCGCCTGGGACGCAGCACAGAGCCGCTCGAGTTTCCTCAACGTCGGACACAACGCCCCGCCCCCAGAGCGGTTCGACTCTTCGCCGAGATGACCCACGATGACCCCCAGGGGTCGTGGGCAGTTTCAGGGCCAAAGCCTCAAGAGGCCTCAGCTCTCTCCTGGACGGGTCCGGGGTCCGCACCGGGAGCCCCGAGGGATCTCGTCAGGACGAACACTATTCGGGGCAGCGGGTGGCATCCCCCATTTTGGCCAAGTGCTCGGGAAACAAGTGACAGTCCTGAGGTTTCGAGTCCGTCGTCCAAGCAGAGATCGCGGTCCCTGACATGGACAAAAGCGTGGAGGGCCCCCTGAGCTCCAGTACCACGCCGATGTTCTGGTCGTCTCGTCTGAAGCGACCAGGATGTAGGGCGCCGCTGCGTGTGATGGACGCGTTCATACCGCACACGAGCCGAGAGAACACATCCTTCACCACGCAGGCGTAGATCTTGCCTTCCTCGATGTGATGCTCCGTGATATCGGTAAGTCACAGCTGATTCGGCGCAGTCGCTGTGAAGTTCCGCTGGACCCGATCATCACAGACCGGAGGGCCTGGCTTCTTGTTCATCCGTCTGGCTCTGCGGATTGTGGCCGAGAAGATCCGTTGCTGAGAACACAGCCTCCAGGCCCGGCGCTCCGAGACACGAGGCCCGGCCGCGCGGAGCTCATCAGCGATGAACCGGTGCCCGAACTCGGGGTCATCGGCGTGGATGTCATAGGCGGCATTGAGCAGCTCGGCCTCCTGCCAATCACGCTCCGAGACGGGGTTCGCCGCCCACTGATAGAACGCCTGCTTCGAGAAGCCCAACACCCGACAGGCCACCGCTACCGGGATTCCGGCGGCGGCAAGCTCACGGACCAGCGGGAACATCATTTTGCGCGGGCCTGCCCGACCTTCAAGTTCGCCTGGGACAGATACGCGGTGGCTCGACGCAGGATCTCGTTTTCTTGTTCGAGTTCGCGGATACGTGTGAGCACCTTCGACTGGTCTGCTTGGCCAGCAGCATCCTCAGCAGGCTCGACACCGTGGTGATGTGCTCGATTCTTGCTCACCCACATTGGCAGGGCTGACTTCGAGATGCCCAGGTCTTCGCAGACCTGTTTCTGTGTCATCCCGGAATCGAGCAGCTCCAGTGCGGAGGCCTTGAACTCCTCGGAGTAGATCTTCGGCATGGGACTATTCTCTCTGCCTTCTTAGCAGTCAGGAAGTCAACAGAACCGTCAGCAGACCCGATCGACGTTCATACCGGACCGACTCAGTGGCTGCCCCAATGGCGAACTGATGGAACATGGAACGACGGGTCATGAGCGCACGTCGATGACGCAGCGAGCCCGATAGGTCGCCTTCGTTGCCACTCACCGCGATATCCCCCGAAAAGGCCCTCCTCGACTCCGCAGCCTGCACTGACGAGGTGTGACAATCCATATACCGGGCCCCTGCCCCTGCCGTCCTCATTGCAGGGACTGTGACGGAATCATGCTCGCCAAAGTGTCTCGAAACGGCCTATGGGTCTTCGCCCACCTGCGCAGACCGGAGACTTGCACCATGGAAAGGGAATCCCCCGCACACCGCGATCTCAAGCACCGCATCGCCCTGATGATTCGAGACGCAGGATTCGAAGCAACCGTCGAGGCCACACCAAATGTGGATGATTCCGGCGGGTGGCGCGCCGATGTACTCGGTACGGCCCCCTCGGGACGGCGCGTGGCGTTCGAAATCCAGTTGGCGGGGATTACCATCGCGGAAGGCCAAGAACGCACCGATCGATATGCCCGCGATCAGAGCATGACTATCTGGGTCTCAACGAGACATACCGTCTGGATCAGCGGATTGCCAAGTGCCCGGCTGGTTCTCAGGGACGGCACGATCACCGCTGACCGCGGATTATCCCGCCTCAACGACAGAACCCCCTACTTGTGGAAGCCGGCCGGCGAGGTGGACTTCTCACGCGTCGTCCGGGCCTGCTCAATGGCAGGATCACCACAGCGCCAGCCGCGTATTTTTCGGAGCATGACATCTCGCGCCTCACCCAGGCACTCGTCCGAGGTAGAACCTGGGCCGTCTTGGATAGATCAGTTGTGTCGCTGGCCTCGGAGCAATTCGCGAAAGCATTCGGCAACCGTTTCACCAAGCAGTCCATGGTCAAGGTCGTGCCTGCAGCTGGAATCATTGTTGGCGGCACGTTCAACTGGGCGATCTTCGAAGGGGTCGTCGACGCTGCCGATATCGCCTACCGGCAGCGCTTTCTTCTCGAGAAGTACCCGCACCTCCGTGACGAAGACGCATCCCTACCATTCCCAGGTGCCGATGCAGATGCAGATACCCACGCTGACGACGAAGCAATTGGCGTACTTAGCGAAGTCCTCGAGGCCGGCGGGCCAGATATTTGCTAACTCAAGCTGAGGGGTCTCAGTAATTGTCGGCCCGCGCTGCCATCTCATCGAACACACTGAAATCAGTCGGGAGCACTTCTCAGCTATGGGCTATTAGGACTAACTCCCTCGAGATGAATATCGCTCAGTGGTCGATCACAAGTCCACCCCGGCTGAACACCTGACCGATTCCGGTCTCCGGCGCGCTGAGCACGGTAATGTCCTCGAGCGGATTCCGCTCAAGAAGCAGCAGGTCCGCGAAGGCGCCTTCGGCAAGCACACCCAGTTCACCTTCCCTACGGAGCAGCTTCGCAGCCGTAGTCGTCGCGGATCGTAAGATAGATCCAGGTGTCTGAACCTGGGCACGAATGTTAAATTCGTGGCTCTGCCAACCTCGCATACCACCTAAGAGATCAGACCCGTAAGCGATGTTCACTCCACCTTCGTCGGCAAGCCGCAGAGCCTGCAGCCCGGCATGAAGCACGCTCTCCACCTTGTCCTGGCTCTCCCGGGGAAGCCCGTTCTCCGCACCGTCCGCTTGCAGACGCTCGTAAGTGACGAGGGTCGGCACCAGGAAGGCCTCAAACTCACGGAACAGTCGCACACTTTCTTCGTCGAGGAGGTTGCCGTGCTCGATCGACCGCACACCAAGTCGAAGGCCCCGGTTGATGGCCTTGGCTGTGTAGGCGTGCCCGAGAACGTACCTGTTCGCAGCCTCTGCTTCTTCTACTGCCGCTCGGATCTCATCATCGGCGAACTGGGTGGAGTCCACTCGGTCCGTGGGGGACGCAACTCCCCCAGAAAGCATGAGCTTGATGTGATCAGCGCCCGTGCGCAGCTGATGCCGCGCGGCTCGGCGTACCTCTGAGACACCGTCGCACACCACGCCAATGTGCGAACAACACTGGTGAGTATCCATAACTGAACTACCGGGCCCACGCATGTCCGCATGACCACCGGTCTGAGAGATCGCCTTGCCCCCATAGAAAAGCCGAGGCGCCGTAAAGAGCTCTTCCTCAGCAGCACGGGCCAGACCGAAATCAGCCCCGCCGGTATCACGCAAGGCAGTGAAACCACGACGCAAGGCGTCCTGCATGGAGTTGATAGCCGTAGCCGCCAGATATGACGGAGATTCCTCGCCAAGCTGTCCGAGATTCGCAGTGTTCGCCAGCACATGAACGTGGCAGTCGATGAGACCGGGCATCGCAATGCGTCCACCGGCATCCAAGGCCTCGTCCTCGGCCGGCCCACCGATCGAAGCGATACGATCGTGAGCAATCCGCAGCGTGGTCGGTTCAGAAATCGCCTCTGTCTCAGGATCAAGCAGCCGCACGTTGGTAATCGCACGGTGGGAATGGTCGAGTTTCATCCAACAGCCTTTCTGGAATCCGGCACCGCTGATCGTTTAGCGCGGTGACGACAACATAACGATACGCAAAGGACTTTGCAACGCATGGGCCACAGTGTCTCAACTTGGGTCGACAAGCTGGTCGACGGCCGCAGCCCCTCGCCCGCGCTGGCCCGGGTGGTGGCGGTCCTTCGAGCAGACCCTGAGCTGTGCGCCTTCGCCACCACGCAACAGCTGGCCACAGTCGCCCGAGTCAATATCGGCACCGTGACCAGAACGGCACAGTTCCTCGGCTTCTCGGGGTGGCCGGACCTGATCCTCGACTACCGCGGGCGCTATCTCGCCACACTTACTGCAGACAGGATTCTCAGTGCCTCCAGCTCTGGAGTACAGGGGCTCGCGTCGATCATGGAAGACGTGCGGGCGCTGGAATTACTCAGCGAGACTCTCGACGAGAGTCTGATCAACGCCGGAGCCGAACTCATCGGAAGGTCCCGGCGAGCTGTCGTGCTGGCGACTGGAATCTACGCGGGCCCCGCGGCGCAACTGGTTCATGGAGCTCAGCTCCTCGGTTATGACCTGTCCCTTCAGACGGGCGCGGTCTCCGCGCAGATGACAGCGGTGCGGCAGCTCCGAGCTGAGGACCTCGTGATCACGTTCAACATCTGGAAGACCACAGAGGCAGTGAATCAACTGGCTTTGCTGGCCGCGGAGCGTGGGGTGCCGCTGCTAGCGATCGTGGATCGCTCGACAACGGTGGCGCAGCGCGCAGAAGTAGCGATCACGGTGCCCAGCGAATCCTCGCGGTACCTGCCATCCACCATTCCCGCTACCTCAGTGATCCAGGCATTACTGATGGGAGTCGCCGAACGGGACAGAGCCGGAGCAGAGGCCAATCTGCGTGAGGCAGATGAGATGTGGAACCGGGTCGGAGTCGTCGTGGAGTAATCCGTGCGGTCGAGGCTCCAATCAAAAGTGAACGGGCGAAACACGGCGGCAATGCAATAGATGTTGCAATGCTGTCTGTGGAACGTCAGTATAGGTGAGTTCCACGTCACACTCGCCCCTTGGATGGAGTACCGCACCGTGACCAACATCGTCGTTCTCATCTGTTATCTGCTACTCATGGTGGCCTTCGCAGCGTGGCTGGGAAAGCGCGCCAAGATCAAAACCGGAACGGACTTCGTCCTCGCCGGGCAGTCTCTGCCTGCCTGGGTCCTCGCGGGAACTATGCTCACCACGTTCGTCGGTTCCGGGTCCATCATCGGTGGTGCCAGCTTCGTGTTCCAGAACGGACCGCTGCCCGGAATCTTCTTCTTCCTCGGCACGCTGCTCGGGGCCCTAACTCTTGGCTTCCTGGCAAAGAAGATTCGCCGCAAGTCGTTCCACACTGTTCCTCAGCTGTTGCGCACACGCTTCGGCAAGAACACCGGGATCATCGGGACCGTCATTGTTCTGATCGCGTTCATGGGGATCGCCGCCACACAGTTCACCGGTGCCGGCTACATCTTCAGCCTCATTACACCCCTGAGCCAGACGCAGGGCGCCATCGTGGCAGTGCTGTTGATTACGTTCCTCGCCCTTGCCGGGGGGCTGAAGTCCGTGGCTTGGACAGATTTTATCTCCGCAATCGTCATCATCATCGGTCTGGTAATCGCTGTCGGGTACGTCTTCGTCCAGGACCTCGGGGGCTTCGGCAGCTACGTGGACCGCCTTGACCCGACGTTGAGCACCTTCACCGGGCCGCTGACGCCGATTCAGATGCTGGGTTACTTCCTGCCGTTGTTTCTGCTCTGCCTGGGTGATCAGAACATGCATCAGCGGCTCTCGGCGGCGAAAAGCCCCCGGACGGCTCAGCGCGCCGCCTTCCTGTTCTTTGCTGGAGGTCTGATGATGATCATCCCCATCATCTTGCTGGCCTCCTCCGCCACAATCGTGAACCCCGAGTCTGAACCCGACATGGCGGTACTGGGACTCGCCGCCGGCGGATTCACCCCCGAATTGGTCGGCGCGGTCATCCTCGTGACTGCACTAGCGCTGATCGTGACCACCGGTTCGTCATATCTACTTACCTGCTCGGGGAACATCGTCTATGACCTGGTCTTCCGCAATACGGCCCGCGCGGATGCTTCGACCCCGGGCAGACAGGTGCTCACGGCTCGGCTGGCGGTGACCGTGATTGCGATCTGCGCCTATATCCTCGTCCAGTTCTTCCCCACCCTGTTGGACCTGCAAATGTACGCCTACACCATGTATGGCGCAGCAGTGACTCCCGCAGTACTCGCAGCGCTCTTCTGGAAGCGAGTCAGCGCAGCCGGCGCCACAGCATCGATGCTCACCGGCGGTGTGGTGACGGTCCTTTGGGAAGTTTTCGGCGAGGGAGTCAACTCCGTCGTCGTCGCCTTCCCGGTGGCACTCGTGATGCTGGTCGTCGTCTCTCTCGCCACCAAACCTGCCCCGGCACTTGAAGACAGCACCGCCGTGGAGCGAGAGACTTCCGTGGTCTAAATACGAGGGAAGTCCAGCGGTACTAACGCTTCCACCCGTCTCATAACCCTTAGGTCGCGAGGCAGCGGACGAGACACTTCTGCCCCGGATGGAGATTCACGGAATCCCGCAGCGGACGAGTTCTCCAAGCGTCTCGCAACAGTGTCTCGCAGGATCCGTGCACTCGTCCTCAGTTGCGAGACGCCTCTGCACCATTTGGCGTGGAAGAACGTTCGAGGAGGGATGTCCTAGTGGGCGCTGGGGGATGCTGCCCCCGGTCCTGGCGCCAAGATCGCGCGCGTTACTCCAGGCACGCGTAGACCCCGCGGTCGGAGTGTGAGGGAACACTGTTTCCGAACGCGGGGTCTACTGAATCACTCGCACCTTCAAGAGGTACTTACAACACTAGAGAGCTTTCTTGAATGCGCCGTGGTCGTCGCCTGGGCACTCCCTGGAGCCAACAACCCGGCAGCACAAGAATCTAAAAAGTACGCACAGGAGCCGATCGCTAATCGGGCGGTTCCGGGATTTGGCGTAACCACGTCGGTTCCTCCTCGACAAGCTCACCGAAGCGCTGCCCCGGCATTGACCGTGCAATGTCAGCCTCGCTGAGCATCCCTACCAGCGTGTGACGCTCTACCACCGGCAGGAGGCTGACCTGGTGAGTGCTCATCATCTCGATGGCACCTTCGACGGGTTCATCAGCTGCGATGGTCACCGGTTCGTCCTCACCGATCTCTCCTGCCGTGACATGGCTGGGGTCGGTGCCGATCGCGACGCATTTGCGGACAATATGCCGCTCAGTGAGAAGACCTATGACCCGGCCATCACGCAGACAGATGGGCAACGCACCCACTTCCAGATCCTTCAACTTCTGTGCTGCCTCTTCAAGGCTCTGGTGCTCACCCAGGCACTGGGCACCTTCGGTCATGATCTCGCGCACCGTCGTCATTGCATGCTCCTCTCAGTCGCGGTGAGAACCCAGACACGGCCCAGCACTGTTCGCTCGCATGCCACGTCCCTCCACAGCGACTTCTCGCGCAGAGATTTCGCGCTTCCGAGGCGAGTTGGGGGCTAGCGTCATCGACCTACTACACGCTGAGGGCGGAGTCTCTCGCTGGTGGTATTACCGACGGCGGCCCAGCTCAGGGTCATCACGTGCCGGGTCATCAAGGGCCGTGTCATCGACCCCGGTGTGCTTCTTTCTCCCTGGCAGGAATGACAATGCGACCATCGTGACGCCCAACACCAGGTGCAGCCAGTCATCAGCCGTGTTCAGAGGAACGAAGTTCACGGCAGAGTCCTTGTCAATGACCAACCCGTACACCCACAGGATCAGGTACACGATGCCGCCGAAGAGCAGGTAGAGCCGCGCCGAGGTACTAGACCGCGCCAAGACCAACCCCACGACGCCGTAGAGCAGGTGCACGATGTTATGCAGGATCGAGACTTGAAAGATCCCCAGAAGCATCGCTTCAGAGTGATGTCCCGCGAACTGCAACGTCTCATAGCCGGTGGTCACCCCGGGGATGAACCCCAAGACCCCCACGATGAGGAAAACGACCCCGTAGATCGCAGCGACGATTTGCACCGGGGTCCGACGAGGTGATCTGTAGCCAGTCGAGCGGGCGGAGGAGGCAGTCATGATTCTTCCTTCCCTGAACATTCCAGTGGGAACCAAAAGGACCTACATGTTGACTCTACATCTGGCGGGAATCCACGCGATAGGCCTCATTAGTGCACTGATGTTTCAATATTCAATTCAGGTCCCGCATTTCGTGTGCCGACCCTGGGGGAAGCTTTCAGCCCCCCTGGCTGGGGCGTCCCCCGCGAGGCACCCGGCGCCGCATCTCCCGCAACACCTCAGACCCTTGGTCGGGCACGGCAGAGGCGACACCTGTGGTGATCTGAACGCCGTGCAGAAGGCCGCCTCTGCTCGGCTCGAGGCTCGAGGGGTAGACAACCACACCAGGGCTCGGCGTACTCTGAAGGCCCTCAACCACACGCCCCAACCGGTCACCACGACCAGGTTTGGCTCCACTGCACCAGGTCAGACGTCCTCAGTAAGTCCACGGGTTAATACAACTGATGAGGTGAGCACCATGGCACCCCGCGACACACCGGCGACACAAGCACGTGACCTGATCCAGCCCCTAGGGTCGACTCTCTGTGAAACTCGCTCCCTGGACAGCGCTGACCGACTGCTGCGAGAGGTGGGCCTCGATTATGTGGTGATCACGAACCTCTCCGACCACGCCATCGGGATCATCACCGAACGAGATATCGCCGAACTGCAACTCGCCAGACCTGAGAAGTGGGCCTCCCGACGGTGTGCCTGCGCAGTCCACCCTCATCCCACGCTCCAGGCCGACGTGACGATGGCTGAGGTGGTCGAACTGTTCAGTCACACCGAGATTCGCCCTCTTCTGGTTCTCGAGGGCCGTGAAGCCCTCGGTGTGCTGCGGCCGACCGAGGTTTTTCAATGGTGCGCGCAATACTGGCCCGCCGCCTTGGACCAGCTGGCCCGCCATGCCCGACACGAGAACCTCCAGCCCAGCCACGGTTAGCACCCACTCCACGGGTCCGCGGATCGAAGCGACCACACGGCCCGCTCACGCCGACGCTTCTGCTACACCCATCATCATGATGTCTAGAGGCAGTCCAGCCCGAACCGTGGTAGACGACCCCATCTTTCACCGCAGACCAGTCCCGCAGAACAGTGCGCCTGAAGTCCCATAAGGTGAGGCGTGTGCCTCGACGTGTATATCTGATTCAAGGACTGGCCCAAAATATGAGCCACTGGGACAAAGTCCTGACGCACCTGCCTCAGGATGTCCCGGTGACGGCGATCGACATGCTGACGCTGGGGTTCGAGGGCGATCAGTTTTCCTGGTCGCGCGCCGCACAGGAACTGGACAGCCATATCGGAGAGGCAGATGCTGTCATCTGTGGGCTCTCCTCCGGTGCGGTGATCGCCGCCAAGCACGCGGCCACGTACACATCTGGCCGTGATCACCACTATGTGCTCGCGGCGCCTCAGATGAATCCGCGCGGATGGCCCAGCCGGATGTTGCTGCGCAGACGCCGACTGATCCACCGATATATCGAGTTCCGCACCGGCCGGAAACTAGAGCCGAAGAAGGTAGCCAGCATCCTCGAGGCCTACCTGACACTGGACCTCCGGGGAGACCTCACCAAGATCACCAGCCCAGTCCTGGTGTTGGTGGGCCGCAAAGACCGCGTCCACTACAGGCCGACTGTCGACATCGCGCAACTGGTCCCCCATAGTGAACGGGTGAAGCTCCAGCGTGGGACTCACGAGAGTAACCGCAGCGCGCCCCGGCAATTTGCAGAACAACTGAGCCGGTCAGCGCGATCGACATGACCCCCAGAACGGCACTGCGGGGCTGGGTTGCTCCTCGCACCGAGAAGGTCAGCCGAGTCTCTCCAGAGTGGCTCGGAATCTCCCCAGCGGGACAGTCTCCCTGCATTGCAGTCAACGGGGACGCGCAGAGTAGGGCTTCTGCGAGATTCATAAGCTGAATGCGCAAGTCGGTGACCGTCGAGCAACTGCAGGAGGGACTCCGTGAGGCGACACGGCGGGCCGTGAGCCGGGAGCTGACCGAGGAAGAGCTCGCCGATTACCTTTCCCCTGGCAGGACTCGACCCGCTCAGGGTCCTGGATGGCGATGGCCGTGCCGACCCGGCTGGTGTGGGGACGCGACAACGAGTTCCAGAAGATCGAATTCGCGCGACGCTACGTCCGTGAGCTCCCCGCCAGCGACCTCATTGAAGTAGCTGGCAAGCACATCCCCACGGAAGATTCACCAGAAAAAGTCTCAGTTGCCATCTTCGAACATCTTCAGGCGTAGGTCCTTCCTCGGGTCTCATGTCGCTACGGGCCCGTCGAGTCCTGAAACACTGAGGGCTCACCAGGCCGCCCGGTTCAGGGGACCTTGCCATGTCGGGGATTCCGGGAATCGTCGTTTCCACGGTCGCACGCTAGAAGATCCCTCAGCGTGCACCGAGTCCTCAACTGGAAGACGAATGCACGCAAGACGCCCCTCAGCGTGCGGTCATGGAAGTGCTGAGATCCACGGAGAACTCCCGGTCCCGCAGCTCTAATACTGCGACCGTCGAAGAGCCGGAACCTCCATATGGGATGAAAGCGTGCGAGACAGTGTTGCGGTCATATGGCAGGTACCCCTGTGACCAAGACCGAACCCAGGCTCGGTGCACACTCCCTCTCAGGACAGATCACACCCGTGAGGACGCTCGGTGTCAGGCCAACCAGGATTCTTTGCCAGTCAGGGAGCGGTGACCGGGTGATTCTCTGCGGACCATTGATTCATCCCGCCTCGCATGCTGGCAACGTTGAAGCCTTCGTCGGTCAGTACCTGAGCGGCATCGAGACTGCGCCTCCCGCTCCGGCAGACGGTGATCGTCTCACGTGCCGAATCGAGTTCAGCCAACCGTGTGCTCAACTCTCCGAGAGGGATGTGGACAGCACCAGGAATCATCCCGGCGGCTACTTCGTTGTCCTCTCGAACATCAACGATCTGCACAGCGTCCAGTCGATTGACAGTCGCTGCGGGCGAAACTTCCTGCATAGTTAGACTCCTTAGCCTTGGTTCTATGGATAGCGACTCAGGGCATCACACTGAGACGAGTCGTGATCGGGCCTCACCGGACCGAACAGCTCGGCGATGTCGTCGAGTATGCGGCAACACCACGGTGGGCCCGGCGAGCGATCTGAGTCGATCAGGAAAGGGAAAGGAAGAGTTTCTCCAGCTCATCTACTGTGAGTCCGTCTTCGATTTCGGCCGCGCGCTCTGGTTCGGTGATGCAGAACTGCATCGCCGAGGAGACCACGCTGAACCCGGCGCGGTCCAGGGCGGTGGAGACCGCCGAGAGCTGGGTGACGACATCGCGGCAGCTTCCGCCGTTCTCCACGGCGTTGATCACCGAGTCCAGCTGGCCGCGGGCTCTCTTGAGCCGGTTGACGATGCGGCGTCGGTTCTCTGCGTCGGCTTCTCTCATCATGATCTCTCTGTTTGTCGCGATGTGGTGTGTTGATCGCCCAGGCGCTCATCCGGACCGGCGTGTTCCGCGCCTGGTCGGTGGCTTGCGCCGGTTCGTTCAGATCTATCCGGTTCCCTTGGTCCCGCGGTGTAGATCTCGCCGTCTCGTCGGCTCGTCTGGGGTGCTGACCGAGGATCCTGTGGTCACCGGTTCTGAGCGAGGTTCGTGCTCTGCCGTGGCGCGGCGGACTGCTCTGCGGCGGTAGAGAAGGAATCCCAGCAGTGCGAGAATCAGCGCTGCGGCGCCCGCCCCGTAGGCCAGCGGAAGCTCCTGAAGGAACACCACAATGCCCATGGCCAACACCAGGTACCCGAAGACCTTCTTCAGTGCCTTCTCGGGGACATGTTTGCCCAGTGCGGAGCCGATCAGTGCGCCGATCACGGTGATCGCGGTGATCATCAGCACTGGCCCCCAGTCGATGCTCACGTCAGTCAGGTACCCCGCGAGTCCGGTGAAGGACTTCATCGAGATGATCAGCAGCGAGGTGCCCACCGCGGCGGGCATCGAGAGCCCGCCCAGCAACACAAGCGCCGGAACGACCAGGAATCCTCCTCCGGCGCCGACCACGCCGGTCACCAGCCCGACCACGAGTCCTTCGAGGATGATCTTGCCCAAGGGCAGCTTCTTCTTCGGCCCGCCGACAGACGCGGCCCGGCGGTCCAGGATCATGGCCAGCGCGGTGGCGACCATCATGATCCCGAAGGCCACCATGAGCACCACACTGGGCAACTGAGTTCCTATCAATCCGCCACCGAAGGCTCCTGCCATCGCGGCGGCGCCGAAGATGAATCCGGTGCGCCACTGCACGTTCCCGCGCCTGGCGTGGGGGATCACGCTGACCAGGGAGGTGACTCCGATGATGAACATCGACGCGGCGATGGCCTCATGGGCAGGGAACCCTGCCACGTAGGTCAGCAGGGGCACGGCGAGGATGGTGCCTCCGCCGCCGAGCAGGCCCAGTGAGAGCCCGATCCCGACGGCGAGGACCATCGCCAGAATCAGGCCGCCGCTCATCCCCGCGGCGCCGGAGTCTGAGCTGCCTGGATCGCGGTGGAGCGGGGGATCTCGGCCAGCAGCTTCTCCACTGTGGGGTCAGCTTCGACCTTGTTCCAGGGCATCTTGTTCAGCGCTGCGGCCATCGCGCAGGAGTCGGTCAGCGCGGAGAAGGTCAGTCCGGCGCCGATCGCTCCGGCCAGGTAGCCGACCTTCGGGGAGATCAGCTTGCTGCCTAAGAATCCGGTGAGGACCAGGGAGCCGGCGACCATGCGGACCTGGCGGTCCATGGCCCAGCGCTGCTGACCACGTTGGGTGTGCTGGCTGTGCTGGGCTTCCATCGCGACGACGCCGCCCTCGAGCACCCGTGCGGTGTCCACTCCTGCGGCGCGCAGGTGCTGCAGGGCCTGGTTGGCGCGGTTGCCGGTCTGGCAGATCAGCACGATCTCCCCGGTGAACTGCTCGGCCAGGGTCTCCTTGTTCTTCTGCAGCAGGTCCAGCGGGACGTTGTGGGACCCGGGGACCCGCAGCGACTCGTGCTCCGCAGGTGTGCGCACGTCGACCAGCAGCGGGGCGTTCTGTGAGCGCAGCTTCTCCGCGAGTTCGGTGGGACTCATCGGTGACGCGGGCGCCGTCGTCGTCGGGGCGCTGGTGTCAGGAGCGGGGGTTGTGGTGGTGGTAGCCATGAAGCGGGACGTTCCTCTCGAAAACTGATGGGGGTGCCGGCGGGCACCTCGGATTCCCGAGGTGCCCGCCGGGGTTTCAGCGTGGGTCTTAGCTGGAGTGCTTGTATTCCGACCAGCCGGCGTAGCTGCCGACGAGTTCACGGACGTCGTGGCCCTGCCGGCGCAGCGCACTGGCCGCCACGGAGTTCCGGACCCCGGACTGGCAGTAGGTCACGATTGGACCGCTGGCGGGAAGCTGGTCCTGGTGCCAGAGCACCCGGCCGGCGCTGAGCTGCTTCGACCCTGGGATGTGGCCTTCCGAGTGCTCGGACTTGTTGCGGACATCCAGCAGCAGGGCAGGCTCAAAGTCTTCGAGCTCTTCCGGGGTGATCGTGGCCGGCTGTGTCTGCGGCAGATCAGCCAGGCTGATCGTGAAGCCCTTGACCGCGTCAATGCCGACCCGCATCAGGTGGTTCCGCATGTCCTCGGCCTGGTCCTGATCTGCGGCGAGCAGGATCAGGGGCTGCTGCTGGGTCTCGGGGTCGTAGGCCCAGGCGCCGAAGCTGGCGAACTTGCCGCCGGCCGGGATGTTCAGCGCACCGAGCACGGTGCCCTGCTTGACCTCGTCATTGGCGCGGGTGTCCACGAAGATCGCCCGGTCCTCCTCCAGGGCGCTGCGCACCTGGTCCGAGGTAAATGCCTCCAGCGGGTTCAGCGGGCCCAGCACGGCGGGGCCGTCCTTGTTCTCCCGCTTCATCCGGCCAAAGTAGGCGTGGGCATCCGGCTGGCCGTCGAGGAGCTCGTCGATGAAGCCCTGCTCGTCATCGGCGGCGAGGTGCTTGGACCACCAGGCGTTGGCCCGCTCGTAGCCGACCGTGGTGGCAGGCAGCGCGCCCAGGGCCTTGCCGCAGGCGCTGCCGGCGCCGTGGCCGGGGTAGACCAGGATGTGATCGGGCAAGGTGAGGAACTCGTTCTTCAGGCTGGCGTAGAGCTGCTTGGCACCTTCGAAGCGGGTGTCCTCTCCCCCGGCGGCCTCATCGAGGAGGTCCGGGCGGCCCAGGTCTCCGGCGAAGACGAAGTCTCCGGAGATCATGTAGCCGGCGTCCTCGCTGAAGGCACCGTCGGTCACCAGGAAGATCAGGTGCTCCGGGGTGTGACCGGGAGTGTGGCGGGCTTCGATGGTGATGTTGCCAAGCTTGATGGTGTCACCGTGGGTGAGCCGGGTGGCGTCGAAGCCGTACTGCCAGTCCTCGCCGCCTTCGCCGGAGATGAAGGCCTCGGCGTCTGCGGCAGTCGCCAGCTCGCGGGTGCCGGAGAGGTAGTCAGCGTGGATATGGGTCTCGGCGACCTTGGTGATGCGCATGCCGTGGCGGGCGGCGAGGTCGAAGTACTCGCCGACGTCGCGGCGGGCGTCGATGACCATGCCCTCGCCGGTGGCCTGGCAGCCGATGAAGTAGCTGGCCTGGGCCAGGTCCTCGTCGTAGATCCGTTCCAGAAGCATGTGATCGCTCCCCTTCCTTGAAAGTCATTGGATACCCCGGGGGGTATGTCACTACTGTCGCATATACCCCTGGGGGTATGCAAGGTGAGGTTGGAGAACCACCCACAGCCGAGGCCCATGCGACGCGGCGCCAGCCCCGGCCAAGGACCACCAGGCGCGCTCGAGCCCGCCTGACAGTGGGGGTGCAGACGTGGGCCCGGGCATCACCCGTGTTCAGCTGCCGAACGAAGCCCGGACGCCACTTTCCCCGTCGACGAGACCGTTTACCTGGCCGGGTCGGCAGCGATGGCAGTGGCAGTGGCAGTGGTGCCGGATTCGACGGGAAGTTCATGCACGCGCCACTCCAACATTCCCTCATGAAGCCGTAGGGCGTCTCGTCCTGCGGCGTGGAGAAGGGCTACTGCTTCATAGGCGAGGACGCAGTAGGCGCCACGGCAGTAGGCGACCACCTGTTGGCCTGAGGGCAGTTCGTCGATGCGTCGTGGAAGCTCTTCCACCGGGATGGAGATCGCCCCGGGGATGTGCGCCGCCGCGTATTCCTCGACGGGTCGCACATCGAGCACCGTGACATCTCCTGCGCCCACCCGGGTGAGGAGCTCGTCGCGGCTGACCTCCTGAGTCGGGGGAATGGCTGCGGGTCGTCCGCTGTCGAGATAGTCCTCGCGGGCGCGGCCTACGTCAGCGACACGGTCTCCGGCGACATTGCGCAACTGCTCAAAGAGGCGGTACACGTCGAGTCCCGCCAGTCCGTAATGGACCCACGTGCCCTCGCGGCGGGCGTTGACCAGTCCAGCCTGCCTGAGCACCTGCAGGTGTGCCGAGGTTGTGCTCACCCCCAGCTGAGCCGCCGCGGCAAGATGCTCCACGCTGCGCTCACCCTGGGCGAGTAAGTCCAGAAGCTCCAGACGCTTGCCGCTGCCCAGAGCTTTTCCCACTCGCGCGACCTGCTCGAACAGCACCGTCTTCTTCTCCCGGTCACCCATTTGCTCCCCCAGTCATCTCCGACATAACGCGACATCCACTATTCTAGACTTCTTTGGAATACTGGACTATATGCTGTCGCCTCTCTGGCGACTATCGGAGAACGGAGCACCATGGACATGCCAGGACGAGGGACTGACGGCGGCTCGGGCGGCCGGTTCTTGAGGCTGGGACTGCGCGCCAACCTTGCTCAGTTCACTCTCCTGGTTGCGGTCAATGCGCTGGTCGGAGGCATGGTGGGCCAGCAGCAGACGGTGCTGCCGCTGCTGGCGGAATCGGAGTTCGAGCTCACCGGCTACAGCTTCATCTTCACCTATGTTGCGGCCTTCGGAATCACCAAGGCCATCGCCAATTACTTCGCCGGGACCCTGTCCGATAAGTACGGGCGCAAGCCGGTCCTGCTGATCGGGTGGCTCTTTGCCGTGCCGGTCCCGCTGATGCTCATCTTCGCTCCAAACTGGGGCTGGGTCGTCGCGGCGAATGTGCTTCTAGGCATCAATCAGGGGCTCACCTGGTCGACCACTGTGGTGATGAAGATCGACCTGGTGGGGCCTGCCAAACGTGGCCTGGCCATGGGACTGAACGAAGCCGCTGGATATGGCGCGGTCGCTGTGACCTCTCTGCTGGCTGGGTATCTTGCCGAGCAGTACGGGCTGCGCCCGGCACCCTTCCTGTTGGGCTTGGCCTATACGGCGCTGGCACTGCTGCTCTCCGGAGCGTTCGTGCGCGAGACGCGCGGGCACGCCCAGTTAGAGGCCGCCCAGCACCTGCCCCGACGAGATGGGATCCATGATCACCTCCACGCGGATCTCACCAACCGACAGGTCACGATCCAGACGAGCCTGAAGGAGCCTGCTCTGTCTGCGGCGAGTCAGGCCGGTTTGGTCAACAACCTCAACTTCGGCCTGTCTTGGGGCCTCTTTCCGCTGCTCTTCGCCACCGCTGACCTCACGCTCAGCCAGGTCTCGGTTCTTTTCGCCCTCTATCCGGGGGTGTGGGGAGCGGGACAGCTGGTCACTGGAGCGCTCTCGGATCGCATCGGTCGCAAGCACCTGATCACCGCCGGGATGGCCACCCAGGCCATGGCCTTGATGGTGATCGCTTCGGGTGATGGGTTCACCCACTGGGCCACCGGCACGGTGCTACTCGGGGCAGGCACCGCGATGGTCTATCCGACCCTGCTGGCCGTGGTGGGCGATGTCGCCCACCCCGCCTGGCGTGGTCGAGCCGTCGGTGTCTACCGGGTCTGGCGTGATCTCGGCTACGCGGCAGGCGCGGTGCTGGGTGGTGTCGTGGCTGATGCGCTGGACCTTTCTGCCGCAGTCTGGGCCGCAGCAGTCGTGAGCGCGATATCCGCTCTAGTGGTGGCCGCGCGAATGTATGAGACTCACCAGAGGACACCAACGAGCTGAGGCGCCCTCAGTACACACGTCCACCATGGAGGACATCTCACCCGGCCCTGCACTCAGTCCTGCGGTTACTCCTGCGCGGTACCGCTGAGAGCATTCAACGCCGCACGCAGCCGCTGTTCTGCGTCCTCAGCGACCTCTCGAACCGCGGGGGCCCCGCTGAGCTGAACCATCGTCTGCGGGTCAATCGCGTCGATAGTGGCGTGATCCTCGGTCGCACCACGGCGCACGACCACGTTGCAGGGCAGCAGCGCGCCGAGCTCAGGTTCTGCCGCGAGGGCCTTGCTTGCCAGCGTGGGGTTGCACGCGCCGAGGATGATGTAGTCACCCACGGCGTCCCCGGCGTCGGCCCCGAGCTTTGTGGTGAAGGTGGCTTTGACGTCGATCTCGGTGAGGATACCGAAACCCTGCTCGGCCAGCGCCGCGCGAGTGGCCTCCACCGCCTGGTCATAGGTCATCGGGACGGTGATGGTGTGGGTGTAGCTCATGGGGTACTCCTTCGACTCACGGTTCACCGGACCCGGAGAGGGCCGGCTGGGTTCAGGTTCTCAGATGACGCACCCGGAGGCGAGGGCGGCCAGTGCCGCACCGTGGGCGGTGACGCTGGTGACGATCAGCACCGCCATGATCGCGGTGATCGCGGCGGCTCCCAGGAGTCCCCGGCGCGGATTCACCGGTGAGATCAGCTGTCGCACGCGCTCTGGTCCGGCCGCCAGCATCATGCGCGAAGGGCCTGGCTGGTCGCTGGCGGTGCGCTGTGCACTGCTGGCCTCCCCCATGGCCAGGAGGGCAGAGGCGAGGGAGCGGGTGCCCGCGCGGCGTTGGGCGGCATTATCGGCCGAGACTTCCAGATAGTGCGGCACCGCGTCAGCGATTGCGGCGGCGAAGGGCACCCAGCGCAGGGGCCTGGTGATGCTTCCGATGAAGTCCAGGACCAGGTGGTGGCGTTCGCGCAGGTGTGTTGCTTCATGGGCGAGCACAGCGCGCAGCTCCTGATCACCCAGCCCCGCCAGCAGGCCGGTGGAGACCACGATGCCCCAACGGTCCCGGCCCAGCGCGAAGGCCGAACGGTGTGGATCATCGATCACGGTGACCTGATGGCCGTCGATGATGCGCCGGTGACCCACCGGCAGCAGCGAACGGCAGGTCTCACGCAGCTGGGCCTGTCGTTTCCACGCCGCCCTTCCACCCAGACCGAGCACGAGCAGCACCGCCGCTGCCGGAGCGAAGAGGAACGCGGCAGCGGGGACGACGGTCTGCGTCGCGAAACCCGCGGAGAAGGGGTTCGATGCTTCTAAGCAGCGCTGGCAGACCTCGGCCACTGGGGCCGGCAGCGGACTGGGGCCCGTCAGCGACCAGGCCAAAAACAGGCCTGCGGCCATCACCGACGCCAGCCAGAGCACCAGACTCAGTCCCAGGCCCAGCACCGCGAATCGCGGAAAGCGGATCAAGGCGGGTGCGGCAGCGCGGATCAGCGGGCGTCCGATGACTGCCGTGGCCAGCACAGCAAAGACCATCAGCCCGGAGAGCACCATCGGGTTCACGGTGAGCCCTGGAAGTCTTGGGAATTTGCCCCGGAGAGATAGGCGCGCAGGAGGTCCCGCTCATCATCGGGCATGGTGTCGACGAAGTGGAGGATCGAGGCGGTCCGGTCTCGGCTGACCCCCAATGCCTGGCGCATCAGGCCTGCGGCGTGTTCCTCGCGGGAGCGCTGCGGCAGGTAGCGCACCCCGCGCCCCTCGCGGTTCGGTGAGACCAGGCCTTTGCGCTCGAGATTTCCCATCACCGTGGCGATGGTGGTGTAGGCGGGTCGACTGGGGAGGTGATCCATGACTTCTCGCACGGTACATCCCGAGTGATCCCAGATCAGGTCCATGACCTTCTGCTCCAGAGGGCCGAGCCGCCCGGCAGATGCTTCGTGCTGTGGTTTCTCATTCATGCGGTGACCAGCTCCTTCCGGGGTCGCACAGCGCAGGCGACCTGACCCTTGAGTCTCCAGATCAGCGCGACGCCGGTGAGCACCATGGCGCCCAGAGCGAGGATCGGCTGCAGGGGCGTGAAGTAGGTGATGGCTCCAGAGTATCCGAGAGCGATCAGCGCGATCTTGTTGCACACCGGACAGCCCACGGCGAACCAGGCCAGCACCATACCGATCATCCCGAAGCGGCTGCTGCGTCGCTCCTCAGACGAGGAGATTCCTTCTTCAGTGGTGAGGGCCGCGCCGGAGTCTTCTGGACTGGATGGACTCCTTGAGCCCACCGGGTCCGGGGTCGAAGACCGCACATAGGTCGCCAGAAGCATGCCGCTGAGCACCGAGGTCAGGATCCACACCGGATAGTTCCACCACACCGGTGGGATGTCCCGGGCGAAGAAGGAATTGGGAATCAAGACCGTGGCGACCCCCACAACCACACCGACGACCAGGCTCGCCACGGCCGCCACGAGAATCTGTCGAGGAGTCCACGAGCGCAGAGCCTGCACAGCAAGCACCGTCGAGGCCCGCCAGGTGCCACGTTTCAAGGAGAGAGAAGCCATGGGTCCACTATGCCGCACGCCAACTAACTTGCATAGTTACTATGCGGCATAGTTACTATGGGTGATCGTTGTTCCGCTGTGAGTTGTTCTTCTGTGAAAGGTTCCCCATGATGTCTGACGCCACCTCCACGCGAGAGAAACCTGTCACGAGGTTCTCCCCGATTTTTCCGGTGATCGTCATCATCGTTGCCGCTGCTCTGATCGCCTTCGTCGTCTGGCAAAACACCGGCGACGACGCTGCTGACTCGACGCAGACCGCCGTGGAGCAGGAGTCCCCTGACGAAGGTGTCCAGCCAGAGGGGCCGGTCGCGGTGCCCGAGGGCGGCGCCGAGCCGCAGCAGCAGGACATGAGCGACATCGAACGCCGAGACTCCGAGGACCCTCTGGCAGTCGGTCCTGTAGACGCCCCGGTGGCGATCGTGATGTTCAGCGACGCGCAGTGTCCCTTCTGCGCCGCCTGGCATGACCAGACGCTGCCTACGATGATGGAATACGTCGAGGCAGGAGAGCTGCGCATCGAGTGGCGTGATGTCAATGTCTTCGGCGAAGCCTCCGAACGAGCCGCCCGAGCCACCTACGCCGCGGCGATGCAGGACAAATTCATGGAGTACCAGGGGCTACTCTTTGACGGTGGTGAGACTCTGCCCGAGTCTGACCTCACCGAGGACGGACTGGTGGACCTGGCTGAGCAGGTGGGTCTCGACACCGCAGAGTTCGAGAAGGACATGGACTCCCCGGAGGTCGCCGAGCAGGTCGAGGCCAACGCTCAGGAGGGCCTGGACATCGGGGCCTATTCCACTCCAGCATTCATCGTGGCGGGAGAACCGATTATCGGTGCCCAGCCCACTGAGGTCTTCGTCTCCGCAGTGGATGACGCCTTGGCCCAGGACCGCTGATGGAGATCAGTCTGGTCACCGCCTTCCTCGGCGGAATGCTGGCGCTGTTGAGCCCGTGCAGCGCGTTGTTGTTGCCGGCGTTCTTCGCCTCGACCATCGGGGCTCGGCTGAAGCTGCTGGTCCACGGGAGCATCTTCTACCTGGGACTGGTGCTCACACTTGTCCCCCTGGGGCTGGGCCTGGGTGCGGTCGGCACCTTGTTCATCGATCATCGCCAGGCGTTGATCATGGGCACATCAGTGATACTCATCCTCCTCGGACTGGCCCAGATGCTCGGCCTGGGGTTCGACTTCTCCAAAGCCCTGCCCGGGACTCAGCGGCTGCAGCAGCAAGCACACACCAGAAAGGGCCTGGTGCGCACTTTTCTGCTCGGCGCGGCCAGCGGCGTGGCCGGCTTCTGCGCAGGACCGATCCTGGGAGCGATCCTCACCCTGGCGGTGGCTCAGGGAAGCATCCTCCAAGCCGGGCTGATGCTGGGGGTCTACGGCGCTGGGATGGTCGTGCCCTTGATCATTCTCGCCGCACTGTGGGGACGCATCGGCGACCGGTCGATGAGGTTCATCAGAGGACGCGGGTTCACCGTTCTGGGTCGCCAGCTCCACACCACCTCAGTCATCGCAGGCGCCCTGATCACCGGGGTCGGCGTGTTGTTCTGGACGACCAACGGCCTGGTGACTGCCCCCTCCCTGGTCCCCAGTGAGACCCAGGGGTGGCTGCAAGCGATGAGCTCCACAGTCTCTGGACCAGTCGCCGACACTGTCTTGATCCTTGTGATCTCTGGGGCGGTCCTTCTTGTCTGGATCATGAACCATCGCCGCGCCGGGCGCACCCAGGACCGCACTGAATCCCCCCAGAAGGAGACTCTGCGATGAGTTCGAGCCCATATGCCCCTCGTCGTGCCCGGATAACCGCGCTTATTAGCGTCCTCGCGCTGAGCCTGGGAGCGTGTGCCACCGAGCAGGCGCAGGAGCCCACCTCGCAAGAGGAGGCGGCGCCGGCTTCCGTCTCGGTGGACCCCGATCCGGTCCGTGTCGAGTCCGCAGCCAAAGACGCTGAGCTCGATGACGTCCACCTCCCCGTTCATCTGACGGACCTGGTCAGCGTGGATCCCCAGTGGGATACGCCCCCGCAGGTCCACGATGACGTGTTCCTCGCTCCAGGAGAACAAGACGGACGTCTGGTCTTCAGCGCCGTGGCCGCCGACGGGACCGTGCTGTGGACCGCGGAGCGTCCGCTGAGCTGCTCAGGCTTTGCCCTGACCAGCGCCGGCGACCGCTCTCTGGCTGTGCTGACAGATCTCACCGAACCAGGCCAGTCGGCTGAAACGCTGGGGACCACCACCGCGACAGCCTATGACCTACACACCGGGGAAGAGGTGTGGGGGCCCGTGGAGGTCCCAGGACCGCATCAGGGTCCGGGCCTAGTGTTCGCGGAACGTGGTGATGAACCACTCGGGGACACCGGCCAGCGCGTCGCACTGGATGCGCAGACCGGGGAACGCGTCGGCGACGGAGCCGATGTTGTCGGGGAGTTCTACGGCACAGTCGTGGTCACCGACGATGGAGATCTTGCTGCCTCTGCCAGCGGCAGTGCCGGCGATCAATGGCGGGTACCTGCCGATGATGGGGCGGCCGACCTCGACTCGGAGCCAGTAGTAAGTCCTGCGACAAGTCGACTGCCACCGGGCAGCGCGTTGATCGGTTCACCAGAGGACGGCTACGGTCTCTGGGACCTCAACGAAGGAAAGCTTCTGGAGTCTGACCTCGATGATGCGATGTTCGACATCATGGCCCAGACATGGGTCGCCGTCCGCGACGAGACACTGATCGGGCTCGACCCCAGCGGCGAGGAGCTCTGGTCTACCGATTTCGACCAGGAGCCTCAGCTCCTCAGTGCCGGCGGGGTCATGGCTTACGTCCTGACTGAGGGGAAAGACCTTGGCATCTACAACACTGTGACCGGCAACGAGGCGCGTGTCTATGATCCCCTCGAAGACGGAGAAACCGCGGTCCCACTGGCCTTTACTGAAGGAGCCGCAACTGTCGTCGATACCGGGTCGGAGCTGTTGCTGGTCACTGACCAGCCACGAGCCGCCGAAGACTATGAAGACCAGAACGACCCGCTCGGGGGGCAACCCTGAAAGATCGACTGGCAAAAGAGGGGCGCTGTCGATGAGGCTGAGCCCGGGAGATTTGTGGGAAGGCCGCTACGCCGACTCTGAAGGTGTTTGGTCAGGACGGGTCACTCCTGTGATTCACAGCCATAATGGCGGTCTGTTCGCGGCGCTGAATCTCGCCCGGCTGCAAGCGGCGGAGCCCCGTGACTGCCTCGCCGGGCATTCCTGGGGGCTTCGTCGCGCTCGTTCATCAGCCGCCACGCGGAGCGAGCCGCGACCTTGAATGGACTGTCAGGGCCAGGGGCCTATGTGCGAGACGATTCGCATCAGCGCGCCCATAGCAGAATCGACCTTCACGCTGACCAATCCTCGCCGCTGACGATGATGAGGCGCCGCTCAGGAACTTCGGATGCTCAACCAGTGGTGTCGTCTCGAGGGCGCGCTTATTGTGTACCAAGGAGTCGAGCGGAGATCATGGGTCTGCCGGCACCGACACAACCTCTGGCGCGAACAAGGCCAGAGGTGGCCGACGAGTAGAAGTTCTCGCTGACAAGGAGTCACGCATGGCTGGTCGCGTTGAAGCAGTGGTTTTTGACGTCTTAGAGACGTTGCTCGATCTGGACCCCATTGGTTCCAGACTGCAGGAGGTCGGCCAACCGGCTTCGACACTTGGCCCGTTCTTCATGCGCTTTCAACGCGACGCCATGGCGCTCTCCCTCGCCGGTGACAACGCCGATTTCACACGTACAGCACGCCAGGCTTTGCGCACCGAGACGAAGCAGGCCATGTCAGACACCGAAATCGACTACGTGCTCGAGGGTTTCAGCGCAATGCCCGCGTTCCCCGATGCCGCTCCCGCCCTGAAGAAACTCTCCGAGGCTGGAGTAACCGTGGGGTGCCTGACGGTCGGCGACCCTGAGAACACGCGCTCCTTCCTGCAAGGAGCAGGCTTAGATTCCTACGTCGATCACGTCGTCACCTCTGATGCGGTGGGGGTATGGAAGCCAGCTCCCGATGTCTACCACTACACCGCGGAGACGCTGGGCTGCGCCATGGACCACCTGGCACTGGTGGCGGTCCATGCCTGGGACTGCCATGGGGCGATGAAGGCAGGCGCCCTGGCAGGCTGGTGCTCCCGCCTCGAGGGCGAACCCGGCGAGATCTTCCTTCCTGCTGAAGTCTCGGGAGCGGATCTTGTCGAGGTGGTCGACGGGCTTCTCGCGCTCTAACCAGAACCTCGATCGACGCATCAGCTCGAGACGCGGCCCTCATCGAGCACCGCCGGGCTCCTCATACAGGTGACTATAAGCAACCGAATGGGCATCTGATCTCGCACTCCCCGTAAGACGGTCGGCTTACGGGGCTTCCGCCGGGCAGGGTATACGTGCACTGAACCCCACGCTGACGCCACATGTCCGCTTCTGCGTCACATAAGCGGAGGCCCTCGCGGGAACTGTGCGTCACGGGAGTCAGAGAACTCGGACGGATCCTGTCCTGAGGTACCTAGAGCCAGCATGATCGCTCCGACCATACCAACTGCCGACAACTTCGGGGTCATTGAACAGCTCCCACTCGGCCGCGATCTCCGAGACCGGCGGACCAATGCCTCCAGATAGGCGAGGAATGAGCACCGAGAAAAGTCTTGGATGACGAAGCGCGGGCCTACGATCCGGAGTACAGCACAGCACGACATGAACGAGCGCAGGGCCGGCCCAGGACCCCGCCAGCGCCCGTCCTAGTGCAGCGCACAAGACTCCGCACTGCACCGGTTGAACATCTTGAGCCGGTTATGGCGTGGGAGTAGGGTGACGCTCAAGCCTCATCAAGGAAGGGATGAAAAACGCGGGGTTAGCGTCGTTGCCGACACTCCTGCCCATCCTTCAGGTCTCTTCTTCTGCGAGTGACGGTCAGGACTCAATGGAGGGAAAGCTATGGAGAACACCCAGCCGACTGTCGATCTCACTGATCCAGTGCGCTCTGTCACCTCGGATTCCGCCCAAGCCGATCTGGACCGGGAGATCATCGAGCGTCTTCAGCGGTACGCGGGAAAACCTGCGTCGGAAGTCTCCGCACGCATCCGCCACCTAGAACGTGAGTGGGACATCGAGCGCGTCCTTGAACTCAACGCGTCGTCCCTGGCCTTGGTGGGGACGGTGCTCGGGGTGACCGTCAACAAAAAATGGCTGCTACTGCCAGGCACGGTTCTCCCATTTCTCTTCCAGCACGCCGTCCGAGGCTGGTGCCCGCCTGTGGTGCTCTTCCGGCGCCTGGGTGTGCGCACCCAGAAAGAGATCCAGCTAGAGAAGTACGCCCTTAAAGTCCTTCGTGGTGATTTTGACTCCCCCACAGGCACCCCCGACGCCGAAGGTGCGCTTCGCCGAGCCACCCGCTAGACACCCAACACTGGAGAAGCTCTGCACGTAACCAGAGAAAGCCAGGAGAAGCACCTCGAGAAGGACCCAATCATGTCCTATACCCGCACCATCACTGTCCGGTCGCCCTACGCCCGAGCCGGAGAACTTCCCCGCGAAGGTTTGGCAGAAAAGGGTGTCGGCATCCTGCGCAGGATCGAGGTCAAGGCCACCTTTGAACAGAAACTCGTTACAGAATCCGCCGAGGCCCTCGGTGACTACGTGATCCTCGGCGCCTGAAACCCCGGACTAGCCAGCCTCGTTGCCAGTCGATGACAACGAGGGCAGGATGGGAGCGGGGGAGGTACTTGTTCTGAACTGGCCTCCTCAGCGCCGACGATCTCACGAGGCGGAAATATGAGTCAGACACAGAACCCGAGGGTTCATGGAGTTGATCACCGTCGATCCGTCTGGGTGGCGGGCCTTCTAGGGTTCGCCATCATGGCGGCGGTTGACCAGATCGTTTTTCATCAGATTCTTGCGTGGCACCACTTCTATGACCGCGGCACCTCCGATATCGCTTTGTTGTCGGATGGCCTTCTCCACTCCGCCGAGCTCATCATGCTTGTGGCCGGCATCTTCCTGATTGCCGACCTCAGCCGTCGCCAGGCTCTGGGTATGGCCTCAGCATGGGGTGGGTTCTGTCTCGGGGCCGGGACGTTCCAGCTCTTCGATGGGATCGTCAATCACAAGGTCCTGCGCCTGCACCAGATCCGGTACGACGTTGAGAGTATTCTTCCCTATGACTTGGCATGGAATCTCTTCGGTGCCGCCCTACTCATCATCGGTGTGATCATCACTTGGAGGGCCGGACAGAGAGTGCGGCAGGCGCGTGAGCACAGTCTCTGATTCTCACTCGCAGGTGTCTGAGCAACGATGACGGCCTGGTGGATTCCGGCGTTCATTGGCAGTGCACTTATCGGCGGCTATACCCTGACACTGCTGAAGCGCCCTGGCACCCTGCCAGCGTGGCCTGTGTGGCGGAGCCTCGCCTGGATAACCGGAGTGCTTGTGGTGATCACCGCTCTCAGCCCACCTCTGAGCGAACTCGCACACCACGATCACCGCTACCACATGGCTCAACACCTGTTGCTAGGGATGTACGCCCCCCTGGGCCTTGTCCTTGGTGCCCCACTGACACTTCTGCTGGGTTGCCTGCCTCGACGAGGTCAGCGGGGAGTGACACGAGTTCTCCGCAGCACGCTGGTCCACGTTATATCCCATCCGATCGCGGCTGCCCTGCTCAATATCGGGGGGATGTTCGTCCTTTACCTCACTCCGCTCTACTTGATCAGCATGGAACGTACGGAGGTCCATTGGCTGATCATGGCTCATTTCCTTCTCGCAGGTTATCTCTACACGTGGGCGATCGCCGGTCCTGATCCAGCGCCTCGGCGCCCAGGGATGGTCACACGGGTAACAGTGCTCATTCTCGCTGCGGGTGCCCACGCGTTTCTCGCCAAGTTTCTCTACGCCAATGCAGCACAATTCACAGACGGCCACAGCCACAGTGGCGGATCGACCATGGAGGCTGCCGCTCAGTGGATGTATTACGGAGGGGACATCGCTGAGGTTGCACTGGCCGTGATGCTTTTTGCGTGGTGGTATCGCCGGCGTAAACCGATTCCAAAGTCAGCATCCGTCCACCGCGAAGGGATGAACCACGCCGGTTAAAAGCAGCGCGAATTGCCGTCCCCACCCACGGCAAGTTCTCGTTTGCCCGGTTGGCGGGCAGCCAAGGCCTAGGGCATGGACCGTCCTGGGCCTAGTGTGGACTGTCCTCTTGTGCGTGCCGGTACCCGTAACCCGGTCGTCTTGGGGGCACTGACGTGCCACCCGAGGGCGCGGTGCCCGCAGACGGATCCCTCAGCGCGCGTGGAGTCCTCGAAAGAAGCATGGGCGACCGGAAGACGCCCGGCTATCGAGCAGCGTCAACGATCGCTCACCGATCGCGCTCTTACCTCCGAGCGTGACACGCAGCAGTAAGCGGCGCCGCTCTTGCACCGCTTACTGCCTCGTGAGGAGGGTGGGAGGCGCGGAGACTGGCTCGGATACTTGTTCGGCGAAAGGGGTATGTCTCTACGGTGAACTAGCTGGATCGATGAAGCCTCTGGATAACCCGTTCCGGGGACTTCAACACCTCAGTATGCGATGAGTCTGCAGTTAACCACCGCAGCAGCGTATCGATGGTTTCGACCTCTTTTCTGGTCAGGCGAAGTCGTCCGCGCATAGTAATGGGGAGTTCTACCTTGCCCTGACTCGACTGGACCGTGATGCGCATTCGTGCAGCGGGAAATCCGAGCTCCAGCCCTGCGGCAGCAAGTAACCACACCGGGCTCGCGGCTAGGGCCGACCATAGTCTTGGACTCGTTTTTCCGACGAGTCCTATCTCGTAGACCTCCTCCCACCTGTAATGAGCGTCGCTGGGCCGGCCGACGATGCTTTCTGGGGTGAGGGTCACGTGCTCTTCCGCGGGGTCGCCAACGATGAGTTTCCCGTCGAAACAGACCACGGGGCCAAACCACTCTTCTTGAGGCATAGTGCGCTTGTCCTACGATCGTTGAGTTCAGAAGGGGTAGGAGGTCGAGGAAGGGTCAATGATCAGGATCCCGGCGATGTTGCCCTCGAAGTTGATGGCGACTCTTCCCATCATCTGGCCGGCTTCGAAGCGAAGCGTCGTCACACCGATGACAGTTCCTAGAACTTCTTCATCTTCAGGCAGCACTGTTCCGTCGCTGGTTTGTGCGTGGGTGTCCGTGCAGCTGAGGAACTTGCCCAGCTCTGCCACTACCTGATCCCACACTCGCGTCAGAGTCTCGGGCTGAAGTTCTTGAGCAGCCTCCGGCGTCATCCGCTCAGTGACCTTTAGAGGTTGTCCCTGGGCGATATGGGTGTACGTCGATTCCGTGAGTGTCAGAACGTCTTCGATTTTGGTCTTGCCCATTGCCGCTCCTGAAGTTGTCCATGCTTTGCCGAACCGTTTATACGCCGCCTGCTTCGTGGTTCCGAGAACTTCGCCGATTTCTTCCCATGTGGCTCCGCGCTGTCGAGCGTTCCAAACGACCACGGACAAACGAGCGCGGGCTTCTAGCAACTCGCGGTTCGCTTCTCGAATCTCCTCCACACCTGAGAAGTCAACCATAGGTTGACGTTAGAGAGAAGCCTACGGCGCGAACAATAAGTGGGCGGCCAATGGTTGGACGCTGTCCCAGTTTGCTGTTTCTGAAACGTGTTTCGTAGATATCCCCTGCATAAGAAACTTCGGCGCACCGCCGTCCCAGAAATCTGGATTGAAAGAGCATGCCTCCATTCGTGGTGGTCTGACGGCACATTCCCGCTGGACACCTTGCTGTACGACGCAACGACACGCGCCACATCATTCGCTGCCGACCCTGGTGCCTGAATCAAAGAGACGAGCCAGCGATCCTGAAACTCAAGTCCACTCCAGTGCCCGTAAGCCGGTCGCTCACCGGGCACTCCCCCACACCAAAATCACGCCATACAGACGCTGGGATCGGAATGCACGGATACCCCGCCCGATTAAAAGCACGATGAAGGTCCCCTATACGCAGAGGACGGCTTCGTGCTTAGAGCTGCACATCCTGCACAACTCACCTATCGAAGGGTCGGACGGTTGGGCCAGCATCCATAACCCCGACGTTGGCGAGCCTAACTGCCTCCGCATTATGCGTGTTCAATTTCGGCCTGTTACCAAGGAATCCAACTGGGTATCGTCTGACGTACTGTTTCCACCATCCCGGAGTCCAATTCAGCTCAGGATTCAAGGGGCAAAGTCCGCCCCGGCACAGACAGACGGAGTCAAAATGCTCAAGTTCATCCGCCGGATTTCTCGCGTCGGCGTGTTCAACGACGCCGACGGCACGAGCTTCCCCCTCGAGAGTCTCTCCTTGATCTACGCGGGGAATGGACAAGGCAAATCCACACTCTGCGCAGCCCTCTCAGCTGCGGGCACAGGTGGGACTGACGAAATTATTGAGCGACAAGCGATCGGCACCGACCAACCAGCGCTCATCAAACTCGAGAACGGTAGCGGCGACTCTCTCGTATACGCGAAAGAGCGATGGATCGGAGCACCGCTGAACACCTCCGTGTTCGACACTGCTTTTGTTGAGCGCAATGTGCACACCGGCGGCGAAGTGCGCCCCTCCCACCGCGCTGAGCTTCTCGCTTTCGCAATAGGGGAGACTGCCGTTGCTCATGAGGCGGTCCTCGAAACGGCGCAGAGCAACCTCGCAACGGCCAAGGAGGAACTTCGGCAAAACGAATCCAACATCCTAAGTGCAGCGCACGTGGTCGACAGCTCGTGCACTGTGGATTCGTTCAAGAAAGTAGCAGTTCCTCCAGAGGTAGCTGAGAAGATCTCCGAGGCTGAGGTAGCTCTAAACGATGGGAAGAACGCAGCTCGAATTTATGGTCAATCACTACCGCGAGAAATCGATGGTTTACGTCTCCTCACCGATGAGTTCTTCGATGTACTGGAAAGTGGTCTTCCTGGGGTCCATCGTCAGGCTCGGGAACGCGTCAAGAGGCATGTAAAGCATCTTGAAGAGCGCGGATCCCGAGTCGACCCAGAATCGTGGTTGGCGCAAGGCACAAAACTCCCCAATGACTCCAAGTGCCCCTTTTGCGGCCAGGGTCTCGAGGGCACCGATCTGGTGGATATGTACGCCGCCTACTTCGACGAGGCTTACAACAACCTGTGGTCACGTCTAGAGGCGCTCGAAGCGACTCTTGGAGTTTCAGCGAGGACTCGTCGGCTGAAAGAGCTCAATGCGGCTTGGCGACAAGCGGACGAGTCGCTGAGGGCGTGGAGAACTCATCTCGACCTGCCTCCATTGCCATCTCTGGAGTCTTTGGATGAACGCCTCGCAGCCTTGGGTGACTGGCTGGATGCGTCCCTAGCAGCAAAGAAAGAACGCATGGACCTTGCTTCGGACCTCAGCAACGAGAGGCAGTTCGGTCGAGACTTGGAAGATGCAGTCCTCGCCACCACTGTGAGGACGAACGAAACTATAAGGGATGCCCAACAAAAGATCGGAGCCTACAAGGAGTCTCTCGTAAAACGCAGTGTCTCCGAGCTGGAAGCCGATCTAGCGGCGGTGAGATTACAGGAACTGCGTGGAACCCGAGAGATCCAAGAGCTCTTTGCTGCTCGAGCGCGACTCCAGGGAGACATCAAGACTTATGAGGCCAACGCAAGGGCGGCCAGGGCCACAATAAAAGAAACCATGAACTCCACGCTCCTTGAGTTCGAGCAGTCGATCAACAAGCATCTGCTTGAACTCCACGCTGGGTTCTCGGTGGAAAAAGTAACTGCCACCTTTGCCGGAGGCGGGAGTCGAGGAAGTTACGCACTGAAGCTTCAGGGGCAATCTATAGATGTGTCCAGTGGGGTCCCGCCCTTCCGCTTGGCGCTAAGCGAAGGGGACAAGAGAACTCTAGCCTTCGCCTTTTTCTGTGCCGTAATCCTTTCCGAGACCAACCTCCAGGGCCGGGTAGTTATCGTTGACGACCCTGTAACGAGTCTCGATAAGCATCGCCGCACACATGCGATCGATCACCTGAATGAGATTTCTCGACGGGGCGCTCAGGTCATCGTGTTCTCCCACGACGCTACGTTCCTCAGGGACACCAGGGACCGAGTCGCCAGTTCCGGCTCGGACCAATCAGGGCAACCCCGATTGTCGACCGAGATACAACTGAAGCGAAACCATAGAGGCCACTCGTCCTTTGCGAATATCGACCTAGATCTTGAGTGTGCGAGTAGATACTTCGTCAACCATCAGACGATCACTCACTTCTTGGAAGGACAGGAGTTCAACGGCAGACCGGTAACTCATGCCGACGCAGGCAAAGCCATTCGGCCTCTTATCGAGTCCTACCTCCACAGAAGGTTCCCGGGAGGACTCATCCCGAAGGACAAACGGATGCTTGGACAAGCCATAGGACACATCCGCGACTCACCCAGTCATCATGTCGTCGCCTACGCTAAACCCCTCCTCGAAGAACTCGACCACTTGAACAACTTCGGTCTGCGTTATCACCACGACTCAAAATCCGACGCAGGTGAGCATGAACCTGACGAACACGAAGTTCTAGCTTTTGCCAGTCGAGCACTCCGTGTGGTCCACGGCGCCCCGTAGGCCACACCTAGGAGATGCCTACTAGACTCCTACCCTTTTGCTTGCTGGTGACGGTAGAAGGTCGCCCTGCTCCACCCGACCAGCTTGGCCGCCTCAGTCGCAGTCCGACCTCGAGCTCGAGCCTCCTGAACCACCCGAAGCTTCTCCGCGATCACCGCGGGATCCGCTGGTGGACGGCCGAACCGTGTGCCGCCCTGTTTTGCAGCCGCGATGCCGGCGTTGACTCGCTCAGTGATGAGCTCCCGTTCGTACTCCGCCAGCGTGGCCAGCATGTTCAACATCAGCCGGCCCGTCGAGGTCGCAGGGTCAATCCCATCGCTGATGGACTTCACCGCCACTCCCCTATCCCGGAGAAGATTCACCGTGTTCAACACGTCGATCAACGACCTGCCTAACCGGTCGACTCGCCAAACCACCACGGTGTCCCCGGACTCGGCATACTCGAGCAGCCTTTTCATTCCTGGACGGGAGACTGCGGTCTTCGATCCGGAGGTGACATCGAAGAACACATCCCGACGCTGCACCCCCTCCCCCAGCAGAGCATCGACCTGCAGCTGTGAATCCTGACTCGCCGTGCTGACCCGCGTGTACCCCAGAAGCCTCATGGGACAAGAATGCCTCACAAACGTGGCCAGAGACGCCTTCTGAGACGAATTACGTCGAGACAAGTTAACGAGACATAGCGAACGCCGGATTCACGCGAAGCTGGAAGTGAGCAGCAGAGCCCCTGCCGAGTGTCTTATAAAACTACTGATTTATAGAACAACTCGGCCGAACCCGCTCAACTGAAATGCGAGTAGCCACACAGCTGGTCCGAGCTCGCATGCTCCACCACCTTCGACAGAAGTATCTATAGTCCCCATGCTAAATTTCGTCCTGAATGGGACAGCCACGTTTCTGATCGGTGAAATAGAGGTAGCTCGTGTTGGATGAAACACGCAGACAACAAGCACTCGATGCACTTAAAGTCCTCGACACCCCTCCGGATGAACGCGTGGACCGAATCACACGCATGGCCCAGCAGATCTTCAACGTCCCCATGGTCAGCGTCACCCTCCTGGACCGAGATCGCCAATGGAGGAAATCCGAAATCGGCCTCGGTGGACCCGAAGCCCCACGACAAGACGCCTTCTGTGACGCCGCCATTCGCCAGACCGGAACGATGGTCATCGAAGATGCCTCCCAAGACCAAGTCTTCGCCTCGAATCCCTTCGTCACGGGAGATCCCCATCTGCGCTTCTACGCAGGCCATCCCTTACAAGCAGCCGGCGGCGAGCAGGTAGGCACACTCTGCATCCTCGACACCAAGCCACGCACCCTGGACAAGAGCGAACGAGATCTGCTGAAAGATCTCGCTCTCTGGGTCCAAACCGAGCTGGCCCAGCAGCAGGAACTCGACCACGCCGCCGTCGTCCAGCGGGCACTGACGCCCCGCGACCTGCCCCAGCCCGCTGGGTTCACCGTCACGGCAGGCTCCGCCCCGGCTGGCTGCGTCTCGGGCGACTTCCACGACGTGGTGCTCCGCGACGGTCAGCTGCGCGTCACCCTGGCTGATGTCATGGGCAAAGGCACCGGTGCCGGCATCATCGCTTCCGCGATCCGCGCGTCGATGCGCACCGCACCAGAACGCCCACTGCTGACTGTTGTGGCCGAGATCGATGCGATCTTGGAACAAGACATCGGGGATCTGCATATGTTCGCCACCCTCTTCTGCGCCGACATCGACACCGCATCCGGGCAGGTCAGCTATGTCGATGGCGGACACAGTCTCAGCTTCATTCACCGTACAGACGGCAGCTGGGAGCACCTGAACTCCACCGGCCTGCCCTTGGCGATGGGCATGGGAGATCCCCATAGACTGGCCACGGCGCATCTGAGGCCCGGGGATGCACTCATGTGCTGCAGCGACGGAGTGCTGGACATGCTCGACCTCGAAGATCCCTTCGCCCAGGTCGATGAAATCCTGGCCAAATACGGTGTGGACGGGGCCGTGCAGGAAGCGTTGCGGCGCGCGGTAGTGAGTAAAGCTACTGATGACGTCACCGCCGTCGTGGTCAGAAGAGATCACTGAGACTTCCCCCTGACCCAACTCGGGGCCACTCGCATTGCACGGGTAGCTCGATGCGGACCTACCAGGCTGCGTGTCGTGGAGGGAGTGGCCTCAGAATATCTATAGCGACAATGGGCTATTGCGGCGTGGTTGTATTATTGAACAATGAAGGACCAGACATCACACGCCTCCCTGGTGGGGACTGCTGAGATCGGCTTCGTCGATCAGGTTCTGGACGCCGTAGAGGATCTTTGCAGTGCCCCTCGGGACATTTCGGATGAGGACCGCACGTTCTTTTCCCTAGCGGTCAGTGAGGTCGTGACGAACATCGTCACCCACTGCGACCAAGATTCCGGTGTCACGGTGAGAGCTGATCTTGCAGTAAACCAGGAAACTCTGAGGGCTCAGTTCCACGATGACGCCAAGCCCGTCGACATTCCGCTGGACGAAGCGGTGATGCCAGAGGAACTGGCCGAGTCGGGCAGAGGCCTGGCCATCGCGAAAATGGCACTCGACGAGCTCAGCCACAAAGTCAACGACGGCCACATCTGGACACTGGTCAGAAACCGCCGCCCAACGAGGTAACGGCCGGGAACATAAACCCGAGGGTTGATGGCATCAACACGCGTGAAGCTGAGCAGTCCCCTTCACAGAGTGCCCGCAGGTTGAGGCAATACGAAGGTCTGGGTCCGGTGTAACACCAAACCAAAGCCCTCGCGAGAAGACTCCTCTAATCGGAGGCGACTCTTGATGGTCCACTTCTCACCACCTGTCCGAGCTTTCCCTTCTCCGGCAGGTCGTGTGGGGCTCTCTTCGGCAGGCTCAGTTGCTGCTCAACCGGCCGTACGTCCCAGTGTCGCTGACACTTCTCACCAGTCCCTGCAGGAATTTCGCTGCACCGGCGCGTTCCTGTTCCGTCAAAGCCTCCGTAGCCTCGAGCATCCCGGAGCGCATCCCACCAAGAGTCGCCTTGACCTTCTCGTGCGCTTCAGCGGTGATCTCCAGAACCACGGACCGACCGTCGTGAGGGTGGGGCACCCGGAGCAGATGACCATCGCGGCAGAGCCGGTCGACCAACACGCTTGTTGAGGCAGTCGTCATCTTCAACTCGAACGCCAGGTCCGTCTGCCGGAGCATACGGCCAGCCTCACGTTCGCGAATCAGGAAACGCAGAGCTGTCAGATCCTTCTCACTCATCCGCATCAGTTCGCGGGTCCGAACCTGCATCTGCCTCTGAGCCTCTTGGTACTGGCGCAACAGATTCAGCAACTCAATCGAGGAGCCCGACTCGTCATTGTGCTGATACCAATACCCACTCTGTTCGGCAGGCTCTTCTGCCGTCTTCTCGCTACTAGTCGCGTCAGAACCTTCTGAATTCACGGTGCTCCTTCTTTGAACTCCACCAGCGTGAATCCCTCCACGTAGATGCCCACCGCATTGATGCCTATGAACATGCTGGCCGCCCTAGGCAACATAGCTGTTGATCATATTTGACTATATAGATAGCCCGCTCAGAACCGATCGTGTCCATGCGGTCGACGCCATTGCTGCCACACAGCTCCCTGGGCTTCGGCGACAGTCACCGGTATGGGCAGTCTCGCTCACAGCATGTACCGAGAACCCCAAGCAAGCTCACGGAACAGACGAGTAACGGACCGCTACTACCAATCTCTCATCGATGCATAGAAACCAATTTTTAGCTGAAGAAAAACTGCACGCCACACTTCTTGGCATAGATTACAGTTTTCTTAGCATCGAATATCAGAAAAAGCTTCTGGAGGGAACGTTCCCTGTAGAGAATGACCCAGAGGGTGAGGCAGTGACTGCCTCACCCTCGTTGACGCAGTGAGGTGTTTGAAGATGGCTCAGAAAGTAGAAGTGGTGCTCGTGGATGATCTCGACGCCAGTCAAGCAAACGAGACCGTGACTTTTGGTTTGGACTCTCGGTTCTATGAGATCGACCTCAGCGATGAGCACGCGAAGGAGCTTCGCGAGACGCTGAAGAAGTACATCCGTAAGGGTCGCGCGATCGCGCCCCCGTCGCCACAGAATGAGGCCCGGCAGATCCGTGAGTGGGCAACGAAGAACGGGTATCAGGTCTCCGCCCGTGGCCGGTTGCACCGTGACATCGTCGAGGCCTACCGCAACGCCAAGAAGCGCTAACCCACGACACGCTCTTCACAGACGGGTGGGGCCTGGAAGCGCATGTGCGCTTCCAGACTCCGCCCCAATCTGACCGGCGATTAGAAGACTCGTAGTTTGTAGAGCTCCGCGATGGACACCAGCTCGGGCGCCTGGGGATCGATGGGGCTGGTCTTGGTCTCCCGGAACTCCGCCCCGCCGAAGACGGCCCAGCACTCAAACCGAGTATCCACGCGGGAGAGATACCGCAGACCCCCATAGACGGGCCTGCCAGCGGCGTCGCGCTGATCAAAGGCCCACGAAGCGATAGCCCGCGTGAGTAGTCGGTTGCGTCCGCGGACACTGGCCACGTCAATCACCCCCTCCCCCAGGTCGACCAGCTCTGCCGCCATCGCAGTGGTAAGAACCTCGTGAGTCTTCGCACTCTCCACATCAAGAAAAGGCAAAGGGTCGCTGAGCACGGCCTCTGCGACGGTACGCTTGTCTCGCCAATCCCGCGGCACTCCTCCGACCATCATGAAGCCTGCGTCTTGTTCTGCCACGTGCTTCCTGATGGCAGGTGATGGTCGGAACCGAGCCAGAGTCTCCGCGTAGGCACCCTCAAGGGAACTCGCGAAATACAGCACCCCATGACCGGGGACGTCGAAACGGTTGCCCGCATGCTTGCGCGGGCTGTCTTCAGCAGAGATCTCAGACCAGTAGAAGGGATTCTCCGCTCGAGCGACTCGAAAGAGCCGCGCGTCGTGGAGGTCTTTGATGGCGGGGGTTCCGAGGTGTTCAGGCAGCATTGAGATACGCGCGCGCTGCGGCCATGACGTCCCGGGCAGCTCCATCGCGGATCGCTTCAGCCGGAGAAGCATCATCGAGCTGGGGATTCATCCCCATGAACCATGCCCTGATCGTGGCAGGCTCCTCCTTCTGCCGCAGGAACGTGAACACGGTATCGAGATCCCGAACTCTCTTCTCTGAGTCATACCGAATGCCGTGACCACCGGCCCAACGCTGCAAAGACCGGTTGTCGACCTCCATGATGAAGGACAGCAACGAGGGACCGAAGACCTCTATGAGCTCTTGGACGATCTCCGCGACCCCCCTGATCGGGAACTCCGCGGCTGAGTGCGTACGAACAGTCTCACTCATCGATGCCACCTCCTATAGCTGTATTGCAACCTATTGTCGCACTAAAGTCGCTAATTTGTCTCCCCTTTAGGTCGCCGTTCTCCAAGAGAAGTTGATCCGGAGGGCGAGGCGTCACTGTCGCCAGGTGCTCATCCTGGGCCACGACGCCGAGGTCTACCTAGACGCGTCAGAAGTCCCTGTCGTCGAGTTGATTCCTCAACCTTGCTATCAGGAGAGCCTGGGGCGCACCGGGGCGCACCGGTTAGATCTGCCAGATAAGATCCGCGAGATTCCGGGGCACACAAGGCGCACCGTACCCAACACTTACTACTACCACTCTTCGCCATTTCACCATCACGACACCAAGATCCTAAGCCTCCACACTACGCAGAAAGGGCCCCTCTCCGGAGTCGGAGAGGGGTCCTGATCAGTGGTTTTGTAGAATTTCTAGCCCAGACCTGGTTCTCGACCAGCCCTGGTTCTTCGAGAGCGGGCGACGGGAATCGAACCCGCGTCGTCTGCTTGGGAAGCAGAAGCTTTGCCATTAAGCTACGCCCGCAATTCGGTCGCCAGCACGAGGCGTGATGACCTGACTCGAGATTACCAGGTGAGTTGCAGCACCGAGACCCCGGTGGGTTTCAACGTGGCTTCTTCTCAGGTCCCGTATCGCCGAAAAGCTAGAGTAAGGCCATGAGGCAATCCCGGTCCAGGCGCCGTCCCGGTCACACGCGCATCTTTCCCCTCACACTGCGCACCCTAGCGGCCACGGCTGCCGCGGTGCCCACCGTGGCCGCCGCCTCGGTGGTGGCATTGGACCTGGTCAAGCGCCGAAGTCGCAAACAGCGCAGAGCTCCCCGGCCGGGGACCTTCCAGGCCCAGGCCGAGGGGTCACAGCTGAGCATCTACACCGACGGCGCCTCGCTCTATGAGGACATGATCGCGGCCATCGACTCTGCCGAGCGCTCCATCTTCATGGAGACCTACATCTGGAAGAACGATGAGGTGGGGCAGCGGTTCATCGAAGCGTTCAACGCGGCGGCCCGCCGCGGCGTCGACACCTATGTCATCTACGACGGCTTCGCGAACCTCGTGGTGCCCAGCGCCTTCTATCGTCAGCTCGAGGATTCCGTCCACGTCTTTCGGCTGCCGGCGGTGGGCCGGAAGGTGTGGAAGGGGCCGTTGCGCTACACCGGGATGAACCACTCCAAGGTGCTGGTGGTCGATGACATGACCGGGTTCGTGGGCGGCTACAACATCGGCTCACTCTTCGCCCGCGAATGGCGGGACACCCACCTGCGTGAGGTGGGCCCCGCCGCATGGGGTCTTCGCCAGACTATCGCGCGCAAGTGGAACGAGGACCGCGCCACCGAGGAGCAGATTCCTTGGGTTCCGCCGACCAGTTGGGACCCCACCGTGCGGGTGGCCGCGAACCTGCCGATCGACCTCGTATATCCCATCCGGAACATGTACCTCAAGGCGATCGAGCGATCGCAGCACCACGTCTGGATCTCCACGCCCTACTTCATTCCTGACCAGCAGATCCTGCGCGCCCTGAAACGGGCGGCCGAACGAGGCGTGGATGTGCGGGTGATGGTGCCGAAGGTGTCAAACCATGTGCTCGGCGACTGGGTGTCCCGCGGCTTCTACGGACAGATGCTCGACTCAGGAATCACCATCCTGCTCTACGCCACGTCGATGATGCACTCCAAGACCGCGACGATCGACGGCGAATGGTCCACCGTCGGCAGCGCGAACATCGACCGACTCTCGCTCTCCTTCAACTACGAGTCCAATGTCGAGATCGTCGATCCAGGCTTCGCGGCTGAGATGGAGAAGGTCTTCCACAGCGACGCGGAACACTGCGAGATCGTGGACCCGCACGCCTGGCGGGATCGCAACCCCATGGCACGCGCCACGGAGTTCGCGCTCACCCCGTTCCGTCCCGTGCTCTGATTCAGCCGCCCGCAGGGAAGATCGCCGGTTGTCTGTGCGTTGACGCTCTTCGGAACATGACGCAGCCGCCTCCGAGCGCTGATCGATGAAGAAACCAGGAGAAGCCATGCCGACAGCACTGAGCACCGTGGACCGCGAGACGATGCATCAACTCTTCGAGGGGCGGCACACGACGAACCTCTTCTCCGACGGGGAGGTCGACCTGGATCTCATTGAGCGGGCCTACGCCGACGCGCGCTGGGCGCCGACCTCGATGAACTCTCAGCCGATGCGGCTGACAGTGCTGAAGCCCGGAGCCAGGCGCGAAGCCGTCGTCGAACACTTCAAGGGTGACAACAGCCGGAAGACCTCCGCTGCACCGATGACCGTGGTCGTGGCCTACGACCCCGCGTGGCATGAGCACATGCCGACGCTGTTTCCCCACGTGGAAGGGTTGCGCGAGAAGTTCGCCGAGAGGGTCGAGTTCCGCGAGAAGATGGGTCGGGACAACGCGTTCCTTCAGGCCGGCTACTTCATCCTGGCACTGCGCGCACATGGTCTCGATGTCGGCCCCATGGCTGGACTGGATGCACCCGGGGTCGACGCTGAGGTACACGCCGAGACCGGGTGGAAGACGCTCATGGTGCTCAATGTCGGCCACGGCCCGAGCGACCATGAGGATGCGCAGTACCCGCGCGGCGCACGCTTCGACTTCACCGAAGCCGCGCTGGTCCTCTGAGGTTTCGAGAGTGACGTTCCAAGATTCGACAGGTCACTGAGCACGTGAAAACCTGACGCCAGTGACAGAGATGAAGTACCGAGGAAGAAGGAGCATCATCATGACAGAGAACTCACCACAGATCACCGGCAAGACCATCGCACTGCTGGTCACCGACGGCGTGGAGCTTCCAGAGCTCAAGGAGCCGATCGCCGCCATCAAGGCAGCGGGCGGTACAGCGAAGATCGTCTCCCCCAATGAAAAGTCGCTGCAGGCGATGGAGGGCGACTGGAAGCACTCCGAGCACTTCGACATCGACGTGCAGCTGACTTCCGCCGCGGCGAGCGACTACGACGGATTGGTCCTTCCCGGCGGCACGCTCAACGCCGACACCCTGCGGATCAATGAGGATGCCCAGAAGTTCGTGTCTGCATTCTTCTCCGCGAGCAAGCCGGTGGCCGCCATCTGCCACGGTTTGTGGATCCTCACCGAGGTGGATCAGGTCAAGGGCCGTCGCGTCACGAGTTTCCCCTCGCTGAAGACGGATCTGCGCAACGCCGGCGCCGAATGGGTCGACGAGTCGGCCGTGACCAGCGACGGGTTGGTGACCTCCAGGACTCCCGATGACCTGGAGGATTTCAACCAGGCGTTCCTCACGCTGGTCGCCCAAGGCTGATACCCCAGCTCGACGAGAAGCGGCCAGGACCTGCAACAGGTCCTGGCCGTTTCTGTGTATCTGAGCGCTGGGCGCGGCGAGCTAGGTGGAGGTGCCCTAATCTGGAGTCATGACTGACAATGAGCCTATGGCAGAGACTCCGCACCCCAAACACCTGGGGCGCATGCGACGGGAGCGCCTGCTCGCCTCTCGTCTCTACGTGTGCACCGACCTGCAGCGATTCATCACGCGCCCCGAGGCCGGACCCGTAGATGAGCTGGACTTCGATGCCCTGCGCGAGTTTTTCGTCGCGGCCTTCACTGGTGGCGTGGACATCATCCAGGTCCGAGACAAGCATGTCACCGTGCAGACGGAGATCGCCGCGCTGGTCCTGCTGCGGCAGGTCGCGGATGAATACGCCGGGCTCTCCGCAGCGAACGACCGTGCCGATGTCGCTGCGATCGCCGGCGTCGATGTGTTCCACGTCGGGCAGGATGACCTGTCCACGGAAGAGGCCCGAATGATACTGGGCGACGACGTCGTCATCGGCCGGTCCTGTCAGACCATCGAGCAGGTGCGCGAAGCCGATTCAGACATCGGCCTGGACTACTTCTGCACAGGTCCGATCTGGGAGACGCCGACCAAACCCGGCCGCGCCGCCGTCGGTCTCGAGCTGCCTGCTCAGGCCGCAGCGCTGGAGAGCGCGAAGGCCTTCTTCGCGATCGGTGGGATCGATGAGACCAATATCGGCGAGGTCACCGCGGCCGGCGCCGACCGCGTGGTGGTTGTCCGCGCCGTGACCCAGGCTTCGGACCCTGCCGCGAGCGCCCGGGCGCTGCGCGACCAGCTCCCCGCCTAGAGTCCTTGGGGTTCGCCTGCTTCGCACTGCTCCTGGGCTCAGCGGCCGCGATGATCTCACTGCGGCCGCTGCCAGCCTTGCGTCCACGGGCAACTCCGATGAACTCCTGGATCACCGGCCCGTCTGCGTCACGCAGCCAGGCAAGTCCGACGTCGTAGCCCGGAAGGTCCTCGACCTGGCGGATGACCACATCTCGACGTGAGAGCATCCGCGCCACTGAGTGGGGCAGGATGAGCAACCCCGCGCCGGAGGCCACGACCTCCAGCGCCATACGCTCCCCGGCAGCAAGGTCAACGCCCAGCTTCGGTGTGTGGATATCTTGCGCGCCGCTTGAGCCGCCCAAGCCGTCGACCCCGACGGCACTACCAGCGTTGCCAGCATCGCGGCTTGCCGCATCTTCCAGCATCGCTGCCGCATCGAAGAACGGCTCTGCCGCGATCTCCTGCCAGCTCACCGACTCCTCGGCCGCCGCGACCCAGTGCTCGCGGGCGGCGCAGACCACCGGGTCCTCGCGGTAGAGCCACACGCGGTGCAGGTCATCGCCGGTGCTGACCTCCGCCTCGGCGGGAAAACGGATGTAGCCGACGTCGATGGTCCCGGCCCGCACCCGCTCCAGCTGACCGGCTTCATCGAAGTTCTCCACGCTCAGCGTGAAGTCCGGATAGCGTTCCCGCCACCGGGTCACCCACTTATCCGGCGTTGCCCCGGGGATGGCCCCCAAGCGCAGGCCGCGTGCGGGTTCAGACGCTTCCGAGTCTGCCGAGGAGGGGGCTTCAGACAACGTTGTCCCGAAGGAACGTCACCGCACGGTCCCAGGCCAGCTGGGCCTTCTCCGGGTCATACGTTCCAATGAGGTTCTCGTCATTGTGGAAGGCGTGGCCGGCGTCGTAGTAGAAGTAGGTGACATCGGCGCCGGACTCCGCACGGATCTGCTCTTCCTGCTCGCGGGCCTTCTCCACCGGGTAGTTCTGATCCTGTTCGGCATAGTGTCCCTGCACTGCCGCGGCGAGACCGGTGAAGCTCGAGGGCACACCCTGGCCCACGCCGTAGAACGGCACCGCCGCGGAGACCTTGTCACCTTGTTGAGCGGCCATGGCGAGAACGAAGCCGCCGCCCATGCAGAAGCCGATGGTGCCCACGGTCTTGGAGGTGACGGAGTCCAGGCCCAGCAGGTAGTCGGTGGCTCCGGCCAGCAGCTGCGCGCCCTTCTCAGCCGGCAGCTGAGACATCATCTCGCCGGCCTCCTCGCCGTCGTGGGTGATCCGACCCCCGTAGAGGTCCGGCGCCAGCGCCACAAATCCTGCTGCCGAGAGTCGATCGGCGATGTCCTTGATGTGGTCGGTGAGACCCCACCACTCCTGGATGACGATGACGCCGGGCCCGGAGCCGCTCTCGGGGACCGCCAGGTAGCCGTGGCCCGTACTCGGTCCCTCGGCAGATGGGGTGATCGCGAAGGTGGTGTTCTGGTGTGGGGTCTGTTCACTCATGCCCCGACTCTAACGAATCCGCGCTGCACCACAACCAGGTGCGCCGTTAGACGGTCGGCTAGGTTGGATGGATGAGACGACACCGCAACGCCGTCAACGCCCTGCTGTTCTTCGCCCCCATCGGGGTCGTGCTCTCGGCGATTCCGCAGGCGCCCGACGTCGCACCGGTGCTCGGATGGTGCCTCACGCTGGCCATGCTGCTGGCGGCCCTGCTCCTCGCGCTGCGTGGCCGCCGGGCAGAGCCCGATGCCGAACCACTTGCCGCACCCGGTGCCGAACGAGGCGCTGCCGCCGAATCCGAGCAAGGTGCTGCTGCTGCCGAAGATGTCAGCCGATGAGTCGATTGACGTTCTTGATCGAGAGGCCGTGACCGGTCACCAGCGCTGAAGCGCCGAGGATCCCCGCCTGTCCACGGGTCTGCGTGCCGAGGATACGCAGGTGCTGGGTGGCAAGCGGCAGAGACCGTGAGTACACGGCTTCCCTGATCCCGGCGAGGAAGTGCTCCCCCGCAGTGGAGACCACGCCACCGATCACGATGACAGAAGGGTTCAGCAGGTTCACGCAGCTGGCCAGCACGGAACCGACGTCGCGACCGGCCTGACGCACCGTGCGCAGGGCCTCCAGGTCACCGGAGCGCACCAGCTCGAGCAGCGCTGCATGATGTGGAACGTCGAATCCACTCGCGCGAAGCTGCGCGGCCACTGCCGGGCCGGAGGCCACGGCCTCGAGGCAACCGGTATTGCCGCAGGTGCACGGCGTCTCATTGCCGTCCGGGATCGCAATATGACCAAGGTCCCCTGCCGCGCCCTGCGCGCCGTGCTGCAACCGGCCATCGCTGATGATCCCAGCACCGATGCCGGTGGCGACCTTCACGAACATCATGTTCGAGACATCCGGATACTTCACGGCGTGCTCACCCAGCGCCATGGCATTGACGTCGTTGTCCACCAGAATCGGCACGGGGAACCACTGGCGCAGGTGTCCCGGGATATCGAAGTGATCCCATCCCGGCATGATCGGCGGACTGGTCAGGCGCCCCGTGGCGAATTCCACCGGGCCGGGCACGCCGACTCCGACCCCCAGCAGATCACCAGGCGTGCGCCCGGCCTCGGTGAGCAGCTCCGAGGCTATTCTGCCCACGGCATCCAGAACCGCCACGGGCCCCTGGGTGATGTCGAGGTCCTGCTCCCGCTCAGCGATCACGCGGGTAGACAGGTCCGTCACGGCGATCCTCGCATGTGTTCCGCCAAGATCCACCGCTAGCACCGAGCGTGCCTCCGGGTTGAAGGCGAAGGTGCTCGGCGGTCGGCCCCCGGTGGACGTGGTCTCTCCCGCGGGGGCGATCAGTGAAGACGCCAGCAGCTCTTCGACGCGCGCGGAGATGGTCGAGCGCGCGAAGCCGGTCATCTCCGCCAGATCGGCGCGGGTGCGCGGAACACCGTCCCGCAGCAGCTGGAACAGGGCACCTGCGCTGTTCGGCAGATTGTTCCCTGCGGACGCCACTGTTGCGCTGTTCTGCTCTTCGATCACGGACACGTACGCCATGGCCCAAGTAAACCACCCGAACTTCCGTCTTCGGAATATCAGAAGTTTTTCAACTTGCGACTATCTTTTGATTGACTCGCGACAGAAGTGGCCCTAGATTGTGAGCATGGTCACACAAAGCAGTGGTAACCAGCTTCTGAGCATGCGAGACATCGTCAAGCACTTCCCCGGCGCCAAGGCCCTCGACGGCGTCGACCTCGATATCCGTGCCGGCGAGGTCCACTGCCTGTTGGGCCAGAACGGAGCCGGCAAATCAACCCTGATCAAGGTCCTCGCGGGAGCGCATCAGCCCACTTCCGGGCAGATCAGCTGGAAGGGCGAGCCGGTCACCATTCCCACCACGATGGCGGCGCTGCGCATGGGCATCGCCACGATGTACCAGGAGCTCGACGTCGTCGACGGTCTCACGGTCGCCGAGAACATCTTCCTCGGCCATGAGCTCAGCTCCGGCGGGGTGCTTCACCGCTCGGCCGCTCTCGAACAGACGCGTGAGCTGCTCCAGCGGCTCGGTCACCCCGAGATTCCACCGCAGCGCGAGGTCGGGCGACTCTCTGCGGCAGGGAAGCAGATCGTCTCCATGGCTCGCGCGCTGTCCCATGAGGCGCAGCTGATCATCATGGACGAACCCTCGGCAGTGCTTGACCCCGAAGAGGTCGAGAATCTGTTCCGAGTCGTCCGCTCGCTGCGAGATCAGGGCGTGGCAGTCGTCTACATCTCCCACCGGCTCGATGAGATCCGCCAGATCGGTGACCGCATCACCGTTCTCAAAGATGGACGCACGGCAGCCACCAGTCTCACCGTCACAGACACGCCCACCAGAGAACTCATCTCGCTGATGACCGGCCATGAGGTCACCTCCGACTTCGGCGGGACCGCGAGCGGCCCCACCAGCTCTGATCCGCTGCTGGAGGTGGACGGGCTCGCCATCGACGGCGTCTTCGAACCGGTCACCTTCGACGTCCGTCCCGGCGAGATCGTCGGACTCGCGGGCCTCGTCGGCGCCGGGCGGTCGGAGATTCTGGAGACGGTCTACGGAGCTCGCCGAGCCACCGCCGGAGAGGTACGGATCAAGGGCAAGAAGCTGCGCCGAGGCTCGATCGCAAGTGCGGTGGACCAGGGGGTGGGTCTGGCACCCGAGGAGCGCAAGAGCCAGGGCCTCCTGCTGGACCAGCCCATCTACCGCAACATCACGCTCTCCACCTTCGCTCGCTTCGGCAGATCGGGGCTGCTCAACGAACGGGCCGAGCGCGCGGCGGCACAGAAACAGGCCGAGTCGCTGCACCTCTCCCCTGCTGATGTGACACCGAACATTCGCACACTCTCCGGAGGCAACCAGCAGAAGGCGATGCTGGCGCGCTGGCTGGTGCACGGGTGCGACGTGCTGCTTCTGGATGAACCGACCCGCGGCGTCGACGTCGGCGCTCGGGCGGAGATCTACAGCCTCGTAAGGGAGCTGAGCCGGCAGGGAACCGCCGTGCTGATGGTCTCGAGCGAGATCGAGGAGGTTCTGGGGCTCGCTGACCGGATCCTCGTCGTCGCCGATGGCCGAGTCGTCCACACCGGCCCCTCCAACGACATCGACGAACACCGGGTGCTTGATCTGGTCATGGAAGGAGCTCACACATGAGTGAGACAACAGCAACAGGGGCCCACACCGGTGCCGACACCCCGGGCCGCGATCTGAGCCCGGAGGAGAGCAAGCCCAAGAAGTCCGTCGCGGGCTCGAACCTGAGCCTCGGACACAGTCTCGGTCTGATCCTCGCTCTGGGCGCTCTGGTGGTCCTGGGAATCATCACCGGCGGAGACCGCTTCCTGAGTCTGGACAACCTCATGGTCATCCTGCAGCAGGCGGCGGTGGTCGGGGTCATCAGCATCGGGGTGACCTTCGTGATCACCTCGGGAGGCATCGATCTCTCGGTGGGCTCCGTCATGGGGCTCGCCACCATCTGGGCGTCGACGCTGGGCACCCAGGCCATCGCCACGGATCTCCACTGGATCATCATGGTCTTCACCGCTATGGGGGTGGGTGCGGCAGCCGGGCTGTTGAACGGATTGATCATCGCCTATGGACGCGTGGTGCCCTTCATCGCGACGCTCGCCATGCTGGTCGCGGCACGTGGGTTCGCCGAGCTCATCTCGGGCCGACAGACCCAGATCGTCACCGTCCCAGGATTCCTGAGCTTCTTCCGCAGGGACATTCTTGGGATACCAGTCATCGTCTGGGTGTTCCTGCTCGTCGCCGCAGCGGGCTGGTTCCTGCTCAACCGCACGACCTTTGGCCGCCGCACCATCGCCGTCGGCGGCAACCCCGAAGCTGCCCGGCTCGCCGGCATCAAGGTGAAGCGACATCTGGTGATGGTGTACAGCCTCGCCGGGCTCTGCGCGGGCATCGCGGCCGTGATGATGCTGAGCCGGACCACCTCCGGCTCCTCGACGCATGGCTACCTCTACGAGCTGGACGCGATCGCCGCCGTCGTCGTCGGGGGCACCCTGCTGGCAGGTGGCCGCGGCACCATCTTCGGCACCGTCCTCGGCGTGCTGGTCTTCCAGGTCCTGACCAACGTCTTCGTCCTGAACAACCTCGACTCCTCGGTCCAGGCCGTGGTCAAGGGCGCCATCATCGTCGGGGCCGTGCTGCTGCAACAGCGCTTCTCCAGCCACAGCCGAACCTGACCCGATCAACATCTCCCGAATCAACCCACTCGCACAGCTGAATCACCACTCATCAGGAGGAATCATGTCTCGCATCACCCCGCGTTACCTCTCAGCCGCCGCCCTCGTCTCCGTCACGCTGCTGATCAGCGGCTGCCTCTCCAATGACCCCGAGGAGGTGGAGGCCGAGGGTGATTCCGGAGCCGCGGAAGCCCAGCCCGCCGGTGAGAACTCGGAGCCCGGCGAAGATGTCGTCATCGGCTTCTCCGGACCCGCAGCCGGGCACGGCTGGATCGGCGCCATCACCGAAGGTGCCCAGGCCCAGGGGGACGAGTTCGACGATGTGGATCTGCGTGTCTCGGAAGGCACCGACGACGTCAACCAGCAGATCAGCCAGATCGAACAGTTCATCAATGACGAAGTCGACGCCATTGTGGTCCTCCCCTTCGATGGGGCGGCGCTGACCGAGATCGCCATCGAGGCGATGGAGGCCGGCATTCCCGTGGTCAACGTCGACCGCGAATTCTCCAGCCCGTTCGCCGCCCGCACCACGATCCTCGGCGACAACTACGGCATGGGCGTCTCGGCCGGTGAGTACATCTGCGAGCAGCTCAGCGATGACCCGGACGCCGTTGTGGCGGAGATCGCCGGCATTGACTCGCTGCCGCTGACCCAGGAGCGCAGCGACGGGTTCGAAGAGGCCCTCAGCGACTGCGGCCTCGACGTCGACAACCGCGTCGCCGCCGACTTCACGGTGGCCGGCGGTGAGAGTGCCGCCGCCAACCTGCTCCAGGCAGCCCCTGAGATCGACGCCATCTGGAACCACGATGACGATCAGGGCGTCGGTGTCCTGGCCGCCATCGAGAATGCCGGACGCGACGAGTTCTTCATGGTCGGTGGAGCGGGATCGGCGAACATGATGCGCGAGATCGAATCCGGTGACTCCGTGGTCGAGGCCACGGTCGTCTACCCCGCGACGCAGGCCGCCGACGGTGTGCGACTGGCTCGCCTGCTGGCCCAGGACCGGGCCATGGGCGACCTGGTTCAGATCGAGGTTCCGCGCGAGATCCAGCTCTTCGCCCCGGTCGTGACCGCCGACAACGTGGACCAGTACCTGCCCAACGCCTTCGAGTCCTGAGAGAGGCCGTCATGGCAGAGCGAGCGAAGCCGCGCCTCGGCGTGGCCATGATCGGCCACGCCTTCATGGGACGCACCCACTCCCACGCCTGGCGATCTGCACCTCGGTTCTTCGACCTTCCGCTGGATCCACAGATGAAGGTGCTGGTGGGCCGTGACCAGCCCAGGGCCGAGGCCGCCGCCTCGACCCTGGGCTGGGCGGAGGTCTCCACGGACTGGCGCGCGGTCCTGGAACGCAAAGATGTGCACCTGATCGACATCTGCACCCCGGGCGATACCCACGCGGAGATCGCCGAGGCGGCCCTCGAGGCAGGAAAACATGTCCTGGTGGAGAAGCCGATGGCGAACTCCGTGGCGGAGGCGGAACGGATGTACGCCGCCGCGCAGCGAGCACGGCCGCAGGGGGTTCACGCCATGGTCGGCTTCACCTATCGGCGGGTGCCCGCGCTTCAGCTGGCACGCGAGCTGATTCTCGAAGGAAAGATCGGAGAGGTGCGGCAGGTGCGCGCCCAGTATCTTCAGGACTGGCTCGCGGACGAGTCAGCCCCGCTGTCCTGGCGGCTGGACAAGGAGCGCGCCGGTTCAGGCGCCCTCGGCGACATCGGAGCGCACATCATCGACCTGACGTACTTCCTCACCGGCCAGCGCTTCGCCGGAGTCTCCGGGCTCCTCGACACGATCGTGGCCGAGCGCCCGGTGGCGGAGCAGAACGGCACAGGTGCCGGACTCGCTGGCGGCGTCGCCGGAGCAGAGCGGGGTCCAGTGACCGTGGACGACGCAGCGCTGGTCACCGGACGGTTGGAATCGGGGGCACCGGTGATCCTCGAGGCATCCCGCTTCGCCTGGGGTCGCAAGAACGCGATGCGCATCGAGATCTCCGGGTCCCGTGGAGCCCTCTGCTTCGACTTCGAGGAGATGAACGTCCTGCACTACTACGACGCCACCACCTCGGCTCGCACCGCGGGGTTCACCCGGATCCTCGCCACCGAACCGGACCACCCCTTCGTAGAAGCCTGGTGGCCGCCCGGCCACGGTCTCGGCTACGAACATGGATTCACCCATCAGGTCGTTGACCTGGTGCGGGGGATCGCAGCCGACGAGGACCCGCGGCCATCCTTTGAGGACGGCCTGCATGTACAGCGTGTGCTGGACGCGATCGAGCGCTCCAGCGGCGCAGCCAATCAGTGGACCGCAGTCCACGAGTTCGAGCGGAGTTGAGACCATGACACGACCAGTCACACTGTTCACCGGACAATGGGCGGATCTGCCCTTCGAGGAAGTCGCCCGCCTCGCCGGAGAATGGGGCTACGACGGATTGGAGATCGCCTGCTGGGGAGACCATCTGGACCCAGCCCGGGCCGCGGAGGATGACGCCTACGTGCAGAACCGGTTGGACATCCTGGAGAAGAACGGCCTGAAGGTCTACACCATCGCGAACCACCTCAAGGGGCAGGCCGTCTGCGACGATCCGATCGATGCCCGACACCGCGGCATCCTGCCGGACCACATCTGGGGTGACGGTGACGCTGAAGGCGTACGCCAGCGCGCCGCCGAGGAGCTGAAGCTGACCGCCCGCGCGGCGGCACGGCTTGGAGTCAAGACCGTCACGGGCTTCACCGGCTCCGCCATCTGGAAGTACGTCGCGATGTTCCCCCCGGTCTCCGAAGAGCTGGTGGACGCCGGGTATCGCGACTTCGCTGATCGGTGGAATCCGATCCTCGACGTCTTCGATGAGGTCGGTGTGCGTTTCGCTCACGAGGTCCACCCCTCAGAGATCGCCTATGACTACTGGACCACCCAGCGCACGCTGGAGGCCATCGGACATCGTGAGGCCTTCGGATTGAACTGGGATCCCTCCCACATGGTCTGGCAGGACCTCGACCCGGTGGGATTCCTCTGGGACTACCAGGACCGGATCTACCATGTGCACTGCAAGGACACGAAGAAGCGGCTCAACAACGGGCGCAACGGACGGATGGGTTCGCATCTGGCGTGGGCCGATCCACGGCGAGGCTGGGACTTCATCTCCACCGGGCGCGGAGACGTGCCCTGGGAGGACGCGTTCCGCATGCTCAATGCGATCGGGTATACCGGTCCGCTCTCCGTGGAGTGGGAGGACGCCGGCATGGACAGGCTCATCGGCGCACCCCAGGCCCTCGAGTTCGTTCGGGCCAACGCCTTCGACCCGTCTGAAGCAGCGTTCGACGCCGCGTTCTCCTCCAGTTCCTGATTGAAGCGGGGCGTGCAACCGGGCGGCAGATGAGCAAGAATCCGGTACATGGGCCACCATGAGCAGACCGAAAAGAAGATCTCACTGACCGGTTCCGTCGCGCTGGGCACCGGGGTGATGATCGGGGCGGGAATCTTCGCGCTGATCGGCCAAGTGGCGGAGCTGGCCGGCGGGTGGGTCCCTTGGGCCTTTCTCGCCGGCGCGGTCGTCGTCGGGTTCAGTTCGTACTCCTATATTCGCTACTCGGTGGCGAACCCTTCCTCCGGTGGCATCGCCATGCTTCTCAAGGCGGCATACGGGCCCGGGATCATCGCGGGGACGTTCTCTCTGTTCATGTATGTCTCGATGATCCTCGCGGAGGCCCTGCTCGGACGCACCTTCAGCACCTACCTGTTGCGCCCCTTCGGGATGCAGGGCTCCGCGATCTTGGTCCCGGTGCTGGCCGTGGCTGTCATCGCGACGGCTGCGCTGGTGAACCTGGTGGGCAACCGCTGGGTCGAGCGTTCTGCGACCGCGACGGCCGCGATCAAGATCATCGGCATCGCGGCGCTGGCGGTCGCAGGCCTGGTGGCCGCCGGGGTCTCTTCACTGGGCCAGCTGGTGTCCACCTCGCAGAGCGCCGCACCGGAGCAAGGGTGGATGGGCTTCCTCGCCGGGATCACGCTCTGCATCCTGGCTTATAAGGGCTTCACCACGATCACCAATCAGGGTGCCGATCTGAAAGACCCGAAGCGTAATCTCGGGAGATCCATCGTCATCTCCATTGTGCTGTGCACCGTGCTCTATCTGCTCATCACAATTGCCGTCACCAGCAGCCTGAGCGTGCCAGAGATCATCGAGGCCCGGGACTACGCGCTGGCCGAGGCCGCAGAACCGCTCTTCGGCTCCTGGGGTGTGGGGCTGACGGTGCTCGTCGCGGTGGTGGCCACCGTCTCCGGACTCATCGCGAGCCTGTTCGCGGTCTCCAAGCTCTACGACATGCTCCGCGATATGGGGCAGGTTCCCGGGCTGCCGGGCCGACGCGAACACCAGTCCCTGTTCATCACCGCAGGACTGGCGATCGCGATGGCGGCCCTGTTCGACCTCTCCCAGATCGCTTCACTCGGAGCCATCCTCTACCTCTGCATGGACATCGCGATCCACTACGGAATCGTGCGCCACCTGAAGGACGAGGTGGACGCCAAGATCTGGATCCCCTGGGTGGCCATCGTCCTAGACGTCGCAGTCCTGGTCCCCTTCGTCATTCTCAAGGGAACATCGGATCCCTACACTTTGGGGGTCACCGCAGCGGTGGCGCTGCTGATCCTGCTGTCCCAGTGGATCATCGTCCGACGGCGCAGTCAGCACGAACCAGCCGAAGATTCCCACCACCGTTGATGGTGAACATGGGAGGCCCCTGGCGAACCAACGCCAGGGGCCTCCCGTGTTCGAGCTCGGCTGCTAGTCCGAGGAGCCGGAGCGGTGGCGCTTGGTGATCAGCAGAGCGCTGCCTGTGATGATGAGCAGAGCGCTCAGTCCGATCAGCGCGCTGAGGAGCGGTCCGGGGCCGGTTGCTGGCAGGTCGGAGGAATCGGAAGCCGAACGCTCCTCGTCAGCAGCGGCCGCGGCCTGCGATTCCGAAGCCTCGTCACTGGGGGCATCCGATTCAGAGGCCTCGTCAGAAGGTGCCTCGGATTCGGAAGGCCCGTCACTCGGGGCGTCCGACTCGGAGGCCTCATCATCTGGGGCGTCCGACTCGGCTGTGGGTGTGCCAGATTCTGTCGGGGCCTCAGACTCCGTCGGGTTGTCACTAGGAGTATCTGATTCGGAAGGGTTGTCCGAAGGGCTGGCCGACTCGGTAGGCCCGTCTGACTCGCTGGGACCTTCGGTGGGTTCATCTGTTTCGACCGGGGGAACCGTGGGCTCGTCCGTTTCGACCGGCGGCACCGTCGGTTCTTCGGTCTCGACGGGCGGCTCTGTGGGCTCGTCCGTCTCACCCGGCGGTATCGTCGGTTCATCCGTCTCGACCGGGGGCCCTGTGGGCTCGTCCGTCTCAACTGGCGGGTCCGTCTCGCAACCCGGGGTGGTGAACACGTTGCTGTCCAGCGTCACGGCACCATTTCGTGCAAGCGCCCGGCCCTGGACCGTCGCCCCAGTGGTTGCGGTGATCGATGTCAGCGCCAAGATGGATCCCGCGAAGGTCGATGCAGTGCCCAGCGTTGCTGAACTCCCCACCTGCCAGTAGACGTTGCAGGCCTGAGCGCCGTTGATCAGTGCCACGTTGCTGCCCGTACCGGTGATCAGCGTCGAACCGACCTGGAAGATGAACACCGAGCTGGGGTCCCCCTGGCCGTCCAAGGTGACGGTGCCAGTGAGGCCGAGCGGACCGCTGGAGTTGTAGACACCGTCCACGAAGGTCTGTCCAGCGAGATCGCCGCTGACGCTCGCAGTAGGCGCCCGTCCGGCGACATCGTCATAGGCGATGACCAGATCCGACTGCGCCTGACCCGCCGCCGCATTTCCCGCGTTGACTGTGCCGCTCACGAGTCCCGGTGGGAAACCAGTGACGGCCTCCCCTGGGCTGACCCCGAGGTCACCGCTCAATGTTGTCGGACCGGTGTTGGTGACGGTCTGTCCTCCCAGCACCGAATAAGACTCTGTGGTCCCGAGTCCTGCGGGTGTCGTCGCGGCCGAGGCTGCGGAGGAGAACGACAGGGCGACTGCCATAGCGATGAAGGCGACTACGAGGGCGCTGAGCCCAAGCTTCAGGCGCATGCTGAAAGTGAGCCGTGGAACCACGTACGCAGATGGGGCTGAGGCAGTCGTTTTATTCATTTTTCCCCCAGAAAGGAATGCGGTTGGCGCCGATCGAAAGTTATCGTGCGCACATGGCCCAGCAGATTCTGCACCCGAAAAAATGACGGGAGATCTGGGTCACTGATTACCGACATTACGGTGAGAATTGAGGATCTACAAGCTGAAATTCTCGGTGGAGACCCGTGAAAGTCGCCAGGTCGACGGTGACGTGGGGAGATGATGAAAAAACTGAGGTCGCGGTGCACAGAGAAGGTTCACGTTGAGTAAACTTCCGTCGATGCCTAGCGATTGTTACTAGGTACTTAAGTCCATATCCTTCGTGATTCCGTGTCGCCATTTCGTCCCGGCGCTCGGGCCATCAGCTCCAGCCCAAGACATATCGAATCACCAGTGTGACGGTGCGTACCGTTCCCCAGGATCATTGATGGACCGAAGGACACCTGGGTCTCGCGAGAGTGGAGGGAGCCGGGGTCAGGCCGGGCACAGAAAAATGCCCGGCCCCTCACGGTGGAGAATCTTCCACCAGCGCGGGGCCGGGCATTTCTTCGAGGAGAGCTCACGCTCTCCACAATCAATTACTGTGCGAGCACGAAGGCTGCCTCGAGATCGATCGAGACCTTGTCGCCGACCAGCACCCCGCCTGCTTCGAGGCTGGCGTTCCAGGTCAGGCCGAACTCCTTGCGGGAGATGACGGTGTTGGCGGAGAAGCCTGCGCGGGTGGCGCCGAAGGGATCCACTGCCTGTCCACCGAACTCGACCTCGAAGGTCACGGTCTTGGTGACGCCGCGGATGGTCAGGTCACCGGTGATCTCGAACTCTTCACCGCTGGCGGTGATGCTGTCTGCCTTGAAGGTCAGCTCCGGGTGGTTCTCAGCATCGAGGAAGTCCTCGCCGCGGACGTGACCGTCGCGGTCGGCGTTCTTCGAGTTGAAGGAGTTGGCCTTGACGCTGGCGTCAAGGGTCGCCACATCTCCCTCGGAGACGGTCAGGGTGGCGTCGGCCTCTTCGAAGATCGCGCGGACCTTGGAGATGCCGGCATGACGCACGGTCATGCCGATCTCGGAGTGCGAAGCGTCAAGGTTCCAGGTACCGGTGGTCAGATGTGCCATGAATAGGGCTCCTAAGTGTTGCGGTGCTGCGCTGTCCGCGCAGAGCTACGGTATGTGACAACCTGCTCAACCACAGTGTGCCTCAATTTATTTCAAAACTGAAGCAAGTTAACGTGGAGGTCATCCTGAGGTACGTCGGACCAGGGATGTCTGAAGCACTACAGGTTCCACGCTGCCGCCGTTCATCATCTCCATCAGCAGATCCACCGCCCTGCCTGCGAGTTCGCCCACGGGGTTGATCACTGTGGTCAGCGGAGGCCTCGTGAGCTGCGCCGCGTGCGTGTCATCGAAGCCTACGAGGGCGATCTGTTCCGGCACCGCGATCCCTCGGGACTGCACCTCATGCATGGCGGCCACCGCCATCAGGTCCGAGGCGACGAAGACCGCGTCGAGATCCGGTGCCGTCTCCAGCAGCCGTTGCATGGCGGTGGCTCCGGAGGAGGAGGAGAAGTCGCCATACTCCACAAGCCCTGCATCCAACCCGGCCGCCCGCAGGGCGGTGGACCATCCCGCAAGACGGTCGGCGCCCGCGGCCATGTCCTGAGGCCCGGCGATGGTGGCCAGTCGGCGGCGTCCCTGTGCGATCAGATGCTCCGCGGCCAGCGCTGCCCCGGAGCCGTTGTCCACATCCACCCAAGGAATCCCGACGTCGCCGGCGTAGGGACGACCGACATAGACCGCCGGCAGCTTCGTCTCATGAAGCACACCGGAGAGATCGTCGTCGCGGTGGTGAGAGACGATGATCGCGCCGTCGGTATAACCGCCGCGCAGGTAGCGTTCGATCTTCTGCCGACCATCGCCCGGCTGACCCATCGCGAGCAGCACCTGCACCGGGGAGTCAGCAAGCCGCTGCGTGATGGAGGCCAGCATCGCCGCGAAGAAGGGATCCGCGAACACCCGGTCCTCGGCCTCCGGCACGACGACGGCGATCGAGTCCGCTTCCCGGTTCACCAGCGAGCGCGCCGCTCGATTGGGCCGGTACCCGAGCTCGGACACCGCCGCCGCCACCGCGACCCGGGACTGTTGACGCACTCGGGGATCGAGATTGACCGCGCGCGAGGCCGTCGCGCGGGAAACGCCTGCTCTGGCCGCCACATCCTCCAGAGTCGGCAGTCGCCGAGCAGGCATGGTCTCCTCCTTGGTCGTCCGGCCCCATCACCTCATACCCACACGACCACGACGCCGGGGGCTCAGTCCACCACGCCTGTAGCGGCGACCTGGGCATACCAGTGTGCCGACGCCTTGGGCGTGCGCTGAAGCGTATCGTAATCCACCCGGACGATCCCGAAGCGGCGGTCATAGCCGAACGCCCACTCGAAATTGTCCAGCAGAGACCACACGAAATAGCCACGGACATCGGCACCGGCATCCATCGCGTCCCGCACGGCGCGCAGGTGTTCACGGATATAGCTGAGGCGGTCATCGTCCTGGACGAAATCCTGGGCATCGGGCTGATCCGGATACGCCGCCCCGTTCTCGGTGACATAGAGCGCCACCCCCGCCGGGCCGGTGTATTCGCGATGCAGCCGCATCAGGAGGTCCTTCAGCCCCTGTGGGAAGACCTCCCACCCCATGGAGGTCGCCGGGAGACCGCGGGAGACCGAGGCGACGTGCTCGGAGCCCACATTCGGGTTCGGTGCACCGCCGGCCCGGGCCGCAGCTGCGGCTGCCGAAGCCTGCTCGGGCTCCACCCCGGTGAGCAGCTCACCGGTGTAGAAGTTCACGCCCAACACGTCGATAGGTGTGGAGATGATCTCCAGATCCCCCGGCTGCACCAGACCCTCCCGCCAGAGACCGTGCTGATCCTCGAGCACGTCCTCCGGGTAGGCGCCGTGGAAGATGGCCGAGGCGAAGAAGCGGTTGAAGCTGCCGTCGAGGCGACGGGCGGCATCCACGTCCCCCGGAGCCTCCGGATCTGCGGGGCGGTAGTCGGTGAAGTTCAGCGTCAGCCCCAGCTCCAGCTCCGGATCACGACGCCGCAGCTCCGCCACCGCGAGCCCGTGCCCCAATAACAGGTGATGTGCCGCCGCCAGGGAATCCTCCGGCGAGGTCCGTCCCGGAGCGTGGTGCCCATTCGCGTATCCCAGGAAGGCCGCACACCAGGGTTCGTTCAGCGTGGTCCAGTGTCGCACCCGGCCTCCCAGCGCCTTGTGCAGCACGACGGCGTACTCCGCGAAGAGCTCTGCGGTCCGCCGGTTCGCCCAGCCACCCTGATCCTCCAGGGCCTGGGGCAGGTCCCAGTGATACTGCGTGAGCCATGGAAGGATCCCCGCCGCCAGCAGCTCGTCCACCAGGTCAGAGTAGAACTTCAGACCTTGTGGATTGACCGTCTCCCCGTCGGGCATGACGCGGGACCAGCTGACCGAGAAGCGATAGACCTTGAGGTTCAGACGCTTCATCAGCGCCACGTCCTCGCGGAAGCGATGGAAGTGGTCACAGGCGACATCGCCGGTCTCCCCCTCATGCACCTTTCCGGGAGTGTGGGAGAAGGTGTCCCACACTGAGGGGCCGCGTCCGCCCTCTGCCACGGCGCCCTCCACCTGATACGCGGCGGTGGCCGAACCGAAGAGGAAATCGGCGGGGAACGCCACGGTGCTCGGTGAGCTTGCCACTTCTGCGGCGACTGAGGGATTCATTGTTTGACGGCTCCTTGCATGATTCCGGATACGAGCTGACGGCCCGTGAAGATGAACAGGATGAGCAGCGGAACGGTCGCCATCGTGGCGCCGGCCAGCACGAGCGAATAGTCCACGAAATGTGCCGCCTGCAGCTGCTGCAGGGCCACCGGAAGGGTGGGGTTCTGTGGGCCCAGCACGATGAACGGCCAGAAGAAGTTCGTCCAGTTCAGGACGAAGGTGAAGAGGAACAGCATCGCGGCTGCTGGTTTGGCCGCGGGCAGCGCCACATGCCAGAAGGTGCGGATCATGGAACACCCGTCCACGGTGGCGGCCTCGATGAGCTCATCGGGGATCGCCTGACGCAGGTACTGGGTCATCCAGAAGACGCCGAAGGCCGTGACAAGACCCGGCACGATGACGGCCTGCAGCTCACCAGTCCAACCCAGCCGGGCCATCACCTGGTAGAGCGGCACCACACCGAGCTGGGTGGGCACCGCCATCGTGGCGATGACGAAGACCAGCAGCGGCACCGCACCCTTGAACCGCAGCTTGGCGAAGGCGTAGCCGGCAAGTGTGGAGAAGAACACCACCGAGACCGCAGTGACGGTGGAGACGATCACCGAGTTCATCGTGGCCTGCCAGAACGGCACTGTGTCGATCACTGCGGCAGCGTTGGAGAAGAAGTTGCCGCCCGGGATCAGCGGGAATGAGTCCCGGGACAGGATCGTGGAATCGTGGCTGCCGATCAGGATGGACCACCAGAGCGGGAACATCCCGCCGAGGATGACCGCGGCAAGGCATCCGTAGACGATCCACCCCGGTCCGCGACCGGGCCCCCGGGAGCTTCCGGGACGCCGTCTGCGTCCGCCGGCCCGGGATCCTGCCCCGGATCCCGACCCTCTGCGCCGGCTGGGGTCGCCGTCATCCTTGGTCGCCGTCGCCGGGCCCGTGCGCGGGATGATCGGCAGCGGCTTCTCTTCGAGCGCGCTCATCGCTTGACCTCCGAGCTAGATATGCGGCGAGTGATGATGAAGTTGACCAGCCCGATGGCCACGATCAGCAGGAAGAGCAGCACCGCCACCGCCGAGGCCTGTCCGAAGTCCGAGCGGGTCCAGCCGAGTTCGTAGAGATACATGGTCATGGTCTGCCACTGCCCGTCAGTGCCGCCACGGCCGTATTGATCGAACATCCGCGGCTCATCGAAGATCTGCAGTCCGCCGATGGTGGAGGTGATGATCACGAAGATGATGGTGGGCCGCAGGTTGGGGATGGTGACCGAGACGAACTGTCGGACCTTGCCCGCGCCGTCGATCTCTGCTGCCTCATAGAGGTCGCGCGGCACTGCCTGCATGGCCGCCAGGAAGATCAGCGCGTTGTAGCCGGTCCAGCGGAAGTTCACCATGGTGGCGATGGCCAGATGGCTGGGCAGCGTGCCCGAGTGCCAGCCGATGGCATCGATGCCCACGGTCTCCAGGATGGAGTTGACCAGACCGAAGCGGTCACCGAAGAGGTTCGAGAAGATCAGCGCCACCGCGACGGGGGTGACCACGTAGGGGACCAGCACCCCCATGCGCCAGAACGTCTTGGCGCGAAGGTTGTAGTCCAGCAGGTACGCGATGAGGATCGCGGCCACCACCTGGGGCGCTGAGGACAGGATGAAGATCGAGAGGGTATTGCGCAGCGAGATCCAGAACGCCCGCTCCCCCAGCACCGCCATGAAGTTCTCGGCGCCGATGAATTCGCCCTGACCCATGATCAGATCCCAGTCATGGGTGGCGACCCAACCGGTGTAGACCAGCGGAAAGAGCCCGACCACGGCGAAGAGGAGGAAGAACGGACTGATGTAGAGGTACGGCGAGTACCGGCGGTCCCAGGCCGAGGCCCGGTGCCGGAAGCTCACTTTCGGCTTCCGGCGACCGGTCCTCGGTTCTGGCGCCGACCCGCCGCTGCGTGCGGTGGTGACTGGTGCGTGCGCAGCAGGGGCGGACATGATCAGCGCAGGGCTTCCATGTCGTTGACGAACTTCTCCCAGGAGGCTTCGGGGTCATCGATCCCATCGACATCCACCCGGTTGATCGCGTCCTGGATCGCCACGTTGATGGTCAGGTACTCGGTGCCCTTCAGCGGCTGGGTCTCCACGGCGTCAGCCCGCTCGGCGAGGATCTCACCGGTGGGTGCGTCGTTGAAGAACTCCTCGCTGGAGGAGCGCAGCTCCTCAGACTCGAGCGCCTCGGTGGTGGAAGGGAATGCGCCCACGACGTCGAAAGCCTTGAGCTGCTGCTCAGGAGCGGTCAGCCAGGCTGCCAGCTTCTTGGCTTCCTCGATGTTCTCGCCCTGGGACGGGACGGTCAGGTAGGACCCGCCCCAGTTTCCGCCGCCACCCGGGAAGGTGTTGGCGATGTCCCAGCCCTCGACCCCCTCGGCGTTGCCCTCGATGATGCCGAGCATCCAGCCCGGGCACATCATGGTCGCGAAGGACTCTTCACGCTGGAAGGCGTCTGACCAGTCGCCGCTCCACTGGGCCAGACCTGCGGAGAGCTCGTCCTCCACGGAGGCCTCGAGCAGCTGATCGTAGAGATCCTTGACCTCGGGATTCGTATCGGCGATGATTTCGCCCTCTTCATTCTGGTACGGCACCTCGACCTGATTGATCATGCCCTGCCAGATGTTGTCCGAGCCGGAATACCAGGCGGAGTCCGATTCAGCGACGAACTCGCGACCCGCGGCGAAGTAGTCCTCCCAGCTGTCCCCGAGGAACTCAGCCACCTCTTCACGGTCGGTGGGCAGGCCCGCCTCTTCGAAGAGGTCGGCCCGGTAGCAGACCGCCTGGGGGCCACTGTCGGTGCCGTAGCCGATCAGTCGGCCGTCTTCGAGGACCGCGTCGTCGTACTTCCAATCCAGCCAGCGATCCTCGAGCTCGGGATCGGTGAGATCTTCGAAGCGGTCTGGGTACTGCTGGAACTCTGCGAGCCAGTCGACTTCGATGGGTTCGATGTCCGAGGCGCCCTGGCCAGCACCGAGGCTGTTGCGCAGGGAGTCGCGGGCGTTCTCCGCCGTGTCGATCTTGTTGTGCTCGATGGTGATGTTGTCGTTGATCTCCTCGTATTCTTCGAAGAGGTCCTCGTAGCCGAACTCGTTGAACGTGGTGACGCTGAGGGTGACATCCTCACCCTCGGCGCCGCCTCCTGAAGAGTCCTCGCCCTCGGCAGAACCGCCGCAGGCTGTCAGTGCCAGCGTCATCACCGAGGTGAGCGCCACCCCCTGCAGCACACGGGAGCGACGGCGGGAGCCGCGACTCGCTCGCGCCGGTGCGGGCTGGGCTCCAGCTCGCGCGGAGGAGCTGTGGTCCTCCTGGTTGTGATCAGTTGTCCTCATCACGGATATCTCCTTCGATGTGAGGTGCGAGCGATTCCTCATAGCCTCTTATGAGAGCGCTCTCACGGTGAGATGAAAGTAACACCATCTTCTCGATGTGGCAAGCGTCACAGTCAGGTTCACCCGATCGTTAGCTTCTCCCCAGGGCTGATGAGCGGCACGGCCCCAGGGTGAGACAGTAGACTCAGCATTTAGCGCCCGCCCCTGGACGTAGCGATCCCGGGACAGGGCAGACATTCATCAGCAGAAGGAGGTGCCGGTGGGACTGCTTGACAACCTCGAACGCGGCATCGAAAAGGCCGTCCGCGGTGCCTTCTCAGGACGAGGAGGGAGTCTCGGACCCGTGGAGATCGCCACCGCCGTACGCCGTCATATGGACCGAGAGTCCAAGACCGTCGCAGAAGGTCAAAGCCTGGCACCGAACCTGTACAAGATCCGCCTCGCCGAAGAGGACTTCGCCGAGGCCAAGAAGTACGGCGTGACACTCGCCGAGGAGCTCTGCGAGGAGATCCTGCGCCATGCCGAGTCCCAGGGTTACACCCTGCTGGGGCCGGTCAGGGCGACCTTCGTGAAGAACACCGAGCTCAAGCGCGGCCAGCTCAGCATCGAATCACGCACGGACAAGGACGCCGCGTCCAGCCCGGTCGCGCCGCAGGCGTCCTCCCCCGCTGCTGGGCCGTCCGCCGGAGCGCCGCTGCCCTCCACTATGGCTCAGCCCGCCGTCGCCTCACGCCCTGCACCCGCGCCAGCACCAGCCCCGGAACGTGCGGCGAGCCTGGAATACGAGGAGCGCACCTACCCGCTCCGCCCCGATTCCACGGTGATCGGCCGGTCCACCTCCGCGGATGTCACCGTTCCCGACACCGGCGTCTCCCGCAAGCATGTGGAGCTGTTCCGGACTGCCGGCACCTGGTATGCCCGCGACCTCGGTTCCACCAACGGCTCCTATGTGGACGGTGAACAGCTCACCGGGGATCACTCCAAGGTTCAGCTCACCGACGGCGCCCTCATCTCGCTCGGCAATGCGCGCCTGCGCTTCCGCCTGAGCTGAAGGGCTCTGGGATATGAGTGAACTCGCTGTCACCGTGCTGCAGTTCGGTCTGCTGCTGCTGCTCTGGATCCTGATCCTCTCCATCATCGGAGCCCAGGGCCGGGACATGACCATCTCCAAGCGCTCCCGCGCCCGCGCCGCAGCATCGGGTCCCAGCGCGGCGCCGGGTCCGCGCAACGGGCCCCCGGCGCCTGCGGCCGCGAGCCACAGCGGTCCGACGCCGCGCCCTCGGCCACGTCGGCTGCTGGTGAGCGAGGGTCCGCTGGCTGGAACTGAGCTGCCGCTGGGTTCAGCATCGATCATGATGGGCCGCGCCCAGGAGTGCACCCTGGTGCTCGACGACGACTACGCCTCCGGGAAGCACGCCCGGCTCTTCCCGCAGGGATCACGCTGGTTCCTCGAAGACCTGGGATCCACCAACGGCACCTGGCTGGGCGATGAGCAGCTCACCCGGGCCTCCACGGTGGAGCCCGGAGATCGGATCCGGATCGGCAAGACCGTCCTGGAGCTGAGGACCTAGCCCGTGCCCCTGGTATTTCGCTTTGCAGCGCGCTCCGACACCGGTGCCGTCCGCTCCAAGAACGACGACTCCGGCTACGCGGGGCGCTATTTCGCAGTGGTCGCCGACGGCATGGGCGGTCACGCCGGCGGTGACGTCGCGTCCGCCTCCACGGTGCTGGACCTGGCGCATCTGGACACGCGCGGATTCGCCGACCCAGAGACGGTCCTGCCGGATGAGATCCAGACGGCGAACTCCTTCCTGAACAAGCTGGTCAAGGCGAATCCCAAGCTCTCCGGGATGGGCACCACGATCACTTCGCTGCTGATCACCGAGGACCGACTGCAGTTCGCACATATCGGCGATTCCCGCGCCTACCGGCTCAAGCGTGGCCGCTTCCGCCAGGTCAGCAAGGACCACACCTTCGTCCAGCGTCTCGTGGATGAGGGCCGGCTGGACCCCGACCAGGCCGAATATCATCCGCACAAGAACGTCCTGATGCGCGTGCTCGGCGACGTCGACGCCTCCCCGGAACTCGACATCACCTCTTTCCCACTGGAGGCCGGCGAACGCTGGATGCTGTGCTCGGACGGGCTCAACGCCGTCGTCTCCGAACGACTGATCGAACAGAAGCTCCGGTCCACGCAGTCCCTGGAGACCATCGTCGATGACCTCGTGGATCTCACCCTCGGCGGCGGTGCCCCGGACAACGTCACCGTGGTGTGTCTGGAGGTCGTCGAGGCTGACGACGCCGCACTGGCCCCCAGCGATGACCTCCCGCTGAGCGAGGCTGCCGTCGCCGCCGCCTCCTACGACTACCCCGGACCCGACGAGACCATGGAGATGGACGTGGTCCCGGTGGTCAACACCGAGGCCTTCTCCGCCCACGACGACGACGAGACCCTCTCCCCGCTCTCCGCCGCGATGGTGCGCAAGAAGCTCGGTGCACGGCCGCACCTGCTGATCGGGGCCGCGAACAAGGCCGCCGATACCGGCACGATCCCCGTGGTCGGCCGTAATGTCGATGAGCACCCCATGGCCTCGCTGCTGACCGGGCAGCCGCTGCGCCCGGTCCGCCACACCTACTCCGAGCTGCTCGACGACCACCACACCCAGGGCGAATCGAGCCCCGAGGCTCCCATGGAGGCTGACTCCAGCGAGTCCGGGCAGACCAGCGAGACCGACTCCGAGGTCGCCGCCACCGAATCCAGCGTGGAAGCCGACCGCCCTCAGGGCAGCGGCGAACAGCGGGTCGACGACGCCTCCGAAGCCAGTCCGCACCGAGCCGGAGCCGGACTGGACGAAGACCCGGAGAGCCTGCAGGAGGAGGAGCTGGTCCTGGACGAGGACGAGCTTGAGGCGCTGGGCACCGCGCGTCGACGCAGCTCGTGGTTCCTGCCCACCTTTGTCGCGCTGCTGGCGGTCCTGGTCGCCGTCGTCACCTTCCTGGGCTATGTCTGGACGCAGACCCAGTACTACGTGGGCGATGACAATGGCGAGGTTGCGATCTACAGCGGCGTCTCCCAGTCGCTGGGTCCGATCCAGCTCTCCGAGGTGGATGAACACGCGGGCATCGCGGTGGAGGACCTGACGCAGTATCACCGCCAGCGTGTGGAGCGCGGGATCGCCGCCGATGATCGCGACCATGCCGAGCACATCATCAGCCAGCTCGCCGCCATGGCCGAGGCAAATGCCGAGCAGGACGAAGGAGGCGAGAATTGAGCACTCAGACCCACCAGGTGTACAAGCCCCGACGCAACCTCGAGCTCGTGCTGCTGTTGATGGCACTGACTGTGGCGATCGGCGCCCAGATGCTTGTCGCCTTCGCCCTCGATGAGCCCATCACCACGGACTACTTCATCGAAGGATCCGTCTACGCCGGCCTGGTCCTGGCCTTCCACGTGGTCCTGCGCCTGCGCGCCAAGTATGCGGACCCCTTCATCCTTCCGATCGTGGTGACGCTGAACGGTCTCGGCATCGCGATGATCCATCGGCTCGACTTCACCGCGAGCTACTCCGGCGTCGCGGACCGGCAGCTGCTCTGGACCGGCGTCTCGATCGTCGCCGCCATCGTGCTGCTCTGGCTGCTCAAGGACCACCGACGACTGCGGCAGCTGACCTACATCTCGCTCGCGGTCAGCGTGCTGCTGCTCTTCATGCCGATCCTCCCTGGACTCGGCTCCGAGGAGAACGGCGCCCGCATCTGGGTGGATCTCGGCTTCGCCTCCTTCCAGCCCAGCGAGATCGCCAAGATCACGTTGGCGGTGTTCTTCGCCGGCTTCCTGGCCAATAACCGCGACCTGATCCTCCTCGCGGGTCGGAAGGTCGGACCCGTCACCTTCCCCCGGCTGCGCGACCTCGCGCCCATGTTCATCGCCTGGATCGTGGCCATCGGAGTGCTGGTCGTGCAGAACGATCTGGGCAACGCGCTGATGTTCTTCGGCCTGTTCGTGGCCGTGATCTACGTGGCCACCTCACGGTTCTCCTGGATAGCCATCGGCGCGGTCTTCATGCTCTTCGGCGCTGCCTTGGCGTATCAATTCGTCGGCCACTTCCGGGACCGGGTGGAGATCTGGCTCAACGCCTTTGATCCCGAGGTCTACAACCGGGCCTTCGGCGGCTCCCACCAGGTGGTGCAGGGTCTGTTCGGGCTTGCGCACGGCGGTCTGGCCGGCACCGGCCTGGGTTCGGGGAATCCGAACATGGTCTCACTGGCCAACTCCGACATGATCATCACCGCCTTCGGCGAAGAGCTGGGCTTCATCGGCCTCTCCGCGATGCTGCTGCTTTACCTGCTGCTGTTCAGCCGGTATATGCGCGCCGGACTGGGCACCCGGGACACCTTCGGCAAGCTACTCGCGGTGGGTCTGGCGGTGGTGCTCGTGCTGCAGGTCTTCGTGGTCGTCGGCGGCATCACCCGGGTCATTCCGCTGACCGGTCTTGCGACTCCGTTCCTGGCAGCGGGCGGCTCCGCCCTGCTGGCGAACTGGCTGATCGTCGCACTGGTGCTGCTGATCTCCCATGCTGCCCGCCAGCCGGTGATCGTGGGCCCGATGGTCAATGCGACCGGGGAGGCCTCCTCCGGCACCGAATCTCGACTGCAGTCGGACGGTCCAGGCGCCCGCGAAACCGCGGTGCGCCGGCACAGCGCCCCGCCGGCTCCGTCCACCGCCGATGAGGAACACACCCGTCTGGATCACGCACCGCGAGGAGGAACCCAGTGAACAACGCTATTCGCCATACCTGGGTCGTCTCCGTGGGTCTGTTCATCACGCTCTTCGCCGCGCTGTCCATCATCCAGGTCGGGGTCACCGACGAGCTCAACGCCAACCCCAACAACGTGCGCCAGCTCTACGAGGATCGCGGTGCCCCTCGCGGTGCGATCACCGTGGACGGCAGCGCCATCGCCGAATCGGTGCCCTCGGACAATTCGAGCTTCGACTACCAGCGGGTCTACAACGCGCCCGAGCTGTACTCGGGGATCACCGGGACCTACTCCATCGCCAACGCCACGGGTCTCGAGCGGACACTCAACGAGTACCTCTCCGGACAGTCCGACAGCCAGTTCTTCGACCGGATCGCCTCGGTGTTCACCGGGGACACCATGGATGGAGGTCAGGTGGAGCTCACCCTCGACGCCGACCTGCAGCAGCTCGCCTACGACCAGATCCCCGACGGGACCCGCGGGAGCATCATCGTCAGCGAGATCGCCACGGGAGACATCAAGGCCATGGCCTCGAAGCCCAGCTATGACAACAACAAGCTGGCTGTGCAGGACTCCAGCAAACTGGTGGAGAACCAGGAAGCGCTGGAGGCGGACGAGGACTTTCGCTACACCTCGCGGGCCATCTCCACCACCATCGCGCCCGGATCCACCTTCAAACTGATCGACCTCGTCGCCATGCTCGAATCCGGGGACTACGAGCCGGACACGGTGCTGGAGAACCCGAACTCGATCACCCTGCCTGAGTCCAGCACCGAGCTGCAGAACTTCGACCGCGGGATCTGCGCTCAGCGTCCGCAGGCCGAGCTGTCCTGGATCGTCGCTCAGTCCTGCAACACCCCCTTCGCCGAAGCTGCCATGGAGCTCGGCGAGGACGCGATCCGCGACAGCGCCGAGGCCTTCGGCTGGAACTCCGGAGACCTCGAAATACCTCTGGAAGTCGCCACCTCGGCCTTCCCAGAGGACCTCTCGGACGCAGCCCTGGCACAGTCCGCCATCGGGCAACAGAGCGTCACCGCAACGCCGCTGCAGATGAACATGGTCACCTCCGCCATCGCCAACGGCGGCACGCTGATGCAGCCCACCCTCGTAGATGCGATCCGCGGATCGGACCTCCAGCTGCTCTCCACCACTGAACCAGAGGTGCTCTCCGAAGTGACCAGCGAGGACATCGCTGACGAGATCACCGAGATGATGGTGGGAGTGGTGGAGTCCGGCACCGGCACCCGCGCTCAGACCGGCAGCTTCGACGTGGCGGCCAAGACCGGGACCGCAGAGATCGGCGACAGCGAAGAGGTCAATTCCTGGATCACCGGATTCGCCCCGGCCGATGACCCGCAGTACGCCGTGACCGTTGCGTATGAGCGGATCGACTATGACACCGGCTCCTCGCTCACGGCCCCCGGGCTGCTGACCATGCTCGAGGCGGCGATCGAATGAGGCCAGTCGTCGGCATCCTGATGGGTGAGCGCTACCAGCTCACCGAACGCATCGCCATCGGCGGCATGGGCGAGGTCTGGAAGGCCTCTGACCAGGTGCTGGGGCGCACTGTGGCGATCAAGATCCTCAAGGAGGAATACACCGGAGATGAGGCGTTCCTGCGCCGATTCCGCGCCGAAGCGCGCCACACCGCCCTGTTGAACCACCCCGGCATCGCCGACATCTACGACTACGGCGAGCAGTCGGGTTCGGGTTATCTGGTCATGGAGCTGGTTCCGGGACGGCCGCTCTCGGTCCTGCTGGAGACGGACAAGACGCTGTCCTGGGAGAAGACCCTCTCCATCATCGCGCAGACCGGGCGCGCCCTGCAGGTGGCCCACGATCAGGGTCTGGTCCACCGTGACGTGAAGCCGGGCAATCTGCTCATCACCCCCACGCGCCGGGTGAAGATCACCGACTTCGGCATCGCCCGGCTGGCAGATCAGGTCCCGCTGACCGCCACCGGCCAGGTCATGGGCACCGTCCAGTACCTCTCCCCGGAGCAGGCCACGGGACAGCACGCGACGGGATCCTCCGACATCTACGCGCTGGGAATCATCGGCTACGAGGCCATCGCGGGCCACCGACCGTTCACGGGCGAGTCACAGATCGCGATTGCACTGAAGCAGGTCAATGAGCGGCCACCCGCCCTGCCCGAGACTGTGCCCGAACCGGTGCGTGCGCTGATCATGTCGATGCTGGAGAAGGATCCCTCCCAGCGTCCCATGACCGCGACCAAGCTCGCGGAGGCGGCAGACGCGCTGCTGCGCCATGACCCGGAGGCCGCGGTCAAGGCCGTACCGGCCATGGCCGCCCATATGGGCGGTGCCGACGCGCAGGACGCCACCCAGGCGATACCGCGTCATGACACCCAGCCCACCGCCGTGGTCCCGGCGGCCAGCGCAGGCGCGGCGGGTGCCGGCGCGGCCTCGGCGCGCACGCCCGAGCAGCCCGCCGCCAATGAACACACGGCTCAATACGGGACCACCCCAGGAACCGCCACATCTCATCATCAGGCCTTTGAATCAGGCACACGAGCGCCTGCCTCCGGCTACGCGCAGCCCCGACCGCATGGAGGCCGCCGCTGGTACTGGCCGCTCATGGGTCTGCTCGCCCTGGTGCTGCTCGCGCTGGTGGCCTCCTACTTCTTCCCGCAGGGAGGCGCAGGAGACCCGTCCGAGGAGTCAGAACCCAGTCCGACGGTCACCGAGACCATCACGCCGGGGACCGAGCTGGTCGAGATCCTGGAGGGCAACTACCTGGGTCTCTCCCTGGACGAGGCGACAGTCTCGCTGCAGCAGGCGGGGATGCAGGTCCAGGCCGAAGCGGTGGTGTCCAACCAACCCGCCGGCGTCGTCACCGGAATCTCACCGGAGGGCGAGGTCCCGGTGGGGTCGACCATCACCGTGCTCTACTCCTCCGGTCCACGGGACATGGAACAGGACGCTGAACAGGGTTTCGAGCAGAATAGCGGTCAGAACGAGGGGCAGGACAGCGAGCAGGAGGCTCCCGGAGGTCAGCAGAACAGCGCTGAGCAGCAGGAGCCGCAGAGCCCTTCCGATGAGCCCGCTGACGAGCCCACCACCGAGGCCCCGTCCGATGCGCCGACCGACGCGCCGACCGACGCCGGAACCGATGCGGATTCCGCAGATGCCGCGCCCGACGCTGGGCAGAACGCAGACGCTGACCCGGCGAGCCCAGAACCGGGTGCCCGACCCTCCAGCGATCCCGCCTGGGCTGGCGTCGCAGACCAGGATGGTCCAGGATCGGAGACAGGAACTGAACTATGACCGAGCCTGCTGAGCGTATTCTCAACGGCCGCTACCGAATCAGCTCGCTGATCGGTCGGGGCGGGATGGCCGATGTCTATCTCGGCCACGACCTCTCGCTTGATCGCAAGGTCGCCGTCAAGATGCTGCGCCCGGATCTGGCCCGGGATCCCCAGTTCCAGGGCCGCTTCCGCCGCGAGGGCCAGTCCTCTGCCTCGCTGAACCATCCCAACATCGTCGCCGTCTACGACTCCGGGCGTGAAGAGGTCGAGGACCAGACCCATCACGAGGTCAAGACCCCTTATATCGTCATGGAGTACGTGGATGGTGTGACCCTGCGTCATATCCTGCATGGGACTCCGAAGATCACCGACACCTCCGACGTCGACGAGGAGGAGACGCGGGTCGCCGCGGGCTCCACCCCGCCACCGCCTCCTGAGCAGGACGAGGATGTCCTCTCGCTCGGTGACACCGGTCGGGTGCATGCCGGCGAGGACCACCTGCCCGCGCACCAGGTCGGATCACAGCTCCAGTCGAAGATCGATCATGCGCTGAACAAGCCCCTCTCGGAGCACGAGACGGCCGGGTATATGCACGGCATCCTGGGTGCCCTGGGCTATAGCCACGAGAAGGGCATCGTCCACCGGGACATCAAGCCCTCCAACGTGATGGTGTCGCAGACCGGTCAGATCAAGGTCATGGACTTCGGCATCGCCCGCGCCCTGGCAGACTCCGCCTCCACGATGACCCAGACCTCCGCCGTGGTGGGAACCGCCCAGTACCTCTCCCCCGAGCAGGCGCGCGGCGAGGTGGTGGATCACCGCTCGGACCTCTACTCCGCCGGGTGTGTGCTCTTCGAGCTCCTCGCCAATCGCCCACCGTTCCAGGGCGAATCTCCGGTCTCCGTGGCGTACCAGCACGTGCGCGAAGCACCGCCCCAGGTCAGCGATTTCAACCCGCGGGTGAGCCCTGCGATGGAGTCTGTGGTGGGCAAGGCCCTGACCAAGGATCCGGCGCGTCGGTTCCAGACGGCAGAGGAGTTCAACCAGGCCTTGCAGAAGGCGCTGATCGGCATCGGTGTCGACGACGACGATCACCCGACCGCCGCGCTGGGGGCAGTCGGCGGACGGCAGGACTTCAACCAGGTCCTCGCTGCGGGGGCCGCACCTATGGCCACGCGCCTTTCTGCCCGCACACCCGAGGACCCGGACCTCTATCAAAGCTACAGCGAGCCCGCTCCGCGTCCGAGACGACGACGCGGCGGGCTCATCCTGGTCTGGACGCTGCTCATCCTGGCGCTGCTCGGAGGCGGGACCTACGCCCTGATGAACATGCTGGAGACTTCCGAGGTCTCGATACCCGATGTGGAAGACACCGCCCGCGAGGAGGCCATCGCCGAACTCGAGGACGCGAATCTGAACTACACCTTAGAGACCGAGCCGCACCCTGAGATCGAGGAGGATCGCGCGGTCCGTACCGATCCGGCCTCCGGCACCACGGTCCCCGCTGACAGCGCAGTGGTGCTGTACCTCTCCGCAGGACCCGAGAGCGTCCGGGTCCCCGATGATCTGCGCGGCTCCTCGGAAGACGAAGTCCGTGAGGCTCTGGAGGGCGTCGGTCTGGAGGTCGGCGAGGTCAGCCGGGAGAACGACCCGGAAGTCGAAGCAGACATGCTGATCAGCACCGACCCCGACGAGGGCTCCTCGGTGAGCCCAGGGTCCGAGGTCGACCTGGTCCTGTCCACCGGTCAGGTGGAGATGCCAGGAGTCTTCAACCGCAGCCGCGCCGAGGCTCAGGCGATCCTCGAGGATCTCGGGCTGAGTGTAAACGCCATCGAGGACGAGCGCACCGACTACTCCGAAGGCACCGTAGTGGGCCAGCGCGTGAACGGTCAATCGGTTCGCGCCGGAGACGACATCCCGCAGGGCTCCCAGGTCACCCTCGTGGTGGCGGTGGCTCCCGAGCCGGAACCCACTCCCTCCGAAGATGAGCCCGATGAGGAGGAACCCTCCGAAGACCCCAGCGATGAGCCCGAACCCGAGCAGCCCTCCGAGGACGGCGGGAACGGCGGTGGAGACGATGCCCCCGAGGACGAACCCGCAGGCGACGCCAATAACGACGACGACGGCGGCAATAACAACGGCAATGGCGGCACCAACGGCGAGGGTGCGGGAAACAGCGGCGATCAGGAGAACAACGGCGGCGGCAATGGCGGCAACAACGGCAATGGCGGCAATCAGGGGAACAGCGGCGGCGGCAACAACGGCAATGGCGGAGGCGCCGGCGATGAGCAGTGATCTCCGAAGCTCGCCGCCGCCGTCACGGCTCGGGCGCGTGGGCTCCGCCGCCGCTGGGCTGAGCTCGGTCGGATCGGTGCTTCTGGGACGGTCAGCCCGCGCCGTCTCGAAGCTCCGCGGATCGGGCGGATCGGCCTTTCCCGGCCTGGTCGTGGAAAAGATCGACCCTCATTTCCTCGCCAGGACGCTGCGCCGGCTGCCGCGAGGTGTCATCGTGGTCTCCGGGACCAACGGAAAGACCACCACCACCAAGATGGTCGTGGAGCTTCTCCGCGGTCAGGGCCTGAAGGTCTTCACCAACCGCAGCGGCTCAAACTTCACCCGCGGCGTCGTCGCCTCCATAGTGGGCGAGGTCCGGCTCAACGGTCGGCTCGATGCAGACATCGCGGTGCTGGAGCTCGACGAGGCGCATGCGGTGCATTTCGTCAAAGCTGTGCGGCCGGACCACAGCCTGCTGCTCAATGTCATGCGCGACCAGCTCGACCGATTCGGCGAGATCGACACCACGGCGGGCATGCTCCGTGCCATCGCGCAGCACACCGATCAGGGTGTGGTGCTCAACCGCGAAGATCCGCGGGTCCGTGCCATCGCGCACAGCCTCGAGAATCAGCGTGTCGACTACTTCGGGCTCAGCGAATCGCTGCTCAGCCACTTCCCCAGTGACGATGACTTCCATGCCGGTCCTGCCGCGGCGGCCGACCGTCCCGACGCGGACGTGGTCCTTGAGGAGCTCACCGAGGGGGGCGGCCGATTCACGCTCGACGGTGAGACCATCACCACGACACTCACGGTCAACGGCGCCTACAACACCTTCAACGCGGCCGCCGCACTGGCCGTGGTCCGCCAGGCGCTGGGCGAGACGGTGGACTCGGCGGCGCTGATCGCCTCCCTGGCCAAGGTGTCTCCCGCGTTCGGCCGCGGGGAGAGCCTCACGGTGCAGGGCCGATCACTGGACCTGGTGCTGGTGAAGAACCCGTCCGGCTTCCGGCTGGGGCTGAGCTCCTTCGCCTCATCCGGGGTGGCCACCATGATCGCCATCAATGACAACTATGCCGATGGCCGCGATATGAGCTGGCTCTGGGATGTGGAGTTCTCCTCGCTGGCCGAGGAGGGCGTGCGGATGATCTCGGGAGTGCGTGCCTACGACATGGCGCTGCGGCTGAAATACGACGACGTCGACTTCGATGCCGTGGAGCCTGACCTCCAGGCGGCGCTGACCCGGTTCCTGGACGACAATCCTGGCCAGCCGGCCCGCATCTTCTGCACCTATACCGCGATGCTGGCGCTCCGGAAGCAGCTCAGCGCCTACACCGAAGTGGAGGCCTTCTGATGACCGGCGCAGCCAAACCCATCCACGTGCTCCAGCTCTACCCCCGAGACATGAACATCTACGGGGACTTCGGCAATGCGCTGGTGCTCACACGACGCCTGCAGTGGCGCGGGTACGAGCCGATCCTGCACAGCTACGACCCGGAGGACGAGTTTCCCGAGGAGGTCGACCTTCTCATCGGTGGAGGTGGGCAGGACAGTGGTCAGGACAAGATCCAACAGGACCTGCTGCGCCTCGGTGACAGGCTCCACGAACTGACCGAGCGAAACACCCCGATGCTGATGATCTGCGGCCTCTACCAGCTCTTCGGGCATTCCTTCCGCACCCGAGAAGGCCGCGAGATCAAGGGGATCGGTGTCCTGGACCTGCACACCGAGGGGACCGACACCCGGCTGATCGGCAATGTGGTCGCCGAATCCGGGCAGTTCGGGGAGATCCTCGGCTATGAGAACCACTCCGGCCAGACTTACCTGGGCGAAGGCGTGCAGCCGCTGGCGCGCGTCACCAAGGGAGAGGGCAACAACGCTCGAGACTCCCATGAGGGTGCCCGCTATAAGAATGTCCTCGGCAGCTACCTGCATGGTTCGCTGCTGCCCAAGAATCCGGCGATCGCCGACTTCCTGATCGCCACCGCCGTGCAGAACCGCTACGGCGAGGATGTCCAGCCAGCCATCGAGCCTGCGGGCTCCGCGCAGCCCATCGATGAGCTGACCCGTCAGGCGCGCATGCACGCCACCAAGCGGCCGCGCTAGGAGGAGCTGCTCGTCACTTCCACCGCATGGTCATGAAGAAGCCGATCATGATGATGCCGAAACCGATGACGACGTTCCAGCCGCCCACGGACTGAATCGGAAACGCGCCCTGGGTGATGTACCAGACGATCAGCCAGAGCAGACCGAGGATCATCAGACCGATCATGGTGACGCGGTACCACATGGGCAGCGACTCGTCCTCGAGCTCGAGATCCTTCAGCTCCATGGGCTCGGCATCGTTGAGCGGAGACTTCTTGGCTGCCGTCTTCTCGTTCTTCCTACGATTCCTGCGCTGCTTGGACTCTGCCACGTCGATTCGGCTCCTCTGGATCTCGCACTGACCTCGGTTCGGTATTCTGTTCCCACAACCGAGCACACGCGGCGCCGGCCCTGGTCTGCGCGCCATTCTATCCGTCGAACTGTGATGCTCGCCCCACCTGCCGTTCGGAGGACTCATGTCGGGACACCGCCGCGGCGCAGGCGCCCGCGTGCTGGGCGTCACCGGCGAGCTGCTGATCACCCTGGGCGTGCTGGGACTCCTCTTCGTGGTGTGGGAGGTGTGGTGGACCGGATTGGACGCCAACCGCGATGCGCAGGCGCTCGAGGAGGAGTTTCACAGCCGGATCGAACAGGTGGACCCCGGTGCGGACTCCAACCCCGCGCCGCCGGACTGTCAGGAGCTGCCCGCGGGCGGAGCTGCAGCGTGCCCGGAGCAGATGTCCGCGGTGGACAGCGGCGCCATCGCGGTGCTCTACGCGCCGGCCCTCGGCTCGGACTGGTCTGCTCCGGTGCGCTCCGGGGTTGATGACGCGACGCTGAACAGCGGAGGCGTGGGTCACTATCCCGACACGCAGCTTCCCGGCGAGGCAGGAAACTTCGCCGTGGCGGGGCATCGACTGACCTATGGCGACGTCCTCCGAGACCAGGATCAGCTTGCCGCCGGGGATGAGATCTACGTGGAATCTCCGGACGGCTACTACACCTATGAAGTCACCGAGAGCTATGTGGTGCTTCCCGAGCAGTCCGAGGTGATCCTCCCGGTTCCGGGCGAACCGGACGCGGAAGCGGATCGCTCTCTGCTGACGCTGACCACCTGCCACCCACTGTTCTCGAATCGCGAACGGCTGATCACCCACGCTGAACTCGTGAACTGGTCTCCACTGTCCGCGCAGGCGCCCGCCGCCGTCGCCCAGGGAGGTTCCTGAGATGTACGCCTGGCTCTTCCGCCATCTTCCCGGGCCCCTGGCCGTGCAGATCCTGCTCAGCCTGCTCATTCTGGCCGGTATCGTATTTGTCCTGATGCAGTTCGTCTTCCCGTGGCTGAGTCAGTACAGCCCGCTCAACGATTCCACACTCGAAACGATGACCTCCTCGGCATGTGGCCGAGGCGAAGGGACCCCCCATGAGTGAGACCTCCTCCGCAGCTCGGATCCTCGTGGTCGACAACTACGACAGCTTCGTCTACACGCTGGTCGGGTACCTTCGTGAGCTCGGCGCCGAGACGACCGTGATCCGCAACGACGACCTGACAGTGGCCGAGGCCAAGAAGCTCGCTGCGGAACACGACGGCGTGCTCATCTCCCCCGGCCCGGGCACCCCCGGTGAGGCTGGCGTGTCGGTAGAGCTCATTCGCTGGTGCGCGGAGGCGCAGGAGCCGATGCTCGGAGTGTGTCTGGGCCATCAGGGCCTGGGCGAGGCCTTCGGAGCGACCGTGACGCACGCCGAGCAGCTCATGCACGGCAAGACCTCACCGGTGACCCACACGGGCCACGCCTCCTTCGCGGGACTCCCCGAGACCTTCGTGGCCACGCGGTACCACTCGCTCACCGTGGCGCCGGAGACCATTCCGGAGATCCTCGAGGTCACCGCCTCCACCGAGGACGGAGTGATCATGGGGTTGGCCCACCGGACCGCACCGCTGTGGGGGATGCAGTACCACCCCGAATCCGTGCTCACCGAGGGCGGATACCGGATGCTGGGCAACTGGTTGGAGTCCATGGGCCAGCATGGCGCCGCCGAGAAGGCCGCCCAGCTGAACCCGATCCGCTGAGAATCTGGGGCTCTGAGAATCTGGGGCTCTGAGGCTCCCGCACCCAGCAACGCTCCACGACCCTCCTGACGCAGATGCACGAAGCGGACCTGGCGTGATCGCCAGGTCCGCTTCGTGTGCTGGGCCGCTGCCGAGGTTCTGCCTCCTGCAACGCCCGTGCACCTAGGTCATCTGCGTCCTACAACGCGCTCGACTCAGGTGGCCGGCTTCGGTGAAGGAACGTTGTTGCCCTTGGCCTCGCCGGCGTCCTGGGCATTGACGTTGGTCTCTCCCGAGGGCCCAGCCTTGGTCTCCGGGGAGCCGGAAGGCTTGGGTGCGGCCGACGTGGTCTGCGGAGCCGAGCTCGCTGGCTTCGCGGGAGCCGCCGGAGTTCCCTGCACGGATGGCTTCTCAGCAGAAGTCACCGGCTTGGGCGCCGCCGTCGAAGAGGTGGCCGGACGGGTGACCGGCTCCGGCTTCTTCCACGGGTCTTCCACAGGCTGGCTGGCGCGCCACGCGGCGACGCCTGCCGTGACGGTGGCAGCCACGAGACCGAAGATCAGCAGTCCCTTCTTGCGGCTGTTGGAACGCTGCTGCTTCTTCAGAGTCTTCGCTGTGCCCTTGGCGTAGCGCTCGGAGCTCTTGCGCAGCTTCTTGACGATCTTCTTATCGCCAGTCGCCTTGATCAGCGCCTTCTCCACCCGAGGATCCAGCTCGGCCCGATGGATGAGCTTCGCGGTCTTGTCCGCGTAGCCACCCAGACGCGCCGACGTCGCCGGAACATACTCCGAGGTGAACTGAGTCTTGGCGGTGTCGTACTTGGCGAGGACCTTGGCCACCTCGGCGCGAGCCTGAGGGGGGAGCCTGTCGTACTGCGAGGCGATTCCCCCACCGGCGACCGAGGAGTACTGCTTGATCTTCTGGCCCGCCACTGAGGCGCCGTCGTTGACTGCCGTCAGTGCACGCCCGGAGGCGTCCTGCACCTTCGGAGCGCTCTTGCGGTAGGTGCCTTCGGCCCAATCTGCGGCCGCGCCCAGTTTGGGGGCGGTCCAATCACGTGCGGTCTCGACTCCCGCGAGCACGACGTGCTCCCAGGAGTGGTTCCGCTTCTTCTTCTTGCCGAACATGCATGTCCTCCGAATCCGGATCGGTTGCTCACATCAGCTTACGTGGTCTGCCGGTGACCTGCTATGGCACGGCCCATCTCCCCCCATCATCCCCCGAGCTGGCACCTCGCGCCACCAATAGTGAGACAATGGGGCCCATGAGTGCTATCGCAACACATAAGGCAACTATCCGAACTTCCAAGGGCGAGATCGTGGTCGAGCTCTTTGGCAACCACGCACCCAAGACTGTGGACAACTTCGTGGGTCTGGCCACCGGCGAGCAGGAGTGGACCCACCCGGAGTCGGGCGAGAAGATGGTCGACACTCCGCTTTACAGCGGCACAGTGTTCCACCGCATCATCTCCGACTTCATGATCCAGGGCGGAGACCCGCTCGGCCTCGGCGTCGGGGGACCCGGCTACAAGTTCGGCGATGAGATCCACCCCGAGCTGGACTTCACCGCGCCGTACAAGCTGGCCATGGCCAACGCCGGCCCCGGCACCAATGGTTCTCAGTTCTTCATCACCTCCGTGGCGACCAACTGGCTCCAGGGCAAGCACACCATCTTCGGCGAGGTCAGCGACGCAGAGTCACAGAGAGTCGTTGATGCGCTGAACACCGTGCCCACCGACAACCGGGATCGCCCGAAGGAAGACGTCGTCATCGAGAAGATCGACGTCGAGAAGCTCTGAGGATCCTAGAATCACCGCAACATTCTGTCCGCAGCATCCGGACAGGCCGGCCTCTGTGCAGTGTCAGCGCTGCAGCCGGCCGGCCTGTCCGGAGTGCCTGCGGGAGGCCCCCGTCGGGTTCCAGTGCGTGGACTGCCTCGAGCGCGCACGCAGCGAGTGGCAGCGCCGCCGCCCCACTGCTCGTTCGCAGTTCGGTGCAGTGATCCGACCGGGGCAGCGCCCCATCGTCACCTTCACCGTGATCGGGCTGTGCATAGCCGTCTATGTCCTGCAGCTGCTCAGCGACACGGTCACCGCGTCCCTCTGGTACGCCCCGCTGCAGACCTCCGCCTGGGTCTTCGAGCCCTGGAGGATGCTCACCTCTGCGCTGGTGCATTCACCGTCCAGCGCCATGCACCTGCTCTTCAACATGTTCGCCATCTGGTTCGTGGGCCGCGCCATCGAGCCCGCCCTGGGCCGCGCCCGCTACGGTGCCCTGCTGCTGCTCTCCGCACTTGGCGGCTCCGTGGCCGTGCTGTTCCTGACTCCCGCGATGACTCCCACGCTGGGTGCCTCCGGTGCCGTCTTCGGCCTCTTCGGAGCCCTGTTCATCCTGATGCGCGCCACCGGGGCGCAGACCGGGGGGATTCTCACCCTGATCGCGATCAACGTGGTGATCAGCTTCGTCATCCCTGGCATCTCCTGGCAGGGCCACTTCGGCGGCCTGGTGACCGGAGCGATCTGCGCGCTGCTGCTCTCCAAGGTTCCGCGCGGCCGCACCGGTGACGCGCAGAGGAACGCCCGCCGCCGCTCGCTGTGGCAGGGCCTGGGGCTTCTCGGGGTCGCCGTGCTGCTGATCGCGCTGACCGCCCTGGGCATGCAGCTGGTCAACCCGTACGCGTGAGCGAACGCCCTGTGCAGAACTATTCCACAGTTTTCCCGGTAGTTCACAGATGCCTGTGGATACCGCTCTGACCTGACGAAATACACGCATGTAACTTATGCACACTGTGGATAAACCCTGTGGACAGCTTTGTCTGCTCCAGGTCACGAACCAAAGATACCGGACCCACGCGTCGGTGGATCCGGCATCTCTGTCCTGGTTGAGCCAGGGTCTGCTACTGTCGCGCGGCGGCGCCCTGCTGGCGGACCTGGGCAGCGGTTGATCCGTTCCACTGCTCCTCCATCGTGGGCCACATCCGCTTGAGGATGTCGTTCCAGGTGATCGCCCCGGCGAGTCCGGTGTCTGAATACACGACCGCGAGCTGCTCGCCAGCCTCACGCATGCTCTGGAAGGCCTGATAGACCGAGGCACCCATGGGAACCACCAGTGCCGGCCGTGCGAGTTCGCTGACCGGGTGCGTCGGCTCCACGGTCAGGGTGTCGCGCACATGGACCACCAGCGGGTCTGTGCCCGTCTCCGGAATGATCAGCACCCGAAGATGCCCCGTCCTGCGGGCCGCCGCCTGCACATCAGCGGCGGTGGCACCGGCGGGGACCGTCGTGGTCTCCTGCCGGGTGCGCCCCGCGATGACGTCGTCCACTGTGAGAGTCTCCAGGTCGATGACCCGGGAGATCTGCGAGGCAGAGGCCTCGTCCAGGGCACCGGTCTGCGTGGAGTGCTCCACCAGATGCCTGATGGTCTCGGAGTCGTACCCGCCGGCTGCCGCACGATCCACCGGGGTGATCCCGCTGGCCGAGACAAGCCGGTTGGCAATGCTGTTGATCCACAGCAGCAGGGGTCTGAAGACCCAGAGGATGATCTGAGCAGGCAGTGCCACGAGCTTCGCGGCTCGCTCGGGATGAGCGATGGCCCAAGACTTCGGAGCCATCTCCCCGACCACCAGGTGCAGGAAGGTCATCAGCAGCAGAGCCAGGGCGAAGGCCAGGGCGTCCGCAGCCCAGTAGGGCAGGCTCCAGGATTCGAAGATCGGCGTCAGCGCGTAGTGCACCGCCGGCTTGCTAACAGCACCGAGCGCAAACGTGCAGGCGGTGATGCCCAGCTGTGCACCCGCGAGCATGACGGTGAGCTCGTTGAGCCCGCGCAGGGCTGCACGTGAGGAGCGGCTGTGCTCTGCCGACTCCTCCAACCGGTGCCGCCGAGCGGCAAGCAGCGCGAACTCAAGGATCACGAAGAAGGCGGAGATGATGATGATGCCGACAGTGGCCACCAGTGGAATCAGCCAGTCGCTCATCGTTCCTCCTCAGACTCTTCGCCGAGGCGAAGGTGGACGGATTCTGGGACATGTCGATCGACGCTGAGCACCGTCACGTCGAGCCAGCGGCGCGGTGGTGAGGATTCGGCGTAGTCCGCCGGATCTGCCGGCAGCTCCACGCGAACCTCCTGCCCTTCGGTCAGCAGCGAGCCCTCCTGGGCCATCAGCAGGCCGGAGAGGGTCTCATAGTCGCCCTCGGGGAAGCTGCGTCCGATGACGCGCTCCACCTCATCAAGGTGCAGATCACCATCCACGCGCCAGAAGTTCTCTTCCACGGGTTCGATCCCGCTCGGCGCCTCGTCGTCGTGCTCATCGGTGATGTCGCCGAGGATCTCCTCGGCCAGGTCTTCCATGGTCACCACGCCGGTGAAGCCACCGTATTCGTCGATGACACAGGCGAGCTTGGCATTGGCGTCGCGCAGCGTGCGCACGGCATCGGGGAGCGGCATCAGTGTGGGCACGATGACCGGTGTGCGCATGAGCTCAGACGCGGGCAGGTCATCGGAGAGGTCGCTGCCGAGCAGGTCCACCATATGTACGACTCCGACGGGCTCATCGTGGGTGTCCACCACGGGGTAGCGGGTATGCTCCTCCGCCATCAGGGTGCGGATCTCCCCCAGAGTGGTGTCGGGATGGATCAGACCGGTGCGGGAGCGGGGAACCATCGCGTGTTCCACGTCGTGCTCCGGGAAGTCCAGGATCCGATCCAGCGTCAGGTACATCTCTTCGGCGAGGTCGCCGCTCTCGTGCGAGCTGGAGACGATGTGTTCCAGATCCTTCGCGGTGGCACTGGACTCGACGTCGTGGACCGGCTCGATCCGCAGCAGCTTTAGCAGCGCATTGGCCGCGAAGTCGAAGATGGCGATGAGCCAGCCGAACGCACCGAGGTAGAACTTGGTGGAGCGAGCCAGCCCGAGAGCCAGCGGCGTGGGGTTGGCGATCGCATAGTTCTTCGGAAAGAGTTCCCCGAAGATCATCTGCACCACGGTGGAGACCGCCAGCGCAATGATCGTGCCGATGGTGATGCCCAGTGCTGCAGGGATGCCGACGCCGCCGAGCAGCTCGCCCAGACCTTCGCCCACCAGCGGCTCCGCGACATAGCCGACCATGAGGCCGGTGACGGTGATGCCGAGCTGGGCACCCGAGAGCATGAACGAGGTGCGTCCGGTGACATCGAGTGCGCGCTGAGCGGACTTGTCGCCGCCGGCGGCCATGGAGCGCAGACGATTGCGATCCACCGACATGTAGGCGAACTCCTGGGCCACGAAATAGCCGTTGGCCGCGATGATCAGCAGGATCAGCACAATGCCGAGGAGCAGGAGCAGGAGGGCGATCACCGGGCGACCACCATTGCGGCGCTGCGGCGGTCGGTATGACCTTCATTCGCAGTACTCGGGGGACGGTGTCGTCGGCGATCAAGTACTGCGCTTGGTAAGTCGTACACCTGTGTGAGGCACCTCTTCAGTCGTGTGGATGGCTGCTCATGGCAAATCATAGCCGAACGGGGTTCGGAGCCGGATGGTCTGCACAGCACCGAAGCCGGCCCCGCCGATGCAGAGAGAAAAACGGCCCCTCCCACCAAGAGGTGCGAGGAGCCGTTTTCTTCAGCGTGTTCTCATCCGGTGGAGGCAAGGGGACTCGAACCCCTAACCCCCTGCTTGCAAAGCAGGTGCGCTACCAATTGCGCCATGCCCCCAGATTTTCCTCAGGCTATCAGACGGAATCTGTGGCCCGAGACCAAACTTTTCGAGCATCCTCAGCCCGTCGCCACTGGCGATAACCGAGGATTCCCGCCACCGAGAAAGCCATCAGCACAATGCGCTTCATCGCTTCCTCCTGGAGTCCGGGGTGGGCGTAGGAGGACTTGAACCTCCGACCTCATCGTTATCAGCGATGCGCTCTAACCGCCTGAGCTATACGCCCCCGACACCTCATAAAAGGTGCGTCATCCTCATCAGGACGACCACTACACATTACATCGCTGACCTCGGCCGGACCAAATCGACGGCCTGCCGACCGGCGCAGGACAGCGCCCGTCCCAGGAGCAGACTCAGTCGTCGGTCAGCGTGACCCCGACCCCGCCCACCAGGGAGGCGGAGAGGTTGTAGAGCACAGCGGCCAGCATGGAGAGGACCGTCAGCAGCACCACATTGATCACCGCGATGATCGTGGCGAAGGAGGCGACCTGTCCGATGGTGACCAGCTCCTCCACCCGGAAGGTCCCCCCGCCGCCCTCGGTGCCGAGGATCTGGCCGAGCAGCTCATTGACCCGGTTGAAGATGCCGGTCACATCCATCACCGACCACAGGGTGACCGCAGCGACCACGGTCATGATCCCGAGCGCCACCGAGAGCAGGAAGCTCATCTTCAGCACCGACCAAGGGTCGACCTTGGAGATCAGCAGCCGCGCCTTGCGCACCTTGGCCTTGGGCGTGGGTCTCACGAGCCCCGGTTGAGGGCGGGACCCGGTCGGACGCTGACCCGCCACGGGGCGAGTCTGCGGCGGACGCGAACCCGCCGTGGGACGAGCACCTGCGGTGCCCGCCGGAGCATTCTGCGGTCGATTCGCCGTGGTGGCCCCCCCAGCTGCCTGGGCGCGGGGCCGCGGCGCGGGGAACCGGTTGGCCGGACGCGCCGCGGAAGAGCCCGATTGGCTCCCTGAATTACCTGCGCCGTTGCTTGCGCTCACTGAAGACCTCCATCAGGCGTTCTCTCGGTCCGCTTCATCTCGGTCCGCTTCATCAGGGACCAACGCTACTGCATCGGCGGAGTCTGGGCTGTCAGCCGAGCCTGGGCCGGCCTCCGGTGTCTCGGATTCTGGTGCCTCAACCGCCTCAACCTCACCGGTCGCGGCCAGCGCGACTCCGGAGCTTCGTGCCACCTTGAGGATCCGATCCTTCTTGCGTGGCTTCGCGAAGATGACCCCCATGGTGTCGCGTCCCTTGGAGGGTACGCCGGAGACGGGCGAGCGCACCACCATGCCGGACTCCATGACGACGAGCACCTCGTCGTCGTCCTCGACGACCATGGCACCGACCAAGTCGCCGCGATCCTCCACCAGCTTGCCGACCTTGATTCCCAGGCCTCCGCGGCCCTGCACCCGGTACTCGCTGACGTCGGAGCGCTTGGCGTAACCGGCCTCGGTCACCACGAAGACATAGGAATTCTCGGTGATCACATCGGCGGCGAGCAGCTCGTCCTCCTCGCGGAACTTCATGCCGGTCACACCCGAGGTGGCACGTCCCATGGGACGCAGCGCCTCGTCGGTGGCGGTGAAGCGCAGCGACTGGCCCTTGCGGGAGACCAGCATCAGGTCGTCCTCCGCGGAGACGAGCTTGGAGGAGACCAGCTCGTCATCTTCACGCAGGTTGATGGCGATCACACCAGCCTGACGGGGGGTGTCGTAGTCGGTGAGCACCGTCTTCTTCACCAGGCCGCGCTTGGTTGCAAGCACCAGGTACGGGGCGTCCTCGTAGGTGCGCAGCGGCAGCACCCCGGCGATGTACTCATCGGGCTGGAAGGCCACGATGTTCGCCACATGCTGGCCCTTGGAATCGCGGCCTGACTCCATCAGGTCGTAGCACTTGGTGCGGTAGACCCGTCCGAGGTTGGTGAAGAACAGGATCCAGTGATGCGTGGTGGTCACGAAGAAGTGCTCCACGATGTCATCGGTACGCAGCTGGGCTCCTCGGACGCCCTTGCCGCCGCGGTGCTGGGCCCGGTAGTTGTCGATCTTGGTCCGCTTGACGTAGCCATCGCGGGTGATCGAGACGACCACATCCTCCTGGGGGATCAGATCCTCCATGGACATGTCACCGTCGTAGCCGAGCTGGATATGCGTGCGTCGGTCATCGCCGTGCTTGTCCACGATCGTGTCCAGCTCGGCGCTGATGATCCGGCGCTGCCGGTCCTCAGAGGCGAGGATGTCCTGGAAGTCGGCGATCATGGTCATCAGCTCGTCGTACTCATCCTGCAGGCGCTGCCGCTCAAGAGCGGCGAGTTTGCGCAGCTGCATATCGAGGATGGCCTGGGCCTGATCGTCGTCGATGTCCAGCAGAGCCTTGAGGTTCTGTCGGGCCTCTTCGACGGTGGAGGAGGCACGGATCGTGGAGATCACGCGGTCCAGGTCGTCGAGCGCCTTGAGCAGACCCACCTTGATGTGGGCCTCGCGCTGAGCCTTGTCCAGGCGGAACTGGGTGCGCCGGACTATGACGTCGATCTGATGGGTCACCCAGTGGTGCACGAAGGCGTCCAGGCTCAGCGTACGTGGAATGCCGTCCACCAGGGCAAGCATGTTCGCGGAGAAGTTCTCCTGCAGCTGGGTGTGCTTATAGAGGTTGTTCAGGACCACCTTGGCCACGGCGTCGCGCTTGAGCACGACGACGAGGCGCTGGCCGGTGCGTCCGGAGGACTCGTCGCGCAGATCCGCGATGCCGGAGACCTTGCCGTCCTTGACCAGCAGTGCGATCTTCCGGGCCAGGTTGTCGGGGTTCGCGTGGTACGGCAGCTCGGTGACGACCAGGCAGGTGCGGCCCTGGATCTCCTCGACGTTGACCACTGCGCGCATGGTGATCGAGCCGCGGCCGGTGCGGTAGGCCTCTTCGATCCCGCGGGTGCCCAGGATCTGCGCTCCGGTGGGGAAGTCGGGTCCCTTGATCCGCTGCAGCAGCGCCTCGAGGAGCTCCTCGCGGGAAGCCTGCGGGTTCTGCAGGTACCACTTCACGCCATCGGCGACCTCGCGCAGGTTATGCGGAGGAATATTAGTGGCCATACCCACCGCAATGCCGGAAGAGCCGTTGACCAGCAGGTTCGGGAAGCGAGACGGCAGGACGACGGGCTCCTGCTGCTTGCCGTCATAGTTGTCCTGGAAGTCGACGGTGTTCTCGTTGATGTCCCGGACCATCTCCATGGCCAGCTGGGCCATCTTGGTCTCGGTATAACGCGGGGCGGCAGGGCCGTCGTCGCCGGGGTTGCCGAAGTTGCCCTGGCCGGTGGCCAGCGGGTAACGCATGACCCAGTCCTGGATCAGCCGGGACAGGGCGTCGTAGATCGCCGAGTCGCCGTGCGGGTGATAGTTGCCCATCACGTCGCCGACCACGCGCGCGCACTTGTTGAAGGAGCGGTCCGGGCGGTAGCCGCCGTCGTACATCGCGTAGAGCACGCGACGGTGCACGGGCTTGAGCCCGTCGCGGACGTCGGGCAGCGCGCGGCCGACGATCACGGCCATCGCGTAGTCCAGGTAGGACCGCTTCATCTCGGTCTGGAGATCGATCTGCCGGATCCGGTCGTGGGTCACGATGTCGTCGACGACGACGCCCTCCACGGCCTCACTGGGACCGCCCTGCGGATCCTGGGGTTCTTCGGTGTTGTCACTCACGTGTGGTGTTCTCCCTTATGCGGAATTCGGCATCTGAGCTCGGGCTGCGGCCTGCGGGGCGTGCAGCGGATCAGATGTCGAGGAAGCGGACGTCCTTGGCGTTCTGCTGGATGAATCCGCGGCGGGATTCGACGTCTTCACCCATGAGGATGGAGAACACCTCATCAGCGGCAGCGGCGTCTTCCATGGAGACCTGAAGCAGCGTGCGGTGCTCGGGGTCCATGGTGGTCTCCCACAGCTCCGAGTAGTCCATCTCACCCAGGCCCTTATAGCGCTGGATACCGAGCTCCTTGGGCAGCTTGCGGCCCTTGGCGCGGCCCTCGGTCAGCGCCTTGTCGCGTTCGGCATCGGTGTAGACATAGTCCATGGGGCCGGACTGCCATTTGATCTTGTACAGCGGCGGCTGGGCCAGGAAGACGTTGCCATGCTCGATCAGCGGTCGCATATAGCGGAAGAGCAGGGTCAGCATGAGGGTGGTGATGTGCTGTCCGTCCACATCAGCATCGGCCATCAGCACGATCTTGTGATAGCGCAGCTTGGTCTGGTCGAAGTCCTCGCCGATGCCGGTGCCGAAGGCGGTGATCATCGACTGGACCTCCTGGTTGCCCATGGCTCGGTCCAGCCGGGCGCGCTCCACGTTGAGGATCTTCCCGCGCAGCGGAAGGATCGCCTGGGTGCGCGGGTCGCGGCCGCGCTTGGCCGAACCGCCGGCCGAATCGCCCTCGACCAGGTAGATCTCGGACTCGGAGGGGTCTTTGGAGGAGCAGTCGGCCAGCTTGCCGGGCATGCCCATGGTCTCCAGGGGCGATTTGCGCCGAGCATTCTCACGGGCCTTGCGGGCGGCCACGCGGGCGTGCGCGGCGGACTGGGCCTTGCGCACGATGTCTCGGGCGGGGCCCGGGTTACGCTCCAACCAGTCACCGAGGTAGTCGTTGACCACGCGCTGGACGAATCCGCGCGCCTCGGTGTTGCCCAGCTTGGTCTTGGTCTGACCCTCGAACTGCGGCTCGCGCAGCTTCACCGAGATCACGGCGGTCAGTCCCTCACGGATGTCCTCGCCGGTGAGGTTGTCGTCCTTCTCACGCAGGATCTGCTTGTCGCGCGAGTACTTGTTGATCAACGTGGTCATCGCGGCGCGGAAGCCCTCTTCGTGGGTGCCGCCCTCGTGGGTGTTGATCGTGTTGGCATAGGTGTGCACCGATTCCGAGTAGGACAAGGTCCACTGCATCGCGAGCTCCGCGGCCATGCCACGCTCGGTGTCCTCAGCCTCGAAGGCGATGACGTCGTCGTGGACGTGTTCGGCGCGCTTCGTGGCGTTGAGGTGATTGACGTAGTCGAGCAGTCCGGCGTCGTACTGGTAGACGACGACCCGGCCCTTGGAGGTCTCGACGATGCCGTCATGGCCGCCACCGGCCTCTGTGGGCTCCAGCTCGGCTGCCGCCTCCTCCTCGTGATGTCCCTCGAGGATCTCGTCGTGGACCACCTCGTTGCCCGCGATGTTGCGCTCGTCGCGCAGAGTGATGCGCAGGCCCTTGTTCAGGAAGGCCATCTGCTGGAACCGGGCACGCAGCGTCTCGAAGTCGAACTCGGTGCTCTCGAAGATCTGCGGATCGGGGAAGAAGATCTGGGTGGTGCCGGTGGCCTCGGTCTCAGCTCCGCGGGTCAGCTCATGGGTGGTCTCGCCGCCGTTGCCGAAGCCGATGCTCCACTCGTAGCCCTGTCGCCGCACAGTGGTGCGGACCTTGGAGGAGAGCGCGTTGACCACAGAGATGCCCACGCCGTGCAGGCCCCCGGAGACCGCGTAGCCGCTGCCGCCGAACTTGCCGCCCGCGTGCAGCACGGTCATCACGACCTCGACCGTGGGGCGCCCCTCCTTGGGGTGCATGTCCACAGGGATGCCGCGTCCGTCATCCTCGACGCGCACGCCGCCGTCCTCCTGCAGCGCGACCTGGATGTGCGAGCAGTAGCCGGCCAGGGCCTCATCGACAGAGTTGTCGACGACTTCATAGACCAGGTGGTGCAGGCCACGCGCTCCGGTGGAGCCAATGTACATGCCGGGACGCTTGCGGACTGCTTCCAGGCCCTCCAGGACGGTGATGTCCGAGGCGCCGTAGGTGCCCTGGTGCTGCTTGTTCTCGTTAGCCGAGGTCACGGGCTATGCCGTCTCCTTGAGTCGCCGGGAAGGTCGTGGAAGCTGACCTTGTCATGACACAGACCAGCCCGAGTGGCGGATGCTCTCGGGCCGTTGTTCCAGTCTACCGCGCTCTGAGGCCAAATCTGCATTTTTCGGCCGCTCTGAGGGCATAGATCTCACGTCTGGAGACCAGCGAAGGGGCCTGGAAGCAATTCGGAGGCATCCCGGTAGGGATCGGTTCCACCCTGTGGTCCCCAGTGCGGCATATCGCAGCCTGGCGATTCGGGCCGCCGCCGCTCCGGTCGCTGCGGACGCGGCCTGCTGTGGACTCAGCCGTAGGTGTCGCGCGGCCCCCTGCCGCGCACGGAGTACAGGCCCTTCTTCCAGCTCGGCGCCTGCGGACCCCGGATGCTCAGCCCGGTCACGATCCCTGGCCCGAGCTCGCGGTTGAACACGTCCATGAGCTGGGGCTGCATCAGCTTCAGATTCGTCGCCCAGGCCGAGGAATCACAGATCACCTCCACCACCCCGTTCTCGAACTTCTCCGGCTTGCAGTGCTCGGCGATCGCGGTGCCGACCAGCTGCTCCCAGCGAGCAACGACCGACCCCACCGCCACCGGAGAGCTCCAGCCTCGAGTCTTGATCAGTCCGTCGACCACGCCGCCGAGCAGGTTGGGATCTCGCCGATCAGCAGACCGGGGGCCCGCCGCCGCGGCTCGCTTCTGCTTGTCCGAGCTGCTGCTGCGCGGATCTCCCGCCAGCGAGGTGCCCTTGGGGGTGCCGCGGAGCCGATGTTCGCCACGTCCCTTCGCTGCGGCGCGCATCCTTGCCAACAGAATCTTGGCGGCGTCCTCGTGATCCTGGAGCCGATCGTCAAGGCTGCTCATGGGCTGACACCTGGCTGATCTGGTCCACCGATTCGACCCGCAGCGCATTGCCCAGCAGAGCCTCGGGCACGTCGTCGTCCACTGCGGCCGTCACGATCAGCTGCTCGGCCTCGGCGGCGAGTTCGGCAAGACGACGACGACGGCGCGCATCCAGCTCTGCGAAGACGTCGTCAAGGATCAGCACCGGTCGGGCACCCTCCTCGGGATCGTCATCGACCATCACCCGGTAGGCACCGAGCCGCAGGGCCAATGCAAAGGACCAGGTCTCGCCATGGGAGGCGAATCCCTTCACCGGCACCTGGTCCAGGCTGAAGTTCACATCGTCACGATGCGGGCCCACCAGGGTCATCGCGCGGTCCCGCTCGGCCCGTCGAGAACTCTGCAGCCGCTGCAGCATCAGGCCTGCCAGCTCGTGGCGGGTGAGGCTCTCCAAGGCCGAGACATCGGGCCTGGAAGCGTCACCAGGGACGCCCGCTCCGGCCTCGAAGGGCGAGTCCTGGGGGAGATCCTCCTCCAGTGAGCTCATATATTGCACCCTCGCGGTGCGCACACTCCCGGAGAGCTGCTCGTAGGCCGTGGCCACATGGGGACGCAGTGCAGTGAGCATCTCCAGGCGCGCCTTGAGCAGCTGGGAACCGGCCTCGGAGAGCTGATGGTCCCAGACCGCGAGCGTGGCTTCATGGGTAGAGGTGAATCCCTCATGGCGGATGGACTTGAGCAGTGCATTGCGCTGTTTGAGCACCTTCTCGTAGTCCAGACGCACTCGCCCAAGCGCTGGCCGCAGCTGAACCGCGAGATCATCGAAGAGCCTGCGCCGAAGCGTGGGACCTGACTTGATCAGCTCCAGATCCTCCGGGGCGAAGAGCACAGTGCGCAGTATGCCCAGCACATCGGTGGCACGGACCGGATTCCCGCGATTGATCCGAGCGCGATTGCTGCGTCCCGGATTGATCTCGACCTCGAGCAGGGCCTGCCGGCTGCCCCGATGGGCGTCGGCGCGAATGATGGCCTGCTTCTCGCCATGACGGACGAGCGGCCCATCCTGACTCACCCGGTGAGAGCTCAACGTGGAGAGATAGCCGATGGCCTCGGCGATGTTGGTCTTCCCCACACCGTTGAACCCCAACAGGACGTTCGGCCCAGGCTGCAGCTGCAGCTGCGCGTGCGCGTAGCTGCGGAAGTCGGTGAGTGTGAGCTGTGACAGCCGCATGGTCTCCTCGGCTGCCCGCAGCTACTGGTTGATCAGACGCACCGGCATCAGCAGATACCGGAAATCGATGGACTTCTCACCCTCGGCTTCGGCCTGTCCGGTGATCATCGCGGGTTTGGGCGCGGAGACGAAGGAGAAGCGCAGGAACTCTGAATCGATGACGTTGAGACCCTCATTCAGGTACGCGGGGTTGAAACCCACGGTGATCGATTCACCGTTCAGCGTGGCAGGGATGACCTCCGAGGCGGAGGCCGCGTCGTCTACTCCGGCGTCGAGGATGACCTCGTTGTCCTGGGTGAACTGCAGCCGCACATGGCCGTTGCGCTCAGACACCAGCGAGACGCGGCGGGCGGCTTCGATGAATTCTGCGGTATTGACCACCGCATGGATCGGGGTGTCCTCGGGGAAGAGCTGACGGATCTTGGGGTAGTCCCCGTCGACCAGCACCGAGGTGGTGCGTCGTCCTCCGGAGGAGAACCCGACCAGTTCTGCGGACTCGGAGAGGGCGATCTGCAGCGAACCGGCGCCGGCGAGGGACTTTGCGACGTCGTTCAGCGTCTTCGCCTTGATCAGCACGGAGGTGGAGGTGTCGGGCGCCGCGGGTGACCAGTTGATCTCGCGCATTGCGAGGCGGTAGCGGTCAGTGGCCAGGAAGGTGATCGTGTCGCCCTCGATCTCGACCTTCACGCCAGTGAGGATCGGGAGAGTGTCGTCCTTCGAGGCAGCGGTGATCACCTGGGAGACGGCACGGGCAAAGGCGGCTCCATCTACGGTGCCTGCAATTTCGGGCATGCCTGGGAGTTCTGGATACTCGTCCACCGGCATCGTGGACAGGGTGAACTTTGAGGACCGGCAGGTCAGCTGCACTCGAGAGTCCTGCAGCTGCACCGTGACGGGAGCATTCGGCAGGGACTTCACGATGTCGTTGAGCAGACGTCCGGAGACGAGGATCGTTCCCGGCTGAGTGACATCAGCCTCGATATGAAGCTGGGCAGAGATCTCGTGATCGAAGCTTGAGATGGTCACTGTCTGGTCAGCTGCAGTGATGTGAAGACCCGCCAACACCGGTGCAGGTGGTCGAGGGGAGAGGGAACGGGCGGCCCAGGAAACCGCTTCTGAAAGAACATCCCGTTCAACAGTGAACTCCACTGATCCCTGCCTTCCTTGTTGAGCTTCGACAGCCGGGTCGGTGAATGTCAAGCATCTGCGGGTTGTGTCGAGTGTCGAGCTTACCTGCAATCGAACCGCAGAAGCTAGCAAGGATGGAGACCAGCACCATATGAGCCTCGAAGGAGGTGTTCGCCCACAAGATCTGGGATTTTCGGTGAGGCGTCGGCTTCGGAGCGTGACTGTTCTCTGTCATTTAAAGGGTTAAGGGTCAGAAGTGTTAACAGGTGTTGTGGAAACTGTGGATAAGGCACTGCTTGTCGGTGTCTGGCCGGATCCCGTTGTGCACCATGCGGTGGAGGATTCTCGTGTGGGCTGTGTACGGGCAGTGGAGATTTCAACAGCTTCATTGTTGGCTCTCCCCAGGAAAACCCCGCTAGTCCCCAATGTCAGCGCTTTGTGCACCGCATACTGCACCGTTTTATCCACAGCTGTTAACGAAAACCTGGAGAACTCCACCGAACCCTGTGGATATGTGGGAAAACCTGTGGAGATACGGTGGCAGGGGTACCGCTGATCCCAAGCTCTATGCGGAATGACATGCGTGTGAGTTGTGGAGCACTGCTTTGTCCACAGCTGTTCACCCAGCGTCGTGATGCCGTGTGATGCTTCGGTCGAAGGTCAACCGCGGGTGAGCTACCGCTGCTGCTTGATCTTGTTCGTCAGTTCCGTGACCTGGTTGAACACCGCTCGGCGTTCTGCCATGAGTTCGCGGATCTTGCGCTCGGCGTACATGACCGTCGTGTGATCTCGACCGCCGAGGGCCTGTCCGATCTTGGGAAGGGACATCTCCGTGAGTTCGCGCAGCAGGTACATCGCGATCTGCCGGGCATTGACCAGCTTGCGGTTCCGCGACTTCGAGATCAGCTCCTCGACGCTGAACGTGAAGTAGTCCGCCGTGGCGTTGATGATCTGGTCGGCCGTGATCTCCTGAGCGTGGTCGTCGGAGATCAGGTCGCGCATGACCTGCTCCGCCAGCGCCAGGTCCACCTCCTGCTTGTTCAACGCGGCGTAGGCGGTGACACGGATCAGCGCCCCCTCCAGCTCACGGATGTTCGAGGAGATCTTCGAACCGATGTACTCGAGGACGTCATCTGGGCAGGAGAAGTTCTCGGCAGTGGCCTTCTTGCGCAGAATCGCGATGCGGGTCTCGAGCTCGGGGGGCTGGATGTCGGTGATGAGACCCAGCTCGAACCGGGATCTCAGCCGCTCTTCGAACCCGGAGAGACGTTTGGGAGGCAGGTCCGAGGTGATCACGACCTGTTTGTTGTTGTTGTAGAGGGTGTTGAAGGTGTGGAAGAACTCTTCCACGGTGCGCTCTTTATCGGCGAGGAACTGGATGTCGTCCAGCAGCAGGATGTCGACATTGCGGTAGAGGTGCTTGAAGCTTGCACCTTCGTCGTCACGGATCGAGTTGATGAAGTCGTTGGTGAACTCTTCCGAGTTCACGTAGCGCACACGGATCCCCGAGTAGAGGCGCTGCGCATAATGGCCTATGGCGTGCAGCAGGTGCGTCTTGCCCAGGCCCGAGTCGCCATAGATGAACAGCGGGTTGTACGCCTTGGCGGGAGCTTCCGCGACTGCATTCGCCGCTGCATGGGCGAAGCGGTTGGAGGATCCGATGACGAACGTGTCAAAGGTGTATCGGGGATTCAGCCGGGAGGTCTCGTAGTGCTCGCTGCCGCTCGCGGTGAAGGAGGCCGGTGGAGCTGGTCGGCTGGGGGGACGGCGCTCGGCCAGTCGTGCATCCCGCTGTGGCTGTGCAGTGCGTTCGTACTGTGAATAGTCTGTGGGGGCGAAGCTGGGCTCGCCGAATTCGTCCCGTTCTCGGCTCCTACCGATCCCGACCCGTTCCGGGCGGTCGGGAAGCTCAGATCGTTCCGGGTGGTCGTAGGTGTCAGAGTCCGGGCGGCGTCGAGGGTTCTCGGTGGGGATTTCGCTGGGATAGAGATCATCGACCGCAGTGGAAGAGGCTGAAGCCGCCGAGGGCGCCGAGTTCGCGCTCGGTGCGATTCCGAGTTCGCGCTGCCGCGTCGCGAGCTCCGGGTCGATGACATAGGCACAGAGGACGTCCTTGCCGAAGACCGTGCGCATCGCGTCACCGAGCTGAGCGGCCAGGGTCGACTGCATCAGCTCCCGCACCCGTTCATGGGGCACGGCGACGGTGAGCAGCAGAGTCTCGCCCAGAAGCTGCTCCCCCTGGGGCACTGCCCGCCCGACATCGGTCAGCCGCAGGCCGGCGATGCCATGATTCTCTCGGAGCTCGGCAAGCACCTGCTGCCACTTGCGCGGCACATCGACCTCTGACTCAGCAGGCACGCTGCTCCCCTCGTGGATATCGGCGAAATTCTGCACATAGTATTCCACAGCTTCTGTGGAGAGAGCTGTGGGAAAAGTGAGATCTCCCGCGTCATCCCGGCTCATCCGCTGGTGACCTCCCGGCGCTGCCAGCCGATGACGCCGAGCGTGAGACCGGCCACACCGAGCAGGCTCAGCACGAGCACAGGGGCCCACGTGACAGGTTCCACCGGGTACTGGGACAGGTGAGAAAAGACGTTGAAGTTCTGCATCACGGGGGGCAGGTCCAAGAGTCGTCCGAAGTTTGTCATGATCGCGGCATAACCGAGCACGACCCACCCAATGGCCCCAGTGAACCGGGGTGCCCAGCCGAAGACGGCGACGACCAGTCCCAGGACGGCCAGCACCGCAGGACCCTGATGCAGGCTGGCGAGAAGGAGGTCGGCGAAGTGTTGCGCGCGGGCCTGATGGAGCACAGAAGCCGCCGCACCTCCGGTCGCCAGGCCCACGAGCAGCAGGATCAGGGCAAGGCCCAGCAGAAGGACCATCACGTGGGCGAGAAGCCAGCTTCCTCGGCTCATCGGGGCCGTGAGCATCAGTGCGGCGCGACCCTGCGATTCTTCACCCCGGATCTGTTGCACCGCGCTCACGCCTGCGGCAGCCACGAAGATCGCCAGAAAGATGCTGATATAGGCCAGGTAGCCGAGCATCAGGGATTCGCCGGTGAATACCCGCTGGAACTGTTCGGGCAGATCATCGGCAGAATCGACCATGGTCTGGGCATAGCCACCGAACATCGCCCCGCACAGGACAAGGGCAAGCCCCCACCCGCGCAGACCCCCGCGGAGACTCTCCCGCGAGATGCCCAAGGGGGTTCCCAGCGAGGGCCTGGCACTCGCCGGTCCGGGTCTGCTGGGGAGCAGGCCTGCCCCGAGGTCCCGGCGGGTGCTCAGGAAGAAGGCCCAGAGCAGGGCTGCCACCGCGAGGAGCGCTGGCAGCAGCAGCGGCCACCAGCGGTCCTGAACGTAGGGGGCGGTCTGTTGAGACCACCCGAGGGGGGAGAACCAGGAAAGCCTCGTGCCACCGATTGCCGCAGCGTCCCCACCCATCCGGATCAGATAGCTCAGACCGAGCACCGAGCCTGCCGCGGCCGATGCGGTGCGAGAGGCTTCGGTCAGCTGGGCGGATACGGCACCGACTGCGGTGAAGAACAGGCCGACGGCGGCCCCCGAGCTCGCGACAAGCAGGGAACCGGTGACGGCGAAGCCACCGGAGAGGGCCCCGAGCAGGACCAGGAGTGCTGCGCAGACGTTGCTCAGGAAGGCCAGCGAAACAGCGGCCGCCAGCGTCGCGTGACGTCCCAGGACACTCGCTCGAAGCAGCTCCGCACGGCCGGACGCTTCTTCACCCCGGGTATGACGAACAACAATGAAGATGCTCATCAAAGCGATCAGCAGATAGATGAACAACACGTAGCCGGCGGCGTAGAAGCGTTCGAAGCTGGGCTCCGCCATCCCGTATGCCGGCCCGGTCATGAGCCGGCCCACCGGATCGGTGAACACCCCGGCCATCTGCACGAGCTCATCCTCGTCGCTGACGATGGCCTGGACGGCATTGGCCACGTAGAAGCTCATCAGGCCGATTCCGAGGACCCAGAGGCTCAGGCGGAGACGATCCTGCCGCAGCATGAAACGCAGCAGCACCCCGGTTCCGCTCAGACGTCCCTGGACGGAGGAGTTCGTTCTCGTGGGGACCGACCGCGACAGTGTGTTCACGATGCCTCCGCAGTGATGCTTCCGGACGTGCTCCTCGGATCCGCTCCCTCGACCTGGTCTCCAGCGACGGCTCCATAGTGGCGGATCAGCAGCTGTTCAAGAGTGGGCGGGTGAGCTGTGAGGGAGCGGACCCCCAGGGAGGTCAGATACTGCAGCGTCGTCCCCAGATGTTCCGCATCGACCTCGACGACCGCGCGGCGCGAGCCCGGGTCCAAGCGCATCTCGTGGACGCCCTCGAGCTCAGACAGTCTCTCCGGCAGCTGCTCCGTCTCCACCTCCACCGTGGTGCGAGTCATGTGCCGAAGCTCTGCGAGGCTTCCAGATTCCACGATCTGACCGCCGCGAATGATCGACAGTCGGTCTGAGAGCACCTCCACCTGCGCGAGGATGTGACTCGACAGCAGGACGGACGTGCCCTGGGCCGTCCTCTCAGCGATGACCTGTTGGAAGACCACCTCCATGAGGGGTCCAATCCGGAGGTGGGTTCGTCGAGGAGCAGCAGGTCGACGTCGGCGGCCAAAGCCGCGATCAGTGCGACCTTCTGGCGGTTTCCCCTCGAATATGTGCGCGTCTTCTTGCGTGCATCCAGATCGAAGCGTTCGATGAGATCGTCCCGGCGACGCGTCGTATGTCGGGCGCCCGCATCACGGCTGCGCAACCGCAGGAACAGGTCGATCACTTCGCCGCCGGTCAGGCTCGGCCAGAGTTCGACGTCGCCCGGCACGTAGGCGAGTCGTCGGTGCAGTGCCACGGCGTCACGCCACGGGTCCCCGCCGAACACCCGTGCGATTCCAGAGTCGGCTCGCAACTGCCCCAGCAGCACACGCAGCGCCGTCGATTTGCCAGCGCCATTGGGGCCGAGAAAACCATGGACTTCACCGGCTGCGACGCTGAGATACAGGCCGTCCAGAGCGCGCACCCGTCCGAAGTTCTTGACCAGACCTTCCACGTGAATGACAGGGTGATCGGAAGTCATGTTTCGTCCCTCCACGGACCCAGCGGCAGCCGGGGATACTACGATAGATCTCGGTGGCGCGGCAGCCAATGGCGCACAGGCTGCCCCGGCAGACTTGACGACGCGCCGAGGAAACCCTAGTGTTGACAGGTCGCCCCACGGTTCTGCCGTGCCTGCACGCAGGAACTTGTCCGGGGCCCGAATGACTTCAAACCATCCAAGTGGGAGTACACAGTGAGCAAGCGGACTTTCCAGCCGAGCAACCGCCGTCGCAGCCGCAAGCACGGCTTCCGTTCCCGTATGCGCACCCGTGCCGGCCGGTCGATCATCTCGACGCGTCGCAACAAGGGCCGCAAGGAACTTTCGGCCTGATCTAGAGCAATTCACGCTGACCCACGGTCAGCTGGTTCCGGTGCACCGCATCTGGACCCACATACGGCCCGTCCCGCAGAATTGGGAGCGGGCCGTTCGTGCATCTGGTGTGCGCATGTGCCGCTACCGAAGGCACAGTCCGCAGCAACCAGGACGCAGCGAATGGAGGCCGAGCTCCGTGCTCCCCAAAGAACACCGGCTCACCTCCTCGCGCGATCATCGCGACACCATGCGGCAGGGCTCGCGCGCCGGTGGCGGCGGCGTGCTGGTGGCTGTGCGGATCGCTCCACAGCGTTCCGCTGCAGAAACTGATCCCTGGCGGTGTGGGCTCGTCGTCTCCAAGGCCGTAGGGAACGCCGTCGTTCGGCATCGTGTCCAGCGACGCCTGCGGCACGTCATCTTCGATCTCATGCGAGATGATGCTCTGGCAACACCCGAGGGAGGCCAGTTGGACATGGTCATCCGGGCATTCCCAGAGATCGTCGACCTGGACCACGCGCAGCTGAGTGCGGCTGTGCAGGGTGCCGCGCAGCGGGCGCTGCGCAAGACTGCTCTGCGGCGGGTCCAGCAGTGAGCGCTGACTCCTCGCGTGGAGCCTTCGACTTCCCGGAAGGGTCCGGCTCTTCGGAATCCCATTGGGTCAAGCATTCAAGCTACTACGTGGCACCAGGTGAGACTCCCGGACTGCCCACCACGGGTGTCGACGCGACCCAGCTGCGCCGCGGGTATTGGGGCTGGTTTCGCGCGGGCCCGTCGATGTTGCTGGCCCTGTTGATCAAGGGATACCGAAAGGTCATCTCGCCGCTGTATGGGCAGGTCTGCAGCTTCTATCCCAGCTGTTCCGCATATGGGCTCGAAGCAGTGACGGCCCACGGAGTGATTCGTGGAGTTCCGCTCACCGGGTGGAGGGTGCTGCGGTGCAATCCGTTCACCGGAGGCGGGGTGGACCCGGTGCCGGCCAGTTCGAGGATTTGGCCGCAGGGTGCAGTACCGACGATCATAGAGACAAACCACCCACCGATTCCCCGCGGTGATGATGACTGACGTCCTCCTCACCCTTGAGCCGGCAGGCTGCTTCGGCATGATGCCTGGCCACTACATCTGAGAGATACATGGGCTTTTTCGACACAATCATGTGGCCCTTCACCTGGGCCGTCTCCTTCATCCTCAGCACCTTCCATGGCCTGCTGTCGGCCATCGGGCTGCCTGAGAGCTCGGGATGGAACTGGGTTCTGTCCATCGTCCTGCTCGTGCTCGTGATCCGCATCATCTTGATCCCGCTGTTCGTCAAGCAGATCAAGTCCCAGCGCGGGATGCAGATCATCCAGCCTGAGGTGCAGAAGCTTCAGGCCAAGTACAAGGGCAAGAAGGACGCTGTCTCCCGCCAGCAGATGGCCCAGGAGCAGCAGGCGTTGTTCAAGAAGCACAACGTCAATCCGTTCATGACCTGTCTTCCGCTGCTGGCCCAGATGCCGATCTTCTTTGCGCTCTTCTGGATGCTCAATCGGATGCGTGAGGAGCAGAACCAGCAGCAGGGCTACGGTGCGCTCAGCGCCAATGAGGTGCAGAGCTTCGACGGCTCATCGATCTTCGGCGTGAGCATGTCGGACATGTTCCTGCCCTCCTTCAGCGCAGACCCTACGCGCTGGGACGTCGTCATCCTGACGTCGATCATGATCGTCACGATGGTGGCCACCCAGTTCTTCACCCAGAAGCAGCTGATGAGCAAGAACATGTCTGAGGCTGCGCTGACGGGGCAGTTCGCACAGACCCAGAAGATGATGCTCTATGTTCTTCCGCTGGTCTTCGTCGTCGGCGGCGTGAACTTCCCCGTGGGTGTGCTCGTCTACTGGACGGCGACGAACTTCTGGACCATGGGCCAGCAGTGGTGGGTCATCCGGAACAACCCGACACCGGGCTCCCTGGCAGAGAAGGAGCTGAACCTTCGTCGTTCCGCCCGCGGCCTCCCGCCGTTCAACGAGGCCGCGAAGCCCGTGGAGCAGCCTAAGCCGACTGGCAAGCATCTGGGCCAGACCTCGCAGCCGGCGAAGAAGAAGAAGAGGAAGAAGTAGTCATGAGCGAGAATGAGACGAAGCTGAGCCAGGCGGACGGGGAAGAGCAGGAGCTTGTCCCCGCCGAGGCCGAGGAAGCACCCGCTGGCGCGGTCGAGTCGCCGGCACCTGACTCCAAGGAGCAGGCAGGCCATGACTCTGAGGCGCCAGACGAGGCGGTGAAGGAGCAGCCCCCGGCAGAAGGTGCCACGGACGAGGGCGATATTGCTGCAGATTACCTCGAGGAGCTGCTCGACATCGTCGACCTCGACGGGGACATCGATATCGAGGTCCGAGGTGGACGAACCTATGTCTCGATCCTCACGGAAGATGGCGGCGACGAGCTCGACGATCTGGTCGGCCGCAACGGCGAGGTGCTCGACGCCCTGCAAGAGCTGACCCGTCTGGCCGTGCTGACCGCCACAGGTGATCGGACACGTCTCGTGCTGGACATCTCAGGACATCGCGACCGTCGTCAGTCAGAGCTGAAGCAGCTCGCGGAGGACGCGATCGCGAAGGTTCAGGATCGCCGAGAGGACGTGCACCTCGAACCCATGAGCGCCTACGAGCGGAAGATCGTGCACGACTTCGTCGCCGACTCCGGGCTGATCAGCGAATCTGAGGGCGAAGGAAAACGCCGCCACGTCGTGATCTCAGCATCATGAGCGAACACCAGCCGGAGAGCGACACCTCTATGGACGAAGAGTCTCCGCAGACTCGCTCCCCTGAGGGGGACTCAGCGGATGCTCTCCAGGGGATGCAGCAGACTCCTGAGCTCACCGAACCGGAACGCGCAGCAGCCTCGGCGATATTCGGCGACCGGCTGGATCTTGCCGAACGCTACGTGGGTCACCTGTGCTCCACCGGAATCGAGCATGGTCTGCTCGGGCCGCGTGAAGTACCCCGCATCTGGTCCCGTCATGTGCTCAACTGCGCGATCCTGGCACCGGAGCTCACCGCCGACACTACTGTGGCCGATGTGGGGTCAGGGGCGGGACTCCCTGGACTTGCCCTCGCAATTGCGCGCCCTGACGTGGAATTCATCCTCATCGAACCGATGGAGCGCCGAGTTGAGTGGCTGAGCACAGTGGTGCAGGATCTCGACCTGGACAATGTCCAGCTCATCCGTGCTCGGGCGGAGGAAGTCACCGATGAGGTGATGGCGGACGTCGTCACATCTCGAGCGGTGACAGCTCTTAAGCGACTGTTGCCCCTTACTGTTCCTCTGCTGGACGATGATGGCGAGCTGTTGCTGCTCAAGGGCCGGAGTGTGCACAGCGAGATCGAAGCGGCGTCCAAGTCTTTCAGCCGGTACAAACTGCAGAAACCGACCGTTGAGCTGCTGGGCGAAGGACTGCTCGAGGAGCCGAGTACGGTGGTTCGCTGCCGGCGCCGCGCCGCTCGGGTGGCCTAGACTCGTGCATGCCCGGGCGGCGCGCGCTGCCAGTACGCCTGACGGGCGTGGAGGAACGACTCGTGACTAAGGAGAGGTGGCGCGTGCAAGAGAACCGTGTTTCACGTGAAACAAGTGGTACTGCGAAGGCTGCCGGCGCCGCTGCCAGCGCGGCCGAAGGATCTTCGATCCTCGATTCGTTCGCCGCCTCTTCTCCCCTGGCCGCAGAGCTGGCTGACGAGAATCGGCGCCGCAAGAAACTGGTCTCTACGGAGCTGGATCGTCCGGATCACACTCGGGCAATCACCGTCTCGAATCAGAAGGGTGGAGTTGGAAAGACCACCAGTACGGTCAACCTCTCGGCAGCGCTGGCCGATCAGGGTTTCAACGTCTTGGTCATTGACATCGACCCGCAGGGCAATGCCTCGACCGCGTTGGGAGTTGAGCACTCGGCCGATACCGATTCGGTGTACGACGTGCTGATCGAGGACTTCGCCCTCGCGGACGTCGTGGCTGACTGCCCAGACATTGCTCGCCTACAGGTGGTTCCAGCAACCATCCATCTCGCCGGCGCAGAGATTGAGCTGGTGTCTCTGGTGGCCCGCGAACAGCGTCTCCAACGCGCGTTGGCAGAGTACTACCGCTACCGAGAAGATCACGGCCTTGAGCGACTGGATTTTGTCTTCATCGACTGCCCTCCCAGCCTCGGGCTTCTCACGGTCAATGCCTTTGTCGCGGCGCAAGAGGTCTTGATCCCGATCCAGTGCGAGTACTACGCCCTCGAGGGCTTGAGCCAGCTGCTCAACAATATCGGTATGATCCAGAAGCATCTGAACCCGCCGCTCAAGGTCTCCACCATTCTGCTGACCATGTACGACGGGCGGACGAACTTGGCGTCGCAGGTCGCGGAGGAGGTCCGGGAGCATTTTCCGGAGTCTGTGCTCAAGTCAGTGATCCCGCGCAGCGTGCGCATCTCAGAGGCCCCCTCATATCAGCAGTCGGTGATCAGCTATGACCGATCTTCGACGGGAGCGCTTGCCTATCTTGAAGCGGCGGCAGAACTGGTTCAGCGCTCCTGATCCCGCGCCCGCTCGCCCAGGTCGAGTGCGGATTCGCCGTTTCACGTGAAACAGTGTGATCCGACGCTAGCCTCCGAGCGTCATTGCCCCGTAGGGTGATGCGCTCCCAGTTCAAGACGTCATGGGCACAGTGCCTGTGAGGTAGGACGTCTTCACGGCGACCGTTTCACGTGAAACCCGACCTGCGCTTGTCTGGTCTGCCATCAAGGTTTCACGTGAAACGCGGTGACGTTGGATGCGAACCGTGAGCGCAGCTGGTCTCCCCTTTGCAGCAAAGGTTCGGCTGCATCCAGCCCGCCAGTTTCACGTGAAACGACGTCCTAGAACCTTGCTTGGCATAACCGCGTGCAAAATCTCCGTAGAATGAGATCTACCGCGTTGAGCTCACGCGGGTCGAGGTCGATGTCTCTAGGAGGCTCCTGCATGGCGGAACGCAAACGGCGCGGTTTGGGACGAGGGTTAGGTGCGCTGATCAACAGTGACTCGCAAGATCAAGAGCAGCAAGAGGCGGCTTCGGAGACTGGATCGTCCCCTCTTGATTCGGGAGGCCCCGATTCCTCGGGCGCGGTTTCACGTGAAACATCTGACGTGCGGTCCAGCACCCCACGCCCTATTGACGTGTTCTTCTCCGCAAAATCAGACCTCGAAGGACCCTATGTAGCCCGGGAATCCACGGTCATTCAGCGATCCGCGACGTCATCCCGACGACCGAGTGCCGGGCAGCGGGCACCCATGCCCGACGTTCTCTCCCGTGGGACCGGCAAGAGTGCTGAACGTCCGATGACGCCGCAGGCCGGCGCCGAGGCGACCACGGACGATGAGACTAAAGAGCGCCAGGGCCGGGAAGAATCGTCGGTTGCCCCCGCGCAGACTCAGGACAATTCGAGACTGGACGCGGGACCTGAGGGCGCGTGGACCAACTCTGTTTCACGTGAAACCAGCGGCAAGGTGGACGGTGCCGAGTTCCGCTCCGTTCCGGTGGACTCGATCGTGCCCAACCCGCGCCAGCCGCGTCAGGAATTCGACGAAGAGCACATGGATGAGCTGATCCATTCCATACGGGAGATCGGCATGTTGCAGCCGGTGGTCGTTCGTCCGGCGGGTGCGGGTCTCTATGAGCTCGTCATGGGAGAACGCCGCTGGCGGGCCTCGAAGGCTGCGAACCTTGAGACCGTTCCGGCGATCGTGAGGATGACCAAGGATGACGATCTTCTGCGGGACGCTCTCCTGGAGAACATCCACCGGTCTCAGCTGAATCCGCTGGAAGAAGCGGCGGCCTATCGGCAGCTCCTGGATGATTTCAACTGCACTCAGGATGAGCTGGCGGAGCGGATCGGTCGGTCCCGACCTCAGATCAGCAACACCCTGAGGCTCATGAAGCTCCCTCCTGCGGTGCAGCGACGCGTCGCTGCGGGTGTGCTCTCCTCGGGACACGCCAGGGCGCTGCTCGGATTGAAGTCGCCGGAGCAGATGGAGCAGCTGGCGGGGCGCATCGTCGCTGAGGGACTCTCGGTGCGCGCGACTGAAGAGGCGGTGACGCTTGCCCAGCGAGACCAACGCTCGTCATGGGATCTGGGACGTGAGCGGACGAAGAGCCCTCGGGTGCAGCAGCTCGAGGAGTTCTCCGATGCACTGACCGATCGACTCGATACCCAGGTGAAGATCACCCTGGGGGCAAAGAAGGGACGTATCGCGATCGATTTTGGGTCCATCGACGATCTGCACCGGTTGATGGATATGATCGGCAGTCGAGGCTGACGTTTCACGTGAAACACATCGGGCCCGGAACGATGATTCGTTCCGGGCCCGAACTGTTTGCCGTCTAAGACGGTGTGTCAGCTGTTCAGCTCAGCAGGTCAGCGAACTCCTGCTCCAGCACCTGCTTCGGCTTGGCGCCGATGGAGGACTGGACGTGCTCACCGTCCTTGAACGCGTAGACCGCTGGAATCGATGTGATGCCAAACTTTGCGGCGGTCCCGGGGTTCTCATCCACGTTGACCTTCACCACCTGGATCTTCTCCGGGTTCTCTGCGGCGAGCTCCTCGAGGATGGGGGTCAGCATGCGGCACGGACCGCACCACTCGGCCCAGAAGTCGACAAGCACGGGCTTATCGGCCTGCAGGACGTCCTGCTCGAAGCTGGCGTCAGTGACATTCTTGAGATCTGACATATAGATCTCCTTCCTTAGAGAGGTACAGGGGCGTTATGGGTCTCGTCGGCCGGGACCTCTGCGGCGTCGGTGGGAACGTTGTCCGCGAGCCAGTGCTCCACATCCAATGCGGCCACGCAGCCGGAGCCAGCGGCCGTGATGGCCTGGCGGTAGGTGGGGTCGAGAACGTCACCGGCGGCGAAGACACCCGGCAGCGAGGTCCTTGAGCTGCGACCGTCGACCCAGGCAGTTCCGTCTTCGGTCAGGGTGATCTGGTCTTTGAAGAGGGCCGTTCGTGGGTCATGCCCGATTGCCACAAACAGTCCTGTCACATCCAGAGCTGAAGGCTCTCCGGTGACAGTGTCACGGAGGATCAGCCGACTGACCTTGCCCTCTCCCTGGACCTCGGTCACCTCGGTGTTCCACACGAACGAGATCTTCTCGTTGGCCTTGGCACGGTCCACCATGATCTGCGAGGCGCGCAGCTCCTCGCGGCGATGCAGCACGGTGACCTGGGAGGCGAACTTCGTCAGGAACAAGGCTTCCTCCATGGCGGAGTCGCCCCCGCCGACCACGGCGATGTTCTGTTCGCGGAAGAAGAAGCCGTCGCAGGTCGCGCACCAGCTGACTCCGTGCCCCGAGAGTTCCTTCTCCCCGGGGACGCCGAGCTCGCGGTAGGCAGACCCGGTCGCCAACACTACGGCGCGGGAATGCAACACATCTCCGGCACCGGTGGTGATCTGTTTGATGGGGCGGTCCAGGACCAGCTCCGTGGCATCCTCGTGACGGATGTCGGCGCCGAAGCGCCGCGCCTGCTGCTCCATGTTCATCATCAGATCGGGGCCCATGATGCCATCGGGGAAGCCTGGAAAATTCTCGACATCCGTGGTGTTCATGAGTTCGCCGCCGGCAGTCACGGAGCCTGTCAGCACGATGGGATTCAGGTTCGCGCGAGCCATGTAGACGGCTGCGGTGTAGCCAGCCGGGCCGGAGCCGACGATGACCACATCATGTACCTGGTCAGGGGTCTGTTCAGTCACAATCACATGTCCTTAGCAACGGTCGTGGTGTCTGGAATATTGAACATCATCGATGTTCAACCTATTCCTTCTTCCATCAGCCTACTGGAGCCATGCCTGCAGCCTTACTGATCAGCCGCCCTGCGGCGGGCGGATGATCAGTCGACGCTGAGCTCGCTGAGCTCCACGCTGTAGGGCAGTCCCGCCTGATCGGGAGACTCCTGTGTGGGCAGCTCAGTGATGTTGATGATGACGTAGGCCGCCTCGGTCTCGCTGTCGAACTCGACGGTGGTCTCGTTCCAGTTCAGCGTGCCGGTACCCACCTCTTGGGCGCCGTCGAGACTCGCTGTGTCATTGGTCAGCACCTCGAAGCTGCCACCGGAGGATTCTCCCTGCTGTGTGAGTGTCACGGAGGAGACCGTGGTGGGCTCCTCGAGCTCCGCCACCAGCGCCACATTGGAGCTGAAGCCCCCGAAGTCTTCCGTGGCGAAGGAGAGGGTGACCCAGGAGGTCGAGTCGTCCCCATCGAAGAGATTGGGAAGCTGTCCATCGCGGTCCGCGATGAGCTCTGGAGAGTCGGGGACGACGCGGGTGACACCGGCGATCGCGGGCTCGGGGCCGGTCTCCGCGCTGGGCGAGGGCTCCTCGCTCGGGGAGGCCTCTTCCGATTCAGCAGGCTCCTCGCCCGGCTGTTCCTCAGCAGCGTCCTGCTCCTCTTCCGCAGGGGCGGAGGCGTCTTCGACCTCGCCGCCGCGCAGGCTCAAGAACATCACAACAGCGACCACCACGAGCACCGCCGCGAGCGCAGCTGCCAGGAGCCAGCGTCGTGGACCTGGTTTCTCATCGCGGAAGTCAGGATCGGGGGCCTCATCCTCATCGTCCCTCGTGCCGAGCGGGGCGTGGCTGGATGCGGCGTCGGCGGGGAGGCTGTGAGCTGCCTGCTGCTGCGGTGCACCCTGGTGCTGAGCTGCCGGCTGGGGAGACTGCAGTGCGGCCTCTTCTTCCAGACTGGGCACCGGGCGGATCAGTCCGGTGAAGGAGAGCGCATCACGGAGTCGAGCTGGCACGGCCTGCGTGCTCTCACCTGCGGCGGAGGGCGCAGTGGGAGGCGCATCAAAGTCGTCGACGGGTGAAGCCGGCGGATTGTCCACGACCTCTTCACCGTCAGGCAGGACATCCTCGTCGCCGTATGGGCTTGGATCGTCGTGGTTCTCGTCCGCCGACTGCTCAGCAACGCTGGAGGAGGCAAGTGTGGCGGAGCCTGCCGCGGAAGCGCTGGCAGCGGCAAGGTCTGTCTCACGGGGGTGAACGGAGTCGCGAGACGTGGCCGGGTCGGCCTCGAGATGGGCCGAGAAGGCCTCATCGCTGTCGCCCGCGGGGTCCGCAGCGAGTATCTCCATGTCATGGCGCAGGAACGTGGCGGCCTCTTCGCGCACCTGATCGACCTGCTCTGCGGCCACGGCGAGCGCTGCGGCGTCGTTCTCCGAGTTCAGCCGGCGGTTCAACGAATCCGAGACCTTGTCGAGGAAGGCGGGTCGGCGCCGACGGAAGCGTCGCGCCGGATCCTCGGGGCGATCAGAGTCCCCGTGCAGGGCGGCGTAGTACTCGTCGTCGTCGTCGAAGGTCTCCGGCTCCATCACGCGGGACTGCCCGAAGAGCTCGGAGCCCAGGGAGTCGGTGAAGAACGGTTCGACGTAGGGCGCGGAGTCCGGCACCACGAGGTCCAGGAGGTGATTGGGGTCCACCAGGGAGGAGATCAGGTAGGTGCGCTCGTCGGCGAGGCCGAGATCCAGGACCTGCACATCGGAGTCGCGCGCACCGATCGCCAGCTCACGCGCCGAGGTGGCGACCTGCTTGGCATTGGACCGGGAGGCCAGCAGAATGCTGACATCGCGGTCGAGGACCTCGTCGCTCGCCTGGAAGACGATGTCCTGATCGGCAGACGTCACCACGTGATGGGTGATGCGATATCGCCCACCAACAACATCGCCGACGCCGAAAGGCTGCGCCACAAGTCCTCCTGGGTCCGGGAAACATCCTGTCCGCTCATTGCAAGCGGTCAGGTTCACATCGGGGGCAAGCCTACCGGGCGAGCCTGGACAATGCAGGGATCCTGCGCGCCAGCGGCGCGATCGCCGCGGTGAACTCATCCACCCGAAGCCACCGCAGCATCAGCACGTAGAAGAGGGCCATCACGACCCCGACGACGGCGCAGCTCGCCACGGCGGTGATGATCGACTCCCAGGCAAAGCCCCAGGAGTATCCGCCGAGCAGCCAGAGCGTCCCGGCCCCGCCGACTCCAGCGACTGCGGCGCAGGCTCCCGAGCGCAGATAGGCGCTGAGCACTGATGCGAAGTCGAACCCGCCCCAGCGGCGCACCACCAGCAGGTGAGCGATCAGGTACTGGAGTACATGGAGGGCGGAGAAGAGCCCGATGACGAGGTAGGCGATGTCCTGCTCGGGCACGACGTTGGCGAGTCCGTAGGCGGTGGTCAGGCCCACCACGGCGATGATCGCGTAGATCAGCATGGGAGTCTTCGCATCCTCAGCGGAGTAGAAGACGCGCATCAGATAGAAGCTGGCCGAGCGGAAGGGCATGCCCAGGGCGAGCAGCACCAACAGCTGACCGATGGCCGCGCCGGCAAGGTCGGCGTCCGCCGCCGCTCCGGCGAAGATCCGCCCCAGGGGGCCGGCGAGCACCAGCACTGCGACCATGCAGAACATCACCGGTATGGCGAAGATCCGCAGCCCCTCGTTCATGATCTCTCGAGCACGGCCGTAGCGTCGAAGGTCCATGGCGCGGGCGAGCTGATTGAACAGCACCGTGGCGATGGAGAGTACGAAGACCGAGTGCGGCAGGATCGCGATGAGCTCGGCGACGTTGGCCGCATATTCACCAGGCACGGCTGAACCGAGCTCCCCCAGCTCCTGACGAGCCGCCGTCGCGCCGGAGATCAGCCGCATATAGGCGAGGTTGGCCAGATTGCCGATCAGCATGGTGACCAGGGTCCATCCGGCGATCTTGCCGGTGGAGGCCAGACCCATGCCCTTGAGCCCGAATCTCGGGCGCAGACGCATCCCCAGGCGGGAGAGCGGCCACAGAAGCAGCAGGGCCTGCGCGATGATGCCTACGGTGTGTCCGGCCGCGAGCCAGATGGTCTGCTGCGCGGTCCACTCGGTGAGCTGGTCGTCGCTTGCCGCGTACTGGCCGAAGGTGATGATGAAGCTGATGATCACGCCGATGGCGATCACATTGTTGAGCACCGGCGCCCACATGTACCAGCCGAAGCGGGCATTGGCGTTGAGCACCTGGCCGGTCACCGCGTAGAGCCCGTAGAAGAAGATCTGCGGCAGCGTCCAGATCGCGAAGGCCGTGCCGAGGGCCAGCATCGGTTCGGTCCAGCCACGGGTGAGGGTGACGATGATCGGATAGGCCGCCAGGGTGAGCAGCACGGTGAAGACTGCCAGCACGGTGACGGTCAGCGTGAGCAATCGGGACGTGTAGTCCGCCCCCCGATCGGGCCGCCGGGCGGCTTTGATCAGCTGGGGAACAAGGACCACGTTGAACATGCCGCCGGCGAGCAGCAGGTAGACGACGTTGGGGACCGTGTTGGCCTTCTCGAAGACATCGCCCACGAGGGTGGTGCCGCCGATGGCGATGCCCAGGAGCGCCGTGCGCACGAAGCCCAGGACTCGCGAGACCAGGGTGCCGGCCGCCATGATCGCGCTGGCGCGGGCCAGCCCCTTTGCCGGGAGGTGGCCCTGGTCGGCTGGAGGTTCTGCGGAGGGCGGTGGTGGCGACGCGGCGTCGGTCTGCTGCGGGGAAGTAGCTGTCATCGTCAGTGGACTATAGCCCAGTCGACCGAGCGCCCGGCACGGCGGCTCGACCGCTCAGCTGGACTGCACCGTCTCATCGATGACCTGCCGGGCCAGCGCGACGATGCGCCGTTCGTTCGGGAAGGAGAGGGTGCGGTCCAGGTCGTCCATGTTCACCCAGGCGACGTCCACGGCCTCATGGTCTGGATCGTTCTCGATGCTCAGCTCCCCGCCCACCGCCTCCATCAGATAGTGGTGCACCGTTTTGTGAACCCGGTGCGTGGGGACGGTGAACCAGTACTCGATGCTGCCCAGCGAGGTCAGGATCGCACCTTCGACGCCGGTCTCTTCGGCCACCTCGCGCAGGGCCGCCTGCTCGTGGGTCTCCGCGCCCTCGGGGTGGCCCTTGGGCAGGCACCACTCCAGCCGACCGCCGCGGTTGTAGCGGGCGATGATCGCGACATCGAATCCAGTGGCCGCGGACCGGATGATGACCCCGCCGGCGCTGACCTCTTCGACCGTGGGGAGGCTTCCCTGCTGCCGGGAGGACTGCCGGTTCGGCAGCCGACGTGCACCCATTGACACTGTCAATGGGGTGCGTCGTTCACCACCGCTCTCCGGTCTGTTCATACAGAACACTCTAATGGGAGTGCCGGTCTGAGCACGGCGAGCCCGTGCTGCGGGCATATGGGACACTGTCTTCGCTATGCCTTACCTCCCTTCTGGTTTCCCTGACGGCGCCTGGCTGCCGGACGTCGTCGTCGAACTCGGCGAACTCTTCGCTGCGCGCGGATTTGAGCTCTCCCTGGTCGGCGGGCCGGTGCGTGACCTCTTTCTGGGGCGCACCTCGCCGGACCTGGACTTCACCACCGACGCGAACCCGGACCAGATCATCGCGACCGTCTCGGGATGGGCCGAGGCCCACTGGGACATCGGGCGTGATTTCGGCACCATCGGGCTGCGCAAGGGGCAGGACACCATCGAAGTCACGACCTATCGTGCCGAGGCCTATGACCCAACCTCCCGCAAGCCACAGGTCAACTTCGGCAGCGACCTCGGCGAGGATCTCGTGCGGCGCGACTTCACCGTCAATGCCATGGCGCTGAAGCTGCCCAGCTTCGAACTGATCGACCCGCATTCGGGCGTGTCGGATCTGCACCAGCGTGTGCTGCGCACCCCGGCCACGCCTGAGGAGTCCTTCTCGGACGATCCGCTGCGGATGATGCGCGCGGCCCGCTTCACCTCCCAGCTGGGCATGGAGGTGGCGCCCGAGGTGAGGGACGCCATGATCGAGATGGCCGCGCGCGTGGAGATCGTCTCGGCCGAACGGGTGCGCGAAGAGCTCGTGAAGCTGATCTGTGGAGTCAACCCGAGTGCAGGGATCGACCTGCTGGTGGAGTCAGGGCTCGCGGAGATCATGCTTCCCGAAGTGCCAGCCCTGAAGCTCACCGATGACGAGCATCACCGGCACAAGGATGTCTACCAGCATTCGCTCAAGGTGCTCGAACAGGCCTGCTCGCTGGAGACCGACGACGACGGCCCGGTGCCCGGTCCCGACTTCGTGCTGCGCTTCGCGGCGCTGATGCACGACGTGGGCAAGCCCAAGACGCGCCGCTTCGAGCCGGGCGGCGGAGTCAGCTTCCGGCATCACGACGTGGTGGGCGCCAAGCAGACCCGGCGTCGCATGCAGGCGCTGAAGTTCGACAAGGCCACGATCACTGCCGTCTGCCTCCTGGTGGAGCTGCATATGCGGTTCTACGGCTATGGCGACCAGGGCTGGAGCGATTCGGCCGTGCGCCGCTACGTCACCGACGCCGGGGATCAGCTCCAGCGGCTGCATCGGCTGACCCGCTCGGATGTCACCACCAGGAACCGCAAGAAGGCCGCGCGCCTGGACCATGCCTATGACGATCTCGAAGCGCGGATCGCTGAACTTGCTGAGCGCGAGGAGCTGAATCGGATTCGCCCCCACCTCGATGGCGAACAGATCATGGAGGTCCTGGGGATTGCGCCGGGACCGGAGGTGGGCCAGGCCTACAGGTTCCTGCTCGAGCACCGCATGGAACATGGTCCAGTTCCGCAGGACCAGGCAGTCCAGATTCTCAAGGAATGGTCCGCGGCCCGGCAGTAGGCAACGCGGATGATTCGGTCTGGGCCGGCATTGCGGAGCGCGCGACCGGGTCACGGCAGGGACGGAGCACGTCCCACACCACCTGGATCATCAGATACAGGGTCGCGCCGATATGACCGAGCACCGCGGCCACGTAGAGCATCGAGTCGAAGGAGTGCTGCGGATCCTGGTCTCCGACGCCGGCTGCCAGGTACATCCAGATGGCCCAGAAGTGCAGCACCTGGAACCCCTGCCAGATCAGCGCATCGCGCCAGCGCGGGGCTGCCAGCGCGATCAGCGGCACCAGCCAGATCATGAACTGCGGCGAATAGACCTTGTTGACCAGCAGGAACGCCGCAAGGATCAGGAACAGCAGCTGCACCATCCGAGGTGGCTCCGGGGCGAGCAGCCCCAGGATCAGGATCGCGACGCAGCTTGCGGCGAAGAGCGCGAAGGACCAGACCGAGATGGTCTCCGCCGCCAGCCCGCTGCCTCCTGCCTCCTCGGCTATCGCCTGCCAGATGTGCCAGGGAGAGGAGTATCCCGCCCCGCGCTCTGCGGAGAGTTCGAAGAACTGTGACCAGGAGCTGAAGCTGACGAGCATCGCCGGCACGTTGAGCAGCAACCAGCTCGCCACAGCGCCGAGCAGGGTGCGCAGAAACACCCCTGCGCCGAGACCCGAGTCACGGCGCAGCACCAGCACCAGCACCGCGCCCAGCATGAACAGCGGGAAGAGCTTGAAGGAGACTCCGACGCCGATCATCACTCCGGCGCTCACATGGGCTCCGCGACTGAAGCCCAGGATCGCCAGCGCCAGCGCGGTGACGGCCCAGATGTCCCAGTTGATGCCGATGCCGAAGATGATCGCCGGAGAGGTCGCCACGATCGCGGCGTCCCAGGGTCGCCCCCCGGCGGCCTTCATCACGATCAGCACCAGCACCAGCCAGACCAGCGCTGCGGCCGCGAAGCTGAGATCCCAGTACAGCAGCGAGGCGCGTCCGGCCTCCCAGACGATGCCCTCCAGGGACTCCAGCCCGAGCAGGAAGTGGGTCAGGGCCGCCGCGAGGGCCGCCACCACGCTGGTGAGCACGGGGTATTCGAAGTACCCCGGGGAGATCAGCGGGCTCCAAGGGGCCTCCGCGAGACCCCGCTGACCGTAGAGCGCGCTGATGTCCGAGTAGCAGCCTGCGTGGTAGACCTCCACCCCGCCCCAGCCGTTGATGCGGCAATATTGGCTGCTCAGCGCGGAGAGCAGGACGGCGACGACGGTGAGGCCGAGCAACACCGGAGCCGGGCGCCAGCGTGGAAGCAGCCGCCGGCCCGCAGGCCCGCCGATACGGTCCGAGAGGTGCCGCAGCAGCGGATCGTCCCGGCTCGGCGCCACCGGGCGTCGGTCCTTCTCAGCTGGAGTCATCGGCTCAACGATAACGCTCGGCTGATCACGGGGAGCTCTGTGGGGCTATAGGCTTCTCGATCAGAGACACAGGCATGACCGGGATCACCTTCCCCACCTGTCCGTGTCATCACCATGAAGCAGCTGAACCACTAGGAGAACAAGTTGGCAGAACTACCTATCCGTGTCGCCGTCGTCGGTGTCGGAAACTGCGCCGCATCCCTCGTTCAGGGTGTGGAGTACTACAAGGACGCCCCCGATGATCAGAAGGTTCCAGGCCTGATGCACGTGCGCTTCGGCGATTATCATGTCTCCGACGTGCAATTCGTGGCTGCCTTCGACGTCGACGCGAAGAAGGTCGGTCTGGACCTGGCTGAGGCCATCTCCGCCTCCGAGAACAACACCATCAAGATCGCCGATGTGCCGGAGACCGGCGTCACCGTGCAGCGCGGCCCGACCCTCGACGGGCTCGGAATGTACTACCGGGAGACCATCGAAGAGTCCGACGCCGAGCCGGTGGACGTCGTCGCAGCGCTGAAGCAGGCGCAGGTCGAGGTGCTGGTCTGCTACCTTCCGGTGGGTTCGGAGGACGCGGCCCGCTTCTACGCGCAGGCCGCCATCGACGCCGGTGTGGCCTTCGTCAACGCGCTTCCGGTGTTCATCGCCGGCACCCCCGAGTGGGCGGAGAAGTTCACCGCAGCGGGTGTCCCGATCGTCGGGGACGACATCAAGTCCCAGATCGGTGCCACCATCACCCACCGCGAGCTCGCACACCTCTTCGAGGACCGCGGTGTCCACCTGGACCGCACGTACCAGCTCAATGTGGGCGGCAACATGGACTTCAAGAACATGCTTGAGCGCGACCGCCTGCAGTCCAAGAAGGTCTCCAAGACCCAGGCCGTCACGTCGAACACCTCGGCGAAGCTGGCCGAGCGCGATGTCCACATCGGTCCCAGCGACTACATCCAGTGGCTCGATGACCGGAAGTGGGCGTTCATCCGCCTCGAGGGCCGAAACTTCGGCGACGCTCCGGTGTCGATCGAGCTCAAGCTCGAGGTCTGGGATTCGCCGAACTCCGCGGGTGTCATCATCGACGCCATCCGTGCGGCGAAGATCGGGCTGGACCGCGGCATCGGCGGCCCGCTGCTCTCGGCGTCGAGCTATTTCATGAAGTCTCCTCCGGAGCAGTTCCACGATGACGTCGCCCATGAGAAGGTCGAGGCCTTCATCCGGGGCGAAGTCGAGCGCTGATCCGACCCGCTCCCACCGTTTTACCGGGGCGTGCGTGGATTACCTGGGCTGCGGTCAGGCCGGTAATTCGTGCACGCCCCGGTAAAACGCTGGGGGTGGAGGGTCAGCCGCGGGACGGATGGTCGGCGGCGTAGGCCGAGAAGATGTCCTCGAGCTGATCCCCCGAGACGAAACCAGGGCTGAGTGCATCGCCCAGCTGGCTCAGCATGGTCTCCAGCTTCGTCGCGGTCATCCGCACCTCCAGAGAGGTGGACTTCGCGCCCGCGCGCTGCAGCTCGAGCGCGTACGGCAGGTGGTGTGAGAACGAGATCTCAGGGGTGCTCACCTGGAAGTAGTAGGTCTCGCTGTGCTGGTCCAGGTCCACGCAGACCTGGGAGATCTGTTCGGCAATCAGGTCGAGCTGCGCGCAGGCCGCGGGAGCATCCAGTTCCGAGAGCCTCTCGGCATAACCGGCATCGGAGAGACCCTTCAGCGTCAGCGCCGCGGAGCGCCGGCGCAGCAGCGGCGGATAGATCTGCATGAACCAGGTCAGCGCGCCTGTGAGCAGCGCGAACCCGGTCAGGCCCTGAATCGGGGCCGCCATCCTGAGGGTCGGTTCGATGGCGACCACGTCGCCGAAGCCCAGGGTCGCCAGCGTCACCAGTGAGATGTAGAGCGCCTCGGCGGGCTGCGCGTAGTCCGCCGGGTTGATCCCGTCGGAGTAGAGGAATCCGGCAGGCACGTGCGGGTAGTAGATCAGCGCCCAGCCCACGCCCTGGATCAGCACCCAGAGCATCACGATTCCCACCATTGTGGCCGGCCCGAGGGCGAAGCCGAGCCGGTGGCCGCTGGCCCGCGCGATCTTCCACACGCCGGAGAAGACCAGTCCACTGAGTGGACCCTGCCCCCGCGGGTGGAGAAGCTGATGGAACATGTCCCACAGCCCGAACAGAATCACGGCGAGACCCGCGATGATCAGCACAATCTCCACAGCCACCCTCCACTCTCGACGAATCCCTCCCGACCCTACCGCTGGGGGAGGTGGGGATTCCCGTAATTTGGAGGGATGCAGAGACTTCATGCCGTCGACGCGCTGCGAGCCCTGGCGCTGCTGGGCGTCCTGGCGGTCAACATCTGGTATTTCGCCTTCCCCGAGAACCTCAGCGGTTCAGGCCGCTCCGCCGGCGCCGAGACGGCTCCTGCTGACCAATGGGTCGCCTTCGCCGCCACAACACTCTTCGAGGGCAAGTCCTATGTGGTCTTCTCCTTTCTCTTCGGCCTCTCCTTCGTGCTGCAGTGGGGGTCCGCCCACCGTTCAGGTGCCAGCGAGGTCACCCGCTCGGTCCGCCGCTTCATCGGCCTGATCGTCCTCGGACTGCTCCATGGCATCTTCCTGTTCGTCGGGGACATCCTGCTCGCCTATGCCCTGCTCGGCTTCGCGCTGCTGGGCCTGCGCAGAATCGGGACCCGCGCCGCGCTCACGCTGGCTGCGGCGCTCTGGCTGATCGTCGCGCTGGCGATCCTCGGGCTCGGCGGGCTGACCCTGGCGCTGGCGTCCTCTTCCATGGTGGATCCAGCAGCGCTCGACGCCGCGGCCATGAGCACCTCGGCGGAGGCGGCTCGGGAGGCCTACACCGGTGGTCTGGGCAGCTATCTGGCCTTCCAGCTCTCTGCCTACGGGCTTGTTGCGCCCTCCACGCTGATCGTGCAGGGTCCGGTGGCCTTCGCCGCCTTCCTGCTCGGCCTGGTGCTGGGCCGCGGACGCCTGCTGGAACGCATCATGGCGGGCGAGATCCCGACGGCGCGGCTGCTCCGCCTCGCGCTCCTCGCGCTCGCAGTGGGCGGGGCGTTGAGCGTCACCGCCGCCTGGCTGACCTGGGGTGCACCATGGACGCCGCAGGAACCAGGGCAGCGCAGCGTGGGCGGCCTGGGCATGGAGACGCTCGGCGGAGGGTTGATCTTCCTCGCCGGCCCGATCCAGGCCACCGGCTACGTGGTGGTGGCGCTGCTGATCCTGCGGCAGCCTCAGTTCGGCTGGCTCGTGCGGGCGCTGGCTCCGGCCGGAAGTATGTCTCTGAGCAACTACCTCGGCCAGTCGCTGGTGCTTGCGGTGCTCTTCTCCGTACTGGGCGCCCCGCTGGGGCTCGGCCTGGCGGGTCAGCTGAGTGCGAGCCAGGTGGGGCTCGTCGTCGTCGGACTGTGGACGGTGCAGCTCGGGCTCTCTGGGCTGTGGCTGCGTCGGTTCAGCCGAGGCCCCGTGGAGTTTCCGCTGCGTGCCTGGACCTACGCCGAGCCGAGGCGCCGGAATCATCCTTCAGCGTGATGTGCACTGCTGCGGCGCGGCATAGCGTGGAGGCATGATCACAGCGAACGGTCTGCGCAAGACCTACGGGGCGACCACGGCAGTGGACGGGATCAGCTTCGCGCTCGCCCCGGGGAAGGTCACCGGCTTCCTCGGCCCCAACGGGGCGGGCAAGTCCACCACCATGCGCATGGCCATGGGGCTGGACCGCCCTACTGCGGGCAGCATCACGATCAACGGAAAGGCCTTCGCCGAGCACCGCGCGCCGCTGCGTGAGGTCGGCGCCGTCCTGGACGCCGGAGCGGCCCATCCGGGATGGACCGGTCGTCAGCAGCTGCGCATTCTGGCCGCCACACATGACATCAGCCACGCCAGGGTGGATGAGGTCATCGAGATGACGGGTCTGAGCTCGGTGGCGTCCAAACGGATCAAGGGCTACTCCCTGGGGATGACTCAGCGGCTGGGCATCGCGGCCGCGCTGCTCGGCGATCCCGGCGTGCTGATCTTCGACGAGCCGATCAACGGCCTGGACCCGGAGGGTGTGCGCTGGGTGCGTCAGCTCGTCCGCCGGCTGGCCGGTCAAGGTCGTACGGTCTTCATCTCCTCACACCTGATGTCCGAGATGGCGCAGACCGCGGATCACCTGATCGTGCTCGGTCGCGGGAGCATCATCGCCGATCAGCCGGTGGGTGATTTCATCGATGCCACGGGAGAGACGCGGGTGCTGGTGCGCACCGAGAGCTCCCAAGAGCTCATGAACGGACTCGCCGGACCTGGGGTCACATTGGTCTGTCAGGATGCGGAGACCTTCGAGGTGCGGGGCCTCGATGCCCGCAGCATCGGGCGCCGTGCCCTGGAGCTGGGCCTGGTGATCCACGAGCTCACGCCGCTGCATTCCTCCCTGGAAGATTCCTATCTGAAGCTGACCGGGGACTACGTCGAACATCGCTCCGGAGGACTCTCATGAACGCCCACATCTCTCACGCCACCGGAACCACGGGCAAAGCGGAGCCGGAGCGGGCCGCACCCCAGATGGCCGAGGTGACCTTCTCCCGGGCGCTGCGCGCCGAGTGGCTGAAGCTGCGCGCGCTGCGACTGAACTGGTGGCTCTGCGCCGCAGCCGTGGCGCTGCTGATCGTGACCCTGATCGCCACTGTGCTCAGCACTCGGTTCCTGATGGCGGATGCTTCGCTGACCAGTGGGGACGCCCGCCAGACTGGTCTGAACCTCTTCGAGAACGTCTTCTCTACCTTCACTCTGGTCACGCTGCTGATGGGGGCGCTCGCGGCCGTGGCGATCACCACGGAACACACCTCGGGCTCCATCCGGTCCTCGCTGGCTGCGGTGCCGAACCGGACGGTGTTCTTCTTCGCGAAGCTGCTCGCGGTGCTGGTTTTCATCGGTGCGCTCACAGCGGTGCTCGTGGTGCTCAGCTTCGCGGTGCTCCTGCCGCTGAGCGGCTTCTACGACGTGCTGCCGGAGCTGTTGGGACCCGAGATCTGGTGGCTGGTGTTCAGCAGCTGGGCCGTGGTGGTGATCACGTCCGCGATCGGCTTCGGCCTGGGTGCGCTGCTGCGCAGCACGGCAGGGGCCGTGGTGACCTACTGCCTGCTGCTGTTCAGCGGACCCATCGCGCTGGGCCTGCTGCTCGCCGTCAGCGGCGGTGCCATGTGGGTGACCGAGCTGATGCGTTTCGAGATCTTTGCGCTGCAGCGTCAGTTCACCGCGGGCACGGCTTCGATGAGCACCGACCTCCCGGTGCCGCTGGCAGGACTGCTGCTGATGGTGTGGGCCGCTGCCGCCGTGGTGCCGGGGTGGCTGGTCTTCAGCCGCAGGGATGCCTGAATCCCGCGCCTGGCGAGACCGAGATCGCTCTGATCGGGCAGAGACGCTCGGTACAGTCGAAGATGTGAAGACTCAGGCCGCGCCCGAACCCTCAGCGGGGCAGTCGATGCCCGCGGGCTTCGAGGAGCTGGGCATCGTGCGCCGACGGGGCGTGCGCGGCTGGTTCCGACGACACCCGAGGTGGATGGACGCCGTCGTCGTCGGGGTCTACCTGCTGCTGAGTCTGTGGGTCTACCCCTACGCCTTCTATGATCTGGGCGATCGCGCGTGGTGGCTGCTGCTCGGCTACGGGGTGATCGCCGGGTCGCTGTTCTTCCGGCGGTCCCACCCCATTCCGGCGCTTGCGCTGATCACCCTCGCCGAGGCGTCGATGCTGCTGCTCTACCCCTGGCAGGGCGGCCAGATGCTGGGCCTGTGCTTCGCGGCCTACGCCGTGGCGAGGCATCGTGGTCTGCTCATCGGTCTGCTCATCTCGCTGCCGGCCTGCGTGCTCGGGTATCTGCCCTTCCTGCGCAATGAACAGTGGAACGCCGAGCACGGGCGAAGCTGGTGGATGGAGAACTACTACGAGCCGATGGGCCTGAGTGAGATCCAGTCCTTCGGCGTCCTCGCCGTGACGCTGTTCTTCAGCGTGGGGAGCTCGGCCGGGATCGGCGCTGCGGTCCGCCGCGGGCGCAGCCACGAGCAGGAGGTCCTGGAGTGGGCACGGCGGACGCAGTCCTACGCCCGGGTCGCCGAGCGCAACCGGATCGCGCGGGAGATGCATGACGTGATCGCCCATTCCCTCTCGGTGATGATCTCCCTGGCCGACGGCGCGCGCATCGTGGCGCGCAAGGATCCCCAGCGGGCCGGCGAGGTCCTCGAGGAGCTCTCCGACACCGGGCGCACCGCCCTGGGAGACATGCGTCGGGTGATCGGGGTGCTGCGCGAGGGCCAGGACGTCGAAGCAGCGCGACGACCCATCGGAGACTCCCTGGAGGAGCTCTATGAAGGGTTTCGGCAGGCAGGCCTCCCGCTCACCGTGAGCCTGACCGGTCCGCAGCTTCCCGAGGACGCGGGGTTCGGGCTCACCGTGCACCGGATCATCCAGGAGTCGCTGACCAACGTGCTGCGCTACGGCCGCCAGGTCACCGAGGTCACCGTGACCATCGAGCACCGTCCGGGTCCAGACGCCGAGGAGGCCCGCCGGCTGCGCTCTCAAGGCCTCAGCTCCGCAGATCAGGCCGCCCTGGGCATGCCCGCCGCCGGGCAGGTGGTCCTCACCATCACCGATGACGGCCTCCACCCCGCCCACGGCGAACGCCGCGAATCGCTGGGCAGCGGACAGGGGATCCACGGGATGGAGGAGCGTGCAGGTTTCTACAACGGATCGGTCTACGCAGGTCCGGCGCCTCGCCGGGGCTGGATGGTGCGAGCGGATCTCGAACCGCCGCAGAAGGGATGAACCAGGTGAACACCATGGACGACGACGACGCGGCCGCACGTGCGCAGGCGCCAGGCCCTGGGCACCCGCCCGGGCGGACACCACTGAACGTGATGCTGGTCGACGATCAGCACCTGCTCCGAATGGGGTTCCGGCTCATCCTTGAGGGTGAGGAGGATCTCCGAGTCGTGGCCGAGGCCGCCGATGGCGTGGAGGCGCTGGAGACGCTGCGCGGGCTGCCCCAGGAGCAGCGACCCGATGTGCTGCTCATGGACGTCCGCATGCCTCGGATGGACGGGATCGAGGCGACCGCCACGGTGGTCGCCGAGTTTCCGCAGACTCGGGTCATCATCCTGACCACCTTCGACCTGGATGAGTACGCCTTCTCCGGGCTGCAGGCCGGGGCCAGTGCCTTCCTGCTCAAGGACGTGACCCCTGAGGATCTGGTCCATGCGGTGCGCGTGGTGGCCGAAGGTGACGCGGTGGTGGCCCCCCGGATCACGCAGCGACTGCTCGATGTCTATCTGCGCGGAGCCGAACCGCACAGTGCTGGGATCGCCGCAGATCGGACCGCGACTGCCGCCCCGAGCTTTTCGGGTGCCGCCGTGCGCCGCGAGGCGGCGCGTCGAGACAGGGCGGGGGCGTCTCTGCCGAATGGTGAAGAGATCGCCGCGGCCATGGACGACGGCGTCCCGCGAGACCCGCTGACCCAGCGCGAGACCGAGGTCCTCTTCGCCGTGGCCGAGGGGCTCTCGAATGCCGAGATCGCCTCGAAGTTCTTCCTCTCCGAGGCGACCGTCAAGACCCATGTGCGCAGAATCCTGACCAAGCTGCAGCTGCGCGACCGGGTGCAGGTGGTGGTCTACGTGTTCCAGACCGGGCTGATCGGGCCCTCCTAGCCGAGGTGGACCCGCCGCCGGTCAGCCGCAGTCACCTCTCACGCAGAGCTGTCCACACCGGGGTCCTCCGGACGCGCGTCCCGTCCTCGCTGTTCGAGGTACTCCTGATGATCGCGCATCCCATTGCGCACCGCTGCCCTGATGATGGCGTGTAGCACGAAGGTGATCACCACCAGGAGCCCAGCGAAGATCAAGAGGTTCACTACAAGGCCTGTCCACATCACTGACATGGAGCAACGCTAGCAAAGCCGCCGATTAGGATGGCGGTCATGACCACTCGGGACCATATCGAAGACCTGTCGGACTACGTCGCCGCCTCGCCCTCCTCCTACCATGCAGCAGCCGAGGCCGCGGAGCGCCTGGTGAAGGCCGGCTTCACCCAGCTGGGCGAGCACCAGGATTGGCCGGTGGAACCGGGGCGCTATGTGGTCCTGCGCGACGGGGCGGTGATCGCCTGGGTTGTGCCCGAGGGCGCGGGACCCACCACCGCATTGCGCGTCCTCGGAGCGCATACCGATTCCCCCGGGTTCAAGCTGAAGCCCAAGTCCACCCTCCTCCGGCAGGGATGGCTGCAGGCCGGTGTGGAGATCTATGGCGGTCCGCTGCTGAACTCCTGGCTGGACCGCGAACTGCGCCTGGCGGGACGACTCGTGACGCGCGACGGCGTCACCCACCTGGTCTCCACGGGACCGGTGGCGCGCATCCCGCAGCTCGCCATCCACCTTGATCGTCAGGTCAACGAGGGACTGACGCTGAGCAGGCAGTCCCACACCGCTCCGGTGCTGGGGCTCGCCGGGTCCTCCGAGCAGGCTGCCGCCGCAGACGTGCTGGCAGTCCTCGCCGCGTCCGCAGGCGTCGAGCCGGACCAGGTGGACGGCTACGACGTCGTCCTGGCCGATGCTCAGGCTCCGGGCACCTTTGGGATCAAGGAGGAATTTCTGGCCTCCGGCCGACTGGACAACCTCTCGTCTGTCCACGCCGGACTGAGTGCGCTGGAGGCGGTCACGCCGGAGGCTGAGCAGGGTCAGGTCATCCCGATGCTGGCGGCCTTTGACCACGAGGAGCTTGGCTCCGCCTCACGCTCCGGTGCTGCGGGCCCGTTCCTGGAAGAGGTCCTGGGGAGGATCTATGAGGGGCTGGGAAGAGCTGTCGGACAGGACGGAGCCTCCGCCACGCAGCGCGCGCAGGCGCTGGCTGGGTCCTGGCACCTCTCCAGCGATGCGGGTCACGCCGTACACCCGAACTACTCCGAACGCCATGACCCGGCAAACCGTCCGCTGCCCAACGGCGGGCCGCTGCTGAAGATCAACGCCAATCAGCGCTATACGACCGATGCGGCCGGCGCCGCGATGTGGGCCGCCGTGTGCCGTGCCGCCGGGGTGCCCACCCAGGAGTTCGTCTCCAACAACGATCTCCCCTGCGGTTCCACCATCGGACCGATCACCGCGACCCGGCTCGGTATCCGCACCGTCGACGTCGGGATCGCGCTTCTGTCCATGCACTCCGCCCGAGAAATGTGCGGGGTGCAGGACCTTCACCATCTGCGGGACGCGGTCGCAAGCTTCTTCACCCTCGATCTGCCCGGGTGAATCCCTGCCTCGGTGGGACCACCCGGGCTCAGATGATCGAACCCGGTGGATTCGCCTACGGGCTTCGGGTTCATCTCGGCGGGGAGAACCTGTAGCATGGTGCAGGTTGTCTGACCTCGATCCGTCCTGCCCACAATCTGAGGGCATGTCGGAGGAGTCCAGCAACAGATGCAAATAGAACCTCCTGTTACGGAAATCCCGTGACCGCAAGTCCGAAGGAGGTGGGTTCACTCATGCGTCACTATGAACTGATGGTGCTCGTCGACCCCGAGGTTGATGAGCGCACCGTGGAGCCGACACTCGGCAAGTACATGGAGGTCGTCAAGAAAGACGGCGGCACCGTGGACAACGTCGATGTCTGGGGACGTCGCCGGCTGGCTTACGAGATCCAGAAGAAGACGGAAGCGGTCTACGCCGTCGTCAACTTCCATGCGACTCCCGACTCGGCCGCCGAGCTCGACCGACTGCTGCGCCTGAACGAAACGATCATGCGCACCAAGATCACTCGCCCCGAGGAACAGAAGATCGATTAATCCTCCAGGTGGAGCTATCCACCTGTCAGGGCGAACCAGCAACCAAGGAGCAGAGCCATGGCCGGCGAGACCATCATCACCGTTGTAGGCAATCTGACGGCAGACCCGGAACTCCGCTTCACCCCATCAGGTGCAGCGGTCTCCAACTTCGCCATTGCGTCTACACCCCGGTTCTTCGACCGACAAGCGAATGAGTGGAAGGACGGAGAGACTCTCTTCGTCCGCTGTTCACTGTGGCGTGAAGCTGCAGAGAACGCTGCTGAATCCCTGACCAAGGGCACCCGCGTCATCGCGCAGGGCCGCCTGAAGGCTCGGTCGTTTCAGACCAAGGAGGGCGAAAACCGCACCTCCTGGGAACTCGACGTTGATGAGATCGGTCCCTCGCTGCGCTTCGCCACTGCCAGCGTCCAGCGCTCGGGCGGTGGCCAAGGCGGCCGTTCCGGGTCCGGTGGAGGCTTCGGCGGAGGAGGAGACTCCTTCGGCGGAGGAAGCGGAGGCGGCGGCTCGCAGTCCGGCGGGTGGAGCAATGACTCTGCACCGCAGGACCCGTGGGGCGGACAGCCCTCCGGCGGCGGAAGCTGGGGCACCCCTGACAACAACGAGCCACCGTTCTGATCCCGACGAGCGCATTGCGCTCTCGGCCTGAGAACTAAGGCTCATCTGAACACATTCACCATCCCGCATCCCACAGGGTGCGGGCTCCGCTTATGAAAAGGAGCACCACGATGGCAAAGGCTGAACTCAAGAAGCCAAAGCCCAAGGCGAATCCGCTGAAGGCTGCTGACATCACGGTCATTGACTACAAGGACACCGCCCTGCTGCGGAAGTTCATTTCCGACCGAGGCAAGATCCGCGCACGCCGCGTCACCGGCGTGACTGTCCAGGAGCAGCGCAAGATCGCCCAGGCGATCAAGAACGCTCGCGAAGTCGCACTGCTGCCGTACGCCGGCGCGGGCCGCGGCTGATCCGGGACTGACTGGGAAGGAAAGGAACAACCCAATGGCAAAGCTCATCCTGACTCAGGAAGTGACCGGACTCGGCGCTTCCGGCGACGTGGTCGAGGTCAAGGGCGGCTACGCACGCAACTACCTGTTGCCGCGTGGCTTCGCAATGACCTGGACCAAGGGCGGCGAAAAGGACGTGGAGCGCCTGCGCTCCGCTCGCAAGGCTCGCGAGATCGCCACGGTTGAGGAAGCACAGGCAGTGGCCACCAAGCTGCAGTCTGCCCCCGTGAAGATCACCGTGAAGACCGGCGACTCCGGTCGCCTGTTCGGCACCGTCGGTGCCGCACAGATCGCCGATGCCGTCGAGACCTCGGGTCTCGGCTCCATCGACAAGCGCACCGTGGAGATCCCCACCCGCATCAAGGCAGTCGGCAACTACACCGCGACTGTCCGTCTGCACGCCGATGTCTCGGCAACCCTCGACCTTCAGGTCGTCGGCTCGAAGTAATCGCGCGATGCTGCGGCCGCTGTGCGGCTGACGCTGAGAATGCCCCGGCCTCCCTCTTCAGGGACCGGGGCATTGTCATGCCCGGGACCCGGGGCCCGGCGCACGGAGGGGAATGGCCGGCGTCGACGGGGCGTTGAGCCCTTAGTGCTTCAAATTTTGAGTAGTAAGATGCCGAGAGCCAGCACACGGCTCGTCACATGAATCATCCAGTGCAACACGGGGAGCAGCTATGCAGTTCGGAGTCTTCAGCATCGGCGACATCACGCCTGATCCGAAAACAGGACAGGTGCCCACCGAGCACGAGCGCATCACCTCCATGGTGGCCATCGCGAAGAAGGCTGAAGAGGTCGGTCTGGACGTCTTCGCCATGGGTCAGCACCACAACCCCCCGTTCGTGGCGCCCGCGAATCCACCGATCCTGATGGCCCATCTCGCAGCACAGACCAGCAGGATCCAGCTCTCCACCGCCACCACGCTGATCACCACCACCGACCCGGTGCGGATCGCGGAGGACTACGCCTATGCCCAGCATCTGGCAGAGGGCCGCATCGATCTCACGCTCGGTCGCGGAAACACCGGACCGGTCTATCCCTGGTTCGGCAAGGACATCCGAGCGGGAATCCCGCTGGCGGTCGAGAACTACGCGCTGCTGCACCGTCTGTGGCGAGAGACCGATGTCGATTGGTCCGGGCGCTTCCGCACCCCGCTGCAGGGATTCACCTCCACTCCACGGCCGCTCGATGAGGTGCCGCCCTTCGTCTGGCACGGCTCGATCCGTTCGCCGGAGATCGCTGAGCAGGCCGCATACTACGGTGACGGCTTCTTCCACAACAACATCTTCTGGAACAAGGAACACACCGGACGGATGATCGAGCTCTACCGCAGCCGCTACGCGCACTATGGACACGGCACCGAGGAGCAGGCCATCGTGGGGCTCGGCGGACAGGTCTTCATGCGTCACAACTCCCAAGACGCGGTTCGAGAGTTCCGCCCCTACTTCGACAGGGCCCCCGTGTACGGGGGAGGGCCCTCGCTGGAGGACTTCAGCGCACAGACTCCGCTGACCGTTGGCACGCCCGAGCAGGTCATCGAGCGCACACTGAGCTTCCGCGAGTACGCCGGTGACTACCAGCGCCAGCTCTTCCTGATCGATCACGCGGGGCTGCCGCTGAAGACCGTGTTAGAACAGATCGACATGCTCGGTGAAGAGGTCGTGCCGGTCCTGCGTCGAGAAGTGGCCGCCCGGGCACCTGTTGGCACTCCCGAGCCACCCACGCACGAGACCCTGACCCGGCGTCGTCGTGAGGGTCTCGACCCCGTGCCGGGCGGCGGCAGAGCGAACGCCGCCTGATCCAGCGATCGCCCGGCCCCGGGTGTGCCGCCCCGGGGTGCCGCCCCGGGAGACGCCGGGCACCGGCTCAGGCGCGGGCCTGAAGCTCCTCGATGACGTTGATGCGCTGGTTGCTCAGCACATGCAGCGAGAGCTCGTTGGAGAGATGCTGGAACATGCTGACTCCCTGGACGCTGCTGCCCTCTTCATCGAGGCGGGGCGCGAAGGAAGCGATGCCGACCTGACCGGGCAGCACCCCGATGATCCCTCCCGAGATCCCAGACTTTGCGGGGATGCCGATCTGGGTCAGCCACCGCCCCGAGGCGTCATACATGCCGCAGGTGGCCATGACGCCGAGCGTGGTTCGGGCTGCCTCGGCGGAGACGACCTGCTGGCCAGTCCCCGGGTTGACGCCGTTGTTCGCCAGCGTGGCCGCCATCTGCGCGATGTCCTTGACGGTGACCAGGACCGAGCAGATGTCGATGTAGCCGCGCACCGCCGCGTCTGGCTCGATGTCCAGCGAGCCGTGGGACTTCAGCATGTGCGCTATCGCCATATTGCGGTACGTGGTCGCGAACTCCTCCTCGGCGGCATCCCAGTCCACCTCGAGCTCGCGCCCGGCGAAGCCGGCCATGCCCTCCAGGATGCGGGCGGTGCGACTGCGCACCGCAGAGGTCCGAGAATCGCTCACCCGGCCCCCTGGGTGCGACTCATGACGGGTGTGGTCCACCAGCTGGTGGGTGGCGATGGCACCTGCATTGATCATCGGGTTCAGAGGTCGTCCGGTGCCGCCCTCCAGTGAGAGCTCATTGAAGGCCTCGCCAGAGGGCTCCATGCCCACCATCTCGCGCACGCGGTCCAGGCCGACGTCGTCCAGCGCCAGTGCGTAGACGAAGGGCTTGGAGATCGACTGGATGGTGAACCGGTGCTCGTCATCGCCGGCGGAGCACTGTTGCCCATCGGTAGTGGCCAAGGCGAGCGCCTGAAGGTTCTCGTCGGCGTCGCGCAACCGGGGGATATAGGAAGCAAGCGTGCCGCTGACGTCCTGACTGGACTCGCGCAGAACCTCGCGGAGGTAGGTGTTGATCGATTTGTGCACTGGAATACTCCTGGGGTATCGGTCTGCCTACGCTACCTGGTGAAGCCCGACGGCTGATCTGGGGGTTTCCTGGAGGCGTTCCTCCCAGGTTGTGGAGAGTCTGTGGAAAACTGCGCTCTACGTTGCCTATACACCTAACAGCAGGGTTACGGCAAGGTGACTAGAAGGCTTGGAAAACTGCTCAGTAGTTTCTTGCTGCACAGGCGTGTCGTTACATCGCTGCAGGTCAGCGGCGAGGACAGGTCACTTATCCACTGATATCCACAACCTGCTGCACATGTTGTGCACAAGACACGCCGCGTAGTCCACATGTTTTCCACAGGGGTTGAATTTTGATCTATTGCCCCGACTCCTCTCTGGACCTAAAGTGTGGAAAGTCCCTCGGATGTGGATATTGGCTGGGCACTGCTCAGCGCGCATTCACAAGGGCCGCCGACTGCGGTCTGAGCGGAGATACGAGGGCCGGGAAGCGATTCGCGGGTCGGCCCGTGATCACCGCTTCCGAGGACTCGGGAAATCCGAGGAGATCCAGATCTCGCAGCCTGTGAGCCGACGCGCTTCAGCAGGGTGAGCAGCTGGATCTCAACACATCGGGTCGCCGGGAGACCGGCCAAGGGAAGGGAATCACGCGCTCACGCCACGTGATTCTGCTGCGTCTCCCGGCGATCCGTTCCCAGCATCAGCCTGCGAGCGGACCATCCTCAGGCGGGGTGTGCGGCGACGAAATCAGCCACTCTGCGCGGCCAGGAGTCGAGTTCTTCAGGCGTCTCTGCGATCTGCAGCTCCGAGCCCGGAATCAGCTCATGCAGCTCCTCCGCGGTCGACACGGGGTGGGCGTAGTCATCCACCCAGGCCAGGATCAGTGTGGGAACGTCAAGTGCTGCGATCTGCTCGGGGGTCGGAAGATCGGTGATGCCTGCCCCGCGGAAGATCGACGGGAGAAGCTCCTGGCTCACCGCCGGCACGCGCTCCTTGGGCCGGTCCGCCAGTGCCGGCGGCGGCAACACCTGCCGGCCCACACGCACAAAGGCCCCGATACCCTGATCCTCCACCAGTGCGGCTGAACGCTGGTAGGTGTCAGCCTGTCCGGCGCGAGTCTCCCAGGCGGTGGGCGGTACGAGCAGGGTCAGGGTGCTGAACCGCTGCGGATCGCGCAGCGCGGCATAGAGGAGCGTGGCCGCCCCCATTGAGGGTCCTGCGGCGTGGACCTTCTGTCCAGGTGCAACCTCGTCCAGGAGATCGAGCAGATCCTCAGCAAGGCGCGGCCAGAGATAGTCCTCCGGGACAGCTCGTCCGGTGGAGGATCCGTGTCCGCGTGCGTCATAGCGCAGCACGCGGCAGTCGGGGAGGCTCAGGGTCATGTCCAGACCAGCGCGCTGCTCCCGGGAGGCGCACGACGTCAGGCCATGGAGCTGCACAAATGTGGGACCCTCCCCAGAGATCTCATAGGCAAGTTTCGCCCCGGCTGTCTGGAAAAGCCCCACGGTATTCGACTCCTGCGTCTCAGCTGAACAACAAGTTGCGTCTGATTGGTCCAGGCGCGATGAACGCCCCCTAGACTACGCCGTATGCGGTTGACGAATGTGGCGCAGATGCACACCCGACCCGGACGGCTCTCCAGCTACTCGGTCGTGGCCGCGCCCGCGCCCGCGAGTGACGCGGTTCCTGACCGTCGAGTCGGCTTCGGCGTGGGACAGCCTGTTCCGGAAGTGAGCCCGCCTGATTCACAGGTCAGCCTGCCGGTCTCCTTCGATCAGAACCGCCATGTCAGCTTCGGGTCACGCCCCGGATCCTGGATGGCGGTTTCTTTTCAGCTCGACGGGCCCGCCTCGCTGGAGGAGATCGCCCAGGCCTGGCTGGAGGTGATCCACCGGCACGGTACCTTGCGCACCGTCTTCGACTGGCGCGAGCCTGCCGGCCCGAGCCAGGGTGGCGCAGATCACCTCGCTTCCGCGGGTGATGACGCCAGCACGGATTCCCCGCAGACTCCCTCGGCGGAGGGTTCTCGGCAACGCTCCGGAGGCCCCGACACAGACCTGCTGCTTCGTGAGGTGGGGATTCGTCCGGGGGCCTGGGAGCAGCTGATGGCCCCGGACGCGGAGCATCAGGTGGTCGGCTTCACCACGGAGGCCCACCCCTCCCGTCTGCGCTCCGCGCGCGAACACCTCAGCGCCGCCGAGGTCAAGGCTGCGCTGCGGGCCCACTTCGACTCCGTCTGCGATCCGTTCGGCAGACCCTCGCACCGCCTCTGTGTCATCGACGACGGCGAGTCGGCGGCCGTCCGGGATACAGCCGGTTCGCCCCAGATCATCATCGGTTCGGACCATTCGCACGTGGACGCATGGTCGCTGCTGGTTCTGGTCCGCGACTTCACCGCCGTGCTCGCCAATCTTCGCGCTGGTCGTTCTCCCGCGGCGCAGCTTCCGATCCCGGAGCCGTTCGCCGCTCATACGGCCGCGTGGGAGAACAAGCCGATGCCCCCCGCGGAGATCCGTACCCGCTGGCAGGAGATCCTCGATGCCGGAGGTGGGGTGATGCCCACCTTTCCGCTGCCGCTGGGCGACATCTCGCTGCCGGTCAGTGAGAAGGTCGAAGTCCGCGATGTGCTGGACACTGCGGAGCTGGATCGGCTCGAAGACCACGCCAAGGCGGCTGGGGTCCGACTCATCGCCGTCGCCGTATCCGTGATGACCCGCCTCTTCCGAGAGCTGGGGGACCAGCCGCTGCGCACCGTGTTCCCGGTGCACAGCCGCGACGAACCGCGTTGGTTCGACTCTGTGGGCTGGTTCATCACCAACGCCGTCCTGGAGAACGACGACGACGACCTGCTCGCCAGCTATCAGGCGGTGAAGGAGGCGATCCGGCTCGGCTCGCACCCGATGTCCCCGATCATGCGGCCCTACGGCGGCATGCCGGCTGAACCTGGCATGTTCGCGATGAGCTGGCTCGACCACCGGCGCCTGCCGATCAACGTCGACGAGGCGCTCAATGCCCAGCACGTCTCCGCCGTGGTGCAGACCGACGGCGTGATGATCTGGTTCGTGGTCAATGAGACGGGCCTGCATCTGCGCTGCCGCTATCCCGATACCGCACGGGCCCGAGAGACTATGCACAACTGGCTCGACGCGGTGGTCGAGGGACTGCGTGCACCGAGTATCGTGGAGGGGTGACTACAGAGCTCTACGACACCGGTTCCCCGGCAGGGGTGGACTCCCGCACGCCTCCTCAGGACATGGTGGCGGAGCAGTCGGTCCTGGGCGGCATGATGCTCTCCAAGGACGCCATCGCCGACGTCGTCGAGGTGCTCCGCGGCTCCGACTTCTACCGGCCCGCGCACGAGCTGATCTATGACGCGATCATCGATCTCTACGGCCGCGGGGAGCCCGCCGATGTGGTGACGATCTCGGATCATCTCACCAAGCGCGGCGAGCTGCAGCGCATCGGGGGGCCCGCGTATCTGCATAACCTGGCTCAATCGGTGCCGACAGCGGCCAATGCCGGCTTCTATGCCGAGATTGTGCGTGAACGGGCGATTCTTCGCCGACTGGTCGAGGCCGGGACCAAGATCGTTCAGCTAGGCCACACCGCCGACGGCGAGGTCGAGGGCATCGTCAACCAGGCGCAGTCCGAGATCTACAACGTGGCCGAGAATCGACAGAGCGAAGACTATGTCTCGCTGTCTGAGGTGCTGGGCCCGACCATCGACGAGATCGAGACGAACTCGGCCCACGACGGCGGGCTCACCGGCATCCCGACGGGGTTCCGCGATCTCGATGACCTGACCCACGGCTTCCACGGCGGGCAGATGATCATCATCGCCGCCCGTCCCGCCATGGGTAAGTCCACCCTCGCACTGGACTTCGCTCGCGCCGCTGCGGTGACCAACGGGATGACCGCCGCGTTCTTCTCGCTCGAGATGGGTCGCAATGAGATCGCCATGCGACTGCTTTCGGCCGAGTCGCGGATCCTGTTCTCCGATCTGCGCAAGGGCAACATCCGGGACGAGGACTGGGAGAAGATGTCCGAGGCCGTAGACCGGCTCAATGACGTGCCGCTGTTCATCGATGACTCCCCGAACATGTCGCTGATGGAGATCCGCGCGAAATGCCGTCGGCTCAAGCAGCGCAACAACCTCAAGCTCGTGGTGCTGGACTACCTGCAGCTGCTCTCCTCGGGCAAGCGCGTGGAATCCCGCCAGCAGGAGGTCAGCGAGTTCTCCCGCACCTTGAAGCTCCTGGCCAAGGAGCTCGATGTGCCGATCATCGCGCTCTCGCAGCTGAACCGTGGTTCTGAGTCCCGCCCGGACAAGAAGCCCCAGGTCTCCGACCTTCGTGAATCCGGCTCCATCGAGCAGGACGCCGACATGGTCATGCTGCTGCACCGCCCCGAGGTCTACGACAAGGAGACCGAGCGCGCCGGTGAGGCAGACATCATCGTGGCCAAGAACCGTAACGGTCCCACGAGGGATATCACCGTGGCCTTCCAGGGCCATTACGCACGGTTCCAGGACATGGCCCGGGACTTCTAGGGGCCGCTGCCCAGCTCGGGCAGACTGGATTCCTGGCCCGCGTGCTCCGTCAGCGGTAGTTCTCGACCTCCAGCTGTTCCACCGGGGTGGTCTCCATGGCGGTGATGAAGCTCCATGCATCGGGCCGCGAACCGTCCACATCGGTGAGCCCGTAGTGCTCGGCCAGCGAGAATGAGCTCAGTGACTGTGTGTTCCACCGGGCGCGCTGGGGGTCTGCTGCAAGAGCGGTGATCCCGCGAGCAAGCAGCGCCGGGGTCTCTGAGATCACGAACTCATACGGCGGCAGCGCCTCGGACTTTCCACGGTTGGCCTCCGCAGACTCGCGCCAGTTCTCCTCGGTGACGCCGAAGGCATCGAGCATCATCTCGGAGCGAAGCCAGCCGGGGGAGACTGAGACCGCAGTGCCGCCGTGGGGGGCTAGTTCGTGACCCTGGGCGAAGGCCAAGCGATCCACCGTGGTCTTGGTGAGATCGAGGAAGACGCTCTCACGAAAGTGTGTGGCGTTGTAGCCGCGGGTGCCGTCGGTGACCTCCACCACGAGGGATCCTGGATTCTTCACCAGCAGCGGCAGAGCCGCGTGGCTCGTGTAGAGATGTGTGGTGAAGCCCGTCTGGAACAGTTTCATCCCCTCCCTGAGGTCGTAATCCCACAGGGGGAGCCCGAACTTCACGTACGCCTCCCCGCCGATGTCATTGACCAGGATGTCGAGCCGGTCGCGCTCGGTGGAGATGCGCTGGATCAGTGCGTGGATGGCGTCGGGATCCAGATGGTCGGTGATGATCGGAATCGCTGTGCCTCCGGCCGCGGCGATCAGCGCCGCGGTCTCCTGGACCGTCTCCGCGCGTCCGTAGTCGGAAGGTGCCTGAGCAGTCGAGCGTCCGGTGCAATAGACCACGGCGCCGGCATCGGCAAGCATGCGTGCGATGGCCCGTCCTGCGCCCCGGGTCGCCCCGGTCACCAGGGCGATGCGATCCTGCAGGGCGCCCTCGGATTGCTGTTCGGTCATGGGATTCTCCTTGCTGCGGGGGTCTCCTCATCAGGTTCGCAGGTATTGGCGACATCCTGTGTCGTCAATTGCCTAGACTCTGTTCATGCGTTCCACCCGGCTTCTCGCCCTGCTGATGGAGCTCAGCCGGGTGCCTTCGCTGAAGGTGGGGCGGCTGGCAGCACGACACGGAGTCACGCCGCGCACGATCCAGCGCGACATCACTGCACTGCATGAGCTCGGCGTGCCGATCTGGACACGAACCGGACCCGGTGGCGGCGTGGGTCTCGTGGACGGATGGAGGTCACCGCTCACCGGCATGACTGCCGCGGAGCTGCAGGCGCTGCTTCTGGGAGAGGCCGGTTCCCGGGGCCTGGGACTGGAGTCGGACTACGCCACGGCCAGGTTGAAGATGCTGACCACGAACCGTCTGCAGTCGAATGCCGTGCAGCCTGTGCAGGAGCGCTTCCTCGTCGACAATGAGCGATGGTTCACTGAACCCGAGCGCCCGGAGGCGCTGGCCGAGGTGGCGCGCGCTGTCTGGTCGGGACAGCGGCTGCGGATCCGCTATGACAGTCCACGCTCGGCCTCGACCGCGGTGACCCGGACACTTGATCCTCTGGGCCTGGTGCTCAAGACCGAGGCCTGGTACCTCGTCGCCGCCCATCGGCACAGTCTGCGGACCTATCGACTGATCCGGGTCCGTGAGGCTCGCGTGCTGGAGGAACCAGGGTGGCGCCCCGCGGAGTTCTCGCTTGCGGAACACTGGGGCCGTTCCCGCCAGGCGTTCGAGGCTTCGCTGGGCAGATTGCCGGTCACGCTGCGGATCCCCAGCGGCTCCGCCGCCGCACTGGCGGCCGCGGTGCCTGGACCCCACACCCGCCGCGCGATCGACGATGCAGCCCAACGCGCGGGCCAGCTCACGGTCGAACTGCGCATGGAGAGCCTGGAGGTCGCGACGACCGCTCTGCTCGGAGTGCCTGAGGTCGAGGTTCTCGCGCCCGCGGCCCTGCGTCTGGAGCTCTTCCGGCGCGGGGAACAGCTCGCGACAGACAACCGGCAGCCCGCGGCGTCTGGCGGAGGACCTAGACGATCCCGAGGATGACGTCGAGGAAGACGAATCCGAGCCCGCCGTAGAGCAGGCCGATCCAGAGCGAGTGTGTCAGCGCGGTCCAGAACCTGCCTGTGGCGATGAGCAGTCCGAATGCGGCGGGGGTGCAGGCCAGCGCGTACCCGCCCACGAGCAGCCAGAGGCCGGTGAACTCTCCCAGGGCAAGCATGTAGAAGCCCACCCCGATGGTCCAGACCATGGTGAACTCGAACATCAGGGCGGCGATGATCACGGCGACGACGATGGCCCAGAGGTAGCGCCCCCACTCGCCGCCGAGCCGCCGCAGCATGGTTCGCCGGCTGCTCGGAGCGGCCGCGGCGCGGCCGGAGGCGGACCGAGAGGATGAGGTTCGAGACGTGGAGGCAGAGGCCCGAGATTTCGAGGCTGGGGAGCGGGGAGCCGAGGTGGTCGCGCGGGGCTTGGAGGCGGACCTGGAGGCAGCCGGGCGCCGCGTCGTCGTCTTTTTCGCTGGCGTGTTCTTCTTGGCGGCCGTGCTTCTACCAGCGGTCCTGGTGTTCTTCGCGCCAGCAGGGGAACTGCCGGGAGACTTCCTGGCGGGGCTCTTCTTCGGGGTGCTCACAGCCTGACAGCGTACCGTCTGCCCTCATGACCAGAGCGGAGCGCCTCGGGGTTCAGAGCCAGCCGAGGTAAGGCAGGGCGAGCAGGAACACGATCAGTCCGATGCCCACTCCAAGGGTGACTGCGACCGTCTGGCTCGAGTTGGCGCGACCGAGCGTGGGCTCTTCCCGATCGGCAGTCTTTGGCGGGACGGCCCGTTCCGAGGAGGGCTTGGTTCGGTCGCGACGTGCTCGATGAGATGACATTCGTACACCTCGCTTGGCAGGGATGCGCCGGAGGATAGGTTCGGGCGCGCTGATCCCGAGTGTAGGAAGCGTCGCTGAGAAGGACCTGTGCGCAAGGTGGGACCTTGCCTGTATCTGAGCTGGAACTTCGTGGTGCGTCAGAGGGCGTGGGCGGCGGAAGAGGGCGCGACGTCGATCAGCCGGATATTGCGGCTGATCTTCTCCAAGGCGGCGGTGAGCCGGGGGACGCCCGCAGGTGCGATCAGCAGCAGGACCGATCCGCCGAAGCCGCCCCCGATCAGCCGAGCACCCTCGGCCCCCTGGGCCAGCGCTGTCTCCACCACGAGGTCCGCCACGGTGAAGGAGACCTCGGCGTCGTCGCGCATGCTCATATGCCCTGCGGTCAGGATGTCTCCCACCGTGGAGGTGATGTGGCGGACGCCGTAGGCCTCGCCGGAGAGCAGGTGGTGCAGCTTCTCCGACCGCACCATCTCCGTGAGAGCATGACGCAGCCGACGTCGGCAGGCTTCGATATCGCGTCCGGCCACGGATTCGAGCTGCTCGGCCAGGCGATCGAACTCCTCGAGCACATGAAGCACGTCTGCCTTGCGGGGCTTCTCCGGGAGGGCGTCGCGGAGCCGATCGAAGCCCAGCAGCTGCGCAGCCGCTTCGGCTTCGGCGCGGCGATCGCTGAACTGTCCGTCGGCCAGGCGGTGCGCCTGTCCCGTGTCCACGGCGATCAGGCGGTAGCCGCGGAGGATGCAGCCGATGTCGAGGGGCTGCACGCTGAAGTCCCGGCAGTCCAGGGAGAGCACCTTGCCCGCCCGGGCCCGCATGGCGGCAGTCTGATCCAGGCCGCCAGTGCCTGCACCCACGACCTCCACCTCGGCGCGCACGCAGGCCGCCGCGAGCTGCTTACGGTGTTCGCGAGTCAAGGCCGCGTTCAGATCATCGAGCGGGTTCTGCAGCCCGAGCGGAGTTCCCAGGGCGACGAAGGCCAGAATGCTGGCACATTCCAGCGCGGCCGAGGAGGACAGGCCGCCACCGATCGGCAGCGTGGAGACCACCAGGATGTCGGCGCCGAAGCCCTCGGTGACGTGGAAGTCCGGGTGGGAGGCGCCGAGCTCACGCAGCGACCAGAGGACCCCATGCACGTACTGGCTCCAGTGACCTGAGGAGTCGTCCTTCAGGGCGTCGTCTGCGGCCGGCTTCGCCTGCGGGCCGATCTGATCCGCGAACACGGTGGTGACCCCGTCGTCCAAGGAGGCGTCGAGCGTGCGCATCCGGAGCAGGCCGTCCTCGCGCGGTGCGGCGGCGACATAGGTGCCGTGGGTCAGCGCCATCGGCAGGCAGCGGCCGGCATGGAAATCGATGTGCTCACCATTGAGGTTTGCCCGCCCGGGGGCGAACCAGGTGCCGGAAGCTGGCCGACCGTATTCCTCATGGAAGCGGCTGACCAGGTCAGACTGAATCTCTTGGGGCTCGCCAGGAGCAAGCCAGACGGCATCGGTAGTTCGCACGGTGGTCCATTGTGCCACTCACCAACGCTGTGATGTTCTTGTTCCTTGACCGGCGCCGTCCCGAAATCACCGCGGCGGTGTGGTCCACCGTGACGAGCGAGAGGACTTCTGCATGGCGATCGAACCTATGTACACCACCGAGGCATTGGCCACCGGTGACGGCCGCAATGGACGCAGCCGCACCTCAGACGGCCGTGTCGACCTGAATATGGCCGTTCCGGAGGCCATGGGCGGCTCGGGGAGGGGGCGAACCCGGAGCAGCTCTTCGCGCTGGGCTACGCTGCATGCTTCCACGGTGCGCTGCGCAAGGCCGCCTCGGAGGACAACGCCGATGTGACGGATTCCTCAGTCGGGGCCAGGGTGAGCATCGGCAAGGACGAGGACGGCGGCTTCGGTCTCGCCGTGGAGATCGAGGTGGTCATCCCCCATCTCGATCAGGCCCAGGCTCAGCAGCTGGCGGACAAGGCCCACGCCTCGTGTCCGTACTCCAAGGCTACCCGGGGCAACATCGAGGTACGGGTCAGCGTTTCCGAGGACTGAGCAGCGAGCGCTCTGCGCCGGGGGCGGACAGCCTGGGCAGAGTGCTTGAATTTTGAAACACTCAAGGGGACGCCTGGTCATCACCAAGAGGAGACGCAATGAGCAGCACCGACCTCGAACATCAGGAACAGGTCTGCATCAACGGGCCCTATACCTATGAGGGTCTGCGCGACGGCGTCGTCCGGGCCGATGACGGGGTGGAGCTTCTGGAACCCCGCACCGTTCCGCTGGGCGGACCGCGTGCCATGAACGTTCGCCGCACTCTGCCGCAGCGCGCACGTTCGCTGGTGGGGGCGTGGTGCTTCATCGACTTCTACGGCCCCGATGATCTGACCGAAGCCACCCCCATGCGTGTGCCCCGCCATCCGCACACAGGACTGGCCACCGTCTCCTGGCTCTTCGACGGCCGGATCGATCATATGGACTCTGCCGGGAACTGGGCCACGGTGCGGCCGGGGGAGGTGGTGGTGATGAACGCCGGCAGCGGCATCAGCCACTCGGAGTACTCCACCACGGACACCACGGTGCTCCACGGAGCGCAGCTCTGGTACGCGTTCCCGGATCAACATCGGTTCGTGGAACCCTCGCTGGCCACTCACCGGACCGACCCGGTGCAGGGCCAGGGCTGGGAGGCTCGCGTCTTCCTGGGCGAGCTGCTCGGACAGCGGTCCCCGGTCAAGACCTACCTCCCGCTGACCGGGGCCGAGCTTCGACTTGAGCCCGGCACGGTCCTCGAGCTGGATGTGCCTGCGGAGCATGAGCATGGACTGCTGCGCATCTCGGGCGGCGTGCGGCTCAACGGAGCGCTGCTGCCGGAGGATCACCTGGGCGTGAGCGAGACCGGCGCCACCACGCTGCGCATCGAGGCGCTGGATGAGCCTGTACTGGCTCTGCTGCTCGGCGGGGAGCCGCTGGGGGAGCAGATCGTGATGTGGTGGAACTTCGTGGGCCGCAGCCATGAGGAGATCGTCACCTTCCGTGATGCCTACCAGGCGGAGATGGGCTTCGAAACACCCGCGCAGGACTCGCCGCTGGGCCGTCATGCCGGCACCGGCTCAGAGACAGGCGGATCCGAGCGGGCAGCGCGGCCCGATGGATCCGAGCACCAGGTGTCGGTGCCGAAGGGGGCGCTCGGTGAGCCTGTGCACGGAGAGCTCAGGGACGCTCTGGCGGGCTCCCGATATGCCGACGGGAGGCCGTTCCCGCAGTTCGGGGACTTCCCTCCAGGCCAGGCGGCGCCGCTTCCGGCCCCCGCGCTGCCCAGCACCCGAATGAAGCCGCGCGGCTGATCCGCAGCACCTGCGCCTGTGACACACTTGGCTCGCGCAATGGGTGGGGCCGCGAAACAGGAGAGCAGCAGGAGGAACAGTGAGCGAGAATCCGCAGCGAGGACGGCTGTCCAGTCGCCTGCTCTCCCAGGGGCAGGAGCCCGATCCGCGGTTCACCCTCGCCAACGAGCGCACCTTCCTCGCCTGGATCCGCACGGCGCTCGCGTTCCTGGCGGGCGGCGTCGCCGTGGAGGCCTTCGCCGCTGATGTCTTCGAAGACCCCTACCGGACCATCATCTCGGTGCTGACCATAGGCGTCGGACTGCTGATCAGCGTGGGCGCGGCCCTGCGCTGGCTCCACATCGAACGCAGCATGCGCCAGGGCCGGCCGCTGCCGATGCCGCTGATCATCCCGTTGCTGAGCTTCGCCTGCGGCGTCGCGATGGCTGTGGTCATCGTGCTGGTGGTTCTGACCTGATGCGCCCAGCGGTCCCGCTGCATGCCGACCCGGGCCTCCAGCCCGAACGGACCGTGCTGTCCTGGGGTCGGACGATGCTGCTGTTCGCCCTGGTCGGAGCGGTGTTCCTGCGCTGGATGCCCTATTACGGGTTATGGACCCTCGCGCTTGCGGCAGGCTGCGCCCTGGTGGCCGGCGGGATCTATCTCACACAGAAGCTGCGCTATTCGCGGCAGTCCCGCGGAATCGCCGAGGGCCGGGTGGAGGCTGATGTTCGTGCTGTGCTGGCCACCACCTGCGCCACGATCGCGCTGGGAGTCATGGGCCTGCTCGCAGTCCTGGCCTGAACGCCAGCAGGACGTTGGCTGGTTTGACCGTTGTGGCTGGAGTGCTACGTTTCCCGCTCGACTACCAATGAGGAGGTCCTTGTCATGTCGAAGAAACTGATGACAAGTTTTGCCCTGGCCGGAGTGCTGGCCCTCGCCGCATGCGGCGACGCATCCGAGTCCGAGCCTGAGGACGCTGCCGCGTCCCAGAGCGCCTCGGAGGAGGGACAGGGCGCAGAAGAAGGCGCCGCAGGGGAGCAGCCCGAAATGCCTGAGGCCGCCACCGAGGACATCCCGGACGTCGTCGCCGAGGTCAACGGTGATGAGATCAGCGGCGAAGACTTCACCGTGCTCTACGAGTCCCAGTTCCAGCAGCTCGCCATGCAGTCACAGATGACCGGCGAGGAGCTGGACCAGGATGAGCTCAAGAAGCAGACCCTGGAGTCCATGATCGGCAATGAGCTGCTGCTCCAGGAAGCCCGGGAGCAGGGATTCGAGGCCTCTGAAGAAGATGTTGATGCGCTGATCACCGAGCAGGCCGAGTCCAACGGCATGGAATCAGCCGATGAGTTCATCGAGGCCTACGAAGAGCAGGGAATGTCGGCGGAGCAGCTGACCGAGGACGCGCGCAGCCAGGTGCTGATCAACCAGCTGCTTGAGGACCTCAAGGTCGAGGAGCCCTCCGAGGAGGAGCTCCGCGAGATCTATGATGAGGCCGTCGCCGCCCAGGAAGAGTCGGACAGCGAAGAACAGGCCGAGCTGCCCTCCTTCGAGGACGCGCGTGAGGATGTGGAGGAACAGGCGACCTCCGATGCACGCAACGAGGCCGCCATCGACCTGGTTGAGAAGCTCCGCTCCGAAGGTGATATCGAGACGCACCTCTGAGCGTCTGAGACTGGGGCGCACCGTCCCGTTTCTAGGAGCGGATGCTAGCTGCCGACGCTGTGCTGCAGCAGCCCACAGACCTGTGCAGCGGCATCTTCGATCAGCTCGGGCGCCCGGCAGAGCAGCTCATCGAGCCCCGCCGGCCCCGCGGCGATCGAAAAAGCCCCGGCAAGCCCCGCGGCGCGACACTGGGCAGGACTGAGCTGGACGGCACCAGCGATGACGACGACGGCGGCGCTCGCCGGGGCGTAGCGGCGCACCGCGTGGACCACCTTTCCGTCCAGTGACTGCGTGTCCAGCGACCCCTCCCCGGTGAGCACCAGGTCCGCCTGAGCGAGAGCCGCTTCGAGTCCCACCGCCTCAGCGACCATCTGCGCCCCTGGCAGGATCTCGGCACCGAGCAGGACCGACAGGCTCACGGGCATTCCGCCCGCGGCACCGAAGCCCGGGGCAGTCTGCAGCTGCTGCGGGTCCAGTTCGCCCAGCGTCGCCAGGGAGCCGGCCAGATTCTCCAGGCCGGTGTCGAGGAGCTGGACCTGCTCCGCCGTCGCCCCCTTCTGTGGTCCGAAGACCGCAGCCGCCCCACGCGGCCCGGTGAGCGGGTTCTCCACGTCCACCGCGATGCGCCAGCGGACTGCCCGCGCCCGTGGATCCAGTTCGGCGGTGTCGATTGCGGCGATCCGAGCAAGCCCCTCACCGCCGGGGCGCACCGGCTGCGCTTCTTCATCGAGGAACCTCACGCCCAAGGCGCCGAGCAGCCCAGTGCCGCCGTCGGTGGTGGCCGAGCCGCCGATGCAGAGCAGGATCTCTTCGCAGTGTGGGTCCGCGAGCAGCTCGCGAGCGATGAGACCCACTCCCCAGCTGTCGGCGCGCAACGGCTGAAGCGGCTGATCGGCCACCTGCGGAAGCCCGTTGGCCTGCGCAGCCTCGATGACACCGATCCGACCGTCGGAGGAGCGGCCGTACCGAGCGGTCACCGGCCTGCCGATCGCGTCGAAGACCTCGACGGATTCCGCCGTCCTTCCCCAGGCTGCGAGCAGCGCGTCCAGCGTGCCCTCACCGCCGTCGGCGAAAGGCAGCTGCAGAACCTCCGCCTCCGCGAAGACCTGACGGACCCCGCGCGCCATGGCGGTCGCCGCCTCGGACGCCGAGGCCGAACCCTTGAAGGAGTCAGGCACGCAGACGACGCGGCGGGGTCCGGTCGAGCCGATGCTCACTCCGAATAGGTGTTCGCGATGTACACGTCGCAGCTGGCGTTGTGGGACACCGAATTGGCCACGCTGCCCAGTACCCGGCGGGCTCCGCGCATGCGCTGGTTGCCCACCACGATCATCTCCGCGCCGACCTTCTCGGCGTAGGCGATGAGCGCCTCGGCGGGTTTGCCGTGCGTGGAGCCTGCCACGATCTTCAGTCCGGGCGTGCGCAGTCCCTTGACCACCTGCTCCGCGATGTAGAGCGCATTGTCCGCACCCGAAACGACCCACTGATCGGAACCACTGTTGACGTGCTCGATGGTCGCATCGGTGTGCGCGGAGACCACGTGCAGCGGCACCTCCAGGCGACGCGCCAGGTCCCGGGCCTTCTGGGCAGCCTTCTCTGCAGTGGGACTGCCGTCCACACCGACGATGATCGATCCGGTCATGATGAACTCCTTGTCGACGAGTGACGAATGCCACGAAACAGCCTAGACCAGCCGCGCCCCACGTGCCGCTCAGGCTGGTGCCCCGCAGTGGCGAGGCCCACACTCTTGGTATGACAGGATCATCTGCAGCGAGGGAGAGGAGCTGCCGGTGAGCGGGGCGAAGCGCAAAGGTGCCAGGCGGCCGTCGATGGTCGACGTCGCCAAGCATGCTGGCGTCTCGCATCAGAGCGTCTCCCGGGTGCTGAACACCCCCGAGGCTGTGCTTCCCGACACCCGCGAGCGGATCGAACGCTCGATGGCCGCGCTGGGCTATCGGCGCAACAGCCAGGCCCGCGCACTGAAGACGCAGAGCAACGGATTGATCGGCGTCGTCGGGCAGGGAGACACGGACTTCGGACCGACCCGGATGACCTGGGCGATCGAGAACGCCGCTCGGGAGCGGGGATACGCCACGGCGCTGAGCGTCGTGCGCGATCCGCGTCCGGAGACCATCGACTCCACCCTCGACTTCTTCCTCAGCCACGGGATCGACGGCATCGTGGTGATCACCCCTGTCCCGGCGCTGGCCGAGGCCGCCAAACAGCTCTCCGCCCAGTTGCCGCTGGTCCTGGTGACCTCCGGGCTGTGGCCTGCGGACAACATGAACGTGGCGGGAATCGACCAGGAACTCGGCGCGCGCCGCGCCACCCAGCACCTGATCGACCGCGGCCACCGCTCGATCGCCCATATCGCCGGGCCGATGGACTGGTTCGATGCGCGCGGCCGAGTGGTCGGGTGGCGGCAGGCGCTCGCCGTCGCCGATCTCAGCGCGCCGCAGATGATCCGCGCGGGCGGGTGGACCGCCGAAGCCGGCTACGAGGCTGCCCAGCGGCTCCTCGACGTCGATGAGCTGCCCGACGCTGTCTTCGCCGCCAACGACTTCATCGCGCTCGGGCTGATCCGCGCCCTGCAGGAGCACGGCCTCAACGTCCCGGACGACATCTCCGTGGTCGGATTCGACGATGTCGACGCCGCCGGCTATTTCTCTCCGCCGCTGACCACCGTGCGTCAGCCGTTTGAAGAAGCAGGGTGGGCCGCCCTGGAGCTGCTGCTCGATGTCAGTGACGGCTTGACCCACGTCCCGAACTTCATCTCCCCCGAACTCATCGAGCGTGGCTCCACCGCATTCCGCAGCTGAAAAAAATCTTGGGCGTGGCTTGACGAAACCTGTGATGTTAACGTTAACATGACTGAGACGTGGATCACGTGACTCAGCTCACCCGATCAGCGGCCGTACTCCAAGACACCGGTTCGCGCGTCAGACAGGCAGTTCCCACGCCAGACCGTCCACGGTCCGATTCAGTGCAAGGAAGAACGGTGTTCAATGCCAGCTGCGGATGCGGTCGTCATCGGAGTCGACTACGGGACGCTCTCCGGACGCGCACTTGTGGTCCGGGTCAGCGATGGCGCTGAGCTGGGTTCGGCCGTGCACCCCTACTCCCACGCGGTGATGGATGAGCGCCTCACCGCTCACCACGGCGAGGCGCTGCCCCCCGAGTGGGCTCTTCAGGTCCCCGGAGACTACGTGGAGGTGCTCAAGAACGCGGTGCCCGAGGCGCTGCGCGAGGCCGGCGTCAACCCGGGGGACGTCATCGGCATCGCCACAGACTTCACCGCCTGCACCATGGTGCCGACGACGACGGACGGTACGCCGCTGAGCGAACTCCCCGAGTACGCCGATCGCCCCCACGCCTACGTCAAGCTGTGGAAGCACCACGCGGCGCAGGCCCAGGCGGACCGCATCAACGAGCTCGCCCATTCCAGGAACGAACCCTGGATCGGGCGCTACGGCGGATTCATCTCTTCCGAGTGGGAGTTCGCCAAGGGCCTGCAGATCCTGGAAGAGGACCCAGAGATCTACGCCGCCATGGATCATTGGGTCGAGGCCGCCGACTGGATCGTCTGGCAGCTCACCGGCGAATACCTGCGCAACGCCTGTACCGCCGGCTATAAGGGCATCTACCAGGACGGCTCCTACCCGGATGCTGACTTCCTGCGCGCGCTGAATCCCGAGTTCTCCGGTTTTGTGGCCGAGAAGCTCGACCATGAGATCGGTCAGCTCGGCGCCCGCGCCGGCGGGCTCTCCGCCGAGGCCGCCGGATGGACAGGTCTCCCCGAGGGCATCGCCGTGGCCGTGGGCAATGTCGACGCGCACGTCACCGCACCGGCGGCGGACGCCGTCGCTCCCGGACAGATGGTCGCGATCATGGGCACCTCCACCTGCCACGTGATGAACGGAGAGCGCCTTGCCGAGGTGCCCGGGATGTGCGGCGCGGTCCAGGGCGGCATCACCGAGGGGCTCTGGGGCTACGAGGCCGGCCAGTCCGGGGTCGGGGACATCTTCGCCTGGTACGTGGAGAACCAGGTCCCGGGCAGCTACAGCGCAGAGGCGAAATCGCGTGGCATCAGCATCCACGAGCTGCTCACTGAGAAGTCCGCGGCACAGGCCGTGGGAGCCCACGGCCTGATCGCTCTGGACTGGCACTCCGGAAACCGCTCCGTGCTGGTGGATCATGAACTCTCCGGGCTGATGCTCGGTGCCACTCTGGCCACCAAGCCTGAGGACGGCTACCGGGCGCTGCTCGAAGCCACCGCCTTCGGCACGCGCACCATCATCGAAGCCTTCAACGCCTCCGGCGTCCCGGTGACCGAACTGGTGGTCGCCGGAGGACTGCTCAAGAATCCGTTCCTGATGCAGACCTACGCGGACATCACCGGACTGCCGATCTCCACCATCACCTCCGCGCAGGGACCGGCCCTGGGCTCTGCGATCCACGCCGCGGTGGCAGCAGGCGCGCATCCCGACGTCCCCACCGCCGGGTCGCTCATGGGCGGACGGCGCAAGAATGCCTACACCCCGCAGCCCGAGGCGGCGGCGGCCTATGACGAGCTCTTCGCCGAATACCGCACGCTGCACGACTACTTCGGCCGGGGCACCAACGATGTGATGCGTCGACTCAAGGCGATCCGGCGCAACGCGCACAGCAAGAGTGCGCCCCATGAGGAGGTGGTGACCGCATGAGCACCCTGCACCTGAATGATTTCTCCGACTCGGCCAGCCAGGCCATCGCGGCGGCGCGGGAGACCGTGGCCCGACTTCATGCCGAGCTGCCGCGCAATGACCTGGTGGCCTGGACCGCGGGCAACGTCTCACAGAAGGTGGAGCTGTCCGGAACCGAGGGACCCACCGCCGATGAACCCGTGGCGGGGGTCTTCGTGATCAAGCCCTCCGGGGTCAGCTATGACGAGCTGGCGCCTGCGAACATGGTGGTCTGCACCCTGGACGGCACCAAGATCGACGACGACACCTCCATCGGGCTCTCCCCCTCCTCCGACACTGCGGCCCACGCCTATGTGTATCGGAACATGCCCGCCGTGGGGGGAGTGGTGCACACCCACTCGCCCTATGCGACCTCCTGGGCGGCCCGCGGGGAGCCCATCCCGTGCGTGCTGACCATGATGGCCGATGAGTTCGGCGGTGATATCCCGATCGGGCCGTTCGCGCTGATCGGGGATGACTCCATCGGTCGCGGCATCGTGGAGACCCTGGAGGACTCCCGATCCCGGGCCGTGCTGATGGATCGTCATGGTCCCTTCACCATCGGTGCCGATGCCAAGGACGCGGTCAAGGCGGCGGTCCTCTGTGAAGAGGTCGCGCGGACCGTGCACCTGGCCCGTGCCTACGGGGAGCCCGAGCGCATCGCACAACATCAGGTCGACGCGCTCTATGCGCGGTATCAGAACGTCTATGGACAGAAAGACAACACATGAGCGCCGGTACTTCACAGACCACGAACCCGACCACCTCTCCGTTCGAGGCGAAGACCCTCTGGTTCCTCACCGGATCGCAGGGGCTTTACGGGCCCGAGACGCTGGATCAGGTCGCGGAGCAGTCCCAGCAGGTCGCCGCTGCCCTGGATGCCGCAGACCAGATCCCGGTGGAGATCGTGTGGAAGCCGGTGCTCACCGAGCGCGACGCGATCCGCACCGCCGCGCTTGAAGCCAATGCTGATGAGAACTGCCTGGGCGTGATCGTGTGGATGCACACATTCTCCCCGGCGAAGATGTGGATCGCCGGGCTCGAAGCCCTGGCCAAGCCGATGCTGCACTTCCACACCCAGGCGAACATGACGCTGCCCTGGGCGGACATCGACATGGACTTCATGAACCTGAACCAGGCCGCCCATGGCGACCGCGAGTTCGGCTACATCGCCACCCGCACCGGGGTGCGCCGGAAGACCGTGGTCGGACACAGCACCGACCCCCGGGTCCAGACCGAGGTGGCCAGCTGGGCCCGCGCCGCCGCCGGATGGAACGCCTTGCAGAACATGCGGGTGTGCCGCTTCGGGGACAACATGCGCAACGTCGCCGTCACCGAGGGGGACAAGACCGAGGCAGAGATCCGGCTGGGCACCTCGATCAACACCTGGGCGGTCAACGACCTGGTCGAACGCGTCGAGTCGGTCAGCCAGGACCAGGTGGACGCGCTGCTGGCCGAATACGACGCCGAGTACGAGGTCGCTGAGGAGCTGCAGGCAGGCGGGGCGCGCCGCGAGTCGCTGGCCTACGCGGCCCGGCAGGAGGCCGGAATGCGGTCCTTCCTTGAAGAGGGCGGGTTCGAGGCCTTCACCACCAACTTTGAAGACCTCGGCGGACTGCGCCAGCTTCCCGGTCTGGCAGTGCAGCGCCTCATGGCCGCCGGCTACGGGTTCGGTGCGGAGGGCGACTGGAAGACGGCGCTGCTGGTCCGCGCCGCGAAAGTCATGGGACATGGCCTGGACGGGGGTGCCTCGCTGATGGAGGACTACACCTATGAGATGACCCCGGGCAGGGAGAAGATCCTCGGGGCGCACATGCTCGAGATCTGCCCCTCGCTGACCACCACGACGCCGCGGATCGAGATCCATCCGCTGGGCATCGGCGACCGCGAGGACCCGGTCCGCATGGTCTTCGACACCGACCCCGGCGAGGGCGTCGTCGTCGCGATGTCTGATCTGCGCGAACGCTTCCGACTCACCGCGAACCTGGTCGACGTGGTGGCTCCGGACGAGCCGCTGCCGAACCTCCCCGTGGCCCGCGCGGTCTGGGAGCCACAGCCTGACTTCGCGACCTCGGCTGCTTGCTGGCTCACTGCCGGGGCGGCGCACCACACGGTGCTCTCCACCGCTGCCGGGCTTGAGGCCTTCGAAGATCTGGCCGAGATCGCCGGCATGGAGCTCGCCATCATCGACGCGGACACCACGGCCCGGGGCTTCGCCCGCGAGCTGCGACACAACGCGGCGTACTACCGACTTGCGCAGGGGCTCTGACCCCTCGCGCAGCACGAACCCACTCATTCGCACCAAGTGCCTACCGCAGGGGCAGGCACCAACTCAGGAGGAAAACACGATGCAAAACCGATCAATGAAGATGCTGGGCGCCTCGGCTGCCCTGGTTTTGGGACTCACCGCTTGTTCAGGCGGAGGGGCCGGAAGCGACGAGGGTGACGGCGGAGGGGACGCCGCACCGGAGGACATGACAGTCGGCGTGGCCATGCCGACGCAGACCTACGAGCGCTGGCTCAATGACGGCGCCTCGGTCGAGGAAGGCCTCGAGGAGCTGGGCTACACCGCTGATCTGCAGTTCGCCGATGATGACATCCCCACCCAGCAGCAGCAGATCGACCAGATGATCACCCAGGAATACGACGCGCTGATCATCGCCTCCATCGACGGCTCGGCGCTGACCAGTCAGCTCGACGCCGCCGAGGCAGCAGGCATCCCGGTGATCTCCTACGACCGACTGCTGACGAACAGCGAGAACGTCGACTTCTACGTCACCTTCGACAACTTCGCGGTGGGTCAGAATCAGGCCAACGCCCTGCTCTATGGGCTCGGCGTGCTGGATGAGAACTTCGAGCCCGCGGACGACGCCCCCGAGGAGACGCTGAACGTGGAGCTCTTCGCAGGATCCCTGGATGACAACAACGCTCGCTTCTTCTGGGACGGTGCGATGGACGTCCTGGAGCCGTACATCGAGGACGGGACGCTTGCAGTTCCCTCCGGCCAGACCACGATCGAGCAGGCTGCCACTCAGCGCTGGGAGCAGGAGACTGCCCAGGAGCGCATGGAGAACCTGCTCACCAGTGACTACCGCGGTGAGGAGGAGCTCGACGGAGTTCTCTCCCCGGCAGACCCGCTGTCCCGTGGCATCATCAACGCCCTGCGCAGTGCCGGAATGGGTGACACCATCGAAGATGGACTGCCGATCGTGACCGGCCAGGATGCTGAGATCGCGTCCGTCTCGCTGATCGCGGAGGGCGTGCAGCACTCCACCATCTTCAAGGACACCCGCAACCTGGCGGACGAGGCAGTCAAGGCAGCGGACGCCTTCCTCAACGGGGAAGAGCCCGAAGCCAACGACACCGAGAGCTACGACAACGGCTCCGCGGTGATCCCCTCCTTCCTGCTGCCGGTGGAGATGATCCTCGAGGAGAACTATGAGGAGATCCTCGTGGACTCGGGCTTCTACACCGAGGAGCAGGTCGAGTCCGGTCAGCAGTGATTCGAATCAGCGACCCTGCTCAGGCCGGGATGCTGATCCATCACTGAGCTGAGCACTGCTCACCAGTTTCGCCGTTCGGGTCCGGGGTGAATGCCCCGGGCCCGACTTTCGGCAGAGGTCCTAAGGAGGGCCCATGAATGAGAACATCCTTGAGATGCGCTCCATCACCAAGCGATTCCCCGGTGTGGTGGCGCTCCAAGACGTGAACCTGCAGGTGCGTCGCGGCGAGATCCACGCCGTCTGTGGGGAGAACGGTGCAGGAAAGTCCACTCTGATGAAGGTGCTTTCCGGCGTACACCCCGCCGGCACCTACGAGGGCGAGATCCACTTCGAGTCCAAGCAGGTGAGCTTCTCCTCGCTGAACGACTCCGAGGAACTCGGAATCGTCATCATCCACCAGGAGCTCGCGCTGGTGCCCCACCTCTCGGTCGCAGAGAACATCTTCCTCGGCAATGAGAAGAGTCGAGCTGGGATCATCAACTGGCACGAGGTCAACCTGGCGGCCGCTGCCCTGCTGGAGAAGGTCGGGCTCCGTGAGAACCCGGTCACCCCCGTGGGCCACCTCGGTGTGGGTAAGCAGCAGCTGGTGGAGATCGCCAAGGCGTTGAGCAAGGACGTGAAGCTGCTCATCCTGGACGAACCCACCGCCGCACTGAACGACGACGATTCCGCACATCTGCTCGGTCTCATCCGAGACCTGCGCGAGGAGGGCGTCACCTGCATCATCATCTCGCACAAGCTTGGCGAGATCGCTGCCGTGGCGGACTCCACCACTGTCATCCGTGACGGGAGCACGGTGGAGACCATCGATATGGCGGAGGCCTCGAACAACGGCGAGGATCTCACCCGGCGCATCATCCGCGACATGGTCGGCCGTGACATGGAGAACATGTACCCCGGACGGGACGTGACGCTCGGCGAGGAGGTCTTCCGCATCGAGGACTGGCACGTGAGTCATCCGACGCAGCGCGATCGCAAGGTGGTGGACGGTGCGTCCCTCAACGTCCGCGCCGGCGAGGTGGTCGGAATCGCCGGGCTCATGGGTGCCGGACGCACCGAGCTGGCCATGAGCGTGTTCGGCAAGTCCTACGGCCGCGACATCTCAGGCACCGTCTACATGCATGGGAAGCCGGTCAAGATCGAGAGCGTCTCCGACGCGATCAATGCCGGCATCGCCTATGTCAGTGAGGACCGCAAGCGCTACGGGCTGAACCTGATCGATGACATCCGCCGCAACGTCAGCGCTTCGGCCCTGAAGCGGATCGCTCCGCGCGGGTGGATCAACGAGAACGAGGAGATCGCGGTGGCCGATCGCTACCGCACTTCGATGAACATCAAGGCGCCCACGGTCATGTCGGTCATCGGAAAGCTCTCCGGAGGCAACCAGCAGAAGGTGGTGCTGAGCAAATGGCTCTACACCGAGCCCGAGCTGCTGATCCTCGACGAGCCCACCCGTGGCATCGACGTCGGCGCGAAGTACGAGATCTACTCAATCATCAATAAGTTGGCGGCCTCCGGGAAGGCGATCATCGTGATCTCCTCCGAGCTGCCCGAGGTGCTGGGCATGTGCGACCGCGTCTACACGCTGTCCTCTGGTCGGATCACCGGGCAGGTCCCCGTGGAAGATGCCACCCAGGAGCGCCTCATGGAGCTCATGACTATGGAGAAGGACTGAGGCATGACCGGTACATCAAACATCATTGAGCTCTTGACGCGGAATCTGCGTCAGAGCGGCATCTACATCGCCTTCGTGCTCATCGTCCTGCTCTTCACGGTGCTCACGGGGGGCACGCTGCTGAGCCCAGGAAACATCACGAACCTGGTGCTGCAGTATTCGTACATCCTGATCCTCGCCATCGGCATGGTGATGATCATCGTCGCCGGTCATATCGACCTCTCCGTCGGTTCGGTGGTGGCACTCACCGGTGGTGTGGCCGCCGTCGTGGTGATCCGCGAGGGGATGCCCTGGTGGGTCGGCGTCATCGCGGCCCTGATCACCGGCGTTCTGGTCGGCATCTGGCAGGGCTTCTGGGTCGCGATCGTGGGGATCCCAGCGTTCATCGTGACACTCGCCGGCATGTTGATCTTCCGCGGTCTGGCCATGCAGGTGCTCGACAATGTCTCGCTCTCCCCGTTCCCGGAGGAGTACCGACAGATCGCTGGCGGGTTCTCCAACGGCCTTCTGGGCGGACCCGGCTACGACCTCTTCACGCTGGTCATCTTCGCGCTGGCCTCGGTCGGCTTCGCTGTGCAGCAGTGGCGGGCGCGGATGCGCAAGCTCGAGTACAAGCAGACGGTGGAGGCCCTGTGGCTCTTCGCCGTCAAGGTGGTGCTGGTGGTCGCGGTCATCATGGCCTTCGGCTGGCAGCTCGCCAACTCGCGCGGCATGCCCTATGTGCTGGTCCTGCTGGCAGCGCTGGTGCTGATCTACGGATTCGTCACCCAGCGCACCGTCTTCGGTCGTCATATCTACGCCATGGGCGGCAACCTTGAGGCGGCCAAGCTCTCCGGTGTGAAGACTCGCCGCGTGAACTTCATGCTCTTCGTGAACATGGGCGTGCTGGCAGCCATCGCCGGCATCGTCTACTCGGCCCGCTCGAACTCGGCGCAACCCGCGGCGGGCAACATGTTCGAGCTGGACGCGATCGCTGCGGCCTTCATCGGCGGCGCGGCGGTCACCGGTGGTGTCGGCAAGGTCCAGGGCGCCATCATCGGCGGCCTGATCATGGCGGTGATGTCCAACGGCATGCAGATCATGGGCATCGACCAGTCCACGCAGAACGTGGTGCGCGGCGTGGTCCTCGTGCTCGCCGTGGCCTACGACGTCTGGAGCAAGAAGAAGGCATCCGTGAGCAGCTGATCCTTCTCTGTGTGCGAGGCCGCCCCCGGTGAAGTCACGGGGGCGGCCTCGTGCGTGCGGGGCAGATGACCCCCCGATCCGGTGCCCAGGCCGGCTTGAAATTTCCATCTCTGGCTCACCTCGATGCGTGAGCCGTCTGACAGGATGATCTCGTGAATACCCATGACGCGTCACAGCCCTCCGTGGTCACCTCCGAATGGACGCCGGTGGATGACCGACGGCTCCACCTCGGTGAGGGAGCGCGCTTCCTCGAGACTGGACTTCCGGGAATAGACGCTGGTGTCGGAGATCAACACCAGTTCGTGGTCGTCGACATCATCGATGGCGGCCTCTATTCCACCACCGGCCGTCCCGGATCCGGGCTCACGAAGCGCGCTGCGCTGAGCGAGCCGCTGGGCGCCGTCGCACCCCTGCATCAGGAAGGGGATCCTGCCGAGGCGTCTGCCAGCTGGGTGGCCGCGCTCGGCGAGGGGCTTGTGCTGCTCGGTCAGCGCGGTGGCGCAGGACTGCAGATCGTGCAGCGACTCGGCGAGCCGGCGGCTGACCGAGCCGAAGTTCCGCTGCGCATGAATGACGCGGTGGCTGATCCGCACGGACGGTTCTGGGCCGGCGCCATGACCTACGACGGCGACCCTGCCCACGGCTTCCTGCTGCGTCTGGACCCGGACGGCTCGATCCACATCATCCTGGAGGACCTGGCCATCCCGAACGGGCCGGCCTTCACCGCCGACGGCGCCACCATGTACCTCGCGGAGACCACCACGGGCTGGATCCGCCGCTTCCCCGTGGACCCGGCCACCGGAGACCTGGGCCCCGGTGAAAAGTTCGTCCACGTCAGCGAGGGTGGACCCGACGGGATGACCGTGGACGCCGCGGGGTGCCTGTGGTCCGCCATCTGGGGCGGGTCCTGTCTGCATCGGTATTCACCGGAGGGGGAGCTCCTCGAGCGCATCGAGGTGCCGGTGCGTCAACCCACGAGCATCGCGATCACCTCCGTGGCTCCCTACCGGGCCATCGTCACCTCCGCCACGCAGCACCTCGATGCACCCACGCGTCATGATGGGCGCGTGATCACCGCCGAGGTCAGCGTCGCGGGCCGACCCGCCGTAAGCTACAACCGCAGGCCCCAGTAGGTCCGTCGCATCCGATGGCGTCCCCGTCACGGGTGAGCTGCGACCGGCCCGAAGAACTTGATGAGCTGAACGTTCCAGGAAGGAACCGCGTGGATAAGAGCAGCAGCCAGGACCCGCAGGAGATCCAGTTGAACTGGGCGAAGAACCTGACGTACTCCGCCAGTCGACTGGAGCGGCCACGTTCCGTGGCCGAGCTCAGCGAAATCGTCGCCGCTTGCTCCCGGGTCAAGGCCCTGGGCAGCAGGCACAGCTTCAGTTCCGTGGCAGATACGACCGGCACGCTGATCGAACTCATGGAGATGCCGCGGATCTTCGAACTGGACGCGGAAGCGCGCACGGTCACCCTTGACGCCTCCACCCGGTACGGTGACCTCGCTGCCGCGCTCCAGGCCGAAGGCTGGGCGCTGCCGAACATGGCTTCCCTCCCGCACATCACCGTGGCGGGCACCGTCGCCACCGGAACACATGGTTCCGGGGACGGCAATCAGCCGCTGGCCTCCTCCGTGCGCAGTCTGGAGATGGTCCTCGCCGACGGCAGCCTGCGCACCTTCACCCGCGGAGAACCAGATTTCGACGGCGCGGTGGTCAGCCTCGGCGCCCTGGGCGTGGTCACCCAGCTCACCCTCGATGTCATTCCCAGCTTCCAGGTGCGCCAGGACGTCTATGCAGGAGTCAGCTGGGACGGCGTGCTGGCCGAGTTCGATGACCTGACCAGCTCCGCGTACAGCGTGAGCCTGTTCACCCGGTGGGCCGGGGAGGATTTCGGGATGGTGTGGATGAAGTCCACGCAGGAGCCGCCCGCCGAGGTGCTCGGGGTCTCGGCCCTGACCCAGGACATCGGTCTCGCCGAGGGGCCCGCCGAGTACGCCACGGACCAGTGTGGTCAGTGGGGCAGCTGGGACCAGCGCCTGCCGCATTTCCGGCTGGACTTCACACCGAGCAACGGCGAGGAGCTGCAGAGCGAGTACCTGCTGCCGCGCGAGCATGCGAAGGAGGGGCTGCGCAAGGTCCGCCAGCTCGCCGCAGATATCGAGCCTCTGCTGCTGATCACCGAGATCCGGACGATGGCGGCCGATGAGCAGTGGATGAGCGGGGCTTCGGGCCGCGACACCGTCGGCTTCCACTTCACCTGGCGTCAGCTCCCGGAAGAGGTCGCCGAGGTGCTGGTGAAGATCGAGGAGCAGCTGCTTCCGCTGGGTGCGCGGCCGCACTGGGGCAAGCGCTTCGTCACCACCGACATCGCCGCGCTGTATCCGCAGCTGGACCAGTTCACAGAACTCGCGGGGCGCCTGGATCCCACCGGCACCTTCCGCAATGACTTCCTGGAGCGGATGCTCTTCGGCGCCGCCTCGACAGAATAGGAGCAGGTGCATTATGTGGTTTGACACCTGGGCGGACCTGGGACGGATCCTGTTTGTCGGAGTCGCCGCCTACGCGGTGCTCGTCCTCGTGATTCGGCTCTCGGGCAAACGAACCCTGAGTCAGCTCAATGCCTTCGACTTCATCGTGACGGTCGCCCTGGGCTCCACGCTGGCCACCATCCTGCTCAGCAGCGACGTCTCCTGGACCGAAGGCGCCTTGGCGCTGATCCTGCTCGCCGGCCTGCAGTTCGTGCTGGCGTGGATCTCCTCCCGGGCACCCGCGTTCCGCACTGTCGTCACGGCGCGCCCAGCAGTGGTGGTCTGGCACGGGGAGCTGCGCCACGAGGCGCTGCGCAGAAACCGGTTGGCGGAGTCCGAGGTCTACCAGGCGGTGCGCAGCAGCGGTGCCGGGGATCTGTCCTCGGTCGCCGCGGTGGTGCTCGAGACCAACGGCAAGCTGAGCGTGATCTCGGCACAGAACCTCGGAGACGGCTCAGCGCTCGAGGACCTCGCCTGAGCGTGGGCGACCGGTGACGCCGGTCGCCGGGATCACCCGAAAGCGCAGGACACGCGTTTCACCGCATCGAGTTTCACGGCAACGTGTCTCGCGCCACAGAGCGTAAGGTTGTTTCAGAGAACAGTCCTGCCGATGCAAGGGAGTCTGAGTGACTGAGCCGACAGAAAACCAGCCGTCGAGTGTACGAACCGAAACATCTGGACTGCGCGTCGCGATCATCGGTCATGCGTTCATGGGAGTGGCGCATACCCACGCCTGGCGCACGGCGCCACGCTTCTTTCCGATGGCCGCCGTCCCGGAGGTCGCTCTGCTGGTCGGTCGCGACGAAGCACGCACCCGCGCAGCTGCTCAGCGTCTGGAGATCGCCGAGATCGAGACCGATTGGCGCCGCGCCGTGGAACGCGAGGACATCGACGTCGTCGATATCTGCACGCCCGGCAACACACATGCTGAGATCGCCCTGGCGGCCCTCGCCGCCGGCAAGCACGTGCTCTGCGAGAAGCCGCTGGCGAACTCGGTCAGCGAGGCTGAAGCCATGACCGCGGCGGCAGAAAGGGCGGCAGCCCATGGTGTGCGCAGCTTCTGCGGGTTCAGCTACCGCCGCACCCCGGCGCTGGCTCTGGCGAAGCGCTTCGTCGAAGAAGGCCGGCTCGGGGAGATCCGCCACGTGCGCGCGCAGTACCTGCAGGACTGGCTCAGCGATGCTGACGCCCCGCTGAACTGGCGGCTGGACAAGGACAAGGCAGGAAGCGGCGCGCTCGGTGACATCGGTGCGCATTCTGTCGACGCCGCCCAGTGGGTCTCCGGGCAGCAGATCGAGGGCGTCTCCGCGATGATGCACACCTTCGTCGAGACCCGTCCGGTGGCGGGCACCGCCGAAGGCCTGGGCGGCAGCGCAGCGGCAGGAGCGCAGCGCGGCCCGGTGACGGTCGACGACGCGGCTGCCTTCACCGCACGGTTCAGCGGCGGAGCGATCGGCGTCTTCGAGTCCACCCGCTTCGCGCTGGGACGACGCAACGCCAACCGCCTCGAGATCAACGGCAGCCTTGGGTCGATCGCCTTCGATTTCGAGCGGATGAACCAGCTCGAGTACTTCGACGGACGCGAGGATCAGGCGGCACAGGGATTCCGCACGATCCAGGTCACCGACGCTGTCCACCCCTATACCGATCACTGGTGGCCGGTGGGGCATGGACTGGGTTACGGAGACCTCTTCGTGCACCAGGTGGCCGACGTCGTCGCCGCTCTGGAGTCAGACTTCAGCCCGCGCCCCGACTTCGGCGACGCCCTGACCGTCCAGCGCGTGCTCCACGCCGTAGAGGCCAGCGCCGGCGACGGCAGCCGGTACACCCTGGTGGACCGGTCCGTGTAGCTCGGAGCGGAAACCGATCAACAGCGAGAACACGACACTGAGAGAGAACATGACCAAAAGAGCACTCATCGTCCGCGGCGGCTGGGACGGGCATCAGCCCGTGGAGGCCACCGAGATGTTCCTGCCATTCCTTAAGGAGAACGGCTACGAGACCGAGATCCATGAGTCCCCGGAGATCTACGCCGACTCCTCGACTATGGACTCGGTCGATCTGATCGTGCAGTGCATGACGATGTCCACCATTGAGAAGGACCAGGTCGCCGGGCTGCGCGCCGCCGTGGCCGGCGGCGCCGGGCTGGCCGGATGGCACGGCGGGATCGCTGACTCCTACCGTGCGAGTGATGCGTACCTGCAGCTGGTGGGCGGGCAGTTCGCCCACCATCCCGCGGTGCACCCCGATGAGCGCACCGGTGAGCAGTCCGACTACTACACCCCGCACCGCATCGATATCCTCCCTGAGGCCGCGGATCATCCCATCACGCGGGGGATCGAGAGCTTCGATCTGGTCACTGAGCAGTATTGGGTGCTCCATGATCAGCTCATCGACGTCCTCGCCACCACGACTCTGCCGAAGCGCGAGTTCGATGACTGGGAGAAGCCGCATGTGAACCCGGCAATCTGGACCCGACGCTGGGGCAGCGGTCGCGTGTTCGTCTCCACCCCGGGGCACCGGGTCGAGGTGCTGGAGAATCCGAATGTGCGCACCATGATCGAGCGCGGCATGCTGTGGGCGAGCCGATGAGCGGGGCAGCGGAGGGATCGCAAGCACCTCAGCGTCGGCTCAACGTCGGTCTCATCGGTGCCGGCAATATCAGCAGCCAGTACATCGAGACGCTGAACCGCGTGGAGGATCTGAACCTGCTCGCCGTGGCAGACCTGAATCTCGACCGCGCCCGGCAGGTCGCTGAGACCGGCGGAGCCAGGGGGGTGAGCGTGGATCAGCTCCTGGCCGACCCCGAGGTCGAGGCCGTGATCAACCTGACGATCCCGCGCGCCCACGCCGAGACCTCGCTCGCGGCCATCGCTGCGGGCAAGGGCGTCTATGTGGAGAAGCCCTTCGCCGCCACGGTGGCCGAGGGTCAGCAGATGCTCGCTGCGGCAGAGGGAGCCGGCGTCGTGATGGGCAGCGCCCCGGACACCGTGCTCGGCACGGGCATCCAGACCGCCCGCGCGGCGGTGGACGCAGGTCGGATCGGGACGCCCATGAGCGCGGTGGCCACGATGGTCACCCCGGGCCATGAGCGCTGGCACCCGAATCCGGACTTCTACTATCAGCCCGGCGGCGGCCCGCTGCTGGACATGGGGCCGTACTACGTCACCAGTCTGGTCACCCTGCTCGGTCCTGTGGTCTCTGTCATCGGTGCGGCCAGCGCGCTGCGCACCGAACGTGAGATCGGCTCGGGCCCGCGCGCCGGGGAACGCCTGCCGGTCTCCACGCCGAGCCACATCACCGGTGCGCTGATCCATGAGTCCGGCGCCATCTCCACTCTCGTGATGAGCTTCGACGGCACTGCCAGTCAGGCCCCACCGATCGAGGTGCATGGCACCGAGGCCTCCCTGGCGGTCCCGGATCCTAACCACTTCGCTGGAGAGGTGCAGCTGGCCCGGGATCGGGGCGAATGGGAGTCCTTGGAGGTCGCCGGCGGCTATGTCGGTGCTGCGCGCGGCTATGGCCTGGCGGATCTGCTGTGGTCCGGAGCCTTCGACGGCGACCCCACGCTCGGCCGGACGCAGGGTGCGCTGGGGCTGCATGTGCTCGAGGTGATGGCCGGCGTGCTCACTGCCGCCGAGACCGGAACTTCGGTGGCGATCACCTCGCGAGCCGAGCGACCGAGCGCGGTGCCTCTGGATCAGCGGTGACGCAGCGGTCTGCCGCGACACCGGGCTCGGCCGTGACACCGAAATCCGCCGTGACGCGGCGGCCAGCGGGGAGCCGGTGGTCAGGCGTCGCTGGTGTCGCCGTACCCGCCTAAGCTTGACCCTATGACTCCTCCGAGCGCTCGGCCGACGATGCGCCATGTTGCCGAGCGTGCGGGGGTGTCTCCGAAGACGGTCTCGAATGTGCTGACTGGCACCGCGCAGGTCCGTGAGCCCACTCGACTTCGGGTGGAACAGGCCATGCGGGAGCTGGACTTCGTCCCGAACTTCAGCGCTCGTGGACTCCGCAACGGCAGGACCGGGGTGATCGGTCTGGCGCTGCCCGACCTGGGGACGGCGTTCTCCGCGAGCATCACCCACGCGGTGGTGGAGGCCGCTCACGCGCGGGGACTGGTGGTGCAGGTGGAGGAGACCGCTGCCGAGCCTGCCCGTGAGCACGACCTTGTCACGCGCGCACGCACGCACCAGATCGACGGGATGATCCTGAACCCGGTGCGGCTCGAGGACAGCGTGGTCGAGCATCTGGACCATCTGCCCCCGATCGTGCTGATCGGTGAGGTGGAGCAGCATCGCACCGACCGTGTCTTCATCGATTCCCGGGCGGCGGCCCGTGAGGCGGTGCTTCATCTGGTGTCCAACGGAGCGCAGCGCATCCTGGCGCTCGGCGGTGCGGAAGCTGGAGCGGTCTTGGGCAAAGCGACGGTGGGGCAGCGACTGCAGGGCTATCGGGATGCACTGACGGAATCCGGTTTGAGCTCCAGCGCTGCCCTGGAGCTGGAGGTGCCGGACTGGACGATCGCTGGCGGCGCGATCGGCATGCGGGAGTTCCTTGCCAGCGGAGTCGAGTTCGATGCAGTGCTCGCCTTCACCGATTCGATCGCCCTCGGGGCCCTGCATGAGCTCAACAATGCAGGAATCCGCGTGCCTGAGGACGTGTTGATCTGCGGGTTTGATGACGTTGAACATGCCCGATACGCGGGGACACCACTGACCACCATCGGCTTCGATCACGAGCGCTACGCGGCCGCCGCCTTGGATCTGCTCTCCTCGCGCATGGGGGACCGAACCCTGGAGCCACGGGCGCACAAGATTCCCCACCAGCTGCTGATCCGTTCAAGCACGCTCGGCCCTCCCGCGGGAGCCGGCAGAAGAAAATCTCAGAAGTAGTGTGATTCAGCACACATTTATGTAGGATGGGCGCAGTCTTTACAACGATGTAAAAGACGCAGGCTCCGGGTGGCGGAGCTTGACTCCGCGTACGTCCGTAAGTGGTGACTCATGATCGACACACGCATCAACCGCCGAAGCGTCCTTGCCGGGGGCCTGGCGACGGCAGGTCTGGCGGCCCTCTCGGGCTGCACCCCGGCTCAGGGTTCACAGACGACGACATTGCAGTTCTGGCATCTGCTCAGCGGTGGTGACGGCATCACGATGCAGGGCATGATCGACCGCGTCAATGCGGCACACGGTGGTTTTCACGTGCGACCCACCGTGCTGGCCTGGGGTGCCCCGTATTACACCAAGCTGGCCATGGCGGGTGCCGGTGGACGGGCACCGGATCTCGCAGTCATGCACTCCTCGCGGGTCCCCGGCTATGTCCCCGGGGGACTTCTCGATCCCTGGGACCTGACGCAGCTGAATGAACTCGGAGTCTCGGAGTCCACTTTCACTGATCCCGTCTGGAACTCAAGCGTGGTCGACGGGGAGCTCTACAGCGTCGCACTGGACGCGCACCCCTTCATCGCGCTGTACAACACTGAGATCTGCGAGGAAGCCGGAGTGTTGAACTCCGACGGGCAGCTCATGCGTCCCAACAATCCAGAGGACTTCCTCGAGATGTGTCGGGAGATCGCCGGTGTCACCGGCACCTATGGACTCTCCTACGGGTTCATCGGAGACGGGAACCAGATGTGGCGGCTCTTCTACACGCTCTACTGCCAGCACGGTCAACAGATGACCTTCCCCCAAGGAGGCTCTGTCGAGGTGGATGGCGACGCGTTCACCGCTGTGCTGGAGTTCATGCATCGCCTGGTCGACGGCGAGGTCGCCTCGCCACGCGGGACCATCGACGCCGCCGTCGCAGAATTCGCCGCACAGCGGACGGGGATGCATTTCACGGGCGTCTGGGAGCTCCCTCCGATGAAGGAGGCCGGGGTTCCAGTGGGTGCGACGATGATCCCGCCGATCTTCGGAGACGAGGCCGTCTATGCGGACTCCCACTCGTTCGTCCTGCCGCACCAGGCTGATCCGGATGAACAGATGCGCCGCGACACTTACACCGTGGTCGCCGAGCTGTTGAAGAACTCCATCACCTGGGCCGGAGCCGGGCATATACCCGCCTATCTTCCCGTGACCGAGAACGAGGACTACGCCGAGCTCACACCGCAGGCGGAGTACGCCGAGGCGGCGGACTACCTGGTCTATGACCCGGTGGCCTGGTTCACCGGTTCGGGGTCCAACTTCGTCCAGCAGTTCGGCCAGATCGTCGGCAGTGCGATCACCTCCGGAAGCGGATATGACCGGGCGCTGGAGGAGTTCCGTCGCTACGTGAATAACCTTCTCGCCCAGCCCAATCCGGCCAACCCACAGGGAGGACGGTCATGACAGACGTGATGGCAGGTCGCAGCGCTGCGGGTCCCGAGCCCCGAGTGACTCCGGGAGAGGATTCCAAGGGTCGCCGCACCTCACCCACCCGAGGGCAGGCGAGCCGACGTGGGCAGCTTGTCGCCTGGGCCTTTCTTGGCCCGTTCATGGCGGCCTTCCTGCTCTTCGTGATCTGGCCGCTGATCCACGGAATCTACCTCTCCCTGACCGACCAGTCGCTCACCGGAGCGGGTGGCAGCTTCGTCGGGCTCGAGAACTATTCCGAGGCGCTCTCCGACCCGGTGATGTGGAGCTCCATCGGGAACACCGTCTGGTTCACGGTCATCACCACCGTGCCGCTGGTGCTGCTCGCGCTGATCATGGCGCTGTTGGTCAACACCGGACTGCCGGGTCAGTGGCTCTGGCGGCTCTCCTTCTTCATGCCCTTCCTGCTCGCCTCCACGGTGATCTCGCAGATCTGGGTGTGGATCTTCAATCCACAGATCGGCGCGGCGAACGACATCCTCTCAGCGATCGGCATCGAGCCGATCGCCTGGCTGCAGACCGCGCACGTCGATCTGATCTCGATCGCGATCGCCACGATCTGGTGGACCGTGGGGTTCAACTTCCTGCTCTATCTCGCGGCGCTGCAGAACATCCCCGATCTCCAGTATGAAGCCGCGGCCGTGGACGGTGCGGGCCGCTGGCGTCAGCTGTTCTCGATCACGATCCCTCAGCTCGGACCGGTCACCGGAGTCATCCTGGTGCTGCAGATGCTGGCCTCGCTGAAGCTCTTCGACCAGGCCTATCAGATGATGGAGGGCGGCTCCTCCGAGACCTCCCGCCCCATCGTCCAATACATCTTTGAGGCGGGCTTCGTCGGCTACCGATTCGGCTATGCCTCCGCCATCTCGTACATCTTCTTCGTGCTGATCCTCATCGTCGGGATCTTCCAGATGGTCGTGCTTCGGAATCGAAAGGGAAACTCATGAGTTCCACAGCCACCGCCACGAGGACCGACGACGCGCAGGTCGACATCACACCGGTCGATGTCACCAAGGTCAGACGCACCAACCGGATGCCGGGGGAGAGGCCGCTAGGCCCGGCGCGCATCCTGGCCTTCATCGCCCTGGCGTTCATGGCGCTGCTCTGGCTGCTGCCGATGCTCTGGGCCATCGTGACCTCCTTCAAGACCGAGACCGACGCCGCCTCCGGGGGTCTGAACCTGATCGGTCCCAACGGGGTCACCACCCAGGCCTACGAAGCGATCCTCGCCGAGGGCAATGTCTATGTCTGGGCACTCAACAGCCTGTGGACCTCCGCGGTGATCACGCTGATCACGGTCTCGATCTCCGCGCTGGCCGCCTATGCGTTCTCCCGGCTCGACTTCAAGGGCAGCCGCTGGATCTTCCTGGCGGTCATCGCCTCGATCATCGTGCCCCCGCAGGCGCTGATCATCCCGCTGTACTACCAGATGCTGACGTTCAACATGGTGGACACGTACTGGGGTTTGATCCTTCCGCAGATCGTCATGGCACCGATCATCTTCATCCTCAAGAAGTTCTTCGACGCGGTACCCGTGGAGCTCGAAGATGCGGCCCGTGTCGACGGCGCCGGGCGGCTGCGCGTGTTCTTCTCAGTGGTGCTGCCCCTCTCGCGTCCGATCCTCGGGGCCGTCTCGATCTTCGTGTTCATCCAGGCCTGGAACAACTTCCTCTGGCCCTTCCTGATCATCAACGACACCACGCTGATGACGCTCCCGGTGGGGCTGCAGACTGTGTTGAGCGCCTATGGCGTGCAGTACTCCCAGGTCATGGCGCAGGCGGTGCTTGCTGCCCTTCCATTGGTCATCGTCTTCCTGTTCTACCAGCGTCAGATCGTCAAGGGGGTCGCCACCACCGGCTTCGGCGGACAGTGAGCCGTCGAAGCTGCACGAACACCGCACCCCCGCACCCATCAGCACTGCCCTCTTCACCAGCACTGCCTTCTTCACGAGCACTGCCGATCCAAGGAGCCCCATGTCTCACGCACGCATCACCCTCGACCGTGACTTCACCATCGCCGATGTTCCGCCCCGCCTGTTCGGCTCCTTCGTGGAACACATGGGCCGCTGCGTCTACACCGGGATCTACGAGCCCGGACACCCGGAAGCCGATGACCAGGGATACCGCAAGGACGTGATGGCCCTGGCCAAGGAACTCGGGGCCACCGTGGTGCGCTATCCAGGGGGCAACTTCGTCTCGGGCTACAACTGGGAGGACGGAGTCGGTCCGCGGGAGGATCGCCCGGTACGGATCGACGGTGCCTGGCACACCATCGAGACCAACGCCTTCGGCCTGCATGAGTTCGTCGAGTGGGCGCGGCGCGCTGACATGGAGGTCATGGAGGCGATCAACCTCGGCACGCGAGGGGTCGATGAAGCCCGAGCGCTGGTGGAGTACGCCAACCACCCCTCCGGGACCTACTGGTCCGATCTTCGCCGCAAGAACGCCGCAGCGATGGGGACCAGCGGAGAGCCGTTCGGGATCAAGCTGTGGTGCCTGGGAAATGAGCTGGACGGACCCTGGCAGATCGGTCACAAGACCGCTGAAGAGTACGGAAGGATCGCTCAGGAGGCGGCCAAGGCGATGAAGCTCGTGGACCCGGACATCGAGCTGGTTGCCGTCGGCTCCTCAAACCGACGGATGCCCACCTTTGGTTCCTGGGAGCACACGGTGCTCACCCACGCCTACGAGGAGGTCGACTACATCTCCATGCATGCCTACTACCAGGAGCATGACGGCGACGCCGCTTCGTTCCTGGCCGAGGCGGTGGACATGGACGGCTTCATCGAGGGCGTGATCGCCACCGTCGATGCAGTCAAGGCGGCTGGCAAGCATTCGAAGCAGATCGACATCTCCTTCGACGAGTGGAACGTCTGGTACCAGGAGGGCCTGGACTCCGAGGACCAACCAGATCAGGTGGCCAAGGGGTGGAAGACCCATCCGCGGCTCATCGAAGACAAGTACTCGGTCACGGACGCCGTCGTCGTCGGGACGCTCATGCATTCGCTGCTGCGCCATGGTGACCGTGTGCGGATCGCGAACCAGGCCCAACTGGTCAACGTGATCGCCCCGATCCGTTCCGAAGAGGGCGGACCTGCGTGGCGGCAGAGCATCTTCTGGCCCTTCGCGCGGATCGCCGAGCTGGCCACCGGAGAGATCATGCGACTCGCGGTGCACGCGGATCAGATGCACACCGAGCGGTACGGGAACGTGGACGTCATCGACGCCGCGAGCACCTATGACGCACAGGCCGGGACGGTGTCGATCTTCGTGGCGAACCGTGGGCTGGACGAGGACGCGGAGGTGACTCTGGATCTGCGCGGGCTGACTGCCACGGAGATCCTCCGCGCCGAGGTGCTGCGTATTCCTGAGGGCGGAGACCGGCATACCGCCAACGACCTCACCCAGCAGGACGCCGTGGGTCTGGTGGCGCTGGAGGGGGTCCGGATCGAGGACTCCGCCGAGGGTGGCGTGCGGCTGAGTCTTCCGGCGCTCTCCTGGTCGGTGGTGCAGCTGAAGGTGAGCTGAGGGGGTGGGCAGCTGATCACTCGCGATGTCCCAGAGTCGACTCCCGTGCCACCAGGGCCGGGGTGAACACCGGATGCTGCACGGGAGCAGAAGGGTCCTCAATGGCTGCCACCAACAGTCGGGCCGCCTTCGCGCCCATCTCTTGAGCCGGCTGACGGATCGAGCTGATGGGGACGGTGGCCGATGCCGCGAACTGGATGTCGTCGTAGCCGATCAGTGCGATGTCCTCAGGCACCTTCGCCCCTGCTCGCGAGAGTTCCTGGAGCACGCCCAGAGCGACCAGGTCGTTGGTGGCGAAGACTGCATCGGGGCGTTCGCCGCGGGGGAGGTCAAGCACAGCTCGGGTCGCCTCCCGCCCTGCCTGTGAATCCATGGTGCCGGTGTCGAAGAGCGATACCTGCGCACCCTCCACGCCGGCAGCGGCGTCTTGAGCGCCCTGATGGCGGTGGGCGACCTGGCGGATAATCTGCGGGCCACCGATGACCGAGATACGACGTCGACCCAGGTCCAGAAGGTGTTGGACCGCAAGTCGCCCTCCTAGCCGGTCGTTGGTGGACACCGAGGAGAACTGGTCTGCGCCCGCTTCGCGGTCCACGATCACCACGGCGATTCCTCGCTGCTTGATCTGGGCCAGGCGAGCCAACACATCTCCGACGGGCGTGATGAGTATTCCGTCGACGCGCTGTTCCTCGAACAGCCGAAGCTGAGTCAATTCCCGTTCGGCATTCTGACTCGAGTTCCCGAGCAGCAGCGGTCGATGAAGAGCGGCGAGGCTGTTCTCCGCGCCCCGGGCGACGTCCGCGAAGAACGGGTTGCCGATGTCCAGCACGATCATCCCCACAGCCAGGTTCTGCTGCTGTCTCAGCTGGCGAGCCGCATCATTGCGGACGTAGCCAAGCTCCTCGATGGCGCGGTGGACTCGCAGCCGGGTCTTCTCCGAGACCTTGTCCGGGTGGTTCAGCGCGTTCGAGACGGTCGCAGGGGACACCCCGGCCCGAGCTGCCACGTCTCTCACCTGCGCCACTGCCATGGGCCTCAGAATACCTTTCGTCTCGGGGCCCAGGACCGCACAGTATTGCGTCTGCGGCCCACACCGTGGTTTTCAAGAATGCATCCGGGTGTTGACACGCTGTGAGCTGAATCATATGATCAGCATCACTAATTGAAACGATTTAATTCTTGTCGTCCCTGGAGGTCCCATGTCGCTCAGCGATTCCACACCCGTGCTGGAACTTGAGGGCGTGCGCAAGACGTTCGGCAGCGTCACAGCGCTTGCTGACGGCAGCATCACCGTCTATCCCGGGTCGATCCACGCGCTGGTCGGGGAGAACGGCGCCGGCAAGTCAACGCTGATCAAGGTCGTCGCCGGTCTTCATCGCCGTGACCGCGGCACCTTCCGCTTTCGAGGCGCAGACGCCGCCTTCAGCTCCACCGCAGAGGCCAAGAGCGCCGGCATCGCGGTGATCTATCAGGAGCCCACGCTCTTCCCAGACCTCTCGGTGACCGAGAACATCTTCATGGGGCGGCAGCCGAGGTCCCGCGGTGGACGGATCGACAAGCAGGCGATGCAGGAGGAGGCCACCGAGATCTTCGCCCGGCTCGGAGTGAACCTGGATCTGAACCGTCCAGCCGACGGACTGTCGATCGCCGACCAGCAGATCATCGAGATCGCCAAGGCCATCTCGCTGGACGCACACCTGCTGATCATGGACGAGCCGACCGCCGCACTCTCCGGAGTGGAGGTCGAACGGCTCTTTGCCGTGGCGCGGAGCCTGCGCGACGAAGGCCGCGGGATCGTCTTCATCTCCCACCGCTTCGATGAGATCTTCAGCCTCTGCGACACCATCACCGTGATGCGCGACGGCTCCTATGTGGCCACCACTCCTACCGCCGAGACCAGCAACGACGAGCTCGTCACCATGATGGTCGGGCGGGAGGTCTCAGACCTCTACCCGAAGACCCCAGCAGAACTCGGTGAGGTTGTGCTCGAGGTGGAGAACCTGAAGTCAGCCGGTACCTTCTCCGACGTCAGCTTCACCGTGCGTGCCGGGGAGATTGTGGGTCTCGCGGGCCTCGTCGGTGCCGGGCGAAGCGAGATCGTTCGCGCGGTCTTCGGCGTCGACTCCTATGACTCGGGCACGGTCACGCTCAACGGAAGTCCCGTCCCGAAAGGTCGACCATCCGCCGCCATCCGCGCCGGGATGGCGCTGGTGCCCGAGGACCGGCGTCAGCAGGGGCTGGTGGTGGATGCCTCCTTGGCCCGCAACATCGGGGCAGCGATGCGACGCCGGCTCTCCCGCTTCGGTCTGATCACCACCTCGGCGGAGAATCGCGCGGCCGGTCCGTGGGCCGGGCGCCTGGAGGTCAAGACCTCTGCGCTGTCCATGAATGCCGCAACGATGAGTGGAGGCAATCAGCAGAAGGTCGCGATCGCGAAGTGGCTCGCCACCGATCCCAGTCTGCTGATCATCGACGAACCCACCCGGGGGATCGACGTCGGCACCAAAGCTGAAGTGCACCGTCTGCTCTCCCAGCTGGCCGGCGAGGGCATGGCCATCCTGATGATCTCCTCAGAGCTTCCCGAAGTCATGGGGATGGCAGATCGGATCCTGGTCGTCGGAGAGGGTCGCATCAGTGCTGAGCTGGACCGTGAGGAAGCCACCGCCGAGAAGGTCATGCACGCTGCGACGGCGCGGCATGAGAAGAACCGACAGGAGGCCGCCGCATGAGCGCCGAGACTCTCACCCCCGCCAAGCGGCAGAGCGCATCGATGCGCACGGTCCGCGCCCTGCTGGCCTCCCGCGAGACGGCGATCGTGGTGGTCATCCTTTTGATCATCGCGGTGGCCACCTCCTTCAACCAATCTTTCCTCTTCACTGGTCAGGGCTGGCGGGACCTGCTGCTCACGCCCTCGATCCTGATGGTGATGGCGGTCGGCTCGGCAGTCGTCATCATCACCCGCAACGTGGACCTCTCTGTGGGATCCACGCTTGCCATCACCGCCTATATGACCGGGCGGCTCTTCGTCGACGTGCCGGGGATGCCGATCTTCATCGTGGTCCTGCTCGGCATCCTCGTCGGGGCGGGCCTGGGGTTGATCAACGGAGCCCTGGTCGCTTTCGGCAAGGTTCCCGCGCTCGTCGTCACCCTCGGCACCATGTACATCTACCGCGGCGTGGTGCTTACCTGGGCGGGAAGCGACCGCATCAACGCCTCTGACATGCCGGGGAACTTTCTCAACCTCGGCACCATGCAGATCCTCAGCATTCCGCTCCTCACGATCGTGGCAGTTCTGGTGCTGATCGTCGCGGGGTACTGGCTCTCCTCCACGCGCAGCGGACGCGAGATGTACGCCATCGGCTCGGACCCGGAGGCGGCAAAGCTCTACGGGCTACCGACGACCAAGCGAGTGATCACGGCGTTCATCCTGGGTGGCGCCCTGGCCGGTCTGGCAGGCGTCATGTACGCCGCTCGCTACGGCACCGTCAGCTCAGGGGCCGGAATGGGCTGGGAGTTCGACGCCATCGGCGCCGCCGTCATTGGCGGGGTCGCCATCTTCGGCGGCTCTGGCAGCGTCTGGGGGGCGGCTTTCGGCGCCATTCTGCTGATGACGATCAACCGCACACTTCCCATCGTCGGAATCCCGGACTTCTGGCAGCGCGCCGTGGTCGGCGCGCTGATCATCGGCGCGATCGTGCTTGATCGCTATCTCTCCGTGAGACGACACCGCAAGCTGCAAGAAGCGAGGGACAAGGCATGACCGCTGCAACTCGCGCCCACACGCGCACCTCCACGACCGAACGTCCCGCTGAGGAGAGCCGCACCTACGCCGCCTACCATCGCCCCTGGTGGTTCCGCACTTTCATCAGCGCCGAATTCCTGATCATCGCCCTGCTGGTCCTGGTATGGATCATTGCCACCACCTCGGTGGACAACTTCTCGGGCCCGCTGACCGTGCGTTACCTGCTCATGGACATCGCCCCTCTGATGATGATCGCGCTGCCCATGACCCTGGTGATCATCACCGGTCAGATTGACCTGTCGGTGGCGAGCACCATGGGGCTCTCCACCGTGATCGTCGGCATCCTTCATGTCCAGGTCGGGTTGAGCATCCCCATCTCAGGCCTGCTCGCCATCCTGGTGGGCGTGCTCTGCGGGATGTTCAACGGATTCCTCGTCGCCTACGTGAAACTGCCATCGCTGGCTGTGACCATCGGCACCCTCGCGCTTTACAGAGGGATCGCCGTAGGCCTGCTGGGCACCACTGCGCTGACCGACTTCGACCAGGGGTGGTCAGATCTGGCGACCTCCAGCGTCGGCGAGTCACGCATCCCGGCGATCATGATCCCGGTAGCGATCCTCATCCTGATCTTCGTGGTGCTGCTGCACTTCACGCCCTTCGGTCGAGGACTCTACGACATCGGCCACAACGAACAGGCCGCGCGTTTCAGTGGTGTGAATGTGGCCCGCTCACAGATGACCACCTTCATTCTCACCGGCTCGGTCTCCGCCGCGGCCGGCATCTTCTACACATTGCGCTTCGGCAACTCCCGCGGAGACAACGCCACCGGGCTCGAACTTGAGGTCATCGCCGCCGTGCTGCTGGGCGGAGTGCTCATCTTCGGCGGTCGCGGCGCCATCCACGGCGTCCTCGCCGGTGCCCTGCTGATCGGAGTGCTCTCCTCGGCTCTGCGCCTGGAGGGGGTGACGGTCAATGTCATCAACATCATCATCGGCCTGCTGCTCGTGATCTCGGTTCTCGCCCCCACTCTGGTGGCAGGCGTCCAGCGGATCCGCGCGCGCCTCAGCGGACCCTCTGCGAGACCGGACGGTTTGCCGCCCAGCTCTGAACCCTCTGAATCGCCGGATGCTCCGGCACAGCAGAACTCAACACCGCACGAGACAACATCACGAGAAACAGCAAACCGAGAATCGGCTCCAGCAGATTCGGCATCGAAGCCGACTGCTACGCCTTGATGAAAGGAAATACCATGCGCACCACAACACATAAGCGGTCCATCCCAGCACTGGCGGTCTTCGCGGTCGGAGCACTTGCGCTGACCTCTTGCGGGGGCGACTCCGCGGAAGGCGACTCGGGCGAAAGTGATTCGGGAGGAGAAGCGCTGAGCGTCACCTTCCTGCCGAAGAACCTGGGCAACCCCTACTTCGAGACCTCCAACGCCGGCGGCGAGGAGGCCGTGGAAGAGTTCGGCGGCACCTATTCCGAGGTCGGCCCGCAGGAGGCCACACCAGATGGTCAGGTCGAGTACATCAACACCGCGGCTCAGCAGGGGGAGGACGCTCTCGTCCTTTCCGCCAACGATCCCAGCGCGATCTGCGGTGCCTTGAATGAAGCGCGTGATGTCGATGTCGCCGTGGTCACCTTCGACTCGGACACCGACGCCGAATGCCGCGACCTCTTCGTGAACCAGGCCACGGCGGAGGGCATCGCAAGCGCCCAGGTCGAGCTGGTGGCGGAGCAGATCGACGGAGAGGGAGAGATCGCCATCCTCTCCGCCTCGGCGAACGCCACGAACCAGAACCTGTGGATCGAACTCATGGAGGAGGAGCTCGCTGCGGACTACCCGGACATCGAGATCGTCGACACCGTCTACGGCGACGACGACGACCAGCGTTCCTTCGACCAGACTGCGGCGCTGCTGCAGACCCACCCCGATCTGGACGCCATCGTCTCCCCCACGACAGTTGGCATAGCAGCCGCAGCACGGTACATCTCGGACTCCGACTATGCCGGTGAGGTCGCGGTGACCGGTCTGGGCACGCCGAACCAGATGCGCGAGTACGTCGAGGACGGCACCGTTGAGGCCTTCGCCCTCTGGAATCCGGAGGACCTGGGCTATCTCGCGGCATTCGCTGCACGTGCCGTCGCTTCCGGTGACATCGCCGGCGAGGAGGGCGACACCTTCGAGGCCGGCCGACTCGGCGAATACACGGTCGGCGCCGATGGAGAGGTCGTCCTGGGTGAGCCTTTCGTCTTCGACTCAGAGAACATCGGTGACTTTGACTTCTGATCCGCAGGCGCTCCCCGGGGCGGGGCACTGAGCTCCGCCCCCGGGGGCACCCCCAGAATGCTGGCCCGAACGGTTGAGAGGACCCCTGTGCAACGAGTCTGTTTCCAGCTTCAGGTCAAGCCTGATCGCCTCGACGAGTACGCCGAGAGACATCGCGCTGTCTGGCCCGAGATGCTCCAAGCGTTGAAGCGATCGGGCTGGAACAACTACTCGCTGTTCCTGCGCCGGGACGGGCTCCTGATCGGCTACGTCGAGGTCGAATCTCTGGAGCAGGCGCAGGCCGCGATGGATGCCGAACCGGTCAACGCCAGGTGGCAGGAGCAGATGGGCGAGTTCTTCGTCGACCTGGAGGGCGCGCGGCCAGACACCGGGTTCGTGGAACTCCAGGAGGTCTTCCACCTGGAGGACCAGCTGGACGCCGTCGAACCCTCGACCACTCATACACCGCAGAACTGAGGAATCATGCCAAGCTTCGACCAGATCTCCCACCAGCTGGAGCACCAGGCCATCGAGGTGCCCTCCTGGGCCTACGGGAACTCGGGCACTCGCTTCAAGGTCTTCGGCTCTGCCGGAACCCCGCGCAGCGTCGAGGAGAAGATCGCCGACGCCGCGACGGTGCATCGGTTCACGGGTCTCGCACCCAAGGTGGCTCTGCACATTCCCTGGGACAAGGTTCAGGACTACGCCGCGCTGCGCCGCTACGCCGAAGATCAGGGCATCGCCATCGGCACCATCAACTCGAACACCTTTCAGGACGACGACTATAAGCTCGGCGGGCTGACCCACCACGACCCCGCGATCCGGCAGAAGGCCATCGATCACCACCTGGAATGCATCCGAGTGATGGGTGAGACCGGTTCCCGAGACCTGAAGATCTGGCTCGCCGACGGGTCAAACTACCCAGGTCAGGCAGATATCCGCGCCCGCCAGGACTGGCTGGCAGAGTCCCTCGCCGCCATCTACGCGCAGATCGCTGAGGACCAGCGGCTCGTGCTGGAGTACAAGATCTTTGAGCCGGCCTTCTACCACATGGACGTTCCAGACTGGGGCACCGCCCTGGGTCATGTCCAGGCCCTCGGAGAGAACGCCGCGGTCTGCCTGGACACCGGCCATCACGCACCCAGCACCAACGTCGAGTTCATCGTCGCCCAGCTGTTGCGCGCCGGAAAGCTCGGCTCCTTCGACTTCAACTCCCGCTTCTACGCCGACGATGACCTGATCGTCGGCTCCGCGGACCCGTTCCAGCTCTTCCGGATCATGTTCGAGGTGATTCGCGGCGGCGGTTATGGGCCGGAGTCGGATGTGGCCTTCATGCTCGACCAGTGCCACAACATCGAGAAGAAGATCCCCGGACAGATCCGCAGCGTGCTCAACGTGCAGGAGATGACGGCACGCGCGCTGATGATCGACCGTGAGGCGCTCCAGGCGGCCCAGGAGGCCGGTGACGTGCTCGGTGCCCATGAGGTCTTCATGGACGCCTTCTACACCGATGTCCGCTCCGATCTCGCCGCCTGGCGCGAGTCCCGCGGCCTGCCCGCGCAGCCGATGCGCGCGTTCGCTGAATCCGGATACCAAGAGAAGATCGAGGCCGACCGCGTCGGCGGAACCCAGCTCAGCTGGTGAAGGAGCTACCCATGATCAACCCGAGCGTCACTGAACTCATCTCCCGGTCCAACAGCTTGGGCGCGGACCCGAAGAACACCAACTACGCCGGAGGAAACACCTCGGCAAAGGGCACCGAGAAGGACCCGGTCACCGGGGAAGAGGTCGAGCTGCTCTGGGTCAAGGGCTCCGGCGGCGACCTCGGAACGCTGAAGGAGACCGGACTGGCCACCCTGCGTCTGGACCGGATGCGTGCCCTGAAGCACGTCTACCTCGGCGTGGAGCGTGAGGACGAGATGGTCGCCGCCTTCGACTACTGCCTGCATGGCAAGGGCGGCGCGGCACCGAGCATCGACACGGCCATGCATGGACTGGTGGACGCCGCCCATGTGGACCACCTGCACCCGGATTCCGGGATCGCCATCGCGACCGCCGCAGACGGGCCTGAGCTGACCACGAAGATCTTCGGCGAGAAGGTCGTCTGGGTCCCCTGGCGCCGCCCCGGCTTCCAGCTTGGACTGGACATCGCCGAGATCAAGGAGCGCAACCCGCAGGCCATCGGCTGCATCCTTGGTGGGCACGGCATCACCGCCTGGGGTGACACCTCCGCTGAGTCTCAGCAGAACTCGCTGTGGATCATCGACACCGCCGCCGCCTACATCGCAGAGCATTCCAAGCCGGAGCCCTTCGGCCCTGCGCTCGAGGGATACGCGGCGCTGCCTGAGGCGCAGCGCCACGCCAAGGCCGCGGCCCTGATTCCGACCATCCGCTCCATAGCCAGCGCCGACAAGCCGCAGGTCGGTCACTACACCGACTCCGAGGCGGTCCTGGAGTTCCTCGCTCACACTGAACATCCCCGGCTGGCTGAGATGGGCACCTCCTGCCCGGACCACTTCCTGCGCACCAAGGTCAAGCCACTGGTGCTGGACCTCCCCGCAGACGCCTCCGTGGAGGACTCCATCGCCCGGCTCCACGAACTGCATCAGGCCTATCGCGAGGACTACCAGGGCTACTACGACCGCCATTCCAGCGAGGACAGCCCCGCCATCCGCGGCGCCGATCCCGCGATCGTGCTGATCCCCGGGGTCGGTATGTTCAGCTTCGGCAAGGACAAGCAGACTGCCCGTGTGGCTGGGGAGTTCTACGTCAATGCCATCAATGTGATGCGCGGCGCCGAAGGCCTCTCCTCCTACGCGCCCATCGATGAGTCGGAGAAGTTCCGCATCGAGTACTGGGCGCTGGAGGAGGCCAAGTTGGCTCGCATGCCCAAGCCCAAGCCGCTGGCCACCAGGATCGCCCTGGTGACCGGCGCCGCTTCCGGCATCGGCAAAGCCATTGCGGAGCGGCTCGCCGAGGAGGGCGCCGTCGTCGCCATAGCTGACCTCAACCTTGAGAAGGCGAAAGAGGCGGCCGCGGGGATCGGTGGACCGGACAAGGCGGTGGGCATCGCCGTCGATGTCTCGGATGAGGATGCCGTCATCCAGGCCATCAATGAGACCTTGCTGGCCTTCGGCGGTCTGGACATCGTGGTCAACAACGCCGGGCTGAGCCTGTCGAAATCGCTTCTGGACACCACCGCCAAGGACTGGGATCTCCAGCACAACGTGATGGCCAAGGGATCCTTCCTGGTGTCCAAGGCCGCGGCCTCGGTGCTGATCGCTCAAGGGCTCGGCGGGGACGTCATCTACATCTCCTCGAAGAACAGCGTCTTCGCGGGCCCGAACAACATCGCCTACTCCGCCACCAAGGCGGACCAGGCGCACCAGGTGCGGCTGCTCGCCGCCGAGCTCGGCGCCCATCAGATCCGGGTCAACGGGATCAACCCCGACGGGGTGGTCCAGGGCTCCGGAATCTTCGCCTCCGGGTGGGGTGCCAACCGCGCGGCGACCTACGGCATCGAGGAGAAGGACCTGGGCAAGTTCTACGCCCAGCGCACCATCCTCAAGCGCGAAGTGCTGCCGCAGAACGTGGCCAATGCGGTGTTCGCGCTGGTCGGGCCGGAGCTTTCGCACACCACCGGGCTGCACATCCCCGTCGACGCCGGCGTGGCCGCCGCCTTCCTGCGCTGATGACCCCAACAACGACGCCGAAGGTGACAACGAGGGCGACGACGACGCACGCCGCCGTCGACCTCGGCGCGTCCTCGGGGCGCGTGGTCCTCGGCCGGGTCGGACCGGACACCCTGGAGTTCCATGAGGCCGCGCGGTTCTCCAACGGCGTGGTCCCCATGCCTGACGGGCTGCATTGGAACCTTGTGGGGCTCTATGAACAGGCCCTCGCCGGGCTGGGCGCGGCCGTGCGTGAGACCAAGGGCGAACTGTCCTCGGTGGCCATCGACTCCTGGGCGGTGGACTACGGTCTGCTCACCGGAGCGGAACCCCATCGCATGCAGCTGCTGGGCACACCGTTCCATTACCGGGACGACCGCACCGCAGCCGGCGTGAAGAAGGTCCACGGCAGAGTCGGCTTCGCGGAGCTCTACCGACGGAACGGACTGCAGTTTCTTCCCTTCAACACGCTCTACCAGCTGGCCCAGGAGGGCCTGGCACCGCATGCAGATCGGCTGCTGATGGTGCCGGACCTCCTGGGCTATTGGTTCACCGGAGAGCAGCTCACTGAGGGGACCAACGCTTCGACCACGGGACTGCTCGACGTACACACCAAGGAGTGGGACACCGAGCTGATGTCCACCCTGGGTCTGTCCTCCGAGCTCTTCGCGCCGGTGGCCGCACCGGGCACGACGCTGGGCGTGACCCGTGCTGAGTTGACGCCGCTGCTCGGCGGACATCAGCTTCCGGTCACACTGGTCGGCTCCCATGACACCGCCAGCGCGATCGTGGGCACCCCGCTCTCGACCCCCGATGCCGCCTACATCTCCTGCGGCACCTGGGGGCTGGTCGGACTGGAGCTTCAGGCCCCGGTGGTGACCGACGCCTCCCGGGCGGCGAACTTCACCAACGAGGGCGGGGTCGACGGGCGCACCCGCTTCCTGACCAATGTGATGGGCACGTGGCTGCTCTCCGAGACGCTGCGCGCCTGGGAGCGCGAAGAAGGACGCGAACAGGACCTGACCGCTCTGCTCGACGCCGCCGCCCAGGTCAGCCCGGCCGCCGTCGTCGTCTTCGACGTCCAGGATGAGCGCTTCGTGGCACCTGGAGACATGCCGGCGCGGATCGCGCAGCTCTGCGCCGAGCAGGACCTGCCGATCCCGGCGGGCAAGGCAGAGCTGGTGCGCAGCATCGTGGAGTCCATCGCTGCAGGGTTCGCCGCGGCGCTGCAGACCGCCGGAGAGCTCGCGGATCGGCGGATCGACGTGGTCCATATGGTCGGTGGCGGTTCGCTGAACGTGCTGCTCTGCCAGGCCACGGCGGATCGCAGCGGATATCCTGTGGTGGCCGGTCCCGTGGAGGCCACCGCCATCGGCAACCTCCTCATCCAAGCCCGCACCGCGGGGATGCTTTCGGGCAGCCTTGAGGACCTGCGTGAGCTGATCATCCGCACCCATTCCCCCATCACCTACCGTCCACAGTCCTGAAATTCCACAGTCGCCGAAGCGGCCGGTCAAGGAGCATCCAATGGTTCAGCGTCAACTGCCCAAGCCGCGCGATATCGCGCCGCTGATGAAGTTCAAGAAGTTCGACTTCAACGCCTCCCGTCGGCGGCTCTCCGCGGCGCTGACCATCGAGGATCTGCATAGGATCGCGAAGCGGCGCACCCCGAAGGCCGCGTTCGACTACACCGACGGCGCCGCGGAGGGTGAGTTCTCGCTGACCCGGGCCCGGGAGGCGTTCCAGGACATCGAGTTCAATCCCTCGATCCTGCGCGATGTCTCAGAGGTGGACACCTCCTGTGAGATCTTCGGCGGGCGCTCCTCGCTGCCGTTCGGGATCGCCCCTACCGGGTTCACCCGGCTGATGCAGACCGAGGGTGAGATCGCCGGTGCCACCGCAGCCGGGGCAGCAGGGATTCCCTTCACCCTCTCTACGCTGGGCACCACGTCCATCGAAGCCGTGAAGGAGGCGAACCCGGAAGGTCGCAACTGGTTCCAGCTCTATGTGATGAAGGACCGGGAGATCTCCTATGACCTCACCGAACGGGCGGGCAAGGCCGGGTTCGACACCCTCTTCTTCACCGTGGACACCCCTGTGGCGGGAGCCCGGCTGCGGGACAAGCGCAACGGGTTCTCGATCCCGCCGCAGCTGAGCCTGGGCACCGTGGTCAACGCGATCCCGAGGCCCTGGTGGTGGTATGACTTCCTGACTACCCCGCCGCTGGAGTTTGCCTCGCTGTCCTCGACCGGGGGCACGGTGGGGGAGCTGCTGGACAAGGCGATGGATCCCTCGATCAGCTTCGAGGACCTCAAGATCATCCGCGAGCTGTTCCCCGGCAAGCTCGTGGTCAAAGGCGTGCAGAACGTCGAGGACGCCAAGAAGCTCGCTGGCCTCGGAGTGGACGGGATCGTGCTCTCCAATCACGGCGGCCGGCAGCTGGACCGTGCACCGGTGCCGTTCCACCTGCTGCCCGAGGTGGTCCGCGAGGTCGGCGAGGATCTCGAGGTCACCATGGACACGGGGATCATGAACGGCGCGGACATTGTGGCCTCGATCGCCCTGGGCGCGAAGTTCACGCTGATCGGGCGCGCGTACCTCTACGGGCTGATGGCAGGTGGCCGCGCGGGGGTGGACCGCACGATCGAGATCCTGGCAGATCAGGTTCAGCGCACGATGAAGCTGCTGGAGGTCCCGAACCTCGCCGAGCTCGAGCCCAAGCACGTGACTCAGCTCGAACGCCTCGTCCCGCGCGCCCGCTGAGCTTTTCCTGGTTGGTTGAGTGATCCGGCGGCAACATGCCTGCCGGATCACTCAACCAACCAGGAGGAATGGCCTGTCGAGGTGGTGTCAGGCTTGTCCCACGGTCGCCCCGAGGTGCCGAGAGATCTTCGCGGCCGTGGCCATCGCTGCGGGAGCGAGACTCTCGATTGTCCGTCCGGGGTGTTCGAGTGCGATGGAAGAGATGGACAACCCGTGGGTCACCCGGTTCGTGTGATCGTAGATCGGAGCCGAAACGCAGACCGTGCCATCTTCGTTCTCCCCCAGATCCAGCGCGTAACCACGCGCACGAGTCTCTCGGATGTTCTCGAGGAGGTTGTCTATGTCGGTGATGGTGGCCCGAGTCCTTGCCTGGAGACCCGTGCGTTCTGCCACCCGAACGATCTCTTGGTCGGGGCGACCTGCAAGGACCACTTTGCCGATTCCGCTGCAATGCATCGGCAAAGACAGGCCAACCCGGGAGCGCATGCGGTATGGCTTTGAGGAGTCGGTCCGAATGACATAGACGATCTCGTCTCCCGAAGCTACTCCCACGTGGACAGTGCAGTCCACCTCGGTCACGAGCTCGTCGACGAAGGGTTGGGCGAGGGATGAAATATCGATGCTGTCTAACGCTCTTCCTGCAAGCGCAAGGAACCTGGGGCCGGGGTGATAGCCCCCCCTGGCGTCACCAGAGATGAAGTTCTGATCCACGAGCGTGCTTAGAATCCGATGGACCGTGGTCTTCGTGAGGCCTGTCTCTTCAGTGATATCGGTGAACCGTTCGTTGCTTAGAGCCGCCTCCAGTACGAGGATCGTCTTTTCGCTCGCGCCTTTGGATGGTGCGCGCGTCGGTGATTCCTCGGCGCTCGGGAATTCTCTCGGCTGGATACTCACGGTCTCAGCTTATGTCGGTGATCTGCACGTGGTCCATGTCATCGAACGCCTGGTTCTCTCCGGCCATGGCCCAAACGAAGGCATAAGCACTAGTTCCGACACCGGAATGGATAGACCAGCTCGGCGACAGTATGAGGTTCTTGTCCCCAGTGACGATGTGGCGAGTCTCTTCGGGCTTACCCATGAGATGGACGACGCGCTGATCTTCCGGGATGTCGAAATAGAGGTAGAACTCAGTTCGTCGGTCGTGGGTATGAGCCGGCATGGTGTTCCACATGCTGCCAGGATGAAGCCTTGTCACGCCCATGACGACCTGGCAGCTGGGGACGCCGTTGGGGTGAATGCACTGACGGAGTGTGCGTCTGTTCGAGGTCAGTGCATCGCCGAGCTCGCGGATCGTTCCTTCTTCCGGGGTGACAACTGCGTTCGGGTAGTCCGTGTGGGCTGGCGCGGAAAATCCGTAGAAGGCTGCGGGCTCTTCCTCGTCTTCGGAGAAGAAAATGATGTCTCTCGTGCCACGCCCGAGGTAGAGAACAGCTTCAGGTTCCATCTGCCAGACCTTGCCGTCGGCCTCGATATGGCCGGAACCCCCGACATTCACGATGCCGATCTCCCGGTGCTCGAGGAAGTACTCCGAACGAATCTCAGGAACAGGTGTGAGAGTGAGCGGCTTGTTCGTCGGCACGGCTCCGACTGCGACTGCGCGATCGAAGTGGGTGGGAGCTACTCGGACAGCACCAGGAATGAGGAGATCTTCCACCAGGAAGCGGTCGCGGAGGTCCTGCTGGGAGAACCCTTGGACCTGTTCGGGTGAGACGGGTCCGCGCATAGCGATCGAATGTTCAGACATCAGGAATTGCTCCTCATTGGTTGTGCGGTTAGGTCGAAAATCGGGTTACAGGAGACCGAAGAGTCGCGGGAGAGTCAGTGAGATTTCGGGGATGAATGCGACTAGCAGAAGAATGATGACCAGCATGACGTAGAAGGGAATGAGCCTGACGATGACGCTCTCAAGCTTGGCCTTCGCGACCTGTGCTCCGATGAATAGCACTGGAGCCGAAGGCGGAGAGATGACTCCGATAGACAGGTTCATGACCATCATGATCCCGAAGTGCACAGGGTCCACTCCATGGGCCGTAGCGATCGGGAGGAAGATGGGAGTGAAGATCAGAATGGCTGGCGTGGGGTCCAGGACGATGCCGATCAGCAGCAGCAGGACCATCATCAACAGCAGAACTAGGAATGGAGAATCGGTCCAGCCGAAGAGACTGTCTGCCAGCAGCTGAGGAATGCGCGCGAATGTCATGACGTAGGACATGATGCTGGCCACTGCGATGAGGAAGACCACGATCGAGCTGGTCCGGCATGCGTCGAAGAGTATTCCCGGTAGATTCTTTACCCCGATCGTGCGGTAGATGAAAGAAAGCCCCAGAGAGTAGACGACTGCGACGGCAGCTCCTTCCGTTGGAGTGAAGAAACCGACCACGATGCCGCCGATGGCTACTACGATCAGACCGAGCGACGGCAGAGCCGCCAATGAGACCTTTGCGATCTCGCCCAGGGGCGGCATGGGTTGTCCGCGAAGTTCGGGATGGCGTCGGGAGTAGAGATAGACCACCACCATGCATCCCAGCGCCCAGAGCAACCCAGGAAGGTAGCCTGCCAGGAACAGTGCGCCCACCGAGGTTCCACCGACCAGCGAGAACACGATCAGGGTGTTGCTCGGTGGGATCAGCATTCCAGCGGGGGCCGAGGCGACGTTCGCAGCAGCGCTGAAGGAACGGTCGTACCCTTCCTTCTGCTGCATCGGGGTCATCGTGGTGCCGACGGCGGCGGCCGCCGCCACCGCTGATCCAGAGACGGATCCGAAGATGGTATTCGCCATCACGTTGGTCTGGATCAATGGCGCCGGGGACCGACCAACCAGGATGCGGGCCAGGTTGATCAGCCTGACCGCAATTCCGCCGCTGTTCATGATGACACCAGCCAGTATGAAAAGCGGGATCGCCAACAGCGCGAATGAGTTTGCGCCTTGAAGCATCCTTTGGGCCGAAGTGATCGCACCACGGTCTGATCCCATGATGAGGATCATGCTGATGGCTGACGGCAGGGCGATGGCGGTGGAGATCGGGGCCCCCAGAACCAGGAGCAGGACCACCCCGCCGATCAGGACGAGTCCGATCATTGCTGGATCAATCATTGGGCCGTCGCCTCCAAATGGTCATCTGGCGCACCGGAGCGACCCGTGTACCGCGGTGAAAGTGCATGGATCATATGAATCAGCAGAAAGAACAGCAGCAGTGCGCCGGAGATCGGCAGAGCCAGATAGAGCTGGCCCTGGGTGAAGGGAAGGACCGGGTTGGTTTGGGTCCATGCCTGGCTCACCTGGTCCATCCCGCCTATAAGCATCACGTGGAGCACCACTGCGGCTGTGGCCAGGTGCGCCATGATCTCAGTCACTCGCTGCCACATCAGGGGCAGGCGTTCAACGATGAATCCCATGAAGATGTCCGTCTTCTCTGAGACCGCGATCGAGACGCCGATCAGGCTGACCCAGATGAAGGTGAACCTCGCGGCCTCCTCGGTCCAGGACGCCGGGTCGCCGAGAACAAGTCTCGAGACGACCTGCCACACGACGATGATGACTAGCAGCGCGAACAGCGCCACGCAGATCACCCGCAGCGTCCAGGTGACCCAGTTATGTAGATGGCTCATCGGTCAGCAGGTCCTAACTGTCACTGCGCGCGGATTCGATAGCGTCATAGATCGCCTGAGCACGGTCGGACTCGATGGCCTCTTCGTGCAGCGGCATGACGGCTTCGCGGAATGCTTCGACGTCGACGTCGTTGAACTCAGCTCCTGCCTCCTCTGAGCTGGCGCGAGCCTCCTCCACGGCCTCGCTGAAGAGAGCGAGTTCTTCATCGACCGACTCGTCCAGAAGCTCCATAAGCGTCTGCTGCGCCTCCTCGTCCAATCCCTCCCACACGTCCAGGCTCATGACCAAGAAGTCCGGCAGCATCAGATGCTCTGTGTAGGAGTAATACGGTGCGATCTCGTCATGCGACAACGAGGAGTAGATGAGCTCATTGTTCTCGCCACCCTCGATCACCCCCGACTGGATGGCGGTATAGACCTCGCCCTGAGCCATGGGGTTACCCACCCCGCCCATGAGTTCCATCATGCGAACGTTCGTATCTGAACCGATGACGCGGATCTGCTGTCCCGAGAGATCCTCAGGGCTGTTCACCGGCCCCTCGCTGGAGTACACGTTGCGCACCCCGCCGTGGTACGCGGCGAGGACTTTGATGTTGTCGTCCTCCACACTCTCGTAGAGCTCACTCATGAGCTCGGTGTCGTTGAGGACCTCCATCTGGTGCTCGGGTGATTCGTAGAGGTATGGGAGATTCGCGACGGCAAAGTCGGGCTCGTAGCTCTCCAGCAGGGAGCCGGCCACCATCGAGAATTCGATGGTCCCGGACTGAACCTGCTCAATGGTCGCAGCCTGGTCCCCAAGCGTCTCATCCGTGTAGAGATCCAGGGAGTACTGTCCGTCGGTCTGCTCGCTGAGTCCTTCAGAGACCTGCTCGAGAACCTGCGCCTGCGGGTGGCCCTCGTTCTGGTTGAAGGCCACACGGAAGGCCGTGCTGCTGGCGGCACCGTCGCCGCCTTCTTCTCCACCCTCGGAACTGCTGCCGCACGCTGCCAATGAGACGACTGCCAGTGAGGCGATTCCGGTGCTGATCATGCGGTTCGTTGTCATGAGTCCTCCTGATCGGGTTCCCGGCTCCATCGCCGAGTGTGATGTGAGTTACTATAACCATATGGGACGTAGTTTTGCCAGACGGACTTTAAAATGGAACTCTGTTTCATAAAATTCTGAGAGGGATGAAAATGAGAGCAGCGAAGTACATCGGTGACGGGCGAATCACTTTGGATCCTGAGGCGGAAGAATTTCCGCCAGGTTCCGGAGAGGTTCAGATCGAGGTCGCCTACAGCGGAATCTGCGGCACCGATCTGCATGTGCTGCACGGTGATATGGACCAGCGGGTTCAGATTCCCTCAGCACTTGGTCACGAAATGAGTGGACGAGTGCATCGCGTCGGTGAGGGCGTCGTCGGTATCAGCACCGGGGACGCCGTGACGGTGATGCCGCTGAAATGGTGTGGTCAGTGCAAAACCTGTCGTGCCGGGCACCAGCACATCTGCCCGCAGCTCCAGTTCATCGGCATCGACAGCCCGGGAGCCATGCAGAGCCGCTGGACCGTGCCCGCCGAGACGGTCGTTCCTGTTCCCGCGAACGTCGATCTTCGCGAGGCGGCACTGATAGAACCGCTCGCAGTCGCGGTCCATGATGTCAGCCGTTCGCGACTAGTGGCGGGAGAGACGGCACTGGTCATCGGCGGTGGACCCATCGGTCAGCTGATCGCCCTTGTCGCCCTACGGGCTGGGGCCAATGTCGTCCTGTCGGAACCCGACCAGGGACGACGTCACTTTGCGTCTGAGAATGGGATTCGGACTGTGGATCCTCTCTCTGCCGATCTCGCTGCGGTGCTTGATGAGCACACTGACGGAGTCGGTGCAGACGTCGTCTTTGAGGTCGCGGGGCTCTCCGCCACAGCTCTCGATGCCATGCAGCACGCCCGGCCACGGGGTCGTGTCGTCATTGTCGCCATCCATCCGAAACCGGTGCCGATGGATCTGCACCGCATGTTCTGGCGGGAGCTCGAAGTGCTGGGGGCCCGGGTCTACGAGAGGGCCGACTTCGACAAGGCAGTTGAGCTGCTGAGCGCGGGCCAGCTGCCTGTTCATCGTCTAATCAGCGACGTAGTGCCCTTGGAGAAGGCACAAGATGCATTCGTCAAACTTTCCGGTTCACAAGCGATGAAAGTCCTTGTGGATGTCCAATCACAGGGAGAACAAGCATGAAGATCTTCGACCTCACAGGAAAAACTGCCGTAGTCACCGGGGCACGCCGAGGCATCGGAAGGGCGATGGCTGAGACCCTCGCCGCTGCTGGAGCGGACATCATCGCAGTTTCCGCCAGCCAAGAGACTGACGGCGGCGAAATAGGAAAGGTGGTTCGCGGGCTTGGCCGCAATTTTGAAGGCCACGCTGTGGACTTCCAGGATCGTGCTCAGGTCGAGGAGTTCGGCAGAAAGGTCCGTGGCAAAGTAGACATCCTCGTCAATAACGCGGGAACAATCCGGCGTGCACCTGCCGCGGAGCACCCCGATGAATGGTGGGACGAGGTCATCGACGTGAACCTAAGCAGCCAGTTCGTTCTCAGTCGATCCATCGGGTCCGCGATGGTGGAGCGCGGCGATGGGCGAATCATCTTCACCGCAAGTCTGCTCAGCTTCCAGGGCGGCATCAGCGTTCCCGGCTATGCCGCAGCGAAGTCCGGGATCACGGGCCTCGTGAAGGCCCTGAGCAATGAGTGGGCAGGAAAAGGGGTCACGGTGAACGCGATCGCGCCCGGGTACATCTCCACGGACAACACCGAGGCGCTTCGCGACGACCCCGTCCGGTCCAAGGAGATCCTTTCTCGCATTCCGGCCGGTCGCTGGGGCGAAGCTGAGGACCTGGGTGGGGCTGCAGTCTTCCTCGCGAGTGCCGCCGCAGACTATGTCACCGGTGCAATCATTCCTGTGGACGGCGGGTGGCTCGGACGATGAGTCTCTGGGGAGAGCACCCAATAGTTCCGCTGGCCAGCTTCAACACCTCCACTGAGGTTGACGCCGCTTCGGAGGGGCTCCTGGCTGGGGGCCTGCCAATCATCGAGATTGCACTTCGCACGGACTACGGGTTCGAAGCATTGAGGAGAATGGTGCTGCGCACTGAGCTCACTGTGGGTGCGGGAACTGTGCTCACGGTGGAACAGGCCAAGATGGTCGTTGACGCTGGGGCGGCGTTTGCGGTGACTCCTGGGCTGTCCCCGAAGATTGTGGAGTTCTTCATGAACGCCGGGGTGCCCGTGCTGCCGGGAGTGCTGACTCCATCTGAGGTACAGAACGCTCTCGCTCTGGGCCTGGACCACCTGAAGCTGTTTCCCGCCAACGCGGTAGACGGCTTCGCCATGCTGGACGCCTGCAGGGCGGTCTATCCTCGGGTTCGATTCATGCCCAGCGGAGGTGTCAGTCCATCGAACGCAATGGAATATCTGTCGCGCTCCAATGTTTTTTCGGTCAGTGGCAGCTGGCTTCTCAAGGGCGCCGAACGTGGCGCCGAGGTGATTCGCCGAGAGGTGGCTGACGCAATGGGAAAGCTGACGTGAGCCCCGTGGATGTGGTGACAGTCGGGGAGAGCCTCGGACTGCTTGTGGCAGGGAGGCACGGACGTCTTCAACATGTGCCCTCGATGGACCTGGGGTTCGGTGGGGCCGAGTCCAACGTGGCCATCGGTGTGGCCCGACTGGGCGGAGTGTCTGCATGGATCGGTCGTCTGGGTGCAGATTCGCTGGGTGAATTGATAACCCGTGAGATTCGCGCTGAGGGTGTCCAGGTGCATGTCACCTATGATGCTGAGGTCGCGACCGCTCTGATGCTTAAAGAGCGCCCGCGCCCCGGGCACAGCCGCATCACTTATTACCGGCGGGGCCTGGCGGGAAGTCGCCTCGCTCCGGCGGACATCCCAGAGAATCCCATAAGGGACGCTGCGGTCCTCCACGTCACCGGTATCACGGCAGCGCTCGGGGAGAGCGCCGCACAGGCGGTGGATGCCGCCCTGGACCTGGCAGCTCGCTTCAAAGTGAGGATCTCCTTCGATGTGAATCACCGAAGTGGTCTGTGGGCCTCCGACTCTGAGGCCCGTGTTGCGTACCGAAAGTTGGCCTCCCGGGCGGACGTGATCTTTGCGGGTGAGAAGGAGGCCGAGTTGTTGACCGGGGTGGCCGCCGGGCCGCAGCAACTGGAGGCACTGCTTGAGATGGGTGCCCGAGAAGCTGTGGTGAAGCGAGGTGACCAGGGGGCGATCAGCCTCAACCGCGACGGTGTCAAGTGTGAGAAGGCAGCTCTGCCTCTAGAACCCGTGGACACGGTGGGGGCGGGAGATGCTTTCGTCGCCGGGTGGTTGCTGGAGTGGGTGCGAGGCTCCTCGCCCGAAGCGCGCATGGACACGGCCATCGCGTGTGGAGCCGCAGCGTGTGGAGCCGAAGGGGATTGGGAATCGCTGCCCACCGCGCGAGAACTCGAGAACCAACTGGGAACCGCCGACCCGGTCATCCGCTGAGCCCTTCCCGGCTGGTTGAGTGATCCGGCGGCAGCATGCCTGCCGGATCACTCAACCAGCCCGGAGGAATGGTGGGTCAGCGCTTGGATTTGCGGTAGCCAGCCGCCTTCGCGGCCGATTCGGTCGCGAAGCAGTACTCGGGGTTGGTCCGTTTGTAGAAGGACCCGCTGGGCACGTGATAGATCCGCGAGCTGGCATTGCCCTTGATCGGGTAGCCCTTGGGGCAGTTCCAGGAGGATGACGTGTGCTTCACGCTGGTCGCTCGCTTCGCCGGAGCCGCCTTCTTCACCGTCGAGGTCGACGCCGAGGTCCTGACCAGCGTGGTGTGACCGGACTTCGTGCCGGTCACACGCACCGAGAGCTTCTTTCCGGCGTGGGAGGTGGAGATCTTGTAGGTCTTCTTCGTCGCCCCCTTGATCGCGGTGCCGTTGGCGCGCCACTGATAGGCGAAGGAGGTCGACGGCGTCCAGGTTCCCACGGTGGCGGAGACCGTCTTCCCGGTGATGGCCGAGCCGCTCACCTTGGGGGTGGAGGACCGTGCCACCTTCAGCGTGGCGGCGGAGGTGCGGCTCACCGTGCTGTACCCGGACTTCTTCCCGGTCACCTTCACCGTGATCCGTTTGCCCTGGTGGGCGGTGCTCGGGGTGAAGGTGCTGCGATACCCGCCGCTGATCGCTTTGCCATTGGCATACCAGCGGTAGCTCCGGGAGGTTCCGCTGGTCCAGGTGCCCGGCTTCGCGGTGAGCCTTGATCCCACGGCGGCGGTGCCGGAGATCTTCGGGGTGGGAGCGCGAAGTGTCTTCTTCGCCGAGCTGATCGTCACCGTCGTGCCCGCGACGGAGGCGCTCGCCGGTGCGGCCTGTGCCACAGGGGCGGACGCCGACTGGCTGAACGCGGAGGGGCTGAGCTGCGCCGTCGTCGACTGTGGTGGCGGTGCGGCGCCGATCAGGCTGGCCGTGAGAAGGGTAGTGGTCAGGACCGTGGCGAGTCTCCGCCAATGCTGGGATGTCCCCATGGCATTCGTCTCCAGTGTGAGGCGTCCGCTGCGCGGGACGGGGCGGCGCAGGAGCGCCTCCTGAACGGATTGATCATATAGCGAAACAATCGCGGATCAAGGGGCCTCTCGATGCAACTGACCTGGGCAGTTGAGTGATCCGGCGCGAACGTCGCCACCGGATCACTCAACCAGCCAGGAGGGGAGGGGCGAATGGGCCCCGCGGCCCTGCCCGAGATCGCGATTCATGCGACCATGGACATCTCTGATACTGCACAAATCTCGAGAGTGAGGCGGGAGCACCACATGGTGAATGCACCCCTGCACATCATCACGCTGGTCAAATGGGTTCCGGACGCCCAGCTGGAGCGTCGATACAACGCCGAGGGGCGCATCGACCGCTCCGAGGGCGTGCTGAGCGAGCTGGACGAGTACCCGCTCGAAGCCGCCCTGCAGATCAAGGAAGCCGCCCCGGATCGGGAGATCCGCGTGACCGCGCTGACCATGGGCCCCGCGGGCGCGAGCACCGCCGCGAAGAAGGCCCTGCAGATCGGCGCCGACGACGCCTACCAGCTCACCGACGATGACCTGATCGGCGCCGATATCTGGGCCACCTCGGTGGCGCTGAAGGCCGCCGTGGAGACCGTCACCGGGGCCGCCGAGTTCGACTCCGGGGAGCCCGAATACCTCGTGCTCACCGGCATGGCCTCCGAGGAGGGCGAGTCCGGCGCACTTCCCGCACAGCTCGCCGAACGCCTGGGTGCGCATGTGGTCACCTACGCCACCGGCCTGGACTTCGAAGCCGAACGGCTGGTCGTCACCCGCTCGGGCGGCACCGAGTCGCAGCGAGTCGCGGTGACGATGCCCGCCGTCGTCTCGGTCACCGACCAGGTCAACGACCCCCGATACCCCAACTTCAAGGCGATCATGGCGGCGAAGAAGAAGCCGCTGACCCGGTTCACCCTGGCCGACGTCGGCCTGCAGCGTGAACATGTCGAGCCCAAGGTCCGAGTGGTCACCACACAGGCCCGACCGCCGCGCACCGCCGGCGAGATCATCACCGACGAGGGAGACGCCGGCGTCAAGATCGTGGAATTCCTCGCGAAGGAGCGTCTGCTGTGAGCAATGTACTGGTGTTTTTCGATGAGCTGGGCGAGGCGCTGACTCCTGCCCAGAAGGAGCTGATCGCCCAGGCGGCGGCGCTGGGCGAGGTGCACATCGCCGTGGCTGCCTACGACGGCGATCCCACCCCCGTGCTCGCCGTCAACGGAGTCCAGGAGGTCTACCTCCCCGAGGTCAGCCTGCCCGCCCCCGAGGTGGCCATCGTGGACCTGCTCGAGACCTCCGTGGCTGAGTCCGGCGCCCTCGTCGTCCTCGGCTCCTCCACCGCAGACGCCACCGATGCGCTGGCCCGCCTCGCGGTGCGGCTGGACACCGGACTGATCTGTGGCGCTGGGAGCATCTCCGCCGATCTGGTGGTCACCAAGTCCGAGCTGGCGGGCTCCTACACGACGACGTCGCAGCTGGTCTCCGCCGCGACCCCCGCCCAGCCGCTGGTGGTCACCTTCAAACCGAACAACATCGACCCGCAGCGCGTGGCCACCCTGGTCACCGACGGAGAGCAGCCGGAGGTCAACGTGCTGCCGGTCCGGCCCTCGGTCGGAGGGGTGCAGATCGAAGAGCGCACCGCGATGGAGGTCTCCGCCCGTCCGGCGCTGGCCGAGGCGCGCATCGTCGTCGCCGGCGGGCGCGGAACCGACGGGGACTTCACCCCGCTGGAGGAGCTTGCCGATGAGCTCGGCGCCGGTCTCGGTGCCTCCCGAGCCGCCACCGACGCAGGCTGGATCGAACATGCAGCCCAGGTCGGCCAGACCGGCGTGACCGTCTCCCCGCAGCTCTACATCTCCGCGGGCATCTCCGGCGCCGTGCACCAGCGCGCCGGCATGCAGACGGCCGGCACCATTGTGGCGATCAACAAGGATGAGGACGCACAGGTCTTCGAGATCGCGGACTTCGGCGTCGTCGGGGACCTCCATGAGGTGATCCCGCAGATGATCGAAGAGCTGCGCCGCCGCAAGGGATGATGCTCCGCGTCAGTGTGTCGATCCCGGTCCGCACCGGCGGATCGACACAATAGGCACGAGCCCACCCTCCTACGGGCCCGCGCACCTGCACCCACCACACCTAAGAAGAGACCCATGTCTGAGAAGACCCCCGCCCGGTTCGCCCTGGGCCCTGCACTGATGTTCTGCCCCGCCAGCCGCCCAGAGCTGTTCGGCAAGGCCGCCTCCTCAGCAGACGCTGTGATCATCGACCTCGAAGACGCTGTGATCTCCGGAGCCAAGGAGATCGCGCGCCAGAACATGGTTCAGGCGCTGCGGCGGGACCAGGTCGGGATGGATCCACGATCCACCCTCGTCCGGGTCAACGCCCCCGCCTCCGGCGAGCTCGAGGACGATCTGGCAGCACTGGCCGAGACGTCTGTCCGCTACGTGGTGGTCTCCAAAGCGGAGCGGACCGAAATCCTCGACCAGATCGCCGACGCACTGCCCGGTGTGGGCCTGATCCCGCAGATCGAGACCCCCATCGGTGTGCTCAACGATCTCGCGCTGACCCAGCATCGCGCCACCGTCGCCCTGCTCTGGGGCACCGAGGACCTCATTGCGGGCATCGGGGGCACCACCTCGCGCAATAATGACGGCACCCAGCGCGACATCATCCGCTTCACCCGCAACCGGCTGCTGCTCACCGCTGGTGCCGTGGGCGTGCCCGCCATCGACGCGGTCTTCACCCGCGTTCCGGACCTCCAGCGCCTGGCCGTGGAGACCGAGGACGCCTGCGCCTCCGGGTTCATCGGCAAGGCCTGCATCCACCCGGATCAGGTCGAGCCGATCCGGCGGGCCTACACCCCCACCGCCAGCGACCTGGAATGGGCCAAGGGTGTGATCGCCGCCTTCGAGACCAACGCCGGACTGCACCCGGGCGAAGGCCACCGCGCCGACCCGGAACTCTCCGGGGCGTTCAGCTTCCGCGGGGAGATGATCGACCTTCCGGTGATCATCCAGGTCCAGCGCATCCTCACCCGCTTTGAATCCATCGGTCAGGTCGCCTGACCCAGCCCTAGCCTGAAAGGCGGCCCGTCCCGGATGTTTGCTGGCTTCTACGAAGAGATCCACGAAGAGTTTCGCGAGGTGGTGCGCGAGTTCGTCACCCGTGAGGTGGCCCCCCACTACAAGGCGTGGGACCAGAACCACATGATCGACCGTTCGATGTGGCACGCCGCCGCAGAGAACGGCCTGCTGGGCCTTGCAGTGGATGAGGAGCACGGCGGCATGGGACTCGCCGACTACAGGTTCCGCATGATCCTCGACGAGGAGCTCGCCCGCGCGGACGCGCTGGGCGTGGCGCTAGCCCTGCACCTCCACGATGACTGGGTGCTGCCCGCCGTGCTGCAGTTCGCCACCCCTGAGCAGCAGCAGGTCTGGCTGCCCCGCTTCATGGACGGCAGCTTCGTCTCCTCAGTGGCCTTCACCGAGCCCGGCGCCGGCTCGGATCTGCGCGCGGTGCGCACCAAGGCGGTGAAGGACGACGACGGCGGCTGGATCCTGAACGGGCAGAAGACCTTCATCGGCAACGGCATCTCCGGAGACGGTGCCCTCGTGCTGGCCCGCACGGACGGCTCCGAGCCCCGGGAGAGGGGATCCGAGAGCGCCTTCAGCCTCTTCCTGGTGGAGAAGCAGGACAACCCGGGCTATCAGCCGGGCCGTCAGCTCGAGAAGATGGGGCTCAAGGCCTCGGACACCGCAGAGCTGTTCTTCTCCGAGGTGGAGATCCCTGCGGAGAACCTGATCGGTGAGGAAGGCCGAGGGCTCGAATACGCCAAGGCGATCCTGCCTCAGGGTCGGCTCGGCGTCGCCACCTCAGCGGTGGCCGTGACGGCCGAGGTGCTGCGCCAGACCATGAGCTACGTGGGGGAGCGCGAGGCCTTCGGGCAGTCGATCCGCGAGTTCCAGCACACCAGGTTCCAGCTTGCCGAGCAACAGGTGAGCCTCGAGGCCGCCGAACGCTATGTGGCCGCCGCGGTGGAGCGGTTCAATGCCGGTGAGCTCGATCTGGTGGCCGCCTCCAAGGTCAAGCTCTGGGCCAGCGAACAGGCCAAGAGCTCGGTCGATGCCTGCCTGCAGCTGCACGGCGGATACGGCTACATCCTGGAGTATCCCGTGGCTCAGGCCTACCTCGCCGTCCGGCTGCTGACCATCTTCGGCGGGACCAGCGAGATCCTGAAAGAGACCATCGCCGCGGACCTGCCCGGTTAGGAGTCAGCTCGCGCCGCTGCGCCCTCTGGGTCCAGGTCATCACCCCAGCGTGCGGGTCATGAACACGCTGTTCGGGTCCAGGATGTAGTCACCGAAGGGCGGACACACGGTGAAGCCGTGCCGGGCATAGAGCCTGCGGGCCACCGCAAAGTAATCCTCGACGCCGGTCTCCAGGCTCAGCCGGGAGTAGCCCCGCTCGGTGGCCTCGGTGACGAGGTGCTGGACCATGGTGCTCGCCACCCCGCGGCCCCGGGCGCTGCGCGCGGTGCGCATCGTCTTGATCTCCCCATGGGCGGGGTCCAGCTCCTTGAGCGCGGCGCATCCCGCCAGCACGTCCTCGGCGCCGGCCGAATCCTCCAGCCAGGCGCTCCAGAAGGTCAGCTCCGGGCTCTGCAGCGCCTGAAGGTCCAGCGCGTGGATGCTCTCGGGTGGGGAGGTCTCATGCATGTCCGCCAGGTGTTCGGAGATGAGCTCCCGCACGGCAGGGTGATCCAGGGTGCCCTCAGTGATGCGCATGCGCAATATTCTGCCACCGGCGCCTCGGGCGATTAGTCTGACCAGGTTCAGCGCAGCGCAGGATGAGAACAAGGACCATATGAGAACAGCACCACCCACCGCTCCGAATCGGCGCGCGGGCTCCACCCTGATCTACCTCTTTGGCGCCCTCGGCGGTCTGAACTGGGGTTATGACACCGGCGTCATCTCTGCCGCCCTGGTCTACCTGCGCCGCGACTTCGAGCTCTCCAGCTGGGCCGAAGGGGCGATCGTCACCGGGCTGATGATCGGCGCCGCGATCGGAGCGGGCCTGGGCGGGCGGCTCTCGGACCGCTACGGGCGACGCACCGTGCTGCTGATCACCGCCGCACTGTTCCTCGTCGCCCCGATCGGCATGGCCTTCGCGCCGAACGCCGAGGTGCTCTTCGCCGCACGTCTGGTGGTCGGACTGGGCACCGGCCTGGCCGCCGTCGTCCTTCCGGTGTATCTCTCCGAGATCGCCCCCGCGAGGATCCGTGGACGGGTGACCGCCTCCTATGTGCTGGCCATCGTCATCGGTCAGTTCCTGGGGTTCGTGGTCGGGGTGGCGTTCGCCCCGGTGGAGTCCTGGCGGTGGATGCTGGGTCTCTCGGTGATCCCCTCGGTGCTCTTCGCGCTGGGCCTGACGGTGGTGCGCGAGACCCCGCGGTGGCTGGTCCACAAGGGGCGCGAGGCGGAGGCCGAGCAGATGCTGCTGCGCGACCGCACCCCGGAGGAGGCCCGCCGGGAGCTCGGCGAGATCCACGATGTGCATGAGGCCGAAAAGCGCGACGGCGTCTCCGGTCTGCGTGCGCTGCGCCGACCCTGGGTGCTCTCGATCCTCGGGGTGGGGTTCGGCCTGGGGGTCTATCAGCAGATCATGGGCATCAACGCGGTGCTCTACTACGCGCCCACCACTCTGCAGAACGTCGGCTTCTCCGATGAAGGAGCGATCGGTTCGAACCTCATCATCGGGGTCCTCAACATCGTGGCCGTCTGGATCGCGATCAGCTACACCGACCGCTGGGGACGCCGCCCGATGCTGCTGATCGGCGCGCTGGGCACCTCACTGGCGCTCGCGGTACTGGCCGTGGTGAACCTGACTATGCCCACCCCGGACGGGGTCGGCGCGCTGGGCATCGCCACCCTCGCCTGCCTGGCCGTGTTCATCTTCATGTTCCAGGTCAGCTGGGGCGCACTGGTCTGGGTGGTGCTCGGGGAGATCTTCCCACTGGGCGTGCGCGCCGCCGCGATGGGCGTGGTGACCACCGCCCACTGGCTCGCCAACGGCCTGGTCTCGCTGCTGTTCCCCACCGCACTCGCCGCCTTCGGGGTGGGCTGGATCTTCGCCGGCTTCGCCCTCATCTGCTTCACCGCCTTCGTCTTCACCGCGAAGAAGGTGCCGGAGACCAAGGAGCGCACGCTGGAGCAGATCGAGACCGCCTTCCGCCGGGCGGCGTGAGCGCGGACGGTCAAGGTGCCCGAAGGACCCCTTGACAGAAGCTGTGGTGCGCACCACATAATGGCCTGACGGACACATGTCCGGATCCTCGTTGCAAGTGACTTCCCATGTGGGGCCTTGGCGGGGAGTCATGGGCCTAAGGGGCGCGCTATGTCGATGAGCTTCAGCCATCAGACCCTCGGTCAGCGCGTCCACTTCGGTGCGGGGAACCTGGGCTCTGATGTCAGTGCCGCGGTCCAGCGGCTCACCGCCCGGCGGGTCATGCTCATCGCCTCCAGCAGCGCCGCTTCCGCCGCAGACCAGCTCGCTGAGGTGCTTCCAGTGGCGCACCGCTTTGACGGTGCCCGGCAGCACGTCCCCGCCGAAGACGCCGAGGCCGCAGGTCGGATGGCCGAGCAGGTCGATGCTGATCTGTTGGTCTGTGTGGGCGGAGGCTCAGTGATCGGTCTGGGCAAGGCCGTGGCCCTGGGCTCGAAGCTGCCGCTGATCGCAGCGCCGACCACCTATGCCGGCTCCGAGGCGACCAACGTCTGGGGAATCACCGAGCAGGGCAGGAAGACCACAGGCGTCGACGACGCTGTACTGCCCCGCAGCGTGATCTATGACGTCGACCTCGTCGCCACCCTCTCGACCTCCCTGAGCATCTCCTCCGGGCTCAATGCGCTGGCCCACTGTGTGGACTCCCTCTGGGCACCGGGCGCCGATCCGCTCAATGCCGCCTGGGCCGAAGAGGCGATGCGCGCACTTGCGCTCGGGCTGGTGCAGATCACCGAGAACCCCGGCACAGGCGTGGACGGCCCGCAGCAGCTGCAATATGGCGCCTACCTCGCGGCCACCGCTTTCGCCTCCGCGGGCTCGGGTCTGCACCACAAGATCTGCCACGTGCTGGGTGGCAGCTTCGGTCTTCCGCACGCCCAGACCCATGCCGTCGTGCTGCCCTATGTGCTCGCCTTCAACCTCGACGCCGCCCCGGCGGCCGGTGACCGCATCGCGCGGGCACTCGGCGGAGCGGACGCACTGGATGCCCTGGAGCAGCTTCGCGCGCGGATCGACGCCCCGCGCGCACTGAAGGATCTCGGACTGCAGGAACAGGACCTCCAAGGGGCGGCAGCACAGGTCCTCGACGTCGTCCCTGCCAGCAACCCGCGGGGCATGGACCAGGACGACGCCGTCCGGCTGCTGCGAGCGGCCTGGGCCGGCCAGGACCCCTCCGAGCTTCGATCCCACCCGTAATCACGTCTCAAGAAGGGCATCACCATGACCTACCTGCTCGGCTCTCATCACGTGACACTCTCCGTCGGCGCAGCCCAGGAGGATGTGGATTTCCACACCAGGGTCCTGGGGATGCGCTTCATCAAGAAGACCGTGCTCTATGACGGCTCCATCCCGATCTACCACCTCTATTACTCCAATGCCAACGGTGACCCCTCCGCCGTGCTCACCACGTTCCCCTGGGCGCAACAGGGGCGCTTCGGCACCCGCGGAACGAACCAGGCGCGGGAGGTCATGCTTGCTGTGCCCGCGGGGTCCCTGGAGTTCTGGATGCCGCGGTTGAAGTCCATGGACATCGATGCCGTCCAGTCCGAGCTCTTCGGGGAAGGTCGCATCGCACTGACCCACCCCTGTGGGCTCGAGTACGTGCTTGTCGGCGTGCACGGAGACCCGCGACGCGGCTATTCCGGCAACGGCGTTCCCGAAGAGCATGCCATCCACGGGATCTATGGGATGGGCATCCACGTCTATGACCAGGACCGGATGGTCGACTTCGCCAAGGACGTGTTCTTCCTCGGCGGAGACATCAACGAGGCTGGCGACGTGGCCCGATTCAAGGTGGGCTCGGATGACTTCGGCAACTGGGTCGAGCTGCGCGGGAACCGCACCGATGATCAGGGCACCTGGCGCTTCGCCGCCGGCACCTACCACCACTTCGCCTGGAACTTCGACACCTTGGAGAACCAGGAGGCCTCGAAGTTCGAGATCGAAGGCGCTGGCTACACCGACATCTCCGAGCTCAAAGACAGGACCTATTTCAAGTCCCACTACGTGCGGACCCCCGGCGGGGCGCTCTTCGAACTTGCGGTGACCCACGCCGACGGCGGCTGGGACTGCGACGAGTCCCCCGAGGAGCTGGGCAGCCACTTCATGCTGCCGCCGCAGTTCGAGCATGAGCGTGAGCACATCATGTCCCAGCTCGAGCCGCTGCGCACCGAGGACTGAACCGACGTGCCCACTCATGATCAGCTGGACCCCGTCCACCACGGCCTCGACCCCGAGGACGCCCGGCTGGTGGTGTACGGGGTCCACGGGCGGACGCAGAGTCCCGCGGCGTGGATCGAGCTCGCCGACCGCCTGGGAGTGGAGGGCCTCTGCTGGTTCCTGCCCGAGGCTGCCGGGAACTCCTGGTACCCGGGGAGATTCATGGAACCGCCGGAGTCCAATCAGCCCCAGCTCGGACAGGCTCTGGAGGTCCTGGAGGCACAGCTCTCCGCGCTGCTTGAGCGCAGGGACGCAGGCGGAGCGCCCGTCGTCGTCCTGGGGTTCTCACAGGGAGCCTGCCTGCTCGCCGAGTACCTGCTCACCCGCCAGCCGGGCGTGGACGGGGCGGTGCTGCACACCGGCGGATATCTCGGTCCGCGCCCCCGGGATTTCGCCAAGACTCCGTCGGGTGCGATGAGCAACATCTCGGTGGAGCTGTTCTGCGCCGATGAGGACCCGTGGGTGCCGCTGCACCGGGCGAAGGAGACCGCGACGGCCTTCGAGTCGCTCGTCGCCTCCACCACGCTGACGGTCTCCCGCGACTCCGAGCACCACATCTCCGAGGACGCCGCGCGCCGCCTTGCGGATTATCTCCGGCGGTTCCTCAAGGACTGAGGATGTCTTGACGCGAGAATCTCGGCGGGGAAGACTGGACTTTGAAACGGACATATGTCCGACTAGCGAAAGGTGCTGATGGAAACCGGATTGCTTCTGCTGCGACTCGTTCTGGCGCTGATCCTGTTCACCCACGCCACCCAGAAGCTCGCGGGCTGGTTCGGGGGAAACGGGCTGACCCGACAGGCCGAGATCTTCGCAACGCTCGGCCTGCGTCCCGGCCGTGCAATGGTGCTGGCCGCCGGGGTCTCTGAGCTGCTGGCCGCCATTGGGCTGCTGTTCGGGCTGCTCACGCCGCTGGCCGCCCTGCTGGCTGCCGGAACTATGGCGGTGGCGGGAGCGACCATGCAGCTGAACTCGGGGAAGTTCTGGAACATCGCCGGAGGCGGGGAGTATCCCTATGTCCTTGCGGCAGCGGCGGTCGTGCTGGGCTTCACCGGTGCTGGCGCATTCTCGCTCGACGCGCTGCTGGCTGAGCCCGGATCGGTGCTTGAGAGGGTGTTCTACCATCCGGCCCCCTGGGTGGGCGCAGCGGTCCTGCTCGGGGCGGCTCTCGCGGTGATCCCCTTTGCCTCCGTGGTGAAGAAGGCCGCCGCGCGCTGAGTCGATGGACGCACTTCGGGACTGCGCCCTGTCTGGGCGCAGTCCCGAAGTCCAGCAGAGGCGAAACGGCTCAGCGTCTCATGCGCCGGGTCCCCGGCCCTGGGCGGCATGCGTCGTGTCTGTGCGGTACTCGGTATAGGTGTACGGGTTGTCGAGGATCTTGGTCTCGGGAACCTCCGGGCTCATGCCGGCGTCCCATTCCTCCCGGCCCAGCTCGCCGGCGATGTGCTCCACGGTCTGCTCCACCGTGCGGCGGACCTTCGCGAGATCGACGTCGACCAACTTGTGCTCGTGCTTGACGATCCGTCCGTTGACCATGACCGTGTGCACGTCTCCGCGCTGGGCCTGGAACACCACATGGCCGTGCGGATTCAGGATCGGGAACATCGCAGGGGAGTCGTCGTTCTTGATCAGAACGACGTCGGCCTTCTTCCCGACCTCCAGAGAGCCGATGGTCTCCTCCATGCCGAGTGCCTTCGCCCCGCCTCGAGTCGCCCATTCCACGACCTGGTCGGCCCGGAGCCCCAGATTGGTGCAGGTCTCCCCGGTGGCGTGATGCTCGAAGTGTTCCCGGGCACGGTCGGAGCTCAGCGTGGAACGCATCGCCGCGAACGGATCGGCGCTCCACCAGACCGAGGTGTCCACGGACAGCGAGACCGGAATGCCATGCTTGCGCAGCTGCCAGGAGGAAGGGTATCCCTGACCGCAGCTGGACTCTGACTCAGCAGAGACCGAGGCGGCGCCTCCGGTGGCCGCGATGCGCTGGTATGAGTCCTGACCCAGGGTGGCCGCGTGGACGTAGACGGTCTTCTCATTCATGAATCCGTGCTCGTGCATGAGTCGAATCCCGTCGTCGTTGGTCGCGCCCCAGACTCCAGCATGGGTGGTCACCCCGACGTCGAGGTCCCGGGCGACCTCGAAGGCCGCCTTCTCCGGAAACTCTGGATCTCCGGTGACGTCGAAGGCCATCTGGAAGCCGAGCATGTCATCGCCGATCGATCCCGCCGAGCGGGGGATCCGACGATCCACGAAGTCGCGGAACTCGGGCGAGGTCGACCATTCCCACGGGCCAGCATGAATGTTGCCGTAGGCGAAGACGAACCGCCCCGCGACCTCCTGCAATGCATCCACTGCGGCATCGGCGTGATCCACGGTGGAGAGACCATGGGACCAGTCCACGGAGGTGGTGACCCCGGCGTCGAGAGCCTCCACGGCGGAGAGCAGGTTCCCGGCGTAGATGTCCTCGGGGCGGAACTTCTTCCCATGCTCGAGGTAGTTCCATACAAAATACTGGGTCAGCGTCCAGTCGGCGCCGTAGCCGCGCATGGCGGTCTGCCACATGTGGCGGTGGGTGTCGATGAAGCCGGGGGTGACGATTCCGCCGGCGGCATCGATGATCTGAGCGTGCTCGGGGGTCTCGAGGTCGGGCCCGACGGCCGCGAGGGTGTCCCCGCGGACCAGCACGTCGGCCCGGGTCAGCACACTCCGGTCCTTGTCCATGGTCAGCACGATCCCGTTCTTGAACAGCACGGGCGCGCCGGTGCCATGGGCTGCGGCGTCAGAACTCATGTCAGCCTCCTATGAAGATATCTGTGACGCCACTCACAATAGCTTGTGTTCGCACAGTGGACAAGAGTCCGTTGGCTGCTTATGCGCTGGAATCCCCCTCACTGAAGAACGCATTTCCATGCAGGCGGCTCGACGCTTGACGCTCTCGGCTGTCTGGTGTGAAACTGGTCACGACAGAGACGGACGCCTGTCCGCATGACGGTTGCTGGCAAGACAGACGTCTCGCCCGCAGGGCCGACCGGGAGGAACCTGATATGACTGACACCGCTTCGCATGCCGCGGCAGGCTCGCCGCTGCCGCTCGAGGGCATTGTGATCGCCGACTTCTCGCGGGTGCTCGCGGGCCCGTATGCCACCATGCTGCTGGCAGATCTGGGCGCCGAGGTGATCAAGGTGGAGGGTCCGACCGGGGATGACACCCGCACCTGGGTCCCACCGCGGCGCCCCGACGGAGTCTCGACCTACTACGCGGCGATCAACCGCAATAAGAAGTCGATCGTGCTGGACTTCAAGGATGCCGAGGACCTCGCCGCAGCCCAGCGCCTGGCGGCGCGCGCCGACGTCGTCATCGAGAACTTCAAGCCGGGCGGTCTGAAGAAGTTCGGGCTGGACTACGACTCGGTGGTCCAGGACAACCCGAGCGTCATCTACTCCTCCATCACCGGCTTCGGCACGCAGGGGGAGGGCGCCAAGTACCCCGGCTATGACCTCATCGTGCAGGCTATGTCAGGGCTGATGAGTCTCACCGGCTCGCCCGACGGGCCGCCCTTCCGTGCCGGGATCAGCGTGTTCGACGTGATGGCCGGGCTGCACTCCACGATCGGCATCCTCGCAGCCCTGCGGCAGCGCGACCACACGGGGGAGGGAGCCCATGTGGAGGCGTCCCTTATGGCATCGGCGATGTCAGGACTGGTCAACCAGACCCATGCCTATGTCGGGGGCGGGACCACCCCGATGCGCATGGGCAACGCCCACCCCTCGCTGTACCCCTATGAGGCCATGCCCACGGCTGACGACGACGTCATCATCGCCGCCGGCAACAACACCCAGTTCAGCCGTCTCTGCACGGTGCTGGGCATACCGGAGATCGCCGAGGACGAGCGCTTCGCCGACGTCGGCGACCGCACCGACCGGCGTGACGAGCTGCGCCCGATCCTGGAGGCAGAGCTCGCCAAGCACACGGCCCAGGAGCTCTTTGAGAAACTCAACGAGGTCGGCGTGCCCTGCGGGCCGATCAACACCATCAAGCAGGGAGTCGAGTACGCCGAGGCACTCGGCCTGCAGCCGGTGGTGCAGGTGGGAACAGGCTCTGCAGCGGTGCCCGGGGTCCGGCACCCGCTGACCTTCAGCACGATGACCCCGCGCTACGATCTGGCCCCGCCCACGCTGGGCGAGCACACCGAGGAGATCCGGGCCTGGCTGCAGACCGAGGAAGGGGCACAGCGATGAGCGGCGCAGAGCAGAACAAGCAGACACCGAGCTACCCCACCTCGCTGGGGACCTCCACCGCCGAGGAGATCAGCCTCATGGGGCAGTCCCTCTCCGAGGACCTCATGGGCAAGGTCGGGTTCGCCGAGCTGGCCTTCTGGATGACCGCCACCCGCCGGCCCACTCCCGGGGAGCTGCGCACCTTCGAGGCCGTGCTCGTCGCGCTCGCGGACCACGGGTTCACCCCCACCGCGATCGCGGCCCGGTTGACCTACCTCTCAGCCCCGGAGTCCATCCAGGGCGCCATCGCGGCAGGACTGCTCGGCGGCGGCTCCCGGTTCCTCGGCGTCACCGAGGACACCGGCAAGTTCCTGCATGAGGTGCTGGCAGCCGACGACGGCGAGCGCAGCACCGACGCGGACTATGACGCGTTGGCGCGGGCGGCGATCACCCGGGCACGCGCCGCGAAGCAGATCGTCCCCGGGCTGGGGCATCCGGTGCACAAGGCCGGTGACCCCCGCACGCCGCGACTGATCCAGATCGCGGAGGAGGGAGGCACCCGCGGGGAGCACCTGCGCCTGTTCGAGGCCATGGGTCGGGTCAGCGAAGAGGTGCTGGGCAAGAAGCTTCCGCTCAACGGCGCCGGGGTCTGCGGGGCTGCGCTGGCCGATCTCGGTCTGCCGGTGGACTTCCTGCGCGGCTTCGCGCTGCTGGCCCGCACCGCGGGTCTGCTGGGGCAGATCGCCGAGGAGCGGCGCAACCCGATCGCCAATGACATCTATATGCATGTGGACCGCAATGCGACGTTCGTTCCGCTGACACCGGACGAGAGTCATGAGACCCATCGTGGCTCCGGCGCGTCCTCCGATTCTGACGAGCCTAGGAAGAGCTGAGCATGGCAGAGCTGACAGCGGTGCTCGCGAGCACCCACCACCCGTTCTACTACAAGGCCACCACCTCTCCGGAAGATCAGCGACCGCCCTACGCCGCCGACTGGCAGCGCAAGGTCGAGGCCTACCGCGAGACGCTCACCGCCGCGGAGCCCGACATCCTGGTGATGGTCGGGGCGGATCACTTCCACCAGCTCTGGCTGGACAACTATCCACAGTTCCTGATCGGCAAGCAGGAGACCTACGACGCGACCTTCTACAACGAGGAGCGCGAGTTCGGGATCCCGAAGTACACCCTCGCCGGCGACATCGAGCTCTCCCGCTATATGCATGAGGAGCTGCTGGGCAAGGACTTCGACTTCTCGGTCAGTCACGAGCTGAAGATCGACCACTCCATCATCTGCCCGATCATCACGGTCCGCCCCGACGCGGATCTGCCGATCGTGCCCATCTACACGAACATCTTCGTGCCCCCGCTGCCCTCACCGCGCCGGTTCTTCCAGGTCGGACGGGCGATCCGAGAGATCATCGACAGCTTTCCCAGTGACAAGAAGGTCGCCGCCATCGGCACCGGGCATCTCTCGTTGGAGCTCGGCGGGCCCCGGCAGTTCGGCGAGCACGGCCCGGATCCGCTCTTCGACGCCGACGCCATCGAATGGCTCTCCACCGGCAACATCGACGCGATCCTGGACAACGTCACCCACGAATCCATGGCCGGGGCCGGCAATGCGACCCACGGCTTCATGGACCTGCTGCTGATGATGGGCATCGCCGGCCCCGGAGTCCACGCGGACTATGTCGATCACCTCGATCTGTTCCACACCCGGGAGATGTACATGACCTGGTACCCGAACAAGAATCAGGACCAGCTCGAGGCCGCGGCCCGCGCCGCGAAGACCGCGCAGGCCAGCACCGGACCCATCTACGCCAACGATGCCGCCTGGGATCAGTTCCGCGGTGAGCGCGCCGCCACGGCCGCTGGTTCCGAAACCTGAGTCAGGAGCGAGCATGAGCAAGTACTACGTCAACAAGTTCCTCTTCACCATCGATCGGGACCCGGAGTGGGTGGCCAGCTACAAGGATGATCCGCGAGGCACGGTGGATCGCTGGGAGAAGGAGATCGGCCGCTGGCTGAATTCCGTAGAGCAGACCAGCTGGCTGGAGTTCACGGCCGAGGAGCGCGAGGCGCTGTCCACCCACGACTACGTCTGGCTCTTCGAGAACGGCGCGCACTTCTTCTTGAACCTCACGCTGTTCATCGCTCTCTTCGATGAGGAGTACGCCGCCGCACACGGCCCACTGGCCTTCCAGACGGAGATGGCCCGGCAGCTCGGTCACTGGACCGGCCGGGACTACCCCTCGGTGGCGATGTAGCCTCAGCCCTCCTCGGCGGGCAGCAGCGGAATCCGCCCGACGGCGGGCACCTCGCGCTCGCGGACATGACTGGGCATGGACTGCCAGCGCGCCCAGTCCTCGGTCACCGCCGCCGCGGCCTCCTTCAGGTGTGGCAGGTGCTTGGTCAGCAGCGCCTCGAGGCTGGTCTCGGCCGCATGGACCGTCGTGTTCATGGCGGCAAGGACGCGCCCGTCGCCATCGCGCACCGGCACCGCGATGGAGCGGATGCCGCGCGCCAGCTCCTCGTCGGCCACCGCGTACCCCTGCTGCTGCACCCGGTCCAGCTCGTCCATGAAGGACTTCTGGTCCCACTGCACCACCGGGATCACCGGCGAGCGTGAGGGTTCGGACAGGCGCTGCAGGATCTCGCGGCGCTCCATATCTGCCAGCAGCACCTTGCCCTGAGAGGTGGGCGGGGCGGGGAATCGGGTGCCGATGTCGACCCGCAGCCCGATCAGCTTCGGCACCGCGACGCGCGCCACGTAGACCACGTCCGGCCCGTCCAGCTGAGTCATCGAGGCGGACTCGTGGGTGTGGGTCACCAGAGACTCCAGATGGGGCCGGGCCACGTCCCAGAGGCCCAGCGAGCTGACGTAGGCCATGCCGAGCTCCATCACCCGGGGGGTCAGTCCGAAGAGCCCGTTGTCTGAGCGCACATACTCCAGCTCCTGCAGGGTCATCAGGATCCGCCGCGCCGTGGGTCGGGCCAGGCCGGTGGCCTTGGCGACCTGGCTCAGCGTGAGGCTGGGGTACTCGGCTGAGAAGGCCGTGATCACGGACAGTCCTCGCGAGATGGCTTCGATGAACTCGGGGCTTCGCTCCGTCGACATCAGATTCCTTTCATTGGAGCTGGGCCTGGTTCTGACCCACTCGCGCTTCGCGCAGTCTGTTCCAGGTGCGCACCAGCTGACTGAACTCCTTGACCTGCACCAGAACGTGGTCCCGGGCGGTGTTCTCCGCGGTCTCAGTGTCTCCGCTGCTGATGGCCTCCACGATCGCGTGGTGCTCGGCCAGCGAGCGGCGCATCCGATCCGGAGCGCGCAGCTGGAGCCGGCGATAAGGCTGAAGGATCCGCCGCAGGTCATATGCCTGCTGCTGAAGATATCCATTGCCGCAGGAGTCGTAGATGATGCTGTGGAACAAGGCGTTCGCGTAGTAGTAGCCGTCGGCATCTCCGGCGGCCTCGTGGCGCTCACATTCTTCCAGGGCTCTCCGGAGCTCGGCCAGCGGCTCGCGTTCGATCCGGCGCGACGCCAGCCTGGCGGCCATCCCCTCCAGCTCAGCCATGAGCTCGAAGCGCTCGGCGAGCTCGGGGATGCTCAGCTCGGTGACGTAGGTGCCCTGCTTCGGGCGGATCCGCACCAGGCCCGAGCGCTCGAGTCCCTGCAGGGCCTCGCGCACCGGGGTGCGGGAGCAGCCGAACTCTTCCTGGAGCTTGGCAGGATCGAGCCGCTCGCCCGGGCCGTACTGCCCATCGACGATGGCGTTCTCCAACGCATCCCGTACGCGCTGGGATTCCGGGACCCGGACCATGGCACCTCCTGTATCGAGCATATCGTCAGCACACTGTGGCGTGGATCACGTTCATACCCTATAGTCGCTGTTATATACATCAGAACACCTGTTATACACGGAAGGAGGCGGCATGCCGGCAATCCAAGGCTGGGTACTCTCGGATCTGCTGCGCTCCCTGGGCGGCAGCCGTGGCCCCGCAGAGTCAGACGGTGACGAGCCGGCCCCCCTGGAACAGCTCACCGCCGCCTGTGACGTGCTCATGGGCGACATCGGGGAGGCATCGATGCGCGCCGTCGCCGATCGCGCGCTCGCCTCCTACCGAGATTTGGAGGACGACGCCGATCGCGTGACGTTCTTCAGCCATATGCTCACCTCCTACGCGGTGAACGACGACACGCTGCGTGAGGCGTACCAGCGGTGGGAGCAGACCCGCGGGCAGGCGGAGCTCGCCGACCTCTTCGACGCCAGTGAACCGCGCCGCCAGCAGCTGCTGCGCCGGCTGAACCACGCGGACGGAGCCACGCTGCATCTGGTGAACATGAGGGCCGACCTGCGCCGACTGCTGCGCGAGCACCCGGATCTGGCGCCCCTGGACCGTGACTTCCGACATCTGTTGAGCTCCTGGTTCAATCGCGGCTTTCTGCGCATGGAGCAGGTGGGCTGGGATGCACCCCGGGAGATGCGCCAGCACCTGCTCGCCTCCGAGAAGGTCCACCCCATGCTGGACATGAACGACCTCAAGCGGAGGCTGCGTCCCAAGGACCGGACCTGCTATGCCTTCTTCCACCCCGCGACCGGGGACCTGCCGCTGATCTTCGTGGAGGTGGCGCTGGTCAAGGGCATCCCCGGCGCCATCGAGCCGCTGCTCGCGCCCACCGAGGCGCTGTCCCCCGGCAAGGCGGACACCGCGGTGCTGTACTCGATCAACAACGCACTCGACGGACTGGCGGGGATCTCCTTCGGCAGCCTGCTCATCAAACAGGTCATCGATCAGGTCTCCACCGAACTGCCGCACCTCGAGCAGTTCGTCACGCTCTCACCGATTCCTGGGTTCAGGAGGTGGCTGCGCGAGCAGTCAGCTGACTCGGAACGAGGCGCACTGCACGAACTCTCCGCGGAGCTCGAGCGTCACGAATCCGCCGCGCAGCTCTCCGACGCCGAGGTTGAAGACCTGCGCGCCCGCCTCGCCTCGGCACTCGCGCAATACATCGCCGTCGAGCGCCGCGCCGACGGTCAGCCCCTGGATTCCGTGGCCCGGTTCCACCTGGGCAATGGGGCCACGGCCTGGCAGCTGCACTGGCCCGCCAGCACGGCCGACTACATGTGGGACCAGTCCTACGGCGCGATGATCAACTACCGCTACGAGCCGGGACTCGTGGAGCAGCGGCACGAAGACTACGTCAGGAACGCCACGGTGGCGCTGGGAGCACGCGTCTCCCAGCTGCTGCCCGCGGCAGACGCCCAGACCAGCAGCACGAAAGGAACCACCGCAGTGGAAGAACCAGCAACCGATCACACGCTCAGCGGCATCTACCAGGGCTTCCTCGCCCGGGCCGAGGAGCAGCCCGACAAGGCGCTGTTCCATCTGCCCGGCGGAGCGACGCTGTCCTACGCCGAGGTGCTGCACACCTCGCGGCGGATCGCCTCGAAGCTCATCGGAGACGGCGTCACCCCGGGAGACCGGGTCGCCGCGCAGGTGGAGAAGTCCCCCGAGGCCATCGCGCTCTACCTCGCCACGCTGCAGGTCGGTGGGGTGTACCTGCCGCTGAACACTGCCTACACCGGTGCGGAGATGGACTATTTCATGTCCGATGCCGCGCCGCGGGTGCTGGTCTGTGACCCGATCCAGGCCGCCGACCATGTCGTCCGCGGCAAGGACGGCATCGTCGTCGAGACCCTCGGCACCACGGGAGAGGGCACTCTGCTCGCCGCCGAGCAGGAACATCGCGAGATCGCGTCGCGACTCCCCGAGGACCCTGGTGCGATCCTCTACACCTCGGGCACCACGGGCCGCTCCAAGGGTGCCGTGCTGACCAACCAGAACCTCGCCGCCAACTGCGCTTCGCTGCTGAAGACCTGGGAGTTCACCGCCGAGGACGTGCTCATCCACGCGCTGCCGATCTTCCACATCCACGGGCTCTTCGTCGCCGTGAACATGACGCTCACCGCAGGCGCCTCGATGATCTGGCTTCCCAAGTTCGACGTCGCCGACGTCCTCGATGCGATGACGGACTCCACCGTGGGTGCCACCGTGCTGATGGGGGTCCCCACGTTCTACACCCGGCTGCTCGGTTCGGACCGGCTCGGCGAGGAGACCTGCTCCGGCATGCGGCTCTTCGTCTCCGGCTCTGCCCCGCTGCTGGCCGCCGATCATGAGGCCTTCCAGGCCCGCACCGGCCACGCCATCCTGGAGCGCTACGGGATGACCGAGACCGGGATGAACACCTCCAACCCTTACCGGGGAGGTCCGCGCCGACCGGGAACTGTGGGTCATCCGCTGCCCGGGGTCGAGGTGCGGATCACCGCCCGCGAGACCGGCGAGGCCCTGCCGCAGGGAGAGGTCGGCATCATCGAGGTGCGCGGCCCCAACGTCTTCGCCGGCTACTGGAACATGCCGGAGAAGACCGCCGAGGAGTTCCGCGAAGACGGCTTCTTCATCACCGGGGACCTCGGCACCATCGACGAGCAGGGGTACCTGAGCATCGTCGGAAGGGACAAGGACCTGGTGATCTCCGGTGGGTTCAACATCTATCCCAAAGAGGTGGAGGGGCTCATCGATGATCAGCCCGGGGTGACCGAGTCTGCGGTGATCGGAGTGCCCCACCCCGATCTGGGCGAAGGGCTCGTCGCAGTCGTCGTCCCCGCGCCCGAGGGCGCCCCCGATGAGGCGCAGATCCTCGAAGCCCTGGCCGGTGAGCTGGCCCGCTTCAAGCAGCCGCGCGCCGTTTGCTTCGTGGATGCGCTCCCCCGCAATGTCATGGGCAAGGTCCAGAAGGCCGAGCTCCGCAAGCAGTACACGGACCTCTTCAGCGCCTGATGGTGCGCCGAAGTCCTCTTATCTACGTCTGGAGAAATAGATGGTTCTCTATGGAGTTGCAGCGCTGGCGCTGTGCATGCTCATAGGAATGCTGATCGGTGACGGCCTGGGCGTCCTGGTCGGAGTGGACGCCAATGTGGGCGGGGTCGGCTTCGCCATGATCCTCCTCGTGGTGGCCACAGACCGGCTGCGCAAGCGCGGCCTGTTCCCCAAGCCCACCGAACAGGGGGTGCTGTTCTGGAGCGCCCTGTACATTCCGATCGTGATCGCCATGGCCTCTACGCAGAACGTGGCCGAAGCCATCGGCGGCGGTCCCATGGCCGCGATCGCAGGACTCGGGGCCCTCGCCGCAGGAGCTGCGCTGGTGCCCGTGATCGCCCGCGTCGGAGGTCAGTCTGAAGCGCTGCCGCCGATGACCGAAGAAGAGAAGCAGGAGGCCTGAGATGGAGATCGTCGCAGACGTGCTCGAACGCAATGGCCTGCTCTTCGCCTTCGTGGTGGTCGGAGCCCTCATGCTGCTCTCCGGGTGGCTGTCCAAGACCCTGACCAGGGGGCGGCTGCAAGGCTCCGCCATCGCCATCATGCTGGGCCTGGTGCTCGCCTACCTCGGCGGGATCCAGACCGGAGGAGAGGACGGCCTGGCCGACATCGCGATCTTCAGCGGGCTGGGTCTGATGGGCGGGGCCATGCTGCGCGACTTCGCCATCGTCGCCACCGCCTATGGCGTGGACCTCCAGGAGATCAAGAAGTCCGGAGCCGCCGGCGTGATCGCCCTGATCGCCGGGATCCTGGTCTCCTTCGTGGTCGGCGCCGCCGTGGCCGCGGCCTTCGGCTACACCGATCCGGAATCGATGGCGACCATCGGAGCCGGTGCCGCGACCTACATCGTCGGACCGGTCACCGGCACCGCGATCGGAGCCAGCTCGGAGGTCATCGCTCTCTCCGTGGCGGCCGGGCTGATCAAGGCTGTGGTGGTCATGGTGTGCACCCCGCTGATCGCGCCGTTCATCGGGCTGAACAACCCGAAGTCGGCTATGGCCTACGGCGGTCTGATGGGCACCACCTCCGGCGTCGCGGGCGGTCTGGCCGCGACCGACAAGCGGCTCGTGCCCTACGGCGCGATGACCGCGACCTTCTACACCGGTCTGGGCTGTCTGCTGGGACCGTCGGTGTTCTACTTCACCCTGGTCGGCCTCTTCGGCTGAGATTCTCAGGTTCGACAGCACGACGACGGCGGCCGCCCACCTCGGATGAGTGAGCGGCCGCCGTCGTCGGTGGTCTGCTGTTGAGCTGCCTGCGGGTTCAGACCCCGGGTTCAGACCCCGGGTTCAGACTCCGGCGGGCTGGCGCTGGTGCACTCGCGCCGAGTGGGCCAGCTTCACCGCCCACTTCTCGCCCGGGGCAAGGGTCTTGCGCGTGCCTTCGACGTTGACGTCGATGGGCTCCGCGGAGCCTTCGGAGAGGTTCAGCTGGACCTCGTCGTGATTGATGGACACCACGATGGGCTGGTTGCGGTAGCGCATCCGGAAGGTCAGCGCTGGCAGCTCGTCGGGCAGCAGCGGGTGCAGCCAGAGCGCATCTGCGCGGGTCTCCACGCCGCCGTAGCAGCGCAGCACCATGTCCACGGTGCCGGCCATGGCGCCGAGGTGCACGCCCTCGCGGGTGGTGCCTCCCTGGGTGTCTGCGAGGTCCGCCTCCAGCGCCTCCTTGAACAGGTTCCAGGAGCCGGAGCGGTCGAACCGCGCCGCCACCCAGCCATGGACCAGCCGGGAGAGCGTGGAGCCGTGTGAGGACCGGGCCAGGTAGTACTCCACGGTCTTCGCAAAGTCCTCCATGGAGAGCGTGTACCCCATGTGGTCCAGGGTCTCGACGAGCTCATCTGCGGAGAAGATGTAGCAGAGCATGAGCACGTCGGCCTGCTTGGAGAGCTTGTACCGATTGGTGGAGTCACCTTCGGCCTGAAGGATCAGGTCGAGCCGGCCGATGTTGCCGTACTTGGCGCGGTAGCCCTCCCAGTCGAACTCCTCCAGGTCCTCATAGCCGGCGAACTGGCTGATCACATTGTCCTCATGGAAGGGCACGTGCAACCGCTGGGCGATGTGCTCCCAGTGATCGAGCTCGTCCTCAAAGATGTCCAGCCACTCGGAGAGCGGATCATCACGGCCATCCAGATCGCGCACCAGCCGCGAGGTGTGGCGCAGCATCCAGGAGGTCAGCACATTGGTGTAGGCATTGTCGCGGACGCCCGCGCCGTGGGCGTCGGGATAGCCGTCATGGTACTCATCCGGGCCCATGACGCCCTCGATGCTGAACCGGTCGGCCTCGGCGTCGTAGGTGGTCATGGAGACGAAGAACCGGGAGATCTCCACCAGGATCTCTGCGCCGTAGTCGGCGAGGAACGTGTAATCCTGCGTGGTCTCGAAGTACTGCAGCACCGAATACGCGATCGCCAGCGAGACGTGGCGCTGGCGGTGCGAGTTGTCCGGCATCCACATGCCCGAACGTGGGTTCCACAGCTCGCTCGGGGTCTCCTCACGGCCATCGGACCCGGCCTGCCAGGGGAACATCGCCCCGTCATAGCCCTCGCTGCGGGCCATCGAGCGGGCCTCGCTGAGCCGCCGGTAGCGGTAGAGCAGCAGACCACGGGTGAGCTCCGGGCGGCGCAGCGTGAGCATCGGGTACATGAACATCTCGTCCCAGAACAGGTGCCCGCGGTAGCCCTCACCGGTGAGCCCGCGGGCCGGGAGGGTGGCATCGAGGTCATGGCGCGCGCCGAAGGCCGTCTGCAGCACGTGGAACGTGTGCAGGTTCAGCGCCATCTGCTGGCGCGAGGGGTCCTCACCGATGGAGACCGCGAAGCGGTGCCACAGCACGCCCCACATCTCCTCGTGATAGGTCAGGATGGTGCGGAAGCTCGAGGCCCGCTGCACCTTCTTGACCGCGTTGTGCCAGACGGTGGAGATCGCGTGGTCATGGGAGTTCGAGACCGCGGCGATCTTCTCCAGAATGACGGGCTTGCCGGATTCCAGCGCCAGCGAGATGTCGTGGCCGGCCACCAGCTCGCCCTCGTGGATCGGGCGGCGCATCGGGTTGCCGGTGCCCGAGGTGGTCACCGAGGTGCGGGTGGCCAGGGCGATGCGCACCTGGGACTGGTTGGTCTGGGTCTCCAGCAGCACCGTCTCGCCATCGACCTCGCGGGACTGCACCGGGTCCAGGTGATTGCCGGCAAGTTCACGGTCGGCGTCGACGTTGCGGTTGGCCACGCGGCCATCGATCATCGAGCGCACATTGACGTTGCCCGACCAGTTCTCGGCCTCGAGCTTCATCTCGAGGCCGGCGATCTGCACCCCGGCCAGCGAATGGAACTGGCGCATGGTCACCTTGGTGCGCCGCCCATGCAGGTCCTGGTAGCGGGCGATCCTGGTGACCAGGCCGCGGCGCATGTCGAGTTCCTGGTGGTAGGCGATCAGCTCGGGGGAGCCGGGCAGCAGGGGAGTGCCGGCCTCCGGGGTGACCTGTAGGAAGGTCCAGTCCGGAACATTGACCATGTGCTCGGTCTCCACGGTCTTGCCCATCAGATCCGTCTTGAGCCGGTTGAAGACGCCCGCGATATAGCTGCCCGGATAGTGGGTGGCGTCGGCCGCGGTGCCCGGATAGTGCCCGCGGGTGCCCCAGTAGCCGTTGGCCATCGCCATCAGCACCTCGCGCGTGGGCTCCAGCTTCGGGTCGAACCCGTCATAGGAGAGCACCCAGTCGGAGTCGTAGGGACGGGTGGTGCGCGACGCGAGGTTCATCACCGCGAGATCGGTGACGACGACGTCGGCGCCCGCCTCCTTCAGCCGGGCCGGGTCCTCGCCGCGGTTGAGCCCGATGACCATGCCGAAGTCACCGGCGCGACCTGCCTGGACGCCGGAGGCCGCATCTTCGATCACGATGGCGTCCTGGGGTTCCACGCGCAGCAGCTCGGCGGCGTGGAGGAACATATGGGGGTTCGGCTTGCCCGGCAGGCCCAGCTCCAGCGCGTCGGAGCCGTCCACGATCACGGTGAAGGCGTCCAGGAGTCCAGCGATGGTGAGGACTTCGCGTCCGTTGCGCGAGGAGGTCACCAGGGCTGTGGGGATTCCGTCCTTGCGCAGCTCTTCAATGAGCTCAACCGTGGTGGTGAAGACCTCCACGCCGTCGCGGGCGAGGACGGCTTCGAAGTACCCCTGCTTGCGTGCCGCGAGCCCGTGGATGCTCAGCGTCTCTGCGGTGTCATCGAGGCTTCCCTCGGGCACCTCGAGGTTCCTGGCCTTCAGCAGGGAGCGGACTCCGTCCTCGCGCGGGCGCCCGTCGACATAGTTGAGGTAGTCCTCCTCGGTGAACTCGGGCTGCGGGGACCCGGCGATCTCCGGCAGTGCGGCGTCGAAGAGCTCCTTCCACGCCCGTGTGTGAACGCCAGCCGTATCGGTGACGACCCCGTCCATGTCGAAGATCACGGTGCGGAAATGACGCAGCGCGTGGCGTTTCGCCTCGGCGCTGTGTCGGAACGGATTCTCAAAGGGGTGCATATCTGCCTCACGCTGAGATGTCTCGAAAGTCGGATGGTCACCCAGGACAGGGAGGAGTCCGTGCGGACACGGTGCTCCATCCTAGGGCTCTAGGGTCCACGATATACACCCGGTGGGTTCTGACCTATGGCGCAGGTCTCCCATGCGAGGGTGCTAGCGTCTTTGTCATGGCGCGGCGCAGCAGCATCGAACTGACTTTCCGAGAGGTCACGGGCACCTCGAGCGACTCCTATGTGGCCGCAGGCGTGATCGTGGACTGGATCGACAAGACCGCCTACGCCTGTGCCGCCTCCTGGACGCGATCCGACTGTGTCACCTCCTATGTCGGAAACATGCACTTCACGGTGCCGGTTCCGCGCGAGACGCCGGTGACGGTGCAGGCGCGCGTGGTGCACACCGGCCGCACCTCCGTGCATATCCAGACCCGTGTGCTGATCCGCAAGGATGAGGGATGGGTGGTCTGCACGGAATGCTTCATGATCTACGTGGCGGTCGGCGAGGACGGCGAGCCCGCCGAGGCCGTGCCCTTCGAGCCGCAGACGGAGCTGGAGCGTCGCCGTGATCTCGATGCCTCCCAGCGCATGGTCTACCGCCGCGAGATGGAGGAGGTCATCCGGGCGCTGCCCGAGGGCATGGGCACCTCCGAGGCGCTGACCATGCGTTTCCTCGCCGACACGGATGAGCGTTATCCCGACGGCAAGATCCGCGGTGGTGCGGTGATGAAGTGGATCGACAAGACCGCCGAGATCTGCGCCCAGCGCTACTCCGGCCACGACGCAGCGGCGGTGCTCACCGGAGGTGTGCGCTTCTACCGGCCCATCACCATTGGAGACCTGGTGGAGGTCGATGCCCGCATCGTGCTCACCGGTGCGAAGTCCATGCATATCCTGGTCCGCGTTCGGGCCGGAGATCGCCGTGAGAAGAACCCCGCGGTGGTCGCCTACGGGCTGCCCGTGATGGTCTCCCCCGACGGAACCGGCTCCGCGCGGCAGATCGCTCCATGGGAGCCGATCACCGATGAGGATCACGCCGTGGCCGCCCAGGCGCGGAAGCTTCGTGACCTGCGCAACGCCACACTCCTGACGCCGAGCCCGATCACCTCACAGAACTGACCCCTCACCTCACAGAACTAAACTGGGACCCGATGACTCAGCCTCCGCAGAACTCCAGTCCCTATGGGCACCCGTCCCAGTCCTATGGGCACCCGTCCCCGCCCTATAGCCAGGCGCCCTATCCCGGGGAGCCGTCCCAGCCCTATGGCCAGCCTCCGCTTTATGGACAGGCGCCGCAGGACGGTTGGCAGCAGCCCCACCCGGCACCACCACGGAAGCGGCAGCGAGACTCTGAGCCCGGACGGTTCACCTGGTCCGATCTGATCGCGTTCCTGGCCTACGTCATCGTGATGCTGGTCGGCGGCGTCGCTCTGCTGGGGCTCGTGCCGCCCTTCTCCACGATGCTCAGCTCGGGAGTGGAGGCCCAGGAGCAGCAGGCGCAGTTCCTGCTCAATGTGATCGGCTACGGGCTCATCTTCGCGCTGGCCCTCTCCTTCTCCGCCAAGGCCTTCTGGCGCTCGGTCAAGGCCTTCGGATACCTCTGGTGGCTGAAGCTGCTGCTGATCCCGGCGGCCTGGGTGGGCACGCTGATCCTCACCGCGCTGATCGTCCTGTCCATGGGCGCCGAGCCCGAGACCTCCGCGAACCAGCTCGCCATCGAAGGCATGCTTGAATACGTGCCGTTCCTCGCCGCCGTGCTGGTGATGGGCCTGCTGGGTCCCTATGTGGAGGAGTACTTCTTCCGACACCTGCTCATCGGCAAGCTCTCCCGGTTCATCAACATCTGGATCTGCGGCGTGATCTCCGTGATCACGTTCCCGCTGCTGCACTTCATCCCCGCGCTGGTGACGATGCTCGTCAGCCCCGGCGTCGCCACGGACCTCACCGTGATCTCCGTGGTGCCCTATCTGGTCATGGGGTCGATCTTCACCCTGGCCTATATCCTCACCGGCCGGTCGCTGGTCTACGCCTGGCTGCTGCATGCCTTCAACAACGTCATGGCGCTGGTCATGGCCTACTTCGTGCAGCCCCAGCTGGAGCAGTTCCTGGAGGACAGCGGTATGGACCTCGACGACGTGCAGGGTCTCCTCGACGTCGCCCGAGGTCTGCTCCGACTGGGCACCGAGGTGACATTCGCGCTGACCATCGGCCGGTGACCCGGCGCTGATGTCCCCGCAGACTCAGGATCCCCGTCCGCTCGGACGGCAGATCCTCGCCCTCGCGGTGCCCGCGCTGGGTGCCCTGATCGCCGAGCCGCTGTTCCTACTCGCCGACACCGCGATCATCGGTCGCCTGGGCGTCGACGAGCTGGCAGGAGCAGCGCTGGGCATCACGGTGATGCACACGGTGACCGGACTGATGATCTTCCTCGCCTACTCCACCACTCCAGCGGTGGCCCGGTTCATCGGTGCCGGTCGGCTCAAGCGCGCGCTGGCGGCGGGGCGCGATGGACTCTGGCTCTCGATCATGCTCGGAGTGGTGCTCGCGTTCGCCGGCCTCGCCTTCGGCGAGCAGCTGCTGCTGGCCATGGGCAGCTCCGGCGAGATGCAGCTCCATGCCTGGAACTACCTGCTGTGGTCCCTGCCCGGAATCCCCGCCATCCTGCTGGTCTTCGCGGCCGTCGGCATGCTGCGCGGCATGCAGGACACCAAGACTCCGCTGGTGGTCGCCGCGGTGGGCTTCGGTGCCAATATCAGGTGCTGAACCTGATCCTGGTGCACCCGCTGGGACTGGGCACCGCCGGTGCCGCTCTGGGCACCTCGATCGCCCAGTGGGGAATGGCGATCGCGTACCTGATCATGCTCGTCCCGCAGATGCGCGCCGCAGGAGTGCCGCTGGGAGTGGACCCGGTCGCGCTGCGCCAGGCCGCAGGCGTCGGCTCGTGGATGATGCTGCGCACCGTGTCGCTGCGCGCCGCCATCGTGGCGACCGTGCTGGTCGCCACGGACCTGGGCCCGCAGACCCTCGCGGCGCACCAGGTCGCCTTCACCATCTTCTCGACGCTGGCGTTCGTGCTCGACGCGCTGGCCATCGCAGCGCAGGCACTGATCGGCAAGGAGCTCGGTGCCTCTCGGGTGACCCAGGCCAAGGCGATGACCCGGACGATGATTCGCTGGGGACTGGGCTTCGGCGTCATCACCGGCGGTGTCATCGCAGTGGCGGCGCCCTTCGCCCCTGCGCTGTTCACGCCCGATGCGAAGGTGGCGTCCGGCATCACCGTGGCGCTGCTGGTCATGGCCGCGGCACAGCCGCTGGCGGGATTCGTCTTCGTGCTCGACGGCGTGCTCATGGGGGCCGGGGATGTGAGGTACCTGGCGATGGTCGGCCTCGCGAACCTCGCGATCTACCTCCCGGTGCTGTGGTGGATCGCGGAGGCCGGGTTCAGCGGCACCGAGGCGATCGCCTGGCTCTGGGCGGGCTTTGCGGCGCTGTTCATGGGCGCTCGCGGAGCATCCCTGGGGCTGCGCGCCCGCGGCGAGCGCTGGATGATCGCCGGGGAGCACCGCTGATCGGTGTCCGTTGCCCGCACCGCTGATCGGTGGCTGCCCACGGCGGCGGTAGACTCGGCTGCGTGTCTGTGAAGAAGATCCCTGCCTCCACCGCCGAGGAACTGACCCGCCCCGTCTGGCTGCGCGCCATCATCACGGTGGCGTTCGCCGTCGTCGCGATCTTCTGGCAGCAGGAGACGGTCACCCTCCTGAAGGTGTCCCTCGCGGCGTTCTTCGTGTTCGGGGCGACCGCTGTCTGGGACTACGCCAAGGTCGAGTCGGTGCCCCAGACCCTGCGTGGCGCGCTCGCTCTCGGGGCGGCCGCCTGGGTGATCTCCGGAGTCACCGTCATCTTCGTGAGCACCACCACGGCGGCCGCTGCGGTCGCTGCGATCGGGTTCGGCGCGATGGGCCTCGCCGAGCTGATCGGCGGTCTTCGAGCGCGGCGGGAGTTCGTCCCAGCTCGGGATCAGATCATCCTCGGTGTGGTGGGGGTGCTCACCGGGCTTGGGCTCGCCGTCGGACTCCACCTGGACGCGCATGGGATCCTCGGGATGGCGGGAACCGGTGTGATCATCATGGCAGTGCTGCTGCTGATCAGCGGCGCGGGGCTCCTTCATGACGCCAGACGCGGCCGCGCGCGCACCAGCTGAGCACTGAATCGTCGCGGTTCTACTACAGGACGTAGAATTGAATCGAGGGCGCCACGCCGCAGGTGCACGGCGCTCGACAGCAGATCCCGATGTCCAGGAATGAGGAACTCTCAGTGGCTGACGACGAAAAGCGGCGCCGATCTCTGCTCGAGACGGTCAAAGCTCCGCTGATCTTCTCCTTCGCCATGGGTTTTCTGGCGGGCTTCGTCACGCTCATCACCGCCTCCGGCGGCACCGACAACGTCGCCCGGCTCGACCTGGGACTGATCGCCTTCGGCATCGCGTTCATCGCCACGCTGCTGGTCATCTCGATGCTCCACCTGGCCTCGCGGGAGAACCCTGAGCACCTCTCGGAAGGCTCCGGCGTGAACCGGAACTCCGAGGAGCTCTACCGGGCGCAGGTGGCGAAGCGTCGGGAAGAGGCTCGCCGCAAGCGCGCCGAGGAAGCAGCCCAGGCCCGGCGGGACGCCGGGGAGCCCGAGGACGGCGATGAGCCGACCTACGGACGCCGCGACGACCGCCGTTGACCCGGTCCTGAGCCTCGCGATCCAGAACTGATCAGCACGTCACAGCCTCCTGTTTTCCGTGACGGTCTGCCAGTCCTGCTGAGCGCAGAAGCTCCCTCCGGGGTGCTATTTCTTCTTCTTTCCCTTCTTGGACTTCTTGCCTGACTTCTTGTTCCGCTTCTCCATCAGCTCATCGCGCATCCGTTCCCTGAACTCCTTGGCGGCAGTGGCCGACTGAGAGGTGGGTTCCTGGATCTGCGCAGCCTTCTCGGCTGCGCTGGGCTTGACCAGGCGAGGATCTGTCGCCAGATCGGATTCGGCAGGGTGCGCGGGTCGAGTGGCCTTGGCCTGGTGAGGCGATGGGGCTTTGCGGTGTGCTGCCTGACGTGCACGGTAGGCCCGCACGTGCGCTCGGTTCGCGCAGTTGCCGAAGTCGCAGAAGAGCCGCGACCTGTTGCGGGTCAGATCGATGATGATCGCATCACAGCTCTCTCCCTTACAGGTGCGCATCCTTGCCGTCTCATCGCGGACCACCAGGTGCTGGATGGCGGTCGCGATGCTCGCGGTCATCACATCAGCGAGATCAGGGGAGGCCGGGACCGGCTCGGCACGGTGTCCACCGTCGGAGCTGCGACTCACCTTCAGGCCCACACCGCTCAGGAGCTGGTTCAACAGCTCCACCGGCGCCTCCGTCTCGATGGGAGCGGCCCCCCAGATCTCCTTGACCTTGTCCCTCAGGTCCACCACGCGGCTGAGCTGTGCTCGATCCGCGTTCGACGAGGGCCAGCGGATGTCGCCGTCGCGCTGGTTCAGATATTCCTTGAGCTGCGCCACCGTGGTGAGCTGATCCGGACTGTGCGTGGCGCTGCGCAGACCGGCCGTGGTATTCACCAGGTCTGCCGCCGCCACGAGGGTCCGGTCGGTGTCAACATCGAACATGCATCTCCTCTCCTTCTGTCATGAGCACCCGGCCGAGATTCGCGGCCTCGCGGCGGCGGGGGCTGGTGTGCGGCCAATCTTAGTCCCTGCCCGTCCGGGCTCCGGCGGGTGACCGCGGGCTGGACGGCCGACTCCTCAGGCGCCTCGGCTGAAGCGTCCCTGCAGCTTCTCCAGGGAAGCTCTGATGCCCGCTGCATTGCGCGGATAGACCCGGAGCAGGGTCAGGCCCCTTCGAGCCACCCGGTTCTGGGTGCGCGCGTCGTAGGACTCTGTCACCAGCGTGCGGCCGGGATCCGCGGCAAGAGGGGTCAGCTCCCAGCGCCAGCGGTGACCCGTGGGTTGAACCCATTCCACCACCCCCGCCTGCCGCCCAGAGGGCGCCTGCGACTGCAGGACCAGAAGCGGGAGGCGGTAGGGCACTCCGAAGAGCCGCATCGCCACGCTGAAGCGATCCCCGGTCTTCAAGCTTCGGGGCCCGAAGGCGCGGGCCTGCACGGTGCCTGAGCCGTCGAGCTCATGGTGTCGCTGCGGATCCGAGACCAGCGCGAAGAGCTCCTCAGCCGTGGCGTTGACCTCGGCGGAGTAGGCCACCAGGTGCTTCTCTGAGGGCAGTCGCTGAGGTGGGGAAGTGTCGCCAGCACCTGAGTGCCCGGTCTCCTGTGTACTCATGCTCGGCAGTGTAGGACCTGAGCCCGATCATCGCGGGTCCGTTGACTGGGAGTTCACCGAACCAGCTTGCATGAATCATCCCCGAGGGTAAGGCTGGTGCAGTGATCAAGTCCCCCTCCTCCCACGGCATGGCGCGCCGGCTTGCGGCGCAGGCTGCCCTGGAGGAAGCCGCCCAGCCGGTGGCCGCCCCTTCCGCCCAGTGTGAGGGGTCCGGGCAGTCGCAGGCGACGCTGCAGGTGCTCATCGAGTCGCGTGCCATCTGGTGCGCGATCGGCGGGGCTGTGATCGGACTGGCTGTCGGCTTCTTCGCCTTCGCCGGTGATCGGCCCCCTTTGGCGGGGGAGGAGTCCATCCAGGTCTACGGCTCAGTCGTCGGCGGGATCACCGCCGCGCTGGCGTTCCTGCTGGGATTCTCACTGAACACCCGGTTGGCGAACATCTGGCTCGGTGAGAGGCCGCGAATCCGGCAGGTGATGGACACTGTGGCACTGCTGGTGGTGCATGCCTCGATCGCGGTGATGGTCTCACTGGGGCTGTTCCGGGTCTTCCAGCAGGCGTTCATCGGGCTCACCGTCGACCACATCGCCGGCTCGGTCCTGCTCGCGATCGTCGGGGGGATCTCGGGCTATTTCGCGTTCAACTCCGGCGCACGGATCAACGCCTTCACGCTCTCCACCTTGCTGGCCATGTTCATGGTCTCCGGGGTCCTGGTCTCGATGATCTTTGCGGAGAACCCCTTCTGGTGGCATGTGATGTTCTCCGAGCTCGGAACGGGAGCGGCGGGCCTGACCTCGTTCTGGACCTTCAACACGACGCTGGTGGTCTCCGGGACGATCATCACCACCTTGACTGCCTTCATCACCCGTGATCTGGAGGTCTGGTCCGAATACATCACCACGAAGCGCGCTGCGAAGATGGAGCAGCGGCAGGAGGGGCAACGCCGATCAGACGGGCACCTTCCCTGGTGGGCTCGGCTCCGCGCGGCGTGGAGCCGACACGTCTCGCGACCCCGGATCGGCATGATCCGCGCCGTGATGATCGGCATGGGTATCTCGCTGGCGGGGGTGGGACTCGTTCCGATCAGCCTGCATCATGACGTGCACGTGCTCTTCACAGGCGTCTTCGGCCTGTCCTTCCTGGTGCTGCTGCTCGGCATCCCGTATCTGCTGCCAGGCTTCCCTCGCACGTTCTACCTCATCAGCTACCTCTCCGCAGCCTCGGTGATCTTCGCCGTGGCACTTTGGAAACCGATCGGGTATTACAACCTCACCTCCCTGGAGCTCATCGGGGCAGCCGTGCTGTTCTCCTGGATGGTCGTGTTCATCCGCAACATCGCCGCCCTGGTCGCTCAGCTGCGGGGACCGCAGCCGTGACTCGGCGCGCAGCCGTAGTCGGCTCCGGCCCCAACGGGCTCACCTCCGCCGTGCTGCTGGCCCAGGCTGGCTGGGAGGTGACGGTCTTCGAAGCGGGGGAGCAGCCCGGCGGCGCGCTGCGCTCGGCTGAGCTGTTCGCCGGAGAGCTGGGCGGCGGAACGCAAGACGCGGGAATTCAGGGTGCGGGAATGCAGGGGACCGAGGGTGTCATCAGCGACCTGGGTGCCAGCGTCTTCCCCTTTGGTCCTCCGCCGGTGCCGGGACTGCAGCGCCATGGCTTGGAGTACGTCTACCCCGAGATACCGGCGGCCCATGGGCTCGACGACGGCGTCCCGCCGGCCCTTCTGCACTCTTCCCTTGCCGCGACAGCCGCAGGCCTCGGCGCGGACGCCGCGGCGTGGACGCGCCTGTTCGAGCCGATCGTGCAGGACTGGGAGCGCACGCTTCGAGCAGGACTCACCCCAGTCACCGCGCCGTTGAGCAATCTGGAGGCAGACACGCCGCTGCAGCGGATCCAGGCGCTGCTGCAGATCGGCGCCCGCGGTGCCTGGCCGTCGACCTGGGTGCAGCGCATCTTCACTGAGGAACCTGCCCGAGCGCTCTTCGCCGGGATTGCCGGCCACGCCACCACCGACCTGCGAGGCCCGCTCACCTCCGCCTTCGGGCTGCTGCTCGGCGGCGCAGCCCAGGCATCCGGGTGGCCGGTGGCGCGCGGCGGATCGGGCGAGGTGGTGCGCGCCCTGGTCCGGGAGCTGCAGGCCCATGGCGGAAAGCTGGTCACCGGCCGACGCATCGAGGGTCTTGAGGACCTCCGTGCTGCGGGACAGGAGGCCGACGGTGCGGCCGGCGGCAGGGCCCGGGCCGACGTCGACGCCGTGCTGCTGGACATCACCCCGCGGCAGCTGCGTCGCTTCGGGGGACTGCGACTGCCGCGCGGATACTCCCGCGCGTTGAGCCGCTGGGACTACGGGACCGGCATCGTGAAGATCGACTACCTGCTCGAGGGGCCCATCCCGTGGCGGCATGAGCAGGTGGCCCGGTCAGGCACCGTGCATCTGGGCGGTGGTGCTGGGCAGATCGCGGCGTCTGAGGCTGCGGTCGTGCGGGGCACGCTGCCCGGCAGACCTTACGTGCTGCTGACCCAGCCCAGCGTGGCGGATCCCACCAGGACCCCCGATGAGCGCACCGTGGCCTGGGCCTACGCCCATGTGCCGCTGGGCCTCTCCGGCAGCGCCGTGACGCGGGCGGCGATGATGATCGAGGCTGAGATCGAGGCACAGGCCCCAGGCTTCGGCACCGGGGTGCTGGCGCGGAAGCTGTGGAGCCCGGCGGACCTGCAGGAGTGGAACCCGAATCTGATCGGCGGCTCCATCAGCGCCGGAGCACCGACGCTGCGTCAGTTCCTGGCCCGACCGGCCCTGAGGCCCGACCCGTACCGGGTGCCTCATGCCGGGGACGAGGCGCCCGGCATGCCCGAGGGACTCTCTGCTGAGCCGGCCACCGCGGGAATCTACCTGTGCTCGGCCTCGACCCCGCCGGGCGGTGGCGCCCACGGCATGGCGGGCTTCCACGCCGCCCGCTCAGTCCTGCGCCGGCACCCGGACTAGACGCCGCCGAGCCTGCCGGCGCGGATCAGACGCCGCCGACGGCGAGGAACCCGGCCACGACCAGCATGATCGCGCCGACCAGCAGATCGAGCACCTGCCAGGTGCGGGGTCGGTTCAGCCACTTGGACAGGACGGCGCCGCCCAGCGCCAGCGCGCTGAACCAGAGAACCGAGGCGATGATCGCGCCGACGGCGAAGAGCCACCGGTCCGCTCCGAAGGTGTTCGCCATGGTTCCCAGCACGACCATCGTGTCCACCCAGGCATGCGGGTTCAGGATGGACACGCTCAGGCCCGTGGCGGCGATCGAGGAGATCCGCGTGACCTGCACCTGCTGGGCGACCTTCACGCCGCCGGTCGCCGGGGCGCGGCCTCCTGTGGAGGAAGCGGAGCCGGCGTCGTCGTCGGAGTCCTGGCTGGAGAGCTCCACGTGGAGACCGGGCTTCATCGCCCTGCCCGCCCGATGGGCTGCGACGAAGGAGCGGTAGGCGAACCAGGTCAGGTACGCCACGCCGGCCCAGCGCAGGACCTCCATGAGCCAGGGCGCGTGATCCAGCACAGCACCGACGCCGGCCGTGCCCAGCGCGATGAGCGCGATGTCGCCGACGACGCAGCAGGTCACGGCCAACAGCACTCGGTCTCTGCGCAGTCCCTGCCGCAGCAGCCAGGCGCTCTGCGGGCCGATGGCGACGATGAGGGCCAAACAGGTCAGGAGTCCGGTGAGCACGATGGTCATGAGTCCATCCTGGCGGTCCGGAAGTATCCGCACCAGCTCAATATCCTTCAGTATCTGAAGCAATACTTCAGATATCACCTAGGCTTACGGCATGAATACAGACCATCTCCGGGCCTTCGTCGTCGCGGTGGACGAGGGGACCTTTGAGGCTGCCGCCGCGCTGCTGCAGATCTCGGGCTCCGCCTTCTCCCAGCGCATCAAGGCCCTGGAGCGGGAGGTCGGCCATGTATTGGTGACCCGCACGGTGCCGGTCATGACCACGGAGTCGGGCGCGGAGCTGCTGCGGATCGCACGGCAGACCGTGACGCTCGAGGATGAGGCGCGGCGCAGCCTCGGGTTCCATCGGATCCCGGGACAGGCCGCACCCACGGTGACCCTGTCGGTCGCGGTGAACGCCGACTCGCTGGCGAGCTGGTTCCTGCGTGTACTCCAGGAGGCGGCGACCTGGGATGACGTGGAGCTGCATCTCTACGCGGAGGACCAGGAGCACACGCATGAGCTGCTGCGCAACGGCACCGTGGCGGCTGCTGTGGCCGAGAATCCCGCACCGGTCTCCGGGTGCCGCTCCACGGTATTGGGCACCATGCGCTACTGGCCCGTAGCCAGCACCGAGCTCCTGGACCGGCATCGCGGCACCGACGGGACTGTGGACTGGGAGCAGGTTCCGCTGGTGGAGTTCGGCATTCGTGATTCGCTGCAGCGCGCCGGCCTGCGCCGACTGGGCGTCGCCGGGACCCCCACCACCCACATGGTGCCCTCGGTGGAGGCGTATAACGCGGCCGTGGGCTACGGACTGGGCTGGGGGATGATCCCGGAGGGGATGATGCCCCCCGGAGTCATGGAAGGTACGCACCGGGACCTTGCGATCGTCGGCGAGATCGGTCCGCAGGAGACCACGTTGCACTGGCAGCACTGGTCCAGCACGATCGCCGTCATGGACCGGCTCACTCAGGCCGTGCGCCGGGCCGGGGCCCGCATGCGCTGAGGACGAAGGCTGGTATGCGCCACGTCTCATAATCTATTTCAAATTTTGAGGAATGGAGCGGTTGTGGCTGGCGTTGTACCAGCCATGACCATCAGCACAGAGCGCCACAGCGACCAGTTCGAACTCGGCCTGCACACCTTCGGGGACGTCACCAAGACCCTCGACGGCGAGCAGGATGTCCCGCAGCCCCAGGTGCTGCGCAATGTCCTGGCGGAGGCGAAGATGGCCGACGCCTCCGGAGTCGACGTGATCGGCATCGGCGAGCATCACCGGCCGGACTATTCCATCTCGGCACCCGATGTGGTGCTTTCCGCGATCGGCGCCGCCACCGAGCGGATCAAGCTCACCTCCGCCGTCACGGTGCTCTCCTCCGATGACCCGGTGCGCGTGTATCAGCGCTTCGCCACCATTGACGGACTCACCGGGGGTCGTGCCGAGGTCTCGCTGGGTCGCGGGTCCTTCATCGAGTCCTACCCGCTCTTCGGCTACGACCTCTCCGACTACGAGCAGCTCTTCGAGGAGAAGGTCGATCTCTTCACCAAGCTGCGCAGCGAAGGTCCTGTCAGCTGGCAGGGCAAGACCCGCGGCCGTCTGCAGAATCAGGAGATCTACCCCAAGACCGATCACGAGCACGGGCTGCCCACGTGGATCGCGGTAGGTGGCACGCCCAACTCCGTGGTCCGCGCAGCCCGCTACGGAGCGGGGCTCGAGCTCGCGATCATCGGAGGCGCTCCCGAGCGCTTCCGCCCGCTGGCGCAGCTCTACCAGAAGGCGCTGGATGAATTTGCTCACACCGGCAACCGGCGTGTGGCAGTCCATTCCCACGGCTTCGTGGCTCCGACGGACGAGGAGGCCCTTGATGTGTTCTACCCGTCCTGGGCCGAGTCGATGGCCAAGCTGGGCCGTGAGCGGGGATGGGGCAATGGCCATCCCAGCCGAGCCCAGTTCGAGCAGGAGGTCCACCAGGGGGCCCTCTATGTGGGCTCTCCAGAGACGGTGGCGAAGAAGATCGTGCGCACCCAGAAGCTGCTGGGCAACAGCCGCTTCGGCATGAAGTACGGCAACGGCAGCCTGGCGCACGAGCATATGCTCAGCGCCGTTGAGCTCTATGGGACGCAGGTCAAGCCGCTGGTCCTGGACATGCTCAGCGACTCCTGAGCCCCCTCAAGCCTGCCCGTCGCCCCTTGGGCGGCGGGCCTTGTGCTGTGCGGATTCGGTAACGTTGTCTCCATGGCATCGCAGGAGACGAACGAGGGGACGGCCCCCGGGGAGTTGGATACGCGGAACCAGGGACAGGTGGAGCAGGTCAGCGAGAGTTCGCTTGCTCCCAAGAATCTCAGCGTCATGATGTACTCCGACCCGGGCAGAACCTCCTGGCTCGTGCGGAGGGTGCTCCAGCAGCCCGAACGGGGCCGCAACGCCGACTGGGCCCGCGGCGGAGAAGTGACCCATCAGCAGGCCCTGGTTCCGCTGCGCGACGATGCCACCCTGGACCTCGATGAGGCGAAGCGATGGTCTGCCGAGTCCGAGGCCGACATCACCGTCATCATCACGGAGATCCCGCGAATGGCCGGGGAGCGCCCCAAGACCGCCGAGCTGCACTTCAGCGATCGCCTGGCGATCATCTCCCTGCCTGCGCTGGGTCCGTGGTTCATTCTGAACTCTCTGCGCCGGGAGCTCCACCGTGTGGTGAGCGCCTTCCTGCATGAGTCGGTGGAGGCGGCGCGCCAGTACGGCGGCTATTCCGCGCATGTGGAGCCGCAGAGGGGTGATGACACCTTCTTCATCTCCCCGGGCCGGGTGTTCCCCGGTCGGCTGTGGATGACGCTGGGGATGGTGGCAGCCAATGAGCCCATGTGGTCGCTGCCCAAGCTCTCCGGGGTCTTCGCCGCCGCGGCGGCCACAGGGGCGTTCGGCATCTTCTTCACCACGATCTGGGAGATGGCCAGCTTCCTGCCGCTCTGGCGGCTCGCGGTGGTCTCCGTGGCCGCCATCGCGATCGTCAGCGCGTGGCTGATCATCAGCAACAGGTTCTGGGACCGCTCGGCGAGCGTGGGTGGTGCGCGTGAGGCCGCGATGTACAACATCTCCACCGTGGTCAGCATGCTGACCAGCGTGGCGGCTCTCTACTTCCTGCTGTTCGTCTCGATTCTGGTGGTCGGACTGCTTTTGATCGAGCCGGGCTTCATGTCTGACACCTTGGGCTCGGAGACCAGCTTCCTCAACTATGTCGAGATCGCCTGGCTCTCAGCCTCGCTGGGAACCTTCGCCGGCGCCGTGGGCTCGAACTTCGACGACAGTGTCGAGCTGAAGAACCTCACCCAGGGGTCCCGCGAGCTTCAGCGGTACCCCAAGGATGAGGAGCAGCGCTGATCCGCCGGAGGTCGAGGGTCGGCTCACAGTGCGGAGGACTATCCGACGAGGCTGAGTCCCCAGGCTGCGAGCAGGCCGAAGCCGACGCCCCAGAGGATCACTGACACCAGCATCCATGCCATGACTGCATGCCGCGAGGCTCCGAAGGACACCATCAACGGGGCGGTGAACTGGCTGGGCAGCGCCAGCGGCCCCAGGATGGAGACCCCCGGGACGCCGAACCGGTCAAAGATGCGCTTCACCTTCTCCCGTTTGGCTGACTTCTCTGGATCGCGCTGCGGTCGCTTGTGCAGAATCGCCGTGCGCACCCAGTGGGCCACGTAGACCACCAGAATGAGCGAGAGCATGTTGCCGACCACGGCGGCGGCGATCGCGATGGCTGGGTGCATCCCGGCGAGGATCCCGATGGGGCCTCCGAAGAACGATTCCACGAAGGGGATCGCCGAGACGAGGATGACCCCGAGCCATTGCAGGGCTGCCGGGAGCTCCTGGGTCCAGTTCTGCAGGCCGGTGATCCAGCTGTCCTCGCCCATCGTGGCGGCGACATTGCTGGCGAGTGTGAGTGTTTCGAACATGCACTCATTCTTTCGAAGCATCTGCGGGGTGTCGTCAGCCCCTGGGGTGAGCTTCGATGACGCAACTCACAGTGTTTGCACTTGTGCAAATTTTCCTGGGTGCATAAGATGCACGAGTGCAAGAAAATCTGAGTCAACGCGAACGCAACCACCGTGAGAGCTGGAACGCGATCCACCAGGCCGCCTTCGACCTGGCACGCGACGGCGGCCCCGGTGCCGCCACCGTGGATGAGATCGCCACCCGCGCCGGTGTCTCGCGGCGGACCTTCTTCAATTATTTCCCGGTGAAGGAGGACGCGGTCCTGGGTACCCGGTCGGCCGAACTCGACCCGGCCGCCGTTGAACGCTTCCATGCCTCCTCTGAGGACGAGCTGACGCGAGTGGTCCATCTCTTCGTCGCAGTGGTCCGCACCTGCTTGCCGGAGGAAACCGCCGCGCGGCGCAGACAGATCATCGCCGACCATCCCCAGCTGCGGGCCCGGCTGGCCGAGCTGCTCGCGCAGGTGGAGCGGCTTGTCCATGGTGCGGTGCACGCCGAGGCCGAGCAGGGCGGACTGCGCCTGCCCGGCGGTGGGGGAGAGCATGCCTTCGAGGCGCTGCTGATGCTCGCGGGGGGCATCACCAAGTTCACCTTCTCTCGGTACCACGAGTCTGCGTCCGAGAGTCTTGATCCATTCATCAGCGAGTCCATCGCCCAGTTCAGAAATGTCGTGGAGAACACCCGATGACCAGTCCCAATACCTCTTCTCTCCCGAAGGTCACGCCTCCGAACGCCGCGGCCGAAGTGCCGTTGAGCCCCGAGGAGTCCTCGGCGGCTGCAACACCTGTCGAGCCTGAGACCGGCCACCTCGGCCTCATCTTCAGTGCCTTGATCTTGGCCATGCTGATGGCCTCCCTGGGTCAGACCGTGCTGGCCACCGCGCTGCCCACCATCGTGGGTGAGCTCGACGGCGTGGAGCACATGGCCTGGGTCATCACGGCCTTCATCCTGGCCTCCACCGTGATGATGCCCGTCTACGGCAAGCTCGGCGACATGTTCGGGCGCAAGCCGCTCTTCATCTTCGCCATCCTGGCCTTCGTCATCGGCTCCGCGATGGGCGGAGCCGCCGACGGCATGGGGCAGCTGATCGGCGCACGCGTCATTCAGGGTATCGGTGGCGGCGGACTGATGATCCTGTCCCAGGCCACCATCGCCGATGTCGTGCCCGCTCGCGAGCGCGGCAAGTACATGGGCGTCATGGGTGGCGTCTTTGCGTTCTCCTCGGTGGCGGGTCCGCTGCTCGGCGGCTGGCTGACCACCGGCCCCGGCTGGCGCTGGACCCTCTGGATGAACGTCCCGCTCGGCCTGCTGGCACTGATCGGCATTGCTGTGCTCCTGAAGCTGCCCAAGCGTGCCCCCGAAAACCGAGGACGCATCGATGTCTGGGGCATGGCGCTGCTGGGCGCCGCGACCACCGCGGTGGTTCTGGTGGCCACATGGGGCGGCGGAGAATACGCCTGGTCCTCCCCGATGATCCTGGGTCTGATCGCCGCAGCGATCGTCGCTGGCGCCATCTTCACCTGGGTCGAATCCCGCACCCCGGAGCCGATCCTTCCGCTGATGCTCTTCCGCAGCCGCAACTTCGTGCTCACCATGGTGGCCGGGCTCATCACCGGCATGGCCATGTTCGGGGCCCTGGGCTACATGCCCACCTACCTGCAGATGGTCACCGGCTACACCCCGGCCCAGGCGGGTCTGCTGATGATCCCGATGATGGGCACGCTGCTGGTGGCGGGCATCGTCGTCGGCCGCCGAGTGAGCAAGACCGGCCGGTACAAGAAGGTGATGGTGGTCGGCAGCGTGATCACCGCGCTTGGACTCGGGCTGCTCTCCACCGTGAGCGCCGATTCCCCGGTCATCCTGGAGTGCATCTATCTCGGCGTGCTGGGCCTCGGCCTGGGCTGCACCATGCAGCTGCTGACGCTGGTGGCGCAGAACTCCTTTGCGCTGCGGTTCGTGGGCACCGCGACAGCGGGACAGAACTACTTCCGCCAGGTCGGTGCGACGCTGGGCTCGGCCGTGGTGGGCTCCCTCTTCGCCACTCGACTGACCGACCTGCTGCGCGATCGGCTTCCCGCCGGTGCCGCGGACGGCGCCGGAGCCAATTCATTGACTCCGGAGCTGGTGCGTTCCCTGCCCGATGCGGCCTACACGGTGGTGGTCGAGTCCTACAACGAGGCGCTCATGCCGCTGTTCCTGCTGCTGGCGCCGATCGCGCTGATCTCCACGCTGGTGCTGCTCTTCGTCGATGAGAAGCCGTTGGCCACTACGCTGGACCGCTGAGGCGCTGGCCTCTGGACGGCCCGTTTTCTCTGGCTTGCCCAGGGAAGGCGGGCCGTCGGCTCATCGAGGCTTGGCAAGGGATCGTGCGGTCCGAACGATGCCCATCACGATCGCCGTGCCAAGGGAAGTGCCGATGAGCACCATGATCGCGCCGACCATCCAGAGTCCGGTGTCGTCCTCGCTGGCGGTGATGCTCCAGGCCAGGGTGAACGACGGCGGCAGCAGCAGCACGGCGGGCCAGCAGCGTGACCTCGAGGTCCACACGCCGATGGCCACCAGCGTGACGCCGCACCCGATCACCTGCCAGGCGCGGTAGGGCCCCTGAGGGGTTCCGGTCTCCGGATCCTCCCAGTACTCCTGGTCCCATCCCATCCAGGCGAACCATGCCGCGGCGGAACCGAGCACGACGAACGCCACCCATCCCAGCGTGCGCAGGCTTCTTCCGGGCGGAGTGCGGCGATCGCGCCGGGAGGAGGGGAAGTCTGTCATAGGGTCATTATGTGCAGCCCGAGCATCTATAGGGCGATCTGGACACCTCGGCCCGGCGAGTCTGACCGCGAATCCGCTCAAGTCGCCCCGCCAGATGAGATCGCGTGACAGTCGGCCGTGGCCCGGTTCAACTTCTACACGCTGTAACTTCTACACCCCGTAGTAGACTCGCCCGCATCAGCCGAGAGAAGGGGTCTTCTGTGGTCAATGCTGCGGATGCTGTCCCTTCTCTGCGCCCCGTCACCGGCGGTGCCAGGATCGCCCGCGGTCTCCTCGCGGCAGTGTTTGCCAGCGGAACCGCGGCGATATCCCACTCTGCCGCAGGGCATCCGCCGCACTGGATCGTGCTGCTGCTCGCGCTGGCCCTCTCGGTGCCGGTGTGCGCAGTGCTCTCCTCGGTTCGGCTGAGTCGCGGCCGGCTCGGTGCCGCGGTGCTCTTCAGCCAGGCGGTCCTCCACGGGCTCTTCGCGATCTTCCCCGCCAGCGGGGCAGCCGGTGGCGCTGTCGTCGTGGGCACTCACACCGGGCATGGCGCGCACGGCGGGGTCCAGGCGGGGGCCGCGATCGAGGTGGCGCAGACCGGGACGGTGGCTGGCGTGCTGCCTGATGCGCCCATGATGCTGGCCCACGTGCTCGCCGGGATCTTCACCTATGGGGTGCTGCGCCGAGGCGAGCTCGTGCTGGAGGGGCTGACCAGACTGCTCAGCCTGCGACCCATCGTCCTCTTGCTGCAGCCTCCGGCGCTGCTGGCCGGGCCACGCCGCATCCGTGCGCACCGCTCCTTCACCACCACCGTGCTGCGAGACCTCTGGCTGGGTGGCGGGGCGCAGACGCTGCGCGGTCCTCCCCTCCTCGTGAACTGACAACACATCGTGGTCCCGGCGGCAGCACCGCCGCGGGACCAGTCACCTCACGACGGAAAGACCAGACCCATGACACACCGCATCTCCCTGACCCGCGTACAGGCTGCGCGCATCACTGCCCTCTCCGCTGCGGCGGGGATGGGCCTCACACTGGCGGCCGTGGCCGCCCCCGCCTGGGCCCACGATTCGCTCATCTCCTCCTCCCCGGAGGCCGGTGAAGTCCTCGAGACCAGCCCCGAGGAGGTCGTCCTGGAGTTCTCCGGAGACGGACTGACCGATGGCGAGTCCATCGCCAACGTCCTTCAGATATCCGACGCCGAGGGGGAGAACTGGGAGGGGGAGACCGAGATCGAAGGCGCCACCATGTCCACCGAACTCCCCGAGGAGCTGCCAGGCGGCGAGTACACCGTGGCGTACCGGGCGGTCTACTCCGACGGCCACGCCGAGGAGCAGTCCTTCGACTTCGAGGTGGCGGCTGAGACTACAGATTCTGAGACCCCGTCCGAGTCTGCCGCTGCAGAGTCGTCCGAGAACGACGACGACGCGGCGTCCAGCCCCAGCGAGGAGGCCACGGAAGACGCAACCACTGGCGATCCTGAAACCCAGGAGTCCGACGATCAGAACTCGGAAGATCCGGGGGCTGCCGTATCCGAGGAAGTGGTGGGGTTCAACCTCAACGTCCCGACCTGGGTGCTCGCGGCCGGGAGCGTCGTCGTGCTCGGGCTGCTGGCCGCCGTCGTCGTCGCGGTGCTGCGCGGTCGCAGCAGGCGCCGCGACTGATCCGCCGCAACCAGCTCTGTGTGCCTCGTCCTCCGGGGCTGCTTGCGAACCAGACCCTTCTTGCCGACCGGCTGATGCGATTCAATGGAGGGATGAACTCCATGGTCTCTTCGATCCTCAACGTCATCTGGCTGGTCTTCGGCGGGCTCTGGCTCGCACTGGGCTACTTCCTCGCCGGGATCATCTGCTGTCTGCTGATCATCACGATCCCCTTCGGCATCGCGTCCTTCCGGATCGGGGTCTATGCGCTCTGGCCCTTTGGGCGGACCATCGTGGACCGCAGCCCGCGGGGCGCCGGGCCCCTCACCACGGTGGGCAATGTCATCTGGGTGCTGGTGGCAGGCATCTGGATCGCCATCGGGCATGTGCTCACCGCGATCCCGATGTTCGTCAGCATCATCGGTATCCCCCTGGGCATCGCGAACCTGAAGCTGATCCCGGTCTCGCTGATGCCGCTGGGCAAGGTCATCGTGCCCTCACGTGCGGTGCTGCCGACCTACCGCCACGCCTGAGGCTCCGCCCGCCAGAGGAAGAGCTCAGCCCCTGAGCAGCAGCCGGCGCATGCCCCAGGAGATGGGAGCCTTCGCCAGTCGGGTGGGATCGAAGCCGGGCAGCTTGCGCAGGACCGCGCGCTCGTGGCTGAACGTCTCGACGCTGTACTCCCCGTGATAGCGGCCCATGCCGCTGGCGCCCACGCCGCCGAACGGGAGCGTGGACACCGCCAGCTGGGTCATCACGGTGTTGAAGGTGATTCCGCCCGAGGAGGTCTGCTCCAGGAAGTCCTCCCGCACCTCTTGAAGCTCGGTGAACGCATAGAGCGCCAGCGGCTTCGGTCGTGCGTTGATGAAGGCGATGGCCTCCCGGTGACCGGCCACCGTCAGGATCGGCAGGATCGGTCCGAAGATCTCCTCCTGCATGATGGCTGAGTCGGGTGCGACGTCGAGCAGCACGGTCGGTGCCACATACTTCTCGGTGATGTCGGCCGTGCCTCCCACCACCGGGCTGCCGGAGCCCAGCAGTCCGGCCAGCCGCTCGGTGTGGCGCTCGTTGATGATGCGCCCGTAGTTCGTGGCCGTGCGCGGGCTCGTCCCGAAGGCGCGGGTGGTGACGCGAGCGATCTCCGCTGCCAGTGGTTCGGCGAGGTCCGGTGTGGTCAGCACATAGTCCGGCGCAACGCAGGTCTGGCCGCAGTTGCTGAACTTGCCCCACACCAGTGATTCAGCCGTCTGCGTGAGATCGGCCGAGGCATCGACCCACACCGGAGACTTGCCGCCCAGCTCCAGGGTCACCGGAGTCAGGTGCTTCGCGGCGGCGGTCATCACGATCGATCCCACTGTGCCGTTGCCGGTGTAGAAGATGTGATCGAAGCGGTGCTCCAGCAGCCGGGTCGTCTCCTCGACCCCACCTTCGATGACCTGCACCGCCCCGGGATCGAGATACTCCGGAATCAGCTGGGCCACGGTGCGGGACACCGTCGGGGCCAGCTCGTTGGGCTTGAGCACCACGGAGTTGCCGGCCGCGAGAGCGCCGATGAGCGGCATCAGCAGCAGGTGGAACGGGTAGTTCCAGGGCCCGATGATCAGCACGGTGCCCAGCGGCTGGCGCTGGACATGGGCTCGTGCGGTGCCCACGATGAACGGCACAGAGACCCGCTGATCCCGCGTCCAGCGCTGAAGATGCTTGAGAGTGTCCTTGACCTCGGATTTCACCGCCAGCACCTCGGTGAGGTGACTCTCGACGTCGCTCTTGCCCAGGTCGGCGTCCATCGCCGCGTGGATCTCGCCCGCACGCTCCTCGAGCAGACGCAGCAATGCGTTCAGCTGCTCACGACGCCACTGCCGCGGACTGGTGCGGCCAGCCTGGAAGGTCCTCTGCGCCGTGGCGACGCAGGCATCAATGGTGCTCGACGATGTGGCGGTCTGGGGTTCGGATCGTGTGGGGGCGGCAGAGTCGGTGCGGGGAGTCATGGAGGAAACCTCTCAGGTCAGGGGCTTCTCTCACCCTACCGAGCCGGTCGCGATGAATGCTCACGGCCTGACTGGAGCGGTCAGTGGATCCGGAGACCGTCGGTTGCGCCCTGCGAGGCTCTCCACCAGGAATCCCTCGCGCGCCCAATACTCGAACCCGCCGATCAGTTCGCGAACCGCGGTGAATCCCAAGGTCGTCAGACTCAGCGCCGCACGAGTGCTGCCATTGCAGCCCGGCCCCCAGCAATAGACGACGACGGCGCGGGCACGGTCCGTGCCCAGTTCGTCTGCCCGAGCGGCGAGCTCTGCCCCGGGGATGTGCAGCGCCCCTGGGAGGTGACCCTGACTCCAGGCCTCGGCCGAACGGACGTCGATGACGAGCGGAGAAGCGCCCGCCGCGCGGTCAGCGGCGAGGTCCGCCGGATCCGTCTCGAAGCGCAGCTTGGCGGAGAAGAAGTCTGTGGCGCTCAGTGGTGAAGTCATAGCTCCAGTCCATCTCAGAACCGTCGATCAGGGAACAGCGATATCGGGGCATATCGAGACATATGCCGGGGATTCCTCGGTACTATCACTCTCATGCCGAAGAATTCCCATCTCGAATTGGATTCCACCGACCATCGCATCATCACGCAGCTGCAACGCGATGGCCGGATGAGCACGGCCGAACTGGCACGCAGCGTCAGCCTCTCCGCCAGCGCCACGGCGGATCGGCTCCGGCGCCTTCAGGATGGCGGGGTCATCACGGGGTACTCCGTGACCTTGGACCCAGAGGCCCTGGGCTACGACGTGAGCGCCTTTGTCCGACTGGCCTACCCCTCTGGCAACTACAAGCCATTCCACGACCTCGTCGACACCACGCCCGAGATCGTGGAGGCTCATCATGTCACCGGTGCTGACTGCTTCATCATCAAAGTCCTGGCCCGTTCCATGCGGGATCTTGAACGCATCACCGGACGCCTGGCGACTCTGGGAAGCATCACCACCAGCGTGGTCTACTCCAGCCCCGTCCCGACGCGGCACATCGAACCCGCCTGACACCGACTTTTTTGCGTGAGTGCAAATAATAGTTATACAGTCTAACTGTAAGGTGCATAGCGCGGTACATGGGTGACTGCAACAGGGGGCAGTCCCACAGAGGTATGGAGAAGTCAGATGAGCCCGCAACAAGTCCACGACAGCATGATCCAATCGAACATCCCCTCGGAAATCCCTGGCACGACACCGGGAGCTCCGGAGGCGGAGAAGGATCGTGGACTCCGCTGCACCCGATATGACCAGATGGCCAAGGCTGCCTCCGCCGGACTCATGTCCCACCCCCATGTCGAGTCCGCGATTGTTGAGATTTCGGGGGATGAGTCCGAACTTGTCTTTCACCTGAACTGCACGATCACTGCGGAGTCCGATCCCTCGGATCTGATGGGAACGGTGTCGAACGGCGTGATCTCGAATATCGAGCGCATGCTGGGCATAAGCTTCGCCGCGCGGCGCCTGCACTTCAATCGCAGCCTGTACAGCGACGGTCCTTCCCAGTGAGCGTGGTTCGCCCCGCACACCCAGGCGCGTCCGAGGTGTCGGCGCTGTGATGCTGATCCAGACCTTGAACGCATTCCTGCTCGCTGCACTCGTCATCGCCGTGCCGGTCTTAGTCATCTGCGGGATCTGGACCGCGGCGCTTCAGCGTCGTGAGCGGACGGTCGCAGCGCCCCGAAGTCGCGCTGTTCTCCTTCAGCGTGAACCGGCTCTTGCCACTCAGTCGAGGAACTCGGCCTGAGCCACGCTGGGGCTCGCGGGTCCCACGACGTCGATCAACATGTCACGATCCTCGTAGCTTCCATGCCTGGTCCAGCCCGGCACCGCGCGCAGCTCCTGGCGGATGTCCTCCGCTGAGCGGAAGGCCTCCGCATTCGAGTGGCGCCAGTGAACCGAGACGAGATGCCCGCCAACCTCCAGAGTCTCTGCGGCCCGGGTGAGGACGGCGCTCCATTGCGAATCACTGAGGTAGTAGGCAAGCTCGCTGATGACGATCAGGTCGAGAACACCCTGAGGCCAGTCCTCGATGCTGGCATGCTGGAAGGTCACGTTCTCGGCAGAGACCCGACGCGCGGCAGCCTGTAATGCTGAGCCGGAGATGTCGGTCGCGAGAACCTCATCGCAGCGCTGCGTGAGCAGCTCGGTCAGACCGCCTATGGAGCATCCGGGCTCGAAGGCCCGCCGGTATCGCGATCGAGGAAGCGCAGCCATCGTCAGGGCGTACTTGCGCTGCTCGTACCAGCGGCTGGTCACCCCCCAAGGGTCATCCCGCTCGGCATGGAGTCCCTCGAAATCCAGCGGAGTCCCTGGGAAGACGATCTGCTGGTCACGCAGCACCGTGGCCAGCATCGTGGCGGTGAGGACCGGTTCCCCTGGTCTCCGATCCACCGGTGAGCCCAGTGCGGTGCCCAGCTGAGAGGCGAAGGCGGCGACGGCGCGGCTGCGGACCTCGGCGAGCTCAGCATCAATGGGGATCGAGCGCGCCGCCGCCCACGGAACCGGGGACCGTGTCTGCGTCGGTGAGGTCGTCTCGGGCGGGGTGCTGTGCAGCCACAGCCACACCGGGTACTGCACCAGCGGTGCGTTGTGCTGCGTGGCCGCGGCCGTCGCGGCCTCCCCGCACGCGTCATGATCGGGATGACCGTCATGGGAGAGCGGGGCTGCAATAAGCGTGCCGCTGGGCATAGGCAGCAGCGCGGCACCGATTGCTTCGGTGAGAGATTCGACGTGGACGGCGAGCTCGCCGTCGGGCAGTCTCAGTCGAATGCGCTCCATGCCACTGTGATCACTCAGATCGGTGGGACCGCCCTGATGTTCCGGCCCGCCCGGCTCAGCACGGCCGCGCGGGATCAGGGAGCGCAGCTCTTCGAGGGCCGTCTCGGACTCTGCGGTCCGGATCTCGGCGAGCTGATCTGCGGGAATGGTGCTGGGCGGATGCGATCCTGTGCCGTCGGTGGCGGCCAGGATCTTCACCGGTGACCTGCCACGCACGGCGGCGGCGATCAGTGCCGCCGCGCCCAACACCTCGTCGTCGGGATGCGGCGCCACCACGAGCAGCCCCGGCAGATGCTGCGGGACCCACCGCCCTGCGTCGTCGACCTCGCCGATGCCCCAGCGCGGGACGCCCGCGTCGAAGTCCCGAAGGGCCGCAGCGACGCTGCGCGGAGTCTGCGTGCCGTGGAAGGTCGGCGCGGTCTCACCAGGTTCCATGGCCGTCTCCGATCAGGTCGTCCCAGCTGAGTCCGTTCTCGGCCATCACGGCGGGCAGCGCCGCCTCATCGGTCTCGGCGTGGGACTGGCGGATGTAGACGCTGAGATCGGCGACGCGCTGCGCGTGGGCTGCGTCTGAGGCGAGCGGCCCCGGTCCGAGTGCACGCCCGGTGCGGTCGATGACCTCAGCCGCTGTGCGGTCGATCAGGGTCCGCACCGCAAAGGCCTGCGCCTTCGCCAGCGGCAGGTTCCTCGGATCGGCGTCCACGGAGGCGGCTGTCCGTTCAAGCAAGGCCCAGCTCGCGCTCAGTGCCGCGGCCACGGCCCCGGCATGGGCGCGGAGGATCGGTGCGGCACTGGGAGTGGAGGCCCGGGTGAGCAGAGGAGCGGCGACGGCGCGGGCCGCCCCGTACCAGCAGGCGGCCACTCCGATGCCGCCGTGCCAGAAACCGGCGCGATCCAGGTAGTCCGCGTTTGTGCCCAGCGAGGTGGCGTGGACCTGCTCGAAAGAGACCCAGCCCGAGTCGCTGGCCGCCATGCCCACCGCGTGCCAGGTGTCCGCCACGGGCTCCACCCCGGGGGAGGAGAGGTCAACGGCGAAGAGCATCTTGGGCGGGGCGTCATCGGATGCCCCCGCGTCATCACCGTGCGCGGCAGGGGTGACGGGGGCACGGACGGTGGCGGTGACCAAGGCGTGGCTGCACAGCGACGCTCCGGAGCACCACGGCTTCGTGCCGGTCAGCGTCCATCCTTGGCCGCTGCGCTGCGCGGTCAGCACCGGTGACGGCGGTTCTGCGGCCCATACGCCCCACAGCTGGCCAGGGCGGACCAGCTCCGGCTGGCCCAGCTCGGCCGTGATGGCGACCGCGTCGGCATGAGCCTCATAGAGCCGACCCACCACCGTGTTCTGCGCCGTCACGCCCGCGAGTCTGCGCCACCGCGCAATGGTGTCTCCGTGACCAGGGAGCGCGGGCGTGCCGGCACGCAGGTAGGAGTGGACCTCCGCCAGAATCTCGTTCACGCGGGCAGGGCTGCCAGGGTCTGGGCGAACCCGCGCGGGACTCGCCCGTTGGTGCGTCGTGAGGTCAGGACGGGCATATCGGTCGCCGTGGCGATGCGCGCACCGGCCGCGCGGAATCGATGCACCAGGTCGACATCCTCATCGGCTTCGAGACTTCGGAAACCCTGGACCTCGCGGTAGCTTTCCGCGCTGAACGCGAGATTGGCTCCATGGATATGACCGTGGCCACCTGCGATGAACTTCCCGGTGTAATCACAGGCCCAGGCGCGTCCCAGGGCGTCCTTGCCCACGCGTGGGTCGAGTGACACGGTCCCGATGACGACGTCGGCACCCCGGTTTCGATGGGCGCTCTGCCTGCTGAACCAGTCCAGCGGAACCTGGCTGTCGGCGTCGGTGGTCGCCAGCCAGGGAGCGGCAGTCTGAGAACCTGGGCGAAGGGAGCCTGGCCCGGGCGCTGTTGCGCGGAGTCCATGCCGGAACCCTGCCGCCCGAGCGGCCCCCACGTTGTGCGCATCGATCTCCAGCACCTCGGCGCCTGCCTCGCGTGCCAGGGCGGCAGTCGCATCGCTGCAGGCATCTGCGACGACGATGAGGTGCACAAGCGCGCCGGCATGATCAGCTGCCGCGCGAACGGCGGTGACAGCGGCGAGCACCGTGGCCGCCTCATCGTGGGCAGGGATGACCACGAGGGTATCGAGTTCAGGGGCGGCAGCGGCACTCACGTGCTTGAGTCTAGGCGGTGGTCACAGGAGTCACGGCAGCAGTGACTCCTGCGCCGGGGAATTTCCGCCGTCTTCCGGTCCTTCCACCGAGCATGACCTCTGCTGTAGAAGACTCATTCCTGCCCGCCGACCGCACTGCCTTGATCGTGGGTGCCTCGGGCATCACCGGATCGGCCGTCGCTCGGCAGCTCGTCGCCGAGGGGTGGGAGGTGCTGGCCCTGTCCCGGAGTGCCGCATCTGCTCCGGGTCTGCGCGGAGTCGCCGCTGATCTTCGCGACCCTGAGAGCCTCGCCGCTGCGCTGGCCGAGCACCGGCCGACGCACGTGTTCTTCAGCGCCTGGCAGAAGCAGGACACGGAGGCGGAGAACATCCGCGTCAACGGCGCCATGCTGCGTGACCTGCTGGCGGCCCTGGAGCACGCTCCGCTGCAGCATGTGGCCATCGTGACCGGGCTGAAGCACTATCTCGGCCCCTTCGAGGCCTACGCCGCCGGCGCCACCCCCGATACTCCCTTCCATGAGGAGGAGCCGCGGCTGGAGACCCCGAACTTCTACTACGCGCACGAGGATGAGCTCTTCGCTGCCGCTGAACGTCAGGGCTTCACCTGGTCCGTGCACCGGGCGCACACCATCATCGGCCACGCCGTGGGCAATGCGATGAACATGGGCCTCACCATCGCCGTCCAGGCCACGCTGGCCAAGGAGCTGGACCTTGACTTCGTGTTCCCCGGCAGCGAGCAGCAGTGGAACGGGCTCACCGACATGACCGACGCCGGGCTGCTCGCTGAGCAGATGGTCTGGGCCTCCACAGACCCTGCCGGAGCGAACGAACCGTTCAACATCGTCAATGGGGACGTGTTCCGGTGGCGCTGGATGTGGCCCCGACTCGCGGCTGATCTCGGTGTCGCCCCTGAGCGTGTGCTTGGCTTCTCTGAGGCTCCGCGGCCGTTGGAGGAGCAGATGGCGCCGCACGAGTCCTCCTGGCCCGCCATCGCGGAGAAGCATGGGCTCGTCGAGTCCGACATCGGACGTCTGGCGTCCTGGTGGCACACCGACGCCGATCTGGGGCGGGACATGGAGGTCGTCACGGATATGGGCAAGAGCCGCGACGCCGGCTTCCTCTCACACCGCCGCACGGAGCAGGCCTTCAAGGATCTCTTCGCGCGCTACCGCGCGGGCCGTGTCATTCCCTAGGCCGCTTGGAGGCGGGGTCAGCGCTGGTTGATGCGCAGCAGGTTGCCCGAAGGGTCTCTGAAGGCGCAGTCGCGAACCCCGTAGTCCTGGTCGATCGGTTCCTGGACCACGTCAGCGCCGGCGGCCTCGAGCTCCTGATAGAACGCGTCCAGATCATCGACAGCCAGGGTCAGTCCGCCATAGCTCCCCTTGGCGATCAGCGAGAGGATCACGGAGCGTTCCTGGTCGGTGATCCCCGGGTCAGCGGCAGGGGGATGCAGGACGATGGAGGTCTCCGGCTGCCCGACGGGACCCACGGTGATCCAGCGCATGTCTTCGTAGCCCACATCTTGACGGACCTCGAAGCCCAGCAGGTCGCGGTAAAAGCGCAGTGCCGCCTCCGCGTCAGTGTGCGGCAGGAATGTGTAATGGATGGTGATGTTCATGGGGCAACTCTAAGCAGGCACCGGCGAGTGCGCTTCTCGATTCCCGACCTGTTTGCGCGCTGTGCTTCGGAGCGGTCTGCTGACCTGTTTCGCCAGGCAGGGCGGGATGCCCGCCAGGGCGTGTGTCTCGGTGCTGCGGTAAGTGCTCGGAGGGACCCCCACCAACTCAGTGAATCGGGTGCTGAAGGTTCCCAGGGAAGAGAACCCCACGGCAAAACACACCTCCGTGACGGTCATATCCGCCCGACGCAGCAGTGTCATCGCACGCTCCACCCGGCGAGTCATCAGGTAAGAATACGGAGATTCGCCGTAGGCCTGCTTGAACTGACGGCCGAGGTATCCGCCGGAGAGGTGAACGCTTCGGGCGAGTTCCTCGACATCGAGGGGTCGCGCATAGTCGCGGTCGATACGATCGCGGACTCTGCGCATCAGCTCGAGTGTCCTGCGCCGCTGTTCCTCGCGTGAGCTCCCCATGCAGGAATTGTCCCCGGGGAGCGGTCGTTGCGCGAGGGTTCGTTGCACGTGGGCTGGTCGAGCCTCGGTCGTCACGGCTCAGGATGGTCCTCGGCCTCGAGGACTTCGTCGGGTTCAACGGGCCACTCCGGTTCCGAGGCCAGCAGCTTCGCGGTGAGCAGCTCCTGGTCTGACATCAGCTCAGCCACTGCAGTGAGAAGGTCTTCGTCGCGGGCCTGGCGTCCCGCGGCCGCGGCGTTGACCACTGCCCGGCGGATGGCCTCCTTGGCGAAGGACGCCGTGATGCCCTCGGTGGATCCCGCGGCATCGCGAAGACCCTGCGGAGAGAACGTGAGCTCCTGAGAGTACAGAGTGAAGAGCTTGAGCCGTCCGTCGTGATCCGGCAGCGGGATCTCCATCGCCAGATCGACGCGCCCGGGTCGCTGCGCGAGAGCAGGTTCCAGTACATCCGCGCGGTTGGTGGTCAGCACGAAGGCCACGTCGGCGTCCTCGGAGAGACCGTCCAGCGTGTCCAGGATCTCGAACAGCAGGGGACGCCCGGCATCACCGAAGTCCCGGTCCTCCGCCACGAGGTCACAGTCCTCAAGGACCACCAGGGACGGCTGCAGCGCCCTGGCAGTTTCCGCTGCCATCGAGATGTTGCCCAGCGCCGGACCGGTGAGCACGATCACCGTGGTGGCCGCGTTCTCTCCGATGAGGTGTCGAACCGTATGAGTCTTGCCGGTGCCGGGAGGACCATAGAGGAGGATGCCGCGTTTGAGGTGTTGGCCGGCGTCGCGCAGCTGAGTCTTCATCTCCGAGAGTCCCAAGACATGCCGACGAATGCGAGCCAGGGTTCCGCTCGGGAGGATGACGTCCTCTGGCCGGATGCTGGGTCGATCGTGGAATCGGACACTGAGAGCCTCGTCCTGAAGGGTGCTGCCGGCCAAGGTGACATACTCCCCCCGAAGGGTGGAGTGGAGGTCCATGCACCGCCGAATCTCTTGGGAGAGTTCGTCTCCGATCGACTCGTCAGCACACATGATCTCCAGCTGCGACTGGGCATAGCCGAAGTTCTGGTTCTTCGTCTGCAGCACCGCAACGGCGTGCTCCTTATATCGCGCGACCCACAGTCCATTGACGATCACCCTGCGCCGGCGCTCGTGCCCCACAGGCATGGTCTCGTAGGCCAGGGCCCCCGTTTCGAACTGCTGGTAACGATCAGTCAGGAGTTCAGAGAAGCTCACCTCGCTCCCCTGCGCATAGCGCACGCCTGTGGGTGTGGTCTCGGGGAAGAGCGTGGTCAGCGCGATGTCCACATCCGCGTGACGCCACCAGGGAAAAGTGTGGGAGACAGTGTCCACGCTCAGCGGGTCTCGTCCGAAGTGCGCGGACAGAAGCTCCAGGTAGACACCTGGCGCCGCAGTCTCGCGTGCGGCCATAGTCATCTGCTCCATGAACTCGGTGAACGCAGTTGCGAACTGCTCTGTCGAGAGGTTTCCCGGGATAGCCAACGTGATCTTCCACCCATCTGAACTGGTGCTTCCAGTTCGAGACAGATGTTATGCGCAGGAACCCTCACTCCACCTCGTCTGGAGGCGATTGGCGACTTTAGTTCTCCCGCAGAGAGGTTGATGGCGGCATGACAAAGGCCCCGCCTCAGAGGGAGGCTCAGGGAGCTTCTCTGCGACGGGGCGTTCGGTGTTGCTGGGGTCGCTCAGAACCTCATGCTCAGGAGGCGTTCTCCAGCGAGGCGATGTCGATGACTGCGCGGTAGCGCACATCGCCCGAGACGACCTTGTCGTAGTACTCGGCGACCTGGTCGGCCTTGATCAGCTCGGTGGTGGCCGTGATGCCGTGTTCGGCGCAGAAGTCCAGCATCTCCTGGGTCTCAGGAAGACCACCGACCATGGAACCCGCGTAGTTGCGGCGCATGGTGAGCAGCGAGAACATCTGGAAGGACTGCTCCTCGCTCGGGGCTCCGACGTTGACCATGGTTCCGCCGCGGCCCAGCAGGCCGAGGAAGGAGTCCAGGCTGACGGAGGCGCCCACGGTGTTGATGATCAGGTCGAAGGTTCCGGCCAGTTCCTGGAACGCGCTGCCGTCTTCGGTGGCGCGGTAGGAGGTGGCGCCGAAGCTGAGTCCGTCTTCCTTCTTGCTGTCGGTGCGGCTGAGCACGGTGACCTCGGCGCCCATGGCGGCGGCGATCTTCACCGCGATGTGCCCCAGTCCGCCCATGCCGATCACGCCGACCTTTACGCCTGGACCGGCGCCGTAGCGCTTCAGCGGAGCATAGGTGGTGATCCCGGCGCAGAGCAGCGGAGTGGCGGAGGCGGCGTCCATGCCCTCGGGGATGCGCAGCACGAAGTGGTCACGGACCACGATCTGCTGGCTGTATCCGCCGTGAGTGGTCTCGCCGTCCTTGTCCTGACCGTTGTAGGTCGAGACGACGCCCTGGCTGCAGAACTGCTCCTCGCCGGCCTTGCAGGCTTCGCACTCCATGCAGGAATCGGCGAAGCAGCCGACGCCGACGGTGTCACCGACGGTGAACTTGGAGACGTCAGCCCCGACCTCGACCACGTCGCCGATGATCTCGTGGCCCGGGGTCATCGGGTAGCTGGCGCCGCCCCATTCATTGCGGACCTGGTGGATGTCGGTATGGCAGATGCCCGCATAGCGGATGGCGATGCGCACGTCGTCGGCGCGGAGGCTGCGCCGCTCGAGCGGGCGGCGGGTGAACTCGCCTTCGGCATTGTCGGCCTGAAGTGCGGTGACGGTCGTAGTCATAGAGATGGTCCTTCGTGTCGTGGCGCAGGGGTGCGCGGTGAGAGTGTCAGGAGACGCCGCAGGGCCGCGGCGGGCGATGAATGCGCGCCGCGGCCCTGCAGACGTGTGCTGGACCGATGTGGTCTTAGCGGATCAGCTCTCGAAGGTGGCGTCCAGAGTGATGTCCACCCCGGTGAGCGCCTTGCTGACCGGGCAGCCGGTCTTGGCTTCTTCGGCGGACTTCAGGAACGTGTCCTCGTCGATTCCGCTGACCTCACCGTGGACGATGAGCTTGATCCCTGTGAGCTTGAAGCCGCCGTCGGGATCTTCGCCGAGGGAGACCTCTGCGCGGATGTCGAGAGACTCCACGGTGCCGCCGGCGCCGGAGAGCACGGCGGAGAGCTGCATGGCGTAGCAGGAGGAGTGCGCCGCGGCGATGAGCTCCTCGGGGCTGGTGCTGCCGTTGGCCTCCTCGGCCGAGCGCTTCGGGAACGACACATCGTAGGTGCCGATCTTGGAGCTGCTGAGCTCGACCTGGCCGGAGCCCTCTTCGAGTGATCCGTTCCAGGCGGTGCGGGCTGTACGTGTAGGCATGATGTTTCTCCTTCGATTCGGTTGCTCAATGCGGATGCACGGAGCTGGTCTGTGTCAGTTTCTCGGCCGCGGCCTGACGCCGCCTGGACGTCGCTCAGCCGCGCAGGAAGGTCAGGAGCTGCTCGTTGACCTCCTGGGCATGGGTCCAGAGCATGCCATGGGGAGCGCCCTCGATCTCGTGATATCTCGCCGAGGGAAGGGCCTCATGAAATGGTCGCCCGGTGGAATCGATGGGCAGGATGTTGTCGGCCGTGCCGTGGACGATCAGTGTGGAGACCTCGGATTCCCCGAGCGCGACGACGTCGTCCCTGAAGTCGGTGAGCCAGGTCGGCTGCGCCCAGATCGAGGCATACGGTGCCGCCGCGTAGGCGAGCCCCTTGTTGGCTGCCAGCGCCTCTTCGCTGAGTCGACCGCCGAGGTTCTCCTCGGCGTTGAAGAAATCATTGAAGAAGCTGGTGAAGAAGGCGTAGCGGTCGGTGCTGACGGCTTCGAAGAGTCCATCGAACACGTCCTGCGGGACGCCCGTGGGGTTGTCCCCGGTCTGCAGCAGGAAAGGCTGGAGCGAGCCGAGGAAGACTGCCTTGTCCACTCGCTGGGTTCCGTGGTTCTTCAGGTAGCGGGCCACCTCACCGGTGCCCATGGAGAAGCCGACCAGCGCGGCGTCGCGGAGGTCGAGTGCCTTCATGACCGCGTGCAGATCCGCAGCATAGGTGTCGTAATCGTGGCCCGTGGTGGGGCGGGAAGACTTTCCGAACCCGCGGCGGTCATACGTGATGACTCGGTATCCGGCGTCCAGCAGAGCTGCCGTCTGCTTCTCCCAGGATGATCCGTCCAGGGGGTAGCCGTGAATGAGCACCACCGGCTGTCCTGCGCCGTGATCCTCGTAGTAGAGAGAGATGTCTGTGCTGTTTTCGGTCCCGACGGTGACGTGCGACAAGTCAGTTCCTCCTTCAGTCCGGAGAACGTTCGTTCTCCACTCCTCTCACCATAGGAGAACCATCGTTCTCTGGCAAGTACACTGGAATGACGGCACTGTGAAGAGCAACGGAAATCGAGGGAAAGAGAAGGGTCGGAATGACGCGTCAGGGGGACGCAGGATTGCGCGATTCGGGGGATCTCCGGCTGCGCCGAGCAGTCATCGAATCCGCCGATGCTCTCTACTACGCCCACGGGTTCCGCGCGGTGGGCATGGATGCGCTGCGCCAGCACGCAGGGGTCTCGCTGAAGCTGATCTACCGGCTCTTCCCGTCCAAGGAGTCCATCGTGCTCGCAGTGCTGGACTACCGGCACCAGATCTGGGCCGGGGAGGTCACGGCCGCCGTCGAGCGTGCCGAATCGCCCAGAGAGCGTCTGCTGGCGATCTATGACTACCTTGCCGGGTGGTTCCGCGCCGAGAACTTCCGCGGCTGCGTGTTCATCAACGCCTTCGGTGAACTCGCCACGGAGTCCCCCGCCGTGGCGGCAAAGGCCGCCGAGCACAAGCGTGACTTTCGCAACTACATGGATCAGCTCGCGATCGACGCCGGATTCTCCGCCGAGCTGGGTGACCAGCTGATGCTGCTCGCGGAGGGCGCTCAGGTCACCGCCGCGATCACCGGGGACGTGTCCATGGCGATGAAGGCCCGCCGCGCGGCGGAGATGCTGCTCAGCTTCGAAGAGACCCGTCCCACCGCCAGTTCTGCTGGAGGCGTCGGGGCCCCAGGCAGTCATGGCGGCTGAGTCGCAGGACCTTCCTGAGGGTCAGCACCGGACTGAGTCGCAGGACCTTCCTGAGGGTCAGCACCGCTCAGGGAGCGGGCTGATCTGGGGCGCTGCCGCGCTGGGTCTGCTCAATGCGGCACCCAGCTTCTACTGGGCCTTCGGCGGGGATGCGCTGCTGGACACCATCGGTCAGTGGCTTGTCGACCTGCGGGGACGCTATCCAGTTCTGATCGGGTCCGGCCTGCTGGGCATCGCGCTGGGTAAATCGGCGGCGGCAGTGGTCCCGCTGGTGGCGGTCTACGGACTGGCGGCTCGCCGAGCGCTGTGGTGGAACCTCTCCCGGGTCGTCGCACTGGCGCTGATCCTCTATGGCGCGGCCGGAACGGCGATCAACCTCGGGCTCCTGCTATGGCCTGGACTCACCGTGGAGGACCCGACGGCGCGATGGGGCCAGGCTCTGCTCTGGTACCCGATGCTCCTGCTCTGGGGGCTGGTGCTCAGCCTCGGGCTTCGGCGCAAGCGCGTCAGCATGGGTGGCCCGAGCCTGGAGTGAGGGTCCGTGCGCGGCTCAGAGCCAATTCCGGCGCTTGAAGACCAGCCACAGCCCCAGGCTCAGGCCCAGCATCAGGGCGAGTGCCAGCGGATATCCGGCGCTCCAGTGAAGTTCCGGCATATGGCGGAAGTTCATGCCATAGATCGAAGCGATGAGCGTCGGCGCGAACAGTATCGCCGCCCAGCCGGAGATCTTCTTGCTCTGCTCACCCTGGGCGTAGGAGGCGTCAGCCAGCCGACGGGTCGCCTCGTTCTGTTCGATCGTCAGAAGCGTGGAGTGCAGCGTCACAGCGTTCTCCAGGTGCGAGCGCAGCAGCTCGACGCGGTCGCGCATCCGCCGTGCCCGGCGGATGAGATCGCTCCAGATGGGAGAGGGGGCATCCTCAGCAGTTGATTCCGCGGCTGCGTCGGCGGCATTGGAACCGCCCTCCGAGGAGAGCGCCTCCAGGGGTCGCAGCGCCCACTCGCATCGGTGAGCCTCTTGGAGCAGCTGGTAAATCTTGTGTGAGAGCTCGGCATCCAGCCGGGCTTCCTGGAACAGTAGGCCCTCCATCTCTTCGACGGCATCCTCCAGGTGATCCAGGACCGCGGGATACTCGCGCAGCACGGCGCTGATGATCCCAGAGACCGCGTCGGCCGCGGTCAGGGCAGCGGGGCGTGCTGGCACCGCATCCAGCACGTTGAGCGGGGGAAGACCCTCCGTCGCCGTCTGCACGGTGATGATGAGGCTCTTCGCCGAGAGCACGCGCAGCTCGGCCAAGTTGAACTGCTGAGCAGCGGTGAGGCAGACCCGATGCAGCACAGCGGCGACCGACTCGTAGGAGGTCGAGGGGATCGACAGCCGGCTCCGGTTGCCCGCCAGGAAGTCCAGCTCGGCCTCCTGCAGACCAAGGCCCTCGGCCAGCGCGGCGAGGTCCGGTGCGTCGCGCGCCTGGAGGTCCACCCAGAGCAGGCCATGGGAGGAGGTGCGTGGCGCATCCACCGCTGAGAGATCGACAACGTAGACGCCGCCGTCGTCCCCGACTTCCCACATGCTGATGGCCATGGTGATCAGTCCCTGACTTTCAGGCCTCGGTAGCGGTTGAGCGCCGCGTGGATCTCGTGGGCGCGCGGACGTGCCAGATGCCCGGGATGACCCCGATGGGGAGAGAGGGACTCGAGCCCGGAGGCATCCACCTCCTGAAGCAGAGATTTGACCATGCTGGCGATATCGCTGACCCCGTCTGTGCGCTCGGCGAGCCGGTCCAGTGCCTTGGCGATGGCCTCGGTCTGGGCGGCATCGACGAGCTGGGCGACGGCGGCCAGGTCCACGTCCTCGCGGCCATACTGGATGGCGTCCCGGCCTCGGCCCCGAGCGGGCTTGGTCTTCTTCGCCGGGTGCAGCGAGTCTCGCTGTGGGATCCGTGCCGCGGCCGTTGCGAAGATCCCGGTCGCCGCGGCGGGAGCAGTGGCCGTGGCGCCAGTCGCGGGGAGCTCCGAAGCGGCGGGAGCGGCGTGCCGGGCCGCGATGCGGTGCGCCTCCTCAGTGACATCGCGCAGGGTGTAGTCCTGCAGGGCGATCACGTGATCGGCCACTTCGAAGAAGGCGCCAGAACCACCGGCCACCAGCACGGTGGAGACCCCGCGCTCGGTGAAGAGCGGACGGACCCGGTCCACGAAGGGGGTGATCGGTTCCCGCTGGGCCGGGATGAGCTCGCGCATGCGCTCGTCGCGGATCATGAAGTTCGTGGCTGAGGTGTCCTCGTCGATCAGCAGCGCGCTGGCCCCGGCCTCCACTGCTTCCACCAGGTTCGTGGCCTGGGAGGTGGAGCCGGAGGCATTGGTGCTGGAGAAGCTGCGGGTGTCCGTGCCCGAGGGCAGCCCGGAGATGAAGGGTGAGATGTCCACCCCGGCGGCGGCGCGACCATCTTCGGCGCGGATGGACACGGCGTCGTTGCGGGTGATGACCCATTCGCGGCCGTCCCCGGCGATATGCGGGTAGACGCCGCGCTCGATGGCGCGGAGCAGAGTGGACTTGCCGTGGTACCCGCCGCCGACGATCACGCTGACTCCCTCGGGGACGCCCATCCCGGTGAGGCTGCGGCCACTGGGGAGCTCGAAACCCACGCGCAGCGATTCCGGGCTGCGGAACTGGACTGCGGCCTCTGCGAGTGGGCGGTCGGAGTCCCCTGACCTGCGGGGCAGCACCGCGCCGTCCGCCACGAAGGAGACCAGGCGCCGCTCCGCCAGCTGGGCCTGCACGGCGAGCTGGTCGCGGTAGAGCGTGACGTGGTCCTGTAGGGCGGTCTGGTCCACGCTGGCGTGGAGCAAGGCGGTCTCGGCGATCCGCGGCAGCGTCTCCGTGAGCAGCCGCGCAGCTTTGCGACCCAGCGCCTTGCGTCCTGCGGCGGGCAGCCCGACGGTGAGGCGTGCTTCGATGAACTCCTCGGTGATGAGCACGCTGGTGCGCTCGAGCACCTGCTGCCCGGGCGTGCCGATGCTGATGGCGTCGCTCTCGGGCGAGGACGTATGACTTCCTCGCAGAGCCGCGGCGAAGGCGCGGGTGAGAAAGTCCCCGGTCGCGATCCGGCCCTCGCGGTCCGCCAGCAGTGCAGAAGGAAATCCTGCCTCTGTCCGGCTCAGGCGCAGTCGCATCAGGGAGGGCGGAGCGAACGGGTCGACCTGCACCTTGTCCACGAGGAGCCGGAAGGCACCGAGATCATAGGAGCCGGTCAGCTGCTTGTACGCGGCGTAGCCTCGGCCGTCCAGGGAGGTCAGTGTGCGCTGGAGCGTCTGCTGATCGTTCATGCGCCCTGAGTGTACTGGCGCTGGCGCTCGCGCTGCCCATGGGTCAGCCGGCGCAGATCGACCCCGGAGTCGAAGCTGGAGCCGATAGCGCCGGCGAAGACCCCCAGACCCGCGCTGAACCAGGCGATGTGCAGGTAGGTCGAGAGCTCCGCCTCGCGGCCGATCACAGTGGACATGTACTCGGCGTCGATGATGACCAGAGCGCCGAGGAAGATCGCCAGCACCAGGAACAGGTAGAGCACCATGATGCAGAACAGCAGCGTGATCACGGTGGAGCCGTTGTAGAGCGTCACCACGGTGGCCAGGCTGCGATTCTTGGGGCGGTCCCAGAGGCCGTCGCGCAGGATGAGCCAGAAGATCATGGTCGCGACGGCGGCGAGTCCCACCAGCAGCAGGCGTGTCGAGCTCAGCGCATCGGCCATCTGCCAGATGGAGCTGTAGAAGATGCCGAAGGCACCGGTCGCCGCACCGGCGGCCAACGCGCTGGAGAGTTTCGGGACTGCCCGCATCGGGTCATTGCCGAGCACCATTCCCAACACGGTGCGGGGGCCGCCGGTGAAGGTGTGCGCGAAGAGACCCAGCGCGGTGCCACGCTCGGTGTCCTGCCATCGGCTCCAGCGGGCGTCATACTTCTCCGGGTCCGGGCCGGTGCCTTCGGGCAGCAGGCGCAGCAGCGAGCCGGTGAAGACCTTCTGGATCCTGCGCTTGGTGGCCCAGGCGCCCAGGGTCGGACAGGAGACGATCGCGATGTTCTGCTCGGGGAAGATCTCGGAGATCAGCGGGTGTCCCTTGGTGTGGCGCGGGATCTCGGTCAGCATGATGACCGCGTCGGCGTCTTCATTCTCATCGTCGATCTCGCGCACGGCGCTGAGATCGAGGGTGTCATCGGGACGGATCTTGAGCATCCTGGTCTCGGAATACACCGAGACCTCGTCGCCGATGAGCCTGCGCGCTTCGGCGCTGAAAGATTCTTGGATGGAGTTGACCCGACGTGTAGGCAGGCCAGGGTCAGCCAGAAGCATGATGCGGAACGTGTTCACAGGTGTTGACACAGCCTCAGGTGCTCCTTAGCCGTCATAGAGAGCGGTCCCGTCCTAGAGACCAAAACCCCCGCTGGGCCGACGGCCCAGCGGGGGTTGAACCCGTAGATCCACGGGTGAGGTGTCTCTAGGCGAAGAGCGGAGCGAACCCGGTCGGCAGCTGCGAGCGCAGATCCTTGATCTCGCCCTCGGAGACCGAGTCGGCCAGGGTGGAGAACACTGCCTTGACCTGGGGGAGGGCGTCCTCGGTGCCGAGGTCCTCGCCCAGCTGACCGGCCACGCGACGCAGGAAGTCATCCACGTCATCGAGCGTCTCGGTCTCGGTCTGGGAGGTCAGCGGAGCCTTCAGCTCCTGGGGCAGCTGGGCAGCAAGATCGCTTGCTTCGCCCCCCTTGAGGCGCTTGCCGAGATTCTCCAGCACGACCGTGACCAGCTTGTCAGCCTGCGCGCGGTCGCTGGGGCCGCCCTTTTCGGAGACGGTCTTCAAGAATTCGTCGTGGCGCATATGATGCTCCTTCAGTTGCTCCGGCCAGCGGGCCGTGCGCGCCAACGGTTCGTCCGCTGGCGCGTGCCGCAGCTCTCAGGTCTGCGCACGGGCCTGTCTGACCGTTCTTCCTCCACCGTAAACACGGCGCCGGGGGGTCTGTCGAACTCTAGGCCCGAGCGATGTTCCACCCGGCGCGGATCAGCGGGACCTGCAGCGGCAGCCGAGCCAGGGCGACGGCGCGAGCCCGCGGGTGGCGCCAGTACTTCTTCACGGAGTATAGGTTCGCCGGGTAGACAGCCAGCATCAGGGCCGCCGTGCCCAGCCCTCCGGCGCGACGAGTCGCCGGGATCATCAGCGCGGCGGCGCAGCTGAGTTCGGCGACGCCACTGGCGTGGGTGATCCGGCGTCTGTCCCCCAGCTGTGGCGGCACGATCGAATCGAAGGGGGCGGGGTAGAGGAAGTGCAGCGCCCCGGTGACGCCGAGAAGCCCTGCCATCGCGGCGGCCTGCTGGTTCGTGTTCATCGAACTCCCTCTCCTGTGCCGTCGCACAGTGCGCCGGTGTGGTGGGTGCACCGTGACATGGAATGGTGCCCGCGCAGTGAGACACTGAGCCCATGACTGGGGCTTTTCTCCGAATGACACGCGGGCTGTGGGGTTCCACGCATCCTGGTCCCACCCTGGTCGTCACTGTACTCGCGGCCGCGCTCTCGGTCGCGGCGGGGCTCAGCCTGGGGCGGATCGTGCTGCTCGCGCTCGCCGTCTTCGCCGGACAGCTCTCGGTGGGCCTGTCCAATGACGCGCTGGACGCCGGACGTGATCGTGCGGTGGGCCGCACCGACAAGCCCATCGCTCGCGGCGACATCAGCCTGCGCACGGCATGGGTCGCCGCGGTCCTCGCAGTGGTGCTTGCGCTGGCGCTCTCCGCCCCGCTCGGTCTCGGAATGCTCGCCGCGCACGGGATCTTCCTCGCCTCGGCCTGGTCCTATAACGCGGGGCTGAAGGCGACACCGATCTCGATCCTGCCGTTCATCCTGGGATTCGGTGCCTTCCCCACCTTCGCCACGTTCGCCGCCCATGACCCGCAGCTGGCGGCCCCCTGGGCCTTGCTCGCCGGTGGCGCCCTGGGTGCGGCGATCCATCTGACCAACGTGCTGCCAGACCTCGACGACGACGCCCGCACCGGCATCTCGGGCCTGCCGCACCGGCTCGGTGCGCGTCCCTCGGCGGCGCTCGCGGCTGCCGCGGTGCTGGTCGGGGCGATCGCGGTGACAGCTGGGGCGACGGCGGTGACGGCCGGGGCGGCCGACGGGGAGATCCTGCGTGTCGATCTCACGCAGATCCCGGTCATCTCCTGGCTGTTCTTCGCCCTGGAGGTCGCGGTGGTCCTGGTGACATTGGTGCTCGCAGTGAAGGGACGCTCCGGGCGGCTGCTGTTTCGACTGGTCATGCTCGCGGCGCTGCTGCTGGCAGCACAGCTGGTGGCGGCAGGCGGTTCCCTCGCCGGCTGAGTCTCAGGCTGCGGAGTCGAAGCCCATCGCGTAGGCACGGGCGAAAAGCCTGCCGGTGCCCGGCCCCAGCATCACCTGGAGCCCGCCGCTGCGCAGCGTGTTCGCTGCTGGTCCCGCCGGTCTGCCCAGCCGAGTGTTCAGCCCGGCCAGGTGTCCCGCGCGTCGCGCCGAGCGGAGCCGGTTCTGCTCCCACCGCTGGAGGGCCTCCTCCGGGGCGGTCCCGGTGTTGATCCACTTCGTCAGCAGCGGGGCGAGGGTGGCGGCGTCGAGCAGGCCCAGGTTCATCCCCTGTCCGCCGATGGGGCTGACCTCATGGGCGGCGTCGCCGATCACCAGGAGTCGCCCGTTGCGCAGCTGCGGGGCGACGAACCGGCGCACCCCGAATCCCGTGACCTCGGCGGTGACCGATTCGCCATGGGCCGCCAGCACACGGTGCATGCGCTCCCGTCGCTGCTGCGGTTCGGTGGAGGCGTCGGGGGAGTCCCAGGCGACGAAGCGTCGTCGTCGTCCGGGCAGCGGGAAGGATTCCAGCACTCCGGAGGTCTCCAGGTGCACCACCGCTGTGCCCTGGTCCTGGCGAGCAGAGACCTCCGCGTCGGTCATGAGGTACCGGTCCGGATAGGTGCGCGCCACCGGGTCCCGATAGACCAGCTCTCGGGAGCGGGAGCCGCCGGCGAGGACCACGATCGGGGCGTGGCGGTCTCCGTGGCTGGTGCTCACCTCCACGTGCTCGGCCCGGGCCGCGAGCGCGCTGACCCGGACCCCGCGTCGCGGCTCCGGCGCGACACGGGAGATCACGGCTTCGGTGGCGGCCTGCGGCAGGGTCGCGACGAAGGGGAATCTGGTGGAGAGGCGGTCGAAGCGCACGGTGCCCAACAGGCGACCCTCGGATCGGGCTTCGCCGCGTCGCACGCGCACTGCGTGTTCCAGCAGCGCGGCCGTGAGTCCGGAGCGCTGCAGTGAAGCGAGCACCGGGGCGTGGATGCCGATCGCTCGGCTGTCGGAGCCGGGCTCCTCGCGCGCTTCGAGGACCTCCACGCTGATGCCGCGGCGGAACAGCTCGGCGGCGAGCAGCAGGCCCACCGGTCCGGCGCCGATGACGATGACCTCAGCCATGGCCGGGCCCCTGGGCGAGCAGCCGGAAGGGGGCGGGGGAGGAGACCTCCCAGGCCGGGCCCAGCGCGGCGGCGAGCTCGGCGCGCTGGTAGCTGCGCCGGATGGACCGCAGCCCGTCGGTGCGCAGGAAGGTGCCCGGGGCCACCGGGGTGATGGCCACCGCGTAGAGCCCGTAGGCGAGGCGACCGCGGGCGATGTCGGCGTGCAGCACGGTGCCGGAGGAGAGCTGCTGGGATGCGGCGGTGAACTGCCGCAGCTCCTCGGCATCGAGGTGGTGGAGCACATGGTTGGAGAGCACGAGGTCGAAGGTCTCCCCGCGGGAGATCAGCTGCTCCGCGTCTGCGCAGTGGAAGGTGATCCCAGGCTGGGCCCGGCGCAGCGCCGCCTCGTGGGCGCGCGGGTCCGGGTCGGCCCCGGTCCATTCCACGGTGATCCCGTCGGCCGCGGAGAGCTGGGCCAGCCGTGCGAGCACATCCCCGCCGCCGGAACCGAGATCCAGCACCCGGGCTGGCTGATCGAAGCTGGTCAGCAGGCTGCGCAGCCGTCGGCGGTAGATCAGGTCCCAGCCCGAGATCACACGATTGACCAGACCGAAGCGGCGCAGCGTGGCCTGCAGGCGCTGCGGATCGCAGTCGGGATCGTCCATGAGCTCGCGCAGCTGCTCATCGCGGGTGGAGAGGTCGAGGCGGCTCATCGAGGTCTCGGCTCAGCCGCTCTTGTGCATCAGCGCGGATTCCACGGTGAGCCCGGGGCCGAAGGCCAGCGCCGCGATCGGACCGGAAACCGCAGCGTCGTCCAGGAGCCGGCGCAGGATGAACAAGATGGTGGCGCTGGACATGTTGCCGTTCTCGCGCAGCACCGCCCGGGACGAGTCCAGCGCAGAGGGCTCCAGCTGCAGACCGGCTTCCACGCGATCCAGCACGCTGCGTCCCCCGGGGTGCACCGCCCAGGTCGACGGCGGCGGCTCCTCACCGAGGAAGCGGTCGAGGGCGGCGCGGATCTCGCGTCCGATGATGCGCGGGACCTCGGCGGAGAGCGTCATGTTGAAGCCGTGGTCACCGATGGTCCAGACCATGTCGGATTCCCCCTCGCTGGTCAACGCGGTGGCGAAGCGTTCCAGCATGATCCCGCCGGGCCGTCCCGCGGCGTCATCGGCGGTGACCACGGCCGCGGCCGCGCCGTCGGCGAAGACCGAGGCGGCCACGATCTGTTCAGCGTCGGCCGTGTCGCGGATATGCAGTGAGCACAGCTCCACGCAGACCACCAGCACCACTGCCTCGGGCTGCGCGGTGGTGATCTGAGAGGCCAGGCGCAGCCCCGGCAGGGCGGCGGCGCAGCCCATGAATCCGAGGTGGCTGCGTTCCACGGTCTCAGGCAGGCCCAGGTCGCGGATCAGCCGGTAGTCCAGCCCGGGCGCGAAGAACCCGGTGCAGGAGACCGTGACCACGTGGGTGACCTGGCTGGCAGTGATCTCCCCTTCGGCCAGAGCGCTGCGGGCCGCGTCGGCAGCAAGCTGCGGTGCGGCGTCGCGGTAGAGATCGTTGCGCGTGCCGGTGCCAGGGTTCAGCAGGGTGGCGCCGTCCCCGACGAACTGGCCGTCGGGAGACCCGCCCAGGCCGGTGAGCACCGTGTGGCGCGTCTCGATGCCGGCGGCGTCGAAGGCTGCTCCGATCAGCCGCCGGGTCAGCCGGCTCACGTCGGGCTGGTCGGCGAAGAAGGCGCGCAGATCGTGCTGCGGGACCGAGGTCTCCGGCAGGGCCGTGCCGATGGAGCAGATGCGCGCTGGCATGTCACCACTAAATCATGGTGGCGAGCTTTTGGTCGGCGGCCGACGCTGCGCGCCGTTCTCGTCTAGCGGGGCTGGTCGGCGTGGTCGGCGTCGAAAGCGTCCGCGCCCATCCCGGTGATGTAAGCGGCCTGATTGACATGTGCCACGGCGTCGAGGGAGACGCTGACCAGCCGTGCCGAGCGTGTCACCGGTGGATCCCACTGCTCATCGATGACCTCTTCCAGGTCCGCTTCGCTCAGCGAGTCCAGGTAGGTCAGCTGCGCCTGGACCACCGCGTCGAGGTGCTCCAGCAGCAGATCAGCGTCCTGGACGCGGATCTGGCGGGCCTGCTTCGGGGAATGTCCGAATCCCATGTCGTGCTCGCTCAGGCCGAGGTTGAAACGGGCGTCGAACCCCTGGGCGGTCCACACCGTCTCCGATCCGGAAAGCGTGGCGATCTGTTCGTCGATCTCCCGGGCCGCGTGCCAGAGCAGCCAGGCGATGGAGTTGTCATGGTGCGGATGCGCGTTCAGCAGGGTGGGGCTCAGCGCGGAACGCAGCGCCTGTGCCTCATCGCGGGGGCGCCGTGCAACATCTTTGAGAATCTCTACGCTGCTCATCGAGACCACCTGTTCTAGGGGTTGAGATAGGGGTTGAGATAGGGTCCGGCCCCAGTACACCAGCACGCGCAGAAATTTGCACCGAGCCGTGACGTGCACCCCAGCATTACATTCTGAATAAATCCTCCACGCGTGTCATCTGGCGAGAATGTTGTGTGTTTCAATTGACGCCGGACGCGTAGGACTCACCGTGTCCTCGGCCGCCGCAGCACCCCGCCGACGGTCGCCCATCACTCGCAAGGACTTGACTCATGGCATTCTCAGGACATCGACGCCGTGCTTTCAGCGCGGTCGCTCTCACCGCCAGCCTGGCACTCGTGCTGGCATCATGCGCAGAGACCGAGAACATCGACGGCGGCGGCGACGGCGGAGATTCCGGCGACGGCGGCAGCATCGCGATCGGCACCACGGACGTCGTCACCTCCCTGGACCCCGCCGGTTCCTATGACAACGGCTCGTTCTCCGTGCAGAACCAGGTGTATCCGTTCCTGATGAACACTCCCTACGGCAGCCCGGACGTCGAGCCGGACATCGCCGAGTCCGCGGAGTTCACCGAGCCCACGCAGTACACGGTCACGCTGAAGGAGGGTCTGACCTTCGCCAACGGCAACGAGCTGACCTCCTCCGATGTGAAGTTCACCTTCGACCGCCAGCTGGAGATCGCGGATCCCAACGGGCCGTCCTCCCTGCTCTACAACCTGGACAGCGTCGAGACCCCGGATGAGCAGACCGTGGTCTTCAACCTCAAGAGCGAGGACGATCAGACGTTCCCGCAGATCCTCTCCTCCCCGGTGGGCCCGATCGTGGATGAGGACGTCTTCTCTCCCACCGAGCTGACCCCCTCCGAGGACATCGTCGAGGGAGACGCGTTCGCCGGCCAGTACGCGATCACGGACTACACCGAGAACGAACTGATCCGCTACGAGGCCTTCGAGGACTACCAGGGTCTGCTCGACGCGGCAGAGACTGACGTCATCACCGCGCAGTACTTCACCGAGGAGACACAGCTCAAGCTTGCCGTGCAGGAGGGCGACATCGATCTGGCCTTCCGCAACCTGAGCCCCACCGACCTCGGTGACCTCCGTGAGGACGAGAACGTCACGGTGCACGACGGACCCGGCGGCGAGATCCGCTACATGGTCTTCGACTTCAACACCCAGCCCTTCGGCGCCGAGACCGAGGACGCCGACGAGGAGCAGGCCCTGGCCGTGCGCCAGGCCGCGGCGGACCTGCTGGACCGCGAGGCGCTGAGCGAAGAGATCTACCAGGGCACCTACACCCCGCTGTACTCCTACGTCCCCGAGGGACTGACCGGTGCGGCCGAGCCGCTTCTGGAGATGTACGGCGACGGCGAGGGCGGCCCGGATGCCGAGGCTGCTGCGAGCAAGCTGGAGGAGGCCGGTATCGAGACGCCGGTCGAGCTGAACCTTCAGTACAGCCCCGATCACTACGGCAACTCCTCGGATGAGGAATACGCCATGATCGAGAGCCAGCTGGAATCGGATGGTCTCTTCGAGGTCAACCTGCAGTCCACGCTGTGGGACACCTACAACGCGGAGCGCGTGGAGGGTGTCTACCCGGCGTACCAGCTCGGCTGGTTCCCGGACTACTCCGACGCAGACAACTACCTCTCCCCGTTCTTCCTGGAGGAGAACTTCCTCGTCAACGGTTACTCCAACCAGGAGGTCAATGACCTCATCCTGGAGCAGGCCAGCACCCCGGACGAGGCAGAGCGTGAAGAGATGATCACTCAGGCTCAGGAGCTGGTGGCAGAGGATCTCTCCACGCTGCCGTACCTCCAGGGTGCCCAGGTGGCGGTCTCGGCCAACGACATCGAGGGCGTGACGCTGGATGCGTCCTTCAAGTTCCGCTACGCCTCGCTGACCCGCTGATCGTCCCCCTGCTGACCCGTTGATCGGCTGACCTGCTGATCCGCGGGTCAGCCGGTCTGTGCAGCATCGCATGAGAAATTCCGAGAGAAGAGGACCAGCGTGACCATCGCTGACACCGCAACGCCTCCGACCGCCGCCGCCGGAAAGACCTCCGGGGGCGGCGGCCTGGGCCGCTACATCCTGGTCAGGTTCCTGCTGATCATCCCGACCGTGTTCATTCTGGTGACGCTGGTCTTCTTCCTCATGCGGGTGGTCGGTGATCCGATCTCCGCCTCGGTCGGGGGTCGTCTGACCCCGGATCAGCTCAACGCCCGCCTCGCCGAGGCCGGGTATGACCGGCCGGTGCTGGTGCAGTACTTCGAGTACATCGGCCAGATCTTCACCGGTGACTTCGGCCGCACCCTCACAGACAACCGTGAGATCAGCGAGATCCTGGTGACCTACGGCACCGGAACTCTCGAGCTGGTCCTCTATTCCCTGGTGGTCGCGCTCGTGGTCGGCATCCCGCTGGGCCGCTTCGCCGCCTACCGCCGTGATCAGATCCCGGATGCGTTGCTGCGGATCTTCGCGATCCTCTGCTACGCCACCCCGGTGTTCTTCGCCGCCCTGCTGCTGAAGCTCGTCTTCTCGGTCTGGCTCGGATGGTTCCCACTGGGAGGCCGGGCGAGCACGAGCACCCAGCTGGTGCTCGACCGGATCTCCGGCTCCACCGGGATCAACATCATCGACGCGCTGCGCACCGGCCGCTGGGACCTGATCTCAGACGTGCTCGCTCACGCGGTGCTGCCCGCCGTCGCTCTGGGTCTGCTCACCGCAGGAGTCTTCCTGCGGCTGGTGCGGACCAACCTCATCGGCACCCTGTCCATGGACTATGTCGACGCCGCCCGCTCCCGCGGCGTGCGGGAAGGCAGACTGCTGCGCAAGCATGCCTATAAGCCGGCGCTGATCCCGATCATCACCGTGATGGGCATGCAGATCGCGCTGATGCTCGGCGGGGCCATCCTGACCGAGACCGCGTTCGGCTGGCGCGGGCTGGGCTTCCAGCTCGCCCAATACCTGGGTGCTCGGGACTTCGTGGCCGTGCAGGGAATCGTGGCTCTGCTCGCGGTGATCGTCGCGCTGACCAACTTCGCGGTGGACGTCCTTGCCGCACTCATCGACCCGAGAGTGAGGTACTGACCATGTCTGTCCCCACTGATGCCAACTCCACCGTTCCGGAGCCCGTGGAGGGCTCCGTCGCGGAAGCCGATCCCCTCGTGACCGGCGAGGCCCGCCAGCGTGAACCGCGCTGGAAGCGGCTTCCCGTGATCTGGCAGCTGCGCCGCAGCACCGGACTGCAGCGCGGCATGCTCATCGCCGGCATGGTGCTCTGTGCGGTCTTCCTCATTGCAGCGGTGTTCGCTCCGCTGATCGCGCCCTACGGCTTCAACCAGCTCTCCGACGCCGGGGGCAACTTCCCCCGGCAGGGGGCTCCCTCGGCGCAGTTCTGGTGGGGCACCACTGTCGGCGGCTATGACGTCTTCTCGCGCGTGGTCTGGGGTGCCCAGACCGCTGTGCTGACCGTGGTGCTCGCCGTCGCACTGTCGATCTTCCTGGGCATCGCTCTGGGTCTGGTCTCCGGCTACCTGGGTGGGTGGCTGGACCGGATTCTGGTCACCATCGCCGACGCCATCTATGCCTTCCCTTCGCTTCTGCTCGCCATCGTGGTCTCGATCATGATCTCCGGCGGCGAGTCCGGGTTCATCAGCGGCATCCTCGCGGCCGCCATCTCGATCACCGTGGTCTTCGTGCCGCAATACTTCCGCGTGGTGCGCGCCGAGACGGTGCGGCTGAAGGCAGAGCCCTTCGTGGAATCGGCTCGCGTGCTGGGCGCGTCCACGCCGCGGATCCTCTCCCGGCATGTGCTGCGCAACGCCACCCGCTCGCTGCCGCTGATCATCACGCTCAACGCCTCCGAGGCCATCCTGACCCTCGCCGGGCTGGGCTTCCTCGGCTTCGGCATCAACCCCACGGCCGCCTCGGAATGGGGCTATGACCTCAACCGTGCGATCTCCGACGTCGCCGGAGGCATCTGGTGGACCGGTGTCTTCCCCGGCGCCGCCATCGTGCTGCTCGTGCTGGGGATCACCCTGGTCGGCGAGTCACTCAACGACCTGTCCGACCCGCGACTGCGCATTCGCCGCCGCCCCAAGCGCGTGCCCCGACGGACCGCCACGGCCATGAAGGGAGCCGCGTGATGACCGCTGTTCAGAACCATGAGGGAGCGGCCACCTCTCCCCAGGCCGCCGTGGACATCCGTGATCTGCGCATCAGCTTCGCCACCGACGGCGAGCCGGTCAGCGCCGTGGACGGCGTCTCGCTGCATGTGCAGCCCGGCGAGGTGCTGGCGATCGTCGGGGAATCCGGCTCAGGCAAGACCGTGACCGCGAAATCCATCCTGGGGCTGCTGCCCGATAACGCCACCGTCTCCGGTGCCGTGGTGCTCGAGGGCAACGACATCGTCCAGCTCTCCCCGGGACAGCTGCGCCAAGTCAGGGGTCGCGACGTGGCCATGGTCTTTCAGGAGGCCTCCACCGCGCTGAACCCGGTCTATACCGTCGGCTGGCAGATCGCCGAGGGGCTTCGCGCCCACGGGAAGTACTCCAAGAAGCAGGCGCGGGAACGCGCCGTCGAGATCCTCGGCACGGTCGGCATCCCCGACCCGGAGAAGCGGGTCGATCACTACCCCCATCAGTTCTCCGGCGGGCAGAAGCAGCGCGTGGTGATCGCCATGGCGCTGGCCCTGGGCTCCAAGGTCATCGTCGCTGATGAGCCCACCACTGCTCTGGACGTCACCGTCCAGGCCGAGATCCTGGACCTGCTGCGCCGGGTCCGTGATGACTTCGGCCGGGCCATCGTGCTCATCACCCACAACATGGGTGTGGTCGCGGACCTCGCCGACCGCGTCGCCGTGATGTACCGCGGTGAGGTGGTCGAGGAGGCCGATGTCCGCGACCTGTTCGCTCACCCGCAGCATGAATACACCCAGCATCTGCTCGGCGCCGTGCCCCGGCTCGGGGCGCAGACCGCCTATAAGGTCACCGCTGAAGCGGGTCCGGGTGAGCCTGCGGCTCCGTTGGTGGAGGCTCGCGATCTGGAGATCGTCTACCCGGGCCGGCTGGGCCGGTCGGGGTTCCGCGCCGTGGGTGGAGTGAACTTCACGATCGCCCCCGGCGAGGTGCTTGGTCTGGTCGGAGAGTCCGGGTCCGGCAAGACCACCATCGGCCGGGCGATCGTCGGGCTGACACGAGCCACCGGTGGATCGCTGAACGTGCTCGGCCACGAGATGGTGGGCTTCAAGGAGCGCACCTTCCGGCCGCTGCGCTCCCGGGTCGGGTTCGTGTTCCAGGACCCCGCCACCAGCTTCAACCCGCTGCTCACCGTGGGGGAGGCGATCGCCGAGCCGCTGCTGATCCACGGGGAGGCGACCGACGCCGCCGGCACCAAGGCACGGGTGCGAGAGCTGCTCGATTCCGTGCACCTGCCGACCCACTATGCCGAGCGCTATCCGCATGAGCTCTCCGGCGGTCAGCGTCAGCGCGCCAGCCTGGCGCGGGCGCTTGCCTTGGATCCGGAGCTGCTGGTCGCCGACGAGCCCACCTCGGCGCTGGATGTCTCGGTTCAGGCGCGAGTGCTGGAGGTCTTCAGCGAGCTTCAGGAGCGCCGCGGCTTCGCCACGCTGTTCATCAGTCACGACCTGGCTGTGGTGGGGATGCTCTCGGACCACATCGGTGTGCTCTACCGCGGTGAACTTGTGGAGCATGGGGCAGGCAGGCAGGTCCTGACGGACCCGCAGCACCCTTACACGCAGCGACTCCTGGCCTCGGTTCCGGTGCCGGATCCGGTGGAGCAGCAGCAGCGCCGCGAGGCTCTGGCCGCGCACCGCGCAGCCGAAGGCTGAACGCCCTCAGCCCGTCAAGTGCCGGACGCCCTCCAAGACGGCGCCGTGCACCCTGGGATCGGCGAGCGGCCTGAAGTGCCCGCGGGTCTCGAGCTGGATGTTGTGCGCGCCGTCGAGGTGGCTGCCGCCGGGGATGTGTGGATCGAAACGACCGTAGATCGAGACGATGTTCCGGTCCACCTCGCGGCTGGCGGCGAGTTCGACCAGCTCGGGTGAACGCGGTCGAAAGACACGCAGCGCCGGAAACGGCAGCAGCCGCGCCAGGGGAGACCCGGCGAAGGGCGTGTTGATGGCCACGAGCCCCTGGATGACCCCGGCTTCGTTGTGGCGGGCGAGCAGCAGCTTTCCGATCAGCCCACCCTTGCTGTGCGCCACGAGCATGCAGTGGGCGATGCCTTCGCGGCGGATGTAGGCGTCCACCAGCTCCGCCATGTCCTCGATGGTCCCGCCATTGCGGCCCAGGTCCAGCACGGCATGCACGTCATAGCCTTCCGCGCGCAGGACGTCGGCCACCGGGAGCATGAAGGTCCAGGTCTCATAGATCCCGGGCAGCAGGAGGATGGAGGGGCTCTCCGGCGTGGAGAGGCGGTACCGGCGCGGCGTCGGCCGGCGTATCCCACCCGAGGCCTGACTTCGCAGCGCATAGGCGTAGTCGCGAACCCAGGCGTCGAGGTTGATGCCGGCTTCTGCCAGCCATCGTGGCGCAGTCCTGCCTGTGCCGGCAGACGCTCGACTCGCCCGGCGTTCCCCGCCGGTCATGACTGCTCGAACCGCGCCCGTGGCCCGGGCTGCTGCCCCGTGACAGATTCCAGAAACGGCGCACAGGCGGCGGCGAGCTCACGGGGACGGTTGAGCTGCACGGCATGCGGGCCACCGAGAACCTCGAGCACCTGCGCATGGGGCGCGATTCCGGCGAGCTCGTAGAGCCACGCCTCAGAGGCGATCGGGTCCCGATCCCCGCTCATCACCAATCCTGGGATGGTGCAGTGCCGAATGGACTCCTCGATGCGGTCGGCCACCATGTACTGGGCCGTGCGCAGGTACCGCAGCGGCCCCATCCGGAGATAGTTGCGGAAGATCACGGCGTTGCTGGAGGGCGGTTCGGCCAGGCTGTCGCGGAACAGCCGTGCGGCCTGTCTCGGCAGGCTGCGCGCCGTCGGGTCCACCGTCGGTCCGATCAGGATGTAGCCGGCAAAGAGCTCGCGGTGCCCGGCGATGGAGTTGGTGACGATCTGCGCACCCATGGAATGTCCGACGACGACGGCGGCCTCCAGTCCCAGCGCCAGAGTCACCTCGGCGAGCACCTCGCCCAGTTCCGTGATGGTCAGCGCGCGCGGCGGTTTCGGCGCATGGCCGTAGCCGGGCAGGTCCACGGCGTAGACGTCATGGGTCTGAGACAAGACGTCGGCAAAGGGGAGGAAGTACTCCCCGGACATGCCGATCCCATGCACCAGCAGGATCGGTGGACGCTCGGGGGAGAAGGTTCCCCGCACGTCCACGGCGTGGCCGCTGACGTGCACCCGCCGGGTGCTGAGCCCGGCGCCCGGTTCACTGTCCTGGGACACTGCCGCCTCTTTCGGATAGTCGTGTCAGTGCGGAATCTCGACTGCAGCGGTCTGCCTGATCGCCGCATCGATAGAGGGCTTCACGCTACAGGGTGAAGCTTCGGCAGCTCTGAACAGGTGGCAGTGCGGACGGGTCAAGAAATAAACCGCACATCAGGTGGTGTTCCCGTGACGACTGCAGACCAACGAGTAAGGATTTGCGATATGAGCGACCTGAACCAGACTCTGAACAAGACCATCGGCTTCGGCACTGCCCCGCTGGGCAACATGTTCCGCGACATCCCGGAGGATGAAGCCCGCGAGACGGTCGAGGCGGCATGGAATGAGGGCATCCGCTACTTCGACACCGCTCCCTTCTACGGGGCCGGACTCGCCGAGAAGCGTCTCGGCGCGACCTTGAGCCAGCAGCCTCGCGATGAGTTCCTCCTGAGCACCAAGGTGGGCCGCTACGTGTTGGATGAGACCGAAGAGAAGTCAGGACTCTTCGCTCACGGCCGGAACAAGAAGGTCGTCACCGACTACACCGCCGATGCCACGCGTCGGTCGATCGAACAGAGCATCGAGCGCCTGGGGACCGACCGGTTGGACTTCGTGTTCGTCCATGACGTGTCCCGGGACTTCCACGGCGATGAGTGGATCGGGAAGCTCGAAGAGGCACGCACCGGGGCCTTCCGGGTGCTCACCCAGATGCGCGAGGAGGGCCTCATCAAGGGATGGGGGCTCGGCGTGAACACCACCGAGCCGATCGAGCTCGCCATGCAGCTCGAAGACACCACCCCGAACGTGAGCCTCTCCGCCACCCAGTACACGCTCATGCAGCACGAAACCGCGCTCGAGCGGATGATGCCCCGTGCACAGGCTCAGGGTGTGGGGATCATCGTCGGCGGACCGTACAACTCCGGTGCGCTGCTCGGCGGGGATCACTTCGACTACGCCGAAGCCACTCCGGCGGTCAAGGACCACGTGGCGCAGCTCAATGCTGTAGCGGGACGGCACCAGGTGAACCTGAAGGATGCCGCCCTGCAGTTCTCCATGGCCCACCCTGCGACGGCGGCAGTGATTCCAGGATCCAGCCGCCCGGGCCGGATCGCCGAGGACATCTCCGCGCTCAAGACGCAGATCCCTGCCGCCTTCTGGGAGGAGCTGCTGCACGAGGGGCTCATCTCGCCGAAGGCTCCGCTGCCCCAGGGCTGATCAGCCGGTCCGGGATACCGAGTCGCGAGGATCTGGGCCGCGGGCGTCAGTCCTGCCCGACGGCCGCTCGCGGCTCGGTGCCCTTCCCGAGCTTCGAGGGCCACCAGACGGCGGGGCCGATGTCGCGCACCAGAGCAGGGACCAGCAGCGCCCTGACCAGGAAGGTATCCAGGAGCACGCCGAAGGCCACGATGAAGGCGATCTGCGCCAGGAACAGGATCGGAATCACCGAGAGCGCCGCGAACGTGGCGGCAAGCACGATCCCGGCCGAGGTGATCACGCCACCTGTGACGGTCAGACCCCGGATGACCCCGCGACGCGTCCCGTGGCTCAACGATTCCTCTCGCACGCGTGTCATGAGGAAGATGTTGTAGTCGATGCCCAGCGCGACCAGGAACACGAAGCCGTAGAGCGGCACGGTGGGATCGGCTCCTGGGAAGTCGAAGACGTAGTTGAACACCAGCGCCGAGACTCCCAGCGCCGTGGCGAAGGACAGCACCGTGGTGAGCACCAGCAGCACCGGAGCGAGGACCGAGCGCAGCAGCACCATCAGGATCAGCAGGATGACCAGCAGCACGAGCGGGATGATCAGGTTGCGGTCGCTGATCGCGGCGTCGTTGGTGTCTATGGCGGTGGCGGTCACCCCGCCCACCAGCACCTCCGGATCGGCCGAGGCATAGCTTGCGCGCAGCTCGCGGACGGTGTCCTGAGCGGCGGCCGAGTCTGCCGGATCGGTCAGCGTGGCCTGCAGCATGACCGATCCGTCGATCGCCGTGGGGTCCGGGGCGGGTGTGCCAGGGGGCCCGAATCCGCTGACTCCGTCCTCGGTGACCGGGGCGGAGCCGGCGTCGTCGTCGGTCACCACGGTGACGCCGTCGACCCCGGGGTTCTCGAGCAGCACGTCGGCGGCGTCCTGGAGCGAGCCCTGCTCGGTCACCACGTAGGCAGGGCTGCCCGAGCCTCCGGGGAAGTGCTCGCCCAGGGCGACCTGACCCTCCCGCGCTTCGGATTCGCCCAGCACCAGCTCCGACTGCGGCACCCCTTGCGCGTCGAGCTGTGTGACACCTGCTGCGCCGATGAGGAGCAGGAGGGTGGTTGCGATCCAGATGCGGCGGGGTCTGCGTTCCACGACTCGCCCCGTCCGGGCCCAGATGCCGCGGCTTGGGACTCCGCCCTCGGCGGCGACCACCTCGGGCTCGAAGCGTGGGCGGCGGGGCCAGAACGCCGCACGGCCGAGGACGAAGAGCAGCGCGGGCAGGAAGGTCAAAGCCGAGGCCATGGCGAAGAGGATGCCGATCGAGGCCACCGGTCCCAGGGTGCTGTTGGACTTCAGATCGCTCAGCAGCAGGCACAGCAGGCCTGCGATCACCGTGCCTCCCGAGGCCAAGATCGGTTCGAAGGATCCCCGCAGCGCCTTCCGGGACGCGGTCCACTTGTCCTGATGCACGCGCAGTGACTCCCGATAGCGCGCCACGTAGAGCAGTGAATAATCCGTGGCCGCACCGATCACCAGGATGAAGAGGATGCCCTGGGTCTGCCCGCTGAGCAGCACGATGTCCGCATACGCCAGCCACCAGACGCTCAGCAGCGCGACCGTGAGGGCGAAGACGCTGGTCGCCAGGACGGCGAGCGGCAGCAGCAGCGAGCGGTACACGACGATGAGAATGACGAAGACCGCAGCCAGAGAGACCGCCAGCAGGATTCCATCGATTCCCGCGAAGCCGGCCGCGAGATCCGCGCTGAACCCGGCCGGCCCCGTGACGAAGACTTCGAAATCGGGAAGTTCGCTGCGGAGCGTGTCCGAGACCTCTCCGACGACGGCGCCGAGCTCTTCCGTCGAGCCGATCGGCACGAACGCCTGCGCGGCGAGCCCGTCCTCGGAGGGGATGACGGGGGAGAGGTCCTCCTGTACGCCCTCGATCTCGGGAAGCTGCGCGACGGCATCTTCGATCGTGGTGACCTGGGACGCGCTGAGCTCTGTGTCCGAGGTGACGACGACGACGGCGGGGATGGATTCCGAATCGTTGAACTCCCCGAGCAGCTCCTGCACCGCCGTGGCGTCCGCGGATTCAGGCAGGTAGGTCGTCTGATCGTTCGAGCTGACTTCCGAGACCTTGCCGAAGTAAGGTCCACCCACCGCCGTGCCAGTGAGCCAGATCAGGATCAGCAGGGCGGGAAGGAAGACCCTCAGCCAGCGGGGGGCCCGTCCTCGCGCCGAGCGGGCGCCGCGTGTCGCGCTGGAACCGCCGTCCTCGTTGAGCCTGGCCTGCTCGCGCTGCGGCATGTCTGCTTCTCCTCGCGTGGCGGTTCTGATGGACCCACATTTAATGTCCTATAGGATAAAGTACGCCAAAAGTTACTAAGCTGCATCAGCGTCAGCGTTGCGTCGTAAGGTGGGCATCATGGCAGCAGCAGAAGCAGGGTCTGACCCCGTCGCAGATCACCTGTATGAGGTGGAAGCAACCGACCCCGAGCAGCGGCTCGTCGACCGGTCCGGTGTGTCAGCCGAGGACACCGCTCAGATCGGTCGACTCATGCGCGCGCTCTCCGATCTTCGTGCGGCCGAGGAGCGTCTCTCGGAGGCTTCGCAGCAGTACATGAAGCTCAGCCAGCAGGACATGGGTGCGATCCATTACCTGATCGTGGCGGACAATCGCGGAGCCAGGGTGACCCCGGGAATGCTCGCGGCGCATCTCGACATCTCCCCGGCATCCACCACGAAGCTTCTCAATCGTCTGGAACGCGGAGCGCACATCACCCGCGAAGTGCATCACTCCGATCGGCGAGCCTTCATCGTGCGCGTGACCCCGGCTACTGCGAAGACGGCGATGGAGACAGTCGGACGCCAGCAGGCGAAGCGATTCCACTCTGCAGCACGGCTGAGCGCGAGCGAGCGAGAGGTCGTCATCGGATTCCTCCAGGATATGACGCAGCAGCTCTCGCTGGAGGGTGTCGATTGGGCCGGGGGCGACGACGGCTGACGTCGTTGGCGCTGGAGCGTGTCCGCCAGCTGAAGTGGATAAAGAACTAAGAATATGAAGACGCTCACGTTTTGTTTCTCCGATATACTATCCCCATAAAGGTATGATGTTTCTGTATTGGGGTCGTTGACGCCCATCGGACATCCAAAGCGAGGGACGTATGACAGACCCAGGTCACCAGAGCAGGTACAACCGCCTCGCGACTCCGCGGCATATCGTCGTGATGGGCGTCTCGGGATCAGGAAAGTCCACGCTCGCCCAAGCGCTTGCCGAGGAACTCGACCTGCCCATGGCCGAGGCGGACGAGTTTCACTCTCCCGAGAACATCGCGAAGATGTCTGCGCAGGTTCCCCTCACGGATGATGATCGTTGGCCTTGGTTGCACTCGCTGAGGGACTGGATGAGTGATCACGCTGAAACAGGGTCTGTCATCACCTGCTCTGCGCTCCGTCGCAGCTACCGCGATGTGCTTCGAACCGCTAGCGGCAAGACGCTGTGGCTCCACGTGTCAGTCGCTCTGCCTGAACTGGAGACTCGCCTGGAGCGCCGATCGGACCACTTCATGCCGGCGACCCTGCTGAAGTCGCAGGCGGCAACACTGGAAGCGCTGGACTCGGACGAGGACGGGGCCGTTCTTGCTAACGATTCCACTGTCGAAGACCTCGTAGCGGCCGCCCTGCTGTGGCTTCGAGACGAGCAGGTCAACGGCTCAGAGTGATCTGCCGCGGTTCTCGCCCCCGCCTCAAGAAGGCGTTTCAGCCCACCGGGCAATGGGCCCTCTGGTCTGTGAGAAGCAGGTTGATCACCGCGGATGGAGTCGACCCATTCGTGGCAATGTGGTTTTCTAGCAGATACGGCACAACTAAAGGAGACTGACATTATGAACAAAGTCATGGCCTCGGCGCCGGTTGGCTATAGTTCGATTGTCAACGCCTTAGGACTGTCGATCACCAGCGGCGATATCGCCCCCGGCGATGTCATGACCTTGAACTATGTGCAGGAAGAGTTCGGCGTCTCTCGCACCATAGCCCGGGACGTCATGCGCGTCTTGGAATCGCTTGGTCTTCTCTACTCGCGTCGGCGTGTGGGACTGATCGTCCAGGACTTCAGCGAGTGGAAGGTTCTTGATCCGCGTGTGATCAGGTGGCGCCTGGAGGGTCAGAACCGCAGTGCCCAATTGCGGTCGCTCACCGAGCTGCGCGTCGCGGTCGAGCCCTTTGCCGCTGGAGCGGCCGCGGAGTCCGCCACCGAGGAAGACATCGAAGAACTCCTTCGAATCGCGGGTGAGCTGCGCCGTACAGGAGAGAATGGGGATGTACAGGCGTTTCTCCAGTACGACATCGAATTTCATTCACGCGTATTGCGTTCGACAGGCAATGAACTTTTCTCGGCGCTCACGGAAGCGGTCACCGAGGTATTGGCGGGACGCACGCATGCTGGTCTGATGCCGACGCATCCCTCCCCGGCGTCCTTGGACGCGCATGAGAGAGTTGCGTGGGCGATTCGGGACGGTGACCCCCATGAAGCAGAACGGGCCATGCAGGGCACCCTCACGGCAGTGCGTGAAGAACTCCGTCTCAAGGTGCACCGCAGCTATCAGGAACGACATGCTGGCGGGGTCGAAGTGGACCGAGATCGGGATTTCGAGCCCGGGGTCCACGCCACACCCAGCGAGCCGGCAGCTAGCGCAGCGCGAGACCACGATTCGCAGACCTGAACGCTGGAGGAGAGATGGTCGCTGCAGCGGTTTCCGCAGCGACCTCCCCGGCTGAGATCAGTCTCTTCCGCGAGCCAGTGCAGCATCTATAGCCGATGCGACGCCCTCTGTTTCCAGGGTATCGAGAAGCTCTGCCACCAATCTCAGCCATTGTGGCGCCATCGCCAATCGCTCCGAGAAAATGCCGAGATCGACCAGGACTGCCTGTACCAGGTCCTGAGGGTCCTGATGCAGTCGCCCGGCCTCGATCAGGCGCTCGCTCCACGGATCTTCCGGTCTACCAGTGATGTCGGCGGGATAACTTGCCGGGTTGGTGAAGACTCTGATGTAGGAGGCCGCCAAAAGTGCCAGCCCCGCGGGCACACGACCACGTTCGGCGTGAAAAAGCACCGGTTCGGTGATGCGCACGGCGAGTTTGGAAGAACCATCGGAGCCGACCTGACGAGACCGATGACCCACCGCGGCGTTGCCGAAGCGGTCGAAGAGCTCAGCGACGTATTTGTCCACATCGATGGCGGCGGGAGCGGCGAACGTGGGCAACATGTCAGTGCGCATCATGTGCTCGACGACGGTGCGCACCTGCGGATCCGAGCGAAGCGTCTCCGCGATGAGATCCTTGCCGAGGAGCAGCCCAAGATAGGACAGAAGCGAGTTTGACGAGTTGAGTACGCGGAGCTTCAGCAACTCGTATGCCGCCACATCCTCGGTGAAGATTGCGCCCGCAATCTCCCAGGCGGGGCGACCAGCCGGAAACTTGTCTTCGAGGACCCACATGGTGAACGGTTCGGCCGGAACCGCAGCCGCGTCGGAGAGTCCAGTGAGTTCCCTGCTCATCGAAGAGTGCCGTTCCTCGGTCGCCGGGACGATCCGGTCCACCATGGTGCACGGGAACGCCACATGCTCCTTGATCCATGCCAGCAGGTCGGCGCTCGCGTGGGACTCAGCGTGGCCAGATTCGTCCATCGCCGAGATCATTTCCCGCACTTGTGCCTGCAGGACATTGCCGTTGTCGTTCATATTGTCGCAGCTGACCACCGCGAGCGGTCCGGCGTCGGCCTGCCATCGCGCCCGGAGACCGCGGGCGAGTTGGCCGATGACAGTGCGCGGGGCGCCACCGGCGATGTCGTGTTGGATCGCCTCTGCATCGCGATCCAGTCCTTGGGACACCTGAGAGTAGTAGTACCCGTTTTCTGTCACCGTCAGCGTGATGATCTTGATGGCAGGATCGGCGATGAATGCGGTCACTCGATCAGGTTCCTCGGCGGCTACGAACGCGTCCGTGTGAACCGCCAGTACGTCTCCGCGGGGGTGCTCCTCGTCAAGCGTCAGCACAGAGTAGCGACCCGACTGCTCCTTCAGGGCGTCGACGATGCGATGAGACTGGTTCGCGACTCCGACGATCCCCCAGGGGCCGTTCTGGTGTTCGAGCGCCTTCGCCGTATACACCGCCTGATGCGCGCGGTGGAAGTTTCCGAGACCGAGGTGCAGGATGCCGGCTCCCTCCGGCGGATGGCTGGGCAGAGGAGTCATCTCCATGGACGTGTTCATGCGAGTTGCGGGTTCAGAAGTGGTCATGTGTTCACCAATCGTAGAAAGTGACGGTTTACAGGCGGCGGAGAGGTTGAGAGGCGGAGAGGCTGAGAGACCGAGCGGCATGGCTGTGGGAGCCCAGCGTGGTCGTCCCATAGGGTCCGTGAGTCAGACCAGGTTCTCGACGAAGATGTCGGATTTTGGGAGCCGCGGCCCCTCGCGAACGGCTGTCACAGCTCGCGTGAATTCGTCCTGCTCGAGAGGCCCCTGTTCAGCCGCGTTCAGGATGGCGTCCATCTGTGCGGAGTTGCGGGCACTCACGATCACCGAACTCACCCCTGGGTGGCTCAGACTGAACCTCAATGCCCAGTCCGTCCATGAGTCCGGTGAGACAGTCGTACGCAATCTCTCGATCGCCTCATACCGGGTGTCCCAGGCAGGACTGCGCTTGGAGTCCTCTTGGGGCAGCGCCCCGCGGTCGATCCTCTTGTCGGTGAGGAGTCCCTGCAGGAGAGGGCGAATTCCGAAGAACCCCGTGCGGCCGCGCTCGCGGTCGAGCAGGTCCAAAGCCTCCGGCTCCAGCGCATTCAAGAAGTGCGCCGTCCCTGCGTAGGCGCCAGTCCGCAGGGCCGCCGCCGCGAAGGGAATCGTATGTGGGAACGTGACTCCGTGGGCCACCTTGCCCTCGTTGCGAAGCTCGGCCATGATCTGGGCGAACTGGTGCGCAATCGAGTCAGCCGCGGCGATCCGGCGCTCGTCTCCTGCGGTGCTGTACGCGTCGTACTTGTTCACCTGGGGGCCACGTTGCAGGTGCTGGACGAAGGAGATCCGCTCTGCCCCAAGGGTCTTCAAGGCGTTCTCCACCTCAGAGCGCACGAGCCGAGCATCGAAGTAGTCCTCGGCGTAGTCCGGAGTAGTGACCTTGATGACGTGGTGCACCTCGTCGCGGAGCTTTCGCCGACGCAACACCTTCTCCAGCATCCACCACGTGCCATAGTCCTGACTGGAGTGGATGCAGTTCACGCCGGCGTCGAGAGCAGTCTCCAGGGCACTCTCGCCGGAGGCGTTCTCGTTCTCGATCTCTGCGGAAGTCAGCTTTCGGGAACGCGCCACATGGGCCGCATCTCCGGTGAGGCGCATCGCCCCGTAGCTGACGGCTGAGAGTTGGATTCCGGTACGTCCGAAGCTTCTGTACTCCATTGTTCCCTCGTTAGTGGTGGGTGATGGTCTTGCGAGGCGACCTGCGCGACCGGGCCGTGTGGCTCCGGCCGCGCAGGTCGTGCGAACAGACGCCTACTTCACAGCTCCTGCGGTCATGCCCGAAACGATGGACTTCTCGAACCTCAGATACAGCACGAGGATCGGCAGCATGGTGAAGATCGCGAAGGCTGAGATCAGTGGCCAGTCGATGAGCCCGAGGCTCGACTCCAGGGAGAAGAGCTGGTACGGGAGCGTGCGCATCTCCGTATCCTGAAGGAAGGCCAGGGCGAACGGGAACTCGTTCCAAGACTCCACGAAGGAGACGATCGTGACCGTCACCAGCCCTGGGATCGTCAGCGGGAGAACGATGGTCCACAATCGACGCAGCAGCGACGCGCCGTCGATGGCGGAAGCTTCTTCGATCTCTCGCGGAATCGCGCCGATGAAACCGATCAGTGTCCAGGTCGCGAGCGGCACCGCAGAAGCCACATACAACACGATGATGACCGTGTAGGTGTCGATCAGACCGACCTTGGAGAACATCAGATAGAGCGGCACGATGAGTGCCACGCGAGGCACGAGACGCGGCACCAAGATGAAGAGCAGCAGAATGTGCCGCCACTTGAAGGCGTACCGAGCAAAGGCGTAGGCCGCGACGATGCTGATGGCCACGGCGATGACGGTGGACACAGTCGTCACGTAGAGACTGTTGAAGGCGAAGCGCCAAAAGCCATCGAGTTGGAACAGATCGCCCCAAGCTTGGAGGCTGAACTGTTCGGGCCAGAAGTTGTTGGCGTAGACCTCGGAGGTGTCTTTCGACGTGGCCAGCAATGCCCACAGCAGCGGCATCACAGTCCAGACGATCAGGGCGATCCCCGCGAGCCAGATTCCATACTTTTTCATCACTTAGTCACCTCAGCAGTCCTTCTCAGGACTTTTCTGGTTCGTCGGTCGGGAAAAGCTTCAGGTAGATCAGTGAGAACACTGCGTTGAGCACGAGGATGATGATCATCACCGCTGAAGATCCGGATATATCCAGGTTCTCCATGCCCAGGGCGTACATGTAGACCGCCAGGAGCTCTGTAGAGTCGCCCGGCCCTCCGCCCGTCAGGGCAAGGATCAGACCGAAGGAGTTGAACGCCTGGAAGGTGAGCCAGATCAGGCTGGTGGCGATCTGTGGCCTGATGCTCGGCAGCGTCACGTGGATGAACCGCTGAAAGGCGTTCGCCCCATCGACTTGGGCAGCTTCATACATATCCGCGTTCACGGTCTGCAGTCCGGAAAGGATCAGCAGCACGGAGAACGGGGCCATCATCCAGACCGTGGCCATCGTGACCACGAACAGAGCCAGGTTCCCGTCGGCCAACCACGAGATCGCGGTCTGCCCGAACGCCTCGGTGATGAAGGAGGTGAAGCCGCCGTCGGACTGGACGAAGAATCTCCACACCATGGCCACTGCGACCGAGGAGATGAAATACGGAACAAGGTTCAGCGCCCGGACGAACCGACCATTCGGCAGATAGTGCAGCGTGAGTCCGAAGGCAAGCGACTGGGCCATACCGATGATGATCACGCCAAAGACGAATATCATCGTGCGCCAGAGTGAATTGCGGAACGCGGGGTCCGCGAAGAGCTCCTGATAATTCGTGAATCCCACGAAGTCCTGAGCCGAGAGGTTGAACATGCTCACTTCGTGAAGAGACATCCAGAAGCCATATCCGATCGGATATGCCAGGAAGACTCCCACAATGAGAACGGCAGGCAGAGCGGCCGCGATGGGCCCCCAGGTCTGGCCGAACTTTCTTAGATTGCGTTTGCGGGCGGGGGGTCGCTCACCCACCGATTTTTCGGCGACTTGTGTCGTCATTCCATCTCTCCTTGAGGAGTGCGCGAGAAGAGCTACTTCGCTAGTGCTGGTGGGCCAGGCAGCCCGGTCTCGTGGTGCTGCCGCGGTTCAGGCGCCGGTCGCTACTCGGAACCGATGGCATCCAACGCCTCCTGGCCGTTGGCGGCGATCTCCGCAGCATCGGCATCGGGGTTATCGATGGCTTCCTGCTTCATGTCCTGGATGACCTCATAGAGCTCGATCGAGTTGGGATTTGCCGGCAGCGGCTCGGCCGCATCCATGTTGTCGGCCAATTCAGGCACCCATGGCGCCACGTCCAAGTACTCTTCGTCCTCCTGTACAGCCGCGTTCAATGAGGGCTGGTAGCGCTTGGACAGATCCACGCCGTATTCCTCGCCTGCGAGATAGCGGACGAGGAGCGAGGCCTCGTACGGGTGCTCGGTGCTGCCAGCGACCAATGCGGTCACGGCGCGGTATGTCATCAGAAGGTCGTCTTCGGCGCCTTCACGATGGATGTCCGGCAGAATCGCCCATTCCTCGTCGTAGGTCAGGCTTTCCTCGACGGTGGGGTAGAGGTTCTGGGACATCTGAACGGTCCCCAGCTGGCCCTCGATGAACGTCCCGCGCGTCTGATCGGTCGTCCATGTGAGCGTGTCTCGGTGCGCGAGGCCCTCCTTCACGAGGTCCTGGTAATACTCCAGCAGTGCGATGCCCGCCTCGGAGTCGAACTGCGGCACGCCGTTCTCGTGGGTGCCGCCCATGCGGTAGAAGTACGTCAGGAAGTGGGAAGCCGGCGACGCGCTGCGGCCGCCGACCAGACCGAAGGCAGTGGACTCGGGGTGCTCTTCCTTGATGGTTTTCGCGCCCTCGAGCAGCTCTTCGTAGGTCTCGGGAGGTTCGATGCCAGCCTCCTCGAACCAGTCCTTTCGGTAGAGCGTCCAGGTTGGCGCGCCGCTGATGCCGACGCCGTAGGTGGACCCGTCCTGTGCGGTGCCGAACCTGATGCCGGCCGAGGCGGCCTCGTAACCCTCTGGGTCCTCTTCCTCCCAAGTCTCGAGCAGGGAAGTCATGTCGTAGAGCGCACCCTCCTGCTCTGCCAGTGCTGGCCACAGGTCAGTGGTGGGCATCAAGACATCGGGGGTGTCCCCTGCCGCGGAGGAGCGCAGGAAGGAGGAGACCTGCTCCTCAGCAGGAATGGTCACCGTGTTGACCGTGATGTTCTCGTGCTCCTCCTCGAAGGCCTCGAAGGAGTCGGTCGGCGCGAACTCATCGCGCTGGAGCCACAGCGTGAGCTCGACTTCCTCGTCGCTGGCAGCTTCACTGACTCCGCCGCTTTGCTCATCTCCACCGCCGCACGCCGCGAGACCGAGAGCCAGAGAAGCCACGGACAGTGCGCCGATGGTTCGGGTCGCGCGGCCCCGGATGAATCGGGCCCCGTGCTGGCTCGGCGAGGAACTGGCGGGAAGAGGTGGCTGGGGGAAGTTCTGGTGAGTGGACATCGTTGTTCTCGCTTCCTGAAGATCTGGTTCGCAGCTCAACGCTGCGATCGAAGGGCACCCATCGACGTCGAAAGTTGTGCGGTGATCATTTAGTATTACCTTCTAGCCGTCTGTGAGGTAGAACACACACAACCATGGAAAGAAGCTGGACGCAACCTTTGGTGCTATCTTTTTCAAAAGGCCGGTAGACGGCTTCTGTAGTGGCTCGCACCGGCCTTTTCCGCGCCGAAAGGAAACGCGAGCGATGTCACACATGGCTCCTGAGAAGTGGCACAGATCGTCGATATTCGCAGGTCAGACGGACTGTCAAGGGCCTGCAATGGCGGAGTTCGTCTGTCACAGACGGCTCGTTGCTGGCCAGCGCGGACAGTGCGCCCCGGGGGTGTGTGGGTTGAAGGGTGCGATGCTCGCGGCAGGTTGCAGTCAGGGAGCGCGCCCATCGCTCTGATCTGCGTATCCCGGGAGCGGGAGCTTGAAATCGGGCAAGTTTCAGCGGATTTCTCTGTGTGGGGCGTGGAACTGTTTTCGGTTCTCTCCGGCCGCCTGGTCGACTCGTCACATCTTCACGGGGCGATATTCGCCGATATATCGTTAAGCCTGATCGGGCCCATCGTGGGCGCGGTGCCTAGGAGGCTGTTGTGACTGGACCATTCGACTCCCATTCTCGGGGGATCTTCGGAGATTTTCGGCCCACGGTGGGAGGGTCCTCAGGTGACATCTGGGAAGCCCTCGACCAGCTGCGTGGTGCCTTCAAGAACCAGCCGGTTCCGCGAGCGGGCCGCGGCGATGTGCGCTCAGCAGTGCTTTCGCTTCTGACTGAACGCTCGATGCACGGCTACCAGATCATCCATGAGATCGACGAGCGCAGCGGAGGGGCCTGGAAGCCCAGCCCCGGTTCGATCTACCCCGCATTGCAGCTGCTGGCCGATGAGGGGCTCATCCACGCGGAGGCCGAGGGTGGACGCAAGACCTACTCGCTGACCGAGGAAGGCCGGGAGGCCGCAGAGGCGGCTGGCCCGTGGCCCGCGCAAAGCCAGAATGCTGAGACTCGTGGCCACGCCGTACGGACCCTGTCCAAATCCGGCATAGAGCTGGCCCAAGCGGCCGCCCAGGTGGGCCGCTCGGGAACTCCTGAGCAGATTCGCCAGGCGGAGAAGGAGCTGGACCAGGTACGACGTCGGCTGTATTCCATCCTCGCGCAGGACTGACCGGGTGACTGCACCTCGTGATGCTCGGCGCCGCTGCCTGCAGGGCGCCGAGTGAGCCTTTCGTCCAAGGCGCTGCGCAACCGGTACCGCCGCATCCTGCGCTTCGCCGCCCTGCACCTGATCCAGGTGTGGTGGTTCGAGCTGTTCCTGCCGAGAATCGGTCTCGCGCGATTAGCCGCCCCGGGGCGCTCGCGGCGGATGCGGCGCCTCGCGCAGCGTTTCCATGTGCTCGCCGTGGACCTCGGCGGGTTGATGATCAAGGTCGGCCAGTTCCTCTCCTCGCGCTTGGACGTGCTGCCTCCGGAGATCACCAAGGAACTGGAGGGGCTCCAGGATGAGGTCAGCCGCGTGGACTTCTCGGCCATCCAGATGGCTGCCGAGCAGGAGCTGGGGGCCCCGCTGTCGCATGTCTATTCCACCGTGGACTCGACGCCCCTGGCTGCGGCATCACTGGGCCAGGCCCACCGGGCTGTACCCACGCCTGAAGACGCTGAGATGGCAGGGTTCGGCGCCGCCGTCGTGAAGATCCAGCGCCCCGGGATCGGTGACATCGTCGACGTCGACCTCGCGGCCCTTCGACGGGTGGGCCGCTGGTTGTCGCACATTCGTCTGGTGAGCAACCGTGTCGACGCGCCTGCTCTGGTGGAGGAGTTCGCCGTCACCAGCATGGAGGAGATCGACTACCTCAACGAGGCGTCCAACGCCGAGCGCTTCGCGGCGAACTTCGCCGAGGATTCGCGCGTCGCCGTTCCCGAGGTGATGTGGGAACGCACGACGCGGCGGGTCCTCACCCTCGAAGACGTGAGCGCGATCAAGATCAACGACGTCGGACGGCTCAGAGCCGCAGGAATCGACCCATCAGAGGTTGCTCTGGAGTTCGCGAACGTGATGTTCGACCAGATCTTCACCCACGGCTTCTTCCATGCCGACCCGCATCCCGGGAACATCTTCGTCACTCCGGATCCTCCGGTTGATGGGGCCTCCGCCGGTAATGAAGGGCCAACCGGCTGGCACCTGACCTTCATCGACTTCGGCATGATGGGGGAAATCTCCGATACCCTGCGTGACGGGCTGCGCCGGGTGTTCATCGCCGCGGCCTCGCGAGATGGCAAGGGCCTGGTGGACGGGATCCAGAACGTGGGTGTGCTGCTTCCCTCGGCTGATACCGCAGAACTCGAGCGGGCGATGACCCAGCTCTTTGCCCGGTTCGGCGGCATGGGCTTCGCGGAACTCAAGGAAGTCGACCCCCGCGAATTTCGAGACTTCGCCAATGAGTTCGGTGAGCTGGTCCGCTCGCTGCCGTTCCAGCTGCCGGAGAATTTCCTGCTGATGCTGCGCACGGTCTCTCTGATCTCGGGGGTCTGCAGCACGCTGGACTCGAAGTTCAACCTCTGGGACGCCATCGAGCCCTACGCCCAGCAGCTGATCCGCGATCAGCGCGGGCCAGCGGTGCAGGACGCGGCTCGTCAGGTTGCGAACACGGCCGCGACGGCGCTCCGGCTCCCGGGTCGGTTCTCCGAGATCGCTGACCGCATCGACGACGGACGTATCGCCGTGCGCACCCCTGATCTCGACCGTCGGGTCGCCGCGCTGGAAAGGGTGGGGCGGCGAGTGATCTCCGCGGTGCTGTTCACCGGACTGGTGGTGACGGGAACACTGCTGCGCGACGAGAGCGGCCTCATCGGATACGGGCTTATGGCGGTCTCGCTACTGCCGCTGCTGCATGCAGTCTTCCCGTCCCGGAGGGCCCGCGGTTAGACCAAGGTTCACCTGGAGACTCGCCTATGATCCCCGGAGGTGACGGATGTTCGCTGGCCCGAGCTTCGGGAGGCCCGCCGACGACGCGAAGCTGCCTGCGAGAAGTTGTTCCGTGCACTGGGGTGACCTCTCAGTATCTGGTGGGCGCTTCCGACGCCAGGCCGAGAAGGGTCCGTCAACCTGTGGCTTCTTGCTGGTGACTTTTCGAAGTGTGACGTTTGAGCCAGGCGCTCATCGGTGCGGTAGAGAGCCCGTGGAGCACCACCGATGCGGTGATGGCCAGGGAGGCGTAGACGAAGATATCCGGGTTGCCGGTGTGGCGTTCAGCCAGGGTCGCGTAGAACAGGGCGGAGACCCCCACGGGAGCGAACCAGCTCAAGAAGAACGTCTCGGCACGATCATGCACGCACCTCAACAAGGGTCGCAGCGCCCAGAGGATGATCAGCCGCCGGGCCAGAATCGCCACGATGATAGTGCCTGGGGCAGCCCACCCAAGCTGAGCCCAGTCGTCAAGCGGCAGAGCGATCCCCAGGAGCATAAAGACGGGAAGGAGGAAGAGCCGATTCACGGCGTCGTCAACCTTGTCCTCTTGTGCTTCGTCCCGTTCGGGGACGACTTGGCCGAAGACGGCCGCCGCGACGAATACGGCAAGAACCCCGTCGGTTCCCAGTAGTTTTGCGGCACCAAGCGCCAGAAGTCCAAAGGGGATCACGAATGCGAGGTAAGAACTCTCCTCCATGAGCTTCTTGTTCTTCGCCAGGACAAACAACTTTGCCAGCACGTAGCCGAACAGCGCGCCGAACACCGCGGCACCAAGAACTTCCCAGAGCAGGACTTTGGTCAGCAGTTTTTGCCACGCCGTGTCGGGACCGGTCATCAATAAGACGGGCAACATCACGAACAAGTAGCCGAGTCCGTCATTGATCCCGCTTTCGGCAGAGAGGTTGAATCGCACCCTTTCGGGGACCTTCTCCTCGGCCATTGAGCCGGTGACCACCGGGGTGGTGACCACCGGGGTGGTGACCACCGGGTCAGTGGGGGTGATGATCGCGGCGATCAGCAGGGCAAGCACCAAAGGGACCCCCGCCCCTGCCCATAGGGCTCCAGTGGCGATGATCAACATTCCGACCATCCCCAGTCCGATGATGACTGTGAGCCACCTGATGCTGCGTCTCCAGTACCCATGGGGCAGCCGCAAGGCGACCCCGGTCAGTCCTACGGCTAAAGTGGCGCGAGCCGCCTGTTCCAACAGTGTCCCGGTGGGCAGTGGGAAATCTTCCATCCGCACCAGGTCGACCGCGTACGGGCCGATGAGCACGCCGAACGCCAGAGCTAGGAGTGGTCCTGGGAGGCTCAGCCGTTGCAGCAGGCTGGAGTATAAGGACAGCACCACTACTGCGCCGGTGAAGAGAGTCACTACGAGGTTCAAGTCCACGAATCTTCTCCTGGTCGTTCGAATGCAGGGTCATGTCAATGGGGTCGCGCGCTCCAGAGGTTGCTTTCCCGCGCAGGCTCAACTTTGGAAGCCAGTGCGGCGCGAGCGTCCGCCGTCAGGTTAGGATTCTTCTCAGGTTGTCTTGCTGTGACGATCAGCATCGCCGAGCGCCCAGAGAGATTAGAGTGCTGGACGCCGATGAGGGGGCTGAAGCCTGGCGCTTCATCCACGGAGACGGCCAGTGACCTCTGTTGCCATGTTTCATCAGTTTCATCTGACCCGTCTTGTCGCTGAGGGTCCGGGCACGGATGAGGAGCGGATTCTCTGAGTGTTCACCCCTTGGGCGCGGAGACTCAACCCCCTACGCTAAACGCAGCCCCGCGTGTTGTTCCCGCCCACCAGTAGCCGCTCACCCAAGGTATCCGCTCACACCAGGAGGAGGACGCGTGGCCACAAGCCCAAAGACGTCAACGAAGCAGCAGCGAGGGCAAGACTCCGGGGAGGAGGCGCATCACGTGGGGCCCGTCCGAGCCCGCGTCCACAAGATCCAGCACGTGGTGCAACGTCCGGGATTCCTCACCGATGTGCTGCAGAGTCTCAAGTCCGTGATCGCTGCCACCGGCGCATGGTGGTTCTCCGTCTCAGTGCTGGAATCCGAGATCCCGTTTCTCGCTCCCTGGACTGCGCTGTTGACCGTCCACGCAACAGTCCATCGTTCTCTGGCACGGGGCGTGCAGACAACGGTCGCCTCCACCATTGGTGTCGGGCTTTCCTTCGCGATCGGCTACTTCCTTGGCGTCAGTCTGTGGACCTTCGCCCTTGCCCTGATCGTTGGGCTCACCGTCGCCCGGATGCCCTGGATCCGCGATGAGGGAATCTCGATCGCCACCACAGCGATCTTCGTGCTCGGCAGTGGCTTCGACGGTCAGGAGCCCCTGTTAGACGATCGGATCCTCGAAGTTGCCGTGGGCGTCGCTGCTGGCATCGTGGCCAACCTGTTGATCGTTCCGCCGCTGGCAGACAAACAGGCTGGGCGCTACGTGGACAGCATCAACAAGCGCATGGGCAGCCTCCTGACCCGGATCTCAGAGGAGTCCTCGGACTCCTGGGAGACTGACAGGGCTGACTCATGGTTCGAAGAGGCTGAATCGATGAGCCGTGAGCTCGATTCTGCCTGGAGAGTCGTTCGCTTCGCCAGGGAATCGCGCCGCTCTAACCTGCGCGCGCATGGGAGAAGCACGAGCCGCGAACAGAGTCGGGGGAGTTCTCACAAGGTCGACTACGGGGAGATCCTTGAACGCGCTGACGAGGGCATCTCGCATCTGCGACATCTGACCCGCACACTGCGCGAGGCGACTTACTCTGAAGGTGATTGGGATCGTCGTTTCCGGGAACGCTGGGCTGAAGTCGTAGCCGATGTGGGTCTAAGGATCTCCGATCCCGACGCCGAGGTCGCGCCTCTGCACGAGAGCCTGGAGTCGTTGTCTGCCGAGATGTCCGAGGATCATAAGTTGCCGAGAACGTCTTGGCCTGTCTACGGCTCTCTGATCGCCAGCGTGCGCCACATCGTGGTCGTCGTCGATGATGTCGCCTCGGCACGTGAAGCCCGCGAGGGAGCACCCGGGACGCATGGAGCTTCCCTGTAGTGGGTGGCCGGCGGTGGTTCTCTCGAGGAATGACGGGTTGAGATGCCGTCCTACGCGGCTCCTGAGGCCGGGGTGATGGGCACCATTCCCACTGTGACGGTGAACTTCTACACCCATGACATGGGCGCTCTAGCTGATGAAGAGATCGACACGACGCAGCGGCCAACTGAACGGGAGGATCTAATCCTCATGTGCTTAGGTGGTTCAGAAGGTGAGAGTTTACGGTTGCCGGTGCTGCTTCCGAGCGAGACGCTCGCGACGGTGCCACTGGGGGCAACCAGAGACTATCCATGCCGACAGGTAGAAGCCGACCGATATGAAGGTGCGCCATGACCGCCAGCTCGATCTCATCCGTCCAGAACCCACTTCCGAAGGCCACCTTGGCAGAGACTGCCCAGGTGCTCCGAGACGTGCAGGGACCGATGGTCGCCAAGGGGCCGATCATCAGGCGCCCGAAGGTGGTGGCCGCTTCGGAGCGCTTCGACCTGGACGGCCGGGGCGTCCGACGGGTGCAGGTCTTGTCCGACAAATACGGACGCGGACCGCTGATGTTGAACATCCCGGGCCGCAACATGGCGCTGATCCTCGACCCTGACGACGTCCACCGGGTGCTCGAGGACTGTCCCGAGCCCTTCGCCACCGCCGAGACGCTTAAGACGCACGCGCTCAAGCACTTCGAGCCCAAGGTCGCGCTCATCTCCCACGGTGCCGAGCGCACCCAACGCCGTCGCCTCAACGAACACACCCTCGACCACGGTCACCCGATCCACCAGATGGCGGCGATGTTCATGCCCGTGGTGGAGCAGGAGGCGGAGGCCCTGCTGGAGGAGGTGCGCGCAGCCGGCGGCGTACTGGAGTACGACGCCTTCCTCGATGCGTGGTTCCGGATTGTGCGACGCGTCGTCCTGGGTGACTCTGCGCGGGAGAATACCGAGCTGACCGAGCTGACCGAGAAGCTTCGCGCGGACGGCAACTGGGCCTTCCTCAAACCCGTGGACAAGACCGGGCGGGCCGCCCTGCTGGCGCAGATGCAGCAGGCGTTGGACCGAGCGGAACCGGGCAGCCTCGCGGCCTTCATGACGCAGCAGCCCCAGGGCTCCGAGGCGGAGCCGGCTCAGCAGATCCCGCAGTGGCTCTTTGCCTTCGACCCCGCGGGGATGGCCACCTTCCGCGCGCTTGCGCTTCTGAGCGCTCACCCCCAGACTCTCGACGCCGTCAAGCACCAGATCCGCGAGGAGCAGCAGGAGACCGCACCGCTGCTCCCGCTGCTGCGCTCTACGGTCCTGGAATCGCTGCGACTCTGGCCCACCACACCGATGATCCTGCGCGAGACCACGACCGAGGTGGAGTTCGCCAATGGGGTGATGCCCGCCGGGACCTCCGTGCTGATCTTCGCGCCGTTCTTCCACCGTGATGAGCGCCAGCTGGACTTCGCGCACCGCTTCGCCCCGGAGCTCTGGGAGCGCCCACGCACCCGCGAAGACTGGCCGCTGGTGCCCTTCAGCGCAGGGCCGGGTCTGTGCCCCGGGCGGCATCTGGTCCTGCTGTTGACGTCAAAGTTCATGGCAGAGATCCTCAGCCGCGCGTCGCTTCAGTTGGAGTCCCACTCCTTGGACCCAGAGAATCTGCCCTCGCTGCTGAACAACTTTGGACTACGTTTCCGGGCGAACTGACGCGAGAACGATCGATACCAGCCGTAGAGACCTCGACTGGGCGGGGGAGCTATCAGCTGGGCGGAGCAACAGCTCCGAGAAACTCTCAGTGCGTATAGCTCCGTGGTCCAGCACTGCCTGGCCACGCTGCCCCACACGGACCCCAGTGCCCTTTCTGGCCGTGACGGCGCGTAGCTGCGCTGTTGCGTAACTGCGATATGCCGGGCTACGCGGCATGTGAGTTGAGGGCTCCCTGAGCGCGCGTTGAGTCCTCAACCAATGCATGAACGATTGCAAAGCGATCGTCCAACGGGCGGTGGGACAGGCCTGGATTAAGCACGATGGAACGATCCTCCATATCTGAAACTTGCCGTCGCGCATATCTTGCGGGTGACCTCCAGATCAGGATCTCAGTGGACCCGCGATCGCCATCCTCTGGCCCGGGGCGCTCATGTGGGCCGCCAGCGCAGCAGCCCCCACCTGCCATGATGCGTCTGCGTGTGTGCCGCTCAATCCGCCCCGTTAAGGTTCCTTGCCACAACTACTGCCGTTGAGGAACCTACCGTAAGGTAAGGGTTAGCCAGGCGTCAGTGGCACGGTCCTGCTTCGCTCGTGACCACGCACACTCCCCTCGAAACCAGGACCGGCCAGAAGCTCGCGTTGCTAAAGTAGTGGGCCACGATGCAGAGGAGGTTCCATGTCGGAGAACCTGACAGATGCGGTGATGCACATCGGTGAGCTCGCCGAACGCACCGGTCTGTCTCTGCGCACCATCCGCCATTACGGCGATATCGGCCTGCTGCCAGCCACCAGCCGCACCGAAGGTGGGTTTCGTGTCTACACCGAAGCCGACCAGGCCCGGCTCCAACGCATCAACTACCTCAAGCCCCTGGGCTTCAGCCTCGAAGAGATCGCTGAGGTCGTGGGACTCCTGGACCTGGAGTCCCTCACGGCAGATCAGCGCAAGGAAGCCGAAGTAGCTCTGCAACGAGTTACGCGGGAACGTCAGAAGCTCGCAGCTTATCTGAAGCAAGCTGAGCACATCGTCGAGGACCTCGAAGGCAAACTGCGCCACTGAGACCTTCCTCACATCATTTGCAACTCTACTCTTACGTAAGGGTAGAGTTGGTGTAGGCCGCGCGAGCATGACCGCTCGGACTCCTCATTCTTTTAGCGCGCACCGCTGCGCGCACACTCGCAGACCTTGAACCCGGGCACTCTTGTGTCCACAACGCCGAACGGAGATTCATGGCCGCCTCCACTGTCGCGCCACACGCTGAGCTCACTCCGGAAGAACGCCAATCCGTCTTCCGCACCCTGAAGTCTCCACGACTGCTCAAGACCGAGATCCTGGCAGGACTGGTCGTGGCGCTCGCGCTGATCCCGGAGGCCATCGCCTTCTCACTGATCGCGGGCGTGGACCCACGCATCGGACTCTTCGCCTCCTTCACGATGGCGGTGTCTATTGCCTTCCTCGGCGGTCGCCCGGCGATGATCTCCGCCGCCACGGCCGCCACTGCGCTCGTAATCGCCCCGCTGGTGGAGAGTCACGGTCTCAACTATTTCATCGCCGCGGTGATCCTGGCCGGTGTGTTCCAGGTGATCATGGGCGTCATCGGCGTGGCGAAGGTGATGCGATTCATCCCGCGCTCGGTCATGGTCGGCTTCGTCAACGCTCTGGCGATCCTGATCTTCACGTCGCAGTTCCCTGATCTCATCGATGTCCCGTGGCTGGTGTACCCGCTGGTGGCACTCGGGCTGGTGGTCATCTACCTGCTGCCACGGATCACCAAGATCGTGCCAGCCCCGCTGGTCTCCATCGTGCTGCTGACCGTCCTCGCGGTCGTGTTCGCATTGAACGTCCCGACCGTGGGTGACAAGGGCGAGCTGCCGCAGTCCATCCCGTCGCTGTTCATCCCAGATGTCCCTTTCACCATGGAGACCTTCCAGATCATCGCGCCCTACGCGCTGGGTATGGCGGCTGTGGGTCTGCTTGAGTCGCTGATGACTGCCAAGCTGGTCGATGATGTCACCGACACCCGCTCCGGCAAGGTCCGCGAATCCTGGGGCCAGGGCGTCGCCAACGTGATCAGCGGTTTCTTCGGCGGCATGGGCGGCTGCGCCATGGTCGGCCAGACCATGATCAACGTGAAGGCCTCCGGGGCCCGTACCCGTATCTCGACCTTCATGGCCGGCGTCTTCGTCCTGTTCCTGGCCGTGGCGCTGGGTGACATCGTGGCGATGATCCCGATGGCCTCACTGGTCGCGGTGATGATCTTCGTCTCGGTCGCCACCTTCGACTGGCACAGCATCAAGCCCTCCACGCTGAAGATGATGCCCAAGTCCGAGACCACGGTCATGCTGATCACGGTGATCGCGACCGTCTGGACACACAACCTGGCGATCGGTGTGGGACTCGGCGTGCTGACGGCCTTCGTCCTCTTCGCCCGCCGGGTGGCTCACCTGGCGACGGTGGAGCGTCGGATCGAGCAGCACTTCGGTGAGGAGATCGCGAAGTATGAGGTCATCGGGGAGTTGTTCTTCGCCTCCTCGAATGATCTCTACACCCAGTTCAACTACGCGGAGGATCCCGATCACATCGTGATCGACATGTACGGGTCACACGTCTGGGATGCCTCGACGGTGGCTTCCCTGGACGCGATCACCGAGAAGTATTCCAAGTACGGAAAGCACGTGGAGATCTCCGGTCTCAATACCGCCAGTCAGGCGCTGCACGATCGGATGACCGGTAACCTCGGTGCAGGTCACTGAGCAAGGGTCACTTGTCGGTGAACTCCCCTCGAACGGACTGTGTGGAAGCCCCGTGCCTGCAGTGACTGTCAGGCGCCGGGCTTCCACGCGGTCTGCTAGGCGATGTTTGCCTCGAGAAGAAGAGGACTCATGAAGACGAAGATGATCACTGCGCTGGCAGCCTCAGCTTTGCTGGCTCTCACCGGCTGCGATGCCGAGTCCGGCCCGGCCAGTGAACCCGAACCCGGGGAACAGGTCGAGAGCACGCCACCGGTCCTCGAAAGCGATACCGGCCCAGCAGATGACGACGTAGAAGACATCGAGAACGACGAAGAGTCGGCCAACTAAGCCCAAAGCTGGTGCACCGGGAGACCCCGTTAGCCCCTCACGGAGCAAGACGGAATGGCCGTCCTGCAGGTGGTGCTTTCCCCGAGCTGAGAACGAAGCGCGTCACCGAACTACGGCGACGGGGCACTGCGAATGCTCGAGAACTGCGTGGCTCACTGATCCCATGATGAGCGTGCTGAGCGGGCTGCGCCCGCGAGTGCCGGTGACGAGAAGGTCGGCTTCCCGGCTTGCCTCAGCGAGTTTCTCGGATGCAATGCCCCGAACATGCTCGATCTCCAAAGGAACGTCATTCAGACGCGCCTCGGCGAGCACCTGATCAACTTGTCCGTCTGTGTGGCCGTCGTGCTTGCTTTGGACATGCATGGCGAGGATACGCCCGCCGGTATCTCGGGCATGTCGCACGGCGAACTCCAACGCGTGTTTGCTCGGCTCGGAGCCGTCTATCCCGACCACGATGAGACCAGCGCGGGGAGTATACGGCTCACGAACTACGACGACCGGACCGGCGGCCTGGCGGGTAACGTGCTGGCTTACAGAGCCGTACACCATGCTCTGGAGCGGGCCATGCGTTCGCGAACCGAGCACAGTGAGGTACGCATGCTTACTTTCACGCACGAGGGCCTCACCCGGAGCATTGAGTACATTGGTGACTGAAGTCTGAGGGGCCTTCGCATCAGCGAGCAGCTGGTTTAACTCATCGGTGACATGACCCGCCCGGAGGTGCTGAGGCACCTCAGCTGCTCCCCGCACATGCAGTGCTGAGACAATCACCTGGAGAGGGCGAGACAGTTCAGCGGCAATATTGTCGGCCCAGGCCAGAGCGATTTTGCTGTGTTCTGATCCGCCATAGCCGAGGACAATTGCTCCTTCTGGTGTCATCATGAGCCGACCCTAACATGACGTGAGTGTTCGAAGGATTCAGTGAGCGCGCTTCAACGGACCTCTTTCCCGCTTGAAGACTTACTGTCAGAGTTCTGGTCCGTCTCAGTGTTCTCTTGGGCGTGCCGGTGCCCGTAAGCCGGTCGTCTTGCAGGCATTCATCGTCCGGTTGAGGATTCGCTGCCCGCAGAAGGATGCACAAATGACTCGACGTATCAGGCGGGGTGAGTCACTGGAGGAATCCAGTAGTCTGCGGCTATGAATGACGGGGGGCGGGACGCGCGGAATCGCACTATCCAGGCGGGAGTGGTGGGGTTCATTGTTATGGCCGGGTATGCAGTGGTCGGGGCCCTGCAGATCCTCGTGTGGAACCCGCTGGCCGCCGTGCCCGGGGCAACGCTCAGTGAGATTAACTCGGAGCTCGCGCAGGCGAACGAGACCCTAGCCGCACCACTGGTCATGGCATGGGCCGTTATCGGGGTGCTGTTGGCCGCAGCGGTCCTCCTTGCGGCATTGCTTGGCTCCATCCCCCGGGTGCGGGTAGTCGTCACGATGAACGTGCTGATACTCGTGTTGGCTGTACCTGCGCATTGGATCGCATCGTTCCCGGCCGGCATGGGGATAGCCGACACCTTCGCAACGACTGGGGCAGATCATGCGCCCTGGGGCATGGTGCTTTACGCCTTGAGCGCCGCCGCGCTGGTGGTCCTTTTCGTGATCCTGCTAGTGGATGGACTTACAGGCAAGATCGGACGTCAGAACACCGGCGAGTAAAAGAGGCGGGGCCCCCGTGCGTCCTCACCGATTCTGTCGGCATTCGCTGGGGCCGAGGCGTCCGTGGTTGAACCTTGGGGGCATCCGAGGTTCTTCCTACGAAGACCTCGTCAGTAGCTGGCTGCTGTTCCTTGGGCACCGCACGGCAAGACTGGCGCGCTTCAGTTGGCGCCCGTCAGGGATGAGGTCGCTTCGACGCCTTTAGGGGCTCAGCACGCGACCGCGGAACGCTTGCCGGTAGGACGCGGGGCTGGTGCCAAGCGTCCGTTGAAAGTGATGCCGAAGGAGGACTGCGTGTCCGAAGCCGGCCTCGCGAGCAATCTCATCGATGCTGAGCTGACTGTCTTCGAGCAGGGTCTGCGCTCGGAGGATGCGTTGAGACGTGATCCACGAGGCCGGTGTCGTGCCGGTCGCGGCGCGAAAGCGACGCGCGAAGGTGCGATCAGACATGTGCATGCGCTGAGCCAGTTCTGTGATGGAGAACTGCTTGTCCACGTTCTCGCTGAGCCAGACCAGGAGCTCTTCCATCGGGTCGCCGGTGCGTATCGGCACCGGCCGGTCGATGTACTGCGCCTGGCCGCCGTCTCGGTGGGGCGGAACCACCATCCCTCGGGCGATCGCGGTGGCAGCTTTCGCTCCAAACTCTTCGCGGACCAGATAGAGGCAGGCATCGATACCCGCAGCCGTTCCTGCGCTGGTGATGATATTTCCATCTTCTACATACAAGACGTCCTCATCGACGTCGATGTTGGGATACTCCGCAGCGAGCTGCTGAGAGTACTTCCAGTGGGTCGTCGCTTTGCGTCCATCGAGTAGCCCAGCCTCGGCCAGGGCAAAAGCCCCCGAGCATACCGAAAGAATGCGGGCGCCCCTGTCATTGGCAGCCTGCAGCGCATCGGCGACGGAGGATGGAAGAGGTGTTCCTCGGGAGTACGGAGCCATGACTACGAGATCCGCGTCTTGCACGGCTGAGAGGTCGTGTTCGATGCTCACAGAGACCCCAGCGTTCGTCGCCATGAGGCCTGGCACAGCAGTGCAGGTGGTGAACTCGAACGCGGGAAGTCCCACGTTCAGGGCTGAGCGGTCGATCCCGAACACCTCACCCACCACGCCGAACTCAAAGAGGGAGAGTGTGGGAACAGCGATGACAGCTACTGACTTCATCATGACAAGAGTATGGCAGAAAATTATCGTAACCGGTCATTTCTGCCACTGTTCCTTGGGCTTCAGGAGTTCGATGATGAAGACCTCGAACTCCTCGCCGCCGCGGCAGTTGACACCGTTGCCGCCGGCGTCGTCCCGAGAGAGGTCGCCTATCGAAAGGAATATGATGCTGTCACTGCTGCCCGTGGTCCTCACGATTGCTGTCTTCGCGTATATCGGCAGGTCCTCGGTGCCTGCCCGGGAGCGTCTCCCCGTCACGACCTGGGATTTCAAGGACCTGTTTCGCAATGTGCGGAGGGGGCTGGACCTCTGCTCTGCGCGGACGCCGCTGGGAAGGGTGATGGATGGTCCGACCCATATGACGGTGATCGATTGAGAGTCAGCCATCAGTAGTGCCCTGTGTCCATGAACTGTGTGCCGATATCGTGCACGAGACCGATGATGGGGCGCGCACTGGACTCTAACTGATCTCTATACCGGCAGGGCAGGCCTTCAGCCCGGCGCTCGGGTCTCGGCGGATTGCATCTGGGGACGCGGTCCGTGCCCGATCGGCGATCTGCTCCCGGGTCTTCTGGGAATTGAGTCCGGCCTCTTGCAGAGTTGCTGCCAACGCCGGGTTCAGCCCCGAGGGACTCCAGCGTCAAAAGCTGAAGTACGGAACTGAACGATTCAGTGTGGAGGCCCATGCACGACTCCGTAGTGATCCAGGCGTGAGCCTCGACGGCTGGGACGCCGCGATGCTGGCCCGGGGCAGTGTCGTCGGGACCGTGAGTAGACAAGTGGTCGGGTTCTCGGACGTGAGCCCTGACGGATGCGTAGACATGCTTTCGTCGCGCCGAAGTTCCTGCGACGCGGGGTGGCAAGTGCGCTGCTTGCCTATTGCGAGGAGCGAACGCGTGAGGGTCCAGTCACAGACTGAGTGGTTTTTGGCGTGGATCGCATGGACGGATTTCGGTAGGTGAACCAGAGCGTCCCCAGTGGAAGACTGATGAAATGATCTCGAATCTGCTGCTTCCCGCGCCGATGTCCGTCAGAAGCGGCACCTTGGCTCTCCGGCGAGCACGTCACGATGACCTGGTGGGACTTATGGCCCTTCTCGCCGACGATGCAATCAGCGCCGGACGAGGTGACCGTGCCGTCTCCAGCGACGCTGATCTATACGAGAGCGCACTCCTGGAGTTGATGGCAGACCGCTCCAACGAGATTCTGGTGGTTGTCGGTGAGGATGACTATCCGTTGGCCACGATGCAACTTACGAGGATCCCAGGCATGGCCCGTAGGGGCTCGACACGCCTCTTGATCGAAGCGGTCAGAGTTGCCGGTGAGTCCCGGTCAAGCGGCATCGGTACCGCGATGATGAAGTGGGCGCTTGAGGTGGCTGCTCCAGCAGCCAGCGCCTCCCTGGTGCAACTCACATCAGACTCACAAAGGACGGAGGCCCACAGGTTCTACGAGCGGCTGGGATTTGTGGGTTCCCACCGCGGATTCAAATTTCAGATCGAGTAACCGCAAGTCGGCGTCGCGCCCGCACTCGTCCCTAGGCGAACCAGAGGAATATCTCCACTGTTCGCAAAGTTGAGTATGATGGACTCAAGTTTAGAATCGCTGGCCGGCAGTCAGCGCTATCACGCACTGGGAGGGGCAGACATGGACGTCAAACTCACGACCAAATCACAGGAGGCGGTCTCGGCCGCCGCGATGAACGCCAACACCGCGAGCAATCCGCAGGTGGAGCCCGCACACATCCTCAAGGCGCTCATGGATCAGCGGGAGTCCATGGCGGTCGCCCTGCTCAAGGCCGCAGGCGCAGACCCCGACGCCGTGAGCACGCGCGCCTCAGCCATCATCAAGTCATTGCCGGCCACCAGCGGGGACTCCGTAGCCGCCCCGCAGTTCTCCCCGGCCGGGCTCAGTGTCATCAAGGCCGCCCAAGCGCAGGCTGAGGACTTCGGCGACGACTTCGTCTCCACCGAGCACCTGCTGATCGGCGCAGCTTCCGACGCCGGCCCCACCGGCAAGGCGCTCGCCGAAGCCGGCGCCACGATCCAGGCACTCAAGGCCGAGCTCCCCGGCCTGCGCGGAGACCGCAAGGTCACCACCCCGGACCCGGAGAACTCCTTCCAGGCGCTGGAGAAGTACGGCACCGACATGACCGAGATCGCCCGCTCCGGCAAGCTGGATCCGGTGATCGGTCGTGATTCCGAGATCCGCCGCGTCGTCCAGGTGCTCTCACGCCGCACCAAGAACAATCCGGTCCTGATCGGTGAGCCCGGGGTCGGCAAGACCGCCGTCGTCGAGGGCCTGGCGCAGCGCATGGTCGCCGGTGACGTCCCCGAGTCCCTGCGCGAGAAGACGCTGATCTCGCTGGACCTCGGCGCGATGATCGCCGGGGCGAAGTACCGCGGTGAATTCGAGGAGCGGCTCAAGGCAGTGCTCGAAGAGATCAAGGCTGCCGAGGGGCGGATCGTGACCTTCATCGACGAGATCCACACCGTGGTCGGCGCCGGTGCCTCGCAGGGCTCCATGGATGCCTCCAACATGCTCAAGCCGATGCTGGCCCGCGGTGAGCTGCGGCTGATCGGCGCCACCACGCTGAACGAGTACCGCGAGAACATCGAGGCCGACGCCGCCCTGGAGCGTCGCTTCCAGCAGGTCTACGTGGGCGAGCCATCCGTGGCCGACGCGATCGCGATTCTGCGTGGGATCAAGGAACGCTACGAGGCGCACCACAAGGTCGGCATCGCGGACAACGCCCTGGTCGCCGCGGTCACCCTCTCTGACCGCTATATCAGCGGCCGCCAGCTCCCGGATAAGGCCATCGACCTGATCGACGAGGCTGCGTCCCGGCTGCGCATGGAGATCGACTCCGCCCCGGTGGAGATCGATGAGCTGCGCCGCGTGGTGGACCGGCTCACCATGGAAGAACTCGCCCTGGCGAATGAGACCGACCCGGGCTCCGCCGAGAGGCTGCAGTCCCTGCGCGGTGACCTCGCGGACAAGCGAGAGGAGCTCGCTGAGCTCACTGCCCGCTGGGAAGCTGAGAAGGGTGAGCTCAACCGTGCCGGTGAGCTGCGCGTGAAGCTCGACGAGCTGAAGTCCGCCGCCGAACGCGCTCAGCGTGACGGCGATCTGGCCGAGGCCTCACGTCTGCTCTACGGCGAGATCCCGCAGGTGGAGAAGGATCTGGCCGCCGCGGAGGAGGAGGATGCCTCCACTCCGGCTCCGGAGAAGAAGATGGTTGCCGATGAGGTCGACGCCGACGGCATCGCCGGGGTCATTGCCGCGTGGACCGGTATCCCGGCCGGCCGGTTGCTGCAGGGCGAGACCGAGAAGCTGCTGACGATGGAAGACCTCATCGGCTCCCGGCTGATCGGTCAGACCAAGGCCGTGACGGCGGTCTCCGATGCCGTCCGCCGCGCGCGCACCGGCGTCGCGGACCCGGACCGGCCCACCGGCTCCTTCATGTTCCTGGGCCCCACCGGCGTGGGCAAGACCGAGCTGGCCAAGGCGCTCGCGGAGTTCCTCTTCGACGACGAACGCTCCATGGTCCGGATCGACATGTCGGAGTACTCGGAGAAACACTCGGTGTCCCGTCTGGTCGGAGCGCCCCCAGGGTATGTGGGCTATGACGAAGGTGGCCAGCTCACTGAAGCAGTCCGGCGTCGTCCGTATTCGGTGATCCTGCTCGATGAGGTGGAGAAGGCGCATCCCGAGGTCTTCGACATCCTTCTGCAAGTCCTCGACGACGGCCGGCTGACCGATGGCCACGGCCGCACCGTGGACTTTCGCAATGTGGTGCTGATCATGACCTCGAACATGGGCTCTCAGTTCCTGGTCGATCAGACGCTGGAGCCGAGGCTCAAGGAGCAGCGGGTCATGGACGTGGTGCACGCTTCCTTCAAGCCTGAGTTCCTCAACCGGCTCGATGACATCGTGATGTTCGATCCGCTCTCCATGGAGCAGCTCAGCGGCATCGTGGAGCTGCAGATCAAACTGCTGCAGGACCGCATGACGGCGCGCAGGCTCACCCTGGAGGTCACCGAGGCTGCCCGGGACTGGCTGGCTTTCACCGGCTATGACCCGGCCTATGGCGCTCGGCCGCTGCGCCGGCTGGTGCAGCGCGAGATCGGCGATCAGCTCGCCCGCGCGCTGCTCTCCGGCGAGGTGGAGGATGGAGACACTGTGTTGGTGGACCGCGAGGAGCTCACCCTGGACGGTGAATCGATGCACGGACTCACGGTGTCCAAGAAGCCGGTGAACGGTCCGCTGCTTCTGGACAGCTGAACCCTCATGGTCAGTTGAGTTCTCCGGTCGGTACGTAGTGACCGGACAACTCAACCAGCCTGGAGAATTGGGCGAAGCGGGGGTAGCTCCCGTGGTGGCTTCAATGCTCGACGTCGTAGATGGCCTTCATGACTCCGTTGGCGTAGTGCGCCGCCTCGCGCAGGGTCAGTTTCTTCGCCGGCCGGTCCTCCGCAGTGAACAGGCGCTTTCCGGCTCCCAGCAGCACGGGATAGATGAGCAGGTTGTATCGATCGATCAACCCGGCGTCCAGCAGACTGCGCGCCAGAGCGGCGCTGCCGTGGATGAAGATCGCGCCGCCGTCGTCTTGTTTGAGCGCGGCGACATCATCGGTGGAGCGCAGCAGCGTGATGGACCCCCAGCCATCGATCAATGAGCTCTCGTCCAGACTGGTGGAGGTCACGTATTTCGGCAGCTCTTTGAACGCGACGTGATCTTCGGAGTCGCGCCAGACCGGCGCGAAGTACTCGTAACTGCGACGGCCGAACATCAGCGCCGTCGTTTCATCCAGCTCTTCTTCCTTGAGCGAGAAGGCCTCAGGAATGAACTTGGTGTCGAGCACCCACCCGCCGCTGCGGTGGCCCTCGATGGTGCCACCCGGTGAATCCACGACGCCATCGACCGACATGAAACCTGTCCACACCAATTCCCGGGACATGTGACCTCCTCTTCTGAGAAGGCTGAGTATGCACGAGGCCTTTCGAGGATGTCACGGGGCGAGGGCCCTGAAGTTCAACCCCTCCACTGGGGCAGTTGAGTTCTCCGGTCGGTACGTAGTGACCGGAGAACTCAACCACCCAGGAGAGTCAGAGAAGCAGGCCTTCGCGGGCGAGGAGCGCCCGTTTGGTCCCGGTGCCGCCGAAGCCGTATCCGCCGATCCCGCCGTCGGAGCGGATCACCCGGTGGCACGGCACCGCGAAGGCGACCAGGTTGTTCGCGCAGGCACTCGCCGCGGCCCGGTGGGCCAGCGGCCGGCCCGCCATCTGGGCGAGCTCCGCATAGGAGACCGTCTCCCCGGCGGGGACCTCGCGCATCGCAGCCCAGACGTCCTGCCGGTATTCCGAGCCCGGCTGCACCACGGGGATCTCATCCAGCGCGGTGTGCTCACCGGCGGCATAGGCTGCCACGGCCTCGGCCACCTTGCCGGTGCTGGCGGGAAGGGGCTTCATCTCCCGGGCGGCAGTGGAGGGGGCCAGCAACTCCAGCCGATCCATCAGCTGCTCCAGCACTCGGCCGATCGCGGCCACCTCGGGCTCGTCGTCGAGCGCCTGGGCCAGTGAGGCGGCGCGGATGGTCTCGTCCTCGGGGGAGTAGATCACCACGATCGCGCCCAGGCCCTCAAGGGACGCCGAGCACCAGCGGAGTTCGGGCAGGTTGGACTCCGGCGGGAGTGGCGCATCAGTCATAGAGCGAATTCTCCACCGCCCGGCCAGCCAGGTCCACCTGGGCAGCGGACCTGTGGAGGAGCGGAACAGAGTGCGCCCTCGCGGCGTTGAAGCAGAAGACTGATCCTGGGAAAGTCTCGCCGCTGTGTGATCGTGATGACCTCCAGCGGACATTCGACGACGGAGTAGGGCCAGTCATGTTAACCTAGTGAGCACGAACTACTTTTAAACAGCTGATCCCGCGATGAGCCCTGCCCGGCGTCGTAGAGGACACGAGAAGACAGAGGGGGTCTCGCTTATGGGGCGTGGCCGTCAGAAGGCGAAAGCTACGAAGCAGGCTCGGGAGATCAAGTACTACACTCCGGACACCGACCTGACCGCTCTCGAGAGGGAGCTCGCCAAGACCCGCGGTGACGTGGACACTCCAGTCCGATCGCGACCGGATGCTGAAGAGCGCAGCAGCAGCTTTGACCCGTACGAGGATAAGTACGGGCGCTGACCCGTGACTGAGCCCACCTCTGAGGCCTTCACGAAGCCTGTCGAGAACGCGCACAGAGCAGCGCTGCGTTCCATCGCTCGAGTCGTCGAGGACACCGCCGAGCCGCAGCCGGACGAGGTTGCACGGGAAGGCATCCGCGCGATGCTGGACTCCGGCAACGTCCTTGTCGTCACCGGCGCAGGCGTCTCCACCGACTCCGGCATACCTGACTATCGCGGTCCCCAGGGCTCCCTGCACCGGCACCGCCCGATGACCTACCAGGAGTTCCAGCATGACCCCGCGGCGCGCCGTCGCTATTGGGCTCGCGGGTTTGTGGGCTGGCGTCAGATGCACCGCGCTGATCCGAATGAAGCGCATTCACTCCTTGCGAAGTGGCAGTCGGACGGCCTGATCAGTGGGCTGATCACCCAGAACGTCGACGGTCTCCACCGCGCCGCCGGTTCAGATCCGGTGATCGCACTCCATGGCGACATGGACTCGGTCATCTGTCTGAACTGCGGCAACCGCGAGACGCGCTCCTCCATGGACTCCCGGCTGCAGGAGGCAAACCCCGGCTACGCCGAGGCTGCCTTCGCCGCCGCGGAGAACGTCAACCCCGACGGCGACGTCACCCTGGATCAGTCCTGGGTGGAGAAGTTCCACATGATTACCTGCCTGGTCTGCGGCTCGGACAGGCTGAAGCCCGACGTCGTCTACTTCGGCGAATCCGTCCCCGCCGAGCGCAAGGCCGCGGTGGATGAGCTGGTCACCGCTTCCTCCGCACTTCTGGTCGTGGGCAGCTCCATGGCGGTGATGAGCGGGTTCAAGATCGCACTCACCATGCACCAGTCGAACCGCGCGATCGGTGTGATCAATGGCGGACCGTCCCGCGCAGACGCGAAGGCTGATTGGCGCTGGCGCACCCGCATCACTCCCGCGCTGGAAGAGCTCGACGCGCTTCTGCACTGACCTGGAAGGATTCCGCGAGGTAGTTACTTTACCGTACGTATAGTATAGTAACTCCGGTGATGACCCTTCCTTCTTTGCATGCCTCGCTCGGCCACACGCTCACCGCGTGGCAGCGCTGGACCATGCTCGCCATCGTCTCCTCGGCCCTGCTGCTGATCGCCCTGGACAACACGATCCTCTACACCGCGCTGCCCACGCTCACCGCGGAGCTCGGGGCCTCGTCGTCGGCGCAGCTGTGGATCATCAATGCGTATCCGCTGGTCATCGCCGGGCTGTTGCCCGGCTCCGGCGCGCTGGGGGACCGGTTCGGGCATAAGCGCATCTTCCAGGTCGGGCTCGGAATCTTCGGTGTGGCCTCGACACTGGCGGCGTTCTCCGGCAGCTCCGAGATGCTCATCGCCTCCCGTGCTCTGCTGGCCGTGGGAGCCGCCGCGATGATGCCCGCGACGCTCGCGCTGATCCGGCTCACCTTCGCCGTGGAGCGGGAGCGTAACCTCGCCATCGCCATCTGGGCCGCCGTCGCCACGGTGGGCATGGCGCTGGGGCCCATCGTCTCCGGGGTGCTGCTGGAGTTCTTCTGGTGGGGCTCGGTCTTCCTGGTCAACGTGCCGATCGTCGTCGCCGCGCTGGTGCTGATGCTCGTGGTGGGTCCGGCGAACATCGCCAATCCACGCCGCCGCTGGGACTGGCTGTCCTCCGCGCAGGTCATGGTCGGGCTCACCGCCGCCGTGCTGGCCATCAAGACCATCGCCGCGACCCCGGTGAACTGGCCGCTCTTCCTGATCTCCGCGGTGGTCGCCGTCGTCCTGCTCACCGTGTTCGGCCGGAGGCAGGTGCGGCTCAACCGCACCTCCGAGCCGCTGGTGGACTTCACCATCTTCCGCAACCGCGGGTTCAGCGGCGGCGTCATCGCCGCCGGGGCCAGCATCTTCGCCATCGTCGGCGTCCAGCTCGGCACCACTCAGCGCTTCCAGCTGGTGGAGGGCTTCAGCCCGCTCGACGCCGGCCTGATCGTCTCGGCGCTGGCCGTGGGCTCCATGCCCTTCGCGCTCTTCGGCGGCGCGATCCTGCACCGCTCCGGCCTGCTCACGCTGATCGGCGGCGGCATGGCACTTGCAGCCGTGGGCGCGGGTGGAGCCATCTTCGCCACACTCGAGGATTCCCTGCTCTGGCTGGTGATCAGCTTCGGTGTGCTCGGCGCCGGACTGGGCGCTTCCATGTCGGTGGCCTCCACCGCGATCATGGGCAACGTCCCGCCGCGCCGCGCCGGAATGGCCGCCTCCATCGAGGAGGTCTCCTACGAGTTCGGCGGACTCGTCGGCGTGGCCCTGCTGGGCAGCCTGATCACCTTCGTCTACACCCGGGTGCTGGTCCTGCCCGCCGGCACAGAGGAGTTCAGCGGCCAGGCCCCGGCAGCGGTGCTTGAATCCGGGAACGCTCCCGCGATGGCGGCGGCCGCCGAGGCCTTCGACACCGCTTATCTTGCGGTGCTGATCGGCGTCGCCGTGGTCATGCTGCTCGCCACGATCGCCTCAGGCTGGATGCTGCGCCGGTACACTCCGGGCAGCGAATCCCAGGCCTACCCCGGAAACCACTGAGCGGAGACCCAGCACTGTGCGCCCCTCCAAACGTCACGAGATCCTCGACGCCGCGACCCGTGTGGTCCAGCGCGACGGCGTGACCACGCTGACCTACGAATCCGTGGCCGCAGAGGCCGGGATGACCAAGGGTGGGCTGCTCTACCACTTCCCCTCCCGGGAGGAGCTGCTGCTGGAACTGCACCGTCACGTGGCGGCGCAGTGGGAGCGGTCCCTGGAGGCGCAGGCGGGCGGGACTGCAGATGAGCTCACTTGGGATGAACGCTTCCGGGCCTTCGTTCGGCTCTCGCAGAATCCCGACCGCGCCGAGCTGCTGCTCATGCTGGAGGCCTCCGAGGACCCGGTGGCCAACGCTGCCTGGGATGAGGTCTACGCTCGTTGGGCCCCGCAGCCGCCGGCGCCCCCGGAGTCTCAGGACCAGGCCGACGACGACGCCGCGGAAGCCGCCGCGGTCCAGCGCTTCATCGCGCGGCTCGCCGCGGACGGGCTGTGGTTCTACGAGGCGCTCTCCACTGAAGGCCTGGATGTGCGGATGCGCGAGCGAGTCACGGAGGAGATCATCGCGCTGGCGCAGAGAGCTGAGGCGCTGGCGGCGTCGAGCGGTGATGACCCTGCGGCCCGCAGCGCCGACTCCACCGAGTAGTCTCTTTCAGTGGCGATTCTCTCTCTGATCTTCTTCGTGATGGCCGGCGCCGGCACTCCGGGGCCGAACAACACCATTGTGATGGCCTCCGGTGCCGCCTACGGGTTCAAGCGCACCCTGCGCGCGATCCTCGGCGTGAATGTCGGCTTCCCGTCCATGGTGCTGCTGGTCGGGATCGGGCTGGGTCAGGTGCTCGATCAGTGGCCGGTCATCTTGGACATCCTGCGCCCGATCGGCATCCTCTACCTGCTCTGGCTCGCGTTCAAGATCGCCACGGGACCCACGGACCTGCGGCTCAAGCAGGAGGCCAAGCCACCCGGGTTCGTGCAGATGGCGCTGTTCCAGTTCGTGAATCCCAAAGCGTGGACCCTCTCCGTGGCGGCGCTGAGCACCTTCACCGGCTTCTGGGACTCCTTCCTGGCGGAGGTCGCCGTGATCGCCCTGGTGGCCGTGTGCTTCGGCGCTCCCTTCACCGTGGCCTGGACGCTGCTCGGCGTCGGCGCCGGCAAGGTGATCTCCCAGCCGAAGCACATGCTCATCTTCAACGTGGTGATGGCGGTCCTGCTGGTCATCTCGGTGGTCCCCGCGATGATCGACACCTGGCAATCCCTGCCCCTGTAGTCTTGCCAGCCTCCTGCGCACCGCAGACTAGAAAGACCGGTCAGGAATGTGGGTGCAGTCGTCCCGCGCGCAGCGTCCACCGGTGATTACTGATCTCTGCTGCCCAGCGCCGATCATGGGTCGACACCAGCACGGCTCCTCCTGCGGCGGTGAATCCACGCAGCAATCGACTCAACCGTTCCATCCCGGGGGCATCCCGACCAAGCGTGGGCTCGTCGAGCAGCAACACCGCAGGCCGCAGGAGCAGAGCGGAGGCGATGACGCAGTCTTTGCGCTGCGCGGGCTGCAAGTCGTAGGGGTGGTCTTCGGAGTGCTGGGTCAGGTCGGCGGCCTCCAGCACCTGTGCCACGTCGAGCTCCCGCTCTGCGCGCGCCTGCTTGCGAGCATCCCTGCCCAGTCGACGACCACCAGTACTCAGCGGCACGGCGCGCCGCAGCTCGCCAATGACCGTGGAGGCGGAGATCTGATCTCCCGGGTCCTGCCCAACCCAGGCCAGATGTGCTGCTCGCACATGCGCGGGTGCCGAGGCGAGATCCACGCCCGCAACCCCGGTCACTTCGGCGTCCGGCTCCGCCGGCACCAGGCCTGCGAGGGCGCCGAGCAGGGTGGACTTTCCGGAGCCGTTCGCGCCCAGCAGCACGGTGGTCTCGCCGGGTCGCAGGTCAAGGTCGATACCGTCCAGAACGTAAGTCTCTTCGCGGCGCACTGACAGCTCCCGGACGCGAAGCGCCGGCGGAGAATCGAGGTTCTCCGCTGATTCTGCGACCACAGAGTCAGGGACCACCGCCTCACCGCGCGCGTTCCAGATGCCCCGGCAGTGAAGCTGGGCCTCCGTCAGGTCCCCCGGATGGTTGCTTTCTGGGTTCGAGACGATGGTTCCCTGATCCAGGAACAGCACGAGATCACATTCCGCAGAGAGTTCGTCATGCTGATGCCCGGTGAGCAGCACTGCGCCACCGGCAGCGCGAAACTCGCGCATGGACCGGGCCAGGCGGCGTCGTGCGCTGTGGTCCAGTGATTGAGAGGGCTGATCCAACACCAGCACGCCTGGGCCCAGGGTGAGCAGCCCGGCCAGGGCGGTGAGCTGGCGTTCCCCGCCGGAGAGTGTTGAGAGCGCGCGCTCGGCCAGTGCTTCGATGCCGAGAGATTCGAGGCTGGACGCGGCGCGATCTAGGCAGTCCTGCAGCGGCAGACCGATCAGTCGCCCCGGCAGCGCCGCCTCCTCGCGGACCGTGCGGGTCAGGCCGGTCAGCTGGGCCTCCGGGTCATCGCCGAGCATGCCGATCCCCGCGCCGTCGAGGATCCGGGTGCCCGTGGCGTGGCCGTGTTCGCCGAGGAGTCCCGCTGCGGCGCGGGCCAGTGTGGAGGTGCCCGCCCCCTGCGGTCCGAGCACGGCCACGGCCTCCCCGGGGCGCAGGACCAGGTCGATGTCGCGCAGGGACGGCCCGTCGGCGCCCCGGTAGGTGAAGCTGAACCCGCCCAAGCTGAGCAGCGGCATGGCCTGCGGGGAGTTGTCAGGCATCGGAGAGCCCCATCAGATCAGTGGCGGCGGGCAGCGGCAGCAGCCCGGCGAGCGAAGCGCAGACCAGAGACACCGAGAAGAGGACGGCTCCCCAACGCAGCGCCCGCTGCGTGGTCCCCTGGGGGTAGAACTGGGCCGGGGTGGGTTGGGAGGTCTCGCCGAAGCCACGCTGGACCAGGGCGTCGTGACGCTGGTCCAGCTGAGTGATCGCCGTGACGAGCAGTCCGGTGAGCACCCCGGCGAGCAGGCGCAGCCGCACCAGGAGCCGGCTGGTGTCCCAGCCTCGCGCGGCGCGGGCAGCCAGGGCGGCGCGGACCTGGTGCTGGGCAAGCGGGATGAGGCTCAGGGCCGCCGCGCAGACGTAGGCCAGGGCGAGCGGCACCCGCAGGGTCAGCAGTCCGTCGAAGGCACGGGAAGGATCCGAGCCGAAGGCGAAGAGCGCACAGACGGCGACCATCGCGGCCACGCGCAGCCAGAGCTGGACCGCCAGGGCGAGCCCCTCCGCGGTGACCGCAGCTGGGCCGAACTCGGCGAGGACCTGGGCCTGCTCGCCGGGGTAGAACAGTCCTTGGATGATGCCCACCATGACCAGCATGGGTCCAGCCAGCACCAGCAGGGTCAGCGCCCAGCTGCGGAAGCGGACCCGGCGGGAGACCGCCGCCCCGACCACCGTGCACGTAAGCACGGCGGCCGGGACCAGCGGTGAGGAAATCCCGTAGACGAGCAGCAGCGCGCAGCCGAGCAGGACCAGCTCAGTGGCTGGGTGCAGCCGCATGCGCGGCTCCTGCAGAGCTCCGCTTACCCGAACCTCGCGCTGCGGATCGCTTGACCGCGGAATGTTCGGTGAAGGGGAATCTGCTGCGCAGCCGCTTGGGCAGGGCCGCGACCACGATGAAGGCCAGTGCGAAGATGATGGCCTTGTCTGCGATGTCACTTCCCAGCCCCTGAATGGTGGCGGCACCCAGCATGGAGGCCCCGGCTCCCTGCAGGGCTGCGACGAGGCTGCCCGTGCCCACGCCGAGTCCGCCTCCGTAGATGAAGGCCGCGACGGGCGTGGCGATCAGACCGGTGGGGATTCCCGCGATGGCGCCAGCGATGACGGCCCACCAGATGCGGCGGAATCCGCCGAGCCGGGCGGCCCAGCCTGCGGCGGCGCCGATGAAGGCAGCCCCCGCGGTGAAGGCGATGACCGTCGGGTTGATCGTCACGCCCCAGATGACGTTGGTCAGGATGCCGGTCAGCGCGCCGGCAGCGGGCCCTGCGATGACACCGATGATCACAGTGCCCAGGGAATCCAGATAGAGCGGGAGGGCGGTCATCGTGCCGACGACCTGCCCGGCGGCGATGTTCAGCGCGATCATCACGGGCATCAGCGCCAGCACGCTGCGCGGGATGCGGGGGAGGGCGCCGGCGGCGATCAGGGCTGCGCCGAGCAGATAGCCGACCATCACCCCGAGGGTAGTGGTGCCGAGGTCGGCGCCGAGGGTCGCGGGCTGGGTGGTGAGCACCCAGAGGTAGGTCCCGACGATGACGGCGGCCCCGGCAGTCAGCGCCAGGACGGACCAAAGTGGGGGAGCAGGGCGGAGGTGGTTGCCGGCCCGGTCTGCGGTGGTGCGGGTGGTGCGGTGCTTCGGGGTTTCTCCGGGATCCGCCGCGGTGACGGACCCCTGCCCAGAGTGCGTGTCAGTGGGGGTCATGATGATGTGGTCCTTTTCTCAGAGTGTCGGTCAGGTGATCAAGGAACGCGTCAGCGTCCAGGCTTCGGATGATCTCGGCATTGGGCGCTCGGCCCCAGCGGCCCAGCCAATCGGCCACAGTCTCGCCGCGGGTCAGGGTGCCGAAGAGTTCGACGTCGACCGCTGCCTTCTCGGTCTTGTGCGCCCAGGGAATTATCCCGTGTGTTTCCTGCGCAGACGAATCCACGTCAGCCTCGTCCGCTGGAGAGGAGCTTTCAGGCTGTTTCCGGGCCCAGGCGACCGCTGCTGCAGTGACATAGGGATCGTGGACGTGGGCCAGGTAGCCGTGGCCGTCGGACTCGTGGAACTCGAAGTAGAAGCGCAGCGCCTCGGCCAGCTGAGCCAGCCAGGCCGACCACTGCGGGGTCGTGGGTCCGGCGAGCATCTGTCCCAGACGCTCAGGCGTCAGCGCCACCGCCTCCGTGGCCTCGATCGGACCGATCACCGGCAGATGGTCGGCCTCACCGAAGGCATCCAGCACTGCCTTGGCGGCCTCAGGGTCATAGCTGATGTTCCACTCGGTGGTGGGTCGGGTGTTGCCGCGATAGTTGAAGGCCCCGCCCATGACGAACAGCCGCTTCAGCAGCTGCGGAAGCCTAGGCTCCAACTGCAGCGCCAGCGCGAGGTTGGTGGCAGGGCCGGTGACCACGCCGATCAGCTCCCCAGGGTGGGCGTGCGCTGCGCGGACCCAGGCCTCCGCGGCACTGAGCTCATCGGCGGTGTTCCCACCGGCGGGAAGCTGGGCGTACCCGACGCCGGTGTCTCCGTGGGTCTCCTCGGCGTACTCGGAGACCCCCGCGAGCGGATGCTGGGCCCCAGGATGGACCGGGATCTCGGTGCGGCTCGCGAGCTGCAGCCAGCCCAGGGTATTGGTCACCACCTGATCTGTGGAGACGTTGCCGCCGCTGGCCGCGAGGCCGAGGATCTCGACGTCGTCCTGGCAGAACAGCCAGCCCAACGCCAGGGCGTCATCGATGCCGGGGTCACAGTCAAGAAAGAGGGGGATCACCTGTCCCATTGTGCCGGTTTCCGCTGAGGGGGTCTTGACGAGGGCTGTTGCTCTGTCCATAGGGTGGAACAAGAGGTGAGCGAGATGACGGAATCATTCCGGACACACGACGACGACGGCGGCGCCGACGCCGTGCAGCAGTGGCCGCGGTGGTCCAGGTGGATGCTGGGCGACATCAGGAAGCTGAGTGTGACCTTCTGCCTCTGTATCAGTGCAGTACTCCTCTACAACGGAGTGATGGCCACCTGGCGGTTCTTCACGGAGGCGAGTGACGGCTGGCTCCACAACCCCCAGGTGCTCGGACCATTGCTGATCGCGGGAGGCCTCTTCTACCTCTGGGCTGGACTGAGACTGCGCCGGATCAGAGCTCGGGCTGATCAGCCCACGTCGCCTGCAGCGCACTGAGCAGCTCGCTGCGGGAGATTCCTGCAGACTTTGCCTGCGTCACCGCCTCGCGCAGGTGGCCGAGCAGTTCTCCCGGCAGTACTGAGGGGTGCTCTGCCACGCGGGTGCCCGCAGCGCCTCGGGTCACGATGAGACCTTCCGATTCCAATGATCGATAGGCCTTGGCGGCGGTACCGGCCGCCACTCCAAGGTCCCGCGCGGTCTGCCGAACCGTGGGCAGACGATCTCCGGCGCCCACGCGGCCGGAGAGGATCAGGCCGCGGTAGTGGTCCGCGATGTCCTCGGACGCATACTCAGCCATGAGCGTTGAGCTCTCCGTGTGAGCGCGCTGCCGAGCTGGACGGTCCGCCGGGAATCGCTCGTGGCCGGCGCAGTGCGATGCGAGCCACCAGCAGCAGCAGGACGTAGCCGAGCAGCTGGAGGGCCAGTGAGGCCCAGAACAGCCAAGGTGAGATCGCGGAGACGCTGGTCTCCCACACGTATCCGTCTCTGACCAGCGTGATGTCACCTGCCTTGGACACCAGACGTGTGGCCCGAGCCAGCGTGACCAGCACCGCGCCGGCGCTGAAGAAGATGACCAGGGAAGAGAGGGTCGATCGCGAGGCCTCTTCCGCTGTCACCGTCTCTGGCCGTAGGAACGGGCGCGCGGCGTTCACATGCAGCACCAGAAGCGTCAGAAGCACCAGGGCCAACGCAACCCCGGCGACCGGCAGTCCATAGGCCCAGCCGAAGAAGGTCATGCGCATTCCGCCCCCGACGCCGCTCGCATCCTCGCCGACGTCGAGCTCGAGGATGCGGTAGATGCCGTCTTCATCTGGGCTGGAGGCTGAGCCTGCGAAGGCGACGAACACCAACAGCAGTGCAGTGGGGATGATCAGCAGCAACAGCTGACGCGCACCCAGAAAGGATCGCCAGGTCCGCGGCCGCGCCGGGGCGACGGGGGATGCTGGGGTTCGGCGGAACAGCGCTGTCAGCAGCCCGAGGCAGAGCAGTCCTATGCATGCTCCGAGCAGGAGATCGGCATAGGACCACCAGTGATAGTCCAGCAGGAGCATCCCGTCCGCCAAGTAGCTTCTCAGTCGGTAGGAGACGGAGTAGAGCAGGGCACCCAGTGCCAGCACCCCGAGTGCGAGGCGCACGATGCCGTCGGGCCGAGCTTGGTCCCGCAGGCGCGGCGCACGCGGCAGCCAGCCGCGCAGCAACGGAATCGAGAAGCAAGCGACGATCAGCGCCGCAAGGATCACGATCGGTGCATCGAGGAAGATCTGCCAGACAGGCATGGTCACTCCAAGTGAAGAGGCGGTTCCGCCGCAGCGGACGTTCTTATATCACTGACAACGTACAAGAATTTGTGTCAGCTGAACAGTACAAGAAGTCCGATGGGCGGCTCCTATTCACCCACTGGAACGATCAGGAGGCGTAGCTCCCAGTCAGCAGCACTCCGCCGCCGTCGACTCCCTTGGCGCCCTGGACGAAGTCCAGACCCGCGTCAGCCACGCGAGGTTCCTCGGGGCGGTAGGCGCTGACCTCGCCCATGACCCAGGCGGACTGGCCGGAGGCGTTGAGGTGCGCGACGGCGTCGTCGGCCTTGTCTGCCGAGACCACGGCGACCATGCCCACGCCCAGGTTCAGCGTGCGCTCCAGATCCGCCTGCGGGACCGAGCCGAGCCGGGCGATCAGCGAGAACACCGCGGGCCAGGACCAGGTGGAGCGGTCTACGGTGGCCATGAGCCCGGCGGGAAGCACGCGCGCCAGGTTGGCGGCGAGGCCGCCGCCGGTGACGTGGCTGAAGCCGCGGACCGGCGCCTCGGGGGAGACCTCGGCCTCGGCCGGATCACCGTTGAGCGCGGTGACCAGGTCCAGACAGGGCTTCGTGTAGAGCCGGGTGGGCTCCAGCAGCTCCTGGCCCAGTGTGCGGCCGAACTCGGAGACCTCACGCTCGTAGCCCCAGCCGGCGGAGGAGATCACGCGGCGGACCAGCGAGTATCCGTTGGAGTGGATGCCGGAGGAGGCCATGCCGATGATCACGTCACCGGCGCGCACCCGCTCCGGGCCGAGCACTGCGGAGGCGTCGACCACGCCTGTGGCAGCGCCCGCGACGTCGTACTCATCCTCGGCGAGCAGCCCGGGGTGCTCGGCGGTCTCTCCGCCGATCAGTGCGGTGCCGGTCTCTGCGGCGGCCTTGGCGATCCCGGAGACCACGGCGGCGATCCGCGCGGGCTCCACCTTGCCCGTGGCGATGTAGTCGGTCATGAACAGCGGCTTGGCGCCCATCACCACGATGTCGTCGACCACCATGCCGACCAGGTCGAAACCGATGGTGTCGTGGATGTCCATGGCCTGGGCGATCGCCACCTTGGTGCCGACCCCGTCGGTCGACGTGGCCAGCAGCGGACGCGGCAGCCGCTTGAGCTCACTGGCGTCGTAGAGGCCGGCGAATCCACCGAAACCGCCGAAGACCTGCGGCGTGTGCGTGGCCTCGATATGAGCCTTCATGAGCTCGACGGCGCGGTCTCCCGCCTCCACGTCGACTCCGGCGGAGGCATAGGTGATCGGGGCGCCGGAGCTGGTCTCGGCGTCGGTGTTCTGTGCAGTCACTTCTTGGCCTCCGCGAGGGGGATCTCGTCGATCTCGAATTCGGCATCAGGTCCCGGGTCGCAGCCGCCGCCGGGGTTCTGCGTGGAACCGGCATCGGTGGCGGAGGGGGTCTCGAGCAGCATCTTGCCGCGACGGCTCTCCGGGGGCAGCTTGATCGGGTAGATCCCGGAGAAGCAGGCGGTGCACAGCGTAGAGCGTGGCTGCTTGGTCGCCGCGATCATGCCGTCCTCGGAGATGTAGGCCAGTGAGTCCGCGCCCACGGCCTGGGTGATCTCCTCCATGGTGGCACCGTTGGCGATCAGCTCCGCGCGGGAGGCGAAGTCGATCCCGTAGAAGCAGGGCCACTTCACCGGCGGGGAGGAGATCTTCACGTGGATCTCCGCGGCGCCGGCCTCCTTGAGCATCCGCACGATGGCGCGCTGGGTGTTGCCGCGGACGATCGAGTCATCTACCACCACCACGCGCTTGCCGCGGACCACATGGTCCTGCACGTTGAGCTTGAGCCGGATGCCGAGCTGGCGCAGCGTCTGCGAGGGCTCGATGAAGGTCCGGCCCACGTAGGCGTTCTTGATGAAGCCCTGGGCGAAGGGAAGCCCGGAGGCCTCCGCGTAGCCCACGGCCGCGGGGGTCCCGGATTCCGGGACGGGGATGACGATGTCGGCGTCGTGGGTGTCCTCGCGGGCCAGCTGGCGGCCCATCTCGACGCGGGACTCGTAGACCGAGCGGCCGTTGATGTTCGCGTCCGGACGGGCCAGGTACACGTACTCGAAGACGCAGCGCGAGGGGGTGGCGGCGGCGAAGCGGTGGGACCGCACGCCGTCGGAGTCGATGGCGATCAGCTCGCCGGGCTCGATCTCGCGGATGATCGAGGCGCCCACGGTGGCCAGCGCGGACTGCTCGGAGGCGACCACCCAGCCGCTGGCGAGCCGGCCCAGCACCAGCGGACGGACACCATGGGGATCCCGTGCGGCGTAGAGCGTGCCTTCATTCATGAACACCAGGCAGAACGCGCCCTCCAGGGTGGGCAGCAGCGCAAGGGCCTGCTCCTCCAGGGAATCGCCGGGCTGGTCCTTGAGCAGGGCGGTGACCAGGGCGGTGTCGGTGGTGTTGCCCTGGTTGAGCTCGCCGAAGTCGGCGCGGCCGTGGCGTTCGAGGATGCGATCGCGCAGATCCGCGGAGTTGGTGAGGTTGCCGTTGTGCCCCAGCGCCACGGTCCCGTGCGGGGTGTCGCCCAGGGTGGGCTGGGCGTTGGACCATTGGCTGGCTCCGGTGGTGGAGTAGCGGCAGTGTCCGACGGCGATGTGCCCGGTCAGCGAGTTCAGCGTGGACTCGTCGAAGACCTGGGAGACCAGGCCGAGGTCCTTGTACACCCGGATGCTCTTGCCGTCCGAGGCAGCGATTCCGGCGGACTCCTGGCCGCGGTGCTGCAGAGCGTAGAGCCCGTAGTAGGCGAGCTTGGAGACTTCCTCCCCAGGGGCCCAGACGCCGAAGACGCCGCATTCATCCTGCGGCAGCGGGTCCTCGTCGAGGAGGTTGAAATTCAGCCGGCCATCACTCCGAGCCATGCGCAGGTGTCCTCTCTGCAGCGTCGAGCTTCTGCAGGTCGTAAGTGCGGGTGCGCTTCCGTGAGCGCCAGTCGATCAGCAGCCAGGCCACCGCGCCCAGGGCCAGCCCGGGGATGGCGAACGCCACTGTGAGATACCCCAGCGAGCCCGCTGTGGTGTAGTCCTCGGCGGGTCCGGTGACCAGGACCACGACGACGGCGGCCACCACGCCCGCCAGCACTCCTGCGATCAGGAACGGGCTCAGCCGGGGGGTGGGGCGAACTGTCACCTGCCGACGCGCTGACGCGTCGGGCTGCTCGCGTGAAGACATATGACCCATGCTACCGGCCCTGCCTGAGTGTCCTGCACCCTGGGAGGCTCGGTGCGTGAGGGTGGTTGCCACGGCTGCGCTGAGCCATGGTCATCCGGCCGGTCCTGGTCGAGCCCAGTCGGCTGGCTCGGTCCAGCTCAGCGGCTGCTTCGTGTCACCTTCAGCGGCAGCAGGGCAGAGAGATCGGCCCTGGTTCCGGAGGCGGCGACGCGTGCCTCGGCCACCGCTTCCGCCCATTCGGTCCCGCCGGTGGCCAGTTCCAGCCAGGTCTGCGGGGCAAGCTCCACCACATTGGGGGGAGTGCCGCGCGAATGCGTCGGGCCCTCGACGCACTGGGTCACCCCGAAGGGCGGGACGCGCACCTCCACGGAGTTCCCCGGCGCCACCTCGGCGAGCTCCTCCAGGAGGTAGCGCACGGCGGTGGCAAGGGTGGCGCGGTCCGAGCCGCCGTCCTGCCAATGCAGAACGGCGGCTCTTCCCTTCTCCGTGGAGATGCGACGTCGGGCCATATCTATCGCCTGATCAGCCGGCGATCTTGACCAGCCGCTTATTGACGAACTCGGCCATCCCGTAGGGGCCCAGCTCGCGACCCACGCCGGAGCGCTTCACGCCGCCGAAGGGCAGCTCGGCGGAGGTGCCTGGGGGCTGGTTCACGAAGACCATGCCGGTCTGGATCTGCTCACCCACGCGCTGGGCGCGTGCCTCGTCAGAGGCGTAGACCGAGGCGGAGAGACCGTACTGAGTGTCGTTCGCCAGGCGGACGGCTTCTTCCTCGTTCGCGACCTTGTAGACCATGGCCACGGGGCCAAAGAGCTCTTCGCCGTAGGCGCGCATCTCCGGGGTGATGTCGGTCAGCAGCGTGGGCTGGTACCAGGCACCGCCGCGCTCGTCGAAGTCGCCGCCCATGTGCAGGGTTGCGCCCTGCTTCACGGTGTCCTGGACCTGCTCGTGCAGATCCTCGGCCGCCGAGACCGAGGACATCGGACCGACGAAGGAGTCTTCGGACATCGGATCGCGCAGCTCGATCTTGCCGAGCGACTCGCGGAACTGCTCCATGAACTCGTCGTAGAACTCCTCGAGCACGATCACGCGCTTGGCGGCGTTGCAGGCCTGGCCGGCGTTGGCCATCCGGCCGGAGACCGCGCCCTTGACCGCCTTCGGGAGGATCTCGCGATCCAGCACCAGCAGCGGGTCATTGCCGCCGAGCTCGAGGACGACCTTCTTCAGGTTCTCGCCCGCCGTGGCGGCGACCTTGGTGCCGGCCCGTTCGGAGCCGGTCAGCGAGACGCCCTGGACGCGCGGGTCCGGGATGACGATCTCGGCGATCTGCTGGCTGGAGACGTACACGTTGGTGTAGGCATGCTCCGGGAAGCCGGCGTCGTGGAAGATCTGCTCGATGGCCGCCGCGGACTCGGGGCACTGGGAGGCGTGCTTGAGCAGGATCGTGTTGCCGATCATCAGGTTCGGCGCGGCGAAGCGTGCCACCTGGTAGTACGGGAAGTTCCAGGGCATGATGCCCAGCAGCACCCCGAAGGGCTCGCTCTGCATGAACGCGCGTCCGTCGGGTGCGTCGGTGATCTCCTCGTCCTTCAGGAACTCTGTGCCGTGGTCGGCGTAGTAGTTGAAGATCGAGATGACGATGTCGAGCTCGGAGCGGGCCTGCTTGATCGGCTTGCCCATCTCGCGGGTGATGATCTCGGCGAGCTTGTCCTTGCGCTCCTCGTAGAGGTCCGCGGCGCGGCGCAGCAGGTTGGCGCGCTCGGAGAGCTCGGACTGTGACCAGGTCGTGAAGGTCTCAGCAGTGCGGTCCAGGGACTCGCGCAGCTGCTCGTCGGTGAGGGTGGCGAACTCCGCCTCGACCTCACCGGTGGCTGGGTTGGTGACTTTGTAGTCGGCCATAGAAATCAATGCCTCGCTTCTCAGTGGTCGTATCGTGACCTGCCCGCCGAATCGGCGAGCACTCTCGACGCTATGACCCGGAGCGCCCCGCCACAAGCTCGGAGGCGCGAATGCGGGGGTTGTTCATCACCTGGCGAAACTGGCCGATGTGAGGAATAAATACACCGCTAGGTGCTGGCGTCACAGTGGCGCAGCTCAGAGCCGGTCGAGCAGGGCGGGGGCGAGGCGGATGCTGCCGACCTGTTCCCCGGCGGCGCCACCGGTGATGGGTTTGACGATCTTGTGCAGCACCGGTCCCAGGGTGTCCACATCGATGATCCCCCGGGCCGCCAGCAGGCTCAGCGCGACCAGATTCGTGGCCCGGGAGGAGCCGTCGAGCACCTTCACCGCCACCGCCGTGCCATCCGGGGCCCCGATGACGAGCACGCCCTCGGCACCGAGCTTCGCCGTCAGACCCAACTCTTCAAGCACGAGGGTGTTGGCCTCTCCCTGTCCGTGGACGGCCCAGGGGTAGTCCAGCATCGCCTGGTTCACGGTGAAGGCATGCACCTCGGCGTCGCGCCGGGAGGTGGAGGCCGCCAGGGTGGAGAAGCCGCGAGCCAGCCCGGTCAGCGAGAGCGCGGGTGCCGGTGCACCGCAGCCGTCCACGCCGACCACCGCAGGCTCCTCGCCGCAGTATTCGGTGATCACGTCCATGATCACCTGCTGCAGCGGGTGGGAACGTTCGAGGTAGGTGGCCAGCCGCCACCCATTGGTGCGTGAGGCCGCGAGGAAGGCGGCATGCTTGCCGGAGCAGTTGAACGCCAGCCGGGTCTCGCTCTTGCCCGCCTCCAGGTGGATCCGAAGATCCTGCGTACGGGCGGGCCAGGCGGTGGGGCATTTCATCGCAGACTCATCGAGGCCCTCGGCCTCCAGCACGCTCGCGGCCAGCTCCTGATGCCTGCGCGACCCCACATGGGAGCCACATGCCAGGGCCACCGCCTCGGGAGAGATCAGCGCGCCGGAGCGCAGCGAGGCGATCGCCTGGAACGGCTTGAGCGTGGAGCGAGGGAACATCAGCCGATGCGGAGCGCCGATGGACTCCAGCACCTGCCCGTCGGGGCCCACCACCACGGCAGAGCCGATATGGCGCGATTCGACGACGCCGGCTCGGGTCACCACTGCAAGCTCCACCGACTCCTCCACGGCTGCGGTGGCCAGTTCGGGGGAGTCGCCCGCGCTGAATTCCGAGGAGTGCAGAGCGGAGGGGGCTTCGGCCGAGCGGCGCACGTGATCCATGCGTCCAGTCTACGGAGCCGGAGCCTGTCTTCTGGGGAGCCGTTCCGAACCTGGCCGCCGCACGGTCCATCTGCTGACCCGTTCGATAGGCTGAGCGGCGTGAAGGTACTTGTAGTCGGCCCCGGAGGCCGCGAGCACGCCATTGTCCGAGCACTGCTGCGTGATGAGGCAGTCACCACCGTCGAGGCAGCCCCAGGCAACGCGGGGATCGCGCAGGACGTGACCTGCCACAACCTCCATGCCCAGGACGGGGCGGCCGTTGCGGCGCTCGCCGTCGTCGGGCGCTTTGATCTGGTGATCATCGGACCCGAGGCGCCGCTGGCAGCAGGTGTGGCCGACGCCGTGCGTGACATGGGGGTTCCGGTCTTCGGTCCCTCGGCCGAGGCGTCCCGGCTGGAGGCCTCCAAGTCCTTCGCCAAGGAGGTCATGGAGGCCGCGGGCGTGCCCACTGCGCAGGCGGTGCATGCCAGCGAGCTCCCCGCGGCGGAGGAGGCGATGGACCGCTTCGGCCCGCCGTATGTGATCAAGGATGACGGGCTGGCGGCCGGAAAAGGGGTCGTGGTCACCGAGGACAGCGCCGCCGCGCTCGCCCACGCCGAGGCCTGCTTCGACGCCGGCGGCTCCGTGGTGATCGAGGAGTTCCTCGACGGACCCGAGGTCTCCCTGTTCGTGCTCTCCGACGGGGAGAACATGGTCCCGCTCTCCCCAGCCCAGGACTTCAAGCGCATCGCCGACGACGACGCCGGCCCCAACACCGGCGGGATGGGCGCGTACACCCCGCTGGAATGGCTCGACGGCTACACCGAGACCGACGTGGCCGGAGTGGAGCGCGACTTCGTGCAGATCGTGCTGGACACCGTGGCCGCGCCCACGCTGGCCGAGATGTCCCGCCGCGGGACACCCTTTGTGGGAGTGCTCTACTGCGGGCTTGCGGTGACCTCGCGCGGGGTGCGGGTGATCGAGTTCAACGCCCGCTTCGGTGATCCGGAGACCCAGGCGGTGCTGCAACGCCTCGCCACTCCGCTGGGCCAGCTGCTGCTGGACTGCGCCACCGGCTCACTGGGCCCGGACCGCAGGCTCGAATGGGCGCAGGGCAGCGCGGCCAGCGTCGTGCTCGCCGCGGAGGACTACCCGGAGGCTCCGCGACGTGGGGATGTGATCAGCGGACTCGAGCAGGCCGAGTCGCTCGAGGGTGTGGCCGTGTTGCATGCCGGCACCGCTCGGGACGACCAGGGCCAGCTGGTCACCGCCGGAGGGCGCGTGCTCGCCGTCGTCGGCACCGGAGATTCGCTGCGCGAGGCCGTGGACCGCGCCTACGCGGGGGTCGCGGAGATCTCCTGGGAGGGCGAGCAGCACCGCAGCGACATCGCCGCGAAGGCGCTCGCCGGAGAGATCCTGCTGGACCGCCGGAGTGAGCCGGGCGGCGGGGGTGCTTCGCGGCGGACCGAGGACGTCTCGCTGACCGAGCAGGGCGTGCGCAGCACCGAGCTGCCGCCCAGCAGCGAGGATCCGCCCGCGGAACACCCCGCTGGCTGGGTGCACCTGTCCTCGGGCAAGGTGCGCGATCTCTACGCGCCCGCGCCCGGGTCGAGCTGGGAGGGCCAGGACGTGGTCCTGATGGTCGCCAGCGACCGGATCAGCGCCTATGACCATGTCCTCTCCACGCCCATTCCGGACAAGGGCATCATCCTGACCCAGCTGAGCCTGTGGTGGTTCGACCAGCTCGAGGCGGCGGGGATCTCGCATCACGTGGTCTCGGTCGACGTTCCGGAGGAGGTGGCCGGCCGCGCGATGATCTGCCGGCGGCTGGAGATGGTGGAGGCCGAGTGCATCGCCCGTGGCTACCTGACCGGTTCCGGCCTCGCTGAGTACCGGGAGTCCGGCACGGTGACCGGACTGCTGCTGCCGGAGGGACTCCAGGACGGTTCAGCGCTCGAGGAACCGATCTTCACGCCCTCCTCCAAGGCCGAGCAGGGCGATCACGACGAGAACATCAGCTTCGAGACGCTCACCGAGACGGTGGGGGTCGATCTGGCGATGCGCCTGCGTGAGGCCACGCTGCGCATCTACACCCTGGCGGAGGCGACCTGCCGTGAGGCGGGGGTGATCCTGGCGGACACGAAGCTGGAGTTCGGCTTCGATCCCAACGGGACGCTCACCGTGGCCGATGAGGTGCTGACCCCGGACTCCTCGCGGTTCTGGCCGGCCGAGACCTGGGAGCCCGGCAAGTCCCAGCCCTCCTTCGACAAGCAGTTCGTCCGGGACTGGCTGACCTCGGCTGAGTCCGGCTGGGATCGCGGCTCCGCGCAGGAACCCCCGGAGCTGCCCGAGGAGGTCGTCACCGCCACCCGTGCGCGCTACCTGGAGGCGTACGAACGTCTCACCGGGACCGAGCTGCTCCTCTGACCGCCCCGCCCCTCTCCGCCCCGGGAAATTATCGTAGGGCTGTAGCGAATCGTAGAGCTATAGCCCTACGATTTCGCGAAAGCTCTACGATAATCGCGCTCGCGGGAGCGGGGAGCCAATCGCGCTCGCGGGAGTGGGGAGCCAATCGCGACTCGGGGCGCGTTCAGCCGTCCACGCACTGGCCGGTGGAGACCGTCTCGGTGTAGCGCTCCGGGTCGGTCAGCACATCGCCGGCCTGGGCGGCGGTGATCGCGAAGCCCACGTTGCTTCCCTCCACGGCGCGGGCGAACACCACGCCTGCCACGTCGCCGGCCTGATCGATCAGCGGGCCGCCGGAGTTGCCCTGCCGGACATCGGCGTTGAGCTGGAAGATCTCCATCTCTGAGGGGGAGCTGCCGTAGATGTTGTTGACCTGGGAGACGTCGCGCGCCTGGACGACGGCGGGTCCCGCGGAGAACGGGCCGCCGGCCGGATAGCCCATCACGTAGGCGGAGTCGCCGATCCCGAGGCCGTCCCCGACGCTCAACGGCGCGGCCTGCAGCGGATCCACGGCGAGAAGGGCCAGATCGTTGGAGGGATCGAAGTAGACGGCGCGCCCGGTGACCACCTCGCCGTCGGGCATCTCCACCGAGGGCTCCGCGACGCCGGCGACGACGTGCGCGTTGGTCACCACTCGGGTGGGGGAGACGGCGAAGCCGGAGCCGGACTGGGACTGTCCGCACTGCTCGGCCACCCCGATGATCCGTCCCACCGAGGCCGCGGAGGTCTGTGCGGCGTCGTTGAGGTCCAGGTCTTCCGGCAGCTCGGCCGGCTGCGGCACCAGTTGGGCGATCTCGGGGATGTCGGACTCCAGCACCGCCGAACGCACCTGGGCGAACCAGGACTCAGCCCGGTCCGGCACGGAGGAGTTGATGGTCTGCAGCACGGTGGACTGGTTCATCGCCTGGTTCACCGCGGGGAAGCCCATCGCGGAGACCGAGAAGGACAGCAGGGCGATCACGAACACGGCGACGACGAGGTTGAGCACTCCGCCGACCAGCGAACTCAGCCCGCGGACTGCCCGCGAGTTGAACATTCGTTGAATCTCCGCCCCGGCGGCGGAGCCCAGCCCATGCCCCGCTGCCACCAGGACGACGGCGGCCACGAGCACCGCGATCACCCGCCAGAGCGGGTCCGCCACCCAGGAGGCCACCAGAGGGATCGCGAAGAAGGCCGCGGTGGCGCCCACGAGGAAGCCGAAGACGCCGCCGAGGGTCGCCCAGACGCCCTTGCGCAGCCCGCCGATCAGGAATCCGATGAGCACAAGCACCAAGATCACGTCGAGTACGGTGATTCCCATGGGCAGGGCGCTCCTTATGGCTCATGCTGGTGAGTGGCGCCGCCACCTATGGGCGCGATCGTGCGGTTCGCGGTCGCGTGAAACGGCTCCACAAGAATGACATAGAATCGTTCGCCGCCTGCGGAACGTTTCCGCAGGTCGGGGCGAACTGGTAACTTCTAATCAACGAGAATCTGTTGTCTCACACACATCCAGGAAGAACGGATCGCCCATGGATCTTGAAGTACTGCGTCGCGCACCGCTGTTCGCCACGCTCGACGACGACGTCTTCTCCGCTCTGATCAAAGAGCTCACCGAGGTGGACCTCTCCCGCGGATCCTCCGTCTTCCACGAGGGCGACCAGGGCGATCAGCTCTACTTCATCATCTCCGGGAAGATCAAGCTCGGACGCACGACGCCGGACGGTCGCGAGAACCTGCTGGCAGTGCTCGGCCCCGGCGAGATCTTCGGCGAGATGGCACTGTTCAACCCGGCGCCGCGCACAGCGACCGGCACCGCGGTCTCCGAGACGCGCCTGGCGGGCTTGCGCCACGACAGCCTGCGCTCGGTCATCAACACCAACCCCGAGGTCTCCGTCCAGCTGCTTCAGGCGCTGGCCAAGCGGCTGACCCGCACGAACGAGTCCCTGGCCGACCTGGTCTTCTCGGATGTCCCCGGTCGTGTGGCGAAGGCGCTGCTGGACCTCGCGGATCGCTTCGGGCGTCCGGCTCCGGACGGTGTGCTCGTGGCCCACGAGCTCACGCAGGAAGAGCTCGCCCAGCTGGTCGGCGCGTCCCGCGAGACCGTCAACAAGGCGCTGGCCGAGTTCGTCCAGCGCGGCTGGCTGCGCCTGGAGGCGCGCGCCGTCGTCATTCTGGACATCCAGCGCATTCGCCAGCGCTCCCGCTGAGCAGGGTCTGCCCAGCAGACGCAAAAGGAAGAGCGCCCGACCTGAGTCGGGCGCTCTTCCTCTGTCTGGCGGGGCTTTCTCCGATCCCGAAGCTACTCCCCAGTGACCCGCGAGGGCGGGTAGAAGCGCAGGAACTTCCGCACCGTGGAGGCCTGCGCCGCCACCAGCAGGGCCAGTCGCCGAGGATCACGGTCCTTGGCGTAGAAGAACGGGTTGCGCGTCCCACCAGAGCTCATGATCTTGCGAAGGCGACGCCGACGCGCCGGATCCGAGACATAGCGCGCCGTGAGCCAGCGGGGCAGCACCGTGTAGACGGTCTCGGCCTGGTCCTCCACCCGCGAGGTCTCACCGCGCCCGGAGAGCTCACCGCGGATCCAGTCGCGCACGTAGTACTCCACCGGATTGTTCCCGGCACCGGTGATGTAGTAGTTCGAGCGGCCCAACCGCGGGTTTAGCTCGAAGAACTTCGTCTTGCCGTCGCGGGGGTCGTATTTGAGGTCGAAGTTGGCGTAGCCCACCCAGCCGAGCTCGGCGAGCAGCAGCTGCGCCTGATCCACGGCCGTGGAGTACTGCCCGCTCAGGATGACCGACGGGTTGCCCAGTGCTGCGGGGGAGTGGTCCTCCAGCACCGTCTCGCCCCACGAGGCGAAGCGGATCACAGAGTCCTGATCGCAGTAGCAGGTCAGCACCCGCATGTTCTGATCGTCACCGGGGACCTCCTCCTGGACCACGAAGCTCGCCCGATAGCCGGCCGCATGGATCTTGCCGAAGAGCTCATCGAGATCCTCAGCGGTCTCGACCCGATGGACCTTGTGCTTGCCCTGGAACTCGGTCCAGTACCAGGCGGTCACATCCGCAGGCTTCGCCCAGACGGGGAAGCTCAGATCCAGCGGAAGCTGCGGCCCCAGATCCTGGCTGAAATCCACGACGCGGGTCACCGGATGATCGACCCCGAGGCGCTGCGCCAGCGCGGTGAAGTTGTCCTTCACGGTGCCCGCTTCGAAGCGGACGCTGTCCACATAGGGCACGACGACGTCGTCGCCCAGGTCCTCTGGGTGAGTCTCCTTGAGCTCGATGATCGCCTCGACGGTGGAGTCGATCGCTCCCAGCAGCAGGATTCGGATGCCCTGCCCCCGGAGCCGGGAGATCTGCGGAGCAGCAAGTCCGGTGCGGACATGCTCCATCACGGTGCCGTTCTCCACCTCCAGGTGCTCGATGATCTTCGAATGCCGGATCATCCACATCTGATGTTTGGAGAGCACCACGGAGCTGATGCCGTAGGCCTCGTGGAATGCACGAGCTGCCCCGTAGGCGCCGGCATCGCCGCCGACGATCACCGGGACGAACCCCACCTCGGCCCAGCGGCGCTCGTTCTCGGCCCAGCGTCGATCCGTCGGGCCCATGGCCTCAGCGGACATGGGCGATGAGATCGACTTCCACGGGAGTGTCCAGCGGAAGGACCGGCACGCCCACGGCGCTGCGGGCGTGCTGCCCCGCTTCTCCGAAGGCCTGGCCCAGCAGATCTGAGGCGCCGTTGATCACCTTCGGCTGGCCGGTGAACGTCGGTGCGGAGGCGACGAATCCACCGACCTTGGCAATGCGCGTGATCCGATCCAGATCACCCACGGCGGATTTCAGCGCGCCGATCGCGTTCAGGGCGCACTGGCGGGCAAGCTCATAGGCCTGCTCCTCGGTCACTTCGGCTCCGACCTTGCCGGTCAGCGGCAGCGCGCCGTCGACGAAGGGCAGCTGGCCGGACACGTAGACCACGCCGTCGACGATCACCGCAGGCTGGTAGGAGGCGACGGGCGGAACCACGTCGGGCACGCTCAGACCGAGCTCGGCCAGGCGTGATTCAACGGCGGAGAGCTGCTGCGTCATACGAAGCCTCGCTCAGTTCCGCGGCCGCTTGAGGTAGGCGACCGGGGCATTGCCCTCGGGGCCGGGGAGGACGGTGACGAGTTCCCAGCCATCCTCGCCCCACTGGTCCAAGATGCCCTTGGTGTTGTGGATGATCAGCGGAATCGTGGCATATTCCCATTGGGTCTCTGAAGCGCTCATCTGTTCAGACTATCCGACGGCTGTCCCGCGCCGAAGAGATCTCGCCGTTCCACAGGCATCACAGCGCGATCGGAGCGCAGCCGATGCGCCTGCCCGAGCCGCTTTGTCCTTAACGGTAAGATGAAGCCCATGGCGTCACGTAAATCCCCCCTCTTTGACACGGCCACCACCGTCGGGAAAATCATGTCCTTCCTCGGCGTGAGCGCCCTGTGTGGTCTGCTGGCGGCGGGTCTGATCTTCCCGCTGGCAGCCTCCGGAGGGGCCGCGGCCGCCACCGGCACGGACCTGCTCGCAGACATCCCTGCGGAGCTGGATGAGGAGCCGCTGAGCGTGCCCTCACACATCTACGCCTCTGATGGCACCACGGAGATCGCGACGTTCTACGCGGAGAACCGTCAGCCCGTCACGATGGATGAGATCTCACCGAACATGGTGGACGCGATCCTCGCGATCGAAGATGAACGCTTCTACGAGCACGGCGGTGTCGATCCCCGCGGTGTCACCCGCGCACTGGTGAACAACCTCACCTCGGATTCCCAGCAGGGTGCCTCGACCATCACCCAGCAGTACGTGAACAACATGCTCATCAATGCCGTGGTGCTCACCGGCGAGGGGCGCCTGACCATCTCCGGCACCGGTGAGAAGACCTACGCCGACAAGCTGCGTGAGATGAAGCTCGCAGTCGCCGTCGAACAGGAGATGACCAAGGAGGAGATCCTCGAGGGTTACCTGAACATCGTGCTGCTCGGCGGCCGCAACTACGGTGTGGAGGCCGCGGCGCAGTTCTACTGGGGCATCCCCGCCTCAGAGCTGAGCATCGCCCAGTCGGCGGTGCTCGCCGGCATGGTGCAGTCCCCGAACGGGTACAACCCCGCTGTCAATCCCGAAGAGTCCAAGGCCCGGCGCGACGTGGTGCTCGGTGCGATGTTGGATCAAGGCACCATCTCCCAGCAGGAATACGACGAGGCCATCGCCGAGGATCTCGGTGTGGAGCAGACCAACCCTGAGGAGACGGGTTGCATCTCCGCCAGCATGGGCCCGTACTTCTGCGATTACGTCCGCCGCGAGATCCTCGCCAGCGATACCTTCGGACCCGACGAGGAGGCCCGGGAGCAGCTGCTGAACCGTGGCGGCCTGAGCATCACCACCACGCTGGATCCCGACGCCCAGCAGGCGGCCCAGGAAGAGGTGGATTCGACCGTCCCCTCCGATGACGGCTCGGGCGCGGGTGCGGCGATCTCCTCCGTGGAGCCGGGGACCGGCAACATTCTGGCGATGGCGCAGAACCGAAACTTCACCCCCGAGGACGGAACCGGGAACACGACGATCAACTACAACGTCGATTCTGATGTCGGCGGCGGCCAGGGCTTCCAGCCGGGCTCCTCGCTGAAGCCCTTCGTCGTCGCCGCCTACCTTGAGGAGGGTGGCTCCACGGAAGATGTGGTGGACGCCTCTCCCGATGAATGGGCGGACACCCAGCGCTGGGAGGCCAGCTGCCTGGAGCGGGGCTACACGACTACTGAAGAGCCGTGGAACGTCGAGAACGTCGAGGAGGACTCGAATCGTCGCATGACCATCGACTACGGCGTGTACTTCTCGGTCAACACCGCGACGCTGGCCACGGTCACTGAGATGGACCTCTGTGCGATCACCGATGTCACCGACCGGCTCGGGATTCACCTCGCCAGCGACCCGGAACAGGGGCTCTCCCCGCAGAACCCCTCGTTCGTGCTGGGCACCGACAGTGTGGCCCCACTGACCCAGGCGGCCGCCTACGCAGCCCTGGCGGATGACGGCAACTTCTGCGAGCCGCGTGCCCTGCTCGAGGTCACCGACACCCACGGCAATGAGTACGACGTGCCCGAGGAGAACTGCGAGCAGGCGATCGACGAAGAGATCGTGGCGCAGGTCAACGACATCACCATCAACATCGCCGAGGGCACCGTCGCCGCAGGTGACCCACCGTTCCCGATGGCGGGCAAGACGGGCACCTCGGACGACGCAGTCCACACCTGGTTCGTCGGCTACTCCTCCGGCGTCTCCACCGTGGCCTGGATCGGCAACCCCGAGGGCAACCGAGACGGTTACCGGGAGACCACGATCAACGGTCAGTACTATGACGACTTCTACGGCTCCACCCTCGCGGCCCCCATGTGGCTGGACTACATGGAGCAGGTCGGTGGCGATTACGACACCTCCGACTTCCGTGAGGCCGAGGATTCTCCGTTCGATGACCGGCGCGACCGCAGCCGCTACAGCGACGGTGGAGAGCTTCCCGACGACGACGAGGCCATCAACTCGAACGACAATGACGGAGACGACGACTGAGCGTCAACGCGCAGCTGAAGGTGGTGGGGCTTGGGGTCAACGACTTCACGCTCCGCCACTTTTCTCTGCCCCTGCGCAGCGGGGCCGGACTGCGCATTCTGCATATCTCTGACATCCACTACATCCCAGGTCAACGCAGGAAGTTCGACTGGTTGCAGTCCCTGGCCGAGCTGAAGCCCGATCTCGTGGTCAACACCGGGGACAACCTCTCGCATCCCAAGGCCGTCGATGAGGTCCTCGACGCCCTCAGGCCGCTGCTGCAGTTCCCTGGAGTGTTCGTCCCGGGGTCCAACGACTACTACGCCCCGAAGTGGAAGAACCCGCTGCGCTACCTCAGCGGCCCCTCGAAGCTGGGCGAGGAGCCCGAGGAGCTGGATTGGCGGCGGCTCTTCGCCGCCTTCGAGGGGACGGGCTGGCGCAATCTCAGCAACCACACCGCGCAGCTCGACGTCGGCGGACATGCTCTGGACTTCAGCGGCGTGGATGATCCGCACATCGGTCGCGATGAGTTTCAGGGCTGGCCGGGCGCCGCTCCTGGAACACGGCCCGGAAGCCCCGGGTCCGAGTCCCCGCTGCGCATCGGGGTCGCCCACGCGCCGGTGCGATCGGTGCTCGACACCTTCGCGCAGACCGGAGCCGACCTGGTCCTTGCCGGTCATACCCACGGCGGCCAGGTCTGCCTGCCTGGAGGCCGCGCGCTGGTCACCAACTGTGATCTGCCCCGGTCACAGGCCAAGGGGCTCAGCAGCATCAGTCTGCCCGCCTCGGCAGAACCGCCGAGTGAAGGTACCGGCCAGCCCGGTCGACGGGTGCCGCTGCATGTCTCCGCGGGAATCGGCACCAGCGCCACCGCGCCGGTGCGCCTCTTCTGCCCACCCGAGGCCACACTGTTGGAAGTTCACCGCGACACGGAGTAGGTTAGTTGCCTGATGCAACGAGAATCTGATGCCCAGGGCACTGAGGCTTCCGGGCGTCGTCGTACCCTGTGGCAGGCCCTCGCGCGGCTGGGCCCCTATCTCGGGGGACTGAAGCTCCGCTGGACTCTGGGTCTGATCGCAGCCATCGCGGCCGGCGTCGTCGCCCTGACCATTCCGCAGGTTCTGCAGACCCTGGTCAACTCCCTGCTCGACGACGGCGCCCAGGTCAGCGCCGTGTGGAGCGCCAGTGGGGTGATCCTGGCCCTCGGGGTGCTGGAGGCCGGTCTGGTGTACCTGCGCCGCTTCTTCGTCATTCCGCCGGCCTCCGACGCCGAGACATCCATGCGCACCCGGCTCTTCGACAAGCTTCAGGACCTCTCCGCCTCCTTCCACTCCGCCTGGGGCGCCGGCCAGCTGCAGTCGCGCGCCATCGCGGACCTGAACCTGCTGCGCCGCTGGTTCGCCTTCGGCTCGCTGATGCTGATCACCTCGGTGGTGAGCCTGATCGTGGGCTTCACGCTGATGGCCACACTCTCCCCGCTGCTGGCAGTGGTCTTCCTCGGCGCCGCCTTGCCGATCATGGTCATCGGCCCGAAGTTCCGGCAGAAGTTCGTCCACTTCTCCCGCGCCTCGCAGGACCAGGCCGGTGACGTCGCCACCAAGGTGGAGGAGTCGGTGCACGGCATCCGGGTGCTCAAGGCCTTCGGTCGCGGCGACTATGCCCTGGAGGGCTTCACCCAAGAGGCCGATGAGCTGCGCGACCTCGAGGTCTCCAAGGCGCGGACGCTGGCCAAGTTCCTCATGGCCATGGTCATCCTTCCCGAGGGCATCCTGGGGCTGTGCCTGCTGATCGGACTCTGGCAGGTAGCGAACGAGGAGAGCACCGGGGTCGGTGTGGGAGCGCTGGCGGCCTTCTTCGCCACCGCTGCCGTGCTCAAGGGTCCCATCGAGGGTGTCGGCATGATGCTCGGGATGACCTTCACTGCCAAGACGGCGATCGACCGGCACGCCGATGTCATGGACACCGACACCGAGATCACCTCGCCGGCCACCGCGAAGACCGCCGAGGAGCATGGCGTGCTCGAACTGGCGGACGTGCACTTCCGCTATCCCGATGCCAAGGACGGCGAGCGGGACCTGATCGACGGGGTCAGCCTGCGCGTCGAGCCGGGGGAGACCATGGCGCTGGTCTCGGCCACCGGCGGAGGGACCTCCACCCTGATGAACCTGATTCCGCGGCTCTATGAGGTCACCGGGGGAGCGATCCTGATCGACGGCGTGGACGTCCGGGACTTCGCGCTGGCGGATCTGCGCTCCCGCATCGGCATCGCCTTCGAAGACCCGATCCTGTTCTCCACCTCGGTGAAGTCCAATGTGCTGCTCGGCACCTCCCACCTGCGCGACGCCGATGACCCGCAGAACCCTTCTCGGACGGCTGCCCCGGCGGAGGAGGACCTCGAGCAGGCGATGTACCGCGCACTGAGGATTGCCGACGCCGAGTTCGTCGAAGGCCTGCCCCAGGGTGTGGACACTCCCGTCGGAGAGGAAGGGCTGAGCCTCTCCGGTGGTCAGCGGCAGCGTCTCGCGCTGGCCCGCGCGATCGCCGCCTCACCGTCGGTGCTGCTGCTCGATGATCCCCTCTCCGCGCTGGATGTGCGCACCGAGGAAGCAGTGACCCTGCGCCTGCGCGAGGCGCTGCAGGGAACGACCACGCTCATCGTGGCCCACCGACCCTCCACCGTGGCGCTGGCGGACCGCGTGGCGCTGCTCGAGCATGGACGCGTCACCGAGGTCGGCACGCATTCCGAGCTGCTGGAACGCAGCCCGGAGTATCGCGAGGTCATGAGCGCCAGCGTGCGCCCGGTCAGCGCGGAGGAGGTGCTCAGCTATGAGTGAGACGCACGCAGTAGACGCTTCAGGGAGCGGCGAGACGGGCGACCGCTTCGCCCACCTGCGCGGCACGGCCGGTGAGGAACAGATCGAACTCGACCGCGAGGAGCGCGGCTTCATCCGTCGTCGCTCCTGGCGGCTGCTGGTCCAGCTCTCCGTCGGGGTGCGGCGCAAGCTGCTGCTCACCGCGATCTTCGTCGTGATTGCCCAGGCAGCACAGGCGTCGATTCCGCTGATCGTGGCCTGGGCCATCGACTGGGGCCTGCCGCGCATGACCGAGGGGCGCAGCTCGGGCATGTGGCTGCCGGGCAGTGCCTATATCGCCTGCGCGGTGACCGCCGGCATTCTGATCTTCCACTACACCAGGATGACCGCCGAAGCCTCCCAGGAGATGCTCTTCACCCTCCGCGGGGAGGTCTTCCGCAAGACCCAGGCGCTGAGCCTGGACTTCCACGAGGACTACACCTCCGGAAAGGTCATCTCTCGGCAGACCTCGGACCTGGAGTCGCTGCGCGAACTGCTCGACGGCGGCGTGAACTCACTGGTCCAGGGCGTGATGTTCATGTTCTTCACCGGTGTGACGATCTGGATCATGGACTGGCACTCCGGGCTGGTGCTCTTCGCCGCGCTCATCCCGATCGCCGTGATGGCGCGCTGGTATCAGCAGAACTCGGAGGTCGCGTACCGCCGGACCCGGGTCTCCTCCGCGAAGATGATCGTGCACTTTGTGGAGTCCATGACCGGCATCCGCGCCGTACAGGCGTTCCGTCGCGAGGATTCCCGCTCACGTCAGTACCGCCGACTTGCGGCGATCTATCGCGACGACATGATCCGCTCGATCTCGCTGTTCGGGGTGCTGCAGCCCTCGCTGATGCTCATCGGCAACCTCACCGTCACCGCCGTGCTGCTCTGGGGCGGGTACCGCGTCCTCGAAGGGGACCTGGGCATCGGTGTCCTGGTCGCCCTGGTGCTCGCCACCAAGCGCGTGTTCCAGCCGCTGGACATGATCGCGATGTTCTACAACTCGCTGCAATCCGCCACCGCCGCGCTGGAGAAGGTCTCGGGACTCCTCGAGGAGAGCCCCTCGGTCACCGAAGCCAGCAGCCCGGTGCGCCTGAAGAACGCCGCCGGTGACCTTCAGTTCGACCGGGCCTCCTTCCGCTACTCCGACGCCGGCCCGGTGGTGCTCCACGAGCTGGACCTGCATATCCCGGCCGGTCAGACCGTGGCCGTGGTGGGCAGGACCGGGGCTGGGAAATCCACGCTCGCGAAGCTGCTCGCCCGCTTCTATGACGTGAGCACCGGTGCGGTGAGGCTCGACGGCGTCGACCTGCGTGAGCTCGCTGTGGCGGATCATCACCGTCATGTGGCCATGGTGACCCAGGAGGCATTCCTCTTCTCCGGCACGATCCGCAGCAACATCGCCCTGGGCCGCCCGGACGCTGCCGAGACGGAGATCATCGCGGCGGCGAAGGCAGTGGGCTGTCACGAGCTGATCATGGAGCTGCCGGAGGGCTACGCCACCGATGTGGCCAAGCGCGGCGGCCGGCTCTCGGCGGGGCAGCGGCAGCTGATCTCCTTCGCGCGGGCTTTCCTCGCAGATCCGGCGGTGCTGATCCTGGATGAGGCCACCTCTTCGCTGGATCTTCCGAGCGAGGCGCTGGTCCAGCAGGGCCTCGAGCGGCTGCTGGGCAACCGCACCGCGCTGATCATCGCTCACCGGCTCTCCACTGTGGCCATCGCTGACCGCGTCCTGGTCATCGACGACGGCCGCGTGGTGGAGGACGGAGCCCCGGCGGAGCTGGCCGAGGCCGGCGGGTACTACGCCAAGCTTCATGCAGCATGGCAGACCTCGATGGGAGCCTGAGCACGAGCCTGAGCAGCCTCGGGCGACGCCGGCGACTGGTCGAAAACAGCGGCTGGTCGACTCAGTCCTCGCGCAGCAGCGAGGCCAGATGGTCCACGGCGTAGCGGTACCCGTTGAGGCCTGCCCCGGCGATCACCGCGACGGCGGCGGGGGAGATGAAGGAGTGACGGCGAAACTCTTCGCGGGCGTGGACATTGGAGAGGTGCACCTCGACCACGGGCAGCGCCACCGCGCGCAGAGCGTCGGCGATGGCGACGGAGGTGTGGGTATAGGCCGCAGGGTTGATGATGATGCCGTCGGCGCTGTCCTTCGCGGACTGGATCGCATCGATGATCGTGCCCTCGTGGTTGGACTGGACCAGCTCGACCTCGTATCCGGCTTCGCTGGCCGCCCGGCGGCAGAGGTCCTCGACATCGCCGAGCGTCGACGACCCGTAGATTCCTGGCTCGCGAGTCCCCAGCATGTTCAGGTTGGGTCCGTTGACGATCAGCAGACGTCCGGTCTTGTTCGACATGCTCACACACTACCGGGCCCCTCAACCTCCCCACACACGTTGAGGGGCGGATTCTCCGGGTATTTCACCCCTCTCAAGGGGCAAACCAGCCGTAAAATCCGCCCCTCAACGATCGGGTCGGGTGGGGTGGGGTGGTCGGGGTTTCGCCGGGTCAGGCGCCGTGCTTGGCGCGCATGTCCTCGGCGATCTGCTGCATCACCGACGGGTCCGCCAGCGTGGAGGCGTCTCCCGCCTCGCGCCCTTCGGCGACATCCTTGAGCAGACGGCGCATGATCTTCCCGGAGCGGGTCTTCGGCAGCTCGGGGACCACCAGCACATTGCGCGGCTTGGCGATCGCGCCGATCTCCTTGCCCACATGGGCACGCAGCGCCTGCTCCACCTCTTCCTTGTTTCCGCCCTCGGCCTCATTGCGCAGGATCACGAAGGCCACGACAGCCTCACCGGTGGTGGCGTCCTTCGCACCGACCACGGCGGCCTCGGCCACCTTCTCGTGGGAGACCAGCGCCGACTCGATCTCCGTGGTGGAGAGCCGGTGCCCGGAGACGTTCATGACGTCATCCACGCGTCCCATGAGCCAGACATCGCCGTCCTCATCGGTGCGCGCACCGTCGCCGGCGAAGTAGACATCGCCGAAGCGTGACCAGTAGGTCTCCTGGTAGCGCTCCGGGTTCTTCCAGATGCCGCGCAGCATGGCGGGCCACGGCTCCTTGATGACGAGAAGCCCGGCTTCACCCTTGTCCAGCGGCTTGCCCATCTCGTCCACGATGCCGATGGAGATGCCGGGCACCGCGGCCTGCGCTGACCCTGGCTTCGTGGCGGTCACGCCGGGAAGCGGCGAGACCATATGCGCGCCGGTCTCGGTCTGCCACCAGGTGTCCACGATCGGCGCCGGGTCTTCCTTGGGCGCCTTGCCGACGCCGTTGTTCGCACCGATGACTTCGCGGAACCACAGCCAGGCCTCGGGGTTGATCGCCTCGCCCACCGTGCCGAGCACGCGCAGGCTGGAGAGGTCGTACTGGTCCGGGATCTCGCGGCCCCATTTCATGCAGGTGCGGATCAGCGTCGGCGCGGTGTAGAACTGCGTGACCCCGTACTTCTGCACGATCTCCCAGAGCCGACCCTTGTGCGGGGTGTCCGGGGTTCCCTCATAGATGACCTGGGTGGACCCGTTGACCATGGGTCCATAGACGATATAGGAGTGCCCGGTGACCCAGCCGACGTCGGCGGTGCACCAGTAGACGTCGGTCTCCGGCTTCAGATCGAAGGTGTCGCGGTGGGTCACTGCCGTCTGCGTCAGGTATCCGCCGGTGGTGTGCAGGATGCCCTTGGGCTTCCCGGTGGTGCCGGAGGTGTAGAGGATGAACAGCGGGTGCTCGGAGTCGTGGGCCACATAGGCGTGCTCGGTGGACTGCTCCGGCACGAGGTCATGCCACCAGACGTCGAGGTCCTTGTTGAAGGCCACCTCTTCGCCGTTGCGCTTCACCACGACTACGTGCTCCACGGTGTGCCCGGGCTCGGCGAGCGCGTCGTCGACGGCTGGCTTCAGCGTGGACGGCTTGCCGCGGCGGTAGGAGCCGTCGGCGGTGACCACGAGCTTGGCCTCGGCATCATCGATGCGCGAGCGCAGCGCGTCGGAGGAGAATCCGCCGAAGACCACCGAGTGGATCGCGCCGATGCGGGCACAGGCCAGCATGGTGACGACCGTCTCCGGGATCATGGGCATGTAGATGGCCACTCGGTCGCCCTTGGTGAGGCCGAGGGACTCGAAGGCGTTGGAGGCGCGCGCGACGTCGTCGGCGAGCTCCTGATAGGTGATGCTCCGGGAGTCGCCGGGCTCGCCCTCGAAGTGCAGGGCCACGCGGCTGCCGTGGCCGGCTTCGACGTGGCGGTCCACTGCGTTGTAGGCCGCGTTCACCTCGCCGCCCACGAACCATTTGGCCACCGGAGCCTCGGACCAGTCGAGCACCTCGGTGAAGTCTTTGTCCCAGCTCAGCACGGAGCGAGCCTGGTCGGCCCAGTACCCGAGGCGGTCCTCGGCGGCCTTGTCGTAGCGTTCGGAAGTGGCGACGGCGTCCTTGGCGAAGGCCTCGCTCGGAGGGAAGATCTGACCCGATTTCTGCATCGTATCCAGCTTGTTCTCTGGCTCGGATTGGGGCGTCATGCGGTTCCTCCTTAGATACTCCTGTGTTGCCGATCACAATACATGTTTTCACCCTTCAGGTCTGAGGTGCAGGTCACACCGCACAAGGCATTCACGGGCCTCCGTAGAATGGTCCGGATGCCTGATCAGACAGCGTTGGGGAAGAAGCGCCGCGTGCGACGGATCAACCGTGTGCTCGGGGAGGTCTACCCCTATGCGGTGGCGGAGCTGGACTTCGAGACTCCCTTCGAGCTGCTCGTCGCCACGGTGCTCTCGGCGCAGACCACCGATGTCCGGGTCAACTCGATCACTCCCGAGCTCTTCCACCGTTGGCCCGATGCCGAGGCCATGGCGGCCGCGGATGAGGAAGAGCTCGCCGAGGTCATCCGGCCCACCGGCTTCTACCGCGCCAAGACCCGCTCGCTGCTGGGGCTCGCTGCGGCACTGGTGCGCGATCACGAGGGCCAGGTGCCCAACTCGCTGAACGAGCTGGTCCAGCTGCCGGGGGTCGGCCGGAAGACGGCGTTCGTGGTGCTCGGTGACGCCTTCGGCCAGCCTGGGCTCACCGTGGACACCCACTTCGGACGACTGGCCCGACGCCTGGGCATGACGCAGGAGCAGGATCCGGTCAAGGTCGAGCAGGATGTGGCGGCGCTGTTCGAGCGCAGGGACTGGACTCAGCTGTCCCAGCGGCTGATCTTCCACGGTCGGCGCATCTGCCATGCGAAGAAACCAGCCTGCGGAGCCTGCCCGATCGCGGCACTGTGTCCTTCCTTCGGCATCGGTGAGGTCGAGCCGGAGGCGGCGGCCGGTCTGCTGCGCTACGAGATGGCGCCCGGACGCGAGGAGCTGCTTGCCAAGATGCGGGCCGGACACACCCGCCGAGAGCTTCGAGCAGAGGGGTATCCGCTCAGTGCGTGACGATCCGCTCTCCCTGGCTGGCTCTGCCATCACTTCCCCTCTCGAATCCCTGGTGCAGCAGGGTGTCCGCTACACCGCCGAGCACCCCGAGGCCTCTGGTCACGGCGGATGGTGGAACCAGCAGCCGAGCCTCCGCCCGCCGAAGAAGACCCCCGAAGGCATGGAGCAGGCTCGCCAGGCGGCCGTGCTGATGCTCTTCCATGCCCGCGATCACGACGACGCCGCGCACCTCCTGCTCACCGAGAGGTCCCCGGGGCTGAAGAAACACCCTGGTCAGATCGCCTTCCCCGGCGGAGCGCAGGAGGATTTCGACCTCGACCCCACAGCGGCCGCGCTGCGCGAGGCGAAGGAAGAGGTGGGACTGGATCCGGCGCGGGTCCGCGTGCTCGGCGCGCTCCCCCCGGCGCCGGTGCCGGTCAGCGGATTCATGGTGACCCCGGTGGTGGGGATCGCGAGGACCACCGGGACGCTCACGCCGCAGAGCGGGGAGGTGGAACGAGTGCTCGAGGTGCCGGTGGATCAGCTGATCCTGCCGGAGAATCGCCGCACCACGGTGCTGAGCCGCCCAGGCGCCGTCCTCCGCGCCCCGGCGTTCCTGGTCGAGGGCACCCTGATCTGGGGCTTCACCGCGATCCTGGTGGATCGGATGCTCAACCGGCTCGGCTGGGAAGAGCCTTGGGACACCAGCCTGAACGTGGACCCGCGGGACCATCTTCCAGGGCTCTGATTCCAGGGCTCTGATTCCAGGGCTCTGATTCCAGGGCTCTAAGGCAAGGGCTCTGAGGCCCCGGGTCTGGGCCCTCGCGCTACATCGAGTGCACGGCCACGCCCAGGGCGTGGTCGACCCCCTGAATCGACTCGGCCTGACGTGCGGCCATCGATTCCAGCATCTCCCGCGTGCCTGCGGCGCCGCCCAGTTCGGCGAAGTACTGCTCATGTGCCTCGAGTGAGGCCATCCCTCGCCGCAGCGGCTCTCCGCTGATATCGACCAGGTGCGTGGCAGCCGCGCCGAAGACAAGCAGCTCGCGTGCTCCCCACGGCTCCAGCCGCTCCTGCTCCAGCAGCTCGCGGAGGACCCACGGGTTATCGGCATCGCGGACCGCATCGAGGGTCGCCAGCCCGGCAGCGCGATGATCTGCGTGATTCAGCCCCCACCCCACCTGAAGATCCCAGGTCTGTGTCATCACCACGTCGGGCCGGACCTGCCGGATGCGTCGAGCGATCTGCCGACGCGCGTCCAGCGAGGGCTCGAGCACCCCGTCCGGCAGATCAAGGATCACCAGATCCTCGACACCGACCAGCTCGCAGGCTCGCCGCTGCTCCGCCGCCCGGATCTCCGCGGCATCCTCGGGATCCTGGCTGCGCATTCCGGCTTCTCCGGCGGTGAGCAGCAGATAGGACACCTCGACCCCCAGCGCCGTCCAGCGCGCGACGGCGGCAGATCCGCCGTACTCCATGTCGTCAGGATGGGCGACCACGCACAGCACTCGGCGCAGCTGTGAATCCTCGTAGAACGGAAGGTCCGGTGATTCAGTGCTCATCGGATCAGTCTAGGCAGTTTTCCCCAGCTCCTCCCAGGGATCGGGGTGCCTCGGGGTTCTCCACCGAGGGACCGGCAGACCACCTGAGCCAGCGAGCGGGCGGCAGGCTGATTCTATGGAAACAGAAGCTCGGGTGCTGCTGATCAGCGGAGATGCGCAGCTGCGTGATGATGTGGCCCTGATCGCGGCAACGGTGGGGGCGGGGCTCGATTCGCGTGAGAGCTGGCACGGCGTCGAGCCGCAGCAGTGGGCGGTGCTGATGTGTGGACCGGATCACCCTCCACCCCAGCAGCGGCTGGCACGCCAGTCACTGCTGGTCACTCGCACCGAGGGCGATCCCAGCGCGGAACATGAGCTCTGGAGAACTGCAGCCGAGCATCCGGGGCTGCGGCCGGTTCCGCTGCCTGCCGGTGAGTCTTGGTTGGCGCGACACCTCAGTGAGGCGGTGCTCGACCGCAGTCCGGGGCGCGTGGTCGCAGTGGCCGGAGCGCTCGGCGGAGCCGGTGTCAGCACGATCGCCTATCTTCTGGCCGCGGAGCTGGTCGTCCGCGGCGCCTCGGCAGTGCTCGTCGATGCGGACCCCTCACCCGGGGCCGGCATCGCGTCGCTGGTGGAGGGACTCCGTTCAGGAAAGCATCGGGACGAAGGTCTCGGCGACAGCGAGAGGATCGGATGGGAGGTGCTCGGAGCGCTGGACGGAGAGATCTCCGCGGCGCAGCTGAGTGCCGCGCTGCCAGTCACGGAGGGTATACACGTGATCAGCGGCGCCCCCGGGGCCGAGGTGCGACGGCGCATGCTCCCACCCGTGGTGCACGCGGCTCGGCGTGCCTTCGACTGGGTGATCCTCGACGTCTCCCGAGACTACGAGGCGTGCCTGACTGTGCTGGAGCATCTCGATCACCTCCTCCTGGTGACATCCTGCAGCGCCGCCGGTGCCCGGGCAGCGCGGCAGGTGAGCCGTTGCTACCCGGAGCTGCCGCTCGCACTGCTGGTCAACGGGCTGAGCCACGCGGGGTGGAGCCCGAACGAGGTCGCCGGCACCACAGGCATCCCGCTGGCAGGCGATGTGCCCGAGCAGCGTTGGATGCGCCGAGAAGCCGAGCTCGGCAGCGCCTATGAGCTCCTGCGTTCCCGCCGCGGCGCGGCCTATATCGGCACGCTCCTGGAGTCCCTCGACAGCGATGCTGGGGGAGCCGGGGGAGTCGTGGGAGTTGAAGGAGCTGCTGGAACGCAGGTGCTGCATGAGTGATGCGAAGCTCGACGAGCTGCGCGAGAAGCTGACCTCCTCCGCCGAACCGGTGACGGCGGCACGGATCGCGGAGGCGGTCAGGGCCTCGGGATGGGCGCTCGGCTCCGCGACCACCGGGGAGCTCATCCGGATGCTGCGTGACGAACTGGTGGGACTCGGTCCGCTGCAGACGTTGGTGGACGAACCAGACATCACCGACGTGCTGGTCGATGGGCGCGGGCAGGTGTGGACCGATGGGGCCAGCGGATTGCAGCGGACCACGGTCCAGTTCGCCTCCGAGGAGCAGGTACGCGGACTCGCGAGACGGCTCATCGCACTCGCGGGAGGGCGGCTTGATGAGGGTCAGCCCTGCGCCGACGGGCGTATCGGCAACTGCCGCATCCACGCCGTGATCCCGCCCGTAGCGGTGGAGGGCACCATGATCTCGGTACGAGTCGCCCGGGGCATGGCGGGAACCCTGGAGCAGCTCGCGCAGCAATGGTCCGGCTCAGACATCTGGCTGCCGATCATCCGAGGCATGGTGGAGGCGCGGCTCAACGTGCTCATCTCAGGTGCCACAGGCTCGGGAAAGACGAGCCTGCTCGCCTCGATGCTGGCCGAGTGTCCCCACCACGAGCGCATCATCATCGTGGAGGACACCACTGAGCTGCAGCCAGACCACCCACACGTGCTCCACCTGCAGCAGCGGCGGGGAAATGTCGAAGGCGCCGGGAAGCTCGGCATGGGTCAGCTCGTCCGGGAGACCCTGCGCATGCGACCTGACCGACTCATCGTCGGAGAGTGCCGGGGCAGCGAGCTTCGCGACTTCCTCACCGCGATGAACACCGGTCACCGCGGGGCCGTCGGCACCGTTCACGCCAACTCGCCGGACTCGGTCCCCGCGCGACTGGTCGCCATGGGAGCGCTGGCGGACCTCTCACCCCTGGCCGTGGCGCTCCAAGCCAGTGCCGCCCTGGATGCCGTCATCCATGTGGAACGACGTCAGGGACGCCGATTGCCGACCGCGATCTCGCTGGTCACGTTCGACGACCACGCACTGTCTATGACGCCGGCGCTCCTCACTCAGCCGGCAGCGGGGGGCCAGTGGCGCACCGAGACGGGGCCGGGCTGGACCGAGCTCACCGATCTGATCGGCCTGCCGTGACCATCTCCGCCGCGACCGGACTGGCGCTCGCCGTCGCGGTCCTGCTTGGCATTCGGCCCGACCGGCGGACAGTCACGGTCCGATGGCCCGGAAGGTTCCGTGAGGCGGTGGCCCGCCGGGTGTCCCGCAGAGCGGGTCGTCAGCACACCGCCGAGCGTCTCCGCAGCGAGGCGGGACAGCTGCTGCGACAGTACGCCGCACTGTTACAGTCCGGACGGTCACAGCCGCAGGCCTGGGCGGACCTGAGCGCTCATTGGCGCTCGCGGACGCCGGGGCATCCACTGGCCGAAGTCTGCGCGCAGGCGTCTGCGGCGGAACAGGCAGGTCTGGGAGCAGTCGTCGGGCTGCGCCGCGCTCTGCAGACCTCCAGCTCTCCGGAGGACCTTCGGGAGACTGAGGTCCTGCGCGAGGTGCTTGTCGCTCTCATCAGCCTGCACGCGCTCTCGCAGACGACGGGCGCGCCGCTCTCCGAGCTGTGTCGCCGAGCGGCAGGCGCATTGGATGAGGCGACTGCGCTGCACGCGGCGATTCGCACGGCGGCCGCCGGTCCGCGGCTGACCCAGCTGTTGCTCACACTTCTGCCGGCAGGCGGACTGGGCATGGGGATGCTGATGGGCGCATCTCCGCTGACGGTGCTGCTGGGAACACCGTGGGGAGCCGGCGCGTTGCTGATGGGGACGGCGATGCTGGTGCTGGGCAGGTGCTGGAGTTCACGGCTGATTCGTTCAGTGAGTCAGCATGTCTGAGCCCGCGCTATTAGCCCCCGTGGTGTGTGCGCTGCTGCTGACCCTCGGTGCGCTCTTCGCTGTTCCGACCCGGATATCAGCTGGCAGTTCCCCGGGCCCAGAACATGCGGTCTTGCGCCGCGTGCGTGCCGTCCTCTCCCGACGGCGAGTCGAAGTCGCCCCTGCGCCGGATGCGGCGACCTTGTTGGATCTCACCGCGGCTGTGCTGCGCGCCGGAGTGGGTATCGAGGGTGCGCTGCAGCGGGTTGCCCACGATGTGCCGGGAGCGGAGCCGCTGGATCGCGTCTATCGGGCACTGACGCTGGGTCAGGAATGGGAGGACGCGTGGCAGTGCGTGGACCAGGACTCCGCGCTGAGGCGCTTCGGTGAGAATCTGGCTTTTGCCTACACCACCGGTGCCCCCACGGCGGAGCTTCTTGAACTCACAGCGGTCCAGGAGCGGGCGCGACGCCGGCAGCGCATCGACGAGCAGGCGGCCAGGCTCGGAGTCCAGATGGTGCTGCCGCTGGGGCTCTGCTTTCTGCCTGCCTTCATCCTGCTCGGAGTCATCCCGGTGGTCCTAGGCCTGATGCAGGAACTGGCGTAGCCTGAGCCTCATGTTGGTCGCCTTCTCCGTCGCCCCTGCCACCGCAGACACCCCCGAGGGGTCCGTCAGTGCCGCCGTCGCCGAGGCGGTGCGCATCGTGCGGGCCTCGGGGCTTCCGCACGAGACCACATCCATGTTCACCACCATCGAGGGTGAGTGGGATGAGGTCTTCGAGGTCATCCGACGCGCGACCGAGGCCGTGACCGCGGTCAGTTCACGCGTGAGTCTGGTGATCAAGGCAGATATCCGGCCAGGATTCACCAATCAGCTCACCGAGAAGGTCACCAGGCTTGAGGAACAGCTCAACCGCGAGTAAGCAGCTCGAGCTCCGCATGCAGATTGGCTCGCGCTTGAGACTCCCACCGGGCTCGACCCATAGCGGTGTGGAACAGCGTCGGACGCTCCAGCAGCCGTTGCAGCACCTGCGCGCGGCCGTGGCGGAAGTCCGTCTCTGCCACGTGCCGGTAGTCCTGGCGCACCGCCGCCGTGTATTGGGCGTACCGGGCCGGGTCTTGCGCCAGGATCTGTAGGTCTGCGTCCACCAGCACCGCCCCGTTGCGGTCATCAGGAAGAGGGTCATGGGTCTCGGTGACCCGGACCAGTCGTGCCGCCTCGCTCACCGCCGCGGCACCCAGCAGGGGTCCCAACCGCGTCTCGGCGAGCAGAGCGGATTCCTCTTCATCTGCCCCCGCGGCACCGGAGTAGACGGCGTCGTGGAACCATGCGGCGAGAGACACGACAGGGCGCTGGGCGTGCGGCAGCTCCCCGGCACGGTCGAGCGTGCCCACCCCGCGCAGCACGGCCGCAAGATGCGTCATCGCGTGGTAGCTGCGGTGCGGTTCGGACCACCGGTCCAGCAGCTCCTCCCCCAGCAGTCCCCAAAGCCGATTGAAATCCGCGGCCGGAGAGCGGGCGGCGTCGTCGTCGGTTAGTGCCTCAGCGGCCTGAAGGGTGTGACCCAGGCGGGACCAGGCGCGGGAGAGATTGGGCCGCAGCTTCTCCGGGCGGTGTGCGGCCGGGATGCGCAATCCGCAGCGCAGCAGGACCCGGGTCAGCTCACGGCCTGAGACGGGGACGGCGCCGCGGGAGACCAGATCTTCGTATCGGTGTGCCGGGACGTCGTAGTGGTCCTGGTCGAAGGCGCGAATGCTGATCCCTGCCGTCGCGGCGAGGTCATGCAGCTCCTGCAGGGAAGTGTCCGAGATCAGGTGTGAGAAGACCGTCCCGTGGGCGGGCCAACTGGGCGGGTCGATATAGATGGTCATCTACGTTTTTCATCCTCTGCATTTCGTCCCATTCCATTGGGCGGAAAACCTGAAACACCCCGCTCATCTGCATCAGTCAGTCTAGGAGAGGGCCTCGAACCCCCTAAAGTGGCACACACCACGGTAAAGTGTCGGAATACACATCGCACCGTGTATCGAAGCCGACTTTTGCCCATCGCATGAATCACTCCACGCACCACGACACCTTTTGAATGAGGAGAAGACCCATGAGAATGCGTCGCACCGCCATTGCGGTCACAGCTGCCGCCGCCCTGACTCTGTCCGCCTGCGGCGGAGGAGACGAAGAGACAGCCGAGGGTGAGGCTGCCACCGGAGATGAAGACAGCTACACGAACGAACTGACCTTCGGCACCGGCAGCACCGCCGGCACCTACTTCCCGCTGGGCGATGAGCTGGCCGCCATCTATGAGGACAACATTGAGGACGTCAGCGTCACCGCCATCGAGACCGGCGGCTCCGCAGACAACCTGGGTGGCATCTATCAGGAAGAGATGCAGCTGGGCCTGACTCAGAATGACACCGCCGCAAGCGGCGTCGCCGGTGAGATCCCGGACCTTGAAGATGTGCAGCTGGACAACTTCGGCTGGATCTCGAACCTCTACCCGGAGGCCGCGCACATCATCGTCCGCGAAGACTCCGGCATCGAGTCCATCGAAGACCTCGAGGGTCAGACCATCGCCGTCGGTGACGCCGGCTCGGGCACCCGCGCGATCTCCGACGCGATCCTCGCTGCCCACGGCATCGAAGAGGGCGACTACACCGCTGAGGTCGCCGACTTCGGATCCTCCACGGATATGCTCGCCGACAGCCAGATCGACGCCTCCATCTTCGTGGTGGGCACCCCGGTGGCCGGTCTGACCCAGCTGGCAGCCTCCACCGACGTCCGGCTCCTGGGCATCGAAGATGACATGACCGACGCGATCTCCGAAGAGTCCGGCGCCGAGTCCTATGACATCTCCGCCGATGCCTATGATTTCCTCGATGAGGACGTCACCACGGTCTCGGTGTTCGCGGCCCTGGTCGCTTCCACCACCCAGGTCAGCGAGGACCTCGCCTACGAGATCACCGCGGCGACCTTCGAGAACGCCGGCGACATCACGCTCGAGGTCGGCGAGAACATCACTGAGGAGAACGCGCTCACCGGCATCGGCGATGTGCCGCTGCACCCCGGTGCGGAGCGTTACTTTGAAGAGCAGGGCATTGACCTGCCGTGACACGCAGCACTGCTGAAAAGCGTTCCCCGGCTCCTGCTGATCAGCAGGAGCCGGGGGTCGGCGCCGAGGAGAGAGCCGCCGAGATTCTCCGGCAGCACGACACCTCCAGTCGATTCCGCACGGACCTGGGCTTCTGGACATGGATCGTGGGCGGGATCTCCGTGGCCTTCACGCTCTACCACCTCTACTACGCGCTGGAGCGGCCATTCACCGGCTGGATCCACGGCGCCATTCACCTCGCGGGCGCCACCTCGCTGGTGTTCATGCTCTACCCGGCGAGCAAGCGACTGCTCAACGCCAAGCCCAGCGGAGTCCTCTGGAAGGACCTGCTCCTGGGGCGCGGACGAGGCATCCCCTGGTACGACGTGCTGCTCGCCGTCGCAGGCATCGCCTGCAATCTCTACATCGTCTTCCGCTACGACTACCTCGTGGGCAACGCGGTGCAGATCCTCGGCTTCAGCAACATGGACTACGCCGTCGCCGTCGCCGGCACGCTGCTGGTGCTCGAGGCGACCCGCCGCTGCGTGGGTCTGCCCATCGTCATCATCGCGAGCGTGGCCATCGCCTACGGCATCTTCGGCAACCTGAGCCCGATCTTCCCGCACCGCGGCCGGTCCTGGGATGCCTTCGCCACGGAGACCTTCCTCTCCACGCGATCGATCTTCGGCACCCCGCTGCAGGTCTCTGCGGACTTCATCTTCCTGTTCCTGCTCTTCGCCGTGGTGCTGCTGCGCACGAACATCGGCCAGTTCTTCAACGACCTGGCCTTCCGCGCGGCCGGCAAGTACACCGGCGGACCGGCCAAGGCCGCAGTCGCCGCTTCAGGACTCCAGGGCATGGTCTCCGGGTCCTCCGTGGCGAACACCGTGGCATCGGGCTCCTTCACGATTCCGATCATGAAGAAAGCCGGCTTCAAGCCGCACTTCGCCGCCGCCACGGAGGCCACCGCCTCCACCGGCGGGCAGCTGATGCCGCCGATCATGGGCGCTGCGGCGTTCATCATGGCGCAGAACGTGCCCAACGTGGAGTACAACGAGCTGATCGTCATCGCGATCATCCCCTCGCTGCTCTACTTCCTCGGCGCCTTCCTCTCGGTGCACTTCGAAGCGAAGCGCCAGCACATCAAGGGAATGCCCGTGGAGGAGCTGCCCAGCGTCCGCGGGCTGATCACGCGGATCGATCTGCTGCTGCCCCTGGTGGTCATCGTGGGCACGCTGCTCTCCGGCCTGACCCCGACCCGGGCGGCGCTGCTGGGCATCGGAACGGCGATCGTGCTGAGCTTCTTCCGCTCTTCGACCAGGCTCAACCTGCGTGGCTTCATGGAGCTCTTCGTCGCCGCGGCGCGGACCGCGCTGCCGGTGATCGCTGCCTGCGCCACCGCCGGAATCGTCGCGGGCACCGTCACGGCCACCGGCCTGGGCGGCCAGCTCGGCCGAGGCCTCGTCGCGATCGCAGGAGGCAACTTCCTGCTGGTGCTCTTCTTCGTGATGATCGCCTGCATCATCCTGGGCATGGGCCTGCCGACCACCGCGAACTACGTGGTCACCGCCTCAGTGGCGGCACCGATCTTGTACAACAACTTCGAGGTCCCGCTGATCGCGGCCCATATGTTCGTGTTCTTCTTCGGCATCCTGGCGGACATCACCCCGCCGGTCTGTCTCGCGGCCTACGCCGGCGCCGGCATCGCGAACGCGAACCCGATGCGGGCAGGTGTGGCCGCCGTGAAGATCGCGCTGGCCGGCTTCCTCATCCCCTACGTGTTCATCCTGCAGCCGGCACTTCTGCTGCAGGGCAGCTGGGATGAGCTCACCGTGTCGCTGCTGACCGTGATCGTGGGAATGATCGCGCTCGCCTCCGGGCTGGCGGGATTCCTGTTCCTCCGGGCCACGATCATCGAGCGCGCGCTGCTGGTCGCGGGCGGTCTGCTGCTGATCTACCCGGATCTGATGATCTCGGTGGTCGGCATGGTCGCCCTGGCAATCGGCGTAGTCCTGCAGTTCGCCCGCCGTGGTCGAGGAGCTCCGGAGCCTGAGGACGAGGACTCCGACGACGACGCGCCCGCCGAGTCACGAACCAGCACCGTGAGCGCGGACGCCGCGCCTCGCGGAACCTGATCGGCTCGGCTGCCCCGGGGCAGCGCTGATCCAGCGAGAAAGGCTGAGGGCCCGACCGGTATCCGGTCGGGCCCTCAGCCTTTCTCCCTAGGGTCTCCGCGCGCTACTCGCCGCCGAGGCTGAAGCTCGCCTCCAGCTCCTGATCGGAGTAGGTGCGGAACGCGACCATCGTCTCGGTGTCGTGCACCGTGGCGACCTTGGAGATCTTCGCGGGCACCAGGTCGCTGAGATCCTCGAGATTCGGCGTCTTGACCATCGCCACGAGATCCCATTTCCCGGTCACGGAGTACACCGCCTGGACCTCTTCGATATTGGCGATGTCCTGCGCGGATTCGGGGATCCGATGCGGATCGGTCTTCATCATGACGAATGCGGTGACCATGTTCTTTCGCTGCCTCTCAGCCGGTGAGACTTCTTGAGCACTTCTGCACTCACAGCGTACTGCGCGCAAAGGGGCGAGCTCAGGCCCGGAAGCGCTGCTGTCGAGTCTCGTGGGCGGCGATGACCTCGGTTCGCACGCTGTGCCCGAGTCCGGCGACGGTGGGCACCTGCACGATGCCCTGTTCGGCTGTCACCGGTGGATCGATGATGTCTTCGGCGTAGTACTTCTCGGAGGCCGAGACGTCCGAAGGCAGAGTGAACCCGGGCAATGAGGAGATCGCCACGTTCGCGGCGCGCCCGACTCCGAACTCATGCATCCCTCCGCACCAGACCGGCCAGCCGGCTTCCAGCGCCATGGCGTGCGCGTCGCGGGCGGCGCTGAGCCCGCCCATGCGCGAAACCTTGATGTTCAGCACATTGCCGGCCTTCAGCGCCAGGGCGGTGCGAAGGTCATCGAGCGTCTCCACGGACTCGTCCAGGCAGACGGGAGTCTCGATTTCCGCGGTGAGCAGCGCGTGGTCGAGGAAGTTCTTCGGCGCGAAGGGCTGCTCGATCATGGTCAGCCCGAACGGGTCCAGAGAACTCAGCACCTCGAAGGCCTGCTCGCCACCCGGTTCCCGGCTTCCCGGGTAGGCCCCGTTAGCGTCCACATGGACGTCCAGGTCAGGGAATGCCTCGCGCACGGCGCGCACGGGCGCCACGTCCCAACCTGGCGCGATCTTCAGCTTGACCCGGGGGTAGCCGGAATCCACATGGCGCGTGACCTCGGCGAGGAGCGCCTCGATGCTGGGCTCGATCCCGAGCGAGACCCCGGCGACGACGGATTCGCGCTCGCCCCCGAGCGCGCGGGCCAATGGGATCGACTCTGCGGCGCTCCACATCGCCCAGGCCGCCATCTCGACGCCGGCCTTGGCGAAGAAGTTGCCGCGGACCTTGCCGTAGAGACCCGCGATCTCGTCAGGATGCTCCCACTGTGCGCCGAGCACGGCGGGGATCAGATGCTCAGTGGCGGTCTGCCACGCCGTCGTCGTCGTCTCGGGGGCGTAGAACGGACCGGCGGGGGAGGCGATCTCGCCCCAGCCGACGGTCCCGTCGGCGTCGATCATCTCGACCAGCAGGTGTCGCAGCGAGGACTTGCGGTGAGAGCTGGTCTCAAAGGCATGTCGCAGGGGCAGTTCAACATCGTGGAGCACAATCTCGACGGCGCGCATCAGATATACAGTCCCATCTCGTGGATCAATGATTCTCTTTCGGTCAGCCGACGGCGGCTGCCCTTGGCACTTGCCGTGGTCAGAGCGGTCAGCAGGTGGATCACAGCAGCGACGCCGGTGGCAGAGTCGGTCACGGAGTCGGAATTCGTCGGCACGATCACGGCTTCGCTGCAGTGGGCCACCAGCGGGGACTCCGCCGAATCGGTGACTGCCACCACGGCCCCGCCTCTACGGGCAAAGGCCTCGGCGAGCTGAGCCGTCTCACGGCGGTAGCGACGCATGGAGAACGCGACGAGCACATCGGTGCTGCGCACATCGGTGAGCACGTCGATCCCGCGGGTGCTCAGGCCATCGATCAGGGAGACCTGAGAGACCCCGTGTGAGAGGTCGAGGTCCAACAGATGTGCGAACGCGGCCGAGCGTCCGTGGCCCACGATGAACCGGCGTCGCGCGCCGGCGATGACACCGGCCGTGCGGGCCAGCGCGTCGTCGTCCGCTATCCCGGCGAAGACTCGTTCGAGGTTCTCGCGCTCCTTGCGGATCAGGCGGGCCTGCAGGGATTTCGCGGAGGCGCGCGGGGACAGGGTGGCGCCGAATCGGGCGGCGGGGTTGTCGGGGCCGCGGCTGTCGGACCAGCTTTCCTCTGCCGGGGCGCTGGCTTCCTGGTCGCGGTGGGTCTCGGCGCTCATGCGGGGCGCAGAAAGCTATAGACAGCGAGGTCCTCGGTGATGCGATGGCAGGAGGTCGCCATGAAGCCGTGTTCGAAGAGATCGCTGAAGCGGGTGCGGAGCAGGCCGATCACCTGTTCATCGGTGGGCTGCTGTGCGGGAACGACGAGCAGGGCGGCGTCGGGGCGCATCTGGATCTGTCCTGGCTCCGTGAGCTCTTCGTCGCTGAGCGCAGCCTCCAGGTTCTCCGCCGCGGCAGAGGAGGCCGGTTCAGCGGCGGAGCCGTCCAGTCGCCATTCCACGGTGATCCGGTCGGTCCCGGGCCCCGCGAGAGCGTCCTTGGTGAACCAGCGGCCCTGTGCTCCGAGCACGTCAAGATTGAAGTGTGCATTGCGGCTGATCATCGGGTTGTAGGTCCAGCGCATGCGGCTCGCGCCCTGACGGTGTGCCACGGCTGCCTGGACGTTCTTCAGCGCCCTGCCAACACCTTGTCCCTGCAGGTCCTGGGACACCACCGCGGCTTGGGAGAAGTGATAGATATGCGGGTCCTCGGTGCTGGTATCCACTGCAGTCCAGCCGAATGCCATGCCGCGCACCACACCCGCCGGGTCGACGGCGCCGACCACCGTCCCGCCGTAGGTGAGCAGGTTCTTGAGCAGGCGGGCGTTGATTCCCTGATCCTCGCCGCTGTAGGAGAACACATCACGGTATAGCCGGCACGCAGCCTCGAGCTCGGCGTTATCGGTGAGGCTGCGGACGGTGGTGCCGTCCTCGAGGGTGAGCGACTCGGCAAGGGCGGGCCCTTCGGGTGCAGCAGCGTCCTGGTCGGTCATGGGGTCCTCTCGCAGCCTGAACATGTTCTTACGTTGCGTATCATAGTCCCATGGATACCTCATCACCCACGGCTGCCCTTGATTTCGCAAGAGATCACCTCGAAGAGACCGTCGAACTTCTGAAACGAATGGTGGAGACAGAGTCACCCACGGGGGATGCAGAAGGAGTGAGCGAAGTCTGCGCCCAGGTGCGGGAGCTCTTCGCCGAGCATGACCCCGAGGTCACCGAGCATGAGGGGGAGTGGGGCACCCACCTGGTCATGGACATCGCCGGCACCGGGTCGAAGCACACGGAGGCTCCGGTGCTCTTCGTAGGTCACGCGGACACTGTGTGGTCCCGTGGAACGCTCGAGTCGATGCCCTTCCGCATCGAAGACGGCATCGCCTATGGGCCCGGGTCCTTCGACATGAAGTCGGGACTGTTGATCATGCACCAAGGTCTGCGGCTCAGCACGGCGCTCGGGCAGTCCAGGCCGCCGGTCCGGGTGATCTTGGTGGGGGATGAGGAGATCGGTTCCCCGAGTTCACGGGAGCTCCTGCTCTCCTGCGCCGAGGGTGTGCGCGCCGTGCTCGGCTTCGAATCCCCGCACCCGGGAGGCGCCCTGAAGGTGGGGCGGCTGGGGAGCACCCGGCTGCGGCTCGAGGTCACCGGTCGCGCGTCTCATGCCGCGCTGGACCCTGAGGGCGGGGTCAATGCCATCGACGAGCTGGTCGATCAGCTCACTGCGCTGCGCAGCCTCATCGCCTCGGCAGAGGCCGCCGCGCCGGGAGATGTCCTGTGCAACATCGGGACGGTGACCGGAGGAGGTAAGACCAACGTCGTGCCTGCGGCCGCTTCAGCCGACATCGGGCTGCGGTTTCGCACCCCGGAAGTCGAGGCCGAGGTTCTTGGCGCGATCCAGGACCTCCAGCCGATCCGGTCCGACGGTGAGCTCAAGGTGAGAACTCTGTCCCAGCGGCCCGCATGGCAGGCCGACGCCGTCGACCAGGAACTGCTGGGCCTCGTCGAGGATGCCTCCCGGGAGGTCGGACTCGCCGAGGTGGGAGGTCGACCGGCGGCAGGTGCCGGAGACACGAACTACCTGGGGTCACTGGGACTTCCCACTCTCGATGGGTTCGGACCTGACGGCGCGGGTGCCCATGCCGATCATGAACAGGTGCGAATCGAGTCGATCCCGGAGCGGATTGCACTCTTGGCGGCGCTGCTGGGCCGACTCTGAGCTCCTGCGGCCGAGGCCGGCGTTGCTTCACGTGGGAGGCGGTCCGGCGCGCGCGGTGCTGCGACTGACCAGGCCGCTCAGGTCCCCGAGACCCGAGGTCTCGATGTTCAGAAACCGACCCGGCAGGATCGGCACTGCGCTCTGCACCAGCACCTCCGTGCCATGCGTACCCGTCACCGTGCAGCTGGTGAGCTCCACCTCATTGCGCGCGGCCAGCGCCCGCGCCACCGCGCACGGGTCGCCCGCGGTCAACCCACGGGCGGCATCCGCCCCTGCGAGGGCGGACAGGTCTGCCCCGCGCGCAGCCTGAGCCGAGGAGGCCGCCACCAGGCTCAATGCCTGGATCGCCCCCAGCAGGGTGAGCAGCACCATGATGAGCGCGAGCGCGAGGACCGTACCGGAACCACGTTGATCCTGCAGACGATCTCTCATAGCGGGTCCTCCACGAGGGCCGTGGCTTCGGCGTCCTGGGTTGCTTCGATCTCCAGCCACCCGAGCAGACGCACCGGGCGGGTCAGCACCACGGTGACGTAGGGACCTTCCCGGGTGAGACCGACGGCGGTCCCTTCCCCGGCAACCCGCCGCGCGGCAATTTCAGCGGTTGCGGCGGACTCGCCGCGAGCAAGCTCCCGAGCTGCAGCCCGCGCTCCCTCCTCCAGGCTGACCTGCGCCGCGCCCTGCAGTGCAAAGGAGATCACGAACAGCAGCACCATGATGACTGCCGGCAGCGCCAGGGCGAACTCCGCGCTGATCGAACCCCTATCGGCCTGAGTGCGGAGTTCAGAACGAGAGCGCACGTTCGACGATGCCGGTCAGCAGTCCACGCGCGGTATCCGAGCTCAGCACCGCCACGAGCAGCCCCGCGAACCCCACCGCAGCCAGCATGACGATGCCGTACTCCGCGGTCGCCAATCCCTCGTCCTCGCGGTGAATCTGCTGTCCCCACGTGCGCACGGTCCCCGTGGGTGGCACGTCTGACCGCTGCGCCTCGAATGTGTGTGATGGGTTCCGCGTCTGTGGTGTCTCCATGACCGTTCCTTCCGCTGGGGCCGCCCGGACTACGAGGCCCGGGCGGCTGTCGAGACCTGCTGTGTGCAGGTCGCACCAGTCTCGGTCGCGGCCGAGCAGCCGGGACCGACGCAGAGGCTTCTGTGGAGAGTCAGGCGCTTGCGGAACTTTCGCGCCAGCTGGGGCAAACCCTCCGCCCTCCGCCCCAACTGCGTTTGTCGTAGAGCTAACGCGTTGTCGTAGTGCTATAGCTCTACTATTCGCTAGAGCTCTACGATAGTTTCGCTCGGATCGGCGGGCTGGGCGGCGAGGATCGCGCGCAGCAGGTTCAGCGCCGGCTGCTTCTCCAGCGGGTTGTTCCGGTTCCCGCACTTCGGCGACTGCACACAGGAGGGGCATCCCGTGGCGCATTCGCAGCCGGAGATGGTCTCTGCGGTGGCGCCGATCCATTCCGCCGCCAGCTCGAAGCCGCGCTGAGCAAAGCCAGCGCCACCGGGGTGTCCGTCGTAGACGAAGATCGTGGGGAGTTCGGTGTCGCGATGCAGGGCCGTGGACACGCCACCGATGTCCCAGCGGTCCCCTGAGGTCAACAGCGGCAGCAGGCCGATCATCGCGTGCTCCGCGGCATGCAGCGCCCCCGGAATCTGCTCCGGAATGACCCCGGCCCCTGAGAGCGCCGTCTCGGGGGCGGTCATCCACATCGCCTGCGTGCGCAGCGAGGACGGAGGCAGATCCAGCGGCTCATCGGAGAGCACCTCGGAGGAGCCCAGCGCCTTGCGCTGGAAGCCGACCACGGTGCTGGTGACCTCGACCATGCCGCTGTGCAGCCGGAAGCGCCCCCAGTCGACCGCCTCCTGGACCTCCAGCACTTCGATCGAGGTGGTCTCCCGCGCCTGGGTGTAATACGGCGGGGTCGCCGGGAAGACGAGCACCGCGTGGTTCTGCTGGTCCAGCTCCTCCACCACGTAGCTGCGTCCCTGATGCACGTAGACCGCCCCCGGGTGGGCCTGCGGCTGCGCCTGCGCCGAGCCCATGTCACCGATCACGGTGCCGTCCTCGGTGTTGACGATCGTGAAGGGACCGCCGCCGTCGGAGCGCAGCTTGACCCAGGAAGCGGCCGAGACATCGTCGTGGGCGAAGAACCAGCCGCGCGGACGTCGACGCAGATGCCCCTGCTCGGTGAGCGAGTCGATGAGCCACCGGCCCGGGTCGAAGAGCTCGAGATCGTCCCGGGTCAGCGGCAGCTCCTGGGCGGCCGCGAGGATATGCGGCGCCGCCACATGCGGATTCGACGGATCTGTGACCGCATCCTCCACCGCTGTGTCGAAGATGGCCTCGGGATGATCCAGCAGATAGGAGTCCAGCGGATCGTCTCCGGCGATGAAGAATGCCGCGCCGCGTTGACCGGAGCGTCCGGCTCGGCCGAGCTGCTGGAAGAAGGAAGCCCGGGTCCCGGGCCAGCCTGCGATGATCACGGCGTCCAACCCTGAGATGTCGATCCCCAGCTCGAGAGCGGGAGTCGACGCGACCCCGAGCAGCCGCCCCTCACGCAGCGCGTCCTCGAGCTCCCGCCGCTCCTCCTTCAGATAGCCGGAGCGGTAGGCCGCCACGCGTCCGCGCAGGTCGACGTCGACCTCGGCGAGTGAGTCAGCGGCGATCTGAGCGATCGTCTCGGCTCCGCGGCGGGACTTGATGAAGGCGAGCGTGCGGTGACCCGCGACGACGAGGTCAGTGAGGATATCGGCGGCCTCCACCGTCAGGCTGCGCTTGAGCGGCGCCGCGTTGTCTCCCTTGAGCTCAGAGGTCGTGGCCTCCCAGAGGTAGACGTCCACCGCACCGTGTGGAGAGGCATCTTCGGTGACCGCCTCGACGGTCTCGTCGGCGTGGCCGATGAGTCGGGAGAACGACGCCGCAGGGTCACCGCTGGTGGCCGAGGCTCCGGTGAAGATCGGTTCGGCCCCGTAGTGGGCGCAGATGCGTCGGAGTCGTCGAAGCAGCAGTGCGATATGCGAACCGAAGATCCCGCGACACGTGTGCGCCTCGTCGATGATCACGTAGCGCAGCCGGGCGAAGAACCTGGCCCAGGCGCGGTGATTCGGCAGGATGCCCACATTGAGCATGTCCGGATTGGTCAGCACCACATTGGCGTGCTGACGCACCCATCGGCGCTGCTCGGCATCGGTGTCGCCGTCGTAGGCTGCGGGGCGGATGCCTGACTCAGGTCCCTGCGCTCCGGTCGCCTCGGCGAGCTGACTCAGGGCATCGAGCTGGTCGGCAGCGAGAGCTTTGGTGGGGGAGAGGTAGAGCATCGTCGCACCGAGGCCCGCGGCGGCGGCAGATCCACGGGACTCCCCGACGGGTCCGCCGCAGATCTCGGAGAGTCCGGGCAGCTGCGTGCCGAGGGACTTCCCGGAGGCTGTGCCGGTGGCGAGAATGGTGTGGCGCCCGGCGTGCAGCGCTTCGGCGGCCTGCACCTGGTGGGTGTAGAGCCCGGCGACTCCGAGCTGCCGGTAGCCCGCACGCAGGCTGCTGGGCACCCACTCCGGCCAGGGCGCCGTCTGCGCCGCTCGGGCGGGCAATGTGCGCACATGCCGGAGCGGACCGGAATCCTCTACCTCCGAGGGCAGTCCGGCTCGGCGCAGCAGCTCATAGGGTTCCTGATCGGGCATCACCCCTCAGGCTACGTCAGCCGCACACCCGCCCTATGCCGCTGCCCGCTGCTCAACCCTTCAGGTCGTCGAACTGCGAGTGGCTCGGTCGGATCCGTCCGCCCGAGGTGGCGCCGTAGACATGCACGTCACCGAGCAGGGTCCAGCCGAGGTACTCGTAGAGCTCCTGACCGTCGGCAGTGGCCACCAACAGGCCCTCCTCCACGTCGTGCTCGTGGGCGATGGCGATCAGCGCCCGGGTCACGAAGGTGCCCAGGCCCCGGCGGCGGTAATCGTCGTTGGTGTAGATGCGGTCGAGGATCGCGTAGTGATCGACGGTGGCGACCCGTCCGCGGGCGGCCACCTTCTCCCCGTCCCGCACGGTGAACAGGGTCCACCCGTCGTGATCGTCGCGGCTGGTGGTGAAGCCTTCCGGGGTGATCGGGTCCTCGACGTCCTGGGTCTCCATGTCCACGACCATCAGCTTCTCTTCATCGCTGATCAGCTGCAGCCCGTCCACGGGATTCTGGCTCAGCGAGGGGGCTCCGGGCTCAGCTATCACGGTCAGCATCCGCGCTGAATCCTTCGCGACGGCGGAGGCGATCTTGCGCAGATCGGTGTCCTCGGGGGCGTACAACACGTACTCCCATTCGTCGGAATCTCCGGAACGCAGGGCGGAATGGACGTTGCCCTCATGCTGCACGTCGTAGTCGTGCGTCCTTGCCCATCCGGTCACCCAGTGGCGGACAAGTGCGTCGCTAAGCTCAGAAGTCATGGTCCGACCATACAAACAAAATGCGCTTCACCGTGAGGGGCAGGGACAACGAGTTCATAAAGATGTTGTTCAGAACTACCCTTGAGAGGTGAGCATGTCCCGAATAGTCCTGTATTACGCCTTCACTCCGCTGGCCGATCCGGAAGCGGTGAAACTGTGGCAGCACACCCTCTGCCGCGAGCTGGGTCTGAAGGGCCGCATCCTCATCTCCCCGCAGGGCATCAACGGGACGGTCGGCGGCGAGATCAAGGCCGTCAAGCAGTACGTGAAGCAGACTCGAGCCTATGCGCCCTTCAAAGACATGGCCTTCAAATGGTCCGAGGGCGGGGCGGAGGATTTCCCGCGACTCTCCGTGAAGGTCCGTCCCGAGCTGGTCGCCTTCGGAGTCCCCGATGAGATCGAGGTCGATTCCGACGGCGTCGTCGGCGGCGGAGTCCATCTCCAGCCGGAGCAGGTCCACGAACTCGTGGAGCAGAAGCGCGCCCAGGGCGTAGAGGTCTCCTTCTTCGACGGGCGAAATGCCATGGAGGCTCAGATCGGCAGGTTCAAGAACGCCGTCGTGCCGGAGACCGAGACCACCAGGGACTTCATCGCCGAGCTCGACTCCGGCAAATACGATCACCTCAAGGATCAGCCCGTGGTCACGTACTGCACCGGAGGCATCCGATGCGAGGTGCTCTCCTCGCTGATGCGCCGCCGCGGCTTCGAGGAGGTCTATCAGATCGACGGCGGGATCGTCCGCTACGGGGAGACCTTCGGCGACGAGGGCCTCTGGGAGGGCGAGCTCTACGTCTTCGACTCCCGGATGAACACGCGCTTCTCCCCCGACGCCAAGACCATCGGCGAATGCACGCACTGCGGCAGCCCCACCAGCACCTTCTATAACTGCATGGACCGAGGCTGCTCCACCTTGCAGCTCTACTGCGATCAGTGCCGTCACATCCCGGAGACCACTCGCTGCCGCACCTGCGAAGTCCGGCTGCAACAAGACCCTTCCCATCCGAACACCGGGCTGCTGGAGAAGGTGCGCCGCCCATGAGCGCACCAGCCCCGCGCGCAGACACGACGCTCGTGGCAGGGCTGCGCGCTGACCTGAGCGCCGCCGGCTTCAGCCACGATCACCTCGCCGAGCTGCTCGGCGAGGACGTTCTCTCCGCGCTGGACCGCGATCAGTTCGTCCCGGGTCAGCTGCGCGTGCAGGAGCTGTTCGACGCCGCCGCAGGCTCGGCGTCGGCAGACCCTGCCGCGGTGCTCTCCGGGCTGTGGCTCTTCGGCATGGACATCACCGTCGCCCAGGTCGAGCAGGCCCTGCCTCGAACCGGCATCCAGGGCCTGCTCCGGCTCGAGCTGGTGCACCTTCAGGCCGACGACGACGGCGAGCTGTGCCGCCCCAGCGTGGACCTGCGGCCCTACCAGGCGGAGCAGCAGGGCGGGGTGGCCGACCTCTGGGTCGCCAGCGACCTCTCGTCCCACCAGCTGCAGGGTGCGCTTCCGGCAGACCACGTCCTGGGCATCGGCCGAGCGAGCCTGACCCTGGCCGCATCGGTCCACCGGCGCCCAGTGAGCACCGCGCTGGAGATCGGCACGGGGTGCGGCATCCAGCTCCTGCACCTGCTGGACCACGCCGAGCACGTGGTCGCCACCGACCTGAGTACCCGTGCGCTGGACTTCACCGCATTCAACCTGCTGCTCAACGCGCCCGAGCTGCGGCTCGATCCCGAGAACCTCGGCGCACGGGTCCAGCTGCTCCAGGGCAGCCTCTTCGACCCGGTGGCCGACCGCACCTTCGACCTGATCATCTCGAACCCTCCCTTCGTGATCACGCCACGCCCCGCCGATGAGGATCCCGCAGCCCGCTACACCTACCGGGACGGCGGCCGTCACGGGGACCTGCTCATGGAGGAGCTGATCGTTGAGCTCCCGCGCTTCCTCAGCGACGGGGGAACCGCCCAGCTGCTGGGGAACTGGGAGATCCCGGAGGGCGCTGACTGGGACACGCGTCCCCGGCGGTGGTGTGACCAGCTTCAGGATGAGACCCCCGTGGACGCCTGGTTCATCCAGCGGGATCAGCAGGACGCGGATGAATATGCCGAGACCTGGCTCCGGGATGCTTCCACCGAGCGGGACATCGCGCAGTACCGGCTCCGCTATGCCGCGTACCTGCAGGACTTCGACTCTCGAGGTGTCGAGGCCGTGGGCTTCGGCATGATCTGGATGCGCCGCAGGTCCGCTGCCGACGCCGCGGCGATGAGTCCCTGGCGTCGATTCGAGGAGATCAGCGGACCGGTGGACCAGCCGCTGGGGCCGGTGATCGGCGGCACCGTCGCCCGGGCCGAGGAGGTGGCGCGAGACGCTGCGGCGGTGCTGGACTCCGCGCTCGTCGTCGCCGGTGATGTCACCGAGGAGCGCCATCAGCGTTTCGGCGCCGTTCACCCTGAGGTGATCGTCGCACGTCAGGGAGCCGGCCTGCGCCGGAGCCGTCCGGTGTCCAGCGCCGCGGCGGGTCTGCTCGGTGCCGCAGACGGTGAGTTCGCCGCAGGTCAGCTGGCCACGGCGGTGGCTTCCCTGATGGATGATCAGCCCGCAGACGGCGCGGATCTCGAGCAGGCTCTGCGCACCGAGACGCTGGAGCTCTATGTGGAGGGGTACGTCACGCGGTCTTGATTCCCGCGGCGTCGGCGTGTTGTGCTCGCTGATATATTGAGCACTCGACGGCCAGCCCGCTGCTCATGCCCCGAGACTGCACCGCAAGAATTCCTCAAGGAGATCAGTGCCCGAAGGCAAGAAACTCGTCATCGTCGAGTCCCCGGCGAAGTCCAAGTCCATCGCCAAGTATCTTGGCGATGAGTTCATCGTGGACGCTTCCGCCGGGCACATCCGTGACCTGCCACAGCCCTCGGAGCTGCCCACCGACATGAAGAAGGGCCCCTTCGGGCGCTTCGCCGTGAACCCCGACGGCGGCTTCGAGCCGTACTACGTCATCTCGGACTCCAAGAAGAAGAAGGTCACCGAGCTCAAGCGTGCGCTGAAGGAGGCCTCCGAGCTCTACCTCGCGACTGACGCCGACCGCGAGGGTGAAGCCATCGCCTGGCACCTTCTTCAGGTGCTCAAGCCCAAGGTCCCCGTCTACCGGATGACCTTCACGGAGATCACCAAGGAAGGCATCACCCGCGCCCTGGAGAATGTGCGACAGATCGACGAGGACCTGGTCGACGCGCAGGAGACGCGACGGATCCTTGATCGTCTCTACGGCTACGAGATATCCCCGGTGCTCTGGCGCAAGGTCGGCAAAGGCCTCTCCGCAGGTCGCGTGCAGTCTGTGGCGACGCGTCTGGTGGTGGAACGCGAGCGCGAACGAATGGCCTTCGTGCCGGCCAGCTACTGGGACCTCTCCGGCAGCTTCACCACCGCAGCCTCAGAAGAGTTCACCGCCAAGCTCAATGCGGTCGACGGCGCCCGCGTGGCCACCGGCGCTGATTTCAACGATCGCGGCGAGCTCAAGTCCTCGCGCTCCAAGACCGAGGTCAGCGTGCTGGACCAGCAGGCTGCAGAGACCCTTGCCGCCGGTCTGACCGATGCTCAGTTCACCGTGGACTCCGTGGAGGACAAGCCGTACTCCCGCAAGCCACAGCCTCCCTTCATCACCTCGACGCTGCAGCAGGAAGCCTCTCGCCGTCTGCGGTTCTCCTCCCGGGCGACGATGCAGGTCGCTCAGCGCCTGTATGAGAACGGCTACATCACCTATATGCGTACCGACTCGGTGACGCTCTCGAATGAAGCCATCACGGCCGCTCGCCGACAGATCACCGAGCTCTACGGGGCCGATCATGCGCCCTCAAGCCCGCGCTACTACTCGAAGAAGAACGAGACCGCGCAGGAGGCCCACGAGGCCATCCGCCCTTCCGGAGACCATTTCCGCACTCCCGGCCAGGTCGCCAGTGAGCTGTCCAAGGACGAGTTCAAGCTCTACGAGCTGATCTGGAAGCGCACGGTCGCCTCGCAGATGTCCGACGCCAAGGGCTTCACCGCCTCGGTGCGGCTCAGCGCCCAGGTCTCGGGTGGTTCCATGGCCGGCACCACGGCCACGTTCGGCGCCTCCGGCACCGTCATCACCTTCCCCGGATTCCTCGCCGCCTATGAAGAGGTCCGCGAGAGCACCGATGAGGACGAGGACGCCAAGTCGGCAAAGGCCGAAAAGCGACTCCCCAAGCTCGAGACCGGCGAGCGGCTGACCGGGCGCGAGGTCAACGCCAAGGGGCATGAGACCACTCCGCCCGCGCGTTACACCGAAGCCACGATCGTGGCCGAGCTGGAGAAGCGCGAGATCGGGCGTCCTTCCACCTATGCCCCGACGATCTCCACGATCATGGACCGCGGCTATGTCACCAAGCGCGGCTCGGCCCTGATCCCCTCCTGGACCGCGTTCAGCGTCATCCGGCTCCTGGAGGAGCACTTCGGGAAATACGTGAACTACGACTTCACGGCCCGAATGGAGGAGGACCTCGACCAGATCGCGCGCGGCGAGATCGAGCGTGAGGCATGGCTGCAGGGCTTCTACTTCGGTGCCGAGAACGGCGTGGACGGGCTCAAGCATGTGGTGGAGAACCTCGGGGAGATCGATGCTCGAGCCATCAACTCCATCGAGATCGCCCCGGGCGTGAACCTGAGGGTGGGCCGCTACGGCCCCTACCTGGAGCGACCCAACCCGGATGGTGTGGTCACCGCGGAGGGCGAGCTGGAGCCCCAGCGCGCCAACCTTCCTCAGGATCTGGCCCCCGATGAGCTCACCGTGGCGAAGGCCGAGGAGCTCTTCGAGCAGGCGCAGTACTCCGGGCGTGTGCTCGGTCTCGATCCGGAGACCGGACGCGAGGTCGTGGCCAAAGACGGTCGCTACGGGCCTTATGTCACGGAGGTCATCGAGGAGATGACTGAGGCGCAGCTGGAGAAGTACCTGGAGTCGCTGCCCACCGAGTACTACAAGAACGGCAAGCCCAAGCCGAAGAAGAAGCCGGCCAAGGAGAAGCCTCGAACCGGGTCGCTGCTCAGCGATATGACCCTTGAGACGGTGGACCTGGAACAGGCCCTGCGGCTGCTCTCGCTGCCCCGCGTGGTAGGCACCGACGAGGACGGCGAGGAGATCACCGCGCAGAACGGCCGCTTCGGTCCGTATCTGAAGAAGGGGTCGGACTCGCGCTCGCTCGAGACCGAGGAGCAGATGTTCACCATCACGCTGGCGGAGGCGAAGGCGATCTACGCCCAGCCCAAGCAGCGTGGGCGGCGTGCAGCGGTGCCGCCACTGGCGGAGTTCGGCGCAGATCCCACCTCGGAGAAGCAGGTCGTGGTCAAGGACGGCAGGTTCGGTCCCTATGTCACCGACGGCGAGACCAATGTGACCGTGCCGCGCAGCGTCTCCCTGGAGACCCTGACCAAGGAGCACGCTTACTCGCTGCTGGCGGAGAAGCGTGCAGCGGGCCCGAAGAAGCCCGGAGCCTCGAAGCCTGCGGCGAAGCGGTCCACCGCCAAGTCCCCGGCGAAGAAAAGCAGCGCTGCCAAGAAGTCTCCAGCCAAAAAGACGACGGCGAAGACCGGATCCTAACCGAGGAGTCACCTGATGCGTCTGGGCGTGCTGGATATCGGTTCCAATACCGTGCACCTGCTCCTGGTGGATGCCCACCTGGGAGCGAAGCCTGAGGCTTTCGCCTCTCATAAGCGACCCCTTTCCCTGGTCAAGCACCTGGACGAACAGGGAGCTATCACCGATGAGGGCCAGGACGAGCTGATCGGCTTCATCGCCGAGGCGGCTCGCTTCGCCGCGCGACACCGAGCAGAAGATCTGCTCTCCTTCTGCACCTCGGCACTGCGCGAGGCGGCCAACGGACAGGCGGTCCTGGAGCGCGTGGTGAGCGAGACCGGAGTGGAGCTGACCGAGCTCAGCGGCGCCCAGGAGTCGGCCATGACCTTCTTCGCCGCCCGACGCTGGCGCGGCTGGAGTGCCGGAGACATCCTCAACTTCGACATCGGCGGCGGATCATTCGAGATCGCCTACGGGCGCGATGAGCTGCCCTCCACCGCGGTCTCGGTGCCCCTGGGTGCTGGTCGGCTCACGCGCGACTGGCTCGGTGAGGACCCGCCCAGCAAGGACCAGGCCAAGGCGCTGAAGAGCTACATCCGCGAAGAGCTCGAGGCGGCCCGCCGGGAGTTCCCTGTGCTCAGCGAGCACACCGAGGTGCTCGCCACCTCGAAGACCTTCCGCTCACTGGCCCGCATGACCGGCGCCGCCCCCTCGGCGGCCGGACCCTATGTGAACCGCACTCTGGAGCATTCGGCGTTGAAGCCGCTGTCCAAACGATTGGGCTCCATGACGGCCGAGGAGCGGGCCGAACTTCCCGGGGTCTCCGCACTGCGCGCCCGGCAGGTCTTCGCCGGAGCGCTCGTCGCTGAGCAGGCGATGAAGGTCTTCGGCATCGAGGAGCTGCAGATCTGTCCCTGGGCGCTGCGTGAAGGCCTGATCCTGCGCCGGCTGGACTCCCTGGTCCGTGAGGGCGCCGTGCCGGTGCCCGCGGCACCCGGCGTCGGGCATGTGAACCTCGGACGGGAGCTGCGCAAACCCTCGCGCGGCGACGTTCCCGGTGGCCGACCGGTGGCGGCCGCGGCGGTGGAACATGCCCACTGAGGACGTCCAGCCGCGCCCCGCGCATGAGCTGCCTCGCATTCCGGTGGCGCTGTCCACTTCCTCGGTCTACCCGCTGGGAGTTGCCGAGGGCTTCTCCATCGCCGATGATCTCGGCTATGACGGGGTCGAGGTCATGGTCACCCACCGCAGCGAATCCCAGCAGGCCTCCACGCTGAACGAGCTCTCCTGGCGCTTCGGCCTGCAGGTGATGGCCATCCACGCACCCACGCTGCTGCTCACCCAGCAGGTCTGGGGCTCCGCCTGGGACAAGCTCAAGCGCAGCGCGGCGCTCGCGCAGGAGGTCGGCTGCGGCGTCGTCGTCGCTCACCCGCCGTTCCGCTGGCAGGTCGGATATGCGGAGAGCTTCGCCGAGGGGATCGCCGAGCTCGAGGAGGAGACCGGGGTCGTCTTCGCCGTGGAGAACATGTACCCCTGGCGCGCCGGCGGACGCGAAGCCACGATGTACCTGCCGCACTGGGACCCGGTGGATCAGCCCTACCCGCACGTGACCTGGGACTTTTCGCATGCCGCCACCGCCGAGTCGGACTCCTACGAGGCGGTCGGAGCACTCGGTCAGCGACTGCGCCATGTGCACCTGACCGACGGCTGGTCCAACGGCTTCAAGGATGACCACCTCATCCCCGGGCAGGGAGAACAACGCGTGGCTGAAGCGATGCAGCTCCTGGCCAAGCCCGACTTCGCCGAGACCGGGTTCACCGGTGTCGTCGCCGTGGAAGTGGCCACCCGCACCGCCCGCAATGTGGGAGATCGGGAGCGCTGGCTGGCCGAGTCCCTGGCCTTCGCCCGCAAGCACCTCGGACAGGAGTGAGCATGAGCAGCACCGCGGAAGTCCAGAAGAACACTGCACCCACCAATGCCCCGCGCGTGGCCATGCTGGGCCTGGGTTCGATGAACGGCGCCATCCTGGCGGGCCTGCTGGCCTCCTCTGTGCAGCCCGAGGACGTGGTGGCCACCACGCGCAGCACCGCGACCGCCCAGGCCCGCGCCGAGGAGCATGGCGTCACCGTGCTGGCCGAGGCCGAGGACCCGCAGGCGAACCAGATCGCTGCCGGGCAGGCGGACATCATCTTCCTCGGGGTCAAGCCCCCTGGGATCGTCGGCCTCGCCGAGTCCATCGCGGACTCGCTGAAACCGGACGCCGTCGTCGTCTCGGTGGCTGCCGCGATCAGCGTGGAGATGCTGCAGGACGCCCTGCCGCATGGACAGCCGGTCATCCGCTCCATGCCCAACACCCCCCTCTCGGTGGGGCTCGGGGTGGTGGGTCTGGTTCCGGGGGCCCATGCCAGCGAGGCGGACACGCGACGGGTCCAGGACCTGCTCGCAGCCTGCGGGGCCGTGCACGTGATCGAGGAGTCCCAGATCGACGCGCTCACCGGCATCTCCGGCTCCGGACCCGCCTACGCCTTCTACCTCGCCGAGCAGATGGCCGATGCCGGCGTCCGGCTCGGGCTCGATCCGGCGCTGGCCGCCGATCTGGCCGCGCAGACGCTCTACGGGGCAGGCAAGATGCTGGTCTCCGACGGCGCCGACGCAGCAGCGCTGCGCAAAGCCGTCTGCTCACCCAACGGCACCACCGAACGCGCGATCCATGCCTTCGATGAGCATGGCTTCCCCGCGGCCGTGACCGCCGCGGTGACCGCCAGCGCCACCCGCTCGGCAGAGATCACCGACGAGCTGCGGAACGCACGCTGAGCAGCTGGCTCAGCGGCTCCAAGGTTCAAATCTTGATGGTGTGCGGCGCGGCGTGAACAGAGGAATACAGTAGTGGCCATGGCGAGGGACACGCGCGCGGGGCGCAGCAGCGGATATGAGGGTGTCCTCAGGGCCCGACTGAGGCAGGGACTCAGGCGTCTCACCGGCACATCGCCGGCACGTGCCGCCATGTTGATCTTCGCGGTCACCATCGCCGTGTTCGCCTCCCTGCTGATGATGCCCTGGGCCACCGTCGCGGGACGCTCCCCGGAATTCCACGACGCGCTCTTCGTCGCGACCTCTGCAGTGACCGTCACCGGTCTGACTCCCGTGAACACAGCCGATCACTGGTCCTTCGCCGGAGAGCTGGTCATCCTGATCGGCATCCAGGTGGGTGGACTGGGGATCATCACCATCGCGGCGCTGCTGGCCATCTCCGTGACGCGCAACCTCGGGCTGCGCACCCGCCTCGTCGCCCAGGAAGGCGGCATCTCCACCGGGGCCATGGGGGAGACCGGTCAGGTCATCCGCACCGTCGTGATCTGCTCCGCCGTGGTGGAGGCCGCCCTGGCGCTGGTGCTGATTCCACGGTTCATCCAGATCGAGGACGATGCGGCCAGCGGGCTCTGGCACGGCCTGTTCTATGCGATCTCCTCCTTCAACAACGCCGGATTCGTGGTGCACTCGGGAGGCCTCGACGGGTTTGGCGCTGATCCCGTGGTGGTCTGGACCATCATGGTGGGCGTCTTCCTGGGCAGCCTCGGCTTCCCGGTGCTGTTCATGCTCTGGACCAACCGCTGGCACGTCCGTCGCTGGAGCCTGCACACCAAGCTGACTCTGCAGGTGACGCTGTTGCTGATGGTCGTCGGGGCGTTGCTCTACGGGGTCATGGAATGGTCCAACACCAACACCATCGGTGAGATGAGCGTCTGGGAGAAGGTGCAGAACTCGCTCTTCGCCTCCGTGAACATGCGCTCCGGAGGGTTCTCCGTTGTGGAGTCCAATATGGAGAACTCGGAGACCATGCTGATCTCCGACGCGCTGATGTTCGCCGGCGGCGGCTCAGCCTCCACCGCAGGCGGCATCAAGGTCACCACCATCGCTGTCATCTGGCTCGCGTTCCTGGCGGAGGCGCGCGGCGACGCCGAGTCCACCGCCCACGGACGCACCATCCCCCCTTCGGCCGTCCGGGTCGCGGTCTCGGTGGTGGCCATGGGTGCGACGCTGGTGCTGATATCCACCGTCTGGCTCATGTACATCACCGGGCTCGACATGGGGCGTCCGCTCTATGAGTCGATCTCCGCCTTCGCCACGGTCGGGCTCACCGCCGGCCTCACTGCGGACCTGCCGCCGGAGGGGCTCTATGTGCTCGCAGCACTGATGTTCGCCGGCCGCGTCGGGATCATCACCTTCGCCGCCTCGCTGACCGTGCGCCAGCGCAGCCGGGTCCGCTACCGCTACCCGGAGGGACGTCCGATGATCGGCTGAGTGTGCTGGAGAGCACCCTGCAGGGGTTTACCCTGGAGTCAGCACTTTCAGGCTCAGCCCAGCGGCTGAGTACGCATTTCGCGAAAAGGACGCACCAGTGGGCAAGCAGAATCCGCAGAGCAACAAGCCGGTACTCGTCGTGGGACTCGGCCGCTTCGGCATCGCGCTGAGCGAGCAGCTCGTGACGCAGAACAAAGAGGTCTTGGCCGTGGAGCGCGATCGCGGCCTGGTGCAGAAGTATGCCGACCTGCTCACCCACGTGGTCGAGGCAGACGCCACCGACATCGAGGCGCTGCGCCAGGTCGGCGCCCAGGAGTTCGACGCCGCCGTCGTCGGGGTCGGCACCTCGATCGAGTCCTCGGTGCTCATCGCCGCGAACCTGGTGGACCTGGGCGTCAGCCAGGTCTGGGCCAAGGCCATCAACCCCACGCACGGCAAGATCCTGACCAGAATCGGGTGCCACCACGTGATCTACCCCGAGCACGACGCCGGTGTGCGTGCCGCCCACCTGGTCTCGGGACAGATGCTGGACTTCATCAAGTTCGACGACGACTTCGCGATCGTGAAGATGCGTCCACCGCGCGAACTGCACGGCAAGACGATCGACCAGTGCCAGCCGCGCAGCCGGCACCGGGTCAACGTCGTGGGCGTGAAGTCCCCCGGCAAGGACTTCGTCTATGCCCAGCCCGACACCCTGGTCTCAGCTGGAGACACCATCATCGTTTCGGGAGACGTCTCCCAGCTGGAGTACTTCGCCGACCACGCCTGAGGAGGGCCCCGTGGCCGAACTTCCTACTGTCCTCGTCTGGGACGACGCGCTGCTCGAGTACCGCTTCAGCTCCAGCCACCCCATGGACCCGGTCCGCCTGGAGCTCACGGCCAAGCTCTGCGAAGAGTTCGAGCTCTTCAACGCTGCGCACATGCGGCGTCTCAAGACCAAGGTCGCCTCCGATGAGGTGCTGGGGACCGTCCACACCCCCGAGTACATCGCCGCCGTGAAGGCAGCCGCCGAGCACGGCAGCGCCGCGGCGGAGCACGGCCTGGGCACCGAAGACACTCCGGTGTTCAGCGAGATCCATCTCGGTGCCGCGCGGATCGCTGACGGGACCTATCAGTGCGCCCAGGCGCTGCTCGCGGGCACGGCAGTGCGCGCGGTGAACTTCGCCGGCGGAATGCACCACGCCGGCCGTTCCCGGGCCGGGGGGTTCTGTGTGTACAACGATTCCGCCATCGCCATCCAGCATCTGCTCGACCAAGGAATCAGCCGGGTGATCTACATCGACGTCGACGCCCACCACGGAGATGGAACGCAGTCGATCTTCTATGACGACCCGCGGGTGATGACCATCTCCATCCATCAGACCGGCGTCGCGCTGTATCCCGGCACAGGATTCCCCAATGAGACGGGCGGGCCCGGCGCCGAGGGTTCGGCCGTGAACATTGCGCTCCCCGAAGGCACCGGCGACGCCGGCTGGCTGCGGGCCTTCCACGCGGTGATTCCGCAGCTGGTCGCCGCCTTCGAGCCCGAAGTGATCCTCTCCCAGCACGGCTGCGATTCGCACCGTGAGGATCCGCTCAGCGACCTGGAGCTGAGCGTGGACGCGCACCGCCAGACCGCGCTCGACATCGCCCACCTGGCAGACGAGCACTGCGAGGGGCGGTGGATCGCCACCGGCGGAGGCGGGTACGCCGTGCACACCGTGGTGCCGCGCAGCTGGACCCACCTGAGCGCCGTCGCGCTGGGCACCCCCATCGGCCTGAGCGCCCCTGTGCCGCAGCGCTGGAGAGACTATGTGCGCGAGAAGCACCAGGTCGAAACGCCGGAGACCATGGGTGACGACGCCCAGCTGTGGTGGCGCTCCTGGGAACTGGGTTACGACCCATCTGACGCCGTGGATCGTGCAGTGATGCAGACCCGCAAGGAGATCTTCCCGCTCTACGGACTGGACCCCTGGTTCGACTGATTCCCCTTGGGGCCGGGTGCCAGTCGACGATTCTGTGCCTGCACCACGTAGCCGCTACACTGTTCCGAGACCTTTTTCTCGTTGTTTACCTACAGACAAGGACTGCACCCCATGGGCTCAGTGATCAAGAAGCGCCGCAAGCGCATGGCGAAGAAGAAGCACCGCAAACGTCTGCGGAAGACTCGCCACCAGCGCCGCAACAAGAAATAGTCTTCTTGGAAGCGTGAAGGAACCCCGGCAGCCATCAGGCGGCCGGGGTTCCTTCGTCTCTCACCAGAAGACAGTCCCAGATCCCAGAAGACAGACTCAGGACACTGATCCTCAAAGCAGGGAGATGCTGTGCCAGCACCGGTTCAGGTTGAAGTTCTCACCCGGCAGGGATGCCATCTCTGCGAAGATGCCATGCGCACCGCGCGCGAGGTGTGCGCGGAGTTCGGGCTCGAGCCCGCTGAGCTCGACATCACCGAGGACCAGAGTCTGTTGGACGCCTATTCCGAGGAGATCCCGGTGCTGCGCATCAACGGGGCAGTGAAGGACTTCTGGAAGATCGATCCGCAGCGCCTGCGCCGACTGCTTCAGGAGGCGATCAGTGCCGGCTGATTCGCGCTCCCTCTGCTGACCGTATGAGAAGAGGGGCCCGGTCACGATGACCGGACCCCTCCTGTGCAGAAACTACGTTGACCTGCTCCGGCACGGCCGCTGGCCGTGCCGCTGCCCGGGTCAGTGGCCGGATTCGTTGGGATCGTGGTGCGAGGTTCCGCTGCCGTAGGTGTCGGGGCCATGCTCGAGGTGGTCCGTCACGGTCTCGTCATAGCCGCCGGGAACCAGGTCTCGGTACTCGGGGAGCACGCCGTCGAAGACCGCGGTCTCCAGCACTGCGGACTCATCGTCCACGCTCACCGTGACCTCATGCATGGACCCGGGGGCTCCCTGGAATGAATCGACGACGATCTCCTCGTCGTGTTCCAGGGAGACGGTCTCACGGGCCGGCACGGTGACCATGACGGTCTCCGAGTCCGAGGCGATCTCCACCTCGGCATCCTCGAGGCCGGTGTTGCTCAGGGTGCCGATGACTCGGGCCGGATTGTCCTCACCGCGGGTGACGAAGGCCATGTGGCGAAACTTCACATCATTGAACTCCGCGCTGGAGCCGTCCGAGGCCGAGTACTCAAGGGTCGTGGCCTGCAGATTGGAGAAGCTGCAGCCTGTCAGTCCCAGGAGGGCGGCGGCCGCCAGGGATGCCGCAGCGGTGCGGCGGGCTGTCTCAGCTGAGAACTTCACGTGGCGAGTCTCCTCACGATCTTGGTGCGATGCAGGTCGACCCAGGAGGACGTCCCTCGTCCTGGGTGTCGACCGCCGCGCAGATGACGTCCACGTCAGCGGAGGAATCTCAGCTCACGCGATGGTTTTGGTCTTCCGCCAATTCTACAGGATGTCGAAATCGGATGTCGGCGAAGCTTAGGCGGTGACGCAGAAGGAAACCGGAGCGACACGCGGCGGGGATTGTGACGCGTGATAAACTGAGGTTCGGGAAAGGGGAATAATTACATGAATTTTGAGGTCGGCGAGACTGTCGTTTACCCGCACCATGGTGCGGCCACGATTGAAGAAGTCAAGACCCGCACTGTCCGCGGCGAAGAGAAGATGTACCTCAAGCTCCGGGTCTCCCAGGGAGATCTCACCATTGAGGTGCCTGCAGACAATGTCGACCTGGTCGGCGTGCGTGATGTCGTCGGGCAGGAAGGTCTGGAGCATGTCTTTGACGTGCTTCGAGCCGAATACGCTGAAGAGCCCACCAACTGGTCACGCCGGTACAAGGCCAACCTTGAGAAGCTCGCCTCAGGCGATGTGAACAAGGTGGCCGAGGTCGTCCGCGATCTGTGGCGTCGGGAGAACGATCGTGGACTCTCCGCCGGAGAGAAGCGGATGCTCGCCAAGGCCCGGCAGATCCTGGTCTCCGAGCTGGCGCTTGCCAAGAAGCTCGATGAAGAAGAGGCGGCCAAGCTGCTGGACAAGGTCCTTGACGAGGCACCGACTCCGGCAGAGCCAGAGAAGGTCGCAGAATAAGCACCCCACGGGTGGGCCCCCAGGCCGCACCCACTGTCACGGTGGCTTCCCAAGAAGCATCGTCGATGAGTCGCCCGGACGCCGGGGCAGGATCTCCTGTCCCAGCGCGCCGGGCGCTCATCGTTGTGGCCGCTGGCAGTGGAGAGCGCCTCGGCCACGGAATGCCCAAGGCGCGGGTGCATCTGGCGGGTCGACCGATCCTCGCGCACGTCTTTGATCGTCTGGGTGAGCTCACTGTCCCCTTCGACGCCGTGGTCCTGGTGCTCCCACGCGATGCGGCCAGCTTCGCGGAGCTCGACGCACTGGGGCAGGCCTTCAGCAGTGCCACGGGAGTCCCGGTGTACTCCGCGCCAGGTGGAGACAACAGGTCCGCCTCCGTGCGTGCCGGCCTCGAGGAGTTGGAGCGCGCGGTCGCCCACGCAGACTGGAGTCCGGCTGCGACCACCGTACTGATCCACGATGCGGCGCGCGCCCTGACCCCGCAGGAGGTCTACGCGCAGGTCATCTCCGCCGTGGAGTCAGGAGCCCCCGCCGTCGTCCCGGCCAGACCCGTCACGGACACCATCAAGCGGGTGCATCCCGACGATCCGCAGCAGCCCCACACCGAGCGTGTGATGGAGACCGTCCCGCGGGCTGCACTGCGGGCCGTGCAGACTCCGCAGGGGTTCACCTGGGAGCTGTTGCAGCGAGCGGTCGAGCACACCCGTGGGATGGCCGAGGACGACGCCGAGGCGCTCACGGATGAAGCGATGATCGCCGAGGATATGGGTGTGGAGGTCAGCATCGTCGCGGGTTCGGACCTGGCGGTGAAGATCACCTCACCGTCTGACCTGATCTCCGCCGAGGCGCACCTGGCTCACGAATCGCCGGGGCAGCGCTCCACCCCACAGGTCGTCCTGCCGCGCGTCGGGATCGGACATGACGTGCATGCCTTCGCCTCCGCTGAGGAGCCTCGCGAGCTCTGGCTTGCCGGACTGTTCTGGCCGGACCTGCAGGGTCTGACCGGACATTCCGATGGTGATGCGGTGGCGCACGCCTGCTGTGATGCGCTCTTCAGCGCCGCGGGCATCGGTGACCTGGGTGTGCACTTCGGCGCCGACACCATCGGAACGGCGCGTCCCGAGCTTCGTGGAGCCTCCGGAGCGCAGCTTCTCGCGGAGGCTGCGCGCATCGTGCGCGCCGAGGGATTCGGCATCGGATCGCTCGCCGTCCAGTTCATGGGGCGGCGTCCGAAGTTCCGTCCGCGCCGCGCGGAGGCGGAAGCGGTGCTCAGCAGCGCCGTCGGAGCACCGGTCGCGATCAGCGCCACCACCTCCGACGGGCTGGGCTTCACCGGACGCGGGGAGGGCATCCTGGCCACGGCCACCGCGGTCGTCTACCAGTTGTGAACGACTGAGCAGATAAGCTGGCCCGGTGGCACTGCGACTTTACGACACCAAGACGGCGACCGTTCGAGACTTCGAGCCCCTGGAGCCCGGCCGAGTGTCGCTCTATTACTGCGGAGCGACCGTGCAGGGTCGCCCACATGTGGGTCATGTGCGCTCAGCCGTGGCGTTCGACATCCTCACCCGATGGTTGGAGCACACCGGGCTCGATGTGCTCAGCGTCCGCAATGTCACCGACATCGACGACAAGATCCTGGAGAAGTCGGCGGCCTCCTACCAGCAGGACCACGCCGCGACGCCGGACTACCCGGCGAACGAGCCCTGGTTCGCGCTCGCCTATCGCTTTGAGCAGGCGTTCCATGCTGCCTATGACGCACTGGGGGTGAGACGGCCACGCTACGAACCGCGTGCCACCGGTCATATGACCGAGATGTTCACGCTCATCCAGCGGCTCATCGATGCCGGACATGCTTATCCCGCCGAGGATGGGTCTGGCGACGTCTACTTCAGCGTCGGATCTTGGCCCTCTTATGGGGAACTCACCCGTCAGCGTGCTGAAGATATGCAGGACGCCGGTGATGCGGATCCGCGCGGCAAGCGTGACCCGCGGGACTTCGCGCTGTGGAAGGGGAAGAAGGACGCGGACCCCGCCACGGCTCGGTGGGACGCACCCTGGGGCGCTGGTCGGCCAGGCTGGCATGTGGAGTGCTCCGCCATGGCCACCAAGTACCTGGGGAGCACCTTCGACATCCATGGCGGCGGATTGGACCTTCGCTTCCCCCACCACGAGAACGAGCTCGCCCAGTCGGCGGCTGCCGGTGATGGCTTCGCTCGGTTCTGGCTGCACAACGGCATGGTCACCTACGCCGGGGAGAAGATGTCCAAGTCGGTGGGAAACACCATCTCACCCGAGGAGATGCTCAGCGCAGCCAGGCCCCGGGCAGTCCGCTATTTTCTGGGCCAGGCGCACTATCGCTCGCAGCTGGACTACCGGCCGACGTCGCTGACCGAGGCCGCCGCCGCCGTCGAGCGCATCGAGACCTTCCTGGCGCGAGCTGGGCAGGACCCCTCCGTGGGCACGCCCGGAGCCGATGAGCCCGTGCCGGACGCGTTCGCCGCGGCTATGAACGACGATCTCAATGTGCCGCAGGCGCTGGCGGTGCTGCATGAGACCGTCCGAGCCGGCAACATCGCCCTCGATGCAGGAGATTCCCCAGCCGTGGCGCAGTGTGCCGCAGCCGTGAGCACCATGGTGGCTGTACTGGGACTCACCGACGTTCCAGAAAGTGACCAGTCGGGGGATGCGGCTTCCGAGTCGGCGCTTTCGGAACTCGTCGAGGCCCTGCTGCGTGAACGCGTGGAGGCGAAGTCCGCGAAGGATTATGCGCGCGCCGACGCCGTGCGCGAGAAGCTCACCGCAGCCGGTGTCGCACTGGAAGACTCTAGAGAAGGGACTCGCTGGGCCTTGGTCCGTGCGAGTTCAACCACCAGCCCCGCCACCGGGGCGAGGAAAGGCTGAACATGGCGAAAGACTCACGGCCGAAATCGGCTGCGATCCGCAGAGAGAAGAAGGGTCCCCAGACCGGATCCGGGGGACAGGGCCGTCGTGCCCTGCGCGGGAAGGGTCCGACGCCCAAGGCAGAGGACAGGGTGTACCACAAGGCGCACCGGCAGAAGATGCTCTCCGAGCGGGCCGCATCAAAGACCAGCGAAAACCGAACTCGCCAGCGCGGGTCCGGGTTCGGGGCCGAGGACATGGTCGCCGGCCGGAACTCCGTGGTGGAGGCGCTGCGGGAACGCGTGCCCGCCCGTGAGCTGCACGTCGCGACCGACGTGGAGTCCGATGGTCGCGTGCGCGAAGCCCTGCAGTATGCAGCGGAACAAGGTGTCCGCGTCAGGGAGGTCAACCGCCGGCAGCTGGACAACTCCACCGGTGGGGCGGTTCATCAGGGACTGGCGCTGCTGCTGGAACCCTATGACTACGCAGATGTGTTGGATCTCGCCGAGGGCGAGCTGGAGCGCGCGGCCAAGGGGCATATCCCGGACCAGCCGCTGTTTCTCGCCTGCGATTCCATCACGGATCCACGCAATCTCGGCGCGATGCTGCGTGCCGCCTCTGCCTTCGGCGCTCATGGGGTGCTGATCCCGGAGCGCCGCAGCGCCGGGGTCACGGCCACCACATGGAAGACTTCCGCCGGAGCTGCCGCGCGCATCCCGGTGGCTCGAGCCAAGAACCTCACTCAGGCGCTGAAGGAAGCGAAGAAGCTGGGCTTCTTTGTGCTGGGGCTCGATGGTGGAGGAGATGTCTCGCTGCAGAACATCGAGCTCGCGGCGGAGCCGGTGATCATCGTGGTCGGCTCGGAGGGCAAGGGGCTTTCCCGTCTGGTGCGGGAGACCTGCGACCAGATCGTGTCGATCCCGATCACCTCGGCGACAGAATCGTTGAACGCCTCGATGGCCGTGGGCATCAGCCTCTACGAGATCGCCATGCGTCGTCGGGGAGCGCGTCAGTAGATGACGCGTTTTCGAGGAGAGGAGCAGCCGGGGTTCCTGGATCTGGTCGGGACCTGGCTCTCCCAGCAGGAGTGGTTCCCGGTGGCCCCGGCCCGGCGCGCCATCACCCGTGTGGGCGGCTTGCGCCTTCCGACGCCCAGCGGCGACGCCGACCAGGTTGTTCATCTGGAGATGCACCTCTTCGACGTCGTGCACGCCAGTGGCGTGGAACGGGTGGCAGTGCCGATGGCACTGCGCAGCCGCCCTTCGGCACTGGCAGGCAAGACCGCGCTGATCGGCCGACTCGGCAGTCCCGCCGGTGAACTGTGGGTCTACGACGGTTCCCGGGACCGGGCGTTCCTCGCCGCGTGGCATGAGATGGCGCGTCGTCAGCAGGGCAGCCGCAACGGTCGATCCCGTGGCGAGGCCTTCGGGGACTTCGACAGCTGGCCTGCCTTCACGGCGAAGCTGCAGCGCACTCCGCTCGAGACGAAGGGGCGGGGCGCGACACGAACCTCGGTCATCGCTGCGGAATCTGACGCGGACCTCGCCCGGGAGACCGTGGTCGACTTCATCCGCCGACCCGCGCAGCAGCGCAGCGCAACGCTGGACACTGTGATGCGCATGGCTCGCACCGGGAGCACCACCGTGGCGAGAGTTCTGGGAGTGGTGACCGGCAGCTGGCCGGAGCCGACCGGAGCAGCGGGGGAGCTGCGGTGGGTCTCGGGCGATCTCGGCGTCATCCGTGAAGCCGCGCTCGGTGCCCCCGATGCCGCAGCGCTGGCCCGAAGGGCCTTGAGCTCGGGATCGGATTTCACGGAGGAGGCCGCTGAACTCGGCGAGATCCTTGGAGATTTCCATGCGGACCTCGCCGCGACCTTCGGCGCCTATCCGCAGACTGCGGGTCAGCTCAAAGCCATGGTTGATGGCGCCGCGACGGCGCTCCAGGACCAGTGGGTCCAGGTGCGAGCGGATCTCGATGAGTCCGAGGCCACCGATCTGGCCGAGGTGGTGGATCTGCTCAAGCGGCAGCTTCGCGACGCCGACCAGGTGATGACCCTGCAGAAGATCCATGGAGACCTCGGTGCCGAACGACTTCGCAGGGGAACGTCTGAGCGAGGATGGATCGTCGATGAAGAGGGCGGCATGGTGGATCATGCGCTGCCGATGCGCGACGTCGTCACTCTTCTGATGTCCCTGGCTGACCTCGTGATGGAGACGGCTCATGCAGCCCCGGGCACGGAGGGTCCCGACGGTGGGAGCCTCGATCCGGTGGACTTCGGTCTCTGGTACGAGCAGGTGACGAAGTCGCTGCTGCAGGGTTACCGGAGCAGTGACGCGGATGGCGCCGGAATCGACTCGGTGTTCTTCCACGTGGCGATGCTGACCGAAGCGCTGGAGCTGTTCCATCGCTGGGAGGGACGCTGGGTCTTCCGACCGTCCATGCTCCTACAGAGTGAGACCTGAACCCCCTCGTCAGGCGGATTTTGAGGCGGAGTTTACAAAGCCAAAAAAGTGCTGATAGAGTCTCATCTCGTGCTCAAGGGCGCAGCGGAAAAGCTTGAAGCGGACCGCAGCGGCCGAGCAGGACTTGAAAACCATATAGCTTTCCTTCACCGATTCGTTCGGAGAAGGGTTCGAGACTCCGGTGAAACCCGGTGTTGTTTCTGGGTTGACCTCGAGTTGACTCAGTCAGACACCAGGACGTAGAGTTGAGAACCGCGCAGACGACGAGTTCAGCTTCGCTCCAGCAGCACTTGCAGGAACGAAGACGAGAACGGTCTGGCGTCAAGGATTCAGATGAGAACATCGAGAAACTCGATGGAAACATCGAATTGACGAAGCGAAAGCTTGTTGGTAAGCTTGAAAAGTTGCTTCGGAGCGATTCAGGAAAACATAAACTTCTTGATGGTGCCGGTAGCGGTTGTTGTTTGAGAACTCAATAGTGTGCCAAGTTTGTTGATACCAAATTATTTATTTGGTTAATAACAGCGACATTACCACCCCCGTGGTGATGATCGCGAATTTAGCCAAGGATTCCGGTGTCTGTGATCAATGATGGTGGAATCGTGAGGACCTTGTTTTTCTGGCAAGGTCTGGTTCTTCTCGTTGTTGATTGTGGATGCTGATCTCTTATTAATTTTTAATGGAGAGTTTGATCCTGGCTCAGGATGAACGCTGGCGGCGTGCTTAACACATGCAAGTCGAACGATGAAGACCGTGCTTGCACGGTTGGATTAGTGGCGAACGGGTGAGTATCACGTGAGTAACCTTCCCTTAACTCTGGGATAAGCCCGGGAAACTGGGTCTAATACCGGATACGACCAGTCCTCGCATGGGGTGCTGGTGGAAAGATTTATCGGTTTTGGATGGACTCGCGGCCTATCAGCTTGTTGGTGAGGTAAAGGCTCACCAAGGCGATGACGGGTAGCCGGCCTGAGAGGGTGACCGGCCACACTGGGACTGAGACACGGCCCAGACTCCTACGGGAGGCAGCAGTGGGGAATATTGCACAATGGGCGAAAGCCTGATGCAGCGACGCCGCGTGCGGGATGACGGCCTTCGGGTTGTAAACCGCTTTCAGCAGGGAAGAAGCGCAAGTGACGGTACCTGCAGAAGAAGCGCCGGCTAACTACGTGCCAGCAGCCGCGGTAATACGTAGGGCGCGAGCGTTATCCGGAATTATTGGGCGTAAAGAGCTCGTAGGCGGTTTGTCACGTCTGCTGTGAAAGCCCGGGGCTCAACCCCGGGTGTGCAGTGGGTACGGGCAGACTAGAGTGCAGTAGGGGAGACTGGAATTCCTGGTGTAGCGGTGAAATGCGCAGATATCAGGAGGAACACCGATGGCGAAGGCAGGTCTCTGGGCTGTTACTGACGCTGAGGAGCGAAAGCATGGGGAGCGAACAGGATTAGATACCCTGGTAGTCCATGCCGTAAACGTTGGGCACTAGGTGTGGGGGACATTCCACGTTTTCCGCGCCGTAGCTAACGCATTAAGTGCCCCGCCTGGGGAGTACGGCCGCAAGGCTAAAACTCAAAGGAATTGACGGGGGCCCGCACAAGCGGCGGAGCATGCGGATTAATTCGATGCAACGCGAAGAACCTTACCAAGGCTTGACATGGACCGGACCGCTGCAGAGATGCAGTTTCCCTTCGGGGTCGGTTCACAGGTGGTGCATGGTTGTCGTCAGCTCGTGTCGTGAGATGTTGGGTTAAGTCCCGCAACGAGCGCAACCCCTATCCTATGTTGCCAGCACGTCATGGTGGGGACTCATGGGAGACTGCCGGGGTCAACTCGGAGGAAGGTGGGGACGACGTCAAATCATCATGCCCCTTATGTCTTGGGCTTCACGCATGCTACAATGGCCGGTACAATGGGTTGCGATACTGTGAGGTGGAGCTAATCCCTAAAAGCCGGTCTCAGTTCGGATCGAAGTCTGCAACTCGACTTCGTGAAGTTGGAGTCGCTAGTAATCGCAGATCAGCAACGCTGCGGTGAATACGTTCCCGGGCCTTGTACACACCGCCCGTCAAGTCACGAAAGTGGGTAACACCCGAAGCCGGTGGCCTAACCCTTGTGGGGGGAGCCGTCGAAGGTGGGACTCGCGATTGGGACTAAGTCGTAACAAGGTAGCCGTACCGGAAGGTGCGGCTGGATCACCTCCTTTCTAAGGAGCTGGACCCGAGTCGGGTCCGCCACTTCATGTCGCCGTTCGTGTGACTGGTGGTTTGCTCAAGGGTGGAATATCAACGAATCGTCATCACGATGCTTGGCACTGGTTTCTCCGGTACGCCTGTCTCTCACACTTGTGTGAGGGTTCACGGGTCGGAAAGAGTTTCTGGTGTCTAAAGTTCGTGGTGCTTGGCACACTGTTGGGTCCTGAGACAACAATGGTTGTTTCATGATCTGGCCCTCGGCTTCAGGTAGCCAGCCCGTGTGAGCGGGTTGGTGATGGTGGTGGGGGTTGTTGTTTGGGAACTGCATAGTGGACGCGAGCATCTTTGTTCTTTTGAACAAAATACTCGAATCATGCTGGTCACACCGTTGGTGTGGTCAGTGTTTTTTGTGTCAATTTTTAGTCGAGCGCTTAATTTTGAGTGTCATCGCAGCTACTGTGATGGCGGTCGTAAGTGTTTTAGGGCGCATGGTGAATGCCTTGGTAGTAGGAGCCGATGAAGGACGTGGGAATCTGCGATAAGCCTGGTGGAGTTGATAACCGAGCGTTGATACCAGGATTTCCGAATGGGGAAACCCCGCATGCTGTGATGGTGTGTGACCACCGGTTGAATGTATAGACCGGTTGGAGGGAACGTCGGGAAGTGAAACATCTCAGTACCGACAGGAAGAGAAAACAATGTAGTGATTCTGTGAGTAGTGGCGAGCGAAAGCGGATGGGGCTAAACCGGTTGCGTGTGATACCTGGTAGGGGTTGCGTGATCGGGGTTGTGGGACATTTCGTGGAGGATCTACCAGTCCTCTGGGTTGAGGTGCGGGCGTATAGACGAAGAAGGTTGAGTCCTTCGCCGTAGAGGGTGTGAGTCCCGTAGTCGTAATGCGTTCCGCCGGCCTGTGAGTGTATCCCGAGTAGCACGAGGCTCGAGGAATCTTGTGTGAATCAGCCAGGACCACCTGGTAAGCCTAAATACTACCTACTAACCGATAGTGAATCAGTACCGTGAGGGAATGGTGAAAAGTACCCCGGGAGGGGAGTGAAATAGTACCTGAAACCATGTGCCTACAATCCGTCAAAGCATCCATTTGGGGTGTGATGGCGTGCCTTTTGAAGAATGAGCCTGCGAGTTAGTGCTCAGTGGCGAGGTTAACCCGTGTGGGGAAGCCGTAGCGAAAGCGAGTCTGAATAGGGCGTTTGAGTCGCTGGGTCTAGACCCGAAGCGGAGTGATCTACCCATGGCCAGGTTGAAGCGCGTGTAAGAGCGCGTGGAGGACCGAACCCACCTAGGTTGAAAACTGGGGGGATGAGCTGTGGGTAGGGGTGAAAGGCCAATCAAACTCCGTGATAGCTGGTTCTCCCCGAAATGCATTTAGGTGCAGCGTTGCGTGTTTCTTGCCGGAGGTAGAGCTACTGGATGGCCGATGGGCCCTACAAGGTTACTGACGTCAGCTAAACTCCGAATGCCGGTCAAGTGAGAGCGCAGCAGTGAGACTGTGGGGGATAAGCTTCATGGTCGAGAGGGAAACAGCCCAGACCACCAGTTAAGGTCCCTAAGCGTGTGCTAAGTGGGAAAGGATGTGGAGTTGCTTAGACAACCAGGAGGTTGGCTTAGAAGCAGCCATCCTTGAAAGAGTGCGTAATAGCTCACTGGTCAAGTGATTCCGCGCCGACAATGTAGCGGGGCTCAAGCACACCACCGAAACTGTGGCATTTAGTCCCTTGTGGACTGGATGGGTAGGGGAGCGTCGAACACTGCGGTGAAGCAGCAGCGTAAGCTCGTCTGTGGAGTGTGTTCGAGTGAGAATGCAGGCATGAGTAGCGAAAGACACGTGAGAAACGTGTCCGCCGAATGACTAAGGGTTCCAGGGTCAAGCTAATCTGCCCTGGGTTAGTCGGGACCTAAGGCGAGGCCGACAGGCGTAGTCGATGGACAACGGGTTGATATTCCCGTACCGGTATAAGACCGCCCATGGTGATCTGGTGATACTAACTGCCCGAATCGTGCTAGAGCGGTTCCCTTCGGGGAACTGACGTGTACGAGGAGCGCAGGACCTGAACCGGGGAGCCAAGCGTATTAACAGGTGTGACGCAGGAAGGTAGCTGAGCCCAGCGATGGTTGTCTGGGTCTAAGAATGTAGCCCGAGTCCTAGGTAAATCCGGGACTTGTTATATGGGTGAGACTTGATGGGCCCCCACTTTGGTGGGGGATTCAGTGATCCTATGCTGCCAAGAAAAGCATCGACGCGAGGGCTTGTACCGCCCGTACCCATAACCGACACAGGTGGTCAGGTAGAGAATACTAAGGCGATCGAGAGAACCACGGTTAAGGAACTCGGCAAAATACCCCCGTAACTTCGGGAGAAGGGGGACCACCCTGGTGATCCAGGCTTGCTTTGGTGAGCTGGTGGTGGTCGCAGAGACCAGGGGGAAGCGACTGTTTACTAAAAACACAGGTCCGTGCGAAGTCGTAAGACGATGTATACGGACTGACTCCTGCCCGGTGCTGGAAGGTTAAGAGGAAGGGTTAGCCACTTGTGGCGAAGCTCTGAATTTAAGCCCCAGTAAACGGCGGTGGTAACTATAACCATCCTAAGGTAGCGAAATTCCTTGTCGGGTAAGTTCCGACCTGCACGAATGGAGTAACGACTTCCCCGCTGTCTCAACCGTGGACTCGGCGAAATTGCACTACGAGTAAAGATGCTCGTTACGCGCAGCAGGACGGAAAGACCCCGAGACCTTTACTATAGCTTGGTATTGGTGTTTGACATCACTTGTGTAGGATAGGTGGGAGACTGTGAAGCGGCCACGCTAGTGGTTGTGGAGTCATCGTTGAAATACCACTCTGGTGTTGTTAGGCATCTAACTTCGGGCCCTGATCGGGTCCAGGGACAGTGCCTGGTGGGTAGTTTAACTGGGGCGGTTGCCTCCTAAAGAGTAACGGAGGCGCCCAAAGGTTCCCTCAGCCTGGTTGGCAATCAGGTGTCGAGTGTAAGTGCACAAGGGAGCTTGACTGTGAGAGCGGCAGCTCGAGCAGGAACGAAAGTTGGGACTAGTGATCCGGCGGCACCGTGTGGAAGGGCCGTCGCTCAACGGATAAAAGGTACCTCGGGGATAACAGGCTGATCCTGCCCAAGAGTCCATATCGACGGCATGGTTTGGCACCTCGATGTCGGCTCGTCGCATCCTGGGGCTGGAGTTGGTCCCAAGGGTTGGGCTGTTCGCCCATTAAAGCGGTACGCGAGCTGGGTTTAGAACGTCGTGAGACAGTTCGGTCCCTATCCGCTGCGCGCGCAGGAGATTTGAGAAGGTCTGTCCTTAGTACGAGAGGACCGGGACGGACGAACCTCTGGTGTGTCAGTTGTACTGCCAAGTGCACCGCTGATTAGCTACGTTCGGGATGGATAACCGCTGAAAGCATCTAAGTGGGAAGCCGGCTTCAAGATAAGATCTCCGTCACCTTTAAGGTGTGAAGGCTCCCAGCTAGACTACTGGGTTGATAGGCCAGATGTGGAAGCGCAGTAATGCGTGAAGCTGACTGGTACTAATAAGCCGATCACTTACACCACACATCAATTTTGTGTGCTCGGTGAAGTTTTGATTGAACACTGCGTGTTCGCGTCCACTAGGCGGTTCTCTGCCAACAACCCCGCAACACTCGTGCGCCCCTTTTTTGGGGGTGTGGGTGGTGTGGGTCAGGTAAGAACACGCCCCTACTTGTGCACTTGTATTGGTGTGATGGTGTGGGGTGTGTATAAGTGAAGAGTGTTGTTGTGAGTTTAGGTTTACGACACCGTAGTACCCCGCCATGGGTCACCTGTTGTTTTGGTGTGTGTGGTGGTGTGGGAAGGGTGTTGTTCTAGAGTTACGGCGGTCATAGCGTGGGGGAAACGCCCGGTCCCATCCCGAACCCGGAAGCTAAGGCCCACTGCGCCGATGGTACTGCACACTGGAGTGTGTGGGAGAGTAGGTCGCCGCCGGACACAATTTAAGGGTTGAAGCCCGGTCCCCGTTCGTGGGACCGGGCTTCACCTATACCCAGAC
>NZ_JADPQH010000002.1 GCF_019173455.1 Nesterenkonia sp. Act20
CTTTCGCCCATTGTGCAATATTCCCCACTGCTGCCTCCCGTAGGAGTCTGGGCCGTGTCTCAGTCCCAGTGTGGCCGGTCACCCTCTCAGGCCGGCTACCCGTCATCGCCTTGGTGAGCCTTTACCTCACCAACAAGCTGATAGGCCGCGAGTCCATCCAAAACCGATAAATCTTTCCACCAGCACCCCATGCGAGGACTGGTCGTATCCGGTATTAGACCCAGTTTCCCGGGCTTATCCCAGAGTTAAGGGAAGGTTACTCACGTGATACTCACCCGTTCGCCACTAATCCAACCGTGCAAGCACGGTCTTCATCGTTCGACTTGCATGTGTTAAGCACGCCGCCAGCGTTCATCCTGAGCCAGGATCAAACTCTCCATTAAAAATTAATAAGAGATCAGCATCCACAATCAACAACGAGAAGAACCAGACCTTGCCAGAAAAACAAGGTCCTCACGATTCCACCATCATTGATCACAGACACCGGAATGAATCCTTGGCTAAATTTGCGATCATCACCACGGGGGTGGTAATGTCGCTGTTATTAACCAAATAAATAATTTGGTATCAACAAACTTGGCACACTATTGAGTTCTCAAACAACAACCGCTACCGGCACCATCAAGAAGTTTATGTTTTCCTGAATCGCTCCGAAGCAACTTTTCAAGCTTACCAACAAGCTTTCGCTTCGTCAATTCGATGTTTCCATCGAGTTTCTCGATGTTCTCATCTGAATTTGTGACGCCAGACCGTTCTCGTCTTCGTTCCTGCAAGTGCTGCTGGAGCGAAGCTGAACTCGTCGTCTGCGCGGTTCTCAACTCTACGTCCTGGTGTCTGACTGAGTCAACTCGAGGTCAACCCAGAAACAACACCGGGTTTCACCGGAGTCTCGAACCCTTCCCCGAACGAATCGGTGAAGGAAAGCTATATGGTTTTCAAGTCCTGCTCGGCCGCTGCGGTCCGCTTCAAGCTTTTCCGCTGCGCCCTTGAGCACGAGATAGAACTTTACACAGACTCTTCGGGCCGTGCAAACCAAATCCGGTGCGACCTCGGTCACACGTCTGGATGCCTGTGACCTGGGGGTTTTGAGGTCCTGCCACTCAGGAGCGGTGGACCAGCGCGAGGTTCTTCTTGCCCCGCCGGATGAGCAGGAACTTCCCGTGCAACCACCTTGAGGCGTCCACAACGGAGTCGCCGTCGTCGATCTTTTCGTTGTTGATGTAGGCCCCGCCGTCTTTGATGGCACGGCGCGCTTCACCGTTGGACTTCACCAATCCGGTGTCGACCAGCAGCCGCACCGCGGTGGCGCCCTCCGCCGGCACGCTCGCGCTGGGCAGCTCGGCGGAGACCGCGTGCAACGTGGGTTCATCGATGTCGCTGAGCTCGCCGCGACCGAAGATGGCGGCAGAGGCGTCGATGACCTTAGCCGTGGCGTCTTCGCCGTGCACCAAGGAGGTGACATCCCAAGCCAGGGCACGCTGGGCCTCGCGCTTGAAGGATTCTTCCTCCACAGCCCGCTCAAGCTCGGCGATCTGCTCGCGGGTGCGGAAGGTGAAGACCTTGAGCCGGTCGATGACATCAGCATCGGACTGGTTGAGCCAGAACTGGTAGAACGCATAGGGCGAGCAGAGCTCGGAATCCAGCCAGATGGCATTGCCCTCGGACTTGCCGAACTTGGTGCCGTCCGAGTTGGTGATCAGCGGAGTGCCGAGCGCGTGCACCTGGGCGTTCTCCGCACGACGGACCAGCTCCGTGCCGGAAGTCAGGTTGCCCCACTGATCGGACCCGCCGAACTGCAGCGTGCAGCCATACTGGCGGAACAGCTGCAGGTAGTCGAAGCCCTGCAGGATCTGGTAGCTGAACTCGGTGTAGGAGATGCCCTCATCGGAGTTCAGCCGCTTCGCGACGATGTCCTTCTTGATCATGGTCCCGACGCGGAAGTACTTGCCGATGTCGCGGAGGAACTCGATGGCGCTCACTCCCTGGGTCCAGTCCAGGTTGTTGACCATGGTCGCGCCGCTGTCCCCGTCGAAGGAGATGTAGTGCTTGATCTGGTTCTGCAGCGAGGTGACCCAGCCGGACACGATCTCGGGAGTGTGCAGGGTCCGTTCGCTCGAGGGCCGCGGATCCCCGATGAGTCCGGTGGATCCCCCCACGAGCGCCAGCGGCCGGTGGCCGGCGAGCTGGATGCGGCGCATGGTCAGCAGCTGCACCAGGTGACCGAGGTGCAGCGAGGCAGCCGTGGGATCGAAACCGCAGTAGTACACGATCGGCTCACCCGAGAGCGCCTGTTCCAGAGCCTCTTCATCGGTGGAGACATGGACCAGCCCGCGCCAGTTCAGCTCCTGCCAGACATTCTCGAAGCTTGCGTCGTTGCGCTGGTCGGCCAGCGCCGGGTTCGTGGATTCGAGGCTCGTCTGGGTCACAGCAGGTACGTTACCAATCATCTCGGGCCGGGCGGGGCTAGAACCCGGCGGGAAGTTCCCGCGCCGCCACGACGTGCAGGGCGTGAGTGGGACGGGTGAGCGCGACGTAGAGGCTGCCGACTCTGCCGGCCGTCTCCTCAAGGATCTCGGCAGGCTCGACCAGGACCACGGCGTCGAACTCCAGGCCCTTGGCCTCATCAGCGGAGAGAGCGAGGATGTCCTCGCTCAGTGAGCCGGCTCCCCGGCCCACTCGAGAACCGAACTGGCTCACCAGCGCCCGACGGGTCGCCCCGAGCAGACGCTCCGGGACGATCGCGGCGACCAGCCCCTCCCCCACACGCTCATGCTCGGCCTGCACGGCTGCCGTCGCGGCGGAGATCAGCTCATCGGACTCAACCTGCTCCACCACCGGTGGATACTCGCCCTCCCGGACCGTGCGCAGCGAGGTGGTCTCCAGCCCATTGGCCGCGGCCACCCGCTCCGCCAGCTCGACGATGGTGCCGGGGGTGCGGTAGTTGACGGTCAGCTCCTCCACGCGCATCCGCTCCCCCACGAACGGCGCCATGGCCTCCGGCCAGCTCGAGGCCGCGGAGGGCGAGGAGCCCTGGGCGATATCCCCGACGATGGTGAAAGACTTCAGCGGGCAGCGGCGCATCAGCACGTGCCACTGCATGGGCGAAAGCTCCTGCGCCTCGTCGACCACGACATGGCCGTAGGTCCAGGTGCGGTCGACCTGCGCCCGTTCCGCGGCGGTGAGCCGAGGCCCGGATTCGGTGTTCATGTCCACCACAGCCTGGGCGTCGAGGAAGCCCTCGATGCCCATCTCTTCCAGCTGCGGGGTGGCGTTCTCCACCGCGCGCTGCGCGTTCTCCAGTGATCGTGCCTGGGCGGCCTTCTGCCGCGCCGCCTCTCGTCCTGCGGAGACGTCAAGGGTACCGAGGAGCTCGGCTGCTTCATCGAGCAGCGGCACGTCAGCGCTGGTGAAGGGGCTGCCGGGCTCACGCCGCAGCAGGTCGCGCTGTGCAGGGCTCAGCTGGGGAGCCACATCAGCGAGGTAGGCAGGCTTGGCGAAGAGGTCCTCCAGGAGACCCTGCGGGCTGCGCGGCATCCAGCACAGGTTCAGCAGCACCCGCACGTCGCGGGCGCTGCGCACATCCTCGGTCAGATAGGACCGGTCGGCCTCGTTGCCCTCGGAGCGCTTCTCGATGATGCGTTCGAGCTTCTCGGCGATCTCCTTGACCAGGACCTTGACGAAGGTGGTGCGTGCTTCGTTATAGGGCTTGCCTGTGGCGCGCGCGCGCTCCAGCGCCCGGTTGACCATCTTCGGAGTGACTCCCACTCGGGTGCCGTCCACGGTGACGTCGCGGACCTCGGGGATGGTGCGCTGCCGGTGCCTCACCGCTTCCGCGATGATCTGCACCCAGTCAAGCCGTCCCTTGAGCTCCTCGACCTGCGGGTCCTTCTCCTCGATGCCGCGCACCCCGGGGAAGAGCTCAGAGAGGGAGGACAGCACCACACCGGTCTCACCCAGAGAGGGCAGGACGCGGTCGATATAGGACATGAAGGTGGAGTTCGGTCCCACGATCAGCACGCCGGCGGACTTCAACCGGTCGCGGTTGCTGTAGAGCAGGTATGCCGCACGGTGCAGCGCCACCGCGGTCTTGCCGGTGCCGGGCCCGCCCTGGACCACCATGACGCCGGGCATGCCGGCGCGGATGATGCGGTCCTGCTCGGACTGGATGGTCGCGACGATGTCGCCCATCTGTCCGGTGCGCCGGGCGGTCAGCGCCGCGAGCAGCGCGCCGTCGCCGTGGTTGTGGCTGTCCTCCTCCAGCATGGAGGCGTCCAGCACATCGTCTTCCACACCGTGGACCTCACGCCGCTTCAGCAGCAGATGACGACGACGCCGGACCCCCTGCCGTTCGAAGGCGGTGGCCTGGTAGAAGACCCCGGCTTCGGGAGCGCGCCAATCGAGCATGAGCCGCTGGTGGTTGGCGGCGGTGAGGCCGATGCGTCCGATGTACCGGCATTCTCCGGAGTCGTGGTCGAGCCGTCCGAAGACCAGCCGATCGTCCACCGCGTTGAGCTGAGCGAGGCGGTCCTCGTACATCGCGGCGAACGCGTCGCGCTCCGAGGCGTTCTGCATGGTGCCGCTGGATCCGACGCTGCGGACCTTCGCGAGCTGGGCCTCTTTCTCGGCGCGCAGCTCATCGAGCCTGGAGTACAGCAGGCCGACGTACTCCCGCTCTTCCTCCACTCCGGCTTCGAGGCCGGGCACAGGGATGTCGTTGTCGTCGGGCATCATCTCGGCCGTGGCCGAGGAATATGAGTCACTCATCAAGCAGCGCAGCTCTCCGTCGCGAAATTGCTGACCATCGATCATACCTCTATTCGTGTGAACCGGAGGTGACACACTTCTCCACCGCTGTCAGCCGCTGTCCCCCGCTAGGAGCTGATCTCGGCGGGGACGTTGCGTCCGGCGCGGTAGGCCGAGACGGTGGGGTCCGCATCGAGCCAGTAGCGCCACGGATAGCGGGTGCTGCCTCCAGTTCCGGAGACTCCTACCCGCGGACCGCTGCGGATCTGATGAGCATTGACCGCTGCGCTGGGTGGGACCAGCGTGAACTCCACCGCGTCGTGGCTGCCTGGCGTGACATGCGTGGTGTCTGCGATGTCCACGGCCCGGGCATCCATGCTCAGGGTGATCCCGAGCCCCTGCCCCAGCCGCCCCGGTCCCGAGAGCAGCTTCGCACCGGTGTCGCGGCCGCCCCGCCGTTCGATGGCCAGCTCGCGGCCCTGCAGCACCTCACCGGCGCGCAGCAGAACCCCGCCCGCGGTGCCCTCGCTGTTGCAGGCCAGGTTCAGACAGCGGTGGATGCCGTAGTTGAGGTACACGTAGGTATGACGCGGCGGTCCGAACAGCGCCGCGTTGCGGGCGGTCTTGCCGTTGAAGCTGTGCGCGCCCGGATCCTCTCCCTGGTCCCCATACGCCTCGACCTCGGTCAGCCGCACGCGGACGGTACCAGCAGACGTGGCGACGCTGAGCTCGCATCCCAGCAGCGCGGGCGCCAGCTCGGTGGCGTGGGCGTCGAACAAAGAGCTCAGCTGCGCAGAATCCATCCATCCATGATGGCAGAGGCCCTGGGATTCCCCTGTGGATCAGTTCTCAGACACCGATTCCCAGCCCGGAAAGGGGTCGGCAAACTCTTGCCACAGCGTCGGTCCCGCATGGAGCTCCGCATCTGTGACAGCGGCGGCATCGAGCGCGGCGGTGAGGCCGATCGGATCCAGATCCACGCCGATGAAGGCGAGCTCCTGGCCGATTGCCAAGAGCTCATCCGTCGCACCAGTGTCGTCATCATCCGTGGCCGGCGTCAGGGAGATGACCTGTCCGACGTGATCCCACTGGGCGGTGATGTGCGAACGCGTGGCCAATCTGGCAAACCCGGCGGAACGGGCTACTCGGCCGAATTCCTCCGCCTCCACGCGTTGATCCAAGAGGTCCTTCAACCTTCCGGGATGGAACGGTCTGAGCTGCTCATAGCGCACTGCGGAGACGCGGTCATGCTCTCTGCCGGGATCGAAGTCGCCGTTCAAGACACACATCCATCCGGCGCGAGTTTCCTCGCCCGTGTAGCCGGCGGCGGGCACGTCTCCGTGTGCCCACGATTCGGCCACGGAGCCCGGGGTTTCGCCCGCGCACTGGACGTCGGCTCGTGGACTCAGATGCGCCACCAGCGCAGTCAGCATCAGGAGCTCCTCCCGAGCCAGCTGAGACCAGTTCACCAGGACCACCGTGGACGCGTATTCGATCTGTTTCACGATGATCTCGGCTCGACAGACATATGAGAGATCTCCGCGCGCTGTCCAGCGCTGGTCCGCCTCCAAGACCACATAGTCGGCGCGGAAGAGGTCATCCAGAAGGTGGCTGGCATCGACCACACAGAACAGCTCCCTGAGCCGCGCGGTCTGTCCCTCCGCCTCGTCGTCCCGTTGAGTCAGGGACCCGATGACATCGGTCGCCCCGGTGGCCAGCGGATACTCGATCACCAGCTCGGGCGCCGGGTGCACGATGCCCAGCAGTCCGAGTGCTGATTCCACCGCAGAGGCGTCTTCCGCGATCCGCTCGGCCGGCAGCAACACCGACTCCCGTCTGAGCGCGAGGTCTCTGGCGAAGCGCCCCCGTTCGGGTGCACATGCTCCCATCACCGCCATGACTTCGACCTGTTGGCTGAGACCGCTCATCCTTGTGCCCTCCTGCCTGTTTCGCTTAGGAACCTTCAGGTAGCGTAGCATTATTGATAACGATACTCATTAACACTAGGAGGTTGAGATGAAGGTAAGAAACTCACTGCGAGCACTGAAGAACAAGCCCGGGTCACAGGTCGTCAGGCGGAGAGGCCGCACCTACGTGATCAACAAGAAGAATCCACGGCTCAAAGCTCGTCAGGGCTGACGTAGCCCTGGGCGTAGGAGGCGACGTCGTTGACGTATTCCACCGACTGGTTATACGCAACGACGGCGTCCACCCAACCGTCGTCCGAGGTCAGCTCTCCGCCGCTTTCGCACAGGTAGACCGCGGCCGTGAGCGCCGCGTCGTCGAACTGGTGCGGATCTGACTGACCGTCGCGATCGCCGTCCTGGGCATAGAGGCCCCAGGTCACCGGGATGAACTGCATCGGCCCCACCGCACGGTCCCATTCGGGGTCCCCGTCCAGGATGCCGCCGTCGGTGTCGGGGATCTCCGCAAATCCAGGGCCGCCGTCCAGCGGGACGCCGATGATCTGCGGGGAGACCTGCCCATCCTGCTGGACCCGCGAGTCTGCGTAGGTCCCATGCTGGGACTCGACCTGGCCTATGCCGGCGAGCGTGTTCCAGCCGAGCCCACAATCCGGCCGGGTCTGGCCCACCAGCAGAGCGGCCCCGCTGTAGGCGGCCAGGGCGCGCTCAGGGATGCCCGTGCGCTCGGCCACGGCAGCGAGCCACTGCTCATCGACAAGCTCGGCGATCGGGACCCACGGCTCCCCCGGTGCGGGAACCTGCGCGGGCTCGGCCGGTTCGGGGGTGCGCTGATCCGGGGCGTCCGGGTAGTCCCGTGCTGGGGACTCTCGGGGCTGGGCGCAGCCGCTGCTCACGAGCAGAACCGCCCCGGCCAACACGGCCAGGGCGGTTCGGGGGGCGCTCATGCGCTGGGACTCATCGCTCAGCTGACGCTGTCCGGACCGACATTGCTGCCTGCGGACGCGATGAACTCCTCAATGGGCTGCAGCTGTGACTTGAGCTCGGCCAGCTGTTCGGTGACCGCGGCGGGGGCCGTGCCGCCGCGCGAGGACCGGGAGTTCAGCGACCCGAAGGTGGTGAGCACCTCACGGACCGCAGGGCTCAGCTCCGGGGAGATCCCGGCCAGCTCCTCGTCGGTGAGGTCCCAGAGTTCGACGTCGCGGGATTCAGCGATCCGGACCGCCTCACCCGAGAGCTCGTGGGCCACGCGGAACGGCACACCCTGGCGGACCAGCCACTCGGCGATGTCGGTGGCCAGCGCGAATCCGCGCGGGGCGAGCTCGGCCATCCGTTCGGTGTTGAACTCCAGCGTGGCGATCATTCCGGAGACCGCGGGCAGCAGCAGCTCCAAGGTGTCCACCGCGTCGAAGAGCGGCTCCTTGTCCTCCTGCAGGTCCCGGTTGTACGCCAGCGGCAGGCCCTTGAGCGTGGCCAGCAGCCCGGTGAGGTCACCGATGAGCCGTCCCGATTTTCCGCGGGCGAGCTCTGCGACATCCGGGTTCTTCTTCTGCGGCATGATCGAGCTGCCGGTGGAGAAGGCGTCGTCGAGCGTGACGAAGCTGGCCTCTTTGGTCGCCCAGAAGATGATCTCCTCGCTGATCCGCGAGAGGTCCACACCGATCATGGCGCTGACCCAGGAAAACTCGGCGTAGACATCGCGTGCGGCGGTGCCGTCGATGGAGTTCCAGGCCGCCTGGTGGAAGCCGAGCTCCTCCGCGACCTGCTGGGGGTCGAGGCCCAGCGAGGACCCCGCGAGCGCTCCGGAGCCGTAGGGCGAGGTGGCGGCCCGCTGATCCCAGTCCAGGATCCGCTGCAGGTCTCGCAGCAGCGCCCAGGCGTGGGCCAGCAGGTGATGACTCAGCAGCACCGGCTGAGCGTGCTGGAGGTGGGTGCGTCCGGGCATGGGGGCGTTCGGATGTGTCTCCGCCTGGGCGATGAGCGCTTCGATGGTTCCCAGCACGCCTGCTCCGATGACTCGAGCATGATCGCGCAGGAACATGCGGCCCATCGTCGCGATCTGGTCATTGCGTGAGCGACCGGCGCGCAGCTTCCCGCCCAGATCCTCCCCGGCACGTGCAAGCAGACCGCGCTCCAGCGCCCCGTGGACGTCCTCGTCGCTGACAGCCGGCCCGAAGGCTCCGGAGAGCACATCGGTCTCGAGCTGGTCGAGGGCGGCCAGCATGCCGTCTCGCTCCTCGTCGGTGAGCAGACCGGTGCGGTGCAGCACTCGAGCGTGCGCGCGGGACCCGGCGATGTCATAGCGGGCAAGCAGGAAGTCGAAATGCGTGGACTTGCTCAGCGCTGCCAGCGCATCGGCGGGACCGGTGGCGAACCGTCCGCCCCAGAGCGCCCCCTCGTTGGTGCCATGCTTCCCTTCGGCTGCACCCGGGTCCTGCGCCATCAGCGGTCCAGGCTGCCGAGGCCGGAGAAGTCCGGCTTGCCGTGGATGCGCTGCTCGCGCTGGGAGGCCACCTTGGAGGAGAGGCCGAAGATGTCGATGAATCCACGGGCGCTGGACTGATCGAATGCATCGCCGGCGTCGTAGGTGGCCAGGCTGAAGTCATACAGGCTGGTCTCGGAGCGGCGGCCCTGCACTGTGGCGCGACCGCCGTGCAGCTCCAGGCGGATCTCACCGGAGACGTACTTCTGGGTCTCGTCGATGAACGCGTCGAGGTTGCGCTTGAGCGGGGAGAACCACTGGCCGTCGTAGACCAGCTCGGTCCAGCGCTGATCCACGGTCTTCTTGAACCGGGCCTGCTCGCGCTCCAGGGTGATGTTCTCCAGCTCGCGGTGCGCGGCGATCAGTGCCATCGCGCCCGGAGCCTCGTAGATCTCGCGGGACTTGATGCCGACCAGGCGGTCCTCGACGATGTCGATCCGACCGATGCCCTGGGCGCCTGCGCGGCGGTTGAGCTGCTCGATGGCCTCCAGCGCGGTCACGGTCTGACCATCCAGCGCCACGGGAACACCCTGGTCGAAGGTGATGTTCACGACGTCGGGTGCTGGCGGGAAGGAGGGGTCCTCGGTGTAGTCGTAGACGTCCTTGGTGGGGCCGTTCCAGATGTCTTCGAGGAACCCGGTCTCCACGGCGCGACCCCAGACGTTCTGGTCGATGGAGAAGGGGTTCTTCTTGGTGGTCTCGATCGGCAGGTCGTGCTTCTCGGCGTACTCGATCGCCAGCTCACGGGTCAGCGCAAGGTCGCGGACCGGGGCGATGCACTTGAGCTCTGGGCCCAAGGTCTGGATGCCCACCTCGAAGCGGACCTGGTCATTGCCCTTGCCGGTGCAGCCGTGGGCCACGGTGCTGGCGCCGAACTGCTGGGCAGCGGCGACCAGATGCTTGGTGATCACCGGACGCGAGATTGCAGAGACCAGCGGGTAGGAGTCCATGTAGAGGCCGTTGGCCTTCAGCGTGGGCATGCAGTACTGATCGGCGAACTCGTCACGTGCGTCGGCGACGTAGGCCTCGACGGCACCGCAGTCCAGGGCACGCTGACGCACGGTCTCCAGGGACTCGCCGCCCTGTCCCACGTCGACGGCGACGGCGACGACCTCCTGGCCGGTGGCTTCGGCGATCCAGCCGATGGCCACGGAAGTGTCGAGGCCGCCGGAATAGGCGAGAACAATACGATCAGTCACAGCGGATCTCCTTGAAGAACGGAATTTTGGCTCGGGAACACTCTACATAATTATTCGCGTGTCTGCATAAAATCGAGATCGGTGAGAGGGACTCGCTGTCAGGCTATCCGTTCCATGACGATCACGGGGGTGCTGGCGGTTCGGGCTCAGATAGACTTGCGGCCATGTCACAAGACTCCCCCCACTCGGCCGATGCCCCGGAGAACCAGCAGCCCACCGACGCCGGCACCGAAGAGCTGACCGAGGAGCAGATGGAGTTTCTTGCCTCGATGTTCGATGTGGCGCGCTCGGGCAAGACCGAGGAGCTGCTGGACCTCGTCGACCGGGGCCTGCCGGTGAATCTGACCAACGACAAGGGCGATTCGCTGCTCATCCTCTCGGTCTACAACGACCACACGGACCTCGCGAAGGGCCTGCTCGCACGCGGAGCCGATGTCCACAGGATCAATGATCGCGGGCAGACGGCCCTGGGCTGCGCAGTCTTCCGGCAGAACGAGGAGGCCACGAAGGCGCTGCTCGAGGCCGGCTCCGACCCGCAGCTGGGACGGCAGAGCGCCTACGCCGTCGCAGAGATCTTCGGCCTCGATGCCATGCGCGCCGTGCTCGACGCACACCAGAGCTGAACTAGCCCACCAGAGCTGAGCTAGCTGCGGCCCTCGGCGAAGCCGGTGAACCTGTCAGCGACGGCGGCTCCTCCGGTCGGACTGGTGGTCACCACCATGATCGTGTCGTCACCGGCGATGCAGCCGAGCACCTCGGCCAGGCCGGCGTGATCCACTGCGCTGGCCAGGAACTGCGCGGCCCCCGGAGGGGTGCGCAGAATGACCAGATTCGCACTGGACTCGGCCGAGACCAGCAGGTCCTTGCACAGCGCGATCAGCCGCGCCGTCGTCGTCGCCTCGGTCTGATCGGCCTGGAGCTCCCGGTCGTGCCCGTCGGAGGGCACCGCGTAGATCAGCGAGCCCTGGGCACCGCGCACGCGTGCGGCGCCGATCTCCTCCAGATCCCGGGAGAGGGTGCCCTGGGTGACCGTCACTCCCGCGTCGGCCAGGCGCTGGGCAAGCTCGGCCTGGGAGCGCACCGAGGACCGGGTGATGAGCTCACGGATCTTGGCGTGCCGCGCGGTCTTCGTGGTCGGGGTCATCTCAGCGCGTCCCGGCCCGGACGAGCCGCTCGGTCTCGGCATCGGCAAGCCCGGACTCCACCAGCAGCCAGGCCATCAGCGCCTTCTGCGCATGCAGTCGATTCTCAGCCTCGTCCCACACCACCGACTGGGGGCCGTCGAGGACCTCGGCGCTGATCTCCACCCCACGGTAGGCCGGCAGGCAGTGCAGGACGACGGCGCCGGGTGCGGCCTGTGCCATGGCCGCGGCATCCACCCGGTACTCACCGAAGAGCTGAAGCCGGGCCTCCTTCTCCTGCTCCTGGCCCATTGAGATCCAGGTGTCGGTGGCGACCACCTCGGCTCCGCGCAGCGCTTCGGCAGGGTCGCTGGTGATCAGCACGCTGCCGCCGGTCTGCGCGGCGCGCGCACGGGCAGCCTCGACGATGCGCGGCTCCGGCAGGTAATCCTGGGGTCCGGCGATGCGGACGTCCATGCCGGCGTTGACCCCGGCGAGGAGATAGGAGTTGGCCATGTTGTTGGCCGCGTCGCCGAGGTAGGCGAGCGAGCGGCCCTGCGTGGTGCCGAGCTGTTCCCGCACGGTGAGCAGATCGGCGAGCAGCTGGCACGGGTGGTAGTCGTCGGAGAGCGCGTTGATCACGGGGACGCTGCTGTAGGCGGCCATCTCCTTGAGTCCGGACTGCGCGTAGGTGCGCCAGATGATCAGGCTGACCATCCGGTCCAGCACCCGGGCCGTGTCGGCGATGGTCTCCTTGTGCCCGAGCTGGGACTCTCCGGGATTGACCACCAGCGGGGAGCCGCCCAGGGCGGAGATTCCCGCGGCGAAGGAGAACCGGGTACGCGTGGAGGTCTTGTCGAAGAACACCGCGGCGGTCTGAGGTCCCGCCAGCGGTTTGATGGCGTAGGGGTCTGCCTTCATCGTGGCGGCGAGGGTGAGCACCTGATCCAGCTCAGCCGGGCTGAGGTCGAGATCGGTGAGGAAATGGCGGATTCTCATGAGGTGCTCCTGCGGTGGATCTCGGGAAGGGCGTCGATGAAGCGCTGGATCTGCTCGGTGGTGATGATCAGCGGAGGGGCCAGGCGCAGCGTGGTCGGGCCGGTCGCGTTGATGATGAACCCGGCCACCAGGGCGGCGGCCACCATGGCAGGCGCCGGTGCGCCGCGTGCGCCGGAGGAGGTGCTACGGCCCGAGGGGCTGCTGGCGTCAGTGCTGCCATCAGGTTCGGTGGCGATCTCGATGCCGATCAGCAGGCCGTGGGCGCGCACCTCGGTGACGAAGTCCAGGGCCTCGAGCCGCTGCTGGGCATACCTGCTGACGTGGCGCACGTGGGCGAGAAGATCCTGGGATTCGATCACCTCCAACGTGGCCAGTGCGGCCGCGGTGGCGGCGGGGTTTCCGCCGAAGGTGGTGCCGTGCTGTCCCGGGTTGAGCAATGAGCTGGTGTGCTCGCCGAAGGTCAGCATCGCACCGATGGGGAATCCACCGCCGAGCCCCTTGGCGAGCGTCATCGCATCCGGGATCACCGGAGCGCTCTGCTCCGGGGCGGAGGCGAACCAGGTGCCGGTGCGTCCGATGCCGGTCTGGACCTCGTCGAGGATCAGCAGTGCCCCGGCGGCCCGGGTGATTTCTCGGGCCTGCTCCAGGTAGCCGACCGGGTGCCCGCGCACGCCGGCCTCCCCCTGCACGGGTTCGATGATGACGGCCGCCACGGTCTCATCCACCGCAGCCCGCAGCGCCTCGACGTCTCCTGCCGGGACCCATTCAACCCCTCCGGCAAGCGGCTCGAAGGGCTCACGGTAGCTGGGCTTATGGGTCATCGCCAGCGCGCCCATGGTCCGCCCGTGGAAGCCGTGCTCCAGCGCGATGATGCGTGGCCTGGATTCGCCCCCGTGCCGGCGAGCAATTTTGAAGGCTGCCTCGTTGGCCTCGGTGCCGGAGTTGGCGAAGAAGGCCTTGGAGCCCGACGGCGCGTGGGCCAGCTCCAGGAGCTTCTCGGCCAGTGCGATCTGGGTGGGGCTGGTGAAGAAGTTGGAGATGTGCCCCAGCGTGTTCAGCTGTTCCGAGACGGCACTGGTGAGCATCGGGTGCGCATGGCCCAGCGCGTTGACCGCGATCCCTGCCAGCAGGTCCAGGTACTCGCGCCCATCGGCGTCCCAGACGGTGACTCCGGAGCCGCGGACCAGCACCTTCTGCGGGGTGCCGAAGACCCCCAACAGAGAACCGGTGTACCGGGTGAGCAGCTCTTCGCCGTGGCCGCTCATGCGCTCTCCTCATCGGGCACGATCTGCGTGCCGACGCCCTCGGTGGTGACGATCTCCAGCAGCATCGAATGCGGTTTGCGGCCGTCGACCACGTGGGCGCGCGGCACGCCGGACTCCACGGCCTTCAGTGCGGCGGTCATCTTCGGGATCATGCCGGACTCGAGGCTGGGCAGCATCGCTCGCAGGTCGCTCGCGCTGAGCGAGGAGATCAGCGAGGACTTATCGGGCCAGTTCGCGTACAGGCCCTCCACATCGGTGAGCATCACCAGCTTCGCTGCTCCCAGGGCGGAGGCGACGGCGGCGGCCGCAAGGTCGGCGTTGACGTTGAGCACCTCGCCGGTGGGCTGGGCATCAGGCTGGTCCGAGTCGAACTCCGGGGCGATGGTGGAGATGACGGGGATGCGGCCGGCCGCCAGCAGGTCCTTGATCGCATCCGGGTTCACTCCGGTGACCTCTCCGACCAGGCCCAGGTCCACGGTCTCCCCGTCCACCTCGACGCTGGTCCGCACGGCCTGCAGCAGAGCGGCATCCTCCCCGGAGAGTCCCACCGCGTAGGGTCCGTGGCTGTTGATCAGCCCGATCAGCTGGCGTCCGACCTGCCCGGTGAGCACCATGCGGACCACGTCCATGGCCTCCGGGGTGGTCACCCGCTGGCCGGCGCGGAACTCGGACTCGATGCCCAGGGTCTGCAGCATCGCGTTGATCTGCGGTCCCCCGCCATGGACGACCACCGGGTTGACGCCCACGTGGCGCAGGAACACCACGTCCTCGGCGAAGGCGCGGCGCAGCTCATCGTTGACCATGGCGTTGCCGCCGTACTTGATCACGATGGTCTGGCCGGCGAACTTCTGGATCCACGGCAGGGCCTCGACCAGGACGGCGGCCTTGTCACCGGCAGCGCTGAGGCTTCCGGCGTCGCGGGGTTTCAGGGTGGATGTCATCGGGTCCTCTGCGGGGTGTGATGCTGCGTGCTGAGCTGCCGCGAAATGGGCGGCTGCGTACTGGGCTGAACGGGTCAGGTGGAGTAGGCGGAGTTCTCGTGGACGTAGTCATGAGTCAGGTCATTGGTCAGGATCGTGGCCTCCCGATCTCCTGATTTGAGGTCGATGACCACCTTCACGTGTCGACCGCTGAGGTCCACCAGGGCGCGATCCTCACCGATCCCCCCGGCCCGGCAGATCCAGACGCCGTTGACGGCCACGTCGATGGTGCTGGGATCGAAGTCCACATCGGTGGTGCCGACTGCGGAGAGGATCCGGCCCCAGTTGGGGTCCTGTCCGAAGATCGCGGTCTTGAAGAGGTTGGATCGCGCCACAGAGCGTCCGGCGGTCTCGGCCTGCTCCTCGGTGGCCGCATGGATCGTGGAGATCGCGATCTCGTGGTGTGCGCCCTCCGCGTCAGCGATGAGCTGGCTCGCGAGGTCCTGGCACACCTGGTTCAGCGCTGTCTGAAACTCCTCCAGGTCCACGCCTGAGGGGTCGGCGTCCGGGTGCGCGCCGGAGGCCATGGCGATCACGGTGTCGTTGGTGGACATGCAGCCGTCGGAGTCTGCCCGGTTGAAGCTGATCCGCACGGCTTCGCGCAGGGCGGCGTCAAGGTCAGGCTGGGAGATCACGGCGTCGGTGGTGACCACGGAGAGCATCGTGGCCATGCCGGGGGCGAGCATTCCCGCACCCTTGGCCATGCCGCCCACGGTGAAGCCGGCGCCGTCGGCGGTGGCGACCTTCATCACCGAGTCCGTGGTCATGATCGCTTGAGCAGCCTGGTGCCCCGCGGTCTCGTGGGGGTCGAGCTGGGCCACCGCCGTGTCGATGCCGCCCAGCAGCGCGGGCATGTCCAGCCGCTCACCGATGAGTCCTGTGGAGCAGACGAGCACGTCCCCGGCGGAGACATCGGCGCCGCCGGCCTGCAGCTTCTCCGCCACCACCTCGGCGGTCTGATGCGTATCGGCGAAGCCCGGCGCTCCGGTGCATGCATTGGCGCCGCCAGAGTTCAGCACGACGGCGTCGGCCCGGCCGTCGACGATTACCTGCTGGGACCACAGCACCGGTGCTGCGGCGACCCGGTTGGTGGTGAAGACTGCCGCTGCATGCTTATCGGGTCCTTCATTGCGCACCACCGCGACGTCGCGGGGCAGGCTGCCGTCGGCGGCGGCAGATTTGAGCCCGGCGGCGACTCCGGCGGCGGTGAATCCTCGGGCGGCCGTGACACTCATGGGGTGACTCCCAACAGGTTGAGCCCGGTGGTCTCGTCGAGGCCCAGGGCGATGTTCATGGATTGCACGGCGCCGCCCGCCGTGCCCTTGGTCAGGTTGTCAGCGGCGGAGACGATGACCGCTCGCCCGGCGTGTGAGTCGACGGCCAGCTGCAGGGTGACGTGGTTGGAGCCGACGACCTGCTTGGTGACCGGCCACTGGCCTTCGGGGAGCAGGTGGACGAAGGGCTCGGCGTCGTATTGCTGGTGATAGGCGGCGCGCAGCTGCGCCTCGGTGGTGCCGGGGGCGAGCTTGGCCGTGGAGGTCGCCAGGATCCCGCGCGACATCGGCGCCAGGGTCGGGGTGAACGAGATCTGCACCGGGGCTCCCGCGGCATGACCGAGTCCCTGTTCGATCTCGGGGGTGTGTCGGTGCACTCCCCCGACCCCGTAGGGACTCATACCGCCGATGACCTCGGCGCTGAGCAGGTGCGGCTTCAAGGACTTGCCCGCACCAGAGGTGCCGGTGGCCGCGACGATGACGATGTCGGTGGGCTCCACCAGACCTGCCGCCAGCGCAGGGGCCAGTCCGAGCATGATCGTGGTCGGGTAGCAGCCGGGCACGGCGATCCGCCGGGCACCGGCGAGCTTGGCCCGCTGACCCGGCAGCTCGGGGAGTCCATAGGGCCAGGTGCCCTGATGGGCCGAGCCGTAGAACTGCTCCCAGGCGGAGGCTGATTCCAGCCGGTGATCCGCCGCGGCATCGATGACGATGGTGTCCTCGCCCAGCTGCGCCGCGATCTCGGCCGAGGCGCCGTGCGGAAGCGCGAGGAACACGACGTCGTGACCAGCGAGGTTCTCCGCGGTCGTCTCGCTGAGCACCCGATCGGCCAGCGGGATCAGCTGCGGCTGGAGCGCTCCCAGTCGCTCCCCAGCGCTGGAATGCGCGGTGACGGCGCCGATCTCCACCTCAGGGTGGCCAGCCAGCAGTCGCAGAACTTCTCCCCCGGCATAGCCGGAGGCGCCGGAGACGGCGATCTTATAGGTCATGCTCAGCAGTCTAATCGGATATATGCGGCTTATCCAATATTTATGCAATACGCTGGCAAGGGAACTTCGTCCATGCAGGCCTGTGTTGGGTACGCTTGCCGCCATGAATGAACAGAGCGTTTTCCCAGAGGATCTGCCGGACAGGGCACGAGTGGTGCACGCCGCGCAGGCCGGGGGGACAGAGGTTCTCGTCCCGGCCGAGGTGGCCATGCCTGAGCCCGGCCCCCACCAGGTGCTGGTGGAGACCGCCGCCGCGGGCGTGAACTTCCTCGAGACCTACCAGCGCAGCGGCGTCTACCCGATGGAGTACCCCTTCACCCCTGGCACCGAGGCCACCGGCACGGTGCTTGCCGTCGGTGAGGCGGTGGAGAGCCTCTCCGCAGGCCAGCGCGTGACCACCATGGAGGCAGCCAGCGGCACCTATGCCTCGCATTTCCTGGTCGACTCCTCCAAGGCGGTCGCGGTGCCCGACGAGGTCACCGATGAGCAGGCTGCCGCGCTGCCGCTGCAGGGCATCACCGCCCACTACCTGATGAACTCCACCTACCGGGTCGCCCCCGGTCAGACCGTGTTGACTCACGCCGGAGCCGGCGGGGTGGGGCAGATCCTGACGCAGCTGCTCAAAGCCAAGGGAGCCCGGGTCATCACCACCTGCTCCACCGAGGAGAAGGCTCAGATCGCCCAGGCCGCGGGCGCCGACTACGTGCTCGGCTACGAGAACTTCGCCGAGAAGGTCCACGAGATCACCAAGGGCGAGGGTGTGGCCGCAGTGTTCGACGGCGTGGGCAAGGATACGTACCTGGGCTCGCTGGAGTCTTTGGCGGTGCGCGGCACCTTTGTGCTCTACGGCGGCGCCTCGGGCCAGGTGCCTCCGTTGGATCCACAGGATCTGAACCGACGGGGAGGCCTCTACCTCACTCGACCCTCCACGCACTGGTACCTGCGCAACGCCGAGGAGCGCTCCTGGCGCTACGCCGAGCTCTTCGACTCGCTCACCGGCGGGGACCTGAAGCTCAGCATCGGTGCCAGCTACTCGCTGGAAGACGCCGGCCGGGCGCACGATGACCTGGAGAACCGGCGCACCACCGGCAAGCTGCTGCTCACCCCCTGAGGGTCGCCGCAGCACCTCGCTGAGGGGGCAGGTCAGAGGCCCTGCCAGGCCGGCTTCGCGGCGTAGGTCTGCCGGTAGTAGTCGGCGAGCTGAAGTCGTGACGCCGCGGCTTCGTCGACGAGCACCGTCGCGTGGGGGTGCAGCTGCATCACCGTGGCGGGCCACAGAGCCGAGATGGGCCCCTCCACGAGCTGATGCACCGCTTCGGCCTTGTGCCTCCCGCTGGCGAGGAGAACCAGGTGCCGCGCTTCGGATATGGTCCCGAGCCCCTGCGTCACACAGTGCACCGGGACCTGGTCGACGTCGCCGTCGAAGAACCGCGCATTGTCTGAGCGCGTCTGCGGAGCAAGCGACTTGATCCGAGTGCGCGAGCTCAGCGATGAACCCGGCTCGTTGAAGCCGATGTGGCCATCGGTTCCGATACCGAGGAGCTGGAGATCCACTCCCCCGGCCTCGGCAATAGCCTGCTCGTACTCCGCGCAGGCGGCTGGGATGTCGGCCGCGAGCCCGTCAGGGCCGTGGACCCGCTCAGCGTTCCAGTGCACTCGATCCACCAGCTCCTCCGCGATCACATTGCGATACCGCTGCGGGTGATCGGCGGGGAGCCCCACATACTCGTCCAGCATGAACCCCTGGGCCCGCGCGAAGGACAACCCGCGCTGCTCATGCCGATGAATCAGCTCTCCGTAGACCGCCAGCGGACTCGAGCCGGTGGCCAGTCCGAGGGTGGAGTCGGCCTCACGACGCAGCAGCTTCTCTATCGCGTCGGCGGCGAGCCTGGCCTGTTGGTCGACTGGGGCAATGATGACCTCCATCACCAATCACGTCCTTCTCTCGTTTCGGATCTGCGGCTTCAAAGTCGTCTCGTTCAGCGTCCTGCCGAAGCGCTTCGTTCAGTTCTTCCCGCGGCGACGTCGGCGGCGACCTCCAGCACATGACGGTAGGTGCGCCCGGTGGCACGGGTCATGGCGATCTCGCACGCCCTGTTGGACGATGCGTGCACCACAGCGTCGATCTGCTGGACTTCGCGTGCCTCGGCGGCTGTCGCGGAGGCGGTCAGCTCGGGATGCAGCATTCCGCGGTCTCCGGCGAACCCGCAGCAGGCCCAGTCATCAGGCACGTGCACTCGGTGCGCCACTGCCCGTGCAACACGGAGCAGATCTGCTTCCCCACCAGCCTTCGATGTGGAGCAGGTGGGGTGCAGCGTCAGGGACCCGACGCGTTGCCCCGGCTCGATCTCCAGACGGGGCAGCACATGCTCCGCCACGAAACTGACGGCGTCGATGACTCGGCCGGCTCGCGGATCCCCCGCCGCGCCGGCGGCAGCCATGATCGATGCCACACCTTCTGCGCAGGAGCTTGCGTCCACGACGACGGGCACAAGACCCTCGCCCCGATCATCGAGACGTCTCCTGGTTCGATCCACGGCGTCGAGAACCTGCTCGGCCATCGCCTCATGACCCTCGGCGAGACCTTTGGAGGACCACGGGGTGCCGCAGCACAGCGCATCGATCCGCTCCGGCATCACCATACTCAGACCCACGATTCCGCACAGCTCGGCGACTGAGGCCTGTGCCCCACGTGATCCATTCGGGGCGGCGAACATCGCACCCTGACAGCTCGGCAGAAATATGGCTGCCACGGGGTGCCCGGCGTCCCCGTCATCGCTCGCGCGGCTGCGGCGCCGTCCGCCGGCAGGCAGGTCCGATGTCCACAGTGGCACCGTCTCTGCTCCCAGCAGCGAGCGTGCGGAGGCGTTCGGCCAGGCGATCGCAGCGTCCGGCATGCGCGAGGCGGCGTCAAGCCCGCGACCGGCGGCCTGCGTCACGGCTGACCACCGCGTCGCAGCAAGCTTCCCCAGGCGCTGCTGGGCGGGGCCTCTGCTCTCCTCGCGCAGCCGCTTGACCAGTGCACCGGTGTCGATGCCGACGGGGCATGCGGTCGCGCACATGCCATCGGCGGCACAGGTCTGAAGACTGTCGTACTCCTGCTGCGAATCCAGCTCGGCGACAAGCGTTCGGTCCCCGCGAGCCAGCGCACGCTCGCGCTCCCGGCGCACAACGATCCGCTGCCGAGGGGTGAGCGTGAGATCCCGGCTGGGACAGACAGGCTCGCAGTAGCCACACTCGACGCAACGATCCACTTCAGCATCGACTCGGTCCACCGGCTTGAGGTGATGCAGATGCGCCTGGTCATCCGCAGTGAGCACCACGCCGGGATTGAGGATCCCCGATGGATCACAGGCTGACTTGATCCTGTGGAGGACCTGAACCAGGTCCGGGGAATATTGACGATCGATGAACGGCGCCATCGCCCGTCCCGTGCCGTGCTCCGCCTTGAGGTTTCCGCCCTGACGAAGAACCAGCTCCACGAGATCCTCGGTGAAGGCGGCCAATCGCTCCAGCGCCGCGGGGTCTTCGGTGTCCTCCGTCAGCATGAAGTGGATATTGCCGTCCTTGGCATGACCGAAGATCACGGGATCCACATATCCGTGGTCCGCCAGCAGCACGGACAGCTCCTCGCAGGTACGGGCGAGGCGCTGAACAGGCACCACCACGTCCTCCAGGAGAGCCATCGTCCCGGGCGGGCGTGCCCCTGCGACCGCCGCGTAGAGTCCCTTGCGGACCGCCCACAGCTGCGCGCGACGACTCGCATCACGAGTCAGCTCCACCGGATGCGCCGTCGGGGCCCGGTCCAGGCTCGAGGCCACGTGTGCGAGATGCTGACCAAGTTCGTCCGCTGAATCGGCACGGTACTCGACGAGGATCGCGGCGTGCGTCTCTACCGTGAGATCCGCGATGACTGCGGGGACGTCGGGGCTTCGACTCGCCACCTTCAAAGAGGTGGCGTCCATCAGCTCCAGGGCCTTGGCCCCGGTGCTGACCAGTTCGGGCAGGGCGCGAGCCGCGACGTCGAGCGAGTCGAAGACCATGAGTCCCGTCGCGCAATAGGAGTGGACGGGCACGGTGCGGAACACCGCTTCGGCCACGAAGCCCAGGGTCCCCTCGGAACCGATCATCAGCTGCAGAAGCATCTGGACCGGATCGTCATAGAGGCTGAGGGCGTCGAGGGAGTATCCCATCGTGTTCTTCATCGAGAATCGTTCAGCGATCTCGGCCATGGCGGACGGATCTGCTCGAACCTCATCCCTGAGCGCTTCCAGTTCGCTGACGAGTCCAGGTTCCTCCGCACGAAGAGTCTCCAGGGCGTCGGCTCTGGAGGTGTCCACGACTGTCCCGGAGGGCAGCACGAGCGTCATCGACTCCAGGGTCTTGGCACTGTTGTGCTCGATCCCCGCCGCCATGCCCGAAGAGTTGTTCGCGATCACCCCTCCCACGGTGCACGCCGCCTCGCTCGCTGGATCAGGGCCCAGCGCTCGACCATGGCGAGCCAGGCGGATGTTGACTGCGCGAAGCGTGGCACCTGGCTGAACCCGGACACGGCGTCCCTCATCCAGGACCTCGATCGCGCGAAAGCCTCGCCTGGTATCGACCTGGATGCCCGCGCCGATGGACTGTCCGGAGAGACTCGTCCCTCCCGAGCGGAAGGTCACCGAGGTGTCATGCTTGGCCGCCAGGTGAAGCACGGCACTCACCGCGGCGATGTCCTCCGCGATGACGACCACCTGCGGAATCATGAGGTAGTGCGAGGCATCGTGAGCACGTGCATGCAGGTCGATCGCGCGGTCAAGCACGTTTTCGGCACCCAGCTCACGGCGAAGCTCATCGATCAAGGGTGTGGTGGTCTTCAGCTCCATATGAACCCCTCCTGGGGACTCAGTACGCCCCGTCCATGGAGTCGCGCCAGGGACAGCGAGCCTTCCAGCGGGTCTCCCAAGGCTTCGCCGATCGAGACGTCCGCACGCTGGTTCGCGACTTCTTCGGCAAAGGCGTCACTGAGCAGCGGGCCGGCACCCACAAGTCCACCGGTGAGCACCAGCTGTGCGGGGCGGTCCTCCCCCAGCGCCGCGAGACCGCTCTTCGCAGCCTCCCGGCCCGCCGCGCGGACCAAAGCACGGGCGGTCTCGTCTCCGCGGGCGGCGACTGCCACCACCTCGGCGGCGAACTCGGCGAGGACGCCTGCCCGATCGTCGCGCGTGTAGAGCTGAGCAGGCCAGGATTCGGGCTCACCGAACCAGTGACGACCCGCCGTCAGCAGGGCGTGACCATGGGTCTCGAGGCCGTCGTGGGCCCGCATGGCCGCTTCCAGGCCACACCGACCCAGCCATGCCCCACCGCCACGATCGCCCAGAAGGTGTCCCCAGCCATCGACGCGACGCCACGCGTGTTCATCGCCCACCGCCTCTGCCATGCCAGGGTGGCTGATCGCGATGGCACCCGTGCCCAGCGCCACCACTGCTCCTCCTGCCTCCCCGAGCGCACCGAGATGCGCCGTGACCGCGTCGATGGCGATGGCGGTCTGCGTTCCGAGCTCGGCGCGCAGCTGCACTGCCAACTCTTGCGGGTCCTGCACCAGGGAAGCCAGTCCTGACGCCCCGATGCCGACTCCGCTCAGGCGCGAGGTCTCCTCCGGCCAGGAGGTCATGGCACGAGAGAGCATCTCGCGGATCACCTGCGGGGCAGTGGATCCGCCGGCGCGCACCTCGATTCGCGGCCCGTCCAGGACTCTTCGCAGGCCTCCGGCCAGAGGCCGCACTGCGAGACGGCTCCCCGAGCCTCCGAGGTCCAGCCCCACCAGGGACCCAGAGAGCGGCCCCTCCCGGGGATCTTCCACCTTGTGGATCATGGACGGTTCACAGCATTTCTGGGGTCTCGGAGAGCCTCGCGCACGGAACCTGCATGCTTGTCCAGGAGCTCGGCCGCTTCCGCAACGGGCAGCTCCCCCAGCGCGGAGAGGATGCCCACCTTGAGGTCTCCTCCGGTTCTTTCGAGCAGCGCCCTGGCCTCGGGCTCATCGAGATCGGCCGCTTCGCACAGGATGCGGGTTGTCCGCTCGCGGAGTTTCGCGTTGGTCGCCACCACCGAGACCATCAGGTTCTGCCAGGTGCGACCGAGCTCGATCATCAGCGCGGTGGAGAACCCATTGAGCACCAGCTTCTGTGCGGTGCCTGCTTTCATCCGGGTGGAGCCGGTGACGACCTCCGGACCGGTGTTCAAGAGAAGGTGCTGGTCCGCGTGGGCCGCCACTCGAGCATCCGGGTTGCTGGAGATCAGCACGGTGTACGCGCCAGCGCCCCGTGCCGCCTCCAGCGCACCTGCCACGTATGGGGTGTTGCCGCTCGAGGCGATGCCGATCGCGAGGTCATCGGAGCTCAGCGTGCTCGCATCGGTGCGTCCAGAGTCGACCGAGTCTTCGGCATTCTCGACGGCTTCCACCAGGGCCTGCGATCCACCTGCGATATGTCCCACGACGCGGCCTGGTTCGAGATTGAAGGTGGGCATCAGTTCGCTGGCATCGAGGACCCCCAGCCGACCCGAGGTCCCTGCCCCGAAGTAATGCACCGTCCCTCCACGGCGGAGCCGCCGTGCAGCCTCGTGCACCACGGGGGCAAGCTCGGGGAGCACCGCAGCGGCCGCGTCCACTGCCACACGATCTTCGGTGTTGAGCAGCTGCAGGACCTCCAGGGTGTCGAGGTCATCGAGGTTCATGCTGCGCGGATTGCGCTGCTCCGTCGGAGGCAGGGCACCGGTTGCGGAGGCCGAACTGGCGCTCATCGCTGCATCTCCGTGAGCTGGACGGGCGCGGCGGGGGTGGAATGACGCAGCGAGAGCAGACCCCCGACGGCGAATGTCACCAGGACGCCCATCAGCGGGTACCACTGCCACGCCACCCAGACTTCTCCCACCACATACTTCTCCATCACGAAGAAGAACGCATTGACGGCGACCGCGAACACGAAGGCGATGTTCGCGTCAGCCGCGCGGGCCCGCTTGTTGATGATGCCGAACATGAAGGCCCCCAACAGTCCGCCGTAGGTGATTCCTGCGACCCCGAGGGCGAGGACGACGATGTTGCCTTCGTCGGAGCGGAACACCATCGCCGGAGCGATGAATGCGAGTCCCCAGCCGATGGTGGCCCAGCGGCCTGCGCGGAGGCCCTGCTCGTCGGTGAGAGGGGTCTTCTTCAGTCGCGCGTAGACGTCCGTGACCGTGGAGGAGGACAGCGCTGAGAGCGAGGAGGACAGTGTGGACATGGCGGCCGCCAGGATTCCGGCGAGCAGCAGTCCGGTGACGCCTGGTGGCAGACCCTCCACGATGAACATCGGGAAGATCTCGTCATCGCGGGTCAGGCCCAGTGAATCTGGAGTCGCCTGATCGTAGTAGCCCCACAGCGCCAGTCCCACCAGCAGGAAGATGGCGAACTGGAAGAGCACGATGACGCCGGAGACGATGATGGCCTTCTGTGCCTCCGCCTTGGTGCGGCAGGCCAGGAGTCGCTGGACGACGAGCTGGTCTGAACCGTGCGAGGCCATGGCGAAGACTGCGCCGCCCAGCAGCGATGCGATGAATGACCCGCTGGTGGAAATCGGGTTGCCCTCGAAGATGAACATGGTGAATTTGCCCGCGTCCGCGGCCTCTGTGAACCATCCCCCGCCGGTCGCGGAGGTGATCACGATGATGGAGAGGATGCCGCCACCGACGTAGAGGAACATCTGCGCCACATCGACCCAGACCACGGCCTTGATGCCACCGATGAACGTGTAGAGGATGGTGACCACTGCGAGCACCACGATGATCGTGAAGTAGTTCGCGTTGATGCCGATCCCGTCGAGGATGATCTTCAGTGGAATAGCCGCGGCCAGGACGCGGATGCCGTCTGCCAGGAGCCGTGTGATCAGAAATGTCACGCCGGCGGTGGTCTGCGTGCTCTGTCCGAAGCGCTTACCGAGGTAGGCGTAGGCGGTGACCATCTCGCCGTCGTAGTAGCGCGGCAGCATGAAGAACGCGACGACCACGCGTCCCAGGATGTAGCCGAGTCCCAGCTGGAGATAGGAGATGTCTCCCAGGTAGCTCATGACGGGAATGCCGATCACGGTGAGCGCACTTGTCTCGGTCGCGACGACGGACAGACACACCGCCCACCACGGCAGGTTGCGGCCCCCGAGGAAGTAGTCCTTGAGTCCGGTCTGCCGACCGCTCAGTTTGATGCCCAGCCAGGCGGTGGCGGCGAGATACGCCACAATCACCAGAAGGTCTATGGTCTGCACGTGGTTCCTCTTTCCATCATCAAGGTGCTTCTTTCGATTGGTGTGGGGTCAGCTGGCGACATGGAGCCGTGCTGGTCCAGTGCGCAGCGGCGCCGGGAGTCGGAGCGGTTGCGCCCCTGGGGTGAACCGACCGGCGAGTGTCCCGTGGGCTGCTCCGGTGACACTTGGAATCGTCGCCGGCAGGCCGTGCCAGCTGAGCCAGCCCAGCAGGGCCATAAGGCACCCCTCCTTTGCCTCAGAGGGCAGGCCGAGCGCCTCATCGGTCGTGCTGACCGGAACCTCTGTGCCGAGTTCCGCACGCAGCTCCGACATCAGGACGGGGTTCCGCGTTCCACCTCCCGACACGGCGATCTCACTGACTCCCAGGGGCCGGCAGGCCTGCGCGACCGTGCGAGCGGTGAGTCGGGTCAGCGTTGCGATCACGTCGTAGGGGTCCAGTCCTGGATGACGCGTGAGGTGGCGGTCCAGGTAGGTGCCGTGGAACAGCTCCTTGCCCGTGGACTTGGGAGCCGGGAGGGCGTAGTAGGGATCCGCCAGGAGATCTGCCAGCAGCGCCTCGTCGACCTCACCCCGGGCGGCCAGCTCACCGTCCCTATCGAAGGCTCTGGGGTCTCCGGTGATTCTGCGCGCCATGACGTCGATCAGGGCGTTGGCGGGCCCAGTGTCGAAGGCGACCGTGTCGCTGGTGGGTGAGACGACGGTGACGTTGGCGATGCCGCCCAGGTTGAGCATCGCCCGTGGCTGGTCTCCGCCGACCAGGAGCAGGTGGTCCAACATCCCTGCGAGCGGTGCGCCCTGACCTCCCGCGGCCACGTCGCGAGCCCGGAGGTCCGAGAGGACCGGCACCCCGAGTCTCTCTGCGATCCACGCCGGCTGACCGAGCTGCAGGGTCGACTCGACCGCGCCGTCGCGGACGTCGTGCCGGATGGTCTGCCCGTGCGATACGACCAGCTCACACTCGAGACCTGTCTCCTCGGACACGGCGGCCACAGCCTCGGCGCAGAGCTGTCCAAGTCTGCGGTCCACGCTGCTCACGAGCGTGAGCGGCACCGGGTCAGGCTCCAAAAGGCGCAGGATGTCCAGAGCGAGGTCCGAGTCGAAGGGCACCTCCTGGAATGCGCGAAGGTCCATCCGCAGCTCGGGCTGATCCGCCGTGCCCCCGAGGTGGAACTCCACCAGCGCGACGTCGAGCGCGTCGGCGGATGTCCCGGTCATCAGTCCTGCCACGATCATGAGATCTCCTCCACAGTGTTCGCCGGCACGCTCAGTTCAGTCCGAATCTTGTAGCGGTCCCCGCGATAGAGAGAACGCACAAACTCGATGGGCTGCCCTTCGGGACCCCAGGACGTTCGCTCGAACATCAAGGCCGGGGAATGCAGGGGCACGTTCAGGTCTTTTGCCTCGTCACTGTCCAGGACGGTGGGTTCGATGGTCTGGACGCTGCGCCGCACGCTGATGCCCAGTCGTTCGCGGAGCAGGTCGTAGAAGGAACGATCCTCCAGGTCGGCTGCGTGAAGATCAGGCATCAGGTGTCGTGGAACGTTGAGCTCCTCCACGGCGATGGGCTCGTCATCGGCCAGCCTCAGGCGCGTCACCCGGGTGATCTCAGCCGAAGGGTCGATGTTCAGCCGTCGACCGAAACGAGCCCCCGCCGGAAGCACCTCGAACGCCAGGGTCCGAGCACCTGGACGCAGTCCCCGTGCTCGCATGTCCTCTGAGAATGAGCTGGCGAGCAGCGGCTGGTCCAGCTTCGGGCCCAGCGCGAACACCCCGGCTCCGTGGCGACGACGCACGGCGCCACGTGCCACGAGCTCGTCGATCGCGCGCCGAAGGGTCATCCGGGACACCCCGAGCTCTTGGGCGAGATCTCGCTCAGGGGGAAACGGGTCTCCCGCAGACATCTGGTCCAGGCGATCCAAGAGCTGGTTGCGCACATCGTGGTATTTGGTCACGCCACTATTGAGACACAGCCCACTCTCAGAATCAAGACCACTGGACTAACTTTGTCTCTGCTGTGATGATGTGAGGAGTCACACCTGCGAGAACCACCGCCCGGGAGGCCCGATGAACCACGTGCTCTTTGCTGACGCTGCTCTGACTCCCGAAGGGACGCTGGGACCCTATTGGCTTCGCATCGTGGCCGGAAGGATCGTGGAGGCTGGGCACGGCAGACCCCCGCAGGCTCCCGACGAACACATCACAGACGCGGTGGTGGCCCCTGGCTTCGTCGATGTGCATGCCCATGGCGGCGGGGCGGCAGCCTTCACAGATGGCGCCGTCTCCGGAGAGAGAGCCCTGGTCGCTCATCGCCGAAGAGGCACCACCACCATGCTGGCCTCCCTGGTCAGCGCCCCGGTGTCCGTGCTCCTGGACCAGGCCGAAGAGCTGCGCCCCCTGGTGAAATCCGGCGAACTCGCCGGAGTGCATCTGGAAGGGCCGTGGCTGAGTCAGGAGCACCGAGGAGCCCATGAGGCCGAGGTGCTGACCTCCCCGACCCCCGAGGCGGTGTCCACACTGCTCGAACACTCAGCGCACGACCTGATCAGGTACGTGACGCTCGCGCCCGAGCGCGAGGGGGCGACGGAAGCGATCACCCGGCTGCGGGCCGCCGGGTTCACTCTGGGAGTCGGACACACCGGGGCAAGCTGCGGGCAGACGCGAGAAGCGATCGCCGCGGGGGCTACGGCGGCCACCCACCTGTTCAACGCCATGGGGGGTCTGCATCATCGAGAGCCCGGTCCGGCACTGGCCCTGTTGGAGGAGCCCACGGCTTTCCTGGAGCTGATCAGCGACGGCGTCCACCTGGACGCCGAGATGGTCCGCTTCGTCTGGGACTACGCGACGCGCAACGGCGGCCCCCAGCGCCCCGTCCTGGTGTCAGACGCCATGCCCGGAGCTGCCGCCCCGGACGGCAGGTACAGGCTTGGCCCCGTGGAGGTCGACGTCGTCGAGGGCGTCGCTCGACGAGTCACACCCGATGGAACGCTCGGCGCGATAGCCGGCTCGACCCTGACCCTCTCAGCTGCCGTGCGCGAGAGCATTCTGAGTGCGGGCATTGACCCGGCACGCGCGCTGATGGCTGCGAGCACCAACCCTGCCGCGATGATCGGGATCGACGACGCCGGCAGACTGCTCCCTGGGGGACGCGCGGATCTGGTGCTGCTGGACCCTGCCTGGAATGTGAGCCGGGTGATGCACCGCGGTCAGTGGATCGATGACGCTGAAGGCTGACACTGAAGGCTGACGCGTAGGGATGAATCAGCACCCGCCGACATAACATGACACTGGCCCCGACCCTCGCGAGGAGGGTCGGGGCCAGGTGTGTCCTGTCTGCACAGCGTGAACCGCTGCAGAGCGTCAGCGCTGCACGGCGCCGTGGCGTTCAACGGCCAGCGCGACCGCTGCGGCCCGCGCTTCGGATGCCTCCTCGGCGGTGAGCGTCCGGTCCTCGGCACGGAAGCGCAGACCATAGGCGAGTGACTTCTTGCCTTCCTCGATATGTTCCCCGGAGTAGACGTCGAAGAGCTCGATCTCCTCCAGCAGCGCCCCCGCACCCTCGGCCAGGGTGGATTCAAGGGTCGTCGCGGGCAGCGTCTGCGCCACGATCAGCGAGACGTCCTGGGTGGTGGGCGGGAAGGTCGAGATCGACGCCGCGCTGACCTGCTCGGGTGCGGCGGCGATCAGCGCGGAGAGGTCCAGCTCCATCACCGAGGTGCGGGCGGGAAGGTCCTGATCCTCGATCACCTTCGGGTGCAGCTCGCCGGCGTACCCGACCCTGACTCCGTTCAGTCGCAGTTCAGCGGTGCGCCCGGGGTGGAAGGCCTGGTGGCGTCCCTGGGTGACCTCGAGCTGGACACGCAGCAGGTCCGCGACCTTTTCTGCGGCGTCGACGGCGTCCGCCCAGTCCCGACGCCGGCCCGCCACACCAGGCAGCTCGGCCGGTTCTGCGCCGGAGACCACCGCGGCGATGTGCAGCGGCTGCTCCGGGATGCCTGCATCCAGGTCCGCCAGCACGTCCTCGCCGGGATAGGCGCCGAGCGCCGGGATCGCGGCGGATCCCAGCTGTGTCTTGGGCAGGAAGACCAGTCCAGCCTCGAAGAGCGCGAGATCGGTGAAGCCGCGTGAGACGTTGCGGCGCACGGCCTCCAGCAGACCCGGCAGCACCGTGGTTCGCAGGGCGGGATGCTGGCTTGCGATGGGGTTGGCCAGCCGGAGCATCGGCATCGCCTCGGCGGTCTCCTCCGCACGGCCGAACAGCGTGTTCGCCGCCTCGGAGTAGAACGGGTAGCTGAGCACCTCGGTGAACCCGGCGGCGGCCAGCCCGGCGTAGACGCTGCGGCGGCGCTGCTGCGAAATGGTCAGCCCCCTGCCTGCGGGAGGCACGGGGAGCCGCGAGGGAATCTGGTCATAGCCGATGAGCCGAGCGATCTCCTCGACCAGGGAGGCAGGGATGCTCAGGTCGGGGCGCCAGCTGGGCGGGGTGACCAGCAGCTGCTCCCCGGACTGGGTCACCTCGGCCCCGATGGCGGTCAGCGTCTGTTGGATCTGCTCCTGCGTGTAGGCCACACCGGTGAGCTTCTCCGGCAGAGTCGGGTCCAGTGAGATCGGTTCGGGCAGGACCGGGGTGCCGGCGTCGGTGAACTCGCCTGCATCGGTGCCGCCCGCGAGCTCGACCAGCAGGTCCACCACTCGTTGTGCGGCAAGCGGGGGAAGCTGCGGGTCCACGCCGCGTTCGAAACGCTTGGAGGCCTCGGAGGGGAGCTTGTGCCGGCGCTTGCTGCGGCTGACGCTGATCGGGTCGAAATGCGCCGCCTCCACGATCACCGCGGTGGTGGTGTCATCCACCTCGGTGCGGGCACCACCCATGACTCCGGCGATCCCGATGGCACCGCGCGCATCGGCGATCACCAGATCCTCGGCATGCAGGCTGCGTTCCTTCTCATCCAGGGTGATGAGCTTCTCCCCCGCCGCGGCACGGCGGACCTGGATGCCGCCGTCGAGCTTGGCCGCGTCGTAGCAGTGGTTGGGCTGACCCAGTTCCAGCATCACGTAGTTGGAGACGTCCACCGCGATGCTGATCGAACGCATGCCCGCCAGGCGCAGCCGTGAGGCCATCCACGGCGGTGTGGGCGCCTGCGGATCGATGCCGGTGACCTTGCGGGTCGAGAACCGGCTGCAGCCCTCCACCCCGTAGATCGGGGCCTGATCGCTGAGGCGGACCTCGAGACCGGGCCGGGCGGCGTCGTCGGTGGTGATCTGCTCGGCAGGATCGATGAACTGCGTGCCGGTCGCGTGGGAGTACTCGCGGGCGACGCCGCGCAGCGAGAACGCATAGCCGCGGTCCGGGGTCACATTGATCTCGGCGGCAGAGTCGTAGAGACCCAGCAGCTCCATCGCGTCGGCGCCGATCTCGGGGTCCAGACCCAGTGTGGAGAGCACCAGGATGCCGTCGTGGTCCTCGCCGATGCCGAGCTCGCGCACCGAGGCGATCATCCCGGCGGAGACGTGTCCGTAGGTCTTGCGTGCGGCGATGCGGAAGTCTCCAGGCAGCACGGCACCGGGAAGGGTGACCACGACCTTGTCCCCGACCTCGAAGTTGTGGGCGCCGCAGACGATCCCCTGCACGCCGGAGGGGTCGATGCCCTCATGCGTCAGGGTCTGAGCAGAACCCTCGGGCACCACCCGGACCTGGCACCAGTTGATGGTCTTGCCGTTGGACTGGGGCTCGGGGATCTTCTCCAGCACCTCCCCGACGACGATCGGTCCGCTGAGCGCATCGGTGGGACGGTGAACGTCCTCTTCCTCGAGCCCGACCTTGACCAGCTCGGCCATCAGGTCCTCAGCGGTGCCCTCGGCGGGAAACTGGGTGTACTCACGAATCCAAGAAAGCGGAATGCGCATGTCTCAGACCTCCATTCCGAAGTGCTGGCTGAAGCGGATGTCGCCCTCGATCATGTCGCGCATGTCCGGGACGCCGTTGCGGAACATCAGCGTCCGCTCGATTCCCATGCCGAAGGCGAAGCCGGTGTATTCCTCGGGATCCACGCCGGCCGCGCGCAGCACCGCGGGGTTGATCATCCCGCAGCCACCCCACTCGATCCAGCGCGGGCCGCCCTTGGCCTCCGGGTGCCAGACATCGAGCTCGGCGGAGGGTTCGGTGAAGGGGAAGTACGCCGGGCGCAGCCGGATGGCGGCCTCTTCGCCGAGCATCCGCCGGGCGAAGTGCTCCAGGGTTCCCTTGAGGTCGGCCATGGTCAGGCCCTTGTCCACCGCGATGCCCTCGAACTGGTGGAACACCGGGGTGTGGGTCGCGTCGAGCTCATCGGTGCGGAAGGTCTTTCCCGGGCAGAGCACGTAGACGGGCAGCTCGCGGCTGAGCAGCGAGCGGATCTGGACCGGGGATGTATGGGTGCGCAGCACCAGGTGCGCCTCGGGAGGCTCCACGAAGAAGGTGTCCTGCATCTCCCGCGAGGGGTGGTCAGGGGCGATGTTCAGCGCATCGAAGTTGAACCATTCCGACTCGATCTCGGGGCCCTCGGCGATCTCCCAGCCCATGGCGATGAAGACGTCGGAGACCCGCTCCTGCAACACCGAGAGCGGGTGCCGGGCACCGAGCGGACGACGCCGGCCGGCTGCGGTGACATCGACGGTCTCCTCCACGAGGATCCGCTCGGCGTGCTCCGCCTCGAGCACCTGGGTGCGGGCGGCGAGGGCCTTCTGGATCCTTCCGCGAGCGCCGCCGAGCAGTTTGCCTGCGGCGGCCTTCTCCGTCTTGTCCAGGGTGCCGATCTGGCGATTGGCGAGCACGATCGGGGCCTTGTCACCGGTATGGGCGAGGCGCGCGGCCTTGAGCTCGTCGAGATCCCCCGCCGCAGCGAAGGCAGCAAGGGCAGCGTCGACGCTGCGCTCGATGGCGGACTCGTCCAGGGGGTGCGGTGTTTCGGGCGTGGACATGCTGCTCCCGTGTCAGAAGGGTTTGAACAATCTCGGTTAGTTTATGCGGGTCACTGATAGGAGACGAACCACGGTTTCGGGTCGACGTCGTAGGTCTGCTCCGAGGTGAAGGTCGGGGAATCCTCGTCATAGAAGTTCTTCCAGCCGAGCCAGATGTCCTCGCTGAGCCCGTCCTGCAAGGTGTCATAGGTGCCCAGCTTCAGATCTGGGGTGCCGTGCCCGTCCGCGTGCAGCACGATCGCCAGCTCCTCATGGGAGGTGTCGACCGCCTCGCGGTTCTGGATCATCGTGTGTTTGAACTGGTGCAGCATCAGCATCTTCTGCGGCAGCTCTTCGTCCGCGGTCAGCTGCGCCAGCCAGTCGGAGACCTCGTTGATCTCCTCGGCGGTGACGGAGCCGATCTGCTGCATGTGCCGCTGGCCCTCGCGCAGCCGCCACTCAGAGTCCAGCGCGAGCCCGACGTGCGGCTGCGCCAGCAGCTCCTCGTAGAGCTTGGCCTGGTCCAGGAAGGTGGAGAGTCCGGGCTGCAGATCGAGCACCACGTAGATGTCCTCCTCCGCGGCGAGCTCCACCCAGGGTTCGATAACCTCGGGATCCAGGGCATTGGAGTAGTCGCCGTCGGCCCCGGGCTCGCCCGTCGCGACGGAGGTGATGATCTCGAAGGCTGGCTGCACCGGCTCCTCCGAGTGCTTCTGGTACTGCTCGGCATAGAACTTGACCCGCTCTGCGGTGTCTTCCGCCTCAGCTTCACCCAGGACTCCCAGTCCGGGGATCCCCGGCGAGCCGTAGGCGGCGACGAAGCGCCGGTCCGGAAAGAGGGTGTCCCCACCGCCGGGAAGCTCTGTCGGCTCGGCCTCGGCCTCTTGCTCCTGGTCTTGTTCCTCGTCAGGGCCCCCCTCAGACTCCTGCGCTGCGTCGTCGTCGGGTTCTCCCTGGGACTCTTCGGCCTCCTGTTCCGGACTGGCGGAATCTTCGGCAGTGGTCCCCGCGGAGGCATCGGCAACCGATGGACGGGCGGACTCGCCCGCGTCGGCGGCGTCGTCGTCGGCAGTCTCGGCTCCGCAGGCCGTCAGGGTCAGGGCGAGAGCCAGGGCGCTGAATGTGAGCCCCGGGCTCAGCTTCTGGGCGGCGGCAGCAGTGGTCTTCATGGGAGCCCACGCTACCGGCATTCACGCTGGTCCCCTCCATTGGTGCGGTGCACGCGACGGAGTAGGCCGGCCTCCCGCTGCGCACCGCCGACACGTTTGTCGCATCCCCGTGCCATGTCCCACCGCTTTGCGCGGAAAGAACGATGAGACATGCCATAGGGATGCGACGGAGCAGTCAGATGCGCCCTCGCGAACGTGTTCACCCCATGAAGTCAGTGCTGACGCAGCCAGACCGTGGTCTCCCCGGGAAGCTCGGCGGTGCTCGAGGGTTCGGTGACCAACGGCTGTGAGCTGACGAGCACCTTCCCGGCGGGAAGCGCCACGGCCGACTGGCCGAAGTTCGTCACACAGACCCAGCCTCCGGGGCGACGGAAGGCCAGCAGATCACTTCCTGCAGCGGGCAGCTCGAGCCATTCCAGCGTGTCATCTCCCTGCAGCTGACGGCGCAGCTGAAGCGCCCGGCGGTAGAGATTCAGCGTGGAATCCTCAGCCGTGTCCTGGGCCTCGACGCTGTAGTCCGCGAACCATTGCGGCTGCGGAAGGTGGGCTGGCCCGTCTCCGAAGCCGAACGCGGTGCCGGTGCTGGACCAGGGCAGCGGGACGCGGCAGCCGTCGCGGCCGACGCTGAACCCGGGGCTGCGGAAGAACGTCGGATCCTGGCGGTCGGCGTCGGGGATCTCGGCGACCTCGTGGAGTCCCAGCTCCTCACCCTGGTACAGGTAGGCGCTGCCGGGCAGTGCCAGCTCGAAGAGGGTCGCAGCGCGAGCCCGGCGCAGCCCTTCCTCAGCCTTAAGCTCGGGGGAGCTGCCCCCGCTGAGGAGCCAGTGCGTTCCGGCCTTGTCCTCGCCCTCTGCCTTGGGCGGGAGCCCGTAGCGGGTGGCGTGACGGACCACATCATGGTTGGAGAGCACCCAGGTGCTGGAGGACCCGGACTGCGCCGCGAGCTCGAGGTTGAAGGTCACCGTCTCGCGGAACTGCGTGGCGTCGAAGCTGGCCTCGAGGAGGTCGAAGTTGAAGGCCTGGCCCAGCCCCTCTGCGGAGGCGTACTTCGGCCGCCGGGCCGAGTCCACCCAGGCTTCGGCGACGCCGATCCTGGGCGGATCGTATTCGTTGAACACCGCGCGCCATTCTCGGTAGATCTCGTGAACCTCATCCCGGTCCCAGATCGGGTGGGCCCCGTCCTTCGGCGTGGAGTCCAGCTCGGCCTGGCTCGGCAGATTCGCCGGCAGGTCTTTGGACAGCCCATGGGCGACGTCGACCCGGAACCCGTCGACTCCACGGTCGGACCAGAAGCGCAGCGTGTGCAGGAAGTCCTCATGCACCTCACGGTTGTGCCAGTTCAGGTCGGGCTGCTCCTTGGCGAAGCTGTGCAGGAACCACTGGCCCGGGCTCCCATCGGGCTCGGTGATCCTGGTCCAGGCAGGACCGCCGAAGATCGAGGTCCAGTCTGAAGGGGGTTGGTCTCCCCCGGGTCCGAGACCATCGCGGAAGATGTAGCGATCCCGAGCGGCGGACCCTTTGGGCGAGGCGAGGGCCTCGAGGAACCACTCGTGCCGGTCGGAAGTGTGGTTGGGCACGATGTCGACGATCAGTCGGATCCCCGCACGGTGCAGCGCGGCGATCATGGCGTCGAAATCCTCCAGGGTGCCGATCTTGGGATCGACGTCGCGGTAGTCGTCCACGTCGTAACCGCCATCGGCGAGCGCCGAGGGATAGAACGGGCTGAGCCACACGGCGTCGATCCCCAGGTCCTTCAGGTACTGCACCCGTGCGGTGATCCCGCGCAGGTCACCGATGCCATTGGCGTCGGCGTCGGCGAAGGAGCGGGGATAGATCTGATAGACGGCGGCCTGACGCCACCAGTGCGGGTCGGTGCCCAACTCGGCGGCAGCTGCGGGTGCTTCGGCGGTGAAGGTGAATGACAAGTCGCTGTCGTCCTTTCGATGCTTCTGTCCAAACCCCGACACGTGGGTTCATCGGCGAGGCGGGCACCGGAGGACGGGCCCTTGAGGTCTTTCCATGATTACAGGAAGCCGAGAATCCCGACAGCGTCGCTCATCAGCGCGACCTGTATATGTCGCCACCTCGCTCGCAACGTCGTTGCCGGGATGACGAACGGTAGGATCGAGGACCAGCTATGCGCCCCGGTCTCGCGCACAGACACATCCACGCGATCCACGGGAGCACGGTTAGATTGACTGCCATGCATGAGTCTGCTCGTCGTCCCGCCGCCTCCACGGGCCAGGTCTGGCGCGACGTCGTCGTGCTGCTGCTGATTCCCGGCGTGATTGCCCTCGTCCTGGCCGTGACGGCTGCCCCGAATGCACTGGTGGCCGTCGTGGTGATCGCCGCCGCGATGCTGGCGCCCACGGTCGCGGGAGTCTCGCTGCTGCGTCGCCGACCTCTTCGGGTGACCACAGCCGATCGGGTCACCCTCTTTCGGGTCGCGCTGACCGGTGTGCTGGCAGCGACTGCCGTGCTCATTCATGCTGGGGCGCTGGACCCCAGGAGCTGGATCCTCGCCGTGGTGATCGGACTCGCGCTGGTGCTCGACGCCGTCGACGGCGCGGTGGCCCGGTACACGCGCAGCTCCAGCACTGCTGGGGCTCGCCTCGACATGGAAGCCGACGCCGCGGCGCTGCTCATAGTCTCGGTGATCGCGGCGGCGACCGTGGGCTGGTGGGCAGCGGGGATCGGGCTGATGCGCTACCTCTTCGTGGCGGCCGGCTGGGTGCGCCCTGCGCTGCGCGGCGAGATGAACTACAGCTTCTTCCGCCGCAGCGTGGCCGCGACCCAGGCGGTGGCCCTCTTCCTGGCGCTGCTGCCGGTGGTGCCGGCAATGATCTCCGCGGTGATCCTCGCGATCGCACTGATTCTGCTGATCGCTTCTTTCGGCCGCGACGCCCTGACTCTGGAACGAATGGAGAGCTGAGCCCCATGGACCTGTCCCTGCACCCGTTGATCGTGCATCTCGCGGTGGTGCTCGTCCCGCTGGCGACCGTCCTGCTGGGACTGGCGTTCTTCATCCCGAGGCTGCGCGATCAGATCGGCGCCCTCGCCGCGGTGCTCGCGCTGCTGGGGATCGGAGCCTTCGTGCTGGCGCACCGCTCCGGAACCGAGCTGGCGGGACTGGTAGGAGTCCCGCATGAGCACCTGCGCTGGGCCGACCCGGCGCTTGGGGTGACCATCACCTTCGGCACGCTGACGGCGCTCTGGTATGTCCTGTGGCTGACGCTGCGCCGCCCTCGCCACCGCTCACAGCCCCGCCTCCGCGCCGCGACCACCACCCTGGGTCTGCTCGCGCTGGGCAGCGGGATCATCGCGTGCGTGTTCACCGTGCTGCTGGGGCACTCCGGCGGCGAGGCCGTCTGGTCGAACGTGCCGACAGCACCGAGCCTCTGGCGTCCCCTGTGAGCGCAGACCCGATGCCGGGGCCGAGGTCGGGGCCTGTGACGGGGCCGGTGCCACACCCCGCACCGGCCAGCCAGCAGAGCCCACGGGCGATGCTTGTTCCCCGCGATCTGCCCGGCCCCAGCGGCGGCACCACCTACAACACGCGGGTCCTCGCCGCGTGGCGCTCCGAGGGACTCGACGTCACCGAAGCGGCAGTTCCCGGCAGCTGGCCACATCCCAGCCGAGAGGACCGCTTGGAGCTGCGCGAGACGCTGCGGCAACACCCGCGGGTCCTCATCGACGGCATCATCGCCTCGGCGGCGCCGACCGAGCTCGCCCGGGCGGCCGCGGATGGCACGGAGATAGCGGTGCTGGTGCATCTGCCGCTCCCCGCGGAGTCCGGGCTCAGCCCTGCCCAGCGTGCACGGCTCGCGGCCAGTGAACGCGCCGCCCTGGAGACCGCGCACGCCGTCGTCGCCACCAGCGCCTGGGCCCGGGAGGACCTGGAAGCCCGGTATCAGCTCGGCGGGGTCGCCGTGGCGGAGCCGGGAGTCGACACGGCAGACCTGACGGCAGGCAGCACACCTCCGCGCCTGTTCATGCTCGGCGCGCTCACCCCGCGGAAGAACGCCCTGCTGCTCCTGCAGGCGCTGACCTCACTGCAGGATCTCGCGTGGGACGCCGTATTCGCCGGTCCGGACGGACAGGACCCAGGCTATGCCGAGCGGTTGCGTCGCGCCTCCACCGAGCTGCCCGCAGGGCGCGTCTCATTCCCGGGTGCTATAGCGGGCAAGGAGCTGAATACGCTGTGGCGCAGCACCGATCTGCTGATCCTGCCCTCCGTCGCCGAGACCTACGGGATGGTGGTGACCGAGGCGCTCGCTCACGGCATTCCTGCGATGGTCGGCGCAGGCACGGGAGCCGAGGAGGCCCTGCGCGGGCCGGGCACCGGCGGCCGCGCCGAACTGGAGTCACCAGGGACTGCCCTAGACCCCGGCGACGCCGCGACCTGGGCACGGACCCTGCGCCACTGGCTCGAAGATGACGCCCTGCGGCACCGCTGGAAGTCCGCCGCAGAGGCACACCGGGCTAGAATGCGAGCATGGTCAGACGCAGCGCAGGATCTCAGGACGGCGATCCATTGGTGACACGACCGGTCCCCGCCGACTGGCTGGAACAGCGCCGGCGCGCAGACCATCTGGCACGCGAAAAAGCCTCTGGACTGCTCGAGGAACTCACCCAGCGGCTCCGCGACCTCCTCGCCGAGCACAACGAGGACGCCGTCAGCGTGATCGATGTGGGCGCCGGCACCGGATCGAACCAGGCCTGGCTGGCACCGCGTCTCGCCGTTCCCCAGCGCTGGACTCTGTTGGACCACGATGCCGATCTGCTCGAGGTGGCCTCCCAGGCACCCGCGGGCTCCGAGGTGGAGCAGACCACCCGCGTGCTCGGCACCCTCGAGGATCTTCCCGGCCTGACCGAGGGCCCAGAGGTCCGGCTGGTGACCTGTTCGGCGCTGCTGGACCTGCTCACGCTGGCCGAGGCGGAGGTGCTCGCGGATGTGATCGCCGGGCCGCAAGCCGGGGCTCGCGTGACCGCCCTGTTGAGCCTCAGCGTCACCGGGGCGGTGGAGATCCACCCCGCTCACGAGCATGATGCCACCATCACTGCTGCCTTCGACGCCCACCAGCGCCGCGATCACCTCCTCGGCCCCGATGCTGTGGGCATCCTGGCCGACCTGCTGCGCCAACGCCGAACCGAGGTGCACCTCAGCCCCACCGACTGGACCCTGGGCGACGACGACGCCGCGCTCATCACCCGCTATCTCAGCGATCGCGCTGATGTGGCGGTCGAGAGTGACCCCACCCTCTCCGACATCGCCGCCACCTGGCTGAACACGCGCCAGCAGCAGCTCAGCCGCGGTGAGCTCGAGGTCAGCGTGGGACATATCGATCTGCTTGCCCTGCCTGCCCCCTCAGGTGAACCTGCCCCGACGGCTGAGCCGAGCCCCGCCGCACCGATCGGATGACACCGTGAGCAGCCCCGCCGCCGCCCGCACACCCCGAGGCCGCGTGGCCTTCTTCGCTGTGCTGCAGGTAGCGGTGACCGTCGGGATCTTCGCGGTCCTCGCCAGCGCCTGGGGCATCACACCGTTCATCGACGCATTCCGGATGCTTCCCTGGTGGAGTTTCCCCGCGGCCGCCCTCCTGGGCGGCCTCGGGGTGCTGAGCCAGGCCCTGCGCTGGCGAGTCATCGCCGGGCACCACGACATCGCCGTGAATCTCGGCCCCGCAGTGGCACGCTGTTGGCAGGCGGCCTTCCTCAACGGAGTGCTGCCGGGCGGACTCGCCGGAGACGCGCTGCGCGCCGCCGATGACAGCAGCGACGCAGATGTCGCGGCTGGCCGCAGCGCCCTGGGCCAGGCCTTCGCCTCGATGGCCGCCGAGCGACTCACCGGCACCGCGGTGGCCTTCGGCGCCGCCGGGCTTGCTCTGCTGGCCACGGCTCCGCTCTTCGGCGTCGCCGCCCTCGGTATCGCGGCGCTCGCCGTCGCCATCGCCTGGCGTTGGCTGAGGCCGCTCTCCCGTGGAGAACTCACCCGGGTCGTGCTGCTCTCTGCGGTGGGCTGGGCCGCCTTCGCGACGCTGTTCACGCTCACGATCGCTGCCGTCTCACCCAGCGTTCCGCTGGCCTGGGCTCCGGGACTGGCAGCCATCGCCATCGCGGGCATGTCAGTGCCTCTGGGTTTCGGCGGCTGGGGGCCTCGCGAGGCCGCGGCCGCCTGGGCCTTCTCCCTCGCGGGTCTCGCTCCGCATCTCGGCGTCACGGCCTCGGTCAGCTACGGGTTGCTGGCGCTGGCCTCGACCCTCCCAGGGGCTGTGATCCTCACGCTGCGGGCGCTGCCCCGGCTGCATCAGGCGCGGCGTGCCAGAGCCGAGCGTCTCTCGCGGCGGGCGGCGAAGCACGAGCCCATCGAACCTGCGTTCTGACAGTTTTCTCACAGGATCCAGCAGTAGAACATAGATTCGATCAACGAGTCTGGACACTTGCAGGGGCGTAGAATAGGTGTTCTAATAGCCTTGCGCGATGGGAAGCGCGATGCGCGCAGAGGCCCTCCTCACTGCTTCTGCGCGCATCTCCCCTGTTCTCGAAGCTCAGTCAGTCTCATAGACGGTCTTGTCCCGGAGAATCTGCTCCACGATGGGTCGATCGGCGGGGATCCAGGGGTAGTTCAGGAGACCGTCCGTCACCGGCACCCAGTCCACGCGATCATGGTCCTGCAGCGGGAACGGCTCACCCTCGAGCACTTCACCGCGGAACAGGCGCATCGCCGTCGTCTCCTTCAGTCGCCACCCGGCCTCCGGATGGAAATTCGGATGACCGGCAGCGCTGACCTCCGCATGGACCGCCACCGTCACCCCCAGCTCTTCGAGGAGCTCACGGTGCAGCCCCTCATGCAGGGTCTCCCCCGGTTCCAGCTTGCCGCCGGGAAACTCCCACATTCCCGCCACAGACTCTGGGGAGGTGCGGCGGGCGATGAAGAGCTCGACCTGAGATCCCGGGCGACGGCGCAGCAGCGCGGCCGCGACGACGGTCTTGGTGAACTGTGTGATGGTCTGGCTCTCCATGGAGCACAAGCTTAGGCCGAGGCCTCCACCACAGCCTTCAGGCGCGCGACGGACCGGGCCAGCATGGCGGAGGTGGTGGACTTCGCACGCGCCATACGTTCTTGGTCATGGAGCTGGGACCAGTCATAGGTGTGGGTGACCTCGGTGGCCCCGTCCTCGGTCGCGGCCAGGGCCCAGCGCCATAGGTGTCCTGCGGGAGGCTCGCCCATAGTCGAGGGCTTCCACGCGATCAGCTCTCCCTCGAGGAACTCCACGACATGGTTCTCCCGAACCTTGCCGTTGGTCAGGGCCATGGTGAAGATGTCTCCGACGCCATGGACGCGCTGTCCGTGCTCTGCGGCAGAGAGATTGTCGTTGCCGTCGAACTCGACCTGCAGGGCAGGATCAGCGAGGAACTCGAAGACCACCGTGGGGATCGCCCTGATGACATCCCGGGCGCAGACCACACGTCCGCAGTGCTCGGGGTCATAGGCGAGATCTTCGGCGCCGTTCTCGCCGAACTGAGCCGCATGCGCGGGAGTCGTTGGGGCCATGACACTGTCCTCGATTCGAAGTCTGGGAGCTTCAGCTTACGCCGGAGAGGTGTCGGTGCGTCCAGGATGTCGGCACTGTCGGTCCAGTCCAGTCCAGTCCAGTCCGGTCCAGTGGGCTGACACGCAGGGTCCGGTGGTGCGCTGGGACGCGACGGCGACACAAGGGCCTCACCTGTGGCGTGAGAGTGGTCACTTCTTACGGTGGACAGGAAAGCCGCGGGCTGGCGCAGCTATAGGCTGTCGCTCATGTCCGGATCCGAGAACATCCCCCCATGGCCCGAGGACACCACCATTCCGCATTCTCCGGCGGAGGATGTCTTCGGGGTGCTGATCGGCACGTTTCTCGCCTCACTGGGCCTCTACGTGCTCCAACAGTCCGAGGCCGTCACCGGAGGCACCGCGGGACTCGCGCTGCTGCTGACCTACGCCACCCCATTGAACTTCTCCGGGCTCTTCCTTTTGGTGAACCTGCCGTTCTTCGCCCTGGCGATCTGGAAGAAGGGCTGGACCTTCACGCTGAATACCGTGGCGGCGGTGGCGATCGTCTCCGGCTATGCGCTGCTGCACGGCCCCATGCTCTCGCTGCCTGAGCTCAACCCGCTCTACGGCGTCCCAGCGGGGAACATCCTGGTCGGCATGGGGCTGCTGGCGGTCTTCCGCCACGGCGCCAGTCTGGGTGGGTTCAACATCGTGGCTCTGGTGGCGCAGGAACGCCTTGGGCTGCGTGCCGGATATGTGCAGATGGGCCTCGACGTCGCGGTCATCCTCCTCGCCCTCGCGGTGGTGTCCCCGCTGAACGTGCTGTACTCCGCTCTGGGCGCAGTGCTGCTGAACCTCGTCTTGGCATTGAACCATCGCCCGGAGCGCTACCGCGCCTGAGCAGACCGGGTCAGGGCAGGTTGTGCCCGGCCGCGCGGATGAGTTCGTACCACTCTGCACGAGTCAGTCTGAGCTCGGCCCCGGCTGCGGCCTCTTCGACCCTGCTTCCCTGCGTCGTGCCGAGGACCACCTGGATGCCGGCCGGGTGACGGGTCAGCCAGGCGGTCGCGATGCCCATGGGAGTCACGGAGTACTTCTCCGCCAGCCGGCCAAGCACCGCATTGAGCTCAGGGTAGGCCGGGTTGTCGAGGAAGACCCCGTGCGGTGACTGATACGGAGACCAGGCCTGGAGGGTGATGCCGTTACGACGGCAGAACTCGACGATGTCGGACCCAGCGGGGGTGCTCTGTTCTGTCTGGGCCAACGTGTTGGCCTGCATCCCCTCGGTGAGAATCGGGGCATGGACCACGGAGAGCTGCAGCTGGTTCACCACCAGAGGCTGCTGCACGGCGGTGCGGAGCAGCTCGATCTGCCCCACCGTATGGTTCGAGACACCGAAGTGCCGCACCTTGCCAGCGGCGTGCAGCTGCTCGAACGCGCGGGCCACCTCCTCGGGCTCGACCAACGGGTCAGGCCGGTGCAGCAGCAGAATATCGAGGTAATCGGTCTGCAGCGCGCGCAGTGATCCCTCCACCTCGGTCATGATGTGCTCGTAGGAGAAGTCGTAGCTCGGGCCGTCCTTGATGATGCCGACCTTGGACTGGATCAACACCTGCTCCCGCTCGGCACTGGTGAGCTGCACGGCCTCAGCGAACCGGCGCTCGCAGTGATGCGGGCCGTCCCCGTAGATGTCGGCATGATCGAGCAGGTCCACGCCTGCCTCGCGGGCCCGGGTGTAGAGCTCGCGGATCTTGGCATCAGTCTTGTCGTTGATCCGCATGAGCCCCAGCACCAGCTGGGAGGCGGTCAGTTCGGCGGCAGGCAGCTCGAGGGTTCTCATCTGAGCAGGATACTGCGCCGCCGCCTGGACCGGGCGTTGCCATGGCCACGCGCATCGATCAGCGCGGATCAACCAGCGCAGATCAGGCAGCTGATATCAGGCGGCGAAGCGCTCCCAGGCACGGTGGGCCCCCATGAGCGTGAACAGCTCCTCCGTCAGCTGCTCCGGGGTGCCCACCAGCACTCCCGGCGCGCTGGTCGACACACCGCTGGCGCTGAGCAACGGCGAACCGTCGGGGAAGACCACTGCCTTGCCGTGCCGGTAGGCCTCAGCGGCCATCAGGGTCAGCCGGGGGTCGACCTGCGGATCCCCGGTCGGATCGCCGAGCTTGTGATCGCCGTCGGGCGAGTCCCCTGCGGCTCCCGCCGCCGTGGCGGTCAGGAACACGATCGCGTCGAACTCGATCGAGCGGGCGGTCAGGTAGGTTCGCTGCGGCGGCGTGCCGTCGGAGAGCGGCGCTCCGGTGGGGGCGACCACCAGCGGCACCATGTCCTGTGCGTCGATGGCCTTGCGGACCTTCTGGACGGCACTCACGTGGGTGGACTCATCGACGACGACGCCGACCAGCCGACCCTCGATGGGCCAAATCTGACCCAGTTGAGAAAGCGTGGGGCTGAGCACCTCGGGCTCCACCGGGGCCTGCAGCGGCTCCGGCACGGGAAGGCCGAGACCCTCGGCCACGCCCGCCGCGAGGTCTGCATCGATATGCGTGAGCTGCTGCAGCTGACGCTCCTTGATCACCGGCTCGTAGCACTTGCCCAGCTCAAAGGTGTACGCCTGGATCACATGCAGCTGCTCGGTGCGCGAGAGGCTGCGGTAGAACATCGTGACCTGGGTGTAGTGGTCATCGAAGCTCTGCGGGCTCTTGCGGATCTTCACGCTCGCGGAGACCGGCTCCGGGAAATCGATGAGCGCGCTGGGCGCACTGGCAGACTCCTCAATGTCCTTGACCGGGTAGGGGTTGCCCCCGTCGAAGGAGTTCGGGTGGTACGGCGCGACACCGGCATGATCTGCGGTCTGATGGTAGCCGTCGCGGAGCATGTCGTTGACCGCTGCACGCGGTCGGTTGATCGGGATCTGCGCGAAGTTCGGGCCGCCCAGGCGGGTGATCTGCGTGTCCAGGTACGAGAAGAGCCGGCCTTGAAGCAGCGGATCGTTGGTGACCTCGATGCCGGGAACCAGGTGGCCGGGGTGGAACGCCACCTGCTCGGTCTCCGCGAAGTAGTTCTGCGGATTGGCGTTCAAGGTCATCTTGCCGAGCATCTGCACCTCGGCGAGCTCCTCGGGCACGAACTTGGTGGGGTCGAGCAGGTCGATGCCGTGGAACATCTGGTCTTCACTGTCCGGGAAGACCTGGACGCCGAGCTCCCATTCAGGGAATGCTCCGGCCTCGATGGCGTCAGCGAGGTCCCGGCGGTGGAAGTCCGGGTCCACGCCATTGGTCATCAGCGCCTCTTCCCAGGTGATGGAGTGCACGCCGAGCTTCGGCTTCCAATGGAACTTCACCAGCGAGGACTCACCCGCGGCGTTGATCAGCCGGAAGGTGTGCACCCCGAAGCCTTCCATCATGCGCAGCGAGCGCGGGATGCCGCGGTCTGACATGTTCCAGATGGTGTGGTGCTGGGCTTCGGTGTGCAGCGAGACGAAGTCCCAGAAGGTGTCGTGGGCGCTCTGGGCCTGCGGGATCTCCCGGTCCGGATGCGGCTTGCCGGCGTGGATGATGTCTGGGAACTTGATCGCGTCCTGGATGAAGAACACCGGGATGTTGTTGCCGACGAGGTCGTAGTTGCCCTCTTCTGTGTAGAACTTGGTGGAGAAGCCACGGGTGTCACGGACCGTGTCGGCGGAGCCGCGACTGCCCAGCACCGTGGAGAACCGGGTGAACACCTCGGTGGTGGTCTTCTCTGCCAGGAACTTGGCCTGAGTCAGGTGGCCTGCAGTGCCGTAGGACTCGAAGATCCCGTGCGCAGCGGCACCGCGGGCATGGACCACGCGCTCCGGGATGCGCTCATGGTCGAAATGCATGATCTTCTCGCGCAGGTGGTGGTCCTGCAGCAGGACCGGCCCTCGGCTGCCGGCCTTGAGCGAGTGGTCAGTGTCGCGGACCCGGGCACCCTGGGCGGTGGTCAGGTACTCGCCCTGCTGGGCGCGGGCCTTGTCGCTGCCGGGCACCTCGGCGCCGGTCGGGCTGACCGGCGCAGCGGCGCGCTGGTCCTGCTTCGGAGGCAGTGGTACCCGGGACTCCACCGGCTGCTCTGCAGCTGGCGGTTCGGCCTGTGGGGCTCCTGGGATGTGGATGTCGTTCATCGCAACTCTTCTCTGTGGTTGGCGACCATAAATGGCCTCACAGAAGAACCGGTTGGTCCTCTCCCCCTGGGATGAGACCTCACGTGGTCAGGCTAGTCCTAGTGGCATGCCAGCGGTAGCTCACACAAGGTGGCCGACCGGATCGTCATGCTCAGCGGGTGGTGTCGATGAGGATCTTGCCGTTGGATCCCGACTGGTTGGCCTCCATCGCCGAGGCGGACTCCTCGAGTGGGAACACCCGGTCCACATCGACCCGGAGCGTGTCCGCCGCGACCTTTTCCAACAGCGTGCGCAGCCGTGGTCCGTCGGGGCGGACCCAGAGCCACCGGCCGCCGTGTTCCATGACGGAGGGGTCAGCGATCGAGACGTGTCGGCCGCCGTCGGCCAGCACTGCCAGCGTGTCCTCCAGGACGCCGCCGACGAAGTCGGCCACAGCGGTGACTCCGTCAGGAGCGGCCTCGTGGACCCGATCGGCGAGTCCCTCGCCGTAGGTCAGCGGCGTCACGCCCAGTTCACGGAGCTTCGCGTGGTTCTTCTCTGACGCGGTGCCCAGGACCGTGGCCCCGCGCTCCACGGCCAGCTGGGCCGCGAGGTGGCCCACGCCGCCGGAGGCAGCATGGATCAGCAGCGTGTCGGAGGAAGTGACCTCCAGGGTCTCCAGCGCCCGCTGGGCGGTCAGTCCGGTCAGCGGCAGGCCGGCGGCAGAATCGAAGTCCACACCGTCGGGAATCTTGGCCACCGAGTCTGCCGGGACGGCGACGTACTCGGCGTAGGTGCCGCCGTGGATGAAGTCTTTGCGGGCGTAGGAGGCCACGCGGTCACCCACGGAGAACTCAGGCACATCAGGACCGAGCTGCTCGATCACACCGGAGACGTCCCAACCGGGGATGGCGGGGAAGACCACGTCCATGAGCGCATCGAGGCCACCGGACATGACCTTCCAATCCACCGGGTTCACGGAGGCGCGCTGGATCTTGATCAGCACGGCCCCCGGAGCCACCTTGGGCAGGTCCAGCTCGCTGAGTTCGAGGGTATGGGGTTCGCCGTATTCTGAGTAAGTCATTGCACGCATACCCCTGGCAACCTCCTGAGGAGCGTCATCTATTCCGCGCGAGCCGGGATCCCTGCTGCGGCAGGGTCTCCTTCCGGCTGCTGGCTCAGGAGCAGCACGAAACTGGTCCGGGGGTCGGCGTCGAGTCTCAGGCTGCCCCCTGCGGCAGTGGCGAGCTCTGCAGCCACTGCGAGACCGATCCCCTCTCCCCCGCCGTGGCTGACCCTGCGCTCGAAGAGATCCGCGCGCTGCGGACGCGCGCCCTGGTCCTGAACCTCGATCCGCAGATGCGATGCGGCGTCTGCGGCGCGCAGAGTGACGTCTCCGCGTCCGTGGGACAGCGCGTTCTCTATCAGCACATCCAGGATCTGTCCCACCGGCCCTTCCCTCACCACACCGACGAGGTCCGCTGGGACGCGGACCTCGATGCTGCGTCCCAGGTCCTCGGCATGGCGGGCCCAGCGTGTGGCCGCGGCTTCGAGAAGCTCGGCGAGGTTCACGCCGACAGGCTCACCCAGGCGCCGGCCTCGCGCCAGATCCAGCAGCTCGGTCACCGCGGCGCTCAACCGGTCCAGCTCACCGAGCGCGTGATGGAGCCCCTGGGCGACCTCCGGAGCGGTTTCCGGCCAGTAGGTGAGGTCCTCCAACTCGAGCCTCAGTGCAGTGATCGGGGTTCGCAGCTGATGTGAGGCATTGGCCGCGAACTGTCGCTCACGGTCCAACAGCTCTTCGAGCTGGCTCGCACTGCTGCTCAACGCGGTCGCAATGGCCTGGGCCTCAGGCAGCCGGTACTGCGTCTCCGCGATGTCGAATCGCCCAGCACCCAGTTCGCGGGCAGTCCCGGCGAGCTCCCGGAAGGGACGCGAGAGTCTGCGTGCCATGATCAGGCAGACGAATCCGGCACTGAGCGAGAGCAGCACGCCGATGACCACCACCGGTGTCACGGAATCGACGATCCGCTCCTGGATGAAGGCCCCCGAGCGACTCACGGTCACCTGACCACCGGCTGGCAGGTCCCGGACAACGGTGATGTCGGTGCCATCGCCCAGCAGGGGATCACCTGCGGTCGCAACCACTTCACCGCTGGGATCGAGGTACTCGAGGTGCTCGGCCTCGGCGAGGAGCCCAGTCAGATACTCCTGGTCCACCGCTTCATGACGCGCACGCTCAGGGAGCAGCTCCGCCAGCAGATCTGCGGAACGCTCGATCCGGCTGGTCTCGGCCGCGCGGACCTCGTCGGCGAGGACATAGGCGCGGGGAATCCCGTAGATCGCGATGATGACGAGGATCAGAGTGCCGAAGGCGATCAGCAGCCGTTCACGCACCCTGTGTGACGTCCTCCAGCCGGAATCCCACACCGCGGACCGTCACGATACGAGTGGAGCACTCAGCCGCATCCAGCTTGTGCCGCAGCCGTGCCATCGTGACATCAAGTGTCTTGGTGGAACCGAACCAGTTCTGGTCCCACACCTGGTCCATGATCTGCTCCCGCGTCACCACGGTCCCGCGGTCGGCCTCCACGAGCGCCAGAACGTCGAATTCCTTGGCCGTCAGCGGCAGTTCCACGCCGCGCACGAATGCCTGCCGTGCCTCAGTGTCCACCACCACGTGTCCGCCGCGCTCCGGTGTGGGGGCTGTGACCCCGCGGCGCTGCAGGCCAGGCGCGGCGCCGTCAGAATGGCGCCCCGGGGCAGCTGTTGCTGCGAATTCGACCGTACGCGGGACCGCGAGCGCGGGAACGCTCCGGCGCAGCAACGCACGGACTCGGGCCAGCAGCTCGGCGAGGCCGAACGGCTTGGCCATGTAGTCGTCGGCGCCCACGTCGAGGCCGACCACCCGGTCGATCTCGGAGCCTCGGGCCGTCAGAATGAGCACGGCTCCAGCGAATCCGTTGTCCCGAGCTTGCCTGCACACCTCAAGCCCATCCATATCTGGCAGCCCGAGGTCCAGGATGATCAGGTCCGGAAGCTCCACGCCGGCTCTGCGCACGGCTGGTTCACCTGCGGCTTCCCGCTTCACGATGTATCCCTCACGCTCCAGAGCGCGGGTCAGGGGCAGGGCGATGCCGTCATCGTCCTCGACCAGCAATAGCGTGTGCCCCACACTACGGACACTACCAGGGTCCCTGTGGCTCAATTGTGGCAAATTTGAAATACACCTGTGGGGCGGCTGTGGGACTGGCCTCCGTAGCGTTGAGGGCATCAGCACAAGCCCCGAAACTCAGGAGAATCCCCATGAACAACACTGCCGGCACCACTCCCCTCGCCACCGACGCCGAAGCCGCTCCCCTCGCAACGAATGCGCCGTCACGGCGCCGCCGGATGCTGCTTCCGCTCGCCGGTCTTCTCGGCGCAGCGGCCCTCGTAGTGGGCTCGGGTGCTGACTTCGTCTCCAGCTCGGTCAATGAGGGGAACGCGTATACCACCGGCACGCTGACCCAGAGCAACTCCAAGGCCAACTCCGCCATCTTCAACATGGACGACCTCAAGCCCGGGGACACAGTGACCGGCGGCGTGGAGATCACCAACTCCGGCTCCCTCCCTGCCTCCTTCAAACTCACCGAGGATGCCACCAACGGCTTCGCTGATCCGGCCAACCTGCAGCTGAGCATCACCGACGGCAGCGACGAGACTCTGTACAGCGGAACCTTCGGCGCCCTCACCGATGGCGAGCCCTTGGACCTGGGTGACTGGGAAGCCGGTGAGAGCCGTGACTTCACCTTCAGCGTCACGCTCGATCAGAGTGCCGGCAATGAAGAGCAGGGCAAGACCGCTGGCGGATCCTACACATGGGATGCCGTGCAGGCGGAGGCCACCACGTACGACCAGTGATCCTTGCAGGCCAACCACTCCTGAAGGGAGCCCCCGATGATCCGCAGACTGCGTGATTCCAAAGCCACCGGCATGCTGGTGAATCTCACCGCGATCGCCACCGTCGTGCTGGCTGGGATCTTTCTGCTGCCTGGACTCGCGGGATACGAGCGCTACGTCATCACCGGGGCGTCCATGTCAGGGACCTTCGAGCGCGGCTCGCTGGCGTTCGCAGAGTCGGTGCCCGTGGAGGAACTCGAGGTGGGAGACATCATCACCTACCTCCCGCCCCCGGAATCGGGCATCTCGGAACTCGTCACCCATCGGATCGTGGACATTGATACCGCCCAGGGTCAGCCCGTGTTCCAGACTCAGGGAGACGCGAACGACTCTGTCGACCCGTGGATCTTCCAGCTGGAAGAACCTACGCAGGCCCGTGTGGAGGCCACAGTTCCCGGGATCGGCTGGGTGTTCATTGCGCTGGCTGACCGTGAGGCAAGGATGCTGATCATCGGCATACCTGCCGCCATGATCGGCCTGCTGAGCCTCATCGACCTGATCCGTGCCCTGCGAGAGCCCGAGTCCAACTCACGAACCTCCCGATCCGTGTCCCCCGTGCACTGCTGACTCTGGCCCGTGCACGATCGGGCACTTGCACCGTCCGATCACGGCACTCCACCCCCGAGGACCCCTTCGTGGATGCGCCCACCCTGAGTGTGGCACTCCCACGAGGGGGTCCTTTTTGTTGCCCAACTGTTGAACTGCAGCCGACCGATGTAGAGCTCCTGTAACCCGCTCCTGCCTAGTCTGGACAAAGACCGATGATTGTCGCCGCCGGAACATCTGGGAGAAATATGCTGCAACGTGTACTGCTGGTCCTCGTGGCCCTTGCAGCGACCCTGCTGACGCAGATGCCTGTGGCCTTCTCCACCGCCGCATTCACCTCTTCCTCCAGCACCGGCGAGAGCACCATTCAGGCAGCAGCCGATTGGACTCCACCCGAGGTCACGGTGACTGATCTCGGCTCTTCAGTCCGAGAGTCGGTGACCGTCTCCGCAGAAGCCTCCGACGCCGATTCCGAGCTTCGCCACGTGAGCATCCAGCACCGCGGCTCCGAGGCCACCGGTTGGACCGAATTGTGCACGGACACCTCGGCTCCCTTTTCCTGTGACTGGAACACCCAGGACAGCGACGACGGCGCGCACAGTCTGCGCGCGCTGGCCACCGACGCCTTCGGAAACACCGCAACGTCAGAGACGGTCACCACCGCTGTCGCGAATGAACTCACAGTGGTGCTCGCTGACCCTGGCACGATGATCCGCGGGGCGGCCACGCTGAACACCATGTTGCACAACGCCGGTTCCACGCCCTACCGAGTGAGCGTTCAGTTCACCCCCGCGGGGACCGAACAGTGGACCACGGCCTGCGCCGAGCTCACCTCGCCATTCACCTGCAGCGGAAACACTTCGGCCATGCCTGACGGAGAGTACGACATCCGGGCCAGCGCCACCGCCGGACACACCACCACGCACTCCGAGGTCTTGCACAAGATTCGTGTGGACAACACCGCACCCAGCGTGACGATGACCGATCCAGGCTCGACGCTGCGTGGAAAGCAGACTTTCACCAGCACCGCGGCAGATGGTGGCTCAGGACTCGCCGAGGTGACGATGCAGTTCTCCTCCGCCGGCAGCGGCACCTGGTCGGAGCTCTGCACCGACGCGGAGGCTCCGTACTCCTGTGACTACGACACCACGCGACTGACCGATGGCAGCTACAGCTTCCGTTCGGTGGCCACTGATCAGGCAGGAAACACGACCACTTCGGCAACGGTGAGTGATCGAATGATCCAGAACACCGTCTCGAAGGTCTCGATGAAGAATCCAGGATCTCCGCTCACCGGCCAGGTCACCTTGAGCGCAGCAGCGAGCTCCACCGCGGGCGTGCGCTCGGTCAAGATCCAGTTCGCCCCCAGCGGGTCGGACACGTGGACCACAGTGTGCGCCGCGACCACTTCGCCGTACTCCTGCAGCGGTGATTCCAATGCACAGCCCAACGGCTCCTATTCGCTGCGCGCCGTGCTCACCGACGGCACCGGCAAGGAGACCGTCTCGGAGCTGATCACCGGAGTCCGGGTCAGCAACATCTCGATCGCAGCCGAAGCTATTGCGGTGCACAACGGCCGCACCCCCGGCAAGGTGGATTCCGGCGACTTCATCAACTACGTCTACAGCAACCGGGTCGACCTGGACTCCATCAGCCCGGGACTCTCCGACGGTCCACGCCGCGTGCTGCTCCCATTGCAGGACAACAGCTCACGCGACACCATCGACGTCGTCCAGTGGGACGGCCGTCCGGTGAACCTCGGCGTGGTGGACCTCAACCGGGACTACATCGATTGGCGCCGGACCGCCGTCTTCGAGGCCACCATGACGCCGTCCATCTCCTCGTACAACGGGAGAGACCGCACGCTGATCAACGTGTCGGTGGGCCGGCAGATCCAAGGCGGAGACGTGCTGGTCACGAATACCGGGTCCTGGGGCTCCTGGGGCACCGGTGGTTACTCGAACATGACCTGGACACCCTCCGGATCGGCGAGCAGCGCGTCTGGGACCCCCGTCTCCACGACACCGATCACCGTCCGGAATCGGTTCTGATGGCCGCGTGCAGATCTCGCCGCGTCAGGGCAGCCGCGACAGCGACCGCGCTGCTCGCGGTGGCCCACGCATTCGAGTCCTGGACACACCTGGAGGGCGCTGTGTACATCGCTCTGCTCTCCGGCTCCGCGGCCCTGCTCGGGATCCTTGCCGCAGCACGTCTCTGGTGGCGCAACTGCATCGAGTCGCGCTTGATCAGCGCCGCCCTTGCAGTCGCTGCGCTGCTGGGCCACCTGCTGGTGGCCGTAGTCGGCCTGCCAGGACAGTCAGAGCCTTCACCACCGGGCCTCGCGGGATCAGTGGTCGTGGTGACCTCTGCAGCCGTGCTGGTGCTGCTGTTGTTGAGCTCAGGAGACCATCGATGGGGATCCTCGGGACCTGGCAGGACGCAGGAATCCGCGTAGGATCGCGGCATGATCCAGCTCAACTCAGGAACTCAGATGCCCGAGATCGGTTTCGGCACCGGAAAGACCAGCACCGAGGCCGTGGTGAACGCACTGAAGGCCGGGTACCGGCTGTTGGACACGGCACAGATGTATGGCAATGAGGCGGAGGTCGGAGAAGCGGTCAGGATCTCCGAGGTGCCCCGCGAGGAGGTCTTCGTGACCACCAAGCTGAACAACGGCCATCATGACCCGTCTGCCGTGCACGAGACCTTCGCGGCCTCGCTGGAACGCCTCGACATGGATTACGTGGATCTCTTCCTGATCCACTGGCCGATGCCGATGTTGGAGGTCGACTACGTGGACACCTGGAAGGCCATGATGGAACTGGCCGAATCCGGGCGCGCCCGCGCCGTCGGCGTCTCGAACTTCCAGCCTGACCACCTTCAGCGCCTGATCGATGCCACCGGGGTCGCGCCGGCGGTCAATCAGATCGAGATGCACCCCTACTTCCCCAATGACGAGGTTCGCGAGTACTGCCAAGACCACGGGATCGCTGTCCAGGCCTGGAGCCCGCTGGCGCGCACGGATCAGTTCGGGGAGCCGATCCTGGCGGAGATCGCTGATCGCCTGGGCGTCACCCCGGCGCAGGTGATGCTGCGCTGGCACCTGCAGCGCGGCGTGGTCGCGATCCCGAAGAGCAACACCCCGGAGCGGATCGCGAGCAACCGCGACATCTACAGCTTCGAGCTCAGCCCCCAGGACATGACGGGTATCGCCAGCCTCGACAAGGGCGAGGACGGACGCCGCGGCGGGCACCCCGACAGCTTCAGGGGCTGACCCTTCTTCCGACGCAGGATCGGGAGTACAGTCAGCCGCATCGAACCACTTCAAGGGTGAAGGACCAGCCCGTGCGGACGTTTGGCGTTGAAGAAGAACTGTTGCTGGTGGATGCGGCGGAGCTGGAACCTGTGCCGGTGGGGTGGCAGGTCGCGGAGCGGCACAGCCTCCGTCCCGAGACGGGCCATGAGATGGCGGCCGAGTTCCAGCAGGAACAGCTCGAGGTCATCTACCCGCCGCAACGCACGCTGGGCGACCAGCTCGAATGTCTCCGGACCGGCCGGGCCTGGGCGGATGACGCGGCATCGGTCTTCGGAGCGCGCGCAGTGGCGCTCGCTACGACACCAGGGCCGGTGACACCTCACCTCGTCCCGAACCCTCGGTACCAGCGAATCGCCGACTGGGCGGGCATCACCGCTGTCCATCAGCTCACCGGTGGGATGCATGTCCATGTGTATGTGGAATCACGGGCCGAGGCCGTCGCGGTGGTGGACCGCATCCGGGCGTGGCTGCCCACGCTGCTGGCGCTCAGCAGCAACTCCCCCTTCTGGAACGGCAGCGACACCGCCTTCCACAGCTACCGCAACCAACTCTGGAGCAGGTGGCCCAACACCGGCCCACCCGACCTCTTCAGCACCGTCGATGCCTATGACCGACAGCGTGAGTCCCTGCTTCGCTCCGGAGTCCCGCTGGATGAGGGGATGCTCTATTCCGATGCCAGACTCTGTGATCGCCATTCCACGGTGGAGATCCGCGTCACCGACGTCTGCCTCTACGCGACCCACGCAGCGGTGCTCGCCACGCTGATCCGCGCGCTGGTGGAGACCGCCGCACGCCAATGGAGGGCCGAGGTGCCACCGCTGCTGGCGGACACCGCCGTGCTGCGCGCCTGGACCTGGCGGGCCAGCCGATGCGGTCTGGAGAGTGCACTGGTGAACCCCCACACCGGAGTCCCCGCGCCAGCCGCAGAGGTGGTCGCAGAGCTGCTGGACGTGCTGAGACCGGTGCTCACCGAGTACGGAGAGACCGAGCAGGTCAGCGGTGTGGTCGCCGAGATCCTGCGCACCGGCACCGGCGCGCAGCACCAGCGAGAGGCTTACTTCGATGCCAGGGACACCCATGACGTCGTCGCCGCCGCCCTGTATTCGACGCACGAGCTCAGCGAAAAGACTCCGGTGAACGCCGGAGAGGACTAGAACGCTGAGGAGACCGCGGTGAGCTGCTCCGCATCCTCCGTGGAGAGCTCAAGCTGGGCGCCGGCCAGCAGGGCCGGGAGCTGCTCGGGCGTGCGCGCGCTGGCGATCGGCGCGGCCACCCGGTCACGAGAGCGCAGCCAGGCCAGTGCCACACTGGGGATCTCGATCTGCCTCCGGATGGCGATCTCCTCGAGCGTCTCCAGCACCGCGAGGCCCTCGCCCGAGACGTACTTGCCCGCCATACCTGCCCGGGCAGCACCCTCCAAGTCCTCCCGGGTACGGTACTTCCCGGTCAAGAACCCGGCCGCCAGAGAGAAGTACGGCACCACGGCCAGATCCTCCGCGCGGGCCACCGCGGCCAGTTCGGACTCGTAGTCGCTGCGGTGCACCAGGTTGTAGTGCGGCTGCAGCGCCACGGGCAGCGTGAAGCCTTCCCGCCGGGCGATCTCGAACCACTCGCGGACGCGTGCGGCGCTGTAGTTGGAGACTCCGACGGCGCGGATCGTACCGGCCGTGATGAGCTCCTCGAAGGCGCCGACGGTCTCCTCGAGCGGGGTGTCCTCGTCGTCGAAGTGCGCGTAGTACAGGTCGATGTAGTCGGTTCCCAGGCGGCGCAGCGAGGCTTCCGCGGCGGCCAACACGTTCGACGCCGCCAGCCCCGTGAACTCCGGATGCTGACTGACCTTGGTGGCCAGAACGACGTCGTCGCGCCCACCCCGGGCCGCGAGCCACTCTCCGATGATGGTCTCGGACTCTCCCCCGCCGTTGCCTTCGACCCAGGCCGAATAGCTGTCAGCGGTGTCGATGAAGTTCCCGCCCGCGGCGGTGAAGGAGTCGAGCACCTGGAAGGAGGCGTCCCGGTCGCTGGTCCAGCCGAAGGTGTTTCCACCCAGGCAGAGTTCGAAGATGCTGGTGCCGACAAGTGACGTCATGCCCCGATCCTATGCGCCCACCCGGCTCGGAGTGCCGGGGCCGTATGAGCTGAACCGTCCTCGAAGGCAGAGCTCGCGCTAGAGCAGCAGGTTCACTGCGCCGACCCCGGTCAGCACCAGGACCAGACGTTCGAAGAGCGTCTGCGAGATCCGGTCGGCCACCCACCGCCCGATGAAGGCCGCGATCACCACCACGGGCACCAGCACCCCCACGATGCTCAGCGTCGCCAGATCCAGCAGACCGAGGCCGATCTGGAAGGGCACCTTGACCAGGTTCACCACGAAGAAGAAGTAGGCGGCCGTGCCGAGGAAGGTCTTCACCTCCAGGCGCATGGCCAACATGTAGATGCTCATCACCGGGCCTCCGGCGTTGGCCACCATCGTGGTGAACCCGCCGAGCCAGCCGTAGCCATAACCGGCGATCCGCCCAGGCTTCGCCGACCGTCCGCGGCGGCGCAGCAGCGTGAGCAGCAGCAGCCCCAGAAGAATCGCGCCGATCACGCGCCGCACCGCCCCGTCCGAGGCCAGCCCGAGGAAGACGGTGCCGACGGCTACGCCTACGAGCACCGGCCAGATCAGCCGACGCAGAATCGCCCAGTCCACGGTGCGCCGATACATCCAGACGGCGAACAGATCCCCGACCAGCAACAGCACCAGCAGCGCGGCAGTGGACTCCCGTGCCGGCAGGGCCATGGCGAAGAGGACGACGGCGAGGGTGCCGCCCCCGGGCAGCGCCGTTTTGGACAGACCCACCACCAAGGCTCCCAGCCCCAGCAGCACCCAGTTCAACGCATCCAATTCGACCATCCGGACAGCCTATAGACTCCGCGCATGGACGATATCGAGGAGCCCGACCACCGCGCTCGGCTCAGCGCGCTGCAGGACGCCTTCGAGCAGCAGCTCAGCGCTGCTGACCCCTCCGCACCCGTGCCGGGATGCGGAGATTGGCGCGTCCGCGAGCTGGCCGAGCATCTGGGTTCGGTGCACCTCTGGGCGGCCGGCCGGGTGCGCGGCGAGAAGCAGACTCCTCCCATCACGCCCGCAGACCTCACCGAGTCCGAAGCACTTGTCTGGCGCTACGCCGCCTGCGCCGAGACGCTTCGGTCTGCGTTCGAGGAGGTGCCTGCCGAACACAGGTGTCGAACCTTTGAAGGTGAGGGGCCGGCGTCGTTCTGGCATCGACGCCAGGCCCACGAGACGCTCATCCATCTGTGGGACCTGGGCCAGGCCGTGGGGATGCAGCTGCCGACGGTGTCGACCGAGACCTGGGCCGACTGTGTGGACGAGGTGGTCCAGGTGATGCATCCCAGGCAGCTTCGCTTGGGCCGCGCTGAGCCGCCCACGCAGGGGTTTGCGCTCCACGCCGGGGACACCGACCGGCGCTGGGCCATCCTCGGTCAAACGGGCACCGCGGAGTCCGCCCTCGTCACGGGGCCGGCACAAGAGCTGGCGCTGCTGCTGTGGGGCCGCCGAAGTCTCCGGGGCCTCCAGGTCAGCGGGGACGACTCTGCGGTGGAGTCCGCGCTGGCCGACTCGCTCACCCCCTGACCCGTCACTGCGACATTGTCGACCTGCCCCCGACCGGAGAGTGAAGATCATGGCTGCACCAGCCGCCACCGAGAACGCCATCACAGCGAGCCTGCTCTACGCCGTGGGCTCGGGCAGGACCCCGAGCAGCGAGGCCCCTGAGCTTCCCACCGAGATGTGGGAGACCATCGCGGCGGTGCTGAAGGACCAGGGTGCCGAAGACCGTATGGCCCGAGTCGTGCAAGCTGTGCGTGCGGGCTACGAAGCAGTCGGCGCTGATGCGTCGTTGACGATCTCAGCGCAACGATACGACACGCTGCGCCGCGAGTTCCTTGCCGGGGCCGACGCGGGGCGCAATGTGTGGCCGGTGGGCTCCACGACGATTCTGAAACGCGCCGGGGGTTCGTGGAACAGCGCGCTGGGCCGGGTCGGGATGGCCGCCTCTACAAGGACGCGGGCCTCGGGTTTCGGCGCAGCGCGGTTCACCACGGAGCAGTACCGCGCCGCGGTCCACGATTTCACGCTCGCCGCAGCACGCGCGGACAGCAGCACGAGTTATCAGAACTACCTCGCCTGGCGGAAGCGCAGCATGGAGCAGGGTCGCAGCGATCTGCCTTCCGGACCCAGCCTGCGCAACACCTACGGCAGCTGGAGCGCCGCCCTGCTGGACGGGGAGGACCAGACACCGGACCCGGGGACCACGCCGGGAGGGCAGGGCTGAGCAGAACAGGGGTGAGGAGGCCAGACCTCAAGGTCGGGCTCGGCTCAGTCAGGGTCTCAGCCGCCAGTATCTCAGCCGCCGGGGCCTGAGCCGCCAGTGCCTGAGCCGGAGCTCCGCCGCGGGCATCTCAACCGTTGTACTGGGCGATCTGCAGAAAGTTCCCGCAGGTGTCATCCAGCACGGCGATGGTGACGGGGCCCATCGGGGTCGGCGGCTGGGTGAAGGTGACCCCCTGGGCGCTCAGCCGGTCATGGACCTCCTGCACGTCGTCCACGCCCAGCACGCACATCGGAATGCCATCCGCCGCCAGAGCCTCAGTGAAGGCCTTGGCCGCCGGGTGAGACTTGGGCTCGAGCGAGATCTCCGTGGCGTCTGGCCGATCAGGATCCACAACGGTCAGCCAACGGTGTTCACCGATCGGCACGTCCGCTGCGACAGTGAAACCGAGGGTCTTGGTGTAGAAGTCGAGCGCATGCTGCTGGTCATCGACGAAGATGCTGACGGTCTGCAGTTTCATGATTCGGCCTTTCGCTGGGGCCACCGCTGGGAGATCTCGGCAAGTGGCGCCGTGTTGATCGTGTGAAGTTTGTAGCGGCCCCGGCGCTCGGTGCGCACAAGGTCAGCCGCCTCGAGGACGTCCAGGTGCTGGGACACAGCCTGGCGGGAGGGTGTGAGGTCGTGATGCATCGCAAGCCTGCTGCACAGCTCGAACAGCGTCTGTTCATCGCGCGTCAGCAGTTCATCGAGCAGTGCGCGCCGCGTCTCATCAGCGAGAGCCTTATAGACGTCGGTCACAGCCACATCATAGGCAAGTGGTTACTTGCATGTCAAGAGGTGGGGTCAGCCCCGTTCGCCGGGCGCAGCAGCCGCGTCGGCTGCGAAGGTTCCAGCAGCGCGGCTGCTCGGCGGTGATGACCTTCTCGCGTGTCCTCCTTCATCCGCTCCAGCAGGGAGACGACCATCTTGGCGCGCGGGTTGGCGGCGAAGACCTCACGGTGATCCCGGATGAAGGTCCAATAGAGCCCGTCCCAGTCGGCCGTCCAGTCTCCGGCGGGCAGGTCTGACATCTTGCGCAGGTAGTTGCTCCCGGAGACATAGGGCTTGGTGGTGATCGCCTCGCCGGCAGCGAACTGGCTCATCGCGTAGACGTTGGGGACCATCACCCAGTCGTAGGCGTCGATGAAGAGCTCCATGAACCACTCGTAGACCTGCTCAGGATGCACCCGCAGCAGGGACATCGCATTGCCGAGGACCATGAGCCGCTCGATGTGGTGTGCATACCCGGTGGCCAGCACCCGTGAGATCACCAGGTCCACGGGCGCCAGGCCGGTGCTGGCGTCCCACCAGCCCTCCCCCAACCTGTTGTCGTGGCCAAGTCGATTGGCAGTGCGCAGTGCGCGGCCGCGCACCCGGTATGTCGCCCGCATGTACTCGCGCCAGCCGATGACCTGCCGCAGGAAGCCCTCCACCGAGGCCAGCGGGGTGTCCTCGTGGGCACCGTCAAGAACCGCCTGGACCACCTCCCGCGGGTCCAGCAGTCCGATGTTCAGCGGCGGGGTCAGCAGCCCATGCGCGATGAACGGGTGCTCCGCGGAGATCGCGTCCTCATAGGGTCCGAAGTCGTCCAGCCGTTCGCGGACGAACTCCTGCAGGTGTGTGCGGGCGTCCTCAGCGGTGATCGGCCAGGCGAACTGCGCCGGGTCACCCGGGGCGTCGGGGAACTCTGCGGCGACCCAGGCGATGGCGGCCGCGATGTCCTCGGCCGCGCCGTCTTCCGAGGCTCTGACCGCGCCGTCGTCGTCGTTCTTCTCGGTCTCTCCCGTGAGCGACTCGAGGTCAAACATCGGCTCCCGCTGGTGCACCGGGTGATCCGCGAAACGTCCGACCACGGGCGGGGTGTAGCCGCGTGGCAGCTTCTTGCGGTTCTCTGCGTCGAAGGACCACCGTCCACCCGCCGGCTCCCCGTCCGCGTCCACCAGCAGGGTCAGCCGTCGGCGCTGCCACACGTAGAATTCGTGCATGCGGCTGTCATGTGCCGCGAACCATTCCTGGATCTGGTTCCGGCTGGTGAGGAAGTTCGGGGTCTCCAGGACGTCCTCGGCGCGGAGCTGGTACCCCCCTTCAGCGAGCGCGGCGGAAAGCTGCTGCTCCAGCCAGTCATCGACCACGTCGAAGAGACTCACCCGTGCAGGACGCTGCTCCGTGATCAGGGCGGCCAGCTGCTGATGTGTGCTGTGCGAGGCCTCGCTGCCCAGGACATCCACCGTGAACCCGTGCTGGCGCAGGAGACGCGCGAACTGGGCCATCGACGCCCGGTGCAGCACCAGCTTCTGGGCGTGGAAGCGGTATTGGCGGAACAGCAGATCGTGCTCGATGAGCACGAACACGGTGTCCGCGGGTGCCTGGAAGTGCTCCGCGAAGAGCTGGTGCGGCAGGACCAGGCGCAGGTCGGGGCCGTTCACGTCGTAAGGAGTCTCGACACGGTCCGTGCGGCCCGATCGCCCGAGACCAGGGCTCCTTGGATGGAGCCGTTCTCCCGGTGATCTCCGGCCACCAGGATGCGCTGCCCGATGCGCTCCGGCCCCTGGTTCACCAGCGGCGGAGGCATCGCGGGCAGCGTGTGCGGGACCACGTGGTGGATGAGCATCTCCCAGTCCCGGGTGGAGGTCTGGTAGAGCCGTTCGAGGTCGCGGCGCACCGCGGCCTCCTCCGCGAGCCCATCGGGGCGGTCGAGCAGTGTGGTGGCCTGAACGAGGTGCTGACCCGCTGGGGCGTAGGAAGGTGCTGCCTGGGAGACCACCGCGGTGTTCCAGATCGGCCCCGCGGGGCCGCCGCCTGGTCGCGAGGCGTCGAGCATCAGGAAGGGTTCGGACTGGGGCAGCTCCGGGGCGCGGAACCACCAGGTGGTCAGGCCATGCGTCTGACCTGCCGGGTGACCAGCGAGGTCCCCGCCCAGCCCATCCAGCTGCTCCGTTCCGACTGCGACGACGGCGGCGCGTGCCCGAACCGTGCCCGCATCGGTGCCCACCTGGACCCCTGAGGTGCTGTGCCGCAGGTCCCTGGCAGCTGTGTTCAGTCGCACCGGGCCCTGAAGCGCGCCGGCCATCTGTGCGGGCAGCGCCTGCATACCCTCCTGGGGCAGCCCAGGCACACCGAGGGCGAAGTAGCGCACGAGCATGCGCACGTAGGCCGCCGAGTTCTCTCCGGTGCTGTCGGCGAGGACCCCGGCCAGAAAGGTGTCCAGCACGTCGCGGCGCAGTCGTCCGGTCAGGCCCACCGCGTCCAGGGAGGCATCAAGCGTCCGGTCGAGCTCCTCGCCCGAGGAGCCGCGAACACCCGGGAACCTGGGCAGATCCGGGGCGATCCAGCGTGCCAGTCCCAGCAGGTCTGAGGTGGGGGTGTGCCGGCTGCGCAGAGTGGCAAGCGCGTGCTGCGGGTGACGCAGCGGATGCGCCAACGTGGTCGTGCGCTTCCCATTGCGGATGACCGCGCCGACGCCGAAGCGCTGCAGTCCCAGCGCAGGCACATCGATCCATTCCCGCACCGCCGAGTAGGCGGGGTTCAGGACCTGGAAGCCGCGGTCGCAGCGAAAGCCGTCGACGGTGTCGGTGCGCACCCGGCCACCGACGGCGTCTCCGGCTTCGAGAACCGTGACGGTGTGACCGAGGCGCTGGAGGCGTCGAGCTGCCTGCAGGCCGGCGAGTCCGGCTCCGATCACGATGACGTCGGCGTCCATGACGCTCCCTCCGGTGGCGTGGTGGTCAGTCTAGGTGGATGCTGCGCGGGGTCCTGTGTGGGGTGTTCGATGCGCGGGGTCCCGGTTCCCGTCAAAGCGACCGAAGAACATCAGGAACAGCCCGGCGCACAGAGCGCCCAGCCCACCGGCGGCCATGTCACCAATGGTGTCGCTGTAGTCGACGCTGATGCTCTCGGCGACGTAGATGAAGCCGACCCATTCCACCATCTCCCAGACCGCGCTCAGCGCGAGCCCGAAGGCGGTGGTCAGCGTGACGCCGAGCGTGGTGGTCGCCAGCGTGCTGCGCGGGACCGGCGCCATCTGCACCCGCCCGAGCAGCAGGCAGAGACTGGCGGCCAGCACCCCGGTGCAGACGAAGTGCACGGCAAGGTCCCACCCGGGGACGCTCTCGTAGAGCCCCCACACGTTGCTCCAGCCGGCGACGAGCACGGTGAGGGACAAGGTGATGTCCGCCCCGGCTCGACTCCCGAGGAACCGCGGGGCGAAGACGACAGGGAGGACGAACGCGAGGATGCCGGCGTCGGTGGGGTCGAAGAACACTGCGGCGAAGATGACGCTGAACACGCCCAGGGCGCGCAGGACATCGGCGAGCAGCTCAGCAGGGGTCTGCGGGGGCCGCAGGAAGTTCTCGATCATGGGGTGTCGCCCTCCTTGGGAAGTGTCACCACGGCATGGACCGGAAGGTGATCGGAGGCCCAGGCGCCGCCGTGGCGCTGGGCGTTGATCGCGGTGCGAAGCACCCGGATGCCTGGCGTCGCCAGGATCCAGTCGATCCGGGGTCGGTCTCGGCGAGGGGGTCGATAGTTCGCGAAGGTGCCCCATTCGTGGCTGTCGTGGTGCTCCGCCGCGGCCCAGGTCTCGGCGAGCGCGGCGTCTTGGAGCAGCTCGGCCAAAGGTGCACTGGCACCATCGGCGTTGAAGTCTGCGGTGAGCACCGCGGGCAGGCCGCTGTGCAGGACGCGTTCGCGGATGACTTGGGCGGAGCGCAGCCGGGACCGGGCGGAGAGGTGATCGAGGTGCGTGTTCAGCGCGAGGAACACTGTCGATGTCTGGAGATCGCGGAATCGCGCGGAGACCAGGACGCGCGGAATGAGGTTCCCCCAGGAGGTGGAGCCGGGCCTGTACGGCGCATCCGAGAGCGCAGTCTGCTCACAGTCCAGCAGCTCGAGCCGGCCTGCGTCGTAGAAAATCGGGGAGGCTTCTCCCCCGCCGCGGGGCCCTCGGCCTTGACCGACGACGCCGTAGTCGGCTCCCAGCGACTCGACGAGGAAGCGAGACTGCTCTTCCAGGACCTCCTGGGCGCCCAGCAGGGTGGGGCGCTCCGCCTGGAGCAGGGCACGGACTCCTGGTGCGCGGCGATGCCAGCGGTCTGCGACCCGCGGGTGAAACCGCCCGGTGCGACGGCGGATGTTCCAGCTCATCACATGCAGGCTCGGTGCCGCGACGGGCCCGATCAGGGCGGTCCCTTCGTCGTGTGTCCGGTTGCCAGCCTCCGGCTCTGCCTTCTCGGGGTCGGGCCCATATCTGTGCTCATACGTGGCCATGCGTCCGCCACTTCTGGGCTGGGGACCCGGTGAGAGCGTGTCTGCGAGTCCACCGGGTCCAGCGGGTCCGGCGCCAGCGGTAGGGAGGAAAGTCATGGGGCCAGTGGATCGTCACGGTGCGCAGGCCTCGGCGTATACGGCGCTGAAAGGACCGTGCGTCGTGAAAGGGTCGCATCGAGATGCCCATCGGCTCCCCGCGGACGCGGACCAGCCGGTGACGCTCGCCGAGGTGGAAGGAGAGGTCCAGGTCATCGTGGATCTCCGGATCATCGCGGTGCACCTCGAGCCGGACGGCCTGCCACGCGTCGCGGCGCATGGCCAGATTGGAGCCGAACAGCGGCAGATGGCCCAGCGCGGGGAAGGAGAAGCACCGATAGGTGAAGAGGTAGACCGCTATGAGCGGGGGCCTGATCAGGGCCGGACCGTCGATGAAGCGTGAAGGACCGGTGGCCGCGGCGACCTCGGGCTGGTCTGCGAAGGCCGCGACCATTTCCTGGATCCAGGAGGCGGGCGGCACGCAGTCGGCGTCGAGGCGGAGGATCAGGTCACCGGCGGCGGCGTCGTAGCCAGCGGCACTTGCCGCAGGTATCCCCGGCTCGGGGCAACCGATGACGGTGGCGCCGTGGGCGCGGGCGGTTGCGGCTGAGTCATCGGAGGAGGCGTTGTCCACGACGATGATCTCTTCGGCCGGTCGGGTCTGGTTCTCCAGGGCGGCCAGGCAGATGGCGAGTACCCTGCTGTCGTCCTTGACCGGGATGACCACGGACACCGTGCTCGGGCGACCAGTCATCTCGCGTCCTTCGTCGTCAGTTCTCAAACCGGCTCCGGCCCTTCTAAACTTGCAGCCATCGCCGCCACCTATGTTGCGGCGCAGTCTCACGCACTTCCGCCGCTAGATAATCTACGCGGTCTGAAGCGGCTTCGCTTGAAAGGGTGGACTGACTCCATGACCGAGGCTCCCCCGCTGGGCAGCGCCGCCATCCTTCGACAACGATGGAGCGACGTCTCGTTTCTCCATTGGCGGGTCGACCCAAGCGTCGTCGAACCCTATATGCCCCCCGGCTGCACCCCCGATGTCTTCGACGGGACGACCTGGGTGGGTCTGATCGGATTCCAGATGTCGGACAGCTCCTTCTTCGGCGGTCCGCGCATCCCGTGGCTGGGGAACTTCCCCGAGGTCAATGTCCGGCTGTATTCCATCGATGCGAATGGACACCGCGGCGTCGTCTTCCTCAGTCTGGAGGCCTCGCACCTGATCCCGGTGCTGATCGCCCGGGCGGCGTTCGGACTGAAGTACCAGTGGGCCTCGATGAAGCTGCAGCGGCGCGGCGGCGAGGTCGCCTACCGGACCCGTCGGCATGGCCAGAGCGCCGCCGCCTCGCAGATGATCCTGCGGCCCGGTGGATCCTCCGCGGAGAATGCCTCCCTCGCGCAGGACCCGCTGGCGCAGTTCCTGACCTCACGATGGGGCTTCCACGAACGGCATCTGGGGCGCACCCTCTACTGCCGGAACCATCATGAGCCGTGGCCGCTGCAGCACGCTGAGCTCGTGCACCTGGAGGATGGGCTGCTCGCCGCCGCGGGTTTCGAGGGGCTCGCGGACCGAGCGCCGGATTCGGTGCTCTATGCCGCCGAGGTCACCACGGTCTTCGCCGCACCGCAGCGGGAGAATCAGCTCCACGGGAGCATGACAGAGAGGATGTGACCGGCATGCGGATCCTGATGGCCACCGCAGGCTCACGCGGAGATGTGGAACCCTTCGTGGCGCTCGCCCACCGCGCGGTGCGCGCGGGTCACCAGGTGCGACTGGTTGTTCCGGACAACTCTGGTGCCGACCTCGCGGGCCTCGACGTCGTGAGCCTGGGAGTGGACTACTCGGCGCTGATCGCGCAGCAGGGCGTCTCCGCTGCCGCCGCGCTGCGTTCCTACCGTGCGGTGGTGAAGCCGCTCATGCGCAAGGTCCTGCTGGAATCCGCCCGGGCGGCGATGGAGCACCGGCCCGAGGTCCTGGTGGCGCACCCCAAGATCCTCTCTGCCGGACTCACCGCCGATGCCCTTTCGATCCCCCACGTGCTGGTCGAGATCGTGCCCGCCGTGACGCCGACCCGCGCGTTCCCCGCCGCCGGAACTGTTGCCTGGAACCTGGGGCCCTTCAACCGGGCCACCTATCGTCTTGCCAGCGCCGGAGAGGCCATGTTCGCCACAGACCTCAACGAGGTCTCCCGGCTGGTCGGCAGCTTCCGCCGCCGCCCAGCTCCGCCGGCGGCCACGCTCATGCCGATCAGTCCGGTGCTGCTGCGCCGTCCCGACGACTGGGGCCCGACCGTGCATCTCACCGGACCGTGGAGGCGAAGCGCCCCGGATACCGTCTCTGCCGAGGTCGAGATCTCTGCTGAGCTGGCCGAATTCCTTGCGGAGGGGGACTTCGTCTACGCCGGCTTCGGCTCGATGGCTGCCGGTGATCCGGCGGCGCGGGCCCGCGAGGTCATCGGCGGGATCCGTGGCATGGGCGCCCGTGCGCTGATCGCGACCGGCCTCGGTGGTCTCCGGGTGCCGTCTGCGCTGGAGGGTGAGGACCTGCTCGTCACCTCATCGGTCCCCCACGAGGCGGTCCTGCCGCACGCTCAGGCGGCGATTCACCACGGCGGGATCGGGACGGTGCACGCGGCGACCGCCGCCGGTGCCGTCTCCATCCCGGTCCCCTTCATCGCCGACCAGCCCTTCTGGGGCAGACGCCTGCATGAGCAGGGACTTGCGCCGCGACCCATCCCGCAGCGGCAGCTTACTGCAGAGGCAGTGACCCGGGCCCTGGTGGCGGCGCAGGGCTGCCGTCCTGCGGTCGAGGCCGCCTCGCGGAACATGGAGGAGGAGGACGGAACAGGCACCGCAGTCCGAGTGCTTGAAGGACTGAGCTGATTCACGAGGTCTCGGTGCCCCGAGGTGCGGCAGACTGGTACGCGTGGAGAATCTGCGCATACCCCCGGGACCTGGAGCGCCGCATGGTCTCCTCGTCCCCGCCGGGGAGCTGTTCGAGCAGTTCTCCCACGCCTCGGGCCCGGGCGGCCAGGGGGTCAACACCACCGATTCTCGTGTCCAGCTCAGCCTCGACATCGGAACGACGACGGCGCTGACCGAGCCCCAGCGTCGGCTCGTCATGGAGCGGCTCGCCGCACGGATGGCAGGCACGGTGCTGACCATCAGCGCCGCCGAGCACCGGTCGCAGCATCGCAACAGGATCGCGGCGCGGCAGCGTCTGGCCGAGCTGATCCGCGAGGCGGTGGCTCCCCCGATCCCCCGCCGACCCACCCGGCGCACCCGTGGCTCGCACCGCCGCCGGCTGCAGGGCAAGCGTGAGCGGGCCGAGGTGAAGCAGAACCGCCGCCGCCCCGGCATGGACTGACGCTGGGGGTGCTCAACCCGCGCCCGCCTGGCGTGCGCTGCACCAGACCCGCGTAGAGTCAAGCGAGGAGTCGACCGCGACTCCCTCATGACGGGACTCTGAATGACCGGCCTCACCCCTGCTTCCCCTGCCTCGTTGCTCAGCCTCGGGCTGCTCGCGAACTCCTCGATGGAGAACGAGCGCCGACTGCCGATCCACCCCCGCCACCTGGATCAGATCGACCCGGATATCCGCGCCCGGATGATCGTCGAGCGTGGCTACGGTGATGATTTCCAACTCGAGCCGGGCTACCTCGAAGCCCGAGTGGGCAGGGTGGCGGAGCGTGCTGAGGTGATCGAGACTTCCGAAGTGCTGCTGCTGCCGAAGCCGCAGGCAGCAGACGTGGAAGCCATGCCGGCGGGCCGTGTGCTGTGGGGGTGGCCGCACTGCGTGCAGGACCCCTCCATGACCCAGACCGCGATCGATGGCCGGCTGACGCTGATCGCCTTCGAAGCGATGCAGCACTGGACCCGCCGAGGTGATTTCAGCCTGCATGTGTTCCACAAGAACAATGAGCTGGCCGGGTACTGCTCCATCCTCCACGCCACCAGTCTGATCGGCTCCACCGGGGACTATGGGCCTCGACTGAGCGCCGTGGTCATCGGTTTCGGTGCGACGGCTCGAGGCGCGGTGACCGCGCTCAAGGCGCACGGCATCCACGACATCCAGGTCCTCACCCAGCGGGGAGCGACAGCGGTGGGCTCGCCCATCCACTCCGCGCACATCGCCCAGCTCAAGACCGGCGGCGGACCGATGCACCTGAGCACCGTCCCCACCTCGAACGGCGACATGCCGCTGCCTGAGTTTCTGGCCTCGCACGACATCGTGGTCAACTGCACGCTCCAGGACGTGGCGGCGCCGCTGACCTACCTGCGCAACGAGGATCTGGGTCTCTTCGCCCCCGGCAGTCTGATCATCGATGTGTCCTGTGATGCTGGAATGGGGTTTGAGTGGGCGAAGCCCACCACGTTCGAGGACCCGATGTTCACCGTCGGCAGGGATGTGAACTACTACGCGGTCGACCACACCCCCTCCTACCTGTGGAACTCCGCCACCTGGGAGGTCAGCGAGGCGATTCTGCCGTTCCTGCGCACCGTGATGGAGGGACCCGCTGCCTGGGCCAAGAACCTGACCATCTCGCGCGCCATCGAGATCCAGGACGGCGTGATCCAGAACCACAGCATCCTGGACTTCCAGGACCGGGAGCCGGTCTATCCCCACCTGCGCACTGTGTAGGTAGTCTGGCGTCCAACCCCTCGGTGACCAGCATCACCGACCTTTTGCCTCAGCCTCGAGGAGCCCCGATGACCGCCGCACCAGAGCCCACAGGACAGCTGCAGGACGGTCCACTGGGCCGTGAACTCCAGATCTCGCGTCGGTTCCAACAGCCGCTGCAGCTCGTCTGGAACGCGATGACGGAGTCCGAACAGCTCGAGCAGTGGATCGGCCGGTGGGAGGGAGACCCCGCCGCCGGGAAGGTCATCTTCCGGATGACCGCCGAGGGCGAGGAGGCCCCGCCGGAGGAATGCATCATCCTGGACTGCAGGCCGCCCCACAGCTTCGCTGCCGAGACCAGCGTCGGGGACAACGTCTGGCACCTGCGCTTCGAGCTGCGCCAGGAGAACGGCATCACCGAGGTGGTCTTCGCCCAGCGCGCGTCGGACGAGTCGCTGGGCAGCGTGGGGCCAGGCTGGGAGTATTACCTGGACCGACTGGTCAGCGTTTTGACCGGGGAAGATGCTTCCCAAGTGGACTGGGACGACTACTACCCCCGGCTCTCGGAGTACTACGAGCAGCTGCGCTGAGCTAGCGCGTGTGCTCGATGAGCTCCTCCACCACGAGATCCCAGGTGGCGCGGGGAGGCAGCTGGTGGCCCACCCCGTCGAGCATGATCAGCCTGGCTCCGGGTATCGCCTCCGCGAGCGCCCTGCCGTGGGCGGGCGGAAACAGCGGGTCGGCGGCACCGTGGAGCACCAGCGTCGGAAGTCCCCGCAGAGTGCTCAGCGGGGCCTGAGCAGGATCATCACCGACGACCAGAAAATGATTCGTCTGGCTGGCAGCAATGTCGGTGCTGCGGTCGAAGACACGGGCTATGAGCACCCGCAGCTCTGTCTCCTGGAAGTGCCCGGGTCCCGCGTAGGGGCGCGCCGATTCGAGGATGAAGTCGATGACGGCGTCCCTGTCGCTCCAATCGGGATCGGGTGTGACCGCGTTGTCGGCGGTGCTGGCGGCGGTGCTGGCGGCGGAGATCTGAGGAGTCGGTGACGGGAGCCCCGTGATCCCCGGATCGGTGGGACTCGTCGCGATGAGCGTCAGCGATGCCACTCTGCTGCGGTGTGCAAGCGCGAGGCTCTGCGCTATGCCTCCGCCCATGGAGATGCCCACAAGATGCGCCTGGTCCACGCCGAGGCTGTCCAGGATTGCCATGGCATCTGTGGTCAGGTCCGCGGAGGTGTAGCCGGGGGCTCCCACCGGGTAATGCGTGGAACAGCCGGTGTCGCGAGTGTCGTAGCGGATCACCATTCGGCGTCGGTTTGCTATTCGGCGGCACAGCTCGTCCTCCCACCAGTCCATCGACCATGTGGCACCGCCGATCAGCAGCAGGGCAGGGTCACTGTGATCACCGAGGGTCTGCACACAGAGCTGTGCGCCGTCGTCAAGCTGCACGGTGGTGGTGTGGAAGTCCAACATCTGCCTCACCGCCTGCGCAGTCGCGGGCGATACACGAGCTCGATGGTCCTGCCGTCGAGCGTGCGGCTCTCCAGCAGGTCCAGATCGAAATCCTCGGCACCTCGCAGAATCGGGCTGGTGCCGGTCTTCCCCGAGATGACGGGGAAGATGGTGACCTGCAGGCGGTCGATCAGTCCCGCGGCCATGAGCTCCCGGTTGAGCGTGAAACTTGCCTGGGAGCGCAGCGGCAAGGTGGCGTCCTCCTTCAGCAGCCGGACGACGTCGACCGCGTCGCCCCGCATGATCTCCGCCTGCGGCCAGCCGAGGGTGTCGCGCAGCGTCGAGGAGATCACGGTGGCCGGCATCTGCAGCAGTCGAACATTCCACTCGTCCCAGGCATTGGGATCCGTGCCTGCAGACATGATCCCTGCGACCTCGCGGAAGGTGGTGGCCCCGTAGACCATGCGCTGCTGCACCGAGAACTGCCGGGCGCGGTGCTCCAACAGCTCGGGACCTTGCTTGTCCCAGTAGCCGCCCCAGCTCGCATCCTCGGTGAAGGAGCCAAATCCGTCCAGCGTGGAGAAGACATCCCAGGTGTACACAGCGCTCATCTGCGACCTTTCACAAGCTCTGGTGGCTGGCCTGTCAGCTCAGCCTCGGCCTGCCCACCCGAGAGGACCATGACCAGATCAGTGCGGCCGCCACTCAGGTCGGGGGAATGTTGTGGTTGATGCGAAACAGATTCTGCGGGTCATAGGCCCGCTTGATCTGCACCAGGCGTTCATAGGTCGCGGGTTCATAGGCAGGCTTCACCGCATCTGGATTCTGGTCGAAGCCGGTCAGGAAATTGACCTGCCTGCCTCGCGTCGCCCACCGCTCCAATGCGCCCATGATCGCCTTCAACGGTGCACGGAGCTCCTGCTCCATCCCGGGGCCCGCGACGGCGACCGCGAAGAGCTGGAACCTGGCCCCACGATGATCGATGGCACTGGGCGTGATCGGGGGCCGAGCCAAGGCGCCCTCAAGGTGTCGGATCTCGACCATCAGGGCCGGGGAGTCGACGGCTGGTCCTGCCACATCGACTAATGCACGAGCGGCCTCGGCGGGAAAGTCACTCAGCAGGACGGAGGTCTCATAGGAGGGCACTGGGTCCACTGGATCGGCGTGGATGGCGGCGAACTCTGTGTACGGCATCTCGTCGACCGTGTCGATCACCCGCGGACCGACCGCCCGCAGCGGCGCGACGAGCCGCTGACCCTCGTCCTCGGACCCGAGGTAGGCGACCCGCACGTGCAGGATGAACCGATTCTGCAGCGGGGGTGGCACAAACGGAACAGCCGGCAGCCGCAGGAAGGCGAACGAGACCGAGAGCTCCGCGGGGGCCTCGGTCACGAGACGTCGGTAGGCCTCGAGCACGCCGTCGACGTAGGCGTCGCTGAAGAACAGACCTCCGCCGTAGACCCGGGTGATCGGCACCAGACCCACCGTGAGTTCGGTGATGACCCCGAAATTGCCCTTGCCGCCGCGCATGGCCCAGAACAGGTCAGGTTCGTGGTCGGCGTCGACGCGTCGCAGCGTGCCGTCAGCGGTGACGATCTCCGCAGCGAGGACGTGATCGGAGGCGTACCCGTGGGAGCGACCCAGTGTCGGGCTGAGGCCACCGCCGAGGGCATATCCCACGAAGCCGACGTTGGGCGAGGAGCCCGCGAGCGGGGCCAGCCCGACACGCGACGCCGCCTCGACCAGCTGCTGAGCCTCGACGGCGCCCCCAATAGTGGCGGTCTGGGCGCTGGCATCGATATGGATGCTCTGGATGCGCCGCAGATTGATGAGGACCGCGTGGTCCGTCGAGAAGACGGCACCATGGCCCGTGGCGAGAACCGCGATGGGCAGGTCCCGTGCGGCGGCGAAACGGACGGCAGCCTGCACGTCGGCGGCGCTGGTCGCGCCTACGACCACAGCGGGACGGTGCGTCAGGGTCAGGTTCCAGGTCATGACCTCTTCGGCGTAGCCCTCATCGGTCGAGGTCAGAACCGGGCCCGCGATCTCCTGCTTCAGCTGGGCGATGTCTGCGGGATCGATCGGGTCTGCGAGGGCATGCGGTACTGCAGTGTAAGCGTTCACAGTGAGCTTCTCTCGGGGCAGAGGGTGAGCGAGGCGTGGTCCCATCAACGTAGCGTCGGCAGCCAGAACCCGGCAGACGAGATCTCGCTGGGAGCCATCTCGATCGGAGATACTCGGGAGGTGGAGCTTCGCCAGCTGGAGTATTTCCTCGCGGTCGCCGAAGAGGGGACCTTTACTCGCGGCGCGCGTCGAGTGCACGTCGCCCAGTCGGCCGTCTCGGCGACGATACGCAAGCTCGAGCGTGAGCTGGGCATGCCTCTCTTTCTGCGCGAGTCCCATAGATCTTCGCTCACCGAGGCGGGCGCGGCGCTGCTGCCCGAGGCCCTCGCGCTGGTGAGCGCGGCACGACACGCCCACGAGACGGTCAGCCAGGTCCGTGGTGGCCTGCGCGGAACCATCCGCATCGGCACGCTGATCGCGATCGCGAACCGAGGCGATGCGCCTGATTCCCCCGTGGTCGATCTTCCCGCAGTGCTCGGGCGCTTCCACGTCACGCACCCGCTGGTGCGCTACCACCTTCAAGTCTCACCACGCGGAACCGCAGGACACCTCGCCGACATCGCGGGCGGTCTGCTGGATCTGGCCTTGGTCGCGACCACCGACCAGCCGCCCGGCGTCCGGACCCAGCAGATCGGGGCGGTGCGGTGGTCCTTCGTGTGCCGGCGTCGTCATCGACTCGCCGACGCCGGCTCCGTCAGGCTGGAGGAGCTCAGCGGCGAGACCTTTGTGGACTTTCCACTCGGCTGGGGGAACCGATCAATGGTCGACCGGGCCTTCGCCGAGCTGGGGCTGGCGCGTGAGGTTCCCTTTGAGGCCGCCGACCAGGCCACCGCGCTCGGACTGATCCGCCACGGCTTGGGAGTCGCGTTCCTGCCCCGGGCCGGGAGCGAGCACGAGGACCTTGCGGTCCTCGAGGTGGAAGGCCCTCCACTCCTCCTGCCCATCTCACTCGCGACGCCGAGGCAGCGTCCACCCACCGCGGCGACCGCGGCGCTGATCCAGAGCATCGTCCGGGCCGCTCGGCCCAGTCCCACGGCGGTGGACGGATTCGCCTGATGATCGGCTCAGGCGCGTTCGATCGGGAACCACAGCTCACAGGTCGCCGTGCTGAAATCCGGAGCGCGGTCAAGCACGGAGACGATCGACGGTCCGGGCCGCAGCCTCCACGGATTGGAGGGGAACCACTCCGTCGCGGACGCTGCGTAGGCCTCTTGAAGAGCAGCCGGATGCGGCCCGGAGGTGCGGAACACCACCCACTCCCCCGCCGCCACATCGATCACGTCCAGGTCCTCGGGCACCGCGGTGCCGTCCTCGACCGCTGCGCCGTGGAGATAGGTCAGCTCACTGCCCTCGGCATAGTCCGGGTCGACGTCGGCGCTGACCTGGAGCAGGCCAGCAGGCTCGGTGCCGCTGAGCTCCTTCAGCCGCTCGTGCTCCTTGGCGGGCAATGAACTGATATGCCGCTGAATATGCGGGTTGGCCCCCTCGTGGATCAGCGGCACGCGGACGGCGTGCCCGATCAGCTGGAAACTCGGGCGCTCGGTGATTCTGGTGTCCATGGAGTTGCTCCCTTCTACGGTCAGGCGGAACCTGAGCTGTGGTTGACTGCGAAGGGGGCCACCATGACGGCGAACCTCTCCATGACTCACCCCGTGCACTGCACGGAACGCTCGACCGAAGGCCTCGGTCGAGCCGTAGCCGTAGCGCACGGCGATCGTCAGGAAATCCTCATCGCCGATCACATCAGCCGCGGCGATGGTCATCCGTCGACGTCGCACATATTCGGACACGGGCATGCCTGCCAGCGAGGAGAACATGCGGCGGACGTGGTAGCCGGTCGTGCCCAAAGAGGCGGCGAACGCATCGACATCCAGGTCCTCAGCGAGACGCTGCTCGATCTGATCGACCAGATGGTTGAGGTTCTTGATCATGGTTGCTCCCTTCACCCTCCACTGTGCTCGCCCTTCGGCGGTGTCGCCCGACTTCTCCGATTCGGTTCTATCGGATCAGTCGCGCGCAGAGCGTCAGCGGTGAGCCAGAGCGTCAGCGGTGAGCACCCTCTCAGGGACTGGCGAGAAGGCGCTCAGCCGGTGCGCCTTGGACACTCAGTCCACTACGGAACGAACGATCTCTCCGATGCGTTTCTCTGTGTCCTGGTCGACAGTCTCGAAATACCACGCCGCCGGCATCAGCCCCGCGTCCGCGCCGCCTGCGGGCACGAAGGGCGCCTTCTCGGTGATTGCCAGGTTCAAGCGTTCATCATTGCGCAGCGTCAACAGTGCTGGAGCGCTCGCCGCCTTGGCGTAGGCCGGCATCCCGTACCAGATCCGAGGCTTGAGGGAGGGGGCCGCAGCCACGATGAGCTCATGCACCTGCTGCATGAGCGACCGCTGCGGCTCGTCCATCTTTGAGATCTTCTCGATCACCTGGGAGAGGTTCTTCTCGTCCTTTGACGACATGTCATGTCCTTTCGTCAGCCGATGGCGAGCATCGGCGGAATGAAGTTGGCGCATCTGGGCGCCGCACCCCATCCGGACATGTCCTGAAGCACTCAGGCCTCTCCGCGATGATTCACGTGGTCCCCACGTGGAAGCGCTGTCGGTGGTTCGTACCACCACGGCCAAGATACCTGAGATGCCGGCGCCGTCGCCAGAGTGGTTAGGCTGGCGGCATGGCGACAGTGATTCTCGTGCGGCACGGCCGCACCACAGCAAATGCCACGGGGCTGCTGGCTGGCAGGGCAGAGGGCGTCCGCCTGGACGAGACCGGGCGCGACCAAGCGGTTCTGACTGCGGACCGGCTCGCGGCCGTTCCCCTGGTCGCGGTGGTCTCAAGCCCCCTGGAGCGGTGTCAGCAGACCGCCCGGCACATCCTCGATCGCCAGGACGGCACGCCAGAGGCGCCGGTCGAGGACGACCTCACTGAATGCGACTACGGGCAGTGGCAGGGCCGCAAACTCACCGACCTCGTGACCGAAGAGCTGTGGCCGATGGTGCAGTCCCAACCATCCGCCGTCGTCTTTCCGGACGGCGAGTCCATGGCCGCGATGCAGGCTCGGGCCGTGGCCGCGATTCGCCGCCACGATGCAGCCGTCGAAGCTGAGCACGGGTCCGAGGCCGTGTGGGTGGCGGTCAGCCATGGTGACGTCATCAAGTCGATCCTCGCCGACGCACTCGGGATGCACCTTGACCTGTTCCAGCGCATCAACGTGGGGCCTGCCTCTGCATCGATCGTGCGCTACGGCTCGGGTCGGCCGAGCGTGCACGCGACCAACACTGACGCAGGTGATCTTTCGTGGCTGGCCAAGGGCACCCACGCTGGCGATGCACCGGTCGGTGGCGGCGCGGGACACGAGAAACCGTGAACCACAAGCGCCTAGAATGTAGCTATGCCTACACGTGTTCACGAGTTTGACTGGCCTGATCGTGCAGTCGTCGGCACCATAGGACCTCCGGGGGCGCGCACGTTCTACCTGCAGGTGCGGGCGGGCGCCCGTGTGGTGAGCGTCGCCCTTGAGAAGCAGCAGTCTGCTCAGCTCGCTGAGAAGATCGATGAGATCCTCGACCACCTCATCACCGTGGAGGGCAATCCCTTCAGCGTTCCCACGGGGACTCCCCCGGAGCTCGTCGACAATGACGAACTCGAGCCGGTTCAGGAGGATTTCCGCACCGGCGTCATGAGCCTGGGATGGGATCCCACCACGGCCCAGGTGGTGATTGAGGCCCACCCCCTCATGGAGGGCGATGTCGATGAGGACAACGAATCCCCTGATGAAGACAGCGCCCAGGAGACCGAGATGCTGCTGGTGCGAATCCCGGTAGGCACCGCACGTGCGTTCGCGAAGCGAACCCTGGAGGTCGTGGGCGCCGGTCGCCCAGCCTGCCCGCTGTGCGGCTACCCCATGGACGCCGACGGGCATACCTGCACCCTTCCTGAGGGCTGATGTCCGCCACGGATCTGGTGACCGCCGAGCTGACGCTCACCGGCCGCATCACGACGGCGTCCAACGCGACATTTCTGGGGACCATCGGCGACGTGGTGGTCGTCTATAAACCGATGGCCGGCGAGAGTCCCCTGTGGGACTTCCCGGACGGTGCCCTGGCACGCCGAGAAGTGGCCGCCTACTTGGTCTCGCAGGCCCTCGGCTGGGACGTGGTGCCGCACACCTGGTTGCGCGATGGCCCCCTGGGCGAAGGAATGGTCCAGCTCTGGAAGGAGCAGGACCCCGACCAGGACGCCGTGGACCTGGTCGCGGCGGATGAGGTCCCGGAATCGGGCTGGAAGCAGGTCCTTGAAGGGCAGGACCAGAACGGGCGGATGGTCGCCCTCATCCACGAAGACTCACCCGAGTTACGGCGCATGGCCGTGTTCGACCTGATCGTCAACAACGCCGACCGCAAAGGCGACCACGTTCTTGCCATGGCCGATGGTCACCGGCACGGCGTAGACCACGGGCTCACCTTCCACCGGGAGCACAAGCTGCGCACGGTGCTCTGGGGATGGGTCGGTGAGCAGCTGACCACCGAGGAACGCCAGGGAGTCGATCTTGTCAGCGAAGGGCTGGACGATGAACTGGGTCGAGAACTCGCGGAATTGCTCACCGCCGAGGAGATCGAAGCGCTCGCTGCTCGCTGCGCGAGGCTGCGGCTGACCGGACGGTTTCCGGCTCCCGCTGGTGATATGCCGGCCGTTCCTTGGCCGCTGTTCTAAGAAGCGGCCGCCTGCGGCAGAGGCGCTCGAGGGCGCATGCCCGCCCCGCCTGGCATCGGCAGCAATTGCCCTTGAACGAGCTCAGAGACACGCCATCTCCTGTTAGTTCCCGCGCCGAGTACTCCACCACTTGGACTCCGGTCGAAGAATTTACGGACGAGACGAGCTCGGCTCGTCCTCTGGAGCGCCGTTCTCAAGCCCATCGTCGGGGTCTGGACTGTGGTTGTCATGGGCCTGGTCACGGTCATCCTCGTCCTGTGCGGACGCGATTTGCTCCCTCGCTTGAGCGACAGGGCCAAACTCTGGTGTTTGGTCGCGTCCGGTCCAGACCTTGATGATGTCCCACGCGACAGCCGTCAGCGGAACCGACAACAGCGCACCGACGACGCCGGCCAACACCGTGCCAGCGGTCAAGGCAATCAATATCACCAGGGCGTGGAGGTTCAGCGTTTGAGCCATCACCACCGGCTGCAATAGGTTTCCGTCCAATTGTTGAACCACGATGACCACGGCGAGAATGATCAGCGCGACGACAGGACCGTTGGTGACAAGAGCCACAAGGGTCGCCAGTGCCCCGGCGACGGTGGCGCCGATGACGGGGATGAACCCACCGAGGAAGATGATCACACCGAGTGGCAGGGCCAACGGAACCTGGAGGATGAGCAGTGCGATGGTGATTGCGATGGCGTCGATCGCGGCAATGAGTGCGGTGCCTCGGATGTAGCTGCCAAAGGTCTGGACAGCCCGATCGCCGGAGGCTATCCAGTTATCGCGGAAATGTTGCGGTGTCCAAGAGATGAAGAACGCCCAGATGCGATCACCATCTTTGAGAAAGAAGAACAAGACGACCAATAGGAGGATCAGGCTGGTGAGGAAGCTGCCTGCAGCGCCGATGGTATTCACCGCGCCAGTCCCGAACGCGGAGCTGGTGAGGAAGGTGGTGGCCGAATCGATCGCACCGTCGATCTGCTCCTGGTCGATGGTGATGCCGAAGTTGCTCATGAGGTCGTCGACCACTTGGCGCAGCTGGTTGATCCCTTGGACCGCCTGGTCCACCAATGTCGGCCACTGATTGATCACCGAGAAGACCAGGCCGGTGCCCACGCCCCCGATCACGAGCAGGGCACCCAGCAAGACCGTCCAGGCGGCGAGAACGGTGGGCATGCCCCGGCGAGCCAGTTGGACCAGCGGCCACAGCGCGCTGGCGAGGATGATGGCAATCAGGGTGGGGATGACCACCACCGTCAGATTCAACATGGCGAACACCAGCAGACCCGCCACGGCGCCGATGAGAAGCAGCTGCAGTGATCGAATGCTCAGTCGGCCCATGACATCTGTCCATAGGCCAGGGACCGTGAAGCGTCTTTGACGGCTGCTCTCGTGTATCGATTCGTTCGGCGTATCCGCCATCTGCGTCTCCCGCGGCCTGGTTGTGTCGAAAAGCTTCTCTCACGATACTTGCGTTCTTCGATGACGTCGTGCTGGCAACGGTCATGTATGCGCTCGAGTCAGCTGGCGTCTCCACCGGCGGGGTCGACGTGCGTGTCCGGTTCTACGGAGCTGACTTCTTGGCGGGGCCAGACTGCGCGGAGTATCCGGATGGCCTCGTCTAAGCTCGTCCCCGCTTGGGTGCTGGCATCGACGAGCTGACGGGCGGCGGCCAGCACGGGCTGCGCTGTGGTTGTGGCGCTGCGGCTGACGCGAGTACCCCCGGTGCGAGCGGTGAGGAAGCCCTCGACCTCCAATGACTTATATGCCTTGGCCACGGTACCTGGAGCGAGATCCAAGTCCTTCGCGAGCTGACGGACCGAAGGCAGCCGTTCACCTGCCGCGAGCTGTCCAGACACGATCAACCCGCGGATCTGATCGCGAACCTGCTCCGTGGGCGGCATGGATCCTGACAGAGCGATCATCATGACGAGGCCCTGGCCTTAGCGGCGCGACCCACCGGCATCGCGGAGAGGAACACGGTAGCCCAGAGGGCGACCCCGAGGCCCATCGCCACGAAGCTGGCACCCGATAGAACAGCGCCCAGTTTCTCGCTGGGCATGAGGGAGTCTCGTAGACCGGCCGACCCTCGCATGGCCAATGNTGTGTGCCTTGTGGCTATGGAGACCGAGTCGACAGGCTGTAGTGGCCCCTCGAGTGATCCAACCAGACTGGCGACACTCGATGTCGCTGGAACCGAGGCCGGGGTGGTGCGTGATGGGGCTGACGTCACCGACCTCGGCAATGAGGGGTGGACCCAGGTCCACGAGAACCTGTTGGTCCGGTGAGCCGAACCGGAAGCTCTCTGCCGAAGGCGAGCCGCAGCGATAGAGGCATCTGTGCTGCACGTAAGCGGATCCCTCAGCGTGCACCGAGTTCTCAATTGGAGGATACATATCCGCAGGCCGACCGGCTTACGGGCACGGCGTCCCGTCGTTTTTGAGTGAAGGTCGGCAGGGTGGGTGACCGCGGTTCGGGACATTGAGGTGAGGTGTGGAGTGTCGCTCAAGGTTCCTATTTGAGACGATGAAATATGCGAACCCCGCGACTATTCGGCCTCGTGATCGTTTCGTTCTTGCTTGTGTCCTGCGCTGAAGGTTCCGAGCAGTCTGGCACCGGAGCAGTGGATTTCGATGAGGACTTGCGAGAACGTATGGACAAGGCCTCAGCAGCTCTCGAGGAGCAGGGTTTCGAAGCCTGGTACGCGTATTCTGTTGAGCGTTCAGCTCCTTCTACCGGCGGCACAAGGTTGCCCCCAGACAGGGAAGCGGTTGCGTTTTCTGTGTGGTGCGAGGGGGCAGATCAAGGCCCCCCATTTTCCCTCGATGGGGAGGAGCGAGGGGTCATGCCTTGTTCGGAGGATGGGCAGACTTATGAGGTCGTGACGGACTACCCGTACGCAGCGGGGCAGCTGGAAATCGAGACCGAGCAGGGCCCCCGCAATGCACGGTGGGCCTTCGCGGTGGGGATCACTCCAGAGGAGAACGCGAGCGGCGGAGATTTGGACGTTTCAGAAGATCAAGCGTCGGAAGAGAACGCTTTTAACGACCTCGTTCAGAAACTCGCGTCAGATTACCCAGATCACTATTCAGCAGCCGAGTTGGATACAGATGAACAGGTCGTTGGCGAAATCGCATTTGCGGGTGAGCCACCTGCAGGAGCGACGGCGCTTATCGATGAAAGTGGTGTAAACCCTGAGGTGACTACTGATGCTGTTGCAAGCGAAGCTCAAATCGTTGCACTGCAAGAGGAGGTCTATAGAGGCGTCGTAGACATTACTGACGTGCAAGCCGTGTCGACAGTCGATGCGAAGAGGGGAATCGTAGACCTCGTCATCGACAAAACCGGTCCGGTCTCCCTTGGTGACGTTGAACGCGCTCTGTCGAATGTGCTTCAGAGTGGCCCGGCGGTGACTCTCAACGATGAAGTGATCGGGGGACCATCCGATCCTTCATCCCGAGGAGATGCCCCAGATCTCGAGATCCGCGTGTCCAAGGGGGACGTCGATGGTGGCCCAGAGTCGACCAATGGCTAAGGAGATGCCGATACCCCCAGATAACCGATGCTGATCGCGTAGCGCTATGGTGACCTGGACTATCCGCGTGTTTCTCGGCGGAGGCATCGTGTGAAGGTGTATCGAGTGCGCGAATGGATCGATATCGCTGCCCGTAATCTGGTCGCTCACCGGGCACTCCCCCACCCACCAAAGGTGTCAGGCTTAGCATCGGCGGCAGCTGGTATGACCCAAACGATGCGGTGGGCCGACTGCTCTTCAACGTCCTCGGCATGGTGGCCGAGTTCGAAGCCGAGCTCTTTGATCTCTCCCGAGCAACGATCTTCCTAGAGCTCCGACGTAGACAGCCAGAGGGGTAACCGACAAGGTAATACTGCCTGCCAGGCACTAGACACGAACCGCTCAGCCTTTTGTGACTCCGAAGAGCCGATTAGTGTTGCCCCATCCACTCGTGACGCAACGTCGAGAAGATCAGCTGATCATTCCACTGTCCATCACGCCACTGTGACGATCGAATAATCCCCTCACGTGTGAGGCTCAACTTTTCTAGACAACGAATCTCAGGAGCATTATCACTCGCCGTCGTCACCTGAATGCGGTTCACAGGCGTGTGCGTAAACAGGTAGTCAATCAAGAGTCTTTGGGCGATGGTTCCTATCCCCCTGCCCCGACAGTCAGGAAGTAGGCCAATGGCAATCTCCCAACACCATGAGGTGTCTGGACGACCCCAAGACGTTAGGAACCACTCAACACGTCCGACAAGGTCCCCGTCGCACAGCACCGCGAGCATGTTGCTGTCTCCACCCAGTAAGCCACGCTCCGAAAGCTGTCGGTAGCTTCCCGCGGAACTGAAGAATCCGAACCACTGGTAATCACTTGCGCCTTCTAGGGACTGAAACGCAACGTCGAACGTTGCCAAATCGGCAGATTCGATTTTCCTGAAAGTAACGCTATTCACCCGAATACCCCTTCAATCCATTCAATCCAGACAGAACAATATGGCTCCTTGCTCTCGTCTCTGGAGCCAGCCTCTGGAGGGTATTTCCCTCCCTCTTATCAATGATCGGCCAGACGAAACGCAAGCGTTGCCGAGCGGCTGCGACTGTTGACGTCGAATGGCGGTTCTCATGCAGCTCGGTTGACGGTGAGGTACTCCGGGGGCTCACGTTTGAGCGGCCAGTCCTTCGACTCCTACCGCGTAGGTCGAGACGCTCGATGCGAAGAGGTTCGCTATGTCTGGGTGGTGTCCTCGCCTATCTCCGTTCGGAGCCGAGAAGTCTCTGCTGTTTTACGTCACGAATGCGTGGGGCTCAAGAGTGTCGTCACCCCTCTTGGTCATGCTGCCGTACAACTCGATCAGCAGTGCATTTGCGGTGCTGTTGCGCGAGCGTATGCATACGCGATCTAGATGGGGCTGCCGAAAGTTTGGGCGCCTGGTGGAGCTAACCTCATTGATCGGTGCGGCGGACCCGACTTCTCAGCTTGGAAGCAAGGATGCCAGACCGTCGGAGACGGTGTCTCACGAAACTACAGCTTTCTCAGACACGGTCGTCTCGACGAGACGGGATGATCTCGCACTGTCGCAGCGTGCTTAAATCAACGCCTAGCGTCGGCCTTCTAGGGCCCGCTCCAACGGGATGCTTCCGTCCTGCCAAGGCATCACGACCCACACCAACAGATACGCTCCGAGGCCCAACACCGGGAGCAAGAAGGACACGAGGATCAGCAAGCGGACCAGCCACACGTTGAATCCGAACTTCTGGGCAATGCTTCCCCCGATGCCTGCGACGACGCGTCCAGGTCCACGCCGGAAACCGATGCTGCGAATGAGTCCAAAGAGTTTTTCCATACCCTCCATAATACGCGCGTCGCCGCCTTTACCCCGGTGACGCAGCCACCGGCCGCCCAGCCGCCGCGCCTAGAAGGCGGTGCTGGGCAGGTCCTTCTCACCATCGACGATCGCAGTGATGATCCGCGCTGCAACGTGGTCAGGATCCAGCGCCGCTCCGAATCGCGGGGCTGAGCCAGCGATCGGGTGCTCGGACAGTGAGGTGCCGGTGTGGCCGGGGCGGGCATCCACGAGTCGGATGCCTGCGCGCCGATACTCACGCGCCGCTGCGACGACGAAGGCCGCGAGCCCCGCTTTCGACGCCGAATATGCTGCCACTCCTGCGGTGGGTGTCTCCGCGACCACCCCGCTCAGGGTGACTACGAAGGGCTCCCGGCCCTCATCTGCCGAGGCCGCAAGGTAGGACTGGCTCTGAGCGATGAGCTGGATCGCGCTGGTCGTGTTGACCGCGAACAGTTCTTCGACGGTGGCGGGTTCAAGCTCGGAGGCGGCTCCGAAGGCGACGACCCCAGAGGCCACTACCAGACCATCGAGCCGTCCGTGCTGCGCATGCGTGGAATCCAGCACCTCCCGAATCGCGGATGGATCGCGGAGGTCCTGACCAGAGGACTTCGAGGACCGAGCGACGATGGCGCCGTTGTCTTCGAGCTGCTCGGCGATCCGCGAGCCGAGCCCGCCGGTGGCACCTACTACCAGAACAACCGCACCCTCAAGATCTGTCATGGGTAGACCATAGATCACGTGCAGCAGGCCGCGCCGAAAAAGTCGGTCCGCCGGAACGGTCTCGAGCTTCAGCGATCAGGAGAGGGATGCACTTTACGGCGCCGGTCCGGCCTCTGCTGTGGAAGACTGCCGGCATGGAGGCCCCAATGCGCGACCACGACCTCGTCCTCTTTGGTGCGACCGGCTTTGTCGGGGAACTCATCGCCGGATACCTTGCGCACCACGCTCCACCGGACCTGCGAGTCGGACTCGCCGGGAGGTCGAGTGCAAAACTCGAAGCCGTACGGTCCAGACTGCCCGTCGCCGCTCATGACTGGGCCATCATTGAGGCCGATACGGGGCGCCCTGACTCGCTCGCGACCATGGCCGCGGGCACCAGAGTTCTCTTCACCACGGTGGGTCCCTACGCGAAATATGGTCTGCCGGTTGTCGAGGCGTGTGCCCGCGCCGGCACCCACTACGGGGACCTGACCGGAGAGGTGTCCTTCGTCCGCGAAGCTATCGACCGTTGGGATGCCCTCGCGAGGACTACAGGTGCACGGATCGTCCATGCGTGCGGCTACGACTCCGTCCCATCGGACCTCGCGGTGCTCCTCCTGCACCAGGCCGCGAAGGCTGATGGCGCGGGCGGACTGACCGAGGTGCGGCTCGTTGCCAGGGCGAAGGGCGGTGTCAGCGGCGGCACCATCGAGTCCATGCGTGGGCAGCTCGACGGTATCCGGACGGACCCTGTGCTGCGATCGCTCGCGGGCGATCCCTACTCCCTCAGTCCAGACCGGACGGCGGAGCCCACGACCCGGCAGCCTCCAGATCTCGGGTGGGTCGGCCGTTCGGATGACGGACCGTGGGTGGCTCCCTTCATCATGGCGTCGGTGAATTCGCGGATCGTACGTCGCAGCAATGCCCTTCAGGGTTGGGCCTACGGTAGGTCCCTGCGGTACGGCGAAGTGATGGGTATGGGGCGAGGGCCTGTCGGCGCCGTCGCCGCCGGGGCGACGGCGCTTGGCCTGCGGCTGTCCGGAGCCGCACTGGCCCTACCCTTCACGAGGAAATTACTGGACCGGGTCCTTCCCTCGCCCGGTGCGGGCCCGAGCAAGGCCGCGCGGCGCTCAGGCTGGTTCCACTCCCAGGTGGCTGCTTCCACGGAGAGCGGCCAGCGCTACCGTGTCATCGCAGCCGGGCCCGGCGATCCGGGGTACGCCGCCACCGCCGTCATGGCCGGGGAGACAGCGCTCGGACTTGCCCTCGACGGCGACCGTCTGCCGCCCGCCACAGGATCGCTGACCCCGGCGACCGCCCTCGGCAACATTCTGGTTGAGCGGCTGCGCGAGGCAGGACATACCTACGACATCACGTCACTCACCTGACGCCGGAAGTGAGGCACTGGTCGTGCTTAATATTCAGGGAGAAATCGGAGGCCCCTTCAGCAGGAGCCCCAGAGAGATGGAGTCGCTGGGCTGAGCAGTCACTATCCAAAGGCTCATCTCGCCCATGGAAGACGACCCCTTGCTGCGCTCAACGATCATCGGCGGCAGCGGATTCAGTGGCTGAACCTGACCAGAAGAGGGCGATCCGAAAGAGATCAAGTCTGTGGTCAGGAGCTGATGCCAAACGTTGAAGCGGAACTCCACCGCATTCCGACACGGAGTAACCTCTGAAGGCTCGGCGGCGGATTCGACGTGAACGCCGAAATCTTTCGCGATCTGCGCAATCGAAACCCCTTCACGGTTCAGCGCGACCCGGACTACGTCGTCACGAAACTCTGTCGGATACGGCTTCGGCATGGTGACATCCTTCCAAGCCAGCCTTTCCTGGTAGCCCGGTTCGATGCCACCTATTCCTACAGCAAACCCTCACGACGGGTATCGGTGTCGTCGGCAAGGGGAATCTCCATCTCGTAGACGGGAGCGGGAACCTTCAGGTCACGCATGCACTGCCCGGAACATGGCCAGAGAGGTGACTGGAAGCCCGTAGATGCGACTGGACGGAAGCCAGGTCTCAGAAAAGGGCCCTCTACGTCTGGCTTCTCGGATGGGGTCCGCAGAAGCGGAAGCTGATGGGCTTACTCCCCTGAGCATAGCGAAGCGCGGGAACTAGAGCGCGAACGCCTGACCGCAGACGAGGCAGTGAATAGGGCTAGTCGTGTCCTCTGGAACCTTGATCGGTTCCCAGCCGTGGCAGGGTGAAGCCACGATCATCATGTCGTCCGGTTCGGTGAGCGGGTCCGGCTCATCCGGGACATCGAGATGACCCGTCTGCTTGATGTTGAAATTCTTGCTACTCATGCCCTTGAATGCAGATCCCAACTCATCATCGAGTGCCTGAATGGCGGCCGGCATCGCCACGCCCTGCGTGTACTCCACTTGCTCGGTCGTCCACCACTGATCGGTCGCGGCGGCGACGCCGCAAAATGGACAGTAGTAGGCGTCGGCGGGCGGCTGGTTCTCAGCTTCCTCACTGGCGGGTCCGTCGTGCCACTTGAACTGTCGAGCACAGTTCGGGCACTCACGGCGAAGAAAATCGTCGTTGTCGAGAGGCAAGGACACGGGAATGTTCATCTCAATCTGCGCTCACAAATTCTTCTTGGTTGATTTCCAAGCCATCCGCTGTCTTCCCGAGTAGTCGGATGGTGAAATACGACCGATTGGAGCGGGCAAGGCTCGCTGGCATCCGCTGCAAGACCTTGACTGACTTGCCTGCCGGAAGCTGAGGTACTGGGCCTTCGTCGTGCCGACGCTCTAGATTGTGGTCCTCTCCAACCGGCTCAGCCGACAACTCGTACACAGTGCCCGGTCCGTGGTTTGTGACGATGACATCGGAGAGCTTGTTGCCGCCTCGTTCGTGCAGTCGAGCAGTCAGACGCGGAAGCCCCGCGCTCTGAGACGAAGGAAGCTTCCGCCCAAGCGGCAACCCTCCCCCAGGCGCACTAGGAGGAGTGAGGTCTCCCGCCGAATGCCAACTAGTCCCGTCGAGGTTCACGGCGCAACCGGCGTTGCGGAGTCGCATAGCCAAGTCCTGGCGCTTCGCGACTGAATTGTCGAGCCGCACGGCATGACGACCGTGGATGTCGCTGAAGACCTTCACCTGGCCGAGTTCGACCATGACGGTCCGTTCTGGGTTCCGACCCATCGCCATTCCCGCTTCGTAGAGCACATTCGGCCTTGGCTGCATCTGAGGCTGTGTCTCTGGATCACCGGGATAAGTCAGTGACTCATGCAGATGGGCGATGTCGTCGGGCGTTTGGAGAACCACCACTGCCTGAGCGCGCCGGAAGGCAGCGTCCAGAACGTCACCGATGTATGGCGAACCGCTACCTGTCATGGAGATGGCCTCCGACCACTCGATGGGCGCAAGGTTGATGGAGCGCAGGAAGTCGAACAAAGCTTCACGCGCCGGCTCATTGCGTCCGTGGATCACGAAAACGCTACGGGTATCGGCCTCAGAGTCGGTCATGCCTCCAAGAATACGATGAGCTAGCGACATCGCGGTGAGTCTAGCGCCGGTGTCGGCGTGCGTTACTCGTCGTTGCGACCTCCCGCGATCGAGGCGAGCTTCTGGAGGCAGACGCGGTTGTCACGGACATGACCGCCATCTCAGTGACGCTGGCTGACAGCGGCCCTGCCGTCATCACCGCAGACTAGGCCGTGCAGCCGCACACCGAAAACTCGCCTGGGCTCTGCCCGTTGGCGAGCCGAGGAGCCGCTGGCTGGGGCACGAGCTCCAAAGTTCGGGCAGCAAGAAGACGTCATACGGCAAAAACGGAACTCCACCACCACATTACGTAACCGAATAACATATGGTTCACGAGTTGCTTCTTGCCCGCTCGGAATACTGGCGGCGCTTCGCAGGCTTGGCGGAGGCGGAAATGCTCAGATATGACAAAAACGCTAATCGTCCAGAGCAGACAGACGCGAGCCTGGCGATCAACTTGCTCAAATCTGCTCGACTGTGAATGACTGCAAAGTGGTCGCTAAAGATGTTCTTGGCAGGACTTCAAAGCACCGCCCAACAGTTAGCGAGAGGTACGGTGAGCGAGGTGAGCGCTCCGGATGTCATGGTCGAGGACCAAAAGCTCTACATGCGCCAGATGGTCAGAGTAAAGCTTCGGCTCGAGGAAGCCAGGCACCTGCTGTACAAGGCGAAGAGAGACGAACGGGACCTGTTGTACGCCACGTTGCAGTTGCGCTTGGCGATAGAAGAGACCGCGTGCGCATCGCTCGTTGCCAATCGTACTTCTTTCGATGACGGACAGAGAGCATTCACGCTAAGAAAGTTCGAACACGTACAGAAGGCCTTGAAGGCACTCAATCCTGACTACTGGCCCAATGGGATTTTCGAAGAAAGCCCTCAAGGCGGAATTCCTACAGTATGGACAGATAACCCCGACGCTCTGTCTGGATCTGAATGGATGAAAATGTGGGGCAAACTCAGTGAACGTCTCCACATGCGGAACCCCTGGGAAGCTCACCGGGATTTGTCTAGTGACGCCACTTTCCTGAGAGCTGTGCACTCCAAGCTAGTCAGGACCCTCAGTTCACATATCGTGACGTTGGTAGGTGGTGAACACCTCGTTATGGCGAGGCTGTGGAGCACTCCGGTTGAGGTTTACATTTTTACCGCCGTGGGCCCTGATCCTGCCTGACACGACCTCAATGGCCTCATGGCGTCCATCCGCACCAGCGGCTTGGTGGGCCTGTCACGCATTCCAAAGAACTGATGCACCCTGCGCCCCGCGGAGCACACTGGTCAGGGTAACCGGGAATCTCACACAGCTTGTAGGTCAGATACTTCACCGTATGCACACGGGTCTAGACGTTGAGCCCCACCACGTTCAGAGATGAATTCACCGCTACGGCATGCGTCGGCTGGAGAATCGCCTCCCACGGCTATCGAACGTGCGTCCGAACCCGTTCGCCGCGCTACTGCCGAATGTCACACGAGCGGGTGCAACCGAGGGTTGCTGTCCGGCGGTAAATCCCAGCCATGTCGAGCGTGGAGCTTCTGTACGGCGTCGGCCGCGTGGGTTCGCAACCTCAACAAAACCCGACCTTCGAACCCCACCGAGCGGAAATGCCTGAGGTTTCCACTGAGTGCCTGCGCCCAGCTCATGACAGGGTCAAGATTTTTTAGATGCCGCTCAACCGTGTCACCGGGCTTCGCAACCTCCATCACCTGACGCCCAATCGTCGCGCCAAGGACACGCTCGGCTTCGAGCCACTCATCAAGACCTTCCACCTCATGGAGCTCATCGACGAGCGCGATCATCGAGATTCTGAGGTTTGCCAGACGCTCCCCGATCGGCTCGGCGGTTGGGTCGAACCCTATAAAGCGTTGCACCGCTTCTTGCAGGGCGGACCATCGCGCATCTGCAGACGCCCGCCGGGACTCATGCAACGCTTCTTTCGCGCGCTTATTCGACAGGTAGGTGCCACCGAACGCGACACTCAACGACAACAAAGAGACAATCAGCGCGGTCACTTCCATTCCAACATCTTCACACAAAAAGGTGAGTTGCCCACGTCCTGCGCCGGACCCTTGAATGCCCTGAAGATGGATCCAGAGTGGCACCGAGATCTTTTCATCGCCGCGACCCACTAGCACCGCCGCTCCCCCACGACTCATGGAATCGCAGTCCCTCATGATGTGCTAGACATCTTTCATGGATCGTCGCTATCAAGTCTTCGTCAGTTCAACCTTCACCGACCTGATCGAGGAGCGGAAACAGATCATCCAAGCGCTGCTGGAACTGGAATGCCTCCCGGCTGGCATGGAAATGTTCCCCGCTGCGGACGAGGACCAGTGGACACTCATCAAGGAGGTCATCGCCCAGAGCGACTTCTACGTGGTCGTGGTGGGCGGTCGCTACGGCACCGTGAGCGAGCAAGGCATGAGCTACACCGAAAGGGAGTACGACTACGCGGTGGAACTAGGCATCCCCGTCCTGGGGTTCATTCATGCGACTCCGGGAGACATCCCGGTCAAAAAGTCCGAACGGGACGCAGCAGCACAGCAGCGTCTAGAGGAGTTTCGTGCCAAGGTACGAATGAAACACGTGAGGACGTACACCGGGGCGGAGGACTTGGGTTCAAAGGTGTCCCGCGCCCTGAACATGGCGATGCGCCGGACCGATGCCGAGGGGTGGGTGCGGGGGCGTTATGCCATGACACCGGAAGTGCAGACCGAGGTGGCGCAGCTTCGCGCTCAGGTCGCCGAGCTGAAACAAGAGGCTCAGTCAGCAAACGTGGCAGACGTCAACATTCCCGACGACGTTGCTTCAGGCGAAGACCTGTACCAGATGGAATGCCTGGTGGCCTACTACTCGGCCGAGGCGCTTCATGCCCAAGTAAATTTCCTTGAACCAGCAGAGGAGTTGCAACATTCAACCACGGTGCCTGTGACCTGGAATCAGATTATGAAGGAACTAGCACCCCGACTCCTAGACGAGGCAAGCGAGCGAGAGCTGGCCAAAGCCCTCGACGCCTACTCGCATCGATTGCTGGTCGGTGATCACCAAGAACTGTTGCCCCCGGCGCGGGGCGAGATCGTGCACGTTGGAATTTCCACGCAGACCTTTGACGACATCATCATGCAACTGTTTGCGCTTAACGTTACAGCGCACGGGACTAAGTCACGCGGTGATGCGGATGGAAACAAGTATTGGCGATTGACAAAAACTGGGCAGGACACCCTCCTCAGGCTGCGCGCCATCAAGAAGCCAGTCGCGACACCGCCCATTCCGTAATCTGCGGGTTTTGCCTGTGTCGGTCGACGACTCCACCCTGGAGGCAACCAAGCTGACAAGCTTTGGATCTCAGTCCGGCCCAGAACTTCGTGCGACTCGGACCGCGTGACCTCCGTCGGCACGGTAGCTCCCGTTCCCGCGAAGTCCGGTCTCGACCCACTATGTGGACCTGGGGGACGTGGTGCCGTACAGCTCACCCGTGCCGCCTAGGAGGGTGATCCAGACAATCAACAGCGATGTTCTTACGCCAGACAAAACCTTGCCACGTCGCCGTCTCCAGCGAAGTTCGAACGTTTCCGCTGCTAATCAACTCTTCCAGTGCGACCCGAATAGGCCTTCGGCGTCCTGCAGGTTGTTGCTGAGTGACTCGAGCAACTCGATTCGAGACGCGTTGGTCGCTGCCGGGCGCGTTTCCAACCAAGTGGCGAGCAACAAATAGTACGACGCCAAAAACATGAAAAATGGGTGAGTGTAGGTTCGCAGGGTAGCGTCGCTGCTTACAAAAGGGGAGAATGAAGAGCCGTGGAAACGTTCATTTCGGGCTGTGTAAAGTAGCAGGAGAACAAGAAAACGAGCGAGAGACGTTTCGTCTAGCTTAAACTCGCCACTCTCCCCCAGCGTGAGGCTCTCGCCTCTCAGCGCACGTCGCAACAGCATTGCGCCCTTCCGCCGATCGCCGGGAGACGAACTATTGCCGAATGTCTCCCTCAGGTATTCAAAAAGATGACGTAGAGCCGGAGTTGTCCTACCGTGAAACCGACTCATTAGTCCCGGCTCCGCCTGATCTGCGAGAAAATCCTCGACGAGTCGCTTGTACGCAAACTCGCACGTCTGAACCGGAACGCCAGAACATATGGCTCCGACAACAGCCGGGTCCAACCGAACTGATGCGCTCTCGAGTCGATCAGTGATACGTCTACCTTCGAACTGCGTGGTTTCGAGCTCGAAAGCTTTCCAGGTCGAGTCGAATGCCTGGTCAACCCGTGTTGGAAGGGAGTCGAAGGCGTCGATTAGGTAGCTCAACTCGCGATGAAACTCCACATCTTCGAGATTATTCAGCACTACAGGCCTGAAGAAAGTCCCTGTCTTTGACGCCACTCTATCCGCGAATGCCTGCTCAATTGGTAACGGAGAACGTCGTTCGAGTACCCCCGATTCGGCCCATCGCTCTATTGCGCTCAAGCGCCGGGCCCGTTCGAAAGTAGGTTCATATTTCAATTCTTAACCCCACAATTTGATCTACTTCTCATTTTCGGGAGGCGCACTACGAGACCACTATTGACTTTACCCACCAAAGAGAACCGATTCGGCTCTAGCGAATGAACCCGAAGTTCGTCTAGAACAGTTGCCGGGTCAACTCGAGTTCCCACAAGAGCATCCGAACCTGCTCGGTGCGTCGCGGTCTGCTGCCCCCGGTACACCTCAACGCGAGTGCCTTCTTCAATTGCGCGGCGACAGACGGCGCGGCAGTAGTACGCGACGAACTGTCCGTCGCCGAGCGCCGACGCGGCGTCGCGGAAATTGACCCTTTTTCCGTCGCTCTGAACCTTCAAAAACACACCCGCCGAAGCTAATGCCTTGCTGAGCGAGTCGGCATCACCGCTGCCAAATGCATCTCGCTGTGCGTCAAAGTACAGGGTGTTCGATCCCGGGAGCGCTCGCGCGCTGATATATACGCGCCCATGAGCTACGTCGTCCTCAAACTCCTCGAGCATCAGATCACGTGTCGTCGAGTCGAGGTCCTCGAATATGAAAGTCATGCTCCGCTGTCTCTATTTCTGGCCGGAACTAAACGTTAAACCGGAACTCCACGACGTCGCCGTCCTTCATGACGTAGTCCTTGCCTTCGATCCGGACCTTGCCCGCGGACTTGGCCTCGGCCATCGATCCCGCCGCCACCAGGTCATCGAAGTTGACGATCTCGGCCTTGATGAAGCCGCGCTGGAAGTCGGTGTGGATCACGCCGGCTGCCTCGGGCGCCGTCGCACCCTGGTTGACGGTCCAGGCGCGGGTCTCTTTGGGACCGGCGGTGAGGTAGGTCTGCAGCCCGAGCGTGGAGAAGCCGACGCGGGCCAGCTGGTCCATGCCGGACTCTTCCTGCCCGTTGAGCTCGAGCATCTCGCGGGCCTCCTCTTCGGAGAGCTCCACCAGATCCGCCTCGAGCTTCGCATCGAGGAACACTGCGTCTGCCGGGGCGACCGATGCGGCGAGCTCGGCCTGCTTCTCGGGAGAATTCAGCACGCCCTCATCGGCGTTGAACACGTAGATGAAGGGCTTGGCCGTCAGCAGGTTCAGCTGGGCGAGGTGTTCCATCTCCAGCTTGTCCTTGGTGATGGAGCTGAAGATCGTGTCGCCGCGCTCCAGCGTCTTCTGCGCCTTGAGGTAGGCATCAAGCGTGGCCTGCTCGGCTTTGCGCCCCTTGACCTGCTTCTCCAGCTTCGGGATCGCGTTCTCCATGGTCTGGAGATCGGCCAGGATCAGCTCGGTGTTGATGGTCTCCATGTCCGAGGTGGGATCCACCTTGCCGTCCACGTGGATGACGTTCTCGTCCTCGAACACGCGGACCACCTGGGCGATCGCATGGGCCTCACGGATAGTCGCCAGGAACTGGTTGCCCAGGCCCTCCCCCTCAGAAGCACCCTTGACGATGCCCGCGATGTCCACAAAGGAAACCGTGGCCGGCAGAATCTTCTGCGAACCGAAGATCTTCGCCAGCGCGTCCAGGCGCTCGTCGGGGAGGTTCACGATGCCCACGTTCGGCTCGATCGTGGCGAACGGATAGTTCGCCGCCAGGATCGACTGACGAGTCAGCGCATTAAAGAGGGTCGACTTGCCCACATTGGGGAGTCCCACGATTCCGATAGTCAAAGCCACGGTCACCTAACCTACCGCGCAGACCCGCTCAACCGCGACTTTCCGGGCCTGTGTGAGGCTGTCCTGCCCTATCCGTGCTGGAGTCGCCCACATACACTGAGGATCAGCTCCGGATCTGAGCCGATTCTCAGCCGTTCCACGAGATTCAGCTCACATTCTCCAGGCACTCGTGTCACGCATGCCGCGCAGGCATGTCTAAGATGCCTGAGGTTCATCACCGAATTAATACCGATACACAAGCGAACTGACACAGCACTGGAAGGAACATAACTTCATGGCATCGGCCACGCATGACGTCTCGAACGACGTCCCCAGCGAGGCCCAGGGGAACGGTTCCAGCCACACCCCTGCGCGCTCGAAGGTCAATCTGCCGGTCTTCATCGGCTCTGCGGTGATCATCATCGCCTTCACCCTGTGGGCCTGGCTTGCACCAGACACCGCCTACACCACCCTCGAAGCCGTCTTCCTGTGGATCGGGGAGAACCTCGGCTGGTACTACATCCTCACCGCCGGGATCGTCGTGGTCTTCGTCCTGATCGTCGCCTTCTCCCGGGTGGGTCGCACCAAGATGGGACCTGACCACTCCAAGCCGAAGTACAACCTCTTCACCTGGACGGCGATGCTCTTCGCCGCAGGCATCGGCGTGGACCTGATGTTCTTCTCCATCTCCGGGCCCGCCACCAACCTCACGACGGCCCCCGGAAACGAAGCCGGCTCCTCCGGGGCCACCGAGATGGCGGTCCTGTGGACGCTGTTCCACTACGGCATCCCCGGCTGGGCCATGTACGCGCTGATGGGCATGGCCTTCGGCCTCTTCGCCTACCGCTACCACCTGCCGCTGAGCATCCGCAGCGCGCTCTACCCGATCATCGGCAAGCGCGCTCAGGGCGCCACCGGCGACGGCATCGAGATCGCCGCCGTGATCGGCACCATCTTCGGCATCGCCACCAGCCTGGGCATCGGCGTGGTCTTCCTGAACTACGGGCTGGAATGGCTCTTCGGCATCGAGCAGGGCACCGGAGCGCAGGCGGGACTGATCGTCCTCGCGGTGATCGTCGTGATCTTCTCCGCCGTCTCCGGCGTGGACAAGGGCATCCGACGCCTCGCCGAGCTCAACGTCATCTTCGCCGTCATCCTGCTGCTCTACGTGCTCATCGCAGGTGAGACCACCTATCTGCTCAACGCGCTGGTCAAGAACATCGGCGACTTCGCGGCCTTCTTCCCGTCCATGCTCTTCGACACCTTCGCCTACAACCCGCCCGAGGGCCAGTGGCTCGAGTGGTGGACGCTGTTCTTCTGGGCCTGGTGGATCGCCTGGGCCCCCTTCGTGGGCCTGTTCCTTGCCCGCATCTCCCGCGGCCGCACGCTGCGCCAGTTCGTGGTCGGGACCCTGATCATCCCATTCGGCTTCATCCTGCTGTGGATCTCGATCTTCGGCAACGGCGCGATCTGGCAGTTCCTGCAGGGGAACACCGAGTTCATCACCAATGCGGTGGCGAGTCCCGAGGCCAGCTACTACCTGCTCCTCGAGCAGTACCCCGGCGCCACCTTCACCATCGGCCTCTCGGTGATCACCGGCCTGCTGTTCTACATCACCTCCGCAGACTCCGGTGCGCTGGTGATGGCGAACTTCACCTCCAAGTCACTCAGCGCCTCCGACGACGGCGCCCCCTGGCTCCGCGTCTTCTGGGCGCTGGCCACCGGCGCGCTCACCCTCGCGGTGCTGATGCTGGACGGGGTCTACACGCTGCAGATGGCCACGGTGATCATCGGATTGCCGTTCTCGGTGGTCATGTATCTGCTCATGATCGGAGTCTGGCGAGCCCTGCGCATGGAGCGGTACAACCGCGACTCGCGTGAGGCGACGCAGCCCTGGATGCCTGCCGAAGGCAGCCGCTCCGAGCGCAGCGGCATGACCTGGCGTCGTCGTCTGGCCCGGGGCATGCACTTCCCCTCCGCCAAGCAGGCCACCGAGTTCATCGACACCGTGGCGGCCCCAGCCGTCGAGGAAGTCGCCTCCGAGCTGCGCGAACAGGGCGGCCACGTCAGCTGCGAACGCGGCACGGTACCCGGGACCACCATCCCGCACGTCGATCTGCACGTGTACTTCGGCGAGCAGACCGAGTTCAAATATCAGGTCTACCCGGTGGCGTACTCCGTGCCGAGCTTCGCCCGCAGCATGCGTCCGACCGAGGAGACCTACTACCGTGTGGAGACGTTCTCCGCCACCGGCTCCGAGGGACACGACCTCATGGGCTACACCCAGGAACAGGTCATCGCCGATGTCCTGGACTCCTATGAGCGTCACCTCACGTTCCTGACCATGAGCGAGGAGGGCGGCCAGTCCGCCTCCCTGCACACCGACAGCAACATCCCAGACGACTGGGACCATGACCGCACGCACGGATAAGGAGCACGAATGAGCACAGCAGAGCAGGCCTCCACGCTGTTCATCGACGGAAAATGGGTTCCCGCCCAATCCGGCGAGACACGCACGATCTATTGCCCAGCAGACGGCTCCGAAGTCGATGTGGTCTCCGAGGCCGGCGAGGCGGACACCATCGCCGCCATCGCCGCGGCCCGCAAGGCCTTCGACTCCCATGTCTGGGCCGACACCCCTGCCGCCGAGCGCGGAGCCTTCGTGACCGCGGTGGCCGACGCCATCGAGGCCCGCAAGGACGAGTTCGCCCGCGCCGAAGCCCTGGACACCGGCAAGCGGTTCGTCGAGGCGCAGATCGACATGGACGACATCATCGCCTGCTACCGACACTTCGGGAAGCTGGCCGACGCCGAGTCCGGTCGCCTGATCGACGCCGGGGACCCCACCGTCCTCTCCCGCGTGGTCTACGAGCCGGTCGGCGTCGTCGGGATGATCACCCCCTGGAACTACCCGCTGCTCCAGGCCGCCTGGAAGATGGCGCCTGCCCTGGCGGCGGGCAACAGCTTCATCCTCAAGCCCGCAGAGCTGACCCCGCACACCGGGATGCTGATCATGGACGTCTATGACTCGCTGGGCCTCCCCGCGGGCGTGGCGAACCTGATCACCGGCGCCGGCGCCACCGCAGGCGCCCCGCTGTCCTCGCACCCGGAGGTGGACATGGTCTCCTTCACCGGAGGCGTGGTCACCGGACGCAAGATCGCCGCCACCGCGGCAGAGACCGTGAAGAAGGTCGCCCTCGAGCTCGGCGGCAAGAACCCGAACGTGGTCTTCGCCGACGCCGATTTCGACGCCGCCGTGGACAACGCGCTCAACGCCGGCTTCGTCGACTCCGGGCTGGTCTGCTCCGCAGGCACCCGGCTGATCATCGAAGAGTCCATCAAGGAGAAGTTCGTCACCGAACTGGTCCGCCGCGCGGAGCACATCCGCATGGGTGGGCCCTTCGAGGAGTCCGCCGAGACCGGTCCGCTGATCTCCGCGGAGCACCGCCAGAAGGTGTACGACTACACCCAGCGCGGCATCGAGGAGGGCGCGACCCTGCGCACCGGCCACCACTTCGGCGGCGAGGAGCACCGCAACGGGTACTTCTACGCCCCCACCGTGCTCGACGACGTCAAGCGCGGCATGTCAGTGGTCGTGGAGGAGGGCTTCGGTCCGGTCATCACCGTGGAGACCTTCACCACCGAGGCGGAGGCCATCGAGACGGCCAATGACACCATCTACGGTCTGGCCGGAGCCGTGTGGACCTCCAACCGCGGCACCGCCCACCGGGTCTCCTCGCGGCTGCGCCACGGCACCATCTGGATCAACGACTACCACCCCTACGTGCCGCAGGCCGAGTGGGGCGGCTTCAAGCAGTCCGGCGTCGGACGCGAGCTGGGTCATATGGGACTGGACGAGTACCGCGAGTCCAAGCACATCTACGAGAACACTGAGCCCGCCGTGACCGGCTGGTTCAGCATGCCGGAGAAGTAAGGAGACCCTGTGGAGAACACCAGTTTCGATTACGTGGTGATCGGCGGCGGCTCAGGCGGCGCCGCCGTCGCCGCCCGCCTGTCCGAGGATCCGAACGTCACCGTGGCCCTGCTGGAGGCGGGCCCGACCGATGCCGACAAGCCAGAGGTCCTGCAGCTCAACCGCTGGATGGAGCTGCTTGAATCCGGCTACGACTGGGACTACCTCATCGAGCCTCAGGAGAACGGCAACTCCTTCATGCGTCACGCCCGCGCCAAGGTGCTCGGCGGCTGCTCCTCGCACAACTCCTGCATCGCCTTCTGGGCGCTGCGTGAGGACATGGATGAATGGGAGGCCCAGGGTGCGGTCGGCTGGAACGCCGAGACGACCTACCCGCTGTTCCAGCGGCTGGAGACCAACGACGCCCCCGGTGAGCACCATGGCCGCAGCGGCCCGGTGAACCTGATGACGATCCCGCCGCGGGACCCCTGCGGCGTGGCGCTGCTCGATGCCTGCGAGCAGCAAGGCATCCCGCGGGTGCAGTTCAACAGCGGAGAGACCGTGCTCCAAGGCGCGAACTTCTTCCAGGTCAACCGCCGCGAGGACGGCACCCGCTCCTCCTCCTCGGTGTCCTACCTGCACCCGATCCTGGAGCGGACGAACCTGACCATCCTCACCGACACCTGGGTGCGCGAGATCATCTTCGACGGCGACCGCGCCGTGGCGGTGGACGGGGTGAACAACGCCTTCGGCCGGTCCCATCGGATCAGCGCGAACAAAGAGATCGTGCTCTCCGCCGGAGCCATCGACTCGCCGAAGCTGCTCATGCTCTCCGGGATCGGCCCGGCCGAGCACCTGGCCGAGTTCGGGATCGAGGCGCGCGTGGACTCACCCGGCGTGGGCGAGCACCTGCAGGACCACCCGGAAGCGGTCATCGCCTGGGATGCCAAGCAGCCCATGGTGGAGGACTCCTACCAGTGGTGGGAGATCGGGATCTTCTCCGCCACCCGCGAGGGGCTGGACCGTCCGGACCTGATGATGCACTACGGCTCGGTGCCCTTCGACATGCACACGCTGCGTCAGGGCTACCCCACCTCGGAGAACACCTTCTGCCTGACCCCGAACGTCACCCACGCGAAGTCCCGCGGCACCGTGCGGCTTCGTTCCAAGGACTACCGGGACAAGCCGAAGGTCGATCCGCGGTACTTCACCGACCCGGAGGGTCATGACATGCGCGTGGCGGTGGAGGGCATCAAGCTCGCCCGCGAGATCGCCGCTCAGCCTGCCATGGCCGAATGGGCCGGCGAGGAGCTCTTCCCGGGCAAGGACACGCAGACCGACGAAGACCTCGCCGACTACGTCACCCGCACGCACAACACGGTCTACCACCCGGCCGGATCCGTGCGGATGGGCGCCGACGACGATGCCATGTCACCGGTGGACTCCCAGCTGCGGGTCAAGGGCGTCAAGGGTCTGCGCGTGGCCGATGCATCGGTCATGCCGGAGCTGACCACGGTCAACCCGAACATCACCACGATGATGATCGGTGAGCGCTGCGCGGACCTGATCAAGGCGGACAACGCCTAGGTCCTCACGCCGCGCACCTCTTTTCCATCGAGTGTGCAATTTGTGCAGGTTTCCTTCCCTCTCGGGGCGGAAAAGCTGCACAAATTGCACACTCGTTGTTGTTTGGTGAGAAGAACCGCTCAGATGGCGGGGGTGGGCAGCCCGGGGTTCAGCAGCTCTGGGGAGAGATTGATCAGCCGCAGCCGCGCGTGATCGGCGATCTGCGCATCGGTGAGAGCGTGGATTGCACGGGCCTCGGCGTCGTCGTCGTGCTCCTCGTCCAGCCCGGAGTTCGGCAGCGAGGAGGAGACCGAGCCTGAGGTCAGCGGGATGTCGAGCACGGTGACCGCGGCCGGAGTCAGCGGGATGAACTGCTTGCGATGCAGCAGCCCGAGCCCCTCGAAGAGCACGCGCAGCGCGGCGCCGTGGGAGACGACGACGGCGGTGCGCACCTCGAAGCTGAGATCCGGTGAGGCGGTGGGAGCGATCTCCGCGGTGCCACGCACGATCTCGCTGAAGGTCCCGGTGATCCGAGCCTGAAGGTCCGCGTGGCTCTCACCTGCGGCGGGGGTATAGCTTCCGGCGCGCCAGCCTTCGAAGTTCTCCGGCTCCGCGTCGCGGATCTGCGCGGCGTAGGCACCCTCCCACTCCCCCAGGCTCTGCTCACGCAGTCCATCCCAGATCCTCGGCGTCAGGTCCAGGCCGAACTCCGCGAAGGTCTGCTGGGTCCGCACCAGGCTAGAGACGTGCCCCTGGGCGGGGTTCTGCGCCCGGATGAACGCCCCGGTGGTGCGCGCCTGGAGCCTGCCGGACTCGGCCAGCGAGATATCCGAATGTCCTTGCAGTCGGTGGGTCTTGTTCCAGTCGGTCTCGCCGTGGCGGACAAGCAGGATGCGGATCATGGGGCTCCTCAGGTTTTCGCGGACAGCGCCGTATGCGGCGCAGCTTCTCTGCTGCAAGCCTATGCCAGCGGGCACCGCGGCGCGCATGTCACCCGTCAGGTCAGTCTCTCTGTGGCTCGCCAGGTCACACTCCATGTCCCCCTTCATGTCAGTCCCCGGTGGCATGCTGGGTGTCATGAGCATCGTGTACTTCCTCAGCGGACTTCTCCTCGGCGTGCTGTGCAGCTGGCTGGTGCTCTATCTGCCGCGCCGCGGCACCGATGGCGCCGGCCAGCTTCGCGGCCAGCTGGAAAGCACTCAGACCGAGCTGACCAGCGCCCAGTCGGAACTTGCCGGGACCCAGCAGGAGCTGGCCACCGCGCAGGGCAGGCTGTGGGAGCTGGAGCGGCGGCGCGAGGAGGACGCCGATGCTGCACGTGAGCGCGAGACCCTCGTGGAGATGCTGCATCCGGTGCGCCAGGGCGTCACCGAGATGCAGCGGAGGGTCCAGGAGCTGGAGACCGAGCGGGCCGCCCAGCATTCACGGCTGAGCCAGCAGCTGACCGCTGCGGCAGAGACCGATGCGCGGATCATCGAATCCACGCAGGCGCTGCTCGGAAGCCTGCATTCGAACTCGGCGCGCGGACACTGGGGCGAGGTGCAGCTGCGCCGGGTGGTCGAAGCCGCAGGGATGATCCCGCATGTGGACTTCACCGAGCAGCACAGCTCCCGCGGCGCGGACGGTCAGCTGCTCATCCCGGACATGGTGGTGCATCTTCCCGGCGGACGGCAGCTGGTCCTCGATGCCAAGGCGCCGCTGAATGCCACCAATCCCACCCTGCAGGCCAAGGCGCTGCGTTCCCGCGTGGACGAGCTGGCCAAGAAGCGGTACTGGGAGGCCGTGGACCTCTCCCCCGATGTGGTGTTCTGCTTCGTGCCGGCGGAATCCCTGCTCTCCGCCGCCATGGAGGCGGACCCGAACCTGCTCGACGACGCACTCTCCAAGAGCGTCACACTGGTGTCTCCAGCCTCGCTGCTGGCCTCATTGAAGGCAGTCTCGGCCGCCTGGCGGCAGGAACGGCTGGCGCAGAACATCCGCGAGGTGGTGGATCACTCGCGGGATCTGTACCGGCGGCTGGCCAAGATGAGCGAACACCTGGCGCGCACCGGGGATCGGCTGCGCCAGGCGGTCACGGCGTATAACGGACTGATCGGCAACATCGAACGGCAGGTGCTGCCCAAGGTGGAGGCGATGAGCCGCCTGGAGGTGGGCGAGCCCTCCGCGGAGTCAGCACCGGCCGAGGGCCTGCTGGAGGATCTCGGCGAGACGCTGACCGCCACGGCGGTGACCACCGAGGTCAATCCTTTGGGCCCCCGGCTGGAGGCAGAGCGGTCAGGCTCGGAGTGAGCGCTAGATGCTGAGCCCGAAGACCCAGACCAGGATCGTCATGGACACGATGGTGATGCAGATGACCCCGGCCACGTTGAGCCAGATGCCGCCCTTGATCATCTGTCCGATCGTGACGTATCCCGAGCCGTAGGCGATGGCGTTCGGCGGGGTGGCAACAGGAAGCATGAACGCGCACGTCGCGGCCAGCGCCACCGGCGCGGCGAGGATCAGCGGGTCCAGACCGGTGCCCAATGCCACACCGGAGGCCACCGGGAGGAAGGTGGCCGCCGTCGCCGTGTTGGAGGTCATCTCGGTGAGCAGCAGGATGCCCACGGTGGCCACCAGCACGAGCACCCACACCGGGATGCCGGCGAGGCCCTCGACCTGTTCGCCGAGCCAGGTGGAGAGTCCGGAGTCGCTGAACTGGCCCGAGAGCGCCAGGCCGCCGCCGAAGAGCAGCAGCACACCCCAGGGGAGCTTCGCAGCGTATTCCCAGTCCAGCAGGCGCACGCCCTTGGCGGCTCCGCCGGGCAGCAGGAACAGCAGCAGTCCGACGACCATGGCGATGCCGGCGTCAGAGATGAAGGGGTCCTCCATGCCGAGCAGGTTCGTGGAGATCAGCGGGATCGAGACCCAGGACAGCGCGGCGAGGATGAAGATGATCAGCACGCGCATCTCGCCGGCGCCCATCGGGCCGAGCTTGCGCAGCTCATCGCGGATGAGGTCGCCACCGCCGGGGATGTCGTCGATCTCAGGCTTGAACAGCACCTTGGTCAGCATCACCCAGGTGATGATGAGCATGACCACGGAGATCGGCACGCCGACCAGCATCCACTGGCCGAAGCCGATGGTGAGGTCGTGGTTCTCCGCCATGTGCCCGACCAGCAGCGCATTCGGAGGGGTGCCGATGATGGTGCCCAGCGAACCGACCGAGGCGGCGTAGGCGATGCCCAGCATGAGCGCGGTTCCGAAGTTGGACTTCAGCGCGTTGTTGGTCTCATCCTCTCCGGCGGACTTGGCGGTCTCCGGATCCTCACCCTTGATGATCTTGTTCACCAGCATCAGCACCGAGACGCCGATGGGCAGCATCATCACGGCGGTGGCGGTGTTGGAGACCCACATGGACAGGAAGCCGGTGGCGATCATGAATCCGGCGATCAGGTTCGCCGGCTTGGAGCCCATGGCGCGCAGGGTCAGCAGCGCGATCCGGCGGTGCAGGTTCCAGCGCTGCATCGCCAGAGCCAGCATGAAGCCGCCCATGAACAAGAAGATGATGTTGTTGCCATAGCTGGCACCCACATCGTCCACGGAGACCCCGCCCACGGCTTCCTCGGCGCTGCCGAAGTCACCAGAGGGGACCAGCAGCGGGAAGATGATCAGCGGCAGCAGCGCGGTGGCGGGGATCGGGATCGCCTCGGTCATCCACCAGATGGCCATCAGCACGGCGGTGGCCGCGGTCAGCCGGGGCCAGACCTCGAGGTCACCCGGCATCACCAGGTAGACCAGCAGCGCGAGGACCACTCCGCCGACGAGGCCGACCATCCGGCGGATCAGCGCCGGACGCTCCAGCCCTTCAGCGCGAGCACCGACCGACTGTTCCTCGGACTCGGCCTCAGACTGTGTGCGGGGGTCATATTTCTTCAGGTGGTCGCCCGATACACGGGAACGCGGTGGCGTCATTGCCGATACTCCTGCTGGTGGCTGGACAGGTGTGCGCTATCTCGTGATAGGGCTCACAGAGTCTACGCGGCGCGCGCAGTGGTTGCCACTGGGAACGGCCCTGAAGAGCCGGCGCACCGCGTCCGGAAAGCACCGGGGACCTCAGTACTTCGGCAGCACAACTCAGTTCTTCGGGAGCACGACGGCGGCCAGCACGGTCGCCAATCCCGCCAGCCCGAGCACCATGGCCACTGTCCCCGGCCAGCCGGCCAGGTGCAGCGCCGTGCCGCCGAGATAACCGAAGAGCGAGGAGCCGCCGTAGTAGCCCAGGTTGTACAGCGAGGCCGACTGCGCCCGGCCGGCCGTGGCCGCGGCGCCCACCCACCCCGAGGCCACCGCGTGCGCGGCGAAGAAGCCTCCGGTCAGCACCACAGTGCCAAGGATGACGACCCACAGATGCGGAATCAGCGTGAGCCCCACACCCACCATCATGATCAAGTTTCCGGCCAGCAGCACCGGCTTGCGCGAGTGGCGCGCCGCGAGCCTGCCCGCTCGTGGAGAGGACCAGGTTCCCGCCAGGTAGGCCAGGAAGACGAAGGAGGCGATCCCCAGCGGGATCGAGAAGGGCGGCGCGGTGAGGTGGAATCCGAGGAAGTTATACATCGCCACAAAGCCACCCATGGTCAGGAAACCCTGGAGGTAGAGGACGCGCAGCGTGGGCGATCGCAGGTTGCCGGTGAGCGAGCGCAGGGCCTCCCCCGGACGGGCCCGGGCGGGGGTGAAGTTCTGTGCGGCAGGTGCCAGCCGGAGGAAGACCAGCACACAGATCGCGGCGATCACGGTGACGAGCAGCATCCCGATCTTCCAGCCCAGCTGCTCGCCCACCGGCGCGGCCACGATGCGCCCGGTCAGTCCGCCCAGGGAGGTGCCCGAGATGTAGGTGCCCGCCGCCGCCACGGCGATCTTCGGACTGACCTCCTCATTGAGGTAGGCCACCGCCAGCGCCGGCACGCCGCCGAGCATGAAGCCTTCGACCAGCCGCAGCACCAGTGCCAGCTCGAAGCCGAACTCCGCCGAGATCCCGGGCATCAACACGGCAAGTCCACCGAAGAGACAGGCCAGGCTGATCGCCCAGACCATGGCTGGTTTCCGGCCGTGGGCGTCGCCGATATAGGACCAGGGGATCACGCCCAGTGCCAGGCCGAGTGTGGCGGCCGAGATCATCAGCGCCGCCCGATCCGCGGAGATCTCCTGCTCCGCGGCGATGAGCGGGAGCAGTCCCTGCGGAGAGTACAGCTGCGCGAAGGTGGCCACTCCGATGAAGAACAGTGCGATCAGAAGGCGTCGACTGTGCGGGGTGGCCTGGCCGTCGCGGCCCACCGGGCCGCCTGGGGTCACGCGAGCACCTCAAGGGTGCCGCGGATGATCGCTCCCGCACCACCGAGCCCGGCCAGGGTCATCGCCAGTCTGCGAGCGGCAGGGATGGAGACGCGCTTGGACAGCTGGGTGCCCACCAAGATTCCCAGCACGACGGTCATCACGATCACCGGGAAGAGCCATCCCAGCGATGGGCCTTCGTGACCATTGAGGTCCACGGAACCCAGCAGCAGCTTGGCGAGGACGGAGACGGCGCCCATGGTCATGAAGATGGGCTGCAGCGTCGCGGCGAAGCTGCGCTGGTCCCAGCGGGAGAGCCGGGAGTAGATGACCATCACCGGGGCGGCCACACCGGAGGCCGCATTGAAGAACCCGCCGAGGGCACCCGCCACCAGTCCGGCGCCGCGGCCGGGCAGGTGCGGCAACCGGGGGAGCGTGACGGTCACCAGCAGCGCGAAGACCACGATCGCGCCCACGATGATGGAGAGCCATCCGGCGCTGAGCTGGCCCACCAGCCAGGCCCCGGGGATCGCGCCGATCACCGCGGCGGGCATGATGAGCCAGAAGTGCCGCCAGCTGACCTGCGACCAGACCGCGATCATGATCAGGCAGCCGGAGACGAAGGTGGTCATGTTGGTGACCAGCACACCGAAGGCAGGACCGAGAAGGATGGAGAGCACCGGGGCCACCACCAGGCCCACACCGGTGCCGGAGACGCGCTGGAGGATCGTGCCGATCAGCACCGCGGCCGCGATCACCGCCGTCATGCCCAGCACTGTCATGCGTTCATCGTATGTCAGCCTCGGTCAGGCTCCCTCGGTCAGGCGTTGCGCTTGCGTCCGCCGCGGCCGACGTCCTCATGCCCAGCCTGGGTGAGCGCCTGGCGGATCTCCTTGGGAAGCGAGAACACGATGTCCTCCTCCGCGGTGACGACCTCTTCGACCTGGCCGTAGCCGTAGTCGGCGAGCAGGCGCAGCACGTCGTCGACCAGCACCTCGGGGACCGAGGCGCCCGAGGTCACGCCGATCGTCGCGGCATCCTGGAACCATGCCTCATCGACCTGGTTGGCGTAGTCCACCCGCTCGGCGCGCGCGGCACCGTACTCCTTGGCGACCTCTTTGAGACGCACGGAGTTCGAAGAGTTCTCTGAACCCACCACGATCACCAGGTCCGAGTCGGGCGCGACCTTCTTGATGGCGGCCTGACGGTTGGAGGTGGCATAGCAGATGTCGTCCGAGGGCGGATCCTGCAGGTTCGGGAAGCGTTCCCGCAGCTTCTGCACGGTCTCCATGGTCTCGTCCACCGAGAGCGTGGTCTGCGAGAGCCAGATCAGCCGGTCGGGGTTGCGCACCTGAAGATCGTCGACCTCCCAGGGACCGTTGACGATCGTCGTGTTGTCCGGCGCCTCCCCGTAGGTGCCCTCGACCTCCTCATGACCTTCGTGGCCGATGAGCAGGATCTCGTAGTCGTCCCTCGCGAAGCGCACGGACTCACGGTGCACCTTGGTCACCAGCGGGCAGGTCGCGTCGATGGTCTGCAGATTGCGAGTCTCAGCCAGATCCTTGACCGCCGGGGAGACCCCATGTGCGGAGAAGACGAGCAGCGCACCCTCGGGCACCTGATCAGCCTCTTCGACGAAGATGACGCCCTTCTCCTGCAGCGTCTCGACCACATGACGGTTGTGCACGATCTCTTTGCGCACGTACACCGGGGCACCGTAGGTATCCAGCGCCTTCTCCACCGCGACCACGGCGCGGTCCACTCCGGCGCAGTAGCCGCGCGGAGCCGCCAACAGGACCTTGCGCGGTCCCTTGAAGGTGGACTCGGCTGCCACCTCCTCAGGGCTGCGGCGCTTGCGGGGCACCATCGGCATGGGGACCGCGATGTGCTGGCGCCGGGCCGGAGCGTCGGGGGCGGTGGCGGTGGAAGTCATGCCCAGAGTCTACCGGCGGGGCCTTGGCCGGGTCACACTGCGTCGCTGTATGAGGTCCCGCTCGGCGACGGCCCGCCATCAGCGCGTCAGGCCCGTTTATTGCGCGGCATGAGACTGCCCAGCAGCCCCACGACGACGACGGCGCCCGCTGCCCCGCTGAAGATCCACCAGGGCGGCTGAGCCCACCCGGTGTAGCGATCCTGGACATGGTTCACCAGGGACTGGGCGGCAGGATCGGGAAGCGGCCCGAAGTCCGGTGCGGCCACGGTCAGCGCGATCCAGAGTCCCAGCCCCAGGGCGAGAAGCCCGCCCACGGTCAGTGCCACCCAGCGGCTGCGTCTCGGTCCCAGCAGCAGCCCCAGCAGGGCCACCACCCCGGCCGTGATGGCGAGGACGAGCCAGTGCTCGCTGGCGGCGGCGAGCAGCGCCCAGGTGTACGGGTCGGCACCGTCCTGCAGAGTGGCCTCCACATTGATCGTCACCTCAGGGGCGAGGAACTCGAAGCTCGAGGTGTCAAGGAAGGGCAGCCAGCCCAGCGCCGAATCCAGGCCCTCGCGCAGCGGCTCCGTCATCGCCTCGGTCATCGGACTGAGGTCCACCGCGAGATCAAGATCACTGGCATCTCCCGTGGTCCCCTCCGCGAAGACACGTTCAAGCTGCGCGGTGTAGTCGCTGCGGGTCTGCTGCAGCGTGTCATCCCAGGCCGCGGAGACCTGCTCGTTCTCCACCATCGAGCCCACGAGGTCATCGACCAATCCGTCCGCGCGATCACCGACCAGCGTGGAGACGACACTGGGCAGCTCCGATTCCATCCGCTCCAGCAGTTCCGCGGAGATGATCTCGCTGAAGGCCTCCTGCTCGGGCAGGTCCCCCGCGATCTCGCGGATAGGCTCGTCCTCGCGCAGCAACTGGTTGATCTGGAAGCCCGCCAGGGAGGAAGCTGCAAGCACCGCGGCGAGCAGCAGCGCGATCACGCTGAAGACCTGACGCATGGGGATAACTCCTTCAGGCGTGTCAGAGGGTGGCATAGGCTGTAGAGCACCTTACAGAACCTTCCGGGTGAGACCGTCGAGGGGAGGCATTCTTCGATGAGCAGGAGCAGCGCATGAGCCAGCCGGCACAGGCCCAGGACACCTCTGCCGAGACGCCGTGGCCGCTGAGCACCTATTCGCGCAAGCTCAAGGCCCATATCGAGATGGCCCCACCCACCTGGGTCGAGGGGCAGCTGGTCGAGTTCAATCTGCGCAATGGAAACGCCTGGATGACGCTTCGCGATCTGGAGCAGGAGGTCTCCTTCTCCACCGTGGCCTGGCGCACCGTGGCGGGCGGACTCAACGGGACCGTCTCCCCCGGTTCGCGTGTGGTCGCGCTGGTCAAGCCGAGCCTCTATGAGAAGTCCGGCCGGCTCTCGCTGGTCGCTCAGCAGATGAAGCCCGTGGGGCTCGGAGACCTGCTGGCCAGGATCGAACAGCTCAAGCAGAAGCTCGCGGCCGAGGGACTCTTTCGGGCCGAGCTGAAACAGCCGCTGCCGGTGCTGCCGCTGCGCATCGGGCTGATCACCGGCCGCAACTCCGACGCCAAGAAGGACATTCTGCGCAACACCCATGCCCGCTGGGCGGCCGCCCAGTTCGAGATCCGCGAGGTGGCGACCCAGGGCCCCACCGCTCCCCAAGAGGTCGCAGCGGCCCTGGCAGAGCTCGATGCTGAAGCCGCCGTGGAGGTGATCGTGATCGCCCGGGGCGGAGGCGCGCTGGAAGAGGTCGTCCTGCCCTTCTCCGATGAACGGCTGATCCGAGCCGTGGCGGCGGCGCGCACCCCCGTGGTCTCGGCGATCGGGCATGAGGCGGACCGGCCGCTGCTCGACGAGGTCGCCGATATGCGCGCCTCGACCCCCACCGGGGCAGCGAAGCTGCTGGTGGTCGATGAGGCTCAGGAGAGGGCGAACCTCAGCCAGGCAAGGGAACGCATGTCCTCGGGTGTGGAGCGTCTGCTCCGCCGGGAGTCCGACTGGCTGCAGGCCGTGCGCTCGCGCCCGGTGCTGGCCCAGCCTCAGGACATGCTCTCCGTGCGCTCTCAGGAGCTGGAGGGCCTGCGCCGTCGCGCGCTCTTCGGCATGGAATCAGCCCTGGCCCGGGGCACCGACTGGGTCGCCCATACCCGCGCCCGGGTCCGTTCACTGTCTCCGCAGTCCACGCTGGACCGTGGCTACGCGGTCGTCCAGGCCCAGCGGGAAGCCGGGTGGGAGGTACTGCGCGAGGCAGGGACGGTGACCCGCGGGGATCAGTTGAGCATCATGGTGGCCTCCGGGGAGCTCACCGCCCGAGCCGAGGAGATCTATCCCCGAGACCAGAACACCTCCCAGAACCGAAAGGCAGAACAGTGACCGAAGCACCCCACGCCGAAGAGTCGGCCGGCACAGGCTCCACCGCGAGCGAGTTCGCCGCGGCGCAGACTCAGGACATCGAGACCATGAGCTACGAGCGGGCACGCGAGGAACTCGTCGCCGTGGTCACCAAGCTGGAGACCGGCGGTGCACCGCTGGAGGAGTCACTGGCCCTGTGGCAGCGCGGCGAGGCACTGGCCGATCGCTGTGAACGCTGGCTCGACGGCGCACGCACCCGCCTGGAAGAGGTGCGCGCGGAGCTCACCCAGGATGACGAGGTCAGAAGTACGGACGCGTGATGAGCTCGATGTAATGTCCCGCCGGGTCAAGCAGGTAGACCCCGCGGCCTCCGTGTTCCGTGTTCGTCTCCCCTGGCCTTCTCCGCTGCGGGTCCGCCCAGTGCTGAAGCGCTCGAGCGGTGATCTTCTCGTAGGCCCGATCGAAATGCGCATCCTCGACGAGGAACGCGTAATGCTGGGGAGGGAACTCGATCGGCGGGGCCGCGAACTGCAGCATCACTCCGTCTGCGATCGCGACGTTGGTGAAGAGCCCCCAGGAGGGGGCACGCCGGGCTTCCAGCAGATCACAATAGAACTCGGCCATCACGGCCGGATCCAGTGACGCGATGATCGTGTGGTTGAAACGCGCTGTCATGATTCTCCTTGGTCTGTGTGGGTGAGGATGAGGTCACACAGACCTGGGGCGGAGCGCGGATCAGGGCACGACCAGTTTGCCTTTCCGGGAGCGGCCGACGGAGGCCTGGCTGGTCATCATGGACAGCATTCTAGGCACCCTGCGCCTCGTGGCACGCGGTCTCCCGCCCGCACGCCGCGGGAGGCAGACTTCAGCCGATCATGCGCGAGCTGCTGCGTCCCGGTACTCGGCGAGGAACTCGGCGATCCCCGCGATGGCATGCTCGAGGTCCTCCACCGAAGGCAGCGTCACCAGCCGGAAGTGGTTGTCATCGATCCAGTTGAACGCGCGGCCATGGGAGACGAGGATCTTCTGCTGGCGCAGCAGCTCGATGACGAACTGCTCGTCGTTCTCGATGGGGTAGATCTCGGGATCGAGCCGTGGGAACAGGTACAGCGCGCCGTCGGCCTGGTGGACCTCCACCCCTTCGATCTCGCGCAGCAGCCGGTAGGCCGTCTCGCGCTGCTCGAACAGCCGCCCACCGGGGTCGATCAGGTCCTCGATGGACTGGTGTCCCCCGAGTGCGGCCTGGATGGCATGCTGGGCCGGCACATTGGCGCACATGCGCATGTTCATCAGCAGGGTCAGGCCCTCGAGGTAGTTCTTGCCGCGGTGGGTCGGTCCGGAGACGTAGATCCAGCCGGAGCGGAACCCTGCCACGCGCCAGGTCTTGGAGAGTCCGGAGAAGGTGATGGTGAAGACGTCGTCGGAGAGCGTGCAGGCGTTGACCATCTCGGCGCCCTCGAAGGTGATGTTCTCGTAGATCTCGTCCGAGAGCAGCATCAGATTGTGCCGCCGGCAGATGTCGACCATCGCCTCAAGGATCTCCCGCGGGTAGACCGCACCGGTGGGGTTGTTCGGATTGATGATGACCAGCGCCTTGGTCCGCTCGGTGACCTTGGACTCGATCTCCTCGGGATCCGGCCACCAGCTGTTGTCCTCGTCGCAGATGTAGTGCACCGCTTTCCCACCGGCGAGGGTGGTGGCCCCGGTCCACAGCGGGTAGTCCGGAGCGGGGATCAGCACCTCGTCGCCGGGGGCGAGCATCGCCTGCAGCACCATCGAGATCAGCTCGGAGACTCCATTGCCCAGGTAGATGTCGGAGGGGTCGGCCTCGGTCATCCCCCGCGCCTGGTAGTACTGCGCCACGGCGATCCGCGCCGAGTAGATGCCCTGCGAGTCTGAATACCCCTGGGCGTCGTGGAGGTTGCTGATCATCGCCATCCGGATGGAGTCCGGGGCTTCGAAGCCGAAGGGCGCGGGATTGCCGATGTTCAGGCGCGTGATCGCGTGCCCTTCGCGCTCCAGCCTGGCGGCCTCCTGCGCGATGGGTCCACGCACGTCGTACCTGACGTCTTGGAGCTTCGGCGACTGGGTGAAGTCTTCAAATTCCTGCATCCTGAGGTTGCGCACTGTTCTATCCTGCACCTTTCCGAGTGGAAGAGCCCCTGACATTTCCTGTGCTGAGCGTCTCATACACCAGCGTTCAGCACCCGGTCGTGGTGCCGGGTCAGGAACGCGCGAACGCGTCCCGGTAGGAGGCGAGGAAGTCCGCGATGCCCGCGATGGCCTCCTCGAGCTCCTCCACCGGAGGCAGCGACACCAGTCGGAAATGGTTGTCATCGATCCAGTTGAACGCACGTCCATGGGAGACCAGGATCTTCTGCTGGCGCAGCAGCTCCATCACGAAGGCCTCGTCGTTCTGGATCGGGTAGATCTTCGGATCCAGCCGCGGGAACAGATACAGCGCGCCGTCGGCCTGGTGCACGTCCACACCCTCGATCTCGGAGAGCAGCTTATGGGCGATGTTGCGCTGCTCGTAGATCCTCCCGCCGGGCCGGATGAACTCCTCCACGGACTGGTAGCCGCCCAACGCCGTCTGGATGGCGTGCTGCGCGGGAACGTTGGGACACATCCGAAGATTCGACATCAGGTTCAGGCCCTCGATGTAGTTCTTCGCCCGGTGCTTGGGTCCGGACATGTAGAGCCAGCCCGAGCGGAACCCCGCTACGCGCCAGGTCTTGGAGAGCCCGGAGAAGGTGATCGTGAAGACGTCATCGGCGAGTGTGCAGGCGTTGATCATCTCCGCGTCGTCGAAGGTGATCTTCTCGTAGATCTCATCGGAGAGCAGCATCAGGTTGTGCCGCCGGGCGATGTCCACCATGGCTTCGAGGATCTCGCGCGGGTAGACGGCTCCGGTGGGGTTGTTCGGGTTGATGAGGACCAGCGCCTTGGTCCGCTCGGTGATCTTGGACTCCACCTCTTCGGGGTCCGGCCACCAGTGGTTCTCCTCATCACAGATGTAGTGCACGGCGCGACCGCCGCACAGGGTGGTGATGCCGGTCCACAGCGGGTAGTCCGGGGCGGGGATGAGCACCTCGTCGCCGGGATTGATCATCGCCTGGAGGACCATCGTGATCAGCTCGGAGACGCCGTTGCCCAGGATCACGTCCGAGACTTCGGCGTCGCGCATGCCGCGGGACTGGTAGTACTGGGCGACCGCCGTGCGCGCCGAGTAGATGCCCTGAGAGTCCGAATACCCCTGTGACGTGGGGAGATTCTTGATCATGTCGACCAGGATCGCGTCGGGAGCATCGAAGCCGAAGGGCGCCATATTGCCGATGTTCAGCTTGGTGATTCGATGCCCGGCGCGTTCAAGTCGCGCGGCTTCTACAGCGATCGGGCCACGTACGTCGTAACGCACGTTGCGGAGCTTCTGAGCCTGAGTGAAGTCCTCGAATTCCTCCATGAACAGATTGTGCCCTATACACGCGCATCAAGCGGGACATGACGTCCACCGGCAAGTCTGAACGGCCACCCCGGGCCCGTCAGCCCCAGTCTTCGGGCTCGGCGATGAACCCCTCCTGGACCAGCCAATACTCCGCAGCCTCCTGGGGGCTCAGCCCCTGCTCGCCGTCGGTGAGCCGACGCAGGGTGACCAGGGCGTCGTCGTCGAGGGCCTGTGCCAGTTCCGCCGAGACCTCCGGCACCTCCTCGGCGACCTCGGTAGAGACCACCGGAATGAACTGCTCCTGCGGGAAGGCCCGCTCGGCATCGGTGAGCGCCACCAGCGCCTGCTCTTCGATGCTGGGATGTGAGGCGGTGAGGATGGCGGCGTCCAGACGCGCGGTGATCACTCCCTCGACGAGGTCAGCCTCCTCTGCCACGGAGATGGCGGCCGGTTCACAGTCGTAGACCTCCTCCAGCAGCGGCGCAGGCTCCGGCAGGTCTGGTCGCACCCCGATGCGCAGCTCATCGCAGGCATCGGCGAACTCCGGATCGGCCACCTCACCGGCGGCGGAGATCTCGCGCTCCTCGGCCGTGATCAAGGTGATGACCAGCGCGCTGTCCAACACGGCCACCGAGGGATCCAGCAGCTCGGCGTCATCATCCAGCCCGCCGTCGATGAGCGCCACCAGATCCGCGGAGCTGGGCTGGTCCAGCCTTGCCCAGCCCTCCTGGTCCAGCTGTTGGGCCAGCGCCATTGTTCGTCCGATGACCAGGTCAGCCTCGCCCTCGGTCACCAGAGCACCGGTAGCCTGCTCCTGAGGCTCCACCACGGTGGGAGATTCCCGGGAGGTCAGCGCCAGCGCGTAGACATTCGCGATGGTCTGGTCCAGCTCATGCTCCCCCACGGCGATGGTCCAGGCCCGCTCAGCCGCGCTTCCGGTGGGCTCCTCGGCCGGTGGCGGCGAGGAACATCCGCTCACCAGCAGCACGCCGAAAGCGGCGAGGGAGGTCAGCCCGGCAGCGCTGCGAACACGCCGAGGCGCAGGGGGGCTGAAAGTCATAGCCGCCATTCTACGGCGGCACCAGATCGGGGATACTCTGGTGCAGATGACGAGTCCGCTGCTTCCGCGTCTGACGGCCCTGATCCAGGCCGCCGGGGGGACGGCTGTGCCCGCGCACGATGCCCGCGGGTGGCTGGATCTCGCCTATGAGGGCGCTTACGGCGAGCGGTACCGCGGAGCCGCCGAGGCCGCTGAGGCGGGACTGCGCTCTCCCGGCGGCGATGAACCGGAGAATCAGCTGATGCTGCTGCGGATCCTTGCCGGGGTCCATGAGATGCGGGGCGACTCCGAGGCCTCGGCCCCCTTCTGCGCCCAGCGCATCGAGCTCCTGCGCAGCCTGGGCCGGTCCCGTCAGGCCCGGGTCGAGGAGGACCTCGGACCGATGCTGCTGCGCGAGCCCGACCGGGTCGAGGGCGAGATCCTCGCCCGTGTCGCCGAGGACCTGCGCGCCGAAGACGACGCCGCGGGAACTGCCTCCGTGGAGCTCGCCGATGTGCTCTCCTCCCTGGCCGTGCGCCGGCTCCAGGACGAGGGCCCCGAGGCCACGCTGCCGCTGGTCCGCGAGACCTGCGCCATCCTGGAGCAGCTGGACCACCCCGAGGCGCTTGCTGGGGCGCGGATGTTCCTGGCGCATACCCTGCTGCTCTGCGGCGAGCCCGAGGAGTCGCTGAGCACGGCGAAGCTGGTGCTCGCCGCCCCTACGAACCGCGCAGTCCGCGGTGCGATGGCGATGTTGCAGGCGACGATCCACCACCATGAGGACCGCAATTCCGAGGCCATCGAGGCAGCACTGAGCTCGGTGGAGCTCTACGCAGCGGCGCAGGTGCGCAAGGGCGCCGCCTCTGCCGCGGCACTGCTGGGCGGGCTCACGAGCGAAGAGGACGACGGCGAGGCCTCGGTCATGGCCTGGAGGATCGCCGTCCAGCAGGCTGAGTTGGGAGAGTTCAGCGAATCCCGGCTGCTCAGCCTGGCACTCGGGCAGCAGCTCCTGGAGCTGGAGGACCATGCAGAGGCCGAGAAGGTGCTCGACGCGCTCTCCGTGCGCCTGGCCGGCACCGACGAAGACCGTTCCACCCGGGCGCGTGCGCTGATGGGACTCGGCCACGCGGTCACCCAGCTGCGCCGGCCCGTCGAGGCGATGTCGCACTGGAATGAAGCCGCCGAGCTGTTCCTCGAGGTCCAGGAATCTGAAGAGGCCGCCCGCGCGCACCTGGCCGCCGGGGCCCTCGCCGCCTCCCTTGAGCGCCTCGACCTGGCACGCAGCCACTACGAGCAGGGTCTCAAGCTGGTCGAGCGCACCGAGGACATGGACCCGCTGGTGCTGCTGCAGGCCCTGCATTCACTCGGTCACCTGCTGACCCGCGCCGAGGACCAGGCCGGCATCGCGCACCTGGACCGGGCGCTGGCCCTGGCGGCCGAGCACGGCACCACCTGGCAGCGTGCAGACATCACCGATTCACTGGCCCGCGGGTGGACCGCCCTGGGTGAGGGCACCAAGGCCGTGGCGGCAGGCTTGGAGGCGGCAGACCTCTTCGTGGAGGCCGGAGATGATGACGCCGCAGGCGATGCCGAGGTCTTCGCCGCCAAGGTGCTGCTGGAGATGGGACGCGCCGATGAGGCGGAGACCATCTTCCGGATGTCCACCGATGAGCGTGAAGCGAGTCCCTCGCTCATGGCCGATGCACTCGAGGGACAGATTGAAGCTCTCATGCGTCAGGGCAAGGCAGAGGCTGCTGCGGACCTGCGCCGGAAGCTGACCCGGCTGAAGCGCCGGATGCGCAGCTGAGTCTGGCCTAGAGCGCGGGCTTGACCGCCGACCGAAGGACCTCGGCGAGGTCGAGGGGTCGGCTCCACATCGGCCAGTGCCCCGTGGGGAGGTCGATGATGTCGACGTCGTCGAGATTCGCGACCTCTGCAAACATGGGGTGCCCTGCCTGGACCAGCTCCATCACCTGCTCACCCGAGATCGAGCAGCACACCAGGGTCGTCGGGACTCTGTGGCGGGACTCGTTCGCGAGCTCGACGGGTTGACGCAGCACTGGGGCAGGCTCTGGGACAGCCCTCTCCCGGAATTGCTCGAGGGCCTCGGCGTTCAGGCCCTCGAGGCTCGCCTGCTGCCCGAGGGTTCCGAACGACGGCAACGGCAGTTCTTCGAGGTCCTCCGGAAAGTCAGGGGCGAAAACGCTGCCATCTGCCACGGGGCCGGAGTCGACCCATACGACCCGGCAGACAAGCTCGGGGTGCCTGTCGAGGATGAGGCTGACAGGGGCGTTGGCCCCGCTGTGCGCGACGAGAATCACGGGTTGATCGCCGTGCTGAGCGATGACATCTCGGATCGATGCTGCCTGATCGTCGAGAGTCTTCGCCGCGCGGTTGGTGTCACCGCCGTCGAGACCAGGCAGAGTCATCGCGACTGCGCGAGTGTGGTCGGTTTCGAGGTTTTCAAGGACTTCGTTCCAGGCCCATGCTCCCAGCCAATGGCCGGCGATGAGGACGATGGTCGGACTGCTCGTAGTAGTTCTGATATGACAACCCTCCCCCTCGAAATCGACAACAGTGTGTCATGATTTATGTCATGAATTTGGACAGGCCTGAACCGTGAGGCGAGCCGAACGTCTCTATGCCCTGTCCGAGATGCTGCGTCGCAGCGGCGCGCGGGGCATCTCCGCTGGACGATTGGCGAGAGAGTTTGAGGTGTCGGTGCGGACGGTGAAGCGAGACCTCGAGGCGCTGGAGAACAGCGGCGCGCCGATCTGGTCTCGCCCCGGCCCGGGTGGTGGATATGGACTGGCCAAAGGCGCGTCTCTGCCCCCCGTCACCCTTTCCTCGGCGCAGGCAGTGGCGCTCCTGGCAGCTGTATCCGCCGCACCAGACGCTCCCTATGCGGATCTGGCTGCAGCTGGCATCCGGAAGATCATGGACGTCCTCGATCCGAAGACCCGAGCGCAAGCCGACGAGCTGGCCCACCGCGTCTGGGTCAATGCGCCTTCTTCGTCATCGCGCGCCGTTAGATCGGCACTCGAGGAAGCGATGGCCGAGCAGCTGGTAGAGTTCGCATCCGCTACACGTCACGAGACGGCACCACGACCACCCGTGCCGTCGAGCCGGTGCTGTTCGCTTCCACGAGCGGCCGGTGGTACCTGGTCGGGTGGTGCTGCCTGCGCGATGCGATGCGGTGGTTCGCCGTGGAACGCATCGAGCGGGCCAGCGTCACCAAGGTCGCCTGCAGCGGTCACACCATCCACGAGGTCGGAGAGCCCCCGGAGGATGCCAGACCGGTGCACCGGTGGGGAGAGTGACGTCCTCGATCGCACTCTTCAGTCAATACACCTAGAGCTCCGGCCAGGCCGGCAGGTCGATGGTGGGCGCGCGCAGTCCCACCACTGCCTCGGCGCAGGCGAGCCGATGCTCCGCCTGCTTCTGCCAGGACTGTCCGCGGGCATCGCGGGCGCCGGCTACAAGAGACAACGCCACCGAGGCGGTGCGCACTCTCAGCGCCCGGGGGTCCACCGTGGCGGCGAACCCCGTCGCGAAGCGCTGGAACGCAGCGGGCACATGCACATATCGGGTATCCACCGCAGGCAGCACCGCCAAGTGGCCCAGGAAGCACGCAAGGTCATCCACCCGGTGCCCGGGTCCCAGCGAATCGACATCGAGAAGCGCGGAGACCCGGCCCTCGTGCATGAGCAGATTGGCCTCGTAGAAGTCGCCATGGGTGGGGACCACCTGGCCCCGGTCCGTCTTGGGAAGCGCCGCGGCGATATGCGACGCCAGGGCACGGATCCGGTCGGCCTCCCCCGGCAACGCCGAGCTGGCCGCTGTGGCGTAGGCCGAGAGTCGGTCGGTCCAGGCGTCCCTCGCGGGCAGGGTCATCACCTTGGCCGGAAGCTGGTCGAGAAGCTCGATGAACTGACCGGGCGAGATCGTGGCGGCACCATCGGCGAGGAAGTACTCGGCGAGCGACTCCCCCGGACCCTCGCGCAGCGCCACCACATCGTCCACGGGTTCCCGGACCGGCACGGCGGTGGGCACCCCGGCGTCAAGCAGCAGCCGGTGTCGCGTGTGCAGCTGATCCGCGCGCCGGGAGCGCAGCACCTTGAGGAACAGCCGGGCGCCGTCGTCGAACTGGGCCGCGATCACTGCCCGGCGCAGCGGACGGTAGCTGATGGTCTCCAGACTGACCAGGTTTCGACCCTCGCCCCAGACGCGGCGCACCGACGCGGGGTCGGTGGCCACCCGCAGCCCTGGCAGCGCAGGGTCCAGCGGGTGCTGCCAGATGGAGAGCCTCCCGTAGGGGCTGTGCGAGTGGACCAGGCCGTCTGCCTCGGCGGAGACAGGCTCCGTGGTCATGCCCACGTAAAGCTCGTCCACGTGATCCGAGGTCTCGGTATAGGACCCCGAAGGGCCTCCGCGCGGGACGACCGGGCGACCGGTGGCGACACGGTAGATTCCGGTGACTCCTGCGCCGGGGCGGTGCTGCAGGGATTCCAGGTGCACGCTGGTGGCGTAGACGCCGGTGTGCTGGATGGCCTCGGCCACCGGCGAATGGGCGTCATAGGACTCCATGAAGGCCAGCTGCTTGGCTTCCAGCTCCGCCGAGGTCATGCCGTGGGACATCAGGCGCGCCGGCGCTTGAGCACTTCGTCCAGGTTCAGTGAATCCTCCTGCGGAGGCGTCTCCTCCGCCGCGGCAGGGGTCTCGACGAATCGACGCTGGGTGAGCTTGGCGTCACTGGTGGGTGCGGGGGCCTCCACGGGCAGCGGCGCCGGTTCCAGGCGCTCGGCCTTGTCCAGGTCCAGGTACTTCGGACGAGGGACGGCGCGCGGCTGCCAAGGCCCGATCGGCTCGGCCGCGGTGCCCAGCACGGGGCCGGAATCTGCATGTTCGGGGCTGAAGGTCCGCTCGAGGCCCACCGGGAGGCCGTCCTCGTCGATCTGCTGCAGAGAGTTCGGTCCGCCGGCGCCGCGCTCATCGGCGCTCAGCGCGTCGAACAGGCCCTTGTCTGCAGTGGATTCCCAAGGGCGTGCCTGCGGTGGATTCATAGCTTCGTCGATGGCCGCCTGGACCCGACGACGTCGGCTCCTGCGTCGACGCACCACGGCCATGGTGCGCATGGTCACCAGGGCGAGCAGGAAGACTCCGCCGGAGGCGAGCGGCACTGCGACCGGCAGCGCGGTCAGCGGCGTGAGAATGCCGGTGACGACGGCGGAAAGGAGAGCCAGCACACCGATCAGGGCCACGGTGATGCGGCCCCAGTGCAGGTGGAATCCGGTGCTGGCACGGTCCGTGGACTCGGTGGATGCCGGGGTGCTCGGCGCGGTGACGGGGCTTGGGGTCTCGGCCGTGGCGCTCTCGGTACGGCTCTCGGCGCTCTCGGTGTGACCGGTGCCGGGGGAAGATTCGGTGTTCGCGGACATGTTCGCCCCTCGGTGGATGTGGGGGTGGGCGGCGGTGATCGGAGTCTCCTCGGAGGAGGCCTGCGCAGCAGCGGCGTAGCTGCTGTCCTGCCGCTGTCCGCGCAGAACCAGCGTCCCCAGGAAGAGCACGGCGATCAGCGCGATCAGCGCAGAGGACGGGATGGGCAGGCCCTCCACCGCAGCGAGGAACGCGCTCTCGGTGTGTGCAATGCCCAGCATCTCCGGCCCCCTGACCTGTGTGAAGTACAGGGCGAGCTTATCCGATGCCGGATTGTGATCCGCGGCAACGCGCCACGAGTCCTTCGCCTATCTCTTCCTGGGTCAGCGCGAAGCTGCGATGATCGCGCCAGTCGCCATCGATGTGCAGGAAGCGCAGGCGCATCCCCTCCTCGCGGAAGCCCAGCTTCTCCACCACACGCACGCTGGCGATGTTCTCCGGACGCACGGTGATCTCCACCCGGTGCAGTCCGCGCTCGAAGAACAGGTGGTCCACCGCGAGCGCCACGGCGAAGGTCATCAGCCCGCGTCCGGCGTACCGTTCATCGAGCCAGTAGCCCAGTGAGGTGGTGCGTGCGGAGCCGCCGATGATGGGGCCCACGGTGAGCTGGCCGATGAGCAGCGGTGGTTTGCCCACGGGGGTGAACCAGATGAGCCAGGGAAGGTGGGTGCCCGCCTGGGCGCCGCGGATGAGCGTGCGCGCCATGTCTTTGAATCCTGCCGAGGAGTTGCGCGGGGCCGGGTTCTCCGGAGTGGTCGCATCCCAGGGGGCGAGCCAGTCGGTGTTGATCACGCGCAGCGCCATGAAGCGATGCTCATCGGCCATGCGCAGCGGGCGCAGCTCGAGGCGGCCTCCCTCCACTTCGACAGAGGGGCGTGCGGAGAAGTCTCGGCTTCGGCCGGAGAACAGTCTCATGGCCGCATCGCGAAACGCAGTGTGTCCAACCCGATCATTCCCAGCTCCAATAGTTCCGTGTGAAAGGCTCGCAGATCGAAGTCCTCGCCTGCGGTGCGTGCGGCCTCCTCACGCTCCGCGCGGATCTGCCCGAAGACACGCTGACCGACCTTATACGACGGCGCCTGGCCCGGCCAGCCGAGGTACCGGGTGAACTCAAAGTCCAGCTGAGCGGCCGAGATCGGCAGGTGGGCGCGGAGGAACTCTTTTCCCAGCTCAGGAGTCCACACCGTGCCGCCCCATTCCTCCGGGGCGTCGAATCCGCAGTGGACTCCGATGTCGAATATCACACGTGCTGCGCGCATCCGCTGCATGTCATACATGCCCATCAGGTCCCCGGGATCGGTGAGGAAGCCGAGCTCCGCCATAAGCTCCTCGGCGTAGAGGGCCCACCCCTCCGCGAAGCCGGAGACGAAGCTGCCGTGGCGGCGCCAGGAGTTCAGCCGATCCTTGACCAGGGTGGCCGTGGCGATCTGCAGATGATGGCCGGGGACCCCCTCGTGGTAGACCGTGGTGGTCTCGGCCCAGGTGCTGAAGCACTCGTCCTCGGGCGGGACCGACCACCACATCCGTCCTGGTCGAGAGAAGTCATCGCTGGGTCCGGTGTAGTAGACCCCACCGTCCTGCGTCGGGGCGATCATGCACTCGAGCACGTCCATCGGCGCGGGGATGTCGAAGTGGACATCCTTCAGCGCCGCCACGGCCTCATCGGAGAGACGCTGCATCCATTGCTGCAGCGCCTGGGTGCCGACGAGCTGGCGCGCGGGATCCGCATTGAGGATCTCCTTCGCCTCCTCAATGCTGGCGCCTGGCTTGATCGCTGCCGCCACCTCTTGCTGGGCGGCGACGATCCGGGCCAGCTCCTGCAGACCCCAGCGATAGGTCTCTTCGAGATCGAGCGCGGTACCGGTGAAGTATTGGCTGGCGAGCCGGTAATGCTCGACGCCCACGGCGTCGGCCTCCGGAGCTTGCGGCGACAGTTCGCGTTCCAGCCGCTCGGCGAGCAGCCGGTAAGCCTCCTGCGCGGCCGAGGTTCCCGCCGCGATCGCCGCCTGCGTCGCGACGCTGACCTCAGCGGCCCGGGCGTCACGCTGATAGCCGGAGAGCGCGCCGTCGTGCTCCGAGTAGCTCCTGCACTGCTCGGCGACGGCCTGGACCTGGCGGCGGGCGGGCACGTGACCCCGCCGTGCGGACTCCTGCAGCGACTCCCAATAACCCTCGAGTGCGGCGGGAAGGTTGCTCAGCCGTCCGGCGATGTGCCCGAAGTCGGTCTCGGTCTCGGCGGGCATGAGCTCCAGCACCATCCGGACGCTCTGCGGCGCCGACGCGAGGTTGTTCAACTCGGTGCGACCGGTCTCGTGCAGCGCGACCTCCAGGCCGATCCGTTCAGCCATAGCATGCAGCGTGACCTCATCGGTGGAATCCACCGGCATCAGCTCGCTGAGCTGGGCCAGAGCGTCACGCTGCATCTGGGCCATCGCCTCGCGGCCCGCCGGCGAGTAGTCCGCGTACTGCGTCTCCACCCCGGGCCGTCCGAGCACGGTCGCCTCTTCGGGGTTCAGCGCGAGCAGCCGCTCATAGTACTGCTCGGCGAAGGCGTCCGTGGGGGTGCGCACCTGACCGGTGCGTGGAGGACGTTCCGGACCGGCGGGTGAGCGTCTGGTCATGCGGGATTCAGTCCTCGGGGTCGGTGACGTGGAGGTGAAGGCGACGAGCGGCCTCAGAGATCGAACCGGTCAGGGAGGGATAGACCGTGAAGGTGGTGGCCACGTCGTCCACATGCAGCTTATGGGTGACCGCGAGCGCCAGCGGAAAGATCAGCTCGGAGGCTCGCGGCGCGACGACCACGGCGCCGATCACCGTGCCCGAACCCTTGCGGGAGAAGATCTTCACGAACCCCTCGCGGATGTTCATCATCTTCGCGCGGGCGTTGGTGGCGAGGTCCAGCTTGACCACGTCGGCCTGGTACTTGCCGGAGTCCACCTGGTCCTGGGTGACGCCGACAGTGGCGATCTCCGGCGAGGTGAACACGTTCGAGGCCACCTGGTGCAGCTTCAGGGGCTTCACACTCTCACCCTTCATATGAGCGACGGCGACCCGTCCCTGCATCGCCGCCACCGAGGCGAGCGGCATCACCCCGGTGCAGTCTCCGGCGGCGTAGATGTTATTGGCGGTGGTCCGCGAGACGGTGTCCACCTGCACATGCCCGGATTCCGAGATCTCCACGCCGCACTCCTCGAGCCCGAGTCCGGTGGTGTTGGGGACACCGCCGACGGCCATCAGGCAGTGCGAGCCTTCGAGCACCTTTCCGTTGGTCAGCTTGACCTCGACGCCGTTCTCGGTGCGCTGCACGGATTCCGCGCGGGTCAGCGAGGCCACGTGGACCCCGACGCGCGCGAACGAATGCTCGAGGACCTGGGAGGCGTCGGAATCCTCTCCGGGCAGCACCTGCTCGCGGGAGGATACGAGGGTGACCTGCGCGCCGAGCCGGCGGTAGGCCGAAGCGAACTCGGCACCGGTGACCCCCGAACCGACCACGATCATGTGCTCGGGGACCTCCGTGAGGTTATAGGCCTGGGTCCAGTTGAAGATCCGTTCGCCGTCCGGCACCGCGGAGGGGAGCTCACGGGGATGCGCTCCGGTGGCGACGATGACGGCATCGGCCTCGATGACCTCGCCCTCGTGAGCACCCGTTGTCACTTCGATGTTGTGCGGGGGCAGGACCTTGCCGCGACCGATCACCACCCGCACCCCGTAGGACTCGAGCGTCGAGTGGATGTCCCGAGACTGGCTCTTGGCGAGCTTGAGCAGACGCTCGTTGACCTTGGAGAAGTCCGCCCAGGCGTGAGCCTCATCGCCCCGGCCCTCTCCGAAGCGCACTCCGAAGTCGGTGGAGAGGTTGACTCTGCGCATGGCGTCGGCGGTGGCGATCAGCGTCTTGGAAGGGACGACGTCGGTGAGCACGGCCGAGCCGCCCATCCCCTTCTCCTCCACGATGGTGACCTCGGCGCCAGCGTCGGCAGCGACCATGGCGGCCTCATAGCCGCCGGGACCACCGCCCAGGATGGCGATACGGTCAGGGGCGAAGCGGCTGTGCGAGTTAGTGGAAGTCACGGCCCCCATTCTGCCCAGTTCCCCGCACAATGTCATACCCCGCGCGCGGACGACGCCGGCCCGGCCGCCCCAGGTGTGTTGCCCAGACGTCTCATACGTCCACCCCAGACGCCCCACGTGTCCAGCCCAGACGGTAGATTGGATCCTGTGAGTGATGACATATCCCAGACCCAGCCCATGGCCCAGACCGGCGAGCACATGGTGGCGCACCCGGAACTGACCCCGACCAATGATCCGACGGCCCCGGCCAATCTCCTCGCCGAGGAGGCCTCCCGGGCGCTGTTGAATCAGGTCGGCGTGGACTCGATCGATCTGGCCTGCACCCTGGGTTCAGGCTGGGGCGAGGCCGCAGCCCAGCTCGGCGATCTGGTCGCCGAGGTCGATGCACAGGACGTGCCGGGCTTCCACTCCTCCGGGGTCTCCGGACACAGCGGCACGCTCAAGGTCATCCGCACTGCGTCCGGGGCGCATGTGCTGGTCATCGGTGCGCGCACCCACTACTACGAGGGCCGAGGCGTCGACGCCGTGGCCCATGGCGTCCGCACCGCGGCCGCCGCCGGCGCCAAGACCATGGTGCTCACCAACGGCTGCGGCGGGCTGAACCCTGCGTGGGCCCCGGGCACTCCCGTGCTGATCTCCGATCACCTGAACCTGACCGGCACCTCCTCGCTGCGCGGCGCGCACTTCGTCGACATGACGGACCTCTACTCCTCCCGCCTGCGCGGGCTCGCACGGGAGATCGATCCCGAGCTTCCCGAGGGCGTCTACGCGCAGTTCCCCGGCCCGCATTACGAAACCCCGGCCGAGGTCGCGATGGCGGGCACCCTGGGAGCCGACCTCGTCGGCATGTCCACTGCACTCGAGGCCATCGCCGCCCGCGCCGCCGGCATGGAGGTCTTCGGCATCTCCCTGGTGACGAACCAGGCGGCCGGCATCTCCCCTGAGGCCCTGAGCCACCAGGAGGTGCTCGAAGCCGGCCGTGAAGCCGCACCGCGGATCTCCTCCCTGCTCGCCAAGATCATCGGGCGGGTTCTCAGCCCCTGATCACCGCGGGCCTGGAGCTGAACACCGCAGTCGCGCCCCTGATCGCCAGCACCACCAGCACCCACATAGTCCACCTCTTCAGATGGAGCAGAGCATCATGACCGAGAAGCTGTTCGGCGAGGTTCGCCGTTGGATCAACGCCGACCCCGACGCCGCCACCCGCGCCACCCTGCAGGACCTGCTGCAGCGTGCCGAGAACTCCGATGCCGAAGCGCACCAGGAGTTGGAGCGTCGCTTCGCGGGACGCCTTGCCTTCGGCACCGCGGGACTGCGCGCCGAGCTCGGGGCGGGCCCGCTGCGGATGAACCGACTCGTGGTGCGACAGACCGCTGCCGGGATGCTCAGCTACGCGGAGGAGAAGCTCGCCGAGGCCCGCAAGCAGGTGGACAACCCGCAGGACGCGCTGCAGACCGCCCGCAAGATCGTGATCGGCTTCGACGCCCGCCACCAGTCCGATGAGTTCGCCGCCGACACGGCGGAGATCTTCTCCGCGGCTGGCTGGGAGGTCCATCTCTTCGATCGTCCCGGTCCCACCCCGCTTCTCGCCCGCCAGGTGCTGGTGCTCGACGCGGAGATCGGGGTGATGGTCACGGCCAGCCACAATCCCCCGCAGGACAACGGCTATAAGGTCTACCTCGGCGGCGAGCTCTCCCGCTTCCTGGAACCCGACGGACTCGGCGTGGGCGCGCAAATCGTTCCCCCGGTGGACCGTGAGATCGCCGCGCGGATCGCTGAGCTGGCGGAGTCCGAAGCCGAGAACGACGCCTCCCAGCCCGCTTCCGCCGACGGCGCTGCCGGCAGCGGTCAGGGCACAGCAGCGGAGACCGCTCCCGTGCACCAGGTCACCGATGAGGCGCGCCGCAGCTACGAGGCCGAGGCGCTGGAGCTCCTGGACACCGAGGCCTACCCGCAGCGTGACCTGCACGTGGTCTACACGGCGATGCACGGTGTGGGCGGCGAGATGGTGGCCTCCCTGCTGCGCGCGGCCGGATTCACGCTGACCCCGGTGGCCGAGCAGCACAAGCCCGACCCGGACTTCCCCACCGCCGCATTCCCCAACCCGGAGGAGCCCGGCGCCCTGGACCTGGCGCTGAAGACCGCGGAGTCCGAGGCCGCGGACATCGTCCTGGCCAATGATCCCGACGCCGACCGCCTCTCCGCCGCCGTCTATGACGAGCGCACCGAGAACTGGCGCCAGCTCTCCGGCGATGAGATCGGAGCCCTGCTGGGGCGCCACCTGCTCGAGCGCGGCCCGCTGCGCCCGCAGGTGCTGAACTCCCCCACCCCGGAGCGGACCGAGACTCCCGACGCGGCCCCCGTGCTGGCGAACTCCATCGTGTCCTCGAGACTGCTGGAACGACTCTGCCAGGTGCGCGGGGTCGGACATGCCGCCACGCTGACCGGTTTCAAGTGGCTGGCGCGGGTGCAGAACATGAGCTTCGGCTACGAGGAGGCAATCGGCTTCAACGTAGACCCGGCCCATGTGAAGGACAAGGATGGCCTCTCGGCGGCGCTGATCTTCGCGGAGATGGCAGCCTCGCTGAAGTCCCGCGGGGTCAGCCTGATCGATGCCCTCGACGAGATCGCTGCCGAAGCCGGCGTCTTCGTCACCGGCCAGGTCACCATCCGGGTCAGTGACCTCTCCGAACTCGGCAAGGTCACCGCCGGACTCCGCGCCGAAGCGCCGACCGAGATCGCAGGCTCCCCGGTGGTCAAGTCACTGGACCTCACGCAGGACCCGCTGCCCGGGTCCGAGCTGAACGAGGCCACCAAGACCGACGCGCTGATCTATCTCACCGAAGCCGGAGACCGGGTGATCGTGCGCCCCTCCGGCACCGAGCCCAAGGTCAAGTGCTACCTCGAGGCCGTGGCGGAGACCCCCGGGGTCGACGCCGCCGCTGAGGTCATCACCGAAGCCCGCGCCAAGGCCGGGCAGCGTCTCGATGCGCTGCGCGAGGCCATGGAGAACATGCTCAGCTGAGCGCTCCTCGACTTCCCGACGAGATCCCGACCCCTGACTTTGAGGAACACCATCATGATCCAGACCCCGTCCCCCGCCGAGATGGCGCCGCTGATCGATCACACGGCGCTGAAGCCGGACACCGATGAAGCCACCATCCGCCGCATCATCACCGAAGCCAAGGATCACTCCTTCGCCGCGGTGTGCATCAATCCGCGCTGGGTGTCGTTGGTCGCCGCCGAGCTCGCCAGCAGCCCGGTGAAGACCTGCACGGTGGTCGGCTTCCCCCTGGGCGCCACCACCACCGCCTCGAAGCTGGCGGAAACCGTGGAGGCCGTGGAGCTCGGCGCCGAAGAGGTCGACATGGTCGTGGACATCGCCGCCGCCAACGCCGGGGACAAGGAGTACGTCGAAGCTCAGATCCGCGCCCTGGCTGACGCCGCCCATGCAGGCGGCGCCATCCTCAAAGTGATCCTGGAGACTGCGCTGCTCACCGAGGCCGCGAAGGAACTGGTCTGCCGGGCCGCCGAGACCGCAGACGCAGATTTCGTGAAGACCTCCACCGGGTTCGCCGGTGGAGGAGCCACGCTGGCCGATATTGAGCTGATGCATGCACTGGTCGGTGGTCGGCTCGGGATCAAGGCCTCCGGTGGGGTGCGCAGCTATGACGACGCCGCCGCCATGGTCGCCGCTGGCGCCACACGGATCGGAGCGAGCTCCTCTCTTGATATCGTGGGACACAGAGATTCCAGCACATCCGGTGCTGCCGGGAGTTACTGAGAACACCTCTGGCGCAGCCCGTATCGCATCCTAAGGGGAGCACATGATCAGCAACGGCAAGGTCAAGGCCTACTCGGGCCAGGGCAACTTCGTAGGAAACTTCGCAGGGTTCCTCCTCGTCTTCTTCATGCTCGTGGGCTCCATCGTGGCGTTGAACTTCTGGGACCTGGACCAGGTCTGGATTCCGGGGCTGATCTTCATCGGTCTCTACGGCGGTGCCTTCTTCGTCGCCAAGGAGATCATCGGTCGCTCCGACTCCCTGGAACAGCAGGACCTCCACGGCGAGCACGGCGAGCCGCTGGATGCCATGGCATCGCGCGCCACCTCCTCGCGTGAGTCGGCTGCGGAGCCGCACGTCCGCTGAACATGCGGGACTGATCTGCTGCTATGACCACTCCGGCTCCCCCTGTCTCCGGCAGTCGGAATCTCGGCATAGATCTGTTGCGCGTGATCTCGGTCGCCGCGGTGGTGATCGGTCACGCCTGGCCAGGCATGCCCGGCGAGGCCTACCTGCAGATCTGGCGCATGCCGCTGTTCTTCTTCCTCGCGGGGTTCTTCTTCTCCACCTCGCGCAGCTTCACCGCCGAGCTGCGCATCCGAGGACGCTCCCTCGCGCTGCCTTATGCGGTCTGGCTGGTGCTGCTCAGCGGCGCCGTGCTCGCCATGGAGCACAGTCCGTGGCCCTTCGAGCCCGGCACGATCACGGGTGCGCTGATCGGCGGGGCCGAGACCGATATGCCGTTCCTGGCCTTCTGGTTCATCTCCGTGTTGTTCTTCGCCGCACTGCTGCTGCGCGCAGTGCTCGCGGCGCCGTGGTGGGTGGGCGTGCTGGTCAGCCTCGGCGGCCTGACCGTGGTCCAGCTGCCGGACTCCGCTATGGCCTACACCCCGCTGGGCATCGGTCTGGCGCCGGCATGCATGGCATTCATGTTCGCCGGGCACTGGTTCGGCCGTTTCATGCGCACTCCGCGCGGCCATAATCTTCCCGCCAAGCCCTGGATCGGACTGGCCTGTGCGGCGGTCGGCTTCTTCGGAGTGATCGCCGGGGCGCAGACCATGAACTTCAAATGGTCAGGTTTCGGAACGTTCCTGCTCTCCCCCGCGCTGGCGCTGCTGATCAGCGTCGGGCTGGTGCTGATCTTCTCCACCACCGTGCACGCCCTGCTCGGCGGCACGAGTCAGGGGCGCACCGGGCCGTCCCGCTGGGGGCGCGGGGTCGGCGTCGTCATCTCGGAGCTGGTGCGCACGGCCACGCTGGTGGTCTTCCTCCATGCCCTGGTGCTCTACCTGCTGCTGCGCCTGGTCGAGCTGGAGAATCCGCCCCTGCGCACCCTCGCGGCGCTGCTGATCTGCTGGGGCATCGGCGTGCTGGTGAACCGGACGCCGCTGAAGCTCCCGCTCAACGGGCTCCCCCTCGCGGCGCCCCGGCACCAGCGGACTCGCCGCGCGCCTCAGACCGGTGGGAAGATCGCCTCAAAGACCTGATTCAACCAGGCCAGCAGCTCGCCGTCGGTGAGCTCCACCCCGGTGATCCCGCTGGTCTTGGGCTTGGGGATCAGCACCTGCTTCATCGAGGTCTTGTGCTGGCTGCCCGGATACATCCGCTCCATGCGCATGGTCTTGGACTCGGCGAGCTCCGCCACGGGGCCGAAGCGGATGAACTTGCCCTGTGTGCCCACGTCGTGGATCCCCGCCGCCCGCGCGCGGTTGCGGAACCTCGCCACCTCGATCAGGTTGGTCACCGGATCGGGCAGGTCCCCGTAGCGGTCCTGCCACTCGGTGACGACCTCGGTGATCTTCTCCTCGGCGTCGGCGGCGGCCAGCTTCCGGTATCCCTCCAGGCGCAGCCGCTCCCCCGGCACGTAGTCGTGCGGCAGGTGGGCGTTGATGGGCAGCTCGATCTTGACCTCGGTGAAGGTCTCCTCCTCATCGCCGCGGTAGTCCGCGACCGCCTCACCGACCAGACGCAGATACAGGTCGAAGCCGACCCCGGCGATGTGACCCGACTGCTCGCCGCCGAGCATGTTGCCCGCGCCGCGGATCTCGAGGTCCTTCATGGCCAGCTGCAGGCCGGCGCCGAGCTCGTTGTTCGCCGCCACGGCGCGCAGCCGTTCCAGCGCCACCTCGCCCAACGGCTTCTCCGCCGGGTAGAGGAAGTACGCGTAGGCGCGTTCCCGGGAACGGCCCACGCGGCCGCGCAGCTGGTGCAGCTGGGAGAGCCCGTAGGTCGAGGCTCGGTCCACGATCAGCGTGTTGGCGTTGGAGATGTCCAGACCGGTCTCGATGATCGTGGTGGAGACCAGCACGTCAAAGCGCTTCTCCCAGAAGTCCTGGATGATCTGCTCCAGCCGGGACTCACTCATCTGCCCGTGGGCGACCTCCACGCGCGCCTCCGGGACCAGTTCGCGGACCCTGGCGGCGGTGGCGTCGATGGAGGAGACCCGGTTGTGCACGAAGAACACCTGGCCCTCGCGCATGAGTTCGCGACGGATCGCGGCGGAGACCTGCTTATCGGTATAGGGCCCCACATAGGTGAGCACCGGGTGGCGCTCCTCGGGCGGGGTGGCCAGCGTGGAGGTCTCCCGGATCCCGGCCATGGACATCTCCAGGGTGCGTGGGATGGGCGTGGCCGACATCGCCAACACGTCCACATTGGTGCGCATCTTCTTGAGCTGTTCCTTGTGCTCGACCCCGAAGCGCTGCTCCTCGTCGATGATCACCAGCCCCAGGTCATGGAACTCCACCTCTTTGGAGAGCAGCCGGTGAGTGCCGATGACGATGTCGATGCTGCCCTCACGCAGCCCGGCGAGGTTCTCCTTGGACTCCTTCGCGGTCTGGAACCGGGACAGCGGGGCCACCCGGACCGGGAACCCGGCGTAGCGCTCGGTGAAGGTCTCATAGTGCTGGGAGACCAGCAGCGTGGTGGGCACGAGCACGGCGACCTGCTTGCCGTCCTGGACCGCCTTGAACGCGGCGCGGATCGCGATCTCGGTCTTGCCGTAGCCCACGTCACCCGAGATCAGCCGGTCCATCGGGATCTCACGCTGCATGTCCGCCTTGACCTCATCGCTGGCGGTGAGCTGATCCGGGGTCTCGGCGTAGGGGAAGGCGTCCTCGAGCTCGCCCTGCCAGGGGGTGTCGGGGCCGAAGGCGTGTCCGCGGGACGCCATGCGTGCCGCGTAGAGCCGGATCAGCTCGCCGGCGATCTCCTTGACCGCCTTCTTCGCCTTGCGCTTGGTCTGCGACCAGTCGCTTCCGCCCATCTTGGACAGCGACGGCGCCTCCCCGCCCACGTACTGCGAGACCTGGTCGAGCTGGTCGGTGGGCACCATGAGCCGGTCCTTGGCGCCGCCGCGCTTGGAGGCGGCATATTCGAGCACCAGGTACTCGCGGATCCCCGCGGTGCCTGACTTGATCGCCTGCGGGGAGCCGACCTTGCGCTGGATGAGCTCTACGAACTGGCCGATGCCGTGCTGCTCGTGGACCACATAGTCCCCGGGCTTCAGCGCCAGCGGGTCCACCACATGTCGACGACGCCGGGCCGGCACCTTCCGCGCGGAGCCGGAGTCCTGGCGGATGGACCGCCCAAGCATCTCGGACTCGGTCAGCAGCGCCAGCTGCAGCGGGTCCACGGCGAAGCCCTCGGAGACATTCGCCGTGGAGATCGTGATCCGGCCGGAGCTCGGAGCCTCCTCCAGAGTGTCCACCCGGACGCAGGGGACTTCGTGTTCGGTGAGCAGCTCGAAGACGCGCTGGGCGGAGCCCGCCGCGGCAGTGGTGACCACCACGGTCCAGTTCGCCTTGGCGCGCTCGGCGAGGAAGGTCATGACATCCTCGACGCTGCCGCGATAGCCGATGGGCTCGCGGGAGTCGATGGAGACGATGTCGGCGTCCTGTTCGAGCTCCTCGTCCAGGCCCAGCGAGGTCATCGACCACCATCCGGCGCCGTGGGCGATCGAGGCCTCGCGAGTCTCGGCCAGGCTGGCGAAGCCCCCTGCGGAGAGGCCCTGCTGCTCGCTGCCGATCTGCGCCCCGCTGACGTCCAGCGGTGCGGCGGCGCCGTCGGGGGCTGCGGACCAGGCGGCGGCCAGGAACTCCTCATTGGTGGCCGCCAGGTCGTGGGCGCGGCCGCGGGTCTTCTCGGGTTCGATCACCACGGTCAGCGATCCGGCGGGCAGCTGGGAGACGAAGGTCACCATCTCGGGCACCAGCACCGGGGCGAGGGATTCCATGCCCTCCGCAGCGATGCCCTCGGCAAGCTTGGTGAGCAGATCCGCGGCATGCGGCATCTGTGAGATGAGCTCCTTGGCGCGGGCCTTCACAGCGTCGGTGATCAGCAGTTCACGGCAGGGCGCGGCGTCGAGGACTTCGGGGTGTTCGGTGGACTCAGTGTCCAGGGACCGCTGGTCGGCCACGGCGAACCAGCGCATCTGCTCGACCTCGTCGCCGAAGAACTCGATGCGCACCGGGTGCGGTTCCGTCGGAGGGAACACGTCGAGAATTCCGCCGCGGACGGCGAACTCGCCGCGCCGGGTGACCATGTCCACGCGGGAGTAGGCGGCATCGGCCAGCTCCGCCACGGTCTGATCGAAGTCGGCGAACTCCCCGACCTTCAGCCGGACCGGAGCCAGGTCCCCGAGCCCGGCGACCAGCGGCTGGACCACGGCGCGGACGGGGGCGACGACGACGTCGAGCGCTCCACCGGTCTGCTCCGGGTGCGCAAGCCGGCGCAGCACCCCGAGGCGCCGCCCGACCGTGTCTGAGCGCGGCGAGAGCCGTTCATGGGGCAGGGTCTCCCAGGAGGGGAAGTGCGCCACCGCGGCCTCGGGGGCGTAGGCGGCCAGCGAGGTGGCCAGCTCCTCTGCTTCGCGGTCGGTGGCGGTGACGGCCAGCAGCGTGCCGGTGTCGCTGGTGCCGCGCAGTTGAGCGGCGATCTCCGCGATCAGCGCGGGACGCAGCCCCGTGGTCGAGGAGATCTGCAGCTCCTCGGTGCGCTCCGCTGCCGGGTGTGCGGCGGCTGAGGCCACCCGCTTATAGGAGGGGTTCGCCGTCAGTGCCGTGCGCAGACCGGAAAGAGCCATGGGAGAGTGACGCCTCGTTTCGCCTACAGATCGATGCAGGAGGAGTTTTTGTATGGGGTGGGAGGGCCCGCAGAGTCGGCCTCATACAGGATACTCGGTGTTCCCCCTCTAGGTGCGGGCGGCCCTGCGGCTGCGCAGCACCCCGACCTCGTAGCCCACCAGCGCCGCGAGCCAGAGCGCGGTGATCGGCAGCACGAACCACAGCATGGCCGCATTGAAGGGCTGCAGCGCCGCATGGGTTGAGGCATCGAGCACCAGGTAGGTGACGTAGGCGCCGTAGAGCAGCACGAGCAGCGCGCCCTCCCAGCGTCCGATCGCCGCGGCGGTGAAGGCCAGCGGCAGCAGCACCAGCGCAGTGGCGATCATCACCGGCAGGTCGAAGTGCACAGCCGCGGGGTCCACCTCGATCCCGCCGGGGGCGATGACCGCGGTGAGGCCGAGCACGGCGCCGATGTTGAAGATGTTGCTGCCGACCAGGTTGCCCACGGCCATGTCCCGTTCCCCGCGCAGGGCCGCGATGACGCTGGTCGCCAGCTCCGGCAGCGAGGTGCCGATGGCCACGATGGTCAGACCGATGATCAGGTCGCTGACGCCCAGCGCCTGTGCAATGGTGGTGGAGGCGCTCACCAGCATCTGCGCCCCGGCGACCAGCAAGGCGATGCCGACGATGAGCAGCACCAGATCCACCAGCGTGGAGCGCCGCTTCGAGGTGCGCAGCGTCCGGGTGGGCTTCACGGAGTCGCTGGGGGCGTTGCTGGCAGCGTTGCTGGCGGCGGGGCTGGCGGCGTCGTCGTCCCCGGATGCCGTCTCGTTCTTCGCCCGCTGGGTCTGCCGCCGGGCGAGGACGATCGTGACCACGAGGTAGACCAGGAGCAGCCCGACCAACGTGGACCCTTCCAGGGTGCTGACGGTGCCGTCCAGGCAGAACAACAGGGCGATGACCGAGAGTCCGATCATGATCGGGATGTCGGCCTTGATCAGCTGCACCTTGACCATCAGCGCCCCGAACACGGCGGTCAGGCCCATGACGAAGAGGATGTTGGCGATGTTGCTGCCGACGACGTTGCCGACCGCCAGCCCTGGCGAGCCGCTCAGTGCCGCACCGGCGCTGACCGCGAGCTCGGGCGCCGAGGTCGCCGAGGAGACCACTGTCAGCCCGATGATCAGGGAGGACAGTCCCACGGTCTTGCCGAGCGAGGAGGCACCGCGGACGAGCGCTTCGCCGCCGGCGACGAGCAGGACGAACCCGCCCAAGAGCAGGAGAATAGTCATGAAGGTCACCGGAGCAACTTTACAATGGGAACGTTGCGCGGCTGATCTCGGGGGACCTTCCGCGAGACAGCTCTTGACCTACTTGAAGGAGATTGCCCGTGGCACTTGAAACCGAACTCGTGATTCCGCACAGCGCGCAGAACATCATCGAGGCCTATGCTGATCGCGACTTCAATGAGCACCTGTCCAAGAAGGTCGGCGCTGAGCTGCTGAGCTTCGAGGTCAACGGACCCCTGGATGGCGCCTTCGAAATCGTCACAGAACAGTCGATGGCAGCGGACAAGCTGCCCGACATCGCCAAGAAGGTCATCAAAGGTCAGGTCACAGTGCATGTGACCCACTCCTGGGGTGCACCCGACGCAGACGGATCGCGCCGGGCGGACACCGAGGTGAAGATCTCCTCGGCTCCGGTTTCGGCGACCTCGGCGCAGAACCTGCACGCGCGCGGAGACCAGGAGACGCTCTCCACCGTCCGCGGTGAGGTCAATGTCAACATCCCGCTGATCGGCAAGAAGATCAAGGCTGCCGCCGAGCCGTATATGCGCAAGTTCGTGGATCTTCAGGCGCGCGAGGTCAGCGCCTGGATCGCTGGCCGGGGCTGATCAGGCTCGGGCCTAAGTCCGGTTGATCAACGCTGACGCAGTGACCGTCTGGTCACCTTCGGCCCAGTGACCGGCTTGGTCACCTCCGGCTCAGTGACCGGCTTGGTCACCTTCGGCTCAGTGACCGGCTTGGTCACCTTCGGCTCAGTGACCCTCTGGTCACCGCCGGCCCAGGGCGCGGGCAGCGGCTCAATGCACCGCGTTCTGGGCCGCCGTCAGCCCATCGGCGACGAGGGTCTCCACGGCATCTGCCAGCCGTGAGATGAACAGCGGAAGCTCCTTCTGCTCCGCGGCGCTGAACTTCTGCAGCACGTAGTCCGCAGTGTCCATCTGGCCAGGGGGCCGTCCGACGCCTGCCCGGACCCGCAGGTAATCTCGGTCCCCACCCAGATGAGTGGTGATCGACTTGAGCCCGTTATGTCCGCCCTCGGACCCGCCGCGCTTGAGCTTCGCGCGGCCGAAGTCGAGGTCGACCTCATCGTGGACCACGATCAGGTTCTCGGTGGGCACAGAGAAGTAATCCATCAGCCCACGCACGGGTTTGCCCGAGACGTTCATATATCCCTCGGAGATCGCGAAGACGACCTTCGGTCCGCCCGGGCCCAACCGGGCCGCGACGGCCTTGGCCCCGAGCTTGGTGCGCGAGTAGTTCGCGTCCATTCTCTCGAGGAGTTCATCGAGCACCATGTGCCCGATATTGTGCCGGGTATGACGATAGCGGGACCCGGGGTTACCGAGTCCCGCTATCATCCACGTCTGCGAAGCCATGCTTCGAGCCTAGTGGAGGTTGTGCGTCGAGCCGATCAGGACTCGTTGTCCTCGGAGTTCTCCGCGGACTCTTCTTCGCCTTCACCCTCGGTGGACTCGCCATCGGCGTCCTCACCCTCGGTGGTCTCTTCCTCATCGCCCAGGTCCTGCTCGGTGGGCTCATGGATCGAGACGATCGGGGATTCCATATCGGACAGCGCCAGCGTGACTCCCTTGGGCAGCTGGATGTGCTCCGGGAGGGCGTTCTCGTCGCGGTCGGTGATGTCCACGATCACGTGCTCGGGCAGGTGGGTCGCCTCGGCCTCGATGGAGACGGTGGCCTGCTCCAGGATCCACTCGAAGCCGACGGCGGGCTCGCCTGTGACCTCGACGTAGACGTCGACGACGACCTTCTCACCGCGGCGCACGGTCAGCAGGTCCATGTGGTCGATGTTGCGCTTGATGATGGCGCGCTGGATGGCCTTGGGGATGACCAGCTGCTCGGTGCCCTCGATGTCCAGGGTGATCAGCGCGTTGGGGTTACGCACTGCCAGGTGGGTCTGGTGTCCCGGGAGAGTCACGTGGATGGGCTCTTCGCCGTGGCCATAGACCACTGCGGGGATGAGGTCATCGCGGCGTGCTTTGCGGGCTGCGCCCTTGCCGAATTCGGTGCGCTTGGTCGCGGGAATGACGATCTTGTCAGCCATGGTATTTGTCCTTCGTTGGTTGGATGCGTATTGATCCAGGCCAACGACAAGTGAAGTCCAGGCTCTCCGCGCGCTGAGCGGCGGGTATGAAGTCCTGCAGTTCGCCTCGTCGATCACGGGGCTGATATCCGCGGAAGCTGATCCGCCGACGTCGCCCCCTCGCCTGGGCACAGCTGTCAACTATACCAGCAGATTCAGCCCCACTGGGCGAGCGCAGGTGTTCAGCTGTTGTTCGCGGGCAGGGTGAGGGGAAAGTCGAGCCGATCGGCAAGCTCCTGCGGGCTCATCCCGTGGGCCTCGCGCAGCGTGACCGACGGGCCGTCCTCGCCCTGATCGATCAGGAAGACCCCGTGGTCGGTGTAGATCCGGCTCACGCAGGCCAGTCCGGTCAGCGGATAGGTGCAGTCGGCCACGATCTTCGGCGTCCCATCCTTGGCGAAGAGAGACATCATCACGAAGACCTCTTTGGCGCCGATGGCCAGGTCCATGGCGCCGCCCACGGCGGGGATCGCGTCCGGCGCCCCGGTGGACCAATTGGCCAGGTCTCCCGCGGCGGAGACCTGGAAGGCGCCGAGCACGCAGACATCGAGGTGGCCGCCGCGCATGATGGCGAAGGAGTCGGCCTGATGGAAGTAGCTGGCGCCGGGGTGCTCGGTCACCGGGATCTTCCCGGCGTTGATGAGCTCCTCGTCGATCTCCTCGCCGTGCGCTTCGGGCCCCATGCCCAACATGCCGTTCTCTGTGTGCAGGGTGATCTGCTGGTCGGCGCGGAGGTGGTCCGAGACCTTGGTGGGCTGTCCGATGCCGAGGTTCACGTAGGAGCCGGGGGCGATGTCTGCGGCCACGAGCCGGGCGAGGTCCTCACGGGAGAGGGTGGTGCCGCTGGTGCTGTTCTCGGTGCTCATGCGTGCTTCGCCTCCTGGGGCTGGGCTTCTTGCTGGTTCTCCGGCTGGCCTCCCGGTTGGTTGCCGGGCCGGTCGGGCTCGGCGTCGAGCGCGGTGACCGTGTCGACGTAGATGCCGGGTGTGACCACGTGTTCCGGGTCGATCGATCCCACGGGGACACGCTGCTGGACCTGGACGACCGTGTGCGCGGCGGCGGTTGCCATGACCGGGCCGAAGTTCCTGGCGGTCTTGCGGTAGAGGAGGTTGCCGGCGTCGTCGGCGGTGTGTGCCTTGATCAGCGCCACGTCCCCGCGGATCGGATACTCGAGCACGTAGTGGCGGCCGTCGATCTCGCGGGCCTCCTTGCCCTCGGCGAGGCTGGTGCCGTAGCCGGTGGGTGTGAAGAAGGCTCCGATGCCGGCGCCCGCGGCGCGCAGCCGTTCGGCGAGGTTGCCCTGCGGGACGAGCTCGAGCTCGATGTCTCCGGCGCGGTAGGCCTCGTCAAAGTGCCAGGAGTCGGACTGCCGAGGGAAGGAGCAGATCACCTTGCGCACGCGGCGTTCCTTGATCAGCAGCGCGAGGCCGCGATCACCCTGTCCGGCGTTGTTGCTGACCACGGTGAGCCCCGTGGTCCCGGACTCCAGGAGCGCGTCGATGAGCTCCATGGGCTGTCCGGCGTTGCCGAAGCCTCCGAGCAGCACGGTGGAGCCGTCCTGCACTCTTGCGACGGCCTCTGCGGCCGTGTCGACAAATTCAGTCATGGGTTCATCCTTCAGTTCTCAGCTGGTCTGGGGCGTCTGGCTGGTGGGTGATGTCTGGCTGGTGGCGTTTTCCAGGACGACGGCGAGGCCCTGGCCCACGCCGATGCACAGCGTCGCGACACCCCAGCGTTCTCCGCTGGCTTCCATGCGCTGCGCCAGCGTGGCGAGCACGCGGGTCCCGGAGGCACCCAACGGGTGCCCGATCGCGATGGCCCCACCCCAGGCGTTGACGATCTCGGGGTCGATGTCCCAGGCGTCCAGGCAGGCCAGGGACTGGGCGGCGAAGGCTTCGTTGAGTTCCACCGCCCCGACCTCACCCCAGCCGATTCCGGCGCGCTTCAGCGCCTTGTTGCTGGCCTCCACGGGGGCATAGCCGAAGTATTGCGGCTCATCGGCCGCGGCCGCCCAGCCTGCGATGCGCACCTTCGGGGTGAGTCCGAGCTTCTCGCCTCCGGCGGCGGAGCCGAGCCAGACCGCCGAGGCTCCGTCGTTCATCGGGGAGGCATTGCCTGCGGTGACGGTGCCGTTCTCGGCGCGGAACACGGTGCGCAGCCCGGCGAGCTTCTGCTCGGTGACTCCGGCGCGGATGGTCTCGTCACGGTCCAGGTCCACTCCGGGCACGTTCACGGTGAGGTCGGTGAAGCGACCGTCCTCCCAGGCGCGGGCAGCGAGTTCGTGGGAGCGCGCGGCGAAGGCGTCCTGCCGCTCACGGTCGATGCCGTACTTCTCGCGCAGCTGCTCGGTGGCCTCGCCCAAGGAGATGGTCCATTCCTTGGGCATGCGTTCGTTGATCAGCCGCCAGCCCAGGGTGGTGTTCGCGAGCTCGAGATTCGCCATCGGGAAGGGCCGTTCGGTCTTGGGCAGCACCCACGGAGCGCGGGACATGGACTCCACACCCCCGGCAAGGATGACGTCGGTCTCGCCGAGCGCGATCTGCCGGGCACCGGAGATGGCCGCGTCCAGGGAGGACCCGCAGAGCCGGTTGATCGTGGTGGCGGGCACACTCACCGGCAGCTTTGCCAGCAGCCAGGCCATGCGGGCCACGTTGCGGTTCTCCTCACCAGCACCGTTGGCGTTGCCGAAGATGACCTCGCCGACGATCTCCCCGGCGTTCTCGGGATCAAGTCCTGGTGCCTGCTCCACGAGCGTGGAGATCACCAGTTCGGCCAGGTCATCGGGGCGCTGGCCTGCGAGGGCCCCGCCGACCTTGCCGAAGGGGGTGCGTACGCCGCTGTAGACGAAGATGTCCTGCATATGAGCTTCCTGCCTGTGTTGTTCGCTATGCAAACACTTGTGCGCTATGTGTACCGAGCATAGTCCTGCAGGTGAAGTTTTTCCAGAGGTGCCGGGGTGACTAGAGGCTTTGCGGTGACTAGAGGCTGTGCCGTAACTAGAGGCTCTGCGGCACGGTGAGCCGGCCGACGTCGTCGCCCAGGGACCGTATCAGGTCTTCCACCGTCTCAGCACAGCGCAGCAGATGCGGGAGTGTGCGTTCCACTGATTCGGCCGCCGACTCCCGGCCCGCAGAGATGGAGGTGTTCAGCGAGAGCACGATGGATCCCTTGGCGTCCCGCACCGGCACCGCCACTGAGCGCAGACCCTCTTCGAGCTCCTCGTCCACCACGGCGTATCCTTTTACGCGGACGCCGGTGATGATTCCGAGCAGCTTCTCTGGATCGGTGACCGTGCGCTGGGTGAACGCGGTGCGCGGCATCGTCTGCATCCGGTGCCGCAGCGTCTCGTCGTCGAGCTCGGCCAGCAGCACCCGACCCATGGAGGTCACGAAGGCGGGAAGCTTGGTGCCCAGGGCGAGGTCGATGCGCATGATGCGCCGGGTGTGCACCCGGCAGACGTACATCACCTCGTCACCCACCAACAGCGCGGCAGAGCAGGATTCGGCCAGCTGCACCGAGAGCTCACTGAGGGAAGGCTGCAGCAGCTCGTGCCAGCCCCTCCCCGACCAATACCCCTGCCCAAGGCCGAGCACCTTCGGCGTCAGCTCGAAGACGCGACCATCGGTATAGGCGTATCCCTCGTGCACCAGGGTCAGCAGCATGCGCCGCGCCGTGGCTCGACTGACACCGCTGCGCCGCGCGACCTCGGAGAGCGTGAGCTTCGGCTCGGCCGCAGAGAAGGACTCCAGCACCTTGAGCCCGGTGGACAGTGAGCGCACGAACTCATTGCGCGTCGCCCCCGGCGCAACGGGCTGCGCAGAGTCTTGCTGCTCGTCCTGATCCATGGCCCGATCCTACCGACCAGCGACTCCTCCCCGTTGGGGGGGGGGGTTCCCGTCCCCGCTGAGTGGCTCCCCCATCCCCGCTGAGTGGCGGATTCTCCGACTAGTTGAGGCGGTTTTGGCCCAATGTACTCGTAGGTTCCGCCGCTCAACGCTGGGGAGAGGTGCATGCGAGTCCCAGCCATGGGCCCGGAATGTAATGTTTGGTACATTGCGAGCATGCGCACCTCTATCGCGACTGTCTGCCTCTCCGGAAGCCTCACCGACAAACTCCACGCCTGCGCCGATGCTGGCTTCGACGGGGTGGAGATCATGGACGCGGACCTCACCGTCTCCTATGAATCCCCCGAAGAGATCCGTGCACTGTGTCAGCGCCTGGGACTAAGGATCGACCTCTTCCAGCCCTTCCGAGACTTCGAAGGGGTGACCGAAGAGCTGCTCGCCGAGAATCTGCGCCGCGCCGAGGCCAAGTTCCAGCTGATGAACCGGCTGGGCGCCGACACCATCCTGGTCTGCAGCAACGCCGGGACCGCGACGATCGACGACGACGCCGTGGCCGCCGCCCAGCTCGGCGCCCTGGCGGACCTTGCCGCCGGATATGGCATCCGCATCGCCTATGAGGCGCTGGCCTGGGGCCGCTACGTCAACGACTACCGACACGCGTGGAGACTCGTGCAGCTCGCGGACCGCACGAATCTCGGCACTTGTCTGGACAGCTTTCACATCCTGGCGCGCGGACACGACCCCGCTGCAATCGAGGACATCGATGGTGACAAGATCTTCTTCCTGCAGCTCGCCGATGCTCCCCAGCTCGACATGGACGTCCTCTCCTGGAGCCGACACCATCGCCTCTTCCCTGGTGAGGGCTCTTTCGACCTGAGCAGCTTCTTGACCCATGTGCTCATGGCCGGATACACCGGACCGCTCTCGCTGGAGGTCTTCAACGACACCTTCCGACAGACCGATGTCACCGGGACGGCCGCCCATGCTCGACGGTCATTGACCTGGCTGGCCGACCGCACCTCGGAGGCCAACGGCTGGAGCGCCGATCGCCTGCCCGCCGCCCAGGCCCCGCGCAGCGTCGACTTCGTGGAGATCACCGGCAGCGATCTCGGCCAGGCCGACGAGACCCTGAACCAGCTCGGCTTCACCTTCCGCGGCAAGCACCGGACCAAGCAGGTCCGACTCTGGACCATGGGCTCCACCCGCGTCATCCTCAACGAGCAGAGCCAGCAGCCCGAACCTCACCTCTCGGCGATCGGCCTTCTGGTCGACGACGCAGGCCAGGCCCTCGCGCGCGGGGCCGCCCTGGGCGCCCCGGTCGTGTTCCGACGCACCTATGCCGGGGACCACGAGCTCAAGGCACTGGGAGCCCCGGATGGCACGGTGATCTACTGGAATGATGCGCCCGCCGAGGACACCTGGGTCAGCGAATTCCACGGCGGGCAGCCAGCGTTGGACTCCACGCACGCCGTGGACCACATCAACCTCTCCTACCGCTGGCACGAGTTTGAGGAGACGGTGCTCTTCTTCCACAGCGTGCTCGGGCTCGAAGCTCAGGCACCGGAGAACGTGCCCAGCCCGCAGGGGCTGATGCGCAGCCAGGTGATGCGCACCGCGGACGGCACCGTGCGCCTTCCGCTGAACCTTGCACCCCCCACAGCCCCGCTGCCGCCGCGGCATATCGCCGTGACCTGCACCGATATCATCGGACTCGCGCAGGACGCGCATGACCGAGGGCTGCATTTCCTCAAGATCCCGAACAACTACTACGCGGACGTCGAGGCGCGCTTCGGGCTGGACGCCGAGTACCTTGCCCGGCTCAAGGAGCTCAATCTGCTCTACGACCGCGATGAGCAGGGCGAGTTCATCCACTTCTACACGCCGAGCATCGGCGGACTTTTCCTGGAGATGGTCCAGCGCGTAGGAACCTACGACGGTTACGGGGCGGCCAACGCGCCGGTCCGCCTCGCGGCCCAGCGCCGCCAGCCCCAGATCCTGCGCTGAGCACCCCCTTGCGTTGAGCGGCGGATTCTCCGAATAGTTGAAGCGGTTTTGGCCCAAAGTACTCGTAGATTCCGCCGCTCAACGGGGTTGGGTGCGGGGTGGTGCGGGGTGGTGCGGGCTTGGGGTGCCGCGGGCACTCTCGAGCGGCTCAACCCTGGCTACCCGCGCTTGAAGTGTGGTTTTATTCTCCCCACACGCATGGCCGCCGGGGCGGTCCACTTCGGAGAGGGGCATCCGATGAGTCCAGAGGTAGTCGGGTTCGCGATCGTGCTGCTGGCATCGGTGATGCTGCTCGGCAAATACGTCCGCGTGAAAGTGCCGTTCATCCAGAAGCTGCTCCTACCCAGCGCCATCATCGCCGGATTCATCGGTCTCATCGTCGGCCCACAGGTGATCGGTCGACTCGGAGAACCCCTCGGTTGGGCCTGGCTGGAAGATGGCGGACTGCTCACCACCGGGATCGTGGACATCTGGGCCGAGCTGCCCGGCCTGCTGATCTCCGTCGTCTTCGCCACCCTGTTCCTGGGCTCGCGCATCCCCTCCCCCGTCCGCGTGGCTAAGCTGGTCGGCCCGCAGCTCTCCATTGGAGTGGCCTACGGCTCGGGCCAGTACGTCGTCGGAATCGTGCTCGGACTGCTGGTGCTCTCCCCGCTGCTCGGGGTCGATCCCGTCTTCGGCGCACTGATCGAGATCGCCTTCGAGGGTGGGCACGGCACCGCGGCAGGAATGGCCCCGGCCTTCGATGACATGGGCATCCCGGAAGCCACCGACCTCGCCCTGGCCATCGCCACCGTAGGCCTGGTCTTCGGCATCATCATCGGCATCTCCGTGATCAACTGGGGCGTGCGCACCGGGCGCACACGCGTCATCAAGAATGTGTCCGAACAGTCGAAGTCCGAGCTGCGGGGACTCTACAGCGACAAGGAGAACATCTCTGCCGGACGGATGACATCACGACCCAGCTCGATCGAACCGCTGACGCTGCACGTCGCCGTCGTCGGGCTGGCCATCATCATCGGGTGGCTCATCCTCGAGGGGCTCGTGTGGGTCGAGAATCAGCTCTGGGGGCAGCCCGGATCACCCTGGTCCGAGGACGGGCTGACGCTGCTGGGCTATGTTCCGCTCTTTCCACTGGCCATGATCGGCGGCGTGATCGTCCAGGTGGTCCTTGATCGCACCGGCAACACCAGCCTTCTGGACCACGAGACCATGAAGCGCATCCAGGGCCTCGCCCTGGACATCCTGATCGTCGCGGCCCTGGCGACAATCTCCCTGGACGCCATCGCCGCCTACTGGGAGACCTTCCTGATCCTCTCGGTGGCGGGCATCCTGTTCTGCACCACCATCCTGCTGGTCTTCACTCCGCGCATCATCCCGGAGTTCTGGCTGGAGCGCGGCATCGCAGACTTCGGCCAATCCATGGGTGTGACCGCCACCGGCCTGGTGCTGCTGCGGGTGGCAGACCCTTACGACGAATCACCTGCCCTGGAGGCCTTCGGCTATAAGCAGCTGTTCTTCGAGCCGTTCTTCGGCGGCGGACTGATCACCGCGTTGGCCATTCCGCTCATGATGGCCACCGGCAGCGTCTACATCGTGCTGATTCCGATGGCGGTGCTGTTCATCGTCTCGCTGGTGGCCGGCAGGATCTACTACAAGGGAGTGCGCTCAGGACGCTGGGCCGGCCCTCCCGCAAAGGTGGACCAGCCCACCTAGCATCACCCCCTTGCGTTGAGGGGCGGATTCTCCGCCTACTTCATGCGGTTCTAGGCCTGAAGTGCTCGGACTTTCCGCCGCTCAACGTGGGTGGCTTTACACTGGGCGGCCGTAGGTCTCGAGCAGGCGCAGCCAGACCTCGTTGACCGTGGGGAAGGCTGGGACCGCGTGCCAGAGCCGATCCAGCGGAACCTCGGCGGTGACCGCGATCGTGGCGGCCTGGAGCAGCTCGCTGACCTCGGATCCGACGAAGGTCATGCCGAGGATGACCTTGCGCTCCTCGTCGACCACCATCCGGGCGGTCCCCGTGTGGGGCTCGGACTTCACCGCCGACCCGGCGACGTCGCCGATCTCATAATCCACCACGCGGATGGTGTAGCCCGCCTCGCGGGCGGCCGCCGCGGTGAGCCCCACCGAGGCCACCTCCGGGTCACTGAAGGTGACCTGCGGGACGGCCGCATGATCTGCGGTCGCGACATGGGCTCCCCAGGGCTGGTCCTGCACCACAGCGCCCTTCGCACGCGCCACGATCACGTCTCCCGCGGCACGGGCCTGGTACTTGCCCTGGTGGGTCAGCAGCGCCCGATGGGTCACATCGCCCACCGCGTAGAGCCAGTCGAAACCAGGCACCTGCATGGTGTCATCGGTCTCGATCCAGGTCCCCGGCTCCAGCCCGATGCTCTCCAGGCCCAGGTCCCCCGTGCGCGGGGACCGTCCAGTCGCCGCGAGCACTTCCTGAGTCAGGACGTCCTCTCCCTCCGAGACTTCGATCCGCACCTCGTCCGCCGAGCGGGAGACTCGCTCCGGGGTCGTGTTCAACCGCAGCGTCACACCCTGCTCTTCCAAGGCCTTCCCGACCAGCTCGCCGGCGAAGGGTTCCATCCCGCCGAGCAGCCCGCGGCGTGCAATCACCGTGACCTCGGCCCCCAGGGAGGCATACGCGCTGGCCATCTCGACCGCGACCACGCCGCCGCCGATGATCGCAAGGCTCTTCGGGATGGCATGCGCGCTGGTGGCCTCCCGGCTGGTCCAGGGGTGAGCCTCCGCCAAACCTTCGATCGGTGCGATGGCCGCAGCGGAGCCGGTCGCGAGAGTCACCGCGTGGCGCGCCGTGAGCTGCGTCTCCGATCCGTCCTCGGCGGTGACGGTGACCTGCTTGGGCCCGGTGAGACGACCCTGGCCGCGGATCAGGCTGATCCCGGCGCCGTCGAGCCACTTCGCCTGACCGTCGTCCTTCCATCCGCTGGTGAAGGAGTCGCGGCGAGCCAGGACGGCCTCGACGTCGAGGGTCCCGGTCACCGCCTCGGCCGCGCCGGGCACCTGCTGGGCGGAGCGCAGCGCCTGCGGAGAACGCAGCAGCACCTTTGAGGGGATGCAGGCCCAGTAGGAGCATTCACCGCCCACCAGTTCGGCCTCGACGACGACGACGCTCAGACCGCCCTGGACCGCGCGGTCGGCCGCGTTCTCCCCCACGGCTCCACCGCCGATCACGATGACGTCGAACTCCATACCCTGGCCTGCTGCTTCGGTCTGCGGTTCCATAGCTGCTCCTGGTGAATAGGTGAAGAAGGTGTGCTTGCGGAGTACAACAGGTTCGACCCCACGGATGCTTCCCGAGCGGCCGGGACGAGGGCAGATGCGGGATCCCTAGGATCTCCAGCGTGACCTTTGACACCTAATGTACGAACCGGTACGTTTGTTCCAGTCATTGTGGCGCACGCCACTTTTCTCGTGATCAAAGGAACCCCGTGACCGACACCAGGAAACCCCTGAGCCGCCGAGTGGTGGAGGTGCTCACGCGCATCGAGCTCGGTTTCGCCGGCGTGATGCTTCTTGTGATCCTCGTCCTCGTCTTCACCCAGGCCGCCCAGCGCTACACCCCCTTCGAGGGTCTGGCCTGGACCGGCGAGATTTCCCGCTTCGGCCTGGCCTGGATGACCTTCTCCGTGGCGGGGGTGCTCATCACCCTGCGCGGGCACATCGCGCTGGAAGTCGTCGACACGCTGCCCGCCCCGCGGCTCATCCGCGTGGTGCAGGTGGGTTCGCTGCTCATCGTGGCGCTGATCGCGCTGGGTCTGAGCAACGAGGCCTGGGGACTCATCCAGACCCAGGGCGCCCTGAGCTCCCCCGTGCTGCGCCTGCCCATGTCAGTGGTCTACATCCCGGTGCTCACCGGGATGATCAGCACCGTCCTCCGTTCACTGGTCGCCGCGTGGATGATCGCCAAGCACGGGCCGATCCTGCCCGACGCTGACCATGACGCGGCGCAGCTGCACACCAACACCGTGGAGGACCACTCGTGACACTCATTCTTCTGGGCGTTGCCATCGCCGTCCTGCTTCTGGTGCGCGTGCCGGTGGCCTTCGCGTTCCTCGGTCCCTCGCTGGTCTACATGCTCCTGGACGGACAGTCCTCCGGCACCAGCCTGCGTCAGGTGACCAACGCCGTGCAGAGCTTCCCGCTGCTGGCGGTGCCGCTGTTCGTGTTCCTTGGAACCCTCGCGAACCACGCAGGCCTCGCCGATCGACTCTTCCGCTTCGCGATGGCGGCCCTCGCCCGGATCCGCGGCAACCTCGGCTACGTCACCGTGGGCGCCAGCGTGGGCTTCTCTTGGATGAGCGGCTCCGCCGTCGCCGATGCCGCCGCACTGGGCAAGGTGCAGATCCCGGCCATGCTGCGCAACGGCTACACCCGCCGATTCGCCACCGGACTCTCCGCGGCTTCCTCACTGATCGCCCCGGTCATGCCGCCCAGCATCCCTGCCGTCATCTACGCCGGTCTGGCCGCCGCCTCCACCGGCGCGCTATTCGCCGCCTCCGTGATCCCCGCGCTGCTCATGGCCGTCGGGCTGTGCGTGGTGGTCTGGATCCTGGTCCGGCGCAATCCGAACCTTCGGGCAGGTCATTTCGATCGCCAGGAGCTGATCCGCTCCACCAAGGGTGTGCTGTTGCCCGCCGTGACACCCGTGATCATCCTGGGCGGCATCCTCGGCGGCCTGTTCACGCCGACCGAAGCGGCCGCCGTCGCCGTCTTCTGGGTGCTGCTGATCTCGCTGATCCAGCGCTCGCTCTCCTTCAAGGGCTTCCTGGCGGCCGTGCGCGAGACCGCGCTGACCACCGGCGCGATCATGCTGATCGTCGCCTCCGCCGCGCTTCTGGGTCACATCATGGCCCTCGAGCGTCTGCCGCAGCTGCTCACCGAGACGCTGCTGGGCATCACCGAGAATCCCACGGTGTTCCTGCTCCTCGTGGCCCTGCTGATGCTCATCCTGGGGACCGTCATCGACGCCACCGCGATCCTCGTGCTCGTCGTGCCGATCCTGCTTCCGATCTCCATGCAGTACCAGATCGACCCCATTGTGCTCGGCGTGGTGCTGATCATTTCGCTGATGATCGGGCTGCTGACTCCCCCAGTGGGCACGGCCCTGTTCGTAACCGCTTCGGTCTCGGAGACCCGCGTGGGTGAGGTCTTCAAGGGAGCCCTGCCCTTCGCGATGCCTGCGGTGGTTGTGCTGCTGCTGGTCATCTTCTTCCCCAACGCGCTGATGTTCTTCCCGGAGGTGCTCGGCCTGTGACGACCAATCCGAGAGATACGGGGAGAAGCACCGATACCGGGCGCAGCATCCTGGCCGGACTCATCGGCCATGGCGTGGGTCCTTCGCTGACCCCCACGATGCACGAGCTTGAAGGCTCGCGGCACGGAATGCGCTACATCTACCGCAGCATCGAGTTCGCCGGCGGCGAGGACTCCCAGGAGGAGCTCGGCCAGCTTCTCGAGATGGCTCAGCGCCTCGGCTTCAATGGACTGAACGTCACCTTCCCCGCCAAGCAGTCCGTGGTACCGCTGCTCGATGAGCTCGGGCCCTCCGCCGCCATGATCGGAGCGGTCAACACCGTGGTCTTCACCGACGACGGCGCCGCAGTCGGACACAACACCGACGTCACCGGATTCCAGGCCTGCATCGAAGACGGCTTGGGCGAGACCGCCTGCGGCCACGTGGTCCTGGTGGGATCCGGCGGGGCCGGCTCCGCGGTGGCGCATGCACTGGTCATGCGCGGAGTCACAAGCCTGAGCCTGGTGGACGTGGATCTCGACAAGAGCGCCACCCTGGCTCGCAGCCTGCACACCACGCATGGCTTCACGGCTGAGCGGGCTCAACCCGAGCACCTGCCTCAGCTTCTCCAGCGTGCCGACGGCGTGGTCAACGCTACTCCGTTCGGCATGGCCCACCACCCGGGATCACCCTTCGACACCGAGCTGCTGGAACCGCGGCACTGGGTGGCCGACGTGGTGTACCGGCCGGTGGACACCGTGCTGCTCCGCGCAGCCGAAGAACGAGGCTGCCGGACGGTCTCGGGGCTCGGCATGGCCATGCATCAGGCCGCCGACGCCTTCGAGATCTTCACCGGCGAGACCGCAGACCGCGCGTCCATGCTCGATGACCTCAATGCCCTGATCGAAGCAGAATCACCACACCCGCGTGCAACGATGCACCGATGAGAGGAACACTCACCATGTCCAAGCGATATAACACCCTGAGCAAGGCCGCAGTCATCGCCGCCCTGCCCATCCTCGGCCTCACCGCCTGCGGCGGAGGCGACGAGGAGGCCAGCGGCGACGGCGGCAGTGGCGAGTCCATGGAGCTGACCCTCGCGCACAGCTACAACGATGACCAACCCCAGGCCCGCTGCGGCGCCGATGTCATCAAGGAAGAGGTCGAGGCGGCCGACGTCGGACTCACCATCGAGATCTTCGGCTCCAGCCAGCTCGGCGGCGACGCCGACCGCATCGCGTCGGTCGCCTCCGGTGACGTGGACATCGACATCCAGGGCGCCTCCGCGCTGGGTGCCGTCTACGAGCCGATCAGCGTGCTCGACGCCGCCTATGCCTTCGACGACGCCGATCACCTCGCCCGCTTCATGGAGAGCGAGGAGGGCCAGCAGGTCGTCGATGACTTCGCCGAGTCCGCCGGCATCCAGACCCTCGGCGCCTGGTCCGCCGGTGCCCGCCACTTCACCTCCAACGAGCCGATCAGCTCACCCGAGGACCTGGAAGGCATGCAGATCCGCTTCCCCGGATCCCCACAGTTCCTGATGAACGCCGAGGCCATGGGGGCTGACGCGGTGGAGGTCGCTTACGAGGAGCTCTACCTGTCGCTGCAGCAGGGCGCGGTGGACGGTCAGGAGAACCCGATCACCAACATCGAGTCAGAGAACCTCAATGAGGTCCAGGACTACCTGAACCTCAGCGCGCACCAGCTCAACACCAACCTGGTGATCATGTCGGACAAGTGGAATGACCTCAACGAGGAGCAGCAGGAGGCGCTCACCAGCGCCGTGGACTCCGCCGTGACCGAGGTGACCGACTGCGTCGCCACGGATGAAGAAGAGACGCTGGCCGAATGGCAGGAAGGTGATGACTGGGAGGTCAACGACGACGTCGACGTGGAGGCGTTCCGGGAGATGACCATCCCGAACCTCGAAGAGGCCCTCGAGGGCGATTCGCTGGCCACCTTCGAGGCCATCCGCTCCACGAGCGAGTGACCTGAGCCTATGTCCAGCATGGTTCCCACGCTCACCGGAGAGGTGCCCGGAGATTCACTGGGCACGACTCTGGTGCATGAGCACCTGATCGTCAGTGATCCGCAGTTGGATCGCGACCTCCCCCACCCTGAGTGGGATGAGGTCGCGGTGATGGCGCGAGCCGAGGCTCAGCTGCAGGCGCTGGCGGAGCTGGGCGTAGACACGATCGTGGACCTCACGGTCCCCGGTCTCGGACGCGACGTGCGGCGGGTCGCCGAGCTGGCCCGCCGCACGTCGGTTCGTATTCTGGCAGCCACCGGCTGGTACACCAGCGACGTGCTGCCGCACTTCTTCCGGCTCAACGGGCCGGGCAGGCTGGTGGACGGTCCCGATCCGCTGATTGAGCTGTTCCTGCGCGACATCGAGGAGGGCATCGCCGGCACCGACCTGCGTGCGGCGATGCTCAAGGTCTGCTCGGACAGTGCCGGGATCACCGAAGACGTGGCCCACGTCTTCACCGCCGCAGCCCAGACCCACCTGAGCACCGGTGTGCCGATCACCACACACTCGGATCCCGCCTCACACGGCGGACTCCAGCAGCAGCGTCTGTTGGGCAGCCTTGGGGTGAACCTGGAACGGGTGGTCATCGGCCACAGCGGCGACTCCACCGACCTCAACTACCTCCGCGAGCTAGCCGATGCCGGGTCCTTCCTGGGCTTCGACCGCTTCGGGATGAGTCACACCGGCTCCGATGAGGACCGCATCCGCATGCTGCTGGCGCTGCTGGAACTGGGGTACGCGGAGAAGCTGTTGCTCTCCCACGACGCCGCCGTGTTCAGCCGCATCACTCCACCCTCCTGGCGCGCCGAGCACGCGCCGCAGTGGAGCATGGATCACCTGCACCGCCGCATCCTGCCGCGGCTGCGTGCGGAGGGTCTCGACGCCGGCCTGGAACGGCAGCTCATGGTGGAGAACCCCCAACGCCTTCTGACAGGGGCATAAGCCATCAGGACCCTGCCGTGAGAGGATCTGATACTCTCGCGGCGAAGCCAGGAGGAGAATACTGTGACCCAGACGCCGCCCCGCCAACGCGACGCCGTACGCACCCGAGCCGAGGTGCTCGCAGTGGCCACAGAGGTCTTCGCCGACGACGGCTACTCCGGTGCCCGGATCGATGAGATTGCCCGCCGCACCCGCACCACCAAGCGGATGATCTATTACTACTTCGGGGGCAAGGAACAGCTGTATCTGGCGGTGCTGGACAATGCCTACCGCGGCATCCGCAAGGCTGAGCAGACCCTCCAGGTCGATGAGATGAACCCGATCGACGCGCTGCGCGAGCTCGCCGAGCTCACCTATGAGCACCACCTGCGGAACTCGGCCTTCATCCGGCTGGTCTCGATCGAGAACATCCACCGCGGCAAGTACATCCGAAAGCTGGAGTCACTCAGCGATCTGGGCCAGCCGGCGGTGACGATCCTCGACGGCATCATCGCCCAGGGCAAGAAGCAGGGTGCCTTCCGCGAGGAGGTCAACGCCCTCGACCTTCATCTGTTGATCAGTTCCTACTGCGTCTTCCAGATCGCCAACCGCTATACGTTCAGCTACCTGTTCGACCCGGACTTCACCACGCAGCCCCGCCGTGACCGAATGCGGGGCCTCATCGGCGACGTCGTCGTGGCCTGGGCGACCGCCACTACGCGTTGAGGGGCGAATTCTCCGGGTATCTGGGCCCTTCTGAGGCCTCAATTACTCGGAAAATCCGCCCCTCAAGGTGGGGTGGGGACTAACCCGCCCCTCAGCGTGGGGTGGGGCTCAGGCGTCGCCGTCGAAGAGGGAGGTCACCGAACCGTCGGTGAAGACCTCTTTGATCGCCCGGGCGAGGATCGGCGCGATGGAGAGCACCGTGAGCGCCTCGAAGCGCTTGTCCTCGGGGATCGGCAGCGTGTTGGTCACCACGATCTCCCGGGCGCCGCAGTTGGCGAGCCGCTCAGCGGCCGGGTCAGAGAACACGGCGTGGGTCGCGGCGATGATGACGTCCTTTGCGCCGGCGTCCTTGAGGACCCGGACCGCGCCGGAGATCGTTCCACCGGTGTCGATCATGTCGTCGATGAGCACACAGGTGCGCCCCTCGACCTGACCGACGACCTGCTTGGAGGCCGCCTTGTTCGGCTGGGTGACGTCGCGGGTCTTGTGCACGAAGGCCAACGGGGCACCGCCCAGTCGATCGGCCCACTGCTCGGCGACCCGGACGCGTCCGGTGTCTGGGGAGACCACGGTGACCTCGTCCTCAGTGACGCGGCTGCGAATGTGATCGGCCAGCAGCGGAACGGCGAAGAGATGGTCCACGGGCCCGTCGAAGAAGCCCTGGATCTGCGCGGTGTGAAGATCCACGCTCATGATCCGGTCAGCGCCGGCAGCCTTGTAGAGATCAGCCACCAGACGGGCGGAGATCGGCTCGCGGCCGCGTCCCTTCTTGTCCTGGCGGGCGTACGGGTAGAACGGGGAGACCACCGTGATCCGCTTGGCGGAGGCACGCTTCATGGAATCCACCATGATCAGCTGCTCCATGAGCCAGTTGTTCAGCGGTGCCGGGTGGGACTGCAGCAGGAAGATGTCCTTGCCGCGAACCGACTCGGAGGCGCGGACGTAGAGCTCCCCGTTGGCGAAGTCGTAGGCGCTCATCGGCAGCAGCTCGGTGCCGAGCTCCTCGGCGATCTCCTGGGCCAGCTCCGGGTGTGCCCGACCGGATGCCAGTACTAGGGTCTTTTCCCCGCTCAGCCTGATCTCGTCCATGGGTGTTCTTGCCTCTCGCCGGCGTTGCAGTGGGTTGGTGCCTGGTGAAACGTTACTCGGTGTGCTCGTTGCCCTGCTGGGCGCGCCCGTTCTGTCCGCTGGCCTGGGCTGCGCCGCTGGCCTGGGCTGCGGCGCTGGACCGGCCGCCGTCGGTGGTTCCGGCGGCGTTCGCGGCGTCGGCGGCTGCGGAGCCCGGCCGCTTGGCCTGCACCCATCCCTCGGCGTTGCGCTGCGGGGCCACCGAGAGCGCGAGCGCTCCCGCCGGCACGTCCTTGCGCACCACGGCCCCGGCCCCGGTGTAGGCGCCGTCGCCGACGCTCACCGGCGCCACGAAGACGGTGTTGGAGCTCGTGCGCACATGCGAGCCGATGACGGTGCGGTGCTTGTTCTCGCCGTCGTAGTTCGCGGTGATGTTGCCGCAGCCGATGTTGGTGAACTCGCCGATCGTCGCGTCGCCGGCGTATCCGAGGTGAGAGAGCTTGCTGCCGCGGCCGATCGTCACGTTCTTGGTCTCGTAGAAGGCGCCGATCTTGCCCTCTTCCCCCAGGACCGTGCCGGGGCGCAGATAGGTGAACGGTCCGGCGCTAGCACCGGCGCCGATCTGCGCGCCCGATCCGTGCACGCGGGTGACGGTGGCCGCCTCGCCGACGATCACATCGGTCAGCGTGGTGTCGGGGCCGACGACGGCGTTGCGGCTGATGTGGGTCGCGCCGTGGAGCTGGGTGCCGGGGAGAATCGTGGTGTCCTCCTCCAGGGTGACCGTGGAGTCGATCCAGGTGGTGGCGGGGTCGATGACCGTGGTGCCGGCGCGCATGGCCCGCTCCACGGTGCGGCGGTTCATCTCGGCGCCGAGCGCCTGCAGCTGCACCCGGTCATTGGCGCCCTCGACCTGCCAGCGGTCGGCGGTGACCACGGCGGAGACCTTGCCACCTTCGGCGCGGGCGATGGAGAGCACGTCGGTCAGGTACATCTCGCCCTGCGCGTTCTCGGTGGTGACCTGGCTCAGCGCGCGGTTGAGCACGGCGGCGTCGAAGGCGTAGATCCCGGAGTTGATCTCGGTGATGCTGCGCTGGGCTTCGGTGGCGTCCTTGTGCTCCACGATCCCGAGCACGTCCTGCGGGTTCTGATCGCTGCGCAGGATCCGACCGTAGCCCGCGGCGTCGTCGAGCATGGCGGAGAGCACGGTGACAGCGTTCGCACTTGCCTCGTGGGTCGCCACGAGCTCGGCGAGCATCTCCGAGGTCAGCAGCGGCACATCACCATAGGTGACGACGACGGTGCCAGACTCGGCGGGTGCGCCCGCGGCGTCGAGCGCCTGCAGGCCGGCCTGCACGGCGCGCCCGGTGCCGGGAACCTCGTCCTGATCGGCGATGACCGCCTGCGGCTGGAGCTGCGTGATGTGCGCGGCCACCTTCTCGCGCTGGTGGCGGACGACGGCGACCAGATGCTGGGGATCCAGGCCCTTCGCGGCGGCCAGCGCATGCCCGATCATCGAGACTCCACCGATGGGATGCATGATCTTCGGTGTGGCTGACTTCATCCGGGTCCCGGCTCCGGCCGCGAGCACGATCACGGCGGTGGGGCGAGCTGGCTGGGGCGTGGTCACGAAGGCTGCTCCTCGAGGCGGTTCTTGGACCCCTCCAGTGTAGATAGGCCCGGCTGTACAGTTCAGTGCCGTTCCGCCTCTAGGATTCGAACCTAGACTGCACAGCTCCAAAGGCTGGCGTGCTGCCATTACACCAAGGCGGAGTGCGACGTCGGGCGTCTGGATGCTCTTTCCTTCCAAGCACACCAGTTCCCGGCCACGCGCTGGTCCATCTTCGCATGCGGCGCGGGGGGAGATGAAACCGCGTGAAACTTCAGCCTGAACCGGGGCATTACCCTGGATGGGTGGCACATCTTCTGGGGGCTGAAGCCCTACACCTCGAATTTCCTACCCGCACCGTCTTCGATTCCGTGACGATCGGCGTCAATGAAGGCGACCGCGTCGGCGTCGTCGGACGCAACGGTGACGGCAAATCTTCTCTGCTGGGCATGCTGACCGGGCGCCTGGAGCCCGATTCGGGCAAGGTCACCCGGCGCAAGGGCGTGCAGTTCGGCGTGCTGGACCAGTCCGATGACCTTGATCTTGACCACACTGTCGGGTTCTCTATCGTCGGGGACGCCGACGACCACGAATGGGCCTCGGACCCCAAGATCCGCGACGTCATCGCCGGACTGGTCTCCGACATCCCCTGGGAATCCACGATCGCGGATCTCTCCGGCGGTCAGCGCCGACGCGTGGCGCTGGCGAAGCTGCTGGTCGGCGAGTGGGACATCATCGCCCTGGATGAGCCCACGAACCACCTGGACGTCCAGGGCATCTCCTGGCTCGCCGATCACCTGAACCGCCGGTGGCCGCGCACCTCCGGCGGGCTGCTGGTGGTCACGCACGATCGCTGGTTCCTCGACGAGATCAGCACCACCACCTGGGAGGTCCACGACCGGGTGGTCGAGCCCTTCGACGGCGGCTATGCGGCCTATGTGCTCCAGCGCGTGGAGCGCGACCGTCAGGCCGCGGCCGTGGAGGCCAAGCGTCAGAACCTGATGAAGAAGGAGCTGGCCTGGCTGCGCCGCGGCGCCCCGGCGCGCAGCACCAAGCCGAAGTTCCGCATCGACGCGGCCAACGAGCTGATCGCCGATGTCCCTCCTCCGCGCAACACCGTGGAGCTCAAGAAGATGGCCACCGCCCGGCTCGGCAAGGATGTGGTCGACGTCCTCGATGTCTCCCTGGCCTTCGGCGAGAAGCAGATCCTCGACGACGTCACCTGGCGGATCGGTCCGGGCGAGCGCACCGGCATCCTCGGTGCCAACGGTGCCGGCAAGTCCACGCTGCTGAACCTGATCGCCGGGAAGCTGACGCCCGACGCCGGCCAGGTCAAGCAGGGAAAGACCGTGCGCCTGGCCACCCTGGACCAGCAGTTCTCCCAGCTGGCCGACATCGAGGGCGACCGCGTCCGCGAGGTGCTGGCTCGGGAGAAGACCCAGGTCGTGGTGGACGGCAAGGAGCACACTCCCGCTCAGCTGCTGGAGCGTCTCGGCTTCTCCACCGCCCACCTCTCGGCGCGGGTCGGCGAGCTCTCCGGCGGGCAGCGTCGCCGCCTGCAGCTGCTGATGGTGCTGCTCACTGAACCCAACGTGATGATCCTCGATGAGCCCACCAACGACCTGGACATCGACATGCTCGCCGCCATGGAGGACCTGCTGGACTCCTGGCCGGGCACGCTGATCGTGGTCTCCCACGACCGGTATCTGCTCGAGCGCGTCACGGATCAGCAGTACGCGATCCTCGACGGCAAGTTCCGCCATGTTCCCGGCGGCGTGGAAGAGTACCTGCGGCTCACGGCCGGAGACTCCGGCGCGACCGAGGGCAGGGGCGGGAAAAGCTCCACGAGCGGCAAGGCCGGAAAGTCAGCGTCCGCCACGGCCAAGGCTGCCTTCCCGACACCCTCGGGGCTCTCCAGCGCCGAGGAGCGCGAGCTGCGTAAGGAGGTCGGCGCTCTGGAGCGCAAGATGCAGAAGCTGACCACCCAGATCGAGAAGAAGCAGCGCCAGATGGCTGATCACGACCCCACGGATTCCGAGGGTCTGGGCAAGCTCAGCGCCGATGTGCAGCGACTCCAGGGGGACAACGCGAAGCTTGAGGAGCGTTGGGTGGAGCTCTACGAGCAGGTGAGCTAGCCGATCTCTCGGCTGGTGGGCTAGCCGTTCTCGGCTGGCCGGCTAGCCGTGCTCTCGGCCGTTGCCGTTGACCAGGCGCGCTCCGTGTGCGGGTCCGGTGACCGGGATGGCCCAGACCTCGGTGCGCTCCTCGAGGCTGGTGGCCAGCTGGTGGGCCGATTCCGCGTCCCGGGCGAGGAACACCACAGTGGGCCCGGAGCCGGAGACCATCCCCTGCAGGGCGCCCTCGATCATGCCGATGTCCATCATGTCCTCGAGCGTGGGCAGCTGCGCCACGGCCGGGGCCTGGAGGTCATTGGCCATGAGCGAAGCGACAAGCTCGGCATCGGCGGAGCAGACGGCCCGCACGAGGTCCGGGTCCAGGTCCGGCTCGTCGGCGGTGATGTTCTGCCGGTCGCGCATCTCATCGAGCGTGGCGTAGATGCTCGGCGTGGAGAGGCCGGTGTTGGCCGGCACGATGACCAGGTGCAGCTCTCCGCGAGTGAGCAGCGGTGACAGCTCGTCGCCGACACCCTGGCCGACGGCGGCCCCGCCGAGCATGGCGAACGGGACGTCGGCGCCGAGTTCGGCGCCGATCTCGGCCAGCTGCTCCTTGGAGAGTCCGGCCTCCCACAGCGCGGAACAGGCCACGAGGGCAGCTGCGGCATCGGCCGAGCCTCCGCCCATACCGCCCGCCACCGGGACGTTCTTCGTGATGGTCAGATCCACGCCGCTGGTGATACCCAGCCGATCACGGAGCTTCGAGGCAGCCTGGTGCACGAGGTTGCGCTCATCCAGCGGAATGGCGGCCGCGACGATCTCGCCGGTCTCCGGGTCCTGGGTCTGAACCTCGGTGAACGCCGAGCGCTCACACAGGCTCACCGTGATGGCACTGTCCTCGCGCGGAGAGGCCGTGACCTCCTCGTAGAGGGAGACGGCGAGGTACAGCGTGGCGACCTCGTGATAGCCGTCCTCGCGGAGCGGACCGACGCGCAGGCTGACGTTGACCTTGCCTGGCGCCACGGCCGTCACATGTCCGTAGAATTCACTCTCCCGCATATACCGACCCTACTGCTCGCCACTGACATGCGGGTCTGCATCGGCGGTGCTGGAGCTGGCCGCGTCGTCGTCGGCGGTGTGTCCCGTGGTGGGAGCCTCCTCCACGGCAAGGGCCTGTGCCGGATCCAGGTTCGCTTCCGCGGCCGGGGTGTCCCGCAGGGCGGCGGCGATCGCGGTATAGGCGTGGATGTCCAGGGTCTCCCCGCGGGCCGAGGGATCCACCCCGGCGGTGCGGAGCACGGTCTCGGCATGGCTCGCTGAGCCTGCGATCCCGGCAAGGCAGGCGCGCAGGGTCTTGCGTCGCTGGGCGAAGGCGGCGTCGATGACGGCGAAGACCTCCTCGCGGGTGACCTCCACCGAGGCCACCGCTCGCCGGTCGAAGCGCACCAGCCCGGAGGAGATCCGCGGCTCGGGCCAGAACACGCGCTTGCCGACCACTCCGGCCTTGCGCATCTGCGTGTCCCAGGCGGCCTTCACACTGGGAACACCGTAGATCTTGGAGCCGGGTCCCGCGACAAGCCGGTCCGCGACCTCGTCCTGGACCATGACCAGGCCTTTGCGCAGGGAGGGCAGAATCTGCAGCAGGTGCAGCACCACCGGAACGGCGACGTTATAGGGCAGGTTCGCGACCAGCACCTCGGGACCGGCGCCCTTGGTCTGACCCGTGCCGATCTCGGCGAAGGACTCCGGGGTGAGCTTGAGCGCGTCCTGCTGCATGACGTGCAGGTTCGCTGCGAGCTCCGGGCGGAACTGCGTCACGGTCTCGGGGAGCTGACCGGCGAGCTTCGGGTCGATCTCCACGGCGCTGACCAGCGCGGACTCGTCCAGCAGGCCCAGGGTGAGAGAGCCCAGCCCCGGACCCACCTCGAGCACGTGTTCGCTGCCGTCGAGGTCCGCGAGCCCCACGATGCGGCGGATTGTGTTGGGGTCGATCACGAAGTTCTGCCCCCACTGCTTGGTGGGGCGCACGCCGAGCTGCTCGGCGAGGGCACGCACGTGGGTTGCGGAGAGCAGCGGCTGGGTGGCGGGGTGATCGCTCATGTCCAGCTCCCGTAGGCCTGGGTGGTGTTGAACATGACCTGCTGGCACAGCGACTCCAGCTTCGCCTCGCGCACGTCGGCCATGAGCCGCATGGTCTGCGGGATCAGATAGGGCGCGTTGGGCTGGCCGCGGTAAGGATGCGGTGTGAGGAAGGGCGTGTCGGTCTCGACCAGGATCAGCTGCGGGTCAGCGATCGCGAGGGCCTCGCGCAGGCCCCGTGCATTCTTGAACGTGACCGTCCCGGCGAAGGACATGTACCAGCCGTTGGCATTGCAGATGCGGGCGAGCTCGGCGTCCCCGGAGAAACAGTGGAAGACGACGGCGCTGGGCAGCGTGGGGGCGTCCTGGAGCACCTCGACCACCTCGGCGTGGGCGTCACGATCATGGATCTGCATGGCGAGCCCGGTCTCCACGGCAAGCGCGATGTGATCCTCGAAGCTGCGCTTCTGGGCGGCGACCCCGTCCTGGCCGGTGCGGTAGAAGTCCAGCCCGGTCTCCCCGATGGCGACGACCTGATCATGCCGGGCCAGTTCGGCGATCCGCGCGAAGGCGGCCTCATAGTTGCCCTCGGCCGCGAGCTCCGGCGCATCATTGGGATGCAGCGCCACGGCGGCCTTCAGCCGCGGATCCTTGCCGGCGGCATCCACCGAGAACTCCGAGGAGGCCACGTCGTAGCCGACGCAGAGCGCACCCACCACGCCCACGGCCTGAGCGGCATCGAGCGCCTCGCGCACGGTGACTCTGACCTCGCCGTCACGGAAATCGAGGTGGGCGTGATTGTCGAGGACCGGCACGGGCAGCGGCTCGGGAGCGGGCGGGTACTGCAGCCGGCGCTTCTTCCCGGACTTCTCCTCCGCCTGCTCCCGCGTGGGCCCAGCTGGCGCGCCGCCGGTGGGAGTCGTGCCGGTGGGGGCCGTGCCGGTGGGAGTCGTGCCGTTGAGGGCCGTGCCTTCGCTGGGAGCCGAGCCGGCGGCGTCGTCGTTCTTCGCGGGCGCAGGGCGGTACGCGCGCGGGACCTCCCCCGCCGTCACGGAAGGGCTCGTCTGGGCGCCTGCACGATTTCGCTGCTCTTCACTCACGGTCATCCACTGTATCGCCCCGCCCCCTCCGCGCCCCGTTCCCATCCCGTTCCCATCCAGTTCCCGCCCCTTTCCCACCCCACCCGTCATCCTTTGGGCAGAAACTGTCGGAAAGAGTGGGTGCGGAGCCCGTCATAGCGACGATTTGTGCCCACCAGATGGCGAACCCCTCCGTGGAGCTTCCGTGGACCCCTCCGTGGAGCCTCCGGGGAGCTTCCGCAGAGCCACTCCGGAACCATTCGAAGGCCTGTGGATAACCGAGGAACCCCGATTCTCTCCTTGAAAATGAGCGTATGAGACGCCCGCGCCAGCTTCCCAACGGTTTCACCGGAGGTCCCTTCCTCTATGGAGACCTGCCTGGCGCGGGATTCTCGCAGGAACGGGTTCGGCGGAAGGACATCAGCCAGTTGTCATGGGGCATCCACATTCATCGACTTGCAGTGCCGGATACGCCCCAGACACAGATTCTTCAGCGCGCGTTGATCCTCGCTCGTGCCCTTCCCGAGTGCTGGTTGTCCCACACGACGGCAGCTCAGATCCATCGCTTGCCCCTTCCCCTGCAGCTTGCACACGACGGAACGGTGCACCTGTCCCAACCCGCAGGCACGACTCACCGCATCAGGCGACCGGCGGTCACCCATCACCGCGTCCGCATCCGGGCTGGTGACCTCAGCGAGTGGAACGGCGTCACGATGACAACGCCGGTGCGGACCTGGTTCGACATGGCCGGGCTACTCAGCGTCGACGAGCTGGTTATCATCGGCGACCACTTGGTCCGCCGCCCCTATTCCTCCTATGAGGGCAGATTCGAGCCCTATGCGACCCTGGAGCAGCTCAACGAGGTCGTGGAGTCCATGCACGGCTCCCCCGGACGACGACGGGCCATGGCTGCAGCGGACCTTGTCCGGGTAGGTGCGGACTCGGCGAGGGAGACGAAACTGAGACTCGCGCTCATCCGCGCCGGACTGCCCGAACCGTCTCTGCAGGTTCCCGCCCGACCGGACTGGCCGCACTCACCCTGTGCCGATATGGGCTACCCGGAATTGAAGCTAGCCATGGAGTACGACGGCGCCACTCACTTCACGGTCGAACAGGCCAGGTTTGATCAGAGGCGCAACAACACGTTCCTCAGCGCCGGGTGGACGGTCCTCCACTTCAACGCGGACGATAATGCGGAGGGCTTCGCATCGGCGGTCAGGCAGGTTGCGGAGGCTATTTCTCGGCGAAGTCGGCCATGAAGGGCCTCGCGCTCATCGGTTGGGCAGGAATCGTCGGAATGGGGGCACCCGAACCAACTCATTCCGACAGTTTGTGCCCAACAGATGAGGGGCGGGGGCTCGGAGGGGTGGGCGCTCACGTGGGCGGGGTCAGGTCGAGTAGACCGAGTTGATCACGCCTTCGAAGTCGGCGAGCACCCGGTGCCGCTGCAGCTTCATGGAGGCGGTCATGTGGCCCGAGTACTCGGAGAGTTCGACGTCGAGCAGCTCAAACTTGCGGATCGACTCGGCGCGTGAGACTTGTCGGTTGGCGGCCTCCACGACCAGCCCGATCTCCTGGCGGATCTTGGGATGCTTCGCGGCGTCGATCAGCGAGAGCGAGCGGAACCCGTTGCTCTGGCACCATTCGGCCACGGCGTCGGCGTCGAGGGTGATCAGCGCCGCCACGTAGGGCCGATTGTCCCCGATCACGATGACCTGAGCCACCAGCGGGTGGGCGCGGATGATCTCTTCCATCGGCATGGGGTAGACGTTCTTGCCGCCGGCGGTCACGATCACGTCCTTCTTCCGGCCGGTGAGCGTGAGGAAGCCGTCCTCGTCCAGTGCGCCGAGATCGCCCGTGCGGAAGAAGCCCTCCGTGTCGAAGGCCTCAGCAGTGGCATCGGGACTGCCGTGGTAGCCGGCGAAGATCACGGGGCCCTTCAGCAGCACCTCCCCGTCCTCGGCGATGCGCACGGTGTTGCCCGGCACCGGGATGCCGACGGTGCCGATCCGGGTCGAACCCGGAATGTTCAGCGTGATCGGGGCTGTGGACTCGGTGAGCCCATACCCCTCCTGGACCGGCAGTCCTATGCCGGTGAAGAAGTGTGCGATCTCGGGGTTCAGCGTGGAGGCTCCCGAGATCATGTAGCGCACGCTGCCGCCCAGCCGGGCATGCAGCTTGGAATAGACCAGTCTGGCGAACATCGCCCGCCGCGCCCGCAGCCGCACAGAGGGGCCGGGGCCGGCACCGGTGGCGGCGTCCTGCAGCGCCTGCGAGTAGGCGATGGCCGTCACTCGGGCGGTCTCGAAGACCTTGCCCTTGCCCTCGTCGCGCGCCTTGGCCGCAGCCCCGGCGTAGACCTTCTCGAACACGCGGGGCACAGCGAGCAGCCAGGTGGGCCGGAAGCTGGCGAGATCATCCAGCAGCGCCGACGGGTCGGAGGAGTGCGCGACCTGCACGCCGCGGTGCAGGCACATCAGCTGCACCGCGCGGGCCAGCACGTGGGCCAGCGGCAGGAACAGCAGCGTGCGGGATTCGTTCTCTCCGAGGATCTCCGCAGCGAAGGGCAGGATGTTGGCCGCGCCCTCGGCGAGGTTGCGGTGGGTGATCCGAGCCCCCTTGGGCTCCCCGGTGGTGCCGGAGGTGTAGACCAGAGTGGCGACGTCGTCGAGGGTGGCGTGTGAGCGCGCCGCCTCGAGCTGCTCGTCGCTGATGTGTTCTCCGGCGGCAGCAAGATCATCGAGCTGGCGCAGCTCCCCGATGGGCAGCACAGAAGGTCGCGACCCGTTGAGCTTGGCACCGGCAGCGCGCAGGCGGTCGTGCAGCTCGGCACTTCCGGCGAGCGCCAGCTTCGTCTCGGCGTCCTTGAGCAGCGCGCTGACCTGGTGTGCGGAGCTGGTCTCATAGATCGGCACGGAGATCGCGCCGGCGAACCAGATGGCCTGATCCACCACGGCCCAGCTGTAGCTCGTGGGAGCCATCACGGCGACGCGGTCCCCGGGTTCGATGCCGAGCGCGATCAGCCCCTTGGCGACGCCTCGGACCTGGTCCACGAAGCTGGTGAGCGAGACGTCCACCCATCCACCGGTGCCGTTGGGCACGGCGTAGACGGGCTGTTGGGGGCGAACTGCAAGGAGTTCAAGCACCCCATCGGTGGAGTTCGAGTGCGGATCCAGCTGCGCCACCTGCTGGGTTGCAGCCTCGCGGATCTGACTGGTGGTGCTGGTTCGGGCTGGCTGTTCGCCACCCGTGCTGTCCTCGCTCATGGCCCCGCCTGCTCATCGATTCCCCTGCGGTGGAGTCCCTCATCCGCTGTGTCGATCATTCTACTGTTCAACGGGGGTTTTCGGCGCGCCTCCGGGCCAGGACGGCATCATAGATATCACTCGCGGGAACTGAATGCGCGGCGCCGACTTCCTTGGCCGCGGTCTTGAGCTTGATGCCCTCCTCCACCTTCTGCAGCACGACGTCGGCCAGCGCGGGAAGGCTCAGCGTTTCAGCCCCCGCCCCACCGACCGCGGCGCCGCCGATCACCAGGACCATCTCGCCGCGCAGATGACGGTCCGAGGCCGCCGCAGCCAGCTCGCCGAGGCCGCCGCGCAGCACCTCCTCGTAGCGTTTGGTGAGCTCCCGTGCCAGCGCTGCCGGACGGTCCTCCCCCAGCGCGGCGGCGAACTCGGTGAGTGTCGCCGCCACCCGGTGCGGGGATTCGAAGAGCACCGTGGTCCATTCCTCGCCGGCCAGACGGGCGAGCAGCTTCTTGCGCTCCCCCGACTTGCGCGGCACGAACCCGGCGAAGGTGAACCGGTCGGTGGGCAGCCCGGACAACGCCAGGGCCGTGGTCACCGCGGAGGCGCCGGGAGCGACCGTGACTCCCACGCCTGCGGTGATGGCGGTCTCGACCAGGCGGAACCCGGGGTCCGAGACCGAGGGCATGCCGGCGTCGGAGACCACCAGGATCCGGGTCCCTCCCGCGGCCTGCGCCACGAGCTCTTCGGCCCGCGAGGCCTCGTTATGTTCATGCAGGCTGACGAGCCGGGCGTGGGTGCTCACCTGCAGCGCGCGCGCCAGGTGGCGGGCCGTCCGGGTGTCCTCCGCGGCGATGATCTCCGCGCTGGCCAGCAGGCGCTTGAGCCGGTCGGTGGCGTCGCCGAGGTTGCCGATGGGCGTGGCCGCCAGCACGATCGGGGTGTCCCACAGGGAGGAGGCTGCTGCTGCTGCCTCGAGACTGTCATCGGATCCATCTGCTGCGCCTGAGTCCATGACACGCCTGCCTCTGATTGGTGATCGGCTTGCGCCAAGTAGCATACCCATAGTGACCTCCGCCGAGCCTGCCCGCCGCCTCCCGGTCCCCGCCGGTGAGACCGCCGAGTCCGGTGCGGGCGGGTCTGCCTTGAGCGGGTCTGCATTAAGCCGGATGCACCGCCGGCTGGGCGCCGAACCCTATCGCCCCGGCGTCTGGGGCTGGATCCTCCCGGTCCTGGTCACCGTCATCGGCGGCATCCTGCGGCTGCGGAATCTCTCCACCCCGCACCTGCTGATGTTCGATGAGACCTACTACGCCAAAGACGCGTTCGCGCTGCTGACCGCGGGCTACGAGCTGGAATGGCCGGAGGGCGCCGATGAGGCGTGGCTCACTGGGAATGCCCCGCCCTCCGACGAGGCCGCCTACGTGGTGCACCCTCCGTTGGGCAAGTGGCTGATCGCCCTCGGGCTGCGCGTCTTCGGGTATGACTCCGCATTGGGCTGGCGGGTCTCCGCCGCGGTGGCGGGAACCCTGGCGGTGCTGCTGATCGCCGTAATCGCGCAACGGATGTTCCGCTCGGTATTTCTGGGCGCGTTCGCCGGCACGCTGACGGCCATCGAGGGTCATCACCTGGTGATGAGCCGGGTCGCGCTGCTGGACATCTTCATGATGCTCTTCGTGCTTGCCGCCTTCGGCGCCCTGCTGGCTGACAGATACAGCGGACGACGGCGGCTGGCCGAGTGGGCGGTGGCGCGCGACTCCTCAGTCGGCACGGCACGCCTGGACGAGAGCAGAGATTCGAGTCGAGGGCTGGCCCGGGCCCGGGGGACGCGGTTGGCGCTGCGCCCGTGGCGACTGCTCGCGGCCGTGCTGCTCGGCGCCGCCGTCGCAGTGAAGCTCTCCGCGCTGGCGTTCTTCGCGGTCTTCGGGGTCATGGTGATCCTGTGGGATCTGCAGGCCCGTCGCGCCGCCGGCGTCGGCCGCTGGTTCCGGGTCGGCCTGCTCCGCGACGCGGTCCCGGCGGTGCTCACGGTGCTGCCGGTGGCGGCGGCCGTCTATCTCGCCAGCTGGTCGGGCTGGCTGTTCTCGCGTGAGGGCTGGGGCCGGATGTGGCATCTGAGCCACCCCGCCGAGGGTCTCGCCGGACTGGTCCCGGGACCGATCCGTTCCCTCTGGAATTACCACGTCTCGGCCGCCGATTTTCATCAGGGCCTCAGCAACGGGCACGAGTACGCCTCCTCTCCTTGGACCTGGCCGTTCATGGGCCGCCCGGTGTCGATGCACTACGACGGGATCTCTGAGGGCGAGGTGTATGCGCAGACCGGCGAGACCTGCCAGGTGTCGGCGTGCTCCTCCGCGGTGCTGGACCTTGCCAACCCGCTGATCTGGTGGGCTGGATTGATCGCCGTGGTGATCGTGGTGGCCCTCTGGCTGGGTCGACGGGATTGGCGCTATGGCGCGATTCTCTCCGGGTTTGTGGCTGGATTCCTGGTGTGGCTGCTGTTCCCGGACCGGACCATGTTCTTCTTCTACACGATCAGCTATCACCCCTTCCTGATCCTGGCGATCACTGCTGTGGCGGCCCTTGTGCTGCGCATCGGCACCGGATCCCGGCGCGCTGACGGGTCCCAGCGTGAAGCCGGGGCGATCGTGGCAGCGCGGCAGCGCAACACGGTGATTCTGCTGTGCTTCGTGCTGCTGTGTGTGGCGGCCTCGGTGTTCTTTCTTCCGCTCTGGACAGCCGAGATGATCCCTTATGAGCAGTGGCGGATGCGCATCTGGATCGAGTCTTGGCTCTGATCTTCGGCTGACCGGCCGTTCGGCGGGACGAGGCGAAGGTCGGCGCATAAGCTGGGCTCATCCGAATCGGTCGAGAAGGAATGCTTCGAACATGGCCCATACTGTCTCTGCGCTGCCGTCGCGGACCCTCTCCGCCGAGGGTCGCCATTGGTCGATCGAGCGCGCCTGGCCCGTAAAGGGTGACGCCGAGATGCTCGTCGTCGAAGTGGCCTCCGTCCCGGATGAGTACGCAAAGACCGCCGACGCGGATCCCGAGGACCCTGGTGCGGCCGCCGGAACCGACTCGCGGACGAGCGAAACCTCCGCCGGGACGCATCTGCCGCGCCGCGCGCGACGCGCAGGCAGATTCTGGGTCGAAGAGCGCGCGGATCTGGCCCGACCCACCGAGCACCTGGAGCTCTTCCCTGCCGGCACCGACCCGCAGCTGCCGGCGCTGCAGGACGTCTCCGAGGGCGGAATCGTGATCGCCCATGAGCCGGGCCAGCGTGCCGTGGTGCGGCACAGCATCCGGGGTCGCAACGGCCGCGCGGACAGTGCAGATGAGACCTACACGGTGGTCCTCCCTCCCGGCCAGGCGTCCACCCTGCGTGCCGGGATGCGGCATGCGCAGGCGTTTGCCGGGCCATTCCGGCTTCCACGCACGGTCGCCGAAGACGACTCCACGATGACGTTCCAGGCGCTCCCGGGGGTCTCGCTGCACCGTCCGGAGCGCTTCGGACCGAGCCAATGGGAACAGGCCTGGGATCAGGCACTCGATGCGTGGTCCACGGCGATCCAGCACCCGGGCGAGCTTCCAGAGAGCACACCCGTGCATGACGCCGCCGCGGAGATCAACCGACTCCAGCGCTGGGAAGAGAAGACCCGCCCCTACATCATGGGGGCTGAGCTCTTCCAGGAGGCAGTGGACGCCGCCTGCGAGGCGCTGCAGAAGCTTCCCAAGGGCCGGCTGATTCCGGCTCATCGACACCTGCGTGATGAAGATCTGCTCTGGTCCGCGGAGCTCGGCCCCGCCCTGTTGAAGGTCTCCTCCGCCGGGTGGGCCGATCCGGCGCTGGATCTCGGGTCGCTGCGCGCCTGCGCACGGTGGAACGAGATCCGAGGCCTGTGGGACGCGGAGCAGCGCTCGGTGGTGACCCAGCTGCTCAACGACACGGCCTATCGGAACGGGGTCTCAGCCCAGGCGCTGGCCAGCTATGAGCACAGCGCTCTGCTGCGCCTGAGCTGCCAGTACACCTTCTCCCCCAGCCTGGCCGACGCCGCAGAACATCTCCGCGCCGATCTTGTTCAGGCTCGGCAGCCGCACTGAGGCTCTCACCATGACACCAACACCGGCTCCCTCCCCCGACGACAAGGCCGCTGTGCGGCGGAGGCTGCGCGCCCGCCGTCGACAGCTCAGCGCGCAGGAGCTCGCCGCCCGTGGCGAAGAGGTAGCGCGGGTGCTGGCGGCCGAGGTTCCCGCCGGTGCGACCGTAGCGGGCTATCTGCCGATTCCGGGGGAACCCGATGTGCGTCCGTTCCTGGCTCAGCATCTGGGGCGCGGCGGTTCGGTGTTCCTGCCCGTGGTCGATCCGGCGCAGCAGCAGGACCCTGGGCTGCGCGAGCTCCAGTGGGTCCGTTGGACGGCGGAGAGCACGCTGCGACGACACGAGGTTCTGCCGATGGAGGAGCCGCTCGGGGACCGGATCAGCACAGCTGAGCTGAGAGATCTGCATCCCCACGGGCTCACGGTGCTGGTCCCGGGACTCGCCGTGGACCACGACGGCGCCCGGCTGGGTCAGGGCGGTGGCTTCTATGACTCGACCTTCGGACCTGGGACGTCGGGCTCGGCCCGCGCGGACGAACACGCTGGCCTCCTTTCGATTCGTTTCCTTGCGGTGGTCCACGCTGAGGAAGTCTTCGACGCGGGTTCGTTTCCGGTCGAGTCTCACGACCTTTGCGTGGACGCCATCGTCACCGAACGCGGTGTCAGCACCGTGGGAGCCCTATAATCGACTGGCAGCAATGACGCATGCTGCTCGGCGATGCATTCGACCGGGCAACGCCCTGAACCCCGAGGAACTTGATGCCCACTTACGCCTACGCCTGCAAGAATTGCGGCCACGCCTTCGACATCGTGCAGAAGTTCAGCGAGGACTCGCTGACCGTGTGCCCTGAGTGTCAGGGCACACTGCGCAAGAAGTTCGGTTCCGTCGGCGTCTCTTTCAAGGGCTCCGGCTTCTACCGCACCGATTCCCGCGCGGCGGCCGCTGCCGGTTCAGAGTCCAGCAAGAGCTCCAGCTCGGAGGGCTCCTCGTCCTCCAGCAGCTCGTCGGATTCATCCGGGTCCAAGTCGCCGTCCACGGCGCCGAGCAAGGCCACTTCCGGCGCGGGCTCCTCGAGCTCCTCAGCCTCGGGTTCAGGTTCGTCAAGCTCATCGAGTTCCTCCAGCTGACGCGTCGCTCGACTCCGCGGCACCTGCCTCTGCACCGCTCACCTGCGCACTGCGCAGACTCAAGTGCAGCCGACCCTCCTGGGTAGCCTGGGCGATCGACTCCGCAGTGTCGAGATTCACCGCCAGAATCACCACGCTCCCCGCCTCTCCGCCAGCAGGCAGCCAATTCTTTGATTCATCCTTCGGGGTCCACAGCACCGGTGCCGCGGTGGCCACCAGCGCGGAGGAGGAACCGCGCTCCGGGGAGTCGGAGGAGACGAGAACGTCCACGCGCTGACCCGGAGTGAGCAGGCCGATCATCGCCGGATCAGCCGGCCGCACGGGCACCGCCACTGTCCCGGGGTCCTGACCGGCCAGCAGCCCCGGACCGACCAGCTGGTTCGGATGGATCAGCGACCCCGCCGGCAGCGGCACGGCCACCTGTTGCCCGAGCACCTGCTCGATGTCTGCGCTGTAGCCCTGCGGGACGGCCGCTGCGTCGACGGGGACCTCCTCCACCACGGCTGAGCTCAGTCGATCTCCTGCGGCGATATCGGCGTTGACACGCAGCGCGAGAGCCGTCTCCAGCTGACCCTCCTCGCTGGTCAGCAGGGCGGCTGCCGCTGCGCCCAGGCCGAGAACAAGAGCAAGCGGTATGCGGAACCGCTGCAACAATCGGGGCAGCGCGGAGCCATGCAATCGTCGGCTGACTCGTGGAGGTCTGCTCCGTCTTCCACGCGGCGTGCCCCGCGTCCGCGTGCTCCGCTGCAGTCTTCGCGGCTCAAGGCGCCCTGCCGGAGAGTCGCGACGTGCCTGCGCCGGTGGTCCTCGACGTGCCTGGGCCGGTGATGCGCGGGTTGAGACTCCTGGCACTTGAGACGCGCGGGCAACGACGCCGGGGGCCGGCGCCTGGTGCCTGGGCTCCCTCGCATCAGCCCCTGTGGACACCTCTGTGGGCACCTTCGGGGCGCCTCGCTCGCGACTCTGCGGAGATCGCCGCGACCGGCGTGGACGTTGCGGGAGGAACGGCCCGGAGGACTCCTCCAGGGTGGGACGCGTCGGCATGAGATCAGGATGTCCGCACTCCGGCCTGGCCAGCCCCTGCTCCCCGGAACTGTGGAGAAGCCCGTCCTTCCCACTGGGCTACCAGCGCCTGAGGAAAACTGCACACCCACAGCTGGACGACGCGAGCACAAACCGGGCACCACGTGCACGGCGCACCGGGACCTCGCCCCAACAGGTTGTCGCGGCTACCAGTGCGGCGGTCGCTGGCTGAGGATCCACTGCTCGTGCGGAGTCAACGCAGGCTTCGGCGCATCCGACGCTCCAGCATCCGAGTTCCGCGCGCCCGCCGTCGCCGACTTCCCAGCTTTCCCAGCCTGCGAAGCACCCCGCGCCGACCCCGAGGTCGACCCACCAGAGTCGGCGTCGCGGTCCTGGGAGCTGAAAGGATCGGAAAAGTTGGACTCGACCTCGTGAGACTGTCCCGAGGTGGGCGGGGCGACCACGCGACGTCGACCTCTGCGCCGCACACCCCCGGAGGATCCAGAACCCGGACCTTCGGCTATTCCTTCCATGCCCCGCGCTCCCGCGGCGAGAGCCACTTCTTGGACTTGCGGTGCGAATCTTCGTCCTCGATATCGGCCGCGCCGCCGAAGCGGATGCCGTCGCCGCGGGACTCGTCCTCCCGTGAGCGCCGACCGCGCGGGGTGATTCCGGTGGTGTGCACCGTGATGCGTCCGGATTCGGCGAACTCCGGCCCGGAGGCCAGGCCGACTTTCTCAGCCACGGCTTCGGTGCAGCGGACCGGGTCGGAGAACACCTCGATGGTCCAGAGCGCCATGTAGATCCAGCCCAGCTCCTCGAAGCCCTTCGGCCGCTGCCGCGAGCGCTCGCGCACCGACATCGCCCCGTAGCTCTTGGTGCCGTCGGAGACCATCGCCACCGGGACCATCGGAGTGTCCGGTGCGGCTTTGCGCGAGCAGGCGGCGAGGTCCAGGGTTCCGCGGAACCCGTCCTCCACCCGTCCACCGCGAGCCCGGATCCGGTCCACCAGGTCCAGGACCAGCGGGTCGGTCAGCTGCGCGGAGGCTGTGGGGTTCCCCGCGCCCTCCAGGCCCAGCCTGATCAGGTCATAGATGTCACGCGCGCCCTCGGTGAGCGCCGGACGGTCCATATCGGCGCTGCTCAGCGAGGTCACCACGCGCAGGTGGTCCCGCGCCCGGGTCACCGCCACGGCGAAGTGCTCGCGGCCCCGCGGCTCGGAGAGCTCCCCGAAGTGGGTGGCCGCCTCGCCCTTGACGGAGCGTCCGAAGCCGAGGCTGAAGATCACGTCATCGCGGACCAGACCGGCGGCGCGCTCCACCGGGGCCACCACGAAGCTCTCCCCGTGGGCGCCGTCGGCGAAGAAGGGTTTGGCCCAGGCGTGGTTCGCGAGGTTCAGCCGGATCGCATCGGCCACCCGTCGGGCGTGCCATTCCGAACCGGTGATCACTGCCAGCGAGGAGCTGCGCCGGGACCTGACATGTTCGAAGACCATGTCCACCACACGGTTGACCTCGCCGGTGGGCGATTCCACGGCGTCGCGGTATCCCGCCGGCGCCCCGGCCACATGCTCCACCGTGAACCGGCGGTTCTGCCCGGTCAGCTGCGCGGCGTCGGGCAGGCGGGTGAGCTCTCCGTCATAGAGCGCGGCGGAGAGCAGCCCGGTGAGCTCTTGATCCACCCCGCGGTGGACCTGGCGCAGCGTGTAGAGCGGCAGCACGGCGGCCAGCTCCGCGTAGATCGACGTTGGACGGTGCTGCTCGGTCTCACGCGCCACCGGATCGGCGGAGACGTGGAACGGGGTCGGCGAACCGGCCACCGGGTCGCCGAAGGCCACCACCTGTCCCGCGCGGGTGATCGCGTTCAGCGCCGTGGGCACGGCGAGGGACTCTGCGTCGAGCAGGATCACGGCGTCGGCCCGGTAGTCGGAGGGGAACTGCTCCCCCAGGCCCAGCGGAGAGGTCGTCCAGATCGGCACCAGCGGCTGAGTCAGCTTGGGGTTGATCGCTTCCAGCGATTCGATCGTCGGGGCGGAATCTCGCAGCAGCTCCCGCAGCCGGCTTGCGGCCTGCGGGTGCGCCTCCACGGCGGACTTCCAGCGCACGGACAGCGCATGGCCCAGCCGGTGGGCGCTGGTCTCGATATGCCCGGCGTCGGCCTCGCGGAAGGTCTCCTCGATGCTGCGCAGGTTCTCCCCGGTGGTCATCGCCAGATAGTCGTCCCCGGAGATCATCGCCTCCAGCGCGGACTGCCACCAGGAGAGTTCCAGCTCGTCGGCGACCACGTTCGCGCTGATCTCCCGCGCGGAGAAGTCCTCCATGAGGTCACGGAAGCCCTGTTCGCGCAGCTGCTCGCCCAGCAGCGTGCGCTCGGGCAGCGTCTCCAGCGGCTTCTCATCCCCGGCGAGGGTCTCCACGGTCTCGAGCAGCTTCTCGATCGGCATGTCCGCCAGGGATCCGGTCTCGAGCACCTCATCGAGGCGCTGCAGCCGATCCTGCACCTCGCCGAAGGTGTTGGTGAGCCGGTCCACGCGGTGGGGCACCTTGGGCGCGGAGCCGGAGATGGCCCACTCGGACCACTCCTCGCGCTCGCTCTGCACCTCGATCAGCGAGGAATGCAGATCCCCGATGGCCACGGAGGGGCGCACGTACTCCTTGGCCACCCGGCGCAGCCGTGAGCGCGTCACCGAGGTCATCTCCACGTTGTTCTGCCGGCGCCACCAGCCCGGGGCGGTGGCGGCGATCAGGTCATCGACCGCGCGAGCGTAGACGTCGTGGGTGAACTTGCCCAGCGACTCCTGCACGCGTTGGAAGAGCAGCACCTGCCGGTTCCAGTCGTTGAAGGTGTCTCCCGGGGTGATCCCGGCCGCCTGGCAGGCCGAGACCATCATTCGGCGCAGCTGCGGCAGGTCATCGCGCAGCTCCTTGACCAGGGCCATGGCGTCCCGGGTCTCCTGCCGATTGGACAGCCGGGCGTTGTACCAGGGGCTGTCGCGGGTCTCGGCGGAGAAAGCGCCGAGCTCGGCGGCGCGCTTGAGCTTCACCGTGATCTGGCTGCGGTCCACAGTGTTGTCCAGCACGGAGCGCTTGAGCCGGACAGCGGTCGACGGCGCGGGGTTCAGGCTGGTCAGCGCGGCCAGTGCCTGCATGGCCTGGTAGGGCGAGCAGTCCCAGCGGCGGCGCACGTTGTGCAGCGACTTCACGTGATCCACCAGCTGGTGGCGGCTGGTCTTGAGCCGGGTGTGCAGCGCGGTCAGCCGTGGCGGTTCTGCGCGCTCGGCTCGGCGGATCGCGCGGATGAGCTGGTCGCGGATCTCCTCCGGGGTGGCCGCGGCGGAAATGTTGCCAGCCAGGGTGCCCAGGTGGACGTCGGAGAGCCGGTCCTTGAACTGCTCCAGGGTGGCGGTGCGCTCGGCCAGGACCAGCACCCGCTTGCCCTGCCAGGCGAGGCCGGCGGCGGCGTTGATCGCGGTCTGGGTCTGACCGGTTCCGGCGGGGGCGGAGACGACGGCGGACTGCCCGGCGAGTATCGCGTCCAGGGCGGCCTGCTGGTGCGGGTCGGCGTCGGCCACGAGGCGTTCGTCGCGCGGTTCGCGCTCGTCCACCGGCGGCAGGTCCATCAGCGTGCGCACGGCGCGGGTCTGGCCCAGCTGCTTGCCCGCGGCCATCGCGTGGATGACCGGGTGATCGAGTTTCAGTCCGGTGGGGTCACCCAGGAAGGTCAGATCGGCGAAGGTGGAGACGTAAAGCTGGCGCCACACCTGCACCGAGCCCAGGGACGGGACGTCCCCGGCGATGCGCGCGAGCATGTCCGCGGGCCGGTTGGGGTCGAAGCGCGCGGTGACGTAGCCGGTGTTGTGGAATTCGGTCGGGTCCAGGTGGGTGCTGTGCCGGGCGGCGAGGTGCCGAATGAGCGCGGGGTTGAGCCGTGCCGGTGCGCTGAACTGGATCTCGAAGTCTCCGCTGCCCTCCTCACGGGGCCGCAGCGTGATGGGGACCAGCATCACCGGCGCGGTGAAGTCTTCCGTGAACTGCTCCCCCGAGGGGCCGCTTCCGGCTTCTTCGGTCCAGCTGGCGATCCCGGCCGCGAGGAACCCGACGTCGATCCCGCGCTCCTCGGACATCTCGCGGATCTTGGAGCGGATGCCCTGGGCTGCCTGCTTGCCCACGGTGAAGGCCGAGTCATCATTGAGCAGCGTGGAGAGCCGGGTCTTGCGCCCGGCCATGAGCTGCATCATGCCGGAGGAGTTGGCGTCGGTGAGGTCGATCGCGTTGTGCTGGCTGGGGGCGAAGCGCAGCATGGTGTCGTTCTCGGTGCCCGAGCCCACGGATTCCAGCCAGGCGGCGACCGGGTCGCGGCCATCGGAGGTGGGGGCGACGGCGGTGTCTGCGGAGCCGGCGGAAGCTGCCGAGGGCGCTGAGCTCGCCGAGTCTGCGGACGCTGGGGAATCAGGAGAATCCGGTGAGTCTGGGGAAGCCGGCGAACCTGGGGAGCCTGGCGTCGATGGCGACTCGGCCGAATCAGCAGAGGCAATCCGTGGGGCCGCTCCATCGGACTCACTGGAGGCCTCGGTCTCCGCAGGCTCTGCGGAACCGGGGTGGGCGGCGTCGTCGTCGGGGGTGTCTGGGCGCTGCTGCTCGACCGCGGGGCCCGCGGCCTCATTCTCAGGCGGGCGGCCCGACTCCTCAGCGGCTGGTTCTTTGCTCACAGACGACCTTCCAACAATCCCCACTCCGGGACGAACTCACGCTCGGACCCGGCCCCTCGCCTCCGTCGGGAGGTTCGAGGGTCGCCGATAATTACATGCAGTGAAGTCTAATGAGCGAGGGCGCGCAAGGAGCGAGAGGTTTCAGCCTGACCTTGAAGCCGTGTCGCGCCGAGGACCCCGCTCCAAGCCGCGCGCCGTCGGCCGACCCCGGAACCCTCGGGTCTCGCTGATCTACGATCAGAGAATGAGCACCGGAGAAAACGAGAGCCACGAGATCAACGTTCTGGTGGTCGACGACGAGGAACCGCTCGTGCGACTTGTGCGACAGTACCTCCTCCGCGAAGGACTCGGCGTCGACTCCACCGGGAATGGAGTGCAGGCCCTGGAGATGGTCCGCGAGCAGGAGCCCGCCGTGGTGATTTTGGACCTGGGCCTGCCTGGTATGGATGGCGTCGAGGTCTGCCGGCAGATCCGGACATTCTCCGACTGCTACATCATCATGCTCACTGCCCGCGTGGAGGAGGTCGATCGGCTGATCGGTCTCTCGGTGGGCGCTGATGACTACGTGTCCAAACCGTTCAGCCCGCGAGAGCTGATGCTGCGGGTCCGCGCCATGCTCCGCCGACCCCGCACCGGAGGTGATGGTGGAGCTCAGGTCCTTGAGCTGGAGGGTCTTCGCATGGACCTCGCTGGCCGTGAAGCTCGGCTCCAGGGCTCCCCCATCGACCTGACCCGCACCGAGTTCGAGGTCTTGGCCGCGCTGCTCTCGAAGCCTGGCGTCGCGCTTTCCCGTCGTGAACTGATCAACAAAGTGTGGGGCGATGACTGGTTCGGCGACCCACACCTCGTGGACGTTCACGTTGGACACCTCCGGCGGAAGCTTGGTGAGGACCCCGCCTCCCCTGAATTCATCCACACGGTTCGCGGGGTCGGCTACAAGATGGGTGCTTCCCGGTGACCCGCCGACGGCGCCGGCCCGGTCTCGGGGCACGGATACTCGCAGCACTGGTCGCGGTGCTCTGCGTCGCAGCGGTGACAGCCTGGATTGTCGCCCTGATCATCGGACCGACGCTCTTCCATGACCATATGCTCATGGTCAGCCCCGTCGGCCCCGACTCCGACGTGGTGGCTCATGCGGAGCAGGCATTCGACACGGCCTGGACCACCACACTGGCTCTGTCCCTCACGGCAGCCTTGGCCGCCTCGGTGCTCGTCACGTTCTTCCTGGTCCGCAGGCTCGTCCACCCCATCGGTGAGGTTCAGGCCGCGGTCACGCGAGTGGCCCAGGGAGACTTCACGGCGCGTGTTCCCGAAGACGGCATAGGAGTCGAGTTTGCGGAGCTGATGAGCGCATTCAACGCGATGGCCGGGGAGTTGGACCAGACCGAGCGCACCCGCCTCCGGATGCTCTCGGACCTGGCACATGAGATGCGCACCCCGGTCGCCACCCTGGACGGCTATCTAGAAGCGATGCAGGATGGGGTGGCTCGTGCAGACGGCGAGACGCTGGTCATGCTCCGCGAGCAGACCGAACGGCTCACTCGGCTCGCAGCTGACATCTCACTGGTCAGCGCGGCAGAGGAGCGGCGTCTGAGCACGCATCCCACGCCCATCCGGCTCGGAGACCTCCTCACCGCAGCGGAGACGCAGATACGCGGCCGCTATAAGGACCACCGCGTGGAATTGCGCGTGACCGCCAGCATGGAGGCCCGCGACCTCGTGCTCTGCCTCGATGCCGACCGCATAGGACAGGTGCTGACCAATCTTCTCGACAACGCCCTCCAGCACACTGACCCCGGTGACACGGTGACGCTGAGCGCAGTAGCCGATGACACGTCGGTGAACTTGCAAGTGCGAGATTCAGGTCATGGCATCGCAGCCGAGCACCTGCCGCATGTGTTCGAGCGCTTTTATCGCGTCGACACCGCCCGGGACCGCAGTCACGGTGGCTCGGGCATCGGTCTGGCAATCGTGCGATCCATCGTCACTGCGCACGCCGGCTCCGTGAGCGGGCACAGTGAGGGTCCGGGGAGGGGGGCCGTGTTCTCTGTGGAGCTTCCCCGCAGGATGAACTCCCCCGTCGCACCGCAGCGACTATGAAGGTTCAGCGACTATGAAGGTTCAGTGAAGGAAGCCGTGTGGGGTGCTGGTCCGTGAGACGCGCTGGCTAGCATGAATGGTTGCGCGAGCACCCCTGCGCAGAGCGCGAATCAATCGAAGCAAGCGGAGGACCAGAGTGTCGACAGAGGGAACCGTCCCTTTTCAAGGAGCGTCCCTCCTGGGTAGACGCCGCGTGCTCGCCCTGGACGCAGCGCGCGGCCTCGCCGTCATCGGCATGATCGCCATCAACACAGGACCTCGCGGCGACGATGAGTTCCTGGAACTGCTCTACCGTGTGCCCTATGGCCGGGCGTCCCTGCTGTTCGTGCTGCTCGGCGGCATCGGACTCTCGCTGATGACTCGGCGTTCCCGCTCAGATCAGGTCCCGCTGCCCTGGGCTGCGCTGATCTGGCGCTGTGCCCTGCTGATGCTCGGCGGTCTCGCGCTGCAGACGCTCGATCACGAGGTCTCCGTGATCCTTCAGATCTACGCGCTGCTGATCCTCTTCTCCCTGCCGCTGCTCCGCGCCTCGGGGCGCAGCCTCCTCGTGGTGGCCGGGCTGAGCGCCGTCGTCGGCCCGCCCCTCTGGATCCTCGTCCAGGCCCAGACGGACGGGCGCTTCGACCGGGATCCCGTCTCGGCGACTGACCCGATCGGGGAAATCCTCCTCGATGTCGTGATCACGGGACCCTACCCGTTGATCGTCTGGGGGGCGGCCTTCGTCTTCGGCCTCTGGCTGGGCCGGCAGGAACTCGGACAGTCCAGAGTCAGCACTCGTCTCATCCTCTGGGGCGCCGGGGCGGCCCTCAGTGCGCGTCTGCTTTCCACTGCCCTGGTGTCGATCTTCGGTGAACCCACCAGTCATCTCGACTGGCAACGACTCACCAGTGCGGTGGCGCATTCTCAGATGCCGCTGTGGCTGATCAGTGGGACAGGCTCTGCGGTGTTCGTGCTGGGTCTCTGCTTGAAGATCAGCGCCTGGACAAGCCCCGGGCTGGCACCGTTGATTTCCCTCGGTCAGATGGCCTTGACCGCATACATCGGACACCTCTTGATCTTGGCGTTCCTGGTGCGCCCTGGGCCGGACACAATGGCGCAGGGCGTGCTTGCAACGGGGGCCACGGTCGCAGTGCTGATGGTCTTCGCCTGGCTCTGGCGCCGTCACTTCACGCGGGGTCCATTCGAAATGCTGCTCCGGCTGCCGAAGCTCCGCCGCACCGCGCGCTGATCCTTGACCCCAGTCTGACCGGCGCCTCTGCGGTGAGGGTGGTCGGCGGTTCACACCTCACGGTCAAGGAGAAGCCTGCATTCGATGAAGATTCCCTGAAGACCCGGTTTCTCAGGCATCAGTGCGCGCCACCCCGGTGTTGTCTTGAACATCGACGAGAATCCGCCTGACCCTAGGAGCACCCCCATGACGACGAAGACCTTGACCGCAAGCATCGGAGCTTTTGCCCTCGCGGCTACCCTCGCCGGGTGTGGCTCAGCAGAAGAGCCCAGCGAGTCCGCACTGGAGACGACCCAGAGCACCGAGGAGGTCTCAGCTCAGTACAACGAGGCAGACGTGGACTACGTCTCCGGGATGGCGATGCACCACCAACAGGCCGTGGAGATGTCCGACATCCTTCTCGAGAAGGACGACGTCGACCCTGAGGTCACCACACTGGCCGAGGACATCCGTGAGGCCCAGGGGCCTGAGATCGAGCAGATGCAAGCCTGGCTGGACGCCTGGGACGAAGAAGACACCAGTGATGACGACATGGAAGGCATGGACCACGGCGAGGAGGGCATGGACTCGATGGAGGGCATGTCGGACATGGAGGGCATGATGAGCGATGATGAGCTCAGTGAGCTGGAGAACGCCACCGGGACTGAGGCGTCGAGGCTGTTCCTGGAGCAGATGATCGCCCACCATGAAGGTGCGGTGTCCTCCGCCAAAGACCATTTGGACAACGGGGAGAACCCTGAGGCCCTGGAGCTTTCAGAGAGCATCATCTCGGACCAGCAGGCCGAGATCGATGAGATGGAGACCATGCTCGAAGAGCTGTGATTCACACGTTGCGGGACCGGTCGGCCTTGTCGGTCAGACGAGCTGCTCGACCGTGTTCCCTCCATCGGTGGTGCGTAGGACGGTGGAGTCGGCGACGAACAGAGCTTCCACTGCCCCCTCCTCCGTGAGGCCTGCTCCAAGGGCAACGACCTCACCCACCGGGTCCTCGCTCGCGGTCCAGGTCTGCCCCGCATCGCGGCTGGTCAGCAGCCTGCCATCTGTGCCGGCCCCCACGATCGAAGTTTCGTCAGCCCAGGCCACGCGCGAGATCAGACTGGGGGTCTGAAGCGTCTCCCAGCTGGCCCCATCGGCTGAGACAAGGAGCCCCGCTTCAGTGGCTGCGGCGATCGTGCCGGACCCCGGGGCGGTGGACAGAGCGGCAGGGGGCGCCGGGATGGAGAGTGTCTCCCAGTTGTGACCGTCTGTGCTGCTGCGCAGTTCCCCGTCGAAGCCAAGTACTCTTCCGGCACCGGCAGTCAGTGCGTGGAAGTCCGACTCTCCTCCGCGGGAAAGCAGCGACCAGGTCTGCCCCTTATCAGTGGACTCAATCAATCCCATAGGTTCCGGCAGATCGACTCCGCTCCCGGGGTGGCCCGAGGCGAGGTAGTGCCCCTGCGGGGCGAGCGTGAAGCCCATCAGATCGACGGTGGGACCCACCGGAGTCAGTGCGCCGTTCTCAATGCGGAACAGTCCGTAGTGCGTGGCAAGAAGCACCACACCATCGGAGGGGTCACGCACAATGCCGTGAACATGCCCACCAGCGTCGAGAGTTCCCGAATCTTCCCCGGATTGAGGGTCGGTTCCGGTCTGTGACTGTCCGGTGGGTTCAGCTTCAGCGCACGCTGTGACACCAGCGGCGCCAAGAAGTCCCAACCCGCCGGTGAACAGCAGCCTTCGGGGGAAGATCCTCATACAGTCCTTCTAGTGGCCTACCGAACATCGACCAGGGATCGGTCGGCTTTCAACCCTAATTGACCACCCGCGGATGCCCAGCTCAGCTGGACTGAAGATTCGATGAAGGAACTATGAAGATCGCCATCACGGGCTGCTTTCGGGCGGCCTAGCCAATGGCATTGAGCAGCTGATCACAGGCGGCCTCGCAGCGCCGACACGCCTCCGCGCACAGACGGCAGTGCTCATGCATCTCGGCGTGGCTCTCGCATTCTTTGACGCAAGCTCGGCAAGCCTCGCGGCAGGCCTGCACCACCGCGCGGAGAACGTCCTCGTTCTGGCCGGTGATGCGGGTGAGAATGCGTCCGGTGGTGAGACAGATATCGGCGCAGTTCTGATCTGTGCTGATGCAATTGGCCATCTCACTGGCCATCGGTTCGCTGAGACAGGCATCAGCGCAGGCCGTGCAGGTCTGCGAACATTCGAAGCAGGCTGCAATACAAGCCGCCAGCGTCTCCTGGTCGATCCCAAGGTCTCCCTTGGGGTGGACCTGAAGCATGGACTTCACGTGAGACATGGCGTTCCTCTCCTCGCACTGGATTCCGGAAACCTCTGCGCATTCAGGTCCCGTGCGGATCAGGCTACTGCTGCGGAGCAGCTTTTTGAACCCTGTCCTAAAGCTTCCGGCCATCTGTCCACTGGACGAGTAAACCGGGCGGGTGAGTGACTCGAGAACTGCGTACTTCCCGTCTCAGCGCAGGTCGAACGCTTGCACCATGAAGTGATATACGTCTCATTTACAGTCCAAAGCGTGCAGAATGTATTTCAAATCTGTAATGTCAGACGCGTTCTCCTCGGATTCACTTGCACCGAAGCCGATGCGGAGGACAGTAAGGACTGTCCCGCTATGACCCTGAAAAGTACTGCGCGGGTGACCGCGCTGGTCCCTGCCCATAATGAGGCGGGCTCGCTGCCCTCGACCATCGAGTCGCTGCGCGCCCAGACCGTAGAGATCGATCGCATCATGGTCGTCTCTGACAACTCCACAGACCCCACCGTGACCATCGCCGAGGCCCTGGACGTGGAGGTCTTCGAAACCCAAGAGAACTCCGCGCGCAAGGCCGGGGCGCTGAACCAGGCGCTGGATGCCATCGACCCCGGATGCTTCGTGCTGATCGTGGACGCGGACACCCAGATCGTGCCGCGCTTTGTGGAGCGCGCTCTCCGCGAGTTCGAAGACCCACAGGTCGGCGGGGTCGGCGCGGTGTTCCAGGCCCACCGGCCCACGGGGTACCTCGAACTGTGCCAGTACCTGGAATGGGTCCGCTACGCCGAGCAGATTGAGCGCACCGGACGGACCTTCGTGATGTCCGGCACCGCCGCCCTGGTCCGCTGGGAAGCCCTGGCGCAGGTGCGCTCACGGTTCGGCTCGATCTACGAAGAAGAGACCATCACCGAGGACATGCGGCTGACCATGACGCTGAAGGCCTGTGGATGGCAGCTGCGCTCCCCCGCCGAATGTCAGAGCACCACCGAGACCATGCCCAACGTGCCCATGCTGTGGCTGCAGCGCCGCCGCTGGTACCTCGGCGCGCTGCAGAACATCCTCGAGATGGGCTGGAACCGCGTCACCCGGCGCTACATCTTTCAACAGTTCATGCTCGCGCTCTCGGTGCTGCTGATGGCCACGCTGCTCACCCTCACCGTGAGCTCCTACTTCGTGAACGGATTCATCCTCGTCGAGCCCCTCTGGCTGGCCGTCGGCGCGATCTTCGCGATTGAACGGGTCGTCACCGTGTGGGACGAGCCGTGGCGATACCGGATCTTCGCCGCATTGGTGATCCCGGAGCTGATCTACGCGCTGATCCTGCAGAGCGCCTATCTCGGAGCCGTGTGGCAGAAGCTGACCTCCTCCCAGGGGGCGTGGACTCACGTGGGAGAACCACACGACGCCATGAAAGGAGCATGAATGTACGGAGCTGACATGACCCAGAGCTCACAGCTCGCCGTCTCAGGGATCGCCGTCTTCGGTCTGGGATGGAACTTCCTCGCCGTCGGCGTGCTGCTCATGGCCACGCTGACCCTGGGGACCATCGTCTCGGTCATCTGGCACCGGGTGCAGAGAACTGAGGCAGCGCAGGTGCCGGTGCGGCCTAAATCAGCGCCGCGGCAGACTACCCGGGCCGCGGTCAGACGCTGATCGCCTTCAGAAACTGATAACCAGCGCGAGCACCGCGCCGGCCAGCATGGAGGGACCGAAGGGCACCTCTGATGATGTACGGTCTCCCCTGCGGAGCAGCACCACCATCAGCGCCGCGACGCCGTTGAGCAAGAATCCGAGCACAGTGCCCACGGCCACTTCGGACCAGCCGAACCAGCCCAGCAGCGCACCGATGACGGCGGCGAACTTCACGTCACCAAGCCCCAGCCCCGCAGGTGAGATCAAGGCAAGCAGGAAATACCCGGCCATAAGTACGACGGCGGCCAGCAGGCTCCTTGCGAACGCGTCACCACCGGAGCCGGTCGCCGCCACGACACCCAGGGGGACCAGAAGTGCGACGGCGGTTCCCGCCACCATCCGGTCCGGCAGCCGATGCACCGCGATGTCCACGACCATCAACAGGGCACATCCCACTCCGGCGGTGGCGAACGCGATTAGCTCTGCAGGACTTCTCGCAAGAACTGCGGCTCCGACCCCGGCGGCCGCGGCGAGCGGGACGTGGGCGCGGGCCCGGAGCCACCAGGAACCTTCCGGAATCACGCGGCGCACAGAGCCGGTGAAGAAGCCAGCAGATAGACCGGAAATCGCTCCGGTGACCAATGAGATCAACCAGTGATCCATCATCACAGGCCGCTGAAGGATTCGACAATATTGATCGCGGCTGGACCCATCACCACGATGAAGATCACCGGCAGGATGAAAAGCATCAGCGGCGCAAGCACCTTCACCGGGATCTTCTGCGCCTTCTCCTCGGCGCGCTGGCGTCGTTTGAGCCGCATCTCATCAGCTTGCGTCCGCAGCACGCCTGCGATCGAGACCCCGTAGGCGTCGGCTTGGATCACGGCGCGGACAAAGCGCCGCAGATCCTGGACCGTGGTGCGCGTGGTCAGTGATTCGAAGGCCTGACGGCGAGAGTTGCCCATCTGAATGTCCTGCAGGGTGCGCACCAGCTCCTCAGCCAAGGGTCCTTTGCCGTTCTGCGCGGCGCGCGCCATAGCGGAATCGAAGCCAAGCCCCGCTTCCACGGCGATGGTCATTTGGTCAAGGGTGTCGGCGAGTTCCAGTTCGATCTTTTCGTGGCGTTTGGTCCCCTCGCTGTTGAGCAGCAGCTCGGGCAGGAAATACCCAACCAGGGTGACCAGGGTCGCAATCAGCACCAGCAGGGGAGAAGGCCCTGACAGGAGAATCATCAGATTGACTGGGACACCCACTAGAACCCAGAGCAGTTTCAACGAAAGCAGCTTGTCCAAGGTCCAAGCGGCAGGACGTCCCGCGAGGGTGTGCTGGCGATCGAGCACACGGACGATCAAGTCTGGAGTAGTCCGTCGGGCCAGAGCAGCCAGCGACTTTCCACGTGGGACGCTTGCCGGCGTGCTGGTGGCTGCGACCAGGGTGACGCCCCCACGGCGAAGGTTTGCCTGCGCCCGGCGTCGGACGGGGTCCACCCCGGTCCAGACCAACCAGATCCCCACGCCTACTGCGATCGCCGCGGAGACTGCTGCAAGGATCACGACGTCAGTCATCGCTTCAGAACTTGATCTCAACGGTTTTGCGGAGCCAGAGTCCTCCGATAGTGAGCATGATGAGCCCCAGGACCATCAAGCCGTATCCTAAAATGCTTTCAGTGAACGGAGCGAGATAGCTGGGGTTGGTCAACAGCAGGAATCCGGCCAGACCGAACGGCAAGACCATCAGAATCAGGGCGGAAAGTTTTCCCTCTGCACTGAGGGTGGCGACTTGGCGCTTGATGTCATTGCGTTGACGGATAGTGCCAGATACGCCGTCGAGTACCTCGGCGAGGTTTCCGCCGACTTCTCGGTTGATTGCGATCGCCTGGGTGACCCAAGAGAAGTCGTCGCTGGCCATCCGCGCCGCAGTCATATCGAGGGCTACGCCGAGCTCCCGCCCGACACGTGTCTCGTTGATGATCCGGACGAACTCCTCAGACGTCGGGGCCTCTGCCTCGTTCGCCACTGAGGAGAGTGCCTGGGGGAGGCTGTGCCCGGCGCGCAGGTTCGAAGCCATGAGCTGCAGAGAATCATCCAGCTGCTCGGCGAACTGCTTCTGTCGTTTGGAGATTCGCAGGCTCAACACGATCTTCGCCCCAAGTGGCGCCACCGCTGCGAGCAGGACCGCTAGCAACACACCACTGAACAGCAGTCCCACGGAGGCTCCCACGAGGGAGCCGACTGCGACGAGGAAGACGAAGTCCTGCGGCCGCAGTTTCACCGCTGCAAGCTCAAGCGTGGAGGCTCCGACCGGCGTGCCCCGCCGCCGGATGAGCTTCTCGACGAACGCAGTGGCTTTGCCAGCGCCACGCTCCAGCATGCCAACGGCTTGCTCGTGACCAGGGCGGCGCCGGTCCACCGGGATCCGGACTGGCCCGGGAGAGAACAATAGATACCCCAGCAGACCCATAGCCAGCGAGCCAGCCAGCACGGCGCTGGCAAGCAACCCGCGCTCTGCGAAAAGTTCGACTATTGAGTCGATCATCGCGCTGGCCCCGTCTCGGGAAGTGCGAAGACCCGGGGAGATACAAATATCCCCAGATCCTCGAAACGTTCGGTGAACCGCGGCCGGATTCCTGTAGAGACCGGCTTGCCAAGGAACTTGCCCGAGTCATCCACTCCTGCGGAGTAGTCAAAGAGGAATACGTCCTGCAGGGTCACCGTGTCCCCTTCCATTCCATGGACCTCGGTGACTGCGGTGACCCGCCGTGTGCCATCCCGGAGACGGGTGAGTTGGACGATCAGGTCCACTGCCGAGGCAAGTTGTTCTCGGATGGCACGCAGCGGGAGGTCCATCCCGGCCATGAGCACCAGGGTCTCGAGGCGGGCAACGGCGTCGCGCGGCGAGTTGGCGTGAACGGTGGAGAGCGAGCCGTCGTGACCGGTGTTCATCGCCTGGAGCATGTCGAGGCTCTCGCCGCCGCGAACCTCGCCGACCACGATCCGGTCGGGCCGCATTCGCAGCGAGTTTCGGACCAGGTCTCGGATGCTGACCTCACCCTTGCCCTCCACATTCGGGGGTCGGGATTCCAGGCGGACCACGTGGTCCTGCTGAAGCTGCAGCTCCACGGCGTCCTCGATCGTGACGATCCGCTCGCCGTCGGGAATGAAAGAGGAGAGCACATTCAGCAAGGTCGTCTTGCCGGAGCCGGTGCCGCCGGAAACGATGATGTTGAGCTTGGCAGCCACGCAGGCGTCCAGAAGTTCGGCCATCTCGGGGCTGAGTGTGCCGAAGCGTACGAGGTCACCCACTTTGAAAGGGTCTTTGCTGAACTTTCGGATCGTCAGCGAAGAACCGTTGAAGGCCAGCGGGGGAATCACCGCATTGACGCGAGATCCGTCGAGCAGCCGCGCATCCACCATGGGGGCGGACTCATCGATTCGGCGCCCGATGCGAGAAACGATGCGTTCAATCACAAGTCGCAGGTGTGCCTCGGAGGCGAATCGGCTCGCGGCTCGCTGCAACCGGCCGGACTTCTCGATGAAGATCATGTCCGGTCCGTTGACCATGACCTCGGTAACGGTCTCGTCATCGAGCAGTCGCTGAAGCGGACCATAGCCCAGGACATCGTCCTGAACCTCTGCGGTAAGACGTTTGCGCTCCTCGGCGCTCAACGGGATCGAAGATTTCTCGATCACGGCGTTCAGCTCCGCGCGCACAAGCGCGTGAAGCTGGCGTTCATCCAGTTTCGGGTCGTTGAGACGCGCCCCGATCCGCTCGAACAAAGTGGCAGCAGCTTTTTCCTTCAGCCGTCGAAGCGCATCCTCGGGCTCATCAGCGCGCGCCGCAGTGGTGGACTGGTCCGTCACTGTCGCTGCCGTTCTCCGGGAGACCGACCGGGGCGCAGGCCCAGATCCCACATCTGGCGTGACTGTCGGATCCGGAGGAGTCTTCGCCGGTGGCGCCTTGGCTACCGGAGGCGTCTTCGAGGCGGCTTTCGACGATCCGGTGGCCGGGTTCTCTTGCACGGCCTTGAGCCGTTCCGAGAGGCTCATGCCTTGCGCCTTGACTTCACGCGGAGTCTGCCTCGTGAGTCCAGTCTCACTTCTTCTGGGAGCAATACGTTCACCAGCGAGGCCATTGATTTCACCAGCGGGTCGCGCACATGAGATTGCATCAGCGGAACTCCAAGGTTGGCAGAAGCAGGAGCGCGTCGAGATCGCGGGATTGAGGTTCCTACGGACACGCCAAGTGTCTGCTCCACGTCCTGCAGGGACACCCCGTCTGCCGCGTCAGCCCAGTTGACCACCACGTGGTACCGGTCGGTGAACATCTGCAGCACCGAGAGTGTGTCCACCACCTTTCGCATGCCGCTGACTCCGGTCACACTGAGCCCCGTCAGCAGCAATGGATCCGTAGTGTGATCCAGGGCGCCCAACGTGTAGTCCGAGAGTCCCGGGGAGGTATCGACCACCACATAGGGGAACTCCTGAGTCAGGACCTTCAACAGGTGACTGATCTGAGCGCTCGTGATGCCATCAGCCTCAGCAGGATGTGCCGGAGCTGGTAACACGTAAAGACCGGTCTCATGCAGCGTCAACCGGGTCTTCAAGGCGATGGTGTCGCCCTCAGCGACACTCTGCAGCGCGTCGGGTATGAAGTGCTCCGGCACAAGGTTCAGTGCCGTCGCCACGTCGCCGAACTGTAGATCCAGATCCACGATCACCGTGGAGTATGGCACTGCCTGGGCGAGCGCGACGGCGACGTTCGTCGCCACTGTCGTCTTGCCCACACCCCCCTTGGAGGAGACCACCGTGATCACCCGGCCGGTAGGCGTGTCTGTCTCAGCGCTCGCGTGGCGGGCTGCGAGCGTATCGGCCAGCTGAGAAGCTTCACCCAGCGCGTGGCGGATCTCCGGCCCGTCCGCTGTGACGGACAGAAGGTCCTTGACTCCGGCGCGCATAGCGGGCAGACCCAGCGCTTCGGGTTGATCAGTGACCAGCAGAACCACAGTGTCTGGGTATTCTGCGTGGAAGCGGGCCGCAAGTTTCAGGCTCAATTCGGGGTCTGGCCGTGAGTCCATCACCACCACTCCGGGCACCGGAGCCCCGTTGAGCCGCCCGAGAAGGTCTGCAGGATTTTCCGAGTACGGCCTAGGCAGAAAGAGATGCCCGGGACCAGCAGCCTCCGCATAGGCCGATTCAATATCAGGACCTGCGGCGGCGATCGCGATGCGACTCATTCGAGCACATCCTCGACCTGGATGGGACCCGTGTCCTCTACAGGGCCGTCCTCCGGCTCGAGTGAGAGCCAGACTCCGTGGAACTCCGCGGCATGAGCAACAAGTTTCGCATCGCTGGCCTCGACAGCGAGGGTCACCATGAGGGTCTCCGCGGCCGCTGTCGTGGTTTCTTCTCCATCTTCATCCATGGCCTGAGTTACACCACCTTGGACTCTGGTGACGAGAACCTTCTGCAGCATCAGCTGCGTCTCCTGAGGTTCCTCAGGGCTGACGAAGAATCCCACGGTGTCACCAGGTGTCAGATGACCGCCAATCACCCTGGTCGTGGGCAGCTGAACAGTGATCTCGTGGAAACCCTCAGGAGCGTCCACCTCGGTGGGATCTGCAAGTTCCTCTGGGGAGGCGAATCGACCGACGACAAGCTGCTCACCGGGGTAGAGCGCCGTCGTCGTCAGCTCCCCCGCGACCTGATCAAGTGAGCTGATGCTCTCCGGGACCACAGCAGAGGCCGGCACCTCCTCGGTGGTCACGACCTCCCCGAGTTCTGCCACTGGTGTCCCTTCGGGAATCGATTCGGTGGCCACGAGTACCGACTCGGGTGACATTCCCGCCATGGCGCGCTCGTCCGCGGCGTTGACATAGTTGATCACTAGCACGGCAGCGAGGACGGCGAGAATAACCGCGGCGATTGCGGCGATGAAGCGACGGGACAATGGATTCGGCCTTACTCGGTCAGGGCCACGATGGCGGCACCCAGGCGGGGTCCGCTCGGGCTGTAGTCGAAATCTTCGGTCAGGTCCACGAAGCGGTCAAAGCTTCCCCGAATGCACCGGTCGGCGCCGCCACAGGGCGGCGTGGATGAGCGGTATTGAGCGGCGAAGTAGTACTCCGTGAGCGTGAACGCACCATAACCGAAGACACGGTACTCGCCCCCGCTGCCGGTGCCGGTGTACTCGTCAAAGATCGGCAGCAGAACAGTCTTGCCCACCCATTTCTGAAATTCTGCATCAGTGCAGATAGACGGCACGTTATTGCCCGTGTCTGAACCGACCCATCCGTCGATGATCGAATCGGTCTTTCCACAACTCTGGGCACTCGGGGTCAACCAACCGAAACCCCCGGGGAGGAAGTTGTTGGAGGGACCCGTGCATTCAGTCTCTGATGCCTTCGTGAAGTAGATGGTCTCGTCCGGCGTAGATTCGGGAATGTCCACACCGGTCACTGCCCCGGTCTCATCTCGAACCACAGTGATACCCGCCTGCGCTTCGAGCTCACACCAGGAAAACGTCAACGGCAACACAGCGGTCCCCCCGGTGGGGTACCCCCACCGGGCACTGGAGTGAGCGGCGAGACGAGTGGAGTTCACCCCGATGATCGGAGCGAACCAGTGCTCCCGAGTCGTACCTGTCTCCACAGTAACTTCCCCCGCCGTAGGGTCGAATGCGCTGATGGATCCCGTGGCTTCACCAGAGTTTAGATTCACCTCAGCCATGGTCTGGGCGGTGGCAGCTGTGGTTTCGCAATCCTCCCGTGCGCAGTCCTGAGCAATGGCCAGCGCCCCGGCGTCAGCCCCGGTCTGCAGTTGCTGCCGATCAGCGTGCATCGCGCCGATATCAATGGCTAGTGCGGCAAGGATCATGATGGGGACCATCATCAGTGCCACTATCACCGCCGAGGCTCCGCTGTCAGTATTCGTTAGGCGGGTATTCAGCAAAGTTCTCAGCCATTGCATCGCATAGTCCCCTTGCCGGTGAGCGTGACGGAACCGAAGCCGCCGAGCAGCTGCATCGGGTAGCTGATGGTGACCGTGGCGGTACCTGGCCCCACGGTGCTCGCCGCTTCGCAGGTCGCGGGGGTGATGGTGATCTGATCAGCGGCAACGCTGGCCGAGGGAGCCGCGGAGGTGATGGCCGTCTGACGTGCCTCGGTCTGCGGATCAGCACCGCTAGAGGTGTCCTGTAGCGCCATCACTCGGACACCGTCCCGTGCGGCATTGGAAAGGACTGACTGCACGTGAAATGCGTGCCCAAAGGCAAGAATCCCGAGAAGCATCAGGACCAAGATCGGAGCGACAATGGCAAACTCCACCGCCGAAGCGCCGCGATCACGCTCTTGTGCTTTCATGTCTCGGTCCCCCCGGGATTGAAGTCGACCATGTTTTAAAACCAAAGCTGCCGGCGGAACCCCCCTGAGGGCTCCACCGGCAACTAGCTATGGGAAGCGGTTTGAATCAGGCGGGTGCGTCCGGAAGAGCATCGTTGACCTGGTCAAACAGCCCGTCCAGAGTGTTACCGAGAAGTAGGACGGCTGCGATGATCACAACGGCGATCAGACCCACCAGCAGCCCATACTCCACGGCGGTGGCGCCCTTGTCCTTGCGGCCTTCGAAGCGGTCAGACATGAAGGACTGAAGGGTGGCGACGAGTGCATATGCGTGTGTCATGGAGGGTCCTAACGTCAAGGTGGGGCCGCAAGGGGCCTTTTCTGGGAGTCCCCTCGTCCGTTAGGAATCGGGTACTTGGAGCAATCTTTGCATTATTTTGCATGATCCGCAAGAGTCCGTCTTGAGAAACCTGCTGTATCCAAACTTTGCCCTCCTGGCATTTAGTTAGTTTGTCTACCTATTTCTTTCGGTGACTCGTGTTGTTAATCACATGCTCGAATATGTAGCCAAGAGCCTTTTCCTTTTTGCCACTGAACTATTGCGGCACGGCAGGTCGAAAGGATAGAGTGCTCCTTTCACCATGGGGTATCATGTCCCCATGACTGACGACCACGTTGGCCTGCGTGAACTAAAGAAGCTCATGACGCGGGATGCGATTTCCGCAGCGGCCCTGAAGCTCACAGAAGAAAAAGGGCTGAACGAGGTCACTATCGATGACATCGCTCGCGAGGCTTTCGTCTCGCCGCGGACCGTCTCGAACTACTTCGCTTCTAAAGAGGAAGCGGTTCTCGCAGCCGGCAAGGCGGACGCCGCTCGGATCCTTGACGACTTCAGCGCCAGCACGTCACAGGACCCGCCATTGAAGATCCTCTGCGAGCTATTGAGCACTTACGCACGGGATCACGCCGACCAGCTGCGCGGCGCCGCCAGAATGGCCGATCTGGAGCACAAGAATCCCTCACTGCGTCCCTATCGCGTCTCCCAAGAGGTCCAACTCCTGGAAAAGCTGTGTTTCCTCGTCGCCGCCCGAACCGGGACTGACGCCACCACCGATCTCTACCCATCTCTCGTGGCATCGGCCGCATTTTCAGCGATGCTCACCTCATTGGAAATCTGGTGGCGCAATGACCTTCCCGACGAGCGCCTGCCGCAGCTCATCATGGACGCCTTCAACCTCGTGAGCGCGGGCTACCCCCACGAAACCGGTCACCCGGATCCTGCAGCGACGGTCAGCGCCCCCGCGTAGCGGCAACAGTGCGGGGCATCAGCGCCCGAACTCAGAACACGAAGTAGACCAGCGTGCCGATCAGGAACGCGGAGATGGCCAGGCCGGCGAGCAGGAATTCCAGCAGGATCCCCAGCCCCATCGCACGCATCGCGCGCAGAGACGCGGTGCCCGCGGCGCGCCAATCACGGTCGCGCCGGATGTACTCGGCGCCGAAGAGCCCCGCGGCGAAGCCGATGAACAGCCCCAGCGGCGGGAGCAGGAACAGGCCGACGACGGCGGCCGCTATCCCGACCAGGATCGGACCGCGTGGGATCTGCTGCCGGTGCAGGGACCGACCGGTGAGCACAGTGGAGCCGCTCCACCCGGCGATGGCCAGGACGACGCCGATCACTGCCGCGACCCAGGGCACCGTCCCGCCGAGCAGGAACGCCCACACCGGCAGGGTCAGGATGATCAGCAGGGAGCCGGGCAGCACCGGCAGCACGACGCCGAGCGCGCCGATCACCAGCAACAGCCCTGCGAGGACAGTGGTGATCGCCTCAGTGGCGGTGGAATCGAGCACGAGTCTTCGGACTCACTCCCATTCGATGGTGCCTGGCGGCTTCGAGGTCACATCCAGGGTGACCCGGTTGACCTCTTCCACCTCATTGGTGATTCGGTTGGAGATCTTCGCCAGCAGGTCATAGGGCAGCCGCGACCAGTCAGCGGTCATCGCGTCCTCGGAGGAGACGGGGCGCAGCACGATCGGGTGGCCGTAGGTGCGGCCATCGCCCTGGACGCCCACGGAGCGCACGTCGGCGAGCAGCACGACCGGCATCTGCCAGACCTCCTGGTCCAGACCTGAAGCGGTGAGCTCCTCCCGAGCGATCGCATCGGCCTTGCGCAGGATCCGCAGCCGGTCCTCGGAGACCGAGCCGATGATCCGGATGCCCAGACCGGGGCCCGGGAACGGCTGGCGCTGGACGATCTCGGCGGGCAGCCCGAGCTCGGCTCCGACGGCGCGGACCTCGTCCTTGAACAGCGCGCGCAACGGTTCGACCAGCTTGAAGACCATGTCCTCGGGCAGCCCACCCACGTTGTGATGTGACTTGATGTTCGCCGCACCCTCACCGCCGCCGGATTCGACCACATCGGGGTACAAGGTGCCCTGGACCAGGAACTCGACCTTCGCGCCGTCGGCGGCTGCCTGTTCAAGGACGGCCTTCTCGGCGCTCTCGAAGGCGCGGATGAATTCCCGGCCGATGATCTTGCGCTTGGTCTCGGGATCGGTGACGCCCTCCAGCGCGGCGAGAAAGCGCTCGCGCTCATCGGCCACGTAGAGCTTGGCGCCGGTGGCGGCCACGAAATCGCGTTCCACCTGCTCGGCCTCACCTTCGCGCAGCAGCCCGTGATCCACGAACACGCATGTCAGCTGGTCCCCGATGGCCTTCTGCACGAGTGCCGCGGCCACGGCGGAGTCCACTCCCCCGGAGAGGCCGCAGATCACGCGGGCGTCTCCGACCTGGGCGCGGATGGCGGCGACCTGCTCTTCGACGATGTTACCGGTGGTCCACTCGGGCGTCAGGCCGGCGCCGTTGTAGAGGAAGTTCTCGATGACCATCTGTCCCTGGGGCGAGTGGCGCACCTCGGGGTGCCACTGCACGCCGTAGAGCTTGCGCTCCTCGTCGGCGAAGGCCGCGACGGGGGCGCCCTCGGAGGAAGCCAGCACCTGGAAGCCTTCGGGGGCCTTCCGCACGGAGTCGCTGTGCGACATCCATGTGGACTGGACCGCATCGGTGCCGGTGAGCAGCGAGTGCGGGGCGTTGACGCTGCGCACCTCGGTCTTGCCGTATTCGCGATCGCCGGTGCGGGCGACCTCGCCGCCGAGGCTGTGCGCCATGGCCTGGAATCCGTAGCAGATGCCCATCACCGGAATGCCGGCCTCGAAGAGCTCGGTCTCCACCCCAGGGGCGCCTTCGGCGTAGACCGAGGAGGGCCCGCCGGACAGGATCACCGCGGAGGGCTTGCGGGAGATGATCTCTGAGGCTGCGAGGGTGTGCGGGACGACCTCCGAATACACACGGGCCTCGCGCACTCGGCGCGCGATGAGCTGGGCGTACTGCGCGCCGTAGTCGACCACGAGCACGGTCTGCGCCTCGGAGTTCGACCGCTCCACGGCGGGGACGGCAGAGTCTGCGGAATCAGGCTGAGAAGTCACTGTCCCATCCTAGCGGCCAGCGCGGAGTCGGCGGACGGGGCGGTTTCGCGGGCAATCCCGCATCTGGTGGGCACAAATTGTCGTTATCAGCCGCCCCGGAGGCTCGCATTCCGACGATTCCCGCCCAACCGATGCGGGTCTCCCCACATTCGCTCCGGATCTACGCCCCACACGGGCGGTCCCGCCTAGGATGGACGGGACCCGAGGCCCCCGCAGGACAGGAAAGACTCACGATGACTGCCGAAACATCCCCGCTGAACGCCCAGCACGTCGGCGAGACGGGCGAGACGGTGGTGTTCCTGCACGGGCTCTTCGGTCAGGGCAAGAATTTCACGCAGATCGCCAAGGCCCTCACCCCCGAACTCCACTCAGTGCTGATCGATCTGCCCAACCACGGCGCTTCCGAGTGGACCGAGACGTTCGACTACGTCGAGCAGGCAGACCTCGTGGCGCAGCATCTTCGGAGCACCGTGGCAAGCGCCGGCCCCGTGCATCTGGTGGGTCACTCGATGGGCGGCAAGGTCGCCATGGTGCTGACTCTCCGGCATCCGGAGCTGGTCAGCCGCCTCGCCATCGTCGACATCTCGCCCGTCGCCCACGAGTCCATGGGCGAGTTCGATCACCTGATCAGCAGCCTGAGCCGCCTGAACCTGGATCAACTCACTTCACGCGGGGAGGCGGACGAGTTCCTGCAGGAGCCGATCCCGGAGAAGATGGTCCGCGGATTCCTGCTGCAGAGCCTGGTCCGCTCGGGCGACGGGTTCCGTTGGCGCGTGAACCTGGACCTGCTCCACAAGTCACTGCCAGCCATCGGAAGCTTCCCGGAGTTCGACGGCGAACAGTTCGCCGGCCCCGTGCTCTGGATCGCGGGAGCAAACTCCGGATACGTGCAGGACGAGTACGAACCCGCGATGCGAAAGCTCTTTCCGCGAGTGAGCCAGACGACCATCAAGGACGCCGGCCACTGGGTCCACGCCGAGAAGCCCGAGGTGTTCACCGCCGTGCTCAGGGCCTTCTTCACCGCGGACTGACCTGGGGCCCCTCCCCCATCTGTTGGGCAGAAATCGTCGGTATGAGCCGCCCCGCCGGCCGTCATTCCGACAATTTCCGCCCAATCGATGCGGGGTCCACCCGCGCGGGTGCGGGGACGGGGTGCGCACCGACGGGCCGGTCTATGATGCGGGCATGACTCAACCACGCCAGCTCCAGCGGGCGCAGGTTCAGCGACGCACGCTCGTCGTCGTCGTGTGCAGCCAGATCCTGGGTGGGGCGGGTCTCGCCGCGGGCGTCACCGTGGGGGCGCTGCTGGCACAGGACATGCTGGGCTCAGCGAGCCTGGCCGGGCTGCCGATAGCGCTGTTCACGTTGGGTTCCGCACTGGCGGCGTTCACCGTGGGTCGGGTGAGTCAGCGCTGGGGCCGCCGGATCGGCCTGGGCATCGGATTCAGCGCCGGCGGGCTGGGGGCGCTCGGAGTGGTGGCCGCCGCCGTCGCGGACCAGGTGCCGATGCTGTTCCTCGCGCTGTTCGTCTACGGCGCGGGCACGGCCACGAACCTGCAGGCCCGCTATGCCGGGACCGATCTGGCGCCGGACTCCCGCCGGGCCACAGCGATCAGCATCGCCATGGTCGCCACCACGCTCGGCGCGGTGGCTGGGCCGAACCTGGTCGAGCCGCTCGGGGATCTCGCCCGGAGCTTGGGCATCCCGCCACTCGCCGGCCCGTTCCTGCTGGCCGCCGCGGCGTATCTCGCGGCGGGACTGATTCTGTTCGTCTTCCTGCGCCCAGATCCGTTTCTGCTGGCGAAGCGGCTCGCCGCAGCAGAGTCCGCCGCGGAGAACACAACAGAGACAGCGGATGCCCCCGCCAAGACGGCGGCCGCAGACGCCAACTCAGCCCCCGCACCCGGCACCGGGGCCTACATCGGGGCGACCGTCATGGTGCTGACCCAGATCGCCATGGTCGCGATCATGACGATGACGCCGATCCACATGCTCGCGCACGGTCACGGGCTCGGCTCGGTGGGGCTGGTGATCGGGCTGCATGTGGGCGCCATGTGGCTGCCGTCCCTGGTCACCGGCGTGCTGGTGGACAAGCTCGGACGGATATCGATGAGCATCGCGGCGGCAGTGATCCTGCTCGCCGCGGGTCTGGTCGGTGCGGCCGCGCCGGGCGACTCCCTGGGGCTGCTCATCCTGGCGCTGATCCTGCTCGGAGTGGGTTGGAACGTGGGACTCATCGCTGGCACCGCGCTGGTCGTGGATGCGACCGTCCCGCAGAACCGTCCGCGCACGCAGGGCGGGATCGACGTGCTGATCGCCCTGGCTGGGGCGGGCGGCGGTGCGATGTCCGGGATGGTGATGGCTGCGACGAACTTCGCGCACCTGTCCCTAGGCGGTGGGCTGTTGGCCCTGCTGCTGATCCCCGTCCTGCTCTGGGCCCGGCGCCGTTAGGTCCACGAAGGAGTACGGCGGCCACGGCCCGAGGAAACGGATGTCTGCCGCGGGAACCTCATCCCGGATCTCGGCGAGCTCGGCCCCGAGCGCCGTGATCTGCAACTCATCGACCAGGCATGCCACCGACAGCACGGAGATGGCGCCCTTTGTTCGACTGCTGGGGGCGTATCCCTGAATCTGGAGACAATGCGCAGCGATCCTTGCTCGGGAGACCGGGAAGAGCTCATCGGCGGCCTGATCCGTGATCTGCCTCTCGAGCTTGTCGAGCCGCTTCTCCAGCAGGCGTCGCACCCCCGCTGGTCGGGATTCCATCTCTGCGCGCAGCTCGCGTACTGCCGCGTGCTCGGCGGCCTGCGCGTGCTGATCCAGAGTGATCTCCACGCGCAGCTCCGAGGTCCCCGCCAGCTCGTCGAGCCTCTGCGAAAGCTCCCCGGCAGAACTGTCCAGCCACTCAGTGAGCTGGTCGATCGCCGGGGAACCTGTGCGCTCTGACGGACGCACGATCACGTTGAAGGACACGGGCAGGACCGCCCCGGCGCGGGTCCAGCAGTCGTCGATGACGTCGCTGTGCGCCAACACCCAGCGCTTGACGTCCTCATCAGGACCTTCGTAGGGACCCGAGCGGTGAATGTGCACCACCGCAGCCAGACCGGAGGGCGCTGTGACTGTCTGGAGCTCCGCGCCGTCGATGCCTGCCACCGCGGGCTCCGGCGAACCGGCAGGAACGATTCCGTAGACGTAGAGCGTCTCCGCTTCCTGCGCCGCTGTGTTGCTCACTCGACCTTCCCTCGACCTTCCTCTGCCCATCGCTGGGGGTTGATGAGTTTGTCCACCACCTCGTCGACGACTTCGTCCAGACCGCGGTGAAGGTCAGTCACCGAATCGGTGATGCCATGATCGGCCTTGATCTGGTCCATGGCCTCATCCAGCTCGAGCAGGGCCTCTCCGAGCCGGTTCTGTTCCTCCTCGGTCAGTTCGCCGCCTTCCATGCGGCGCACGGCCTGTGTCTCGAGGGCTTCTTGGATGACCTCGACCAGGGTCACGACAAGAGTCAGGACCCCGTGCTTGAGGCTCTCTTCGTCAACCTGCAGCGCCATGGGGCGCCTCCTTCGTCGCGTGTGCCCATTCGGTGAGGTGCTGCTGCCACTTGGACAACTCCGGTGAGGCGAGACGGTAGGTCGCCCGCGAGGTCTCGACTCGCAGGACCTCATCGTGGTCGGTGGGATTGTTCAGCGTCTCGCGCTCCACAGTCACGATTTCAGAGGGCCCACAACGCAACAGCGGTCGGCTGTCCATCGGAGATTTCCAGGTGAAATCACCCGCTTCCTCCAACGTTCCGCGCCCTCCGCGCCAGGTCGACCCCTGCGCCAGCGTCTCAAGCACCCAGAGCGAGCCGCTGAACAGCGGTCCGACCTGCTGTTGAGCGGGTCCGGCGGAGCCGTTCGCTCCACCACCGAGGGACTGCCCCTCTGAGTTGAGCTCTGTGCGCAGCAGCTTAAGCAGTGCCTGGGGATCCGCTGCCGAGATCATCTCCTCGGACCCGTCGCGCATCTTGAGCTTGAGCCTGGTTCGCGTCTCACCGCCGACCGATGTTTCCTGAACCGGCTCAACCCCGGAGATGTCTGCGAGGGTGGACTGCCACAGCGTCTCCGCAGGGTCTCGACGGTGGAGGATCAGCCGGCGATTGGTCAGATAGGCCCGACCTGGACGCCAGGCCTGGTAGAAGTCGTCATGCAGGTAGCTTGCTGCCATCGCAGAGACGATCTCTTCCCCGTCCGCCATGGGCAGGTGCTTGGTCAGTGACTTCTGCACCCACGCCCTGGTCTGTTCGTCCCACTGGCGCATCATCCCGTACTCGAGCATCGTCTCGATCCCGGCGATGGTGGCCCGAAGGTTAACACCAATCAGCGGTATATCAGCGACCGAGATGATCAGATCCAGGTTGAGGTGGACTCCCTTGTTCAGCAGAACCTCGAGCAGATCGGGCAGTGTCGCCCCGGGGTCCCGCGTCGGCTGCAGGGCTGCGGGACGTTCTGCGAGATCCTTCGCCAGGCCAGCCCCCTGCGTGAGGTGGCTAGTTCGCGGGGGCTGGGGAGGGTGACTCATCTGGTGACTCATTCGCTGTGGTGGCGGGAGCGTTATCGTCGTCTCCGGTCCCTAAGGCGGGAGATTCCTCGCCTTGTTCCAGCCGCTTCGCGTAGGCGCTCTGCCACCCACACCATGGACAGTATTCGTTCATGAGCTGCTTCAGCGGAGAGCGCTTCTCACATGCGGGGCAGGTCTCCTTCTGTTCCACCGCTTCCTGCCACGCGACGGTCTCACGGTCGGTGCCCGCAGGAAAGTCGAGCCCGTAGCGAGCCGCAGTCTCAAAGGAGGCAAGCGCCGCGCGGATACGGATCCCGAGCAGCTCAACACCCGCTACTGAAACCATGATGTCAGCGTTGAGCACGAGGCCCTTGTCCAGCAGCGTCTCGACGACCTGCAACAGGGTGCCTTCGCGGTCCCGCTGCGGTTCCATCGCGTTGCCGGGCTGTCTCTCCATGCCTGTACTCTCCTTGACCAATTGATGTACCCCTTCGCAGACGGACCGACGTCGCTGCGGTGTCAGGCGGTGGGACGCCCACGCACGTAGCGGTCGAGCCGGTCGTAGCTGAGAAGCTCTCCAGAGCTGTTCAGGTTCACATCGTATTCCGCCAGGAGGTCCGCGGTGTCGGGAATACGCCGTGACTCCACCACTTCGAGCTTCACGTTCCAGCCCTCGTCCGTCTTGTGCACGCCGACCACAGACTCTGCCGAGCGACCGGTCAGCCCAGAGAACTGTTCCATAGCCTTCCGGCTGGCCTGCACCGCACTCAGAGCGGCTCGTCGAGGCGGTCGAGAGGAATCCTCCTTGCTCGGCGCAGCTCGACGCGGCTCGGCAGAGGCTCTGGCCGGTTTCTCACCACCACCATCGCCTGAGCCGCCTTCCCTCTTCGCGGGTGCCTCCCTGCGTGGGGCGTTGGAACTCGTCTTCCGCTTCGGGGCGCCCTCCTGGCTGCTGCGAGCGGGACGGCGAGGTCGCTCCTGCGAGGATGCGGATTCCGCAGAGGACTCGGTGGACTTCGTCTCTTCCTCAGATTCGGCGTTCACGGTGCTCCTTAGCGTTTGTTGCGTCGAGTCGACTCCAGGAGTCTGGTGACCAGTTCCTGTTCCAGCTGTGCGGCCCGTTCTTCAGTCAGTGTTCCGGCACGGCGGGCGTCTTCGACTTCGCGCAGTTTTCGACGGATCGTTCCTGGATCGTAGTACTGGCGCTCGGCTTCCTGGTAGATCTGCTCCGCGACCCAGACGGTTCCCTTCAACGGAGCCAACGGTGCCCCAAGGATGGAGGAGAAGAGCCCCATAGGGATCACACCTCCGGAACAAAGTCATACGGCGCCTGCGGGCCGACCAGTCTGAAGGTCAGGCGTGGATGCCTTTCCTCCGCGAGCTCTTCCACCGCCTCCTCGAAAGCCTCGGCGCCGTCGTAGGCCACCAGAACGGCGATCTCGGCGACGTCGTCGGGCTGGCCCTGCTCGTGGACGGCCATGTCTGCGGTCACCGTGCGGAGCTTCTCCAGGATGGGCTCGGCCTCTCCTGGCTGACGAGCTTCGAAGGCCTTCACGATGATCTCACCCAGACGGATGCGCTGAGGCCGCGTCTCATCCTCCGTCGTTCCGGCGATCGTCTCGCGCAGCTGGGCAGCCTCTGGGACATCCTCGACGATCTCCCTCAGCAGGGTCTCCCGGTCGAACCGGACCAGCAATGTGTACTGTGAGTGGCCGTCGATCGCCTGCAGCCCAGAGAGGTACCCGGATTCGCGAGGCTCGAGCACTTCAGCGCCGATGTCGGCATCTCCGGGAAGCACGGTGCCGAAGGCCAGTGGGAGGACCGCAGTGGCTGAAGCCAGGGTGTCCAACAGACGCGTGTGCCCCAGCAGGTCCTCGGGGGTGCCCAGCACCTCTACGGGGTCCATATCGCTGACCACCGCAGCCACGTTCCCATGAACCACCAGGCGGACGGGTTGCCCCTGAACGCCCTGGAGGGAGGGTGTGACTTCGGAATCCGCGTGGACTATGCCGTAGAGGTACTGGTCCCGGTTCGTGCCTGTCTCGCTCATTCGGACTTGCTGCTCTGCTTCGCGGGACGCCGAGTGCGCCGAGGAGCTTCCTCCTCCTCGTCATCGTCGTCACCGGGAGTCAGCGCATTCTTGATGCCCTCGACTGCTCCCTGTGTCTTTCCGCGGGAACCGTCCTCGACCATTCCGCCCATGAGTTCGCTGAGGTCCTTGCCGCCCTGCTGGCGAAGGTCCAGGCGGTTGGTAGCCTCCGCGAAGCGAAGGTAGGTGTCCACGCTGGCGATCACGATTCGCGCATCTATGGTGAGGATCTCGATGCCCACCAGGGAGACCCTGATGTACGCATCGATGACCAGGCCTTTGTCGAGGATGATCTCGACGACGTCGGCCAAGGAGCTCGATGAGGGGCGGTCCACATAGCTGCCCTGTGAGCGCTGCACTGTTCCTGTACTCATTACCATTACCTACTCTCTGAGTGACGCGCACGATCACGTGCGCGGTGCCTCATCGGGGTTCGGGTTCTTCGTCAGCGTCTTGCGTTTCCTCGTCGTACTCGGCCTCGTCCTCGGCCGGTTCCTCCTCGGCGGGGGCCTCTTCTGCAGGCTCCTCCTCCTCGGCGTATTCGTCCTCGGCGGGAGCCTCCTCTTCAGGCTCCTCCTCCTCGGCGTATTCGTCCTCGGCGGGAGCCTCCTCTTCAGGCTCCTCTTCCTCGTAGTCCTCTTCGGTGGGGGCGTTCTCCGCGGGCTCTTCTTCCTCCGCGTAGTCGTCCTCCGCGTCGGAGTCCTCTTCACCTTCTGCGTCCGGCTCGGACTCCGCCTCAGGATCAGACTCCTCCTGCTGCTGAGCCTCTTCCTCCTCCGACTCCTGCTCGAGAGCGTCCTCGTGGGACGTCACGACTTCGCCGTCGCGGATCTCACCGCGCCAGCCCTCCACGGACTCAGGGTCCAGGATGACCTCGGTCATCACGTGGTGGACGAAGAACTTCAGTTCCAGGCGGAATCGACGGCCCACCGCGCGCCAGAGATTTCCGGTGCGCTCCATGAAGCCTTGAGGGTGATACTCCCCAATGGTGAGCATCCGGGTGAGCGTAGGCGTGACCTCGTGGAAGCTCACGCTGCCGCTGATGTGCCCCTTCTCGCCTGTGGATTCCCAGACGATGTGCGAGTCAGCGACCTGTTCGGTGATGGTTGCTTCCCAGGTGCGGTGGGACAGGAAGACCTGACCCTTGAACTTGAGCTTGACGTCATCGAGCCGCTCGACGTTCTCGACCTTCTTCATGAAGTCAGGCCAGTTCTCGAACTCCGTGAAGGCGTTGTAGGCGGTCTTGAGCGGGACGCCCACATCGGTCCACTCAACGATGTTCATGAACTTGTTGTCGGAACCGCCGCCGGCCTTGGATCCGCCGCCGAACAGGCCCTTCACCTTGTCCCCGGCGCCAGCGGTGACAGCCGAAGCCGCGGCGCTGACCGGACTCTTGCCTTCCGCCACCTTCTCGGCGCCCTTCTTGGCGCCTTCGCCCATAGAGCCTCCATTGCCGTCGAGGCGATCTGCGATCTTCTCGACCTGCTCACCCGCGGAGCTGAATGCTTTGCGACCGAGCGCCTGGGCGTAGTCGCCGACTTGGGACTTCAGTCCCCCGAAAATACCCTGATCGCTCACTTCTTGGCTCCCTGGCTCTTGCTGGAGGATGAGGCAGGCTTGCGCGTGGACGTGCCTGAAGTCGACTTACGAGTCGACGCGCCGGAGCTCGACTGCTTCCGGGTTCCGCTGGTGCTGCGCTTGGCGGGGGCCTTGGTCCCCGTGCTGGAGGAGGACTGCGACTTCGTCGTCGTCCGTTTCCGCGGAGCAGCCTTGGGCTTCTCCTGCGCTGCGGGCTTCTCTTCGGCCTCGTCCTGCGCGGGAGCCTCTTCAGCCTCGTCCTGCGCGGGAGCCTCTTCAGCCTCGTCCTCCGCGGGAGCCTCTTCAGCCTCGTCCTCCGCGGGAGCCTCTTCAGCCTCGTCCTCCGCGGGAGCCTCTTCAGCCTCGTCCTGCGCGGGAGCCTCTTCAGCTTCATCCTCCGCAGGGGCCTCTTCAGCCTGGTCCTCTGCAGAAGCGTCCTCACCTGAGGACTGCTCGTCCTCAGATTCGTCCTTCTGGGGTCCCTTCGAATCGAGGGACGCGTTGAGCTTCTCGGTCTGTTCCTGGAGCTTGCTGCTGACGGCGTCGACACCCTTCGTGACCACGGCGGTTGCAGCGCCTCGACCGGACTCGGCAAGTCGCCCGGACAGCTTCTCCTGGAGATCCTTCAACTCGGGTGAGGAGTCGGTGAACTTCTTGAACGTCTCCTGCAGCTGGTTCCGGTTCTTGAAAAGTGTGGAGCCCGATGCGGCGGCAGCCACGGTGAACGCGAGCTTCAGTTTTTTGGTACGTCCTAGTAGGTAGCCGCCCAAAAGCAGCCCGGTGACCTTCATCTTGTTGTTCACGTTGTTCCTCCCTGAAAGCGCATCCAGCACTTCGCATCTGGTCGGGAATATGTCAGGACCGTCTTCAAGCTAACCACGGCACCTGGACGTTCCCTCACAGTCTGCACGCCACAGCCCGACCAGCGAAAGCCCCTGCGGTCGGAAAAGGAGGAAGGAATCACCGGATTCGCCCCGGCACGGGCGGAACATGCGCGACTCAGTACCGCCGCACGGCCTCCGGGTTGGATTCCATGTCCCGGCGCACCTCGCGGGCGATCTTGCGTTCCACGATGAAGCTCAGGAACGGCACCACGCCGCCGAGGACGATCGTGATCAGCCGGCCGATCTTCCAGTTCATCAGATACCAGAGCCGGAATCCGGCGATGATGTAGATGACGTAGATCCAGCCGTGGACCACTGCGGTCCAATAGGAAATCCCCGTCCCGTCCACCACGGATTCCTTCGGGTAGAAGCCCAGCGTGTTCTCGGCCCCTGCGGCGGTGGTGCCACCGGCGTAGAGCTCGTAGCCGAAGCCGTAGTCCATGATCATCTTGGCCACCAGGATCAGCAGCATGATGCCGGTGGCGAAGGCGAAGAACTTATAGAACGTCAGCGAGCCCCGGATCTGCGCGGCGGTGCCGGCGAAGCGCCGCTGCTTGGGCCGCGGCGGCGCGGGCGGGATGTCGTCAGCCGCACCCGAACCGGTAGAGCCAGTCGAGCCGGTCGTCGAGGAATCAGTCATGCGTCGTCAGTCTTTCGTTTGGTTCTGCTCGCGCAGCGCGAGCTGTTCGGCCCGCCACTGCTCCTGCCATTCGCGGTCCAGCCGCGCTTCCTCCAGCTGCTTCTCGTGGTCGTCCTTGACCAGGCGCCACCACAGGTAGAAGGCGAATCCGGCGAAGACCACCCATTCCACGCCGTAGAACAGGTTCAGCCAGTTGAAGCCCGTGGCCTCGGGCTGCGGCCCCACCTCCACCGGTTCAAGAGCCGAGGACGACGACGCCGCCCCCACCTCTTCTCCAGCGCCGTTGAGCATCTCAAAGGCCACCACGAACCCGGAGTACCCGGGCTGGTCCCAGACGTTGATGAGCTCTGCTGGGGAGAGCGCCGGGAAGATCTGTGTGCCGTCGGCGGTGTACTCCCGCGGACCTGGGCCCGGAGCCTCGGGCGGCAGCAGTCGGCCGTGGATCATGAGCTCCTCCCCCGCCGGAAGCTCATCAGCGTCCGCGGGATCGGCCACCCAGCCGCGGACCACGGGGATGATGTTCTCCCCCGGGGCGTCGTCCGGCCGGAAGGCGGCGATCACCCAGTAGCCGCTCTCACCTTCTTGCAGCCGCTCCTCGATGAGCACCTGCGTGCCCTCCAGGAACTCGCCGCTGAAATCCACGATCCGGTCCGCCTCGGCCACGGTCATCGCCTGCTCGGGCTGATGGACCTCGGTGAGCGGCACAGGAGTTTCGGTGATGGATTCCGTGGGGACCGGTTCGGTCTCGGACTGGCTGAACTGCCAGGCGCTCAGCACCACGAAGACGGAGGCCAGAACCAGCGCGAGGACTAGAGTTCCGATCCATTTGGGCTGCATGGCGGTCTTGAGCACCCACCAAGGATACGCGTCGTGGACCAGGCAGGGGCGCCGTCGTCGTGATATTTCTACAATCGGTAGAAACATTTCGAATACGTATGACTTTCTCCGAGGATTTAATTCTGAACGGCACCTGGTGCCATGATTGCCCCATGATGCGCCTCGATCACGTCTCGTATGCAGTGGGTCCCGACGGAATGACAGCCACGGTGGAACGGATCACCGATGCTTTGGGCGTGGAACGCGTCCGCGGCGGCATGCATCCCCGGTTCGGCACCCGGAATGCGATCATCCCGCTGGCCAATCGGCAGTACCTGGAGATCGTCGAAGTCCTGGACCACCCCAGCGCGGACAAGGCGCCCTTCGGCCAGGCGGTCCGCAACCGCTCCCAGATGGGCGGCGGCTGGATGGGCTGGTGCGTGAGCGTCGATGACCTCTCCCCCTTCGAAGAGCGGCTGGGACGCAAGGCCGTGCCGGGCAACCGCAAGTTCCCCGACGGCCAGGAGCTCACCTGGCAGCAGATCGGCATCAAGGGGCTCATCGCCGACCCCCAGGTCCCCTACCTGCTGCGCTGGAACGACGGAACCGACGAGCTGCACCCCTCCCAGGCCTATCCCCCAGAGGCTTCGCTGACCAGGCTGAGCATCGCCGGATCACCCGACCGGGTCACCGAATGGCTGGCCTGCCCGAATGTGGACCCCTTCGAGGATGTCGACGTGGAGTGGATCGCCCCCTCCGGCACCCCGGGCATCATGTCGGTCACGTTCAACAGCCCCAAGGGCAGTGTCACCATCTGAGCTGCGGAGAACGCCCCTCGCCGGTTCTTGATCACCGCCCCGCTGCGCCACGCGTCAGCACTCCGAGCCGGCTGAGACCCCTCTCCTGCGGGATGAACTCTGGGAAGCGCGTCCGCCAGGAATCCAGGATGTCGGCCTCGTCCTTGCGGTTGGTGTCATCGAGGATGATGGTCGCCTCCGGCGAGAGCCGGTCCCGCAGCACGGGCAGCGCGGGGAATCTCGCTTTGGGACCGGTGGCCTTCGGCGGACCGTCGATGAGCAGCAGGTCGACATCCTGCAGGTCTGAGAAGGCATCGACGTCGTACCAGTTGAACGTCTCACCCTCCACCTCGATGGCCCGCAATGGCGCCAGCCGCAGGTCGACGGTCTCGCTCAGACCATGTCGTTCCAATCCCTCCCGGGTCTTCGTCGCATAGGACTCCAGGTGGTCGATCGAGACCATCTCGATGCCCAGCTCCCGGCAGAGATAGCCCACCCAGATCGTGGACGTCCCGCTCCCGATCTCGACAATGCGGGTGGGGCGCTTGGAGCGGACGAGATGCAGCAGATGCAGCAGGGACTGCGCATCCAACGCAAAGCCGCCCGTCGGTGGCATGGGGACATCGGAGGAGACGGGGCGGGGATAGAGCTGAAGCAGTGATTCCATCTGGCGCACCACATTCTCGTTCCCACGGCGGGTGCTGCTGAGGCTGTTCTTCTCGGCCTCCTGCACGCGCTTGCGCAGAGCCACGAGATGCTCGCGGTCCTGCGCGGCCGCACTGGCCCAGGCCTTCGTGTTGGATCGGAGGTCCGTGACCTGTGACCGCACATCGGTCAGCGCCTCATCTGAGGCCTTGTGCTTCTTCGAAGATGCGTTCAGGAGATCCTGAGTGTGCTGATCGGCCCGCTTATTGGTGAGGGACAGACGCCGCATCTCCTGGAGCAATGCATTCTGGACCCGAAGGACCATCACGCCCAGAGCTGCCACTGCGCCGAGCACGGCTGCTCCAGGCACCCACACCTCCGGGCCCGTGCCTGCCACGACGAGCACGGCCAAAGCCACCACCAGCACCGCAATGACGGCGATGGCCTGATTCTTCGATATTCCCAGCAAGCGGTCCTCCACTCTCGTTCCATGACTCGGCCTCTCCCGAGACTTCCCTGCGTGCTGGCGGAAGCCTCCATGATGACCGTATCCTCTCCGGGGTCTGACCGACAGAGGCCCAGATTGCTCCTCAATGAGAGCGGTAGGTGATGGTTTCTCTGGTCTGAGATATGTTTGGTGGAGAAACTGATTGGTGTTCACCCATTTCTTCTGGATGGACCCTTCACCTCGAGGAGCAGAGTGATCAAAGCGGCCTTGCCTCATGCGCTGAGCGTCCTGACGCTCGGCGCTCGGGCGATCTACGCCGGCATGAAGCTGCTCCCGGTGCAGAAGAAGGTCGTGCTGATCACCCGCGAGCCGCGGCAGATCTCGGCGGATTTCGAGCTCCTACAGGAATCCCTGAAGCGCAAACACCCCGAGCACCGAGTGCTCGTGATCAAGCACAATAAGCTCAGCCCCAGCTATCTCGGCCGCGCCCTGCGCGAGATGTATCACCTGGCCACCTGCGACGGTTGCCTGGTGGACGGCTACATCATCCCGGTGAGCATCCTCAATCACCGCAAGGACCTGAAGATCGGCCAGATCTGGCACGCCCTGGGCGCGATCAAGAAGTTCGGCCACCTGGCGTCGGGTCGCCGGGAGGGTCTGGCCCCGCGAGTCGCCAACTCCATCCGCATGCATGAGAACTACTCGTTCATCTGCGCCTCCGGCAGCTACACCGCCGCGACCTACGCCGAGGCCTTCGGGGTCCCGCCCGAGATGGTCCAGCCACTGGGCATGCCGCGGGTGGACTACCTCCTCGACGACGCCGGCAACGCTGCCCGCCGAGCGCGCATCCTGCAGCACCACCCCCAGCTGGCCCACGGCAAGACCGTGATCTACGTGCCCACCTTCCGCCGCGGCCAGCAGGTCTCCTACCTGGAGCTGGCAGCAGCGTTCGACGGCGAGCTCGGCAACCTCGTGATGCTGCCGCATCCGGCGGACCGGACCCCCGTGCCGGAGTCCAACGGCGTCATCATCGGCACAGGAGACTTCGGGATCCTCGACTGGCTCAGCGTGGCGGACGTGGTCATCACCGACTATTCGGCGATCACCTACGAGGCCACCCTGCGGGACATCCCGCTGGTGTTCTGGCCCTATGACATGGACTACTACCTCAAGGCCCGCGGGCTCGCGCTGGACTACTTCGCCGAGGTTCCCGGACCGATCGCCACCTCTGCTGCGGAGGCGGTCTCCCTCGCCCTGGAGCTGGAGGAGACGGACTACAACACGTTCCGCTCCCGCCACCTGAACTTCGTCACGAACCCTGACGGGTCGCTGCCGGAGGAGAACCCGCGCTGCGCGGACCGGATCGTGGACGCGCTGCAGCTGAGGTAGCGGCGCGAGCCGCCGACGGCGCGAGGCCGTCAGCTCAGTCCCGTGGGCGCCGTGGCGTCCCCTGCCGGACGTCGTAGCGGCCGTGGAGCAGCCAGTAGACGACCATGGCCGCGAGGATGAGCCCCGCGCAGGCGCCGTACATGAAGCGGAAGCCTCCGAGGTCGGCGAGCGGGCCCAGCAGCAGCGGAGAGAGCCCGACGCCGCTGTCCATGAAGATCAGGAACGTGGAGAGTCCGATGCTGACGCGGTGGGCCGGCACAGCTGAGGCGATTGTGGCCTGCAGCACCGGCAGCAGCGAGCCGTGCCCGAACCCGGCCAGCACCGCGGAGAGCAGCACCACGGTCTCATTGGGCGACCAGGCCAGCAGCGCCATGGCGCCGAAGAACATCACCACGGTCGGGTAGATGACGGTGTTGTCGCCGTAGTAATCGTGCAGCCGCCCCACGAAGAGCCGGGTGATGAGCACGACGGCGGCGAAAATGACGAAGTACAGGCTGCCCACGTTGTCCATGTTCTCGCCGCGGGTGAAGCTGTCCAGAAAGGTGATCACCGAGGCGAAGCCCACGGAGAGCATCATCCCGACCAGCGCCACCGGGATCGCTCGGCGTTCAAAGATGTCTCGCGGCTTGAGCATCAGCCGTCGTCGCAGGGTCTGCTGAGTCGGCGGCATCTCCGGAAGCCGGATCCACAGTGCAAGCACGAGCGCCAGCGCTGCCAGTGCACTGGCTGTGATGAACAGGGCGGGGAAGCCGAGGGATTGGCTGACCTGGATCCCGAGCAGCGGTCCCAGCGCCTGCGGCAGGGAGTTCGCCACCAGGTAGTAACCAGCACCCTCGCCGCGGCGGGAGGGCGGGATCAGCGTGAAGACTCCCGCGTTCAGTGCAGTCTGACCGAAGCCGAAGGCCGCACCCTGCACCATCCTGACCAGGATCAGCACCGCGTAGCTGTCGACGACGAGATAGGCCACCGAGGCCAGCACGAAGAAGACCAGGGTGACCAGCACCGTGCGACGGCGGCCGAGGAAGTCGACGTACTTGCCGGCGAAGACGCGGGAGACCAGCGCGCCGACCACGAAGGCGGAGGCGGCGAATCCGGCTGCGGTCTGCCCGACGGAGAACTCACTGGCCGCGTAGACCGCCATGCCGGTGACCAGCATGAAGAAGACCATGCCGAAGCACAGGTTGATCCCGATGGCCAGCAGAAAGCTGCGGGTGAAGAGGGTCTGCGAGCTGCCAGGGCCGTCGCCAGGCTCTGGGGAGGCGGGTTGGGATCTGGAGCGACTCACCCGATGAGTCTGCCATGGTTCGCATGCTCAACCACAACGTCGTTCAGGTGCCGGACACTCAGTCCCCCGGCCACGTTCCGGTCGCCTTCTGGAACACCCAGGCTCCGCCGCGGTCCACCAGGGCCTTCGCGAAGGCGAAGATCGATCCCTGGATGGCTGCGGCGAGCAGAACCTCACCGAGGTTGAACTCTGACTGCAGGGCCTGGGGTGCGGCCTTGCCATCGTTCTTGGAGCCCCATTTCCAGACCTTCTTGAATACCGCTCCCGCGACCGCGCCGGCGATCAGGCTGTTCACCAGACCGATCGGGCGGTAGACCGCCTTGGCCGCTGTGTTGCTGGAATCCTTCTTGCTCATCGAATATTCCTTCCTTGTTCGTGTGCAGAGAAACGCGGTCCAGGTCCGCCTGTTTGGGTCGTCAGCGTCTGGGCCAGCAGATCGCGACGACGGTCGCTACGGCACCGGCCGCCGTCACCCCGAGCCATGCGTTCCGAGTGGGTCTCCCCCGCTCATCCGTGACGCGTCCCCTGGCATCGGTGAGATACGCCGCGACGTGCTCACGAGCCTCGTCACGCTGCTCCACGAGGCGGCTCTTCGCGACCTGCACCTGCTCACGCGCCTGCTCCTTGACGTCGAGCTTGCCGGCGAGCGCACCGACGGTCTCGCCGAGTTCACGCCGGGTGCGCTCGAGGTCCGCCTCGAGTTCTGCCACGGAGGCGTCCTTGGGAGGTTCCGGAGTGTTCACAACCGGGCGCTCGTGTTGGGCTGCTCGAGTCGAGCGCCGCGTCTGCGGATCTTCAGGATTAGGCGTGGTCATGGCGGGCGTGCTCCTTGAGCTCGGCTACATCTCGGTTCACGTTGGTCACGGTCCGCTCAGGGACGGGTGAGAGGTCCTTGACCTTCTTCTTCCCCAAGAGTGCCGCAATCGCGGCGCCGATGAACAGCACTGCTGTGACGATCAGCCCGGCGGCCCAGGCGGGCAGCACCACTGCCAGCCCCAGGATCGCCGTGGCGATGAGCGCTCCGAAGCCGAACCACGCCAGGATACCTCCTGCGCCGAGGTACCCAGCGCCGATCCCGCCCCGCTTGGCCTTCGAGGTGAGCTCCGCCTGTGCAAGTTTCAGCTCGTCCCGGATGAGCCGCGAGGACTGTTCCGAGAGACGAGTCATCAACTCGGCGATGGACGGTTCGGTAGATCGTTCGGTTTGGCTCACGTGGTGTCCTTCTTCTTCGGGATCGACATTGCGCGCTCTCTACTCCTTCTTCAACTTGTCCTGCACCGCACCGGCGGTCTTCTCTACGGAATTGGGAACCTCTGTCGTCCCGTAGAAGCGAGCATCCGGGTGAGTCGGAGGCGGCATCGGCACACCCTGGGGCGGAGTCTCCACGTAGCTGAACTCGCCAAGCCCATCCGGGCTCGGCCCTGAAGCCCAGGAGCCTTCGGCCATGGACTTACCGTCGGAGAAGTTGATCGCCTGGTAGGAGAACTCCCGGTGCTCCTTCTTGATCGGGAAGTTACTCGGCACCGGCAGCTGCTCCACACCAGAGTCCTGCAGCTCACGAGCCGCCGCCAGCCACTGATTCTGATGGTGGGTGTCCCGCGCCAACAGGAAAGAGAGCAGGTCACGCACACCGGCGTCGTCGGTCTGATGGTACAGACGTGCGACAGCGATGCGTCCGTGCATCTCTGCACTGATGTTCGAGGTGAAGTCAGCCAGCAGGTTCCCACTGGCGGTCACGTATCCGGCATTCCACGGGTTGCCGTTGCTGTCCACCGGTCGGGCGCCCGCACCGGCCAGGATCGCGTCCTGGACGTCCATCCCTCCGACGACCGCGGCGACGGTCGGGTCACTCTGCACGGCGTCGTCGGTGATCCCGTGCGGCGCCTTCTCCAGAAGTTGAGCCACCATGGTCGCGAGCATCTCCACATGGCCGAATTCCTCGGCCGCGGTGCTGAACAGCAGGTCCCGGTACTTGCCGGGGATGTGCGCGTTCCAGGCCTGGAAGCTGTACTGCATGGCCACCGTGATCTCTCCGTACTGACCACCGATGACTTCTTGGAGCTTCCGCGCGTAGACCGCGTCAGGCTTCTCAGGTGTGGCGTTGTACTGCAGGGCCTGCTTATGCAAGAACATGGCTTTCTCCGGCTCAGTTGAGGGTGAGGTGTGTCAAGCAACTGCTGCAGCGCTGTACGCGCCTGGGGTCCTCTGGGTATGCAGTAAGACCAAAGTGGATCAGACCACCTCTTTTCCATGCGCAGAGGAAGACCGCTCGCTCGCGGAAGACCCTCCGCTGACGATGCCCAGCGCGTCGAAGATGGAGACGGGCTGCTCCAGACACCAGGTGAAGACGTCATCCTGGTGCAGGATTCCCACTGCCTGCCCCTCTTCGAGGACCAGGAGAGGTTTGACGTCACCGTCGCGGTACCGCCCCAGGACACTCTCGATGGACTCCTCGGGCGTGAGGAATTCTGCTGGGGACTGCACCAGGCAGGCGCAGCGCCGGCGCTTCCACCGTTCGGGCTCCTGGGCGGCCATCGCCGCAAGCGCAGACTCGGTGATCAGTCCCACTGGCTGGTGGGAGAGATCGAGCAGGAGCACCGGGGCCTCGGTGCCGATGACCAGACCTGCGGCGTCTTCCAGGGAATGGGTCACCGTGATAGCTCGTTCGATCGGCAGCATCAGGTCGCGGACGGTGGCCGTGGCGGCTCGTCTGCCGCGTCCGGTGGATGCCAAGGCGGCGTAAGGGGCTGGCTGACGTGACATGGACTCCATGGGTATCCCTTGCGTGGAGAAACAAGAGCCCTTTGGCTGGAGCTGATTTGAGCGTACCTCAAGACGACGCACACTTCGATACCCCCGGCGGTTCCCAGTATTTTCCGCGCTGTGACACCATTGATTTTCAACGACCACCCGCATTGCGGCGGTCTCCATCAGAAGCCACATCCTGACGGAAGGAGCTCCCTATGGACGTCTCTGAGACCACACACGATCTTGCAGCGGAGCTGACCCAGGTCCTGCTGAAGGATCACGATGTGCCTGCTGTCCTAAAGTCGATCGCAGAACTTGCTGCGCAGCAGCTCTCCGGTGATCGGACGATCCTTTGCGGCATCATTCTCAAGCGCGCCAAGCGCAACACGGTGGTCGCCACCAGCTCCGCCGAGGCGCAGCAGATGGACGAGCATCAGGCCGGCTTCGACGAAGGACCCTGCCTGGAGGCGCAGAAGACCAACAGTGTGATCAGCGTCCCCGATGTCCGTTATGAGCAGCGGTGGCCGAAGTACATGACCGAGGTCCGCGACCACGGACTGCACACCATCCTGGCCGTGCCGCTGCGGGTCGGGACCACCTCCACCGCGGCGATGAACTTCTACGCCCGGGAGACCGACGCGTTCACCGAGGCCGAGATCGAGATCGCGAAGCACTACACCGCGGTGGCGTCCCAGGTGGTCGCCATTGCGCTGCGGATCGCCCGCTACGCCGATGACGCGGAGGACCGTCGCACGGCGATGGAGTCCCGCACCGCGATCGACCTCGCCGTAGGCATCATCATGGCGCAGAACCGATGCAGCCAGGAGGAAGCGGTGGAGATCCTCAAGGCGGCCTCCAACCACAGGAACATCAAGCTGCGTGAGCTCGCCGAGCAGATCACCACTGCTGTGGGCCAGATGGCCCCGGCCACCAGCTTCGAGCCCTGAGCCGACTCCAGCCGGGCACGGCGGCCTGAGCCGAGGCCGGTCTACGTGGTCGGGTAATGCCCGCGCTCGGAGATCTCGAAGCCGTTTCCGGTGAGGGCGTTGTAGCAGGAGACGCGGTCATCCAGGGAGACGCAGGCCATGAAGCCGTCGGTGGCCGCCTGATCGATGCCGAGGGTCTCGTTGCCCTCATCATCAACCGGGTTCCCGCAGTCCAGCGCCGCGGCAGCGTCCACCTGCATCAGGTAGGTGGTGCCCTCGTCACAGCCTTCAGGGGCCACGTATTCGTGCTCATAGGCGGTGCAGCGCAGACCGTCACCGAACTCGCAGGCGATGTTCCCGTCCGGCGTGACGAACGAAGACATGGTCGCCGCACCGGAGATGGAGATCGAGCGGTTGACCCAATCCGTGCCCACTGAGTCCATGGTCTCGGTGGCGGCGGAGGAGTCCGCGCCGTTGCGCGCACCCTGGAACACGGTGGCGGCGTAGACGCTGGAGCATTCGGACTGCAGGTCCGCGAAGGTCTCTTCCATCATGGTGGCGTCCTCGCCGGTGAGCGCATCACCCTCGGCGCCCAGGGCGAGGAAGTCGGTGACGCGCGAGGCATCCTCGGACTCCGACTCGCACGTAGAGTCTGCCGCGAGCGTGGACACAGAGGTCCGCGCCTCAGCGAGCGCCTCCTCAGAGGGCCCCTCTTCCGCAGTGGGCTCCTCGGAGGGCTCTTCCTCGGCGGAGGCTTCTCCAGACGGCTCCTCTTCGGAAGTCGATTCTTCGGAAGCGATGGGCGCGGGCTCGGCGACCGGCTCGTGCTCGTCGCCGAGAGTGGTGAACAGCAGCGCACCGATCCCGAGGATGGCGACCAGTGCCAGCGCTACCCCGGCGAGGATCTTGGCTCCGGAGCCCTTGCGCTTGGGCCGTGACTGCTGCTCAGGCGCAGCCTCATACCGCGCAGCGGGGTAAGCCCCGGTCTCCGCCCCAGCCGACTGCGCAGCGGGATACGCCACGGGAGCCGCGGCCGCTGGCGCCGCGGAATAACGGGGAGCGGGTGCTGGCGCGGGACGGCTGCCCAGCGGTTCGAAGCTCTGCGCCTCGGCAGACTCCCCCAGCGGAGGCGGGGTGGGGTGATCGGCAGGCGCAGGGTTCACCGAGTAGTTATAGGAGTCCGGTTCCGGCTCAGACGCCGGCTCAGGTGTGGGCGCAGAGGCTGAGGCAGCAGATGGGCTCGCGGCCGCAGCAGGCACCCCGAGGATCTCTGGCTCATGCGGCTCAGCCAGCGGCTCCTCCACCGGTTCCGCCACCGGCTGTGCCGGGAGGTTCGCGGTCTCTTCCTGATGCACCGGGATGTCATCGGTGCGGGGATCCCACATCTGGTGCAGCGGATCGGTCTCTGCGGGGGAAGCAACAAAGGGGCCCGAGGCGACGTCGGGACGCTGCGCGATCGCGGCGTCGATCGCGGGATCTCCGAGCTGACCGAGGGCCTCAACGAGCTCGGCGTAGGCACCCGGGTTCGCCGCGACGGCGGGGCGAAGCTGGGCATGGTGTTCGGCGATCCAGTGCAGCATCTCCCAGTCGGTGCGGGGGTCTGAGGCGAGTGCTGCGAGATCATCTGGGTCAGGGGTGTTGGTGCTCACCGTCCCCAGCATACGTCGAGGTTCGGCCCGCAAGCCAAGGCGGAGGACCAGCTCAGCGCACGGGCCTGCACGCGAAGATCCTCAAGTGCTTCTTGAAACCTGGTGTTTCGCTGAGCTTGTTACTATGCGCAGGATGGGTATAACAGCCCCGGGCCACATTCGTTCGGCGGCGCGCTGACAGGTTAGGAGAAATGACGCGATCATGAAGCGCATTCTCACGTACGGCACCTTTGACCTCCTCCATTGGGGTCATATCAACCTGCTTCGGCGCGCACGAGCGCAGGGTGACTACCTGATCGTCGGCGCCAGCACCGACGAGTTCAACACCGCCAAGGGTGCCCGCCGGCCCAGCTATCACCAGTTCGAAGTCCGCAAGACGATGCTCGAGGCCGTCCGCTATGTGGATCTGGTCATCCCCGAGGAGAACTGGGAACAGAAGGTCGAGGACATCCGCCGCTTCCACATCGACACCGTGGTGATGGGTGACAACTGGAAGGGCTCCGAGCACTTTGAGCACCTGCGCCGCTTCTGCGACGTCGTGTTCCTGCCGCGGACTCCAGGGTTCTCCACCTCGCAGATCCGCCGCGACCTCCTGGTCGACGCCGTGGGCCGCCCCGCTGAGGTCACCGTCGTGGACGATTCCCGCATGGTCTCGCTCTGATCGTGGACCTACCCGCCGCGAAGGACTGCTGAGCGATGCGCCGCGTCCTGACCTATGGCACCTATGACCTGCTGCACTGGGGCCATATCCGCCTCCTCCAACGCGCCAAGGACCTCGGGGACTACCTGATAGTGGCGCTGAGCACCGATGAGTTCAATGAGCTCAAGCCTGGCAAGAAGCCCAGCTATCACTCCTATGAAGTGCGCAAGATGATGCTGGAGTCCATCCGGTTCGTGGACATGGTCGTCCCGGAGACCAGCTGGTCGCAGAAGGTCAACGACGTCCAGGACCTCGACGTCGACGTGGTCGTGATGGGCAGCGACTGGGAAGGGTCCCCACGGTTCGAACACCTGCGTGATCACTGCGAACTGATCTACCTGCCCCGCACCGAGGGAACCTCCACCAGTCAGATCCGTCGGGATCTGCTCTTCGAAGCCATCCAATACAAGGCCGAAGCCGAAGCGGAGGAACAGGGGCACCAGCGTCAGGAGACGGCTCGGTTCGCCCCCATCCGCGACGACGAGACCCGGTTCCCCCCACCTCCACGCCGCCACTAGATCGGCGGCACTAGATCGGCGCCGCCGAGAGGACCCCTCAGGGAAAACCCGGCTGGAAAGAAGTCCGAGTGAGTCAGGCCAGGCTGCCGAGCACCTCGGGCGAGAGGTTGAACATCCGCAGCTTCGCATGGGCCCGGATCTGTTCATCGGTGAGCGCGCGGATCGCCTCAGCCTCCTGCTCCGAGCTCAGCGATTCATCCAGGCCACCCTTGGGCAGCGAGCTGCTCAGCGGCCCGCCATGCAGCGGCACATCGATCACACTGATGGCCCCGGCGGTCACCGAGATCACCCGGGTCCGGTCGATCAATCCCAGCGCTTCCAGCAATGCCTTGATCGAGGTCCCATGCGAGACGACGACGGCGGTGCGCAGCGGGTACTTCTCATCCGCTGAGTGCGTGGCCGGGGCGTCTGCGGCGGCTCGCACCACGTGGAAGAAGGCAGAGCTCATCCGCTCCACCAGCGCCTCAGGGGCTTCCCCGCCGGGCGGTGTCCCTTCCCCGGATTTCCACGCCTTGTACAGCTCCGGGTACTGCTCCTTCGCCTGGGCGGTTTTCATGCCTTCCCACTCCCCCAAGTGCTGCTCCGCGAATTCCGCGATCACCTCGGGGGCATAGTCCAGGCCGAACTCAGCGAAGGTCTGCGCGGTGCGCTCCAGCGTGGAGACGTACCCTCGGGCGGGGTTCTGCGAGCGCACGTAGCGCCCTGCCGCGCGAGCCTGGGCCCGCCCGGATTCGGCGAGGTCAATCGAGGATTGTCCCTGGAGCCGGTGGGTCTTGTTCCACTCGGTCTCGCCATGGCGGACCAGCAGGATTCGAATCACGGTGTCATGTCACTTTCAGTCAGAGCTCGTCAGTGCAGCCCGGAGCTGCGTTCGAGTCGGTCCAGGTACTCAGCCTCTGGCAGATCCAGCACCTCCGCGGCGACCCCCTGCGGGTTCAGAACGCCCGTGGCGCAGAATGCCTGCATCAGCCGTCGCTCGAACACCAGGTCATGGACCATCACGATGTCGTTCAGCGGGGAATGTGGGCCGAAGCCGCTGTGCGTGCGGTACCCGGCTGGGTAGCTGCGTTCCCCGGCGTAGAAGTCCGCGCCGAACAGCGCGATCTCCGCCGGAGCGAACTGGAGCAGGTCATAGACCATCCGCTGGAGCCCCAGCGAGGTCCCACGGAAGTAGAGGCCGAACTCGCTGCGGGTGAAGCGCAGCCACTCGGGCTGCTCCTCCACGAGCGTCGCGTAGAAGGGTCGCGCCACCGCGAGCCTCAGGGACCCTGCGGCCACCGACTCTGCTGCATCTCTCCACATGGATCCGAGGTCCCGGCCGTTGTAGTAAGCAATATCGGTGCGGGTGCCGCTGCGCCGGGCCTCCTCCGCAGAGACAGATCCACGCGCTCGGGTGCGCACCACCACGTCATAGGAGTCGATGAGCTCGCCGCAATGCTCCTCGGTGGCGGCGGGCCCGACCACGGCAACGCGCTTCCCCTGCACCAGGCCCAGCATGGCGTCATCCCCGGGCAGCGGGAACTCGGCCCGGCGCGCGGCGGCGTGGGCCTGGAGCGGGCCCGCGTCGCCGGAGAACAGCGCGACGTCGGCGCGCAGCTTCGCGAGCTGGAGCCGGCTCAGGTCAGTCGCCGCGTCCACCGGCGGCCGGGCTGCGGCGCGTGTCGCCTTCGCCAGCTCCCCCAGCTGCGCGTAGCCGCCCAACAGGTGCTTGAACCAGAGCGGGGACTCCAGCGGGATCCCGCCGAGCTCCTTGATCCGGTTCCTCGCCATGGCGTCCCGCAGAGCTGCCGCCACGCGGAAACGCCGCAGGAACTGCAGCCGGACGATCAACACTTCGAGCAGCAGCTGATGCAGCCGGTGTGCCGAGCCGGCCACCGCCTCCAGCGCTGCCTCGGCCTCCGCGATGCACTCCTGAGTCGGCTCCTGGGTGAAGAGCGGCTCCACCTGGGCCCAGAAGGACGCCTCGGCCAGCGGACCCCGGCCGGGCTTCAGCTGCGCGGCGCCGGCCCAGATCAGCGGCCAGTCGAAGGTGGAGCGCGCGCCGGCGTTGATGATGCCCTCCACGGCGCGCAGATCATTCGGGTTCAGCTCCAGTGCCCGCTGGTAGAGCTCAAGTGCGTCCTCGAACCGGGCGATATAGGGCTTCCGATAGGCGGCCGCCAGGGCGACCATCTTGGCAGGCGTCGGGTCCGCGGTCACGGCAGCGCCCATGAACTCCAGTCCGCGCGTGGTCTCCCCTGCGGCGAAAAGCGCGCGGCCCAGCCTCCATTGCATCGTGGGGTCGGAGGGGTCTGCGGCGTGGCGGCGTTTCGCGAATGCCAGCTCCTCCGCCGAGCGGACCCGGCCGGAGATCAGTCCCGCGATCGGGTCATAGACCAGCCCGTGCTCGCCGTGGTCGTCGGTGTGGACGGCATCACTGAGCATCTGGGCCAGCAGACCGCGGTAGGAACCGGACTCCTCGTCCTGCGTCCCTGGCCGGATCCTGGCCGCGGCGCCGTGCACCGCACGCTGACCTCCGGGAAGCTCCGACACCCGGCGGGCGCCGTATTTGATCACCGCGGCTGCGGCGATCTTCACCCGCAGTCCATGCAGACTCAGCGCCATGGCTCAGGCAGTCCGGGTGGTCAGCGCCGAGGAGGTCTCCAGGCGCGCGATGTACTGCTCCTCGGTCAGGGCGAGCACCTCGGCGGCCACGCCGTGGGCGTCCAGGATCCCGCTGGCCGCCATGGCCTTGGTGAGCCGGTGTTCGAAGGCGAGGTCATGGGCGAGGACCACCTCGTTGACGATCGAGTACGGCCCCATCTGCTGATCCTTGGCCGGACGGTAGCCCTTGCCGAAGGCCTTCTGCCCGCTGAAGAAGTCGATGTTGAAGAGGCTGACCTGCGCCGGATCGAACTGCAGCACGTCGTAGAGAATCCGCCCGATCCCCATGGGCGGGCCGTGGAAGCCCAACGAGTAGTCGTGGCTGTAGAAGCGCAGCCAGTCCGGGAGATCCTCCCCGGCGGAGGCCCGGCTCAGTCCACGCCCGATCACCATCTGCAGCCGGCCGGCCTCCACCGCAGCTGAGGCCTCCTCGCGAAAGTCGTCGATGTCGCGGCCGGAGAAGTAGGCAATGTCGGTGCGACTGCCCAGCCGGGCGCGCTGCTCCTCGTCGAACTCCGTCATCAGCCGGGGTCGGATGATGACGTCATAGCTGTCGATCAGCTCCCCGAGCCGGTCCCCGGTATCGGCCGGGCCGACGACGGCGATTCGCTTGCCCCGGATGAGCGTCTCCATCTGGGTCTCTCCCGGCAGGGGCAGCTCGGCGCGGCGCTGCGCGGAGTACTCCTGGTAGGGCGTGAGGTTGCCGCGGATCAGGTGGGTGTCCGCGGCCATCTTGCGCAGCCGCTGGCGGTCCACCTCCTGGTGCGGGGTCCAGGGCATGGGTTCGATGCGCTTGAGCGCCTCGTCCTCACGGCCGAGGTAGATCAGCGCGGAGAGCAGCTTCTGCCGGTGCCGCGTGTGCCCGGCAGAGTTGGTGCCCAGCCAGGTCACCGACCGCTGGGCCAGGTCGCGGCGCAGCGCGAAGGAGCTGCGCATCCGCTGCAGGAACTGGAGCCGGTAGACGATCAGCGAGGTGGTCGGCCACGACAGCCGCAGGCCGACGGCATGGGCGGCGTCCAGGGCCGCAAGCGCCTCATCCACCTCAGCCTCGGATGGAGCGGCGGTGAAGAGCTCGCGCAGGGTGCGCGCCAGGTCCAGCTTCGCGGCGGTGTTGCGGCCCCGGGACGCTTCGAAGAGTTCCGCGCTGCGCCAGAGCCGCGGCCAGTCCTGGTCGGCACGGCAGCCCATGATGATCACGCCGCGGAAGGCGGTGGGGCTGGTGGGCTTGAGCTGCAGCGCCTTCTCATAGGCGTCCAGCGAGCGGTCGTAGTCGGCGATGTGCGGCTTGCGGTAGGCCGCTCCCAGGTCCGTCCACCAGGTGGCGCGGTTCTGCCGCTGCAGGGCGCGCTCCATCAGATCCAGGCCGACGGCGGCGTCGCCGTGTTCGAATTCCAGCTCGCCGCGTTCATGCAGGACGAAGGGGTTCTCCGGGTCGAGCTGCTCGGCGCGCGCGAGTGCCTCCCGGGCTTCCTCGGTCCGCGGCAAGGGGCCCTCGACCAGCCCGGCCACCGGGTCATGGACGATGTGTCCGCCGGTGGCGCGCAGCAGGGACCGGGCCAGCGCGACCCAGCGCAGCGCGACCTCGGGCTCCAGCTGCACGGCCCGCTGGCGCATGGCGAGCGCGGCGCCGTACTTCTTGAGCTTGAAGTACTGGAAGGCCAGGCGCTCCAGCTTGTCCGCGTCCTGCACCGTCGCGATGTCCAGCCGATCCAACACCGCCGAGGCTCCGCGCGGGTTGGCCTCCAACAGCACCGTGGCGGCCTTGTCCTGGAAGCCCCCGAGGGAGGAGCGCTCCCCCGTCATGGCCGTCTCCAGCTGTGAGGGCGCGACGCGTGAGGTCGCGAGGACCGCCCGGGCCAAGGCGCGGTCGACGCCGGGGACAGCGGTGGCAGCGCCGACGGTACGTCGACCGAATTCAGCGGCGAGGACTAGTGGTTTCAGCATCGCAGGCGAGTCTACTCAGCACAGGCCCACATGCGAGGCGACACGAAGGGTCAGCCCTGTAACCTGGGGTGAGTCCTCACCAGCGCCGGTGCCAGCTCCCGATCCCCGCCCGCCAGCTCGTCGAGCTGACTCTTGACGATGTGGAAAGAACCGGAAGACGCCTATGACACTCGAGAAATCCGCACGTGAGTCGCCCTTTCTGAGGTTCGCCAACGCCGAGTACCGCCGGCGTGGCACCCAGCTCCGCCGGGACCTGTCCAATAAGACCTATGTGCACAGCCTGCTGGAGCACAAGACCCTGGGCGGCGCCCGGCTCGGTCTGCCCACGCAGCACGCCGTCCTGCATTCCACCGAGGAGATCACCGCTGAGGTGCTCGGGGACCGGGTGGCGCTGAAGTTCGCGCACGGCTGGTCCGCCAAGGGAGTCATGCTGCTCGAGCGGGTCGGCGAGGACCGCTATTTCGACAATATGGCCCTGCGTGAATGGACTCTCGAAGAGATCCGGGAGAAGCAGCAGGCGGTGGCCGCGAAGTTCACACGGAAGGACCCGGCCTGGATCGTCGAGGAGTTCCTCCATGGGGCACAGCCGGGGACGGTGCCCTTCGATTACAAGTTCTACGTGTTCCAGGGCCAAATTGCGATGGTCGCCCAGATCGACAGAAACACCTCGCCGCCCCGGATGGTCAAGCTCGACGGCGATTTGAAGCCCTTCTCGGTGGGACGCGACTACTTCCTCCGGCTCAAGGACATCCAGCCGGGGGCGCCCGTGGTGCCGCGCTCCGCGGTGATGCTTTCCCGCTGGGCCATTGAACTCTCAAAGATGACCGACGCGCCGTTTGTCCGCGTGGACCTCTATGACACCGTGGACGGGCCCTACTTCGGTGAGTTCACCTTCTCCTCCGGGGCCGAGGTTCGGGGAACGGTGACGTACAGCGACGACATGCTTGCCCGGTTCGATCACCTGTTCCTCGAGGCGCGGAAGCGGCTCAACGGCGAGGAGGCGGAGCCGCTCACGGGCTGGAGCAAGGCTCTGCAGGACACCGAGGATGAGGTGCTCGCGTCCTACCCGCTGATCGGTCTGACGGCCTATCAGCGCTTCGCCCACTTCCTCTACAACCGGGGCAGCCTCGGAGGCTTCCGACTGGCCGAGGCGCAGAGCGCGTTGCTGGAGAGCGGTGAGGCCAGCGCCATCAACACCTACCTGTGTGAAGCACACATGGCAGCAGGACGCCGCGCGAGAGTGAAGACCGCTCCCCTGGTGCCAGCACTGCTGAGAGTCGGCCGCAAGGTCTACCGGAAGCTCCGGCAGGTCCGGGCCCAGAAGTCCACGGATGCCAGCGGGACCTAGAGGCTCAGACGTATAGAGGCCTCGAGGTCTAGAGCCTCAGAGCAGGCTCACTCCGCGGTGGGTCCGGGCGAGCGCCATGTCCTCGAGCAGCTGGAACTGCTCGGGCCAGTCGATGTCCAGCACGGCGTTCTCCGGGAGCTCATACATCTTCGGGTTGGTGCCGACCCGGTCACCGACCTCCCGCATACGTGCGAACGGGATGAAGTAGGCGCCGTGGTTGATCTCGTAGAGCGGCTTGATGTCCTGGCTGCGGGGCCACTTCTCTGTGGTCGGGTCGTAGTTGAACGGCCCGTTCTCATCCCAGAGGAAGGTCTGCAATTTAGTGACGGTGAGCAGGCTGTCGTGCCCGGCGTCGGCCGCCTCGCGCCAGGCGCGGATGAGCTCCCGGAAGTACTCGGCCTGCAGGAACGGGTGGGTCACATGGGTCATGCACATGGTGCCGCTGGATTCCAGGGTGGCCACGTAGTCAATGAACTGACTCATCGGGGTGGAGGACCGGCCGAGCTCGTCCGGGCGCTCCAGCGGGACGAACCTGCTGCCGCCGGCAGTCTTGGCGAACTCCTCGGTCACGCTGAGTACCAGCGGATCGTTGGAGGAGACGATGATCTTGTCGATCTCTTCCACCACGGCCAGCTGCTGCAGCTTCAGCTCCAGGAGCCCGCCGGGGATCTCTGCGAAGGGCTTGGTGTTCTTTTGCGGCACCCGCTCGCTGCCAGCGCGGGCGGGGATGACCACGGTGATCGGGCCGACGGCGTCTGCTGAGGTCTTTTCTGAGATGCTCACAGCCGTCGAGTCTACCCAGCGACGCTCAGGAGTACGTCACTCGCTCCGGCGATCTGGAACGAATAAAAGTCCTCGCTGTTCGGGCCAAGGATCGTGCCTTCTTTATTGGGCTTCTCCCAGAAGCCCAACGAGACTCAATAAATCGAAAAACGATGGTGGTCGCTCACCCTGCCAAGCGAACGACCACCATCGTTGGACTGATCGAATCTAGCGTTATTCAGAACTGCGCAGAGACCATCCCTGCGTGAAATTGCGGCGAATCCGGCGCAGTGCCTCGCGGCCACTCGCGGTCATCACCGTGGCACCGATGGCAGCTAGAGCGGCGCTGATGTACAACACGAAGGCCAGGTTCTCCGAGCCAGTGAGCATCCCAGCGATCACTAAAACTGCGAAGAGCAGTACGAATAGTCCGCCTCGCATATCGATACCTCCTATTACCAGCCCATGTAAACGGCCAGGGCACCGCCAGCTCCTGCGATGCAGCTGACAGCGAGGCCTGGCCCGATTTTACCGCCGATGAACTTCACGAGAGCCCAGTACGAGACTCGCTTTTCCAAGATGGAAAGGATGGCGTCAAAACCGATGACGCCGCCTGTGCATCCTGCGATGGTCGAGGCGATACCACCCAATGCGCCCTTGCTGCTGGATTGGGCCTGAACGCTGGAGCCGACGCTGACCTCCCCTGCGGAGGCCGCTGCCACTTCTTCTTCCATGGACTCGGCACTGGCCAACTCCACTTCGGAGCCGTCATCCAAGACGACAACGGCATCGCCTGCAGCGTTGAAGCCGAGAGCATGCGCATCCGTAGTGATCTCCTCTTGGCCCATGGCAGCGAGATCCTCATTGATAGCTTCGCGTGAGGTTGCGTCCAGGACCTGACTGTTCTCCAAATCAGCCGCAGCCTGTTCCGCGACGGATGGAACACTTGCGGCAGCACCAGCGACCCCGGTCGCCATCAGTGATCCCGTAACAAGGAGTGCTGGAATTCCTCGAGACAGCGTCTTCATAACTCTCCGTTCCCGATACGGTCGCCGACCTCTTCGACGTCCGAGCCTTCGCCCCTTCTGGACGGTTGCTCAACACAACGAAATCACAGGCAAAACGCAAACTGAAGGATATTCGCTAGATCGATTGGATAATAGCTACTAAAGAAGTAGCAATTTCAAATACTAAGAGTTTTAGAGCACTCGTGAAGCACTACTCTCAGACGACTGCCTCAGCCTGGACAAGGGGATCGTGAGAGCGGCGAGGGAACCGGCTAGCCCCCTATAGCGACAGCTTGACAGTGTTTTGCCCACTTCGCGCCGGCTGCGGACTTCCCGGCCTTGGCCACCAGAAGCGGGTCTTGGCGCTTTACAAGCAGCTCGGCCGCTTCCCGCGTCGATACCGCTCCGCTCCGCACCGGCAGACGCGTGGCAAGTTCATCCCACCTGGGAGTCCTGAATCCACAGAGGCTCTCGCTCCGAGAAAAAGGGTCCAGTACTTTGCACACCTGAGTTTCTAAACTGTGCCATCATTTCCGGAGTCAGATCTGGCGCCCCTGTGACGATACTGTCATTGGAACGAGCCCTCCGATGGAAGGCTCAACAAGCAATGTTCATGGACATCACCCGCCTCGCGCAGCACTTCGACTGCTGGCACGAAATCGCAGAGGGGCATACGACCACTACAGGATGGGACTCGATCAAGAGGTGAGAAGGCTGCTGTGGCAAGGTCAAAGGAGAGTCCTCGACGTGTTTCGTCCGCGCCCTCGCCCCTCCCCGGCCCGGTACACCCGCAACGCCGACGGGCCGCTGATCACCGTCGGGATCACCAGCTACAACGACGCGGAGAAGATCTCACGTTGCCTAGAGAGCATCGCGGCGCAGACCCTGGGGGCCGAGCACATCGAAGTGCTCGTCGTGGACGATGGCTCCACGGACAAGACCGTGTCACTCGCCCGCAGCCATGAAAACAGCGGCCCCTGGGCAGCATTCACCGTTCACCGGCACGGTGCCTCGGGCAGCCCGTCCAAGGGCCGGAACATCATCATGGACGAGGCCACCGGCCAGTTTGTGTTCTTCGTCGACGCTGATGACTATCTGGGCCCCGAGGCGCTGCAGACGATGACCCAGGCGGCGACGAAGAAACGGGCGGACATCGTAATCGGCCGCTACGTCGGGGTGAACCGCTCAGCGCCCAATGTCCTGGAGCCTCGCGGGACGTCCTCGAGCAAGGACTACCACTCCGGCTGGCTCAACAGCCTGCATGTGCAGAAGCTGTTCCGCACCGCGTTCATTCGCAGCCTGGACTACCGGTTCAACGAGTCGCTCATCTACGCCAGTGATCATCCCTTCATGATCAGCGCGTTCCTGCACGCCGAGCGCGTCGCCATGGTCGAGGACGTGGACTGCTATTTCCTCACCATGGACGCTCCCGAGACAGAAACTGAGACAGCGACTGGAACTGAGACGGCGTCTGGGACTGCCAGTGCCTCAGCCACGGCACGGGTGAACGTCTCGCGCGCGGAGATCTCCGCGAAGAAGCAGCTCCAGTTTCTCCACGACTGCTTCGGCATTCTGGCCCTCGGCCGCGGCCAGGGCGGCCGGACCAGCACCCGGGCTGGCACGATGCGCGCCGACTATTGGAACCGACTGCTGAAGCTGCACCTGCCCATGCTGGTGCTGCGCAAGAACGACGACGCCGCCATTGTGGAACTGGCTCAGCAGGCCCGCAACATGGCCGAGCTCTATGGCGCCCAGACGCAGCGCTCCCGACTCGCCGAGGGCGCCCAGACCATGCTCACGGCACTGCAGCAGACCTCACAGGATGACCCGGGAGACGGCGCGAAGCTCACCGCCGCTGCCGAACAGGTCCGAGCTGATGTCCGCGGATCGGCCTGACGGCTTGCCCTGAGTCTGCAACCAGGAACCCCTCTCATGCTCCCCTACCTGATGATGATCATGGTCGTGATCTTCTATGCGGGGAACATCCTGGTCGGTGAATCGCTGAACAGCCTTCCGCCACTGACCATCGCGTTCTGCCGCCTGGTCATCGCCTTTCTCTGCCTCGCACCGCTAGCGGGCAAGGCCGCCTGGAGGGCACGGGAAGTGTTCCGTGAACAGTGGAAACCCCTGCTGCTGCTGACGCTCACGGGTGTCGCCTTCTTCAACACGTTCATCTACGGGGCTCTGCGGTTCACCTCCTCCACGAACGTCTCAGTCCTGGAGTCTCTGATTCCTGCGCTGACTCTGGCGCTGAGTGCGCTGCTGCTCCGGGAGAGACTGCGCTCGGTCCAGTGGTGGGGAGTCGCGCTGTCCCTCTTGGGCGCGCTCTGGGTCATCACCGATGGCCAGCTCCTGCGCCTCGGCGAACTCTCCTGGAACGTGGGAGACGGCATCATGATCGGGGCGATCATCTCCTGGGCGGTGTACTCCATCGCGGTGACGCGGTACCTGCACCTGTTCCCCAGCTTCAGCGTCGTCCTCGTCATGACCGGGCTGGGGGCCGTCATTCTGGCGCCACTGGTCGCAGTCGAGTGGATGATACTCGGTGTTCCCACGCTCACGTTGACCGAGCACCTGCCGGGACTGCTCTACCTGGGGGTCTTCCCGAGCGTGGTGGCGCTGCTGTTCTACAACCGCGCGGTACAACGTCTGGGCGCCGGCAGAGCATCTGTCTTTCTGAACTTTCTGCCGGTGGCCACTATGGCAGGAGCCGTCCTGTGGCTGGGCGCGGAGCTGACTGCAGCAAAAATCATCGGGGCACTCGTGGTCATCCTCGGCGTGCTCCTGGCCACCCGCACCGGCAGAACCCGGGTGACCCGCTAGCCAGCGAACCGAGTGCCGCCGGCCTCCGTCGCGCCAGGGCGCCTTACCGCTGAGCGCTCTCCTCGCCGGCTGACTCTGCCCGCAGCCGGGCGATCTCGTCTTCAACGTACTGACGGTGGTCTTCGAATCCGGCGAGCGTGCGTGCCTCGCTGGTGCGCAGTCGGGCTTCGGTGGCGTCGAGGGTGCGGTTGATCTGGATGGTGCGCTCGTCGATGCGCCGGAACATCGCCGTGGTGCGCGCGGGCCTGACGCTCGCCTCCAAGTCGGTGAGCCTCCCGCGAATCCCAGAAGAGGTGTGGGTCATGGCCGCCAGGGTCAGAATCACCAGCGCCGAGAACAGACCGAAGCTAACGATCCCGGCGACGGCGGCGAAGACCCAAAGCTGCATCAGCACCGCGATCAGGGTGACCACCAGTGAGACCCCGTAGAGCGCGATCAGCCCGAGCTGTTCTTTGGAGAGTCCTCGAGTCATAGGGCCAGTGTCTCCCGATCCGGTGTGGTCATGGTCTGCTCGGCCAGCTGGCCGATGAAGTCTGCATAGGCGGTCCACTCGTGCCTCCGGGCGAGGGCCAGTCCGCGTGCGGCCTGTTCGGCAAACAGCTGCTCGTCGGCGCTGTAGCGACGAATCAGCGGCTGAACGTCCTCCGCCTGGGCATAGAGTGCGGCGCGTCCGTAGACCGGCTCGAAGGCCGGAGGGAGGACCGCGACGGCGCCACTGGCCATCGCCTCCAAGACGGCCCGCTCCGGGTGATCGGGCGGAGTCTGCGCGTAGTGCACGAAGAAGTCCACGGCGCGGTAGAACCCTGCCCGGGATGCCTCTCCAGGTTCGAAGGCCACCCAATTGGCGGGCAGATGACGGACGTTCAGAGCGCGCTGGGCGGCTGCAGGGTCCCCATAGAGGCGGACATCGGTGTTCTCCTCGGCAGGCCAGCGTGCGAGCGTCTCGGAGGCGTGAGCGGGCCAGTCTTCGCGGGTGACTCCGGCCCAGCGGCCGATCACGGGGCGCCGGGAGGAGAGGCTGCGGCGCCTCCTCGCGGCGCCGGGAGCGAAGGGACTGGTGTAGCTGAATGCGCTGATGTCCTCGGCCGGCAGCAGCTTGTTCAGGGCCGTTCGGACACGCGCGGTGCTCGGCACCCACTGGGCGCGGCGTCCGAAATAAGCCTCTGCATGCCGGGCGCACTCCTCCGGCAGGTACTTGACCTTGGATTCGGCGTCGCGGGGCGGCGCCTCTGCGGCCACCACCACCTGCTCAGGGGTGAACGCCGTGGACCCGGCGGGCATGAATTGGAGGAGCTCGGGATTGCGCACCAGCAGCAGCCCCACCGCGTGGAAGTCTTCGTCGGCAAGGACCAGCTGGACCTGACCGGTGGAGATGAGCTTCTCGATCGGGGCGCAGTGTGTCCGGGCGTAGCGGGCCAGGTGCAGCGCGTTGTCCAGGTGCAGCACGCCGACGCGCTGACCGGCCTGCAGCAGATGGTGGATCTCCTCGAGGGCGCTGATCTGTTCGGGGCCGTATTCGCACCAGTCGGCGGCGATCACCACGTCCAACCGGGGGCCAGGTGGCGGAGGCTGGGTGAACCGTGCCGGGACGTGGACTGGAGCGTCCTCTCCGGTGCTGAGCCGCAGTTGCTCCGGTGTGGCCCGGGTGTGCCAGGTCTTATAAGCGCTCCAGAACGCCCGCCGGGCAGGGTGCTGCCAGCCGGGGCGGAAGTCCGCGCGGGAGAGTGAGTCGGGGAGGATCCGCATAAAGATCAGCGGCTCTTTGATCAGCCCGACGGGTTTGCGGACGTAGGCGGCCAGTCTGTTCCGCAGCTCGTTATCCGCTGCCTTGCGGGCGGGCAGATAGCCGCCGAGTTCGCGGAGGAGCTGGGTGGGCGCCATGAGGGTGGGGGCGCTGGGGATATAGGGCAGGTAGCCGCGGCGGATGCGCACCAGATCCTCGGTCATGTTCACCGTGTAGACCTGGTTGCCCGGCTGGTCCGGGTGTCGCAGGAGGTCGCTGACCTGTTTCTCGATCCGCTGGGGGTGGGACCAGTCGTCGGCGTCCTGGCCGGTGATGTACTCCCCTCGCGCCTGAGCGATTCCGACGTTGCGGGCGGCATAGGTGCCGCCGTTGGTGGCGAGCCTGATGACGCGGACCCGCTGGTCCAGGGCCTCGAGCTCATCGAGAATGGGCGCATAGTCCGCCGGAGAGGCGTCGTCGAGGATGAGCAGCTCCAGGTTCTGCCAGGTCTGCTCCAGGATGGAGCGCGCTGACTGGAGCACGTCCTCTCGCTGCGGCTGGAACGCCGTCATGATCACGGTGACCAGCGGATCGGCGGGCCCCTCCCCCACGCGCGGTGCGTCGGGGTCTGGTGTGGAGGTGAGCAGGTTGAACGGGATGCCGTCTCCCGGGCGCAGCGTGACCGGAGCCAGGTCATAGTCGTCGAACTGCCGGTTGAACCGTTCCTGCCACCGCTGGACTGAAAGCCCGTCGCCGCCTCGGATGAACGGGCTGCGGGAATCGGTGACCAGGTAGTCGAAGTGGAAGGAGCGCACCTCGGGGTGCTCGGCAAAGAGCTGCTCCAGGTCAGCGAAGCGCTCCTGTTCGAAGAGCAGCTCGGCCTCAAGCTTGAGCAGCTGCCGCCTGTTGGTCGGCCAGTCCCTGGGCCGGTGGTTGATCAGCTGCAGCGCGGCCGTGGCAAACTCGGTATCGGTGGGCTCGGTGTTCTGCAGGGCGCAGACACCTGCGAGCCGGGCGAGCCAATCCACGCTCAGCGAGTAGCTGGAGACGGAGCCCTCAAGGACCTTCCCCACGGTTTCTGCGTATCCCATGGTCCCGTGGGAGGCGCCGGAGGCAAGGATCTCGCGCATGTGGACGGAGGCGCCACGCAGGGCGGTGCTCTCAAGTTCAGCGATGCGCCCTGCTCCTCGGGAGATGTAGCCCTGGATCATGCCGGCGCGCCAGAGGTCCTCAGTGCTGTCCAAAATGCGCCCTCTCCTCTGCTGCCCCTCCAGCTGCGTTTCGTCCCGCAGCACTCTACGCGGTCCAGTCCTCGAGCATAGTGACACCGCGGTCAATCGTGTCCACGAATCGGGCGCGGCCCGGGGGCTCGTGAAAGGGTGCCGCGGAGTACTCTTCGAAGCGGACCCGTTCCGCGTTGGGGCCACCCTGGACGGAGTCTCTGAAGGGCAGATAGTGCTTCACGTAATGGTGTTCATCGCGGACGTTCTGCACCACCAGCGCGTAGTTCTGACGCGGCTCTGAGTAGGTTGTGATGGCGGAGACGCGGCTGCCGAGCGCCAGCAGCCATTTTCGGCGAGACCTGTCTCGCTGTTCGAGCGCAGGCATGATGCGTCGAATGTAGCTGGCCTGCGCCTTCCAGTGATACCTGTTCAGCGCGGTCTGAGCGTTGAAGGAGATCGCCAGGCTTCCGGGAAGATGCGGGGCGACTTGAAGTGCGGCGAAACCCCCTCCGGAAGACCCGACCAAGACTATCTGGTCGGCACCGGCCGCCTCCGCCGCCTTAGTGATGACCTCCCCCAGCAACGGATAAAGCTCCACTCCCTCCCACCCCAGATACCAAGCGAGCAGCAGCTTGGAATCAACCGTGAGTGTGGGGTCAGACAAAAACAGACAGGAGTACTCAGTGCGTTCATCCAGCGTGCGGAGCCACTCGAAGCGGGGCAGGTGATGACGTCCGTTGAGCATGGCCCCGTGAAACACGACGACGAGCGCGCGGCTGCCCTTGTTCAGCAGCAACGCGTCCAGGCGGCCCCGGTCGTCAAGGGCGACAGCGTAGCGCAGCGCACCCCGCTGGGCACTGAACACCAGCTCTGCAGGGAAATCAAAGCGCACTACCGGGACGGAGATGCCGCCCCGATCTGGGGCGACGACGGGTTCAGTGTTCATGATCAGCGACAAGTATGCCATCAAACCCAGACTCGCCGGATCGCTAGAGGAGGGTCTGCAGACTCTCCACGCTGGCGATGTCGTTCCGCTGGCACCACGCTTTCCACCCGGGGACTTCGGTCCATCCGGAGATGAAGATGAAGTCGAGTCCAGCTTTAGTGGACGCCCTGTAATCGTAGGTGCTGTCGCCGAGGAACAGCGCGGGTCCGGAGATATTCTCTCGCTCCAGTTCCCGGGCAAGGATGGCGTCTTTCGTGTCCGGGCTGCCGAAGATGCCGCCATCGAAGTGCTCGTGGATGCCGCGAGTCGTGAAGATCTCGCGAATCTCTTCTTGGTCTCCTCCAGAGACGATCAGCCACTGGGACGCTTTGGTGGCTTCGCGCAGCTCGTCCAAGCCTGGGGCGATCTCGCATGCCATCAGACCGGTGCGAACATGCCCAGCGTAGGTCTCCAGCAGAGAATCCAGTCCCGGACCTTGGCTACCATCGACCATTTCGTCAAGGAAGAGCGCGAACTTCTTGTAGCGGGAGATCCCACCATTGGCCACGTGGAATTCGACCATCCGCTGCGCCGCTTCCTCACCGTAGGCCAGGGCGGTCTGGTAGAAGGCCTGGGTCTTGACCTTGTTGGAGTCGAGAACCACCCCGTCACAGTCGAAGACCAGCGTCGGGTACTTCGAGAGCTCAACCGGTGAGCTCACAGCTCCACGAGGCCCTTCTGCAGGAGCGTCTCCCCCACGATGAAGTCCGCGTTCCAGTCGATGTCGTGGCTGACCAGCTTGTCCAGGGAGTACAGGTACGGGTGCTCGCCAATGCGGTCATCGAGCTCCTGGTAGACCTGCGCCGGGGCGAGGAACACGCCACTGTTGACCTCATGGACAGGTTCCAGCGTCTGCGTGCGTGGCCATTTCTCCACGGACCGGTCATAGTTCATCGGACGTTCGCGCTGCCAGAGGAAACCGTGGATTTCGGTGGTCGTCATCAAGGAGTCATAGCCAGCGGCGAGCTGCTCCTGGTAAGCAGCGATGATCTTGTCGTACTGGGCAGCGGTGATGAACGGGCTGGTGACATGCGTCCACAGAATGTGCCCCTCCCCGATCAGCTCCAGAGCGTGGGCCACCAGCTGGTCGGTGCTGGTCGCGCTCGAGGACAGCTCCTCGGCACGCCGGTGCACTCGGAGCTTCGGGCTGTCCAGGGTCTGTGCGTAGGTGAGGATTTCCTCATCGTTGGTGGACAGGACGACTTCGTCTACACGGTCGCTAGAGAAGAGCTGCTTGAGCTTGATCTCGATCAGTCCATGCTGAACATCCGCGAAAGGCTTGATGTTCTTGCGCGGGACGCGCTGACTGCCGGCCCGGCACGGAAGGAAGGCGGTGACGCGTTCGCTCATCGGATCATTCCGTAGACGCTCTTCTGGACGTCCACATCGTATTTGGTAGGGGTGATCGAGGTCAGCTGCACCGAAGTCTCTTCCTCCGTGTAACGGCGGACCACGCTGTTCATCTCCTCATTACGCGCATCTTCTCCGGGGTAGCCGTCGAATCCTGCGAGGTGGAGACTCTTTGCCTTGCCGCTGGCGATGACAGCAAAGGCATACGCCATCACCAGCGAGGTCGGCGCGACGCAGTGCGTATCCCCGAAGCTGAAGGTGTCTGGCTGCACGCGGAGCCCGAAGTCCAAGACTTCTTTGTTCCCCAGCGCGTCCTTCGCATCCTGCGGCAACATCGAGTAGGGCGCGATCAACGGCTGAGGCAGACGCACATGCTCCTCGGCGTCGGCCAGCAGTCGGATGGGATGGGAAGCGACCCGCACATCGATGAGCTCGGAAGAGACTGAGGTCTGCGTATTCAGCGCGACGACAAACGGCTTGTGCTCCTTGATGAAGGACTCGAGTGCGAGCTGGTGGTCAGCGACGCCGGGGCCGGTTCCGAGCAGCAGCACGTCGCGATCCTTGAAGAGGCTCTGGGGGTTCCAGCTACCCTTCGCGTCCTCGCCATAGAACTGCCGAGCTGCATCCATGGTCTGGACATCAAACTTCGCGCCGCCTTCAACGCGAAGGTGCCCGATCACGGAGAGCACATCTTCCTCGTCGTACCGCGCATCATTGAGCATGAACTGGATGTAGGTCGGGTGGATGCTGTATTTGCCGGCCAGGTAGTAGAACGGGTTGGTTCCCCATCCGTAGTGGGCCTGCATCGGCTTGAAGTGCTCGCGAAGCAAGTTCATCAGCGGCACGAAGTTCGGGTTCTTGCCCCTCCGGGCGGCCATTTCAATGGCAAGCTCTTCGGTGCGGGCATTGCCGGGCCCACGGCCCATGCCGGTGACCGTCGAATCGATCCACTCGACGCCCTCGTCCATCGCGCGCAGCGAGTTGGAGAGGGCCAGCCCCATGTTGTCGTGGGTGTGAATGCCCATGGGTCCGGACCATTCAGTTCGGATCCACTGAATGATCTGGGCCGTCTGCTCCGGGGACATGCCGCCGAAGCTGTCGGCAAAATAGAGGACATCGAGCGGGTACTGAGCGGCGGTGCGCGCGAGCCGCTTGATGTCCTCTTCGCTGCGGTCAGCGACCTGCATGAGGTTGAAGCCGACCTTGTAACCGCGCTCTTTCAGCCAGTCTGTGGCGGGAACGGCGGCTTCGAACTCGTGGACATGGCAGGCAACACGGACAAGCTCTACGGGTGAATCCTCCGCTGTGACGGGGAACAGCCGTTCAAGCGCGTCGATCTGAGGCATGGTCTTGCCGGTCAGCTCGCCTCCGTTGACCATGACTCCGATCATCACTGAACTGGGAAGCGGAAGGCTGCGAAGGAAGTCATCGGTGGTGAAAGCACAGGGACCTTGGTACCCAGAGTCCTTCAGCGTGCGGAAGCCTAGCTCGAGCGCGTCCACACCTGCCGCCGGCAGCGCGTTCAGATAGTCCAGGATGAGCTCTCGGGAGAAGTCCCAAGAGTTGTAGTACCCACCATCTCTAAAAGTGCAGTCGAGGAACGTCGGCATTGCAGAACTGGTCGAATTAGTCACACGAGCATCCTACCGGCTGACCTCAATTATCCAGGGCCTCTGAACTCATGCTGGCAGCAGCCTCCAAGAAGTTGCGCTTCAGAATCACGAAGGACTCAGGGTGTTCGTTAGCTGAAATACGCAACGATTCACGAAGAGTTTTGTCGATTAGAGCCTCGGAAACCTTCCCGCCACCTCGAACCAAGCGCATCGACTCCAACACGTCACGATGGAAACTGCCAAGCTCCGAAAAATGCGCAAAAACCCCGGTGGCACCTTGTGCGCTCAATTGGAACAGCTGGCGGGCAAGCTTCGCATTCGCAGCCGCCTCTTCCTCCAAACCCGCCAACTTGTACAAGAGCGTCAGAACCCGCAGACCCTTGCCCATATTAAAAGCCAGGATGAAGAACGACTGGAAACTTTTCTGCGCAAGGAGGTCCCGCAAAGAAGATACTGTTCTGATAAACCCTAGCGTGTCACCACGAGCGAGATACACATGCCAAAGAGTGGTGAGGACGGAGACTTGCAGGTGCTCCCGGTTGTTGCGTGGCGTCTTTTCGAGGTCACCAGAAGGCAGCACAATGAGTGCACGGAGGAGCATCCGCTCAGCCTCATCCAAGTATAGTGGGTCCCCTAATTCCACAGCCTTGTAGCCACACACCACTGCCGCAGAAACGCGGTATCCTGACGTTCCTCGAAAATATTCGAAAGTTTGTTTCCCGACAAAAAAATCAACGCGCGGAATATTCGGACGGCTTCTTTTCGACTTAAAAGACTGCTCGAATTCTTTGTCGGTCGCGTGGAACAGTTCATCTAGAGAGGCTAAAACTGTGCCCTCAGCAGATCGCAGCAACTTGAAACTTCGAATGGGAAGCTGCCCTTCCGGAAAGTCGAACCGGAGCACGCCATTTGAGCATCGGGAACTTAGGTAATACTCCTGGCCGTCAGTACCTTCTACTACAACTGCACAGTCTGCTAATTGTTCCACCGGCACATCCTCCGCTCCTTCCCTCCGGAGCCCAACTGTCGCGCGCACGAAGTCATATTCCCAACCCACTAAAAACCTCCAATGACAGATCGCCCTCCGGAACTCACCAAAAATGTAACCTGAGCGGAATCCGAGGTCAGCAAAGAACGCTACTCAACGCGTCATCCAACACAAGTCCCAGCCATTCCGCGACAGAATTCATCAAGCAACCATGGCGCCACGTTCCACTCCACGGAGGTCCGGTCGAAACCCAAGAGCACTCTTCCGTTGGCAACTCGAAACCCGAAGTACCCTCTAGGGTACAAATGGACACCGAGGAAGCTGTCACTTGTGAGCCAAGTAAGCTCTGCCCATTACGCCCACGGCGGTCGTGGCATCCATACACTTAGCTCCGCGCCCCGACGCTAGCAACGGGGACTGACCACCAGCTGTAAATGATGTATCAGTTTCACATGGATATATCATTAACGGGAAAGAAGCTTTCGTGCCAGCTTACGCAACTGACGCAACGGCTTTGTGAAGCGCCACGAATACGTTTGCCTCATCCGACGAAGCTGACCCTGGTCCTTACGTTGCTGCTCGAGGAGCTTTGTAACACGTAGTTCGAGATTCGTGATCTTTTCAGATTGGCGTTCGATCGTTGACGCGTCTTGCTCGGCCTGCTCTTCGGCCGCTCGCAACCACCGATACCGAGTCCTCGCCTTATGTTGCCACGTATCCAGCTCAAGCCGATTGGCGGCTCGTTCGCCCTCGATTAGGCGGGTGAGTGCCAGTGTCTCCCTAAAGCGGGTCTCACGTTCGTCCAGCAAGGCTGCATGGCAATCGTCGGGTGCCCCGGACAGAGCGCAACTGTCCAAAAGATCTTTGGAAGAATCCAAGATTCGGCCACTCCTGCCTGTGCGTGCGTTAGTTTACTGATGGAACACTCGACACCTAAGCATCTAAACCGGCTGACTCACGTCCAGCCTTCCTTCGTCACATATTAGCTCCCCATCATCGGCAGCGTCTTGCTGAGCAACGAACGTTTCACCAAGTCGCCCAGAAAAGAAGTGATCCATCACAACATCCACGCCGAACTGGTTAACGTTGCGCAGATCCGGGTCATAGAACATTCCCCGGGAGGCCGGAGCAGTAATGATCTCGTACGACGGAAAGTAGGAGATGTCTTCGTTCTCGCTCGCCAAATCACCGGCGACCGCTCTAAGCACAGACTTCGAATAAGTAGTAGCAACTAGTACGTGATTTTTGCTCGCCGTGGCAGCAAGCGGAACAGGCGACACCGTGAGAAGCATTCTAGCTTTGGGATTAACTTCCTTAAGCAATTTCCAAAACTCGCGCATATCTTGCATGACCTGGCTATAACGCAGGTTTCTGAATTGGTACTTACGTTTATCGTAATCACCCGCGAGGGTCCCCGGCGCTACAGGATAAATGGTTCCATCCGAGGTGGACTCCCAACCCTCGGTAAGTCCGAGCGTGAATACGAAGAGGTCCAGGTCGCGGAACATGCGCCTCACGGCCGCCAGGTGACCTTGTCGCAAATCGAGCACGTCACTTGGACTCTCCTGACCTACTGGATCGACGGATGGGCGTAGCGCATCGTAGAACCGACCGTCCTTTTCCCATACCACCTCCTCAGGCTGCCTCTCACCATGGGCCTCCAAAAACAACTGCCGGAGCTGGCGTGAGGTGTAGATATTCCCGTATCGGGCCGAAAAAACACCGAACCCCCAGCGGCGGGCCTCGTCCTTGCTCGGGAAGGAAACCACAGGCGGCTCCACATCGAGGAAGCGCGCACCACGTTGCTGCAAGTTCCGTCCAATGTGCTGTGCGAAGCAACTGCCCGCGGTCGCGATCTTGTCTTCCAGACCCAGCTGTATGGGATCCCATAGCTGCTCCAGGTCCGCGAAGTGACGACTGCCTACAGAGGCACGCCAGAACGCAGGGGTGTCAAGTCCCTTATATGGATGAGTCACTTCTTATTCACCAAATCTCTCAACTAATCGAGGACTGCTTGAGAAGCCCTGCCTTGACGACTTTCGCCATTCCTATATCACTTTCGGAAGTCACCCGGGTAGAAGTCTCTTCACGACGCGTCGAGCCCGAAACAGACTGGGACGCCAGCATTGCAGATGTGGCGAGGAGGTCTTCGACACCGAGACTTGGTGACGTGAGCGCGGTCCTCAACCATCTTGTGTAGCCTTCCGCAGGAACTGCACCACCATGACCGGGCTTTCCCCAATAGTCCGAGGAAAGGATGACCTTCTCATCCTCCGGCTCACCAGTCTTGTAACAAGCTGTCAAGAATGGTGTTAGCTGAAGCGCGTTGTGCTTAAAGTCGCCCTGACTCTGCACATAGACAACGCTATTGTTAAAACCTGATGCGTAAAGAGATGTTACATCAAGACACGTCTCTTTAGAGGCTTGCTCTAGCGATCTTCCTGGCCAGCATTGCTGCAGGTAGTTCACCACGGCTCCCGGCGAAAAATGTCTCTCCAAGTTCGTCTGCGGCACCATCACCAACGCCAGACTTTCGGGATCGTGGTACGAGAAGTAGAGAGCCGCGAAACCACCGCCCGAACTGCCGAGGTAAATAGTCCGTGAGGGCGAGAGGCTCGACTTCACAGCTGCAATGAACTCGAGGAGGACTGACTGCACGTCTAGCCCCTCATGACCCGCATACCAGCTACAGGAAAATCCGTCTCGTGACATCATGGTCGGATCACAAATCGAGATCTGATGAGCATTATCACTGAATGACTTTAAATTTGCCTGAAAAGCTGGCAGGGGTCGGAGATCACGTTTGACTGCGCCATGAAAGCGGATCACGAGCGGCGCGGAATCGAAGGGCGCACGAATAAATTTAAAGTGAACTTCTGTGCCATTTAAGGTTACGTAATCCTGAATCTCTTGTCCAGGTGCAACATTTAGGCGATTCGTAATTTCTTGGATCATTTTATTCCTCGAGAATTCTCAGCTTGGGAAACACCCGCAATACATTGCTGCCTGCGAATCGTTCAACTGCGTCGCTGGCGATTCGCTCAAGTTGTTCTATGTGAGCTTCGACGGTGTACCGCTTGTGCCGCTCAAACGCTTTGTTGGATATACGTACTAGCACTTCTGGCGATAGCGTCGCCAACGTGCTTGCGACATTCGGCCCAGTGTACTCGTCTAGCAGGAAACCCGAGATGCCATCTTCCAGGATTTCTGCAGGCCCAGGAGCGTAACTTGCCGCTATCACTGGGACACCGTACGACAAGGCTTCCGCCACGGCATTGCCGAAGGACTCCTTTTTAGAAGGAGCCAGCAGTACCGCAAGATCGCTGAACATGACATCAGGACTTCTCTCGTTCAGAACTATCTCAAATTGATCGTCCAGGCCCTCTGCGGTGACCAACGATCGGAAAGCGGTATAATCTGGAGAATTCTTGCCATCTGTGGTGAAAACTTTAATTGCACCCCAGTGACTGCCTTTCAACTGTCTCGCAATATCGATTAATTTTTCACTATCTTTGGCGTGAAAATCAATTCTTCCAACATACCCGAGACGCGTATTTTTTCCAGGACTGAATTCATTTACTGCTCGCTGTTCAACAGGGGCAAAACCCTTAACCTGACCGTGAATACCTAATTGTCTCTGAAAATTAATGTCACCTTCAGAAAATGACATTATGGCCATCGCTTTGAATTCCTCGACATATTTGCGATCTTTTAGCACCAGAGAATCTTGCAGCATAAAAGCCATTTGTCCAGCGCACACGTATATGACAGGAAACTGCTGTATTTGCTCCCGAATTTTCAGGGGGAACGCTCGAAGAGAGTTATTGGAAATAACCATTGCGGTGTCGCTCGTAAGCCACGTGTCCATGGTGCGCTCGAAATTTTCCGAGTCGGCCGCGAAACTTACTTCGTTCTGAAGCGAGCCCCCGTTCACGGCGCGCGCAGTCAGCGCGACATACTCGATTTCCCTACCTTGGCCGTGTGCGAGAACCTTTCGAGTTCTAGAAGACATGCCCCCGATGGTCGAGATGTCGGGAACTACTAGCACGACTCTCTTCAGTCGGCGATCAGACGGTAGTGGCATCCTTCCCATGAGCTGGCCGAATTGTCTGTAGTGCTCGCAGGGGTCCATTCCAAGTTCTCTGACGTCCGGATAGGCGCTCTGGTACCACGCGGGGTCGAACTGATCGTCAGCACAGACAGTGATCACGGGGCAGTCTCAATCTTCAGGTAGGTCTGGGGTAGTCGTCGGCCAACGAACCCGGTGGCTCCGAAGAAGACGAACGAAGCTCCGAGACTACACGCTGTATGTGCCTCAAGACATGCCATACCCAGCCGACGGGCCATACTGGGCGGTGGACAATGAACTTCTCGGGCTGTATTCCACAACTTATGGACCAAAAGGTCGAACTGATCGGCGTAGCCTTGAACACCCTGTTGGACCACTACCCTACCCCCGTTGTTCCCCATTCCTTTGAATCACACCCAACCTACTGATAGCCATGTCTCGCTGTTCGAACTCGGTATTGGCGGACAACCACTGCTCTAGAATTTCCTGCTCCTCTCCACGGTGAGTGTCGTCCAGGACGACGACAGCGTTGCGCGCAAGTCTCGCTTTGAGCACTGGGAGAGCAGGGAATCGTGCTGCGTCACCTACTCCCTTCGGGGGACCATCTACAAGTAGGAAATCAATATCCCGAGTATCACCCAGGGCAGACTCGGAATACCACTCAAAGTCTCGTCCATCAACGACGATCTTCTCCAACGGTGCAAAACGGCACTCCACGACGTCGGTCAGGCCATGTCGAGCAACCGCTTCTTGAGTAAGTTTGAGGTATTTGTCTAGGTGGTCCAGTGAAATCACTTTGGCCCCGTACTGACGAGCGATATGGCCCATCCACACGGTAGAAGCACCACTGCCTAGTTCAACGATCATCTTGGGACGCGTCTGCTCTAATAGCGCGACCAGGTGCAACAGCGCCTCCGGATCCATTGCAGACCCACCCGTTGCGGGTAGACCAACCGGTGGGTTCGGCACTTTGGGAACTAGCTGGAGAAGCGCTTGTACTTGGCGAGTCTCTTCCCGCGACATCAGGGTCACATGACGAGAAATCTTCTGCTCGAGTCGTTCCGAAGCGCTATCGAACTTCGCAACTGAGGCACTGCCTACCTCTGAGACCCGCTTGGACAACCTCTCCTCTTGCCTTTGCATCTCTGCCCGCAACTCTCGAACCAGCCCCTCGGCATGCCCTTGATCTTCTTCCACGCTGTTACGCGAAGCTGTCAGGCGGCGGTCATGTTCCTTGAGCAATGACAAAGCGCTTTCCACACTAATTTCCTGAGCTTCGATGGCAGTCCTTGCAATTTCCCAGCGTTCTGCAGACCGAAGACGTTCAGTCTCAGTGATACTCAAAATTCTACGCTCAGACTGCTCCACACGCGCCTTCAACTGGAGAACCGCATCGTTATCCTTGAGCAGTTTCAGTATTCTTCGCTCCCCAGCCCTGGCGCTACTCGCCTCTTCAGCGAAAAGACGAACTGATTCATTCAGTAGATCCTTGACTGCAGGGAACTCAGAGCGGGCGAGATTGAGTGTCTTCTTGCCCCTGAGGTCGAGATCCTCCAGTGCGGTCTTGATCTCTTCAATGCTGGCGCTGTCAGGACGCGACGTCAATGCGGACGACAACCCTGAGATTCTCGCTCTTAACTCCTCGGTCTCGGACTTTGCGCTGTTCGCGACCTCCAGTTGGTGGAGCTTCAACTCCTGAAATTGGCGATCAACCTCCACGCTATGTTTACCAACTATTCCGGAGAACTTCCTCGTAGTTGCCTCAACATGATCCAACAGGTCTTTGCCGGAGCTCTCGAGCCTGACCAACGAAGCGCGGTTCGCATCGACGCTGACGATGACTCGCGCGCCAGCGCACACTGCGGCCCCTAACGACGAGTAGCCGGCCAATGCAGCGATACCCCAGTTCTCAGTCAGAACCGACACAGCGCCAACAACCACACTCACGGCGACAATGACTACAAATACCCTATAGCTCCGAGACATAATGACCCCTAAGATCCCCGACTTTTAGTGCCGACACTGGCATTCGCAATTCTCGCGCTATAAATCTGATATAAGCAACCCTTGGAAATCGGTTGATTACACATCGCACGGCCCTATCAGATTGCCGCCTATAATCATCCCAGTCTGACCAATAATTAATGATTATCGATGGAACATCAACTTGCTCTGCATACACTGCACCATCCCCAAAAATCGGCTCAAACTCTGGGGCTAAAATAACCACACACCCAGTTGCCATCGCTTCAAGGACCTCGCGGTAGTGGTCTCCAGGCCACTGGGCGCTCTGGAAATAGACGAAGAAATCGATCGACGAATAAAAAACTCGTGGTTCGATCTCCGACTCGTCAAAAACAACCCAGGTCTCCGAATTTTGCTCTAGTAGTCGTTGTTTTGGCCCGAAATTGAGACTTCCCAGGATTCGCACGTCTGCATTTCGCACAGGGGTCCAGGCATCCCTGCGTTGCCCACATGCTTCTGGCCACGAGGACGCTATGCCCTGCGAGTGACGGCCCAAGACCGGCATGGTATTGCGGCGCCTGCTGCGTGGTACCGTCCACTCTTCAGGAAAGATGGCATGGGGTAGGACTTCCTTGCGCAAGTCACACTCTGAAACTCCCATCCCAGTTAGCATGCTTTGTATCGACTCGTTGGCCGCGACCCAAGCCGGCGAAACACCGAAGTGCAGCTTGACGTTGCGAGACACATCCAGTGGCAGGTATGACAGCTCTGATCCATCGAGGTTCGCGGGTGCTTGAGAAGCCACCACTAAGAGTCTTCGAACCTGTAACTTCGACGGCCCACGCGGGGCGAACTGCATCACTTCCGGATCCTTTATCACGATGATTCCGATCACTCCGTCGTCGTCGTCGAAAATCTGCGACACGACCCCCTCGTGAATTAGCTTCTGAATTTCGTCCGCTAGGGGCACGGCTTCCATCGAGGGGGACCATATAGACTCAAATTGGAGCAAACCAACGGCCAAGCCCTCATCCGTGAGGGACCTGAGCTGTTCCGCAGCAGAACGTAAATGCCCCGAGGAACCCCGGAAATCCCCAGCGAGCACCACATCTAGGTGTCTTGCGGGAGGGGTCAACACTCGAAGGCGATCAGGAACCGGGATAGGAAGTGTCTCAGCTTCCCTGCGGGGCACATGATGCTCAGTCACATTAGCTGTCCGATGCCAATAACTCACTTCACTCCAAAATGCACGCCTCGCTGGGTGTGACCAACCGGGTCTAAAATCACTCCGCGACAACGACTCAGACGTAGACCGGATAAGGTAAAGCGGCTCATCGAGTTTCGTGACGGTTGCACCAGTATGGCACTCGATCCGGCGACGGAACTCCCCATCTGCTCCTCTACGGATTGCTAGGTATCCCCCGAGTTCGTCGGCGATCGAACTGGGGATCATCAAACTAACTTCGCAACGTCGGAGCGGGTTTAATCCACGTTGTATACGCACTAGCGTCATATTCGCGCGAATGGCAGAAGTCGTCACTCCCGGCGCTTCAGGATTAGCCTGGAGATACCGAACTTGAGTCAGCAAGCGATCAGGGTGTGACCAGTCATCAGAATCCTGCCCCGTAATATAGTCCCCGGTAGCCGCCTCCATGCCAAAGTTTCTCGCCCGATACGTTCCACCGTTCTCCTTGAGAGTGAGGATGCTTACGCGCGGATCCATGCTGCTAGCAGCTTCCAACACTTTTTTAAATTGAGCAGGGCTGGAGTCATCAACAATTATTAACTCGAGATTGCGCCACGATTGGTTCAGGATTGATCGAACTGCACATAGGAACGTTTCGCGTTGCGGCCGGAATGATGTCATTATGACCGAAATTTTAGGCCCAGGCGGGTCTGGAGCAAGCAGGCAATCAGTAGTAATTGCATCAAAAGGATCTACTTTAGATGAAGAAAGATATATCGGACGCAAATTGAACTTTTCAAATGGAGAATTAAAATTGTCTATCCACTCACTGTACGAATGATTTTTGTTCAGGAATGGACTATTAATGTCTGCGCTCAGATATCCGTGAAACAAACTATCAATGTCGCGATTTCTTTTAACGAGAGACAATGCTTCCTGGAGTAGCCCTTCTTCGGTGAGCAGCTCGACTTGCAGCCTGTGGAAGCGCCTATGCTTTTTATCTGTAGCGAGTTCCGGATTGGAAACCTCGAAGAACCGCAAAGCATCTAGTCTATCGCTCGGCTCGAAATCCTGTAATGCGCAAACTCGTGCAAGCCTGGCCAACCACAAGTAGTCCAACCCCGACTCTTGAGCTGATTGGAGGTTCTCAGTGAGCCACGCAAAATCACCTCGACCCTTGGTGGCGCCGTATGCGAAGAGGTCCCGGACACCAACCGACTCGGAGAGCAGGGCATACGACTCAGCGATGTCAGCGTTGGCTTCCAAGCGCCTGAACGCGCTCTCAAGAAGTGCCCCGCGATCGAAGTTCTGGTCCTGGTACATACTCGCTCCTTCACAATACTCCGGGACTGATCCTAGACCAGGACGCAAGCCAACTACATTGCCCACTTCGCCTGCGGTTCGAGACACTCGCATGTGACCCCTCGAGCGATTCGCCTCTAGTGAAGGGTTCGATCGATCGGACCAAGGAGTATCGCGCAAGTTAACGTCGTACTTCTTATCGAGGCCCGCAGCTGAACCACCACGGTCAATCCTTCTACAGGAACACATACCCGACATCCTAAAAAGTGGTGACATCCTTCGGGCGCTAGCATTCACGTGGACCTGCGACTCCTCCATTCAGTAGCTCGCAGAACCTGAATCCGTAAAACGTCTTCGCAACCGCGAGGCGAGGAACGCCTACGACGGTGAGTACGTGACGCAGCTCGACAGTAATTGCGACGTGCACACCGTTTCCATCCTCTCCGCAACGTCACGAGGCTGTTCGGCTAGAGTCGTATCGGCCTTCGCGGCTTCGGCTGGATTACGTATAGGATCTGTGGGACATCAAGTTAGCCAGACGTAAGGGGCACCAGTGGCCGCGGAAGAGAATCAGCAAACTGCCACCGTAATCGGACAGGGCTATGTTGGACTGCCCCTCGCACAGGCCATCTGTGCGGTCGGCGTTAAGGTTTATGGTTACGAAATTTCTACCAGCCGGGTTGAGGCACTTAACAGCGGCACCTCTCATATAGACGACCTGAGCGACGATGAGTTGCGAGGAATGATCTCCGAGGGTTACGAGGCTTCGAGCTCGCCAGGGGTGATTGCAGAAGCCGACTTCATCGTGATCTGTGTTCCGACCCCATTGGATGAAGGGGGCGGGCCAGATCTGCGTGCAGTGGAAGCTGCTACTCGGACAATCGCGGATCATCTAAAGCCCGGCGCCACGGTCCTGTTGGAATCCACCACCTACCCGGGAACCACCGAAGATGTAGTGTTGCCAATTCTTGAGGGCGGGGGAAACGTACATGGTCGCGACTTTTTCCTAGCATTCTCCCCCGAACGTGTTGATCCAGGCTCCAGTAGCTATGGGATTACAAACACCCCCAAGCTAGTAGGCGGAATTACCGCAATTGCAACGGCCAGGGCGACTGCATTCTATGAACAATTCGTAGATACCGTTGTTCCACTCTCCGGTGCAAAAGAAGCAGAGACGGCTAAGCTCCTCGAGAACACCTATCGCCATGTAAACATTGCTCTTGTGAACGAGATGGCGCGTTTTTGCCACGATCTAGACATCAACATCTGGGAAGTGATTCGTGGGGCCGCCACGAAGCCTTTCGGTTTTCAGAAATTTACGCCCGGCCCAGGCGTCGGTGGCCATTGCATCCCGATCGATCCAAATTACTTGAGCTTTCAAGTCAAGAAGACCCTTGGTTACCAGTTCCGCTTCGTTGAATTGGCCCAGGAAGTCAATAACTCTATGCCGCAGTACGTAGGTAGCCGAATTTCAGACTTGCTCAATGAGCAGGGCAAGCCGCTCAACGGGGCGAAAATTCTGTTGCTCGGAGTAACTTATAAGCCTGACATTGCGGATCAACGGGAGTCCCCGGCCGTCCCAGTGGCTAAGGTGCTAAGGCAGAAGAAGGCCGATGTCACTTTCCACGATCCTCTTGTTGAAGAATGGCGGCTAGAGGGAGGGAACCTTCATCGGGTCGAGGACCTGGACAGTGCGATCACCAATGCTGACATTGTCGTACTGCTGCAGCACCACCGTGACTACGACATAGATGCGCTTGCACTCAAGGCGAAGGTCTTTTTTGATACGCGTGGGGGCGCCTCCAACGGGAACAATGTACACAGGCTCTAGCCAGCTGAGGCTCATGTTTGCAAAAGAGTGAAATACTCTCTCACTTCCCTCCCATCCACTCGAGCAACTGCTCGTCGTTGCGGTCGATCCTGCGGCGCAGGCCTCTCTCGCAAAATTGGGGTTTGCAAGGGTTCGATTTCGCTGATTTTCTTGGATGCACCGTGGTTATTTCAAGTGTGATGAAGGCGAGACCAAGACAGACCATCAGGGTCAACCAGCCTCGGCGATATTGTACCGAGCACTTGGTTCGGAGGGGTATGAGTCGCCCGTGAGCGATGAAGGGAGCTGGGGAGATACCAGAGGACTGTATGTGGAGAACCGTGACCCAGCTCGTCGAACACCCTAAGTCGGTCCGGCCGAAGGTGCGCGGCTTGTCCCTCATCAATGAATGTCATGTTGGAGCCAGAGCACCCAGCGGCCCCGAGGCGGTAGCTCCGGCCCATGAGAACCTCTAGCTTCTGCCCGCAAAAGTGGCTCCAGAGGGGACTGCACTCTGAATCTAGACAACGGTCGAGAATGTGTAGCTGGCCACCCTGACGTTGGCCCAAGTTCACAACGCTAGAGGCCTTCTACGACCTACGTGACAGGCGCTTATGGAAGTCCGACACCCCCGTCTATAGTGACAAACCGATGGCGAATGGGGTGGCGGAAGCCCGACGACGGAGGTCTCCGTAAGATCCTCGGCGGTTCACAAATAGTAAAGAACCTGAAGCTCGGGAGAGAGGTCGACTATGGGAATCCACTCCCACGGAGTCCATGCGGTAGTGCTACCAGGTGCCCGAAAAAGGGAGACAGCACCCTCGGCGTAGAGCGCTCAGCTTAGGGTCACTGAACTCCAAGTAGCTGGTGGTGGGATCTACGACCGAGACGACTGGCGGTCCAAGTTCGAGCCGTCAGTCACTTCGCGTGCCTAAGGCCGATGAAGCTAGGTGCGCTGTAGAGAAGTTTTGCACCGCAAGAGTTAGACTTCGCTCAGTTTCTCTGCGGATACGGAATCCACCTGTGGCCGTCACCTCCCACGTCCCGTCAAATGACCGCGAGATCGCCGCAGTGCCGAGTTCAGAATTCCATAGCTTGATCGGCGCTGCAAAGATTTGGTATGTCTGCACTGGACGGTCAAAGCCGTCGCAGATCGCGCGCCTCATCGCGAACTCGGCGTCACTCTGCACAGGTGCCGAGTTTGACCTAAAGGTAACGAGATTCCAGCCGCGCTCCAAAGCGTCGTCCCTCAGTCCGTACGCGTCTGCGTCATCTGCTACTAAAGCGACTTGACTTTCTTGGTTGACTACCATCACTTCAATATCAGAGAACGGTTCTGCGTCAATCCGGTGTGAAGTCTCCCCTGTCGGTACACTGTCCAACCAACCGCGCAGCCAAGGATGGATACCGCTATCAGTCGCGAGCCCATTGCACTCGAGGTGCGTCTGGGCAGTAGAAACAAGCAAGCGGTCTAGCCCGAGGAATGCTCCGAGGTTCGCAAGCTCCGCCACGGCCTCATTGACTGATCGAGCAGCGAAGACAAATGAGGTACCGTACATCCGACGTGCCCACTCCACTCGAGACCCCGCCATGTCTAGCCAGTTTCTATCCGAAAGAGACCACCAGGCACTCTCGCGAAAACAGTGTTCGACAGGCCAGTCGAAGTCTTTAGCAATACTCTCCGAACCTGACTCTGAGAAGAGAACGACTTTGAAAGCGCCAGACGCTTTCTCCAACAGTTCGATCGCTTCGAACAGTGGTCGGTGAAAATTACGAGTCGCGGCGCTAGATACTACCATTACAGCCGGAAGAGTGTCATAACCACGCGCACTTTTAACTTTACGCGGTCCGAACTTCAACGATTTCCGTATCCTCGGCTGGTGAATAACACTTTCACGAACCCAAGCTTCCAGGCTCTGGCTCCAAGAATATTTGTCATTCAAAAGTCCACTCATAACGTTTGCCCCATCAAAAGTTTCGCAGCTTGCGAACCACCATTTGTTTTATCGACAGTGCCCAGGCGCATCCGCATCTCCGCCAGTTCGCTTGCGTCCGTCATTCTCTGCAACGCAGCGTACAGTGCTTCAGGCGCATCATCAGAGGCGCAAATCCCCATGCGGTTGTCCTGAGCCCATCGTGCGCGAGCGACTTGATCGTCCGTCCGGGTAGCGTCATTCGGAATCCAGATTGTCGGCAACCCACCGCGAGTCCACTCATGGAAGGCGTTGTAGCCTGCCGCAGAGACCGAGAAGTCAAACGCGCGAGTGTACTTCGCGAGTGGGTAAACCTGGAGTGTCTCAACCCCTTGCACCGACTCACCGTAGGCAATGGGGGGTTTCGTCACGACCACTCTCCAATCCGGGGCGTGCGCCGCAAACCAAGCAAGAACATTCTCTTGGAGAGAGCCGATGTCATTGATATTCCCCGCACCTAGCGTGACGAGAACAACCCGATCGTCGGGGCCGTATCCAAGTTCAAGTCGAGCCGCTTCGCGAGACATAAGCTCATTTTCAGAGAGTAGCGTGATAGGAGCAATCTTCACTGCATCGCTCAGGGTGGTAGTTGGACCCGAATCGTAGTCAGCGGCCAGCTCGCCAGGTTCGATTACCGCATCGAAATCAGGGGCCCAACTGAGTGGGCGCAGGGTGGTGCCTTGCTTCCACATTGGACGACGCATCCAGACTGAGTGAAGTCCCTTTTTTCCGAACGCTTCGCGCAAGCTCGGATAGGGCCATGTGCCATCAAACACGAGCGTGTCTGGCTGAACCTCGTCGAGAAGTATTTCGAAGCGTTCCGCCGAGTACTTCCGCCATGCATTCGCCTCCATGCCCAGCCCGTCACGAGAACCCACATACTCATACGGCATTCCATACCGGCCAACGATATCGACGGCTTTGGATAAGGAGGCGAAGACTGGCTCCGCTTCGTCGGGAAGCCGTGTCGCCACGGACAAGAGCCGGGTCAGGTGTCCCATCCCAGCACCGTTGCTCGTCACGAAAAGGATTCTGCGCTTCCTCTCCGGGCCGACAGGTGGGACACGGAACGAATAACCTTCGGTCGAGGCGGTGGGGTTTACCCCCAAGGCTTCCAATCTCTCATGCTGAAGACGGGGGTGGAATCGTTGAACAAACTTCTGACCCTTTCGAGATTGCTCGAAGAACTCGTCGGGATTCTTATAATAGGAGCCAACCAGTTTCGCAACGTCGCCCGGCTCCCCATAGATTGCAGAATCTCCATAGGTCTCACGCAGGTACTCCGGCAGAATCACAACGGCTCCCGAGGCAAGGGCTTCCATCACCGCACGCCCAAAGGCCTCTCGCCAGTCCGGATGGTGGAAGTACACCCAAAAGTCTATGCGCTTCAAGAACTCCCACGGGGCCTCTCCCCCGAAAGGAACTACGTTCCACGATCTTGGGGCTCTTCCAAGAACCTTCGCGGCGGCGCTGGCACCGCCGAGAACTTCGACCCGAACCGAGTCGTCCTCCGGGTAGGCGGACAGTATGTCCTCGGCTCGCGCCGGCCACTTCGCAGCCTGGGGACGTGAGTGGCGACCAATGACCGGACGATCACCGACGAATGTCCCACGAACAGCGACTTCTTCAGGCAACGGCAAGAGGTTGAGCCAGTAGTCGTCGGACCACTCGATCATAACCCCCTGCTGCCGAATACTATGGGCTACCACTGGACCAATCGGTGCCCAAAGAGGGGCAACCCCGAACATGGCACGCAGCTTCTTATCAACAGCCGAGACATCATAAAAATAGTTCCCGGAACCATCCACCGCCGCGTTGTTAGCAACCATAACGACCCGGTCGGCAGTAACGTTCGGGAATACAGCCAGAGTCTGCTCTACAACACTAGGGTGCCGGATAATAATGACTTGCGCGTGGAGATGACTGTGCTGGCTCGCGATACGCACTCTCGGGTGACGACTAACCGAACGCAGATTCTCACTCCAGCCAGAGACTTTACCCACCAGGTCGCTGGGGGCGTGAATGAGGTGGGTTCTGTATCCAGCTTGAGCTTGCGCCCGGATCTCTTCAGCGACGCTGTGCGTTGTTCCACCGGGAAGCCTGAAGTCAGTGATGTGGATAACATCGGTGTCGTATCTGGTTCTCATTTGTTGCTTTGCTCCAAAATTGCGAAAAGTGCGTTGCGCAACGACGACCGATCTTGGTTCGGGATCGGAGTGACGTTTTGGTTAGGTTTCTCTTGTTTTAAGGCGGGGTCCACTGACAGTCTTTGATTTTTTTCTAGCTTATCCACTTTGGCACCAAGATACCGGTAGAGAGAATTATGCTTCTCGCGCAAACGCTTACGAGTAAGCTCGTGCAAGTCCCTGTTCTTACGTGCGATTAACACTAGATTGTTATGCTTTTCGCGTATGCGCTTCCGAGTCAGGTCGTGCAAAAATTCTTCCCGTACTTTGAGACTGATTATCTCTTCCTGCAGACTCTCGATACGCGTTGCGAGACCCTGAATCTGTTTTGATTCCTGTGTAGCTCGTCTCGATAGGTGCAGAACACGAGTATTCGCCCGGTAGGTGAACCACAGTGCTACCAGCACAAGTAAGTGCGTCCCCGCCATGAGCACAAACAGAGACTCCAAGATCGCATCTCCAATGAACAGACGTGCTGCCGTGCCTAAAGTTGATACAACGACTAGCAAGGTTGCAATAATCACTATCCGCGCTGGCTTCGTGATGGAACGCTTGGGCATATTTCGGATTCACTTTCCGGTAGAACTAGCTTCTGGATCGCGGAGTTTGAGATCAGTACTGGCGGTTGACCCCGAGGCGACTGAGACGCCAAAGATACGCCTCGGGGGTGCACTCGCGCTGGATAAACCTCACGGCCTTCGACTGTTGCTCTGCGTACCTCTCTGGATGCCAGATGCGCTCAATCGTAGTCTGAACCTCCGAGGGGTTTGCGTAGACCGCGGCCTCCCTGAACACCGGTTCGAAATGCGGTGGTAGAACGCAGACCACTCCGTAGCTCATCGCCTCCAGAATGGCCATGCCAAATGCTTCGAGCCAACCGTCGCTGTGAAAGTACACGAAGAAGTCCAGCTTGTCGGATAGATACTCCTCCACGGAGATCTCGTTGAAGGCGTAAATCTCCCAGGAGGGCGGCTTTCTCGAGAGGAAACCCTTCTGTACGGGCACCTTGGTACCACCCAGTATGCAGACGTTTGCAGACCCGTCCGCCGGGTAAACCTGCTCGAAGACCTTGCGGTCAGAGGGCCACTTTGCCGCATCGTCCCGTGCGTGCCGGCCAATAGTCGGGCGCCCCGCCCTGTAGCGGTTCTGCGCCGCCTGTTCTTTGAGCTCGATGATCCCCTTCCAAGAAAAGCTCGTGAGATCCGAAGTCGGCATCAGCGGCGCGATCATCGTGCCGATCTGTTCGCTCTGTGGTGCCCAGAGGGGGCGCACGCCGAACAGCCGCTCGATATTGCGTGTGACAACTCCGATGTCGTAGCTGCGCCGTTCCCCGCTCGGCTCAAATGGCGGGTGATTAGACACGACTACGACTTTCTTGGGCTTGAGCCCCGCGACCGTATCGGGAACCACCTGCACAGCTGTGGGCCACCGCACCACAAGAAGGTCAGCTTCAGCCTCGCTCTCCAGGGACAGTCGATCCACTTGTCCTGCGAGCACCAGATCATCGATCTTGCGGCTGAACTGTCGCTTGGACGCGGACGGGATCAACCCGTTTTGGAATGGGATCACGCCCACCCGCAGTCCCGCGTTCAGGCAGACCGAAATCTCATTGAAGAGGGACGTGGAGTTTCCTGCGAGGAAACCAAACTCCGAGGCGAACACCACATCGTATTGAGCGGGACCCTCCGGTCGTGCTCCCGGGAGATAAGCCGCAGGTGCGACGAAGCGGCGCTCAACCGGTGCTTTCGGCATGTACGGAGACTCACCGGATTCCCTTATCTCTCGGTGCCAGCTTTTATAGCCACGCAGGTAGGCCCGACGTTCTGGTGCGAGGAAACCGACTCCCATGTCATCCCGGGTGAGGTTCGCTCCGTTCATGAGAGCGAAGGCCATTGGTGCCCTAGTGATGGGTTCCACGGTGATCCCGTAGTAGTTCTCGATGCGACTCTTGAACTCCGAGTCTCCGGACTTTCGAACGGTGTCCCAGTAACCGAGGTCGGCCAACACCGGGTCACGTCGGAACATCAGCGAAGCCATGGACGGGTAGACGACTCGTCCCGTCGCGGAACGCAGTACGAAACTGAGCCGCTCATCCACGCGGACCCAGTTGGTCATGTTGGCCACACGCTCCGGGGACGTCTGGAAGTCTCGGACCTGCAGCTCGATCTGTTGCGGGTGGTGCCAGTCGTCCTTGTCCGCCACGGTGATCAAGTCCCCTGTGGCGAGATCCAGTGCCTCGTTGCGGACAGAGTAGGACCCGCGGTTGACATCTTTCAGCACCAGTCGGATTCGGGCGTCTCGAGCTGCGAGGTCCAGCAGTTGCTGCCGGTACGCAGTGGGCTGGCCGCGGTCGTCCTGCTCCGGGGAGCAGTCGTCGATCATGATGATCTCTAGGTTTCGCCAGGTCTGGCGCAGGAGGGAATCTACAGCGATGTCGGTGGCCGCGCTGGGTTCGTAAATCGGCATGATCACGGTGACCAACGGCGCGTCGTCATCAAACGGGGCCGGCGGCAAGTCAGTTGTGACGTTGTAGAAGCTGATGTGGTCGTCCCGCATAGAGATCGGGGCGACCTCGTCCTCTTCCAGGAGCTCACTGAAGCCAGCTAGCCACGCATCGGCGTAACTGGAGGTTCCTGTGACGTGCGGATTCACCGCGTTCAGTGCCAAAAAGTTCTGTGAGTAGTCATGCTCAGGGTCGCGGTCTTCTGCGGTCAAGACTCGCACCGAGTCCTCGAACTCGCCGCGCCACCGCAGCAGGTCACCATAGAAGGCGCGATCAGCGTCTTTGACATCCTCTACGCCGTGCCATTTCTCGATCATGGAGTAAAGCGTCAGCGCATCGAGGTGGTCCGTCTCGTCGCGGGGAGCGGCGAAGAGAAACTGCGCCATTGCGAGCAAGCCCGACTTCCAGTGTTCTTCGACGAGCATGTCTGCAGCCGCATCACGGAAGAGGCGTGCGCGGTAAGACTCGAGCACTCCGTGGAGCTGGCCGAAATCGTAGCGGCCCTTGGAGGCTGCGTAGGCGAGCACGTCGCGGGCCCCGCCGTTGCGGTTACGAATCGCGTTGGTAGTGAACCACTTGAGTCGGCCTGGATTGGAGCGAAGCTCGTGAACCCAGTACCAGACGGCGCCGTGTGCTGGTTCAAGCCCCGTTACTCGCTTCTCAGAACCGAGAACAGTGCCAAGGTCCTCCAACGAGATCTCGACCTTCGCGCGCTTGTACAGTCCAAGGAAGGATTCAATAAACTCGATCCTTCCAGCGCGCCGCGCGTTTCCCAGTAGGTTCAGCACGTGGCGGGACTCAGAGGCATCGAGCGCCTGGTGAAGCAGAAACTCGTCTGTCGGACGGAAACCTTTGTCCTCCCATATCACCTTCTCACCGCGGTCATGCACGGCGAGTAGCCGCAGATGGGTCGTTTGGTCAGCTAAGGCGGAAGATGGAAGGGCGAGACTGTAGCCTGCACGGCGAATGCCGTGTTGGAGTTTCGCATACTTGTTTTTCTGGGTAGCGGGACTGCGAATGACCTCCGCATTCTCGGTCGCGCCAACTGCTTGAAGAACGAGCTCCACAGGAAAGTCGAGTCCGGCCGTGTGGAAGGCCCATCCGGTGAAGGCGCCACCGTCGAGTGTGAATTCAGAGACTAGGAGCTCGCCATTACTGTCCTGAACGATAGTCTCAGGGAGTCCTGCCGGTCGGCGGCCGGTGGTGTCCCCCAGCCGGACGTCATAAGTGCTGCCGACAGGCGCGCCTGGCATGAACAGCGGAACAGACTCCGAGAAGCGTCCCTCTAGCGGAACCTCTCCCGCGTACCGCTGGGTCCCTGCGGCTTCTGGTTCGCCCTCAGGAGGTTCGGTCACGGCTGTGAGGATCACTTCAGCCTCGCCCAAGCGCAGGACAAGCCTCCGGTGCTGGATCTCACCCGTCAGCGCGATGGAGGCGTAGCACTCTGTCAATGCGAGACGGCTGACTGTGATCTCCTTGCGAACCCTGGGGGACTTAAGCCAGGTCGAAGAGGTGTCGGGGGCGTCTTGCCGAAGCCGCTGGGCCTCTCGAGCCGCGGCGTCGCTGTGTTCTGCCGCAAGTTCAAGCGTGTAGTCCAGTACCGGCACGGGGGCGTGGGGCTCATGTCCAACGAAGACCTGCACGCGATGCATCTGGTCGTCGAAGAAGCTGGAAGGAATCTGCGTGGCGTGCATATACCCGAATGGCGCGTCGAACTTCAGCGAGCCGCGCTTCCACGGAAGTTCCCGCCTATCGGTCCGACCCTCATCAATAACCGTGCCATCGACAGTGACGCGTGCGTAGGCCGGTTGAGTCTCGGCGCTGGCCCACCCAGCGACCTGCCCTTGGGGAGTGACCCTGTAGTCGGCACTCAGCACTTCTGCGCCGACCACCCGGGCGTCAGTGGTGTCCATCCGGTCTTCAATGAGGACCTCCCCCGATCCACGGTGGACGAGGGCGACGTTGTGCTTTTCACCGTTCCAGAAATGGGGCGGAAGCGTCCCCAGGAAACCCACGTTCCGGGTGCTGAACTCTTCGGACGAGAGTTCGTCGCGGAAGATGTTGCAAGTCAGTGCAGACACCGTCTCCCCGTTGACCACAAGGTCCAGAACGGAGTTGCCTTGATCCGCTTCGGGGTCATAGGCCCAGCCGCTGATCCGATGGGCCTGGTAGTTGACAATCTTGAACTTCATAAACCTGCGATCCCGTGTGCGTGGTAAGAGCAAGACAACCGAGCGTCAGGCTATCAAAGCCCTCCATCGGTCCTGGGTCAGTGGGGTGAGGGCACCTGGTACTTGTGGTGCTCGCTGTCCGTGATTTTTTTCTGGGTGGAACCCACCAGCACTTCTGCTTTCCGGATTGCTGCGACGTACTCGGTGAAAGCGTCGCTGTTGAGGTCCACGGCGACGGCATCAAAATGCGCCCACGCTGTGTTGCCGAGCTTCACGTGTTTCTCCACCATGCGAGCCCCAGCCGCCACCGCGAGTGCTGAGGCCATCCACCCAAAATCGTGGCTGGAGTATCCGGGGATCAGCTGAGGGTGTTCCTTCGCGAGTTCGCTGTAGTGCCGCACCACACCCACATTGGTGTGCTCATCGGGAGTCGGATAAGCAGAATTGCAGTGCAGCAGATACAGCTTGTCCTGCTTCTTGAAGGTCTCCAGGACCCATTCCTCATACCGGTGGTCGGTCATGCCAGTGGAGAGGACAAGTGATCCCGTGTAGCGCTCGGCGACGTGGCTCAGGTACTGCTTGTGCTCGGAGATCGTGGAGGGGAGCTTGATCATCGGCACATTGAGATCCAGCATGAACTCGAAAGAGGGCTGGTCGAGCACTGAGGCGAACCAGCCGATACCCAGATCCGCGCAAAGGTCGTCCAGGAAACGGAACCCCTCGTGGTCGAGCTCCAACTGATTGCGGTACTCCCCGAAGGTGGACCCGAAAGGGGACCTGTAGGGCTGTGCCAGCTGCTCCCGGGTGTAGAAGGAGGCGACTTCGCGTTTCTGTACCTTGACCCAGTCTGCTCCGGCTTCGTGGGCAGCGCGGACAAGTTTCTCGAGCCGTTCGAAATCGCCGAAGTGATTGGTTGTGATCTCCGCAGTGACCTCCACCCCCTGAACCTCGGGCGCTGCGGGGCGCGCGGTTGGCTCAGCCGGCGCGGTGACGGACACGATGTGCTGCTCGTTGAGCTCTTTGGGGCCCAGGGTGGAGAAGTCCTTGGTGCCCACATGGTGCACGCTCAGCTCGGAATCCTCCAACGTGTAGAGCGCATTCCTGAGGACATATTCTTGCATCGCGATGCCAGCGGCCCGTCGGCTGTCCAGGTCTGGGGCGAACGTCGTCGTCGCCGACTTGGCGTGGCCGGATCCAGGGGTGAAGTCGAAGCCCACCATGTAGACGGTCTGGGTCCGGCCCTTGGATTCGGCCACAGTGCGCGCCACCTCCAGCGCGGTGAGGAAGATGGCTTCCTCGATGGCGATCTCTTCCCGGTTCTGGAAGCGCAGCAGGACAAGGTCTTCCTCATCATTGCTCAGCGGTTGGAAGGGTAGCTTCACGACTCTGCGTCCTGGGGCCACCAGGTCGGTGGAGGTGACGTACGCCTGGGAGCGCATTCCTTCGGCCTGGACCGACTCTGCCACCCAGTCCTCGTAGAAGATGGAGATGTCCATCGGGTGGATGCGTTCGGCATCGTTGATGCCGATGGTCAGATTGCCCTCGAAGACTCGGGAATGGACTTCCTCAGCCGAGGGACCCTTGCCGAGGATGACGATCGTATCGGTGGTGTACCTCGACGCGATATCTGCGGCCAGGCTCGAGATATCGTCCGTCGTACGGTTCGTCATCGACAAAGACCTCACAGTTGTGTTCTCGGGCTAGGGGCAGGCCAGCAAGCACGTCCCAGGAGTACGCCCCCACCGGGTTCGTGAAAGAGGCCAAACGGCCGGTGACGACACCGAAGAAATTGTACACAGCGGCACCATAAATCCGAGCTTGGGGAGCCTCCGCGATCCGATCGACCAGCGTCTGGTCCATTCCAGACGAAAAGCCCGCAATGCGTGACTGAGCGTATTTCAGCGTGTCACCGCTGATGATGCGTTGGCCCAACTCGGGCAGGGCGATCATGCTGGCGGAGTGGACCCCGCTGTGGAAGATGCTGATGGCAGTTCCCCATTCGACCAGCGAAGACGCGAAGTTCTCCGTGCCATCAATGGGATCAACTACAGCCACCCAACCCGTAGGTTTCGCTTCCCATCCGGCTGATTCCTCTTCCCCGACGAACGTGAGATTGGACAGCCTTGCCCGCAGTAGTGTCTCGAGCTCCTGCTGCAGCAGGAGGTCAGCCGCGGTCACCGGGGTGTCATCTGCCTTGAACTCCAGCTCAGTGCGCAGAGCATCTAGCTTCGGCATGAGGGAATCCAGGAGGTCACTGGCCTCGATGAGGGCGGCGCGGGCTGTCTGAGTGTGCAGTTCCATCGCCGCCCATCCTATGCGCGGGATATCCTGGCCGGTATGTCATCTGAGGTGCACCAATCCGCTTCCCCCATTTCGCAGTTCATCAGCCAAGTCATCGAACCTCAGCGAAATGAGATGCACCACTGGAAGAACACCCTGAAACATCAGGGGATTCTGCTGGAGGACGCGCAGAAACGTCGCCGCATCACACCCGCCAAGATGGGACCGAGCTTCCTGCTCGTGCATCGGGGGCGGCGCATCGGCGGCATTGACAGCCGCACCACCACACTTGTCAGCGGCCAGGCTCGAGACGCCACGCAGTCCGTCCAGCTGAGCCACGCGTACCTCCGTGCTTCTTCAGTCAGCACCTCCGCCGGCCGGTCCTTCCACGTCTCTCAGTACGACGCCGCGGACAAGTATCGCGATCAATCCGGCACTCCAGTGACCGCCCGGCCCGCCTCAGAGCGCGCCAAACCCGTGACCTCGCTCGCCGTCTCATCCAAAGAAGACCTACGACGCGAGTGGGACCGATCGACGCAGGCTTTGGCCCATCTGAAAAGCGTCAATCAACTGATCCACATCGAGCAGTACTCGCCGAACCTGGCGCTGCGCATCTATGTTGTGGCGGAAGAAACCGTAGCCGCGGTGGCGCGAGTACCGTTCTACATCGCCGGGGATGGGCGTTCCACGGTCCGCCAGCTGTTGAGAAAGGAAAGGGAAAGGCGAGAGTCCTCTGAGTATCTTCGCTCCAGAGTCCTTGCCGTGGGCGAAGAGCACCTCAAGCAGATGGGAGTGACCCTGGAGCAGACATTGAGCGGGGGTGAAATCCGCGTACTGCGCACGGCCCCTGAAGCCGAAGTCGGTGGAGGATTCTCGGTGGACGTGTTTCCGGATCTCAGCGATGACCTCAAGAGTCTGGCTATCGATGCCATGTGGGCCTTCCCCGGACTGACCGGCACCGCGGTGGACATTCTTACGCCGTCACTGGATAGTGCGGAGGGTGCCACCGTTTCGAATGTGGTGCCCACGGCCGATGTCAGCGAATTTCTCTACCCGGCGTACGGAGAACCGCGGCGGTGTGGTGTCAGTATCATCGATCACATGATTCGGCGCTCTTAGCACTTCAAGGCTCCCCGGGTAGGTCCGTCGGCGAGACATCACTGCCGTATTCTCTGGGAAGAACTCCATCGATTTGCGGTCAACGGAGCCGTGGAAGGAACTGATGATGAGACTTTTCGGCACTGACGGTGTGCGTGGTGTGGCCAATGGGCTGCTCACCGCGGAACTCGCCCTCACCCTCTCCCAGTCAGCAGCGACCGTCCTGGGCCACCAACAGGTGACCCCCGGCACCAGACCCACCGCGGTCGTCGCCCGTGACCCCCGCATCTCCGGAGAGTTCATCTCCGCCGCCGTCTCCGCCGGTCTGGCCAGCGCCGGAGTCGATGTCTACGACGCAGGAGTGCTGCCCACCCCCGCCGCCGCGTTCTTAGTCGATGACATCGACGCGGACTTCGGGGTGATGATCTCCGCCTCGCACAACCCCGCCCCGGATAACGGGATCAAGTTCCTCGCCCGCGGGGGCCATAAGCTCGACGACGCCGCTGAAGACGCCATCGAGACCCAGCTGGGCCGTGAGCCAGCCCGGCCCACCGGGGCCGACGTCGGGAGGGTCCGCCGGTTCGCTGACGCCGAAGACCGCTACCTGGTGCACCTGTTGCGCTCCATGGACGGGGTGAGTCTGAAGGGACTGAAGATCGTGCTGGACTGCGCCCACGGTGCCGCTGCCGGGGTCTCACCCCAGGCGTTCACCGACGCCGGGGCTGAGGTCATCGTGATCGGGGCAGACCCGGATGGGCTGAACATCAACGACGGGTACGGGTCGACTCATCTGGGCCCGCTGCAAGACGCGGTGCTGGCCCATGGGGCGGATCTGGGGATCGCTCACGACGGGGATGCTGACCGGTGTCTCGCGGTGGATCACACCGGAGAGATCATCGATGGGGATCAGATCATGGGGGTCCTGGCGATCGCGCAGAAGGACGCCGGCACCCTGGTCGAGGACACCCTGGTGGTCACGGTCATGTCCAACCTCGGGCTGAAGCTGGGTATGGAAGCAGCTGGGGTCAACCTGGTCGAGACCGCGGTCGGGGACCGGTATGTGCTGGCTGCGATGCGGGCGAACGGGTACAACCTGGGTGGGGAGCAGTCCGGGCATCTGATCTTCGCGGACTGGGCGACCACCGGGGATGGTCTGTTGACCGGGTTGCAGCTGGCGTCTCGGGTGGCCGCCACCGGTAAGACGGCTCGGGTGTTGGCGGCGGAGGCGATGACGAAGCTTCCGCAGGTGTTGATCAATGTCCAGGGTGTGGATCGGACTCGGGCGAAGACCCATGCCCCGCTGCAGGACGCTGTGGCCCGGGCTGAGGCGCGTCTGGGGGAGACGGGTCGGGTGTTGCTGCGTCCGTCGGGGACCGAGCCGGTGGTGCGGGTGATGGTCGAGGCCGCGACTGCGGAGCTGGCCCTGTCGGAGTCCGAGGCGCTAGCCGAGATCGTCAAAGCCGAACTCGCCCTCTCGGAGTAGGAGTCCACTCCCCCGCAGGTTTACACCAGCGCGGTGAGGATCGTCGCGGAGGCGATGGAGTTGATCGTCACGTGCAGCACCAGCGGTCCCCAGAGGTTGCGGTGGAAGATCCGCAGCAGAGCGAGGCCCAGCCCGAGGGTGAAGAAGTAAGGCACCAGTACGAGGACCGCGTGGACCACGGAGAACAGCGCAGTGGTGATGACGACCGCCAGCACCACACCCCACCGGCCCCGGATGCTCCCGAAGAGGATGCCGCGGAAGAACATCTCCTCCCACAGCGGGGTCAGCACGGCGATGGCGAGGAACGCCAGGATGGCGAAGGCGGGGTGTATCCCGACGGCGAAGTCGCCCATGGAGCCGCCGGCGTCACCATTCGCGCCGCCGGTGAGCATGGAGGTCACGAGCTGCACGGTCAGCGCGGCGAGGACCACCACCGGCACCTGCCACAGCAGGTGCAGCAGCCGCCAGGAGGGCCGCACGAACCCGAGCGCACGCCAGGAGGAGCTGGACCGCCGAATCAGCTGCCGCAGCGCGACCAGGACCAGCACAGCATGGATGATCACTGCCAGCACGATCGCCGGGACCGCGAGCTGATCGGGATCCTCTGGAATGAACAGCAGCGCAAGCGTGCCGCCGAACACGACCGCGGTGATCACGATGATCCACAGTGCGGCGAGTCCCGCCAGTTTCAGCGAGGGCGACTGCTCCCCTGCTGCCAGCGAAGTCTCCGCTGAGGTGGTCACAGGCTGTTGGCCTTGGTGACCACGCGGTTGGCCAGCAGCACCGCGGGATCCACCAGCGGACGCGGGGACTCTTCGGTGGTCATGGCCAGCGGGATCTCGGTGCAGGCCGCCACGATCACGTCAGCGCCCTTCTCGACCAAGGACTGCGCCACCCGTACCAGGGAGACGCGCAGCTCAGGCCCGAGGTCCCCGGCCTTCACGGCGTAGATGGCTTCCATGACCGTGTGCTGATCCGCCGCCTCGGGGACGATCGGCTTCACCCCGTACTCGGCGAGGCTGTCCTGGTACAACCCTGCTGTGAGCGTGGCGTCGGTGGCGAGCAGGCCGGCGGCCTTCACATAGGGCAGCGCGCTGAGGTGCTCTGCGGTGACCTCGATCATGGAGACGTACTCGAGGTCCACCTGCTCGCGGACCCGCGGCAGGAAGGCGTGGGATCCGTTGCAGGCGGCCACGTAGAACGCAGCCCCTGCGGCTTTGAGCTGCTGAGCGCCCTCGACGAGCTTCGGCGTGGGGTCCTCTCCGTGGCCGACGATCGCCTGGGAGCGGTCGGGCACGGTGGGGTCGGCCCAGATCATCACTCGCAGGTGCTGCTGGTCCGTGGCGGCCGGGGTGGCCGCGATCAGCTTGGAATAGAAGTCCACGGTGGCGGCAGGACCCATTCCGCCCAGGATCCCCACGAGGGGACCCTGGGCGGAGGGGTCTGCGGCAGTGTTGTCACTGGTCATCAGCGTTGAGTGTACTCGGGGCGCGAGGGTGAGTCCGCGCCGTCGTCGTACTGTCGGGGGCCTCAGCCCACCGCCGTGGTGCTGCGCCGGTCATGATCACGGTCATGGCCGTAATCCCGGCTGCGGGTCGAGTCATCGGTGTACTCACCGTTGCTCTGGTTCAGCTCCTCGACCAGCTTGGCCTTGCGGCGCTCATGCACCTCGGCCAGGCGTGCGGCGCGGCGTGCACGGCGGCGCTTGGTCGGCCAGGTGGCGATGAGCAGGATCAGCGAGAAGATCACTGCCAGGGCGACCACGGCGACGCCGGCGTCGATCCAGAACTGCTCAGGGTAGAGCTGGATCAGCGTGGACTCGGCCGGGAAGGTCCAGGTGCCATCGGCGAAGAAGATCCGGTGGAACTCGGCGAAGAAGAACTGCCAGTCGATGATCGCCAGCACGGCGGCCGCGATGATGATGCCCAGTGTCACCCAGGCGCCGGCGAAGAGGCCGCGGGCCACTCCCCCGGGACGCCAGGCGCGCAGCAGCGTCGCCAGGATCAAGGTGATGACCAGCAGCGCCAGGCCGATGATCATGACCCAGAACAGCACGAACTTCACGTCCACCATGTGGGAGACCTCTTCCGCGGTGAACAGCGCTTCGCCGCCCGGAGCGAGATCGCCCAGGTAGCGGGAGTCCGCGAGGTTGGTCAGGAAGTCGGTGCCGTAGGAACCGTAGGTCAGCCGGTCATCGGCGTTGAGGTTATAGGTGCCGTCCGGGATCCAGGGGCGGTTGTACGCCACCCAGAGGAACAGCGGGGAGGCGACCAGTCGCACGGCGGCGACCAGCAGCAGGATCGGGGTGAAGATCGCGATCAGCACCTGGAAGAACCGGGAGACTCCGCGCTTGGAGCGGGAGACCTCTTCATCGAGATCCTCGTTGGTGATGGACTCGTCCGAGCCGTAGGCCGGACGGGTGGGGCTGGAGGCGTGGCGGCGGGGGTGATCCACCGAGCCTGCTCCTGCTGCAGCGCCTGCGCCGGCCGCTGTTCCGGCTGCGGCACCTGCGCCGGCACCAGCAGCTGCGCCAGTGCCTGATCCCGTGGCGGGCACGACCGCGGTGTCATCGTCCTTCGCGGTGGCATCGTGCCGGTCCCGGCGACGCTGCTCGCGGCGGCTGAGCTCCGCGGCGTTCTCCGTGGGCTGATGCGTGTCCGCCGGGCCGTCGGTAGCCGGAGTCGGGCTCGGGGTGTTGGTGTCGGGTGTGTGGGGTGCCGACGCGTGGGGCGCGGAGGCCGCTCCGACTGCTGTACCTGCACCGCCGGCGACCGGCGTGCCCGTCGCGGCCGCACCGGTGAACCGGGTGGTGTCCTCCAGCGAGCGGGTCTCCTGGTTAGGCCGGACCTCGTTCAAGGAGCGCGTGGCGTTGGGGTTCTCCGGCGGAGTGTCCCGCGCCGGCGCGCCCTGGCTGGGGATGTTCTGGGTGGCGTCGTCGTCGGCCATGTCATGGCGTCCCGGGGCGGCCTCAGGCTGGCGCGCTGCAGGCATGGCCTGGGTCGCCTGGTCATCGGCGGCACCGGACGACTGCTGCGCCGGGCGCTGCTCGCGCTCCTTGCTCAGCGTCTCCTCCGGAAAATCGGGCTCTTCGGATGCGAAGGCACCGTAATCCAGTCCGGATTCAAAATCTTCGTTCTCGTCGGCAGGCCTTCCGGCCTCGTTCCGATCGGAATTCGCGCTCATATCTGCCTCTCCACGCATTACTGACTCCTCTCAACAGTATGAGCGAGCGGGCCCGAAAGTGGGGATGAAGCGCGGAGAGTCGGACAGCTGTGTGGCGCGGATCCTTTCGTCAGGCGCTGAATCCTCAATGAATCTCCGCACCTCAACCACGAGGCTGAACAAACAATGAAAACTCCTGTCACGTTCCATGGACACTGACTCAACTTTGACCTAAGCTGAACCTGCCGCAAGTTTGCAGGTTTGGCAAGTTTGTTAGATACGCAAAACTGTTAGACAAGCAAAACTATTTTTCAGACATGCATCTATCGGCACTAAGAACCCTGAACCACCCTTCTGCGCGAACCCGGGCAGAATCCCTCCTGAGTGCACCAGATTCCGGCCCGCTGAGCGTTTCCGCACAGAGCCTTTGACGCACCGGGAATTACTAGAAAGCAGCATCATGCGCACCTCCGTCAAGACCGTCACCGTCAGCTCCCTCCTGGTCGCTTCATTCTTCGTCACCCCGGCGGCCTTCGCCGCCGACAGCACAGCCACGGCCACCGTCACCGGCGGGCAGCTGACGGCTTCTGCTGAAAACGTGGTGCTCGGCGAAGTCGCCACGTCACACACAACCGAGACCTCCCCCGGCGTCGTGACTGTCGGCGTCAACGACGAGAGGGGCACCGGCGAGGGCTGGAGCGTGACTCAGAGCGTCGGAGACTTCAGCTACACCGGCGACAACGCAGGTGACCCGATTGTGGCGGCCAACTTCGCCGTGACCTCCGTGGGAGACATCACCCGTGAAGCTGGCGTGGATGGTATTGAGACCGTCACCGCTGGCGGCGCAGGCACTCTCGACGCCGAGCGTACGGTGCTCTCAGCCGCCGCCGACGGCGGCGAAGGATCCTACTCCGCCCCCGTAAACGTGGCGCTGACCGTCCCGGAAGGCAGCCGCGCCGGCACATACGCCGCCACGCTCACCACCACCACCGCTGCTGCGCCAGCCATCAACTGATCAGCGGCACACGCGCGATAGCGCATCCTGAGGGCCCTGCGTCCGGCGTTTAACATCGCCGGACGCAAGGCCGGGACCAGGGTCAGACTCCAGGGGTAGGACCCTGGTCCCATCCTTCAGGGTCTATACCAATGGGCAGGTTCTTCCAACGCGATGGGAATCGCGTCGGCAGACCGAAGCCACCGAGCATATCGGCGTCGCCTGCGAACTCAAGGAGTACCGAGATGAATCGCTCTGGGGGTGTAGTCGCGTTTTTCTCCACCATCCTGCTTGTTTCTGCCGCTCCACTGACGACGGCCTCCGCAACGACATCGACGGATCTGCAGGACTTGTGGTTCCCAGCCACCTCCTACTCGCACGAATCCCAGGTCATCACGGGCCAGATGGAACTCTCAACGGCGGACACTTCTGACCCCTCCGCTGGTAATGACAGTGGCTGGGGGGTCACCATGCAGGCTTCGGCTCTCCAGTACAGTGGTCGCCATTCCGGTGAGACCGTTGAAGCCACAGACCTCTCCGTCATCTCCGTCGACGCCCCGGTGGTGACTGAATCACTTGGAGTGACACCAGACTCGACTGCAGGGCCCAAGCTTCCGGACCACTCCCCCGCTGGTTCCCTCGACACACCCCGACTCGTGCTCACGGCCGAGCCGGGATACGCACGCGGGTCCTACGTTCAGGGAGTGCTGCTGTCCCTAACGCTTCCGCCGGGTGCACGGAGCGGGACCTATACAGGCACGATTACAACCACGGTCAGCCCAACTCTGAACATCTCCGCCGAACCGAACACGAACCCGAGCTCAAGCACGGAGCCGGAGCTTGCACCGGAGACTGAGCCAACCGCAGAGGTCACCGCGGAGCCGACACCAGCACCCTCGCCACAGCCGGAGCCCTCGCCAGAGCCGGAGCCCGAGCCCACCGTCGAACCGACTCCGGCCACAGTGCTCGAGCAGAGCTCGGAACCCGAACCCACTGCGAGTACCAGCCCTGCCCCCTAAGTGGGACAGATGAGCCGGACTCGACACACTGAACCCCTCCCCCTGACAGCCGAACTCCCGAAGGAAGTAACAACACCGTGCCGAACCCCTTGCGCTGGAGCCTAGCTCCGCTGCTGCTGGCCCTCAGCCTCATCCTGGTCCCCACCCAGGCGACTGCCAGCACAGAGGAGACCGAGGAGTCGGTCAACCTCAGCCTCCAGCCGGTGGACCACCCCGGGTCCTACTTCGCTCTCACAATGGAGCCAGGAGAGAGCCAGGAGCTGACCTTCGCACAGGCCAACAACGGTGAAGCTGAGCTGGACGTCATCGTCTACCCGGCGGATGCTTACACGCTAGTCAACGGTGGCTTTGGAGCGAGGGAGAGCGGGAGCGAGACAACCGGGACGACCACCTGGCTCGACTATGGGTCGGAAGAGCTCACCCTGCAGGCCGGACAGACCAGGGAAAGCTCCATCACTTTGACGGTGCCGCCGGAGACCCCGCCGGGCCAATACATCACCAGCCTCGTCCTGCAGAACGCCGAGCCCTTAGAAGGATCCGGCGACGTCGCACTGAACCAGACCGTCCGTCAGGCAATGCCCATCACCATCGAGGTGCCCGGTGAGCTAGATCCGGCCTTCGAACTCGGTGGAGCCAGCCACAAGCATGCGGCCAGCCGGTCAGTGATCGAAGTGGAACTCACGAACACTGGAACCGCGCATCTGGAACCGGCTGGTGATTTCACGATCAAGGACGAGGGCGGAGAGACCGTGAGCGAAGCCAGTGTCGCTCTGGGCGATGTCATCGCTGGTACGCAGACCACCGTTGAGGTGACCTTAGACGGAGCCTTGGAGCCAGGAGAATACACCGCTAGTGGGTCCATGACCGACGCCGACAGCGAGATCAGCGCAGCCCTCGAGGGGCAGCGTTTCACCGTGGAGGAGGCCGCGGTCCCCCCTTCGGACAACACCAATGCCGAACAGAGCGATCTCCCCGGAATCAGTCAGGCGCCCCTCCCCAGCGTCCTGATCTACATCCTCGGGGCGACCGTGCTGATCCTGCTTGGGTTGGTCATCTACCTCATCCTGCGAAGCCGCAAGGCAAGCCGATCAAGCTGACGAGGAGCTAGCGCGTCACTACCGTGAGTAGACCCCCGGCGAACCGTCAGATGAACATCCGGGCCTCAGGCTGTCAGCTCCACCGCGCCGGCGTCGTACTTTCCGAGATCCCCGGTGACCCCTGCCCGGTGCGCTCGGCCGCCCAGCACCAGGGTGTAGACCCAGTACGCGGCGAGCACGGCAGCGCCGATCCCGATCCGCAGCCAGTGCGGCAGCTCTGAGGGAGTCACGAAGCCCTCCACGATCCCGGAGATCAGCAGCACCAGGACCAGCCCGAAGGCCACGGTGATCAGTTTGCGGCCCTCGGCGGCCAGCGCGGCGGAACGGCGCATCTGCCCCGGGGCGACCCAGGCCCAGAAGATGCGCAGCCCGGCGGCTCCGGCGATGAAGATCGCGGTGATCTCCATGAGCCCGTGCGGGAGGATGTAGAGCCAGAAGGTGGATGCCTCGCCCTGTTCGGCCATGATCCCGGCGGCCATGCCCAGCCCCTGGGCGTTCATGAACAGCACGAAGGGCACGAAGATCCCGCTGATCCCGAAGGCCACCTCCTGGGCGGCGATCCAGGCGTTGTTGGTCCACACCTGGGCGGCGAAGCTGGAGTTGGGGTTCTCCGAGTAGTAGTTGACGAACTCGGTGCCGGCGTAGGCCTGCCGGTCCCCTTCTGGGACAAGCAGATCTATCTGTGGGTGGTTCGCCGTCCACAGCGCGAACCCGACTGCCACCGCGATGAACGCGGCTCCGAGGATCACGGTGAGCCAGCGGATCCGGTAGAACGCCACCGGCAGGGTCTGGGTGAAGAAGTAGGCGCTGGAGACGAAGACGTTCTCCCCCGCCCCGGTCAGGTGCGCCCGCGCCCGGCCCAGGGGTGCCGAGAGTAAGGGCACCACCGGGGAGTCCGGCTCGGCGGCGCGGATCATGGACAGGTGTGTGGAGGTCCGTTCGTAGAGGCGCAGCATCTCATCGGCCTCGGGTGCGCTGAGCCGACGGCGAGAGGCCAGCTGGGAGAGCCGGTCCCATTCGTGCTGGTGCACGGCGATGAAGGCGTCGATATCCACGGGATGAGAGTATCGCGATCTGCCCGTCCTCTTGCGGGGCTCCACCGCCCGCCGTAGCGTGCCGAACATGGATACTCCTCTGAAGGCCCTCGTTCTGAACTGCACGCTCAAGCCCTCCCCCGGTGCATCCAGCACCGACGTGATCACCGACCAGCTGCTGGCCGAGCTGGACTCCCACGGCGTCGCCGGGGAGACCATCCGCGTGGTGGATTACGACGACGTCAAACCCGGCGTGGAAGCAGATATGGGCCACGGGGATCAGTTCCCCGAGATCCTGGAGCGCATCAAGGCCGCCGACATCCTAGTGTTCGGCACTCCCACCTGGGTGGGCCACATGTCCAGCGTGGCGCAGCGCGTGCTGGAGCGCCTGGACTCGGCGCTCTCCGAGACCGATGAGGCGGGCCGCCCGATCATGTTCGGCAAGGTCGCGATCGTCGCCGTCGTCGGCAATGAGGACGGCGCCCACAAGATCATCGCGGACGCCTTTCAGGGACTCAACGACATCGGCTTCACCATCCCGGCCCAGGGTGGGACCTACTGGAACCACGAGGCGATGAACCCCAAGGACTATAAGGACCTCGAGGAGACTCCCGCCGCCGTGGCCGCGACCAACAAGACCGCCACTACCAACGCGGTGCACCTGGCCCGCCAGCTCAGCCAGGCACAGTACCCGGGGAACTGACCCTGATGCCTGACCACAGCTGAACGGAGTCCCTGGCTCTGGTCTGCTGCAGGTAGTTCTGACCTCGGGCTTCATACGGGGCGGTGTGCTTCCCAGTGGAGGCGCACTGTGCAAGCATGCGGAGATGACTACCTCACAGGAACGCGCCCAGCTGCTGCTCGATCTCCACCACCGGGACGCCCCGGTCATCCTTCCCACCGTCTGGGACGTCTGGTCCGCCGAGACCTGCGCCGCCGCAGGCTTCTCGGCCCTGACCATCGGAAGCCACCCGGTGGCCGACTCACTGGGCCAGGCCGACGGTGAGGGCATGGAGCTCGACGAGGTCCTCGCCGTGGTCCGTCGGATCACCGACGTGGTGGACCTCCCGGTCTCGGTGGACCTGGAGTCCGGCTACGACACCCCGGCCGAGGAGCTCGTGCACAAGACCCTGGAGGCCGGTGCTGTTGGCATCAACATCGAGGACACCGTCCACTCCATGGACGAAATGCGCTCCCCACAGGAGCACGGCGCCTACATCGCCCAGATCCGGGCCGCCGCCGATGCCGCTGGCACCCACTTGGTCATCAATGGGCGCACCGACGCCTTCACCACCGATGAGGCCCCAGAGGCTCAGCTGGAGGACGCGCTGACCCGGCTGCGTCTGCTGGAAGAGGCCGGCGCCGATTCGCTCTACCCGGTGAAGGTGCCGTCCAAGGAATACCTCGCCCGGATCCTCAATGCGGTGAGCACCCCGGTGAACGTCACGGCTCATCCGGTCAACGGTGCAGTGCCTGAGTGGATGAGCCTGGAGGAGATCACCCGCATGGGCGTCAAGCGTGTCTCCTTCGGACCGCTGCTGCAGCGCAGCCTCACCGATGCCATGAGCGAGATCCTCAAGCCCTGGACGCCCGCCGCCTAGTCATTCGGGAGAAACTCGGTGCAAACGCGCAAGTTCCAGCGGTCCCGCTGACGCTAGGCTTGGCGGATGCGCAATGTCATCACCGGAGAGGGAGTCGAGCTGGAGCTTCCAGCCGCCTCGCTGATCACCCGGGCGGCTTCCCTGATCGTGGACCTGATCGTCTACTGGTTCGCTCTGCTCGCGTACGTGATCCTCTCCGGGATGGCGGCCGCCGTCGCCTTCTCGAATCCGGCGCTGGAAGCGGCGGTGACCCTGGGCGGGGCGGTGCTCTGCCTGGTGGTGGTGCCGATGACCGTGGAGACGCTCTCGCGTGGGCGGTCGGTGGGCCGGCTCATCTTCGGAACCCGCGTAGTGCGCGACGACGGCGGCGCGATCCGGCTGCGACATGCCGCCATCCGTGCGCTGGTCGGCTTCGGGGAGATCTACCTGACCTTCGGCATGGTGCCGCTCTTCGCGGGTATGTTCAGCCGGCGCACCAAGCGGCTGGGCGATATGGTCGCCGGCACCTACGTGATCCGAGTCCGCCAGCCCGCGGTGAAGCCGATGATGCTTCCGGTGCCTCCGCAGCTGACCTCTTGGACCCAGATCGCTGATCTGGGCCGCCTCCCTGATCCGGTGGCGGCCCGGGTCTCACGATTGCTCCGCACGGTGCAGGAGTCCCCCAAGGGGCACAACACCGAAGCCTTGGAGCACGCGGCGAACCGGCTGGCCAACGAAGTGGCCGCCTATGTGGCACCCCCGGCGCCGCCGTCGTCGGCCACTGACTTTCTGGTCGCGGTCATGGCCGAGCGCCGCAATCGCGAGTACCGGCGCCTGCGCGCCCAGGCCGAGCGCCAGCACAGGCTGAGCCAGCGCCTGCACCAGCTGCCCTACGCCTGAGCCGGTCTTCCTGGCTGGTTGAGTCATCCGGGCGTTACGTTCGCACCGGATTACTCAACCAGCCGGGAAAGGGCATGCGATTCCTTTTGGTTTACCAGTAGTGCTTACGGCCACCGACTGCGCGGCCGAGGGATCCCAGGATCCACAGGATGACGCCGACGACGAGCAGGATGATGCCGATCGTCCAGAGGATGGACACGTCAATGACGGCTCCCACGATCAGGAGAATGAGTCCGAGAATAATCACGAGGTAATTCCTTTCTTTGCGGCGCGGAAATCGCACCTCTTGTATTGAGGCTACCGGTGCAGGTCAAACCTAGGAAGCAGCGCGCCGTGAAGACACCAAGCGCATTAACCGGAGGGTCTCGCCTGAGGCTTTCCCCTCCGGCCCAACCGGTCCCGAGCCCGTTCCCGGTCACGGACCACCGGCACCGAGGAGGTCGCCTCGCTAAGGCCCGCCACCGGTGTGTCCACGTAGACCGATTCCACCTGCTCCGCGACGAAGGTCTCGTGCCAGATCCCCACCACGCCCGGGACCTTCAACGCGCCTCGGTTGAAGGCCGCCCAAGCCGGCCGATGAAGTCCTTCCCGATCCGAGGCGTAGCTGTAGAGCTTCTCGGCGGATGACCAGTACTGGATGCACAGCGGACCACCCCGACCGAAAGCCAGCCGGTAACCGAGCAGCCCTGAATCGGGATCCGCGGTGAGCTCCTCGAGCATCTTCGGCATGGCCGCAAACACCGGGAACCAGGTTCGCACTCGCCACGGCCGGTTGATGGTCATGCCGATGATGAACACCACCACCTCACCCTCATGCTGGTGCGTGTGCCGCCCCTTCTTCACCTCTCGCATCTGACGCTCCTCGATGTGGTGCCGCCGCCGTCGTGAAGGCTCACCCCAATGCTCGCGCAGGATCACGTCCCGGACCATAGAAACCGGCCGCAGTGCAAGGGCACTCTGAGAACTGAGTGTTGCGCATCACATCACCACATCGTAAAATGAACGTGAATCATTATCTGAGTGGAGGAGACCCTTGTGAGCTCGCGGCTTGAGAATTTCATCAATGGATCATTCGTCGAGGCCACGGGCGCCTCGAACATGGACGTCGTCAACCCCGTCAACGGGGAGCGCGTGGCCCTCTCCCCCATCTCCGAAGCCTCCGACGTCGACGCTGCCTTCGCCGCGGCACGCGAGGCTTTCGCGTCCTGGAAGTCCGTGACGCCCTCCGAACGGCAGCGCTGCCTGCTGGCCCTGGCGGACTCAATGGAGGCACACTCCGAGGAGCTGGTCGAAGCCCAGCACCGCAACACCGGGCAGCCGCGGCGGATCATCGCCGAGGAGGAGGTCGCCGCGGGCGCGGATCAGCTGCGCTTCTTCGCCGGCGCCGCCCGCCTGCTCGAGGGCCGCGGCGCCGCGGAGTACATGGAGGGACACACCTCCTATGTGCGCCGCGAGCCCCTCGGCGTCGTCGCGCAGATCACGCCCTGGAACTTTCCGCTCATGATGGCGATCTGGAAGATCGGGCCCGCCCTGGCGGCCGGCAACACCATCGTGCTCAAGCCTGCCGAATCCACTCCCGAATCCACACTGGTCCTCGCCCGCCTGGCCGGTGAGGTCTTCCCCGCCGGTGTGCTCAACGTGGTCCTCGGCGATGGGAGCACCGGGAAGCTGCTCACCGAGCATGACACGCCGGCGATGGTCGCGATCACCGGTTCGGTGCGCGCGGGCCAGCACGTCGCCGCCTCAGCTGCGGAGAAGGTCAAGCGCACCCACCTCGAACTCGGCGGCAAGGCCCCCGCCGTGGTCTTCGCCGACGCAGACCTGCCTAAGGCGGCCGAGGCCCTGATCACCTTCGGCACCTTCAACGCCGGCCAGGACTGCACAGCAGTCACCCGCGTGATCGTTGAGGACAGCATCCATGACGAGTTCGTGGAGCTACTCGCCGCTGAGGCGCGCAAGGCGACCACCGGAGAGGCCGACGACGCGAGGAACGACTTCGGTCCGCTGAACAACGTGCGCCACTACGAGACGGTCTGCACGAAGCTCAAGAACATCCCGGCCCACGCCACCGTGGTGACCGGAGGCGCGCCGTCGGAGGACGCCACGGGCTTCTTCGTCGAACCCACCATCATCACGGGGGTCCGTCAGGAGGATGAGCTGGTCCAGGAGGAGACCTTCGCGCCGGTGCTCACCGTGCAGCGCTTCTCCACCGAGGAGGAGGCCATCGAGCTCTCCAACGGCGTGGAATACGCGCTGGCCTCCAGCGTCTGGACCTCGAACCACACCCGCGCCATGCGCTTCACCCGAGACCTCGATTTCGGCTGCGTCTGGGTCAACACGCACCTGCTGCTCGTCGCGGAGATGCCGCACGGCGGCTTCAAATCCTCGGGCTACGGCAAGGACCTGTCGAACTATTCAGTCGAGGAGTACACCCGGGTCAAGCACATCATGCACGCTCTGAACTGACCCGTCGGCGCAGGCCGTCGATCAGCGCGTCGAGAGCCATCTCGAAGGCGCGATCGGCGGAGCCGCGGGCATCAGCCGCGCGCAGGGCAGCCGCCTCGGCGAAGGCCGGCGCCATGTCCAAAAGGCCTCCAGGGTCAAAGATGTCCGCCGGGGCGGAGGCGTCGAAGGCGGCGCCGAACACCAGCGCCTCGATCCCCACGATCATGTCCACCGCCTCGCGCTGCTCGATCCCGGCGGAGTGCAGCGCGGTGAAGACCCGCTCATACATCTTCACCGACTGCGGCGCATCGGCGATGGGCAGCACCGCGATCAGCGGAATCAGCTCGGTGTGCTCGATGTAGCAGTCGCGGTAGGAACGTGCCCAGTGGCGCAGACCCTCCGGCCAGTCCAGGCGATCAAACGCGCTGTAGTCGATCTGCTCGTTGAGCCGGTCCTGGATCAGCACCAGGACATCGTGCTTGGAGGACACATGGTTGTACAGCGCGGAAGCGGAGACGCCCAGCTTTCGCGCGAGCCCCGCCATCGTGAGGTGGTCATACCCGCGCTCGGCCACCAGCTCCATGGCCTCGCCGGCAATCGCGCTGCGGGAGAGGACCGGGGAGGTGGGCCGTCCTCGCCGACGAGAGGTGGTTTTCTCCTCTGACACTGCTCGGTCCTTTGCTCGAAACGGTCTTTCCTTCGGCGGCTCAATCTACAGCGAACTCCACCCTCCACCATGTAACAGGCTCATGAACTTCTCGGCGAAGGCTTGACATCGGCTCGACGCTGTCCGTTAATGAATGTAGTTAATTTAAATGTGAAGGGGAACACTATGGAGACCACGAGATCAGTGGGCAGCGTCGAGGCGCTGGAGGCCGACGTCGTCGTCGTCGGTGGTGGTCCGGCCGGGCTGATGGCGGCACGCACGCTGCAGGCCGCCGGACATTCGGCGATCGTGCTGGAGGCCCGTGACCGCGTGGGCGGGCGCACCTGGTCCAAGGAGATCGACGGGGCCTTCTTGGAGATCGGCGGCCAGTGGGTCTCCCCCGATCAGACCGAGCTCCTCGGCCTCGTCGAAGAGCTCGGCATGGGCACCTTCTCCCGCTACCGCGAGGGCGCGAACATCTACCTGGACCGGGACGGCGAGCGCCACGAGTACACCGGGGACATGTTCCCCGCCGCGGAGCACACCGTCGCGGAGATGGAACGCATCATCGGCATCCTCGATGAGCTCGCAGCCGCTATCGGTCCCGCAGAACCCTGGGCACACCCGAAGGCGCGCGAGCTGGACACGGTGACCTTCAACGCATGGTTGCGCGAACAGACCGAGGACGCCGCCGCCCGGGAGAACATCGCGATCTTCCTCGCCGGGGGGATGCTCACCAAACCCGACCACGCCTTCTCCGCGCTGCAGGCAGTGCTGATGGCGGCCTCGGCGGGCTCCTTCAGCAACCTGGTGGACGAGGACTTCATCCTGGACCGCCGGGTGATCGGCGGGATGCAGAGCGTCTCCGAGACCATGGCCTCCCGGCTGTCCGAGGGCTCCGTGCACCTGGAGACCCCGGTGCGCACCATCACCTGGAACGACGACGGCGGCGCGACCGTCTTCTCGGACAGGGTCACCGTGCGCGCCCAGCAGGTGATCCTCGCTGTACCGCCGAACCTCTACTCACGGATCAGCTTCGAACCGCCGCTCCCCCGCCTGCAGCATCAGATGCACCAGCACCAGTCCATGGGCCTGGTGATCAAGGTCCACGCGGTGTACGACACGCCGTTCTGGCGGGACAAGGGCCTCTCCGGCACCGGGTTCGGACCCAATGAGATCTGCCAAGAGGTCTACGACAACACCAACCACCAGGACCGTCGCGGCACCCTGGTCGCCTTCGTCTCCGATGAGAAGGCCGATGAGATGTTCGCCCTCCCCGAGCAGGACCGGCGCGAGGCGATCCTGCGATCACTGGCCAATCACCTGGGCGAGGAGGCGCTTGCTCCCGAGGTCTACTACGAGTCAGATTTCGGCTCCGAGGAATGGACCCGCGGCGCCTACGCCGCGAGCTTCGACCTCGGCGGCCTCTCCCGCTACGGCGCGCACCAGCGCAGCGCGGTGGGACCCCTGCACTGGGCCTGCTCCGACCTCGCGGCGGAGGGCTATCAGCACGTGGACGGAGCCCTGCGTCAGGGCCGCCGGGCCGCGCAGGAGATCGTGGACCGCCTCGCGGGGCACACCCCAGACCATGCCTCAGTGCACTCACACGACCACGCATCAGATCACTCGGAGGTGAACCATGGCTGAACACTCACTCAACCGGGTGGCTGTGGGCTTCGGCGGCGATGAACGCAGCCACGACGCCCTGGCACTCGCCATCGCCCTGGCCCGCTCCGCCGGTGCCACACTCGACGTCATCCTGGTCCTCAAGGAAGACGATCCGTTCAACCAGGCCTACCCGCCCGTGGGCAACGTGCAAGGAATCATCGCCGAACAGGCCCAGCAGTGGATCCGGGAGGCCCAGGCGGTCATCCCTGCTGAGGTCACCCACCACAGCCACGTCCGGCCCGCCCGGTCCGTGGCCGAGGGCCTCGTGGACGCGGTCAAGGAGCTCGGCTCCGACGTGCTGGTGACCGGTTCCGGCATCGGGTTCGGCCGGATCATGACCCACCCTGCGGTGACCGCGCTGCTGCACAGCGCACCGGTGCCGGTGGCACTCGCCCCGGCCGGATACCGGGCCACCACGAGGATCACCGATGTGATGGGCGCCGTCTCCGCGGCACACCCCCAGCACCAGGTCGCCGAGACCAGCGAGGGCTGGGCGGCGCAGCTCGGTGCCGCGCTGAGCTTCGTGACCTTCCAGGAAGGTGACGCTGCGTCAGCGGGGAACCCCGAATCACGCGGGACCACAACCGCGAAGCACCTCGTGGCCTCCGGCAAGACCCTGCGTCATGCCGTGGACACCGTGGACTGGCCCCAGGGAGCGATCCTGCTCATCGGCTCCTCACCGTTGGCCCGCCGCCGGCACATCTTCCTGGGCATGACCGCCGCCCGAGTGCTGTCCCATTTGCCGATCCCTATGGTCCTGCTGCCGCGCGACCTTGACTCCAGTGCGCCGGACGCACGCTGAATCAGGAGAACATCATGAGCGAATCACCCACCACCAGCGTTGACGCCACGGGGCAGCATGCCCACAGCAAGGGGCTCAGCATCGGAAGCATCGGCGTGCTCGGCGCCGTCGTCATCGGGGTCTCCACCATCGCCCCGGCCTATACGCTCTCCGGAGCCCTGGGCCCCACCGCCTCGGCGGTGGGCGATCACCTCCCCGCAGTGCTGATCGTCGGATTCATCCCCATGCTGCTGGTCGCCCTGGGCTACCGGCAGCTGAACCGGGCCATGCCCGACGCCGGCACCACCTTCACCTGGGCCTCCAAGGCCTTCGGCCCCTGGATCGGCTGGATGGGCAGCTGGGGTCTTCTCGCGGCCACCATCCTGGTGCTCTCCAACCTCGCCGGCATCGCCGTGGACTTCTTCTACCTGGCGATCAGTCAGCTCACCGGAGTCGAATCGATCGCCGAACTGACCCGCAACGTCCCGGTCAACGTCATCACCTGCGTGATCTTCATGGCGATCGCGGCCTATGTCTCCTACCGCGGGATGGAGGCCACCAAGACCGTGCAGTACGTGCTGGTCTCCTTCCAGCTCGTGGTGCTGCTCTGGTTCTCCATCGCCGCCTTCCGCCACGCCTCGATCGGCTCAGCCTTCGACGCCACCGCCTTCACCTGGGAATGGTTCAACCCCTTCGGGATCGAGTCCTTCTCCGCCTTCGCCGCCGGCATCGCGCTCTCGGTGTTCATCTACTGGGGCTGGGACGTGGTCCTGACCATGAACGAGGAATCCCGCGGCACCACCACGACCCCCGGACGCGCAGCCATTCTGACCATCCTGGTGGTGGTCAGCCTCTACACCGTGGTCACCCTCGGCGCGCTGTCCTTCTCCGGAGTCTCCGAGGGCGAGTTCGGCCTCGGCAACCCGGACATCCAGGAGAACGTCTTCGCAGCACTGGCCGGACCCGTCATGGGCCCGATGGCGATCCTGATGTCCCTGGCGGTGCTGTCCTCCTCCGCGGCCTCGCTGCAGTCCACCATGATCTCCCCCGCCCGCACCATGCTGGCCATGGGCCACTACGGTGCCCTGAACCGCAAATACGCGCAGGTCAGCCCGCGGTACCAGACCCCCGCCTACGCCACCGTGGTCGCCGTGGTCATCGCCTCAGCGTTCTACGTGGTGATGCGCATCATCTCCGAGAACGTCCTCTGGGACACCATCACCACCCTGGGCATGATGGTCTGCTTCTACTACGGGATCACCGCGCTCGCCTGCGTCTGGTACTTCCGAAAGGAGGCCACGGCCTCGGCCGGCGCCTTCTTCAACAAGTTCCTCGCTCCCCTGGTGGGCGGCATCCTGCTGCTGATCTTCTTCTGCCAGACCATCTGGGACTCGATGGACCCCGACTACGGGTCCGGCTCTCAGATCGGCGGCATCGGCCTGGTCTTCATCCTCGGGATGCTGGTCTTCATCCTCGGCCTCGCAGCCATGTTCTGGCAGTACCGGAAGCGCCCCGAGTTCTTCCGCAGCCGGTTCGAGACCACCGAGTTCATCACCGACTGACCGGTTCCTCAACCACCCTCGGTGACCGTTCTCGACCTACCCGTTCTCGACCCATCCCTCCTCGACCGACCTCTCCCGACCTAGCCGCACTCTGCGACAGGAGCACCATGACCTCCCCTCAGCCCGCGCTGCGCATGCCTCCCGAATGGGCGCCGCATGACCGCACCTGGATGGCCTTCCCACCGAGCAACGACACCTTCGGTGAACCCGGCTCGGCCACCCTTGAGGCGGCCCGAACGGCTTGGGCGCGCGTGGCCCGGATGCTGGCTCGGTATGAGCCGGTCACCGTGGTGGCCGCACCGCAGGATGAACCCGCGGCGCGCGAGCTGCTCAGCGAGGTGGCCACGATCGTACCGATGCCGCTCGACGATGCCTGGATGCGCGACATCGGGCCGACGTTCGTCCACCAGGACGACGGCGCACTCGCCGCCGTCGACTGGATCTTCAACGGGTGGGGGGCGCAGAGCTGGGCGGCCTGGGACCGCGATCAGCACATCGCCGCGGCCATCACCGCGCAGGCGGGCAGCCAGCGGTTCACCAGCGACCTCGTCAATGAGGGCGGCGCGTTCCATGTGGACGGCCGCGGCACGGTGCTGCTGACCGAGACCGTCCAGCGCGATGAGGGCCGCAACCCCGGGCAGGGCAGGGAGCAGATCGAGGCGGAGATCCACGCGAAGCTGGGCACCAGCCACGCCGTCTGGTTCCCGCGCGGACTGACCAAGGACTACGAGGAGTTCGGCACCCGCGGCCACGTGGACATGTTCGCCGCCTTCACCCCCGCCGGTCACATCTTGCTGCACCGCCAAGAGGACCCCACCCACCCCGACTATGAGGTGACACGCGAGCTGCGGCGTTTCCTGGAGACCGCGCGGAACGCCGCGGGCGAGCCCTTCACCATCATCGATGTCCCCGCCCCGGAGACGTTGATGGAGGACGGGGAGTACGTGGATTGGACCTATATCAACCACTACGTGGCCAACGGGGTGGTCCTGCTGTGCGCCTACGACGACCCGCGCGACGATCAGGCCGCCGCGCTGCTGGCCGAGGCGTACCCCGACCGGCGCATCGAACTGGTCGACGCTCAAGACATCCTGCGCTTCGGCGGCGGCATCCACTGCATCACCCAGCAGCAGCCCACTCCCGCCAAGACTTCGGAAACGAGGCCATCATGACCCGGGAATCCTTCGACGTGGTCGAAGCCACGATCTCCCAGCTGCGCGAGGCACTTCAGGACGGGAGGACCAGCAGCGAAGAGCTGCTGAACGCCTACCTGGAGCGGATCGCAGCCTACGACCAGCAGGGGCCACGGCTGAACTCCGTGGTGGTGATGAATCCGCGAGCGCTTGCCGAAGCCCAGGCGTCGGATGCACGGCGTGCCGCCGGTGCGCCGCTGAGCCCACTGGACGGGATCCCCTATACCGCGAAGAACAGTTATATGGCGAAGGGGCTGACCGTGGCCGCCGGCTCCCCCGCCTTCGCCGAACTGGTGGCGCAGCAGGACTCTTTCGTGGTGGAGCAGCTGCGCAACGCCGGCGCGGTGCTGCTGGGTCTGACGAATATGCCGCCGATGGCCAATGGGGGCATGCAGCGCGGCGTCTATGGCCGGGCCGAGAGCCCGTACAACCCGGAGTACCTGACCTCGGCCTTCGCCTCCGGCTCCTCCAACGGCTCCGGCACGTCGACCGCGGCGAGCTTCGCCAGCTTCGGGCTGGCGGAGGAGACTTGGTCCTCCGGGCGCGCACCGGCCTCCAACAACGCGCTGTGCGCCTATACCCCCTCCTGGGGAGTCATCTCCATGCGCGGAAACTGGCCGCTGGTGCCGACGATGGACGTCGTCGTCCCGCAGACCCGCACGATGGCGGACCTCTTGGAGGTGCTTGACCTGATCGTCGCAGATGACCCCCAGACCCGGGGAGACTTCTGGCGGGTCCAGCCCTGGCTCGACGTGCCACGGGCCTCTGAGGTGCGTCCGGAGGCCTTCACCGCGCTGCAGGTCGCAGATCAGCAGACGGCCTATGGAGTGCTCGGCGGCCTGCGCATCGGCGCACCGCGGATCTTCTTGGGGAAGGATCCGCAGGCAGGAACGGCACCATCCCACGCCGATGGGACCACCGGCCTCGGGGGATCCACGGGCCGCGCGATCCGTCCGCGGGACTCCGTGCTCGAACTGTGGGACGCCGCCAGCGCCAGCCTCACCGAGTACGGCGCCGCGCTCACCGACTGCGACCTGCCGGTGCTGAGCAATTACGAGGGCGACCGCCCCGGCGCCCCGACCATCACCAGCCGCGGGCTGGTCCCTGCGGAGTATCTGCGCCAAGAGGTGACCGAGCTCAGTGCCTGGGCCTGGGAGGACTTCCTGCAGGCCAACGGAGACGAGACGCTGCACAGCCTCACTCAGGTCGATGGAAACCAGATCTTCCCCGCACCTGACGGCGCTCTGCCCGACCGGTACGACGGGTTCGACGACGATATCGCCACGCTGCCCGAGCTGATCCGTCAGCGCCCCGACCTGCAGCTCGAGGACCTCCCGCTCATGGAAGAAGGCATCGCCGGACTGGTGCGCACCCGGGAGCAGGACTTCGAGGAATGGCTGGACCAACTCGGACTCGACGTCATCGCGTTCCCCGCGGTGGCCGACGTCGGACCGGCAGATGCCGATGTCTCCCCGTCCTCGGCGGAGGCCGCCTGGCGCAACGGAGTCTGGGTGGCCAACGGCAACCTCGTCTGGCGGCACCTGGGCATCCCCACGGTCACCGTGCCCATGGGCACGATGCCCGACACCGGAATGCCCGTGGGCATCACCTTCGCCGGCCGCGCCTACGACGACGTCCGGCTGCTGCGAGTCGCCGCGGCCTTCGAGGCGACCGGCCACCGGCGCACCGAGCCCCCGTCGACTCCCCGCCTGTAGCGCCCAGCGCGCCCTGCATACTTTTTGATCCTCCCGAAAGGCCGTTTCCGATGACTTCCTCCCCCAGCGCTGTCTCCACCAACACTGTCTCCACCAGCACCGCGCCCACCAACTCTCAGGCGCTGCCCACACTGGAATCTCGACTTCCGCAGCGCCGCGAGCTGGTCACGGCGATCCCCGGTCCTGCCTCCCAGCAGCTCGCCGCGCGCCGTGCCAAGTCCGTCCCGGCGAGCGCCGTCTCCACGATGCCTGTCTACGCGGCCGACGCCGACGGCGGGATCATCCGCGACGTGGACGGCAACAGCTTCATCGATTTGGGCTCCGGGATCGCGGTCACCTCGGTGGGCGCGAGCTCCCCCGCCGTCGCGCAGGCGGTGACCGAGCAGGTCGGGCACTTCACCCATAGCTGCTTCATGGTCACCCCCTATGAGGGGTATATCGCGGTGGCCGAGGAGCTCGCGCGGCTGACGCCCGGTGACCACGAGAAGCGGACCGTCCTGTTCAACTCTGGGGCCGAGGCCGTGGAGAACGCGGTGAAGATCGCCCGGCTCGCGACCTCCCGGCAGGCGGTCGTCGCCTTTGACCACGCCTATCACGGGCGCACCAACCTCACCATGGGCCTGACGGCGAAGACTATGCCGTATAAGTCGAACTTCGGCCCCTTCGCCCCGGAGATCTACCGGATGCCCATGAGCTACCCGTACCGCGAGGCCAACCCGGAGATCACCGGACCGGAGGCCGCGCGCCGCGCGATCGATCAGATGGAGAAGCAGATCGGTGCAGGATCGATCGCCGCCATCCTGATCGAGCCGATCCAGGGCGAGGGCGGATTCATCGTCCCCGCCGAAGGGTTCCTGCCCACCCTGGCGGACTGGGCCCGGGAGAACGGGGTGGTCTTCATCGCCGACGAGGTCCAGTCGGGCTTCTGCCGCACCGGGGCCTGGTTCGCCTCCGAGCATGAAGGCGTGGTGCCGGATCTGATCACCATGGCCAAGGGCATCGCCGGTGGCATGCCGCTCTCGGCGGTCACCGGCCGCGCCGAGCTGCTCGACGCCGTCCACGCCGGCGGCCTCGGAGGCACCTACGGCGGCAACGCAGTGGCCTGCGCCGCCGCGCTCGCCACGCTGCACACCATGGAAGAACAGGATCTCCCCGGACGCGCCCGCGGGATCGAGGAGCTGGTGACGCCTCGGCTGCGCACGCTGGCCGAGGAGCTCGGCGGAGATCAGGGGCCGATCGGTGAAGTCCGTGGACGCGGAGCGATGCTCGCCGTCGAACTGGTGAAGCCCGGCACCACCGAGCCGGACCCGGAGACTACGCGCGCCGTGGCCGCCACGTGCCTGAGCCAGGGGGTGCTGATCCTGACCTGCGGCACCTACGGCAACGTGATCCGATTGCTGCCGCCGCTGGTGATCGATCAGCAGCTGCTCAGCGACGGCCTGGATGTCCTCGAATCTGCCCTGCGCAGCCACTCCGGCGCTGCGTCCCAGCTCACCGCCTCGGCCCATGTCACCGTCTCACCTCATGTCACCGCCACGAAGGGCTGACCCCATGACCACGCATGATCTGACTTCCCACGATCTGACCTCCCGCGTCGAGGCCGTGCTCGCCGCGACGCCGAACCAGCTCTTCGTCGAGGGGCGCTGGCAGCAGGCCGTCTCCGGTGCCAGCTTCACGGTGGAGAACCCAGCCACCGGGGACGTGATCGCCACAGTGGCGTCTGCCGGTCGCGCGGACGCGGCGGCCGCCATGGACGCCGCCTCCGCCGTACAGGAGACCTGGGCCCGCACCTCCTCGCGCAGCCGGGCGGACATTCTGCGTCGCGGCTTCGACCTCGTGCAGGAACGCGCCGAAGACCTGGCGCTGCTGATGACGCTGGAGATGGGCAAACCGCTGGCGCAGTCACGCGGCGAGGTCAATTACGGCGGTGAGTTCCTGCGCTGGTTCTCCGAGGAGGCGGTGCGCGACTCCGGACGCTACGCCGACACGCCCGAAGGCAACCTGCGCATGCTCGTCACCCGTAAGCCGGTGGGTCCGTGCCTGCTGATCACCCCGTGGAACTTCCCCCTCGCCATGGCCACTCGCAAGGTTGCCCCCGCCATCGCGGCAGGCTGCACGATGATCCTGAAACCGGCAGGCCTCACCCCGCTGACCGCCCTGTACTTCACCCAGCTCATGACCGAGGCAGGACTTCCGGCGGGCGTGCTCAATGTCCTGCCCACCGATTCACCCGCCGAGATCTCCGAGCCGCTGCTAGCCGATTCCCGGCTCCGCAAGATCTCCTTCACCGGCTCCACCCCGGTGGGCAAGCATCTCATGCGCCAGGCCACGGAGAACGTGCTGCGCACCTCCATGGAGCTCGGTGGGAATGGCCCGTTGCTGGTGTTCGAGGACGCCGATCTGGACAAGGCCGTAGACGGTGCCATGGCGGCGAAGATGCGCAATATGGGCGAGGCCTGCACGGCCGCCAACAGGCTGTTGGTCCACGATTCGGTGGCGGAGGAGTTCATCGCGAGACTGGCGCAGAAGATGTCTGCTCTGAGTGTGGGTTCCGGGCTCGATGAGACCTCCGAGGTCGGCCCGCTGATCGACGACAAGGCCTGCGCCTCGGTGGAGGGCCTGGTCGCCGAGGCCGTGGAGCGCGGGGCCACAGTCGTCGTCGGCGGTCACCGGATCGAGGGAGCTGGCCACTTCTATGCCCCCACTCTGTTGCGCGATGTCCCCGCCGACGCCCGGGTCATGCGCGAAGAGATCTTCGGACCTGTCGCCCCGGTGATGACCTTCAGCAGCGAGGACGAGGCGGTGGCCCTGGCCAACGCCACCGAGTACGGGCTCGCCTCCTACGTGTTCACCGAGAACATCTCCCGCGGACTGCGGATCGGTGACCGCATCGACTTCGGCCTGATGGGGCTCAACGTAGGTGTCATCTCCAACGCAGCGGCACCCTTCGGCGGGGTCAAGCAGTCCGGGCTCGGACGCGAAGGCGGGGCGGAGGGGATCAGCGAGTACACCAGCACTCAGTACATCGGGGTCGAGAGCCCCTGGGGTCCGGCCGTCTAGGGGCCTCAGGGCACGAGCTGCGTGGCCGCGATCTCCACACCTGTGGCACGCTGCACCTGGATCTCGGCGGTCTCCGCAGCGGTCAGGGCGTTCGGTGCATGGAGCGACACCATCACGACGTCCCCGCCGTCCATGTCATACCCGGAGACTGAACTGCTCCGGTTGGTGTGCAGCTGCCGGACCTCTGTGTCCTCCAGAGGCCGGCTCAGTGTGACAGCGACGCGATACTCAGTCATGGGTGCTTTCCCTTCTTTCGTGATGGCATACCAGCCATGTCAAAAAAGTTAGCCGTTGAAACTGATTGAACGCTCCACATTCGCGACGAAACTACTGGTCAGGACGCCTCACTGGCCCACACCACGGGATCCAAGAGCGCGGGTGCGGTGCCCTCGCGACAGGGAAACAGGAATGAACCAGTACCCTGACACCACGGAGAGCACCTCTGTGCAACAGCACGTGGGGCGCTCAACGCCAGCACCATTGCGGACAGAAAGTGGGCAGACCATGCACCCCAAGCCGACCACTCGTGGCTCCTCTGGAGGCGTGAAGCAGACCAGAGGCCGTCGCCTCGTCGCCATCTCGGCTCTGGGCGTTCTGCTCCTCTCAGGCTGCGCTGGTGACGCCGAAGGAGACCCGGCTGCGGAGTCCACTGAAGCTGCTGCGGAGACTCCGAGCGCGCCGTCGTCGGAGCCCTCAGCCGATGAGTCCAGCGACGCCGAGCCCACAGAAGAAGCCACAGAAGAAGCCACGGAGGCGACGCCTTCACCGGAGAGCGAGGGCGATACCGAGCCGGCAGCGATGGAGGCATCGGAGCCGGTCTCCTTCTCGGCACCGGCCATCGACGCCGGCTCAGACCTGCTGCACCTCGGTCTGCGAGAGAACGACACCCTCGAGGTCCCACCGGGTGCTCCCGGCTCCCCCGCCAGTTGGTACACCGGCTCTCCCACCCCAGGAGAGGTCGGCCCCGCAGTTCTGTTGGGTCATGTGGACGACTCCGCGGGCCAGCCCGGGGTCTTCGCGGCGCTGCCACAGCTCGCCGAAGGCGACGAGATCACCGTGGAGCGCGAAGACGGCAGCACCGCAGTGTTCTCCGTGACGAAGGCCGAGCAGTACGGCAAGAACGATTTCCCCACTCTGGAGGTCTACGGCAACACCGACGCGGCAGAGCTGAGGCTCATCACCTGCGATGGGTATAACCAGGAGACGGGCGAATACGAGGACAACTACGTCGTCTACGCGACTCTCGCCGAATAGAGGCGGAACAGCCGGTTCAGCACGTCCTCTGAAGCCGATTCGTGAGCTGAAACACTTTTTTTCAGATTCTTCCCATCCGATCCTGCTCTCGCTCCGAACTCTGCGTACATGGCCTGGTCGACACCACGATCACAAGCCATGCCACCACACCAGCGATGAGGAGTATCTCTAATGCGCAAATCACAGCTACTGGCAGTCCCCACCCTGGCGCTCGGCGCCATGCTTATGACCGCAGCCCCCGCCATGGCCCACTCCAGCCACGGTGGCGAGACTGACGGTGCAGCGACCTCGGACTCCAGCCAGTCCTGGTCCTTCCAGGCCGACCTGGACCCGATGAACAACTCCGGCACGGTCGGTGACGTTCTGATCGAAGGTCAGGGCAACCAGGCCACCGTCTACATGACCGTCGATGGCGCGGCCGAGACCTTCATGGATGGACCTTTCCCGCACGCGCAGCACATTCACTTCGGCTCTCAGGGCATCTGCCCGCCGGCCGATGCTGATCAGAACGGCGACGGCGCCGTCAACGTCGAAGAGGGCGCACCCTTCTACGGCGGGATCGGCTCCTCGCTGACCATCGAGGGTGACACCTCCGCTGACTCGGCTCTGGCCGTGGAGCGGTTCCCCGGTGGCAGCAGCTACACCTACGAGCGCAACCTGGAACTCCCCGATGATGTCGTGGCCTCGATGGTCGATGGCACCGGCGTCGTCGTCGTTCACGGCGTGGATCCCACGGTCCTGAGCGAAGAGGCCGCCAATGCCCAGTCCGAGCTGGATGATTCGCTGCCCCTGGCCGCGACCCTCCCCGCAGCCTGCGGCACGCTGACCGGCTCGCAGATGGACGGCATGCCTGAAGGCGGCGCTGACACCGGCATCGGCGGCGGCAGCGAAGGCTCCGGCATGGCGATGGCTGCCGGCGGCGGAGCACTCGCCCTCGGAGCGATCGGTGCAGGCGCATACTTCATGCGCCAGCGTCCCAGCGAGTCCTGAGGACGGTGAGCACCCCACGAATCAGGTGAGGTGCTATCGCTCGCAGTGATTCGTCTGTTGATCGCCGAGCACGCGGTGTGGCCCCGTGGAACTCACGTTCCGCGGGGCCACATTTTTGTGCGCGCCTGTCCGCTCGTTTCAACAGTTAGTGCTTAGAACAGTTAGTTAACGACATGCATCCGGGTACACTGAGCGCATCGACCAAGGGAGGCACCCGTGGACGCACCTGACGAGCACTCGAGCGGCACAACGGGCGCGGGGTACTGGTACGCCAGAAGCGAGCAGTCCGACTCCTCCATCGACCTGCTGAACCTCCTGCGCGAGTACCGCGAGGCGGAGAAACAGATGCGAGCCCGGACGCGAGACTCCATGCGGATGGGCGAGACCGACCTGCTGGCGTTGAGATTTCTGGTCCACGAGCGCTCAGCCGGTCGCGTCTCGCGCCAGCGTGACCTCGCGGAGGCCCTCGGGCTGACGGCCGCCTCCACCAGCGTGCTGGTCGATCGCCTGTCCCGCGACGGCTACATCCAGCGGATCCCCCACCCGGGGGACCGACGCTCCGTCGCGCTGGAGATCCTCGACGAGACCGACCGTGAGGTCAAGGCCACGCTGAGCGAAATGCACGCCCGGATGATCGCCGCGACCGAGGGACTGACCGACACCGAGCGTGCCGGCGCGGCGAAGTTCTTGCGCAGCCTGATCGCCAGCGTGAAGGAACCGAGTCTCGACCAAGACTGACTCACCGCGGCGACGGCGCAAGGCGCTCACGGTCCAGCGAGCAGGTACACCACAAAGATCCAGGCGGGCACGGCGAAGAACCCAGCGAAGGCGCTCACCACGGCGAGCCCCCAGCTGCGTCCCCAGAGAGCCAGTGCGGCACCCATGAGGCCGCAGACGAACGGCGCGCCCATCAGCCAGAGGCTGGCGGGCGCGCCGTCGTTGTTGAAGTCCACCAGCAGCACCGGGGAGACCACCGCCAGACCCAGAAAGATCAGGGCGGCGGTGAGTCTGCGGCGGTACATGCCGGGCTAGTGGCGAGGGATCAGTAGCGGTAGTGCTCGGGCTTATACGGCCCGGCCACATCCACGCCGAGGTAATCGGCCTGTTCCTTGGAGAGCTCGGTGAGCCGCGCCCCCAGCGCATCCAGGTGCAGCCGAGCGACCTTCTCGTCCAGGACCTTGGGCAGCACGTAGACGTCGGTCTCGTAGCGGTCCTCGCCGGTGTAGTCCGGGGCGGTCTTGGCGAAGAGCTCGATCTGCGCAATGGTCTGGTTCGCGAAGGAGGAGCTCATCACGAAGCTGGGGTGCCCGGTGGCGTTGCCCAGATTCAGCAGGCGGCCCTCGGAGAGCATGATGATCGAGTGTCCCTCGGCGCGGGTGCCGTCCGCGGGCATGACCCACTCGTGCACCTGCGGCTTGATCTCCACCTTCTTCACGCCTGGGATGGCTGCAAGTCCGGCGATGTCCACCTCGTTGTCGAAGTGTCCGATGTTGCCGACGATCGCCTTGTTCTTCATCTTCTGCATGGCCTCGGCGGAGATGATGTCCTTGCCGCCGGTGGTGGTAATGAAGATGTCGCCGGTCTCCAGGACGTCCTCCAGGCGTGCGACCTGGTAGCCGTCCATTGCCGCCTGCAGGGCGTTGATCGGGTCGATCTCGGTGATGATGACGCGTGATCCCTGACCGCGCAGCGCCTCGGCGGCGCCCTTGCCCACGTCGCCGTAGCCGCAGACCACGGAGACCTTGCCGCCGATGAGCACATCGGTGGCGCGCATGATGCCATCGGGCAGCGAGTGGCGGACGCCGTACTTATTGTCGAACTTGGACTTGGTGACCGAGTCGTTGACGTTGATCGCCGGGAACAGCAGCTTGCCCTCGCGAGCGAACTGGTAGAGCCGGTTCACACCGGTGGTGGTCTCCTCGGTGACACCACGCAGGTTCTTCGCGATCCCGGTCCAGCGCTGGGGGTTCTCCTCGAGGGACTTCCGCAGCGTGGCGAGCACGTAGTGGTACTCCTCCGGGTCGGAGTCCTGCGCCGAGGGCACCGCGCCGGCGGCCTCGAACTCGACGCCCTTGTGCACCAGCATGGTGGCGTCCGCGCCGTCGTCGAGGATCATGTTCGCACCCTTGGTGGGGTCCTCATCGACACCCGGCCAGGCGAAGATCTGGCTGGCGGTCCACCAGTATTCCTCGAGGGTCTCGTTCTTCCAGGCGAAGACGGGCACGCCCTGCGGATCTTCGGGGGTTCCATGAGGGCCGACGACGACGGCGGCCGCCGCCTCATCCTGGGTGGAGAAGATGTTGCAGGAGGCCCAGCGGACCTCTGCGCCCAGGGCGACGAGGGTCTCGATCAGCACGGCGGTCTGCACGGTCATGTGCAGCGAGCCGGCGATCCGGGCGCCGGCCAGCGGCTGGGAGTCGCCGTACTCCGCGCGCAGGGACATCAGTCCGGGCATCTCATGTTCGGCCAGGCGGATCTGGTGGCGGCCGGCCTCGTGCAGGGTGATGTCCGCGATGCGGTAGTCAAAGCTCATAGGTATAGAAATCCTTGCTGTCTGGGATACGTGTGTCTGGAAGTCGTGAATGAAGAGTGCTCAGCGGGGTGCGAGCAGCGTGGGGACGCCGCGCTCTACGCGATAGCGCAGGGTCTCGTCGCTGGTGGAGATGAGCTGGTCGCCCTCTTGGCGCAGGGGGCTGCCGCTGACCGGGCAGCGCAGGATCTTCAGCAGATCGGCTGAGAGAGCGGACGCGGGGCGTTCCTTGCCGGGACGCGGCGTGGCAGAGGAGCTGGCACTGGGCATGGGCCTAAGCCTACCGCGCAGGGCAGACCAAAGGGCCGGCGTCGTCATCCGACGACACCGGCCCTGAAGGTTGATTCTTGGCTGCTCGTGGCTGCGGTCAGTGACCGGCGCCGAGCTTGCCGGCCATGCGGTCATGCAGTGCCAGGCTGGCGGCGTTGAGACCGGAGATCTCCACGCGCTTGCCGTATTTGTGGTACTTCTCGGTGATCGCGTCCAGGGAAGCCACCGTGGAGGCATCCCAGACGTGCGAGCTGTACATGTCGATCACGATGTGCTCGGGATCCTCGGCGTAGTTGAACTGGGTGTAGAGATCGTTCGAGGACGCGAAGAACAGCTCGCCGACAACCTCATACTTCGCGATCTCTTCACCGAAGTGCTGCTCGATCCGACGCTCCACCGTGGCCAGGTGGGCCACCCGGCGAGCGAAGAGGACGAAGGCGGTCAGCACGCCGAGTCCCACACCGATGGCCAGGTTGTGCGTCCAGACGGTCGCGATCACCGTGATCAGCATGACCGTGGTCTCGGACTTGGGCATCATCTTCAGCGTGGAGGGCTTGATGCTGTGCCAGTCGAAGGTGGCGATGGACACGAAGATCATCACGGCCACCAGTGCCGCCATCGGGATCATCGCGACGATGTCACCCAGCGCCACGGCGAGGATCAGCACGAAGATGCCCGCGCAGAAGGTGGAGATCCGGGTACGGGCCCCGGAGGCCTTCACGTTGATCATGGTCTGCCCGACCATGGCGCAGCCACCCATGCCGCCGAAGAAGCCGGTGATGATGTTCGCCGCTCCCTGGCCCCAGGATTCGCGGACCTTGCCGGAGCGGGTGTCGGTGACGTCGTCGACCAGCTTGGCAGTCATCAGCGACTCAAGCAGACCCACAGCCGCCATACCCAATGCGTAGGGCGCGATGATCTGGAAGGTCTCCATGGTGAAGGGGACATCAGGGATGAACAGCGACGGGATGGACTGCGGCAGCTCACCCTTGTCCCCGACGGTCGGGACGTTGAGTGCGAACACGACGCCAAGCACCGTGATCAGCACGATGGCGACCAGCGGCGGCGGCACGATGCTGGTGATCCGCGGGAGCAGGAAGATGACCACGAGTCCGAGCGCGACCAGCGGGTAGACCAGCCACGGCACGCCGATCAGGTCGGGGAACTGCGAGGTGAAGATCAGGATCGCCAGAGCATTGACGAAGCCGACCATCACGGAGCGCGGGATGAATCGCATCACCTTCGCCACGCCGATGACGCCCATGATCACCTGGAACACGCCTGCGAGGATCACCGCGGCGATGAAGTAATCGACGCCGTGACTCTCCACCAGCGGGGCGATCACCAATGCGGTCGCTGCAGTGGCCGCGGAGATCATCGCGGGGCGACCGCCGAGGAAGGCGATCGAGACGGCCATGGTGAAGGAGGCGAAGAGGCCGTATCGGGGATCCACTCCCGCGATGATCGAGAACGCGATGGCCTCCGGGATCAGCGCGAGTGCCACGACCAGTCCGGCGAGGACCTCGGTCTTCAGCAATCGGGGGGATTTCAGGGTGCGCAAGGTCGACTGACGCTGCTCAGGGGTCAGCTCCTCGGCGACGGCCGTGGGCGAGTGTGCCATTCAGGCTCCGTTCTCGGGTTGTGGACACAGGAGTATCCATCGATAGACGTACGACGTGACTGTGCGCAGCGCTGCGCAGCAAAGAAATGGGGGACCCGATGAGGCAACCTCTAATCGGCCACAGCCAGAACCTTACCCTAACGTTAGGTTAGGTTAGGGTCCTCTTTCTGTGAGCAAATTCTCACATCCCAGATGCAACCCTCAGCCGGCGAGCTGCGCCTTGAACTGCTCGGTCAGCAGATCTGCCTGCAGCAGATAGGCCGCGAGCTTCTCGCGCTCCTGCACCACGTGCTCCAACGCAGCCTGCGCCTTCTCTCGCTGCTGTGCATCCAGTGAGTCGAGCTCCAGCAGGGCGACCACCTCAGAGAGCTCCTCCAGGCTGAAGCCCAGCGGCTTCAAGTATTTGATCCGCAGCAGGCGCTGCTCATCGGCCTCGCTGTAGAGGCGGAATCCGCCCTCTGTGCGACCGCTGGCCGGCAGGAGGCCGACGTCTCCGTAGTGACGAATAGTGCGCAGGGACAAGCCGGTGCGCTCGGCAAGTTCGCCGATGTGCATGGTTTCCGCCTGCGGACCTGTTCCCACGTGACCTCCCGGTGTCATTGGCCGTTCACTCTACCAACCACCGGCGCGGAGTTCAGTCGTCGAGTTCAATCGTCGAGCTCCGGAGCCCAGCTCAGTCGTCCAGCAGACGCAAGTGGCCTCGGGAGATGCCCGGACCTCCTGCGCGGGCGGGCGGGGCCATCCGCTCGCGGTTGGACCGGGTCGGAAGCTCGGGCTCGGCTCGCGGGGAGTCATGCGCGTCGGTCTGCTGGTCGGAGGATTGCTCCTGGCTCCGCGCGCGGGCCGCGGCCCGCGCCTCGGGAGATTCCCGGACGGCGTCGGCTAGAGCCAGGAGGTCATCGACCTGCTTGGGGGCTCCCGGGAGGTTGAGCCGCAGGACCTCCCAGCCTCGCGGCGGGGTGACCGAGGCGGCATGCCGATCGCAGAGATCGTAGGTGTGGGGCTCCGCATAGACGCTCAGCGGACCCACCACCACGGTGGAGTCTTTATAGGAATAGGTCAGCGTGGCAGCGGCGGGCCGCTCACAGCTGTTTCTGGTGCATCGACGGGAGGAATCCACGAGACCTCACCCTAGCAACCGGCTGGCCCGGACGACGTCAGGCAGGGCCGCCACGCTCTCCAGGCCAGATACCACTACTGAGACGCAGACCGCGGCCCGAGCGTCTCCAGAAATTCAAGGACGGCGCTGGCCGTGATTTCGGGCTGCTGGGACTGGGGGTAGTGTCCGGCGTCAGGCACCAGCACCACCTCAGGCTGGCGGGTCGATTGGGTCAATGACTCACCGATCCACCGGGCCTCCGCGGCGGGGTCCGGAAAATCGGGGTCACGCTCCCCCATGATGATCAGCACGGGAGCACTCACCTGTCCCAGTCGTTTCTCCGCAGGATCGTGATCGGTCTCGCGGGTGGTCTGCGAGAACGCCCTCCCATAGGCCGGTCGACGCAGGCTCGCGATCACCGTCTCACGGTACAGGGTGAAGTCCTCGGGCTTCGTCCCGGAGTACAGCGTGGGCATATAGGCCTTCCACATCCTCGCCACCCAGAAAGGCGCGGTCATCGCCCGGAACACCGCCTTCATGAGCGCCCCGGCGGAAGGGTTGCGCACGAAGGGTCCGATCAGCACCAGACCCGTGACCTGCTCGGGATGCTCGGCTGCAACGATCACCCCGGCACCGGCCGCCAACGAGTTCCCCAGGATGACCGCCGATCCGCCGAGCTCGTCGATGAGTGCGTGGATGTCCGAGGCGGTCTCCGGACCGCCGTAGGAGGAGAAGCTGGTGTCGCTGTCCCCGTGTCCGCGCAGGTCGGTGCTGGCGACGGTGTATCCGGCCTTGATCAGCGCGGGAGCCAGGAAGCGGTAGGAGGAACGAAGTTCTCCCATTCCTGGGACCAGGACGAGCAACGGGCCGATGCCCTGCACCTCGTAGCCGATCCGCCCTTCAGGGCGCTGGAGGTACTGGGTGGAGGGGGCGGCATCCGCAGCAGAGGCGCTCATAGCGGCTATGGTCCTCAGTCGCAGCAGACGGAGTCAAGGGTTCCCGGTTCGGCGCAACAACGTCAGCGCAACAACGTCAGCGCATCGGCTTCATCTCAACAGCCGGACCGGGACATACTGCTCCGCTCCGCGCAGCTGCTCCACCGGGGAGAGACTGATCTGGTCCTGCCCGGCCGTGGTGGCGAGCATCGCGTGGAGGCTTCCCTCACCGGTGAGCTCGGGTGCAGAGAAGACGACGACGGCGGCCCCCGCCTCGCTGCCCTCCGGTTCGGCCTCGGCGATATCTTCCGCAGAGATCACCGCGGCGCCGTCGGCCGGAACCTCCACGGTCTCTTCCTCGCCGAACTCGCCCTCGGTGTCCATCACGCGGTAGCCGATGCTTCCGGAGGCGCCGGAGCCGAAGAGCCGCAGCTCCGAGTCCCCGAGCTCCGGCAGCAGCGCGCCGGAGCCTTCGGCCAGAGCCTCGGTCGGCGCGGCCCAGCTGAAGTCGCTGCTCTGGGCGGATTCGCTGCGCACTGCGGCGTGGGCGGGCACATCGGTGCGCACGCGGATATCGGTCACCCCGGGCTCCAGGCCCTGCAGCTCGATGACGTCGACCTCGCCGCCGTCCACCGTGAAGACACCCGGGGTGTCGAGGCTCTGCTGCCCGTCCTCGCCGTAGACCTGGACCTCCACGGTGGCTCCCTGGTTTCCGGGCACGTGGATCCACAGCTCTGGCGGGGTGGGTCCGGCCTGCTCAGCGTCTTGTGCACCGTCATCGGTGTCCTCGGCGGTGTCTTCGTCGGCGTCCGTCTCGGCGATGCCCTCGGGCACGGTGATGTCCGGCAGCACATGACTGGTCCCCGCCTCGGTGAGCCCGGGGAGGAACTCGATGCCGGTGCCGGTGGTCCCGGAGGCGCGGGAAGACTGCAGCTGGGCGGTGACCGGCGCACCCGAGGAGCGCACGGAGACGCCCAGGTCCGTTCCGGCGGAGGCCAGCCCGGCGATGTTCACCGCCCGGGTGGTCTGGCCCGGGACCACGACGGAGCGTGCGCCTGAGGTTCCGCGGTCCCCCTCGGAGTCCACGCTGTTGACCTCCACGGTGGCCGCGCGATCAAAGGGGTTCGCCAGGGTCAACAGTGAGGATGCGCCGGCGGCGATCTCGGGGCCGAAGAACCACTGCGAACGCTCGGGCGCGGTGCACTGTCCCACCGCGAGACCCGCCACGGATCCCGCGTCGGCCTGGTACTCATACAGGCCTGCGGCAGCCAGCGGGCTGCCGTCGGCCGCTGCCTCCACGCTGAGCAGCGGAGGGCGGACCGGGTCGGAGGAGGATTCGTAGACGGCCTCGCGCTGCGACAGCGGATCACTCGACTCAGCATCCCCGGACTCGGCCTCTGCCTCCTGTTCACCGGAGCCTTCGGTGAGCGTGACGTCGTTGACGCGGGATTCCTCGTTCAGCTGCGACCATTCAGCGGCGGGAAAGCTGCCGCTGAGGTCCGTGGCGAAGAGCACTGCGGAGAACCGTGAGGTGGCGGTCGCATCACGCTCCCGGTACTCCAGCTCCCCCTCGGTGGTCAGCGAATCGGGCTGCCCCGGCATCGGCGGACAGATGAAGCTCTGCCCGGTGCGCGGCGCCGCGACTGACGCGGCACCCAGTGCGGCGGCTGCCCCTTGATCGACTTCGGAGGTCCCGGCGGCAGCCTCGGAGCGTGAATCCACCAATCCGTCCAGCACCACGGACCCCACCATGGCGGCGAGCACGCCGGCGGTCACGACGACGGCGGCCGTGCGGCTCCGAGCGCCACTGCGGCCCCCCGCGCTCATGCTTGCGTCTTCCTGCGGGCGGCCTGCGCGGGACCGACGGTCCCTCCGCGAGCCGCGGGCCCTGGGCGATGGGGTGGCTGCGGCGGCTGCAGCTGGGGTGACAGCTGGGGCTGTGTGGGCCGCTGGGGCTGCCGAGGAAGACTTGCGCGTCTCGGATGCGTCGCGAGCCTTGGCAGCCTTGCGGGCCTCAGATTCCTTGCGCGCCTGGGCCGCACTCTGCTTCTCGGCGCGGAGCTGTGACTCCTGCTCCTCACGCAGACGCTTCTCCTCCGCCCGCAGCTCGGCGCGAGCCGCGTCGGCCTCCTGTTTCGCCTTCTGTGTGGCGGCGCGTTCCTGTTCACGGATCGCGCGTTCGCGGGCGCGGCGCTGCTCCTTGATGAGCTTCTTGACCTTGACCTTCTTGGCGCTCATCCTCGGCGTCCTTCCAGCTCATCGGTGTCAGCCACCGGCAGGATGCGTGATCCGCGCGGCAACGGGATCGCAATCAGCACCACCAGCAGCAGGAACACCCCCAGAATGATCAGGATCGGCAGCTGGTACGGGCTGCGATGCTCGGCGCTCAGCTCACCCTGCAGACTCTCGCCCTGATCGGCGATCGCCTCAGCGGGCAGCTCGAAGCGCTGGGTCCAGGCTGCTGAACTCTCGGTGCCTTCGGTGGCAGCTTCCTGCGGTACGGGCGCCGCATCGAGGGCCTGACCCTCCCAGGTGGCCTGCCAGCCGTTCGCGTCTTCTGTGGCGAGCTCCAGCAGATACTCGCCGTCGGGCTCCAGGCCGAGCCCGCCGTCGTCGTCGGTGACCTCCTGCAGGTCCACGTTGAGCTGGTGGTCCTCCGCCGGCAGCAGCGCCTGCACCTCACCCTGGGAATCCACGATCCTGGCCCATGCGGTCGGCACCCCGGAGATGCCCTGCGTGGCGGGAAGCAGGTTCTCGTCGTCGACCTCGGCGCGCCAGAGCTCGCCGCGGTCGGTCGTTCCCACGGAGATGAGCCCGGCGGCCGTGTCCACGGCGTCGGTCAGTGCGTCGGGCTCGTTCGCGTCGATCAAGACATAGCCGATCCCCAGCTCGGACATCAGCTCCGCGGTCTGCACCGCGCCGGGGGTGACCAGCGCGGCGATGAGCGCGGAGAGCCGCTGATCCGCCGTGGAGAACTCGACCGCATCGGTCCCGGTCTCCACCGCAGTTCCACCGGTGCCGCCGAGCAGCTCGGGGATGCGCTCAGGCTGCGCCCACAGCGGGGCGTCGCCGGCGGCGACCACCGAGCGGGACTTGTCCAGCGTGCGTCCCTCCCCGGAGACCAGCTCCCCGATCACACCGGGATTGGCCGAGGAGAGCACCAGGGTCCGCAGCTGGGCGGGACCGGTCCCCTGGTCCGCCGCAGTGGCGGGGAGCTGGCGCACGGAGCCTGGCTCGATGAGCGTCGGCGCGGCGTTGACGGCGGTCAGCGGCTGACCGGTGAGCGTCGCGCCGGGAGCCATGCGGGGGCTGTAGAAGAGCACCAGCGAGGCTCCGATGGAGAGCACCAGCAGCGTGGAGATCACCGGGGTGATGGTGCCGCCCACGCGGGGGAAGGCCAGCGGGAAGCGGTCCAGTGAGGCCATGCCGGCGGCGAGCAGGCAGAACAGCATGACCGAGACCACCGGACCGGGATTACCGCCGATCACGGCGGTGCCGTCGGATCCCGCGGCGAGCAGCGAGACCAGCACCGACAGGCCCAGGGCCCCGAGCAGGAGCACCCCCGCGACGATCGGCAGCGGGCGGGTGCGGCTGCCGGTGAACATCCCCAGCAGCGCGATCAGCAGCAGCGGAAGTCCGATCAGCAGCGCGATGCGCAGGTTCCAGAAGTCACCCTCCAAGTAGCCCGGCAGCCAGGAGCCGGAGGCCGCCGCGGCGGCGAGGCCTGCTGCGGGGTCGAAGGTGCGGGAGAAGCCGAGCAGCTGCTGCCACACCGGAGCGGCATCGGCAGCCAGTGCCCGGCCCGGCTCATGGGCGAGCACGGCGGCCAGGTTCTTGCCCTGGGTCAGCACCGAGGCGAGCATCGGCACGGCCACTGCCACAGAGGTCAGCGGGATGAGCCAGAGCGGGCGTCCGCGCCGGCCCAGCACGAGCGCCAGCACCACACCCAGGATCACCACGAGCGGCAGCAGCGCCGGGGAGGCCGCAGTGAGCACCATCAGCAGCAGCGCGGCGCCGGTGGCGTATTCCCAGCTCCCGGCCACACCCAGGCCGACGGCGGCGCGACCCACCGCACGCACGGTGGCGACCACTGCCACGGGCAGCAGAATGTGGACCAGCACCGCACCGATGCGACCCTCCCCCACGGCGATGTGCAGGGTGGGCATCGCGGCCCAGAGCAGCGCGGAGACCACGCGTCGTGAAGCTTTGGTGGACCAGAGTCCCGCGGCGTACCAGGCGGTCAGCGCGCTCAGCGGCAGCGCCAGGATCAACAGCCAGACCAGCACGGCCGAACCGTGGCCCAGGCTCAGCGCGGAGACGGCAAGCAGTATCAGGTTGAAGGGGTCCGCGGCGGAGCGCACCCCGAGGCTGTCCAGGGACAGGAAGCTGATGGTGTTGTCGAAGACCTCCTGCAGCGAACCGGCCACCGGCAGCGCGGCACCGCCGGTGATGGCCTCGGCGGAGAGCAGGCCGCGGAAGGCCAACAGCGAGGCTCCGACCAGGGCGAGCATCATCAGGAACAGGCCGAGGCGGTCGCCGGAGCGGCGGGAGGGCATCTCATCGAAGGCGCCGTCGGAGGCACCGACCTCGAGCAGCGCGTCCTCGTTGTTCTCCCGCTCGCCGGTGTCCTCGGGCTCCCCGTAGAAGCCAGGGGTGAATCGGGTGCGCGGCGCGGAGACGGTCTCCGCCGTCATGACGGTCTGCCGCTGGTGGCGGATCACCGCCGAGCTCAGCACCATCTTCGACTCGAGGGCGCGTCCGGCGCGCAGATGCTTGGCAGGGGACTCGATCTGTTCATCGCGGCTGAGCCGCGCCAAGGCTGCCTTGCGCCCCTGAGCGTCGAACCGGCGGGTGTGCGCCGTGGTGCCGATGCCCAGCAGCGCGCGCACGGCGGCGAAGAACTGGCCGATTCCGGCGTCGGGGACCTTGACCACGATCAGCCCGATCAGACGCAGCAGCGCCGCTGCCCACATGCCGACCCACAGGAACGGGACGGCCAGCGGGCTGGCGTTGACCAGCCGGCGGCGGATCTGACCGATGCGCTGCTCGGCGGGAAGGTAGAGCGTGCCGCCGAGGCGGTGCACGATGTCTCGGCGCGGCGGCTCTTCACGCAGGACCCGCGCAGTGGGCTCGATGACGATGTGCGCGCCGACCTCGCGGGCGCGGCGGCAGAACTGCGCGGAGGCGTAGTCTCCGCTCAGCCCTGGGTCGAAGCCTCCGAGGTCACCGAAGAGCGAGGCGTGGACGAGCATCCCCTCCCCGGAGACGGCGGGGATGGCGTCGCGGCCGTCGTACTGGCCCTGGTCCAGCTCCTTGGGCTCGGTCTGTGTGAGCACCTCCCCGGAGCGGGCGCTGAAGAGGCCGACATTGACCAGCCGCTCAGGGGTCTCGGCGGCGAGCTGCTTCGCTCCGATGACCTGGATCTCGGTGTGGCGCTCCTCGTCCTTGACTGTGAACAACCGCTCCTCGAGCCGCTCCAGGGCGTCCGAGGTGGGGATGGTGCCGGCCGGCAGGATCCAGAGCCATTGGTGGCGAGGGTTGAAGCCATCGGGAAGCTGGCGCTCCACACTGCGCCAGAGCTGGGTGTTCTTGGTGCCGCCGGGACCGGTGGTCGCGGTCTGGTGAGCTTGACGTCGGTCCTCGAGCAGCTGGGAACGCAGCGATCGGGAAAGGTCCTGGATGCCGCGGTAGCCGGGGGCGGCGAGCTCGATGACGCTGTCCGGGTGGCGCGTCTGCACCGCGAGTGCCTCGCGGGTGCGCTCGACGGCGCTGCTGGGCTGCTCGACCGAGTCCGAATCACCAGCGGGGGTGCGGTAACCCTGCTCAGCGCGGTGTGACTGGCCTGGGGCAGACGGCAAATCGCCGCCGTCGTGCAGAACGACAGCGGCGATATGGGGTCCAGAATGACCGTTGATCAGAGTGCTCTCTTCCGCAGCTTGCGCCGCTCCCGCTCGGACAGCCCGCCCCAGATGCCGAAGCGCTCGTCATTACCCAGCGCGTAGTCCAGGCACTCCTGCTTGACCGTGCAGGCGCCGCAGACCTTCTTCGCGTCACGGGTGGAGCCGCCCTTCTCGGGGAAGAACGCCTCCGGGTCGGTCTGCGCGCACAGCGCATCGACCTGCCAGGCGAGCTCGCCCTCGATCTCCTCGGTGGGGACCAGCGGGGGCAGACCCAGCCAGGTGGTGGTGGAGGACTCGGAGGAGCGGGGCTCCGCCGTCGCCGGTCTCGACGTCTCTGGCCTGGACGTCTCTGGTCTGGACGTTTCAGTGCGGCGGGAAGGTGCCTCACTGAGTGCCGTGACCGAGGACGGTGCGTCTGCCTCACGCTCGGACTCCTCGTGAGCCGCGAGGAAGGCGGTAGCCTGATCTTCGAGAGCCTTGCCGTGCTCCAGACGCTCAGCGGCCTGGGGATCAGCAGGGTCCACGAACCAATCAGCAGGAACCTCGAGACCCGTCCTGCGGGTTATGGCCGTAGTGCCAGGCTGTTCTTCGCCCAGCCGCGCTGCGTTCCCCATCAAAGGGCCTCCCGAGAATTATTCCTGCCGTGTACTGCCCCTAATTACACTGGCGTAAGTAACCATCCGTCAAGTGCGCGACTTAAGTTCCCACTATCAGACCCCCAACCCCTCGATCACGCCCGACACGCCGCCAAAAATCAGCTCGGCGCGAGGCGTGGCGGCCCCAGGAGGACTTTTATGACACCGCTCACACTTTCAGGCTCACCCGATCAGGTTCCGCAGACCTTCCCCGCCCTGCTGGACCTCCTCGAATCACGCCCCCAGCCGGCCGTGACCTGGTACGGCGGCGCCGTGGACGCCGACGGTGCCGAACGTGTGGAGCTCTCCGGACGGGTGCTGCAGAACTGGGCGGTCAAGCTCATCGGGCTCTTCACCCAGGAATCTGAGCTCGAGCCCGGCGACGCGGTCCTCGTGGACGCCGATGCGCACTGGAAGGCTGCCGCGGTGGTCCTGGCCGCAGGAGCGCTCGGGTGGTCGGTCACCGTGACCGCGTCCGGAGCCGCGTCTGAAGCTTCGTCCGAGGCGGCCGAGGCCGCGTCTGAAGCTGCGTCTGGGGCGGCCGAGGCCGACGACGACGCCCGCGCAGCCGCCGCCGCAGCGCTGGCTCCTGCGCTGATCATCACGGACCGGCCGGGTGACTGGACCGGTGCCGGCGCGTTGGCACAGTCCCTCGGGGAGGCAGAGCTTGCGGCGCTCTCCCCCGGGCTGCTGGACGCCTCCTACGAGGAGGCCACGGGTGAGGCCCTGCCCGCATGGGTGCTGGACATCTCCGCGGAGGTCCGTCAGCACCCGGACCAGCTGCCCGCACCCCTGACCCCCGTGGCGCTCCCCGAGGCTGATGAGCAGTCCTCTGCACAAGGGGGCCTCGTGCTCACCGGCGGCGAACCGAGCGTGGACTGGCAGGATTGGACGCTCGACCGCTGGGGCGCAGGCGTGGAGGCCACCGGGCCGGCCGGCGTCGTCGTCCTGGCGCAGCTGCTTCAGGCCTGGGCGCACAGCCGCCCTGTCGTGCTCTTCCAAGGCGATCCCGCGGCACAGCCCGCCGCCTGGGAGCAGCTGCTGCGCAATGAAGGCGTGAGCTAAGCGCGCATCCAAGCTCGGTGCCCATCTGTTGGGCAGAAATCGTCGGAATAGGCGCCCCGACGGGCCGCCATTCCGACGATTTCTGCCCTATCGATGAGGTTGCGCCCCTGGGCGGGCGGCGTCGGCGGCTGGATCCTGCTCGGTGGGCAGGTCTGCGGCGTGGGTGCGATCGGTCGTGAAGACCCAGTACTTATAGGCGAAGAACCGGAAGATGGTGGCCAGCACGAGCCCGATCACGTTGCCGGCCACGAATACCTCGGTCACCGAGGTCAGGCCCAGCACATACTTCGCGATGCCCACACAGCCGGTCTGGATGCCGAGCCCGATCGCGTTCATCACCAGGAACAGCACCAGCTCCCGGGCCTTCCCGGTGGAGCGCTTGTGCCGGAAGGTCCAATAGCGGTTGGCCACCCAGGAGAACAGCGTGGCGACGACGCCGGCCACCACCTTCGCCTTGAGCTGCGAGTCGTCCATCGGCCCGCTGATCAGCCAGAGGAAGATCGCGGAGTCGATGATGAACGCGACACCGCCGACGGCGCCGAACTTCGCGACCTCGCGCCACAGCGTGACGATGAGCTCGCGGATGCGCCAGTACAGCTTCTTGATCATGGGCGGGGATGCTCCTGGTCTGGGCTGTCGTGGGAGGCCGGGTAGTGATGCGAGGCAGGGCTGTCGAGAGTGGCGGGGCTGAAGTGGGAGGTGGTGGCCAAGAAGGCCTGGGCGTACTCGCTGGCGCCGACCCGGTGGCCCGCGGTCTCCGGAAGGAAGGCCGAGGTCCCGGGGGTGAGGGTCAGCGTACGAGGGGGCTCGGAGGCTGCGGGCGCGCTCAGCGTGATCTCGCCCGCAGTGCAGAGCAGGATTCCGCGGCCCGACGCGTCCAGGGTCGCCTCGCCCGGGAACTCGAACTTCTCCAGCTGGAACTCCTCGAAGGGCGCCTCGTAGCGCAGCCTTCGCGGAGGAGTTGGGAGCATCTCCTGGACGGGGCAGTGGGGCACGGGCAGCACCTCACAATCCGTGACGCTGAGCAGCTCGTCCACGTCGAGATGTTTGTTGGTGAGGCCTCCGCGCAGGACGTTGTCCGAGTTCGCCATGATCTCCACCCCTACCCCGTGGAGGTAGGCGTGAAGGTTGCCCGCCGGCAGGTAGATCGACTCCCCCGGCGCCAGCAGGAGCCGGTTCAGCAGCAGGGTCACGAAGATCCCCGGATCCCGCGGGAAGTCCCGCGCAATATGCTGCAGCATCTGCGCGGCATCGGCATGGAGCCCCGAGCCCAGGCGCCCGTCCGCAAGGAGTGCGCTGAGCTCTCCGGCCGCATCGGTGGCTTCCGCGCGTCCGCTGCGCAGCAGGTACTCCAGCGCGCTCGAATACTCCTGGGCCTGAACGTGCTGCTGCAGCCGCGCGAGAACGGCGGAGACGGTCGGTGCTGACCCGCCGGCGTCGCGGGCCATCGCCTCCGCCAGACCACTGAGCTCTGCGGCGGCCTCGGCGTAGGGCCGGAAGCCGCACAGCGCGGAGAACTCGGTCAGCGCGACGATCAGCTCGGGTTTCGCGCTCGGGTCTTTATAGCTGCGCGTCGGGGAATCCAGCGGCAGCCCGGAGGATTCTTCGGCGGCGAAGCCGGCCTGGGCGCGGGCCGCCGTCGGATGAGACTGGATCGAGAGCGGCTGCTCGGCCGCCAGGACCTTCAGCAGGAAGGGAAAGCTGCCGGGCGCCTCCCCAGAGCGCTGCAAGTACTCCGGCAGCGTCACAGAATGTGCGGCCGAGTCGGCGGAGTCGCCCGGGTGAGCGAGGTGGGCCAAGCCGGCGGACTCGGCCGCCGAGGCGTCCAGCTCCAGCGAGGACGGATCGCCAGGATGTGCGCCCATCCAGATCTCGGCGCGTGGGGACGCCGAAGCAGCCCAGCCGAAGAGCTCGCTGAACGCAGTCGTGGAACCCCATGCGTACTCGCGCACGGGGTTGATCATCCTGAACATCGGGGGAACCTTACCAGCCCTAGTTCACCGGATCGCAGAGGTAATTCGTGGAGGCGGCCTGCTCCAGGATGTCCGTCTGCCCGTTCAGCTGAGCCTGCACGAGGAACTCCCGGGTCAGCTCAGAGCCGTCAGGCTGGGTCGGTGGAGGGGTGGCGTCGATGGGCGCCTCGTCGTCCTCCACAGCGTCCGCGGCCTGCGGCGAAGCCTGGACGGCTGTCGGCAGCATCACACCAAGAACGCCGGATTGCGCCGGGAGGAACCCTGCGGAACCGAATGCGCCGCCGTCGTCGTCCTGTTCATTGGCGATCAGCTGGTCCACGCGCTGCTGGATCAGATCGAAGTCCGGGTAGGTGGAGAAGAGATCACCTTCACCCTCGGATTCGAAGTCCGGGGCGCCCAGCACCAGCCGTTGGATCTGCTGATCCTTGGCGTCCACCGCAAGATCCAGGAAGGAACCCAGCTGCGACTGCGGCAGGTTGGTCTCCACCACGTTCTCCCCGGCCGTCATGATCTCGCTGAAACGGGTCAGCAGGGTCTGCGGGTTGAACTGAGAGATCATGGCCTGCTGGATGCACTGCTGACGCTGGATCCGGTTGTAGTCCGAGCTGAACGTGCGTGACCGCGCGTAGGCCAGCGCCTCCTGGCCGGAGAAGTTGTACACCCCTGGAGCCCACCAGTTGTCGCCCCAGGTGCCGTCGGGCAGCGGGCCGCGGTAGGGCACCCAGCCTCCGGAGTCCACGGAGACCCCGCCCATGGCGTCGATGAGGTTCTCGAAACCGCCCATGTCGATCATCACGTAGCCGGAGACCTCGAGGTTCAGGCTGCCGGAGACCGCGTCCATCATGGCCTCCGCGCCGGGATCCTCGGCCTCGGGGTAGAGGTCCTGGTGGTTATTCATCACATCGGTGTAGAGCGAGTTGATGATGCATTCGTTGCCGCAGTCATATCCGGTGGGGTACACCGAGTTCAACGGCGAATCCTCACTGAACTGGGCGTTCTGGAAGTTGCGCGGGATGGAGAAGATGATCGTCTCGGCCGAGTCCTCATTGACGCTGACCACGTGGATCGAGTCGGGGCGCAGGCCCGTGCGGCCCTCCCCCGCATCGGCTCCCATCAGCAGGAAGTTGTAGCGCCCGTCGACGGCAGGGACGCCCGGTCCGCTGGAGAAGATGCCGCCCAGCGTGGCCCGGCCCTCATTGACCAGCTTGGCCGCGTAGCCCAGCCCGCCGGTGGTCAGAATCATCAGCACCGCCAGGACGACGGCGACGATCGGCTTCATCCCCGGGGCGAGTGAGGCGAAGTGGATCAGCCGGAAGGTATCCAGCCAGAGCAGCAGCCAGCCCAGCGCGAGCGCCCCCAGGATCACCGCAGAGAGCCACAGCATGAAGGGCTGGGTGAGCATGGAGAGCACGACGCCGCGCATGGTCAGGAACATCAGCCCCAGCAGCAGCGCGGTGAACCAGCAAGCCACAGTGACGGCCAGCGCGATCCGGCCGAGCCGCTTGGAGCCAGCCGCGATCTGCGCGCCGCCCGGGATGAACAGGGTCAGCGTCAGCAGCATGAACGCGCGGCGGGTGCGGTCGGTCTCCGAGCCGCGCTGCGGGCTGCGGATCACATCCGGTTGACTGCTGAACCGGTGGTAGCTGATGGCGGAGTCAGTCATCGGGCGCGGTACGTCCCCAGCTCGGCGGCTTCCTCGCGCAGCCGGGCCCCTTTTGCGTGGGCCTCGGCCGCCAGGGTGGTCTGGAAGTCCAGAAGCTTGGCGCGCAGCTCGGCGGCCTGGGAGGTGTCACCCGCGGCCAGCATCCGCACCGCGAGAAGTCCCGCATTGCGGGCTCCGCCGACGGAGACGGTGGCTACGGGGACTCCGGCGGGCATCTGCACGATGCTCAGCAGTGAATCCATTCCGTCCAGGTGCTTCAGCGGGACGGGGACGCCGATCACCGGCAGCGGGGTCACCGAGGCGAGCATGCCGGGCAGATGCGCGGCCCCACCGGCGCCGGCGATGATGACCCGGATGCCGCGGGTGTGCGCGGTCTTGCCGTAGTGGAGCATCTCCTCCGCCATCCGGTGAGCGGAGACGACGTCGGCCTCGAAGGTGATGCCGAATTCATCCAGCGCCTGAGCGGCCGCCTGCATGACCGGCCAGTCGGAGTTCGACCCCATCACCAGCGCCACCTTGGCCGTGGTGTGGCCCGAATCGGGGTGCTCGCTGGGCTGGCTCATGCTGGTCCTTCCACGATGATCTCGGCAACCTCGGCGGCAGCTCGGCGGACGCGCTGCAGCCGTGAGCGGCGTGTCTCCCAGCTCTCCTGCGGGGAATGCGTCTGGGTCAGGATGTTCACGTGTCCGATCTTGCGACCAGGGCGTGCTTCTTTTCCATAGAGGTGGATCTTGGAGCCGTGGGAGCGGCGCATCGCAGCAGCGAAGGAGTTGTGCAGTGAACGCTCCCCCGGCGCAGAGCTGCCGAGCAGATTCTTCATCACGGTGTAGCCGCCGACCCCGCCCTTGACCTCGGTGGCGCCCAGCGGCAGCCCCAGCACCGCGCGCAGGTGCTGCTCGAACTGGCTGGTGATGGATCCATCCATGGTCCAGTGACCCGAATTATGCGGTCGCATGGCCAATTCGTTGACGTAGATCCCGGGGATGATCCCGCGTTCCGGGTCCGCGGCGTCTTCGCTGATCTCGAAGAGCTCCACTGCGAGCATGCCGGTGACCTGGAGCTTCTCGGCGATGGTGCGGGCGATGCGTTCTGCGGCCTCGATATGGGTGCTGCTGGTGTGCGGGGCCGGGGCGATGACCTCGTCGCAGACGCCGTCGGTCTGGGTGGACTCCACCACGGGATAGGGCACGGTCTCCCCGGCGGCGGAGCGCGCCACCTGGGCGGAGAGCTCGCGGGTGTAGGGGACCTTCTGCTCGGCCAGCAGTCCTGTCGGGCTCTCGGCGGCGCGATCGAACCAATCCTGGGCGGCGGCGGCCTCCTCGGGGGAGTCGATCATGCGCACTCCCTTGCCGTCGTAGCCGCCGCGGGGAGTCTTCAGCACCACGGGCCATCCGGTCTCCGCGCCGAACTCGAGCAGCTCCGCCACCGTGTGCACCTCGGCCCACTGGGGATTCGGCAGGCCGAGCTCCTCGACCGCGCGTCGCATCTCGAGCTTGTCCTGCGCGTAGATCAGCGCCTCGGGCCCGGGGTGCATCGCGGTGCCGGCTTCGGCGAGCGCGGAGAGCACCTCGGCGGGCACGTGCTCGTGGTCGAAGGTGATCACGTCGAGGTCTGTGGCGAAGGCGCTGACCGTCTGCGGATCGCGGTAGTCCCCGAGCGTGGTGTGCGGGATGACCTGCGCAGCGGAGGAGTCGGCGGACCCGGCGAGCAGGTGCAGCTCGATGCCGAGTTCGACGGCGGCGGGTGCCATCATCCGGGCCAGCTGGCCGTCACCGATCACCCCGACCCGCGGGGTGCCTTCGGGGCTGCGGGGGGCGTCTCTCGGCGCTGGGGAGCTCTCGGGTCGCGTCACAGTCCCCAATTATGCGCCATGACCCCGCCGGGCCTGCACAGGGAAACACCCTCTGAGGCGAGCGTTGCCTGGCGGACAGATGGCCGATGATCGTCCCGCTGCCCACTCCGGCGCGGCCACCAGGCTGATTCGCAGGTTCCGACCTTAGCCTGGGCACACATGCCAGCTCTACGGATGGGTGGGACGGCCATGCGACGCTTTGTCGTGACATTCGACACCTCCGACTCTGAGGTCCTGGAACGTGAGGCACCGGGACTGCTCAGCGCCCAAGGATTCTCCACCGACGTGTACTTCCCACGGCTCGGGGTGGGTGTGGTCGACGGTGACCCCGAGGAACTGGAGGCATTCAGCGGAAGATGCCGAGAACGACGTCGGCCGATGAGCTACAGCCCGGAGCTCACCTACTACGCCATCACGGCCCCGCCGAGCGGCGCCGATCCCGCACCTGCACAGCCGGGCGTCGCTCATGCGAGCGCGTCTGATCCCAGTGCGTCTGACCCGAGCGCCGGTCCGGTGGAGGCTGCCGCCCGGAGCGCCCTGGACAGCACCGAGCTGACCTGGGGGCTGCAGGCGATCCAGATCCGCTATGCCCAGGCCAGCGGACAGACCGGCGAGAAGATGCGGTTGGCCGTGCTGGACACCGGGTTCGACGCCTCTCACCCGGACTTCGTAGGGCGCAGCGTGACGCTGGAGTCCTTCATCTCTGGTGAGGGCCCCGAGGATGTCCATGGTCACGGCACCCACTGCATCGGCACCGCCTGCGGACCGTGGATGACGCAGAGCGGACCCGGATACGGAGTTGCCGCCGGGGTCGAGATCTTCTCCGGCAAGGTGCTGGGCAAGGACGGGTCAGGCTCCGACACTTCTATCCTGGCCGGGATCGACTGGGCGCTGCAGAACGGGTGCCAGGTGATCTCCATGTCACTGGGAGCAGATGTGCGCGAGGTCCATCCGCCGTATGTCACCGCTGGCCGGCGAGCCTTGGAACAGGGCTCGCTGCTCGTCGCCGCGGCGGGGAACAATGCCGGGCGCAGTGCCGGGGACCCCGGCTTCGTGGGAGCCCCCGCGAACAGTCCCTTCGTCATGGCCGTGGGTGCAGTGGACTCGGCGCTGCAGGTCGCCGACTTCTCCGCCCGATCCCTCCCCCACGACGGCGGGGAGGTGGACATCGCGGCACCAGGAGTGGACATCTACTCCTCCTGGCCCCGCCCAGAACTGTTCCGCAGCATCAGCGGCACGTCCATGGCGACCCCGCACGTGTCAGGGATCGCGGCAGTTCTGGCCGGTGCGACCGGCCTGCGCGGCCAGGAGCTCTGGGATGAGCTGATCCGCACGGCGCTCCCGCTGGAGGGCGCGGAGACGGCTGATGTGGGGGCCGGGCTGGCCGTGATCCCAGCTCTGGGAAGCGCGGAGGCCGCGGCCCCCAAGCAAAGCAACGGCGCACCGGAGGGGACCGGATCATGACGGCGGAGCACTGGATCATCACCGTGGACGACCAACATCTCGAGACCATGGACGAGGTGGTCTCCGAGCTTGAAGCCTCAGGGCTGGTCATCGACAAAGTGCTGCGAAGCCTGGGACAGATCACCGGTCACACCAAGGAGGCTGCTGGGGCGGCGAACCTTGCGGGAGTGCCGGGGGTCGCCTCAGCGGACAACTCCCGGCGTCACCAGATCGCCCCGCCCGACGCCGAGGTGCAGTGATGCTCAAGAAACAGTGAGCTCAAGAGGCCGTGAGCCCAAGACCGACGTATGGGCGGGTGCTCAGTGCGACGGGCGCAGCGGGGAACCGAGGACCTGGAACTGATCGCCGTCCATCTCTCCAGAGAGCAGAGGCATAGCCTCCTCGATCAGCGCACGCACGCTCGGCAGCTCCAGCGACTTCCGGTGCGCCTCGGCGGAGCTCCAGAGTTCCATGACGAACACCGTGTCTGGGTGCTCCTCACTGGTGCCGACTTCATAGAGCAGACACCCTGCCTGTTCCATCTCTGGATTGCTCCGAGTCAGGATCGCGACGACCTGGTCTCGGGCGCCGGGCGCAACTCCCAGCGTGCCTACATTCGCGAAGGTCATGGGCTCACAGTAATCAGGTCGCGAAGACCTGTCACTGCTGCCCGGCGGGACGCAATCCCGCGCAGCCATCACCCAGCGGCGCGGAAGTGTCCGGCGAGCCGCTCGGCGATGGCTTCGACGTCGAGAGAGGCGGCGCTCCGCGTGCGGACGACCCTCCTGACGCGTCTGGGCCACAAGATCTGGACGCCGCGGATGCGCAGATGACCACCCAGAGGCCATTCCGCTCCGTGGAAGCAGAGCATTCCGGTGACGGGGACGGCGGGGACCTGCTCCCGCACCAGGTTGACCTGCCTGAGGGACTGTTCCACCAAAGAGGTGCAGTCGCGGCCGCGGACAATCAACTTCTCCACCAGAGGTGTCAGGAACCCTCCGCTGCGCCGGACCTCGACCTTGCCTTTATACCGCTTGGCGTCGATGACCCAGACTCCGCTGGGCACGATGAGGATGTGGTCGATATTTGCGCGCGAGCCCGGAATCTTGCGATCGTGCAGCACCAGGCCGCCGAGCTCCTCAGCGACTCTGTCCAGGCGCGCCCCGATGCGACGCTCCCCCTCGGCGCCGATGGCCCAGGCGGTGGTGCTCTGCTTCTCCTGGCTCAGCGCGACCGCGATGCCACCGAAGCGTCCCCATTTCTCCCGGGTGCGCGCTTCGTCGCGGGCCCTGCGACGCTCGTATTCCCTCTGTGCGCCCAGCCCCGCGCGGCCGCGACCCAGCGGTGCCGGAACGGCGGCGTCAGTTTCCACCGTCTCTGGGCAGTCAAGACAAGCCACCTTCTTCAGGAGCGGGAAATACAGCGCCTCGGTCCGCGGGGGCAGATCCGTGCCGCACAGGTGACACCTCCCGGCGTAGCGCAGACGCATCTGCCTGCTCTCGATGTCTGTGGCTCCTGAGGACTCTTCCGGCACCACGGGCTCCCTCCTCAGATCGACTCGCACCGCGACCCCGACTACTTCCGGGTGTAGGACTCCCACTTGCGGGCCTGGTGCTCGGCGTCGATGATGCGGACGGTGCCGGACTTCGAGCGCATGACCATCGACTGCGTGGTGACCTTGTCGCCCTGATAGCGCACGCCGCGCAGCAGGTCGCCGTCGGTGATGCCGGTGGCGGCGAAGTAGCAGTTGTCGCTGGTGACGAGTTCTTCGGTGGTGAGGATCCGGCTGACGTCGTGGCCGGCGTCGAGCGCCTTCTGCGCCTCGTCGTCGTCCACGGGCGCGAGCCGCCCCTGGATCACTCCGCCCACGGCCTTGATGGCGCAGGCGGTGATGATGCCCTCCGGGGTGCCTCCGACCCCCATCAGCACGTCCACGCCGGAGCCTTCGCGGGCTGCGGCGATGCCGCCGGCCACGTCGCCGTCCATGATGAAGCGCACGCGGGCGCCGGCCTCGCGGATCTCATCGACGAGCTTGGAGTGGCGCGGACGGTCCAGCACGCAGACGTTGACCTGGCTGATCCGCTTGTTCTTGGCCTTCGCGATCAGATGCAGGTTCTGCTTGACGGGCAGCCGCAGGTCCACCAGATCGGCGGCCTCAGGACCGGTGACGAGCTTGTCCATGTAGAAGACGGCGGAGGGGTCGAACATGGTGCCGCGCTCGGCCACGGCGAGGACGGCGAGCGCATTGTTATAGCCCAGGGCAGTCAGCCGGGTGCCGTCGATGGGGTCCACCGCGACGTCGGCCTCGGGTCCGGTGCCGTTGCCGACCCGCTCCCCGTTGAAGAGCATCGGCGCTTCGTCCTTCTCGCCTTCACCGATGACCACGATCCCGTTGAGGTTGACGGTGTCCAGCAGGGAGCGCATGGCATCCACTGCCGCCCCGTCTGCGGTGAGCTTGTCCCCCATGCCGACCCAGGCGCCGCCGGCGATCGCGGCGGCTTCCGTCACACGGACCAGCTCCATGGCGAGGTGGCGGTCTGGTTCAGAGTCCCCGACGGCAAGGCGAGCGGAGAGATGTGAAAAGTCCTGGGACGAACCATCATCGGAGCGCGTATCGCGGGGCTGCGAAGAATCGTTCATGGGCTGGGGCCACCTTCTCGTCTCGGCTTGTGGCCGGCCTCATCGCCGACCTGCAACGATCATAACCGCGCGCCAGGGCATCGCGCCGGACAGCCGGACACGAGAAGGCCGTCGACGGTGCGCCTGCCATGCCCGTCGACGGTGCGCCTGCCATGTCCGTCGACGGTGCGACAATGGGAGGGTGACCGAGCAAGAAGAGACCCCCACCCCGCAGCTGACCGAGTCCCAGGCCAAGCGGATGAATCAGCCGCTCATCGGCATCGTCATCACCGTGGCGGTGACCCTGCTGGGCGTCTTCGCGGTCATGGGGCTCCGGCCTGAGCAGGACGTCAGCTTCACCCCGGATGAGAACGTCACCGAGGCCGCCGCCTGGACCAACGATGTGACCGACTACGCGGCCATCGCGCCCGAGGTTCCCGAGGGGTGGAGCGCGAACTACGCCCGCTGGGAGAACCGCGCGGAGCTCGGCGTCACCGCCTGGGAGGTGGGCTACTCCCTGGACGAGTCGAGCTTCTTGAGCTTCTCGCAGACCGATGAGCCTAATCCCGCCTGGGTCAACGAAGAGACCCGCCAGGGCGGCACCACCGGCGAGGAGACCGTTGCGGGCCTGCGTTTCGAGGTCCGCGAGTCGGAGGACCGCCGGTATTACGTGCTCGAGGCCGAGGAGAACACCATCGACGGCACCGCGATCGTGCTGGGCGGCACCGGCACGGATGAACAGTTCGAGACCTTCCTCAACGCCGTCACCGAGGCGATTGGTGTAGAAGTAGAGGCAGACCAGTCAGTGGACGACGACGGAGGACCTGCAGAATGACCGCAACGACCACGGCGGCGCAGCCGCTTCCTGCTGAGATCTGGGAAAGGCTCAAGGCCGGTAACGAGCGCTTCGTCTCCGGCGAATCGAAGCACCCCAACCAGGACGCCGCCCGACGGAACTCGCTCACCGAGTCCCAGCACCCGATTGCTGTCATCTTCGGCTGCTCTGACTCCCGGCTCGCTGCGGAGATCATCTTCGATGTCGGTCTGGGGGATATCTTCGTGGTTCGCACGGCAGGGCAGGTCACCGACGACGCCGTGCTCGGGTCTTTGGAATTCAGCGTCTCCGAGCTGAAGGTCCCACTGATCGTGGTGCTCGGCCATGACTCCTGCGGCGCCGTCACCGCCGCGCTGCAGGCCACCGAATCCGGAGTCACCCCGACCGGATTCGTGCGCAGCCTCGTCGAACGGATCACACCCTCGGTGCTCGCCGCGCAGCGCGCCGGCATCACCGGTGTGAACGAGACGGTGGAAGAACACGTGAAGCAGACCGCGCATCGGATTGTGGATCACTCACGAGTGCTCCACGACGCCGTGGCAGAAGGTCGAACCGCGGTCATGGGCGTCACCTACCGGCTCTCCGAGGGCCGCGCCGACGTGGTCACCTCCATCGGCGAGGTCTGAGCCCTCCACATTCCCGCCACGCCCATTCCCTGATCGGGGGATGAACCTTAGGGTGGGGGCGTGATTGCGTTCATCGTGGAGCTGCTTGTCTCGGGCTCGCTGACCCAGGCGCTGGCCGGCGTGATGCTGCTGCTGGGCGGGGTGACCTTCGCCGTCTGCGCCCTCGCGCTCAGCTTCAGTGACCTCCGCGAACATCGGCTGCCGAACCGGATCATCTACCCCTGGACAGGGATCGCGCTGGGTCTGCTGGTCATCACCGCCCTGCTGCTCGGCGAGCCGGGTGCCGCTCTGCGAGCCCTCACAGCAGCCTTCGTCTGGGGAACATCGTTTCTGATCGTGCGGATGATCAGCCCCCGCGCGCTGGGCATGGGCGATGTGAAGCTCGCCGTGGTCCTCGGTCTCTACGCGGGTTTCCTGGGCTGGGCCACTGTGCTCGTCGCCGTCGTCCTGTCGTTTCTCTTCGGCGGACTGATCTCCGCCGGGCTGCTGATCTCGGGCCGCGCCACCGCCAAGACGGTGGTCCCCTTCGGGCCGTTCCTGCTGCTCGGCACGGCCGTGGCGTTGACGGTGAGCGGCGGCGTCTCGCTAGGGTGAATCCATGCCCACCCCTGACTTCATCCAAGATCTGCGTCAACACATCGGCACCCGCGAGCTCTGGGTCCCAGCCACCCGCGGCGTGGTGATCCGCAGGCCGGACCAGGAGGCGGACCACGCAGATCGCGCGGAGCTCACGGACCACGCGGATCGCAAGGAGCCCGAGGTGCTGCTCGTGCGACGGGCCGACAACGGCGCCTGGACGGTCACGTCCGGAATCCTGGACCCGGGCGAGGACCCCGCCGTCGGCGCCGCCCGCGAGGTGCAGGAGGAGACCGGGGTGATCGCCCGCGCGGTGCGGGTGGCGGGAGTCTTCGCCACGCACCTGGTGCGCTACCCCAACGGTGATGCCTGCCGATACCTCGACACCGTGCTGGAGATGGAGCCGCTCTCCGGGGAGGCGCGCGTCAATGACGAGGAGTCCGTGGAGGTCGGCTGGTTCCCCATTTCGGAGCTGCCCGAGCCGATCAGCGAGGACCAGCGCATGGTGATTGACTGGGCCCTGGACACCGGCGCCCCCGCCAGATTCCGCAGCTGAAGCCCAAAGATCCAGGCTGGTTGAGGTTTCCGGTCGATACGTAGTGACCGGAAACCTCAACTGCCCAAGAGGGGGATCAGCCGGGTCGGGTCATGCTCATGAGGTCTAGGGACTCGTCGAGCTGCGCCTCGGTGAGGTCACCCCGTTCGATATAGCCCAGTTCGACGACGGCGTCGCGCACGGTGAGCTTGTTCTTCACCGCGTGCTTGGCGATCTCTGCGGCCGCCTCGTAACCGATGTGCTTGTTCAGCGGCGTCACCACCGAGGGTGAGGCAGCGGCCAGGAACGCGGCGCGCTCCTCATTGGCAGTCAGGCCCTTGATCATCTTGTCGGCCATCACATAGCTGGTGTTCTTCAGCAGCCGGATGGACTCCAGGAGGTTGGCGGCCATCACCGGGATGCCCACGTTGAGCTCGAAGGCACCATTGGTGGAGGACAGCGCCACCGTGGTGTCGTTGCCGATCACCTGGGCGCAGACCTGGATGGCTGACTCGCAGATCACCGGGTTGACCTTGCCGGGCATGATCGAGGAGCCGGGCTGCAGATCCGGCAGCGAGATCTCTCCCAGGCCGGTGTTCGGGCCGGAGCCCATCCAGCGCAGATCGTTGTTGATCTTCATCAGCGAGTAGGCGATGTTGCGCAGCTGACCGGAGGCTTCCACGAGCCCGTCCCGGTTAGCCTGAGCCTCGAAGTGATCGCGAGCCTCGGTCAGCGGCAGCCCGGTATCGGCGGCAAGGTTGGCGATGGCCTTCTCGGCGAAGCCCTGCGGGGTGTTGATGCCGGTTCCCACGGCGGTGCCGCCCAGCGGAACCTCGGCCACCCGGGGCAGCGCCGACTCGATGCGCTCGACGCCGTAGCGGACCTGTGCGGCATAGCCGCCGAACTCCTGGCCCAGAGTCACCGGGGTGGCGTCCATGAGGTGCGTGCGCCCAGACTTCACCACCGTGGCGAACTCCTTCGACTTGGTCTCCAGCGCCTCTGCCAGGTAGGCCAGTGCCGGCTGCAGGTCGTTGACCAGTGCGGAGGTGGCGGCCACATGAACCGAGGTGGGGAAGACGTCATTCGAAGACTGTGAGGCGTTGACGTGATCGTTCGGGTGGACTTCCTTGTCCGAGCCCTTCTCCGCCAGGTAGCGGTTCGCCAGCGTCGCCAGCACCTCGTTGGTGTTCATGTTCGAGGAGGTGCCGGAGCCCGTCTGGAACACGTCGATCGGGAAGTGCTCGTCCAGATCACCGGTCTCCACCTGCTCGGCGGCGTGGATGATCGCGTCGGCGAGCTCGCTATCGAGCACCCCGAGGTCCTTGTTGGCGAGCGCGGCGGCCTTCTTCACCCGTGCCAGGGCTTCGATGTGAGCACGCTCGAGGGTGCGTCCCGAGATCGGGAAGTTCTCCACGGCGCGCTGGGTCTGGGCGCGGTACAACGCCTGGGCCGGCACCTTTACCTCGCCCATGGTGTCGCGCTCGATACGGTATTCGGTCTCAGCTGTGTTCTCGGTCATGGGCCCAGTCTAATAACTGGATCCCGCGAACGTGCCAGCCGGACTCGAGGCAGGACACACGGGTCAGCCCACACGGGTCAGCAGGATCGGTCAGCCGACACGGGCCAGCGGGATCGGTCAGCGGACGAGGAATTCGATCAGTCCGCGATTGAACTCATCCGCGTGACTGATGTTCACCCCGTGGGGCGCCCCCTCGATGAGCACCAGCTCGGCATCGCGCAGCGCCTCATGGGTACGGCGGCCCGACCCCTCGAAGGGCACCACCGCGTCGGCGTCTCCGTGAAGGATCAATGCAGGCACCGTCACGGACTCGAGATCGGAGCGGAAGTCGGTGCGCGCCCAGGCATCCATGGACCCCAACGCTGCTCGCTGGTCCGCCTGCCGTGCCAAGGCGAGGACTTCGGCGTGCTCGCCCTCGCTGACCATCAGCTCCCCCTGAGCGGAGAGGAAGTTCGTGACGAACTCGTCGTAGAAGCTGTCCGGATCCTGTGCCAGACCCTCGCGCATCTGCTGGAAGTTCTCTTCATCCAGCGGGCCCTCGGGGTTCTGCTCGGACTGCATCAGCGCCGGCGGGACTGCGGAGGCGAAGACCACGGAATGCAGGCGCTGCATCCCGTGTCGGCTCGCGTACCGCGCGACTTCCCCACCGCCCATCGAGAACCCGACCAGGGTGGCGTCCTCCAGGTCCAGGTCCTCCAGGACGCTGTGCAGGTCATCGGCGAAGGCGTCATAGTCATAGCCGGACTCGGGCGTGGCCGAACCGCCGAAGCCGCGGCGGTCATAGGTGACCACATGGAATCCGGCCGAGATGAGCACATCGATCTGCGCATCCCAAGACTCCGAGGTCAGCGGCCAGCCATGGATGAGCACCACCGGACGGCCTTCGCCGCCGTGGTCTTCGATGTGGAGACTCACCTCATTGGAGGACTCCACGGTGTACTTCGACGGCACAGCGTTATCGTCCGGCGCCTCGTTCTCAGCATCGGCGGCGTCATCGTCAGGTGCGGGGCTCTCAGCCATCTCGGGTTCCTCCACAGCGTCGGGGCGGGTGGACCCAGACTGGTTCATTCCACGCTGTGGATCAACCCATTGAGGAATTTGGCCACGGCCTCGCGTTCGCCCTCCGTGAGGTTCTCTACCGTCTCGAGCATCTGGCGGTGCATCTGGCTGAGCGTCTGCCGGACCTCGTGGTCAGCGGAGACCGTGGGCTCGATGGCCACCGAACGGCGGTCACTGGGAATTGGCACCCGGCGCACATGTCCATACCCGATCAGCCGGTCCACCAGCACGCTCACTGAGGCGGCGCTGATATCGAGTTCACGGGCAAGGTCACGTTGGCGCAGGAGCGCTCCGGTGGCGTGGGCCCGCAACACATATCTCAGGGCAAGCAGATCGGTCTCTCCCATGCCCATCGAATCTCGGGTGCGGGAGCGCATGCGACGCTCAGACTCGCGGTATCTGCGCAACAGATTCAACAGCTCCACCGAGCTCGGCGTGTGTCCGGAACCGCCGTACCAGTAGCCGCTGGACTGCGCTGCGAAGGAGGAAGATTCAGCGGAGGACGGCGCTGTGGAAACCGAGCCTCGCGCGTCAGAACCCGTGTCCTGCTTCTGAGGGCCTGCTGTGTTCTTCACCATCACTCACCCCGCGCCGAGATCGTCTGCCGACGTACTACGGTAGTTGTCGCTTGTAACAGTCGACCGTTCTACAGATGCTACGGCACCTGACCCAGCGTCGGCCACCGGCGGCTCGGGATGATCAGTAGCATGGGTACATGCGCAAGACATTCCGGGGGCCCGCGGCCAGCAAGGAGCTCGACGACGGCTCCGGGGACTCCTGGGGGTCGCTGAGCCGAGACCTCAAGTCCACGTTCGGTCGGACCTTTCTTCCCGTGGTGATTCCCCTGGTGGGAATGTGGGCCTTCTTCATCACCTCGTTCTTCACCGGAAACTGGATCAACCGGGCGCTCGGACTCCAGGCCCGCGAGGCCGATGGCCTGCTCGGCATCCTGTTCATGCCGCTGCTCCACGGCAGCCTGGGGCACATCCTCAGCAACACCATGTCCTGGCTGGTGCTCGGCGGGATGCTCTCCCTGCTGACCCGGCATTTCGTCAAGATCACCACGCTGATCTGGCTGCTCTCCGGGGTGCTGCTCTGGGTCGGCGGCACCCCGTGGGTCTGCCACGCGCCGCAGGGCTATGACTGCGGCGGGCTGCACATCGGAGCCTCGGCGGTGATCTACGGCTTCGCGACCTTCCTCGTCGCCTACGGCTTCATCACTCGCCGGCTCCTCGCGGTGGTCTTCTCCTTGGCCGTGCTCTTCCTCTACGGACTCAGCATGCTCATCGGCATGACTCCGATCAGCGCCGGCGGCGTGTCCTGGGCGGGGCACCTGGCTGGGGCGGTGGCCGGCGTCGGCGTCGCCCTGCTCTTCACCAAACAGGCCCGCGCTGAGCGGGCCGCCCGCACCGCCTCCCGATAGCGACGGCGCGCGCGACCCGATCGGCGCGTTCAGCTTCTCTGCGGGTCCAGCAGTCTGCGCTCAGGCATCTTCGAGCAGCTCCGTGACCAGTGCGGCGATCCGCGAGCGCTCGGAACGGGTGAGCGTGATGTGCCCGAAGAGCGGGTTGCCCTTGAGGATCTCCACCACCGCGGCGATCCCGTCATGGCGACCCACCCGCAGATTGTCGCGCTGCGCGACGTCGTGGGTGAGCACGATCTTCGAGTTCTGCCCCATGCGCGACATCACGGTGAGCAAAACGTTCTTCTCCAGCGACTGGGCCTCATCCACGATCACCCAGGCGTCGTGCAGCGAGCGCCCGCGAATATGGGTCAGCGGCAGCACCTCGAGCAGCCCGCGGTGCATCACCTCCTCCAGCGCGTTCTGTGAGACCAGCGCGCCGAGGGTGTCGTAGACGGCCTGACCCCAGGGATTCATCTTCTCCGCCTCGGATCCGGGCAGATAGCCCAGTTCCTGACCACCCACAGCGTAGAGGGGACGGAACACGATGATCTTCTTGTGCTCCCCGCGCTCCAGCACAGCTTCGAGCCCGGCGCAGAGCGCGAGCGCGGACTTCCCCGTTCCCGCTCGGCCTCCCATCGAGACGATGCCCAGGTCCGGGTCCATCAACATGTCGATGGCCAGTCGTTGTTCGGCGGAGCGGCCATGGAGCCCGAAGATGTCACGGTCCCCGCGCACGACCTGCACGTACTTCCGTGAGGTGCCGTGCTGACGCACCCGCCCGAGCGCGGAGCCGCGACCGGAAGAGATCACCAGCCCGGTGTTGACGGGCAGCTCCTCGGCATCCTCGAGGTCGATCTTCTCGCCGTCGTAGAGCGCATTGACCTGTTCCTCGGTGGCGGTCACTTCAGCGAGGCCGGTCCATCCGGAATCGGTGACCCACTCATTGCGGTACTCATCCGCTGCCAGACCCATGGCCGAGGCTTTGACCCGCATGGGCAGGTCCTTGGAGACCACCGTGACGTCGCGGCCCTCATCGGCGAAGTTCTTCGCCACGGCGAGGATCCGTGCATCATTGTCGGCCCCGCGGAAGCCTGCGGGCAGCACCTCCAGGGAGATGTGGTTGAGCTCCACGAGCAGCTCCCCTCCCTCCTCGTTGAGGGGGATGGGACGGTTCAGCGCCCCGTGTTTGACCCGCAGCTCGTCAAGGAACCGCAGCGCGGAGCGTGCGAAATAACCCAGCTCCGCGTCGTGGCGCTTCTTCTCCAGCTCGGAGATCACGACGACGGGGAGGATCACCTCATGTTCGGCGAAGCGCAGGAAGGCCTTGGGGTCCGAGAGCAGCACCGAGGTGTCGAGCACATAGGACTTCTGGGCGACTTCTCCGGCCACGGCTGAATCCAGTTCGGCGGCGCCGAAGGAGTCGGGGGTGATGGGGGTCAGATGTGAGGAGGCCACGATTTCTCCATACCCGGGAACGCAAAAGGTCCCGCCCACGTGCCGTGCTGCACCTGTCAGCGCATCGGAATCGCGGCGGAACCTTGTCGTGTTCCCGTATCTATTTTCAGGGTGTGGTCGGTTCGGCCCTGTGGGGCCGGTCCGACCCCTTCCACGTGATGCCTGGGGCATACGTTATCGGGCCTCTCCGGTCAGTGTTCTGACACTTTGAAGAGTACTCCGGGTTCGAATCACACGGAGGTAATTCGAATGACTTTCTTGTGACGAACGGGTAAACACTGCGCCGCGGCCCGGCCGTGCGGGACGAGTGGGCCGTCAGTTTCCGAAGCGCCGTTGCCGCTGAGCGTAATCGCGCAGTGCACGGATGAAGTCCACCCGGCGAAAATCGGGCCAGAGGGCCTCACAGAAATAGAACTCCGAATAGGCGGACTGCCACATGAGGAAGCCGGAGAGCCGCTGCTCCCCGGAGGTGCGGATGATCAGATCGGGGTCCGGCTGCCCGCGGGTGTAGAGCCAGTCCGCGATGGACCCGGGGGTCAGGTCTTGGGCCACTTCGCTGATGCTGCGGCCATGGGACTCGGCATCGCGCAGCAGCTCCTTGACCGCGTCGACGATCTCCTGCCGACCGCCATAGCCCACGGCCACGTTGACATGCACAGCTGGTTCTTCGCAGGCGCGGGCGAGCTCTTCATCCACGCTGCGCAGCCGGGCGGCGAGCGGCTCCGGGAGCAGCTCGGGCTGTCCGACCGGGTGCACGCGCACCGGCCTGCCGCCGGGGCGGGATTCGCAGAGCCGCTCCAAGGTGTCGGCGATGATGTCCATGAGAGTCTCCAGCTCATCGGCGGAGCGGCTCATGTTGTCCGTGGAGAGCATGTAGAGGGTCACCGTGGGGACGCCGAGCTCGGCGCACCAATCGATGAATTCCACAATCTTGTTGGCGCCCGCGAGGTGCCCGTCCGCGGTCGGGGTTCCGGCCAGCTTGGCCCAGCGCCGATTCCCGTCCACCACCACGCCGATGTGTTTCGGGATCCGGTCCTTGGGCAGGGCGCGGCTGATCTGCCGTTCATAGACGGCGTAGGCGATGTCTCGCAGCCCCATGGAGCCTCCTGCAGTGTTGACGCATTTCCCACCCTAAGGGACGCCTGGCCGATCTGTACCGGACGCCGTGAGCACGGCACTGCGGCGTGCACCACACCGCGTTACTCGCCGGTCATGACCCGGCCTAAACTCGAGAGGTGGCCACGAATGAGCATGACACCAAGCATCCCGCCCTCGAAGCAGTCCAGGAAGGCCCCGGCAGCGCCTCCTTCAGCTCCGAGCGCAGGAAGCCGCACCTGCGCGGCTGGCTCCACGCCGGCATGTTCCCCGTGGCCCTGGTGGCCGGAATGGCCTTGATCGCTCTGGCACCGTCGGGGGTGCTGCGCGCCGCTGCCGTGGTCTACGTCATCACCGCGCTGATGATGTTTGGAGTCTCCGCCACGTATCACGTGGGGAACTGGTCGAAGCGCACCGGCATGAGGCTCAAGCGGTGGGATCATACGAACATCATGCTGCTCATCGCGGGCACCTACACCCCGCTGACGCTGGCCCTGCTCCCCGAGCCCAAGGACACCATCCTGCTGGTCGCGGTCTGGGTCGGGGCTCTGATCGGAGCGGCCTTCCGCATCTTCTGGACCCACGCTCCGCGCTGGCTCTATACCCCCAGCTACGTGCTCCTGGGCCTCGCCGCGCTGGTCTTCATCGGCGACTTCTATGCCGCGGATCCGGCAGCGGCGACTCTCATCGTGGTGGGCGGCGCCGCCTACATCACCGGTGCGGTCTTCTACGCGCTCAAGCGCCCGAACATCTCCCCAGAATGGTTCGGATTCCACGAGTTGTTCCATGCCTGCACCCTGATCGGGTTCATCTGCCACTTCATCGCGATCGCGCTGGCTCTGCTGAGCTGAGCTGCCGACGGCGGCGGGGGCGCGCCGATATCGACGGCGAGCAAGGCTGCTCAGCGCAGACCCTCCACCTCAGCCCAGACTCTCCAGCGCCTCCTGCAGCGAGTCCACCGGGGGCAGGCAGACCATCGATCCCACCGCATTGAGACAGACGCTCAATCGCAGCGCCGCGCCGGGTTCCAGAAGGTCCTCGGCCACCGGTTCCACCGGCACCCCGTAGAGCGCACCGGCACGACGCACCTCCGCGAGGTCCTGGGCGGTCCCGCCGAGGAAGCGGAAGGCGGGGGATTTCCTCGCCGACCGGCGCGCCACCAGCAGCGAGGCCCCGATCACAGTGGGGGCCTTCGCGGCGGCGAGCTTCACGTGCTGCAGAATCTGCTCCGGTCGCAGGTCTTCAGGGCCGAGCAGCTCCAGCGCCTCGGCCATCTGCAGCGCCTGGGCCAGAGCAGCGACGCTGCTGGGTTCGGGACCGTCCAGAGGTGTGGCGAACAGCGGGCCGTGCTGGGCCGCGGCGAGCAGGCCGTCATCGTCCGCGCTTTCCAGCAGGTGCAGCTCCCCCTTCTGCTCCCGGACGAAGGTCTTGAGCATCATGCGCAGCACCGCCGCGCCGCGGTCGCGCCAGCCCGCCGCGTCCAATGCCGCAGTCTGCGCCCCGTCCTGCGCCCCGGCGGAGCTGAGCTGGAAGCAGGCCACGGCCAGATGGGCATGGTCGGAGAGTCCCCCCAGCTCATCGCCGGGTCTCCCGGCGTAGGAGATCCGGTGGACGCGGGCGGCGCCGTCGTCGTCGAGGGTGACGTGGGTCTGCCAGAGCCGCTGCGCCAGCGCCTGGGCATCGTCGAGCAGGTCCTCATCGGCCCACAGCGCGGCGGCCACCGCCAGTGAGCTGATGGTCTGCGCATTCCATGCGGCGACCACCTTCTCATCGCGGGCCGGCTGATACCGGGCCGCACGACGACGGCGCAGCTCCGGCAGCGCGCGATCCCAGAGTCTGGCCTGGTCTCTGGTCAGCGGCGCATCGAAGTGCAGGGTGCGCGGCGTCTCCGGCGTGACGTGGGACGGGGCGCCGGTTTTCGCGCCGTGTTCATCGGCGGGGACACCATGGTTCAGCGCCAGGAGCCGCTGGGCCTCGGTCTCGCTCAGCCCTGCGGCGAGCGCCACATTGTGCAGCTCGGTGTCCGTGAAGAGGTAGGTGGCTCCCTCGGCGTGGTGGCCCGTCTCATCGACGGTGTCGGCATCGAGCGAGGAGGCCAGCAGGCGTGAGTCCTCCAGCAGCATGCGCCGGGTCAGCCAGTCGATGCTCATCCGCGCCTGGCGTTCCGCTCGCTCGCGCTGCTCGGCGTCGGCCGACGGGTGGACGCTCAGCCGCGCGCTGTGGCCCAGCAGCTGGGCATTGTCATAGAGCATCTTTTCGAAATGCGGCAGCGCCCAGGCCAGGTCGGTGGCGTAACGGGCGAAGCCGCCTTCGATCTGGTCGAACAGAGCGGATCGACTCAGCGACTCCAGGGTGCGGATGGCGAGTCCTGCCGCGGGAGAGGCCCGGTCCCAGGCGGCCTCCTCGAGCAGGAAGCCCAGCAGCGGCGAGGGCGGGAACTTCGGCGCCGAGCCGAACCCTCCGTGCACGGTGTCCTCCCGCTCAGCGAGCACCGCCAGCGCCTGGGTGACCAGCTCGTCGACCTCGGCGGCGGCCATCAGCGGCGCGGCTGCCGCGTCTCTGGTGGAGGCGGTGGCGGCGTCGTCGTCGTGCTGGGTGTGGACGGTGGTGGCCAGACCGGCCTGCTGGCGACGCTGCGCCCCGAGCGAGGCGGCGATCTGCTCCGCAGAAGTCTCCACCTCCCCGCGGCGCTGCGTCCAGGCTGCATGCACCGCGTCCAACACCTCCGCGAAGGAGGGCACCTGCCCGACCCTGCGCGGCGGGAAGTAGGTGCCGGCGTGGAAGACACGCCCGTCGGGGAGGGTGAAGACGCTCATCGGCCAGCCGCCCTGTCCGGTCATCGCCTGGGTGGCGGCCATATAGGTGTCATCGACGTCGGGATGCTCCTCGCGGTCCACCTTGATCGCGACGAACCGCTCATTCAGTGCGGCGGCGAGCGCGGCGTCCTCGAAGGATTCGCGCGCCATCACGTGGCACCAGTGGCAGGCGGCGTAGCCGATTGAGACGAAGACCGGGACATCGCGACGGCGGGCCTCGGCAAAGGCCTCGGCGCCCCAGGGGAACCAGTCCACGGGATTGTCCGCATGCGAGCGGAGGTAGAGCGATGAGCTGTCGGCGAGGCGGTGTCCCATCTGCCAAGTCTCGCGCACCCGCCCCCTGAGCGTCGACACCCCTCCCCCGACGCTGACCCTCTGCGCTGACCCTCTGCGCCGACCCTCTGCGTTGAGGGGCGGAAGTTACGGGCTTCAGGGGCCTAGATCCCACTCAACCAGTCGTAGAATCCGCCACTCACGGGTCTGTTCCGCCCCTCGCCCGCGCCTGTTCCGCCCCTTACGGGTAGGTGGTGAGCTCCAGGCGGGGAATCCCTTCGGGCTCGAACCCGAGAATCTGGCCGTAGAAGCTCAGCGCCGCCTCGAAGCTGGTGATGATGTTCTGCGCCTGGCGGAATCCGTGCTGCTCCCCGGCGAAGAGCAGATAGGCATGCGGGATGGACTTCGCGGCCATCGCGTCGCGAAACATCTCCGCCTGATTCGGCGGGACGATCGGATCCTCGTCGCCCTGGAGCAGCAGCACGGGAGTCTGCAGCGAGTCCACGTGATTCAGAGGGGCCCGCTCGCGGTAGATCTCCGCCGCCTCGGGATAGGGTCCGACGAGCCCGTCCAGGTACCTGGACTCGAAGTCGTGGGTGTCCTGAGCGAGAGCAACCAGGTCCGCGACGCCGTAGCTCGAGACCCCTGCGGCGAAAGTCGAGGTCCGCGTCAGGCAGGCGAGAGTGGTCCACCCGCCGGCGCTGCCGCCCTCGATCGCCAGACGTGAGCCGTCGGCGATGCCCTGCGCCACAAGGTGCTCCATCACCGCCACTGTGTCGGCGACATCCACCACTCCCCATTGCCCCTGGAGTCGGTCTCGGTAGGCGCGGCCGAAGCCGGTGGAGCCTCCGTAGTTGATGTCCACCACCCCGATCCCACGTGACGTGTAATAGGCGATCGCCAGCGAGAGTCCGACCGCGGCCTGCCCGGTGGGCCCACCATGGACCTGGGCGATGTAGGGCGGCAGCTCGCCCTCTGGGGCTGAAAAACCGAGCTGCCGCGGCCGGTAGAGCACGGCGTGGATCTGCTGCCCGCTCGCCTCGGTGACCGTGATCGGCTCCGGCGTGGGCAGCAGGCCGGGATCGGGGGCATCGGTGCGTGAGGAGCGGACGACGCCGGGGCGATCCACCCGCCACTGCCCGTCGGTTTCACCGAGCTGTCCCGCCGTGATCGCGGCGAATTCGGTGGTGGAGGAGCCGTGGATCGCCAGGGCACCATCGGCGCGCAGCGCCACCCCCGCGAGCGACGTGTGCGGCAGATCGAGCGGTGCCACCGTGCCGTGGACCAGGTCCAGCACGCCCAGCGAGTCGGTGGCTGTCCCGTGGACGGTGAGTGCGTGATCGGCGTCGATGAGCGTCAACCAGGTCTCACCCAGCTGCCACAGCGGTCCCGCGTACTCCCGCTCGTCGCTGAGCAGCTGGCGGGGCTCCTCCGTGACCGCGGTCCCCACGTGTCCGGACCCGTCGCTCAACCCTTCGGGGGCAAGGGTCACGGTCCAGGGGTTCCACCATCCGGAGCGGTCACTGAGGTAGACCAGCTCCCCTGCACGCCTCCATTCAGGCTGCAGCACCGAGACCTGGGTGCCACCGTCAAGGACCCGCTCATTGACGACCATGCCTGCGGCGATATGTCCTACATGCAACTGGGTCCCGTCCCAAGGCATCTGCGGGTGCTCCCAGGAGATCCAGGCCAGTTGGGTCCCGTCCGGAGAGAGCCGGGGGTGCGCGACGAAGCGCGAGGCAGGTGTGATCTTGCGGATCGCAAGCTCGTCTTCGGCGGCAGAGCCGTCCAGCGGCACAGCAGCGATATAGCGCTCAATCCTCGGCGCCCCGTCAGCGTCCTCTCCGCCGATATGCTCCTCGCAGACCCACCAGACTTCACGCACGCCCTCCGTGAGGGTGACCTCGGTCGGCTGCGCCCAACGCAGAGCGGGGCCGTCTACCTCCGGCACCCCGTCCGATGCGGGGCTGATCGGCTGCGGCTGCTCAGCCTCGATGAAGGCATAGATCCGCTGGTCGGCGAAGTTGACGAACAGCACCAGCGGGTCCGCCGCGGCACGGGGGGCAGTATCCTGCGCGATCGGGGCAACGTCGGTGCCGGCGCCGGTGGCTGTGCCGGGCGTCAGCGCGATCCAGGAGGCACCACCGTACTCGTGGACGCGGGATCGGGCATTGAAGGGCGCGGGCAGCACATTGACGGTGTCTGGCCTGCCCGGGGTCGGTCCCCGCTCAGCTGGGCTGGTCTGCGCGGGACGAGCGTCGTCGTCGTCGGCGTGCTGTCCGGACTCGGCCGGAGACCCGACCAAGGGGTCAGGGCTGATCAATGGGTCAGAGCTGATCAGGGGGTCGCCGGTGGTGCGCACGATCGTGTGACGACCGCCCTCCCCGGCGAGCGCCTCGCTCCACCAGAGCTGCTCGCCCACCCAGTGCGGGGCGCCTAGCCGGTTTCCCCCGACCGCAAGCTGCTCGGCGGAGATGCTCGAGGGCCAGGAACCATAGGGCAGCGTCGTCACCATGAGGCCAGTCTAGGACACTCACCCCCGGCGTTGAGGGGCGGAATATCCGGGTATCAGGCGGCTCGATCCCACTCAACTACTCGTAGAATCCGCCGCTCAACGGGAGGGGGGGGTCAACGGGAGGGGGCCGCTCAGCGCGAAGGTGGGGTCTGCTCTGGATCGGCATCGGTGCGAGCAGGCTCGCCGGGGGTGGGCTCAGCGACCGGGGTCGGGCCGAAGCGGGCTTCTGCCGCCGCCACGCGGGAACGCTGCTGGGCAGCGGAGATCTCCGCCTCGGTGATCTCGCCCGGGAACTCTGGCTCTTCCCCGGAGGCCTCATCCTCGAGCTCGGCGCGGTACTTCATCCGTCGTGTGCGCTTGGCCAGATCTCGGACGACCACGATGAGCAGCACCACCACCAGCGCGGTGAAGAGGAAGCCCTCGATCCCGGGAGTGATGTCCTGCTCGTTGAGCCCTGGGCGCAGCTCTGGGGCGTCACCACCGCCGCCACCTGGGCTCACGCTGCTCAGCACCGGAAGAAGATTCACTGGTGTCTCTGCCTTTGAACGTCGTCAGTCTTGCGGACCGGGCTGTTGCGGCAGCCGCCGACGGCGACCGCTCGGCTCAGTCTACGCCGTGTAGAAATCTCCAGAGAAACCGCGCCAAGACCCAGCAACGGCTCAGCGCAGTCCGCTGAAGATGTCATGCTCGGGAAGCTCAGTCTCCACCTTCGACTCCACCAGCACATAGTCGTCGTAGGGATAGACCTCGCGCAGGAAGTCATTGGGCGTCGCGAAGAAGAAGCCATCCGGCTCCACCTGAGTGCGGTGGGCACGCAGCGCCCGGTCGCGGTGCTCCAGGAAGCTGCCCACGGGGATCTTCGTGGTGACCTCATGCTCGGTCATCCAGGAGATCGACCCGTCGCGGAACGCCCGCAGCCGATCTTCATAGGGCGACTCATAACCGGCCTCGAGCAGCGCATTGTGGATCGCTTCGAACCGCCCGGGGTTGAAGGCACGGTCGTAGTAGAGCTTCTGCGGCGTCCAGGCCTCACCCAGATCCTGATACCGCGTCGAGTCCCCGGCTGCGTGGTAGGCCTCCACGGTGATCTTGTGGCTCATGATGTGGTCCGGGTGCGGGTAGCCGCCGACCTCGTCGTAGGAGAGGATCACGTGCGGCCGGAACTTGCGCACCAGGCGCACCAGCGGGGCCGAGGCCTGCTCCAGCGGGAGCGTGGCGAAGCTGCCGAAGGGCAGCGGAGGCGTCGGGTCCCCCTCCGGAAGGCCAGAGTCGGCGAAGCCGAGCCAGGTGTGCTCGATGGCCAGCGCCTCGGCGGCCTCTGCCATCTCCATCCGGCGCACCCCCGGAAGGTCGCGGTGGCAGGCGTAGATCTCCCCCGCCGCAGGGTTCAGCAGGCTTCCCTGCTCTCCCCCGGTCGCCGTGGCCACCATGACCTCCGCTCCCGCAGCGGCATAGGCCGCCATCATCGCAGCACCCTTGGAGGACTCGTCATCAGGGTGGGCGTGGACGGCGAGCATCCGCAGACCGGTGGAATCCGGGAGCTTCTGGGCCGCTGAATGTGCAGGTGATGCTTCCTGAGAGGTCATCTTGGAGGCAGTGGGGTGTGAGCTCGACATAAGCACCTAGAATAGTCCTGATGACAGAGTCCAGCACCACCGAAGCCGCGGCCTCCGGTGATATGGAGACATCTCACGGCATGGAGTCGCGGTATGGCGCGCCGAAGCGCCGAGTCACCGCGAAGACCCAGCGGTGGATGATTCTCGGAGCGCTTCTGCTGGCCCTGGCCGCGATGATCTACTTCACCGTGGGCAACGCCGTCGGTCAGATCGATCACAACGACGTCGGCTACACCATCACCTCCGACACCGAAGCTGAAGTAGACTTCCAGGTGACGAAGGATCTCGACGCCACCGTGCAGTGCATGGTCCATGTGCTCGACAACAGCTACGCGGTTGTCGGTGCAGACATCGTCACCCTCGGCCCGCAGGACGGGTCGAACCCAGAAGATCGCAGCCAGTATTACAGCACTGACGTGCGGACAGAGTCCCGCGGAGTCACCGGAGTGGTGGATTCCTGCTGGGACGCTGACTGACTGCTGCATCTTCAGCATCACCCAAAGAGCTCTAGCAGACGGGCTCCATTCTCCCCCTGAGAAGCGTGCCCCGTGAAACCTGACTCCCTGTTCTTCCGACTCCGCGGCGTGATCGCGCTCGTGATTCTGCTCTGCTTCGTCGCCGCCTTCGTGCTCAGTGCCTGCGGACCCGCCTACGAGGTGCCCGACAGCGAGGGTCAGAGCGCCACAGTGCTCGCCGCGCCCTCGACCAAGCCAGCCCTGGAGCAGCTCGACTCCGACCTGCGAGAGCGCAGCAGCACACTCTCCGCCGAGGTCGAATACCTGGACACGGAGACGATGACAGCCCGGATCGGTGCCGCTCCGCAGGCCGATATCGTGCTGACCGCGTCCCGTGAGCAGATGCAGGACCTCGCTAGCGAGGGGCACATCTCCGGGGAGCCGCTGCCGCTGGCGAGCAACCGACTGGTGCTGGTGACCTCGGCGGAGAACCCGCATGGGATACGGGACTTCGATGACTTCGCCGAGCGCGCCGCCGACCTGCGGGTGAGCACCTGCGCGGCGGACGCGCCCTGCACCACGCAGGTCGCCGACCTTGTCGCCGACTACGAGCTTGAGCTGCGGGCGACGGACGCGACGCTGGCCCGGGCGAGCACCGCCAACGGGCCGCAGACTCCGCTGTCCGATCTGGCCGCCGGTCGCAGCGACGCCGCGCTGGCCTATGTCACCGATGCCCTGGCCGAGGACTCCCCGCTGCAGACCTTCGAGGTTCCGACCTCGGCGCACAGCATCACCCAGGTCTGGGCCGGAGTGCTGAAAGAACCGCAGCATGAGGCAGCGGCCGAGGATTTCTTCGACCTGCTGGCAGGTGAGAAGGGTCGTTCCGCGTTCAGCGAAGCCGGCTTCCTTCCTGCTCCCTCCGCGGAAATGGGAGCCAGCTCCCACTGAACTGTTCGGTCCTGATTGTGAATCCGGAGCGGCCCCACTACCATGTGTGGAACGCAACAACACCCCGCCGAGGCAGGTTCCGGACTCAGGGCCGGAGCACAATGCCGTCCCCCGGCGGGGTCTTTGCATGAAAAGGAGAGATGAACCGTGTCAACGCACAGCCCCGAGATCGACGAGAATGCCCAGTGGCTCACCCAGGAGGCCTACGACCGGCTGAAGGGCGAGCTTGCGCACCTCAGCGGACCCGGCCGTCAGGAGATCGTTGACCGCATCGAGTCCGCCCGCGAAGAGGGCGACCTGAAGGAGAACGGCGGCTACCACGCCGCCAAGGAAGAGCAGGGCAAGGCCGAGGCACGCATCCGCTACCTCAGCGACCTGCTCGAGAACGCCTATGTGGGCGACGCCCCCACCGGCGACACCGTGGTGCCCGGGATGCTGGTCGAGGCCAAGATCGCCGGCAACACGATGAAGTTCCTCTTCGGCAACCGCGAGATCGCCGGAGACACCGACCTCGAGGTCTACTCCGAGCGCTCCCCCATCGGCGAGGCAATCAACGGCGCCAAGCCCGGAGACAAGCTCAGCTACTCCGCGCCCAACGGCAAGGACATCACCGTGGAGATCGTCTCCGCGGAGCCCTTCAAGGGCTGAACCGCCTTCTGGCTGGCCTGAACCGGTCCTCACGGACAGCTTCAGGCCAGCCTCGGCCCAGACGACGACGGCGGCCCCTCTCAGCTGAGGGGCCGCCGTCGTCGTCTGTGGTCCGGTCGGTCAGATGCTGGGGTGCCCCGCTCTCAGTGAGGCGGGACGATCGGCTCGTAGCCCTGGGCGCGGAGACGGTTGAGCACGCGCTCGGAATGTTCGGCGCCCTTGGTCTCCATATTGATCACGATGGAGACCTCGCCCATGGACAGCGCGCCGCCGATCCGGCTGTGATCCACACCGGTCACATTGGCGTCGGCGTCGGCGATGATCTGCGAGATCGTCGCGAGCTCACCGGGAAGATCCTTGAGCATCATCTTCACCGTGAGGAAACGGTCCGCCGCGGAGAGGCCGTGCTGGATAACGCGCAGCATCAGCATCGGGTCGATGTTGCCGCCGGAGAGCACTGCCACGACGTTCTTGGACTCGAGGCCCAGCTCGGTCAGCTTGCCCTCCATCAGTGCCGCCACCGAGACGGCTCCGGCGGGCTCGACGACCATCTTGGAGCGCTCGAGCAGGAAGATCAGCGCACGCGCGATGGCGTCCTCGCTGACCGTCACGACCTCGTCGACAAGCTCCTTGATGATCTCGAAGGGAATCTCCCCGGGCCGTCCCACCGCGATGCCGTCGGCGATGGTGCGCACACCCTGGATCGGCACCAGCGCATCGGCGGCGAGCGAAGGCGGGTACGCTGCGGCGTTCTCGGCCTGAACACCGATGATCTTCACCTCTCGGCCCAGCCGCGCCGCCTGCTGCTTGATCGCGACGGCGGAGCCGGCGAGCAGGCCTCCCCCGCCGATCCCCATGATGACGGTGTCGACCTGGGGCTCCTGCTCCAGGATCTCCAGGCCGATGGTCCCCTGCCCGGCGACCACATCGGTGTTGTTGAAGGGGTGGATGAACACGGACCCGGTCTCATCCGAGTGCCGCTGGGCCTCGGAGAGCGCCTCATCCACATTTGACCCGTAGAGGATGACCTCGGCGCCGTGATCGCGGGTGGCGGCCAGCTTCGGCAGCGCGACGCCGCGGGGCATGTAGATCTTCGCGGTGATGCCCAGCTTCTTGGCGGCCAGCGCCACGCCCTGGGCATGGTTGCCCGCTGAGGCTGCGACGACGCCGCGGGCCTTCTCCTCCTCGGAGAGCCGTGCCATGCGCACATAGGCCCCGCGGACCTTGAAGGAGCCGGCGCGCTGAAGGTTCTCCGCCTTCAGGTGCACGGTCCCGTCGATGATGCGACCCAAGGCCCGCGAGTGCTCCATGGGAGTGCGCACGATGATGCCCTTGAGCAGTTCCTGCGCCGCCTCGATGTCCTCGAGCTGCACGCTGAGCCGGGACCCGGGGCGCAGCGGAGCGCCCGCGGTCGTGTCTGGGCTGTGCTGGATCTGTGTCATTCGCGTCTACCCTCATCCTCCGGCCGGGAGTGGTCCTCTTCGGCGATGGTAGCGCTTTGGTCGGGGTGCGCGTCGCTGTGCGTCGCCTCTGTGCTGATGTCCGACTGCGATTCGGTGCGGGTCATGGTTCCTGTCGAAGCACCGCGGCGGCGACCGAAGCCCGGGCGATCGGGGTTCAGACCGGGGATGGTCTCCTTGAGCCGGCGGGTGATGTTGGCCAGGGAGGCCTGCTCCTCGGCCTCCTGGACCTCCTTCTGGGCGGCGCGCTTGATGGCCTCTTCCTTCTCGAGGCGCTCCATCGCTTTCGCCTCGGGGTCTCCGCGCCACTCCTCCTTGACCAGGTACTGCGCGGCGCGGTTCACAAAGGCCAGGACCGGCACGGCGAAGAGCGCGCCGACGACGCCCAGCAGCGTGGTGCCTGCGGTCACGGCGAGGATCACTGCCAGCGGGTGCAGGCGCACGGCCTTGCCCATCACGACGGGCTGCAGGATGTTGGACTCGATCTGCTGGACCAGCAGCACGACGCCGACCATGAGCAGCGCGTTGACCAGGCCGTTGGCGACCAGGGCGAGGATCACGGCCACGGCGCCGGTGACCACTGCGCCGACGATCGGGATGAAGGAGCCGAGGAAGACGAGCACCGCGACCGGCAGTGCGAGCGGAACACCGAGGATGGCGGCGCCCACACCGATGCCCACAGCATCGACGGCGGCCACGAAGACCTGTACGCGCATATAGGACCCCAGCGCCGTCCAGCCGCGTCGTCCCGCGCCATGGATCGCCGGGCGGTGCTTGCCGGGGGCGAAGAACACCAGGAAGTCCCAGATCTTGCGTCCGTCGGCCAGGAAGAAGATCAGGGTGAACAGGGCGAGGATGCCGCCGATGACCACATTGCCTGCGGTGGAGCCCAGCGCCATCGCACCGCCGAGGATCGCCTCGGAGTTGTCCTGCAGGTAAGTGAGGCCCTCTTCAAGTCCCTGGTTGATCTGATCAGCGGATATCTGGATGCCGAAGCCTGCGGCGGTCTCCTCCGCGAGCGTCACGAGTTCGAAGAGACCTTCGGTCACCTGGCTCGCCATCTCAGAGAAGCCCTGGACGAGCTGCTGCCCGACCAGCCAGAGCAGTCCGGTGACGAATCCGATCAGCACGATCAACGTCGTGATCGCTGCCAGGATCCTGGGGAATTTGAGCTTGACGAAGAGATTGTGCAGCGGTCGCAGCAGCGTGGCCAGCAACGCGGCGACCAACAGCGGGATCAGCAGCAGCGAGACGTGGCTGAGCAGCCAGATCAGCACGCCGAGGAAGGCGAGGATGATGATGACTCGCCAGGACCAGGCGGCGGCGATCCGGACGCCCCAGGGGACGTCATCCTGGATCCGCTGCTCCTCGGCCATCCGCGGCGGGACGTCCTCTTCCATCAGCTCGATCTTTTCCACTGTGTTCATTGGTACATCCTGACATGGCTTGCAGGTCTTCCATACAAAGACGGACCCGCCCCACGCAGCGCATGCGTCGGTCGGGCCCGCCAGCTCTTTAGCAAGAGCCTCGCAGGGTCACCGCCAGCTCGGCGTGGGACCCCACAGGACAGCTATTCCGCCATAGATCGAACGATGGCGATCACGCGAAGGATCTCGATGTAGAGCCACACCAGGGAGACGGTGAGACCGAAGGCGGCGGCCCAGCCATACTTCTGGGCGACGCCGGCGTCCACGCCTTCCTGGATGTTGGTGAAGTCCATGACCAGAGAGTAGGAGGCCAGCAGGATGGCGAAGACGCCGATCGCGATGCCGAACCAGCCCGAGCGCAGACCGAACATGCCCATGTCGGTGAACATCATCAGCCCGAAGTTCATCAGCGAGAACACGGCGTAGCCGATGATCGCGACGAAGAAGATCTTGTTCAGCTTCGGGGTGGCACGGATCTTGCCGGACTTGAACAGCGCCAGGATCGTGCCGAAGACCGCCACGGTGGCCATGACGGCCTGCACCGCGATGCCCGGGAACTGGGTCTCCAGGAACATCGTGATCGCACCGAGGAAGAACCCCTGGGTCGCGCTGTAGGCCAGGATCAGAGCCGGGCTCGGCTCCTTCTTGAAGGCGTTGGCGAGTCCGAGTCCGAAGCCGACCAGAGACGCGACGAGCGCGAGGCCCATGACCAGACCGGGCATGACCACACCCAGTGCGACGGCGACCGCGGCACCCACCAGGAGGACCGCGAAGCTGGTGACGGTCTTGCGGATGACGTCGTCGTAGGTCATCGGCGCGCCCTGCGATCCGGCCGCGTCGGGGAGGTTGTACTGCTGGTTCAGCTGGTCCGTGCTGGCGCGTCCCGCTCCGGCCTGCTGGCCTGGCATCCCGTACTGCGTGGCGAAGGGCTGGCCCTGGGCGGGGTTCTGCTGGCGCTGCTGCTCGGTGACGCCACCCTGGTCATTCATGTAGAACCGGCGCCGCTCGCGCTTCTTCTCACTGAACTGGTCAGGGAAGGCACCGGTGTTGAAGATCGGATTGGACATGGTGTGACCGCACTCCTATCGGTGCTCGGGTGGATGTCTCATCGTTCGTCCTCGCAGGTCACGGCTGAACGGCCGGTCGCACGCGCGAGGGACGAGTCCTGGACCATTCTAACTGCCGACCCCCTGCTGAACATGATTGAGACTGGGAATCCACTGGGAATCTGCCGCAGGCTGAAACACAGTCGAGGTTGGGACTATATTTGAACAGTGTTCAATAGATCTGAGACTCTCCGTGACTCCACTGGCTCCTCCCCCGCAGCCGCCGGCCCCAGCACGGCGGTGCGCAGCATCTCGCAGATGGCCATGTTTGCCGCTCTGGTGGCAGTGCTCGGCCAGCTTCCGGCGATCCCCCTCGCGGGCGGCGTCCCGATCACGTTGCAGACCCTGGGCGTGATGCTCGCCGGAGCGGTCCTTGGGCCGTGGCGCGGCGCCGGCGCCATCGTCCTGCTGCATCTGCTGGTGGCGGCCGGGCTGCCCCTGCTCGCCCACGGGTCTGGTGGCCTGGGTGTCTTCGCCGGTCCCACCGCAGGCTTCGCGCTGGGCTGGATCCCGGGTGCCTTCCTCGTCGGTCTCATCACCCAGGCGTCCTGGCCGCTGCGACTCTGGCGCACCATCACCGGCACCGTGCTGGGCGGCATCCTGGTGGTCTATGCCTGCGGCCTGCCCGTGATGGCGTTCCAGCTGGGTCTCAGTCTGCAGCAGGCGCTTCTGCTGAATCTCGCCTTCGTGCCCGGCGATGTCATCAAGGCCGTCATCGCGATCATGCTGACTCACTCGCTCGCCCGGGCCTACCCCGCACCGTTCACCCACGCCCGCCGACGACGCCACGCGCGCGGCCCCGCTCGATGACGCCGAGCGCGCGATGTGTGATGGGGTGAATCGGTGATTCCGCTCTACCGGCCAGGAGACTCGAGGCTGCACCGGATGCCGGTGGGCGCCAAGTTCCTCGGCATCTTCCTTGCGGCCCTGGCTGCCTCGCTCTTCCGGGAGAACCTCTGGGTCCTGCTGAGCATCTGGACAGCAGCGCTCGGCGGATATCTGCTCGCAGGGATGGGCCTGCGCGGTCTCCTCGCTCAGCTCTGGCGGATGAAGTGGCTGGTGGTGGTGCTGACCATTCCGCAGCTGATCTTCCTGACCCCCGAGGAGACAAGCTTCAATGTGAGCCGCGTGCTCGCCGTCGTGCTGCTGGCGGCACTGTTCACGCTGACCACCGCCACCTCAGACATCCTCGCCGCCTGCGAACGCGCGCTGCGCCCGTTGGACCGTCCGCTGCGCCGAGTCGGGCTCAGCGCCGAGCGGATCTCGCTCGCGCTGTCCCTGACGATCCGCTCGGTCCCGGTTATCCTTTCCTTCTACGCGGAGATCCGTGAAGCCCAGCGGGCGCGCGGAATGCGACCCACCCCGCGCGCCACCGTGATGCCGCTGCTGGTCATGAGTCTGCGCCACGCCGAGGAGACCGCGGAGGCGCTGGCAGCTCGAGGCGTGCACTGAATCCCCGGGGCACGCCGCCTCACCTGGCCTGGTCGCGCTGAGCCTGGCCTGGTAGGACTGCTGGAGAGGCAGGGGACATCACCGGCCTGCCGGATGACCAGGTGAGCGGTGATCTGCTCTCGGGGCGTCACCGACAGCGGTCTGTGCACCTAGGCGCCGCGCTGGAGGTGCCCCCAGTGGGACTCGAACCCACACTGGACCGATTTTAAGTCGGTTGCCTCTGCCGATTGGGCTATAGGGGCAGAGAGCGGGCTGCCGATGACAGCCCGCTCTCTCGTCTCAACTCTGCATGGAGCCTGTGGGTCAGCTCTTGGAAGGTTCCTTCTTCTTGCCTGCAGCTTCCTGGAACTGGCGGTACGGAGTCTGAAGATCGCTCACGGGGGTGTAGTCCCGACCGAGCACGATCTCGCTGATCCAGCCGCCGACCACGCGGACCTTGCGCTCCACGGTGGGGATCGCCATCGCGTGGTAGCCGCGGTGAGCCATCCATGCCGGGAAGCCCTTGATCTTGACCTTCAGCGGGTTGCCCACGCCCTGGAACATGCCCAGACCGGCGACCGCACCGAGGGACTCGTGCTTGTACTCGCTGAGCTGGCCCTGGCCGTAGCTTGCCGCCAGGATGTTCTTGGCGAGGACCTTCGCCTGGCGGGAGGCGTGCTGCGCGTTGGGCACGCAGGTGCCATCGGGGAGCCCGCCGCCGGAGAGGTCGGGGATCGCGGAGATGTCCCCGGCGGTCCAGGCGTTCTGGAGCACCTTGCCGTCCTCGTCTGCGATCTGCAGCGTGGCCGAACCGGTCACGCGACCGCGAGGCTCCACCGGGAAGCCGGAGTTCTTGGCGATGACGTTGGCGGCGACGCCAGCGGTCCACACCAGGGTGTCGGACTCGAAGCGGTCGGCCTCGGACTTGTCCTTCATATTGATCAGCGTCATCTCGCCGTCCACGACGGAGCCCAGCGAGGTGTTCAGCAGGACCTCGATGCCGCGGCTGCGCAGGTGCTCGACCACGCCGATGGCCTGGTCCTCGCTGACCTCGGGCATGACCCGTCCCATGGCCTCGACCATGAGGATGCGCACATCGTTCTGACCGATGCGCGAGTTCGCGCCCACGGCGGCGCGGATGATGTCTTCCATCTCGGCCACCGTCTCGATGCCGGCGAAGCCGCCGCCGACCACGGTGAAGGTCAGGGCGCGGGACTTGGCCTTCTCATCGGTCATGACCGATGCCGCCTCGATGCGCTCCAGCACGTGGTTGCGCAGCGTGAGCGCCTCTTCGATGGTCTTCAGACCGATGCCGTGCTCGGCGAGGCCCTCGATCGGGAAGGTCTTCGTGGTCGCGCCGGCGGCCATGACGATGTCCTGGTAGGGCAGCTCGATGGTCTCGCCCTGGGAGAGCTCCACAGTCGCGGTGCGGCCGTCGTGATCCACGGCGCTGACCTTGCCGGTGATGATCTCGGCATCCTTGAGGTGTCGGCGGTGGGAGACCACCGCGTGACGCGCCTCGATGTGCCCGCCCACGACCTCCGGGAGGAAGGGCTGGTAGGTCATGTACGGCATCGGATCGACGACGGTGACGACGCCGCCGGCGGCCTTCACCTTCTTCTGCAGCAGCTGGGCGGTGGTGAGCCCGACGTAGCCGCCGCCGACGATGAGGACGCGGGGTTTCGCGGAAAGTGTCTGAGAGATAGCCATATCGTTCATCCTATACGTTGCTCAGTAGTGCGTGATCTGATCTCCCTGCGGTGCCGGGACGGCCGAGCGGTGGGCTCAGGGGTCCTGGCGACGCGCGAGGTTGTAGTGCACCGCAGCCATCGTGATCACAGCGACGACCAGCAGAGCGGCGGCGCTCAGCGCCACCGGTCCCGCCCAGTCCTGCGCGGTGCTGGCGCGGCTGGCCTCGGGCATCGCCCGAGGCTCCCCCTCGGGGCCGGCCACTACGCCGGCGTCCTCGGGGATGTCTTCCTGCTCGGTCTCCTCTACCTGTCCGCGACGGTGCACGCGCACCCATTCGGCCAGGGTCGGATATGCGGAGGCCTCGAACGCCGGGGCTTCCCCGTTCACCGCCGCTGCGACGTTGAGCACGCCGTTGCCGTATTCGGGGTCCACACCGTCGGCACCCTCCGAATCAGCCGTAGAGAGCAGACGATGCTTGACCTCCGTGGCGCTGAGCTCGGGGTTCGCGGCCCAGACCAGCGCTGCCGCCCCGGAGACGATCGGAGCTGCGCCGGAGGTTCCGTTCCACTCGGCGTAGCCGCCGCCGGGGACTGCGCCGACCAGCGGCTCGGAGGCGGCGGCGATGCCGATCGCGATGCCCTGCGAGGAGGAGTCCTCGCTGATGCGGCGCTGCTCATCGACGCCCGCCACGGCGAGCACCCCGGGGATGGTCGCGGGGGCACCCACCGAAAGCTGCCCGGAGGCGCGGTTGCCCGAGGCGGCCACTACCAGGACGTCGTTCTCCTCCGCATAGAGGAACGCCTCGTCCCAGGACTCCGGCCATTCCTGGAACCCTGAGCCCAGGGACATGTTGATGATGTCGGCTCCGTTGTCCACCGCCCAGGTCACGGCCTCGGCGATCTGTTCCTCGGTGCCTCCCCCATAGGGGTTGGGGTCCTCCAGCAGCAGCGAGATGGAGAGCAGCGACGCTTCAGGGGCGACACCGACGACGCCGTCGTCGCCCGCCTCGTTCCTGGTCAGCTCACGGGGCGCGGTGCGGGTCTCTTCGAACTCCTCGAGGGCGTCCGCATCCACCTCGTCCTGCCACTGCTCACCGTAGATCTCCTCCAGGTCGGACTCGAAGTCCTCCCACCAGTCTTCCCACTCGTCGTCGTCGAGATCTTCGAAATCACCCTCGACGAGCTCAGCGACCTCCTCGGCCTCCTCGGAAGTGCCCCGACCGGCGAGCAGCGAGGACACCAGGGTCCCGTGCTCGGTGGCCACCTGGTCCACTGGTGCGCCGCCGTCGCCGGCTCCGGAGACGTCGGTGCCGCCGACCACTGCGCCGGAGAGTGTGGGGTGGGAGGAGTCGACACCGGTGTCGATGACCGCGACGGTCATGCCCTCGCCTCGCGTGGTCTCCCAGGCCTCGGTGATCCCATAGTCCTCGAGCCAGTACTGCTGGTCCCGCCATTCATCTGCGTGGGCGGCGGGTGCTGCGACCACGGCAGAGGTCAGCGCGAACCCGGCGACCAGGGCCGCGGAGAGGCTGCACCGGGTGGCGGTGTGTGCTGGTGAACCGGGCCTCATGCAGACTTCTCCGCGCCGTGGGTCTCGGCGCCGGTGTGGGTCTTGGAGCCGGTGTGAGCCTCGGCCCCAGCAGGGCCGGCCCCGGACTGGGTGTGCGCCAGGGACATGGCGATGCCGTCCAAGATGTCGTGCTCCGAGGCGACCGCGGAGATGATCCGGCCCTCGGTGACCTTGTTCAGATAATCCAGGATGGTCCCCCAGATCAGCGCGCCCGCGCCGATCACATCGACGCGGCCGGGATGCATGATCGGCATATGGGCGCGCACGTCGCGGGTGGCATGCACGAGCTGGTCCACGGACTGGTGGATCCGGTCCAGGTCGATCTCCGCGCCGTGGATCAGATCCGGCTCGTAGTCCTCCAGCTTGAGCGCATGGGCTGCCACTGTGGTCACGGTGCCTGCGACACCGATCACCACTTCGGTCTCGTGCAGCGGCATGACCTCGGAGACGTTCTCCAGGAAGGACAGCGTCTCGAAGGCGGTCATGGACTGTTCGGTGTCGGTGGGCGGGTCGCTGCGCATATGGCGCTCGGTGAAGCGCACGCAGCCCATGTCGGTGGAGATGGCGTGTTCGACGCCGGCGGAGGTGCCCAGCACGAACTCGGTGGACCCGCCGCCGAGATCCACCACGAGGATCTTACGTTCGGCGTCCCAGTCCAGGACCGAGGCGGCGCCTGCGAAGGAGAGCCCGGCCTCTTCGCTGCCGCGGATCACCTCGGGCTCGACGCCGAGCCGGTGGTGCACCCCGGCGATGAACTCGTCCCGGTTCGCCACATCTCGGGAGGCAGAGGTCGCCACGAAGCGCACCGCCTCAACCTGATGCCGGCGGATCAGTGCCGCGTAGTTGTCCACGGCCGCGAAGGTGCGGTCCAGAGCGTCGGCCGAGAATTCCCCGGTCTCATCCACTCCCTCGCCGAGCCGGACCACAGTCATCTGCCGGACCACGTCGGTGACGCGTCCGGTGTCTTCGACGTCGGCGATGAGCAGGCGGATGGAGTTGGTCCCGCAGTCGATGGCAGCAACTCTCATGGGGTGTCCTCTTCCTGGCGTACGGTCTTCGGGTTCGGCGGTCGGTCGCTCTGGCTTCGGAGGCTTGGCAGCACTCTATGCGGTTTCCGTGTCGCGCTGCGAGGCGGGCGCACCCTGGTGTGGGTCCTCCGCACGGGACGGGGGCTGCTGGCGAGCGAACCCCTGGTTCGCCCTGCGCACATGCCGGCTGAGGTCGCGCTGAGGGACCGGCGCCTCGTGGTCCCAGGAGGTGGCGCAGATGCAGGTCTCCGGGGTCCAGCTGCCGGAGATCAGCTCCAGCGTCTCATCTCCGAGCGGGTTGATGCCGGGGCCGACGGCGAGGGCGTGGCCTGCCAGCACGTGGAGGCATTTGACCCGTTCAGGCATGCCACCGGCGCTGACGCCCTCGATCTCCCAGACCGGATCCAGCCCGGCCTCCGAGCGGATCCGTTCGCGCTCGGTGAGGTAGTTCTCGTGAGCCTGGCGATAGGACTCGGCGAGCTGCTCGTCGGTGGTGAGTCGCTGGCTCATCTCCGCCATGACCCCCGCGGCCTCGAGCCTGGAGACGGCTGCGGTCGCCGCGGGGTGCGTGAGGTAGAACGTGGTGGGGAACGGGATCCCGTTGCTCAGCCGCGGGGCAGTGGCCGCGACCAGCGGGTTGCCGCACACACAGCGGGCGGGAATCTCGACGACGTCGCGCACTGGCCTGCTCAGCTGCAGGCTGATGGTGTCCAGATCGCTGGGGCGAGGAGTAGTCGAGTTCACGGGCACCCAGCCTACTTCACTGCCGGCGGCGCGAGACCGCTGCGGCGGAGCTGGTCACTCGGCGGCGGAGCGCACCAGGGAGTCCCAGAGCGCCTCCGCCCAGGGCAGGTCGCTGCGGACCTCGGTGGAGTCCAGCTCCTCGACCTCCTGCTCGCCGTCCTCGGCGCTACCCATGACCTGATAGCGGCGCTCCCCCGGCATGACCAGGTTGATGCGTTCGCGGGCCTGCTGACGCACGAAGTCTGGATCCTCCCAGCGCAGCAGCTCGGACTGCAGCTCAGCCTGCTCCTGCTGTTCGGCGGCGATCTGCGCCTCGAGCTCCATCATCTCCGAGCGCTGCTGGAAGAAGCTGTTCACCGTGGGCACGAGGAAGGAGATGACCACCAGCACGACCAGGCTCAGCACGATCATGCGGCCGGGAAAGGTGCGCTCGGGCACCGCGGTCGCGGCGCTGACCGGGGTCTTGGCAGATCCGGTGGTGCGGGGACCGTTGGAGCGAGCACCGCGGCGAGCGGTGATTCCGGCAGGTGTGCGGATCTCGCCGGAGACCTGATCGCGTTCGGCGAGCCGACGCGCCTGAGCCGCGCGGGCCTTGGTCTCGGAGGAAGATGCACGTCGGTTCGGCACGATAGGTCACCGCCTTGAGGGGGAAGAGGGGGAAGTAGGCGTGGACTTTCACGATATCTGCACCAGAGGAGCCGACCGGCTTCTGACACGCGAACAGACGAGGACGGGGTGTGTTGGGGTGGAGTCCCGGTCGAGACCAGAATCCACCCCAACACACCCCGTCCTCAGTGCGCTGCGCCTGCGATCAGTCGTGCCTCAGCAGGCAGCTCGTGCCTCGACAGGCAGCAAGCTCAGGCGCTGAAGCGCGGGAAAGCCGAGGCTCCGGCGTAGCGTGCCGCGTCGCCGAGCTCCTCTTCGATCCGCAGCAGCTGGTTGTACTTGGCCACGCGCTCGGAGCGGGCGGGGGCGCCGGTCTTGATCTGGCCGGCGTTGGTGGCCACAGCGATGTCCGCGATGGTGGTGTCCTCGGTCTCGCCGGAGCGGTGGGAGATCATCGTGGTGTAGCGGCTGCGCTGCGCCAGGGAGACCGCGTCCAGCGTCTCGGTGAGCGAGCCGATCTGGTTGACCTTCACCAGCAGCGAGTTCGCGGTGTTGTTGTCGATGCCCTTGCCCAGGCGGTCCGGGTTGGTGACGAAGAGGTCGTCGCCGACCAGCTGGACCTTCTCGCCGATCTGATCGGTCAGGGTCTTCCAGCCAGACCAGTCGTCCTCATCCAGCGGATCCTCGATGGAGACCAGCGGGTAGGCATCGACGAGCTCGCCGTAGTATGCGCTCATCTCCTCGGGGGTCTTGGACTCGCCCTCGAAGGTGTAGGCACCGTCGGAGTAGAACTCGCTGGCGGCGACGTCCAGGGCCAGGGCGATGTCCTTGCCGGGGGTGTATCCGGCACGGGTGATGGCCTCGGTGATCAGGTCAAGCGCCTCGCGGTTCGAGGAGAGGCTCGGCGCGAAGCCGCCCTCGTCGCCGAGCCCGGTGGCCAGACCCTTCTCCTTGAGCAGCGCCTTGAGTGAGTGGTAGACCTCCACGCCGGAGCGCAGCGCCTCCGTGAATGTGGCGGCACCGATCGGGGCGATCATGAATTCCTGGATGTCCACATTGGAGTCCGCGTGGGAGCCGCCGTTGAGGATGTTCATCATCGGCACGGGCAGCAGGTGCGCGTTGGGGCCGCCGAGGTACTTGTACAGCGGCAGGTCCGAGGAGTCGGCGGCGGCCTTGGCCACGGCCATCGAGACGCCGAGGATCGCATTCGCGCCCAGGGAGTTCTTGTTCTCAGTGCCGTCGAGGTCGAGCAGGATCTGGTCGATGATGCGCTGCTCGGTGGCGTCCTGTCCTTCCAGGGCGGCGGCGATGACGTCGTTGACCGCGGCCACGGCGTTCTTCACGCCCTTGCCGAGGTAACGGTCCTTGTCACCGTCACGGAGTTCCACGGCTTCGAAGGCGCCGGTGGAGGCGCCGGAGGGGACTGCGGCCTGGCCGAAGCTGCCGTCGTCGAGAAGGACATCGACCTCTACGGTGGGGTTGCCTCGCGAGTCGAGGATTTCGCGGCCGTACACACTGGCGATCAGAGACATATTCTGTCGGCTCCTAGTTGTTCATTCGGTGGGAAACTTCTCGGGTGTGCCGTGCGCGCCCTTGCGCCGGTGTCTTATCAGGTGAACTTCTCGGGTGAACTTCTCGGCGGATCGTCTCCGCTGCGGCGGCTCAGTCAGCCGGGGCGTCCGGGGCTGATGAGCTGAGTCGGGTCAAGTGGCTGCGCAGCGCCCGTTCCGGATCCTGCCCGTTGGCCCGTGCGGAGCGCACCACAGCAAAGAGTAGTTCACCGAGCTCCTCCTCGTCAGCCGCGGCCGGGATCTTTCCGATGTCGTTGGGCAGATGTTCACCGCGCTCGCGACCCAGCCGGTCGATGACCTTGGCCGCCTTGGCCAGGGCCGGCAGGTGCGCAGGCAGCGAGCCGACGACGCCGGCCAGGTGGGACTCGGAGGGCTCCGGCGCAGCAGTCTGCTCCGGCGCTAGGGCCTGGTCCGGCACCTGCTGGGCAGCCTTCTCCTCGGCCTTGATCCGCGTCCAGGCGGCCTCGACCTGCTCCACCGTGGCCTGGTGGTCCACGGCGAGCTGCCCGTCGGCGCTGAACACATGCGGGCTGCGGCGGATGAGCTTGGCTGTGATGGCCTCCGCGACGCCGTCGAGGTCGAAGCTGCCCCGCTCCTGGGCGAGCTGCGAGTGCAGCGCCACCTGAAAGAGCAGGTCACCCATCTCCTTGCGCAGACTCTCGTCCAGGCTGCCCGACTCGATCTCCTCGAGCACCTCGTAGGCCTCTTCGACCAGGTACTCGGTGAGATCGCCGTGGGTCAGCTGCGAGGTCCACGGGCAGTGCTCCCGGAGCGCAGCGATGACCCAGCGCAGGGTGGTGATCTGTTCTCCTGCCACGGAGGAGGGCTTCTTCTCGGCCGTCGTGGTCACTGCCAGGCTTCGAGGATCATCGCGGCCAGGGCCTCGCGCTCCTCATAACCGAGGAAGGAGGACTCCAGGGCGTTGATCTGGAAGTCGGCGAGCTCGGCGAGGCCGTACTCGAAGGTGCCGGCGAGCAGGGCGAGTTCTCCGGAGAGGGTGACTCCGGAGACCAGACGGTTGTCGGTGTTGACACCCACGTTGAAGCCGAGCTGGTAGAGCATGTCGAAGGGGTGGTCGCTGAGCTCGGGCTTGCCGCTCTCGGCGAACCCGGCGATGGCGCCGGTCTGCACATTGGAGGTGGGGCTGACCTCGAGGTGAATCTGCCGGTCGCGCACCCAGCGGGCGACCGGGCCGAGCTCCACCTGAAAGACCTCTTCCCCGGCGTCGGAGTCGGGCTCGCTCTCGATCACGGTGATGTCCTCGGCCACGCGTACACCGTGGCCCAGGCGCTGGGCACGGCCGGAGACCAGGGCGTCACGGACGGATTCGATGCCGTCGCCCTCGCCGGCGTGGACCGTGGCGGGAAGCATCTCGCTGGCCAGTCGGGTGAAGGCATCGGCGAAGCGGCTCGGCGGGAAGCCTGCCTCGGGTCCGGCGATGTCGAAGCCGACGACACCCTGCTCGCGGTGGCGCAGCGCGAGCTCCACGGCCTCATCGGCGCGATCAGACTGGCGCATGGCCGAGACGAGCTGGCCGACGACGATGACGCCGTCCTTCTCCGCCACGGCCTCCATGCCCTCGTTCAGTCCTGCCTGCACCGCTTCCACGGCCTCGTCGAGGCTCAGGCCCTGCTGCTGATGCTGCTCGGGGGCCCAGCGGACCTCGGAGTAGACGACGCCATCGGCGGCAAGGTCCTCCACGTATTCCTTTGCGACGCGACGAAGGTTCTCCGCGGTCTGCATCACCGCTGCGGTGTGCGCGAAGGCCTCGAGGTACTGCTCCAGGGAACCGGAGTTCGCGTTCTGGCGGAAGTGTTCGGCCAGCTCCTCGGGGTCCTGGGTGGGCAGCTCATGGCCGACCGCGGCTGAGAGCTCGATCAGCGTCTCCGGACGCAGCGATCCATCCAGGTGGTCGTGGAGGGAGACCTTGGGCAGATTGCGCAGCTGCTCTTCGAGCTGGGCGGCGGCGGTGCGGACATCGGAAGCAGTAGAAGTCATAGGACCGAGTCTAACGAGGACGTCCGCGGAAGTCGCCTGAGGGTCTCAGCGGGTGGGGGCGTCGCCGTCGTCGTCGTGCCGGCGTCCCTGCCGGTCACGGTGGTGGCGCTGGTGCGGGTCTCCGGTGTGCCCACCGTGGTGGTCGCCGCGATCGCGGTGCAGCCGCAGCGGAGCCTCCACCGGGAGGGCGGCGGTGTCGAGGTAGCCCTCTGGGTCGATGTGCACGCCCTTGCGGTCCAGCCAGACGGCCACCAGCCGGAAGACTCGATCGAAGATCCAGCCCAGCACTGCGGCGGCTCCGATGGAGACTGCGAGCGCCACCAGCACCGAGTCGAAGATGTTCGCACTGATGGCGCCGATGCTCACCGAGTAGGAGGCCCAGACGAGCGAGGCGATCAGGTCGATGATCAGGAATCGGCGGATGGAGAATCCGGTGGTGCCCGCGACGAAGTTGATCGCCACGCGGGCACCGGGGATGAACCGCCCGACGAAGATCAGCAGGACTCCACGCTTGTCCAGCTCATGCCGGGCCCAGACCAGCGTCCGCTGGGGTGCAGGCCGGCGCATCCAGGCGAACCGCATCGGGCCGATGGCGCGGCCGATCCGGTACGCGATGAAGTCCCCCAGCAGGGCCCCGCCAGCGGCGACCAGGACCACCCACAGCAGGAATGGGGTGCCGGGCTCGTCCGCGAGCGAGCCCAGTCCGATCACCAGGGAATCGGAGGGCACGACGGGGAAGAACCCGTCGATGACGCAGAGCAGGAACAGACCCACCAGCGTCCACCACCCGGAGGCGGCGTCAAGGACGACCCCATTGATGGCATCGAGGATCTCCCCAGGCCCCATCCGCTCGCCTCAGCCGGTCAGGTCTGCGGCGGTGATCCGGTCGAAGACCAGCTCTGGGGTCTCGTGCGGGCCGCCCTCGGCGTCGACGTCCACGGAACCCTCGAGCGCCTGCTCGGCGCGGGCGATCCGGTGCTCGTCGTCGGTGAGCAGGGTGAACAGCGGCTGACCGGCGGCGACGGCCTCACCTGGCTTGGCGTGCATGCGCACCCCTGCGCCGGCCTGCACCGAATCCTGCTTGCGCGCGCGACCGGCCCCGAGCCTCCAGGCGGCCAGGCCCACGGCCATGGCGTCCAGACGCGTCATCGTGCCGGAGACTCCCGCGAGGATGGTGTGGCTGTGCTTCGCCTGGGGCAGGGCCGCCTCCGGGTCTCCGCTCTGGGCGGAGATCATGGCGCGCCAGGAGTCCATCGCCCGGCCGTTGCGCAGGTTCTCTGCGGGATCCACTCCGCTGATGCCCACCGCCTCGAGCATCTCCTTCGCCAGCGCCACAGTGAGCTCGACGACGTCGGCCGGGCCACCTCCGGAGAGCACCTCGACGGATTCCTCCACCTCGATGGCATTGCCGGCGGTGAGTCCCAGCGGGCTCTCCATGTCGGTGAGCAGCGCGGAGGTCTTGACCCCGGCGTCGGTGCCCAGCGCCACCATGGTGCGGGCGAGCTCCCGTGCGTCGTCGCGGGACTTCATGAACGCCCCGGAGCCTGCCTTGACGTCGAGCACCAGCGCATCGGTGCCCTCGGCGATCTTCTTCGACATGATGGAGGAGGCGATCAGCGGAATGGCTTCCACGGTGCCGGTGACATCGCGCAGCGCATAGAGCTTCTTGTCCGCGGGGGCCAGGCCCGGTCCGGCGGCGCAGATCACGGCGTTGACCTCATCGAGCTGACGCAGCAGCTCGGAGTTGCTCAGATCGGCCTGCCAGCCGGGGATGGCCTCGAGCTTGTCCAGCGTGCCGCCGGTGTGACCCAGCCCGCGGCCGGAGAGCTGAGGAACCGGGACCCCGTAGCTGGCCACCAAGGGAGCCAGCGGAAGCGTGATCTTGTCGCCCACGCCGCCGGTGGAGTGTTTGTCAGCGGTCAGCCGGCGTCCGCCGTCGGGGCCGCGCAGCGAGGAGAAGTCCATCCGCTCGCCGGAGGCGATCATCGCCGCGGTCCAGTGGCCGATCTCCTCGCGGTTCATCCCATTGAGCAGGATCGCCATGGCGAGCGCGGACATCTGCTCATCGCCGACGTAGCCGTCGGTGTAGGCGGCGATCATCCATTCGATCTGCGCCTGGGAGAGGTGTCCGTGGTCTCGCTTGAGCCGGATCAGCTCCACGGCATCGTGGGCGGAGCGGTCATACCTCAGTCCGGTGGGGCTCATGTCGCCTCCCGAGCGGTCGCTTCGAGGTCGCGCGGACCGAAGGATTCCGGCAGCAGGGCCTCCAGTGTGGTCGGGCCCTGGGCGGTGCGCACATGCATGGTGGGCGCGGAGAATTCGTGGAGCAGCTGCCGGCAGCGGCCGCAGGGGGTGATGTACTCGCCCTCGCGGTTCACGCAGGTGAAGGCGACGATCTTGCCGCCGCCGTTCATCTGCAGCGCACCGATCATGGTGCACTCCGCGCAGAGGCTCAGCCCGTAGGAGGCGTTCTCCACGTTGCATCCGGAGATGATGGAGCCATCCTCGAGCAGCGCGGCGGCCCCCACCGGGTAGTTCGAGTAGGGGGCGTAGGCATGCGTCATCGCGATCCTGGCCTGGGTGGTGAGCCGGTCCCAGTCGGCGTCGTGATCCGGGGCCGGGATCCGCGCGATGCGTCCGGTCAGAAAGTCATCGTCCTCAGTCATAGGGGCCATCCTACGAGGCCAGCCCCGCTGCCGTGTTCAGGCGCGACGCAGCTCGCCGATCGCGCTCAGTGCGGTGGTGACCATGATCTTGGTGCCGTAGCCGATCGCGCGCTCGTCCGGGACATAGTCACCGCGGTGCAGGTCAAACTCGGGTCCGCCGGGGGTGTTCGTGCCCAGCCGGAACATCGCCCCGGGCAGCTCCTGGGTCATCCAGGCGAAGTCCTCCCCGCCCATGGACTGCGGCGCGAGCTCGAGGCCTTCGGAGCCGAGCACCTCGCGGCCGGCGTTCTCCAGCAGGGTCGTCTCCCGCTCGCTGTTGATCACCGGAGGCACGCCACGGATGTGCTCGAGCTCGACCTCGACCCCGTAGGGCGCGGCGACCTGTTCCACGATCTCGTCGAGCAGCTTGCCGGCGTCGCGCCAGGCGTCCGCGTCGAGGATCCGCATGGTGCCGACCAGTGTGCCGCTGGCGGGGATCGCGTTGTGCGCGCTGCCCGCCTCGATCTGCCCCCAGACCAGCGAGACCGCCGAACGGACGTCCACCCGGCGGGAGAGCACCGCAGGCACGGTGGAGGCGATATGCGCCAGCGCGGAGACCATGTCCTCGGTCAGGTGCGGGCGGGAGGTGTGGCCGCCTCGCCCGGTCACATTGATGCGCACGACGTCGGCGGCGGAGGTGATCGCGCCGATGCGGGTGCCGATCTTGCCCACCTCGATCCGCGGATCGCAGTGCAGGGCGAAGATCCGCGGCAGCGGGGCGAGGACGTCCTGACGGACCATCTCCAGGGCACCGCCGGGCATGGTCTCCTCGGCGGGTTGGAAGATGACCCGCACCTTCGCGCCGAGGCCGTCCGGGTCGCCGTCGTCGATCCGGTCCTGGTGCAGCCGCTGCAGGCTCAGCGCGACGCCGAGCGCCACTGTGGTGTGGATGTCGTGTCCGCAGGCGTGGGTCACTCCTGTGTGTGTGGAGGCGAAGTCCAGCTCGGTGAGCTCCTCCACCGGCAAGGCGTCGATGTCCCCGCGGAATCCGGCGGCGAACTCACCGACGCCGATATCCACGTAGAGTCCGGTTGTCTCGGGCATGAGCTGCGGTTCCAACCCCACGGCTCGGAGACGCGCGGCCAGCTTCTCGGTGGTGCGCTCCTCCTTCCAGGAGAGCTCAGGGTGGGCGTGCAGGTCCCGGCGCACGGTGAGCAGCTCCGGCTCCAGAGCGTCGACGAGCTCTGCGGCGGAGGCATGCGCGGCCTTGAGCATGACGGTGCGGCGCGCTGGTTCAGAGGACATCGGATTCTCCATGCGCCTTGAGTGCCTCCACTGCCTGTTTCACCGATTGCGCGTGATCGGTGGTGGTGACCAGCAGCGCATCCGGGGTGTCGACCACGACGATGTTCTCCACACCGATCAGCGCGACCACCCGCTGAGTGTCGGAGACGACGACGCCGGAGGACTGGTCCGAGTAGACGCGAGCCTTCTCCCCGAGCACGGTCATCGATTCCTGCTCGCGGGCCGGGTTGAGCCGGGCGATCGCCGCGAAGTCTCCGACGTCGTCCCAGGTGAAGGTGCCGGGAATCATGGCCACGTCTCCGGCGGCGGCGGCAGGCTCGGCGACTGCATAGTCGATGGCGATCTTGGGCAGCTGCGGCCAGACCCGGGCGGTGACCTCGGCCTGCGCCTCGGTGCCCCAGGCGGCGGCGATCTCGGTCAGTCCGGCGTGGAGCTCGGGCTCGGCCCGGGCGAGATGATCCAGCAGCAGGGCCACCGGAGCGACGAACATCCCGGCGTTCCACAGGTAGTCCCCCGAGGCCACGTACTTCTCTGCCAGCTCCTGACCCGGCTTCTCCACGAACTCCACGACCTCGTGGGCGTGCGGCGCCTCCGGGATCGGCGCACCGTCGATCTGCAGGCCCGCCCCGCGGCGGATGTAGCCGAAGCCGGTGGAGGGATGAGTGGGGGTGATGCCGATGGTGACGATCTTCCCGGTTGCAGCAGTGGCCACCGCCTCGCGCACCGCTTCCTGGAACACCTCCACGGGGGCGATCACCTGATCGGCGGCGAAGGAGCCCATGATGGTCTCCGGGTCGCGGCGGTGCAGGATCGCGGCGGCCAGGCCGATGGCCGCGCCGGAGTCCTTGGGCTCGGATTCGAGCACCAGGTCCTCGGTGTCCAGCTCGGGGATCTGCTCGCGCACAGCCTGTCGATGCGATTCGCCGGTGACCACCATCACGCGCTTGCCGGTGAGCGGCGCAAGCCGCTCATAGGTTCCACGGATCAGCGTGGTCCCGGCCCCGGTGAGGTCGTGGAGAAACTTGGGCGCACTCGCGCGGGAGAGCGGCCAGAGCCGGGTCCCCACACCTCCTGCGGGGATCACCGTATAAAACTTGTCCAAAGCTGCCTGAGAAGTCACCTCACCAGGGTAGACCCATACGCTGACCGGCCCGGTCAGCCGCGCAGCAGGTCCCCGATCCCGGCGCACAGGAATTGCGTCACAACATTGCAGATTTTCTACATGCTGTAGAACTCAAATCCTCGCGGCGTGATCTCGGCAGAACACGACTCAGGCACGCCTGAACAACGGCGCAACAAAGCCTGCTCACAAGCGCGATGAGCCGCGTCGTCGGCCGCGGTGCTCTACTCTGGTAGATGACATAGGACTCGCGCTGGCGTCACGGATTCCGCACCGCCGCAGCGAAGAAAACATGCAGACAAAATGCGCCGCGCGGAATGCCATGCAAGGACGCAGGGAGGTAATGACAGGTGACGCAGACTAAAGGCACCCTTTATAAGGGGTCAGGGGGCATGTGGTCCTGGGTAGGACACCGGATCACCGGTGTAGGGATCTTCTTCTTCCTCCTGGTCCACGTGCTCGACACCTCGCTGGTGAGGGTCTCGCCGGAGGCCTACGACGCGGTGATCGGCGCGTATAAGAACCCGATCATGATCATCGGCGAGATCGGCCTGGTCGGCGCGATCGTCTTCCATGCATTCAACGGCCTGCGGATCATCCTGGTGGATTTCTGGTCCAAGGGCACCCGCTACCACAAGCAGATGCTCTGGGCCGTGATGGGCCTCTGGGTGATCGTGATGATCGGTTTCACCGCGCGCCACGTGATGCTGTTCCTTGACGGCTGGGGAGGGTTCTGAACATGACGACCACTGATTCCGTGGCACTGCCCACACAGGGCATCGAGGCTCCGCGCTCCAAGCGGATCGACCCCAAGTACCTGCGCCGCTCGTCGAGCTCCTCGAGCAGCTTCGAGATGGCCGGCTGGGTCTTCATGCGCGTCTCCGGCGCCGCTCTGGTGGTGCTGATCTTCGTGCACCTCTGGGTCAACCTGATGGTCGGCGAAGGGATCCACGGCGTGGACTTCGGCTTCGTCGCCGGCAAATGGGCGAATCCCGTCTGGCAGTTCTGGGACCTGACCATGCTCTGGCTGGCCATGCTCCACGGCGGCAATGGCATGCGCACGATCATCAACGACTATGCGGAGAAGGACTCCACACGGGTGTGGCTCAAGTCCATCCTGACCCTCTCCGTGGTCGTCATCATCGTGCTGGGCACCATGGTGATCTTCACCTTCGAGCCCTGCATGGTCGACAACACCGGCCAGCTGCTCGATTCCGCACCCGCCTTCTGCCAGAACGTCTGATCTCCACCGGGGCAACCCCGGTGCGCACCTCTGCGCGTTCTCACGCTTCCGAACACCACGAAAAGAGAGCCACAAGCTGATGCAGGTTCACAAGTACGACGTCGTCATCGTCGGCGCTGGCGGCGCAGGCATGCGCGCAGCCATCGAATCCGGCCAGCGCGCCCACACCGCGGTGCTGACCAAGCTCTACCCCACCCGTTCCCACACCGGTGCCGCCCAGGGCGGCATGTGCGCCGCACTGGCCAACGTCGAAGAGGACAACTGGGAGTGGCACACCTTTGACACGGTCAAGGGCGGTGACTACCTGGTGGACCAGGATGCCGCAGAGGTCATGGCCAAAGAAGCCATCGACGCTGTGCTGGACCTGGAGAAGATGGGTCTGCCCTTCAACCGCACCCCCGAGGGCAAGATCGACCAGCGCCGCTTCGGCGGGCACACCCGCGACCACGGCAAGGCCGCCGTGCGCCGCGCCTGCTACGCCGCTGACCGCACCGGTCACATGATCCTGCAGACGCTGTACCAGAACTGCGTGAAGCACAACGTCGAGTTCTACAACGAGTACTACGTGCTGGATCTGCTCACCGTGGAGGAGGAGGCCACCCGCGAGGACGGCTCCACCTACATGCAGAAGAGGACGGCCGGCGTCGTCTCCTACGACCTGGCCAACGGCGAGATCCACGTCTTCCAGGCCAAGTCTGTGGTCTTCGCCACCGGCGGTCTGGGCAAGATCTTCAAGACCACCTCCAACGCACACACGCTGACCGCCGACGGCATGGCCCTGGCCTACCGTGCGGGCATCCCGCTGGAGGACATGGAGTTCGTGCAGTTCCACCCCACCGGTCTGGCCGGGCTGGGGATCCTGCTCTCCGAGGCCGCCCGCGGTGAGGGCGCGATCCTGCGCAACTCCGAGGGTGAGCGCTTCATGGAACGCTACGCCCCCACGATCAAGGACCTCGCCCCACGTGACATCGTGGCGCGATCCATGGCGAACGAGGTGCGTGAGGGACGTGGCGCGGGTCCGAACAAGGACTACGTGCTGCTGGACCTGACGCACCTGGAGCCCGCGCACATCGACGCGAAGCTTCCGGACATCACCGAGTTCGCGCGCACCTACCTCGGCGTCGAGCCCTATACCGAGCCGGTGCCGGTCTTCCCGACCTGCCACTACGCGATGGGCGGCGTGCCGACCAACGTGAAGTCCGAGGTCCTGCAGGACAACGACACCGTGGTCCCTGGCCTCTTCGCCGCCGGTGAGGTCGCCTGCGTCTCGGTGCACGGCTCCAACCGCCTGGGCACCAACTCGCTGCTGGACATCAACGTGTTCGGCAAGCGCGCCGGCCTGGCCGCCGCCGAATATGCCGCCACCGCAGAGTTCGTGGACATCCCGGAGAACCCGACCGAGTTCACCGAGAACCAGCTCAACGCGATGCGTGCGTCCACCGGCGGAGAGCGCACGGCGACGCTGCGCTCTGAGCTGCAGGAGACCATGGACGCGAACATGCAGGTGTTCCGCTCCGAGGAGACCATCAAGGAAGCCCTGGCGGTCATCGCTGATCTGCGTAAGCGCTATAAGAACGTGCAGATCCAGGACAAGGGCAAGCGGTTCAACCTGGACCTGCTCGAGGCCGTGGAGCTCGGCTTCCTGCTGGACATGGCCGAGGTCATGACCGTGGCGGCCCTGCACCGCAAGGAGTCACGCGGCGGACACTACCGCGAGGACTTCCCGGAGCGTGATGACGAGAACTTCATGCTGCACTCGATGATGTACCTCGACCCCGAGTCCTCGACCGACGGCACCAACGGCATCCGTGCCGACACCAAACCGGTCGTCTTCACCCGTTACGAGCCGATGGAGCGTAAGTACTGATGAGCACTCCCACCAAAGAAGCCGCCGAGCCCGCTTCCAAGATCGACATGAAGGAGAGCGGAGGCGGAGGCGAGGTCCCGAGCTTCGAGATCACTCTCCAGGTGCGCCGCTATGACCCGGAGTTCTCCGATGAGGCACGCTGGGACGAATGGCAGCTCACCATGTACGGCACCGACCGCGTGCTGGACGCCCTGCACAAGGTCAAGTGGAACATCGACGGTTCGCTGACGTTCCGCCGGTCCTGCGCCCACGGCGTCTGCGGCTCCGATGCCATGCGCATCAACGGTCGCAACCGCCTGGCCTGCAAGGTGCTGCTCAAGGACCTGGACACCTCCAAGCCGATCATGGTCGAGCCAATCAAGGGTCTGCCCGTGGAGAAGGACCTGATCGTGGACATGGAGCCCTTCTTCCAGTCCTACCGCGAGATCATGCCCTTCATGGTCAACAACTCGCCGGCCCCGACCGCCGAGCGCCTGCAGTCCCCCGAGGACCGTGAGCGCTTCGACGACACCACCAAGTGCATCCTCTGCGCCGCCTGCACCTCCTCCTGCCCGGTCTTCTGGACCGACGGGCAGTACTTCGGCCCGGCGGCGATCGTCAACGCGCATCGGTTCATCTTCGATTCCCGCGACGACGCCGGCGACATGCGCCTGGAGGTCCTCAACGACAAAGAGGGCGTGTGGCGCTGCCGCACCACCTTCAACTGCACCGATGCCTGCCCGCGCGGCATCGAGGTCACCAAGGCCATCCAAGAGGTCAAGCGCGCGGTGCTGACCCGCAGCATGTAGTCCCGCGCCTCAGGAGGTCGGGTGGCGCGCTGCGCTCGCCACCCGACCTCCTACGTGTTTGCATTGGTTCGCTCCCTCGGTTAGGTGACGTCATGGACAGATACGATCAGGCCATTCGTCATCTGATCGATGTCGGAGTGGGCCGCACGAACTACACGAACATCGTGGTCGCGGCTGAAGCTTTGGACCGCGGCATCACGGTGCGAAAGTCGATCAACAGCGGCCGGATGGTGATGGAACACGGTGGGCGCATGCGCACGTGGAACGGCGGCGGCACCAACCACAACGGCGACCTCGTGAAAAAGATCGCTTCCTATAAAGACGTGGCGAGTCGACTCTTTCGGGACCTGAAGATCAGCGCACCCGAGAACGCCGTGTTCGGAGTGAATGAGTCTGCTCGAGCATGGGCCTGGGCAGCCCCGTTTGAACGAGCCGTGGTCAAGCCCCATAACGGTCGGCAGGGCAAGGACGTGCACGCGGGGATCAAGACCGAGCAACACTTCCATGAAGCGTTCAGTCAGGTGGCAGCAAACAACGCCAGGATCCTGGTCGAGGAGTTCCGGACAGGTGTGGAGCATCGCTGTCTCGTCGTCGAGAACCGTCTTGTCGCCGCTACCCGGCGAAGGCCCGCCAGCGTGAGCGGCGATGGCAGGACGACCATCCGGGACCTAATCGACGCCAAGAACAGAGACCGGGGCCCTATTCACAAGGCTCTGGTCCTGGATGCTGTCTCGCTCGACTACCTGCAGCGCCATGGTCACCGGCTGGACTCCGTCCCAGAAGCCGGAGAACGCGTATATCTCCGCAGCACTTCGAATCTCCACACCGGTGGAGACGCAGTGGATGCTACCGACGAAATCACAGAGAAGGAGCGTGAGCTCGTCGAGCGCGCCGCACGGGCTCTGCCCGGATTGAGGATCGTCGGTTTCGACGTCCTGCTTCCCCGGAGCGAGGTCGACCACCACGAACCCTCGGTACTCGAGATCAACGCGAGCCCTATGGTGTCCATGCACCACTTCCCCTGGTCCGGTCAGCCCCGGGACGCCGCGCGGCACGTCGTAGATTCGCTGTTCCCACGGACTGTCCGGGACTGAACGCCCAGCACCACCCGCGCACACGTCATGGATCTCGAGTTCGCCGTGGTATGTACGGGCTGCCGCGCCGAGTCAACCGACGTTGACGGGGCTGGGGTCAGTGCAGGAGGCCGGCGGGGCCTTCGCGGCGGACTCGATCGTCGGTGGCCAGGGCCGCCCAGGCTGCAGAGAGCAGGTAGACGAGGCTGAGCACAAAGAAGTAGATGAAGAAGCCCAGCACGGTGGCGAAGGAGGACACGATCAGGTTCCCCGCCGCCACCCCATTGAGCAGGTACGTGGACAGGGCGCGCAGAAGCGAGGAGCCCACGGCGGCGATCAGAGCGGCTCGCCACAGCACCGAGACCGGCATCACCACCCGGGACGCCATCCGGAAGACCAGCACCGCGACCAACAGATCCAGGATCAGCGGGACACCCACGGTGAGCAGCGTGCCGACCAGACCCTCCAACACACTGAGGTCCCAGCCGAGGATATCGGCGCTGAAATTGAACAGCTCCGTGGAGAGCAGGCTGGTGGCCGTGGCCGCGAGCAGCATCGACCCCAACAGCACCATGACCATGAGATCGCGCGCCTTCACGAGCAGCACGTTCTCATCCATCAGGGGACGGTCGAAGATGCTGCGGATTCCCGCGCGCAGACCGTTGATCCAGCTCAGCGAGGCCACCGTCGCGACCAGCAGCGAGACCACCAGCGTGACGCCGAACCCGCTGGTGGAGAACAGGTCCTGCTGCGTGGCGAGTCCGTCTTCCCCGATCACACCGGGCAGGGCGTTATTCGTGAGCTCCACGATGTCGTTCTGGAGACTCACATCCCCGCCGATCACGATGCCGGCCACGGAGAACCCCGCCACCAGCGCCGCGGAGACGGAGAAGAACATCATGTACGCCGCCCCGGCGGCCATGACGGGCCCATAGTGGAAGAGGAACAGGTTCAACACCCGCATCGGGTGCGTGGTGTCCAGGCGGGTCAGGCCCCAGTAGAGGCTCGGCCCGATCAGCTGAACACCGCTGCGTCCCTCGCGGCGAGCATGACCCCAGGCCCGGCGCGCCTTCACCTCGCGGCGGCGCAGACCCTCCACGTCGAGCGGGTTGACCATCCCCGAGACCTCTTCGCGGTCGTTCATCGCCTTCGCGGCCGCGCGCGCGTGCCCGGCGATGACGCCGTGTCCGCCAGTTCGAGGCCGCAGCCGGGAGGGATCCTCGTTCATCGCCTGATCATCCCGAGGCCGGGAGGAATCCGATCTTCTCGTAGACCTCGGCGAGGGTCTCCCCGGCCACCGAGCGGGCCTTCGCGGCCCCTGTCGCCAGCAATGCGTCCAGCTGGGCGGGATCCTGTAGCAGCTCCTCGGCGCGATCACGGATGGGCCCGAGCCGCGCGACGACCACCTCGGCAAGGTCCACCTTGAGGTGGCCATACATCTTGCCCTGGTACTCGTCCACGATCTCCTGGATCGGGCGGTCGGTCACCGCCGAGTAGATGCTCAGCAGGTTCGAGACGCCGGGCTTCTCGGCGCGGTCGAAACGGATCTCGCCGCCGTCGTCGGTCACCGCCGACTTGATCTTCTTGGCGATCTGCTTATCGGTGTCCATTAGGTTCAGCAGACCGTTCGGGGACTGCGCGGACTTGGACATCTTCGCCGTGGGGTTCTGGAGGTCATAGATCCGCGCCCCGGACTCCGGGATGAAGGGCTCAGGCACGCGGAAAGTCTCGCCGTAGCGGTGGTTGAAGCGCTGGGCCAGGTTACGGGAGAGCTCCACATGCTGCTTCTGGTCCTCGCCCACCGGCACGCCATGCGGCTGGTAGAGCAGGATGTCGGCGGCCTGCAGCATCGGGTAGGTGAAGAGTCCGACGCCGGCCGCATCGGCGCCCTGCTTGGCGGACTTGTCCTTGAACTGGGTCATCCGCGAGGCCTCGCCCATGCCGGTCAGGCAGGTCATGATCCAGCCCAGCTGGGCGTGCTCGGGCACGTGGGACTGCACGAAGAGCGTGGAGCGTTCGACGTCGAGGCCCCCTGCGATGTACTGGGCGGCGGTCCTGCGCACTCGCATGCGCAGCTCAGCCGGGTTCTGCGCCACGGTGATCGCATGCATGTCCGGGATGAAGAAGAAGGCGTCGTAGCGCTCCTGCATCTTCACCCAGTTGACCAGCGCTCCCAGGTAGTTGCCCAGGTGCAGGGAGTCAGCCGAGGGCTGCATCCCGGAGAGTACGCGCTCAGTCACGGCAGTTCCTTCGTGTCATCAGTCGAGTATGGATGGGCGGTCGCACCAGTGGATGAGCGCAATCGCGCCGCTCAGGGGAGTTTGTAGTCCACGACCAGCGGAGCGTGGTCGGACCAGCGCAGCGAGTAGTCCACCGCGCGGTCGACCTTGAGGTTGGAGGCGAGCTCCGCAAGGGCCGGAGTGGCCATGTGATAGTCGATCCGCCACCCGGTGTCGTTGTCGAAGGCCTTGCCGCGGTAGGACCACCAGGTATAGGGACCGTCGACCTCGCCGGCCAGACTGCGGGCCACGTCCACGTAGCCCAGCTCGCCGAAATAGCGGTCGAAGAAGGCGCGTTCCTCGGGCAGGAACCCAGAGTTCTTGACGTTGCCCTTCCAGTTCTTGATGTCGAGCTCGCGGTGGCCCACATTGAGGTCACCCATCACCAGCAGATGGTCGGTGCGGGCGGCAAGCTTTGGCAGGTAGTCGGCCATATCGGCCAGGAAGCGCATCTTGTGCTCCTGCTTGGTGGTACCCACTTCGCCCGAGTGGACGTAGACGCTGGCCACGGTCAACGTGCTTCCGTCGCCGAGCGTGTAGTCCGCCTCGATCCACCGTCCGTCGTCCTCGGAGTGACCGGCCCCGATGCCGGTGCGGGTGGCCACCGGCGCGGTGCGGGAGATGATCGCGACACCGGCGCGTCCCTTGTCGGCGGCCTCGTGCTCATGGATGTGCCAGGTTTCACCCGTGGGCTCGGTCATCTCGGCGACCAGCTTGGTGAGGATCTCCTCGTTGGCGCGGACCTCCTGCAGGGCGAGGATGTCGACCTCGCGGTCCGCCAGCCATTCGCCCATGCCTTTGCGGTGCGCGGCGCGGATCCCGTTGACGTTCACCGAGGCGATCCGTGTGTGGCCGGCGTCCTTGGCGTCCACGATGCGATGGGGGTGCTCGCCGAAGTCGGGGGCCGCCGTGGAGTTCGCTGCGACCGTGGAACTCGATGCGGCGGTGGAACTGGATGCGTCTGTGGAGCTGCCTGACTGGGTGGGGGTGTCCGTCACGTCTGGTCCTCTCAGTTGACGATCTCGCCGGTGATCGGGCGGTCGTCGTCGTTGTTGCGGCCGGCTCTTGAGTCACGTCGCCGGTCCCGCCCGGAGTCCGCCCCCGAATCCTGCCCAGCGTCATGCTGCGAGGAGTGCCCGCGGCCCACGTGCTCGGAGAGCATGTCGCGGCCGTTGCCGGCGGTGGTCTCGATGGTGTCCAGGGCGCGGTCGACCATCTCCAGGTCCGCCTCGGTTCCCTTGGCCAGCTCCTGGGTGATGACCCGCTTCTGCACCTGGACGATCTTGAAGGAGTGGTCCAGCTTGAGGTTCCGAGCGTGGGTGTCCTCATCGACCACCGCGGTGCCGCCGCTGGCGTCGGCGCGGCGGGAGGCGGCGTCGGCCCGTGCCGAGTCAAGGGTGTCACCGAACTTCTTGGCACCGGAGCGCACCGAGAAGACCAGCACCGTGGCCAGGAGCAGCCAGCCGCCGGCGACGACGGCGATGATCCAGCCGATGACGTCGTTCTGGTTCGCGGCGAAGACCAGCGCCACCAGGAGCACGGTGATCATCACCGCGAAGCTGATGCCGGAGGTGCGCCGACCGAAGTTCCTGACTGCATCAGGTGCACCGGCTGAGCTGCCTTGAGGCAATGACTGGGGAGAACTCATGGGCTGATTATCGCTGGCAACGCGCACCGAATGCCAATCGCCGCCGGCAGTTCACCCACGGGCGTGGGGCAAGCAGACAGTCAGGTCTCCTATGATGGCCTGGACCGAAGCACCAGAGCCACCGCAACGACCCTCAGGAGACCGCTCCATGTCCGAACAGCCCGAGACTCCGCACCTCGATGCCCCCGAGCGCACCACCTGGATGCGGCGCTACGCGCTGGACCCTGCGCTGGCCGACGAGTTCATCTCCTTCCTGACGAAGCAGGTCATCCCCGCCCGCGAGGAGCGCGGATTCACCGTGGAGTCGATGTGGCTCTCGGACGGCAAGGACGAGCTCACCTGGTTCGTCAGCCGCTTCGGCAACCGTGAGGAGTTTCTGGAGGCCGAGCAGGCCTGGGATGAGTCCCCCGAGCGCGCTGCGATCTTCGCTGACGCGCCGGCCTATGTGACGGACAAGGACCTGCGACCGGTCACTCGGCTGCGCTGATCGCTGCCCGTTTCGCAGCGAAGATCGCTGCCGCCACCGAGCTGAGCATCAGTGCTGCGATGACCAGAGTGGCGATCACGATCCCGCTCTGATGCCCTTGGTCGGCGGTGACCGAGAAGTATATGCCGGTCACCACGGCGATGCCGATCGCGGTGAAGACACGCTGCACGGTCTGAGCCACTCCCCCGGCGGCTCCTGCCATCTGCTCGGGGACATCGTGCATGGACAGCGTCTGCGCGCTGGGAATGATCAGCGCCTGTGAGATTCCGACGACGCCCAGTGCCGCCGCCATGAGCCAGATCGATCCGTACGGGGTCGCCATCAGCGCCGCGGTCCCGGAGAGCAGCAGCATCGCGGCCACGGCGGTGATCGTGCCTGCCACCAGGATCCGTGGGCCCTTGCTCTCCACGGCTTTGCCCACGCGGGAGGACAGCAGCATCACCATCACCGCGCTGGGCAGTGTCACCAGCCCCGCGATCAGCGCTCCGCGCCCCTGTCCCTGCTGGACGTAGACCGCGACCACCGCCCAGATTGCGGGCATGCCGGCGAAGTAGAGGCCCAGCACCATGGAGTTCAGCGTGTAGCTGGGAAGCGCGAAGAGTTTGAGGTTCACCATCGGCGCTGACTCATGGCGCCGGCCCAGCCGCCGCTCCCAGACCGCCCAGATCCCCAGCACCAGGAGTCCAGCAACCGCGAAGAGCCCACCGACCAGGCTGCGGAACTGGATGAAGGGAAGCATCAGCAGCAGCACGGCAAGGCTGAGCAGCACGACGCCGAGCGGGTCCAGCCGCTGCAGACCCTGCGGCTCCGTGCCCGTGTTGCCCGTGGACGCACCGTCGGGGGAGGTGGATTCACGCCCGGCGTCGGTGTCGGCGCCCACGGAGCTGGCCGCGGCGTCGTCGTCCTGGGGCTTCGGCAGCCAGAGCAGAATGCCGATCAGCGCCACCACGGTGACCGGGACGTTGATCAAGAAGGTCATCCGCCACCCCAGATCGGCAGCCGTGGTGTCGATGATGAGTCCACCCAGCGCCGGACCGGCGGCCACCGCGACACCGATCACCGTGCCCATCATCCCGTAGGCGCGGCCCCGTGCGGGGCCGCTGAAGAGCTGCTGAATCATCCCGATGACCTGCGGCGTCAGGATGCCGGCGGCGAATCCCATGAAGACGCGGGCGGTGTTGAGCACCAGCGGGCTCATCGCCAGCGCCGCGCCCAGGGAGGCCAGGCCGAAGACCACGACACCGATCAGGAAGAGGTTCCGGCGGCCCCAGATGTCACCAGCACGTCCGGCAGGGACCAGCGCCATGCCGAAGGCCAGCGCATAGCCCGAGAGCACCCACTGCAGATCTGCGGAACTGGCCTCGAGGCTCTCTTCGATGGCGGGAAGCGCGACGTTGACGATGCTGATGCTCAGCAGCGACGCGAAGAGCGGCAGGAACATCGCCGTCATCATCCGACGCGAGCTGCCGGTGGAAGTTGTCTGATGCACTGACTTACCCTAACGCCACTCCAGCACAAGTCGTGCTGAGACAGCAGAAAGGGGCCCTACAAGAGGGCCCCCCTTCTGAGAATGCAGTCGTCGACTACCGGGTGAACTGCTTCAGGTAGGTCTTGACCTCGGTGCTGAAGGCCAGCACCAGCCAGTAGATCGCGACCGCCACATGGGCGAGTCCCAGCGCGAGGGTCAGCATATCGGCGCCGAAGAGCCCGAAGAGCGTGAAGACGATGCCGATGATGGCGAAGACGATGCCGAGCACGCGCGCCCAGTTCTTGTTCTTCTTCAGGCCGAAGAACACGAGCAGGTACAGCGCCACGCCGACGATCAATGTGACCCAGACGAATCCGGTGAACAGCCCGGCAAACAGGTCTGCGGCTTCGGCGGCCTCCTGCTCGGACATCCCCTGCTCCTCGATCGCAGAGATCATCTCCTGCCGTGCGTCGTCGCCGCTGACGAACAGGCCCGGAAGCGCGCTGAGCACGTAGATGGCCAGGGAGACCAGTGTGAAGGTCTTCAGCAGGCTGAACTTCTTCGGCTCCGCCATCGGACCGCCGTAGGTTCCCGGCGCATAGGGGTCAGTGCCGTACTTCGAGCTCGGCTGACCGCCCTGGTAGCCACCGGGCTGGCCGTCCGGGTATCCACCCGGCTGGCCGCCGGGGTATCCACCGGGTTGGTCGCCGGGGGATCCCCCGGGCTGGCCGCCGGGGTAGCCCTGTTCTCCATTGGGAGGGTTGCTCATATCTGCTCCTTCATCGTCATGGGTGTTCACGATCCACACTAGGCCGGGCGGCCCGGTCCTATTCGTAGCGAAGCGCCTCGATCGGGTCCTTCTTGGCCGCGCGCGCGGCCGGAAGGGTGCCGGCGAGGAAGGCGATGCCGATGATCAGCGCAGTGATGCCCAGCAGCGAGACGGGATCCACCGCGAAGAGCGTCAGTCCTGCCACTCCCCCGAGCGGCCCGCCTTCTCCGGTCAACCATCCGTTGCCGATGAGCCCTGCGCCGAGTCCCAGCACGACGCCGATCACCGAGCCCAGGATGCCGATGACCACGGCCTCCATGGAGAACAGTCCGAAGACCTTGCCGCTGGACATGCCCAGCGCCTTCATCAGACCGATCTCACGGGTGCGTTCCTGCACCGACATCAGCAGAGTGTTCACGATGCCGAAGCTGGCTGCGAGCAGCGCGATCAGGCCGAAGCCTGAGAGCACCCAGGACACGGCGTCGATGACGCCCTGGACCGCGCCGATCTGGTCCTCCACGGTCATGCCCAGCAGGCCTTCATCGGTCAGCGCACTCTTGACGCTGTCCTCGTTCGCGGCCAGGTCATCCACGTCGACCACGGCCATGCTGTAGGCCTGTTCGGCCTGACCTTCATAGCCCTCCATCGAGAGGTCGCTGAGCTCCTGGTTCAACTCTCGCGAGGGCATCGGTGTTGCGCCGATGCCGGAGAGCGCCTCCTCGGTGACGCCGACGATCTCGGCCTCGACCGAGGTCTGTTCACCGGTCACATCGCTGATGCCGATCTGGACGGTCTCACCGATGACCGCCTCGGCGTCCTCGGTGTCGAAGATGGTCAGCCACTCGGTCGGAATGCTGAGGTCCATCCCGTCGTCACCGGGGGCCTCTCCTGCTTCGAGTTCGAGTCCCACAGCATTGGCGGGTGAATCCAGGGTGAGGTCGTACTGGGCGCCGTCGGCGGTCTCGAGGTAGTCCGGGGAGACCATGACCACTGGATCCACGCCGGAGACATGGTCGATGTCCTCGATGGTCTCGATGTCTGACTCGGTGAGCAGTCCGCCCCCGGTGCCTGGACCAAACATGCCCCCGGAGTCCGTGGCGGCCTCCGGGTCATATTCAGCGGGGCCCTCGGTCGGCTCGGCGTCGCTGGCACCGGCGTTGAGCACGAAGAGCTGCGAGGAGTCACCGAATCCGGCGACCACGTTGTCCACGTACTTGTTCACCCCGGCGCCCAGGCCGGAGGTGAGCGTGAGGGTGAAGGCACCGATCACGATGGCCACCACGGTCAGCGCCGTGCGCAGCTTGGAGCGGAAGGTGTTGCCCAGCGCGGTGCGGGCGACGTCGACTGACCTCATGCCTGCACCTCCTTCACGCTATGCTCCTCGGTGACGATCTCGCCGTCCTGCATCATCAGTCGGCGCTGGCACTTGGCGGCCAGGTCCTCGTCGTGGGTGACGACCACCAGGGTGATGCCATAGTCGCGGTGCAGACCGAAGAGGATGTCCTCGACGATCTCCGAGGTCACCGTGTCCAGGTTGCCCGTGGGCTCATCGGCGAAGAGCACCGTGGGCTTGTTGACCAGGGCGCGCGCGATGCAGGCGCGCTGCTTCTGTCCGCCGGAGAGGTTGGTCGCTTTGTTCTTGGCCTTATCGGCCATGTCCAGCTGCTCGAGAACCTCCATGCCGCGGCGGTTGCGCTCCGACTTGCCCATGCCGGCGATCTTCAGCGGCAGCGTGATGTTCTCCAGCACGGTCTGGTTCGGGTTCAGGAAGAACTGCTGGAACACGAAGCCGAAGGTGTCGTTGCGCAGCTGGGAGATCTTCTTGGGCTTGAGCTTGTTCACCGGCTCACCCTCAAGTGCGACGACGCCGGCGGTCGGCTCATCAAGCAGCGCCAACAGGTGCATGAGGGTGGACTTGCCGGAACCTGATTTGCCCACGATGGCGACGGATTCGCCTTCGTGGATCTCGAAGGTCAGGCCTTTGAGCGCGTCGAATCGAGTCGCGCCCTTGCCGTAGACCTTGACCAGGTTCTCGGTCTCGAGAACTGGAATGGACATTGATGACCTTTCATCGGGGTCGAATGTGAACTTGTCCTTCATTCTCCCGGATGACACGGGCGCGAACATCGCCCCAAAGGATGAACCTCTGCCGCAGATCAGGGCACTGGCGCCGAGTACACTGCACCTCATGCCCGTCGAACACGCGATCCGCGCCACCGGTCTGACCAAGCGCTATGGAGATTTCACCGCCGTGGACGGCATCGATTTCACCGTGAACCGCGGGGAGTCCTTCGGGCTGCTGGGCCCCAACGGGGCAGGCAAGTCCACCACGATGCGGATGATCGCGGCGGTGGCGGCCCGCAGCGGGGGCACCATGGAGGTGGCCGGCCTGGATCCGGAGCAGAACGGACCCGAGGTGCGCGCCCGGCTCGGGGTGATCCCGCAGCAGGACAATCTCGACGAAGAGCTCAGCGTCCGCGAGAACATCATCATGTACGGCCGCTACTTCGGTCTGCCGCGCCGCTGGCTGAACACCAAGACGGAGGAGCTGCTGGAGTTCGCCCAGCTGACCCACAAGGCGACCTCCCGGGTGGAGGACCTCTCCGGGGGAATGAAGCGACGGCTGACCATCGCCCGCGCCCTGGTCAATGAACCCGAGATCCTGCTGCTGGATGAACCCACCACGGGCCTGGACCCGCAGGCCCGCCATATCCTCTGGGATCGACTCTTCCGGCTGCGCGAAGCGGGCACCACACTGGTGCTGACGACTCACCACATGGATGAGGCCGAGCAGCTCTGCGAGCGCCTGATCGTGGTCGACCAGGGTCGGATCATGGCGGAGGGCTCGCCTGCGGCGCTCATCCGCGAACACTCCACGCGTGAGGTGCTCGAGCTGCGCTTCGGGCTGGACCGCAACCAGGAGCAGGCCGAGCAGCTGAGCAGCCTGCTGGGTGCCGGAGATGCTCCGGGCGGCATCGGCTTCAGCCACGTCGAGGTCCTCCCGGACCGGCTGCTGGTCTACGCCGCCTCCGCCGAATCGGCGCTGGAACGGATCCATGCCGCCGGGCTGCGCCCGATCACCTCGCTGGTACGCCGCTCCTCGCTGGAGGACGTCTTCCTGCGACTGACCGGCAGGAGCCTCGTTGACTGATCAGCTCAACGCCAGCCCAGGGATCGAGACCTCCACAAGCCCCGCGGCTGATAAGCAGGCGCTCGCGGGCCGGGTTCGGCGATTCGGCGCGCTGCACCAGGCAGAACGCACGCTGCGCAGCATGCGCGCCTACGGTGCAGTCATCCTCTTCTCCTCGGTGAGCCAGCCGATCATGTACATCCTCGCGATGGGGCTTGGTCTGGGCGTGCTCGTCGGGGACGGCGGTGACTTCGCGCAGTACGGCGCGAGCAGCTACCTGATGTACATCGGTCCCGCGATTCTGGCCTCCACGGTGGCGATGTCGGCGGGCATCGAGTTCACCTTCCCCGTGATGGAGGGCTTCAAGTGGCGGCGGCTCTACTACGGGGCGCAGGCCGCACCGCTGAGTCCGGGCCAGATCGCTTCCGGGCATATCCTCGCGGTCAGCGTGCGCTTCGCCGTGCACGCCGCGATCTTCACCGTGGTGCTGGCCTTGTTCGGGGCCATCTCCTCCCCCTGGGCGGCGCTGCAGATCGGCAGCGCTCTGATGGGCGGGCTCGCGATCGGGCTGCCGATCATGGCCTATGTCTCCACGCTGCGTGACGAGAAGGGGCAGATGTCGCTGATCCAGCGATTCGTCATCATGCCCCTCTTCCTCTTCTCGGGCACCTTCTATCCGCTGACCAACCTGCCGGGGTTCCTGCAGGTCATCGGCTGGTTCTCCCCCATCTGGCATGCCAACGAGCTGGGCCGCGTGCTGGCCTTCTCCCAGCCGACTCCCGCCTGGATGATCCTGGTCCACGTCCTCTACCTGCTCGGCATCACCGCAGGCGGATGGCTGATCACCGTCCGGGTCTTCTCACGACGCCTGGGACTCGAGGAGTGGCGCGGCCGCACTCCGGGCGCCAAGGCCGATGCGCGTCGGCAGACGCGCATCGCAGTCAGGGATGGGGCTGAGGTCGAACGCTCGGCCGCAGGCCGCAGAGGCGCAGACCAGAGCGGTGCAGACCGGAGTGCTTCAGACCGGAGTGCTTCAGACCAAGGTGAGCGGCCGACGTCCGACGCGGCAGCGACTCTCCCGCGCATCGCCTTTCGCCGGGGGTTCGCCGCGAACTACTACTCGGGCAACATCCGCGCCGTCTTCGGCCGCGGCCTGACCGCCATCCGCAACAACCGCGGAGTCATCTTCCTCTCCGGGCTGCTGGAGCCGGTGCTGTTCCTGACCTCCTTCGGGCTGGGCATCTCGCCGATGATCGCCAACGTGGATGCCGAGCAGGTCGGGCTCAGCGGCGGCGGGACCATCAGCTACGCCGCCTTCATCGCTCCGGCGCTGCTGGCGGTCTCCGCGATGAACGGTGCGATCTTCGACTCCACCTGGAACGTGTTCTTCAAGCTCAAGATCACCAAGCTCTACCGCACGATGATGTCCACCTCGCTGGGCCCGGTAGATGTGGCGGTCGGCGAGATCTGCCTGGCGCTGTTCCGCGGCGGGATCTACGCGCTGGGCTTCCTCGGGGTGTTGATGATCGGCGGGCTGGTCGACCCGCTCGCGGCCCTGGTGCTCTGGTTCGCGGCGCTGTTCATCGCGCTGGGCTTCGCCTCGGTGGGCATGGCGGTGACGTCCTTCCTGAGCCGGTTCCAGCAGATGGACTGGATGATGATGGTGCTCATCCCGATGTTCCTGTTCTCCGCCACGCTGTTCCCGATCAGCGTGTACCCCGCCGGCGTGCAGGTCGTGATTCAGGCGCTGCCGCTCTGGCACGGCGTGGAGCTCATGCGTGACATCGCCTTCTGGGACTTCGGTGCGCTCACCCTGGTCCACATCGGCTACTACCTGGTGTTGACGGTCCTCGGCCTCGCCGTGACCACCTACCGGATGAAGAAGCTCTTCCTCCGCTGAGGGTCCGTCCTGCGTTGAGCGGCGGAGATACCGGTCAGTACATGGGCCAAGCGGCCTCAACTGCTCGGAGAATCCGCCGCTCAACGGGGATACCTTTGAATATCTCAATCATTGAAATATTGAACTGTAGGCGGGAGGGGCCTATGCTGACTGTGATGTGTTCTGCATCACAGTGAGTTCGCGCTCCCTGTGATGCGAGGAACGACCTTGCACAAGGGAGTCATAGATGACCGATGAGCGCGCACGCCCGGGACGAAGGTCCCGCGGCAAGGCACCACTAGACCGTGATGCGGAGATCCACCGGCTGCATCGGTGGGAGTCCTCCGCCGCCACGGACCGTCGAGGCGGCGACATCCGGCGGCACACCGATGTCTCCACCTCGGCCGCACTGGACATCCCCACCCGGCCAGACCCCGCAGCCCCGCTGTCCTCGGTCGCGCAGAGCGGCGCCACCGGGCGAGCCACCACCTCAGGCCCCGGCCGAGCCCGACGACGACGACGGCGCGGCCTCGGCACCAAGGCCCTCGGGGCGGCCGGCGTCGTCGGCATGCTGCTGACCTGGGAACTCCTGCCTCTCACCGGATTGGTCAACGCACGCTTCCTGCCCCCGGCCCACGAGGCCATCGGCGGGCTGATCACCAACTTCGGCCTGACAGACTTCTGGGTCGCCGTCGGTGACACCATGCAGGCCTGGGCGGTCGGCATGATCATCGCCGTGGTGCTGGCCACCGTACTGGGCTTCATCATCGGCTCCTCCACCTTCCTGCGCCGGTTCACGAACTCCACGATCGAGTTCCTGCGGCCCGTCCCCTCGGTGGCACTGATCCCGCTGGCGGTGCTGCTCTTCGGCGTGGGGATCGAATCCTCGCTGATGCTGATCGTCTACGCCTGCTTCTGGCAGGTGCTGATCCAGGTGCTCTACGGGGTCGCCGATGTGGACGCGGTGGCGATGAACACCGCCCGCTCCTACGGCCTCGGCCCCTTCGCGCGGATGCGGTACGTCACCTTCCCCACGGCGCTGCCGTATGTGATGACCGGCATTCGCCTCGCGGCGGCGGTGGCGCTGATCCTGGCGATCACCGCCCAGCTGATCATCGGCACACCCGGACTGGGAGCCGAGATCGCCAGCGCCCAGTCCGGAGGCAACTACATCTCCATGTACGCCCTGGTGCTGGCGACCGGCCTGCTCGGGGTTCTGATCAACCTGGCCATGCGGATCATCGAACGCAAGATCCTTTCCTGGCACTCTTCGGTCCGCACGGAGGTGGCGGCATGACATATATCCGTACGTTCCTGAACATCATCGCCCTGCCGCTGATCCTGCTCGCCATCTGGTTCGTCTCCACCCTGGGCGAGACGAGCTTCTTCGTCCCGACTCCGCAGGCGTTGGTGGAGACCTTCTTCGAGACCTGGACCAGCGAGCGATTCGTCAGCGACGTCTTCCCTTCTCTGGGAAGGCTGATGATCGGCATCGTCCTCTCGATCCTGATCGGCATCGGCGCCGGACTGCTGATCGGCTCCTTCCGATGGCTGCGCGCACTGCTGGAGCCCACCCTCGAGTTCTTCCGGGCCATCCCGCCACCGGTGCTCATTCCGGTGATCATGCTGCTGATCGGGATCGGCGACGAGATGAAGGTCTCGGTGATCGTTCTGGGCGCCGTCTGGCCGATCCTGCTGAACACCATCGAAGGCGTGCGCTCCATGGACGAGGTGCTCGCCGACACCAGCCGCACCTACGGCATGAACAAGATCAACAGCGTCCGTTACCTGATCCTGCCCTCGGCCATGCCGCAGATCATGGCGGGCATCAGGCAGTCACTCTCCATCGCCCTGATCCTCATGGTGATCTCGGAGATGTTCGCCTCGACTGAGGGGCTCGGCTTCGCCATCGTGCAGTTCCAGCGCTCCTTCGCGATCCCCGAGATGTGGTCCGGCATCGTCCTGCTGGGGCTGATCGGCGTCATCCTCTCGTTCATCTTCCAGCTCGCCGAACGCTGGATCCTGGGCTGGTACCACGGGTTGCGTGAGATCGAGCAGGCCGCCTGAGCACCACCCATCGCAAGCTACTTCTTGCCGGACACATTCACCCGGCTCCGTTGACGAGATGTACCAAGAGAAGGGACCCGGAGATGACCTCCGAGCACTCACAGCCCACAAATCCCGTGATCAGCCAGTCCGGCGTTCAGGACACCCCCGATGGCCGGATCCCCGTGGGAAAGACCATGCCCGGGGAGGAGCCGATGCTCTCGGTGCAGAATCTGAAGAAGGTCTACCACACCGACGGCGGCGACATCGAGGCCGTCCGGAACCTCACGTTCGACCTGCCGAAGGGCCAGCTGGCCTGTCTGGTCGGGCCCTCCGGCTCCGGAAAGACGACGCTGCTCAAATGCATCTCCGGCCTGATGGCTCCCACCGAGGGGGAGGTGACCCTGCATGGAGAGAAGGTCACCGGACCGCCCAAGTCCATGGCCGTGGTGTTCCAGGAATACGGGCGCTCACTGTTCCCCTGGCTGCGCGTGGCCGAGAACGTAGAGCTTCCGCTGAAGAACCAGGGCATGGACAAGACCGCACGCCGCGAGGTGGTGGCCGAGGCACTGGAAGCCGTGGGGCTCTCCCACGTGCCGAAGTCCTACCCCTGGCAGCTCTCCGGCGGCATGCAGCAGCGCGTGGCGATCGCCCGAGCGGTGGCGTACAAGCCAGAGGTGCTGCTGATGGACGAGCCCTTCGCAGCCGTGGATGCCCAGACGCGTGCCGATCTGGAGGACCTGGTGCGTGGGATCTGGAAGAAGCTCGGCGTCTCGGTGCTCTTCGTGACCCATGACATCGACGAGTCGGTCTACCTGGGTGAGCGGGTCATCATCCTGTCCTCCTCCCCCACCGTCATCCAGGAGGACGTCCTGGTGGACCTGCCGGCCGAGCGAGATCAGCTCGAGACTCGCTCCTCTCAGCGCTTCGCCGAGCTGCGCCACCACGTCTATGAGCAGATCCAGCTGGCGAAGAAGGGCTTCCGTCCGGAGGACGCGGTCGCGAACGCCAACGCCTGAGGCGGAGCTGCGGGGCCGCTCCCCAGCCGTGCCGGCCGGGTCAGCCGTGCCGGCCGGGTCAGCCGTGCCGGACGGGTCAGCGGATCAGTAGACGATCTTGATCAGCAGCTCGCGCAGCTGATTGCGCTCCGTCGGCGTCAGACCCCGCAGGGTCTGCTCCTCAGCCTGGTGGGTCCGTTCTGCAGCCTGGGCGTGGAGCTTGCGCCCCGCGGCGGTGGCGGTGAGGATCTTGGAGCGACGGTCCCGCGGATCAGGTTCCCGCTGAAGGAGGCCCCGCTGCTCCAGCCGATCCACCAGCGCAACCACCTGACTGGGATCCAGATCCAGAAAGTCGCCCAGTTCGCGCTGTGAGGGGTTGGTCCCGGAACAGGCCATGGCGAGCACGGCGAAGGGCCGCACCTTCAGGTCCAGGTCGCTGAGCAGCTCATTCGCCAGCGCATTGCCCCGGACTCTGGCGCGGGCCGTGAGGAAGGCGACCTCTTGAGCGAGCGGGGTCTGCTGAAAGCGAGCCATGCCATCCTCGACTCGGTCCTGCGCCGAGGCGGGAGCAGCAGCGGCGGTGGTGGAGCTCGAGGGGGGCATGGGTTCTCCTAGCAGGGCCCTCGGGTGAGGGATTGGACGGATGAGAAGGCAAATCATTGACTTTCTCAATATTATCAAGTGAGATGTATCACAGTAAGCGTAGGCCGACTGGCCATACAGCTGGCCATACAAGAGGAGAGACTATGTCGTTACAGGGCAAGGTAGCCATCGTGACCGGTTCCGGGGCAGGCCTGGGCCTGGCATACGCCCAGGAGCTCGCCGCTCAGGGAGCCAGCGTGGTCATCAACGATGTGGATCAGACCACCGCCGACGCCGCCGTGGCATCCATCGAAGCCGCAGGCGGTAAGGCAGTGGCAGTCGTCGCGCCGGTCGGCTCCACCGAGACCGCGGAGAAGCTTGTGGAGACCGCGGTGGACAGCTTCGGCGGCCTGGACATCCTGGTCACCAATGCCGGGATCCTGCGCGACAAGTCGCTGCTGAAGATGTCCGACGAGGACTTCGACGCCGTCATCAACGTCCACCTTAAGGGCACCTTCACCTGTGTCCGGGCGGCGTATCAGCACTTCAAGACCGAGGGCGTGGCGGGCCGGATCGTCTGCATCGGCTCCCCCACCGGCCAGCGCGGCAATTTCGGGCAGACCAACTACGCGGCCGCCAAGGCCGGGATCATCGGGATGGTGCGCACCTGGGCGCTGGAGATGAAGCGTGCGGGTGTGAGCGTCAACGCCGTCATCCCGGTCGCGGCCACGGCAATGACCAAGACTGTGCCCTACTTCCAGAAGGCTGTCGAGGCCGATGAGCAGGGCGAGCCCATGCCTGACTTCTTCCGCAAGGGCCTGGGCTTCGGCACCGCGAAGGATGCGGCCGGCGTCGTCGCCTTCCTCTCCTCCGATGCCGTGGACGGGATCACCGGTCAGGTCATCGGCGCCGGCGGTGACAGGCTCCAGATCTGGAGCCATCCTGAGTCGGTGGTCTCTGAGTACCACGACGGCGGCTGGGACTACGAGACCCTGCAGAGCCAGGGCGGTGAGCTGCTGCGCGCGAATCTGCAATCAGTGGGCGAGTCCATGCCGGAGCTCCCGCCCGAGCTGGAGCCCACCAGCTAGCCAGCCCACCCAGCCGACCGAGCCTGAGGACCCGTCGAGATCAGGAGAGGAGCCCTGCGATGCGTTATCAATCAGCCATTGATCTGAGCACCATCGAGGCCGTGGACACCCATGTCCATCTGGAGATGGATTCCAGCGGGCATCGGGCGCTGCCCGAGGTGTTCTTCGAGGCCTCCGCGAAGTACTTCAAGACCGCCGAGCGCACACCGAGCATCGATCGGATCGCGGAGGTCTACCGTGACCACCGGATGGCCGCCGTGGTCTTCACTGTGGATGCTCGCACGCAGCTGAAGCACGCTCCCAACTCCATCGATGACCTGGTCGCAGGGTGCCTGCGCAATAATGACGTCCTGCTGCCCTTCGGATCGGTGGACCCATGGCTGGGCGCCGAAGCCATCGCCGAGGCCCGGCGTCAGGCCGAGGAGCTCGGCGTACGCGGGTTCAAGTTTCACCCCACCGTGCAGGGCTTCGACCCCTCGGACCCGCAGCACTACCCGCTGTGGGAGGCCCTGGAAGAGATCGGGCTTCCGCTGATCTTCCACACCGGGCAGAACGGAATGGGCGCAGGCACTCCCGGTGGTGGTGGGCTGAAGCTGAAGTACTCCAACCCGTTGCTGCTCGACGACGTCGCAGCGGACTTCCCGCAGCTGCCCATCATCATGGCGCACCCCTCGGTGCCCTGGCAGGACGAGGCGATCTCGATCGCAACACATAAGTCCAACGTCTACATCGACCTCTCCGGCTGGTCACCGAAGTACTTCCCACAGGCTCTGGTGCGCAGTGCGAACAACATCCTCTCGGCCAAGCTGCTCTTCGGCACGGACTATCCGCTGATCACCCCAGAGAAGTGGCTCACCGCCTTCGCCGAGCTGCCGATCAAGGACGAGGTGCGCCCACGGATCCTCAAGCACAACGCCGTGGCGCTGCTGGGGCTCGACGCCGGAGCCGACGATGCGTGAACCAGTGCGCGGCAGCGTCATCCCCTCAGACCTCTACGGCTTCGCCGAACGGCTGAGCACCGCAGAGCGCACAGTGATCACCGAGCTGCGCCGGGTGCTCACCGAGGAGGTCCACCCGCACCTGAATGCGGCATGGGACGAAGCACGTTTCCCCGAGGAGATCATCGCCCCACTGCAGGGACAGCAACTCATGGATCCGCCGGCGCTGCGCGCGGCGGGTGAACCCATCCGGGACATCTTCCTCGGTTTCCGCAACTTCGAGCTCTCCCGCTGTGACATCAACGTCGCCACCTACTACAACGCGGCCGCAAGCCTGTTCCGCACGGTCTGTGCCCTGGGCGGCTCTCCCGAGCAGGCTCGCGAACTCGACGCGAAGATCATCACGCACGAGCTGACCGGTGTCTTCGCGCTGACCGAGCCCGACCACGGCTCCGATGTGGCAGGCGGCCTCGCCACTGAGGCCACCCAGGATCCAGGAACCGGAGACTGGATCATCAACGGCGCCAAACGCTGGATCGGGGGTGCGGGCGCCGCCGACGTCGTCGCGACCTTTGCTCGAGACACCGCCGACTCCCAGGTGAAGTGTTTCCTGGTCCCGACCTCCGCGCCGGGCCTGAGCATGACCACCATCGAACACAAGGCCTCGCTGCGCATCATGCAGAACGCCGACATCAGCTATCGCGAGGTGAGGGTCCCGGAGAGCGCTCGGCTGCAACGGATCAACAGCTTCACCGACGTCGCCGGCTGTCTGCGACGCATGCGTTCGGATGTGGCATGGATGGCCACCGGGGCGATGGCGGGTGCCTACGAGGCGGCACTGGACTACGTGGCGCGCCGCGAGCAGTTTGGCCGGCCCATCGCCGGCTTCCAGCTGGTCCAGGAGAAGCTCGCGATGATGCTGGGGAATCTCACCGCCTCCCTGGGCATGGTCGTTCAGCTGAGCGAGCAGCAGGCCGCCGGGACCTACCGGGATGAGAATTCCGCGCTCGCAAAGATGTACACCTCGCTTCGACTGCGCGAGACCGTGGCGCTGGCACGCGAGGTCTGCGGAGGCAACGGGATCACCCTGGACACCGATGTGGCGCGCTTCCACGCCGACGCGGAGGCCATCTACTCCTATGAGGGCACTCACGAGATCAATGCGCTGATCGTCGGGCGGGCGGTGACAGGAGTGGGCGCCTTCACCTAGGACCTCACAGTGCCTCCGGGCACCTGGTCGGGGATCACGAGAAAACGACACCAAATCCAAATCAATAATTCGCCTGGGCATACGCCTATCCAGAATAAAATGTGACCTAGAACACACCCACCTTGAGTCGAGGAGCAGAATGACTGACACCAATGCAGCCCGGACCGTCGTATCTTTCGAAGACGCACGATCGATGGCCGGCACCGACCTGGGGCAGACCGCCTGGCGCGAGATCACTCAGGACATGATCAACACCTTCGCCGATGCCACCGACGATCAACAGTGGATCCACGTCGATCCTGAACGCGCCAAGGACGGACCCTTCGGCGCACCGATCGCCCACGGCTTCCTGACGCTCTCCCTGATCATCCCCTTCTGGGGCGAACTCTTCGACGTCACCGATGTCAGCACGAAGCTCAACTACGGCCTGGACAAGGTGCGCTTCACCGCACCGGTGCCGGTCGGTTCGCGAGTTCGCATGCACGGCACCATCCGCGACGTCGAAGAGGTCAAGGGAGGCGGCCTCCACCTGGTCGTCGACGCGACCTTCGAGGTCGAAGGTCAGGAACGCCCCGCTGTCGTGGCGACCTTCCTGGCGCGCTTCTACCCGTGAGCCGACGCCCCTCATGACCAAACACACCCGAGCATCCGCCATCACCGCACTGACTCTCTACCCCACCGTGGGCCGCCCTTCCGCGACCCCACACCTCAAGGAGCAATCATGAAGAAGAATGTCGCATCCATCACCGGCATCGCAGCGATCAGCATCCTCGCGCTGAGCGCCTGCGGGTCCGGCTCCGCGTCCGGCGGCGATGACGCCGAGGCCGAGGGCGAGACCAGCAGCGAAGGCGGTGAGCTGACCCCGATCACCGTGGGCGTGCTGCCGATCGCCCCCTCCGTGGGGATCTATTACGGCATCGAGAACGGCATCTTCGAGGAGCACGGGCTCGACGTCGAGCTCTCCACCTCGAACGCCGGCGCCGCCATGCTGCCCGCGGTGAACGCCCAGCAGCTGCAGTTCGGAATCGGAAACCCGAACTCCGTGCTCAACGCCAATGACCGCGGACTCGATATGCGGATCGTCACCGGCTACTCGAACTCGCTGGCCGAAGGCGATGACATCGCCGGCGTCGTCTCCACGGTGGAGAGCGGGATCGAGGACTGGGAAGACCTTGAGGGCAACACCGTCTCGGTGAACGCGCTGAAGACCCAGGGCGACCTCACCATCATGGAATCGGTGGAGCAGGCCGGAGGTGACCCTTCCGCGGTGGAATTCTCCGAGATGCCCTTCCCTGACATGCCGGCCCAGCTTGAGCAGGGCAACACGGACGCCATCTGGGTCCCCGAGCCCTTTCTGAGCAGCGCGCTCGCCGATGAGGCGAATCAGCTGGTCGGGTACTCCTTCCAGGACGCGATCCCCGGGATGCCCACCATGGTGAGCTTCAGCTCCGGGGAGTACGTGGAGGAGAATCCCGAGGTCGCCCAGGCCTTCTCTGACGCCATGACGGAGTCGCTGCAGATGGCCGAGGAGGACGAGGAGGGCACCAGGGCCCTGCTGCCGGAATTCATCGACCTGCCGGAGGAGGCTGCCGAGAACCTCCGCATGGAAGAACTCAACGCTGAGATCCCGACCGATGAGATCGAGCAGGCAGGCGCGCTGATGGTGAAGTTCGACTTCATCGATTCGGAGCCCGACACCTCCACCCTGTACTTCGAAGGTGAATAACTGATCAGCCACTGATGGCGGGCAACGAGGAGCCACGTCCCAAGTTGCCCGCCAGAGGTGTCAGACGCTGTCGCAGGACCCATGGACGCCCAACACACCCTTGGACTTCGCACCTCCAGAGACCGGAGAACTGACATGAAAAACCTATCCAGCGGGGCGTTCGCCCTGTCCGCCGTGCTCGCCTTGACCGCCTGCGGAAGCGGGTCTCCGGCTGGAGATGCCGACGGCGAACCAGCCGGGGACGAGGGAGCGGACTCATCGAATGGGGAGCTGACCGAGGTCGAGGTCGGGCTGATCCCAATCGTTGACGTTGCTCCCATCTATCTCGGCCAGCAGGAGGGCATCTTCGAAGAGCATGGCCTCGACCTGACGCTGACCCTGGCACAGGGCGGTGCCGCCATCATCCCCGCGGTCTCCTCCGGGGACCTGGACTTTGGTTTCTCCAACGTGACCTCCCTGCTCATCGCCGCCGACAATGGACTGCCGCTGCAGACCGTGGCCGCGGGGCCGCAGACCACCGGGGATTCCGAGAATGACTTCGGCGCAGTCCTGGTCAAGCCAGAATCCGGCATCGAATCCGCACAGGACCTCGAGGGCCAGCGGGTGGCGGTGAACACGCTCAACAACATCTCCGACTCGATGATCTCCCAAGGCGTGGAGGACGCTGGAGGGGACCCAGCCAACGTTGACTTCGTAGAGGTCGGCTTCCCGGACATGCTCGCCCAACTGGAAGCTGACAATGTCGACGCGATCTTCGCCGTCGACCCCTTCGCGAGCATGGCTGACGACCAAGGATACGACCGCATCTTCGCCCCCTACGCTGACGTGGTGGACGAATTGGGCGTCGGCACCTACTTCGCCTCCCAGCAGCTGGTCGATGAAGACCCCGAGCTGATTGAGAGCTTCCACACGGCGGTTCGGGAGTCTCAGGCCTATGCCGAAGAGAACCCTGAGGCGGTGCGCGAAGTCCTGCTGGAGTACACGTCCATCGAAGAATCCATGCTGGAGGAGATCACGATCCCCGCCTTCCCAGAGGACGTCAATCTTGATTCGCTCAACGAGGTCGCCGAGATCTCTGAACGGCACGGACTCATCGGCGAGGTCCCCAACACCGACGACCTGGTCTGGGAGGGCGCCCGATGACCCCTCCGACACACACAGGAGCGCGGACGATGAAGAATCATGGCATCGGAGATTGGATCCACCGACGGCGCGTGCGGTCCCAGGGTCAGAAGGCACTGACCAGCGCTGCTGGCGAACTGACCTATGATCAGCTCGCCGAGCGGATCGATCGGCTCGCCAATGCACTGGCGGACCGGGGCGTCAGGCCAGGTGACCGGGTGGCCTACCTGGGCGAGAACTCTCCCGCTTTTCTGGAGACACTCTTCGCCGCCGGAAGCCTGGGAGCGGTCTTCGTCCCGCTGAACACCCGTCTCGCTCCGCCGGAGATCCAGTTCGCGCTGAAGGATTCGGGGGCCACGCTGCTGGTCGCCTCCACCACACTGGAGCCGTTGGCTGCCTCGGGATCCCGGGACACGGCGGTCGAACGCCTGCTGATCGTCGAGGACGGCAAACGGCCGCGCCCCGAGCAGGAGTTTGCGGTGGTCGCCGAGGCGTTCGAGGATGCCCTGCGGTCAGGCTCCACGGTCCGCCCCGATGTCGCGGTGACACTGGAGGACCTCGCTGTCATCCTCTACACCTCCGGGACCACGGGCAATCCCAAGGGCGCGATGCTCACCCATGGGAACCTCACCTGGAACGCGATCAATGTGCTCACCGACTTCGACCTCTCCAGCAAGGATGTCGCGTTGATGATCGCTCCGCTGTTCCATGTCGCAGCACTGGGCCAGGGCGCCCTCCCGGTGCTGCTCAAGGGTGGGAGCATCATCCTGGAACAGAAGTTCGAACCCGGCCGTGTGCTCGCGCTGATCGAAGCCCACCGGGTCACGAACATCTCCGGAGTGCCTACGACGTTTCAGCTGCTCTGTGAACATCCGAACTGGGAGTCCACCGACATTTCCTCGCTGCGAAACCTCACCTGCGGTGGTTCCGCGGTGCCGCTGCGGGTCCTCGACGCCTACGAGAGCCGCGGGCTGGCGTTCACGATGGGTTACGGCATGACCGAAACCTCGCCTGGTGCCACGACTCTGCCGCCGGCATATTCCCGATCCAAACAAGGGTCCGGCGGACTGGCGCATTTCCACACCGATGTCCGTGTGGTGGACCCGGAGGATCAGCCCTGCCCGGTGGGCGAGGTTGGTGAGATCCAGGTCCACGGGCCCAATGTCATTGCGGAGTATTGGAACCGGCCCGAAGCCACCGCCAGCTCCTTCGTCCATGAGACGCACGGCACGTGGCTCAAGACCGGAGACATGGGCTACTTGGACGAGGACGGGTTCCTCTTCATCTCCGACCGGCTCAAAGACATGATCATCTCCGGTGGAGAGAACATCTACCCGGCGCAGGTCGAACAACAGATCGCCTCGATGGAAGAGGTCGCCGCCGTCGCCGTCATCGGGGTTGAGGACGCGCGGTGGGGCGAGGTCCCGCGTGCGGTGATCGTCGTCCGGGAGGGTTACGAGCTCACCGAGGAGCAGGTGCTCGGGTATCTGGACGGCAAGCTGGCCCGCTACAAGATTCCCAAATCGGTGGTCTTCGTGGAATCCATGCCGCGCACCGCCTCGGGCAAGATCCGCAAGCCAGACCTGCGGAAACAGTACGCCTAGGGCGTGTGATCTGCTTCGAGTTCCGCCAGCAGAATCAGTCCGCGGTTCGCCCAGTCCACCTCGGCCTGGGCGAGCCGAATCAATCCGTCATAGGCAAACGACTTGAACGCCACGATCCGCTCATGCTGCTCCGCTGGATACCGCTGCAGCCGCGCCGCGATCATCGGGTGCTCGTGGGACTCGATGTCCCGGACCTGCTGACTCCACTGGTCGATCTGCTCCTGGTAGTGCTGCGCGTGCTGCTGCAGGTGCATGCGCACGCTGTCCGGATCGGTCCACTCGAAGTAGGCCGCCTGCATATGCGCCACGTCTCGCCAGGGCGCGTACTTCAACGGGGTGGACATCCAGCTTCGAAAGGCGGCCTCACCCTCCGAGGTGATGTAGTACCGAGTCTTGAGCCGGTTCGGCCCCCAGCGTTCCTCGCGACCTTCGATGAGCGCCTCCGCCTCCATCCGACGCAGCTCGGGGTAGATCTGTGAATCGGGGGCATGCCAGACGTGACCCACCGAGCCTTCGAACCGCTTCGCCGTCTCATAGCCGGTCAAGGGTGCCGCGGTAAGAATCGCCAGAATGGCGTAGCGCAGGCTCAAAGCGTGGAGACCTTTCGACGGTGAGTGTCTTGATCTCCACTATATCCAGAGCTATTGCCTCGAGCGGGTGGGCATCGAGGCCCCATACCCGTTGAGCGGCGGATTCTCCGAGCATTCCATGGGCCGAAAGACCCCAACTACTCGGAGAATCCGCCCGTCAACGCAAACGCAGCCTATTTCCAGCCCAGGGGCTTGGCCACGTGCTCGGCCAGGGATTCCAGGATGTGCGCGTTGTAGTCCACGCCGAGCTGGTTGGGCACGGTCACCAGCACAGTGTCCGCGGCCTGAACCGCTTCGTCCTTAGCGAGTTCCTCCACGAGCACGTCGGGCTCGGCGGTGAAGCTCCGACCGAAGATCGCCCGGGTCTTCTCGTCGATCATGCCGATCTGGTCCTGGGAGTCACGCTGTCCCAGGAAGTAGGCACGGTCCTGATCCGAGACGATGGGCAGGATGGAACGCGAGACGGAGACGCGCGGCTCAAAGCCGTGATCATGCTTGGCCCATTCCTCGCGGAAGGCCTGGATCTGCTTGGCCTGCTGGATGTGGAACGGCTCCCCGGTCTCGTCGTCCTTCAGCGTGGAGCTCATCAGGTTCATCCCCCGCGACGCGGCCCACCGGGCAGTCGCGTCGGATCCCGCGCCCCACCAGATGCGCTGGCGCAGACCCTCGGAATGCGGCTCGAGCCGCAGCAGCCCGGGAGGGTTGGGGAACATCGGACGGGGGCTGGGCTCGGCGAAGCCCTGCCCGGAGAGCACCTGGAGGGCGACCTCGGTGTGGCGGCGTCCCATATCGGCGTCGGACTCGCCCTCGGCGGGCTGGTAGCCGAAGTGGCGCCACCCCTCCACTGCCTGCTCTGGTGAGCCGCGGGAGATGCCGAGCTGCAGCCTGCCCTCGGCGATGAGATCGGCCGCGCCTGCGTCCTCGGCGAAGTACAGCGGGTTCTCGTAGCGCATGTCGATCACGCCGGTGCCGATCTCGATCTTTGAGGTCTTGGCTCCGACGGCGGCGAGCAGCGGGAACGGAGACGCCAGCTGCCGGGCGTAGTGGTGCACCCGGTAGTAGGCACCGTCGATCCCGAGCTCCTCGGCGGCGACTGCAAGGTCGATGGACTGCAGCAGCACATCTGAGGCAGATCGAGTCTGCGAATGCGGCGAGGGCGTCCAGTGTCCGAAAGAGAGAAATCCTAAGTTCTTCACATTTGAAAGAACATCCCGGACGCGGTGGCTATTCCTGGGCCTGCTGCTCCGCGGCGAGGACCACATTGGCGAGCAGCTCCGCGCGGGTCATCGGCCCGACTCCGCCGGGATTCGGCGAGTACCAGGAAGCAACGGAGTCGATCCCCGGTGCGATGTCACCGTAGATCTTTGCCTTGCCGGTCTCGGGATTGACCTCACGGGTCACGCCCACGTCCAGGGCGATGACACCGGCCTTCAGCTGAGCCGGGTCGATCATGTGCTTGACCCCCGCAGCAGCGACGACGACGTCGGCCTGGGCCAGATGCGCGGCGAGATCCTGGGTGCCGGTGTGGCACAGGGTCACGGTGGCATTGACGTCGCGGCGGGTGAGCAGCAACCCGATAGGCCGACCGATCGTGACACCGCGCCCGACGACGACCACGTGCTTGCCCTTGAGGTCCAACCCGTAGTGGTCCAGCAGGTCGACACAGCCCTTCGGCGTGCAGGGAAGCGGCGAGCTGATCGGCTCATTGACGTTGGCGACGAGTCGCCCGAGGTTCATCGGGTGCAGACCGTCGGCGTCCTTCTCAGGGGAGATCGCTTCGAGCACCTTCTGGGTGTCCAGGTGCTTGGGCAGCGGGAGCTGGACGATGTAGCCGGTACAGGCGGGATCGTTGTTCAGCTTCTCGATCTCGGCTAGCAGCTCCTCCTGGGTGGTCTCCTCCCCCAGCTGCACCTCAATGGAGTTGATCCCCACCTCCGCGCAGTCGCGGTGCTTGCCGGCCACGTAGGACTGGCTTCCGGGGTCGGCTCCGACGAGCACGGTTCCGAGACCCGGGGTCACCCCGCGGGCCTTCAGCGCGGAGACGCGTTCCGCGAGATCGGCCTTCAGCGCCTTGGCCGTGGCGCGGCCGTCGAGGACCTGGGCGGTCTGGGTCGAGGCCGTGGGCGCCGAGCCGGCGTCGTCGTGCTGGTGGGCGTTCGAATTCTCCGTCATAGCTGGGTTCACCACTCCTCGAGGCCTTCGTAGAGCGGGAAGCCCTTGGTCAGGGCTGCCACGCGGGACTTCAGGCCGTGCAGGTCCGCGTCGGGCTTGAGCGACTCGGCGATGATGTCGGCGACCTCGCGGAACTCGGTCTCACCGAAGCCGCGGGTGGCCAGCGCCGGAGTGCCGATGCGCAGCCCGGAGGTGGTCATCGGCGGACGGGGATCATTGGGCACGGCGTTGCGGTTGACCGTGATGCCGACCTCGTGGAGCCGGTCCTCGGCCTGCTTGCCGTCCAGCTCGGAGTTGCGCAGGTCCACGAGCACCAGGTGGACGTCGGTGCCGCCGGTGAGCACCGAGACGCCGTGCTCGGTCACATCCGGCGCCACGAGCCGCTTCGCCAGGATCTGGGCACCCTCGATGGTGCGCTTCTGCCGCTCGGCGAACTCTTCGCTGCCGGCGATCTTGAAGGCGATGGCCTTGGCCGCGATGGCGTGCATCAGCGGGCCACCCTGCTGACCGGGGAAGACCGCGGAGTTGATCTTCTTCTTGTGCTCCTCCTTGGTCAGGATGATTCCCGAGCGGGGCCCTGCCAGGGTCTTGTGCACGGTGGTGGTGACGACGTCGGCGTAGGGCACCGGGTTGGGGTGCAGGCCTGCGGCCACGAGACCGGCGAAGTGCGCCATGTCCACCCAGAGGATCGCGCCGACCTCATCGGCGATCTCGCGGAAGCGGGCGAAGTCCAGCTGACGAGGATAGGCGGACCAGCCGGCGACGATCATGTCAGGCTGCTCGGCGATGGCCTGCTCGCGGACCTTGTCCATGTCGATGACACCGGTCTCGGCGTCGACCTCATAGGCGGCGATCTCGTAGAACTTGCCGGAGAAGTTCAGCTTCATGCCGTGGGTGAGGTGGCCGCCGTGCGCCAGTGAGAGACCCATGAGCTTGTCGCCGGGCTTCAGGAACGCCGTCATGACGGCCACGTTGGCCTGCGCGCCGGCGTGTGGCTGGACGTTGGCGTGCTCGGCTCCGAAGAGGGCCTTGGCACGGTCGATGGCGAGGTTCTCGGCGATGTCGACGAACTCGCAGCCGCCGTAGTAACGCCGACCCGGATACCCTTCCGCATATTTGTTCGTCAGCACCGACCCCTGCGCCTCAAGCACGGCGCGGGGCACGAAGTTCTCGCTCGCGATCATCTCGAGGGTGTCGCGCTGACGGCCGAGCTCATCGGAGATCGCTTGGGCGATCTCGGGATCAACCTCGGACAGGGGGGCATTGTTGATATCCGGTGTGCTCATGGACGAAGGCTCTCCTTGCGGATGAAAACGGGGCGGCGTGAGCCAGTCTAGCGGCCCCCTGGCGCACGGCACGTGACACCTGCCCCATTTTATTGTGAATGACTCATATGTGCGGCAGACTGGAGGCCATGACTTCCCCCGACTGGTCGGCTCGACTGCGCGAGCGCGGACTCCGCGTCACCCGCCAGCGGCTTGCCGTCTTGGAAGCCGTGGCTGCGGACCCGCACCGCCCTGCTGAGGCGATCCACGCCGCGGTTCGCGCGCACCTGCCAGAGATCACCGTGCAGTCCGTCTACACCGTGCTGCATGACCTCACCGCACGGGAGCTGCTGCGCCGGTTCGATCCCCCGGGATCCCCTGCCTGCTACGAGACCCGCACCCATGACAATCACCATCACGCGATCTGTACGCTCTGCGGACGGATCGAGGACGTGGAGTGCGTGCACGGCGAGGCGCCCTGCCTGCAGGCCCCCGCAAGCCTCGGGATGCAGATCCAGGTCGCCGACGTCGTCTTCCGCGGCGTCTGCAAGAGCTGCTCCGAGGGCGCGGAAGAGCTCACCGCGGCTGGCGCCGAGCACAGCTGAGCGGCACGCCGCCTCCCACTCAGTCACAGAAAAGATCCCCCACGGGGACCGAGGCCCACCGCAGGGGATCAGATCACTGAAGACCGTGATCACATGTCTTCTTCCTCATCCATCGATTCCTCGTCCATGGAGTCTTCATCCATCGACTCTTCATCCATGGGCGACTCCTCCGTCATGGACTCTTCGTCCATGGGCTCTTCCTCCATGGGGGACTCCTCGGTCATGTCCCCGCCCTCGTCTTCCATCTCGCCGTTCTCGACGGGATCCTCGGTCTCAGTGCCCGAGTCGTCGCAGGCGGTGGCGCCGAAGAGGGCGAGCGAACCGACGCCGATCACGCCGGCGATCGTGCGAAGCTTGCTGGTCTCGGTGGTAGCCATGATGTTTACCTCCGTGGTTCGCATCGGTGATGCTGCGCGGTCTTTCCGCGATGTGTCATCCCCCGCACCGCAACACATCTGCGGTCTGCGGCGATGACCTGACTTCAGTGTGCCTGGTCGGGCGGTGCTGAGTGAAGCGAGTTGGCGCCCCTGAGCCGGATTCTGTGTGAGTTCGTACGGCCCGTTCAGCGCGTGTTGGAGCAAGGTCTCGAGCCTGAATAGATGCTGAACCGAGGTGTTGTTGGTTCAGCCCTGGTCCGCGCTCGCGACGAACCCGCTGAGGATCTCCTGAAGCAGCTGGTCGGTGATGACAGTGCCCTCTTCGGGTGGGACGGGAATCTCGGCCTCGTTCCATTGATCAAAGTCCACCTCCAGCGGCGCCTCTCCCTGCACGGTGAGCCCCATCAGCAGCGGCGATTCCGCATTGGCGAGGACAGTGAGCTCGATCTGGTCGTTGGAGTAGACCCAGAGGTCCTGCTCACCCTCGGTCTCGACAGCAGGTTCGAGCCCTGAGTCGGCAAGAGAGTTCCCGTCGAGAGTCTCATCCAGGTGGTTTCTGAGCGTCTCCAGGAGCTCTCCTGGGGTCCGCGGCACCTCCAGCTCACCGATGCTCACATCGACCCATTCGCCCTCTGCCAGAAGCGCCGACTCCAGTTCCGCGCCACCGACCTCGGGTTCGACCTCGGCGGGGATCTGCGCCTCGTAGTCAAAGATGAAGCCAGCCACGGTCTGATAGGTCGTGTCACCGACCTGGAGCACCCGGTAGTCGGGGGCGTAGTTCAGCTCCGTGGCGGAATCTCCCTCAATCTGGCCGACGACGCTCAGCTCGAAGAGCTCGTCTTCGCCGGTCCCAGCATCTTCGCTGGTCCCAGCATCTTCGTCACCCTCAAAAGTCTCAGGGCTGTAGCCGAAAAGCTGCTGGCCCTGCTCCAGCGGCCCCGAGACGCTCGCACTGACGCTTGTCTGCGCCATGGATGCATCCCAGATGTCCTCCTCGATGTCCTCCAAGGCAGGTGCTTCCCCATCCGTGGCGTTGCCTGTCGGCGCTTCGGCCGGATCTTCCTGGCTCACCGGTTCGGAGGGGTCGACGGTCTGCGCAGGAGCTTCGTCCTCGGCCTGGCCGCAGCCCGCGAGCACGAGGGCAGCGAGTCCGAGTGCCGAGGTGCCTGCAAACAGCCGGGCTCGCAGGGTGGGTCCTCGTCCAGCAGAAATGCTCATGGTCTTCCCTTCACCGGTCTGCTCAGGAACCCTCGGCCTCCGCGTCGGAGTTCTGCTGCGCGTCGTCGTCAGTACCGCCTTCAGCGTCAGTACCGTCGTCAGTCTCAGCGTTCTCGTCAGTGTCACTGCCGTTGCCGGAGTCGCCACTGTCCTCAGCGTCAGTATCGTCCTGGTTGAGGTCCTCGTCGAGATCCTCGGTGGACCAGCCGTTGTCCTGCGCTATGGCCACAAAGATCTCCTCCACGGTGATGACGTTCTCGGGCTGTTCCGGCCGCTGCGCCTCGTTCCACTCGCTGAAGCGGTAATGGGACTCGTCGTCGCGCATCTCAAGCAGGTAGGGCGCGCCGTCGGCGGCCACGACGAACTCGGTGGATCCGTCCTCAGTGGCGTAGACGTAGACGGGAACTCCGTCGCGGGTCTCTTCCGTCCCAGGCAGGGCGCCGACTCCGTCATCCTCGAGCTCGCGCTGCCAGGTGGTGATGAAGTCCTCTGCGGAGAAGACCGCGCCGCCGTCGTCGGTGCTGAACTGGACCCACTGATCGGCCACCACGGAGTCGATGAACTCTGCCTCGACAAGGTCCGCGAAGTCTCCGTCGAGCTCGCTCATCAGCAGCATGGCGAAGTCCTCCCCGCGGAAGTACTCGGCGCCGTCGATCGCTCGTTGGGTGAAGCTGACTTCGCCGGCGTTGAAGGTCATCTCGGAGGCGCTTCCGTCCACGGAGCCGGTGATGGTCAGGTCCCCGGTGGCGTCCTCGTCGATCTCCTCGAAGATCTCGTCCACATCGGCCTCCGAGGCCTCCACCTCGCCGTCGATGCTGACGGTCTCTGCGGTCAGCATCGCGTCCCACATGCGGTCCTGGATCTGGCTGAAGCTCGGGACGGCCGGTTCCTGCTCCTCGGCTTCGAAGGGGTTGCCACAGCCAGCGAGCACGACGACGGCGGCCAGAGCACTGCCTGCCATGGTCTTGCGCTTCATGCGGCCTCCTAGGGGACGCTCGCGAGGGTAAACGTCGAGTCTGGATGCGGGCTCTGCGCCCGGGTGGCTCTTCAGACTAGCCGCTCGTCCGTGCTGACGGCTGCGCTGAGAGGTGGGCATCCTTGTGTCCGAGGTAGACCTCGGCGTTCTCGCGCAGGGACTCGATCTCCTCAGCGGTGAGTTCGCGGCGGACCTTGGCCGGGACTCCGGCGACGAGGGAACGCGGCGGAATCTTCGTACCCTCCAGCACGACGGCCCCGGCCGCGATCAGGCTCTGCTCGCCGATCACGGCGCCGTTCATGATGGTGGCGCTCATGCCGATGAGCGAGCCGGCACCCACGCTGCATCCATGGACCACGGCCGAGTGTCCCACCGAGACGCCGGCACCGATCGTGCAGGGATGCCCGGGGTCCGCGTGCAGCACCGCGTTGTCCTGCAGGTTGGTGCGCTCCCCCACGGTGATCGCCGCGGAGTCCCCACGGACCGAGACGCCATAGAAGGCCGAGGAGTCGACCCCCATGCTGACTTCCCCGGTGATGGCCGCGGTGGGGGCGAGGAAGACGCCTTCGGCAATCTCGGGGGTGTGGCCTCGCACGGTGAGAACGTGTGCCATGTCCATGACTCCTTCGCTGTTGCGCGAGCCCAGCGGGGGCCGGGCCGGGGTTCTCAGTATCCCTGAGCGGGGTCCACCAGGCCCAGCATCGGCTCGCCCGCGCTGAACCGGCGGTGATTGGCCAGGACCCGTTCCCGCAGCAGCGGCACGACCATCTCGGTGGTGTCCGCGGTGTGCGGGGTGATCAGGCAGTTCTCCAGACCCCACAGCGGGTCGGAGTCCGGAAGCGGCTCCGGTTCGGTGACATCCAGCCCTGCTCCGCGCAAGGTGCCCTGCTTCAGCGCCGCGGCCAGTGCTGACTGGTCCAGCAGGCTTCCCCGGCCGACGTTGACCACGACGGCACCTTCCGCGAGCAGCGTGAGCCGTTCGGCGTTGAGCAGGTGTCGGGTCTCCGGGGTCGCGGCAGCGGCCAGCGCCACCACGTCGGCGCCCTCCAGCGCGTCATCGAGACCCTCGAAGGCGACGGTGGTGTCCGCGTGCACCACCGGATCCGGGGTGCGCCGCACCACGGTCACATGGGTGTCGAGAGCCTTGTACAGCCGCACGATCTCGGCGGCCACTCCCCCGCCACCAACGACGACGCAGCGCAGCCCGTTCAGCGAGATGCCGCCCTCGGTGCCCCAGCTGGTGGCCAGGGCCCGGGCCTTGAGCCCGCGCAGCGCCGCCAGAGTCAGCGCGAACGCGTGTTCCCCCACCGGCTTGGCGTACGAGCCCTTCGCGGAGGTCCAGGTCAGGTCCGGGAACTTTCCGAGGACCTCCGCGTAGAGCTCGATTCCGGCGCTGGGCAGCTGGACCCACTTCACCTGCGGGTTGGCCTCGAGGACCTGCGCCAGGTTCAACGTCTTGAACATCCCGGCGAGGATCAGCGCCTCGGGCTGCTCCTCCTCGCCGACCAGGACTGCGCCCTGTTCCTGGAGACCTGCGATGAGCTGCGGGTCGCCCTCGCCCATGATGTGGATCCGCGTCATATCAGCTCTTGAGCCCGTCGATGATGCTGTTCAGCGTCGCCGAGGGGCGCATCGCCGCGAAGGCCTTCGCCTCGTCGGGGCGGTAGTAGCCGCCCAGATCGACCGGGTCGCCCTGGGCGCCCTTGAGCTCATCGAGGATCTGCTCCTCCCCGTCGGTCAGTGCCTCGGCCACGGAGGAGAAGCGCTGCGCGAGCTCGGTGTCCTCGGTCTGCTTCGCGAGCTCCTGTGCCCAGTACATCGCCAGGTAGAAGTGCGAGCCGCGGTTGTCGATGCTTCCGGGCTTGCGTCCCGGGGAGCGGTCTTCCATCAGGAAGGTCGCGGTGGCGCGGTCCAGCGCGGAGGCGAGCACCTTCGCCTTGGGCGCATCGGCCTGCTCGGCGTACATCTCGAGCGAGGGCACCAGCGCGAAGAACTCACCCAGTGAGTCCCAGCGCAGGAAGTTCTGCTCGGTCAGCTGGTGCACGTGCTTCGGGGCGGACCCGCCGGCGCCGGTCTCGAAGAGCCCGCCGCCTGCCATCAGCGGCACGATGGAGAGCATCTTCGCGGAGGTGCCCAGCTCGAGGATCGGGAAGAGGTCGGTGAGGTAGTCGCGCAGCACGTTGCCGGTGACCGAGATGGTGTCCTCCCCGCGACGCAGCCGTTCCACGGTGTATTTGGTGGCGGCCACCGGGTCGAGGATCTTGATCTCCAGGCCCTCTGTGTCCAGCTCGGCGAGTGCGGCGTTGACCTTCTCGATCATGGTGCGATCGTGGGCGCGCTTCTCGTCGAGCCAGAAGACCGCCGGGGTGCCGAACTCGCGGGCGCGGGTGACGGCAAGCTTCACCCAGTCCTGGATCGGGGCGTCCTTGGTCTGGCAGGCGCGCCAGATGTCTCCCGCGGCGACCTCGTGCTCGAGGAGCACGTCGCCGGCAGCGTTGGTGACCTGGACGGTGCCTGCGGCCTCGATCTCGAAGGTCTTGTCGTGGGAGCCGTACTCCTCAGCCTTCTGCGCCATGAGCCCGATGTTGGGGACGGTGCCCATCGTCGTCGGGTCGAAGGCCCCGTTGGCCCGGCAGTCCTCGATCACTGCCTGGTAGACCCCGGCGTAGGAGGAGTCCGGGATGACCGCGAGCGTGTCATCGGTGTCTCCGGTGGGGCCCCAGAGCTGTCCGCCGTTGCGGATCATCGCGGGCATGGAGGCATCGACGATCACATCAGAAGGCACATGCAGGTTAGTGATGCCCTTGGCGTCATCCACCATGGACATGCGCGGCCCCTCGGCCAGGCCCTGCGTGATCTCAGCCTTGATGGCGTCGCCGGCATCGCCGAGCTTCTCCGCGCCGGAGAGGATCGAGGCCAGCCCGTCATTGGCAGAGAGTCCGGCGTCGTCGAGGGTCTTGCCGTGCTTGGAGAAGAGGCCTGGGAAGAATGCGCGGACGATGTGACCGAAGATGATCGGGTCGGAGACCTTCATCATGGTGGCCTTCAGGTGGGCGGAGAAGAGGACGTCCTCCTCCTTGGCCCGGGCCACCTGGGCGGCGAGGAACTCATCCAGTGCCGCGGCACGCATGACCGTCGCGTCGACCACCTCTCCGGCCTTGACCGGCAGGGAGTCTCTGAGCACGGTGACGGTGCCGTCGGCGGCGACATGCTTGATGCTCAGCGTGTCCTCGGCGTCGAGGACCACGGTCTGCTCGTTGTCGGCGAAGTCGCCCGAACCCATGGTCGCCACGTTCGTCTTGGAGTCTGAGCTCCAGTCGCCCATGTGATGCGGGTTGGAGCGCACGTAGTTCTTCACCGAGGCCGGGGCACGGCGGTCGGAGTTGCCCTCGCGCAGCACCGGGTTCACGGCGGAGCCCTTGACCTTGTCGTAGCGGGCGCGGACCTCCCGCTCCTCATCGGTGGAGGGGGCCTCGGGGTAGTCAGGAAGCGCGTATCCGGCAGACTGCAGCTCGGCCACGGCGGCCTTGAGCTGCGGCACCGAGGCGGAGATGTTGGGCAGCTTCACGATGTTCGCCTCGGGCGTCTTGGCCAGATCGCCGAGCTCGGCGAGGGCGTCGCTCTCGCGCTGCTCCTCACGGAGGTACTCCGGGAACTGCGAGATGATCCGGCCCGCCAGCGAGATGTCGCGGGTCTCGACTTCGACGCCGGCCGGTGCTGCGAAGCCCTCGACGATCGGCTTCAAGGAGAAGGTGGCCAGCATCGGTGCTTCGTCGGTATTTGTATAGATGATCTTTGCCGCAGGCATGGATCTCCCTCAGGTTCGGTTCAGTGTTGTCTCGTTGCTCACAAATCTACCTCAGATGCATTCTCCGCTCAGGGGCTGAGCCGCCCGAGGCGGTGGACGTGCTGGGCGCGCTAGATCCCGAGCACGACGCGGGCGATCATGAAGTACACGATCAGTCCGGTGGCATCCACGAAGGTGGAGATGAACGGGTTGGCGAAGACTGCAGGGTCGGCGCCGAGCTTCTTGCCCAGCAGCGGCATCAGTCCGCCGACGGAGGCCGCGAGCGTACAGATGGACAGCAGCGTCAGGCCGATCACCGTGCCGATGTCCCAGCCGTAGAACAGTCCGGCGACCAGGAAGCCCAGCACGCCCAGGGTGGCGCCGAGGGTGATCCCGACCCGCACCTCGCGCCAGAGCACCTTGAAGACGTCCCGGGTGCCGACGTCGCCCAGTGCGAGGGCGCGGGTCACCGTGGTGGCCGCCTGGTTGCCCGAGTTGCCACCGGTGCCGATGAGCAGCGGCACGAACAGGCTCAGCACCACCATTGATTCGATGGTGCCCTCGAAGACATCGAGCACCTGCACGGTCAGCGCCGCGCCCAGCGCCAGCACCAGCAGCCAGACCACACGGGAACGCATGATGGTCAGCACCGGGGTGGAGAGGTAGGGCCGGTGCAGCGGCTCGGCGCCGCCGTGGCGGGCCGCGTCCTCGGACTCGGCGCGCTCCAGGATGTCAAGCGCGTCATCCACGGTGAAGATCCCGACCACCCGGTGCTCGGAGTCGGTGACCGGGACCGCCAGGTGCTTGCGATCGGCGCACATGCGGGCCGCGTCCTCGGCGTCGTGATCCACGTCCACCGAGTCGGCCTCCTTCATCAGGTCCACCACGAGGGTCTCGCCCTCGGTGGTGACCAGGTCGCGCAGAGAGACGACGCCGCGGAGCAGCCGGGCGGGGTCGACCACAGGAAGGGTGTAGAGCGTCTCGGCATCCTCGCCAGCTCGGCTGACCTTCTCCATGGCCTGGGCGACCGTCCAGTGCTCGGGGATCGCGACGAACTCCGGGCTCATCTGCCGCCCGATCGTCCCCGAGGGGTAGCCGAGCACGATGTTGGTCAGGCTCCGCTCGCGCGGATCCAGGTGGCGCATCATCCTGCGCGCGATCGAAGCCGGCATCTCATCCATGAGCCGGACCCGATCATCGGGGTCCAGGGACTCGAAGAACAGCGCGACGTCCTGGTCCTTGAGGCCCTCGATGATCTCGTGCTGCAGCGACTGATCGAGCATGTCGAAGGCTTCCACGGCGACGCCCTTGGGCAGCAGCCGGAAGGTCACCGCGCGGTCCTTGACGCCGAGACGCTCCAGGAAGTCCACCGTGTCACCGACGTTGAAGTCATCCAGCGCACGCCGAAGCTCGGTGAGGCGTTCCTCGCGGATCAGGTCTTCCAGATCTTCAAGCTTTTCGTTCACTGGTCTCACCCCTTTCAAGGGTGCCGGACTGGCCTATGGGGGTGGATCTTCCGGGAGTCGCTCAGTGGAAGAAGTGCCGGGTCCCGGTGAGGTACATCGTCAGTCCCGCCTCGCGGGCCGCGGAGATGACTTCCTCGTCGCGCTGCGAGCCTCCGGGCTGCACGACTGCCCGCACACCCGCGGTGATCAGGCTCTGCAGGCCGTCGGCGAAGGGGAAGAACGCATCGGAGGCCGCGACGGCGCCGCGTGCCCGGTCCACGCCGTCGCCCGCCAGCGTATTGGCGCGCTGGACGGCGAGCCGGCAGGAGTCCAGCCGGTTGACCTGTCCCATACCGATGCCCACGGTGGCCTGGTCCCTGGCCAGCAGAATGGCGTTGGACTTGACCGAGCGGATGGCCCGCCAGGCGAACTGCAGATCGGCCAGCGTCTTCTCATCGGCGGCCTCCCCGGAGACCAGCTTCCAGGAGGAGGGGGCGTCGCCTTCGGCGTCCACGGCATCGGAGGCCTGCAGCAGCATGCCTCCGGAGATCTGCTTGTACTCGATCCGGTCACGGCTGTGCCCCGCCGGCAGGCGCAGCACCCGGATGTTCTTCTTGCGGGTCAGGATCTTCAGCGCCTCATCCTCGAAGGCCGGGGCCACGACGACCTCGGTGAAGATCTCCGCCACGTTGCTGGCCATCTCTGCGGTGACCGTGCGGTTGGCCGCGATGACCCCGCCGAAGGCGGAGAGCGGGTCGCAGGCGTGGGCGGCGAGGTGGGCCTGAGCCACGGTCTCCCCGACCGCCGCGCCGCAGGGGTTGGCGTGCTTGATGATCGCCACGGCCGGCTCGGAGAAATCGAAGGCGGTGCGCACGGCGGCGTCGGCGTCGACATAGTTGTTGTAGCTCATCGCCTTGCCGTGCAGCGTCTCCGCCTGTGCCAGACCGGGCCGGGCGCTCGAGTCGGCGTAGAGCGCCGCCGGCTGGTGGGAGTTCTCGCCGTAGCGCAGGGTGTCCAGGCGCTGCAGCGCGAGACCGGCGTAGGGCGGGAAGCTCGGCTTCTTCTCGTCGCTGGCCAGCGGAGAGGCGGGCACCGAGCTGGGGTCGAAGTCGTCGTCGAACTGCTGGGAGGTCCAGCGCGCCACGGCGGTGTCATAGGCCGCGGTGTGCGCGAAGGCCAAAGCCGCCAGCCGGCGTCGCGCGGTGAGGCTGAAGCCGCCGGTCGAGGCTGCGGCGACGACGTCGTGATAGCGCAGCGGATCCACGACGATCGCCACCGAGGCGTGGTTCTTGGCGGCCGCGCGGACCATCGACGGGCCGCCGATGTCGATCTGCTCCACGACCTGGTCCTCGGTAGCACCCGAGGCGACGGTCGCGGCGAACGGGTAGAGATTGACCACCACGAGGTCGAAGGGCTCGATCTCGAGCTCCTCGAGCTGGGCGCGGTGGTCCTCGCGGCGACGGTCGGCCAGAATCCCGGCGTGGACCCGCGGGTGCAGGGTCTTGACCCGGCCGTCCAGGCATTCGGCGAAGCCGGTGACCTCGGAGACCTCGGTGACCGGGACCCCGGACGCGGCGATGCGCTTGGCAGTGGAACCGGTGGAGACGATCTCGACGCCTGCGGCGTTCAGGCCCGCGGCGAGGTCCTCGAGGCCGGTCTTGTCATAGACGGAGATCAGCGCGCGCCGGATGGGCTGTCGGTCCTCGGAGGTGCTGCCTTGAGCAGGTGCGGTGGTGTTCTGCGCGGCGGAATCACTGACAGTGCTCATGCACGCTCCTCTGAAGGGGGTCGACGCTGAAGGGGCCTGGACCAGTCTACCGACCCCGATCAGGACTCAAACTTATAACCCAGCCCGCGCACGGTGATGAGGAACTCAGGCCGGGAAGGGTCGGGCTCGATCTTCGCGCGGAGGCGTTTGACGTGCACGTCGAGGGTCTTGGTGTCACCGACGTAGTCGGATCCCCAGACCCGGTCGATGAGCTGGCCGCGGGTGAGCACCCGACCGGCATTGCGCAGCAGCATCTCGAGGAGCTCGAACTCCTTCAGGGGCAGGCTCAGCGACACACCCTGGACCTCCACGGTGTGGCGCTCGATGTCCATGCTGACCGGCCCGGCGGTGACCATGGAACCGTCATCGACCTCCGTCTCCACCCGTCGGCGCAGCACGGCGCGGACCCGGGCGAGCAGCTCCCGCGAGGAGTAGGGCTTGGTGACGTAGTCGTCGGCGCCGAGCTCCAGGCCCACCACCTTGTCGATCTCGGAGTCCTTGGCGGTGAGCATGATGACCGGAACATTGGACTTCAGCCGGATCTGCCGGCACACCTCGGTCCCGGACTGGCCGGGAAGCATGAGGTCCAGCAGCACGAGGTCTGCGCCCTCACGTTCGAAGATGTCGACGGCGTCGATCCCGTCCTCCGCGACGACGACGTCGTAGCCCTCCTTCTCGAGGGTGTAGGACAGCGCCTCGGAGAACGAGGGCTCATCTTCGACGAGCAGAATTCTGGTCACGCGTTTCCTCCTTCGCCGGCCCGGGTGGGAGCCGGATTCTCTGCACTGTGACGCGATGCAGGACGGGTTGCTGCGGGGTGTCCGCCTGATTTCTCAGCTGGATCTTCAAGGGGTTCTTCGGCAGCGTCACCCAGCTGGCCCAGGCCGCGGCCCAGGCCTTCGAGGGTGTCGAGGCTCTCGTCCAGCTCGGGCAGGCGCACGGTGAAGGTGGAGCCCTTTCCCTGCTGGGACCACAGGGCGACTTCGCCGCCGTGGTTGGTGACGACATGTTTGACGATGCTCAGGCCCAGGCCGGTGCCACCGGTCTGGCGGGAGCGGGCGGCGTCGACCCGGTAGAAGCGCTCGAAGATCCGCTCCTGGTCCTCCTTGGCGATGCCGATCCCCTGATCGGTGACGGTCACCTGAGCGATCCCGTCGCGGCTGGAGAGCCCGATGCCGACCCGGGTGGACTCCGGGGAGTAGCGCACGGCGTTGTCGATCAGGTTTCTGAAGGCCATGGCCAGCTGATCGGCGTCCCCGTGCACGCGGTGCGGCAGCGCGCCCCCGATCTTGAGCTCGATGTTCTTGGATTCGGCGGGCAGCCGGGAGCGGTCCGCGGCGTCGGCGATGACATCTTCGAGATCCACCGGGCGTCCGGCGTGGACCACGTTCTTTCCCTGCACGCGGGAGAGCTCGATGATGTCCTGGACCAGCGCGGCCAGCCGCCGGGACTCCTTGTGCAGGCGTTGCGTGAATCGGCGGACGGCGACGTCGTCGTCGGCCGCGTCCTCGATCGTCTCGGCCAGCAGCGAGATCGCTCCGACCGGGGTCTTCAGCTCATGGGAGACGTTGGCGACGAAGTCATTGCGCACGGCCTCGATGCGGGAGAACTCGGTGCGGTCATCGGCGAGGACCAGGATGTATTCATCACCCAGCGGAGCCACCCGCAGGTGCACCACCAGCGAGGTCTCCCCCTGCAGCCCGCGCGCCAGCTCATGCTCCTGATCGATGATCACGCCGTCGCCGCGGACGCGAGCGGTCAGCTTCAGCAGCTGCTGGTGGACCACCGTGTGCCCACGGACCAGGCCGAAGGCATAGGCGGCCGGGTTCGCGCGCACCACGCCGTCGACCGTGTCCACCACGATATAAGCCAGACCCAGCGAGGCGAGCACCTCGGTGGCGCCGGCGGGCATGGAGGGTTCATCCACGTCGATGCCCGAGGCACGCTGTTTCTCGCTGACGCGGAAGGCGTACATGCCGACCACGCCGAGGGCCAGGCCGACGACGCCGGCGAGTGCGGCGATGAGCAGGGGATCCACGCCCTACAGCTTAGGCCCGCCCCACCGCGCATCCCGCCATTTGCCGGAACCGGCCCTCAGGGTTCAACCAGCGTTCACCTTCGCGTCGACTGTTCACTTTGGTCGCGTCATCTGTCCCAGCGAGGATTCAATGTCGGGATACTCCACGGCGCGAAAGGAATGCAAACACGTGCGAAAGCTCTTTCAGGCGGACCTCATCAACCTTGGTGAGCAGCTGATTCAGATCACCACCCTGGTCCATGCGGCAATGGAGAAGGCGTACACCGCCTTCGACACCACCGATCTGCAGCTGGCAGAGGAAGTCATCGCCGACGACGCGCAGATCGACCGGCTCCAGGTGGAGCTCGACGAGAAGGCCATCGAGCTGCTGGCGCTGCAGGGGCCCGTGGCCTCTGACCTGCGGATGATCGTCGGCGCCCTGCGCATGAGCACCTCGCTTGAGCGGATGGGCGATCTTGCGCGGCACATCGCTCAGCTGGCGCGCATGCGCTACCCGGACCGGGTCGCCCCGGATGCGCTGCACCCCGTCTTCGACAAGATGGCGAAGCTCTCCACGGAGATCTCCTCCCGGCTGATCACGCTGCTGGAGACCCGCGAACTGCACCTGGTGGCGGAGATCCATGCGCTCAACGAGCAGCTCAACGATCTGCATGCCTCGGTGTTCACCATCGTCGCCGCCGAGGACTGGCAACAGAGCGCGGCGACCAGCGTGGACTCCTCCCTGGTCAGCCGCTTCTTCGAGCGCTACGGCGATCACGGGGTCTCCGTGGCGAACAAGGTCGACTACCTGGTGACCGGCGCCTGGGATTCGCGCGAGCACTGACCCTCTCGGTCCACGCGCACCCCTCCTCCTCATCTATTGGGCAGAAAATGTCGCTCTGGGCACTGTCCACCGCGCCTATTCCGACGATTCTCGCCCAATAGATGCACGAGGCGCCCGCCCGCGGGATGCAAGAAGCCCCCTCAGCCGTCATGTGATGGCTGAGGGGGCTTCGTGGTGTGAAAGCTACTTCTTGCCCTGGTTCGCGACCGCGTGGATCGCGTCCTTGGCGGCCTCCGGGTCCAGGTAGGTGCCGCCCGGGTTCAGCGGCTTCAGATCCTCATCCAACTGGTAGTGCAGCGGGATGCCGGTGGGGATGTTCAGTCCGGCGATGTCCTCGTCGGAGATGCCGTCGAGGTACTTCACCATGGCACGCAGCGAGTTGCCGTGCGCTGCCAGCAGCACCGTCTTGTTCTCGCGGAGGTCCGGAACCACCGAGGACTCCCAATAGGGCAGCATCCGGTCCACGACGTCCTTGAGGCATTCGGTGCGCGGCGCGGCGTCGCCCAGATCGGCGTAGCGCGGATCCCCCACCTGGGAGAACTCGTCATCGGCAGCGATCTCCGGCGGCGGAGTGTCATAGGAGCGGCGCCAGGTCATGAACTGATCCTCGCCGTACTGCTCCAGCGTCTCGGCCTTGTTCTTGCCCTGCAGCGCGCCGTAGTGGCGCTCGTTCAGACGCCAGTCCCGCTTGACCGGGATCCAGAGCCGATCGGCGGCCTCCAGCGCGAGGTGTGAGGTGGTGATCGCGCGCTGCAGCAGCGAGGTGTGCACCACGTCCGGGAGCAGCTTGTGCTCCGCGAGCAGCTCACCGCCGCGCGCGGCCTCTTCACGTCCGAGGTCGGTCAGCTGGACATCCACCCATCCGGTGAAGAGGTTCTTCTCGTTCCAGTCGCTCTGCCCGTGGCGGAGCAGGATCAGGTCATAGGCCATAGGAGTATGTCTCCCTTTCGAAGTCGGGGTGGCGATGGTCGGGGGCGGCCCGCGCGGAGCGCTCGAGCCTCAGCTCACTCGGAGACGGCGGGGTTGACGTCGGTCAGGTAGACCATCGCCATGCACGCGGCGGCCACCGGGAAGATCAGCCCGAAGGGGGTGCTGCCGAGGGCGCCGAGCAGTGCCAGGACGACGGCGCCGCCCGTCATCCCCAGCCAGAAGCCTTTGGTGCGCTTGAACGCGATGTCGAAGCGCTGCGCGTTCTTGGGCACACATTTGATGAACGCAACCACGGCCACGATCAGGCATGCGAAGGCGAACGCGAACTGGATCCAGAACTCGGCGCGGAGGACGAACAGCCAGATGCTGGAGAAGGTATCCATGCCTCGATGCTATCGGATGGGGTCCGCATCTGACGGGTCTGCGACCGCGGCAGTCCGCAGCGCGTTGAGCAGGTCGGCGAAAAGATCTTCGACGTCTTCGATGCCCACCGAGAGCCGGATGAGTCCATCGGGCACCGAGGCAGGTTCCCCAGGATGACGACGACGACGCTCCGCGAGCGACTCCACGCCGCCAAGACTCGTGGCGGGGGTCCAGAGCTCGAGGGCGCTGAGCACGGCGTCGGCGACCTCGGCCTCGGTCCGGGCCCCTGCGCTGCCGGGCTGCCCAGAAGAGCCAGAAGTGCCCGCGGCACCGGGCTGATCGGCCTCAACCTCGATCGTCAGAATGGCGCCGAATCCTCCGAGCTGCGCCGCGGCACGCTCATGCTGCGGGTGGGCGGCAAGACCCGGGTAGTTGACCTTGCGCAGCGGAAGCCCGGCCTCGCGGCTGAGCTCGTCCAGGCGTCGAGCCAGCACCCCCGCGTTGGATTCGGAGGCGTCGAGGCGCACCGCGAGGGTGCGCACGCCGCGCAGCGCCAGGTAGACCTCCATCGGTCCGGGGATGGCTCCGTGCAGGGTGCGGTGCGTGTGCAGCCGCTGGTGAATCTCTGGGTCCCCGGTGATCGCGGCCCCCATGATGAGGTCGGAGTGTCCGGAGAGGAACTTGGTCACCGAGTGCACCACCACGTCGGCGCCGTGCTTGAGCGGGCGCTGGCGCAGCGGAGTGGCGAACGTGTTGTCCACGGCGGTGAGCACCCCGCGCTTCCTGGCGGCGGCGAGCAGCGCCGGGAGGTCGGCGACCTCAAGCATCGGGTTGGTCGGGGATTCGATCCAGAGCATCACCTGCGCGTCCTGAGCGCTGGCCAGCGTGGAGACGTCATGCAGAGTGGTGGTGACCTGTTCGGTATCGGCGATGTCCACCCGGTGCAGGGTGAGCAGCCCCTGGTCTGCCATCTGCTGGGCGAGCGCGGAGAAGCCCATGTAGCTGTGCCGCGGCATCACCAGGTGACTGCCGGGGGCGAGCAGATGCACGACCGCAGAGATGGCGGCCATCCCCGAGGAGAACAGCAGCCCCGGCAGCACCTGGGCGGGGTGTTCCTCCGCGGTGGTGACGAAGCCCTGCGCGCGGTAGCTGGACCGGGTTCCGGCTTCGAGCTGCGCGAGGAGCTCCTCCAGCGGCTCCCAGGAGGGCATGCCCTCCCGGGCATAGTCCATCGCCGCGGGCACGCCTGGCCGGTAGGAGTACGTGGAGGTGAAGTCCACGGGCATGTTGACAGGCTGGTTGGGGGCGTGGGCGCCACGGCCCGCGCTGACCACGAAGGTGCGTTCGCGCTGGTTCACACGGCTACGCTACCCCAGCGCAGTTCTCCGCCACGGTGTTCTGCGCGGTCGGGTGTCTGTGCCGCTAGGTAGGCTGGGAGGGTGAACCAGATCAGACGCGGTGGATTCATCGCCTTCGAAGGCGGCGACGGCGCCGGAAAGACCACCCAGCTCGCTCTCCTGGAGTCCTGGTTCCACGAACGCTCCCTCCCCTATGAGCGGACCCGCGAACCCGGAGGCACTCCCATCGGGGAGCGCATCCGTTCACTGGTGCTCGAACACGGCCAGGGCGAGGTGGATCCCCGCACGGAAGCACTGCTCTTCGCCGCCTCCCGGGCGGCTCATGTGGTCCAGCGCATCGAGCCCGCCCTCGAGGCTGGCCGATTCGTGCTGTGTGACCGCTATGTGGACTCCTCCGTGGCGTATCAGGGTGTGGGACGCCAGCTCGGCACAGAGGCGGTGGCTGAGGTGAACGCCTTCGCGACTGGAGGCCTGCAGCCCGATCTGACCGTGGTGCTGGACATCGAGCCTGCCGCGGCCCGCGCGCGGCGTGAGGGCAGAGACGGGGATTCGGATCGCATCGAATCTGCTGAGGACGAGTTCCACGAGCGTCTGCGCGCCGCATTCCTTGCCCGCGCTGAGGCGGACCCGCAGAGGTATCTGGTGCTGCAGGCAGCAGACTCTCCGGAGAGTCTGCAGACCCGGATCCGCGACCGAGTCGAGGAGCTGCTCAGCCCATGAGTGTCTACACCGAACTGGTCGGGCAGGACGCCGTCGTCGAACAGCTCCGCCAGGCTGCCGGCTCCGGAACCCCCTCCCATGCCTGGCTGTTCACCGGCCCTCCCGGATCCGGGAGGTCCAACGCCGCGCGCGCCTTCGCCGCGGCGCTGAACTGTGACCAGGAAGAGCCCGCCGCCCGGGGCTGTGGAGAGTGCCGGTCCTGTCGCCTCGTCGCCGCGCAGAGTCACCCGTCCGTGAAGCTGGTCTCCACCGAGAACGTCACCTACAAGATCGAAGATGTCCGCCAGCTCGTCACCACCGCACAGGAGAAGCCCCAAGGGGCGAGATGGCGGGTGATCGTGGTGGAGGATGCCGATCGCATGACCGAGCGCGCCACGAATGTGCTGCTCAAGGCCATCGAGGAGCCTCCCCCGCACACCGTCTGGGTGCTCTGCGCCCCGAGCCCTGCCGATGTGCTGGTGACCATCCGCTCGCGCTGCCGGCTGGTGAGCCTGCGCATCCCGCCCACCGAGGCTGTGGCGCAGCTGCTGACGACCCGCGACGGCCTGAACGAGCAGCAGGCGCAGTTCGCCGCTCGCGTCTCGCAGAACCACATCGGTGTGGCGCGCCGCCTTGCCCGAGATCCCGAGGCGCGCAGCCGACGCGAGCAGGTCGCCACGCTGCCGCTGCGGCTGACCTCCTCCTCCGCCGCGATCAAGGCCGCCGGAAGCCTGGTGGAGATGACCCAGGCCGACGCAGCGAGCACCGCGGAGGCCCGACTCAGCGCGGAGCAGGCCTCGCTGCGCCGATCACTGGGGTTGGAGCCGGAGGAGAAGATCCCGCCCAAGCTGCGCAGCCAGTTCAAGAAGCTCGAGGAGGAGAACACGCGGCGGGCCAAGCGCGCCGTCGCCGACTCTCTGGACCGCGCGCTGATCGACCTGACCGCTGTCTTCCGCGACGTGCTGAGTCTGAAGCTGGGCACGGGCGCGGAGCTGATCAATGAGCATCTTCGCGAGGAGCTGACCCGCTACGCGGAGTCTCTCAGTGCGGAGCGGACGCTCGCGGGACTGGATGCGATCAACGCGGCCAGAACCCGCATCACGCAGAATGTTCCACCACTTCTGGCCATGGAGGCCCTCATGATGCAGTTCCTTCCCGGGAGGCCCCGTGCCTGAGCACTCTCTCCGCCCACACACGCTGCGTCTGGTGAGCCTCGCCGCGGTCTCCGCGCTGCTGTTCTCCGGGTGTGCTGACCCCTCCGGTGAGGCAGATTCCTCCGACGACGGCGCGGCGGCCCAGTCCTCGGCTGAACCGATGGCCGCCACCTCGGTACCCACGGATGCGCTGCCCGGCGAGGCGGAGGACTACACCGAGTACTACGAGCAGGAGCTGGAGTGGACCTCCTGCGAGAACACGATGATGTGCGCCGAGGTCACGGTGCCCCTGGACTATGCGGAACCCGAGGCCGGTGAGGATCTCGAGATCAGCATCATCAGCTCCGAGACCGGCGGCGATGAGGAGTATCTGCTGACCAACCCGGGCGGCCCCGGGTCCTCCGGCTACGACACCGTGGCGCAGACGCTGACCTCAGCGTTCAGCGAGGAGCTCATCGAGGCATACAACATCGTCGGGTTCGATCCGCGCGGTGTGCATCGCTCCTCCCCCGTGACCTGCCTGGACGACGCGGAGATGGACGCCTACCGCCAGGAGGTCTCCGATGAGCAGCTGGAGACCGAGGCTGCCTATACCGAGGCCCGCGAATCCGCTGCGGAGCTGGCCGCCCAGTGCGAGGCTGAGAGCGGCGAGCTCCTGGGGCATGTGGACACTCTCTCCGCCGCGCGGGACATGGACGTGATCCGTGCCGCGCTGGACCAGGAGGAACTGGATTACCTCGGCTTCTCCTATGGCACGAAGCTCGGCCTGACCTACGCCGAGCAGTATGGGCAGCGTGTGGGACGGTTCGTGCTCGACGGCATGTTCGACGTCTCCATCAGCGCTCATGAGCTGAACAAGCAGCAGGCCCTCGGGTTCGAAGATGCGTTGGAGAACTACGCCCAGTGGTGCACCGAGCAGGAGAACTGCGCCGCTGGGGACACCCCGGAGGAGGTGGTTCAGAGCACGCAGGACCTCTTCGCCGAAGTCGACGAGACTCCGGTGCAGGGCGCCGACGGACGCACGATCAACGTCTCCACCCTGGTGAGCGGCTTCATCACCCCGATGTACAACAGACAGAGCTGGCCGGTGCTCTCCGAGGCGCTCACTCTGGCCCTGGAGCAGGACGACTTCTCCGCGTTCCAGTACTTCGCCGATCTTCAGGCTGGACGAGAAGCCGATGGAAGCTACGACTGGATCAACACCTTCGCCTTCACCGCCGTGATGTGCCTGGACTACCCCATGCCTGGGGACTCCGAGCAGATCGAAGCCGAGTTCGAAGAGGTCTCTGAGGAGGCACCCACCTTCGGCCCGTATCTGGGTCACCGCGGCGTGGTCTGCCAAGAGTGGCCCGCGGAGAACGTGGCAGAGCCCTGGGAGCCGAGCCTGAGCGAGACCGAGGAGGTTCTGTTCATCGGCACCACCGGTGACCCCGCCACTCCGGTGGAATGGGCGGAGCACATGCATGAGATGGTGCCGCAGTCCTCCCTCATAGTTCGCGAGGGTGAAGGCCATCTGGGCTACCGCGCGGGGAACAGCTGCGTGGACGAGGCCGTCGACAGCTACCTGCTCGACGGCGAGCTTCAAGAGGGCCGATCCCAGTGCTGAACCGGACTGAAAAGTCTTTCTACCGCTTGTAGAAAACCGAGCGTAGACTCGAATCACCGGTGACGCAGATGTCGCCCACAGTGTCTGATCACCGGCCCTATCCGCTGATCTGCGTAAGGACGACGCCATGAACACTGAGGTTCCTGTCACCCCCGTCGCGGAGTCACGTGACTCCGCCCAGACCCACGACGCCCACACTGCAACGGCCCCGGCCCCCACGGCCTCGAGCGGGGAGCCGCGAGCGCCCCGTCCGCTCGGAGTCCTGGTGGGATTCGACGGTTCCGCCAATGCCACAGCCGCCCTGCGCTGGGCCGCTCGTGAGGCGCAGCTGCGACATCTGCCGCTGACCGTCACCAGCTCGTTCACCATCGCGCCGGCCGTGAGCGGATATCTCGAGAGTTTTCCCGATCCCCAGGGCCAGACCCTCGCACGCAAGGCCACCGAAGCGGTGCTGGAGGACGCGAAGAAGCTCCTCTCGGGGTACTCCGGGGACGTGACCTACCGATTGGAGCATGGTGATGCGGCAGGTGTGATGGTGAGACTCTCCGGTTCAGCGGAACTGTGCGTGGTCGGAAGCAGAGGGCGCGGCGGGTTCACCGGGCGCATCCTCGGTTCCGTGGCCGCAGCGCTCCCCGCGCACTCGCATTCACCCACCGTCGTGGTGCCCCACACCAAGGGCTCGCCCGCGGCAGCCGACCCCGAGACACCCAGCGCCGCCGGTTCCAGGCCTGTCGTGGTCGGCATCGATGGGTCCCCGCATTCACGGACCGCCGCGGTGGAGGCGGCGCGGACCGCGATGAGCCATGGGACCAGTCTCCAGCTGCTGATGGCCCTGCCTCCGCTGACCACGGCCGCGCTGTGGTACCCGGAGCTGGCGGCACGGGAGCAGGCCATGGCCCACTCCCGGATGGATGACCTCAACAGGGATCTCGACGTGGAAGTCGGGTGGATTCAGGCGCAGTTCCCTGAGCTCTCGGTCTCCGGCTCCGTGAAGGAAGGCTTCCCCGTGGATCTGCTGCATGAGATGGGGGATCAGGTGGATCTGACGGTGGTCGGCACCCGGGGCCTGAGCGGTCTGCGCAGCGCCCTGTTGGGGTCTGTCTCCAGGGAGCTGCTCCATCACTCCACGGTCCCGGTGATGGTGGTGCCCGTGCAGGACTGACCGAGCTTTGACCGCGGTGGGGTGCACCAGTAAAGTAATCCCTCGTGCGCCTCACCGCGGCGCCACGCCGCCTTAGCTCAGTCGGTAGAGCGATTCACTCGTAATGAATAGGTCGCCGGTTCGATTCCGGCAGGCGGCTCCAAAAGTGTCACTGACCTGGAGTTTTGTTGGTGCTAGCAAGTTAATCGCTAGCGTGGCAACCTCAACTACGCTCTAGACTACGGTCAAGGACAGAGAATTCGTGTGCGAACCCGGTGACACGCCGTAAGTGTGAGCCTCGCACTCAGATCTCTGAGGTCTACACCCCCGCCAGCGAGGGAGTCCATCCAGTTGTCTCAGTGGCCAAAGCAACGCTGGTGGGAAACTCAACGAACGCAGCTTCCCTCACGTCGACGAACAACGATCTGGGTGTTTCTCCCACCGAGCCCCCACCTTCCGTTGGGGCGCCTTGTGGCGTCACGAGGCCTCTTCACCGCTCTTGCGCCTCTGAAGATTAGTAGACCGCTACGATAGCTACGCGACTGCTGCACCCAGGGACAGCTCGAAGGCCCACCAGTGGGTGAATCCACCAGGCAACTGAGCCAGAGCTGCGGATAGGCACAGTGCACTAGTGAGCGGTGCCAACTCTCAGGACAAACTTGAGCGCCTCACCTTTCCACCGAAGAAGTCACGTGCCGGACGAGATCCCTCAGCGGTGGTCATATTGTTCTCGATGCATTCCTGGTCCGTCATGACCACCGTTCTGCCGCTGGCGTTCACTGGGCCAGCGGCCGCGATCTTCAGTGCTCACCTTCCAAGGGAACTCAAATCGCCCGCATCCGGCTTCGGCAGTATTCAAGTCCCTTTTCGCCGCCGTCCCGATGGGAAAGCCTGTTTACGGGAGAGGCACGGTCAACGACGCTTCACCCGATCTATCGAGTGGGTGCCAGGCTCTAGGCGGGTGCGGTGGCGCGCATCGGCTTACAACCGAAATCCCCCGTTGCGCATATACAAGTCCATCTGTGGACAAGTTCGGGAATCTATGAGAATATACCCAAAGCCTGAGGGTAAAAGGGTAGGAGTCCTTGGACGACAGTCCATAGATTCTGACGAAGAGACGCGCACCTCCCGGTGCACGTGCGCCAGGATATCCGCTAATGGGATTGGTGTCGGTCTCCCGTAAGTTTCAAACTTGCGAGGATTCCCATGCCCACTGCCGTCACCCTGAAGCCAGGCTCACTCTCCGCGAAGCGCGCTGCTGAGTATCTTGATGTCGCCGAACAGACCCTTGCCAAGTGGCGATGCCATGGCGATGGTCCCCCCTTCGTCAAGATCAACTCCAAGATCCTGTACCGGGTGGAATCCCTGGAGAAGTATCTTCGGGATCATGAGCAGCCCACGTCCCGCCGAAGCACACAATGACCTGCGTGGTCCTCGCGCTTCGTCGCCTCGTGACGAATCCGGAGAACACCACCTGGGTCCCCATCAGTGGGATAGGCTTCGCCGCCCCATCACCACGTAACCCCCTGCCGGGTACACGAAAACCCCGTAAACAAAGGGAAGCAAGGATACTGCGAGGCGGCGCACCCAGTAACCCTCCCCCTCAAATCCTTCCAACCTGTGGGGCAAAACTCGCTAATGCTGTGCTCAACTGTGCTTTTGGACAAGATGCCAGCTGGGCTGCACCCACGGATCCCTTTCACCAATGCGCATGCGCGCGCACGGCCGTCCGAATTTTCCTTGAGGGACAAGCCCCGTTTCAGTCGTGCTCAACTGTGCTCGGCTACCGCTGTCACCGACCAGTACGCATAGACACTTCCGCATATTTCCGGCTTTTACGGAGCCATTACCAGGCTCGACGTTCTGCAAGCCGTGGCCCGCCTCGAAGTGTGCTTTAGTGTGCTCGCGCATTGGAGCCCTCCAACCCCAGATACTCCCTCCTCAACCAAAAACACTGTCATGCGGCGATGCGCATGCTGCAGAAAGGTAAACAATGATGAGCTCGACCAAGAACACCACTCGGACGTCCGAAACTCAGAGGTTCCGCATGATGAAGTTCACCACGCGGCTGATCCATCCCAAGACGGGCGCCGTGTTGTTGAACGTCGACGAGTTCGAGCATGGCCTGGATCAGCACAAGTCGATCAAGGAGTATGCCTGGGTCCTCCAGGACAAGGATCGCCATCCGGACGGCACCCCCGTGGCAACTCATGTTCAGGGCGCACTCCGTCTTCAGGATGCGCGTAACCCCCACCAGGTCTCTTCCTGGATCGGAATCGCCGAACGCCTCATAATCCCCCTCAAGGGCCGCGGAGCCTTCCCCACCTACCTGCGATACCTGACTCACGAGGCCCCGAGTGAACAGGCCAAGGGCAAGCATCGCTACGACGATTCAGAGGTCCATGCGAACTTCGATTGGCGCGCGGTGATCGACGCGCACTTCGCCCGATCTCGTGAACAGCCCGTGGACACCCAGTCGCAGATCAAGCTCGACCTGCTCCACGGGAGAACCTCCCTGGCCCGAGTCCGAGAACAGAATCCGCTGATCTATGCGGACCACCATCCCAAGTTCAAAAAGCTGGAGGACGACTGGCGGGTGACGGCGCGAGGTGTGGCCCTGAGATTCGACTTCCTGAATGCCGCTGGGAACCCGGACATCCACAGGATCGCGGCCCTCAAGAGCCTGGCAGATCAGCTCGGCTTCCAGGGCACTCTGGAAGAGCAGTGCTGGCGCGCTGCTCAAAGTCAGGCCGGCGCCGCGGCGAAGGCAAGAGCCTGACGGCTCCACGAACATGACGGGCACCTACCCGTCCCTAACGCACACACAGGAGAGGCCCGCCCTGGGCCTCGCCGGTGTGAGCGCTAGGGATCGGTTCTCACATGTGACTTCCTGTCTAGTGTTGTGACCTGAGACAGGCAAGGTCAGTGAGCCCTCAACGAACCGCACTGTGTTTCGTGGAGCCCGTCGTCACTGTGACGGCGTCATAACCGTAAGTCACAGGAAGAGCGTCCCTTACCAGGCGTTGCCTGCCGATGTGGCACGCATGCCGATCACTTACGAGAAGAGCAGGAGCAACACCGTGATGAACGACCACGAGATCCGGGCCTACGGTCCCAATTACGACACTGACCACCTAGCAGTGGACCTCGACAAGAAGGTCCGCTCCATCGGTGGAGCCACAATCGTGGTCTTCGGTGAGGATCCTGCGCTGCGGGCCATGCAGTCGCGCGCACTGACGGATTCGCTGGGCCTGAAGCTCACGAAGAACCGGATCAAGGCCGAGGATCAGCACGACCCCGCCAATGGCGTGACGGTCGCATTGCACTGCGCTGATCCCACCGTGACCTCTGATGCCCTGGTGCGCGAGTGGGTCCTGAACCCCGAGTTCGTGGGCCCGCGCATCCTGATCGTCGAAGTCCCAGAGAACTCAGAGCTCGCTGTCTCCGCACTGGGCGTCTGCGCGCTCTTCGTGAAGGTGGACAGCTTTAACATCCCGCCGGCAGGCATGGGCAGCACTACCACGGTGGACAGCGGCACCGCTGACTACGATGATCCGAACCTCTGCCCAGGATTCACCAGCATGGGGAACTACTCGTCGTTGATGACGGAACTGGCCGTTGTTGAGGAATTTTGACCCACGGGGTGATGGTCTCGTGTCTTGTAAGCACCTGGAGATCTCCGCCGAATTCAGCTGCGGTCGGGCCCACAAGGATGTGGCGAGAGTTGCTCACCGGTGTCATGTCCGAGGTCCACGCCGCGTCTCACGGCCGCTACGGGGTGCGGCGGGTCCACGCCGAGCTCACTATGGGGCGGGGCATCACGGTGGGTTATCAGCAGGTAGAGCTCCTGATGCGCCGAGCTGGATTCAGAGGTTGACTGGGCTGCCCAAGTGGCGACCGATGTTGCCCGACGAGCTAGCCGCAGACCCGGTCCAGCGTGGTTTCACCCGGCAGGAGCCGAACCGGTTGTGGGTCACCGATCTCACGGAGCATCGCACTCGGGAAGGGAAGCTCTTCTGCTGCGTCGTTCTAGACACGTTCTCCCGTCGAGTCGTGGGCTGGTCGATCGATTCCTCACCCAGGGCGGCACTGGCCACCAACGCGCTGGGGATGGCTATCGATACACGGCTCGGCTCGAATCCTGCACCGGGCACCATCATTCACTCGGACAAAGGCGTGCAATTTGGGTCCTGGGCGTTCACGACCAGGGCCAAGGCCGCTGGACTGCTTCCGTCGATGAGCTCGGTCGGTGACTGCTACGACAACTCCATGATCGAGGCGTTCTGGTCCAGAATGCAGGTCGAACTTCTGGATACCAGTATCTGGAACACGCGGGTGGAACTGGCCAACGCGATTTTCGAGTACCTCGAGATCTGGCACAACCGCCAGCGTCGTCACGGCCAGCTTGGGTGAGTCACGCCGATAGAATATGAACGCAATCGGATCATCACCGCGGCATAAGAACCAAGAAACCCGGACGCCACCAAACCCGGGACAGACCAGAGTCTCCATCAAACCCAGGGCGGTTCACACGCTGAGGTCGACCCTGGTCGGGCTCTGGTCTGGAGGTGAGTCCACACCCTCTCCTCCCGAGCGACCGGCGGCGAGTCACTGCCCGCTCCGTCATGACCACCTGGCTACCGGCGCCCGGAGCAACGACCCGGAAGATCCAGCTGTCGACTGTGATGGTACTGGGGCACGTGGGTGTGCGGCGCTTCAGCTCCGAGAGCCCGCGGTCGACGAGAACGTCGCGCCGGTGTCTTCCACTTACCGGGACAGCGTGACGCTCGACCACCTGGCACTTGGGAAATAGAACTAAGACGTCGCCATCGACCTTCGGCAACGATTCCATAGTGTCGGGAGTTTTCAGCTGCTTTCATAGGAGCGCAACGTCAGAGACTCTACGGCCTCCCACGGGGTCTCTGGAGTGACTCGGAGCTCAAGTTCGCCTGTGCCGAAGTGCCCGATGTTTCTCACGTCTCGGGTGAATCCTTCCGTGAGTTCCACGCTGGGAGGATCGACTTTCAGGTAAATCAGCAAGTTGCCGCTACTGGGATGGACCTCCACACAGGCGAAGTTCTTGATCCGCCGGAAGGCGAAGTAGTTGTTCCGCGTGTTCTTCACGACGTCATCGCCGAGACCCAACGCAAAGGCCTCATACTTTTCGTAAAGCCGCTGTATGTCCGGGGACGCCCGACTAAGCAGGTCCGAGACACTACTTCCTCGTCCCGTAATGGTCTTGGCAACGGTCGCCACGGCCTTGCGTGCTGTGGCCGTTGGTTCTGCCGACGTGGTGGTTACCAGTTCGATGCTGATCAAGTCGGAGTTGAAGTGTCGGTAGCGAACCAGTTCCACGTTGCGGTCAATCTGCCGGACTGCGTACTCGTCGTAGCGGGTGAAGTCGTTGGCGACACACACTAATCGGGGCGCTTCCCAATCCACCTGGGTTGATGCAGCAGACCCGAGTCTCTGAGCGACGATTTTTTCGAAGTCTCCGCGGTGATCGACCAACCAGTCCAAGTAGAACAGTCCCTGGTTGATGACGTTCTCATTGGTGCTGCGCTTGTACTCAAAGATGACGGGTGAGTTGTTCTCGTCCAAACCCAACGAGTCGATTCGGCCCCTGTGTATCTTCCCCGTTGAGTGCTCACTGGCCACTAGTCGAACACCGAACATCGCCTCCATGTTGCTCTCCATCAATTGCTGGAGGTGTTTTTCCAGCACGATTGCCCGTGAAGGCAACTCCGAGACAGCGCCGTCGGAGATTTTGAAGAGCTTTAAGTCCGTCATGAGCCAAGTTTGTCAGATGCGAACTTGTACCTCACGAACGAAGCTTCAGCGCTGAGTGAGGGACGACGCCAGGATCTACCAAACTCGTTGGTGGCATATTGACCTATCCCTGCATCAGTCCCCCGCAGCAAACACGAACCTGCCCGGAACCGGACCGCAGTTCTGAAAAGGCGACGCGTATCCAACGCTCACGCGTGCACCAATAGCCTCGGTCCGAGTATTGATGTCCATGGCGGTTGCTACGGTGTACAAACAGACGAACCAGTCAGGAGAGCGCTCGTGAACGTGACCGATGCCTTCAAGACCTTTCAGGATGTAGTGAACGCCGACATCGAGCACGTCCGGGAAGCTCGTGCTCGCCGGGACCTTTTCAGGAACGCTTTAAGCACCGAGGGCGATGTCAAAGAGGTCATACCCTCCGGATCGCTCGCGCGAGGCACCCACAAGGACCCGATCCACGATGTCGACGTGATCGTCGTCTTCGACCAGGACGAACACCCCGAATGGGGAACACCCGGAACCTCCGCCGCGGACGCTCTTGACTACACGCGCAAGCGTGTCAACAGCCTGCTCGGCGCGACGAACGGCACCTACGATCATTCCGTCCGCCTGTCACGGTGGCGCAACCACGCCGTCAAGTGTTTCCTGGATGACCCTGAGAATCCTGATGCGTTCACAGTAGACGCTATGCCTGCGCTTAGGCGCGACGGAAGACTCCTCATCCCTGAAGCACTATCAAAGGACTGGATCGCCTGCGATCCCGAGTTCCTGATCGCAGAGAGCGCGAATCGGCACGCGGAGTGGAGTAAGTTCTCCGGTACAGTTCGGATGCTCAAGTGGTGGGCTGCTGAGCAAGACACCAAAATCAAATCTCTCGTCATGGAGGTCCTTGCACTCGACTTACTACCGACAAATTTCAATCAGCCCGCTGCAATCCGGCAGTTCTTCGTCAGCGCTTGCTACCAGATCGAGGGCGGGACCGAAGTCTCCGATCCTGCCGGCCTTTGCGGACCGATTCAGCGTGACATCGACTACGGTGCGTTCACCGACTCCCTAAGGTCCGCACGCGACAACGCCGTCAAGGCGTTCAACGCGCAGACCAACAACGACACCACTGCCGCAATCGAGCACTGGGGTGAAGTGTTTGGTGACGTTTTCCCGAAGCCCTCCTCCAACGGTGGCTCGGCGCCTGCAGCCGTCCTCTCAACGCCCCGCCAGGTGAAGGACACACCACAGGGATGAGTCGTGTCGAGGTTTCGAACGCCGACACTGGGACTACGTCAAGTAGCCCCGCGCTTTGGACTGAGCACGAGCCCTTGCGACTCAAGCGCGACCAGAAAGAGGTCCGGGCATTCGCACCCCTCCTCGAGTACCAGAGCCCTTCAGAGGATGGTCTTCCGCACGGCGGATGGGTCGGCGAGCTGCCACGATGGCCGTTTGACCGACCCCAGCCCGAACGTCTCGATGAGCTGCTCGGACCCCGTGAGTTGAAAGTTCTCATCGCCTACTCGGCCGCGCATCCAATGGTTCCGCCGCTCATCTATCCCATATACCCGGAGCCGTCGGTCTGGGAAGAGACGCAGTCTGCATGGCATGTCGCGCCAGGCGGATCACTGTGTCTCCTCCAAAGCGACGGCGGTTGGCAGCCCGAAGCAAGCCTCACCGAGCTTTTAGCAAAGGCCTCGGGATGGCGAATCGAGTACGCCTTGATGAAGGCGGAAGTCATTGATCGAATGTCAGTCAACGGCCTCGTCTCCGACCCAGCCCACGACCATCTGATCAAGGAAGCCGGTCAGCAGAAGACCGTGACATCGGATTTTGCCGGCAAGGAAGGCACCAATGTCCCCGGATGATCCTTACATCCTGATGCCAGGAGACGCGTTCACAAAAATTGAGGGCTCAGCGCTTTCGCAGGGGGCGCTGGTGCTCCGCCACGCGCCCGCAGACGACATGTACGTCGTCGACACCGTAGAAACCGCCGAAGGAATGCGTTTCCGGACCACGGTCTCTCGCGAATACACCGCGCTTCGTGCAGGAGACGCACACCGTGCGGCCCAATGGATCCGAGTGACATCAAGCGATGCCCATGCCCTGCACGCCGTGATGTCCAAGCGCCCCAACGCCTCTATTGAGTTCGAGGACTTCAAGGAGATGGTGCCTAAAGTTTCCGACCCGGGCAACAAACTGGGCATCCTGGTCACCTACAACTCAGAACTTGCATCGGAGCTCCAAGATGTAGGCGCGGGCGAGTTCGCGGGATGGGCTGTGCGACGTAGCGGAGTTCACCCACTCCGCATCGCAGTAGAACCGGCAACTACGGGGTTGACCCAACTGTCCGGCAAATGGCCAATCGAACAACTCGCGAACAATAGCGTGATGGTCGTAGGCTGCGGAAGCATTGGCGGCGCGGCAGTTCAGGCCCTCGCAGCGTACGGAGTCGGCAATGTGGAACTCGTTGATCCAGATCGCTTCTTATGGCATAACATCCTCCGCCACATCCTCGGGAAAGAAAGCGTGGGGCGATTCAAGGTATCGGCGTTGAAGGACCACCTCGCCACGCACTGGCCTCAACAGAGTGTAGTTGCCCACCGACTCGATGCGGTCGCCGATGCCCACTACATGCGCCCGATCCTCGACCGGGTTGATTTGGTGCTCTGTGCCGCGGACGGCATCGCTCCGAGGCGAGTCGCCAGCCATCTTGCACGCCGTGCTAGGAAGCCTGCGGTACTAGCCTGCGTACTCGACAACGGCGCAATCGGCGAAATCATCAGGCTGCGACCCTCGCCGCGCTATGGCTGCCTGCTCTGTCTCCGCCAACACCTCGCGGATCGAGGAGTGATGGACGCTGAGGCCGACCAGGAACTCGATTACGGGACCGGACAAGTGCACCGACCTATGACTGCCGTACCGCCTGATCTCAACTACGTCGGGACTTTGGCCGCAAAGGTAGCTGTCGCGACACTGCTTGAATCGCTGCACGGAGATCACACCCAACAGCTTCCCGGCGAACATGCCATCTTCGGTCTCCGACCAGCAGGTGACCTCGCGGCCCCGTTCGATCTCAATCATGTCGGAGATGTTCGCTGGTCTAGCCTGCCTGAGCCACGCGCATCGTGCCCAACCTGCTCTCCAGGATGAAAGCCACGAGAGGAGCTCGCCGTGTGGTGATTGACGACGTCGCACTCACCACGATGGTCCGCGAAGCGGCGCGGTCCGTAGATGGACTCGAAACCGGGGGGATCTTGCTAGGAGTCGACTCGACGGACGGGATGCTCATCCGACACGCCGGCGGTCCCGGGCCCAAGGCGCAACGTGGCGAACGCACTTTTTTGCGTGACCTCGACCATGCCCAAAATCTCGCGCGATCAGCCTGGGCAGAAGACGGCAGCCAATGGGTTGGCGAATGGCATACCCATCCAACTGGAGGGCCTTCTCCCAGCGAGGTCGACTGTCGCTCCTACATGCGCCATCTGAACGACGTTGACTTGGGGTTTGAAGAGTTCGTCGCCATCATCGCCGGGTTCGATTCGTCTGGCGGTGTCATCCTGGCCACCTGGTTGATCGAACGGGACCGAATCCGACCCGTTGCCGCCGAGAAACTGACCCCGTCATTCCTTCAGACAAATTCTCGACGAAGAAAACCTTGACGTAGCCCCGGCTTGCAACCGACATGCATGAGGAGATGCCATGACAACCAGTTCTTCCGCTCCCGACCCAGCCGGCCCTGTCTTCATTTCATACCGCCAGGAGGACGGCACGGATATAACCGCAGAGCTCGCCTGGCTCCTTCGAGCCGCTGGCATCCCAGTGTGGCGGGACCGAGATGATCTGCCGCCGGGCGACACCGAGGTTCGACTCCAACAAGCGATCGCTGCCGGAATCTCGGCCGGCGTTCTCGTAACAACGCCAGACGTGGCGAACAGCAGAGTCGTCAAGATGTTGGAAGCCCCGCATCTCCTGCAGCTACACCGAGACCACGAAGTCTTCGCCCTTGGCATCGCAAACTCGGTCCGAACAACGAACGCCGGAACTGACTACGACGCACCCGACCGGCTACTAGAACTCCGCCCTGGAACGCTGAGTGGGGTCAACCAGCAGCCGACCCATCGAGACGGCCTACTGGCATTGACCCGCGGTTTGGTATGGCACCGGATTGCATCTCTGCGCGAGCGAGTCCAGGACTCCGACCAGACGTTCCGCCTCAGCCTCCAGACGAGGAACACGCCGCAGGTCTATGACCGGACCGGTGATGAACTCGACATCCGTCTCCGACCTTCCGACCACGATAGGCTCCCCAGCGGCGATGGGCTCAGAGACCTCAAGGACATCGTGGGACTACTTCCAGATGCCGTGACCCGCTCAGGCGCAGACTGCGTTCGAGTCAGTGGGGGAGCACATTTGTCTGTGGCTTTCGCCGTCGCGGCGGCGCTCCCGTCATCCCGAGTTGGACACATGGTCATACTGGACCAACGGGGAGACATTTGGGCGAGCGATGGCGAAGCACGGTTTATTGCACAACCTCATGTGCAGATGGAAAACGAGGGGGTTAACCCGTCTGCTTCAAGTGCCGGCCGTCCCTCTGTCGCCATATATGTGGACCTTCTACCCCAGCGGAGCGATACCGCCTTCACCCGCTATATCGAAGACAACCGTTCACTTCTTGTCGCCTGGCGCCATCTCACGAGCTCGCGCGGTGCGGTTCTCAACCCTTCGGACGGGGGTTTGATCGCTGCTGATGTGGCCGCCCGCATCCGTGAACTTTCTTACGAGAACTCCAACGCAGAAGTGCACCTCCTGCTGCGATGCCCATTCCCGCTCGCGCTTCTCATTGGGCGGTTGACCAACACCCTGCGGGTCACGGTCTATGAGTGGGACGACTCCGACCCCACCGGAGAGGACGACTACCGCGCAAGATACGTCCCGTCCCTCCGGGTGCGGGCTGCAGCAACCGCGGGTGCGATCGAGGAAGTGCTTCTCCCTTAGTCGTCTTGAACAGTGCCGAAGAGCACCTTGCGCTCGAATGCCGACGACTCCACGCGTGATACTCCTCCATGACACTCCTCTCACGACACCCTTGAGCTTCCTGCAATTCGGATGTCTGTCTTACCTAAGGGCTCGTACTGAGCCTTACAGTGGCCCCTGCCACAGCATCGAGGATGCAAGCCTCACCCTCTAGAGAGCACGCCTGACGAGCGCTACCGTGGCGGCCTCGATGGCCACTGTTCCTCTGGATCAGTTTCCCGAGCCCTCATTCGTGCTGGCGTGCTTCTGCCCCGGCCGCTCGCTTTAATGTTACGCATCTTGCACTTTCATGAATGTGCAAGTACGGTGACATTTATGAGGAAGCTGAACAACGTTCGCGAACTCGGACTCGCGATCCGCGATGCCCGCAGATCCGAAGGACTGACCCAGGTGGCTTTGAGCCAGAAGGCCAACGTCTCGCGGCGCTGGTTGATCTCGGTGGAGAACGGGGAGGCCAAGTCCCCGGATGCAACCAAGCTCTTCGACACGTTGCGGGCCTTGGATCTAAGCTTCGGGATCTTCTCTCCTGAGGAGGCTCCGACACGACAGCCGAGCCAGGAAGCTCTCGATGCGCTGCGCCTCATGGACGGCCCAGATGACATGGAGCAGCCCTCGTGACCAAGGTTCTCAACGTCCTGCTCTACAACGAACACGTCGCTGACCTTCATGAGACCCGCGGAGGTTCCTTCCAGCTGCAGTACCTCGCCGAGGACCTGCCGACACCGGTGTCGCTGTCCATGCCCACTGCAGTGCTCACCCACGGCAACCGGACGGTGCGTCCGTTCCTGGAGGGCCTGCTCCCGGATCGGGCTGACGTCAGGGAGGCAATGGGCGCCAAGTACGGCGTTTCTGGCTCCAACCCGTTCTCTCTGTTGCGGCACATCGGCGAGGACTGCGCTGGCGCGGTCCAGTTCGTCCACCCCGATCGTCGTGATGCGGTGCTCTCCGGCTCTGGTGAGCTACATCCACTCTCAGAGCGCGACATCGCGAGTCGTCTCCGCGAGCTCAGGGCTGATGCAGCCACCAGCTGGGTCGCCACCCAGGAGCACTGGTCCCTAGGCGGCGCTCAGTCGAAGTTCGCGGTGCGTGAGATCGACGGCCGGTTCTTCAGCGTCACCGGAGCCGAACCCACGACCCACATCATCAAGCCAGGAATCTCCGAGCTCCACGACCAGGCCTTGAACGAGCACATCTCGATGGGCGCGTTGCGCAGGATGGGTCTCTCCGCGGCCAAGACCCGGTTCCGACGGTTCGAGGATCAGTTTGCGCTGATCGTGACCCGTTTCGACCGCCGGCGAGGTCAAGATGGGCGACTGGTACGCATCCACCAGGAGGACATGTGCCAGGCGCTCTCGGTCTACCCCCGAGCCAAATACGAGTCCAGCGGGGGACCCCGTGCGGTAGACATCGTGGAACTGCTGCGTGAGACCTCAGGTCGACGCGGGCCGGCGAACATCAAGCCGTTCATCGATGGACTCATCGCCAACTACCTGCTGGGCGCCCCGGATGCTCACGCGAAGAACTACGGCGTCATGCTCGCCCCCGACCGGGTGGCCCTGACGCCGCTCTACGACGTCGCCTCGGGCTATCCATACGACGCATCGACACAGACGGGTCTGAATTCCGCGGCGATGAAGATCGGCCGAGAGTCCCAGCTCGGCAAAATCGAACCGCGCCACTGGCAGCGCTTCGCCGCAGAGACGGGCCTTGATGCAGGACTCCTCTGCGCCCGGGTCTACGAGCTCGCCACGATCCTGCCTGACGCGGTCAGCGACGTGATCCGCGCTGAGACGGCAGACGTCTATGAACTAGGACAGAGGTTCCTGGATAAGCTCAGTTTGATGAGTGAGGTCACGCGCAACCAGTACTCCGCGTTTCGACCCGCTCCATGACAACAGGGTGGACTGAAGACGTCCCTACGAGACAATGACATCCGCTTCCTGAAGGACTAACACCGCCTTCTTCAGGACCACGGTGGGTAGACGCTGGTCTCGGGGGGAGGCGTGGCTGATCTCGATGGCGGACCGGGTCATGAGCATTGGCACAGCCTGGGTCGAAACCATCACGACGTCGCTGAGCCCTATGGCAGCAGGCTAGGTGGGATCTCTGCTCTGTTGAAGCTTTCTCGTGCCCAACGGCCGCCTGGCAACCTCGACATGCGGTACCTGCTCGTCGACGCTGAGGCCTGAGCCTATGCCGTGCCTCTGGGACCGGTGGTGCAAGGTGGGACTTCAACCCGTAGAGACTGCCTGCAGGCAACGTTGCCCCTCCATAGGTGGGTAGATATCTGGCTACCTATCAATCTCCCCGTCCACCTATCTACCCATCTATCTATGCCTACCGTTCCACCGGATACTTGGTCTATTCCACCATTCGGGAGACCACCTTCTGGCGCGGTCCAGGAGGGCAGCCCTAGACCGCGTGGACGACCGGCAGCTCGTCCCAATGGGTTGTATACCGAGGGCTCCGCATCTCGCGGCGCATCTCCCACGCAGGACCAGTCTTTAACCCCGCTGCACCGAGGCCGATAGCCGGTTGATCGAGCTTCGCACGGATTGACTCGATCAACGGACCGATCCCGCGATCCTCGTGCGCATCGGCAAACAAGTCAAAGGTCGGTTCCAACCCAGTCTTTCGGAGATCTGTCACGACCACCCCAGCACGGGCATAGCGTACCCCCTCGTGGATCTTCGGCAGAATCGATTTCACCGCTCGCGTCAAGATCACTGGGTCCGCCGTGGCACTGGGCAGCTTGATCGTCACCGACGGTCCATGGGCACCGTCAGCGTTGAAGTGGCTGGTCATCGCCCACACAGTGACGACCTTGGCCTGACGATGATGCTTCTGCAGCCGTGCCGAGGCACGCTGGGCATAGATCCCGAGCACCTGCTCCATCGTGGCCCGAGTGGTCACCGGCTCAGAGAAGGACCGGGAGAAGATCAGTTGGTCCTTGATCTCTGTGGCTTCCTCGAAGGGCAGGCACGGCACCCCACGCAGTTCCAAGACCAGGCGCATCATGACGATGCTGAACCGGTCCCTGATCATCACCGGGTCAGCATCCCGGAACTGTTGGATCGTCTCGATGCCCATTGCGTTGAACCGCTTGGCCATGCGGCCGGCGATCCCCCACACCTCATCGACGGGAGGGTGGAGAGGAGCTGCTCTCGATGCCGCTCGGGCACGGATTCCCAGACACACACCCCACCTAGATGGTCGAGCTTCTTGGCCGCCCGGTTGCTGAGCTTGGCCAAGACCTTGGTGCGTCCGATCCCCACGCACACCGGTAGACCCAGGTGTTTCCAGAGCCGGTCCTTCACCATCTTCGCCCAGCTCAGAAGTTCAGACATGGTGCCGCGGACTTTCACGAACGCCTCATCGATCGAATACTGCGCCACCTCCGGCGCGCAGTCCTGCAGGACCGAGATAAAGCGATCCGACATTTGGCCGTAGAGCTCGTAGTTCGAGGACTTCGCCACCAGGTTCAGCCGTTCGGCCGAGGCTGCGAGTTTGAACCACGGCTCCCCCATCGGGATACCCAGCGCCTTCGCTTCCCTGCTCAACGCGACGCAGCAACCGTCGTTGTTTGATAGCACCACTACGGGCCGGTCCCGGAGTTTGGGGTCAAAGACTCGCTCGGCCGAGACGTAGAAGCTGTTGACATCGATGAGGCCGATGAAATCGCGGCCCTCAAGCGCAGTCGGGTCGGCTACACGTTGTGGATACACTTGAGGACGACTCCCCAGATATCGAGTTCAGACAGCTCCTGAACCTCGATCGGAGGGTAGGAAGGGTTCTCCGCTTGGAGCACCACTCCCCCATTGATGAGCCTCAGCCGCTTCACGGTCATTTCACCGTCGAGAATAGCGATCACCACGGACATGTCTCCCGCGGTCAGTGAGCGATCCACGATCAATTCATCGCCGTCACTGATCCCCGCACCTTCCATTGAGTCACCCGAGACCCGGACGAGGAAAGTGCTGTTGAGATCTCGGATGAGGTACTCAGAGAGGTTGATCGGAGCCGTCTGGTAATCCTGGGCCGGGGACGGATAGCCCGCCGCCACAGACTCCGGAGCCCGCAAGAGGCCCCGAGCTACGTCGGTCTCATCGAGACTCTGGATCTGTTCGATACGCATGGGAGCCTCAGTATCTATCGAACATAGCTTCGATAGCAATGCGCCAGAACCGCGAGGGCACTAGCTTCGCGAGTCGCCGCCGAGGACCTCGCGTGACCTGCCGCCTGTGTCAGAATCTATCCATGGAGGATCAGACACCGACAGGGTGGAACGCGGATCAGGACCCGGCGACAGTCAACTCTGGAAAGAAGAAGGACAGCGCCTTCTCCAAGCTCGGAGCGGCGGTCAAGAAGGCCTCCACGGACAGGCAAGCCGCGAGAGAAGAGCTGGGCCGCAAGTTCCTGGCGGACGCGGAGGCTGCTGGCCCGCTCGTTACAAGTGGCGTCTTCGGCACCTCGACAGTCGAGATTTACCAGGGCGGCTACGTCCGTGTCGCGACGGCGTCAGACAATGCGCAGCAACCCGCCAAGATCTCCAAGAAGACGCCGTACGAACAGCTGCGTTCGATCAAGTTCACACAGCCTGGGCAGGAGCAATCTTCCGGCTTTCAAAATTCACTGGGCCCAGCGGTGTCCGGACTGATGAAGGGCGGCAAGGCCTTCATGAAAAGCAGTGCCCCTGGGCTCGCGGCTGCGGGGATCGCACACCTCGCCAAGAACGAGGCGCGGAAGTCCTTCTTGACCATCGTTACTGACAAAGAGATCTACACACTGATAAATCAGGTCCACAACGGCGTGATGAACAGGAGCCTCAAAGGGCACAACGAGGTGGGCCTGGTTCTAGAGACCGCAGGGAACTCGGTCATCGACATCATCGAAGTGGCGGCACCTCAAGCCCCGCCAGAACCTCATCAGGTCGAGACGCACTCTGCTGCGACTGCCACGAGTCCGACCCTTTCGGAGCGACTCCGCGAGCTAGCTGACCTACACAGAGACGGAATCCTCTCCGACGATGAGTTCACTGCGGCCAAAACGAAGTTGCTGGCCGGGCTCTGATCTCCGTCCATATGCAGCGCCCTGTGCCGGCCGCCAGTTGCAACTGCCCTCGAAAGGGCCGCAGCGCCTGGGACACGCGCCTGCAATAGAAGGCCAGCGGCGAACCCCGCCCCGGGGGTACTCGCGACCTTCGATCCAGCGGCACGGGCGCTTCCCGAGACTGCCCCCTCCACTCAGCGGTGAGGATTGTCGGACCCTTACTGAAGCACTTGACACGGAGTGGCTTCGTCAGTTGGCGTTTCCCTTGCTCTCCGCGCGCCAGAGCGCATGCTCGAAGTGCGTCAGGGTCTCGGCGATTTGGGGACGAGATTCGTAGGCCTGGTTCACCAATGCGACCACTTGGTTTGAGGCCGATTTTAAGGACTCATCCCCGTAGGCGTGACGAGCGACGAACCGAGTCAGTAGCGAATCTGCTTTCACCCCCGGGACACCCAGATGCATGGCAAAGTAGGTGAAGGTGACTTTCCCGAGTCCATGCACCCCCGTGTACGCCCTCCGCGCGTCCTCGCGGCGTCCGGCTGTGAAATCCGCAGCACGGACGATCGGAGGATCCAGGGCCGTCAATGCGCGCGCAGCGTCTAGGACTGCCCCACTTTTGGTCCGTTGGCTGGTCTTGCCCTCCCCCATGACCTTCTGGATGGCATGTTCGTCCAGAGCGGCCAGTACCCGCAGGTCGTCAACCGCATCCGGGTGATCAGACCTGAACTGCATCACCCGGTTGAGCACACCCCTGCCAGGGTGTTCCGAATCATAGGACGCCCGGATGGAGTGGACGGCGTCTACGAGTGCTAATCCGATCGAATACGGGTAACCACCACGGTAGGCCGTGAAGAACTCCTGAGGAAGCGAGTCGATTGCGGAGAGCAGGGCTGTCATGTTTGGCTTACCAATGGTGGCGGTCATAACTGGACACTACATCCTCAGAATGCGCGGACCTGGACCTATGATGAGCTTTGCCGAGCAAGACTTACGATTCCGCTACCGAGCGATGCCCCATCGGCGGCAGTCCGATCGATCGAAGGACTCGTTTCCCAATGGCGGCGCCTCGAGGAACCTAACTGGTGGTGTGGTCATCCTTCTTCCGCTTCCCCTGGAGGTGAGTGCCCAACCAGTCCCTCCTGTCTCCGAGCTACCTCAAGAACAGACCTGCCCCTTACTCTGGGAGGGGCCCCCCGCGATCATAAATGCCGCCTTGAGGCACCTACCCATTGAAGCGACGACGCACGAGTCGCTTACCGGTGCTTGTACGCACGGGCTAGGGTCTTCCCTGCTTCACTCCTGCAACGCCATACTGTTCAGATGGAGCGTCCCGAGAACCCGACCGAGCGATGGCTGGCCATGAGCGAGCTGCGCCGGCACATCCTGTCTGCACAGGTCACTCACGCGCTGAACAAGCAGCTGAACCGACACAGCCCAGACAATGTGCGGAAGGTAGCCGGGATGAAGGTGCCTTCCGAACGCGACCTGGCACGCGCTCAGTACGGGCCCGAGCTTCCTCGGTTGGTGGCTCTGAAGCTTCTGCATCGAGACATCCTGTGGGCGCAGGTCAGAGTGGCTCTGAACGAGCAGCTGGGGCACACCACCTCGGGTCCCGTGCTGCGCCTGGCGAAGATGAAACTTCCTGATAGGGCTGAGTTCGATCGGGCCCGGGCCTACGACGAGGCCAATAGCCCGAAGAAAGGTGTCGTGGAGCCCTCGACACATCTCATCCATCCCGGGGTGATTCTCCTTGAAGAATTCATCGAACCGCTCGGGCTGGCACCGGAGCAGGTGGCACAGGAGCTCGGCCTCAACCCGGCGCAGTTCACCTCGATCACGCAGGGCGTCCAAGACATCACCCCAGAAGTGGCCACGCTGCTTGCGCAGCGCTTCGATCTGTCGGAGCGATTTTGGACGAATCTGCAGTCGACGTATGACCGTGCGTTGATGGTGGATCACTGAACGCTGGACGCGTCTGGGCTGGTGAGCCGTTGAAACTCGGCGACCATCCCTCCCCAGGCACCCTCTGAGATCCCGGAGGAACCTCTCGATGACGATATGCGGCTCCCCTGAAGTAGACCTTCAAGGCCTTCGACCTGTCCATCTCCACGGTGCACCGTCGGCATCAGGATGAATCTCTCGAAGACATGGGGGCGCACCGGGAGAAGAACGGCTCTTGGGAGACCCCGCGCCAGAGTCTCGCGCGGCTGGGTTACACCGAGATGGTGCCTCCCGGGGCATCTGACGACGATCTCGCTGGGAGGGGTCAGCACCTCTGGAACAGGTTTCGATACCCCTGCCGACGAAACCCTCTGAGACGCCGGGAGCAGTCCCTGACACACCCGGGACGTGTGCCGAGCAGAAAGGGATCGCCGAGCTGACCGAGAAGGTACACCAAGCCGAGATGCTTGCAGCGGTGGCCGAGGTCCGCGAACACGACAGAATCATCAGCACTCAGTCGCTCGGGCTGGCCGGGTTGGAGGCCATCCAGCGCCGCGGCCGCGACTATGACCGTGAACCCGCCCCCTCCCCTGCTCCCGCTCCAGGTGTTCCACATGAGAGTCCCTCACGGACACCCTCTGACACCCAGGAGAACCCCTCGTCCTGGCGCCGCTTCTTCAAAGTGACACTGCTCTAACCTCACTATCCAGTCGCCTTCACGCTGAATGCACACCGCATTCACTCTGACGGCACGTCGCTATCACTGTGAATGCACATCGCCTTCACCCTGACTGCACGTCGCTACCACCCCGGCATCACATCGGTATGACACCGCTATCACGTCGGTGCGATACCGCTATCACCCTGATGTCGCATCGGTATGAGACCGATCTCGGGTCGATGTGGGGTCGATGTGGGGTCGATGTGGGGTCGATACGAGATCGGTGCGATATCTGCACCATCGAGGGTACTGGCGCGAGAAAGCTCTTCGACGTCGTCCGCGCGCTTGGGCTCACCTTCTCGATAGGTTCACCACACCCACCCCGTCGACCGCCCAATAGGGCGACGGCCCGGCGGCCCCGCATCACTTACCTCGATGAGGGGTCGCTGCTCTCCAACCTTGAGCGGGTCGAGTGGTGGCCAATGACCGTCGAAGAGGCCCACCGACTTCAAGCGGAGAGGGTCCTCAGCGTCGCCACTGCCTAGGCCTGGGCATGGGCATGGAACAACCACTATCTCCCTGGCCATGTCACCGAGCCCAACGGCAGTCGGTTCGATGAGATCTCTGCGCTGCTCGAGCTTCCGAGTGAGCAGCGGCCGCTCGGCAAGCTCGATGCCCGGTATCTGCTCGTCGAGGCCGAAGCCTGGGCCTCAGCGGTGCGCACAGCTCAGGCCGGCGGTGCTGGTTAGGGCAGCGACTCGCAGAGGGGCTCGTTCTTAGACGCGAACAGTGTCAGCGGCGGCATTGCCCCCCTTCCCCGCATCGAGCTCATCCTCACCACCACCACCGCCATCACCATCACCATCGCCATCGCCATCGCCGACGTCGACGCCGACGTCGACGCCGACGTCGACGCCGACGTCGACGTCGAACAACTGGAGCGTCGAGCTCCGGAGAAACCGAGCTGCGGGAGTTACCTTATTCGCACAGTCGCGGTTCCTCTGGATCAGGCCCGCATGCGCGTGGGGACTTGATCAACGTCGAGTAGATGGGGTCCTAAGTCATAACGAGGGATGCACCTCTTATGAGATAATGGCATAGTTCATAACGATCAGGAGGGCCCTTATGACTTCGACGACCAAGTGGCCTCCACTGTCATACGAAGACCGCCAGTGGGTGCCCAGCGCCCACGCCGCCTGGGGCGCTCGTGCGGAGCAGGATCTCGCCGGCACTCGGTACCAATCAGCGCTGGCCCCCGAGATCGCGGGCCTCACGCCGGAGCCCAGCACCCCGGCCCGTGAGGCTGCCGCCGAAGCCGAGCGTGAGCTCACCCGCTTCGACTCTGAACTGGGATCCCGCGTGGCAGCGTTCGCTCCGGTACTGTTGCGCTCTGAAGCTGCGTCCTCGTCACAGATCGAGAATCTCACCGCCTCGGCCCGGGCCATCTTCAGTGTGGAGGTCGGGGCCAAGGGCAACCGCAACGCCGAGAGCATCGCCGCGAACACCGGCGCCATGAATGCTGCGTTGGATGTCGCGCGAGATCTCTCCGCAGGTTCGATCAGGATCCTGCACTCGGTGCTGCTGGCCGGCCAGCCGCGGCACACGCCGGGACACTGGCGAGATCAGCCGGTCTGGATCGGCACTCGTGCAGACAGCCCGGTCGGAGCCTCCTTCGTCGCTCCTCACCAGAGCCATGTCCCAGGACTGATGGATGACCTGGTCGCCTTCGTCAGCGACCTCAGCGTGGCCCCACTGATCTCAGTCGCCGTGGGTCATGCGCAGTTCGAGACGATCCACCCCTTCACCGACGGCAACGGCAGGACCGGCCGTGCGCTGTCTCAGGCGATGCTGCGCCATCGCGGCGTCACCCGCAACGTGGCAGTCCCGGTATCTGCCGGGCTGCTCGCCGACGTTGAGGGATATCACGCTGCACTGACCGCGTATCGCGCAGGCGACGTGGACCCGATCATCGAAGCCTTCGCCGCGGCCTCGCTGCGCGCTGTGCACAATGCTCGCCAGCTGGTCGCTGACATTGATGAGATCCGTCAGAGCTGGAATCACCGGCTGAAGGCTCGCACTGACTCCAACGCCTGGAAGATCCTGGATCTGCTCGCGCGACGACCGGTGCTCAATACCGCCGTGGCGGCCGAGGAACTCGGCATCGCACGACCCAACGTGCATCCGCCGCTGAAGGCGATCGTCGCTGCGGGGATCGCGAAGCAGCAGCATGAGCACCAGCGCGGGATGTTCTGGCGCAGCGACGAGATCCTCGCGGCCATCGACGCATTCGCAGTGCGAGCTGGGCGCCGCTCAGCACAGTAGCGGCCTGGCGAGACGTCTCAAGGGGCGCAAGCACCGGGTTATCTAGCTACCTGTCCAACGGGGTACGAGAAGCTGGCCATCACCTATCGGGCTACTGCAGTGCTCTGCGCCGTCATCGCCTGGCTACGCAAATAAGAGACAAGCCCTAGTTGTTTTTGACCCGCAGTGGCAGCAGTTTGAGCAGTGTTTTGTTCTCAGCCGAGTCAAGTACGGAATACTGAGCGCAGGCGGGAACGAGCCGACCGGTCTCCGGGTGGCTCATCGTGTACATGCACGCCCCAGCCGATCCTGGGCCTCCCGCACTGCTGGCTCATCACTGCTCCGCCCCTGCGTGTCGATACCCGCAAGCCGATCGGCGGGCACTCCCCCACCCCAAAACCACTCCATACAAGCGCCGGGTTCACAGTGCACGCATAACCCCTCCCGATTTAAAGCCCGGTGAAGGTCAGCTGGCTATGTAGCACGCCCCTGGAGAGGCTTACCACGTCAGTATCCGATGGCCCTGACCCTCGCCCTGCTATCCAGGCTCTGCCTGGGGGTGTTTCCGAGGGGTCCGGCAACCCTTGACTCCGTAGGAAAACGCGGCCTAGGCTCGCGACAATTGAGCGTCGCTTGCTTCTATTTACTATTTTCTCATTCGCTCATTAAGTGGGGAAAATGACTACGCACCTGGTACGGCGGCTGGCCGCCGAAACGATCGGCACGGCGGTGCTGGTGACCTTGGGTGCCGGGTGCCGTCCTGGCTGCCCTGACCGCCTAAGGCGCCCTGACCTATGCGGGCATCAGGTTCATCGCACTGGGATTCACAGTCGCCGTCGCCATCTCCGCATTCCTGGGCGTCTCGGGTGCGCACATCAATCCGGCCGTGACCTTCGCGCGGGCGGTCACCCGGTGCTTCCCGTGGGTCGGGGTGGCTCCGTATGTCCTGGCCCAATTCCTCGGTGCCACCGTCGGCAGCTTCCTTCTGGTGGCCTTTTTCGGGATGCGGGCCGTGGGTCGGGGCGGCGGAGTGGCCGCCCTGAGCACCGGCGTCTCGTACGGCCAGGGCATCGTGACGGAAGCGCTGAGCACCTTCGTACTCATGCTCGCGGTCATGGCCGTCGCCGTGGGCTAGCGTGCGCCCATGGGCTGGGCCAGCCTGGTCATCGGCCTGGCCGTGGCCAGTGCGATCTTGGTCTTTGCCCCGCTGACTGGCGCCTCGCTCAACCCGGAACGGACCTTCGGGCCCCACACCGTGCAGACCCTCTTCGACGGCGAGGTCGACCGCTCACAGATGAACATGACAAGGGAACCAAAAACATCGAGGATTCTCTGTTCCCACTGCAGGAAATCATGGCACGAACGGGACCATTACCGCTTTCTATGCTGATTAGAGATTGACAACCGAAGGGAAATACAATGACTGGAAATCGCGTCGTCGTCTACAAGGCACCAGGGGAGGTCGCGGTCGAGACGATCGACTACCCCAAGCTGGAACTTCCGTCAGAGGTCGCCAGCAAGATGGGCATCCAGCAGAAGGCCCCGCACGCGGCCATCCTCAAGCTGGTGGCGTCGAACATCTGCGGAAGTGACCAGCACATGGTGCGAGGGCGCACCACTGCGCCGGCCGGCCAGTCACTCGGCCACGAGATCACAGGCGAGGTCGTCGAGACCGGGGACGACGTGCTCTTCGTCAAGGAGGGCGACATCTGCTCGGTGCCGTTCAACATCGCCTGCGGCCGCTGCCGCATGTGCAACGAGGGCAAGACCGGCGTGTGCCTCAACGTGAACCCGGCACGCCCCGGCGCAGCCTACGGCTACGTGGACATGGGCGGCTGGATCGGCGGCCAGGCGGAGTACGTGATGGTCCCCTACGCGGACTTTAACCTGCTGAAATTCCCGGACCGGGACCAGGCGCTGGAGAAGATCCTCGACCTGACCATGCTCTCTGACATCTTTCCCACCGGCTACCACGGCGCGTACACCGCCGGCGTCACGACCGGCTCCACGGTCTACGTTGCGGGCGCAGGTCCCGTGGGCCTGGCCGCCGCGTTCTCCGCGCAGCTGCTGGGTGCCTCGGCGGTCATCGTGGGGGACATGAACGCGGACCGGTTGGAACAAGCTGCCAGCTTCGGCTGCGAGACCGTCGACCTGACCCAGGACGGTTCGCTGCCGGAGAGGATCGACCAGATCCTCGGGGTCCCCGTGGTCGATGCCGCGGTGGACGCGGTCGGCTTCGAGGCCCGCGGGCACGGCGCCGACGCCGACGAGGCACCGGCCACAGTGCTCAATGACATCATGTCGGTGACCCAGGTGGGCGGCTCCCTGGGCATCCCGGGCCTCTACGTGACCGCCGATCCGGGCGGCGTCGACGAGAACGCCCAGGTCGGCCAGATCGGCGTTCAACTGGGTACCGGCTGGGCGAAGTCCCTGTCGTTCGCCACGGGTCAGTGCCCGGTGAAACGGTACAACCGCCAGCTGATGAACCTGATCCTGGCGGACAAGGCGAACATCTCCCAGGCCGTCAACGCCACCACCATCAGCCTGGACGACGCACCCCGGAGTTACCAGGAGTTCGACCAAGGAGCGGCCCGGAAGTACGTGATCGACCCGCACGGGATGATCGCCGCATAGGCGACCCGTCCGGTCGTGGCGGCGGGCTTCCCCGGATCGGGGCCCCGCCGCCACATCCAGGCCGCCACGCCACGACCGGGAACGGAGGCCTCAGTCCAGTCCGAGCTCGGAGACGGCTACGCAGCCGCCATGACGAACTTGCGCTACATCGCCTTAGACGTCCTCACCACCGAGGAGGCGTTGCGGGAAATCGCCGCCTAACCCCTGGGCAGGGGGTCGAAGGCTGTTCCTTTGTGGGCCATGCGTCGGCCCTGGCTTCCAGCCATAAATGACTTCGATACCGTTGGCCCAGCAGCTGTGAGGGCTAGAGAAGATGAGGACGACATGAACACCGCCGCGGCAATGATCTCAGCTCATCCTGTGGACCCATCGATCCCGGACGTGCTGGCCGAGTGCATTCAAGCCTGCACAGACGCGGCCCTGGCGTGCACCTCCTGCGCCGATTCCTGCCTGGCCGAAGATGCAGTGGCTGAGTTACGTTCCACCATCCGTCTTGCTCAGGATGCCGCGGACATGTGTACCACCACGGCCCGGTTCCTGTCTCGGCTCACAGAGACCGACGGCAACCTCTTAAGGACGATCTTGATGCTCTGCCGCGACTTTGTCGCGACCTTCGCGATGGAAGCTGCGCACCACGCCGACCAGTACGAACACTGCTCGTTGGCGATCCAGGCATGCCGCGATTGCGAAGAAGCCTGCCAGCGTCTGTTGCCTCGCCCGTTCTAAGGCCCGCCCGCTGCGCCTCTCAGTGCGTCGACTCAGGAGCAATAGCGGGGCCAGTTTGATGTGACCGGCTCCCCGCCAGCAATGACGGCATGCAGGTCTCGACTCGACCGTCAACGACAAGAGCTCACACCACGGGGTTATTAGATCCGTGCCCGACGAAGCCCGGGATGTGCGCTCGAGCGCGTCCTCAGCCGCCTGCCTGGCCTCTATGACGAGGAGATCTCGCGCGAAACCTCTCGATCGACAAGGCAATGCATCGCGGCGTCGATACGCGAACGCCTGGTTGCCGAGCCCCCTGGCACTCGGCAACCAGGCTGACCTATCTGCGACGCCGCTAAGCAGACTCTCGCGCCGCGGTGTTCCCTCATCCCTCGTTCAGAACCTCACGGGGAAGTACAGCTAGCCATATTCATCGTGACCACCACATCCATCAGGTTTGCCATGCCAGTACCAGAGTGCAGTCCCGTGCAAGGGAAAACGGGATCTGAACCGCTCCAGGTTCTCCCGGCGCCCTCACTGGCGTTGCGGAGATCCTGAGACCACTTCCCCACACAGTGACCGTGCTGCCCAACATCTCATCGGTACTCGGGGTTGGGATCGAGACCAAGATCCTCTCCCGCCTCCCACTGCTCCGGCACGTTGCCCCAAGCAGGGATGCCTCCCGCCTGTCGCAGCAGCTTCGCCATATGCATCAGGTTCCACGCCATGAACGTGGTGTTGCGGTTGGTGAAGTCACTCTCAGGTCCACCCGAGCCTTCATCGAGATAGCTCGGTCCCGGACCGACCGGACCGATCCATCCCGCATCAGCGCCGGGTGGGATGGTCACCCCGATGTGCTGGAGGCTGTAGAGGATGTTCATGGCGCAGTGCTTCACCCCGTCCTCGTTGCCGGTGATCAGAGCCCCGCCGACCTTGCCGTAGTAGATGTACTGGCCATCAGCCTTCGTCACCCCAGACATCGCGTAAAGGCGTTCAATGATCTGCTTGGTCACCGAGCTGTTGTCTCCGAGCCAGATCGGTCCGGCGACGACGATGATGTCGGCTGCCTTCACGTGCTCGAAGATCTCTGGCCAGGCGTCTTGTTCCCACCCGTGTTCGGTCATGTCCGGGTAAACCCCGGTGGCAATCGGATGATCGATGGGCCGCATGATTTCGACCTCGACCCCCTGGTTGCGCATCACCCTCGCGCTGAGGTCGACCAGCCCGGAGGTGTGACTGAGCTCGGGGCTGCGCTTGAGGGTGCAGTTTAAGAACACGGCCTTCAGTCCCGTGAAATCCCACTCAAGATCCGATGTCTGCTCGTGCTCTGTCATGGTGGTGACTCCTCTTTCTTGGGGCCGGAACAGGTATGTGTCACCGGCTGTGGGATTCCTCTGTGGTTTCTAGGTGGTTCCGACGCGTATCTGCAGGTGTCCGCCGCGGACCGAGTCGGCCCGGATCTCGGTGCAGTCGCGCTCCACCGCCGTCCAGGGATGCGCCTCGATGTCGGCCCCGCCCAGCCGGCAGGCGGCCTTCGCCAGAGGGGTGAACACCGCAGAGAGTCCGGTGGGACGCTGCATGTCCAGCACACCTAGCCGCGCCGACGCCGTGGTCAGCTCCCGCATGGTCTCCCAGGCGCACTCCCAGGGCTGCATCAAGGACAGCGCGTAGGTGGCCATCGCCACGTCTGAGCGGGCCCGTCCTCCGGCCCGCGTGACCTCGGCGGCGATGCCAGCGGGCTGCATCGTGGTGGCGTCGGCCTGGATGAGGATGACGTTGTCCCACTTTTCGCGCGACGCTCTTCGCCGGGCTTGGGCGAGCATGGAGGCGCTGCGATCAACCCCGATGACGAAGCCGGTGGGCCCCACCCGCTCCTGGAGCAGGGGGAAGTTCATCCCGGTCCCGCAGCCGATGTCGAGGACCTGCTCTCCTTGACCGAGCTCCAGCATCTCGATCAGGCGACGCCGTCCGGCCCCGTAGACGGGGTACTCCCCGGAGAGTACGTCATAGAGGGGCGCGAAGGCCGTGTACTTCTCGATGCTTCTACCCCTTCATGCCTATGATGCCCATGGTGCTGCGCGTGCTGGCTCTGACCCTACTCAGTTCGGTCACCGATGAAAGTGTCCTGGTTTACAGACCGACCAGTTTCCTCCACGTAGCCTTACCGAGTTTCATCCGACCAGCGCGAAGGACCTCCTCCCATGGACCACCCGATCGACCTGCTGGTCATAGGCGGCGGCACCGCGGGAATCGTGGGCGCCAAGACCGCCGCCCGCCTGGGCGCCCGCACCCTCCTGGTCGAGGAGAACCGCACCGGCGGAGACTGCCTGTGGACCGGCTGCATCCCGTCCAAAACCCTGCTCTCCGCGGCCGCGCAGGCCGCAGCAGCCCGGGACGCTTCGGGCGCAGAACCAGACTTCAGCCAGGTCCAGGCCCGGATCCGCGCCGCCATCGAGACGATTGAACCCGAGGACTCCCCCGAGGCGCTTGAACGCGCCGGGGTGAGGGTCCTCAAGGGCACCGCCCGCTTCACCGCCCCGGGCGAGGCCGAGGTCGACGGCCAGAAGCTCCGGTTCCGTCAGGCGCTGATCGTCACAGGCAGCTCCCCCGCCGTCGCTTCGATCCCCGGCCTGGAGGACGCCGGATTCGTCACCTCGGAGACGATCTGGGACCTCCCCGAGCTGCCGCGCAGACTGGTGGTCATCGGTGGCGGCCCGATCGCCTGTGAGCTCGGACAGGCCTTCGCGCGTCTCGGCTCCCAGGTGAGCATCCTGGCCCGGTCCGGGCTGCTGCCCAAGGAGGACCCCGAGGCCTCCGCTCTGGTCCGCGCGAGCCTCGAGCGTGACGGCGCCACCGTCATCCTCGACGACGAGCCCCAGCAGGTCCACAGCGGCCCCGGTGGCAGAAGCTCAGGCAGCACCGTGATCACCACCAAGGCCGGACGCGAGCTCGAGGCGGACGTCGTCCTGGTCGCCACCGGCCGGAGAGCGCGCACCGCCGGGCTGGGGCTGGAGCGGATCGGAGTGGACTGCGACGACGCGGGACAGCTCCTCGTGGATGATGCGATGCGCACCTCGAACCCCGCGGTCTGGGCCGCCGGGGACGTCACCCAGCATCCAAAGTTCACCCACCTCGCCGGGGTCCACGCCAGCACCGCCGCCTCGAACGCCGTCCTGGGGCTCCGGCGCGCGGTCAGCCCCACGGTTCCGCGCATCACCTTCACCTCCCCGGAGGTCGCCGCCGTGGGCATCACCAACGCCTCCGGCCCGGGCCTGACCACCTCAACCGTCTCCCTGGAGACCACCGACCGAGCGATCGCCCAGGGATCCACCGAAGGTTTCGTGCGCCTGGTCGTCGGCAAGCGGGGCCGCATCCTGGGCGGCACGATCGTCGGGCCCCGTGCCGGTGAATCGCTGGGCGAGCTGAGCCTCGCCGTCGAGCAGAAGCTGACCACCCGTGCGCTGGCCGGGGTCACCCACGCCTATCCCACCTTCAGCGATGCGCTGTGGAACGCGGCGATCGCCCATGCCAGCAGCGGACTGAGCTCACCGGCCGTCAAGACGGCCACCGCGGCCCTCGCGGCGATCACCAGGTTCCGACACCGGTCCCACCCGGCTCAGCGCAGCGCGTGATACCCCGCGACGATGCGCTGCGCGGCGCTGAGACACACCAGCAGCCCCCAGACCAGCGCGATGGGGCCCGCGAACATGGGCAGGATCAGCCACAGGCTGTGCACCAGAACGGTCTCACCGCCCTCGGCCAGTCCGCCGAGGAAGGAGAGCGAGCGTCCGTCGTCGAGGGTTCTTCCCTCCTTCTCCGCGATGGAGGAGAACGCGAGGAACGCGGCCCCGTTGATGTAATACGCGAAGAGCACCAGCATGAACGGCAGCAGCGATACGTCGAACGCCGCGCTCGCCCCGATCGCCACACCGATCACTGTGGCCCCGTAGACGACGAAATCCGCGCAGATGTCGAAGAACCCGCCCTGCGCCGAGCCCGTCGAGGAGCCCGGCGATGAGTCCTGAGCACGACGCCGGGCCAGCGGCCCGTCCAGACCGTCGGCCAGCCGACAGAGCAGCCACATGAGCAGCGCCGGAACCCAGTGCTGGGTGGCGGCCAGGCCCGCGCTGGCCAGCCCGGTGGCGAGATTCAGCGCCGTGAGTCGGTTCGGCGTGACCCAGGGCTTATCCAGCCAGCGTGCCCCGGTATCAAGCGCCGGTCCGAGCGCAGCACGCAGACGGGTGTCAAACATCGGCTTGTCCGTTCCTTCCGCGAAGTCGAACGGCGTAGGCGATCCCAGCCAAGGTCAGCAGCCCCAGCACCGCGAAGGCCAGCTCCATCTGCGCCCCCGGCTGGAACCCGAAGGCGCCCAGCGCGAGGAAACTGGCCGTGCCCGGGATGATGCCCAGCAGCGTGCCCAGGAAATAAGGCCACCAGCCCAGAGCTGTCAGCCCGGCCGAGTAGTTGATCGCGGTGAAGGGCAACACCGGGACCAGGCGCACCCCAACGACGGCGGCGAAGCCATGCCGGACCAGCGCATCTTCGACCCTGGCGACCCGGGTGCCGGTGAACCGCTCCACCGCCTCCCGGCCCAGCGCGCGGCCGAGCCAGAACGCGGCGGAGGCCCCCACCATGGCGGCGGCGTAGACGATCAGCAGTCCTGGGCCGAAGCCGACGAGCACCCCGGCCCCGACGGAGAGGATGTTCTTCGGCACCGGGGCAAGGGTCAGCGCCGCGTACGCGGCGCCGAAGCCGATCGGACCCCACCAGCCTGCTTCGGCCACCAGGTCTCGCATCTGATCCACCGACGGGATCGGCAAGACCAGGGCGGCGATCGTGAAGACGATCAGCGCCACCACCAGCAGCAGGGCCTTCGCCAGGGCGGTCCGACGCGCACTCGTCTCCCCTCGCGCCGGCTCACCGGCCTCAGGAACCGTCGGCCCGTGGCTCGCCTGCTGTGGGTCATTCACGCCTTGACCCTACGTCAGTCCGCACACCACAACCGAAGGAACCGATGACATGATCCGCCACACCTCGCGCACGCCCAGGCTGAGGCGGCTGGGGCCGCTTGCTGGAGCCGGGGTCGCCACGCTGCTGCTCACCTCCTGCGCCTCCGGATCCTCCGGCTCCTCTGCCGAGACCCAGGAGTTTGAGGACTTCGACGCCGTCCTGGAGGCTGCCGAGGGTCAGACGGTGGATCTGTGGATGTACGGCGGAGATGAGCAGGGCAATGCCTACGTGGATGAGCACCTGGCCCCGGCCGCTGAGGAGCTGGGCGTGACCCTGCGTCGGGTGCCCGTGACTGACACCGCGGACGCGCTGAACCGGGTGCTCGATGAGCGCCAGGCCGGCCGTGAAGACGGGTCCGTCGACCTGGTGTGGGTCAACGGACCCACGTTCAGCACCGGCCAACAGGCTGAGGCCTGGCGCTGCGGATGGACCGAGATGCTGCCGAACATGGCTCTCACCCACCCGCAGGATCCGCTGCTGACCGATGATTTCGGCACCCCGGTCGACGGCTGCGAGTCCCCGTGGCACAAGGCCCAGTTCACCTATTTCTACAACTCGGAGACCGTCGAGGAGCCGCCTTCCACGCTGCCGGAGCTGCTGGACTGGGCCGGGGAGAACCCGGGAAGGTTCACCTACCCCGGACCTCCCGACTTCACCGGAAGCGTGTTCCTGCGCGAGGTGATGATCTCTCAGGCCGGTGGTGCCGAGGAGATCCCGCTTCAATACAGCGAGGAGAATTTCGAGGAGTTCGCTCCTGCGGCGATCCAGACCCTGGAGGAGCTGGCGCCTTCGCTCTGGCGGGAGGGCTCCACATACCCGCGCGATGAACAGGCGCTCAACGAGCTCTTCACCGACGGCGAGGTGGACTACGGGATGACCTATGGTCCGGCGCGGCTCACCGAGCTCCTCGACTCCGGTGCGCTGCCGGAGTCCACGCGGGTGCTGCCGCTGGAGGAGGGCACGGTGGGCAACGCCAGCTTCCTGGCCATCCCGGTCAACGCCGCGGACACCGCCGGCGCCATGGCGGTCGCGAACCTTGCGCTGTCCCCCGAGCAGCAGGCGCTCAAAGCCAATCCTGACGTGTGGGGCCAGTTCACCGTGCTGGATCTCACCAGGCTGGACTCCGCAGACCAGACCCAGTTCGAGGAGCTGCCGAGCTCCCCCGTGGTGCCCTCCTATGAGGAGCTCTCAGAGAACGCGCATTCGGAGCTGGACTTCGACTGGGTCCCCGCTCTGGATGAGGCCTGGCGTGAATCGGTGGGACGCGGTTGAGCAGTCCCGCAGCGAACAGCAGCTCCACGCGGCGGGCCGTGTTGACCGCAGCCCCCGCCGTGATCCTGGTGCTCCTGGTGCTCGGTGCCGCACTGATCATGGTGGGGCTGCAGAGCCTGGGGCTGATGCCGGTGTTCGGCGAGCCGCAGCTCAGCCTGAACGCGTGGGCCGACTCAACCTCGCTGCTCGAATCCGCCGGTGTCTCGGTCTACATCGCGACCCTGTCCACCGTCCTCTCGGCCGGCCTCGGCCTGCTCATCGCCGTCTACGCCCTCACCGCCGGGCGGGGTGGGCGGCTGGTCGCGGCGGTGAGTGCCGCCACCATCCCGATCCCTCACCTGGTCGCCTCCGGCGCCATCGGTCTGCTGCTCGCAGATGCAGGGTTCCTGGCACGACTGTTCGGGATGCCTGAGGGGTTCCCGCAGCTGGTGGCCACGCAGTGGTGGACGGCCGTGATCCTGGAGTTCGCCTGGAAAGAATCGGCGTTCGTGGCGCTGGTGATCCTGGGAAGCATATCGCGCTCGGCCATGGCGCTGAGCGAGACCGCCTCGACCCTGGGCGCCTCCGCGTGGCAGCGTTTCTGCCACGTCATCCTGCCTCTGGCGCGCCTGCCGCTGGTGGTCTCGGGGCTGGTGGTGTTCGTCTATACCCTCGGCTCTTACGAGTCCCCCTGGCTGTTGGGCCCCCTGGCCCCCGAGCCGCTCTCGGTGCGGGCGGTGCGGCTCTTCGGCTCTACGCAGCTCAGTGCCCGTCCGGAGGCCATGGCCACCGCGCTGACCTCGGTGGTGATCGCGGTGCTCGCCATCGCAGTGGGACTGCTTCTGGTCCGACGGTCCGGAGACCGCTCGTGAGCCTGAGTCGATCTGAGGTGAGCCGCCGCCGTCGTCCGCGATGGCGAGTCCGCACTGTCCTGCCGCTGCTGCTTGGGCTGGCCCTGCTGATCTGGATCATGCTGCCGCTGGTGCCGGTGCTGCTGTGGTCGGCGGCGGGGGCGTGGCGGGCACCGGATGTGCTGCCCAGCTCCTGGACGGCCGACGCCGCGCTGTCCCTGGCGGAGCCTGAGGTGCTGATGGCCGGGGTCAGGTCGCTGGGGCTGGGGCTCAGCGTCGCGGTGACGGCCACCGTGCTCGGTGGCCTCGCCGCCTTCGGCCTGCGCGGACCGACGCCTGGAGGTTCTCCAGCGTCCACGCGCCTGATCGGGTTTGTCATGCTGACGCCGTTGGCAGTGCCTCCCTTCGCTCTGGTCATGGGCTCCAATGTGCTGCTGCTCGGGGCGCGGGCGCCCTCCTTCTTAGGAGTGCTGATCGTGCTGACGGTCACGGCTCTGCCCTACACCACCTATATGTTCGTCACGGCGCTGGCCTCCTACGAGGATCGGTTCGAAGCTGTGGCGCGCACCCTGGGGGCATCCCCTGCCCAGGTGGTCCTGAAGGTCCGGCTGGGACTGCTGATGCCTGCCATCGCTCGGGCGGGGTTCCTCGCGTTCCTGGTGGGGTGGAGTGACTACATCACCACGGTGCTGATCGGGGGCGGTCAGTTCATCACGCTGCCCCTGCTCCTGGGCTCCGCGGCGTCCAGCACCGGCGGCGAGCAGCTCACCGCAGCGCTCTCGCTGGCCATGATCGTTCCCCCTGTTGTTCTCCTGATTCTCTTGGCCCGTCGCGGCGCGCGTGGAAGGACGTCTTCATGAGCTCACAGCTGAGCTTCTCCGGCATCTCTCATCGGTTCGGCGCACAGGAGGTGCTCACGAACATCTCGCTGGAGGCACCCGAGGGCAGCTGTGTCGCCCTGCTGGGGGCCTCGGGCAGTGGAAAGTCCACTCTGCTGCGCATCGCCGCCGGACTGGAACGGCCCTCCGCGGGACGGGTGCTCATGGACGGAGAAGACGTCAGCGAGGTCAATGCGGAAAAGCGGGAGACAGCCCTGGTGTTTCAGCAGCCCCTGCTGTTCCCGCACCTGTCCGTGGTGGACAACGTGGCGTTCTCCTCCCGCATGGCCGGGCACTCCAGGGCTGCGGCGCACCGCCACGCCTGCGAGTACCTGGAGCTGGTCCAGCTCGCCGGCTACGCCAGGCGCATGCCCGGCCAGCTCTCCGGAGGGCAGGAGCAGCGGGTGGCGCTGGCCCGCGCCCTGGCCCGCCAGCCACGGATTCTGCTTCTGGACGAACCCTTCAGCTCGCTGGACCTGCCTCTGCGTGAAGACATGTACGAGCTCCTCGAGACGATCCGGGAGCAGCTGCGTCCCACCATCGTGCTGGTGACTCATGATCGGCGTGAAGCCTCAGTCCTGGCCGAGTCCATTGCAGTGCTGGACCACGGTGAGATCCTGCAGCACGGCGGTGTTGCTCAGCTACATCACCAGCCAGCCTCCCGGGCCGTCAACCGGATCCTCGGTGGACTCAACGAGGTCCCCGGGGTGGTCCGCGGCGGGGCGCACCATTCGCCCCTGGGCCGGGTCCCGGTCCCCGCAGACACCGCCGAGGGCCCTGCCCTGCTGGTGCCGCGGCAGGAGTCCCTGTGTCTAACTGCCGTGGAGGGCGCCCAAGCTCTGGGAAGAGTCACACAGGTCCGGGCCTCCGGCGCGCACAGCCTGGTCCGTGTGGCGTTGGACCGTGGACCGGAACAGGACCAGGAGCAAGCCGCCGTGGCGGTGGAAGTCACCGGATCCCCGGAGCTGCGCCCGGGAGACATCACAGGAGTTGCGCTGCAGAACCCGTCCGGGTGGACCGTCACACGTTGAGGCGCCCCGGTCGAGGTTCTCTGAAGAGTGTGTGCTGGATTGCAGACCCGTCCCTGACCGCACTCCTAGAGTGGCGGAAGCCGTTGAAGTTGGAGAGGAGGGGTTGAGATGTCCATCATGGAGTCCCATGCCACATGTGCACACCGCCTCACGCATGCTTCAATGTGCGGAGATCAGCCCTGGTCCCCCCACCAACGGGAAGAAGATCCTTTGACCCTCAACGCCGATGGATTCACCTGCCTGGACGAGGTCGACCTCTTCGCGGACCTCAGCCCCGCCGAGATGGAGGCCATGGAGCTGATGATCCCCGAACGCCGGTTCGGCCCCGGAGACCTCGTCTTCTCCCAGTCAGAACCGGTCAGCGCCCTGTTCGTGCTGAAATCCGGGCGGGTGCGGATCTTCCGGGTCACCGAGGATGGCAAGGCCCTGACCCTGGCCATCCTCGAACCAGGGGCGGTCTTCGGGGAGATGCTCCTAGTGGGCCAACGGATGTATGAGAACTACGCCGAAGCCGTCGAGGAGTCAGTGATCTGCCAGCTCACCGTCGAGGACGTGGAGCAGCACCTGGTCGCGGACCCACGCATCGCCCTGCGCATCGCGAAGCTGCTCGGAGGCCAGGTCGCCCGACTCGAAGAGCGCCTCACCGACCTCGCGCTGCGCCCCCTGGCAGCCCGCACGGCCAAGACCCTGCTGACCCTGGCTGAAGCGGCACCGACCACCACGCTCAGCGCCCGGCGGGGGCACGGCGGAGTCATCCGCATCACCCATGAGCAGCTCGCCGGCCTGCTCGGCGCCACCCGAGAAGCCACCAGCAAGGTCCTCTCCGAGTTCGCCGCGAAGGGCCTCATCAAGCAGACCCGAGGACGCATCACCGTCCGTGAGCCCCAGCACCTGCGGAGCATCGCCAGGAGCACCTCCTAAATTCTTCCGCACCCCAGATCGGGGAGGCGGAGCCCGAACGAGAGAAAGGCACCACTTTGACACGAGTCACCGTAGCCACCACCGAAACCGCACCAGCGAACGCCCAGCCGGAGCTGAAGAACCTCGAAGAGCAGTTCGGAAAGGTCCTGAACATCCACGGGGCCATGGCCACCTCCCCGGTCGTGCTTCAGGCCTACGTCGCCATCCAGCAGGTCATCGAAGACTACGGAACCTTCGACGCCCAGACCCGGGAAGCCATCGCGCTGGCCGTGGGCAACGTCGATGAGTGCACCTACTGCCAGTCCGCTCACACCCAGGGCGCCAAGGGTGCCGGTCTCAGCGAGGACCAGACCGTGGCGATCCGTCGCGGCGAGGTCGACTTCGACCCGAAGCTGGCCGCGCTGCTGGAGGTCGCCCGCGAGGCGACTGCTGAGAAGGGCAACGTCGATGACGCCACCTGGCAGGCGGCTCTGGATGCCGGTTGGAGCACCGAGGAGCTGACCGAGTTGACCACTCATGTGGCATTGAACCTGTACACCAACTACTTCAACCACATGGTCAAGACCGAACTCGATGTTCCCGCTGCACCCTCGCTGTAACACCTGACAACGGCGCTGAGCCGTCCCCTGTGATGGGATGCGTCGGGGACCGGGACTGGGCCTGATCGGGCTCAGTCCCGGCCAGGGCGTATCGCCTCGGTTGAGGGGTTCTCTCGGGTCCATAATCCACAGACCCGGGAGAATCCCCTCGCCCAGGCTGTGGCGCTGACCAGCGTGAGCAACCCGGCCCCATTCGACAACGACACATCGCATGTGCCTCGTTCCAGTTGCACTGGTCTTCGACGTCAATGAGACGCTCTCTGATCTGGCACCTCTCTCAGGAGCCTTTGAAGACTGTGGTCTGCCGGGCTCTGCTGCTCGACTGTGGTTTGCGGGGCTCCTCCGAGATGGTTTTGCGCTCACTGCCGCCGGGGGCACCCCAGATATCGCGGATATCGAGGCTCAGAGCCTGGAACGTGGGCTATGTGAAACTGCGGGCGCTCGGAATCATCAGACATCGGTTGCTCACTTCATGGGGACCTTCACCGGCCTGGAACTGCACCCGGACGTCGTCCCGGGGATCAAAGCCCTGAGCCGCAGTGCCGAACTGCTGACCCTCAGCAACGGTCCGAGCGCGGCTGCTCGATCACTGCCGCATCGGGGAGGCGTCGAGGGTCTCTTCGCTCATTTCCTCAGCTTCCAACCCGCCCCGCGGTGGGAACCATCTCCAGGAGCGTACGGGGCACGGCAGAGTCAGGACAGGGCGGAGGAACTCATGTTGGTCGCGGTCCACCCCTGGGTCATCCACGGTGCCAACGCTGCTGCGTGGCGCACCACATGGATCAACCGCACCTAGGCCACCTACCCGGAGTATTTCATCGCCCCTGAGATCGAAGCTGGGGAACATGGTGGCACTCGCCACTAAACCTCTGCTTCCTGACTCTGAATTTCTAGGCTCAGGCTATGATCCCCAGACCATAGCCCTTCGAGGAGTAAAACCTCGGTGCGGAGCGTGGAAGCCCCCGTGCGGGACTAGCGATCGCGGCGACCCAGCTCAGGGTCATCACGTGCCGGGTCATCGGCCACGGTGTGCTTCCTTCTCCCTGGCAGGAATGACAATGCGACCATCGTTACTCCCAACACCAGGTGCAGCCAGTCGTCAGCCGTATTCAGAGGAACGAAGTTCACGGCAGAGTCCTTGTCGATGACCAACCCGTACACCCACAGGATCAGGTACACGATGCCGCCGAAGAGCAGGTAGAGCCGCGCTGAGGTACTAGACCGCGCCAAGACCAACCCCACGACGCCGTAGAGCAGGTGCACGATGTTATGCAGGATCGAGACTTGGAAGATCCCCAGAAGCATCGCTTCAGAGTGGTGCCCAGCGAACTGCAACGTCTCATAGCCGGTGGTCACCCCGGGGATGAACCCCAAGACCCCCACGATGAGGAAAACGACCCCGTAGATCGCAGCGACGATTTGCACCGGCGTCCGGCGAGCTGGTCGGTGGTCAACAGAGCGGGCGGAGGAGGTAGTCATGATTCTTCCTTCCCAGAGCATTCCAGTACGGATGAAAAAGACGTACATGTTGACTCTACATCTCGTTGGAATCCACGCGCTAGACCTCATTAATGCACTGATGTTTCAGAATTCAGTCCAGGTCCTGCATTTTGTGTGCCCACCCTGGGGGAAGCCTCCAGAACCCTGGCTGGGGCGTCCCTCGCGAGGCGCCGTGCGCGGCACCCCCACAGCGCCTCAAATCCCTGCTCGGGCACAGCAGAGGCGACACGTCCGGTGATTTGGACGCCGTGCAGAAGACCGCCGCCGCCCTGATCGAGGGCCCCAGGGGTAGACAGCTACACCGAGGCTCGGCGTACTCTGAAGGCCCTCAACCACACGCCCAAACCGGCCACCACGACCGGGTTTGGCGCCACGGCACCAGGTTCAGAAGTCCTCAGTAAGTCCACTGGTGAATACAACTGATGAGGTGAGCACTATGGCACCCAGCGACACACCTGCGACACAAGTACGCGCCCTGATACGGCCCCTAGGGTCGACTCTCTGTGAAACGCGCTCCCTGGCCAGTGCTGACCGACTGCTGCGTGAGGTGGGCCTCGATTATGTGGTGATCACGAACCTCTCCGACCGCGCCATCGGGATCATCACCGAACGAGATCTCGCTGAACTGCAACTCGCCAGACCTGAGAAGTGGGCCTCCCGACGGTGTGCCTGCGCGGTACACCCTCATCCCACGCTCCAGGGCGACGTGATGATGGCTGAGGTGGTCGAACTGTTCGGTCACACCGAGATTCGCCCTCTTCTGGTTCTCGAAGGCCGCGAGGCCCTCGGCGTGCTGCGGCCGACCGAGGTTTTTCAGTGGTGCGCGCAATACTGGCCCGCCGCCTTGGACCAGCTGGCCCGCCATGCCCGAGACCAGGAACCCCAGCCCAGCTACGGTTAGCACCCACTCCACGGGTCCGCGGATGCAGGCGCCCACAGGCCCCCCCCCCACGCCGACACTGGTGCGACACCCATCATCATGAAGCCCCGCGGCCGTCGAGCCCGAACCGCGGTAGGCGGCCCCGTCTTTCACCGCAGAACAGTCCCGCAGAACAGTGCGCCTGAAGTGCCATAAGGTGAGGCATGTGCCTCGACATGTGTATCTGATCCAAGGACTGGCCCAAAATATGAGCCACTGGGACAAAGTCCTAACGCACCTGCCTCAGGATGTCCCGGTGACGGCGATCGACATGCTGACACTGGGGTTCGAGGGCGATCAGTTTTCCTGGGCGCGCGCCGCACAGGAACTGGACAGCCATATCGGAGAGGCAGATGCTGTCATCTGTGGGCTCTCCTCCGGTGCGGTGATCGCCGCCAAGCACGCGGGCACGTACACATCTGGCCGTGATCACCACTATGTGCTCGCGGCGCCTCAGATGAATCCGCGCGGATGGCCCAGCCGGATGTTGCTGCGCAGACGCCGACTGATCCACCGATATATCGAGTTCCGCACCGGCCGGAAACTAGAGCCAAAGAAGGTAGCCAGCATCCTCGAGGCCTACCTGACACTGGACCTCCGGGGAGATCTCACCAAGATCACCAGCCCAGTCCTGGTGTTAGTGGGCCGCAAAGACCGCGTCCACTACAGGCCGACAGTCGACATCGCGCAACTGGTCCCCCATAGCGAACGGGTGAAGCTCCAGCGTGGGACCCACGAGAGTAACCGCAGCGCGCCCCGACAAATTGCAGAACAACTGAGCCGGTCAGCGCGATCGACATGACGCCCAGAACGGCACTGCGGGGCTGAGGTGCTCCTCGCACCGAGAAGATCAGCCGAGTCTCCCCAGAGTGGCCCGGAATCCCCAGCGGGGCAGTCTCCCTGCATTGCAGTCAACGGGGACGCGCGGACCCGGACGAGATTCATATGTTGACTCGTTGCTGGCGAAACGTTCCTACCAGAAGGAGAACCGATGACAGCCACTGATACCACGGTCCGCCGGGAACAGATCGAAGTCAATGGCACCAGCTTGTCCTATCTCACCAGCGGAGACGCCGGCGACAACACCTTATTGCTGCTGCACGGCACGTTCTGGAGCCGGGTCTGGCAGCCCCTCCTGGCCAAGCTGGGCGAAAGCGTGCACTGCATCGCCCTGGACCTGCCAGGTTTCGGTCGCAGTGATGGAGAGCTCGACGTCGATGAAGCCAGCGTCCCGGCCCTTGCCGGTACTGTCCTGGACGCCGCCGACGCACTTGGTCTGGACACCTTCGCTGTGGCCGCGCACGACATCGGCGGTGGGATAGCGCAGCACCTCGCGGTGCACAGCCGCCGAGTCAGCCACATGGTGCTGATGAACGCTGTCATGTTCGATTCCTGGCCTGTTCCGGCGGTGGCACGCTTCCGGGATCCGGCCGTTCGCGAGTCGGTGACCGCCGAGCAGCTGCAGGAGGGACGCCGTGAAGCCACACGGCGGGCCGTGAGCCGGGAGCTGACCGAGGAAGAGCTCGCCGATTACCTCTCCCCCTGGCAGGACTCGGCCCGCTCACGATCCTGGATGGCGATGGCCGCAGCCGCGGACAACACGTACACGCTCGAATTAGTGACCGCTCTGAAGGAGGCAGCCGTGCCGACCCGGTTGGTGTGGGGACGCGACGACGAGTTCCAGAAGATTGAATTCGCGCGGCGCTACGTCCGCGAGATCCCAGCAAGCGACCTCATTGAAGTGACGGGCAAGCACATCCCCACGGAAGATTCACCCGAAGACGTTGCAGCTGCCATCTTGGAACACCTTCAGGCGTGAGTCCATCTTGAATCTCCGGTGGGCAGGGTCCCCATCGAGTCCTCAGACGATGAGGTCCGATCTAGCCGCGTCAGGGACCCGTGCGACATCAGGGTTCTCCGTGATTCACTCGCTCCACGGACGCGCCGGAGGCACCACCGGAGATTCACGAGTCGCCCAACTTCGTTGGAGCAACAAGGACCCCACCACGTCTTCACCTTCTGGGGTCTACCGACTACGTGAAAAAGACCTCGCATGATGCACACCCGTCACCAACGCCCCGAGGCCCCCACCGCCACCCTGAGAAGCCGGCGATCACGCAACGCCGCTGTCGCGACCGGCACCATGCTCATGCTGGCGCTCACAGCGTGTTCCCCAGGACAGGACAACGAATCCACTCCCGGGCAGCCTGATAACACGGCAGCCACCGAGAATGAAGCCAACCCCACAGAAACACCAGAATCCTCCCAGACGCAGGGGTCCGCGCAGGATGAACCGGACGAGTCAGAAACAGACGACGGCACTGCCTCAGCCTCGCCCACGGCATCCCCCGGGCAAGACGATCAGGACAGTCAGAGTGAGGACGTCGCTGACGCCGCGGCGCCTGCATCCTTCGACATCCCTGCCATCGGGGCAAGCTCCGAACTGCTGCACCTAGGACTCCAAGAGAACAACACCCTCGATGTGCCCCCAGGAGACGCCGGTTCCCCCGCCAGCTGGTATCACGGGTCCCCGCCCCCCGGAGAGCAGGGCCCCGCAGTGCTGCTAGGACACGTCGATGACTCCCTTGGAGAACCTCGGGTCTTCGCAGATCTACCCGACCTCGTCGAAGGCGACGAGATCACCGTCGACCGGGAAGACGGCACCACCGCGACATTCGAGGTGACCAAAGCCGAGCAATACGATCAAGACAACTTCCCCACCCTTGAGGTCTACGGCAACACCGAAGACCCGGAGCTCCGACTGATCACCTGCGACCGGTACAACCAGGCGACGGGAGAATACGAAGACAACTACGTGGTCTACGCCACCCTCGTCAGTTAGAAAAGCGGCCTGTTCACCCTGGTATCGGCTGGTGACTTCCTCCTGCACTCAGCCCGCGGCCAAAGCTGAGACCTAGACCAAGACGCCCCCGAAATTCGAGGCTATTCAGGCCGAGGACGACAACATTGAGGTCGACTCCAGCACTGCTGAAGACGATGAGGGCACCGGAACCGGGGGCTTCCAGTGAAGCCATGCCTATGGGCCGAGCACAGGAGGGTAATCCGCCCGGCTCGTCTCGGGCAATCATGGCCGAGACCGTCAATGACCTCACCGACTGGATCGACGATCATCCATGAGGAGCCGACCTGATCGAAAGACGGTCCGGCACCGACGCGGTAGCAGCCTCGGAAGGCCAGCATGGTGACGACGCCCGCCCCGAAAAGCAGCTCGCGGAGTGTGAGATCGGCATCATCGATTACTTGGCCACCCTCGACCGATTGGCCTTGCCACGACGGAACGGAGAGTGGAGAGCCTCGAGTCGCGCGGATACGTCGCTCAGAGGACGTCTCCGCTGCTTCTAGGTCCGGTCAGGCGGCAGCGGGCAGGGACCTTGGCCTGGTTCGCGCCCAGGGGGGCATGCTGAGCAGGAACACTGTGGCTGCGATCATCAGTCCCGCGACGAAGATCGTGTCCAGATGTGTAGACAGCGCGGTCCCGTTATACATCGTGATGCCGACTGCCAACAGCGCCGCCGCGAGCGATACCAGCGCTATCCAGTGTTGGCGGCGCAGCCCCACCATGACGAACACGGCAGGAATCACGTACCAGATCACGCTAGCGGTCCCGAGAGAGTTGATCTGACTGATCAGACCGTCAGTGCCTGGTATGGCAGCGACTAGGGGACGGAAGAACATCGACGCGCAATGAAGCACCAGACCCAGCACCCCGATGACGGTGAGGAAGAGGTCCAGCCAGCTCAGGCGCCGGGCCACACGTCTGGGCGGGAGACCTGGAATCACCAGACGAAGTACCAAAAGGGCCAGGACGACCGCGGCGAGGGCCACGACAAACGAGTTCGACATGGCATCACTCTAGATCCTGACAAGTGGCAGAACTGTGTCCCAGATTCCACAACGACCACCGACAACGGCGATGTCTATGGTCTCTGTCGCGGCTGCAGTGGTGGCCGTGCGGATGGACGAGTCCCCTCAGCGGCCGGCAAAGGGCTGAGACGACCTTGAGCCCCCACTTCCGCCATGCCAGGACGTCTCACCATCAGCGACGTGCACCTCTCTGCTGACGGCTCAGATCATCACTGCGCGGGAGCCCGATATAGTCCACGCGGGCATCTTCCCAGGAGCCTTCCGGGGACCGTGGGAGTGGCTGAACGCGGGCACTGAGCCAGCACGGCTTGTCGATCAGCCCCCGTGAACGCTCAGCCCTGGGATCAGTCCTGTGCGATACCGCTGAGTGCGGTCAGGGCCGCGCGCAGCCGCTGTTCTGCGTCCTCGGCGACCTCTCGGACCGCGGGCGCGCCACTGAGCTGCACCATCGTCTGTGGGTCGATCGCGTCGATAGTGGCGTGATCATCGGTGGTGCCACGGCGAACAACCACATTGCAGGGCAGCAGCGCGCCGAGCTCAGGCTCTGCCGCGAGAGCTTTGCTGGCCAGCGTGGGGTTACACGCGCCGAGGATGATGTAGTCACCCACGGCCTCCCCGGCGTCGGCCCCGAGCTTTGTGGTGAAGGTGGCTTTGACGTCGATCTCGGTGAGGATCCCGAAACCCTGCTCCGCGAGGGCCGCACGGGTGGCGTCCACCGCCTGGCCATAGGACATCGGGACGGTGATGGTGTGGGTGTAGCTCATGGCGTACTCCTTCGACTCACGGTCACCGGCCCCTGACAGGAACGGCTAGGTTCAGGCTCTCATGGGATGGCCACTCCTCCGACTCCGAACGTGTTTGGTCAGCCACGGCACAACTCAGGCGTCAGGCGAAAACCTAACCGTCCTGGCCACCACTTATCCGATTCAAGAACCCCGTTGGGAGCATCTCGCTCCTGACGGGGTTCTTTTTTTCTGCACCGCGACGACGCGTGTCGACCTCAACGAGCCCATTACGTCGCACTCACGCAGACACGCTCACATAGGTAAGTTGAAGAAGGCTCTGAAATCGCCCTGCGGCTCCCTAAGGACCGCAGACACGACATTCTCACCAGTTGCTGACACTGCACGCACCAAATTCCGACAGTGCCGCGACGACGCAGAACCAGCTTCAATACAGTTGATGAACAACCCGTCGTCACGATCACGACAAGATCATGCGCTGTCCGGACGACGATCACACAACCAATCCGCCGTCCACGGTGAGAACTTGGACCACTCGAACCCACATGGCAGACCCGTCTGTTACCGCGCAGACCATGGCAGGTGTCGGTTCGCGACCGCCAGGCGCACACGACGGAGAGCCCGTGGCCCTTCACCTTGACGTCGGCTCCACCGATGAGGCCAGGGCCGATCGTGGCTCAATGGGACAGCGCACAGATTTGCCGTGCCTCGGTTTCGAGCTGCACTCCCAATGTCCCAGAGGGTAACGAAGGAGGACCTGCAGAGTCTTGCCGGGGCAACCGAGGCCTGGGTCTCTCACGTCCAAGACTCCGCCTCGCCACCGGTGCAGATCCACCAAGATCCGACAAGTTATCCACAGGGCTGAAAAGGGGTTCTGAGATGGAAGCAACGTTGCAAGACGGGCTCTGACAGGCGATATCCAAAGCAGCCGTAGCTGGTTCCTGGAAGATCCTACGGCCCCAGATAACTAGCATCCACATTTGACGTACAAGCACTACCTAGAGCACACAGAGAGGGCGATGAGCAATGAGAAGGACCGCCCCGAAAACAAGACCAGGGGAAGCGCAACGAACCCAGGCACCTAGCCCCTAGAAGCCGCTGAGAGGACCAGGGGCGAGGGCAGGTACCAGGGTGTCACGGAGAAGCTGTGCCGGGTCCCAACCCTGAGCCGCTGACCTGGGGGACCTGGTCCCGAAGTACCTGCCACACCCCAGGTCCCAGGCATAAAGGTGCAGGTCCCTAGGGGGTAGGTACCAGCGTTTCCCCTGATAGACGTGCATTATTGCCCGACTTCATCCGCTAAAGCTCCTGAAGGTCGGAAAGAAAGAAAAGGGCATAAGGGGGAGTGGCACCTCGCTTCGAATCGGACTCGCTGCGCTCCTCCTCTTCTCGCTCCGGTGGTCGGCACAGCCGACACTCCTTCCTCCGGCCTCTCCGAGCTCGCTTCGCTCCCTCGTTTCGTCCTCCGTCACCCTCGGTCGCTGGCGCTCCCTCAGGCCCCTTACTGCGTCGCTGCGCTCCTTGCCCTCCCACGGCCCTCTGGGGCCGTTCTCAGGTGCCCTGGCAGGTCTCACCGACTCCGCTTCGCTGCGTCCGGATGAGCCCTGTTTTCCACAGGTTTGGCGACCTGGACGCGCGCCCCGGCTGCGCCGTGTCTCGCAGAGAAGAGCGAGTGCAGAGACCACCTCGGTGCACCAAGGGGACCAGCTGCGTTCCGCAGCTGAGGGGCGAGGTGGAGACGGGGTCGGCCATGGCCGACCCGGGTGACGAGATGAGAATCTCGGGCGGAGCCCCAAGGCACGCACCGCATCGGTGAGTGATGCTCGCCTCGACCCCGAAGAGGACGGAAGAAGGCGCCTAACTCGCCACCGCGCGCTGCGGATCTTGTAGTCACCTGCAGCAGATCTCTCTGGGATCGGTCTCCGAGCCCTATGCTGTCGCAGTTCGAACTGACGTCTCCCCTGGCCCTGGACCGAGCTGGCTAGGGCGACGCAGCACCTTAATGATTTCCGAAATGATTCCCACGACAATTAGCTGCCTGGGCAGAAGACATTCCGGGCTCTACGGATTTCAGGTGGGGGCGGGGTGACACGCCGAGGAGCAGGGTGAGTCAGTAAGAAGGGGCCGGGGCCCTTGATGATCAGTAGCGACCAAGCAAACTGAATCGTCGAAAGAGCCCCGACCGGTGTCTGAGAATACGCGCCCTGCTCCGGCCTGCCCAACCCTGACGGGCTACTGCGATCATTGCGATCTCTTCGCAGGCCTCGATGGCCTCCACGTGATCGACGTCCACCGCACCACCACGCAGGACCGCCAGCAGCACGGCAAGCAGAAGGCCCAGCTGCAGGTCTTCGTGGAATCCGCTCCCGGGCTCACCGGCTGCCCGGACTGCGCAGTCCTGGCAGTCAGTGCCGGGCGGCATGAGGTCGAGCTGATCGATGCCCCGGTCTATGGGGTCCCGGCGACGCTGATCTGGCGCAAGCGTCGATGGCGCTGCCCGGACCCCGACTGTGATCGTGGGGTCTTCACCGAACAAGACCCGGCCGTGGCGGCCCCGCGGGCGCTGATGACTCGGCGGTGCATCAGCTGGAGCATCGCCCAGATCCGCCGAGAGAACGTCTCAGTAGCCGGGATCGCCCGGCAGCTGGGCATCGACTGGCACACGGTGTGGCACGCGATCCGCCCAGCCCTGGAGTCTGCGGCATTGGATCAGCGCCGCTACACCGGGGTCGCCACCCTGGAAGTCGATGAACACGTCTGGCATCACGTGGATCGGCGCCGACGCGGACCCAAAGAGCTGACCGGGATGGTCGACCTCACCCGAGACGCTGAAGGTCGGGTCCGGGCTCGGCTGCTGGATCTGGTCCCTGGGCGCACCGGCGCTGCCTATGCCGGGTGGCTGGCCGGCCGCAGCGAGGCGTTCCGGGCTGGGATCAGCGTCGCGACCCTGGACCCGTTCGCTGGGTACAAGACCGCGATCGATGCCCAGCTGGAAGACGCGACGGCGGTCCTGGATGCTTTCCACGTCGTGAAATTAGGCACCGCCGCGGTCGATGAGGTGCGCCGGAGGGTCCAGCTCGACATTCATGGTCACCGCGGCCGCAAGGGCGACCCGCTCTACGGGATCCGCAAGGTCCTCCAGTCAGGAGCGGAGAACCTCACCGAGCACCAGTGTGCTCGCCTGGAGAGGGCCATCACGGCTGATCCTCGACATGAAGAGGTCTTCCTCGCCTTCCAGTGCGCCCAGGAGCTGAGCAGCGCCTATCAGCACAAGGACCTGCGCGCCGGTCACCGGATCGCGTTGAAGGTCTTGGAATCCTTCCCGGGATGCCCGGTGCCAGAGATCGCGAGACTGGGCAGGACCCTACGCCGCTGGCGAGACGCGTTCCTGGCGTACTTCACCACCGACTGGGCGAACAATGGTGGTACTGAAGCGGTGAATGGGTTGATCGAGCTCGCTCGTCGGGTGGCTCGTGGGTTCCGCAACAGGGAGAACTATCGGCTACGGATGCTGCTGATCGGAGGAGGTCTCGATGGAGCCCTCCCCACCTGAAGTTCGATGAGCCACATTCCGCACCATGTTCCCGGGCGGCGCAGCTCATGCGGCGCGGGACCCGGGCACCTCGATCCACCACAACTCAGGAAAGACTTTGAGCTGGGGCTGGGAGACTTGTCGCATGATCTCTGACTCTGTGCCGTGGAAAGAGGATCTTTTGAAGGTCGCAACGGCCCTCGAGCGACGGGCCCAAACGACGCGGTGGACGGAACGCACAGGGTTCCTCGTTGAACGCGACCTCATGATCGGCATGTACACAATCCGACGTCTAATAGAGTCCGCGAAGACATCCACGCTTCTGCCGCGGGAACGCATCGCACTTGGAATGCATCCGCTCATCGGCCCGGCGCCCCGCTCCTACGATCGATGGTCGTACTACGAGTACTACGACTTGGACTCGAAACGTCAGGTGCAACTCACGGTTGGGCAACTGATCAATCTGTTCATCCACTCCTTCATTCTCGAGTTCTATCCCCCGTCAAAACACGGCCCAGCCAGAATTTGGATCGTGTCTGACCGCGTCCGAGACAAGTGCTTGTACTCGCTTTCTTTCGAGCGCGTTGCGAGTCTGTTCAACCGCGTCGGAAATGAAGATCTTCTATACGTCGCCAGCCAGGGAGGCGAGCCCTGGGGGCAATTGTCACAGCACGATTTCGTTGAGGCGGGGCTGGCGCAGTATGACCCGTATCCCCACGTCGAGACGCCGACTCACCCCTATGACCAGCTTCTCACCGCGTTCCCTTCGGTCCTGGGCGGTCGGGGCCAGGGTTAAGCCCGAGTCAGCCAGACCACGAACACAGGACTGCTCATTCGGATCTTAGGCACCCAACCCACCTAGGACGCTCACGTAGTACCTGCCGAATGTCGACGGCGTACCCGGGGCAGCGCCCTCGTTATGCCGTTCGAACAGATGCACTTCGGCTCGAAAGCTAGACACACAAACCTGCACTCGTCCCGGAGCGGAGTTGCCATGGGCGGCGACGGAACCGCGTTTGCTCTATTGGGAAAGCCCTCCGGTGAGGAGGCAGGCAAGAACAACGCTGGTCCGAAGAGGACTCGGGATTATTCGAGGGGCAACTCGGGTAATCCCTGGAGAATCCGCTGAGTCTCTACGCTGACTGTCGTTACGCGCTTGATGAGGTCGACGACGTAGCGAGGATCGCCGTGCTCCTCGGCCCAGTCATTTGGGTCGTTCACGATGCCGGAAGCCTTGTCAGTCTTGACCTGGTAGCGGTCGATGAGCCATTCCAGCGCCGACCGTGACCCGAGCACGTACCCATGTGCCTGCTCAGGTATCCCTGAGAGGGCCACGTTCTGGTTGTAGACCATCTTCGACTTGTCCGGAGTCCGGGACTTCCCGCCCCACCGCAACTTCTCCACGCGGTAGTAGTCAGCCGCCGCCTCGTCGTCAGCGACGTGTTCCTCCACGAGTGGGTACGGCTCAACGGTCTCGTAGCCAATGTGCAGAGCCATCAGCGCACGGCCGGCCTCGGCGAACTCTTGGAATGCATCCGTTGTCTCCGGCAGCGGCACGCGCGGTAGTTGACGCTTCAACTCGGCCGCGTAGGTCTCCCGGTACTGCGGAGAATGCAACATGGCATACACGTTGGCGAAGATGTCGTCCTTCGACACCCGCTTCCCGAAGGCGTTCCTGTAGCGGTCCAATGCGTCGTCGCTGACGTTGTCTTCCCGGAGGAAGCCGTCCACAGTCGTCTCCTCGTTCTCCGAGATGGCGGTCAGCATGTCTCCCTCGCTGACCGGACGATAGGTGTATCGGGCGAAGAACTGGCCACCGCTGCCTGCGCCAGTTACGTGCAGGTCTGGGACGCTGTCGAGAGCGATCACAGAGAAGGGCACCGCGCTACCCATTCCCGCAAGATAGAAGCCATAGTTCGGGTGGGACGGCGTGGGGAACATCGACGGGAGCTGGTAGATCATGTCGTTGAGCTGCCGGTTGAAATAGACCCGCTGCTTCGTGAAAGGTCTGTAAATTCCAACCCTGATCGACTCGTCCTCGAACTCGTAGGGCTTGTTGTTCGCGAGATCGTTGAAGGTGCCGCGGTTCCAGCTGATCTTGGACGGATCATAGGTCGCGTGGGCTTTCGCTTGGGCAAGTCGCTCGTCAGCTGTTTGACCCGTGGGCCGGAAGGTCTCGCGGTCCTCGTTGTATGTCTCGATCAGGGTCCGCATGTTCCGAGTAAGCTCCACTTCGGAGAAGTTGTAAACCCACGCGTCGCGCCCACTCGCCAGACCGCGCCCGTAGTTCCTAAAAATTGGAGCGTGGCCGGCGGAGCCCTTCTTGTCTCCCAGGGGCGGAAGCGTGTCATAGAAGTCTGACGACTGGTTGATCCACTCGCCCTTAGCGTTGGGAGTGACGCTCTCCCATCGGGTGCTGGTGATGGTCGAGTCGCGGACAATAGCGAGCTTGTCCTCGCGTGTCAGGTAGTCCCCAATGTCCCGGTAGTGCAGCACACAATCACCCGCGTGTGAGGGGTCCTTGACCCCGATCATGATCGCGACCGTGGCCCGGCTACCAGCCCCGAAAATCTTGCCACCCTCTCTGCGTGATTGTTCTCCGGCTGTTCGCTGATTGCCTCTGAGGTTGTAGACGTAGAGGTGGTCGAAGTCTTCGGCGAGGCTCTTGCGGAGTCCGTCGGCGGAGTTGGAGTCGATGTAGCCGCCGTTGGTGACATAGGCGAGGATCCCGCGGTCGCCGATGCGGTTGGTGCCCCAGCGGATCGCTCGAATGTAGGAGTCGTAGAGGCTGTTGCGGTTCTGCCCAGTGGTGTTCTTGGCGTAAGTGTCGCGGATGCTGGCGTCCAGGGTGGGGTAGGTCTGGTTGGCGTTGTTGTCGTTCGCGCTGTTCTGCCCCGATGAGTAGGGCGGATTGCCCACGATGACCCGGATGTCGGTATCCAGCTGGCGGGCAGCCCGGTGGTTGTTGGTGGTGAAGACCTCGGTGTCGAGGGTGTCGCCGTCTTCACTCATCTGGAACGTGTCGGTGAGCACGATGCCTTCGAACGGGGCATAGTCCCCGCCCGCGATCCCGTGATAGGTCGCTTCAATGTTGATCGCGGCGATGTAGTAGGCCAGCAGCATCAGCTCATTGGCGTGGAGTTCGTTCGCGTACTTGCGCGCCAGATCATGCGAGGTGATCACTCCAGACTCGAGAAGCCTGACGATGAAGGTGCCGGTCCCGGTGAACGGGTCAAGCACATGGACGCCCTCGTCGGTGAGTCCTGCCCCGTAGTGGATCTTGGAGAGGTCGTCGACGGCGTGGATGATGAAGTCCACGATCTCGACTGGGGTGTAAACGACGCCGAGGGCGTCGGCCTGTTTCGGGAACGCGGTCTTGAAGAACTTTTCGTAGAGCTCGGTGATGATCTTCTGCTTGCCGTCGGGGTTGTTGATCCCTGCCGCGCGGCGAGCCACAGATGCGTAGAAGTCGTTCAGCGACTCGGTTTCGGCGGTGAGGTTGTTGCCCTCCAGGGTGGCCAGCATGGCGTCCATGGCCTGGGAGACCGGGTTGTGGGCCGCGAAGTCATACCCCTGGAATAGCGCGTCGAAGACGGGCTTGGTGATTAGGTGCTGGGAGAGCATCGACACCGCGTCCTCGGCCCCGATCCCCTGGTTCAGGTTGGCCTTCAGCGCCTCCACAAATGTGCTGAAAGCTTCCTGGACTTCTGGGGTTGGGTTCTGGTTGACCAGGGAGTGGATGCGCCGTGTGTGCCGTCCTGCGACCTCTGCAATGTCTTTGGACCAGTTCTCCCAGTACTCGCGGTCGCCGACCTTCTGGACGATCTTGGCATAGATCGCGTCGCGCCACTGGTCTGCTCCGGGGAACTCTAGGTCGAAGGCCAGCTGCTGCGGGGTGGAGACGCTGGGGTCCTCGTCCTCGTCGGCCCCGGTGCCCACCCCGATGACCTGAAGGGTCTCGTCGCGGGCTTCGTTGAGGTCGATCTTGTTGATCTTCGCCTCGAACCGGTCATCGTGGGACCGCAGCGCGTTGAGCACGCTCCAGATGACCTTGTACCGCTTGGAGTCCTTCAATGCCTGCTCGGGGGTCATGCCGGTGGGGATGCCGACGGGCAGGATGATGTATCCGTAGTCCTTGCCGGGGGCGGTGCGCATTACCCGGCCCACGGACTGGACGACGTCGACCTGTGAGTTCCTCGGGTTCAGGAACATCACCGCATCGAGAGTCGGCACGTCGACGCCTTCTGAGAGGCACCGGGCGTTGGTGAGGATCCGGCACTCGCCCGGGTCGGGCTCCGCTTCGAGCCACCGGAGCTTTTCGTTGCGGACCGCGACGTTCATCCCTCCGTCGACATGGTCGGCTTCACACACCAGGTCCCGGGAGCTGTCTTCGGCGAGCTGCTTGGTGATTCCGGAAAACATGCCCGCGACCCGTTTGGACTCTTTGATGTTCGAGGCGAATGCCACGGCGCGGCGCATAGGTCGACCCACAGCATTCGCAGTCTTGTCTGCGGCGGGGTCATCCGCACCCCGGGTAGCGAGCCCATTCCAGCACCCCACGATGCGCGCGACGTCATCGATGCCCAGTTCTCCCTCGTCATCTGTGAGCAGTGACTGGAGCTGGTCGTTGACGGCGTTCTCGTCGACCGCCAGCACTAGGACCTTGTAGTCGGCTAGAAGTTGTTTCTCCACGGCTGTGCCGAACCCCAGGTGATAGAACTCTGGACCGAACTTCGAGGTGTCGTCCATTGAGGCGACGGCCACGGACTTTTCTTCTGCCTTGGCCTTGGTGGTTTCGTCGAAAACTCGGGGTGTGGCGGTCATGTAGAGCCGCTTTTCGGCGTGGATGAAGGAGTTGTCGTGGATCTTGACGAAGGCGGATTCGTCGCGACCGGCGATGGTTGCTCCGGTGGTGCGGTGGGCCTCGTCGCAGATCACCAGGTCGAAGTCACCGAACCCGCGGGCCTGGGCTTCGGCGACCACGTCGATGGACTGGTAGGTGGAGAACACGACGGTCCGGCCCGGGTAATCCTTGGCAAGTTTTCGGGAGTTCACCAGCCGTGAGGCATCCGTCGTGGCTGGGACCGCGAGGTCAGTGGTGGAGACATCTTCGTCGGTGTTCTTCCCGACCTTCACGTCTGAGCAGACTGCGACCGCGCGGAAGTCCTCGGTGGCATCGTTCTTCCATTCCCGAAGCGTCTGGGACAACAAGGCGATGGAAGGCACCAGGAACAGCACCGTGCCGGTCGAGGGTGTCTGGTTCTCGACCAGTTGCAGCGCGGTGTAGGTCTTGCCGGTACCGCAGGCCATGATCATCTTGCCCCGGTCATGCTCGACGAAGCCTTTCTTTACTGCGGCCATCGCTTCGCGCTGGTGTTCTCTTGGCGCTTTACGGCCTCCGGCGCGGACCATCTTCTCCGGTGCCTGGATGGAAAACTGCTGCCAGGCAATATCCGCCCGAGCCAGATCGTGGATGTTGAGAACGGAGACCGAGGGCTCGACGTTCTGGATCGCCGCCTGCGCGTTGGGACCGAGCCCTTTCGCGCTGGTGGAGACCAGCATCCGATACTCGAACTCAGAACGGGAGGATGCCGCGAGGAAGGAATCGATGTCGGGCTTGGAGACGGTGCTCTGCGGGTCCAGGAACTTGCACTGGATCGCGGTGAGTTCCCCGGTGGCGGCATTCTTCGCGACCAGGTCCACACCGATATCTGTGCGGCCGTTGCGGCCCGGGTACTCGTTCCAAAGCCACACATTGGAGAACTCGGAGCCGTACACCGGGTCAGTCGTCAGGTAGGACTTCATGAGCCTTTCAAACTTGCTGCCCTTGTCCCGTTCATTCAAGGCACCGTGGTAGAGGGTGTCCAGCAGCGAAAACAGCGCGTCAGACGCAGAAGAACTCATGCAGGCATTATCCAGGAAACTTCGGCGAACACTTACCTGGCTCCGCGAATGGGACAGTCCCAAGATCTCCGAGTCAACGCCATGAAGTTCCCAATAAGGGTGTCGAAGAGCAGGGTGGTCTCGACAGTGCTAGCTTCCACGCGAATTCCCACGACAATAATCCACCCCTTGCGCTTCTCGATTTCTAGATTTACCAACTTTCTTTTACCATATAAACTCGATTACTATATTCTTTATAATCTGCAGAAAGCGAGCGAATTATGTCGGAACCAATCGCCTGGGTCGTGTCCACAGCGAGATACGGAAGGGGTGATGATGCCCAACTGCACGTGCGCGTGCTGTGCCCCCTGTGCCACCTGATCCACACCCACCTCGGGAACACGCTGGGCGATCCACGCCTCGGCGGCCGCGTCGGACACTGCGGCAACTCTCGCCCGGAGACCGGTCCCACCGGCTATGACATGGCCTGGACCGATGACGCCGGCGCGCAGCTTCTGAACTCCGAGATGAACCACTGCCACACCATCAAGCCCGCTCACGGCAACCTGTGCTCAAACAAGGTAACCACGCGGCACACCGCAGGCTTCCAGTGCAAATATCACGAGCTCAACGGCGCCGCAGAGACTCGACGAGCCATCGACACCTCCTCGATCGTGGCTGCTGAGCAGGAGAGCATTTACACCCCGAGGTTCGACATCTTGTCCGGCCGTTCCGTTCCGACATTTGAGCGGATGTCCAAATGAGGGTCGCACCTGGGACCTCGAGGTTCGCGAATAGCGCGTCGGCTCGCACATCGCAGGCACGTCGCGCAGTAGCGAATGCTTGCAGCTGACCCGTGACAAGTCAGCGCGACTGTTCCGCGAGCGGATGGGAATCTCACCCCGGACATCCCAGGACGCGCCCCGTAGTTGATCACCTACGTGCCAGAACCACCAAAGGTTTAGCGTGATCTAACTTGAAGACGATCTAAGGCACCTTGGTTTTCACGACAATCAGCTGCGCACCGTGTCTCAGGCGCTCTTCATGTTACAGCTGTGAGTAGATGGGTCCTATGATGCCGACGCCGAAGATCCCAGACGTGCTCGCCACCCGACTCTCCGAAGACCTGCCCGCCCAAGCAGCATTCCCTTGGAACCGCGCCAAGTGGGAAGCGGAGATCCACGACGTCTCTGACGCTGGCTCTGTACTCCGAACTCTCCCCGATCGTCTCGATCGAGAGACGGTACGTGGCGCAGTGCAGGCGAATCTTTCGAGAGATCGGGTGCTGGGAGCGTTCGTGCCCGTTCTAATCTGGGGCGGCCCAGGAGGATACGGTCCCTTCCGCGCGCGACGGATTCTGACAGGCGTGGCTACACGAGGCAACACAAGCGCAGTCGTCGACGACTCTATCCGCGACCGACTTCTTTCCGGTGCGGAGCGCGCCCGTCAAGCGGGAGCCGCAGAAGGCTTTCGATTCATGAACAACGAGGGCAAGATCAACTACTTGGGTGGTGCGTTCTTCACGAAGTGGCTAGCTTTTCTGCTCAATGACCAGCGCAGTAGACGGTCCAGAGGTTGCTCCCATCCTAGATAAGCGAGTCCGTGACTGGATCGCCAACCACACCGCGGATGACGACCATGTCAGCCTCTCCACGACTTCGAGTCACGACTATCTCCGCTACCTGGAGCTACTTGATGCTTGGGGGTCGCCGCTGGGCCGGACCCGGGCGCAGGTTGAGCTGGCCATCTTCGAGCTCACCAGAGACCGTCCTGTCGAAGTCTGAGCAGTCTCTTGTCACCCAGTACGGCCAGACGGCGTTACGCGTCGGGAACAGTGGGGCACCTTGAGTAGGGAAACGAAATTGCAACGCGCCATCCGAGAATCCAAGTCCGGAGTGGTTCTCCGAATGCAAGAACACCTCAAGACACCTACTCTCTTTCGCGTCTTGGGAGCTTTAAGCTTCATCCTCGCGCTGCTCATCACTTTCGCGGCTATTGCCAACTGGGCACGCAATCCTGAGAGCTTCTATATAGCCCCACGAGATGCGGTCGACTGGGCGGGATGGGCTACAGGTATGGGGGCGCTAGGCACCACTGGGGCTCTCATCTACGCGGCTTTGAAGTTTCGGTCTGATGCGGACGAGCAAAGGAACCTTCGAGTCGATCGGGACGCTGAAGCGAAGGCCATCGCAATGCCCCTAAAGGTCGACGTGTCAGCGTTTACCGCGGAGGAGCACAGCCGAGAGGTAATTGGAGTGCGTTTGGAACTCACCAACCGAGGGAAAGAGCGATTCACTGATATTCAGGTCAAGGTCCCGGACATCTCGGCGGTGTTGAAGCGTGGCCGATCTGCCCCGATACCAGCAGACATAGTCGAAGATGACCCCTCATTTGGTAGGGAGGAGGAAGACTGGGCTGATGTGGATCCCCCCATAATTGCAGAGCCCGAAAGTAAGCAGATTTGGTTGTGTGGGGACATTTCGCCACACCACATAATTGAATTGGACTTGAGGTTCGATGTACCCCAATCGATGGATGACTGGGAGCCGAAACCACCGGCTGGACACTCAGGCCAATGGGAACGTGAGGGGCGGATCGTCGTGATCTTTACCGACCATAAGGGTCACACCTGGGTTCGTTCGACTGAGGGGCGGCAACCTTTACAACGGCTCTGGCCTGATGCTTTCATCGTCGAACAGCACCGCCCCGGAGTCCATTGAGCTACGTTGCCCAAGTCGAAATCGAGCGACCGGCCGACCGGGCTTCGTTGCATAGGCTGATTGTAGCGATGATATCGCCATCCCCAAGAAGGGCTCTACGACCAAGACCTTAGGCACGCGCGCTCAGGCCCTGGTCTCGGATGTTCTCATCCTTGGTCTTCCAAAAGAAGTAACCGAAGCGCGAACTAATCACATCCCGTAGCGGACAGCTCTCCTGAACCGCACTGGGATTGATGGAGACTCCAGCTATAGGGATTCCACCAGCTCATTGGTTCTGGTGCTGTCATCGTAGAACAGGGCCTCGAACTCAGCCGGCGGCCGGTCACGGAGGTAGCCATGAAGCCGCTCAGTGTTGTGCCAGTGCACCCACCCCAGAGTGGCGAGCTCCACATCCTCGACCGTCTTCTAAGGACCTCGCTGAGCGCGCACCGGGCCTCGGATCAGCTCGGCCTTGTAGTACCCGTTGACGGTCTCAGCCAGGGCATTCTCGCAACTATCCCCGACAGTTCCAATTGAAGGAGTGGCCCCGATTTCGGCCAGTCTCTCGCCGTAGCGAATGGACGTGAACTGAGATCCTGCATCGCTGTGGCACCGCAGCTGCTCATGCCGTGGGCCTCTGGACCAGCGGGCCATCTCGATGGCATCGAGCACCGTCTCGGTGCGCATCGTAGACGCGACCCGCCACCCGACGATCGCCCTGCTGAAGGCATCGATGATGAAGCAGACATAGGCGACACCGGCCCAGGTTGGCATGTAGGTCGGATCGGTGACCCAGAGCCGGTTCGGCGCGATCGCGGTGAACTCGCGATTGACCAGATCCGTATGCCGGGGCGCTTCGGGGTCGCTCTTGGTGGTGTGGATCTTCTTGCGCCTATGAACACCTTCGAGACCAGCTTGGCGCATCAGTCTCGCCGTCTGATCTCTACCGATCTGCAGGTCGGTCCGGTTTGCGGCCTTCCAGAGCTTCCTGGCGCCATAGACCCCGTAGTTCTGCGCATGGAGTTCTACCAGTTCCGAGATCAGCTCGGCATCTCTGACGCTGCGGGCTGAGGGGGCACGGTTCTTTGCTGCGTAGTAGGTGCTCGGAGCCACCTGCAGGATTGTGCAGATGGGCTCGACTCCGAGTCGACGACCGTCGATGACGTCGTCCTTGTTCGCGTCGATGAAGGCGACTATCTCGGTGACTGGCGGTCGAGCTCCGCCCCAAAGAAAGTCGCGGCCCGCTTCAGGATCTCGTTGGCCCGCCGCAGTTCACGGTTCTCTTGTTCCAGGGCCTTCTCCCGCGCGGACTGCTCGGTGCTGACACCGGGGCATGGCCGTCATCGATATCAGCTCGGCGGACCCAGGACCGGACTGACTCGGGGCCGTAGCCCAGCTGGGACGCGACTCGCTTCACCGTGCCGTGGTCGGTGCCCAGCTCCTTGCGCAGCTGGCGGACCATACGCAGCGCTGCGGCCTTCTCCTGTTCGGAGTAGCGGCGCGTGGTCGCGTTGCCCAGTTTGATCTCTTGTGGCATGTCTTCATCACCCTTTCCAAACGAAGGAGTCTCCAAGAATCCCAGTGCGGTTCAGATCGCCGACGGCAGAGCGCTCACCGATCCAGCCAACCTCCAAACATTCTGCACCGATTGCCACCACACCAAGACCAGGCAGGCCCGCACCGCCCGGCGCGCCACCCGGGGCCCTCAGTGAGGCGCCCACGGGGAGGGGAGTTCGGATTTGTGGGTTCGGAGGCCGAAGCCGCGCCACGGTAGCTTTCCGTGAGATATCTCAGAATGTGGCTACCCCCTTCGGACTCTCACCCCAACGGAAGCGCGTTCTAGAGATCCTGATCTACGCGACGCAAGAGGTGGGCCAGCATGATTGCCGAGTCAGCGGCGATGCCCGCCTCGCGGCGGGTCGAGGTCGGATTGTGCTTCACCTTGTGCGCAAGCACAGTCGCCTTCTTGACCACACCGCGCACCGCTTCGTGGTCCTTGCCAGCCAGAGAATCCTCTACATACCGCCCTAGGCGGGCCTCGGTTTTATCCACCGACGGCACAGACTCACCCGCGCGTCTGTGCTTGTCTTCCACGTAAAGGGTTCGGCTAAGCGCCTCCAAGAGCGCGACGCTCCGATTGCCAACATCTCGGTGGTCCGCGGCATCCTTCGCGCGTCTGAAATGGAAGCGTAGCGTCCGCAGCTCTTCGTCGACCATTGGCCATCCAAGAGTCTCGTGCGGCGACACCGCTTCGACTAGGTTGCCCGCATCCTGGGTTTCTTCGAGACGATCTAACTCCTCGAATACCGGGTCGAAGTACTCCCCGAGCAGGTCTCGACGCGCCTGCCAGCTTCCGTAGCATCCCTTTTGGATCCAGTAAGTCTTGAAATCGTCGTAGTTCCTCCACGGGAGGTCAAGCACGACGCCCAGGCGCTGAAGCACCGACTTCAGTGTCTTCTGCGATAGCTCGATCTGGTCGCCCGTAAGTTCCATTCCGCCACCAGTGCCTGCCTTCATCCATTCACTGTGCACTAGACGATTTAGCCCCACCGCAACATCGAGATCTGGATGCTCAGCAGACGGTCGTTGGCGAACTTGTTTAAGGAAGTCCTCACGAAAGGTTCTTTCCGTAATCGAGTCCCATCCAAGCGCGCTGAGTTTCTCTTCTTCGATAAAAAAATCGGTCGGCTGCACAGCGATCACTCCTCGGCATATACGGACGATGAAAAAGACGCTTGATGGAAGCTTACTTGTCCGCCCGGACACGGAGAGCCTGGGGCCTGGCCCACGCCTAGCCACTGATGAGGCCCTACTGACACCGATGAGGAAGTTGTATCCCAACGATGACGGTCCCCAACATTCACAGCCCGATCGAGAAGCCATCGGTCCCCACCGATGGCCTGGCCCACTACGCCCGCAATCCGTGGCGCGGCAACGTGTCAGCGATCATGGCAGCCTGAAGCACAACGGGCAATATAAGCCGATCGTGGTCCGCGCCGGCACCAATGAGGTTCTCGCGGGAAATCATGCTTGACGACCGCGCGGGAGATAGGCTGGGACCAGATAGCCGCCACCTATTCGGGCGGCAGTCCCAGATGCCTGCTTGACTTGCACCACAAGTAAGAAATACGTTCCAGACATGAGCAGAATGCGCGCAGCCACGACGAGACTGGACCCGGGACAGCATTCGATCGACCGTGTTCAGCCGAGGAGCAAGGATGGTGTCTGGCTCCTTGACTGGAGCCTTCGCCTCCCGGACGGCAGGCTGGTCACGAAGCGCACTCAGGGGTCCAGCAAGGGCGAGGTCAGACGGCGCGCGCGGCAGACTTCGAGCGAATTCCTCAGCAGCGCGAACAGCACCTGGAAAACCACAGACTCCTTGGTCGATTACATTGCTGCGGTTTCGAAACCGGCTATCGATAACGCCCGTCTCCGCGAGAGCAGCCAGAAGCGATACTCCCTCGTCCTCAAACAACTCGTCGGCGACTGCCAAGCTCACCGCCACCGTGAAAGCCTTAGGGGCCACAGCATCGCGTCTGGGACCACCTTCCGCACAATGGAGAACGCCCTCCGCGAGATCGCAGAACTCCACGGACCGGAGACCGCGCACCAGGCACGAAGCGTGCTATCCAAATACGTCGTGGCGCAGCTTAAACGCGACAATCTCGTCAGTGCTGACCCAATCAAGGGTGAGTCCCTAGACCTTGGGCCCAAGCAACCCCCGCAGCGGGGAGGGAAGTCACTCAGCCGCGAGGAGTACAACCGCGTCGTGGATCATCTCCTGAGCATTGATCCATCCGAGGGGATAGAAAACCCTAAACGCGGTCGCTGGAAGCTTGAAGATCGTGTTGCCAAGCGACGGAACGCGATCGATCTAACACTGCTACAGGCAGCCACCGGACTCCGCATCGGCGAAGCCACTAGCATCACGTGGCGCGACGTTGAGATTGCGGATAACGGAGCGATGCAAGTGGAGGTCACTGCCGCGATTTCGAAAACTCACCGGGGTCGCCATGTCCCAGTTCTAGACGGCAGGGTGGCGGCGAGGATCCTCGAACGCCGAAATTCATCCCAACACCAGGACGAGCGAGTCATAGGCTCCCCAGCAGATCCGGCAGGCGCCTGGGACGGACGCAACTGCACCGCCGCTGTCGCCGATCTCTACCTCCTACTTGCGGAACAACTCGATATCCCACTCCTGAAGACCGCACGATCACATGTATGGCGGGCGACGTTGAACAGCCTTCTACTGGACTCCGTCCCCGAGGTTGTCCGGACGGCCTTCTTCGGCCACAACGCAGCCACGTCCCGCGCGCACTACACAGACCTTTCTGACACGTCCGGGATGCGTGCCGCCGCGCGACAACTCCGAGCGGTCTAACTACGCGCAAGACTACGGTCTAGATGAGGAATCTTGAGGTATATGCGGACATCTCTGGGCATAGAGGTTTCCCCGAAGTCCGCTTGATAAGGGGCTTTAAGAAGCCCTGACCTGCAGGAACCCCATATAAATCATGTAATGAATAGGTCGCCGGTTCGATTCCGGCAGGCGGCTCCATAGAACCCTCTGGGCTGGAACGTCATCCAGTTCAGGGGGTTCTTATTTCCGTATTGCACCGCACATCCAAGAGCACTCGGAAGTGGCCCAACTCGAGAGTCGGCCTCGGCGGCACTGAGCTCATACTCCGGGCCGGTATCTCGTCCACCGCGGCTCTGCTCGAGCGCCGGTACTGCAGTTCGCCCCAGGGAACCGGCAGAATTCTGCAGTACGTCATCCATGGACGTGCTGCGGGACGCCGAGCGGGTTCTCGTCCAGGAGTGGTCCCGGCAGCAGGGCGAGGGGAAAGTTCTGGTAGACCACAGGGCGCAGGAACCGTGAGATCGCGGTGGGGCCCACCGCCGTCGTCGTGGGCGCAGTGGTCGCTGGATAGGGGCCGCCGTGCTGCTGAGCGTGCGTCACGGAGACACCCGTCGGCCACTCGTTCCAAAGCAGCCGTCCAGCACGATCACACAGGATGGGCAGGAGCTCCCGCGAGAGCTCCAGATCGCCCTCGACCTCGTCCTCGCCGATGAGCGTGGCCGTCAGCTGGCCCGGTAGCTCCCTCGCGAGACGCACAGCGTCTGCCGGGTCCCCGTATTCGACGATGAGAGCCGCCGGGCCGAACATCTCGGTCAGGAACCCCTCGACGTCGGTCAGGACCTCTTCGACGTCGGTCCGCAGCAGGGTGAGCTCTGGGGCCTCCGCCCGGCTCTCCGGACCGTCCCTCAACACCGTGATCCCGGGATGTTCGGAGACTCGTCCAAGCGTGCTGAGAAAGACCTCGCTGGTGCGGAGGTTCAGCAGAGGTGCCCCCTCCGCCACGTCGATCTGCTCGAGCTCCTCGATGATCGGTGATCCGGCGGGGACGAGCAGCACCCCCGGCTTCGTGCACAACTGCCCCTGGCTGCCCGTCACGGCAGCGAGAAAGGACGCCGCTATGTCCTGCGGCCTGGCCGTTGAGGCAGCCGGAAGGACGAAGGCCGGATTGACGCTTCCGAGTTCCCCGTAGAACGGAATCGGCTCCGGTCGCGCAGCTGCGATGTCGAACAGCGCGCGCCCGCCCTCGATCGAGCCTGTGAATGATGCTGCTTTGATCGATGGATGTTTCAGCGCAGCGACGCCGGCGTCCTTGCCGTGGATGACTCGCAGCAGGTGCTGCGGCGCTCCGGCGGCCGCGAGGGAGCGGGCGACCACCTCGGCCGTGGCGTCCGAGAGTCTCGGGTGACCCGGGTGGGCCTTCACGAGCACGGCGTTGCCCGCCGCCCAGGCGGCAGCGGTGTCTCCGCCCGCCACGGAGAATGCGAAGGGGAAGTTGCCTGCCGAGAAGACCAGGACCGGGCCGATCGGGACGAGCATGCGCCGCAGGTCAGGTCGGTGGGCACCCATGGGCCACTGCGCGTCCGGACGATCCATGCGTACCTCGAGGAAGGCTCCCTCCTCCACCGTGTCGGCGAAGAGCCGCAGCTGGAAGGTCGTACGCTTCAGCTCGCCCCGCAGACGGGCCTCGCGCAGATGCGTCTCGGCCATCGCCAGGGGCACCAGGTGATCCGCGGCGGAATCGAGCCCCGCGGCGACACCCCGCATGGCCTCTGCGCGTTCGCGCAGTGACATCGCCGCCCAGGTTGCGGAGGCGCGCGTGACCTGCTCGATGTCTTCATCCATGGTGTCGCTCATTCCTCGTCAGCTCCTTCATCTTTCACATGTCGTTTTTCACGCGCCGTCATTCAACGGCGGTCTTTCATCCCGCGAAATCATGCACGGGCGCGCCGGAGGCGTCGACGCGGAGGGTGAAGACCTGACCCGCGAGCGGCTCTGCCGCGGCGTCAGCATTCTCCTTGGAGGTGGTCACAAACAGCGTCGATCCGTCCTCGCCGCCGAAGGTGCATGAGGTGGGATTGGTGACCGGGAGTGAGAGGACTTCCGTGAGCGTGCCATCTGGCGCGTAGCGATGCACTGCCGCACCGCCCCACATCGCGGCCCAGAGACAGCCTTCGCTGTCCAGCGCCATACCGTCCGGTGCACCGTGTTCCTCCGGGATCGAGACGTGGATCCGTGACGCGCCGAACTCCCCGGTCGAGGGGTCTACCTCGTAGGCACGGATCTCGCGGTGCATCGTGTCCGCATGCAGCGCGGTGTGCCCGCCGTCGATCCACACCAGTCCATTGGGGATTGAGACTCCCTCAAGGGCCCGGTGCACCCTCAGGTCAGGGTCGAGGCGATAGAGCACCCCTGCTCCGCGGCTGGCGTCGTAGGCCATCGACCCGCAATACAGCCGACCCGCCGGATCACAGCTGCCCTCGTTCATGCGCAGGCCGCCCTCGCCAAACGCCGTCACGTCCTGCTCGGGTCTGAAGTCCTCACCGAGGAGGCGGAAGCCTCGTTCGACCGCCACCACGTATCCTCCGGCGCGGCGACCTCTCATCATGGCGACCAGCGCCGAGAGATGCGTTCGCGTGGTGTCTGGGCCCTCCAGGGTGACGATGTCACCGGTGTACATGTCGACATGGCGGAACACACCGGCCCCCGCGTCCCAGTAGCCGCCCTCGCCGTGGAACACCGTCGGATCCCCGGACCAGCATCCGCGGTGCTCAAACTCAGAGCCAGCCACCGTCGACCACCCATTTCTGCGCCGTGCACTTGGCAGAGTCATCCGCCGCGAGCCAGAGGACCATCCGTGCCACATCCTCCGGATAGAGCTTTTCGGTCAGACACTGACTCGCCTCGATGTGCGCCGTCGCCTCCGGAGTCACCCACTGTTCCAGCTGCCGCTGAGTCATCACCCACCCGGGGATCACGCAGTTGACTCGGATGCGCTGAGGCCCAAGGTCTCGGGCGAGCGCACGCGTGAGCCCCTCGATGCCGGCCTTCGCGGTGATGTAGCCGACGAGGTCGGGGAGATCGATGTGCGCGCTGATGGACCCGAGGTTGATGATCGAGCCGCCTCCAGCCTCATCCATCATGGATGCCACCGCACGTGCGGCGAAGACATGGTGTCTCAGATTCACCGCCTGGCGATCGTCCCATTCTTCGACATCGAGCTCGGCGAGCGTATGGCGCATATCGTGGGCCGCATTGTTGATGAGAACCGTGATCGGGCCGAGCTCCGCCGCGACGTGGGTGATCGCCGCCTCCAGCTCCGGGATCTCCCTGACATCGCACCGGATGAATCGTGCTGCGTCGCCGAGTTCCGCGAGGAGAGCCTCCCCCCTCTCCTCGTCCACGTCGATGAAACCGACTCGTGCCCCCTGCGCGACGAATTGGCGGACGAACTCCTCGCCCAACCCACTGGCGCCGCCGCTGATGAAAACCGTCCGCCCCTCGAGGCTGGGGTATGTCGCGTATGTCATGGGCTGACTCCCTCCGGCAGGATGACCGATCTGCCGACGGCACCCTGGGCAAGCGCGTCGAACGCCACGGTCACGTCCTCGAGGGCGTACCGGGCGCCGATGAGCTCGTCCAGCGGCAGCTCACCCGAGCGGTACAGCTCAAAGATCGCGGGCAGGTCTATGGCTGGGGTCGACGAGCCGTACAGCGACCCCACGACTCGCTTCTGTCGCTGGACGAGCTCGTTGATCGGAATCTCGAAAGTCTGTCCGGCTGCGCCCAGGCCCACCGCCACAGCGGTCCCCCGCGGTCGCAGCATCTGCACGGCGGCGCGCAGGGTGTCGGGACGCCCGATGGCTTCAATCACCCATGCCGCTCCCCCGCCGGTGAGCTCGAGGACCTCCTCGACCACGTCCCGGTCGCGGCTGTTGATCGTCGTCGTCGCACCGAGGCGCGTGGCGAGCTCCAGCTTGCCGTCGTCGATGTCGACCGCGATGAGTGGCCGAGCCCCCGCCAGCCGGGCCCCCATCACCGCAGCGAGTCCGACGCCTCCCGCGCCCAGGACCACGACGGGATCACCCAGGCAACCGCCGATGACGTTGCGGGTGACACCGACCCCGGTGATCACCGCGCAGCCGGCGATCGCCGCCACCTCGGCCGAGATGTCCTCGGGCACCGGAACGACGCTGCGCTCGTGGACGACCACTTTCTCCGAGAAGCAGGAGACTCCCATCAGGTGATGGACCGGGCCGTTCTCGTCAGACATGCGGATCGCACCGTCGATCAGACCCCCCGTGCGGGCCTGGATGGCTGCGGATTCGCACATGACCGAGGCTCCGGACATGCACTGCACGCAGCGCCCGCAGTTCGGTCGCCAGAGCAGTGCGACCCGGTCACCGACGCGGATCGCTCCGCTCGTCCGCGACCCGACGGCGATGACCCGCCCTGCGCCCTCATGTCCGGGGACCAGGGGAAGGGGCGCGCGGAGTCCGCCCCGCAGGTAGTGCAGGTCTGAGTGACAGACTCCCGCGGCCTCGATCTCCACCAGCAGCTCTTCCTCGCCCGGCCCGGAGAGCTGGATCTGCTCGATGCGCATCGGCTGGTCGATCTCCCGCAGCACAGCGGCATTGACCGTGTAGGTCATTTCAGATGCTCCATTCGTCAGTGGGAATCGCGCATCACGGCAGGGCCGGTCGCGCCTGTCAGAAAGTCGAGGTCAGCACCTGTATCGGCCTGTTGGACGTGATCGATGTAGAGCTGCTCCCAACCACGCTTCGGCGATGCATATGCGGCCTTCAGCTGCGTCGGCGGAGTGCGGCGTCGAAGCTCGTCCTCAGGGACCAGCAGAGTGAGGCCCCTGGCCTCCACGTCGATCTCGATGAGATCCCCGTCCTGGACCAGAGCAAGCGGACCGCCGGCAGCGGCCTCGGGTGCCACGTGGAGCACCACTGTGCCGTATGCGGTGCCGCTCATGCGACCGTCGCAGATGCGCACCATGTCCCGCACACCCTTCTCCAGCAGCCGGCGCGGCAGCGGCATATTCGCCACCTCCGGCATGCCCGGGTAACCGCGCGGGCCACATCCCCGCAGGACGAGCACCGAGTTCTCATCCACGACCAGATCTGGATCGTCGATGCGCGCCCTCATGTCTTCCACTGAGTCGAAGACCACGGCCGGACCGCGGTGGCGCAGGAGCTCTGCGCTCGCGGCGGCAGGCTTGATGATGGCTCCAGACGGTGCCAGGTTGCCGCGCAGCACGACGATGCCGGCGTCGGGCTGGAGCGGCTCAGTGGCGGTTCGGATCACGTCTCGATCCCACACAGCTTCCGTCGGCAGCTCATCCACCAGCCGCCTGCCCGAGACAGTCACGGTGCTCGAGTCGAGCAGATGTCTGACCTCGTTCAGGACGGCGAGGAAACCGCCCGCGCGAAACAGGTCCTCCATCAGGTACTCCCCGGCCGGCTGGAGGTTCACCAGAAGCGGCACTCCATCGCCGATCCTGTCGAAGTCATCAAGCGAAAGGTCGACGCCGAGCCGACCTGCGATAGCGAGCAGATGGACCACGGCGTTGGTGGACCCCCCGATGGCAGCCAGCGCCACGATGGCGTTGTGAAACGCACCCGGGGTCATGATGTCCGCAGGGGTGGTCTCCTGCCCCACCAGTTCCACAACCCTGCGTCCGCTCGCGTGAGAAAGCTCGAGCAGACGGCTGTCGGGAGCGGGAGTGCCGGCGACGCCGGGAAGTGACATCCCGAGCGCCTCAGCCATAAAGGCCATGGTCGAGGCCGTGCCCATCGTGTTGCAGTGCCCGCGACTACGGATCATCGACGATTCGGTGGAGCGGAACTCAGCATCCGAGAGCCCACCCGCCCGCACTTCCTCGCTGAGCTTCCATACGCCGGTGCCGCACCCCAGGGGGCGGCCCCTGAAGGACCCGTTAAGCATGGGGCCGCCGGGGACCACGATCGCCGGAATGCCCACCGAGGCCGCAGCCATGAGAAGTGCAGGGATCGTCTTGTCACACCCCCCGAGTAGGACCACCCCGTCGACAGGATTGGCGCGCAGCAGCTCTTCGGCGGCCATCGCCGCCATGTTGCGCCACAGCATCGCGGTGGTGCGCACCGTGGTCTCACCGAGTGACACCATCGGCAGGTTGTAAGGAATACCTCCGGCTTCGTAGATGCCGTTCTTGACGCTCTGCGCCACCTCATCCAGATGGGCATTGCAGGGGGTGAGATCCGAGGCGGTGTTCGCGATGGCGATGTTCGGGCGTCCGTCGAAGGCGTGGTCGGGAACACCCCGGCGCATCCATGCTCGGTGGAGATAGGCATTGCGGTCAGAGCCGCCGTAGAATTCCGCGCTGCGGCTCATGCGCCGGTCCTCTCTGCAGTCCGCGACTCCAGCACGACGTCACGTTCAACAGCACCCTCGTCGAGCCGGACTTTCGCGGAGCCCTCGGCTCCCTCAAGGACATAGTCCCCCGCGAATCCCTCGACATGGAGCACCCCCGCCTCGTCCGCGACGAGGCTCTCCTCCGGGTGCCACCATTCTTCTTTGATCAACGAACGCAGCGCGTCGAACGCGGGCTTCCTGCTGCCATCGGCACGCAGGAGTCCCGAGGGAGCACCAAGCCACGAACCGTGATCGGTCATCCCCCAATAGGTCAGCGACTTCGTGGCGGGATGGGCGAAGACCGTCCGGAAATGTCGTGTGATCTCCTCAGCCTGGCGCTCCTCACCCGCCTGCGTAGAAGGCCATTCGTCCACGACGTAGTCATTGAGGTCACCGATATGACCGGGCATGAGCTCCCCCGAGACCAGCGTCGTCTCGGTCATCTGCAGCGGGAGGCCGAACCGGGCGAACCGTTCCATGACGTTCCAGACCTGCTCCTCTCCGCGATACCCCTTATGCATATGGGTCTGAAGACCGATCGCGTCGATCTGGATTCCTGCCTCGAGGCACTCCGTGATCAGCTGCTCATAGGACTCCGAGAGATCGAAGTCATTGAGCACCAGACGCGCGGAAGGATTGGCCTCCCGGGCCACCTCGAAGGCCATCCTGACCATCCCGAGGCGGCCCTTGGACTTCGCCAGTCTGGTGACCGCGTTGTGCTCCGCGGTGAAGACCGGAAGGATGACGGCCTCGTTGATCGCGTCCCACAGATCGATGGTTCCGGTGAATCCGGTCACGAGCTGCCGGATCCGCTCTCGGATGGCCGATTCCACCCCCGCGTCGTCAAGGTCGAGCAACCAGGCCGGGGTCAGGGTGTGCCAGAGCAGTGGGTGCCCCTTGACGGAGACACCGCGCTTCTTGAACCACTGCGCGGTGCGCATCAGCCGATCGGTATCGCGGTGGCCGGGTTCAGGTTCGAACCCCCGCCAGTAGAACGGCAGAGTGGCCATGTTGAACAGCTCAAGCCAGTCCTGCGCCAGGGCCTCCGGGTCCGGGGCGAGCGCACCGCCGAAGAACTCGATCGCACGGTGTGAATCCGTCGGGGGCGCCCCACCCACCCATTCGATGAAGTCGAATCCGATGTTCCCGAAGCCGAAGACATGTCCGCTCTGGCGCACCCTCACCCGCGCGCCGGGCAACGGCTGACCAGCGGGGTCCGTGACCCGGATGGTGGCATCGCTGCGCCTATGGGTCAGGTCGCTCATTGCACGACCTCGCTCCCGCGCTCCCGGTCACCACGCGCACCCGGATACCAGTCCTGCAGCGTGTTCTCCGAGATGGCGATGAAGACATCGTCGGGTCGTACGCCTTCGGCTTCGAGGCGGCGAGCGACGGAGCGGAAGGCCTCAGCCTTCGTCGCGTCGTCGTACATCTTCACCATGAGGATCCGCACGTACACCACGTCGCGACGCTCCCCGCCGAGATAGTGCGGATCCGCGATGAGATGACCGGACGGCAGCGGATGGATGACCTGGAACCGATCGGCCTCGTCCATGCCGAGGCCATCGACGAGTCCCTCGTGCACGGCGTTCGCATAGGCGAGGCGCTTCTCTGCGGGGACGGTGTCTGAGACTTCCAATGTGATGAGCGGCATCAGGCCCAGGCCTCCTTCTCGACGCGGACATCGGCGCCGGTTCTGGCGGACTCCACGATGGCGAGTCCGAGAATGTGGTCCTGGCACGCAGCGGCCAGGCTATAGGCGTCGGGACCCTCGCCCCGGGCCCAGGCACCCGTCTGTTCAAGGAACGAGGCGACCGCGATATCGTCCTCCGAGAGCCTGGTGCCGACCCATGGGTTCTGATACACCATCCGGCCCTCGAACGACGCGGAGACGACCTCGTTGCCCTCCAGATTCATATCGACGCCGGTGCGTCGATACGAGACCGGGGAGATGATGACACCCTCCTCGGTCCAGTGAGTCACGGTGTCATCGACGATCTCCCCGCGCTCGCCGCGGAGCACCAGACGCCGCGCCAGCAGTGGATTCCACCACTGGTTATCGACGAAGTTATAAAGACCCATCCGACCCTCGCCGAAGTCGAGCGTGGCGACCGTCGTCTTCACTGGGCGGGGCTCGACATCCGAGGACCAGCCGCCGAAGGAGAGCGGATCGGTCAACGGCGCAGTGAAGGAGCGGGCGTTGACCGTCGCCTCCTCCATTCCGATCCCCAGGTAGGCGCGCATGAGCGCCGTGGCGTGGTACATATGCGTCGAGGCGACCTCGACGGAGTTCACCCGCCCGATGGTGCCGGATCCGACGATCGCAAGGCGCGCGGCGTGCCCTGGCATCAGCATGTACTGCTCAGCCACCTGCACCCGGTTCGTGTGGCCCACGGCTTTCCACAGCGACCGCAGGCCCTCGGCATCCGGCGCCGGCGGGGTCTCCGCGAGAACATGGGCACCGCGTTCGGCGAGATCCGTGACGACCTCGGGCATCGCGGGCCAGGGCACGGAGGCGATCACGAACTCCGGATCAGCTGCCATCAGCTCACCCAGCGAGCGGACGACGGGAACGTCCCATCGAGCCATCCGCTCGGCGGACTCGTCTGACCGCGCATAGACCGCGACCACCTCGAGCCGGTCCGGCGCGGCCTTTGCCATGCGGATGTGGAACTCGGAGCGCCACCCCGTACCGACGATTGCGTATTTCACTGGATTGGACAATGTTCACCCTTCTTGTTGAATGAGGACGGGGGGCATTAGACCTGACTCATGCCGCCGTCGACGACGAGTTCCACCCCGGCGATGAAACTGGACTCTGCGCTGGCCAGGAATGTGACCGCGGAGGCGACCTCATCGGGCCGCCCGACGCGTCTGATCGGCACCATCGCGGCGACTTTCTGCTCGATCGCTTTGGAGCCGCCGGTGAACTGGTCGAAACCTGCAGTCGCCGTCGGACCGGGGCTCACCGCATTCGCGCGGATGCCGCGCTCTCCGAGCTCGGAGGTGAGCGTTCGGGCGAGAGAGCGCACCGCTGCCTTCGTGGCGTTGTAGACCGAGTGTCCCCGACTGCCGTTGCTTCCTCCGATGGAGGAGACGAGCACTATGCGTGCGCCATCCGCAAGTAGGGCGGAGAGCTTCTGCAGCAGGATGAAGGTACCGCGGAAGTTGAGGTCGGCCACGTAGTCGAAGTCATCCGGTGAGGTATCGGCGAGGTTCCTGGCATCGATGTCGCGACCGGCGTTGGCGACCAGCACGTCCACCTCGCGACCGGTGGCCTTGATCTCGGTGACGAGGCGATCCAGATCACCCAGATCACTTCCATCCGCTCGCAGCACCCGCGCCTGATCACCCCAGGCACGCTGAGCCTCCTCGATACGCTCGGGGCTCATACCGGTGACGATCACCTCGGCACCTTCCGCGAGAAAGCGTTCCACGACGGCGCGACCGATGCCCGAGGTCCCTGCCGTGACCACGGCCAGCTGGCCCTGGAGCAGCGGCCCACTCACTTCAAGGCTCCCGCAGACAAGCCACGCTCAAACGTGCGCTGAAGCAGCAGATACGCGAGGATCATCGGTATCGACGTGATGACGGCGGCAGCGAGGATTCCGGTCTGGTCGTTCGTGTACTGACCTAGGAAGTACTGGGGCAACAATGTGACCACCTGTTTGTTCGGATCGTTCAACATGAGCATTGGCAGCAGATACGCGTTCCAACTGTTGATAAGTGTCAGGATCACCACCGCTCCGGCGATGGGCCGCGTCAGGGGCAGGACGATGTGCCAGAACACCCTCACCACATTGGCCCCATCGATGCGGCCGGCTTCCATCAGCTCGGTCGGCACGCCAGCGAAGAAGCTGCGGGCAAGGAGCACAGTGAATGGCACCTGCAGAGCGGCGAGCGGCAGGATGACCGCGACGAGCTCGTTATAGAGGTCGAACGTCGACGCGGTGACGAAGAGCGGGGTCAGGAGCACCGCCTCTGGCACCGTCAACGCGATGAGCAGCATCCAGAACCACACTTCTTTGCCCCGAATCCTCAGTTTCGCGAAACCAAAGGCCGCCAGCATCGTGCAGGCATAGACGATGACGATGGCGCAGCCGGCAACGATGATGCTGTTGCGGAAGTATGTCGGCACTACGCCGGTGTCGAACACCTTGACGTAGTTGTCGAAGCCTCGTCCGGCCAGTGAGCCCTGCACCATGGCCAAGAGGGGCAGCAAGTAGGGGATGGCGATGAGCGTGGCCAGCACCTGGAGCCCGATGCGGGAACGCAGAGTTCTGATCTCGAACATGAATCAGGTCCCTTCACTCTGACGATTGCCCAACCGTGTGAGCAGGCCGCCGACGATGGCGAGTACCAGCAGAGCTACTGAGATGGCCGCTGCGTACCCGAACTCTTTCTGCTCGACCATCGTTTGGTAGATATACGTCCCGAGGAACTCCGTCGCGTGGTTCGGGCCGCCGTTGGCGATCAGCCACGGCACATCGAAGGTCTTGAGTGAACCGATGACTCCGAGCGTGGCAAGCGCGATCGTCGTCCCGCGGCACAGGGGCCAGATGATGGACCATAGCGTGCGGAGGTTGCCCGCCCCGTCGATGCGTGCGGCCTCAAGAATCTGCGGGTCGATCTGGCTCATCGCAGCGTAGAAGAGGATGAAGGACAGTCCGGTCCACTGCCAGATGGTCACTAGCATCACCACGGCCATCGCGGTGAAGTCCTCTGCCAGCCACGGGCGAGCGAGCGACCCGAGACCCATGGTCTCGAGGACCCCGTTGAGACTGCCGTTCGCATCGAAGATGACGCGGAAGACGGGGGCCATGATCGCTGGAGCCAGGACGTTCGGCACGAAGATGACGACCTTGTAGACCGTCGCAAGGTGTATCTGAGAGTGCATGATCGCCGCGAAGGTGAACGATATCGCGGTCTGAACCGTGAACGTCACGACGAAGAAGATGGCGGTGTGCCACATCGCCCTCCAGAAGACCTCGTCCTGGACCATGCGCGCGTAGTTTTCGGGACCGACAAACTCCGAAGGACTGAGGATGAAGCCGCTCCAGTCGAGCATCGACATCCATCCGGTGTATCCGATGGAGAAGTAGATCATCCCGATCACGAGAACGAGTGCGGGAAGGATCCAGGGCAGTCCGCTTCCGTAGAGGTTGCGCCCCTTCCCGTTGGTCCTCCCCGCGCGACGCTTCCGCAACGGAGGCGGGATGATGGTGGCGTCTTCGTCCGCCGAGTCGATGGTGGATCTGGACGCCGCTACGGGGAGGTTGGACCGCCCTCCGACGATAATGGCCTCGTCACTACTCCTCATCGCTGACCGCCTGCAGCGTGGCGAGTCCGTCCTCAGGGGATGTTTGTCCGCGTGCTACCCCGATGAGGACCTCTTGGAACGCGTCGTTCAGGGCGGCGTCGATCGTGGCGAAGCGCGGTTCGGTGGACTCCGCGGCCCGCGCAGTCAGGTCCTGCAGAGCCTCAAGCTGCGCCTCGGGTTCGACCAGTTCAATGTCGTCCCATTCCGGCTGGATGCCAGTGAGCGAAGGAATGTCATTGAGAGTATTCGCCACTGCCTGCTGCCCCGCTTCAGAGGTCGTCAGCCAGAGCGCGAATGTCGTTGCTGCGGCCTGCTGATCGGACTGGCCGTTGACTGCGAGACCATAATCGGCGTCCCCGAAGTAGTTGCCCGTATTACCGGTCCCTGCGACGTCGGGGAAGTCGATCGGCACCATAGTGAACGGCTCAGGATCGGAAACGCCTGCGGCTTCCATCGCGCCGACCATGGTGTCGCGCACGGTGTACTGCGTGTACCACGTGCCCATCATGACCATCGCATAATCGCCGGACATGAAGGCGTTGTTCGCTTCGGGGTACTGCTGCAGCCCGACAGCGCCGTCCTGCATGATTCCCTCGTCGAAGAGAGACTTCCAGATCTCCATCCCCTCGACGAACTCCGGCGATGTGTAGGACGCGTCGCCCGTAGAAGCTCGTGCGTAGAGCCCAGGCTCGATGTTCTCCATGATCGCTTCGAAGGTGTCCATGTCGAAGGCCCCGTTGCCCGCACCCTGCACGAAGCACCCCTGGCCCTCAGCCTCGAGGGTCTCGCACACCTGTTTCCATTCATCCATCGTGGTCGGCGGCTCGAGCCCATACTCATCAAAGATGTCCTGGTTGATCCAGAGGCTGCCCGAGTACACGGATCCAGCCGAGAGCCCGACGACCTTGTCGTCGACCGTCAGTCCCTCGACGCCTGCTGTGGCGAGCTGGTCCTCCCAGTCATCACCCAGTTCTTCGGACACGGCGTCCCTGAGGTCGATCGCGCCAGCCTCGAACGTATCCACACCACCGTTGGCGGACCCTGGGGCGACGTTGAAGACATCGGGCCCGTCGCTCGAGGTGATCGCGGGGCTGAGTACGGCGTCGTATCCCGAGATCGGCTTCGAGACGAACTCGACCTCGATGTCGGGGTACTCCTCGTTGAAGGACTCGATCAGGGAGTCGGCGAGAGGCTTGTCAGGTGTCCAGCCCCACCACGTGATGTCCCCCGAGGTCGCTGAACCCTCAGCTTCTCCGGACGCTTCGCCGGAGCAGGACGGGAGCGCGACGAGGGAGACTGCGGCGAGCGCACCAACCCCTGCTCTGTGCCATGAACGATTGTCTCGTGACATGAAATTCTCCTCCGTGCGCTCTGCTGTGAGCGAGTTGATCGCGGCCACACCGCCGCAGCTTGCTTGCGAATTGTCGATAGACTGACTTTACGCAACTTGCATTGCAAGTTGTGATGCACGTTACACTAGAAGCACGGTGGCGAACGTGTCAATACCCAAAATCAGAGACTTCAGGAGGTCGCGTGGGCGAACGAACTGCTACTTTGGCGGAAATCGCAGGCGAGGCCGGCGTCTCCGTACCCACCGTCTCCCGTGTCCTCAACGGCCGTCCCGGAATCTCCGAGAAGACGCGTATCGAGATCGAGCGTCTCCTTGAGCTGCGTGGTTACGAACGCCGGAAACCTCGCCGCGAGACGCCGCTCATCGACTTCGTCACGGTTGGACTTGAGACGCAGTGGTCACTGCAGCTGCTGCGAGGCGCGCAGGCCGAGGCCGCGCGGGCCGGCGCAGATTTCGTCGTGACCGCAACTGAGGGTCTGCCGGCAGGTGCCCCCGACTGGCTGGAACGACTGCGATCCCGCGGATCGGACGGAATCGTCGTCGTCGTCTCGGAGCTTGCACAAGACGCCCGCGAGGAGCTCTCTCGTCTGCAGGTGCCGGTTGTGCTGATCGACCCCGTGGGTACCGACACGGAGTCCTATGTCACGGTCGCAGCCGCCGACTGGGTGGGGGCCCGCGATGCCACGCAGCACCTGTTGGATCTTGGTCACGAGAGGATCGGTTTCGTCACTGGCCCACTCCACCTCGAATGCCACGAAGATCGGCTGGACGGTTACTATTCGGCTCTCGGGCGTCGTGGCATCGCTAGAAATCCCGAGCTCGTGCGGGTCGGCGACTCACTGGTTTCCGGAGGCGAAACCTTCGGGGGCGAGCTGCTCGACCTGGAAGAACCCCCGACCGCGATCCTCAGCGCATCCGATGAGCAGGCATACGGAATCTATCTTGCAGCTCGTGAGCGAGGTCTCAGCCTCCCCCAGGACCTCTCGGTCGTTGGTTTCGACGATGTTGACCTGGCTCGATGGGTCTCACCGCAGCTCACAACAGTCCACCAACCTCTGCAAGGCATGGCAGCCACCGCAACCCGCCTCGTGCTGGCTCTCTCACGAGGCGAGGATGTGTCGAACCGTCGCGTGCAGCTCGCGTCGGAGCTCGTCGTTCGCGAGTCCACCGCACCCCCGCGCGCGGTGGGACCACCGAATGGAGGATAGGACAGAGTCGCCGAGAAGCTTGTGTGATTCGGGGGCTGGCCGTCGGACCAGCGCTGATGCAGAGAGTCGCGATCCACTTCAGTAACGTGCTGGCACCACTCAGAGCGACCCGGCGACGCGGAATCACGACCGTCGAAGCCAGGCCGCGGGCGTGCGCCTCGCGAAGTCCCTCAAGCCTTCTACCGGTCAGGACCGCTTCTTGGCCCGGGCGACGGCGTCTACGGCGCGGATGAACCCCAGGTGGCTGAAGGCCTGCGGGAAGTTTCCGGCCAACCGCCCGCTCTTCGGATCGTATTCCTCGGCAAACAGCCCGAGGTCGTTGGCGTAACTGGAGAGCTGGTCCAACAGTGTCGCCGCCTCGGCGATGCGTCCGCTGAACGCGTACTGTTCCACAAGCCAGAAGGTGCAGATGAGGAACGGATACTCGTCCCCATCCAATCCGTCCAGGCCGGTGTCGGTGCGGTAGCGGTGCAGCAGCCCGTGCTCATCCTGCAGGTCGTCCTCGATCCGAGCCACGGTGCCGAGCATCTTCGGATCGTCGTAGGCGACGAACCCTGTGTGCGGCAGCTGCAGCAGGGAGGCGTCCACCTCGGCGTTGGAATAGGTCTGGGTGAAGGAGTTCAGCTCCTCGTTGAAGCCGTGCTGCATGATCTCTTCGCGAAGCCGCTCCCGCAGACTCCGCCACCGTTCCACGGGCCCGTCGAAGCCGTGCTCCTCGACGGCGCGGATGCCTTGGTCGAATGCCGCCCACATCATGGCGCGGCCGTGCACGAAGAACGCGGGTTCTCCGCGCATCTCCCAGATCCCGTGACCGGATCGATCCATGTTCTGCTCGGCGAAACGCAGCAGATTCTTCTGAAGCGCCCAGGAGAACTCGTCCTCTGCCACCCCGGCCCCGCGCAGTTCAGCAAGGGCGAGCATGACCTCACCTACGACGTCGGCCTGGTACTGACCCACAGCATCGTTGCCGACCCGTACCGGCACCGACCCTTCGTAGCCGACCAGGTGATCAAGGGTGCTCTCGGGCAGCTGGCGCTCCCCGGCAATCCCATACATGATCTGGATGCCGTCCGCGTCGCCTGCGACGGCGCGCAGCAACCAGTTGCGCCAGTGCAGGGCGCCGTCGGTGAAGTCATGAGCTATGAGGGCCTCGATGGTCAGGGCCGCGTCACGCAGCCACGTGTAGCGGTAGTCCCAGTTGCGGCTGCCTCCGAACTCCTCGGGCAGGGAGGTGGTCGGGGCGGCCACGATCCCCCCGGTGTCGCTGTTGGTCAGCGCTCGCAGAACCATCAGGGAGCGCAGCACGGAGTGATCCTGCTCTGCATCCGCCTCTACGCGCGCGGACCATTGAGTCCAGTACTCCACTGTGCGCTCAAGAGCCGCCTGCGGGTCCTCTGGTGTGGGCGGCTGCAGGTGTGACTGATGCCAGGTCAGTGCCCAGTCAGCAGACTCCCCCGACTCCAGGGCAAACACCCCGGTGAGCCGATCGGCCACGGCCCCCTGATAATCGTCGGGGTGCCCTTCCGGGGATGCGCCGTGGTGCTCCTCAGTCCGCGTCGTCTGCTGCTGGTCCTCGTGCGGATGCAGCAGCGGTCCCGACAGCAACAACGCGTCCGGGCCGGCCACCGAGAGCAGACCGGAGGCCCCTTCGCCGTCGAGATCCACCCGTCGGGTCCAGGGCTTCGCCCGGCTGTAGTCGAAACGGATGCGCAGGTCATGCTCAACCTCCACCCTTCCGGAGACGCACTTCACCCGCCGGACCAGGTCGGCCTGCTGACTGCCCGGCGGCAGGAAGTCGGTGACCACCACGGACCCGGTGGGAGTCTCCCAGGTGGTCTCGAGCACGAACGTGCGCGGAAGATAGCGGCGCGCGACCACTTCTCCGTCCACGGCCGAGAGCTTCCACCGCCCGTTCTCCGGGGTGCCCAGCAGCGCTGCGAACACCGCGGCGGAGTCGAAACGCGGGAAGCACAGCCAATCGATGCTTCCCTGGCGGGACACCAGCGGACCGGTGTGCATATCGGAGAGCAGCGCGTAGTCCTCCAACGGGGTGGACCTGATCTGGGCATCCGAAGTCATAGGTTCATTCAACCATTCAGTGCAACGTGGTCATTCAGTGCAACGTGGTCGAGATGCCGCGGCCATGGGCGCCATTGCCTGATAGGTCGTCGCCCCGCCTGCCCCCAAGGCCCGGTACCGTGCAGTCATGGAGAACATCGAAACTCTCGTCATCCTGGGTGCCACCGGGGACCTCACCTCTCGACTGCTGCTGCCTGGATTGGGCCGGGTGCTCACCGAACAACCGGACCGCCGGATCAGCCTGATCGGCACAGACCTCGCTCCGCAGGAGGGTGAACAGTGGTCCCTCACCGTCCAGAAGGCATTCAATACGGTCGAGGCCAGTGGCCCGGCCGTGGACCACCTTGTGGCCCACACCGAGTACCTGGCCACCGACGCCTCGTCTCCCGAGGACCTGAAGCAGCTGTTGAATGCAGTCACCGGGACCCCCGCTCTGTACTTCGCCCTGCCCCCGGCGGTGACCACCGCGGCCATCGAGGTGCTGCAACAGGTCGGGCTGCCGGACGGCACGGTACTGGTCCTGGAGAAGCCTTTCGGAGTTGACGAGCACAGCGCCCGAGAGCTCAACCAGCGGCTCAGTGCTTTGGTGCCGGAGGACCAGATCTTCCGGGTCGACCACTTCCTGGGTGAATCCACTGTGCTCAACATCCTCGGAGTGCGTTTCACAAACCGGCTGTTCGAGCCGCTCTGGAACCGAGAGCACATCGCGAAAGTGGAGATCGTCTACGACGAGGTTCTCGGGCTGGAGAACCGGGCCGGCTACTACGACCGGGCAGGGGCGCTGGTGGATATGATCCAATCCCACCTCCTCCAGGTGATGGCGTTGGTCACTATGGAGGCCCCGCTGAACGTGCACGGCGACGATCTCCGCCTCGCCAAGACCGCTGCCTTGCGAGCCGTGCGACCCTTCGGTGGTGACCCGGCGCGCGCCAGTCGGCGAGCCCGCTATACCGCGGGCACCATCGGGGACCGGGAGCTGTCCTCCTACGTCGATGAGGAGGGTGTGGACCCGGCGCGAGAAACTGAAACCCTGACCGAGGTCACCTTGGAATCGGCCACCTGGCGGTGGTCCGGGGTTCCCTTCGTCCTTCGGTCCGGGAAGGCTCTCGGCGAGCCTCGCCGAGAGATCGTCCTGACCTTCCGCGGTGTCCCACATCTACCCGGAGGGCTGACCGGGGAGAGCCGCCCCAATGAGCTGCGCATATTTCTGGGTCCCAACGGCATGGCGATGGGGATGAACGTCACGGGCCCTGGCGACCCGTTCACCATTGATCGAGCCACACTGAGCACTGATCTCGGGGCTGGGCGGCTGAATCCGTATGGCGAGGTCCTCAACGGTGTGCTGAACGGGGATCCGACCCTTTCCATCCGCGCTGAGGCCGCCGAGTATGCCTGGCGGATCATTGACGAGATTCGCGCCCAATGGCGTACCGGGGAGGTTGTCCTGCAGGAGTATCCTGCCGGATCCACCGGACCGGCAGATTGGGAACAGGGAGACTGAAGCGCCAGCTACCGGACGTGCACGTCGCCTCCACTTGGGTCTACGACGCAGGTGAAGTTCTCGCCACGTCGGTCAGTCGGAGGTCTCTTCGTCGTCTTCGATGTCTTCGGCATCTTCATCCGCGGGGCCGGTGTCGCTTTCGAGGACGGGCGCCGTGCTCTCGACCTGTTCCTCGGGTTCCGCCTCGTCGGCCGGGCCGGACTGGGCGTCGCAGCCGGTAAGGGTCAGCAGAGCCAAGGCTGCAAGCGCTGCGCTCGTCTTCGTCTTCATAGAGGTCCTCTTCTCCTAGGATTCAGCATTGACTGGAGTGCCAGGTCCGGCGACGGGATGCCCGCAGAAGTGCTCCTTCGCGGGCATTGGGCCCTCCCCCGAGCTCGACCAGACGTGTTGGGTGGTCACGCGTCAGCCTAGGCGAACAGCGGGGCAGGCCTGAATTCCACCTCTCCGCGTGGCACGGACCTTTTGTTAGGGGCTGTGCCGTCCCGGTACGTGCCCGCTACGCCGCGCGCGCATCCGTACCTCCGCAGGTGACATCATCGTGTTCATGCTCGCCCTTGCGTCGACGGTGGTCCACGCTCGCACCCTCTGACCCAGCCCCACGCGCAGCCACCGCCATCAGCAGATCCATCCATCAAGGAGAGACCATGCCCGGAAAAACCATCATCCTCACAGGTGCCAGCGACGGCATCGGAGCTGCGGCCGCCCGCCAGCTCGTCGCCGACGGCCACACCGTAGCCCTGGTGGGTCGCTCCAAGCACAAGACCGAGTCCCTGGCACGGGAGCTCAAGACCGAGTTCTTCCTTGCGGACTTCACCAGGTTCTCCGAGGTCAGGGCGCTTGCTGCGCGGTTGAAGGACCACTATCCCCGGATCGATGTGCTGGTCAACAACGCCGGCGGCATCTTCGGGGACCAGACCCGTACAGCCGATGGGCTCGAGAAGACGCTGCAGGTCAACCACCTCGCACCGTTCCTGCTCACCAATCTCCTGATGGACACTCTCACGGTGAGCAACGCGTCCATCATCAACACGGCCAGCGTAGCCGCGCGCATCTTCGGGAAGATCGACCTCGATGACCTCAACAACGAGCGGAAGTACTCCGCCAATAAGGCCTACGGTGACGCGAAGCTGGCCAATATCCTCTTTGCCAAGGAACTCGACCGACGGTTCTCCGACCGAGGGATCTCTGCGGTCGCCTTCCACCCCGGAAACGTGAGGACAAGCTTCGCCTCAGATACCACCAGCGTGATGCGGTTCATCTACCAGACCCCCCTTGGCCGACTGACCGGTCTCATCAGCCCCGAAAAGGGCGCGGCACCCCTGGTGTGGCTCGCCGAGGGCACTCCGGGTCGGGAGTGGGTCCCGGGTGAGTACTACGAGAAGCAGAAGATCGCCCAGACCAACCCCCAGGCCGCGGACGCGGCACTGGCAGCCGGGCTGTGGGACAAGAGCGCTGAACTCGTAGAGCTCTCCAGGACTGCGCTTTAGCTCCTGGCGGGTGCCAGGTGCGACCGACCTCGACCATCTGCTTCTAGAACGCGCTGAGCCCCGAGAGCGGAATGCCGTGCAGCTCGAGATACTCCGAAGGGTGTGTTGGGGTGTACGCCGGTCGCGCCCGGTTCATCGTCGGCCCCGTGGGATGCCTTGGCGGCGTTCACGACGCGCGAGGAGTTGAGATGGACCGGTCCTCAGGGAAGCTGACGTGCTCGATGAGCTCTTCGATACGAACGCGAGGGCCAGCGTGTGCGATATCAGCACTGGTGAGCATGCCCTGGACGGTGGAGCCCGCGAGGACCGGCAGATATCGGGTCTGGTGGATTCCCATCTCTGCCATCGCTTTCTCCACGGTGTCGTGGATTCCGATGCTGGGAGCGTCGGGGTGCATCAGGTGTTGAGCCCTGAGGGAGTTCGCCAGTTCCCCCAGCGCCTTGAAGGCTCGCGAAATGTCGCTGCGGTCCACGATGCCGAGCAGCACGCCTTGCGGGTCGCACAGAGGAAGGCTCTCGATTCCGGATCGTTCGAACGCGCGGGACGCTTCTTCCAGGGTGCATTGTGCGCTCAGGAGTGGGACATCGGGGCGCATGAGTTCGGCGATGGTCGGCATAGTGGTGCTCCTTGGGAAATCTGTGGTTGATGCGTGGGGGACGCAGCCCAGTCGAACCTTCCGGAAGGGACGAGGCAGGGTCTGGTCGCTGGGCCGTGGGGCGGGCGGGTGAGCGAGAGGATGTGTCATCGACTTTCCATCGGTGACTTGACACGCAGCGGCGACGCGCGGGGCGGAGGTCTCTCCGAGGCTCGTGTGGAGGAAAGGACGGACTCCGGGCAGGGCACTCCGACGGGGTGAGCCGCGTTGAAGATCAGCGGGGGGCGAGGGCTGCCGTCTCGATACTGCGCCAGCACACCCAGGCCCATCGGATGGTCCCCAGGATCGACGATCACTCCTGCGAGCGTCTCGTGAGCGAACAGACTGACCGCGTCCGCGGGGGACTGCGTCATGCAGACCATCCGTGGCGAATCAGACAATGACTCATCGACGTGGCTCATGGCATGCACCACCGACGCCGAGGTCTTGGATGCCATCCGATCACCGAGAGACAGGAGTCGGCGGTCACAGGAGAAAGAAAAAAGCTCTGCACGAAGTCACCCTTGAAAGTTGATCAAGAGCCCACTGCTTGAGCTGTTAATTCAAGGTACCGCACTGCTCCTGTTGCAAGAGAATCCTTGCGGGATTCCACCAGAATCGGTGAGGGGTGGAACAGGAGTCTCTCCTGAGCGGGCGCCCGGTGCACGTTCCGTGGAATGCTTCGTTGTCATTCACCGGAGGGAGTACTCAACCTGGGGAAGTCGGTGTCGCAGCCTATTGAGTTGCCGACATTCCAGCCGAAGGTGACCTGTCTCGCGCCTTTCACTCCGTCGAGCGCTCGTCATGTGTCTTCGAGTCCTGCGTGGAGGTGACGCCGTTCAGGGCGAGCTCACCAGTGACCACGTGCTCGAGCCGAACGGAGTCGGCCTCCGACTCGCCGAGGGCTCCCTGGAGCTCCGCCTGGTGTTTCTCCCCAAATTCCTGAGCGGGATCCTCGCGCTGCTCGGTGAGGTCGCGAATGCGTTCCCGGCGTCGGGCCTCGGCGGAGAGCTTCTTCCGGGCCTTGACCCACCACCCGACCAGCAGGACGATCATCGCCAGGCCCAGATACCCCAGGACTGGGTAGACGTAGGCCATCAGGGTCTCGAAGCCCACGAAACTCACCCCATAGCCCATCGCGCACAGCACGAAGAACACCGGGACATACCGTTGCGGGCGAGATGCTGTGACCCGCTTGCCGAGGGCGAAGAACATGCCTATGGCGGTGTTGTAGATCATGAGGAAGATGATGAACGTCATGATCAAGGCCAGAACGGGGTGGATCGATTCGAACAGGCTCAGTGTGGGCACGTCGTCGCCAGCGACCACCTCAATGTTCGCGAGCATCGTGAACGCCAGCATCGCGAGCAGGATCGTGTAGACGATCCCGCCGAGCAGGCCCCCGCGCATCGTCGCACGCAGGCTGCTGTGGGACCCGCCGATCACCAGGGACATCGAGACCCCGAGGATCAGAGCCAGGCCCACGTAGTTCAGGGCTGAGAGCCACCACGGGCTGACCGGGGAGGCCTCTGCGCTGGCGAGCTCGCTGAGCTGCCCGAAATCACCCGGCAGGTTGAACAACGTGTAGACGAACACGGTGACGACCGCGATGATCAGCAGCGGGGTGACACCGCTGATGATGTTGCTGACCTTATTGACGTTGAGCAGTCCGGTGGCCGCAACCAGCACCACCATGATCAGCGACCCGATCCAGGTGGGCAGGCCGAACTGCTGCTCAAGGTTCGATCCCGCCCCGGCGAGCATGACGAATCCGATGCAGAAGAGAGTGAGAATCACAGCGATGTCCAGAGTCCGGGAGATGACCGGATGGGCGATCTGGCGAAAGACGCTGTGGTGCTCTTCGGCCAGAAAGAAGCATCCCAGCTGCAGAATGACCGCACCAGCGGCGGCCATGATGACACCAGCCAGCACGATGCCCCAGAGACCGGTCAGGCCGAAGGACATGAAGTACTGGATCACTTCAAGCCCCGTCGCGAATCCGGCCCCGACTACGAGGCCGACGAACGCAAGGCCGATCTTGAGCTGCTCTTTCATCCTCGGGGTCCTTTCACCGGGGGAAGTCGATCCCGAGACCAGTGTCACACATGTCTAGCTTCTAGACCCTGGAGCCGGCGCGACCCTTTCGCGCTGCTCACAAGAATGTTCTCTTGCTGCGAGTGGTCGAAATCCCCCCCAACAATCAGCTGAGGTGGGACGACGCCCCCTTCGTGACTGACGCCCGGGAGGTGAGCCAATGGATCACCACGGCCGCGCCGACCAGAGCACCACCGATGGACATCGCCGCGCCCTGAAGAAGGGACAGCAAGGGCTGAAGAACTCCAGAGAAGAGGTTCGGGTCCCACGAAGAGTCGCCTCCCGACGTGATGAACAACGGCCAGAGCATCTGAATGCCAGCAGCGACGAAGAAGCAGACAACGGCCCAGACAATACATTTCTTCGTTGTCTTATCCATTACTCGACCCTACCCGCCTGTTATAGGTTTGCGAAGGAGATCAGAAGTCAGTAAATATCAAGATCGATACCGATTCACAAGGAGAACCGAGATGCCCGAGTTGAATGCCCTGACCAGCTGGACCTTTGTCAATGAAGTGTCAATTCCCGGCGACATCCAGGACCTCCTGGTCCAGGGCGAACAGGCCATTGCCGCTTATCAGACCTTCCGGGACAGTGCGGTCTTCACGAACAAGCGGCTGATCGTCCGGGATGCTCAGGGACTCACGGGGAAGAAGGTCGAGATGTATTCGGTCCCCTACTCCTCGATCAATATGTGGTCTTCAGAGAACGCCGGCAAACTCATGGATCTCAACGGCGAGCTCGAACTCTGGACCCGTGCCGGCCTGATCAAGATCAAGGTCGGCAGGCAGGTGGATGTGCGTCGCCTGGACAAGCTGATCGCGTGGGCCGTGCTGGGCAACGGCTAGGACGGGTCCACCACCAGGCCCAGGTGCGCCGCCAGCGACGGCGCCAGGTCAAGAAGCTGCTCGGAGCTGATCGCTGCGCCTTTCAGCCCGGCGAGTCCCACCAGCCGGTGCAGCTGGGCGCCGCGAAGGTCAACATCCTTCAGCCTGGCCTGCCGTGCTTCCAGTGTGCCCACGGTGCAGCCAGTGAATCTCACCCGGTTCGCGCGGGCACCGGAGATGTCCAGCTCCCCGATGGCGCAGTCCTCGAAGTGCACATCAGCGAGCACGGCGTTGCGAAGATTCACCAGGTCCAGCTTGCAACCACGGACCACCAAGCCGCTGATGCCTGCGTCGTGCAGTTCAGCCACGCCCAGACGGCTGTCCTGGAGCGTCACGTCCCTCCACGTGGATCGCGGCGCCTTCAAGTGCGCGCTGTTCACCCGCTCCCAGCTGGACTCTACGACGGAGGCCGCGGTGAGGTCGGCGTCGCCCATGGTCACCGAACGCAGCACGCACTCGGTCAATCGACCACCCGAGAGATCAGCCGCGGAGAGATCGGCGTCTTCAAGGATGATCCTGTCCGCCTGGGCGGTCTGTCGAAGCTCTGTCTCGTCACCTGCGGCGAGATCCAGATGCCTCTGCTCCCGCAGCCTGGGACCTTGAACCTGCGTCATGCACCCACCTTTCAGTTCCGCTCAGACTAGACCGGAGGACGGACATACCCGGTGCTACAGTGCCCCCATGGACCTCCGCGTGGCCGCCTATGCCGTGATCACCGACGACTCCGGGCGCATGCTGCTGCCGCACTGGTACGTCGACGAGACCGCACAGGGGTGGACTCTGCCCGGTGGAGGCCTCGACCCCGGCGAGGATCCGGCGGACGGAGTGGTGCGTGAGATCCTGGAGGAATCCGGATACGACGCCGAGGTGCAGGAGCTGCTCGGCATCGACAATCTCATCATTCCCGGAGAGCGACGGCTGCACCCGCACCAGCGGGGCACACCCCTGCAGAATCTGCGCATCATCTACCGAGCGCGCGTCACCGGCGGCACGCTGACCGTGGAACCAGCGGGCTCAACCGATGATGTCCGCTGGTTCACCCACGAGGAGATCGACGACCTCCACCGGGTCTCCCTGGTGGACGCCGGGCGCCGACTGGCGGGGCTGCTCACCGACGTCGTCGGCTGACCCGTTGGCCCCGCTGAACCCTGCATGACCCCGCGGAATCCTGCATGACCCCGCTGGGGCCCGCACAGAACGGGACTCAGACGGACGAGTCCTGCGCATCCTGAAGCGCGGCTCGAACCTGGTCGGCGCGACGTCGCACTGCCACGGCCTGCCCGTGCCCCAGCCGGACCATGGCCGCGGCCTCCGCCGTCGTCGCCAAGTGATTGGCCGCACGGGACAGTGATGAATGGAGTTTGGTCGCGCCGCCGGGGACCTGCAGATCCTGGCTGGGATGGCTGCTCTCGGCCTGTCGGCAAAGCTCATAGACGGTGTCCAGCTGATCGGCGAGCTCGTCACCGATCACTACGAGCCGGCTGTAGGTCTCATCATCCTCGATGCCCTCTATGACCTGGTGGTAGCGGTCCAAGCCGCGCACATAGCGGTCATGCGCCTGACGCCACAGCCCCTTGCCCAGCTCCTTCTCAAGGCGGCGGGCACGTCGACGGCGTGGAAAGAGCTTCATCATGATGGGCAGAAGTCTATCGAAACCGTCCCGGCACCCGTTCAGCACCCCACCCCAGCGTTGAGCGGCGGAATCTCTGAGCAGTTGGGGCCTCGATCGGCTTGAGATGCCCGGAGAATCCGCCCCTCAACGCGGGAGGGGACGAGCTCAGCTCATGGTCAGCAGGACCTTGCCGGTGTGCGCGCCGGAGTCGAAGTACTCGTGAGCCGCGGCGACCTCCTGCAGGGGAAACGTCTTGTCCGTCTGGATCCTGATCTGCCCGGACTCGAGCAGCGGCCACACCTCGGCTCCCACCGCCTGGACGATCGCGGCCTTGGCCTCGGCGTCGCGGGAGCGCAGCGTGGTGGCGATGATCCGCAGCCGTTTGGCCAGCATCAGCCCGAGGTCCACCTCGGCCTTGCGCCCGCCCTGCAGTCCGATGATGACCATGCGACCCCCGGTGGCCAGAGACGCCAGATTCGTCTCCAGGTATTTCGCCCCGACGACGTCGAGGATCGCGTCCACTCCACGGCCCTTACTGATCTCCTGGACGCGCTGCCCAAGGTCCTCGGTGCGGTAGTTGATCACGTGATCGGCTCCCAGCTCGACGGCGAGGCTCGCCTTCTCTGCGGAACCGACAGTGGTCAGCACCTCAGCACCGAGGGCGCGGAGATGCTGCAGCGCGAAGGAGCCGATCCCCCCGGTGCCTCCATGGACCAGGACCGTGTCACCGGCCCGGACCTGCGCCTCCCCGCGCAGGTTCGAGTGCACCGTGGCCGCGACCTCGATCAGCCCCGCGGCATCGGTGAGGCTGACTCCGGCGGGCACGGGCAGCACATGGCGAGCGTCCACCACCACCTTCTCGGCATATCCCCCGCCGGCCAACAGCGCGACGACCTCTTTGCCGATGAGCTCCTCAGCCGCCAGGTCACTCCCCTGCCCAGCGGCCACCACGCGTCCGGAGACCTCGAGTCCCGGAATCTCGGAGGCGCCCTTCGGCGGCGGATACATGCCGGCACGCTGCATCACGTCAGCACGATTCAACGCGGCGGCGACCACCTCGATGAGCACTTCACCTGCCTGCGGAACCGGATCCGCCACCTCGGTGACGGAGATGACCTCGGGTCCGCCCGCGCCGTCGTAGTGCACTGCTCGCATGCTCACGCTCCTCAACTCGATCCGTACTGGTCACTCACGTATAGTCTGTGTCTGGAGTTTTCCACGAAAGCCTGGAGAGCTCCATGCCGACTGAAAAGTCGGGGGAGCGCTGTCCGAGCGGCCGAAGGAGCTGGTCTTGAAAACCAGTGTGCGGCAACCCCGCACCGTGGGTTCGAATCCCACGCGCTCCGCTCAACATTGAGAGGCGCGCACGCGTCTCGTCAGAGGAAACGTCTCGCACCGACCACGCGGACACCGGTGGCACAGCGGAGGTGGGCATGCGCCGAGCAACGCCCGGAGCGGGACTGTTGACGGTCCTGCTCGGCGCCGTGGGCGTCGGCCCGCTGCTGCTCTATGGCCTCAGCGCCACCAGTGAAGAGATCATCACCGATCTGGGCATCAACGAGGCGCAGTTCGGCCTGCTGGCCACCACCTGTTTCGCCTGCGCCGCGCTCGGCAACGCAACCCTGGGCCGTCTAGCGGATCGCCATTCCGACCTCGGCCTGATGACCGCCGTCTTCCTGATGTCCACGCTCGCGCTGGTCCTCGCCGGCGTACCGGGCGGCTACCTGGTCCTCATCATCGCCGCTGGACTCTCCGGCTTCGCCCAGTCCTTCCCCAACGGTGTGACGAACCGGGTCCTGCTCGAGCGTGTTCCCGCGCAGAAACGCATCGGCTGGGTGGGCATCAAACAGTCCGGGGTCCAGGTCAGCCAGCTGGTGGCCAGCCTGACCTTTCCGCTGCTGGCCCTGCTCATCGGCTGGCGCGGCACTGCGCTGCTGGCCACGCTTCTCCCGCTGGGGCTCCTGGTGCTGACCTGGCGCACGCTGCGCGCCGTGCCGCTGCTTCATGACACCCGTGTCACCCCCGAGGAGACCGGCCCCTCCCCTGCCACGGCGGCCGCGACGCTGCGGCCCGGACATTCGGCCGCAGTGTGGGCCCTGGCCGCCTTCGGCTGCCTCAACGGGATCGGCGTCCAGGCGACGAACGTCTACCTGCCGCTCTTCGCCGTGCGCGAGCTGGATTTCTCCCTGGTGCTCGGCGGGGCCACGGCCGCGGTCGCCGGTGTGGTGGGAGTGACCGCCCGCGTGGGCTGGGCGCGGGTGATGGCGCGCGGCACCTCGGGCCCGGTGCTGCTCCTCGCCCTGGCACTGACCGCGCTGTCCGGCGTCGTCGCCTTCCTGAGCGCGCAGGCCACCGGTTGGGCTCCGCTGCTCTGGACGGCGGTGGTCCTGCATGGCGCCTCGGCACTGGGCGTCTCGGTGGTGCTGATGAGCGTGCTGCTGCGCAGCATCCCTTCGGCCTCGATGGCCTCCTCCAGCGGTGTCGTCACGGCCGGGATGTTCACCGGCTTCGCCATCGGCCCGCTCATGATGGGGATCATCGTCAGCTCGCCGGGCGGGTTCACGGTGGGCTGGATCGCCGTCGGCCTGGTGTACGTCCTGTGTACCGTGTTGGCCGCAGTGCTGATCCGCCGCCGTCGCTAGAGTGAATCGGACCAACGCTTCGAGGAGGTAACCGATGACTGACCGCACTCCCCCGCAGGACGTGCAGAAGGCCGCCCAGCGTGCGCTGGCCTGGATCGATGAGGGCAAGGCCGGCAAGGGCTTCACCGACACCGGCCGTCACCGCGCCCAGCAGCTCGCCGAGGGCGCCTCGGTCCCGCTGGAGGACATCCACAAGATGCGCCAGTACTTCGCGCGCCACGCAGTGGACCGGGACACCGAAGGATTTCTGCAGGGCCAGGACGGCTTCCCCACTCCGGGGCGCGTCGCCTGGGACGCGTGGGGCGGGGACCCCGGTCGCACCTGGGCAAATCGAGAGAAGTTCGACGACGACGCGTGATCAGCACCGCAGCGCAGCTCACCGATCCGAGGAAAGCAGGCACCAGACATGGCATTCAGCACAGGTGACAAGGTCTCCTGGAACACGCCGCAGGGGAAGACCCACGGCACGGTCAAGAGCAGACACACCAAGGACCTCGAGTTCGCCGATCAGACGTTCCGCGCCTCCACCGATGACCCGGTGTACCTGGTGGAATCTGAGAAGACCGGGGCCGAGGCCGTCCACCACGAGAAGGCCCTCTCGAAACGCTGATCCTCAGACGGGGCGGTTCCGATGAGGGACGCTTCAGCTGGGGTCCGCGGAGGTCTGCGCGGGGGTGGACCGTGACGGAGAGCGGACGAAGAACGCTCCGACGACGGCGGCCAGGGAGATGATCGCTGCAGTCATGAAGGCCGACTGAGCGCCAGCCGCCTGCGCCGCGATCTCACTCACCGTCCCGGGCTGATCGGCTGCCACCGAAGACATCGTGGTGATCAGCACCGCGACGCCGGCCGCGCCGGCCACCTGCTGGAGGGTGTTCAGCACAGCCGAGCCGTGGGAGTAGAGATTCGGCCGCAGGGAGCTCAGCGAGGCGGAGAACAGTGGGGTGAAGGACATCGCCAGGCCGATGGACATCGCCACCTGGATCACGGCGAGGACCACGACGGAGGTGTCCTGTCCGACGGTGCTGTAGGACCAGAGTCCGGCGGAGACCAGCAGGGTTCCCGGAATGAGCAGCGGACGCGGACCCCGGGCGTCATAGATGGCACCGACCACAGGACCCAGGAGGCCCATGATGATGGAGCCGGGGAGGATGATGAGCCCGGACTGGGTGGCGGAGAGTCCGGCGACGTTCTGCAGATAAAGCGGCAGCAGGGTGAGGCTTCCGAACATCGCCAGGGCGACGATCGACATGACCGCCACGGACATCGTGAAGTTCAGCGAGCGGAAGACCCGGAGGTCCAGCAGCGCCTGCTCACTGCGCTGGAGGCGCAGCTGGCGCCAGACGAAGAGCGTGAGCAGGATCGCGGCGCCGGCCAGCAGCAGCGACGCCCCTGCCGCGGACAGTGCGGACTCGCCGCCGTGGGCGCTGCCGAACTGACTCAGTGCAAAGACCGCTCCGCCGAAGCCCAGGGCGGAGAGAACGATCGAGGCCACGTCGATCCGACGAGGCTGTGACTCGCCGAGGTTCAGCATCCACCGTGCCCCGATCAGCAGGGCGATCACGGCGATCGGAAGAATCAGGCCGAAGATCCAGCGCCAGGACAGCGAATCTAGGATGAGACCCGAGACGGTGGGACCGATGGCGGGCGCGAGGGCCATCACGATGCCCGCACGGCCCATGATCCGACCTCGGGAGTGCTCCGGGACGACGTTCATCACCGTGGTCATCAGCAGCGGCATCATGATCGCCGTTCCTGATGCCTGGATGATCCGACCCAGAAGCAGCACCGCGAATCCCGGGGCGATCAGGCAGATCAGCGTGCCCACGGTGAACAGGGTCATCGCGGTCAGGTAGACCCCGCGGGTGCTGAAGCGCTGGATCACCAGACCCGTCACGGGGATGACCACGGCCATCGTCAGCATGAAGGCGCTGGTCAGCCACTGGCCGAGCGAGGGAGCAATGCCGAGCTCGACGTTCAGATGGGGAATCGCGATGCCCATGGTGGTCTCGTTGAGGATCGCAACGAAGGCGGAGAGCAGCAGCAGCCAGATGACTCGCATCCCCCGTGGATCGATCGTTTCTGGCCGCGTTTCTGGCGCTGTGCTGACGGACACTGGAGAACTCCTTGAATGAAAACCACGTTTCGAAGACTGGTGGGATCGCGAACGACCCCTCGCGACGACACTATATGACTAATGTGGCAGAGTCTGCCAGATTCGATAGTTAGACTGGACACATGGACGAATCGATCGGCATCAGGGAACGCACCCGAGGCGCGATGCGCGGGGAGCTGGCCGACGTCGCACTGCGCCTGTTCGAGGAACGCGGTTACGACGAGACGCCGGTGGATGACATCGCCACCGCTGCAGGGATCTCTCCGCGGACCTTCTACCGCTACTTCGGCACCAAAGAGGACGTCCTCTTCGGGGACCTGCCGCCCACCAGCGTCGACCTGCCCGAGCTCCTTACCGAGCACCTCACCCGGCTAGGCCCCTGGGAGGCGCTGCATCAGACGCTGCGCAACGTCTCTGAGCAGGTGCAGACGCAGCGCGACCGGTGGTCGCGCCTGCTGCGGGTGGTGAACACCAGCGACAGCCTGCGTGCCGGGCACCTGGAACAGCAGATGAACCTCGCACAGTCCCTGGTTCCGGTGCTCGCACCACAGCTGGGGGAGCCTGCCGCCTGGAGCACGCTGCGCGCACGGGTCCTCGTCCATACCGCGCTCACCTGTTTCGACACCGCGTTCTCCCACTGGGCAGTACACGAGTCCGACGTGGAGATTGTCGACGCTGTGGACATTGCGTTCACCACCTTTTCAGAGTCCGCTTCACAGGCGCCCTGAGGGAAGAGAGCCGAAGCGTGACGCCCGTTCAGGTGGGCAGCTGGAGCTTCTCCGCAAGCTCGACCAGATCCGCGGCTTCGACATCTGGGGCGGCGAAGTAGGACGGGTATGAGGCCCGCCGGCGATTGATCCAGGCAGTGCGCAGACCTGCGGCGTGTGCACCGTGGATGTCCCAGGGGTGAACCGCCACCAGCATCAGCTGTTCGACGGGCCGGTCGAGGCTCTGCGCGGCGTAGTCGTAGGCCTCGCGCGCGGGCTTCCACCGCAGCGCCTCTTCGACGCTGAGCAGCGCAGAGAACTCGTCCCGCACTCCCGACCTGCGCAGCAGCGAATCGGCCACCGAGGTGGCCCCGTTGCTCAGAGTCACGAGCTGAGCGAGGCGCCCCAGGGCACGGATTCCCGGGGCTGCGTCGGCATGCATCTGGAGATTCGTGAAGGCCTGGAGAATCGTCTCCACGGACTGCTCCGGTGATCTCGTCTCGGAGTATTCAGCGTGCAGCCGGCGCAGGCCGTCTGCAGCCAGGTCGGCGAAGACCGGGTTCTGCCCCGTGGCGGTGAGGGCAAACCCGTCGCGCAGAAGCTCAGCGAACCACGGCCGGACGAGCGAGGAGGGCATGCCGCTCTCCTCGAACGCACCGGCGAGGGTGGTCATGTCAGAGAGGGTCTCGTTCACATCGAAGATGATGACAGCGGGTGTGGAGCTCATCGAGTCAGTCCTCGCTTCTGTGCTGGTCTGGTCCTTGGTGCTCAGACTACGTCTGGCACGAGGGACAGAAATAGATCACGCGATCGGGCACTGCGGCTTGGCGCAGCTCCGCTTCTCCAAGCTCCCCGCGGCGCAGCCGCGTGCCACAGCGCATACAGGGTTTGCCTCCACGCCCATAGACCCAGTACGGCGGGCCCGCTGTTGGATTGCCGGTGGTGCACCGTCTGGTCCGCAGCCTGTTGACCTGGAGCAACTTCTCCGAGAGTTGGATGACTCGATCGAGATCAGGCACCTCGGCCACGGAGCGACTGGGCAGGACCCCGGCAAGGAAACAGATCTCGCTGCGGAAGACATTGCCCACTCCGGCGAGATTCCGCTGATCGAGCAGTGCCACTCCAATGCTGCGCTGCGGAGCGGCGAGCAACCGGCGTGTGGCTTCCGCGGAGTCCCAATCGGGTCCGAGCAGATCGGGTCCCAGGTGCGCGAGCTTCTCTTCCTCCTCGGCCGGAGACAGGACATGCAGCTCGCCGAGGGAGAACCCCACGGCCTCATTCTCCGCCGTGCGCAGCACGCAGCGCGCGGTATGCGCCGGGCGTCTCCATTGGACTCGACCGCCGGCCTCACGGGCGTAGACATGCCAGGTGCCTTCCATCTTCAGATGGGACTGCACCGTCAAATCACCGAGCTGCATGAGCAGGTGCTTGCCTCGGGCGATCACCCGTTCGACGACGCGACCGGAGAGATCCACCGTGGCATAGGCCGGCACCCGGAAGTCGCTGCTGGTGAGCTCTCTAGCCCCCAGCGCAGCGTGAAGCACGGCGGCTTGGCGGAATACGGTGTCTCCTTCGGGCACGTCAGCTCTCTGTCAGTGACTCTGTGGGCTGCGTAGCGGGTTCACTGGAGTCCATGGAGGAGAGATCGGTCGACGTGTATTGGTCGTCGACCTTCCGCTCCTCGGGCTGGGACCGAAGTTTGGGAGCGGGAGGATTCCAGGGTTTCAATCTCTGAAGCACACGACCGTAGAAGTCGTCGACGGAATTGCTCACCGAATCGATGAAGGAAGACTTGGCGCGGGTGGATCTGGCCACGCCGAGGGGGTAGATATGTGTCACCTTGAAACGGCTGATCTCCCAGTCCGAATCTGGAGCCAATGCCTTCTCGTCACTGCGCGCTTCACTCAGCGGGACCGCCACCTTGCGTCCGCGTCCACTCGCTTCGATGACAACGTCTTGAAGGTCGTCGGAGAGCTGCCGAAGCAGCCAGCGCGCGCGGGTCTCGCTTCTCGCGTGGCCAGAGGCGGGGACCGTGACAGAGACATGAATCTGTTGACCCCGCAGATCGCATCGAACCTCAAGGTCTGCCACGGTGTCCGGGATCCGGATCTTTGCGGCGAGGACGCTGTCAGCGACCAGCTCGTCCACGAGTTCGGCCGTGCGTTCCTTGGGGTTCTGGATCTGCCGACGAGGGAGCTGGGGAAAGACTTCGGTACCCAGCTTCTGTCCGAGCCTGAGACAGGTATACCGGACCAAAGCATCGAATTTGGCCGCTACGTCGAGGACATCCGGGTCGGCTTTTCTCAAGACACCCTTGCGCGCATCCTCACGAACCTTGGTCCATGAGGCGCCCATATCTGTGAACGCCAACGCTCCGGAGTTCTGGTGTTCCAGGTACCGAATAAGCTCTCCCAGGATCCACGCTTGATCGGGATCCTCGACGCCGTGAACTTCCTTCTGCATCAAGGCCGTCGAGACGATCCGCACCCAGGAAAAGTGATACACGGGGACATGCTTGACCTTGCGCTTATCCAAGGTCAACGGATGAGCCCCCACGACCGGTGGGATCTCGTTGGAGATCGTGATGACCGCATCGTAGGAATTCTCTTTGGCAATATCAAGGTAATTCTCGACCTGCTCGACCTCCAAGGTGTTCACCGAGGTCTTGACCTCGACCAGCGCGGTCCACTCTTTCTTCCCCCGCACCACCCGAATCACACCATCCGGACGAAGCGACTTCTTGCCGAGTTCGAATGGCACTTCAACGTATGTCTCGATGCGGCCCGCGGGAGCTCCACAGGGTTTGAGCAATGCTTTACCAAACTCATCCACCGCACCAATGACTGCCAGAAGGGCGGACGTCGCGCGACGCTCTTGCTCAATCGGGCTGCCTATTCCAGATGTCGGGATCAGGCGAGCTTCGTGCCATGTCTCAAGAACCATTCGAATACCCCTTCATCAACGAGAATTCACTCGAGCTTATAGGGATTCACGTCACAAAAGGGGGATTATGCGTGCAGACCTCAGGTCTGGTTCTTGAAGACCACGAGGAACTTGCGTGCTTCCTCTTTGGTCAGCGGGGAGTGGGCGGAGAGCAGTTCGGCCGCCTCGTCCACCAGATCATCACGAAGCAGGGCGTAGAGCTGGTCGTGGACCCAGGGCTCAAGATCATCGTGGGAGAGGGTGATCTTCTCCTCCCCGCGCTGGACCTCGAGGTGGAATCCGGCCATCTCTTCTTCCTCGGAGCCCCAGTCCTCGGGGATGGTGAGCTCGTCCTCGGGGTTGAATCCGGACTCGGCCATCAGCCGACGGGCCCGCTCGTCCACGTCCTGCGGGGTTTCTCCCGGGGTGCGCGGCTCGCCGCCGGGGATGTCAGGAATCTGCTGGCTGTTCTCGCCGAGGATCTCGCCGGTCTGCGGATCGGCCTCACCGATGGGCTTGCTCGGGTCGCTGTCGTCGGCATCTGCGTCGTCGCGGACCCCGTCGATCACGTCTTCGACCAGTTCGCCGTCGAGGACCTCATCGTTGTTATCGGCCGAGTCCTGCGTATTCAGTGGACTGGAGACCGCACCGTCGCCCAGTTCCTCCTCAGCCCGGATCTCGGAGGGCGACTGCTGTGGAAAGGCATGCAGCGCCTGGACCGCGATGATGCAGTCCTTGATGTTCGCACCGGTGGACTGTTTGAAGACGGCGAGCGCGCGGCGCCCGTCCTCCGCCCCGATGGCGCGATACACCTGGCGGTGCTGCTCATCGTTGAGCGCGAGCGCCGCCTTCCGGGCGTTCTCCGGCGTCACACCCTCTTTGATGCCCTCGTTGAGCTTCTGCGCCTGCCGCTGCATGAGCATGCGGATTCCCAGGAACAACAAGACGCCTACTGCAAGTACCACAAGTATTTCCACAGGGTCAGTCTACGTCTGTCTACCTGTGCGCGGGCTAGATGAATTGCGCTCCCGTACGATATTGCCCGTGACCATTGATCTCTCAGCCTCATTCAAGGCATATGACGTCCGCGGCCTCGTGGACGAGACCATCACCGAAGAGTCGGTGCGCGCCGTCGGCGCCGCCTTCGTCGACGTCCTGGGCCTCGCCGGGCAGACTGTGCTCGTCGGCGGTGACATGCGGGCCTCCTCGGGCGACTTCGCCGCGGCGTTCACCTCTGGCGCCACCTCCCGCGGAGCGAATGTGACCCAGCTCGGGCTCATCTCCACGGATATGCTCTACTTCGCCTCCGGCATCATGGACGCGCCCGGGGTGGTCTTCACTGCAAGCCACAACCCGGCCGAGTACAACGGCATGAAGATGTCCAAGGCCGGCGCCGTACCCCTGTCCTCCGAGACCGGTCTGGAGGATATCCGGGACGCCGCGCAGGCCTACCTCGAAGCAGAAGAGATCCCCGCTGCCGGGGAGCCCGGCACCGTGGAGACCGTCAACATCCTGGGCCAGTACTCCGAGTACCTGCGTTCCTTGGTGGATCTCTCCCAGATCCGCCCGCTGAAGGTCGTCGTCGACGCCGCCAACGGCATGGCCGGACTCACCACCAGCGCGGTGCTCGGCGATGACCTGCTCGCGGCGCTTCCGCTGGACATCACGCCGCTGTTCTTCGAGCTTGACGGCACCTTCCCGAATCACCCGGCCAACCCGCTGGAATCTGAGAACCTCCGCGACCTGCAGGCCGCGGTCACCGAACACGGCGCCGACATCGGCCTGGCCTTCGACGGCGACGCCGACCGCTGCTTCGTGATCGATGAGCGCGGCGAGCCCGTCTCCCCCTCTGCAGTGACGGCCCTGGTGGCCCGCCGCGAGATCGCCCGTGCGCAGGCCGAAGGCGAAGACACCCCGGTCGTGATCCATAACCTGATCACCTCGCAGGCTGTGCCCGAACTGGTGAAGGCGGCCGGCGGACGCGCCGTGGAGACCCGCGTGGGCCACTCCTACATCAAGGCCGTGATGGCGCAGGAGCAGGCGATCTTCGGCGGGGAGCACTCCGCGCACTACTACTTCCGCGAGTTCTTCAACGCTGATACCGGGATGCTCGCCGCGATGCACGTGCTGGCCTCGCTCGGCGGCCAGGACCGTCCGCTGAGCGAATTCGCCGCCGAGTTCAACCCCTACTCCGCCTCCGGTGAGATCAACTCCGAAGTCGAGGACAAGGCAGCCGCTGCGCAGCGCGTGGAGAGCACCTTCGCCGACCGCGACGTGGAGATCTCCCATATGGACGGGCTGACCGTCCGTGCGGCTGATGGCACCTGGTGGTTCAACCTGCGCCCCTCCAACACGGAGCCGTTCCTGCGCTTCAACGGTGAGGCCCACAGCCAGGAACAGATGGAGTCGGTCCGCGACGAGGTGCTCGGGCTGGTCCGGCAGAGCTGAGCGGACAGAGTCGAGCTGGCGCAGCGGAGCCGGCAGAGCTGAGCCGACGCTGACCCAGCTTCCCGCTGAATCAGCTGCGGGTGGAGCGCCTGAGCAGCCAGAGCAGATACGGCGGGCCCAGCACGGCGACCACAAGCCCTGCGGGAAGCTGGTCGGGGGCGATCACAGTGCGTCCGAAGGTGTCTGAGATCGAGACCAGCACGGCCCCGAGCAGCGCTGCGACGGGCAGGAACCACCGGTGCTCACGGCCCACCAGCATCCGCGCCATATGCGGTGCTGCGAGTCCGACGAAGCTGATCACCCCGACGCCGACCACGGCCACCGCAGAGAGCAGCACCGCGATGATCAGCGCCGTGGCGCGCACACCGGCCAGCCGCACTCCGAGGATGCGCGGTGTCAGCTCATCGATGCTGATGAGGTCCAGCTCGCGGCGCAGGTAGATCAGCACCGGTACGGAGAGCAGCAGCGTCACCAGGATGGGGGTCAGATCGCTCCAGGTGGTGCCGAAGGTGGAGCCGCCCAGGAACGAGATGGCCATGGCCTGGTTATAGGGGTTGGTCGAGGAGATCAGCAGCTGCGTGATCGCCTGCGCCGCGGTCATCACTCCGATGCCGACCAGCACCACCTTCTCCGGGGAGCTTCCCCGGGATCCGGCGAGCAGGAACACCACCGCTCCGGCGAGGATAGCGCCGACCGTCGCGCCGGCGGACATGGTCCACGCGGAGGTGCTGAAGAGGATCAGCGCCACCACGGCACCGGCGCCGCCGGCGGCCGCCACACCGAGGATCCCGGGGTCGGCCAGCGGATTGCGCGTGACCGTCTGCACCAGCGCGCCAGCGATCGCCAGCACCGCCCCGGCAAGGACTGCGGCAGCTACGCGGGGGCTGCGGAAGTCCAGCGTGATCTCGATGGCCCGGGCGGCTTCACCGGAGAACCACAGCGAGATGTCCCCGATCTTCAGCCACCAGTCCCCCAGCAGCATGCCGACGCCGATCAGCACCAGCAGCAGCACCGCGGCGGCGATGGTCAATGAGACTCGGCGGGTCACAGTGATCCCATGCGGCAGCGGCATCGCAGAGATCTCTTGATTCCCTCCCGCGCTGCGCATTCGCAGCGCCAGGACCACCAGGAACACCGCACCCACCAGTGAGGTCACCACACCGGTCGGGATGGCCACGGCGAGGTTGGGACCGGCGACGGCGAAGACCAATGCGCGCACTGCGACGTCGGCGCCGATCACGATGAGTGCACCGACCAGGGCGGAGGCGCCCAGCGCCCAGGCGAAGCGGCCCATGCGGGTCACCTTGCTCGCTGACAGCCGCACGATGGCCGGAGCACAGAGGCCCACGAAGCCCAGCGGCCCCACCATGGTGACCGCGGCGGCAGAGAGCGCGACCGCGCAGACCAGCAGGGCTGCCCGCAGGAACGCCACGTTCACGCCCATGGACTGGGCGGTGTCGGCACCCAGGGAGAGCACATCGGTGCTGCGGGTGAGCAGCACCAGCCCGATGGTCGCCGCGATCACCACCGGCAGCAGCGGGAGAAGGCCGGAGAGTCCAGCCAGGTTCAACGTGCCCGCGCCCCAGAGGAAGAGCCCCTGGGTGGACTGGGCGTAGAGCATGAGCAGCGCGGCGGTGACCGAGGCCAGGCCCATCGCCACCACGGTCCCGGCCAGCACCAGCCGGATGGGGGCATGCTCGGAGAAGCCTGCGAGCAGCAGCACGACGCCGGCCGCCACGCCTCCGCCGAGAAAGGCCAGCGCCGCTGAGCTCAGCAGCGGCATCGAGATCCCGAATGCGGCGGCGGCGGTGAGCGCCAGGTGCGCCCCGGCGTTGACCGCCAAGGTGTCCGGTGAGGCGAGTGGATTGCGCGTCATCGCCTGCAGCGCGCAGCCAGCGATGCCGAGCGCGGCCCCCACCACGAGCCCTCCCACCAGTCGCGGAAGCCGCGAGTCCAGTGCGAGGGCCCGAAGCTGGGAGGCGGCGTCGCCGTCGTCAGAGCTGAAGAGCGCCGCCAGCAGATCCAGCGGTGAGGCCGCCGAGGTGCCCTGGGTCAGGTGCACGGCGGAGAGCATCAGCAGCAGCGCACCTCCGAGAACCAGGGCCCCGGTGGCCACAGCCCGGGCACGAAGCGGTCCACCCTGAGGCTCAGCGCCCGGGACTTTGGCTGCTGCCGGTGCGGCGGTCTTCAGCTCGGTCACTACTGGCCGGCAGTCTCGACTGCGGTCTCGGCGAGATAATCGATCCACTGACCTGCCGAAGCGGGTCCTCCGTAGATCCAGATCTCTTCCACCGGGTGGGTCGCCTCATTCTCGACGAAGCCGAGCGAGGTCCACACGGAGTTGTCCTCGAGTTCGGAGAAGGGGTCCTCCGGCTCGGTCTCGGCGGTCCACCAGTAGAGGATGGTGTCCTCCGGCAGGGCGGTGAGACCTTCGATGTCGGACTGGCTGATGGCGAAGGCCTCATCGCCCTCGTCCTCCCAGGGCGACTCGAGCCCGATCTCCTCACCGAGAGTCTGGGCCAGCGCTCCGGGACCATGCATGCGGAACGTCGCAGTGTTGCCCTCGACGGTCGGGTAGACCAGGACGAAGGGGGTTCCGCCGATGCCTGCGGACTCGATCGCGTCGGCGCCGGCGTCGCGGGTCTCCTCGAACTCGGCCCAGACCTCATCGGCCCGATCCTGCGCGCCGAGGAGCTCGGCGGTCATCCGGAAGTTGTCTTCCATATTGCCCAGCGGATCGGAGGCGTCGGCCCCGGGCTGCAGCACCACCGGTGCGATCTCCTCAAGATCCTCGAGCAGCCCCTCAGGGACGGAGACGTCCACGCCGAGGATCAGGTCCGGATCGGCCTGACCGATGGCCTCCAGGCTGGGCTCTGTGCGCAGACCGACGTCGGTCGGCTCGCCCTGCACCGGGGCCGCAGAGTTCCACATCTCGTAACCTTCCAGGTCAGCCACGCCCACCTGATTGCCGCCGAGGATCTCGACGTTCTCGGTCTGTGCCCATTCCAGGGTGACCACGCGCTCTGCCGGGGCGTCCAGGGTGATCTCTTCACCGCGGTAGTCGGTGACGGTGACGGGCCCGGAGTCGGCCGCCGCGGCGTCGTCCTCGGTCTCGTCGACATCGGTGGTGCCGCAGGCGGTCAGCGTCATCAGGACGACGGCGGCGGCCGCCGTGGTCCTGCCAAGGCGCGGAGTGAGGTTCATAGTGGGCATGGTTCCTTTCGGTAAGGGTGCAGCGGGAATCAAAAAGTGTGGGTCGTCTCGACGCGAGGAAGGCAGGTCCGGGCCCGGAGGTGACGATCCAGGTTCCTCTGGGCGTCCTAGGCGGAGAGCAGAACCGGCTCTGCGGGCTGCTCCGCTGCGGAGCGTCGGCCGGCGCGCTGGGCACGCACGGCGAGTCCTCCAGTAGGAAGGGTCGCCACGTGGATGTTGACGCCGAACGTTGAGCTGAGCCGTTCGGCGGTCATCACCTCCGCCGGAGTTCCCGCGGCGGTGATCCGTCCTTCAGAGACCAAGATGACGCGATCTGCGATGTCTGCTGCCTGCTCCAGATCATGGAGCACCACCCCGATGGTCAGCCCATGGGTGTCGGCCAGCTCGCGGATGAGGTCCAGAAGACTCATCTGGTGCTTGAGATCCAGGAAGGTGGTGGGTTCATCGAGCAGCAGGACATCGGTCTCCTGCGCCAGGCAGGTGGCGAGCCAGACACGCTGGAGCTGTCCGCCGGAAAGTTCCGCCACGGGACGATGACGTAATTCTTCAAGTCCGGTGAGCAGGATGGCCCGCTCCACGGCCTCGACGCAGGCCTGATCGGTGCGCGCGAAGCGCTTCCGGTGCGGATGGCGCCCGAGCTCGACGACCTCGGTGACGGTCAGGCCGCCCGGGGTTGGACGCTGCTGGGCCAGGATGGTGAGCCGCTTGGCGAAAGCCCGTGGGGAAAGTGCAGTGCTGTCGGCGCCGTCCAGCATGACCTGCCCGGTTGTGTGTGCGAGCCGGCAGATGCCGCGCAGCAGAGTGGACTTGCCGCTGCCGTTGGGCCCGATCAGGGCGGTCACCCCACCAGGGAGCAGCTCGACATCCGCGTCGACCACCACCGGTGAGGATGATCCGTAGGAGACCGAGACGGACTCTGTTCGCAGCGTTGCGGGCTTCTGTTTGATTGGCACACCTGAATGTTAGCAAATTATTGGGAAGGTGAACCTAAGTCATTCGAAGAAGTTCGAGTGAGACGTCCCAGAGCCGTGTCGCGTTCTCGGAATCCAGCGCGTAGGGCCGCACTCCGTGGATGCCGTCGATGATCTCCGGGACAGGTTCCGCTTCCTGACAGTCCTCGAGGTACAGGCCCCCGAGGCCGGTCAGCAGCGGTGAGGCGGCGGCGAGAACGGGCGTCGCAGCGCCCTGGGCAGGCGTCTTCATCGCGATGTCGGACTCGGCCACATGCGCCTGGGTGTCGGCCAGCGCCTGCGGATCCCAGTGGCGCTGAAGGTTGGTCCAGATACCTCCCGGCATGACGGCGTTGGCTGTGATGCCCTCGGACGCCCACCGGCGTGAGGCCTCGACGGCGAAGAGCACATTCGCGGTCTTGGACTGCCCGTAGGCCAGACCCGCGTCATAGGGCCTGCGTTCGAAGAACAGGTCCTCGTAGACGATGTTCGACATCCCATGACCACTGGAGCTGACCGAGACGATCCTGGCGCCGCCCGCATCGACCAGCGCGGGATGCAGTCCCAGAGCCAGAGCGAAATGGCCGAGGTGATTGGTGGCGAACTGCAGCTCCCACCCCCGCGAGGTCCGCAGCTCCGGTGTCATCATGATGCCTGCATTGTTGACCAACAGGTGCAGCGGAGATGACCAGCTCTTCGTGAACGCCTCCACCGAGGCAAGGTCGGCGAGATCGAGGAATCTGACCTCCAAGGAAGCACCCGGGTCGGTGAGGGCCATGTCCTCGGCGGCGCGGCGTCCTGCCGCCACATCGCGCACCGCCAGCACTACATGGGCCCCCGCTCTGGCCAGTGCTCGTGCGGTCTCCACCCCGATTCCCGAGGACGCCCCAGTGACGACGGCTGAGCGGCCGCGCAGATCCACCCCCTCAAGAACCTCGGCGGCGGTGCTGGTCGCGGTGAACGGGGAGGTGAAGCGCGCCATGAGCAGGGGCCTTCCAGCGTGGAGGCAGATGAGTCTCTACCGTGCACGCAGATGCTGGAAGCACCCCGGGAGAGGATCGTTCAGCTCCGGGTCACATGTGCCGCCCTCTTGCACCCTAAGCTGATCCATATGACCGTCTCCAGCCCGTTGCCCGAGACCCCGGATCCGGCAGACGCCGCCCCGGGGGACGCCACGCTCACCATGCTGAATCCAGACTTCCCGTTCAGCTACGACCACTACCTCCAGCACCCGGCCGGACTGGGGTCGATCCCGGAGCATGCGCAGGGCACCGAGGTTGCGGTGATCGGGGCCGGACTGGCCGGCGTCGTCGCCGCCTATGAGCTCATGAAGCTGGGTCTGCGTCCGGTCATCTTCGAGGCCGGAGAGATCGGCGGTCGGCTGAAGACGCAGTCCTTCGCCGCCGCCCCTGGGGTGGTCGCGGATCTCGGCGGGATGCGGTTCCCCACCTCCGGCAAGGCGTTCTACCACTATGTGGATCTGCTCGGGCTGCCCACCCGCGAGTTCCCCAACCCGCTGACTCCGGCGGCCCCCTCGACGGTCATCGAGCTCAAGGGCGAGAAGTTCTACGCCGAGGATGCCTCGCATCTGCCGGCGTTCTTCGCGGAGGTGGCCGAAGCCTGGCAGCGTGCACTCACCGAAGAGGCGGAGCTGGAGGCCATCCAAGAGGCTATCCGCGAGCGCGATGTGGTGCGCCTGAAGCAGCTTTGGAACGGGCTCGTCGAACGCCTGGATGACGAGTCCTTCTACGGGTTCCTCTCCTCCAGCGAGGCCTTCAAGGAGCTGAGCTTCGAGCACCTGGAGGCCTTCGGGCAGGTCGGCTTCGGCAGCGGAGGCTGGGACACGGACTTCACAAACTCGATCCTGGAGGTCCTGCGGGTCGTCTTCACCGGCGCCGATGACCATCACCGCAGCATCACCGGCGGAGCGCAGCGGCTTCCCGTGGAGCTGTGGAAACACGCACCCCGGGACCTGCTGCACTGGGCTCCAGGGACCTCCCTGGAGTCCCTGCATGGAGGGGCCCCGCGCGGCGCGGTCTCCGGGATCCATCACGGCACCAATCCGGACCTTCCCGGCGGCGGGGTGCGCATCACCGAGACCTGGGGCCGCACCCAGGAGTTCGCCGCCGCCGTGGTGACCTGCCAGTCCTGGCTGCTCTCGGCGCGCATCGACACCGAAGAGGAGCTGTTCGCGCCGTCGATGTGGACCGCGATCGAGAAGAGCCACTACATGCTCTCCTCGAAGACTTTTGTGATGGTGGACCGCCCCTTCTGGCGCGATGTCGACCCGGAGACCGGGCGTCCGGTGATGTCCATGACGCTCACCGATCGGCTCCCCCGGGCCACCTATCTGCTTGACGAGGGCCCCGACGGTCCGGCCTCGATCCTGCTCAGCTACACCTGGAACGACGACGCCCTCAAGTGGCTCCCGCTCGACGCGGCCGAGCGCACCCGGCTGATGCTGCATTCGCTGAACAAGATCTACCCGGGGGTGGACATCGGCGCGCATATGATCGGTGCGCCCATCACGATCTCCTGGGAGGCGGACCCCAACTTCATGGGCGCCTTCAAGAACAACCTGCCGGGCCACTACCGCTACCAGGAGCGGCTCTTCGGGCACTTCATGCAGGACGCGCTGCCGGAGCATCAGCGCGGGGTCTTCCTCGCCGGGGATGACATCTCCTTCACCGCCGGATGGGCCGACGGCGCCGTGACCACTGCGCTGAACGCCGTCTGGGGCGTGATCCACCACCTGGGCGGAGCCTCCGACCCGCAGAATCCCGGACCGGGTGACCTCTGGGAGGACCTGGCCCCGGTGAAGCTGGACTGAGGACGCTGGAGCTCCGCTCGGCGCTCCTGCCGGGGGGCTCCGCTGGATGGTCTGATCCGGTCGGGGCTAGAGCCAGGCGCGGTGCAGGTCGGCTCGTCGGTCCTGCAGATACTCGGCGCCGCCGGACTCCTCCGCGGCTGCCGGCAGATCCACCACGAGCAGACCGGCCTCCGTCCCCAGTTCCCCCAGCCGCTGTCCCGAGGGCCCGACGACGACGCTGCGCCCATCGAAGTCCAGCTCGGCCTCTATGCCGCAGTGATTCGCGTACGCCAGCGAGATGCCGTTCTCGATCGCGCGCGCCGGCAGCAGAACTCCAGGGACCGAGGCCTCGTCCCCGGCCAGCGCGGTGGGCACCAGCACCAGCTCGGCCCCACGCACGGCAGCCGCACGCACCATTTCGGGGAACTCCACGTCATAGCAGACCAGCAGGCCCAGGTTGACTCCCCGGTAGCTCGTCACGCTCGGGGGCTGCTGTCCCGGTCGGAAGGCAGCTTTCTCCTCAGGCCCGTAGAGCTGGACCTTCTGATATTCCGCGAGGAGGGCGCCGCGCTCATCGGCGAGCGCAGCGGTGATGCCGCGCTCCTGGGGAGACTCTCGGCCAGGCAATGACCACACCATGGCGATCCCGCGGGCGCGGGCGATCTCCCGCAGGCGTGACCGCGCGTCGTCGACCGCTTCTGCGCTCACCTGTTTGCGGATCTGCGCCGGGACATAGCCGAAGGCGAACAGCTCCGGGGTCAGCAGCAGCTCCGCTCCGGCACTCACCGCCTGCACGGCGGCGGCATCGATCAGCGCCAGATTGTGCTCGAGCTCGAGCGGGCGGGCGGTGTCCTGCATCAGCGCGATTCGCATGCCCCTAGTATCTCCCCGGTGTCGGTGTGGGGCGGCGATCAGCGCGCTGCCCGCGAGGCGCCTCAGCGCCGCCGGCCCTTGGTGCGTTCATTGGATTGCAGCCGCTTGGTCAGCGGGCGCATCAGGACATCGCCCAGTACGATCCCGGCGGCGATCGCCATGATGATGATCAGCGCGTCGAAGATCTCGTAGAGCCCCGCGGTCCGGTTCACCGAGGACTGGCTGATCGCGATCTGGTACATCCCGCGAAAGACGATGAGCCCGGGAAGCATGAACATCATCGCGGGGACCGCCACCACCAGCTGTGGGGCGCGCAGCCGCAGCGCGACCACCCGGGCCAGCGCACCGACCACGGTGGCTCCCAGAATGGGGGTGAACCACCCGCCGAAGCCCATCATCTCGCCCGCATAGACCCCGCCGAATCCCAGCGCGGCGACCATGCCGGTGGGCAGCAGCAGACGGTAAGGGGACTGCTGCACCACCGCGGCCGTGATCGCAGTCAGGAACACCAGGGCGATGAGGACGCCGGGGTGGTAGATCCGCATGATCTCCCGAGTGACATCGAGCTCCGGGGCGCCGGCCCGGCCGGTGAGCACGACACCGACCATGATCCCGGCGGTCAGCCCGGAGAACGCGACCAGCGAGGAGACCAGACGGCCGGCCGCGGTGATCGGGAAGGCATTGATCGCATCTTGGATGGCCGAGACGATCCGCACGCTGGGCAGCAGGATCATCAGTCCACCGGCGACCACCATGGAGGTGGAGATCGGGGCGCCCAGGGTCAGCGCGCACAGCGCGACGGCGGTGACCAGGAAGCCACCGACGGCGAGGGTGAAGATCTCTGGGACGCGCCAGATGGTGAGCTGGCGGGTCACGGCGAGGACGAGCAGGGTGGCGATGAAACCGAAGGAGGCGTCCAGCAGCGGCGCACCGGTGTAGCTGGCGAAGAGCCCCGCGAAGAGCGCTCCTGCGAAGGCCACCACCCAGCGCGGATACGGTTTGGGGTCCCGCAGGATGTCCTGCAGGGTCTCTTCGGCCTCGGCGCGGGTGATGCGTCCGAACGCGATGTCGGTCACCAGGGTGTGCACCTCAGAGAGCGCACGGAAGTTCGCCGACCAGGAGCGCACCACGCGCACCCGCGAGTAGGGGATCTTCCCGGGAGGCGACCAGTTGAGGATGATGGACTGGTTGGTGATGTCCACGTCGGTGTTCTTCATCCCGAAGGCCGAGGTCACGGCGAGGATGGAGGTCTCCACTTCCAGCGCTCCGGCGCCATACCGGAACAGCGCCTCTCCGAGGTCCAGGACCAGGTTGATCGTGACGAGCTCATCGGCTTCCCCCGGTTCCTGGGCCTGGTGCGGGTTCTCGAAGGGAGTGCCGGAGAGCCAGTCCAGCGTCGACATCTGGCCCGTGGCCTGCGAGACGGGACGGATCAGCTTCTGCGCCAGCAGTCGAACAGACCCTCGGGTCGAGTCACCGCCACCGACGGCGGGCTGCTCGGGCAACGGGTGACGCGACGGTTCGCCGCTGTGCCGTTTGGTCGACCAGTCCTCAGTCGTGGCGTCGGGCGGAAAATATGTGGCGGTGGGAAAGAGCGGCGGCTCGCTGGCATCCTCAAAACGATAGGTCTCCGGCGGATCCGTTGACGCAGACTCGACCTCAGCATCCGGCCAGTCGTGCTGCGTCTCCTCCGCCGCAGACTGGTTCCAGGAGTCGATGACGTGCTGGGTCAGGGTCCTGGCGAAGCCCACCTCCTCCTCAGAATCCTCCGCGGGGCGGACGACCGGCAGGAGTATAGCCTCCTGGTCCTCGGGGTGGATCCGAGGATCTATCGCTGCTGCGGCGTGATCGGTCTCCTCCGCCGAGGGCTGGTGCGCGCCATCGTGACCCGACGGTGCGATTTCAGTCTCAGACTGGCGTGAATCCTGGGGCAGCATAGGGCCTCCGCGATATGGAGAATCTGGGAAGAACCGACGGGCGCGAGAGTGCCCAGTCGGCCGATGTAACAGTGGCGACCCAAAAGCGTGAAATGGGGCATCGCTGATGAATGCCCCACAAGAAGAACCCCGATCTTGCTCACAATTCTGTCACGAGCGAAGTCTCCGCAGGAAGAGCTGATCGAGCTGGCCGGGGCGTGTCTCTGCGCACCATGCGTCAGGAGAAGTCCGTATGCTTGATCCCGATGTTCTGGCACCCGCCTGCGCATACTCCGCGACGGGCCCTGGGCTCGGTTCGCCCAGCCAAGGACACGTGACACCCATGAGCAGGCAAGACCAGGGACCCGCAACAGCCCCGAGCAGCACCACCGTTGAGCAGAAGCCGAGCCTCGATCGCCCGGGGGCGGTCTTCTGCATCTCGGTCGCTGCTCTGTTGAGCTTCGTCGCGTGGGCGACGTTCGCCCCGGGCAGCCTCACCACAGTGATGACCGCGGCGTCGAACTGGTCTTCGCAGAACATCGGCTGGGCCTACCTGGTGGTCACCGCAGGCTGCATCGTGCTGATGGTCTATCTCGGCCTGAGCCGGTTCGGCAAGATCCGACTGGGCGCCGATGACGATCGCCCCGAGTTCAGCAACGTGTCCTGGATCGCCATGATCTGCGGCACCGTGATGGGGATCGGGCTCATCAGCTACGGTGCGGCCGAACCTATGACCCACTTCATGGTGCCGCCGCACGGACTCGCAGAGCCCGAGACGATGGATGCCGCCGTCACGGCGATGCAGTTCTCCTACTTCAACTGGGGGCCCAACGCCTGGGCGCTGTTCGGGGTCTTCGGCCTGGCCATCGCCTACTCCACCCATAGGCGCGGCAACACCGGACTGGTCTCCCCGATGCTGCGCCCGGTGCTGGGCCGGAGCATGGACGGATGGGCCGGACAGCTCATCGACATCTTCACCATCATCGCGACCCTGTTCGGCACCACCACTTCGTTGGGGCTGGGAGCGGCGCAGATCGCCGAAGGGGTCAACAGCCTCACCGGACTCCCCTCGGACCTGGTCGTCCAGGTCATCATCATCGCGGTGATCACGGTGATCTTCACGCTCTCGGCCATGTCGGGCGTGAGCCGGGGCATCAAATGGATCAGCAAGGTCACCATGCTCGCGGCCGCCGCGCTGGGCGTCTATGTGCTGCTCATCGGACCCACCAGCTTCATCAGCAATCTCTATTTCCGGTCGATGGGTCAGTTCATCGCGGAGTTCCCGATGGTCGCGCTGCTGACCCCGGGGATCCCGGAGGACCTGCAATGGATGCAGTGGTGGACCTACTTCATGATGGCCTGGTGGTTGAGCTGGGGCGCCTTCGTCGGAATCTTCCTGGCGAAGATCTCCAAGGGCCGCACCATCCGAGGATTCGTGCTGGCAGTGCTGGGCGTTCCGACCCTGGTCTTCAGTCTCTGGTTCACGATCTTCGGGGGCTCCGCGATCCACCTGGACATGGTCGGCGGGACCGACATCGGCGAAGCCACGCTCAACGACACCAACGTGACGTTCTTCGCCCTGCTCGGCGAACTGCCGCTGACCGCGATCACCTCCGTGCTCACCGTGATCATGGTGATCCTCTTCTTCGTCTCCAGCGCTGACTCCAACACCTTCGTGCTCAGCGTGCTCTCCTCCCACGGTTCCATGTACCCGGCCCGCCCGATGCTGGGCCTGTGGGGCCTGCTCACCGGCCTGTGCGCCATCGTGCTGCTGATCGCCGGCGGGCTGCAGGCTCTGCAGCAGACCGCGCTGCTCTCCGCTGTCCCGTTCACGGTCATCGTCACACTGTTGGGCATCTCCTTGGTCAAGGAGCTTCGCCGCGACGCCCGGCCGCTCTTGCGCAAGAATGGGCCACTATGAGCACCCACGACGCCTCCACCGATCGCCCCACCTCACCGGTGGGACCGCGCGACAGCTCCCGGACCCCTCGCTTCGCCGGGCCGGCGAGCTTCGCACTGCTTCCGCTGCTCGAGACGGTGGGCACAGCCGACATCGCAGTGGCCGGGGTGCCCTTCGACTCCGGGGTGAGCTATCGGCCCGGCGCCCGCTTCGGCCCCGCGCACGTGCGGGAGTCCTCGCGACTGCTGCGTCCCTACAACCCCGCCCAGGACATCGCGCCCTTCGCGGTCCAGCAGGTGGCCGACGCCGGGGACATCGTGGCCAATCCCTTTGACCTGGACGAGGCGATGGAGCAGGTGTATCAAGGCGCCGCGGAATTGCTCACGCGCGCGCCCAGGCTGGCGGTGATCGGTGGGGACCACACGATCGCCTACCCGCTGCTGCGCGCCGCGGCCGAGAAGCATGGCCCCGTGGCGGTCCTGCACGCCGACGCCCACCTGGACACGTGGGACACCTACTTCGGCGCCCCGCTGACCCATGGAACCCCGTTCCGGCGCGCCTCCGAGGACGGGTTCATCGACCTCACCGCGAGCGCCCACCTGGGGATCCGCGGTCCGCTCTACGGCAAGGGCGACCTCGACGATGACGCTCGGCTCGGTTTCCAGATCACCACCACCGAGTTCATCGAGGAACACGGGGTCTCCGCAGCGATCTCCCGGATGAAGCAGCGCCTGGCCGGCAAGCCGGTGTACATCTCAGTGGACATCGACGTGCTCGACCCCGCCCACGCCCCCGGCACGGGCACACCCGAGGCCGGTGGCCTGACGAGCCGCGAGCTGCTGCGGATCATCCGCGCGATGAGCGACCAGAACATCGTCGGGGTCGACGTCGTCGAGGTCGCACCGGCCTATGACCACGCGCAGCTCACGGGCATCGCCGCGGCCCACGTGCTCTACGAGCTCCTCTCGGCCATGGGTGCAGGACCGGCTTCAGGCTGAGACCCGCTCAGGACTGCAGACGACGGCGCAGCTCCTCGGTCTCGGCGGCGATGGACCTGGGCAGGGAATCGCCGAACTCGGCGAACCACTCGTCGATCCCCTCCAATTCGGTGAGCCACTCATCCCGGTAGACCGTGATCGAATCCTCGAGCTGCTCGGGGGTGATCTCCAGACCCGTGAGGTCCAGCCCGTCCATCCTGGGTGTGAAGCCGATGGGAGTCTCGACCGCGGCGCCGCCACCCTCCAGCCGTTCGGTGACCCATTTGAGCACCCGGGAGTTCTCCGCGAATCCCGGCCAGGCGATCTTGCCGTCTCGGCCCTTGCGGAACCAGTTCACCAGGAAGATCTCCGGCAGCTTCTCCGGATCGGCCTGACCGGAGACCTCCACCCAATGCTTGAGGTAGTCGCCGGCGTCGTACCCGATGAACGGAAGCATGGCCATCGGGTCCCGGCGCACAGTACCCACCTCCCCCTCGGCGGCCGCGGTGGTCTCGGAGGAGAGCGTGGCGCCGAAGAAGATGCCGTGGTTCCAGTCGCGCGCCTGAGTGACCAGCGGGACGGTGGTCTTGCGTCGGCCGCCGAAGAGGATCGCATCAAGCTTCACGCCGTTGGGCTCGAAGTACTCCTCGGCGAGCATGTCGGTCTGATCGATCGGAGTGCAGAAGCGCGCGTTCGGATGAGCCGCCGGCAGATCCGTCTCCGGGGTCCAGTCCTCCCCGCGCCAATCCGTCAGGTGCGCGGGAGGATCCTCGGTCATGCCTTCCCACCACACTCCCCCGTCGTCGGTGAGAGCACAGTTGGTGAAGACCGAGTTGCCCTTCGCGATCGCTCGCATGGCGTTGGCGTTGGTGTGCCACCCAGTGCCCGGGGCGACGCCGAAGTAACCCGATTCGGGGTTCACCACGCGGAGCTCTCCCCCGTGCCCCGGTCGGATCCAGGTGATGTCATCGCCCAGAGTCTCGGCCTTCCACCCCTCGAGGGTGGGGTCGATGAGCGCGAGGTTGGTCTTCCCGCAGGCTGAAGGGAAGGCGCCGGCGATGAAGTAGCTGCGATTCGCCGGACTGGTGAGCTTCAGAATGAGCATGTGCTCGGCGAGCCAGCCCTCATCCCTGGCCATCACCGAGGCGATGCGCAGCGCGTAGCACTTCTTGCCCAGCAGAGCGTTGCCGCCGTAGCCGGAGCCGTAGGACCAGATCTCCCGGCTCTCCGGGAAGTGCACGATGTACTTCTCCTCATTGCAGGGCCACGGAACATCGCGCTGACCGGGTTCCAGCGGCGCGCCCACCGAGTGCACGGCGGGCACGAAGAATGCATCGAGCTCCTCGATCTTGCGGAGCACTTCGGTGCCGATCCGAGCCATGATGCGCATGCTGGTCACCACGTAGGCGGAATCGGTGATCTCCACTCCGAACTTGGGGTCCTCCGCGTCGAGGTGACCCATCACGAAGGGAATCACGTACATCGTGCGGCCCCGCATGGCACCGGCAAAGATCCCCTGGAGCTTTTCGCGCATCTCCGCGGGGTCGACCCAGTTGTTGGTGAACCCGGCGTCGCGCTCCTTCTCGGAACAGATGAACGTGCGTGATTCCACGCGTGCCACATCGGCCGGATCGGAGAATGCCGCGAAGGAGTTCGGGAAGTCGGGGCTGGTCAGGCGGGTGAACGTGCCGGCTTCCACCAGTTGATCGGTGAGTCTGCGATGTTCTTCTTCGGAGCCGTCCACCCAGTGGATGCTCTCGGGCTGGGCTAGAGCTGCGATCTCCTCGACGAAGGTCAGCAGCGGGGTATGTGTCGTGGGGGCATCAGCCGTGTTCCCAGGACCTGTCGTCCTGGAATTCGTGGTCTGATTCGCACCGGGCGCCGTTGCAACGGTGTTGACCATTGTTTCCCTCCATTGGGTACAGGTTCGTACTGACCCCCTCCTGGTTGGCGAGACCAGGACCCAAGGACTGGAACCTGTGTGAGCGTTCCGGGTGCGCACAACACTGTGCGACACGCATCCCTGCATCCCCGTCAACACCGATGGGGACCAGCTGCACTCCACTGTAGCGTTCCCAGATGACGGGGCTGTAAAACACGACGACGCTGGGTTCCACCAAAACTTCGCGTGGAGCTGATTTGTCGGCCCCTGAGGTGCCGTGTATAGTCTTCTAGGTCGAGATCGCCGAGCGGTCGAAGACGAAAAGTGAAGATGCGCCTATAGCTCAGCTGGATAGAGCGTCGGTCTACGGAACCGAAGGTCAGGGGTTCGAATCCCTTTGGGCGCACCGAAGAACACAGCAAAGCGCCCTTCTGATCTGCAGATCAGGAGGGCGCTTTGCTGTGTGCGCCAAGGAGGGCCTCAGTGCTTGCGCGGCTTGTGTGTAGGGATCACCAGCACCGGACAGACGGCCCGGCTCAACACGGCTTGACTCACCGAACCCAGCAGGAGTCCGGCGAAACCTCCATGGCCCCGGGTACCGATCACCAGCAGCGTTGCGGTGCGGGAGGCCTCGGAGAGAACCCCCGCGGGGGATCCGTCGAAGAACTGCCAGCGCACGGCCACCGTCGGAGACTTCGCCGCCACCTCTTGGGTCATCGCCTCCAGGTGATCTGTGTAGCGGCGGCGCAGGTTCGGCAGTTCGAGGTTGTGCTCCACGGTATTGGGATACCAGTGACCCTGAGCGTTCAGCGGCGCCGCAGAGACCAGGGTCAGGGGACTCTTGGTCAGGGTCGCGGCGTCGGCCGCCAGGTGCACGACGTCGGCGGCGCGATCACCGACATCCACGCCGACGACGATCTCGGAATCGAAGTTCAGCTCGTCGGTCACATTGGCGAAGGACCGTCGTGAGTGCTCCCGGGAGACCGACTCCTCCATGAGCTCCACCGGCTCCTCATCCGCACCCTCCCCGCCGGGACGTTCCTGCTGAGGCGCCATGAGTTCGGATGGCGCACCGGCTTCCCATCGTTCCGGGACGACCAGGGTCGGGCAGTGGGCGTGGGCGACCAACTTGTTCGAAACGCTGCCCAGAAACCGTCCGGCAAACCGATTGCGGCCGCGCTTGCCGACCACGGCCACGCGAGCTTCGCGGCTCTCGTCGATCAAGGTACCGCCGGGATCTCCCTCGGCGGTGCGGGAGCTGACCTCGACCCCAGCCTCCGCGGCGCGGGCGAAGTACCTGTCGAGGATCTCCTGGACCGTGCCAGCGGCTTCACTGCGATAACGGTCCAATTGTCTGACGTAGTAGTCATCGGTCACCACCGGTCGAACGAAGGTGCCGACGAGACGCAGCGGCCACTGACGCTGCTTCGCGATCATCAGTCCCACTGTGAAGGCGCGCTCGCTGCCCGCCGACCCGTCAATGCCGACCAGCACGCCTGGGACGCGACCGCTGTCGGTTTCATGATGGTGAGCCATATCACAATATTACGCCCGTTGGTGACGGCTCGACAGAGTGCCGGGATGCCCTCTTCAGTGACTGGTGTGCGCCGCAATGGCCGCTGCCGCGAGCCTGCGACCACTGTCCACGGGCGCCGCCGGGTACTTGCGAAGGTAGCTGGCCAACGTGCCGCTGTATGCCAGAGCCACCTCTTCCGCCAGCGCCTGGGCATTCGCACCGGCAATCGGACCAGAGAGGTGCAGCAGACGCGAACTCAGCAGAGCTGTATGCGCCTCGAGCACCGCGCGCACCGCCGCCGGGCCCCGGTGCAATTCGTCCGCCGCCCCCAGAAACGCACACCACCCCTCGGGGTGACATGCGTCTTCACGGTAAGCCGCAACCGCGTCGAAGATCGCCAGCAGCCGAGCCTCGTCGGTGCCCGCGTCCACGACACATCGGTCCCAGACCACGCGCCAGTCTTCGAGGCGCACACGCAGGATCTCGGCGACCAGTCCATCCTTGCTGCCGAAGTGCGTGTAGAGCGTGGAGGCGGAGACCTCCGCGACGCGGAGCAGCTCGTCCACGGGAGTGGCCCTGATGCCGCGTTCGAACAGCACGCGATCTGCGGCCTCCAAGAGACGAGTCCGTGCAGGAGGCCTACTGACTGAAGTCATCGCCCCAGTGTAGGACTTCGATCGACGTAAACGTTTATTCTGGTGTAGCGTAACGAACGTTCTGTTTCTCGTAGACGGTGAGTTTGTTTGATGCGTCCCTATATCTTCAGCGCCATGGCGCTGATCGCCGCCACATACGGCTTGGCGAGATTCGGTTACGGCCTGTTTCTCCCGCGGTTCACCGAGACCTTCGAGATCGGGTCCGCGGCCTCGGGAGCCATCCAGGCGGGCAACTTCTTGGCGTTCTGCCTTGCTGCAGCGCTGGCGATCCGAATAGACATTCGTCCACGCCTGGTGGTCGTCTGCGCCGGCGCAACCGCCGCGGTCGGGGCCGCAGGCGTGGCAGCCTCACCAAACGTGGTGATCTTCGCCGCGAGCGTCGTACTCGCGGGGGCGGGCGCGGGCTTCGCGACCCCCGGCCTCGTCACCCTCACTGCGCGCAACGTTCCAGAGGACCGCCGCGAGAGGGCCCAGACGATCGTCAACGCCGGGACCGGTGCGGGCATCGTCGTCGCTGGGGCGCTGATGTTCCTGACCATGGGCCAATGGCGCCTCGGCTGGGTCGCCATGGCCATTCTGATAACCCTTGTCACCGTGGCGACGCTGCTCAGCGACGATGCACGCGAGGAGATTCATGCGCGGGAGACTGCATTGCAGCTCCGACGCAAAGTCCTGGCGCCCCTTGCCTGGCCTATCGTGGCGGCGATGCTGGCCGGGGCCTCCAGTGCCGCGATATGGACCTTTGGACGCGAGGTCATGGAGGAGGCCCGCCCCGGGGAAGAGTCATACTCCATCACTGCATGGATGGTCCTCGGAGCATTCGGGGTGCTGGGGGCCGCTGCCGGACGCATGGCACAGAAATGGACCCCCGAGTTTGCCTGGAACCTGACGGTGGTGCTCATGGCACTGTCCGCCGTCCTCCTAGTGTCGGCACCGGCCATGATGCTCCCTGCGTATACCGCCGCTGGCCTCTTTGGGGCAACCTATACGGCGATCTGCGGAATCCTCATCATCTGGTCCTCCCGAATCATCCCCGATCGAGCTTCAGTAGGCACCGCAATCCTCTTCATCGCACTGGCGGTCGGCCAGGCAGTCGGCGCCGTGGTCCTGGGGATCCTCATGGACCCCACTGCCCCGTTCCTCGCGTTTGCCACCGCAGGTGCACTGGGGCTTCTGGCGGTGGGTCCGGCCCTGAAGACTGCAGCCTCATTCCGATGATCCAGAACGGTTGCAAACACAGGTAAACACAGATAAAGTACGTGATAACCAACACAGCCGTGTTGTAGATCACGATCTGGGAGTCCACTGATGACACTGCTCGCACCGGAGCGTCACGAGCGGATCCTGGATCGCCTGCGCCGCACCGGCACGGTCACCGTCCAGGAGATCGCCCAGGACCTGAAGGTCACGAAGGAGACGGTTCGCCGCGACCTCGATCAGCTGGAGACCGCCGGCTCGCTCCAGCGGGTCCATGGGGGCGCCGTCGCCAGCTCGAGTCCTTCACGCCGGGAGACCTCGCTGCGCCAGCGGCAGAGCGAGCATTCGGCGCAGAAGCAGGCCATCGCCCGTGAGGCGCTGACCTTCGTGCCTTCCTCCCCCGAGGCCTCGCTGCTCCTCGATGCCGGCACCACTACGGAGGCACTCGCCGACCTGCTGGCCGCAGCCCCAGCCGGCGAGCATCACCACACGCGTTTTCTGACCACCAGCTCGGTGCCCATCGCCCAGAAGCTGGCCGAGATCGGTTCGCTCGATGTCGAGGTGCTCGGCGGCAAGGTCCGCGGGATCACCGGCGCCGTGGTCGGCGCTTCCGCCGTCGCGACGCTGGCCCGACGACAGGCCGACGTCGCATTCATCGGCACCAATGGAGTCGATGCCGGCTTCGGACTCTCCACTCCTGACACGGCCGAGGCTGCGGTGAAATCGGGCCTGGTCCGTGCCGCTCGTCAGGTCATTCTGCTGGCAGATTCGAGCAAGCTCGGACACCGCACACTCGTACAGTTCGCAACCCTGGAGGAGATCGATGTGTTGATCACCGATGCCGAGCCGCATGCCGAGCTCGCCCACGCCCTGGCCGACGCCGGTGTGCCCGTCATTGTGGCGGGCACCCAGTGATCGTCACCTTCACCCCCAACCCGAGCCTGGACAAGACGCTGGTGCTCGACGCTCCTCTGCGCCCCGGAGCCGTCCAGCGCGCCGTCGGACATTCCGCTGAACCGGGAGGTAAAGGAGTCAACATCTCTCGCGCACTCACGGCCGCCGGGGTCCCATCGATCGCTGTGCTTCCCGGTGACGCCGGGGATGCGGTGCTGCTGGCGCTGCAGGAGATCCAGGTTCCGGCCCGCGCCCTGCCGCTGGGAGCGCCGCTGCGCACCAACACCGCCATCACGGATCAGGCAGGCGTCACCACCAAGATCAACGAGCCCGGCCCAGAGTTCGACGCCGCGCTCACCGAGGCGCTGCTGCAGCTGCTGCTGGAGGCCTCCGCGGATGCCACCTGGGTAGCTCTGGCCGGATCGCTTCCACCGGGTGTCCCGGTGGACTTCTACGCGCAGGCGATCACAGCGCTGCGGGAGACCTTTGGGGAGCAGGCGCCGCTGATCGCGCTGGACACCTCGGGGGAGCCCCTCGCCGTTGCGCTGCCGGCCGCGCCTGATCTGATCAAGCCCAATGCCGAAGAACTCCTCGAGCTGCACGCAGCCATGGTGGGGGCCTCCGGCGACGCAATGGGCGACGACGCGGCGGACGGCGGCGGCTTGGGGGGCAGCCCGGGCTACGGCTCGGGCGACAGCTCGGGCGAGAGCTCCCGAGTCGACGAGCAGGCTCGGGCCGAGGCGCTGGAAGCCGATCCGATGCGCGCGGCGCAGATCGCCGTCGACCTGCAGAACCACGGAGCACGATCGGCCCTGATCACCCTTGGGGCCCACGGAGCGGTGCTCATCCGGCATCCGTCTGTGGAGAACTCGGCAGAATCCGCCGAGCCTGCGGTGGCGCTGCGCGCCTGGGGGCCACCGATCATCCTGCGCTCCACCGTGGGCGCGGGTGATGCCTCACTCGCCGGATTCCTCGCCTCGGCACAGTCCGGCAGCTCGCCCACAGAGTCCCTGAAGCACGCGATGGCCATGGGACGCGCCGCGGCAGAGCTGCCCGGTTCCATCATGCCCACACCCGACCAGCTCACGACCGAAAACCTCAGCACCGAACAGCTCATCCTCATCCCCCGAACAACCGCTACCTCGAATGTGGAGACATCATGAACACCATCATCACGCCGGAGCTGGTGAGCCTCGACCGGCTCACCGCCGGCAGCAAGCGCGAGGTCATAGATGCCCTCGCCGCGCTCGTCGGCTCCGCCGGACGCAGCGCCAATGTCCAGGGACTCGCCGCAGATGTGTGGGCGCGCGAGGAGACCTCCGAGACCGGCATGCCCGGTGGCATCGCGATTCCGCATTGCCGCACCGGAGCTGTCACTGAAGCCACCCTGGCCTTCGCCCGGCTCGCGGAGCCCGTGGACTTCGGCTCCTCTGACGGCCCTGCCGATCTGGTCTTCATGATCGCCGCACCCGATGGTGCGGACCAGGCGCACCTGAAGATCCTCTCCGCCCTGGCGACCTCGCTGATCAATGATGAGTTCCTCGCCGACCTGCGCGGAGCGGAGACCGAACAGCGCGTGGTGGACCTGGTCGCTGAGGCTGTGCAGCCGGCGCCGGTCACCGCCGGTGCCGGCGGCCCCGGCGCCAGCACCGGCTCCAGCACGGGTACGGCCACCCCGACTGCCGAGGCCACCTCCTCGACGACGACGGTGGGCCGCCTGGTCGCCGTGACGGCCTGTCCCACCGGCATCGCCCACACCTACATGGCTGCCGACTCGCTGAAGAAGGCCGCGAAGGAAGCCGGCGTGGAGATCCAGGTCGAGACCCAGGGCTCCTCCGGCGCGACCCCCTTGGGGGCGGAGACCATCGCAGCCGCGGACGCTGTCATTTTCGCCACCGACGTGGATGTGCGTGACCGTCACCGCTTCGCCGGCAAGCCGGTCATCGCCTCGCGCGTCAAGCGCGGCATCGACGAGCCGGACAAGATGATCGCCGAGGCGCTGGCCGCGGCCAAGGACCCGAACGCCGCCGTCGTGCCCTCCGGAGGCTCCGAGGATTCCGACGGACGCTCCGCCGCCGATGGCGAGCGCGAAGGCTTCGGTCGCAAGACGCAGCGGGTTCTGATGACCGGCGTCAGCTACATGATCCCGTTCGTCGCCGCAGGCGGTCTGCTCATCGCCCTAGGCTTCCTGCTCGGCGGGTACAACATCACCGAGGTCGCCAATGACGTGGCCCTCGGCAACTCCCTGTGGAACCTTCCCACTCCTGATCAGCTGCCCGAGGAGTTCCTCGGCTTCGGCGCCCTGGGCGGATACCTCGGAGCGGTCTTCTTCACCGTCGGTGGAGCCGCAATGGGCTTCCTGGTCCCCGCGCTGGCCGGCTACATCGCCTTCGGCATGGCCGATCGTCCCGGCATCGCCCCCGGTTTCACTGCCGGCGCGATCGCGCTGACCATGGACGCCGGATTCATCGGCGGCATCGTCGGCGGCGTGCTCGCCGGTGCCGTGGCGCTGTGGTTCCGCAAGCTCAGCGTCCCCCGCTGGCTCGCCGGCCTGATGCCCGTGGTGATCATCCCGCTGGTGGCCACACTCATCGCCGGTGGCCTGATGCTGCTGTTCCTCGGCGGTCCGATCGCCGGACTGACCTCGGCTCTGGAGACCTGGCTCAACGGCATGACCGGATCAGCCGCCATCGTCCTGGGCATCGTGCTGGGTCTGATGATGTGTGTCGATCTCGGCGGACCGGTCAACAAGGTCGCCTACTCCTTCGCGGTGGCCGGGCTCTCGGCCGCTGTGGCTGATGGCAACACGGGGCCGCTGATGATCATGGCCACGGTCATGGCCGCAGGCATGGTGCCGCCGCTGGGCATGGCGCTGGCCACATTCATCGACTCCCGCCTGTTCAGCCCGGCAGAGCGCGAGAACGGCAAGACCGCCGTGCTCCTCGGAGCCGCGTTCATCTCCGAGGGCGCCATCCCATTCGCTGCTGCCGATCCGCTGCGCGTGTTGCCAGCTTCGATGGTCGGCGGTGCCGTGACCGGTGCCATGACCATGGCCTTCGGAGTCACGTCCTATGCACCCCACGGCGGCGTCTTCGTCCCGTTCGCGATCGACAACTTCTGGTTGTTCCTGGTCGCGGTGCTGGTGGGCGCGGTGGTCACCGCACTTTCGGTGATCGCACTGAAGCGCTGGGCACGTAAGGGTGTAGCCTCTGCTGCATGATTGAGCGGACTGCGGTGATCGCCGCGGCGGCTGGGCTTCATGCCCGGCCCGCCGCGGCGTTCGCGTATGCAGCCGCGGCTCAGCCGGTCCTGGTGCGGATCGCACGGGCCGCCGCACCGGAGCATTCGGTCCAGGCCGACAGCCTGCTGGGCGTCATGAGCCTGGACGCCGCGCACGGCGAAGAGGTTGTGCTGCGCGCCCACGGTGCCCAGGCCGCGCAGGCGCTCGATGAGCTGGTGCGCGTGCTGGAATCACCCATCTGAGCCGGGCGGCAGGGCTCGTGGTCGGCGACTCCGGGAGCCCGGAATTGAGGGCGCTTCGCGAAGATCAGCCGGCGGTGAAGAATTCGGTGAGATCCGCATCGCGGCCGTCCAGTTCAGCCCAGGGCTTGTCCACGGTGAAGCGCGCCAGACCCGCGGGAGGCCAGGAGCCGGCCATCTGGATCACCGGATCTTCTCGTGACTGCGCGGAGGCAAGGTCCATGCTGAGCTCCTGCACCCCGGGCATGTGCGCCACCACCAGTAGAGACTGCACCGTCTCGGGCACCTCGTTGATGATCGAGAGCATGGACCGCGGCTCGGCGAGGTAGAGCCGCTGGTCCAGATACGGCGTCGGAGCCTTTTCTCCAAGCTCGTGATTGACCCAGATGCAGGTCTGCCGGGTGCGCATGGCATCAGAGCAGACGGTGTTGTCCGGCAGGTGACCCGTGTCCCGAAGCCAGCGGCCGACGGCGCGCGCCTGTCCCTGCCCGTGCTGGGTCAGGGTGCGGCCGTGGTCATCCCCGGAGAAGGAATGCCCAGACTCGCCGTGGCGCAGGATCAGCAGTTCAGGCATGTTCAGCTCAGATGGAGTACTCGGGGGCCGCCCAGACGGTGACCTCGGGGTGCTCGTAGAACCTGTAGCCCTGCCCGCGCACGGTGCGCACCGTGTTGGCGAGACGGCCGAGCTTGGAACGCAGCCGGCGGATGTGGACGTCGATGGTCCGCTCGTTGGGCATCTGGTCCTCGTCCACGTTGCGCCACAGGGTCTTCAGCAGCTCTTCGCGGCCCACCGTGCGGGATCCGTTGTCCACGAGGTAGTTCAGCAGCTCGAACTCCTTGAAGGTGAGGTTCAGACCCTCACCGTCCAGGCGGACCTCGCGGCGGGAGAGATCGATGAGCACTCCTGAGCTGCTGGGGGCCGGTGGCGTGTTGATCGGAACGTCGACGCCGCGGTGCGTGACTGTCGGGTCTCCGAGGGCCTGACGCACGACCTCGAGGTCGCTTCCCTCGTGGGCCGCCGAGGCCAGGGCCATGGCGATGTGTACCTGTGCGTCGGTCGCGATGTGCTCGACGTAGTCGCGCAGCTCGGTGGCGATCTTATGCAGCGACGTTCCGGCGGCGCTGGCCGTGTCCTCGTCGAGGCCGACGTAGACCACGAAGCCTCGGGTGACGATATCGGGCTGGACCATCTGGGGCCCTCCACCGTTCTGTGCGACGACCGGCACCGGGGCGGTGCGCGGGTGAGCCTCGCCGGACTCGGCGGTGGCGCTGCGCAGTCGACGGGCCATCTCGGCTCGACGGGCGGCGTTGCGCACGGAGACATGAACATAGCCAGGATTCTGCGGCTGGCGCAGGTGTGCGGACATTTGCGGCAACTCCCCCACTGCGTGGACGGCGGTAACTATTACAGCGTGTCCGTCACATTTGAAATCCGCAAGTAACAAAAGGGGGGATCTTCCACATACTGAGATGCGGAGGGTTTTTCGTGACCGGGATCACGGTATTTCGCCTGGTGGAGACTACATAAGGGTCCTTCCGGCGCGGCGCAAGCCCTACTGTGCGAGGCCGTAGAGCCGATCACCGGCGTCGCCGAGCCCAGGAACGATGTAGGACTTTTCATTGAGCTTCTCGTCAATCGCAGCGAGGTAGAGCTCCACATCGATGTCGCCGATCTTGGAGCGCAGCCGCTCGATGCCCTCCGGGGCTGCGAGCAGGCAGATGCAGGTGATCTTCGCGGCGTTGGCCTTCTTCAGGAAGCAGATCGCCTCGGCCAGAGTGCCGCCGGTGGCGAGCATGGGGTCCAGCACGAAGACGTGACGACCGGTGAGATCATCCGGGAGCCGTTCGGCGTAAGTGATGATGTCGAGCGTCTCTTCATTGCGTGCCATGCCCAGGAAGCCGACTTCGGCGGTGGGGACCATTGCGGTCATGCCGTCGAGCATCCCCAGGCCTGCGCGCAGGATGGGCACGACCAGAGGCTTCGGATCCGCGAGCTGTGTCCCGGTCATCGTCGCCACCGGGGTCTGGATCTCGACGGGCTCGGTGGCGATGGATCCACTGGCCTCGTAGGAGAGCAGCATGACCAGCTCCCGGGTCAGTTCACGGAACTGGTTCGAGGCGGTCTCCACCCGGCGGAGCTGGGTGAGCTTATGGGAGATCAGTGGGTGTTCCACAACCTGTACGCGCATGCTCCAAAACTATCAGCACGCCTGGGACAGGCCTCTTGGAGGGCGCGCAGGCGGCCTAGGCTCAGCTGCGCCCCATAGGCTGGGTCGGTGACCGAGAACTCTGAGCCCGCCGCCACATGGTCTCCGCGAGTGCGCGCCGACCAAGAGACGCTGATCGGCCGCTGCCTGGAGCTCGCTGCCCAGGCGAAGCACGCGGCGGACGTGCCGGTGGGCGCCGTCGTCGTCTCGGCCGAGGGTCAGCTGCTGGGTGAGGGCTTCAACACCCGAGAGCGCGACGGCGATCCTGCAGGTCATGCCGAGATCACGGCACTGCGCGCTGCGGCCCGAACCGTGGGCACCTGGCGGCTGGACGGCTGCGTGCTGGCCGTGACGCTGGAGCCCTGTCCGATGTGCGCCGGGGCGATCTATCAGTCTCGGATCGGGCAGGTGATCTTCGGCGCATGGGACGAGAAGGCCGGGGCCGCTGGATCCGTGTTCGACATCCTGCGTGAGCCGCGGCTGAACCACTGGGTCGAGGTCCACCCGGGGGTGCGGGCGCAGGAGTGCGCGGCTGCGCTGCGCGCGTTCTTCGAGGAGTTCCGCGGATAGGCTTGGCGCGTGCCCACACCCTTGTCTCTGCCGCATCATGCCGCGCCCACCGCCGATCAGCTGGCCTATGCCCAGTCGCTGTTCGCGGTGACACCAGACTTTCCTGAGCCAGGCGTCTTCTTTCAGGACATCTCCCCTGTGCTGGCCGACCCGGCGGCGCTGCGCACCGTGGCCGAGGGCCTCCTGGCGCCCTTCGCCGGGGACTTCGACATGGTCGCCGGCATCGAGGCGCGCGGGTTCACCCTGGCCGGGATGATCGCCGCGCTGACCGGAACGGGCTTCCTGCCGATCCGCAAGGCGGGCAAGCTCCCTGCGCCGGCTGGCCGGGTGGAATACACGCTGGAATATGGCACCGCGGTGATCGAGGCTCCGGATGTGCTCACCCCCGAACACCGAGTGCTGATCGTCGATGATGTGCTTGCCACCGGTGGCACGCTGGCCGCGAGCCGGGAACTGGTCGGACAGCTGGGCTGTCAGGTGGCCGGAGCCGCCGTCGTCCTGGAGATCGAAGCGCTGCGTGGTCGAGAGATCTCAGGCGAGGTCCACGCGCTCTTCCACGCCTGAGGCGGATGTGCGCGCAGGCCAGGCCAAGGCCAGGGCTCACTTTTGGGTGAGCGCGCGATGTTTGCGTATACTCAACGGGCCTGGTGACGTGTCCGAGCGGCCGAAGGTGCAGCACTCGAAATGCTGTGTGCGGTTACCCCGCACCGTGGGTTCAAATCCCACCGTCACCGCCACATGGGAACCCCGCTGATCTGCAGTGATGCAGTCAGCGGGGTTTTTCGTTCCCCACCCCCGCACCCCCGCGTTTTACCTCCTCCACTGAGGTGTACCCGCCCGACCGTAGCCCCGGTAAACCACGCACGGGGAGATAAAACGCAGGGTGGGGAGGGTGCTCAGACCGGGTCGCGGCGACGGAGGGTGCGGAGTCGCTGGATGATGAAGGCCACCACGGCCAGGGCCGCGAGGGCCACCACCACATTGGAGAGGACGCCGCTCCATTCGGCGAGCACCGGTTCGATGCTCGGCCCGAGGCCGAAGCCGAGACCGATCCAGATCCCGTTCCAGATCGCAGATCCCACCAGGGTGAATGCAAGGAAAGTCAGCATGCGCATGCGGGTGATCCCCGCCGGGATCGAGATGAAGGAGCGCACGATCGGCACGCAGCGCCCCAGCAGCACAGCCCACGGGCCCCAACGGTCGAACCAGCGTTCAGCCTTGTCGAAGTCCGAGACCTTCAGCAGCGGCAGACGACCCATGATGGCGCGGGTCCGTTCGGCACCCAGCGCGGCACCGACCCCGTACCAGAGCAGCGCTCCGAGCAGAGAGCCGAGATTCGCCCAGATCCACGCTCCCCACGGGCTCATCAGACCCGCGTAGGCGAGAAACCCTGCACCGGGGAGGATGGCCTCGGAGGGGATGGGTGGAATGAAGTTCTCCAGGAAGATCGCCAGCCCGACTCCGAATTCACCGAAACGCTCCATCAGGCTCAGCACCCACCCGATGAACCCCTGATAGTCCTCAGTTGTCGTCGGCACCGTCGAGGCCCTTCCCTGTCGTGACCACATAGGAGGTGATGGATCGGATCTTCGCGGTCTTGGCGGTCGAGGCGAAGACCAGGAAGTGCGCGAAACGCATGGTCGAGCCATCAGCACCGACGGCGAGACCATCACAGGAGCCCAACCGGCCGTGGGTCACCACGTTGTCCAGCACCAGACGCTGAAACCCTGTCTCGCTATTTCCAGGGTGGACGTGCCATTCCGCATCTGGGAGAAGCCACTGCTCGAGGTAGGTCTGGTCTTCCTCTCCCCAGGCCCGGGCAATCTCCGCGACGATCTGCATGCGCGGTGAATTGCCGCAGCTCGCGGGCATGGTGAACTCCATAGCGACACATTAGCCCGGCCGCGTGACCTGAACGAGAGGACCCCACCTGGCACGTTACTGTGATGTAAGACTCATGTTCCCCGCACGGGTCTGTCACTCGAACTTGATGAGGTTCTCCTGATGTTGCCACGCTTCCCGGGGCGCTCTCCCGCGTCCAAAAAACGCTCCCACCGCGGGACGCCGCAACGCTCGCTGTGGAGCCGATTCAGAGCATGGCCGCTGATCGCGAAGATTCCGGCCATCGGCTGCGCGGGGCTCCTCGGCCTCTTCGTGCTTCTGCTCGTCATCGGAATCGTCGGCGTCGCACTGGACCCCGCCGGTGGTGATGAACCGGCAGCAGAGGATCAGGCGACCTCCGCCCCTGAGACCGAGGAGCCGTCCTCTGCATCGGCCGCGCCTGAAGAGTCCGAATCGCCGGAGCCTACGGAATCGGACGAGCCTTCAGAGGAACCCGCGGAGAGTGAGACGCCCACTCCCAGCCCGTCCCCCACTCCGAGCCCCACCCCAACTCCCACTGCTTCAGCGAACCCGGATGAGAATCGCGCCGTCGTCGTGCGGATTGTGGACGGGGACACTGTGGAGCTCGACAACGGTGACACCGTACGGGTCACCGGCATCGACACCCCGGAGCGCGGCGAGTGCAACTTCGACACCGCCTCGGCGCGGATGGGTGAACTCGTGCGAGGAAAGACCGTCACGCTCACCCGGGACGGGGATGACGCCGACCGCTACGACCGGATCCTGCGCTACATCGACGTCGGCGGGACGGATGCGGGCATGACACTGATCGAAGAAGGCCTCGCCACGGCCCGCTACGACTCGCGCGATGGCTATGACTTTCACACCCGCGAGCCCGACTACATCGCCGCCGACAACGCGACCGCCCTGCAAGGCTGCGCCGCCGAGCAGGCCCCAGCACCGGAGCCCGCACCAGCGCCGGCACCGGCACCGGCACCCGAGCAGCAGGCCAGCAACTGCGACCCGAACTACACCCCCTGCATCCCCGTGTACCCGCCGGATGTCAATTGCGGAGACCTCAGCTCTGCCGTCCGCGTGATCGGCACGGACGTGCACGGTCTCGACGCCGACGGCGACGGCATCGGATGCGACTCCAACGGCTGACACGTTAGGGTGCTGAGGAATTCGCTGCAGCTGACCTATGAAGGAGTTTCGTGGCGACAGAAACCCCGGAGCGTGAACAGAAGGGCCGATTCTGGACGACCTGGCAGACGGTGATGGCCGCGCTGGGGGTCCCGTTGATCGCCTGGATGTACTTCGCGCCGCAGGACATGCGCCTGACCGGCGGGTGGTACCTGCTGGCCTGGCTATCGATCCTGCTGCTGGCCACCCTGGTCGCCGGTCCGCGCCGGAAGACCTGAGCTCCCGCGGCGCATCGGCACATGCGGGATGCCGTCTTCCAGGAACGGCTCCCCGGTACGGGTGAAGCCGAAAGACCCGTACCACCCCTCCAGCGGCTGCTGCGCGTCGAGCACCACGGCACTTTCCGGCGACTGCGCGGCGCAGTGCTCCAGCCCGCGCTGCATCAGCTCGCGCGCCACACCGGTGCCCCGGAGCGCCTCCCGGGCGACCACCCGCCCTATCCGGAATCCTTCGGGCTCGCGCAGCACCCGCAGGGTGGCGAGGACTTCGCCCGCCGCCGGGTCGTCGGAACCGGTCGCGGCGTCGTCGTGGTCAGTCCGATTCTCAGGGGCGTCTACCACCCACGCCATGACAGTTCCGGGTTCGAGGTCCCGCCCGTCCAGCTCTGGGTACGCGCACTGCTGCTCCACGACGAACACGTCGGTTCTGAGCTGGAGCACTCTGTAGAGCGAGACCGGGTCCATCTGGGCCACCGGGGCGATGTGAAACTGTGCAGACATGGGATCCATCCTAGGGTTCCCGGTAGTCTCGCCCGTATGAGCATCACCGCCCTGGCAGTAGGCAAGAAGCATGAGAAATGGGCCGTGGAAGGGATCGAGCGCTACACGAAGCGTCTGCGCAAGCCCTATGACCTGGACTGGAAGCTGCTCCCCCACTCCTCCCGCGAGCACGACGCCGCACGGCAGGAGGAGTCGGAACGGATCCTCGCCGCGCTGAAGCCCAAGGACCATGTGATCCTGCTCGACGAGCGCGGCAAGAACATCAGCTCACCTGGGTTTGCCGCGCACCTGCAGGGCAGCTTCGACGCCGGGGCGCACGTCGTCGTGATCATCGGAGGTGCCTACGGGGTCACCGACCAGCTCCAGCAGCGCGCGGATCTCGTCTGGTCGCTGTCCAAGCTGGTGTTCCCGCATCAGCTGGTGCGGATGCTCCTGGCCGAACAGGTCTACCGGGCTCAGGAGATCTCCGCAGGGCGGTCCTACCACCATGAGTGAGTCCCCCGCGGCGTCGGATGCCTCCCTCTCGGCCGCTCCCGCCGAACCAGTGGTGGGGATCCTCGGCGCCGGTCGAGCCGGCACTGCTTTCGCCCGCACCCTGCTGCGCGCCGGGGTGGCCGTGGACATCGCGTCCACTCGGCCGCCACGTGCGCTGCAACATCACCTGAAGATCTACGCCCCCGGCGCGCAGCCGGTCCATGCCGAGGACATCGCGTCCCGGGCGCGGGATTCCAGCGGGATCGTCATCCTCGCGGTGCCGCAGGAGGAGCTCGACGAGCTGGACCCGACCTGGGTCGCGAACACGGTGCTCGTCGATGCCACCAACACCTGGCAGGACGAGCTGCTCCCCGGCTGGCTGCAGGCCGCGGTGGATGAGCAGCTGCCCACCTCGATGGCGCTGGCCGGACGCTTCGGCGCGGCGCGGGTGGTCAAGGCGTTGAACCATATCGCCCACGCAGATTTCGACGACGCCGCCCGGCCCGGTGCCGATCTGTCCGGCCGCCGAGCCTTGGCGGTCGCCGGAGATGATGAATCCGCCCGCGGCCTGGTCATGGGACTGCTGTTCCGAATGGGCTTCGACCCAGTCTCGGTCGGGTCGCTGGCTGCGGGTCGGATCATGGAGCCCGACGGCCCGCTGTTCAACCGCCCGCTGCGTCGCGAGGACATCCTGCGCTACGCCCGCTGAGTCCGGGCCTGAACCAGCGTCCGGGACCCGCTGATCGGCGGATCAACTCCGGCGGCGGGTGAGGATCAGGTGCATGACACCTTGAGGAGAGGGCGTGGCGGCGATCTCGAAGCGCTCCTCCAGCCCGCCGAGCCCCTCCCAGAGCCGCTCTCCCCGGCCCAGGAGGATCGGGACCAGGACGATGTGCAGGTGATCGATCAGATCGGCCTCGAGGAACTCCCGGATGATCGTGGCACCGCCCCCAATGCGCACATCGAGGCCCCAAGCCAAAGCCCGCGCCCGTTCGAGCGCGGCAGCTGGATCCGCATCGAGGAAGTGGAAGGTCGTGCCGCCCTGCATCTCGAGCACCGGCCGCGGGAAGTGGGTCAACACCACCACCGGAGTGTGGAAGGGAGGCTCGGCACCCCACCATCCCTGCCACTCCTCGTCCGGCCAGGGGCCACGCTGGGGCCCGAATTTATTGCGCCCCATGATCTCCGCGCCGATTCCGGCCGCCCATTGGCTGGCGAAGGCATCATCTACACCGAAGGATCCCTCCGTCTCACCGTGGAAGCCCATCTCGCGGAACGTGCGGGTCTCGAAGGTCCACTCCATGAGGCGCTGACCTGCATGGCCGAAGGGAGCCTCGAGCGTCTGGCCCTCACCGGTGCCGAAGCCGTCGAGGGAGACCGAGAAGTTGTGGACGCGGACCAGAGACATGTCTTCTCCCAGAGTGCCTGCGGGTTGCTCGAGCCCAAGCTACTCTCACCCCATCCGAGCGGCCATGCTCGGTGGACCGGGACCACGCGGCAGCGTCCGGTCATGTCCGTGGCGCCATTTAGAGTGGGACCATGACCGCCCTGGAACCGTTCACCGAGCCCACGCGGCGCTGGTTCCAAGCCTCCTTCGGTCAGCCCACCGCCGCTCAGGCCGGCGCCTGGAACGCGGTCGCGCGTGGCAAGAACGCCCTGGTGGTCGCGCCCACGGGATCCGGAAAGACGCTCTCGGCCTTCCTCTGGTCCATCGATCAGCTCTTCGCCGCCCCCACCAAGGGCACCTCGGTGCTCTATATCTCCCCGCTGAAGGCGCTCGGCGTGGACATCGAACGCAACCTGCGCAGCCCGCTCGTCGGGATCGCACACACCGCCCGACGGCTCGCCGCCGAGGGCGCGGCGACCGAGCCTGCCGAGATCACGGTGGGCGTGCGCACCGGCGACTCCACTCCCAAAGAACGCCGCGACCTGGTCCGCAAGCCCCCACAGATCCTGATCACCACCCCCGAGTCGCTCTACCTGATGCTCACCTCTCAGGCGCGCAGCACCCTCGCCGGGATCAAGACCGTAATCATCGATGAGGTCCACGCGCTGGCCGGTACCAAACGCGGCGCCCACCTCGCGGTATCACTGGAGCGGCTGAACAATCTGCTCGAGACCCCGGCCCAGCGGATCGGCCTCTCCGCCACGGTGGAGCCGCGCGAAGAGGTGGCCCGCTTCCTGGGCGGCTCCGCGGCCGTGGAGATCGTCGCGCCGAAGTCCGAGAAGAAGTGGGACATCACCGTCTCGGTGCCGGTGGAGGACCTGGCCTCCCCCAGCACCGCCCCACCCCAAGGGGCGACGCCGTTCCCGGCACCCCCCAGCTCGCAGAGCAACGACACCGAGGACTCCGCCGAGGCCGGCCAGCCGAAGGTGCTCTCCGAGGTGCTCGCGGACTTCGCGCCGGAGGAGGTGCTGCTCAGCGACCAGCCGCTGCAGCCCAGCATCTGGCCGCACGTGGAGCACCGGATCGTGGATCTGGTCACCGAGAACCGCTCCACCATCGTCTTCGTGAACTCGCGCCGCCTGGCCGAGAAGCTCACCGGTCGGATCAATGAGATCTGGTCCGAACGTCAGCCCTCCATCAGCAAGGACGCCACCGACGACGCCGCTGCCTCCCACGGGGAGCCGGCAGACGCGGGCGAGCCGGATCCGCTGGCTCGGTCACACCACGGCTCGGTCTCCAAGGAACAGCGCAAGCTCACCGAGGAGGCACTCAAATCGGGCCGGCTGCGCTGCGTGGTGGCCACCTCCTCCCTGGAGCTCGGCATCGATATGGGCGCAGTGGACTTGGTCATCCAGGTGGAGGCGCCCTTCGCGGTCTCGGCTGGACTCCAGCGCATCGGCCGCGCAGGCCACCAGGTCGGCGAGGTCTCGGTGGGCTGGTTCTTCCCGAAGCACCGCGGTGATCTGGTGAGCACCGCCGTCGTCGTCGAACGGATGCTGGCCGGACAGATCGAAGCGCTGCATATCCCGCGCAATCCGCTGGACATCCTGGCCCAGCAGACCGTGGCGGCCTCTGCCATGGAGACCCTGGACGTAGAGTCCTGGTTCGAGACGCTGCGCCGCAGCGCGCCCTTCGCCAGCCTGCCCCGCTCCGCCTATGAGGCCACCCTGGACCTGCTGGCGGGCAAATATCCTTCGGACCGGTTCGCCGAGCTGCGGCCCCGGATCATCTGGGACCGCGACGCCGGCACCGTCTCCGGCCGGCCCGGAGCCCAGCGCATCGCGGTCACCTCCGGCGGCACGATCCCCGACCGCGGCCTCTTCGGGGTCTACCTCGCCGGGGGTGAAGACTCCGGCTCGGCACGCTCCGGAGGACGGCGGGTCGGTGAGCTCGATGAAGAGATGGTCTACGAATCGCGCATCGGGGATGTCTTCGCCCTGGGCGCCACCAGCTGGAAGATCGAGGAGATCACCTTCGACCGGGTGCTGGTCTCCCCCGCCTTCGGCCAGCCCGCTTCACTGCCGTTCTGGCGCGGCGACGGCTTCGGCCGCCCCGCCGAACTCGGCCGCGCGCTGGGCCGCTTCACCCGAGAGGTCCACGCCGGCGCCCCGGAGGAGACCGCCGAACGGCTGACCTCGCTGGGCATGGACACCTGGGCGCAGGAGAACCTGCTGCGCTACTTCACCGAACAGCAGGAGGCTGCCGGGGTCCTGCCCAGCGACACCACTCTGGTGGTCGAGCAGACCCGAGACGAGCTCGGCGACTGGCGGATCGTGCTGCTCTCCCCCTACGGACTCCAGGTGCACGCCCCCTGGGCGCTCGCGGTCGGCGAACGGCTGCACGATCGCTTCGGCCTCGACGGCTCCGCCATGGCCAGCGATGACGGAATCGTGCTGCGCGTGCCCATGATGGACGAAGATCCGCCCGGTGCAGAGCTCTTCGCGTTCGACCCGGACGAGCTCGAAGACCTAGTCACCGCCCAGGTCAGCTCTTCAGCGCTCTTCTCCGGCCGCTTCCGTGAGGCCGCCGCGCGTGCGCTGCTGCTGCCCAAGCAGAATCCAGGCCAGCGCACCCCGCTGTGGCAGCAGCGCCAACGCTCCTCACAGCTGCTCGAGGTCGCCTCCGGGTACCCCGACTTCCCGGTCATCATGGAAGCCATGCGGGAGGTCCTGCAGGACGTCTATGACATGCCCGCGCTGCTGGATCTGCTGCGCAGCATCGCCGCGCGCAAGCTGAAGATCGTGGAGACCACCACTCCGAAGCCGTCCCCGTTCGCGCAGTCCATCCTCTTCGGCTACATCGCCCAGTTCCTCTATGAAGGGGATTCCCCGCTGGCGGAGCGTCGGGCCGCGGCGCTCTCGGTAGACCCGGCGCTGCTCGGCGAGCTGCTCGGCCGCGTAGAGCTGCGTGAGTTCCTCGATGCCGCGATCATCGCCGATTCCGAGGCCTACGCGCAGCGACTCACTCCTTCCCGCCACGTCCGCGGACAGGAGGGGGTTGCCGATCTGCTCCGGCTGCTGGGCCCGTTGACCGCGGAGCAGCTGGCTGCCCGCCTGGAAGAGGGCGAACCCGCCAGGGAGCATGCGCAAGCGCTGGTCTCCAGCCAGCGAGCATTCAAGGTGATGTGGCGGACCGGCACCTCCTCCGCGCCGGAGACCACAGGATCCGAAGGCACATCGGCCACGGGCGGCGATCACGTGGAGGAGCGCTACGCCGCGATCGAGGACGCCTCCCGGCTCCGGGACGGCCTGGGCACCCCCATTCCCGTGGGGATTCCCTACGCCTTTCTGGAACCGGTGGATGATCCTCTCGGAGACCTGGTCGGCCGCTATGCGCGCACCCACGGCCCGTTTCTGGTGGAGGAGGCCGCCGGCGAGCTGGGGCTCAGCCGCGCCGTGGTCGCCGACACGCTGACCCGGCTGGTCCGCGAGCACCGCGTGGTCGAGGGGCTGTTCCGGCCCGATCGCGAGCTGCCCGTCGACGCTCGGTCCGGCACCGTGGAGTACTGCGACGCCGAAATGCTGCGCCGGATCCGCCGCCGCTCCCTGGCGGCCCTGCGTGCCCAGGTGGAGCCAGTGTCCGGGGCAGCGTATGGACAGTTCCTGCTCGAGTGGCAGGGCATCTCCGCCGCGCGCGGGAAGGGCTCCTCAAGCTCAGGCACGGCCGCCCTGGCCGAATCCCTGGCGCAGCTCTCCGGGGCCGCGGCTCCGGCGAGCGCCTGGGAGTCCTTCATCCTCCCGGCCCGCGTTCCCGACTACCGGCCCGCCATGCTGGACGAGCTGCTGGCCGCCGGAGAGTTCCTCGCGGTGGGCAAGGGAGCGCTGAGCGGGCACGACGGCTGGCTGGCGTTCTACCCCCGCGAAGACGCCGCCGTGCTGCTGAACAACCTGCCCATTCCAGGTGCAGGGGCCGCCAGAACCAACGGCACAGCCGACACCCGCGGGGCCGCAGGAACAGAGGACTTCACCCCGACAGCCCTCCAGGACGCCATCCTCGAGGTCCTCACCCGGGGCGGCGCCTGGTTCATCGAGGCGCTGCACGATCAGCTGGATCCGCACCTCACGGTCTCCCGTGAGACCACCAAGAACGCACTCTGGGAGCTGTTCTGGGCCGGCAGGGTCACACCGGACAGCTTCAGCGCGCTGCGTCGTTTCATGTCCACCGGAACCACCGCGCACAAGAAGCAGCCCACTCCGGCGCGCCCCCGGCACACCTCCCGGAGGATGGCGCTGCGTCAAGCCGCGGAATCCCACCGGAGCCGGGTCAGCGCCGCCAGCGGCGGATTCAGCGGAGCGGGGGCCGGAGGGCGCTGGCAGCTGGTCCCCAGCGCCTCGGCCGAGCCCACCGTTGCCGCGCACACCCGCGCCGAGATCCTGCTGGATCGCTACGGCGTGGTCACTCGTGGATCCGTGATGTCCGAACAGCAGTCGGGGCTCGGCACCGCCTCGAAGGGAGGCTTCGCGGCGGTCTACAAGGTGCTCTCGGCGGCGGAAGACTCCGGCCAGATTCGCCGCGGATACTTCATCGAACAGCTCGGGGCCGCCCAGTTCACCTCCTCCGCCACCATCGACCAGCTGCGCTGGATCGCCGAGCGGCTGGAGGACGCCGCGGAGAAGACCGGAGAGGGGAAGCGCCAGGAGGCGGCAGTGGTGCTCGCCGCCACCGATCCGGCCAACCCCTACGGGGCTGCTCTGGACTGGCCCGAGCTGGAGAGCTCCACCCACCGTCCCGGTCGCAAGGCGGGCGCCGTCGTCGTGCTCTATCGCGGTGACCTGGCGCTCTATATGGAGCGCGGGGGACGCACCATGCTGCTCTTCATCGAGGATGAGACCGTGATGGATCTGATCGCCCGGGCCCTGGTCCCGGCGCTGCGGTCAGCGAAGACCGGGCGCATCGCCGTGGAACGTGTCAACGGGGAGCGGATCCTGACCCACCCCCTGGGACAGCTGCTCCGCGACGCCGGGTTCAACTCCTCTCCCTCCGGGCTTCGATTCGCACCCTGAGGCCTCACGCCCACAGCGCACACACGTCCCAGACCCAGGATTTCCCGTTAGGCTGAACACATGACTCTTTGCATTCCGTTTCTGATGTTCCAGGGTCAGGCCCAAGAAGCCATTGACCACTACCTCAGCGTCTTCCCCGACGCCGAGCTGCTGGAGATCATGCATCACCCTGAGGGCACTGAGATCTATGACCCCACTCCCTCCTCCGAGCAAGCAACCGAGGCTGAGGACCTCTCAGAGGCCGAAGATGACGAGCTCTCCGAGGTGGAGGTACAGCTGGATCTCGGCGAAGAGTCTGAAGAGGACTTCGCCGCCGACGATCTCACCGCTGAGAACGTCGCCGAGGAAGCCGATGACGCCGTGGTAGATGCGGAGGAGCCCTCCGAGGTCCATCCCGTGACCGCTGCGGCGCCCGAGACCCACCACACCGACCTGCAGCTCGCCGAGGAGGACGATCCCGACGAGGTGGTCGACGTTCCCGCCCCCCTGGTGGCCACCGCTCAGCTGAAGATCGGCGGCCAGGTGCTGATGATCCAGGACAGTCTGGTGAAGCACCAGTTCAGCTTCACCCCGTCCGTCTCCATCGCCGTGGTGGTGGACTCCACCGAGGAGTTCAACCAGATCGTGAACACCCTCGCCCCCGGCGGGGAGTTCCTGATGGAGCCGGGCGACTACGACTTCGCGACCAACTTCGCCTGGATCAAGGACCGTTTCAACATGTCCTGGCAGATCAACCAGCCGCTGGCCCAGCCAGAGCCGACTGCCACCGCTGAGGCACCGGTCTGGGGCTGAGCCACCCTGCCGCCGGAACTCCACGAACCTGACCTGTGACTCAGAAGTCCCCCCTTCCCGTGCGCAACGGCGTCAATGCCACGCGCCTTCGACTTCCGCTGACCGGCCGCTGGCCCACTATCCATGAGTACGTGCTGGAGACCTTCGGGCACATCGACCACGGGGGGATCACCGAGCGCTTCCACGCGGGGGAGGTCGTCGACATCGACGGCGCACCGCTGAGCACTAAGACCCCCCTGGGCGAGCGGGAATTCCTCTGGTACTACCGCTCCGTCAGCGAAGAGGTGCCGCTGCCGGTGCGCGAGGAGATCATCTACGAGAATGAGCACCTGGTCGCGGTGGATAAACCACACTTCCTGCCCACCACACCCGCCGGGCGATATGTGCAGGAATCGCTGCTGGTGCGGCTGCGCAATACGCTCGGGGTCCCGGACCTCGTGCCGATCCACCGGCTGGACCGCGGCACCGCCGGGGTGGTGATCTTCTCCAAGGAGCCCTCCACGCGGGGAAAGTACCAGCTGCTCTTCGAGAACCGCCAGGTGAACAAGACCTACGAATGCGTCAGCTCGGTCCCGCGCGGGATGACGGCGGAGACGCTGGCGTCGCGATTCCCACTCAGCGTGCGGAACCGGATCGAGAAGACCAAAGGGGTCGTGGTCTCCCAGCTCGCGTCCTACGCACCCGAGCACTCAGGCCACCGGCCCCACGACAGGCGAGCCCGCACGGGCCGGCGGCGCACGGAGGCCATCCCCGGGGCGAACTCCTCCTCGAGAGTGGAGCTGCTCGATGCGGGTGTGAGCCCCTCGGGAGCGCAGGTCGGCCACTTTCAGCTGATTCCACACACCGGAAAGACTCACCAGCTGCGCATCCACATGGCGCTGCTGGGACTGGGTATTCTGAATGACCGGTTCTACCCGGAACTCCTCGACGACGCCCCCGACGAGTTCGACAAGCCGCTGCAGCTCTTGGCGAAGACGCTGTCCTTCACTGATCCGCTCAACGGCGTCCACCGCAGCTTCACCTCCCCTCGAACCCTCCAGGAGTCTCCGCAGTGACCAACCCCGCGATCGCCTTGGGCGTCAGTGACCTCAGCGATCCTGCGCTGTACCAGGAGTGGGGGTTCTACTACTTCATCTTCTTGGCCATCGCCGTGGCGTTCACTGCGATCGTGCCGCCCTTCCCCTCCGAGGTCATGGTCATCGCCTCCGGCACGATGGCCGCGGATGAGATCTTTCCGGTCCTGCTGGTGCTCGCGGTGACCTTCCTCGGCTGTCTGGCGGGCGACATCGGGTTGTACCTGCTCTTCCGCTACAGGCTGATCCGGCTGCTCTACCGCTGGAGGTGGGGCCGCAACCTGCACCGGAAGCTGCTGCGCATCGCGATCCGCGCAGGCGGCGCCACCACCTGGGCCGGACTGCTGCTCATCCGCTGGATCCCGGGAGGCCGCTCCGCCTCGATGGCCACCGCCGGCATGATGGGACTCGGCGGAGGCGCCATGGTCGCGCTTGGCCTGCTGGGCGCGCTCACCTGGTCCCTCTGGATGGTCGGATTAGGTTACATTACGGGAACAACCACGGGGCTCCCACCCTGGGCGAGCACGGTCGCGGGCATCGTTGTGGGTACCCTTGTGGGGTTGGGAATCACCGTGGTGATGGCTCGGAACCGGTCGCGTCGGGGGGCGCAGCGGAAGACGACAACCACATGACCAGCGGATTTGCGCGGACCCGGGTCCGTCGCATCGAACGCATACGCCAGCTGAGACGCTAGAGGGGGAAATCGGGCTTGACTGAAAAGTCCCAGGACGAGTCCATCGAGACGATGCCTGTCTCCGAGACCTCTGCCGAGGAAGCCGAGGCCCCTCATGCCTCCACTGAGGATGGGCCTGCGGAGACGGGTACTGACCAGGACACCCCCACCGGCGATTCCCCCGCCGAAGAGGACACCGCGCAGGACGACACCGTCGAGCCTGCCGCAGACACCAGCGACACCGAAGATGCGGCCAGCGGTCAGGACCGCGAGCCCGCAGCCGGCCATCAGGACGACCAGGCTCCGGTTCCCCCCGCAGTCCGACCAAGCCGGCCCACTCCGGCACGGCCGGCAGCCGAGACCGGTCAGGACCAGTCGGGGCTCAGCGGCTTCTTCGACAATCTTGACGAGAAGTTCTTCGCTGCTGCCCGCCGCGTGGGAGACGCCTTCCGGCGTCCGGAGCCCACAGGGGAGGCTGAAAGCGCCACCTCTGGGGAGACGACCCAGGAGGACAGGAGCGCCGCCGCACCGGACCATGCCGCTGTGGAAGGGCCCGTCGAGGACCCCGAACGTCGGTTCGCCGAACAGCCGGGCAGCTTTTCGACCCCTCCTGCGGAGGACGCCGCCGTCGAAGGTCCGCTCACTGAATCCCAGACAGAGCACGAGCCTGCCCCCGTGACCCTCCCCAAGCCGCGCCGCGCGCTGGATGAGCGGCGCCAGCGCGACGTGATTCTGGAGAAGGCGGCTGCTATCGAGGCAGCCACTGCGCGGAACTACCGGCCCACCGGACGCGAGTTCGTAGAGTTCGCCGATGACGAGGAAGACCTCTTCACCTACATTCCCCCGTATAATCTCCCCTCGCGCGACCCCGACCCGGCACCGGTGCGCACCGACCTCTATCGACAGGTGTTTGTGAGCATCGGCGCTTTGGCTGCGCTGATCTCGCTCGGCTGGATGTTCGGCATGTTCACCTCAGCACCTGCCATCCTGGGCGGGAACGGGCTGGATGAGCTCGCCGAAGGCTGGTACTCCGGGAACCGGGCGCTGCTCTCCCCCGAGGCGAACTTCTACTGGCTCTGGCCGTTCATCGTGATCGGAATCCTCGCCCACGCGGTCTATCAGTGGACCACCACGCAGACCGCCACGCCGCGTCAGCGGCGTTCCGGCTGGCAGGTCGGCTCCGCTTCCCTGCTCATGCTCATCTGGACAGCGTCGATCCACACCGGGATGCTCACCCTCGCGGTGTTGGCGGCACTGGCTGCGGCACTGGCGCTGATCGACGCCATCCGGCAGTTCACCTTCCGCACGGCGCGCAACTCGCTCGAGCGCCGCCTGGCTGACACCACCACGGGTCTCTTCGCAGGTTGGGCGCTCGTGGCCGCAATGTCCTCATTGTCGATCTGGCTCACCGCCATGGGGTGGCACATCCCCGGCTTCCCTGCAGTGATCTGGGCGCTGATCGGACTGGGAATCTGCATCTGGGCGGCTTCGTACTACGCGATGACCGAACGCGGCAGAATCACGCTTGCCCTCGGAATGGGCTGGGGAATGTTCTGGCTCATCTTCCCGCGCATCCTCTCCGACGTCACCTCCGTGTGGGTGGCGCTGTGCGCCGCGATGGGCGCGTTCGTCGTCATCCTCGCCACGGAATCGCGCAGGCACAAGATCAACCACGCGGAACGTCGCGCCGCGATGGGACGGCCTCTCGAAGACATCATCTGATCCACTGCTGAGGAGCTCTTATCACGCATCGTCTGACCGTCGCCGCAAGCACCGCCGCGCTGCTGCTGCTCTCCAGCTGCGGAGCCGACCAGGAGCCGGGCGACGACCCGGAGACTGCCACCGCTTCAGCCAGTCCCTCAGCCACCGCTTCAGCCAGTCCCTCAGCGAACTCTTCCGCCAGCGCCTCCGCGGAAGAAGAGCCAGGTGGTGCCTCAAGCACCGAGGGCGAACAGCCTTCTTCCGACGGCTCCGATCAGGCGGGCACAGACCCGATCACAGGGGAGTTCACCACCGAGCCGCAAGAGACTGAGGGGTTTCCGGACAGCTCTGGCTCTCGCGACCAGCAGCTGGTCGCCGTACGCTCCGGCATGCATGACGGCTTCGACCGGGTCGTCTTTGAATTCAGCGGCGAGAGCCTGCCCAGCTGGCGCGCCGAGTACGTCGATTCAGCGGCTGAGCTTGGCCGCGGCAACCGCATCGGGATGGCGGGCGAGGCGATTCTCCAGATCCACGTCAGCGGCCCCTCATGGCTTCCCGAGGAGGAGGTCGAGGATCAGCTCGCCTCTGATCAGTACTACGAGCGCGATACCGCTGCCCTCCCGGAAGAGGTCTACGTGCAGGGCCCCTTCGAAGCCCTCTCGCAGTACCTGATCGGCCTGCCCGCGGAGGTCCCCTTCTCGGTGGAGCTGCTCGAGGACCCCACCCGGCTCGTGGTGGACCTCGAGAATCGCGGCGAGTGACGCTGGAGAAACGGCGTCGTCAGTTGTGGTGCATGATGGAACTATGAGCATTCGAACCCCTGATCCGAACCCCGGATGGTTGAACGAGGATGACCTCTACGAGGCCCGCCGCCGGCTCCCCATGGTCTATGTGGAAGCCATCCCGGTGCGGCTGGACCCGCTGGGCTGCATCACTGAACTTGGCCTGCTCTACACGGCCGACACCGAGGGGCACTTCTACCGGACTGTGGTCTCCGGGCGGGTGATGTATCGCGAAACGATTCGCGCCGCCCTGCTGCGCAACATCGAGAAGGACCTCGGCTCGCTGGTGCTGCCGCAGATTCCGCCCTCGCCCACCCCGTTCACCGTGGCCGAGTATTTTCCCTACCCCTCCGAGACAGGACTCGTCGACGATCGGCAGCATGCGGTCTCGATGGCCTACATCGTGCCCGTCTCCGGTGAGTGCTCCCCTCGTCAGGACGCTCTGGAGCTCAGCTGGATGACACCCGACCAGGTGCTCAGCCCCGAGGTCCAGGCGGAGTTCCTCGGCGGCCGTGAACGACTCATCCGGCAGGCCCTCGCCCACCTGGGTCACACGGGCTGAACCCAGGTGTCCCCGCCGGTAGAATCTAGGCAATGACCACTCCAGCACCAGAGAAGACGACGCGCCGCAGGCGGCCGTCCCAACGCGACAGCGCGGGACCGAGACCAGTCCTGAGGCTGGGCTTCGCTGGGTGGATCGTGTCCTGGCTGATCCCCACGGCCGTGATGGGCGGTCTGCTCCTGGCGCTGAGTCTCATGCCGGGCCTAGACGGCGAGGGATTCCTCGCTCCGCTGATCCCGCTGATCGGCGCTGCCGCCGTCGTCGTCGGCATCCCGGGCACGCTGCTGGTCACCTGGCTCTTCCGTCATCAGCCACTACCCGCGGTGCATATCCTGGGCTACGTCGTCGTGGGTCTGCTCTATGGTCCTGTCGCGCTCGTCGTGGGCGCGGGCGGGCTGGTGCCGATGCTGATACCGCTCATCGGCTTCCCCGCCGGCATCCTGCTGGGACTCGGCCGCTGGATGGCTCAGCCGCTGACCCGGGTGGAGGGCCCCGAGGAGAAGACCGCAGCACCCGGCGTCGACCTGCCGCAGACCACCACCAAGGACCCCCAGACAAAGGAGCCTGAGCATGACTGAGACCACTGCACATCCGGCAATGACTCTGACCATTGCAGGCTCCGAGGCCACGGGCGGCGCCGGAGCTCAGGCCGATCTGAAGACCTTCCAGGAACTGGGAACCTTCGGAATGGTGGCGCTGACCTGCATCGTGTCTTTCAATCCTGAGGACAACTGGAACCATCGGTTCGTCCCCGTGGAGACCCAGGTGATCGCTGACCAGCTCGGGGCCATCTTCGGCAACTACGGACCCGAGTCGCTCGACGCGGTCAAGCTCGGGATGATGGGCTCGCCCGCCACCATCTCCACCGTGGCAACCGCGGTCTCAGCTCGCAGCCCGAAGCACCTGGTGCTGGACCCGGTGTTGATCTGCAAGGGTCAGGAGCCAGGCCATGCACAGGACACCGACAATGCGCTGAAGGCGGAGCTGCTGCCCCTGGCGACATTCGTGACGCCGAATCATTTCGAGACCGAGCAGCTCTCCGGCATGAAGGTCGAGACGCTGGAGGACCTGCAGGCCGCCGCTGCCGAGATTCATCGCATCTCGGGCGCCGCCGTGCTCGCCAAGGGCGGGATTCGCCTGGCGGGAACAGACGCGGTCGACGTCTTCGTCGATGCCGAGGGCATGGAGGTGCTCACCGCCCCGAAGATCGGCGAGCACGCCGTCTCCGGAGCGGGCTGCACCCTCGCCGCCGCCGTCACGTCCGAGCTCGCCAAGGGCGCCTCTCCCCTGGACGCAGCACGGAGCGCCAAGGCGTTCGTCACCGCGGGCATCCACCAGCGCGTGGCCGGAAACACCTCGTTCGACGCACTCTGGCAGGGTGGCCTGCGCCGCTGAGCTGCGGCGGCTGGCCGTGGCCAGTCATCGCGATTGTGCCACTGGCTACGCGCCGTCACCCTCCGGGGCGACGTCCTCGAGCTGAGGCTCGATCAGACCCAGCTGGGTCGCGCGAATCAGCAGCTGCACGCGATCGCGCACTCCAAATCGGGCACACAGGCGCCCGAGATGCGCCTTGACCGCGCCTTCGGTCAGCACCATGCGCGTGGCGATCTCCCTGTTGCTGAAACCGCGCGCCAACAGGGTCAGAACTTCTGTCTCCCGCGGCGGCACCCGCGGCAGATAGTCCGAGCCCGCAAGTGCTACCGAGAATTCCTCGGCCTCATTGACGGCATTGAACTCTAGACGTCGCGCCACATCAGGAGAGATCGGCACAGAACTCCCGTGAACCTGACGGATGGCCTCGAGCACCTGATCTGCCGTCGCGTCCTTCACGATGTAGCCCTTGGCGCCTGCGTTCAACGCCTGCAGCGCATGCCCTTCAGAGCTGAACGTGGTGACCGCCAGCACGGAGGTCTCCGGGGCGATTGCCATGACCTCGGCGGTGGCCTCGACGCCTCCCATCTTTGGCATCTTGAGGTCCATAATCACCACGTCGGGCTTCTCCTCGCGCACCCGCTCGATGACTTCGAGTCCGTTCTGGGCTTCACCCACGCAGACCATGTCTGGGGCGGAATCCACATAGGCACGAAGCGCTGCCCGCATGATCGGGTGGTCGTCTGCAACGACAAGACGGAGCATGGCTGAACCTGTTCTTCCTCGGCCTGTGACACCGGTTCATTGACACCCGGTGCGAAGTCTCACTTTATCCGAACTCTGCCGGCCACAGGAGTGCCCCGAGTCGTCTGACCGGTTTAATACCGGATCTGAGTGAATCTGTATAAATTAGGTACTTAAGTCCACTATACCAGAATCTAGGCACACCTTATTCTAATTTTACACGTTGTTCATCAGAAGGTATAGGCCTGAAAGGCACAAAAAATGTCACTCGCATTGTTTGCTTACCGCATCGCCATCGTTTCCGCTCTTGTTCTTACTACTGTTATCACTTTCTTTGATCTTTCTAACCTCGAAGCGGCGGGTTTTTTCCGTTCCGTCATCTGCCGCGCGTTCCCCAGCGCTCAAGGATGCTGAGCCCTCGCTGAGCGGCGCGTTCCGACGTACCCTTGAGCGTGACGTTTTCAAGTGAAGTAGTCCCGAGCCGGCGCGTCCTGAACACCCTGACTTTGACCGCCATCGGCGGGATCTGTGCAGACATTTCCCTCGCCCTGATATTCGCATCGGCGGACCTTGCCACAACTTTGCAGTTCGGGTATCTCATCTGGTTCCTGGCCATTGCACTCTTCTGGCTGCATCCCGCCGCGGGTGCACTTGCCACCCTGGCGGGAGCGGTCATCGGTGTCATAGCAAGCTCACAGTTCGAGACCCTTCTGCTCGTCATTCTGTTCTGTGGACTCACAGCTGTGTATTGTTCGCGATGGGTGAGGCACCTCTATCTCCTCTTGGCTCTGTGCCTCGCAGTAAATATCGGACTGGTGCAGACCGATCCGCTGTTGGTCACCGGGTTTGCTGTGTTCGCAGGAGTCGTGATGTCGCTCTCCTACGTGGTTGGCCGTGCCACACGAAAGCAGCTGATCTCACGACTCTCGGCCGAAAGTGAGCTCGTGCGCCTGCGCGCCGCACATGAAGAGGCCCTGGCCGGTGAGCGACGCTCCATCGCGCGAGATCTGCACGACATCCTCGCGCATGACCTCACCGTCATCTCGATGCAGACGCAGGTTGCGGCGGCCACTGGGACACCAGAGTCGCGAGCAGCGGCGCTGAACCAGATCTCGCAATCGGCCAGTGCAGCCCTGCATGACCTTCGCCGCGTGCTGCTGGTTCTGCAGCGTGAGAACATCATCGGCTCGGGACCCGGCGACGCTCCCGAACTGGATCTGGAATCGGGGCTTGCGCGCTTCACCGAACGCCTGCAGGACCTGGGCTTTTCCGTCGACACCTCGGTGCATGGGGATATCAGCTCGATCTCCCAATCGGTGGAGGCCTGCCTCTACCGCATTCTGCAGGAATGCACGACGAACGTGGTCAAACACGGAGCACGTGGACACGATACGAATGACTGCACCATCGAACTCGAGGTCAAAGAGGCCACCGTCGACCTGGCCGTGACGAACAGGACCGATGCGAAACAGCCCCCCGCGCTGAAGCATGCCTCTTCGGGAACCGGGCTGATCAGCATGGAGGATCGCGCGGCGACCTATGGCGGAACGATCCAGGCAGGCTCACCGGCCGAAGGCATCTGGAGCGTTCAGGTCTCTGGAATCCAGCTGCGGCTCCCGCGCTGAGATACCCCTGCCACGCTGAAACACTCGCTGACATAGAGGAAATCACCCCAGACACAGAGAGGCTCGGGCGGTGCCGTTCCCACCGCCCGAGCACTAACACCAGCCGAGGCTCTGCTCCGAACCCTTGCACCGTAATTCGGAGCGCCTCAAGGCCAATGCTTCTCCCTGAATCGTGCACCACTGCTGCACGTCCAGTTTCTATTGTCCGGGAGGGTCCTCGGACGACACCAGTGGACTTTGGTCTACAGTTCGATGAATCAACTAAGCTCCAACACCTTGTGACTATCGAGTAACATGTGTGCCATGACACATCACGCCCCCGACGCCTCCGTGGACCCCATCTACGAGGTCTCGACAGCACTGGATCTGGATTACTACGGCGTGTTCGAGGACCTGCCCGCGGCGGACCGCCAGTGGTGGACGCGCGCCCGCGAGTTCTCCAGCGGTTTGGAGACCCGGATGGCCCAGCACTGGGAGCATGCGGAGTACCCGGTGGACCTGGTCCGCAAGGCCGGAGGCCTCGGACTGCTCACCGACGGGGTCGACGTCACCGACGCCGGCATGGAGACCCTCTCCCCCATGGCCGCGGGACTGGTGAACATGGAGACCTCACGGGCAGACGGCTCCCTGGGGACGGCCCTGGCGGTCCAGGGCGGACTGGCGCTGCGCACGCTGGCCTACTTCGGATCAGACGATCAGAAGGCCGAGCATCTCACTGCGTTGGCCACCGCCGAGACCCTGGGGTCCTTCGCCCTGACCGAACCGACCCATGGTTCCGATTCAGTCTCCCTGGAGACCACCGCCCGGCTGGTCGGTGACGAGGACTCCGGCTACTACGTGATCAACGGTGCCAAGAAGTGGATCGGCAACGGGGCCTCCGGAGGCATCACCTTCACCTGGGCCCGGGTCTCCGGGGGCATCCATGACGGAAGCGTCCGATGCTTCCTGGTGGACCAGGCCACACGCGGCTATAAGGCCGAAGTCATCCAGGGCAAGGCCTCGCTGCGCGCGATCCACCAGGCATTGATCCAGTACGAAGACGTCGAGGTTCCCGCCCACGCGGTGCTTCCCGGGTCGAAGAACTTCAAGGACGCTTCCAAAGTGCTCTTCGCGACCAGGCTGGGAGTGGCATGGTCCGCCGTCGGCCACGCCTCGGCCCTGGTGGAGGCGGCGCTGAGCTACTCCAAGCAGCGCGAGCAGTTCAGCCGCCCACTGGCCAGCTTCCAGCTTGTCCAGGAGCGCCTGACCTGGATGGTCTCGGAGCTGACCTCCATGCAGATGCATGTGCGGCAGGTGACCGAACGCGATATCGCCGGCACCCTCACCGGCCCACAGGCTTCGCTGGCGAAATATCACAACACTCGCAAGGCCCGGGCGATCGCCCAGGTGGCTCGCGACATGCTCGGCGGCAACGGCATCCTGCTCAAGAACAAGGTGCCCCGCCACATGGCCGACATCGAGGCGATCCACACCTACGAGGGCACCGAGTCGGTGCAGACCCTGATCATCGGTCGGGACCTGACCGGCTACTCCGCCTTCGCCTGAACAGGAAGGACGACGCCGGATCCCACGACTTCGGCCTCGGACAGCTCACCAGCCGTTCAGCATTCGACGACGTTGACCGCGAGCCCGCCCAGTGCGGTCTCCTTGTACTTCGAAGACATGTCCTTGCCGGTCTCGCGCATGGTCACGATGACCTCATCCAGGGACACCCGGTGGTCACCGTCGCCCATCAGCGCCATCCGTGCGGCGTTGACCGCTTTGGTCGCTCCCATGGCATTGCGCTCGATGCATGGCACCTGCACCAGTCCCGCGATCGGGTCGCAGGTCAGGCCGAGGTTGTGCTCCATGGCGATCTCGGCAGCGTTCTCCACCTGCCGCGGGGTGCCGCCGAGGACCTCGCAGAGTCCCGCGGCCGCCATCGAGGAGGCCGAGCCGACCTCCCCCTGACAGCCCACCTCGGCGCCCGAGATCGAGGCCTGCTCCTTATAGAGCACCCCTACGGCGGCAGCGGTGAGCAGGTACCGCACGGCGATGTCCTCGCGGTCCTCCTCCCCCGCGTAGCTGGCCCCGGGGCCGTAGTGTGTGGCGTAGAAGCCCACGGCGGGGATGATGCCGGCGGCTCCGTTGGTGGGTGCGGTGACGACCCGTCCCCCAGAGGCGTTCTCCTCATTGACCGCGAGTGCGACCAGGTTCACCCATTCCTGCCAGTAGGCGTGGGTGCGGCTCGGATCGTCCTTCCACATGCGGGCATGCCAGTCAGGCGCACGTCGGCGCACCTTGAGTCCACCAGGCAGGTTTCCCTCACGCTCCAGGGCGAAGTTCTTGCAGTCCTCCATCACCTGCCAGAGATGGAGCACCTTCGCGGTGATCTCCTGCTCCGCGTCCTGCTCCGTCCCTCCGTGACGGGCGACGTGCAGCGCGCGCTCATTGGCCATCATCACTCGCGAGACTGGCAGACCCGAGCGTGCACAGTGCTCCATGAGCTCGGCGCCCGTGTTGAAGGGGTAGGGCACCTCTGCGTCGTCGTTGGCCAGCGCCTCGCCGAGGGAGGCATCAGAGGCCACCGCATCGGATTCCGAGAGCACGAAGCCGCCGCCGATGGAGTAATAGGTCTCTTTCACCACCTGCTCGCCCTGGGCATCCAGTGCCGTCAGCGTCATGGCATTGGTGTGCCGGTCCAGGACGGTCAACGGACGCTGCACGATGTCCTCGACTCGCAGCGGAAGCTCGCGTCCGCCGTCGTCGTCGTGCTGGGCCGCGAGCTGGACTGTCCCGGAGGACTCCATCGCCGCCAACCGGGACTCCACCTGGTCCGGAAGAATCGTCTCGGGGTCCCAGGCTTCGAGCCCGAGCAGCACTGCGGTGAACGTGCCATGCCCGCGACCGGTGGCCGAGAGCGAGCCGTAGAGATCGACCCGCAGCGCCTCCGTGCGCGCCAGGGCGCCGGTGTCACACAGCTCCTCGATGACGAACCGCCGCGCGGCGCGCATCGGACCCACGGTGTGCGAGGAGGAGGGGCCGATCCCCACGCGCAGGAGGTCGAAGATGCTGATGGTCATGTGAAGCCTCGAATCCTGATGGGCTGGTCAGCGTTCGCGGGTGTAGAACGGCAGTGCGACCACTTCGAAGGGCTGCGGCTTGCCCCGCAGGTCGATATCGACCCGGGTGCGGGGGTCGATGAAGGCCAGGTCCACATAGGCCATTGCGATGGGGTATCCCAGCGTCGGGCTGGGAAGCCCTGAGGTCACCGCGCCGATGGTGACTCCGGCGTGCTCACCCTCTGTGGCGATCACCGGGTAGCCGCTGCGTCCAGCGCGCTTGCCCAGGCCACGGAGTCCCACGAGCCGCTGTCCGGAGGTCTTGCCGCGTCCTTCGGCCTTGGCCTGTTCCAATGCGGCGCGTCCCACGAAGTCTTCCTTCTTGGAGAAGGACACCACCGGCAGTCCGGCCTCGAAGCTGATTCGGTCGGTGGTGAGCTCGTTGCCGTAGAGCGGCATGCCGGCCTCCAGGCGAAGCGAGTCTCGGCAGGCGAGGCCGCATGGGATCAGCCCGTGATCGGATCCGGCCTCCAGCAGCGCGAGCCAGAGCGCTCCAGCCTTGTCATGGGGCAGGAACAGCTCGAAGCCGTCCTCACCGGTGTAGCCGGTGCGGGCGAGCAGGATCTCGTCCCCGCCGATGCTGACCGTGGTGAACGCGTAGTAGCGCAGCTCCTCCACCAGGAAGGTCTCGTTGGCGCGGACCACGGAGCCGATGATGGCAGCGGCCGCGGGGCCCTGGACGGCGATCAGGCTGATCGCCTCGGATTCGTCCCAGACCTCGACGTCGTAGCCCGTCGCCGAAGATCCGGCGCGTCCGTTCTCTGCCAGCTGCGTCAGCGCGGCGGCGACCACCTCGCGGTTGGCGGCGTTGGGCACCACCAGGTACTCGTTCTCGTCGATCCGGTAGACGATGAGGTCATCCACGATCCCGCCGTCCTCCCGGCAGATCAGCGAGTACTTCGCCTTGCCGATGGCGACGGCCGCGAGATCGCCGACCAGCGCAGTGTTCAGGAAGGTGGCGGCGTCGGGGCCGATGATGCGGATCTCCCCCATATGGGAGAGGTCGAAGAGGCCGGCCGCGGTGCGCACTGCATGGTGCTCCTGAAGCTCGGAGGAGTATTTCAGCGGCATCTTCCAGCCCCCGAAGTCGGTGAAGCTGGCGCCCAGTTCGGCGTGGGCGGCGGTGAGTGCTGTCTCTCTCATGCGGAGCTCTCCTCGAGTTCGAAGGCCTCAGGCGGTGGGCAGGAGCAGATCAGGTTGCGGTCGCCGTGGGCGCCGTCGATCCTGCTCACCGGTGGGAAGTACTTGTCCTGGAGCAGGTTCTTGACCGGGAAGGCCGCCTGCTCACGGGTGTAGGCGCGGTCCCAGGTGTCGCCGGCGAGGACGGCGGCCGGGTGGGGTGCCAGTCGAAGCGGAGACTGCTCGAGAGTGAGCAACTCATCGATCACGTCCTGGATCTCTCTGCGCACCCCGATCATCGCCTCGATGAATCGATCGATCTCGGCCAGGTCCTCGGACTCGGTGGGTTCCACCATCAGCGTGCCGGCCACTGGGAACGCCAGCGTGGGCGCGTGGAAGCCGTAGTCGATGAGCCGCTTGCAGACGTCTTCGGCGGTGATCCCGGAAGCTTTGGTCAGTGCGCGCAGATCCAGGATGCACTCATGGGCGATAAGTCCGTTCTCCCCGGTGTAGAGGACCGGGAAGTGGTCCTTCAGTCGCTCGGCGATGTAGTTCGCGCTCAGCAACGCGTGCGCGGTGGCGCTGGTCAGCCCTTCGGACCCCATCATCGCGAGGTAGGCCCAGGAGATGGGCAGCACTCCGGCGGAACCGAAGGGAGTGGAGGTGACCGGGGCGCCGTCGCGACCTTCTCCCTCATGCTCACCGGTGGCCCAGGAGGCGCCCACCGAGGTGCTGGGCAGGAAGGGTTTGAGGTGCTCGGCCACTGCAATCGGTCCGACGCCGGGCCCGCCGCCGCCGTGCGGGATGCAGAAGGTCTTGTGCAGGTTCAGGTGGGAGACGTCCCCGCCGAACTCACCGGGCTGGGCGAGTCCGACAAGCGCGTTGAGGTTCGCCCCGTCGATGTAGACCTGTCCGCCGGTGGCGTGCACCGTGGAGCAGACCTCGCGCACCTCGGCCTCATAGACCCCGTGGGTCGAGGGATAGGTGAGCATGATCGCGGCGATCCGCTCCGGGTGGGCTGCGATCTTGGACTGCAGGTCAGCCATGTCGATGGTGCCGTCCTCGGCAGTGGCGACGACGACGACCTGCAGCCCCGCGAGCACTGCCGAGGAGGCATTGGTGCCGTGCGCGGAGGCCGGGATCAGGCAGATGTCCCGGGCGGCGTCGCCCTGGGCCAGGTGGTACTGACGAATGGCCAGCAGTCCCGCGTACTCCCCCTGGGACCCGGCGTTGGGCTGGATGGAGACGGCGGAGTAGCCGGTGACCTCGGCGAGACGGGATTCGAGGTCGGCGATGAGCTCTCGCCAACCGGTGGTCTGCCCAGCCGGGGCGTAGGGATGGATGCCTGCGAACTCAGGCCAGGAGATCGCTTCCATCTCGGTGGCCGCGTTGAGCTTCATGGTGCAGGAACCCAGCGGGATCATGGTCCGATCCAGGGCGAGGTCTCTGTCAGAGAGCCGGCGCAGATAACGCATCATCTGCGTCTCGGAGCGGATCTGGTGGAAGATCTCGTGGGTCATGAACTCCGAGGTGCGGGTCAGCGAGTCAATGAAGCCATACTTCCTGCCCGTCCCCTCGGGATCGCCGCTGTCCAGCACGAAGCCGAAGTCTTTCACCCCGAATGCCTCGATCACCGACATCACGTGCTGAGCCGTGGTCGTCTCATCCACGGAGACGCCCACGATGTCCTCGCCGACCCGGCGCAGGTTGACCCCGGAGGCTTCAGCGGCGGCGATGACCTCCTCGGCGTGATCATGGGAGTCCAGTCGAACCTGGACTGTGTCAAAGAAGGACTCCGCGACCAGCTCGTGGCCCTCGCGGCTCAGCACCGTCGCGATCATCCGGGCATGGCCGTGGACACGCCGGGCGATCCGAATCAGCCCTTCGGGCCCGTGATAGACGGCGTACATCGAAGCGGCCACGGCGAGCAGCGCCTGGGCGGTGCAGATGTTCGAGGTGGCCTTCTCGCGGCGGATGTGCTGCTCGCGGGTCTGCAGGGCGAGTCGATAGCCGGGGCGACCCTCGGCGTCCTTGGAGACGCCGACGAGGCGCCCGGGGAGCTGGCGCTGCAGTCCGGACTTCACCGCCATGAAGGCCGCGTGAGGACCGCCGAAGAACAGCGGGACGCCGAAGCGCTGGGAGCTGCCCACGGCGATGTCGGCGCCCTGCTCGCCGGGTGAGGTGATCAGGGTCAGCGCGAGCAGGTCCGCGGCGATGGTGACCATCGCGCCGCGCTCCTTGGCCTCTGCGATGACCTCGCGGTGATCGACGACGGCGCCGGAGTCGGCGGGCTGTTGGAGCACGAGCCCGCAGATCTCTCCCTCGGGCAGTCCCTCGGCGGCGATGTCGACGATCTCGATCTCGATGCCCAGGGCTTCGGCCCGGCCGATGACGACGGCGCGGGTCTGCGGGAAGATGTCGGCGTCGAGCACAATCTTGGCCGCGGCGAGCTTCTTGTTTCCCCGTCGCATCAGCAGGACCGCCTCGGCTACGGCGGAGGCCTCGTCCAACAGAGAAGCGTTGGCGATGTCCAGCCCGGTCAGATCGGCCACCATGGTCTGGAAGTTCAGCAGCGCCTCGAGCCGGCCCTGAGAGATCTCGGGCTGGTACGGCGTATAGGCGGTGTACCAGGCGGGGTTCTGCAGCACGTTGCGCAGGATCACCTGCGGGGTGTGGGTGTCGTAGAACCCCTGGCCGATCATCTGGGTGTGGGGCTGATTCCTGTCTGCGTAGTCACGCAGCGCGGCGAGGGTCTCAGCCTCGGTGAGCGCCTCCGGGAGGTCCAGCGGACCGGGCTGACGGATGGCGGCAGGGACCGCGGCATCGACGAGGTCCATCAGAGAGTCGTAGCCCAGGGTCGCGAGCATGGTGGCTGCGGTCTCGGAGGTGGGCCCGATATGCCGGGCGGAGAATTCGGTGACATCGGCAGCGAGGCTGGAGCGGAGGAGATCAGGTGTGGCGGTCATAGAGGAACCTTCCAGGCATGGATATGGCGAGGGTTCCTCCCCCGCTCTGTGATGGACCTGAGAGATTCACCGGTCGGACCCGCAGAAAGAGCGGGAAGGACCGGCTTGCACCGTGGGTGAGCTCGTCAGGCGCTGCGGCCCGACGTGCTGCTTTCCAGAGTTGCCACCCCTGCGCGGTACTGAGTGCCTGAGAGGTTCCCGGGGAGGATATTGCTCCTTCGGCGCCGACCTTGGTGATTCCCAGGAGATGCTGCGCTCCTGGGAGACCTGCCGGACTCTCCCACACAGGGGACGTGGCGTTGATTCAGTTTCCCTCATTGTGCCACAGCAGTGTTTTCCACCACGTTTCACAAAGCCCTCATCCACCACTCGGGGATGTCTCAGGACGTGTCTTCGGGTCGGCCCGGCCATCGCCCCGGCTGGCGGCTTCGGTGTGCACGTGTTCAGCAAGCAGGCCGACCCCGATGATGCGAGCGGTGAGCCGGCGCAGAGCGGGCGAGGCGAGACGGATCAGCGTCACGGCAGAAGCCGGCAGGACCTGCTGCCCTTGGGTGGAGCGAGCGATGAGACGGTGCCCGCGCCCCTGGATGCCCTGCATGAGCCGCACGGGGCGCGCCCGCCGCGCCTGGACCCGCGCCAGCGTCTCTGAGGGCGCGACCCCACGCTGCAGCGCAGGCGTGATCGCATTGGCCAGCGCGACCGCGTCCTGGATCGCGAAGTTGACCCCCACCCCGAACATCGGGGACATCGCGTGGGCGGCATCTCCAATGGTGATGAACCCCGGACGGTGCCAGCACGGGAGTCGGTTCAGCTGCACGGAGAGCAGCTTGATCTGCTTCCAGTCGGTGAGCGTGTCCACCACGCCGCTCAGAATCGGTGCCGCCTGGGCGACGCGCGCGCGGAACGCCGGCAGGCCGGCGCGCTTGAGCTCCTCGAACTCGCCCTTCTTGACGATCAGCCCGGACTGGTAGGTGGCTCCGCGATCGATGGTCAGCACCATCCCCGCGGCGGAGAGGTAGCCCAGAGTCGCGGGCGGAGGATCAACGGGCTGCGGGAGGCTGAACCAGAGCACGTCGATGGGTACACCTGACTCCCTGGGGATGAGCCCTGCGGCCTCACGCAGCGCCGAGGCCCGCCCATCGGCGGCCACGGTGAGTCTCGCCCGGATCTGTTCCTCGCCGGAGGCCGAGCGCATGCGCACGCCGACGACGACGCCGTCGTCGGCTGGGTCTTCCTCCGGCCCCGGGCGCTCATGCAGCAGCCCGGTCACCTCGGTGTCCATGCGCAGGTCGAACCCGGGCAGGGTCTGGGCCTCCTGGGCCAGGAAGTTCAGGAACTCCCATTGCGGGGCCAGGACGAGGAAGTCGTCCGGACCCCGCAGGACACCGAAGTCCACCAGTGTCATCCGCTGTCCCTGGATGACGGCGTCGAGTGTGGAGAGCCGAGTGACGGGCAGGTCCAGGAACTTTTCGCGCAGCCCGAGCTCGCCGAGGAGCGTGAGCGTGGAGGGGTGGATGGTGTCGCCGCGGAAGTCGCGGAGGAAGTCCGAGTGCTTCTCCAGCACGGTGACGGTCAACCCTGCCCGGGCCAGCAGGTATCCCAGCATCATTCCTGCAGGACCGCCCCCGGCGATCACGCAGTCACGCTCCCGCTCAATCATCGGTATCGCCCACTTCTCCCTGGATCAGGGTCGGGCCCCCGGGCGGGCTGCACGACGGAGGCATTCGCGGGGACGCCGCGCCGGATCACGGCCGTCTCTCCGCTGCGGATCTGTTCATGGAAGTCGCGGAACACGATCGGCACACCGCGGGCTCGGCGCAGGTCCAGACTGTCCATGGCCTGCAGATGGAGGTGCGGCTGAGTGGAGTTCCCGCTGTTCCCACACCGGGCGAGCACCTGTCCCGCGGCGACCTGCTGGCCGGGGCGGACCAGAATCGATCCGTTCAGCAGGTGCACCATGGCGATGAAGCGCCCGCTCTGCGGCTCCTCAAGGATGACGTGGTTGCCCGCGACAGCGTCCGGTCCCTGCCGGATCCGCGCGGGCTGCCCCAGCATGTAGCCGATCAGGTTCAGCTGCGAGCGCCGGGCCGCATGGTCGACCTCACCGTCATGGGTCGCCCTCACAGTCCCGGGACATGGAGCCGTCACCTCCTGACCGTAGGCCAAGAACAGCTCCGCAGGCTCGGTGGCCAGAACACTGCGCAAGCTTCTCGAGCTGGCGGTCCGACCACGGGTGTCCACGGCGGTGAAGTCGATGGCATACCGAGTGCCGAAGAGATCGGTGCCGTGGCTCGGGACCCGATTCGCCGGGCTGTTCTGCACCTTCCAGGCACCGGTGAAGGGCAGGAAGAGCTCCACCGGTTCCGATCCAGGTGACGGGTGCCGCCGTCGCATGGTTCCAGCGTAGATTCGCGGGGATCAGAGTTCCACCGGATATCCCTTGCCGGGGATCGTCATCAGGTGGCGCGGGTTCTTGGAGTCGGTCTCCACATTCAATGGTCCGCGGCTCTCGGGGCGTCGGCGTCGGCCTGGCTACTATGTCGGCATGACCCGGGAAGGTCGCATCGCCGGAGAAGACACAGGTCCAGCCTCGCTCGCCTTCCACCGCACCACGTGGGCGGACCTGCCCACGATCCAGCAGTGGCTGCGGCGGCCTCACGTCGCCCGCTACTGGGCTCACCAGACCGACGATGCAGCGATCGCACGGGACTTCGGCGGGAGCATCGACGGGACTGAACCCTGCGCCGACTACATGGTGGTCTGCGCCGGGGTGCCGATCGGGTTCATCCAGCGGAGCCGGATCTCCGACTACCCCGAGGAGCTTCGCGAGCTCACCGAACTGGTCCCGGTGCCGCAGGAGTGTCTGATGATCGACTATCTCCTCGGGGATCCCGACTGGCTCGGCCGTGGCCTGGGCACCGAGATGGTGCGCGCGTTCACCGAGCTCTGCTGGCTCGAGGTGCCTGATGCCGGGGAGATCATCGTGGCGGTGTCAGCGAACAACGTCGCGTCCTTCTCAGCCCTGAGCTCGGCCGGTTATACCCGGATCGCGTCGGGGCGCCTGACGCCGGACAACCCCGGTGATGACGGGTGGCATCACGTGTATCAGCGTCTGCGCCCCTGAGGGGCGAAGGCTCAGCGTGACTGGCGCTGGGACAGCCGGTAGTCCAGCAGCACCAGCACGAACACGACGGCGAAGCCCGCGACTCCCAGCAGCAGCACCAGTCCGAGATCGTCTCCGGGCCCCTGAAGACCGCGCCCCTCGTCCTGCCAGGGCCACAACGTGCGCAGCGCACCGACCATCACCCCGGTGAGCACCACCATGGTAAGCCGGTGATGATGGTCCAGGAGCCATTTGAGTCCCTTGACGATGGCGATCAGCCCGATCGCGAGGCCCAGCGCGAAGATGCCGAGGTAACCGAGGTCGAACTCTGAGGCTGCCTGCAGGGTGGGCTCGTACAGGCCGAAGGTCAGCAGCAGGAAGGAGCCGGAGAGGCCGGGCAGCAGCAGAGCCGAGACGGCGATCGCGGCGGCCGGAAGGATGATGTACCAGGCGGGCTCGACCTCCGTCGGAGGCAGCGAGACCAGCCAGAAGACCACGGCAGCCGCCACGACACCGGCGAGGATGTGACGCATCCGTATGGGCCCGTCTCGATCCTGCAGGGCCATCCGCAGCGGCACCGCGATGGAGGCGAGCACCATCCCGAAGAAGGCCGCGCGGGTGAGCACCGGGTACGTCTCCACCGCGGTGGACATCGGACCCGCCACCGTGAACACGGTGATGAGCATCCCGATCATGACCGGGATGATGATCTTCCAGTCGGCCTGGCGGATGTGGTGCAGGAAACCGGCGCGGCGATCAGGCCCGGTGATCAGGGTTCGTCCTGCTGAGACCACATGCGAGGCGGACTCGATGAGCTGTCGGTAGATTCCGACGACCAGCGCCACCGTGCCGCCGGAGACTCCCGGGACCGTCTCCACTGCTCCGATCAGCGCGCCGCGGACCAGGTTCCCCGGAACGGAGGTGCGCCTCGCCTCGGGTGGTGTCGGAGCATCCTGGACCGGCTCCTCGGTCGGCGCACGGCCTGTGGGGCCGGAGTGGGAGGGGGAAGACTCGGCAGAGATGGTGGACTCCTTGGTCAGGGACTTTGAATGTCGGCATCGGAGCCGGTGTCGGTGCCCGGGGAACGGCGCAGCACGGCACGGATCATTATCTCATCGAGTCCGGACTGCGCCCAGCGCCTCGGGATCCACTGCCTGGAATCGGACCTGGGCACCGGCGGACAGCTGGGCCGCGAGCGCGAGATCCTCTCGCACCACCACTCCGAGCACAGGGTCAGCACTGGTCACAGGGTGTTCCGCCAGTGCGACGGTGGGCTGGCCCGAGGAGGAGACCGTGATGGCCCCCCGCAGCAGCGGCTCGGGCGGCATGGGTTCTGCCATCGTGCGCTGGATCGGATCGTCTCCGTCCAGCAGCAGAGCCGCGCGTCCTGAGGATCTCACCGCCTCCCAGGGCTGACTCTCGAGACGGGAGAGCCCTGCCGAGGCGGCACGGCGGGTGCCGAAGAACTCTGCCCGCGGCCCCGGAACGTAGCGCAGCACGGTGGCGCCCTCGAGCTCCGGCAGCGGGGTGGGGGCCACCGAAGCGATGCCCACGAACCTCGAGGCTGCCCCGGAGAGACCGAATCGGTGTCCCACCTGCACCGGTTCGGGACCGATCCCGGCGGCGGTGTCCGTGGATGCGCTGCCGAGCTGCAGCGGCACATCGAGTCCTCCGGAGATGCCCACGTAGCTGTAGACCCCGCGGTGGACCCCGCGCAGATGCAGAGTCTCGCCTGGAAACACCCAGAATGGCGCTCGCACCGGCGCCGACCGAGATCGGGATGCGGTCCTCGCTGCCTCCTGCCCCCCACGAAAGTTCTGCACGGGTTCTTCGGTGATGACTTCCATGCTCAGCTCGGCCCCGGTCACGGCGAGGATCGAGGTCTGGCAGATCCTCATGCTGAACTCCCCCGAGCAGACCTCGAACACCGCGGCAGAATCATCGTTGCCCACCAGCCGGTTGGCCTGTCGCGCGGCGGCGAGATCCACCGACCCTGATCGTCCGAGACCTCGGTCTCCGAAGCCGTAGCGACCGATGTCCTGGATGAGCACTCGCGCGGCGGGCCCCGTGGTCTCAGCTTTCGCGACGGCCGAATCATCCGGACCGACGCACAGGACCTCGACCACTGCCTCCCGATCATGCAGGGGTGCGCACTCGACGTAGGACTCCGGCAGGCTCACCGCCGGGCGCACCGGGTCTTCCGGGAGTGGGGAATCGGCGGATCCGGCACGACGGCGTCGCAGCTTGAGCCGCCTGGCCAGCTTGAGCGCCGCCTGCGCGTCACGACGACGCCGGAAGTCCACCAGGACAGTCCGGGCCCCGGGGATCAGCTCGACCTGCCCGGGAAAAGGGTTCTCCTGGAGATGCTCCGACAGGCGGGGACGGTCCTTCTCGGCGGTGACCTCGATGACGAGGGCACGCTGCCCCATCTCCCGGACGCTGTGGATCATCCCACCAGGGTCCCATATGGCAGGGGCGGATCTGTGAGGTGCACCATGGCACGTGGAGCTCCCCCTTTGGTCGTTTCCCCTGCGAACCATGAAACAATCGCAGGGTGATGGCCAAGAACAAGGATGCAGCTCACGAGCCGAAGGAGCCGCTGTTCACCAAGGACTTCCTGCTGGCCATCGTCATCAACCTGCTGCTGGCCACGGTCTTCTTCATTCTGATCACCGGACTGGCGGTCTACGCCGCGGAGGAGTTCGCGGCCGGTGAGACCGCCGCCGGATTCGCCGCCTCGGCCTTCGTGGTCGGCGCGCTGTGTGCGCGAGTCTTCGCGGGCAAGTATGTGAACTTCCTCGGTCGGCGGCGCACGGTCCTGGTCTGCCTGATCGTCTACGTGCTCGCCGGGCTCGCCTACCTCTGGGTGGACAGCTACGCGATGCTCATCGCGCTGCGCGCCGTCCACGGAATCTCCTTCGGCTTCGGTCAGACCGCGCTCAACGCAGGGGTCTTCGCGATGATCCCTCGCTCCCGGCGCGGCGAGGGCGCCGGGTACTACCTGCTGGCGAACTCGCTGCCACCGGCCATCGGTCCCCTTGCGGCGATCCAGCTGACCCAGCGCTACGACTTCTGGGCGATGTTCCTGGCGGTCACCCTGGTCTCGGTCATCGGGCTGGTGTTCGCGCTCTTCCTGAAGCTTCCGGAGGACAGCCCCTGGCGCACCAGCCTGCGCGAGAAGCTCACCCTGCGTCCGCGGGACATCATCGAACCGCGCGCGTTCAAGATCTCGCTGGTGGCGATGCTGCTGGGCATCGGCTTCGCCTCGGTGATGACCTTCCTCAACGGCTATGCGCGCAGTCTCGACATGGTGGATGCCGCTTCGCTGTTCTTCGTCATCTACGCCGGTGCCGTGTTGGTCTCCCGGCTCTTCATGGGCAAGATCCAGGACCGCTACGGGGACAACTGGGCGGTCTATCCAGCCGTGCTGTTCTACATCGTGGCGATGGTGCTCCTCGCCTGGGCACCGAATCAGGGCGTGCTGCTCGTCGCCGGGGTGCTCGCCGGGTTCGGGTTCGGCTCGCTGCTGCCGGTGCTGCAGGCGATCATCGCCTCGGATCTTCCCGCCCACCGCACGAGCATCGGGATCTCGACCTTCTTCATCCTGCTCGACACCGGGTTCGGCTTCTCCCCGCTGCTGCTGGGGCCGCTGGTCAGCTTCGCGGACTATCGCTTCATGTACGCGGCCTGCGCCGGCGTCGTCGTGCTCTCGCTGGTGCTGTACTGGCTGGTGCACGGGCGGCACGACGTGCTGCAGGGCACGGCGCGCAGGGTCCCGCGCTCAGGTCCCAGAGCGAAGGACGACGACGGCGCCGGGGCCAGTCCTCAGGACAGCTGAGGCTGAGGCCCCTACCAGCTGAGTCGCTGGGTCACGGCACCTGCAGCGCGGTGTTCGGCAGATCGGTGATCAGCATGTGGCCCGGGGCGTGGCTGATGGCCAGTTCGGGCTTCGACTCCATCACCGCTGCCTGCGGAGTGACCCCACAGGCCCAGAAGACCGGTGTCCACCCAGCGGGGATCTCCACAGGATCTCCGAAGTCCGGCGCCGAGAGGTCACCGATCCCCAGCTCAGCGGGGCTGCCGATGTGCACCGGGGCACCGTGCACCCCCGGGTACCGGGAAGTGATGCGCACGGCATCGGCGATCCGGTGCGCGGGCAGGGGACGCATCGACACCACCATCGGGCCGCTGAGCCGACCTGCGGGTGCGCAGCGGATCGCGGTCTTGTACATGGGGACGTTGACCCCCTGCTCGAGATGCGCGATCGGCAGTCCCGCCTCGAGCAGCGGAGCCTCGAAGGTGAAGCTGCAGCCGATCAGGAACGCGACGAGGTCCTCACGCCAATGCTGCGTCGCCTCATCGGGCTCCGCCACAAGGTCACCTTCGCGGTAGACCCGATAGGCGGGGATGTCAGTCCGAATGTCGCCGCCGGCCAGCAGCGGGGCCGCCGAGCCGGCGTCGTCGTGCTGACCCGGCTCGAAGACACCCAGCACAGGACAAGACTTGGGGTTGCGCTGAGCGAAGAGCAGCATGTCGAAGGCGAGATCGCGGGGCAGCGCCAAGAGGTTGGCCTGGGCGTAACCCGCGCTGAACCCGCTGGTGGGCCGGCGCAGCCCGGCCCGGAACTCTGCGCGGGCCGCGGCCGGAGTCAGCGCCTCGGGTCCAGGGGCCTGAGGCTCCGGGCAGGTCTGGCTCATCCCTCGGTCCAGAGGCTGGCAAGACCGCCCAACGAGCTGATGCCCATGTAGATGGTCAGCAGCCAGGTGAGCACGCCGAGGATCAGCAGCCACTTCGGGTACTTATAACCCTGGAGCAGGTCCCGACGGCGCCAGGCGGCGTAGAGGATCACCGCGAAGCCCAGCGGCAGCACGGTCCCGTTGAAGGCGCCGGCCATGATCAGCAGGGTCTGCGGGGCCTGTCCCAGCAGCAGGAAGACCACACTGGTCAGCACCAGGAAGCCCAGGAAGTACCAGTTCTTGGTGCGGTCCTTGGTCTTGGTGGTCGTCAGGAAGGAGACGGTCGTATACGTGCAGCCGAGGATCGAGGTGATCGCGGCGACCCAGAAGACGACGCCGAAGACGCGCAGCCCGATGTCTCCGAGGGCGACGGAGAAGGCATCGGCGGCGACGTTGTCCTCCGCGAGTGCGGTCCCGGTGGCGACCACACCGAGGATGGCGAGGAAGAGCAGGAAGCGGATCACCGAGGCGACGGCGATGCCGAGGACCGAGGTCTGCGTGATCGCCTTGACGTTGTCGATGCCGGTGTTGCCCGACGCGATCAGCCGGTGCGCGCCGGCGTAGGTGATGTAGCCACCGACGGTGCCACCGATGAGTGTGGTGATGACGAGGAACTCGACCTGGTCAGGCACGAAGGTCTGCCGCAGCGCGTCGCCCAGCGGGGGCGCGGTGGTGATCGCCATGAAGATCATCAGCAGGATCAGCACGGCGCCACAGCCCACGACAATGCGGTCCAGGGCCACGCCGGCCTTCTTGGACAGGAAGATGAGCAGCGCGATCACAACCGAGATCGCGCCGCCGAGCCGCGCGTCCATGCCGGTCATCGCATTCACGCCGAGTCCCGCGCCGGCGATGTTGCCGATGTTGAACACCACGCCGCCGAAGAAGATCAGGACGGCCAGGGCCCAGCCAAGACCCGGGAGGATCTTGTTGCCCAGCGTCTGGGCGTAGAGCCCCGAGACGCCCAGCACGCGCCAGACATTGAGCTGCACAGCGATGTCCACGAGCACCGAGATCAGGATCGCAAAGCCGAAGGCGGCGCCGAGCTGGTAGGTGAAGGTCGCGGTCTGGGTGATGAAGCCCGGGCCGACGGCGCTGGTGGCCATCAGGAACATCGCGCCGAGCAGGGCGGTGCGACGAGTGCGGGTCAACACCGGACCCTGAGGCTCAGGGTCTTGCTGAGAGTGGGGCGCATCCGCGGCGCGCTGGTGAGGCGGGATGTTCGCCGATGATGCGTCGGGGGTGGAGGCGTCAGCCACAGGAGCCCTCCTGAGCTCAGTAGGGAGGAACAGCTGCGGCACGCAGAGGTGCTGGATGTGACGCAGGTCTATTCCGTAGATCACAGCTCACAGTACTGTTGTTCAACAATCCAGGCAAGGGATTGTGGAACAATCACGCCAGGTTTTACATGCCCGTCATATGTCCTGGGCGATGCGCCGATTGTTGGTCTTCCCGAAGCCGAACCAGACCAACCCCAGACACACCTGTGGGGCGGGCGCATATGCGCCCACCCCACAGGTGTGCTCGAAGTGATTCCTGTTGAGGAACCTCAGAAGGACCGTTACGCGGTGGGGGTGCCTCCGTTGGCGTTGAGCGTCTCGCCGGTGACGTAGCTGGACTCGGGTGAGGCCAGGAACACGAAGGCCGGTGCCATCTCCACCGGCTGGCCGGGGCGGCCCAGCGGCGTGTCGTGCCCGAACTCCGGCAGCTTCTCCTTCGGCTGGCCCTCGGTGGGCTGGATGATGGTCCAGACCGGACCGGGTGCCACGGCGTTGACGCGGATGCCTCGGGGGGCAAGCTGCTGCGCCAGGCCCTTGGTGAAGTTGTTGATCGCAGCCTTGGTGGCCGCGTAGTCCAACAGCATCGGATTCGGCGCGTAGGCCTGAACCGAGGTGGAGTTCACGATGGTCGAGCCCGGACCCATATGCTTCAGGGCGGCGCGGGTGAGCGTGTACATCGACTTGATGTTGATCTGGAAAGTCTCGTCGACCTGCTCGTCGGTCAGCTCCTCCAGCGAGTCGTTGACGATCTGCTTGCCGGCGTTGTTGACCAGAATGTCGAGTCCGCCCAGCTTCTCTGCAGCCGAATCGGCGAGGCTGTCGCGGTACTGCTTGTCCATCAGGTCACCCGGCAGCGCGACGGCGGTGCGACCGGCGTCCTCGATCGCAGAGATGACGCGCTCGGCGTCCTTGCCCTCGGCGGGGAGGTACGCGATGGCGACGTCGGCGCCCTCACGGGCGAACGCGATGGCGGTGGCGGCGCCGATGCCCGAGTCACCGCCTGTCACCAGGGCCTTGCGGCCCTGCAGACGACCAAGTCCGCGGTAGGTCTCCAGGCCGATGTCCGGCACCGGCTCGGCGTCGACCTCGAGGCCCGGCTCCGCCTGGTCCTGCTTCGGCGGGGAGATCTTGCTGTGGCGAGTGGTCGGATCGTCGAAGGCCAGCTGAGTACCCTGGAATTCGGTCACATCGGGAAATGAAGTAGCGTTCGATTCAGTGCTCATGTTCCTGACTCTAGGCCGGAACACGTGCGGCCCACAAGGACCGTCACCCGCCCATGCACATGAGGATTCCCACACTCCGGAATGGGAACATCCAACCGGCGGTTGTGGTTGGGGCTTCGCACCGCGCACCTGCGCACGATGCAGCGACATCAAGACATCTCTGGGGGTAAATGCGTGAGCATGGAACGCGCGGCGTGGGGCTCGCTTTACAGCATGACCCACGCGAAGAAGGACCACAGGCCGTTCAACAAGGAGACGCTGAAGCGGATCGGCGGATTCGCCCACCCGCACCGCGTCAAACTGATCTGGTTCCTGATCCTCTCGGTCATCACCGCCGCGCTCGCTGTGGCGACGCCCCTGTTGGCGGGACAGGTCGTCAACGCGATCACCAGCGAGGCAGCCGTGAGCGTGGTCATCCGGCTGGCAGTGCTGATCGCGTTCATCGCCCTGGCCGACGCAGGATTCAACGTGCTCAGCCGCTGGCTGTCCTCCCAGATCGGCGAGGGCCTGATCCTGGACCTGCGCACGGCTGTCTTCGATCACGTGCAGAAGATGCCCATCGCCTTCTTCACCCGGACGCGAACCGGCGCCCTGGTCAGTCGGCTCAACAATGATGTGATCGGTGCTCAGCGGGCGTTCAGCGGGACGCTCTCCGGAGTGGTCGGCAACCTGGTCATGGTCATCCTGACGCTGATCGCCATGCTGTCCCTCTCCTGGCAGGTGACCGTGCTGGCCCTGCTGATGCTGCCGGTGTTCGTCCTGCCTGCTCGCCGAATGGGCCGGCGTCTCGCCGTGCTGCAGCGTGAAGCGGCCAACCACAATGCCGCCATGGGCACCCAGATGACCGAACGGTTCTCGGCTCCCGGTGCCACGCTGATCAAGCTCTTCGGCCGTCCCGAGGAGGAGTCGGTCGAGTTTGAGAAGCGCGCCCGCCGCGTCCGCAACATCGGCGTCAAGACCGCCATGCTGCAGTCAAGCTTCGTCACCGCCCTGACACTGGTCTCAGCGCTGGCGCTGGCCCTGGTCTATGGGCTCGGCGGCTTCTACGCGATCGTCGGTGAGCTTGAGGCGGGCGCAGTGGTCTCCCTAGCGCTGCTGCTGACCCGGCTCTATGCACCTCTGACGGCGTTGGCCAGTGCCCGCGTGGAGGTCATGAGCGCGCTGGTCAGCTTCGAACGAGTCTTCGAGGTGCTGGATCTCAAGCCGCTGATCACGGAGAAGCCCGATCCCGAGCTGATCCCCGCGGGTCCTGCGTCGGTGGTCTTCGACGGCGTCACCTTCGCCTATCCCTCGGCGGAGAAGGTCTCGCTCGCCTCCCTGGAGGAGGTGGCCACATTGGACTCTCGCGGCGGGGAGGAGGTGCTGCACGGCATCGACTTCCGCGTGGAGCCGGGCCAGACAGTGGCCCTGGTGGGCTCCTCGGGAGCCGGCAAGTCCACCATCGCCGCGCTTCTCGCTCGGCTCTATGACGTGGATTCCGGCTCGGTGAAGGTTGCCGGCGTGGATCTGCGCGACACCAGCTTCGCCTCGCTGCGCGCGACGCTCGGCGTGGTCACCCAGGATGGGCACCTCTTCCACGACAGCATTCGCGCGAACCTGACGCTGCCGGCGCCGGAGGCCAGCGACGATGAGGTCTGGGATGCGCTGCGCCGCGCCAGACTCGAGGCGCTGGTGCACTCGATGCCCGACGGGCTGGACACCGTGGTGGGCGAGCGTGGCTACCGGCTCTCCGGCGGAGAGCGCCAGCGGATGACGCTTGCCCGCCTGCTGCTCGCCCAGCCCCAGGTGGTGATCCTCGACGAGGCCACCGCCGCGCTGGACTCCACCTCAGAGGCGGCAGTCCAGGCAGCGCTGACCGAGGCGCTCGTGGGCCGCACCGCCCTGGTGATCGCACACCGGCTGTCCACGGTCCGCGCCGCGGACTCCATCCTGGTCGTGGAGGCGGGCGAGATCGTCGAACGCGGCACCCATCCGGAGCTGCTGGCCGCCGACGGCCGCTATGCGGAGCTCTACCGCACCCAGTTCGCCACCGAGGGCTCCTGAGCTGCACCCCAGCAGACCCGCTCCGGGGACCCACTGATCCCCGGGGACCCCGCGGAGGCCTCCGCGGCGAGACGCTCCGTAGGATGGAGGCGCAATCGATGAGAGGCACCAGGATGAAAGCACGTTTCGAAGAACTCGACTTCCAGCCGACGCCCATGGGCGAGCTGATGCTCCGGCGACGCACCGAAGCCGGCACAGGCACCGACATCTACGAGGTGAAGCTCGGCGAGGAATTCCTGATGTCCAGCCTCTTCACCGTCGCGGAGGAGCAGATGGCCACCCTCGGTCTCGCAGCTGCCAGCGGCGACGAGCTGGACGTCCTCGTCGGAGGGCTGGGTCTGGGCTACACGGCGGTCACGGCGCTCGGAGACGACCGCGTTCGGAGCCTGGAGGTCATCGACGCGCTTGGTGAGGTCATCGGCTGGCATCAGCGCAAGCTTCTTCCGGTCTCCCCCGCGCTGGTCGAGGACCCCCGAACGAACCTGCGTCGGGATGACTTCTTCGCCGTGGTCAGGCAGGATCCAGCAGCAGATGCTCCGCGCTATGACGTGATCCTCCTCGACGTCGATCACTCGCCGCGGCACACGCTCGCGCCGAGTCATGCCGATCTCTACACGGTTCCCGGACTCACCGCTCTGGCTCAGCACCTCAACGAGGGCGGCGTCTTCACCCTGTGGTCCGACGATGCGCCGGACGAGGAGTTCAGCGCCACCCTCGCCTCGGTGTTCGACGACACTCAGGCCCACGTGGTCGACTTCGACAACCACCTGACGGGCGGCACCTCCTCGAACACCGTCTACGTCGGAATCCGCCGTTGAACCGTGCGTAATATCGCGTCATATGAGGTCAGGGGCGTGTGAGGTCTTCCTAATTCAGCTCGGCCGGGAGAAGATGTCGATGAGCGAGAGCTCACCATCACCATCACCTGCATCGCAATGAAGCGATGCTGAAACTGGTCAGGAGACGCAGCTATGACTGAGAGCACCCGTTCTGAGAACCTGAATCCAGGAGGCAACCAGCCGCACCAGATCGGAGACTGGGCCGATCTGGGTCAGGAGATGTGGTCGTATCTCACCGGCCGCGGCGCCGCCGTGAACTACACGCTGGAAGACATGACCGTCGAGGTGCCGCGGGACATCGGACCCGACGCTCCCCGCGCCGTATGGAAGTTCAACGGGACACTGCGCGTGACCACCAGCGACCAAGCAAGCTCCTGAAGATCGGCACCGGGTGAGTCAGGCGCCACCATGCGACTAGACATCGACATCAGCGCAACGATCACACAGGTCGAGGCGGACGGCACCGAGTCGGGCCAGGTGGACGCGAGCATCAGGGCCGACGGTCGGCACATCGAGATTCGCACCGAGGACCCCTCTCTGCTGGACGGGATGCCTCGGTCCATCACCCGAGCGGCCGATGCCTTCGCTTCTCGGTTGGCGGCCCAGGGTCTGACCCTCTCCATCACAGGTCCATCCGGTGAGATCGTCAGCCTCGGCGCGGTGAAGACCACTGTGATGAGTCGAGTGCTCACTCGTTCGAAGCACATTCGGCTAGGGTCGCTGAAATCGCTCCCGCGCTTCGCGAACGCCGGGGCTTCCGGGGCGGAAAGCTCCGGCTCGCTGATTCCCCCGGAGACTCCGTGGCCGCCCGCGCCCACCTTCAACCGGAGAATCCGCCGCAGAATCACCACCACGCATGCGCCGCGAGGTGCCGGCCGACCACGGCTGATCATGAGTCGGGCAGACCAGCACGATTCGGGTCCCCTGGAGTTCAACCTGCTCGCGGACCGCACGCTGATCGGCAGCGACGAGACCTCGGATCTGCAGTTGGCGGGCCTCGAGCCAGTCCACGCAGAGATCCTTCACGATGAGTTCGATGAATATGTCATCGTTCGCCATGGTTCCATCGGGGGCAGTCGCAGCGCCGAACCTGGCGCGCCGGTGACCCTGCGCACCGGGTCGAGGATCGAGGTGGGAGCGTGGAGACTGGTGTTCCTGCGCGAGGAGTACGCCGATCACGGCCGTCCCTTTGGTGGACGCCAGGGCGGCGAGCTCGCGTACCAGCGACCGCAGCCCGACCCATACCGTCGCCACGACTAGCTCTCACGGCACTCTGGTTCAGCTTCCCAGGTGCTCCAGCAGCTCCGCCTCGGCCGCTCCGAGATACTCGACCAGATAGTCTTCGGCGGCCTGACGGTCACCGCCGCTGAGCAGCACCGCGAGCTCGCCGTTGCGCCGGATATAGGTGTGGTGGAAGCTGGGCTGCTCGGACTTCGCGTGGAACGCCAGGCGCATGCGGGCGAGCACCTGCTCCATGAGCGCGTCGATCATGGGGCTGCGCACCTGGGCGGCGATGGTCCGGTGGAACACCTGATTGGCCTGGGCCATCGCGGGAACATCGCCGAGTTCGCGCGCCAGCTCCGCCCCCGAGACGATCCGGTGCAGCTGGTCCAGCTCCTCCGGCGGAAACTCAGCAGTCCTGACGGCCCCCACCTCGAGCACTCGGCGTACCCGGTAGATCTCCTGGACGTCTTCGGAGGTGGGCTGGTGCACGAAGACCCCGCGGTTCGGGTGCTTCTCCACCAGTCCCTCGGCGGCGAGGATCTGGAATCCGCTGCGCAGGGTATGCCGGGAGATCTCCAGCTGACGGGTCAGCTGGACCTCGGGCAGCTTGGTGCCGGGGCGGATCGCGCCGGCCGAGATGGCGCCGCGCAGCAGCTCCGCCACGCGCTCCGGGGCGTGGGCGTGTTCGCTGAGCCCCTCGGCGGACAGGGAATGCCACATCACGTCGGTCATCCCACCAATCTAACCGAGCGCCGGTGCCCACGATCGGAGCGCTCGGTCGCGGTGGAAGTTCTCAGTCGATCCTGCCGAGAACCTGCCCGGCCTTCAGCACGGCCCCGGGCTGCAGCTGCTCGCGGGAGAACGTCCCGCTGCTCGGCGCTGCCACGGTGGATTCCATCTTCATGGCTTCGACCACCGCGATAGCGTCACCTGCGGAGACGCTGGCACCATCGTCCACGGACCAGCGGACCAGGCTGCCCGCGAGCTTGGTGATGACGGCTCCTTCCTCCGGCTCACCGGGGCCGACTGGGGCGCCGTCCTCGGCCTTGTCCTCACCGGGCTTCTGTCCACCAGCCAGCATGCGCACCAACGCCCCGGGCAGGCCCAGGGTGACCGGACGGCCGTCGATCTCCACCGTGGTGCGGCGCATGCCGTGCTCGCGGTGGCGCAGCGCGGCGGCCATATGCTCCGACTCCTGCATTCCCTCCCCGAAGGCGGCCTCGAACTCGGTCTCGATCCACCGAGTGTGCACCCGGAATCCCGCAGCGCCCTCGGTGGCGAGGAAGTCCTCGGCCTCAAGCGCCTGGCGGTGGAACGGCAGGACCGTGGGGAGGCCTTCGATCCGCATCTCGGCCAGCGCCATCTGGGCTCGGCGCAGCGTGGTCACCCGGTCCGGACCAGTGACGATCAGCTTGGCGAGCATCGAGTCGAAGGCGCCGGAGACCTCGTCACCGCTGCGCACACCGGTGTCCACGCGGATGCCTGGCCCCGTGGGCGGCGCGAAGACCTCCACGGGCCCGGGGGTGGGCAGGAAGCCGTGGGCGGGCTCTTCTGCGTTGAGCCGGAATTCCACCGAATGACCTGTGGGCCGAGGGTCTTCGGTGAGGCGCAGCGGGTGACCTTCCGCGATGCGCAGCTGCTCGGCCACCAGGTCCACGCCCGAGGTCTCTTCGGTGACCGGGTGCTCCACCTGCAGGCGGGTGTTGACCTCCAAGAAGCTCAAGAGACCAGGTCGGCCCTCCTGTCCCGGGCTGAGCAGGTACTCCACGGTCCCGGCCCCGACGTAACCCGCCTCGGCGCAGATCGCCCGCGCGGAGCGGTGGATCTCGGCGCGCTGGTCATCGCTGAGGAACGGCGCGGGCGCCTCTTCCACGAGCTTCTGGTTCCGCCGCTGCAGCGAACAGTCTCGGGTCCCGACGACGACGACGCTGCCATGCTCATCCGCGAGCACCTGCGCCTCCACGTGTCGGGGCCGATCCAGGAACCGCTCCACGAAGCACTCGCCGCGGCCGAAGGCGGATTCGGCTTCCCGCACGGCAGAGGCGAAGGCCTCATCGATCTCGGCCTCCTCCCGCACGATGCGCATGCCGCGGCCTCCCCCACCATGGGCGGCCTTGATCGCCACGGGCAGTCCATGCTCGTCGACGAAGGCGCGAATCTCATCCGAGGAGGCGACGGGGCCGTCGGTGCCCGGCACCAGCGGCGCACCGACTCTGACCGCGAGCGCCCGCGCGGTGACCTTGTTTCCCAGCGTCTCGATGGTCTCCGGGCGAGGACCGACCCAGGTCAGTCCCGCCTCGCGCACGGCCCGCGCGAAGTCTGCGTTCTCGGAGAGGAACCCATAACCGGGGTGGATCGCGTCGGCGTCGGCCTGCCCCGCGGCGGCGAGCAGCTTGTCCTGGTCCAGGTAGGTCTGCGCGGAGGTGGTGCCGTGGAGGGCGAGAGCCTCATCCGCGAGCTGGACATGCAGCGCATCGGCGTCCTGGTCGGCGTAGACCGCCACGGCGATGTAGCCCGATTCGCGAGCGCTGCGGATGATGCGGACAGCGATTTCGCCGCGGTTGGCGATCAGGATGCGCTTCATGGTGAGGTCTTCTCTCCGAGGTCAGGCGGGTATGGGCTCAGGGGCTATGGGGTGAGAGGGTCAGGGTGTCGGGGTCCACCGGCGCCAGGTGGATCGTGTCTCCAGGGACGAGCTGGGCGGCGGCCGGGAGGTCCTCCTCGATGACCACGCCGATCACCGGGTAGCCGCCGGTGACCGGATGATCGTTGAGGAAGAGCACCGGCGTTCCGGCCGGCGGCATCTGCAGCGAGCCGCGCACCACGCCCTCGCTGGGGAGCTCGCCGTTCTCGAGGCGTTCCAGTGGACGGCCTGGCTCTCCCGGACTGGTCTCCCCCACCTCAAGTCGTATACCGATCCGGTTCGATGCCTGGGTCACCGTCCAGGACTGAGAGGTCAATCGGTGAGACTCCTGGGGGCTGAACCAGTCCTCCCGGGGGCCATAGGTGAACCGCAGCACGGTCTGCCCGGCCGTGGATGCCCCGCCGGCAGAGGTTGAGCCCGCGGCGCCGGCGCCCTGACTCGCGCCCTCGCGATGCGAGATCGCGGTCTCTGGCATGCCCACGGCGCGGGTGGCCAGCTCGGCCCGGCACACCTGATCGCCTGAGGTCAGCGGGGCAGGGCCCAGTCCGGACATGGTGTCGGTGGAGACGCTGCCCAGAACTTCTGTGGCGGCGATTCCTCCGCGCAGCGCGAGCACGCTGCGCAGTCCACGTTCCGGGGCGCCCAGACTCAGCGTCTCGCCCGGTGCCAACGCAAACGGGGACCGCAGCGGGGCGCGTCGGCTGGGACCGGTGACTCCGGTGACGGTGAGCGGCGCCTCGGCTCCACAGACGGCCAGCACCACGGTCGATTCAGCGCGCAGCGACAGGCCGCCGTGCAGCGACTCCAGCACCGCCGCATGCGGCTCGTTGCCGACCAGCCGATTGGCTTGCAACAGCGCCGCTTCATCCGCGACCCCGGCCCGGGAGACCCCGAGGTCACTGAAGCCGATGCGTCCCAGGTCTTGGATCAGCGTCTGCAGTCCGGGGTCGACCACACTCAGCACGGCGTCCTGCGCGGGAGACTCAGCCTCGGGCGCGGCGGTGCCGGCCGAGGTCGGCGTGGTCGTGACCACCCGCTCCTGGACCGGCGTGTACCGGACGGAATCACCGGGCCGCACCAGCGCAGGAGACTCCCCCTGGGCTTCTCGATCGAGGTCCCAGAGGACGGCTGGCGTATGTCCGATGAGCTGCCAGCCCCCGGGTGAGATACGCGGGTAGACCGCGGAGAACTCCCCAGCCAGCGCAACGGAGCCCGCCGGGACTGACTTGCGCGGGCTGCTGCGCCGCGGCACGTCCAGCGCGGCTGCTGCCCGGCCTGCGGACTCCGCGACAGCGGCGTCGTCCTCGCCGTGGCGGGGAACGCAGTAGGTGAACCCCGGAGCGAAGCCTCCGAAGGCTCCTGTCCACGTTTGCCCGGTGTGCCAGGTGATCAGGGCCTCGGTGCTCATCCCCAGGTGGGTGGCGAGCTCCTCGAGGTCCTCTCCGTCATAGATGACCTCGAGCTCCACGTGGCGGGCACCCTCGGCTGAGAAGGCCGGGAAGTCGAGACCGTCCAGGTGCTGGCGTGCCTCACGCAGCGCGGGGCGGGAGGCGAAACGCAGCAGCACCGTGCGTGCGGCCGCCACGGCATCGACCTGCCCGGGAAGCGGCGCGGTGGTGAGCTGCTGGTGGCAGGCCAGGACCTCATCCAGGGTCGCCAGCTCCAGCAGGAGAGCTCGGGGTCCGGCCTCGCGGATGGCGCTGATCATGCGAAGCTGCGGATGTCGATTCCGGAGTCCTGCAGGGCGCTGCGCACGGCCTGCGCCATCGCGACCGCCCCGGGGGTGTCGCCGTGGGTGCAGATGGATTCCGCCTGAGTCTCGATGCGGGTTCCGTCGCGGGCGATGAGCACCGATTCCTCGGCCAGGCGCAGCATGTTCTCCACCACCTGATCGGTGTCATGGAGGACGGCGTCGGGTTCGCGCCGCGAGACGAGCGTCCCATCGGGGTTGTAGCTTCGGTCGGCGAAAGCCTCCGAGACTCCGCGCAGCCCCGCCTCGGCGGCATAGTCCAGGGCGATGGATCCGGGCAGCAGCAGCACCGGCAGCTCGCGCCCAGTGCTGCTCTGGTACTCCGCGATGGTGTCGATCACCGCGTGGGCGTGACCGGTGTGGGAGATCATGGAGTGATAGAGCGCCCCATGGGGCTTCACGTAGCGGATCTGGGATCCCACCGCGCCCGCGATGCCTTCCAGCGCGCCGAGCTGGTAGAGCACGTCCGCGGAGAGTTCTTCCGGGGAGCATTCCAGGTGGCGTCGGCCGAATCCGGCCAGGTCGCGGTAGCCGATATGTGCTCCGATGGTGACCTCTTGGGCGACTGCCTCTGCCGCCGTCGCACGGATGGTCATCGGGTCCCCGGCGTGGAATCCGCAGGCGATGTTCGCGCTGGAGACCATGCGCAGGATGGCGGCGTCGTCGCCGATGGTCCAATTGCCGAAGGACTCCCCGACGTCGCTGTTCATGTCGATGTGTGCCACGTGAACCTCCAGGAGCCGGTGTTGCCCACGTCTCAATGTGAGCTGAGTCAAGGATGCCCCAGTTACGAGGATTGTTCAACAATCGCGCCGCGCTGATCCGTGGAGATCGTCGAGCCCGAAGAGCGTGCCGCGCTCAGTCCTGGCGAACGTGCCGCGCTCAGTCCTGGCGAGCGTGCCGATCGAGAAACTCATAGACCTCGGTGGTGTCCACTCCGGGGAAGGCTCCCTGTGGCATCGCGGCGAGCAGATGGGTGTTGGCGCGGGCGGCGGGCCAGGCCTTGCCCTCCCAGCGTGCTGCCAGCTCGGCCGGGGGCTGCCGGCAGCAGGTGGGATCATCCGGGCATCGTGACGCGGAGCGCGAGGTGGTGTCGGAGCCGCGGAACCACTTCACATGCTCGAAGGGCACCCCGATGGACAGCGAATACACCCCGGAGGAATGCGCCTCGGTGCGTGCCGTGCACCAGAAGGTGCCCACTGTGGTGTCGGTGTACTGGTGGAAGGACCTGAACTTGTCGTCGATGTCGAAGACCTGGCGCGAGGTCCACTGCCGGCAGATGGTCTGACCTTCGATCGCCCCCGAGTGATCCGCCGGGAAGTTCACCCCATCGTTCTCGTACGCCTTGTGCAGGATCCCGGATTCGTGGACCTTCTGGAAGTGGCACGTGATGCCCAGGTGCTCAGTGGCCAGGTTCGTGAACCGGTGGGCTGCAGACTCATAGGAGACCGCGAAGGCATCCCGCAGGTCCTCGATGGCCAACTCTTTGCGCGCCTTGGCCTCCTTGAGAAAGCGCACCGTGGTGGCCTCGGGCATGAGCAGGCTTGCCGCGAAGTAGTTGGTATAGACCCGCTGGCGCAGAAACTCGGAATAGTCCGCCGGCTCGGTGTGACCCAACACCTGATGACCCAGCGCCTGCAGCAGCACCGAGCGGGCGTCCCACTGCCGCGAGCTCCCCTGGGTCAGGTAGATGATGCGGTTCTTCTGATCCGTGACCGATCGGGTGGACTCCGGAAGATTCGGCACGAAGCGCAGCGAAAATCCCAGATGCGCGGCGATATCGGCCACCACATGATGGGAGAGCGGGCCGTCGCGGTGGTCCACCGCGTCCAGCAGCTCCTGGGCCGCCGCCTCGATCTCCGGGTAGTAGTTGTTCCTGGCGCGCATCTCCTCACGCAGCTCCGTGTTGGCCCGCCGCGCCTCCTCGGGAGTCGCCGCCTGTTCCTCCAGACGACGGCGCAGCTCACCCTGCAGTGCCACGAGCGACTGCAGGACATCGAGCGGAAGCCGGGAGCTGATCCTGACCGTGGGAAGGTTCAGTGCCGCGTAGAGCGGCCCCCGCTGGGCCTTCTCCAGCTCGATCTCCAGGGCGGCGCGCTGTGAGGGTGGCTCGGCGCCGAAGAGGTCATCGAGACTGACCTTCAGCACCTTGGCCAGTTGCTGCAGCTGGGACAGCTTGGGCTCGCGGCGACCGTTCTCCAGCAGGGAGAGCTGACTCGGTGCGGTGCCCAGCGCCTCAGCCAGCGCGTCGAGCGTCATGCCGGCTTGCTTGCGCAGGTGCCGGACGCGCCGGCCCAGCGCGATCAGATCAAAGCCTTCCTCAGAGGCCTCGGCCGAAGCACGCTCGATCGAGCGCAGCGAGGCGCGCCCCTGCCCTGGCCTCGCCGATGAGGTCCCCTGTGCTGCGCGCATACCAGGGGATTCTACCGCCCGGGCCGGACTGGCCGGTGACCCACACCACTGTCATGTCCTGGCGAGTAGCGTGAGGCCTACCACTGGATGATCACTCGATGCGGTCTTGTTAACAGCCTGTAAACAGGTTTTATACGGCTTTTGGTAAGGTCAGGGTCCACTACTTCGACGAAGGAATGATGTTGAACTCCAGCACAGCCGAACCGGCAGTCAGTGCGCGGAACGTGTTCAAGGCCTTCGGCAAGCGCCCCCAAGAGATCGTCCGACGCATCAAGGACGGCGCAGACCGAAATGACCTGACGGACCTGGGAACAGCCGCTGTCATCGACGCAAGCTTCGACGTCCAGCCCGGAGAGGTCTTCGTGGTGATGGGCCTCTCCGGCTCTGGGAAATCCACGCTGATCCGGATGGTCAACGGCCTGCTTCCCCCCACCGCGGGCAGCATCGAGGTCGGTGGCGAGGACATCGCCCGACTCTCGGACCGGGACCTCCGCCGAATCCGGCGCGAGAAGGTCTCGATGGTCTTCCAACATTTCGCGCTTCTGCCCCACCGCACCGTGGGACAGAACGCCGGCTACGCGCTGGAGATTCAGGGACTGAACCGCTCAGACCGCGAACGCAAGACCGAAGAAGCCCTCAAGATGGTTGGCCTGGACGGCTGGGGCGGCTCGATGCCCGACGAGCTCTCCGGCGGTATGCGGCAGCGCGTCGGGCTGGCCCGCGCGCTTGCCGCAGGCACCGAGGTGATGCTCATGGACGAGGCCTTCAGCGCCCTCGATCCGTTGATCCGCCGCGAGATGCAGGACCAGCTCGTCGAGCTGCAGGAGCAGCTGGGGAAGACCATTCTGTTCATCACCCATGACCTCAACGAGGCGATGCGACTCGGTGACCGGATCGCCATGATGCGCGACGGACGCACAGTGCAGATCGGCACTTCGGAGCAGATCCTGAATGATCCCGCCAATGACTACGTCGCCCAGTTCGTCCAAGATGTGGATCGCACGCGGGTCTTGACCGCGGGCGGCATCATGGAACCACCGGTCGCCGTGCTCGGCACCGAACAGGGACCTCGAACTGCCCACAAGCTGATGCGCGAGCACCAGACCAATGTTCTCGCCGTGGTCGACCGGAGCAAGAAGCTTCACGGCTTCGTGCATGAGGCCGCAATCGCAGCGGCGGTGAGCCAGGGCGCAAATACCCTGGATGGCCTGATGCAGCCCGCCCCTTCGGTTCACGCCGATACGCCGCTGGTCGAGCTCATGACCCAGGCCGCCGAACACGAGACCGGCCTGGCCGTGATCGACGGGGCGGGACGACTCGAGGGGATCATCGCACGAGTGACACTTCTGAACGCCCTGGCCGAGCCTAAGCACGCCGGCCACGATTCCACCGAATCGATGGTGGCCTCATGATCTCTGCCGCTGAAGAGACCGAAGGGGTCGGTATTCCACGACTCAACATCGGTGAGTGGATCGAGGCAGGCGTTGACTGGGTCAATGAGAACCTCGAATGGCTGTTCAACCTGATCCAGACCATCGTCTCCACGCTCACCGATGGGCTGGATGACCTGCTCAACACCCCAGATGCACTGGTGCTCGCCGTGGTGTTCTCGCTTCTCGCCTGGCTGGTCAAGGACTGGAAGCTCGCCCTCCTCTCGATCGTGATGCTGGTGTTCGTCATCAGCATCGATCAATGGGAGAACGCCATGACCACTCTCGCGCTGGTCGCGGTGGCGGCTGCCATAGCGCTGGCCATCGCCATCCCGCTGGGCATCTGGGCAGCTCGTTCAGATCGAGTCAGCGGCGCCGTGAGACCCGTGATGGACCTGATGCAGACCATGCCTGCCTTCGTCTGGCTGGTCCCTGTGGTCACGCTGTTCAGCATCGGCGTCACCGGCGGCGTCATCGCCACGATCATCTTCGCCCTGCCGCCGGGAGTGCGATTCACCGAGCTGGGCATCCGACAGGTGGACTCCGAGGTCGTGGAAGCAGGTCATGCGTTCGGCAGCACGCCACGCCAGATTCTGCTTCGCATTCAGCTTCCCCTCGCCCTGCAGACCATCATGGCGGGCGTGAACCAGGTCATCATGCTCTCGCTGTCCATGGCGGTCATCGCCGGACTCGTCGGCGCAGGCGGCCTGGGCAACGAAGTCACCCGCGCCATTGGAAGCCTCGACATCGGTCTCGGCTTCGAGGCCGGGCTCGCCGTCGTCGTCCTGGCGATCTATCTGGATCGCATGACGGCAGCGATCGGACGCGGCGGCATGGTCTCGGGTCGGGCCTCCAAGCTGGTCCGTCGCCGGCTCGACGCCCATAGGTCGGCCACCCGCGGCAGGGCTATGGGTCAGGTCTGATCCAGCCCCTACATACCAACACTGCGCACTGCACCACTGAAATGAAATGAGGAAGATGATGAGTACTCGAACCGGAACAACATCCAAGTTCATCGGCCTGACCGCGGCGGCGGCACTTGCGCTGACCGCCTGCGGCGGAGGCGATGACAGCTCCGAGGCCAATGGTGACGCCAGCGAGGGTGAGGGTGGCGGCACCATCACCCTGGGCATCATCCCGTCCTGGACCGACGGCCTGAGCATGGCCTACCTCTGGCAGGGCATCCTGGAAGAGGAGGGCTACGAGGTCGAGATCGAAGAGATCAACGACGCCGCACCCCTTTACACCGGTGTCGCCCAGGGCGATATCGACGTCTACCCTTCCGCATGGCCGGAGGTCACCCACGCTCAGTACATGGACGAGTACGGTGACGACCTCGAGGACCTGGGCGCCTACTACGAAGGTGCTGTGCTGACCTTCGCGGTGCCGGAGTACACCGACATCGACTCGATCGCGGAGCTCAACGACAACGCTGAAGATCTCGGCAACCGAGTCGTGGGCATCGAACCCGGCTCTGGCCTGATGGAGATCACGAACGAAGCGGTCTTCCCGGACTACGGCCTGGATGAGAACTTCGATCTCGTGGAATCCTCCACCAGCGCGATGCTCACCGAGCTCGGCTCCGCGATCGATGACGAGGAAGACATCGTCGTCACCCTCTGGCGGCCCTTCTACGCCTACGGCGACTTCGACCTCAAGGACCTCGAGGATCCCGAAGGCTCGCTGGGTGAGCCCGAGACGCTGAACTTCATCGCCAACTCCGAGTTCTCCAGCGAGTTCCCCGAGGTCGCCGAGTGGATGGGCAACTTCACGCTCTCCGACGATGAGTACGCGGAGCTCGAGAACATGATGGTCAATGAGTACGCGGACAATGAGGAAGAAGCTGCTCAGGTCTGGATGGAGAACAACTCAGACATGGTCGACTCCATCAAGGAGTGATGCCGAACGATCAGCGCGTGCTGATCCTGTTCTGAGCACAGAGACCTCCGGCCCCGAGGTGTAGTCCATGACTCACTCCGGGGCCGGAGGTCTCTGTGCTCGGCGGCGCGTGGGCGCCGTCTCGTCGGTGTCCCGCTCAGCTGCTCAGCTGCTCAGCGAGGACGCTTCTCGACGAGGATGGCACCGCCGCCGTCGTCCTCTGCAGAGCTGAACGTGATGGCGCGGATCGTGCCGGCCGGCAGACCGATCAGCTCCTCGGCGCGAACGAACATCTCCTGCCAGATCTCCAGCTCCTCCTCACTCTCGAGCCCCAGCAGGGAGATGAAAGGCGCCCGCTTCTCTGCGACGAGTCGCCGTGCGCAACGGTGGATGTGCAGACCAAAGTCCACCAGTCCGGCCGAGAGTGGCTGGCCCTGACTGAAGATCCGATCCTCCGAACGGGTCAGCCGTCGCGGAGTCGCGAAGGCACAATCGGACTGCGCCAGGTGTCTGTCCACCAGCGCTTTCCACGACGCCTCCTCCTCCAACGCACGTTCCTGCTGACCTGCGGGGCTCGGAGCGAAGTTTCGCTCCTGCTGCAGCTGCGTCGGGTCCAGTGCGGCGATCCGTTCCCCGAATTCGCGGTGCAGGCTGCTCAGGAAGCTCAGTGCATCCGCGGTGAAGACCTCGTTCTGGCGCGGAGCCCGGGCCGCTGTGAGCGTGATGCCGTTGATCGTGATCGCATTCCCTGGATCGGCGATCCGCTCGACGTGGGTCTCGGGGCGGGTGCTGGGCTTCAGTGCGGTGCTGGTCTGTGCGTTCATGGCTGACTCCTTTGTCAATGCCGGTACATCAGTGGAATTGGCCCTCTTCGGTGGATCCCTTATAGGCCACGGTGGAGGACTCGGGATTCAACGTGGTGGAGATGGCATCGAAGTATCCGGTGCCCACCTCGCGCTGGTGCTTCGTGGCGGTATAGCCATCGGCTTCCGCGGCGAACTCCTTCTCCTGGAGTTCCACGTAAGCCTTCATCTGCTCGTCCTTGTACCCGCGTGCCAGCTCGAACATCGAGTAGTTCAGCGCATGGAATCCGGCGAGGGTGATGAACTGGAAGGTGAAACCCATGGCCCCGAGCTCACGCTGGAACTTCGCGATGGTCGCGTCGTCCAGGTGCTTCTTCCAGTTGAACGAGGGCGAACAGTTGTACGCCAGCATCTGGTCCGGATACTCGGCCTTGACCGCCTCGGCGAACTGCTTGGCGTATTCGAGGTCAGGTGTGCCGGTCTCCATCCAGATCAGGTCCGAATAGGGGGCATAGGCCTTGGCCCGGGCGATGCAGGGTTCGATCCCGTTGCGCACCTTGTAGAAGCCCTCGGCAGTGCGCTCCCCGGTGATGAAGGCAGCGTCGCGATCATCGACGTCGGAGGTGATCAGTGTCGCAGCCTCGGCATCGGTGCGCGCGATCACCACACTCGGGGTGTTGTGCACATCAGCGGCGAGTCGAGCGGACTGCAGGGTGCGGATGTGCTGACCGGTGGGGATGAGCACCTTGCCACCGAGGTGGCCGCACTTCTTCTCCGAGGCGAGCTGATCCTCCCAGTGCACACCGGCCGCGCCGGAGGCGATCATGGACTTCATCAGTTCGTAGGCGTTCAGCGGTCCGCCGAAGCCCGCCTCGGCGTCAGCGATGATCGGCACCAGGTAGTCCTCCACCGTGCGGGTGCCCTCGAGATAGTCGATCTGATCGGCGCGGAGCAGAGCGTTGTTGATCCTCCGAACGACGCTTGGCACGGAGTTGGCCGGGTAGAGCGACTGGTCCGGGTAGGTGTGGCCCGAGAGGTTCGCATCGCCGGCGACCTGCCAGCCGGAGAGGTAAATGGCGCGCAGGCCAGCCTTGACCTGCTGGACCGCCATATTGCCGGTCAGTGCACCCAGAGAGTTGGTGTACTTTCCCTCGGCGTGCTCGGCGGTGAGCTGGCTCCAGAGCTTCTCCGAGCCGCGCTTGGCCAGCGTGTGCTCCTCCTGGACATTGCCCTGCAGGCGCACGACCTCGGCTGCGGAGTATTCACGGGTGGTCTGCGCCCACCGCGGGTTGGTGTCCCAGTCCTGCTGCAGCGCGTCGACCTTGTGCTGGAACGCCTGCCTGGTCTCAGGGCTCAGCTCGCCACCACGCTGGGCGCCCTGGTCCTGCGAAGCCTTCGGCTGTGAAATAAGTGTCTCGGTCATCGGAATCTCCTTTGAATCGTGGACCGTGTTTCGGGGACAACACCAGTTCACGGCCTATGGAAGCCCCAGACCATAATTTCCTCGTCAAAGATCGGCGTTTCTTCGACAGATCGAAGAAACGGCGGAAGATGTGAGCACCCTGCGTCTTCTACACTATGTAGAAGACCCGTACGTCTCGCATCTGCAAGGAGCATCATGAACACACCCGCCGCACCCGCCAGCCCCATGCCGCGCCTGACCCTGCTCGTCGGAGGCCTGCTGCTCGCCGTCGGAATCATCGGATACGTCGCCACCTCGTTCGCGAGCATGACGGCACTGATCCCCTCGGTAGTGGGTGTGCTGCTGCTGATCAGCGGCGCCATCGCGAAGAAGAACACCAAGCTGGGTGTGCACATCGCCTTGGTCATCGCGCTTCTCGGCGCGCTGGGGATGATCATGCCGCTGATGAACCTGGGCGCGCTCTTCGCCGGTGAGGCGGAGAACCCCGGTGCGGTGATCTCCGCGCTGATCACCGTGATCGTCCTCGTGGTGTACATCGTCCTTGGTGTGCGCAGCTTCATCGCGGCTCGCCGGTGGCGGACGGCTCACTGAGCAGGTTCGTCGCGAGCGCGGAGCCTCATTCCGCGGAGCAGTGAAGCAGGCCGGGGACCATTTCGACGTCCTCGGCCTCTTCTATGCCCTCCTCCTGGAAATCCGAGCCCAGCACCAGGTCCACGCTGAAATCAGCACGGTCGTCGAGATCCACCATCGAGGCGGGAATGTGCTGCTGGAGCGTGTAGGCCTGGCGCAGGCCACGGTCACCCACCCGAATGATGGCGGCGAAGCCGGTATCCGCCAGGTAGTCGTTATCGACCTCGGCGACGCGGAATCGGCGGTCATCGAGATCCTCTGCCACTTCACTGGCGAGACCCGGAGCATTCGTGGTGTTGAACACCGAGATCTGGACCCGCTCGGGGACCACCGGCTGCTGGGTGCCACGGGGACATTCCTCGGCCGCAGGGATCGCGCCCCTGCCGAAGATGCTCAACGGCACGGTCCCGTTGATCAGCAGCCAGCTCATCCCCGTGATGATCCCGATCACTGCGAGAGTGCTCAGCCAGATGAGCAGCCGCTGGGTGCGCGTGCCTGCGGTCCTGTGATCCATGGCTGTCATTCTATGAGCCGGCCACCGCATGGTTCCTCTCTGGGCTTCTTCTCAACCACCGCGGTCCTGGCGGCGAAACCACCGGCTGCGACCGCCATGACCACCCGTGGCGCGGGCACACGGAGCCTGCGCAGTCCGCGCTCGATGGCCCCGTCGAGCCAGAAGGCCAGTCGCATATTGCAGTAGACCAGCGCTCCGACGGCGACCCCTCCCCCGGCTCGGCCGAACCACATCGTGAGCGGCCTGCGGCGGGAGCGATCTGCGGCGGAAGCGCCAGTGGGCCGCTCGGCAGACCCGTCCGGTGATTGCACGGCAGAACCGTCCCTCTGGGGACCCGCTGCCTCGGCGACGGGCGAGTCGGGGCGGGCCTGGGCCGATTCCGCAAGGGATCGCCACGCTGCGGGGCTCGACACCAGTGCACCGAGCCCGATGGCGGGGGCCCACATCATGGTCTGCCGCAGCCAGGCCGGGTAACGCCGCGCCGGCACCAGTGCGCTCAGCCCGGTGCCGATCCCCTGCACCCAGGGGTCCTGGAACCAGTGGTTCTCTCGCCGTGATCGGGAGGTCTGCTGCTGCGCTGAGTCCATGCATGGAGCCTAGAAGACCAAAAGACCCGGGTCATCCACCTACAGAGTGATTCTGCGCTCGGGCAGCAGTGCAGATCGCGCCCCAGAGCCTCAATTGGACGCCAGCGAGGTGGCCGAAGACATGAAGAGCCCCACGTGCACCTGCCAGAGCCCACTTACCCTTGCTACCTTCCGGTCCTGGGGGAGTTCAGCAGGATGGCACCGCACGTGGGGCCGGGGATCATCTTATCGTGGAGCTGCGCCTGAACGCGAATGGGACGCAGCTTCGCCTCCGCGGTGCTGATCAGCGCTTGAGCGCGTTCGCCACGTCCTCGAGCAGCTGCGGAATGTCGTCACGGTCGGTGATCGCCTCGATGAAGACCAGTTTTTCGCGGTTGCTCATCGTGTCGCGGCAGGCCGCCAGCAACTGCGCCTCGGTGGTGACTCGGCGGTAGAGGTAGTCCTCCTCCGCGGCGCCGAAGAGCTGCGGGACCAGGTCCCAGCGCCAGGGCGCGATGTCGTTATAGACGGCGTCGGGACCGTGTATGGCGCGCTCCACGGTGTAGCCGTCGTTGTTGACCAGCACGATCACTGTGGGGAGCTTCTCCCGGATCATCACGCCCATCTCCTGGATGGTCAGCTGGGCCGAGCCGTCTCCGATCAGCAGCACCGGCCGGCGGCTGCGATCGGCGAGGCCGGCACCGAGGATGGCGGGCAGGGTGTATCCGATGGAGCCCCACATGGGCTGACCGATGAACGTGGACTTCGCTGGGAACCGGTGGGACGCCATTCCGAAGTAGCTGGTGCCCTGGTCCGCCGCCACGATGTTCGCCGACTCCAGCTGGGAGGCCAGCACTCGCCAGAGACCGTCCTGAGTCAGCGGCTCGTCCGAGGGCTCGCGCGGCGTCTCCGGGGCGGGAGCCTCCGCGGCAGGCATGGGCACGACGTTGTCGAGGTCTTCTGCCACTCGGTGCAGCACCGCGAGCGCGTCCTGCAGCGAGATCGGGGTGAAGACCTCCTCCCCCACGCGGGCCCCGAAGCGGGAGACATCGATCAGCCGGGCAGGATCCAGGTTCATGGAGAAGCCTGCTGTGGTGTTGTCGGTGTACTCCACACCCAGGGTGATCAGCGCGTCTGCGCCCTCGATGACGTCGCGGACGCGGTCCTGAGAGGCGGCACCGGCGTAGATCCCGACGAAGTTCGGATCTGACTCATCCACCAGCGTCTTGCCCCAGGCCAGGGTCGCAAAGGGAAGCTTGGAATCCGTCAGGAAGGAGGCGAGCTCCTCGGTGGCACCGAGCCGGTGCACGAGCAGGTCAGCCAGCACGGCGGTGCGCCGACCGGGGAGGAACCGCCGCACGGCCTCTTCGAAGGCGGCGACGGCGCGCGGGGTGGTCACCGGCAGGTCCGTGGTCAGCGGTTCGGCGGGCGGGTAGGCGGGGACCTCGGCGACGTCGGCGGCGAGCATCAGGTAGCCCGGCCGGCGGCGGAAGACGACGTCGCGCAGCACCCGATCGATCTCCCAGGTCGCGGTGGCGGCGTCGAGATCGGCGTGGGCGCAGGTGACCTCTTCGGCCATGCGCAGGAAGTGCTTGAAGTCCCCGTCTCCCAGGGAGTGGTGGATCTTGCGGCCGGAGGCCTGGGTCTCCTTGGGCGGGGCCCCGACGATCTGGACCACCGGCACGGATTCCGCGTAGGAGCCCGCGACGGCGTTGATCGCGGAGAGCTCTCCCACCCCGTAGGTGGTCAGGAAGGCGCCGATGCCGCGGATACGGGCATAGCCGTCCGCGCTGTAGCCGGCGTTGAGCTCATTGGCGGAGCCGACCCAGCGGATTCTGCTGTGGTCCACCACGTGGTCGAGGAAATGCAGGTTGAAGTCTCCGGGAACGCCGAACAGCTCGGTCAGTCCGAGCTCGGCCAGCCGGTCCAGCAGGTAGTCACCGATCGTGTAGTCGGAGCTGTTCTGGTCCTGAACGTCTTCGGGCATGGGGTCTCGCCTTCTGGTCTCGGAGGCCTGCGGGGATGCGGGTGGATCGGCCGGGACCTCCAACGGTCTTCGGTGGGCACAGTCTACGTGGGAGGGGTCACAGACACCGTCGCGCGAGGAATAGCGCTGTGACTGTGACTGTTGCCGCTCGCGTACCTCATCAGGAGATATTTCAGCGATAGAGACTAAGAAAGTAGGACATCATGCGTGCTGTCACCCATGAGACATTCGGCGAGCCCTGGGACGTCCTCACCGTGGAGGACGTCTCCGTCCCGGAGCCCGGAGCCGGCGAGGTTCGGATCCGGACGCTGATGTCGCCGATCCACAATCACGATCTCTGGACGATCCGCGGCACCTACGGTTTCAAGCCTGAGCTGCCCGCGCGGGCCGGCACCGAAGCCGTGGGCGTCATCGATGCCCTCGGCGAGGGTGTAGAGGGCCTCTCTGTAGGTCAGCGCGTGGCCTCCGGCGGCACCTTCGGCGTCTGGGCGGAGTACTTCACCGCCTCGGCTGCCGGGCTGATCCCGGTGGATGAGGCCGCCGCCGACGACGTCGCCGCGCAGCTGGTGGCCATGCCGTTCTCCACGCTGGCGCTGCTGGACTGGCTGGACCTCAAGGAGGGCGACTGGATCATCCAGAACGCCGCCAACGGCGCCGTGGGGCGTCTGCTCGCCCAGCTGGCCCCGACCCGCGGCATCAACGTGGTGGGCCTCGTGCGCCGCGACGCGGGCATCGATGAGTTGGCCGAACAGGGAATCACTCGGATCGTCTCCACGGAGACCGCCGGCTGGGAGGATCGCGTTGCCGAGATCACCGGTGGCGCGGCGATCACCGCCGGCATCGATTCGGTGGGCGGCGAGTCTAGCAATCAGGTCCTCTCCCAGCTGGGCGAGGATGCCACGCTGGTGATCTTCGGCGCGATGGCTGGCGGGACCATGGAGCTGAACTCCGGTGCCATCATCTTCAAGAACGTCACCGTGAAGGGATTCTGGGGAAGTCGCGTGATGGGATCCCTGGCGCCACAGCGCCGCGGGGAGCTCTTCACCGAGCTGCTCACCCGGGTCCAGGACGGGTCGATCTCGCTGACGACGGAGGCCAGCTACTCCTTCGAGCAGGTCCGCGAGGCCGCGCAGGCGAACTTCGTGCCGGGCCGCACGGGCAAGATCATGTTGCGCCCATAGTTGCAGCTCCTCCGCCCGTGATCAGAGATCTGCCGGTCGGAACACCCAGGGTTCGCGCGGAAGGCGGTTCGGGTCGAAGGACTCCAGTGCCGCGGCCAGCGGTCCGGCGGGGAGGCGCAGCGAGTCCAGCAGCAGGTCACGCAGGGCGTCATCGGTCAGGCCCTGCTCACGCAGTGCTGAGCGGGTCACCGCCCCGTCCCGCTTGGCCAGGCGCCGCCCCTCGGGATTGAGCACCAGGGGCACATGGGCGTAGACGACCTCCGACGCCGCCTCGGCACCGTAGAGCAGGCCCCGCAGGTAGGCCTGGCTGGGCGCTGAGGCGGCGAGGTCGTCCCCGCGGACCACCTGGTCCACCCCAGTGAGATGGTCATCGACCACCACTGCCAGGTTGTAGGCCGGGGCCCCATCGTTGCGCTGGAGCACGAAGTCATCCACCTCTGTGGTGATCTCCCCGAGCAGCTGGTCCCGAGTGCTGACCTTCGGGGCGGCACCGTCCTCGTCGCGGTCGGCGCGCAGCCGCAGCGACGCCGGGCGCTCGGCACGACGGCGCGCGCGTTCCTTCTCGCTGAGGTTCCGGCAGGTGCCGGGATAGGTCCCGGGAGTCGCATGCGGGGCGCGGGTGGCCTCTCGGATGTCCTTGCGTGAGCAGAAGCATTCAAAGGTCATACCCGATTCGGTCAGCTGCTCGATGGCTTCTGTGTAGAGGCCCAGTCGTTCGGACTGTCTGGTGGAGGCGTGACCGTGCTGGGAGTCGAAGGTGAGGCCCACCGCGCTCAGATCATCGAACTGCTGGGCCTCCGCGCCGTCGACGGTGCGTTCGGCATCCAAGTCCTCGAACCGCAGCAGGAACTCCCGCTCGCTCCAGCGCGCGAAGAGCCAAGCCAGCATTCCGGTGCGCAGGTTCCCGAGATGCAGGTCTCCGGAGGGACTGGGCGCATAGCGTCCTGCGGGCACCTGGAGCTCCTCTCTGGGGTCGAGCTGGGCGGATCCGGGGCCGCCGCCGAGGGTTGATGTGCTGGCCACCGGACGACGGTAAACCATCCTACGGGGAGCCGATGTGCATTCTGGGATGCATCTCCGCTAGTATGAAGTCTGCTCTCGAGGGCCGCGCCGATCCGGCAGGCCAGCGAGAAGCAGCCAGGAGGATTCGCCTAGCGGCCTATGGCGCACGCTTGGAACGCGTGTTGGGTTCACGCCCTCGGGGGTTCAAATCCCCCATCCTCCGCAGCACGAAGGGCCCCTCACTTGCAGATTCTGTCGGTGAGGGGCCCTTTTCGCGTCCGCTCATGCTCTTGAATACTCAGGGCCGGCTCGAGTCTCCGCGTTCACTGCGAGGACGTGGGCTCTCGGCGCCTCTCGAATCAGAACGAACCGGCGAGGGCTCCGGGGCTCTGCCCTCGACGATCCTGCGCAGTCGGCGCAGGGAGCTAGAGTCGAGGCCGCTCTCGTGATTCACAGCGAAAATGCCCGCGCCGCGAGATGCCTCCAGCAGCCGGAGGGGTGGTTCAACTTCGGTGATCGCGTCGCCATCGTGGTCCTCATGCGCCTCGTTTCGCCTCCCGAACAGGACGTCGGCCTCATCGAAGAGGATCAGTCCGCCGCTACGTTCGGCTTCCTCAAGTACCGCCGAGACACTTTTCTCGGTCTCGTCGATGTGGCTGCTGAACAACGCACCGAGGTCGATCCGGAACAGCTCGAGACCGAGTTCTCTGGCCAGCTCATGCCCCGCTCGAAACCGCTCCTGATCTTCTCCCACCACAAGTGCGATAACCCCCGGGCGCGAGGGCGAGAACCGATGAGCGCCACCGCAGTCGAGCGGCTGGGGACGTGAAGACACTTGGGGAGACAGCTGAGCCAAGGCGCCCCGGATCTGATCAGTGAGGGTGTTCTGCCCGGGAGACGCGGACAGCCGCAGCCGCAGCATCATGGTCAGTCCTCTACGTTTGTGCTCACGCGATACACCGTCGCCGCTCGCAACGGAGCCTGCAATGCTCGCCAGATCGCGCTCAGCTCATCAACGCCCAATAACTCCGGCGTGACGCTCGCGTGACGTGGTTCGACCCGGGGGTGATCCGACGTCTCAGCGCTGAGTTGGATTCTAGGGTTGTCGTACAGGCACTGCATGACGACTCCCAGGAGCTGTTGTTCGCGTACGGAGCTGGTCTTCGATTGCGCCGAAATCAGATACCAGAGATTCGCGGCGAACGGCAGGCGTGCACTCGGCAGGGTTGGACCGGGCGTTGAGTCCCGCGACACCGGTCCGTTCGAGGTGTGCATGTCCCACCCGAGGCGGAACAGAAATACATTGAGCTCGGTGTCCGACGCTCGAGGCTCCCGCGGATGCCGGGCCGAGACTGGAGGTGAATCACCACCGAAGGTCTGACTCTCGCTTATCGCCTGGGTGAGCACAGCGCTCAACGAGTCCGTGACGCTGGAGGGGTCGAACATGACTCATTCCGCCCACGTCGAAGCAGTGGCGAGGCCACTGCTGCCATGACTAAATCTCAGTTGATTCATCCCCGCGTCCCCTAGAGGGAGAAAGGCTCATGTGGCGGCTGGTCATTGTTAACCGCCGATTGACCGCCCTGACGGTCAGAAGTTAGATGAGTCTCCCACAGGCGTTCATCGCTGTGAACAGTTGATGAGTCGGTTCCCGCCTCTGTGCCCTCGCGCTTCGACGAAGATCAGGAACGCCCCAGCAGGCGTGCGAAGAATCCACTGCGCGGTGCGGACTCATGGCCTGGGCAGCGCTGCCCAGCACTCACGCCGCGCATTACCTGATCCACGTGCTGACCACATCCGGCCCAGGTGGTCTTTCCGCAGGTCTTGCAGGTGACAGCTCGGCACATGATGCTCTCCTCCGATGGATGATGAATCTCCATAATACCCCAGGGGGTATATGACTGAAGCGGTCGCCGTCGTCTGTGATGCACTTCCATGGCTTCGGTGACTCCGGTTCACTCGGTCGTCTCACATTCCATGTCATGTAGTACGCCGTTCACATGGGACTGCTTGGATTCTGGGAGCGCAGGCCTGTGGTTGAGTTCACTCGTCCTGCGTGACCGCTCGACCCACTCATTCGCCCGGACGTGAGGATTAGACCTTGATGAGATCCCCCAGCAATGCTCCCCCACCAGGACGACGACGTCGCTTCACCCGCGGCCTCGCCGCCCTCGGACTGAGCACCGCGCTGCTGGCACCGGCCCCGGCCTTCGCCACGCCCGAGACTCCTGCCCCCGACGCGGCGCCCGGTGCAGACTGCGTCGTGATCAATGAAGCGTTCCCCAACGGCGGCAGCGGCTCGGCCGCCCTGACCAGCCGCTTCGTCGAGCTGTTCAACACCTGTGAGGAGGCGGTGGACCTCGGCGACTGGTCGCTGCAGTACCGCGCCAGATCCTCCACCGGTGCGCCGACCTCGACGGTGGCGCTCGGCGGTGAGATCCAGCCCGGAGGGCATTACCTGATCCAGGGCGGAGGCAACAGCGGCGACGGCGCGGGGCTCCCCGCAGCTGACGCCGAGACCGGTGCCGCGATCGGCGCTGCCGCGGGAGGGACGTTCATCTTGGCCACCACGGCGGAGACTCTGGAGGGGCTGCCCCTTGAGTCGGTGGTCGATGAGCCGCAGGTGGCAGATCTGCTGGGCTTCGGCAGCACCAACACCTTCGAGACCGCTGCGTCGACCTCCGGGACGAACATCCAGTCGCTCAACCGCACCGAGGGATCCGACACCGACGACAACTCCGCAGACTTCACCCGCGAGACTCCCTCACCCACCAACGCCGCGGGTGAGACCAGCCCTGGAGCGGAGCCTGATCCGGACCCCACCGAGCCTGAGCCCACGGATCCTGAACCCACGGATCCGGAGCCGACGGATCCGGAGCCGTCTGAGCCCGGTGAGGAGCCCACGGATCCCGAGCCCACCGACCCCGAGCCCACGGATCCCACGGAGCTGGAGATCCGCGAGATCAACTCCACGTTGGCAGGCGATGACGAGGAGTTCGCCGTGACCACTCGCGGTGTGGTGACCGCCGTGTACCCCGCGGAGCAGAGCTTCAACGGCTTCTACCTGCAGACCGCAGGTTCGGGCGGTGACGTGGATCTGAGCACGCACGAGACCTCGGACGCGATCTTCGTGTATTCGCCGTGGTCGGTCACTGAGGATCGTGTGCAGATCGGAGACTTCGTCGAGATCACCGGGGATGCAGAGGTCTACTACGACGCTCCGCAGATCAGCCTCTATCCGGAGTCCACGCAGACCCCGCATCACGAGTTCAGTCTGATCGATGATGAGCCCTTCGAGGCGGTCAAGCCTGCCTCCGTGGAGGTGCCGGAGAACGCCGATGACCGCGAATCGCTGCTGGGCATGCTGATCGACCCGCAGGGCACCTACACGGTCACCGACCACTACACGCTGAACCAGTACGGCGAGATCGGCATCGTCCTGGGCGAGGAGCCGCTGGTGAACCCCACCTCGGCGTTCCCTCCGGGCCCGGAGGCTGAGGCGCTGGCCGCTGAGAACGCTGAGCGGGTCATCTACCTCGATGACGCGGCGTCGACTTCCTGGCAGGCCTGGAGCGAGGATCGCGACCAGCCGCTGCCTTACCTCACACTCGAGGATCCGATCCGGATCGGCGCCGAGGTGCTGTGGCAGACCGACGTCATCATGGACTACCGGTTCGAGGAATGGCGGATGCAGCCGCTTTCCAAGCTCACCCCGGAGACGGCCGAGCAGGTCCAGCCCGCAGAGTTCGAAAACACCCGCGAAGGCAACGAGTCCCCTGCGGAGCGGACCGGAGATGTGCGCATCGCCGGATTCAACGTGCTGAACTACTTCATCTCCCTCGGCGAGGACGAGGCCGGCTGTGAGTACTACACCGACATCGACGGCAACCCCACCACGAACGACTACTGCGACGCGCGAGGCGCCTACAGCCAGGAGAGCTTCGAGCGCCAGGAGGCCAAGATCGTGTCCGCCATCAGCGGGCTCGACGCCGATGTGGTGGCGCTGCAGGAGATCGAGAACACCCGCTACTTCTTCGCAGACGGCGACCGTGACCGCGCCCTGACTGCTCTGGTCGAGGCGCTCAACGGTGCCCAGAACAGCGCCGGCACCTGGGACTACGTCGAATCCCCGGAAGAGGTTCCCGCCGAGGAAGATGTGATCCGCAACGGGTTCATCTACCGCACCGACCGCGTCGCGCCCGAGGGCGATTCGCGCATCCTCTTCGAGGACGGGGTCGATGACCTCGACCAGAGTCAGCTCGGGGAGCTGGACCTGGACGCGATCTTCTCCAATGCACGTGAACCGCTGGCGCAGGAATTCACGGAGGTGGATGGCTCCGGCGAGGCCGCCGACGGCGCGGAGAGCTTCATCGCCGTCGTGAACCATTTCAAGTCCAAGGGTGGCAGCGGCACCGGAGACAATGCCGACACCACCGGTCAGGGCTCCTTCAACGGTGACCGTGTCCGGCAGGCCGAGGCGCTCGTGGCTTTCGCCGACGCCCTCCAGGAGGACGCCGAGACCGAGAAGCTGTTCCTGATGGGTGACTTCAACTCCTACGAGCTGGAGGACCCGATCCAGGTCATCACCGAGGCGGGGTACTCCAACCTCTCTGCGGCGACCGGTGGATACAGCTACATGTTCGACGGCGCGGTGGGATCCCTGGATCATCTCTTCGCCACCGAGGCCGCCGCCAGCGATGTGGACCAGACGCAGATCTGGAACATCAACGCGGTGGAGCCCCTCGCGCTGGAATACAGCCGCTACAACTCCGTGGGCACGATGCTCTACGCCCCGGATCAGTGGCGCTCCTCCGACCACGATCCGATCGTGGCCGACCTCACCCTCTCCGGAACCGGCACTCCCGGCGACGGCGATGAGAACGAGGACGGAGACGACGAGAACGGCGGCGAGGAGACCCCCAGCTATGAGGCCTGGGACTCAGCCGCGGTCTACACCAACGGCGACACCGTGAGCTACGAGGGCGGCGTCTACACCGCGCTCTGGTACTCCAAGAATCAGGTCCCCGGGGCATCCCCGTGGAGCGCCTGGTCCGAGGTGGGCACACCCGCCGAATGTGGCGACGCGACCCTGCCGCAGTGGGCGCCGAGCTCACAGTTCGACGGCGGCGAGACCATCGTGCACGAGGGCACCAGCTACACGGCGAAGTGGTACACCCGGAACCAGGAGCCGGGCGACCGGTACGGCCCCTGGGAGGAGAACGGCACCTGCTGAGCTGAGTTGACCTGGGCGGGGCCGGACCAGCTGACCCGGCCCCGCTGGCTCAGCCCCGCCCGCCCTACCTCGCCCGGACTGCGCGTTAAGCGGCCCTGTGAGCGGCGATCACACCGGTCTTCCGCAGGCCCAGCCAGGTGAGAAATGCGGCGGGCAGGCCCGTCAGTGCCATAGCGAGGATGCTGCCCGCGCCGCCCCAGGTATAGATCCCGATCGAAATGCCCAGTGCCACCACCGCAGCCCCCAGAAGAGCTTCCCATCGTGCGGTCCTCTGAGTCCGTGAGAATCTGCGAAAGACCTGTACCGCGACGACGGCGACAGCTGCACTCAATAGTGCAGGGAACATGATCATGATGAAGAGCACCGGGAAGAAGCTCAGCGATTCACCGCTGATCGATCCAGCGATGAGCGTCTCACCGGCCGCTGCGAGCACAAGCCCACCGGCGACCCCCAGCGCGACAGCGACAAGGCACACAAGGGCGTCGAGGCCCACTATCCTGCGGGCAGCTGGGCCCAAGTCATGCGTCATGCACGGCATACTACCCAGGTGCGCGGCTGGTCAGCGGGTCTGCTGGCCCATCGGGGAGACGATCGCGTCCACGCGCTGGAAGGACTTCAGATCCACGTAGCCCGTGGAGGCCATCGCGTGGCGCAGTCCGCCCATCAGGTTCGAGGAACCGTCCGTGTGGTGCGCGGGGCCCCAGAGCAGCTCCTGCAGCGGGGCGACGGTGCCCACTCGGGTGCGGTGGCCGCGCGGGAAGTCCGGGTGCACAGCTTCGAGCCCCCAGTGCCAGCCCTTGCCCGGTGCCTCTTCGGCGCGGGCGAGCGTGGTGCCGAGCATGACGGCATCGGCGCCCATGGCCAGTGCCTTGACGAGGTCCCCGGAGGAGCCCATCCCGCCGTCGGCGATGACCTGGACATAGCGGCCACCTGATTCATCCAGGTAGTCCCGTCGTGCCGCCGCGACATCGCTGATCGCAGTGGCCATCGGCACGCGAATGCCCATGGCGCGGCGGGTGGTCGTGGCCGCCCCGCCGCCGAAGCCGACCAGCACGCCGGCGGCACCGGTGCGCATCAGATGCAGCGCCGGCGTGTACCCGGCAGCACCGCCGACGATCACGGGCACATCGAGTTCATAGATGAACTCCTTGAGGTTCAGCGGGTCGCCGTTCTGCGCCACGTGCTCGGCGGAGACGGTGGTGCCGCGGATGACGAACATGTCCACCCCGGCCTCGACCACGGTCTGGTAGAACTCCTGGGTACGCTGCGGAGTGAGCGAACCCGAGACCACGACGCCGGCGTCACGGATCTCTGCCAGCCGTGCCGTGATCAGCTCGGCCTTGATGGGCTCGGAGTAGAGCTCCTGGAGGCGACGGGTGTTGTCCGCAGAGATCTCATCGGCGCCCAGCGCCGCAATCTCGGCGAGCACCGCCTCAGGGTTCTCATACCGGGTCCACAGCCCCTCCAGGTTCAGCACGCCCAGGCCACCCTGCTTGCCCAGCTCGATGGCGGTGGCCGGGGACATGACCGAGTCCATGGGCGCACCGATCACCGGCATGTTGAAGGAGTAGGCGTCGATTCGCCAGTCCAGACTCACGTCCTGCGGGCTGCGAGTACGTCGGTTCGGGACGATGGCGACATCGTCCAGCGCCCAGGCCCTTCGACCGTTCTTGGCCAGGCCGATGGGGATCTCGTTGCTCAAAACAGCTCCTTTACTAGCGCCGGTAGTTCGGCGCTTCCACCGTCATCATGATGTCATGCGGGTGCGATTCCTTGAGTCCGGCGGAGGTGATCCGGACGAACTTGCCCTTGTTCCTGAGCTCGCCGGTGGTGTGCGCGCCCACATAGAACATGGTCTGCCGCAGACCTCCGGTGAGCTGGTGGAACACCACCTCGAGCGGACCGCGGTAGGGCACCTGCCCCTCGATCCCTTCGGGGATGAGCTTCTCGTCGGAGGGGACATCGGCCTGGAAGTAGCGGTCCTTGGAGAAGGAGGTGTTCTTCCCGCGGGTCTGCATGGCGCCCATCGAGCCCATGCCGCGGTAGGCCTTGAACTGCTTGCCGTTGTAGAAGACCAGGTCTCCGGGAGACTCTGCGGAGCCCGCCAGCAGGGATCCGAGCATCACGGAGTCGGCACCGGCGACCAGGGCCTTGCCGATGTCTCCGGAGTGCTGCAGCCCGCCGTCGGCGATCAGCGGCACTCCGGCGGGGATCGCCGCTTTGGAGGACTCGTAGATCGCGGTGACCTGCGGGACTCCGACGCCGGCCACGATCCGGGTGGTGCAGATGGAACCTGGGCCGACGCCGACCTTGATGGCATCCGCTCCCGCATCGATGATCGCCTGCGCGGCTTCGCGAGTCGCTGCCTGGCCGCCGATGACGTCTACTCCGGCAGCGCGTGGCTCGGCTTTGAGCCGCGCGATCATGTCCAGCACGCCGCGGGTGTGACCGTTCGCGGTGTCGACCACGAGGGCGTCCACTCCGGCCTCGACCAGAGTCATCGCGCGCTCGAAGCCCTCACCGAAGAAGCCCACAGCCGCACCGACGCGCAGCCGGCCTTCTTCATCCTTGGTGGCCTGCGGGTAGCGGTCGGCCTTGTCGAAGTCCTTGATCGTGATCAGGCCCTGCAGCACGCCGTTGTCATTCACCAGCGGCAGCTTCTCCACACGGTGCTCGGAGAAGATCCGCAGCACCTCTTCGTTGGGGATCCCGACCCGGGCCGTGATCAGCGGCTGGGGAGTCATCTTCTCGTAGACCTTGGTGGTCATGTACTGCTCGCGCGGGATGAATCGGGTATCGCGGTTGGTGATGATGCCCAGCAGCTTGGACTCGGCGTCGACCACGGGGAGCCCGGAGACGCGGTAGTGGGCGCAGAGCTCGTCGAGATCGGCGATCGTGGCATCCGGGGTGATCGTCACCGGATCGCTGATCATCCCGGACTCGGAACGCTTGACCTTGTCCACCTGGCGAGCCTGGTCCTCGATCGAGAGGTTGCGGTGCAGGATCCCGATGCCGCCCTGGCGTGCCATGGCGATGGCCATGGTGGCCTCGGTCACGGTGTCCATGGCCGCTGAGGCCAGCGGTGACTGCAGGGTGATGTTTCGGGAGAACCGGGTGGAGGTGTCAGCCTCGGACGGGATGACATCGGTGGCGCCGGGGAGCAGAAGGACGTCGTCGTAGGTCAGTCCGACGAAGCCGAAGGGATCATGCTCCACGCCGGCGGCCGCGTGCGGCTCCTGATGAGTTTCAGTCACAGTGGTGCCTCTCGGGTCAAAAGCAGGTGGCTCGGGCCCAAGTCTACGTCCCGTGCACGTCCGCCCGTAGCCAAAGGCTTAGCACTCTGCTTGACCGAGTGCTAAGGCCGTCTATAAAGTTTGGCTTAGCACTCGAGACCCTCGGGTGCCAGCCTGTCCGCGGGCCGTCAACCTGCGGATATCAGCCTGACGGGGCACCATCCGGCACCGCGACGACGGTTGGCCACTCCTAAGGCGTGCAACAGATTTCGGCCTGTCAAGCACCCCGGTGTCACCGGGATGCCCGGTACGGGCCTGTGCAGTTAACCGATTCCACCCCACGCAAAGGAGAGTACTGACGTGTCAGTCTCCATCAAGCCTCTCGAGGATCGCATTGTTGTCCGCCCCCTGGAAGCAGAGCAGACCACCGCTTCCGGTCTGGTCATCCCGGACACCGCCAAGGAGAAGCCCCAGGAGGGCAAGGTCGTCGCCGTGGGCCCAGGTCGTTTCGACGAAAAGGGCAAGCGCATCCCCGTTGACGTCTCCGAGGGTGACGTCGTCATCTACTCGAAGTTCGGCGGCACCGAGGTCAAGGTCAGCGGCGAAGAGTACCTCGTGCTCAACGCTCGCGACGTCCTCGCCATCATCGAGAAGTAAGAACGGACCGCTGAAGTCTCTTCACGGACCTCATCTGGATCCGATTCTCACACTCTCAAAGGAGCAGTAATACATGGCAAAGCAGCTTGAATTCAGTGATGCTGCACGCCGCGCTCTGGAAGCCGGCATCGATAAGCTTGCAGACACGGTCAAGGTCACGCTCGGCCCCAAGGGTCGCAATGTGGTCCTGGACAAGTCCTGGGGCGCTCCGACCATCACCAACGACGGCGTGACCATCGCCCGCGAGGTGGAGGTCGAGGACCCGTACGAGAACCTCGGCGTGCAGCTGGCCAAGGAAGTCGCCACCAAGACCAACGACGTCGCAGGCGACGGCACCACCACCGCAACCGTCCTTGCCCAGGCTCTGGTCAAGGAAGGCCTGCGCAACGTGGCGGCCGGTGCAGCCCCCAGCGAGATCAAGCGCGGCATCGAAACCTCGGTGGCCGCAGTGACTCGCCGACTGCGCGAAAACGCTCGCGACGTCGAGGGCCAGCAGGTGGCCAATGTGGCTGCCATCTCCGCGCAGAATGACGAGGTCGGCGAACTGCTGGCCCGCGCATTCGACGCCGTGGGCACCGACGGCGTCATCACGATCGAAGAGGGATCCTCCACCTCCACGGAGCTGGAGATCACCGAGGGCATGCAGTTCGACAAGGGTTACCTGTCCCCGCACTTCGTCACCGACGCCGAGCGCCAGGAAGCTGTGCTCGAAGATCCGCTGATCCTGATCAACCAGGGCAAGATCTCCAACATGGCCGAGTTCCTGCCCGTGCTGGAGAAGGTCCTGCAGGCCAAGCGCCCGCTGTTCATCATCGCCGAGGACGTCGAGGGCGAAGCCCTCTCCACCCTCGTGGTGAACAAGCTGCGTGGCACGCTGAACGTGGTCGCGGTCAAGGCCCCCGGCTTCGGGGACCGCCGCAAGGCCATGCTCGAGGACATCGCAGTGCTCACCGGTGCACAGGTCATCTCTCCCGATCTGGGCCTCAAGCTCGATCAGGTGGACCTGGAATCCCTGGGCACCGCTCGTCGAGTCACCGTCACCAAGGACGCCACGACCATCGTTGATGGTGCCGGCGCCAAGGAGGACGTGGATGCTCGCGCAGCCACGATCAAGGCTCAGGCAGATGCCTCCGACTCCGAGTGGGACCGCGAGAAGCTCCAGGAGCGTCTCGCCAAGCTCTCCGGCGGCATCGGCGTCATCAAGGTCGGCGCAGCCACCGAGGTGGAGCTCAAGGAGCGCAAGCACCGCATCGAAGACGCCGTCTCCTCCACCCGCGCAGCACTGGAAGAGGGCATCGTGGCCGGTGGCGGCACCGCGCTGATCAACGCCCTCTCCGTGCTGGACGAGGACGAGGACGTCAAGGCACTCTCCGGAGACGCCGCGGCAGCTGTGGGCATCGTCCGCCGGGCGCTGGTCCAGCCGCTGCGCTGGATCGCGCAGAACGCCGGGGAGGACGGCTTCGTGGTCGCCTCCAAGGTGTCCGAGATGGCCCCGAACCACGGCTTCAATGCCAAGACCGGTGTCTACGGCGATCTGATCGCCGACGGCGTCATCGACCCGGTGAAGGTCACCCGCTCTGCACTGCAGAACGCGGCCTCCATCGCGGCCCTGGTGCTGACCACCGAGACCCTTGTGGTCGAGAAGCACGATGAGGAAGAAGACGACTGACCTCGCCTGATTCCCGTTGAAGGGGGCTCTGACCGCACGCGGTCAGGGCCCCCTTCGCTGTGCCTGGTTGCTTTCCTGTGCCCTGGCTGCCGGTTCGCGCTTGGCTATCCCGGGATGAGCTGCAGCACCAGCGGGAAGGCGAGGAACGCCACCACGTCCAAGAGCAGGTGTGCGATCACCAGCGGCATCACCCGGCCGTAGCGGTGGTAGATCCACCCGAAGATCACTCCCATGAGCAGGTTGCCGATTCCCGGGCCGAAGCCCTGGTAGAGGTGGTAGGCCCCGCGCAGCAGCGCCGATCCGAGGATGATCGCCCATATCCCCGCCTGCGGCCAGATCCGCCGCGCCCGGTCGAAGAGGTAGGCGAGCATGATGATCTCCTCGAGCAGCGAGTGTCGCAGCGCGGTGAGCACGAGCACCGGAGTCGTCCACCAGTGTTCGCCGACATCGGCCGGAATCAGCTCCGCGGTGATGCCCGTGGCGCGGCCCACCGCGTAGATCACCACGGTGCCCAACCCGATGAGCACAAAGAGTCCGACGCCGAGCAGCACGTCCCGGCCAGGGGCCCGCAGATCGAGTCCGAACCTGCGGAACGGGTTCACCCCATGCAGGAAGAACAGGTAGAAGACCAGCACCACAGGAACCAGGGCGAAGACCGAGTCGAGCACCTGGTAGCTGAAGTCGAAGAGCTCCGCCCGCGAGCGCGAGGACTGTACCGTCGCTGTCTGGTCCGCCAGCGGGGCGATCGTCAGCCGTTCGGCGAGCTGAAGCACGGCATAGATCGCGGCGCGCCCCAAGGACAGACCTAGCATGATCGCCAGCTCCCAGCCGTAGAAGCGGCGCCGCAGGCCGGAAGGGGCGGGCGCTGCCGGCGGCGAGTCCGGAGACTGGATTCTTGTTCGCTTCACGGGCAAGAGTCTAGGTGGGGTCCTGCGGGGCCGATGTGATCAGATGGAATCCATGACTGAGACCTACACCCTGCTGGCCGTGTGCACAGGCAATATCTGCCGCTCCCCAGCGATGGACCGACTGCTCGCCCATGCCTTCGGTGAGGACGAGATCATCGTCCGTTCCGCCGGCACCCACGCTCATGTGGGCGATGACATGGAGCCGCAGATGAAGACCAGGCTCGCCGATTACGGGGCGGAGACCTCGGACTTCCAGGCGGAGCAGCTGCGCTCCGAGATGGTCCGGGACAGCGACCTCGTGCTGACTGCGACCCGCGGCCACGTGGACGACATCCTCAACGACATTCCGGAGAGCGCCCAGAAGGTGTTCACCATTCGCGAGTTCGCGCGGCTGCTCGACGCCGTGGACGAGACCGAGCTGCGCGCTGCCCTCGCAGGTGCCGACTCGACCCCGGCGAAGTTCGCTGCGCTGGTGCCGCTGGTGGCCGCTCAGCGGGATCACGGCGACTCCGCAGGCTCCGAGGACGATGTTGTGGATCCCTACATGATGCCGGAGGAGGTCTTCGACGCCTCCTTCCGGCAGGTCCGGGAACCGGTGGAGCGGCTGCGGGACGCCCTGCTGAGCTGAGGGCGGACGGCTCAGAGCGTGAGAATCTCCTCGGCCGCGCGCAGCGTGGGCCTGCGATAGCTGGGCCCGAAGAGCAGCCAGTGCACGCCGAGGCAGAAGAACTGATGCAGTCCGATACGGTCCTGCCAGCCCTCGGTCAGCGGGAACTCCCGCTGATACCCGCGCAGCACGGCCTCCAACTGGGGCAGTCCGAAGAGGTGCAGGAAAGCGATGTCCGTCTCGCGGTGCCCGGTGTGGGCCGCAGGATCGATCAGAGTCCCCCGCACTGATCCTGAGTGCGCCGATCCTGAACGCGCAGATCCTGAACGCGCAGATCCTGAATCCACCGCCCCTGAGGGCAGCGATTCTGAAGGTGTCGGCTCTGAAGGCGTCGGGGTCCAGAGCACGTTGCCTGACCAGAGGTCCCCATGGATCAGCGCGGGCGGCTCGGCGTCGTCGAGCTCTCCTGCGGCGATCCGATCCCGTGCCGCATGCAGCAGCCGCGCTTCCTCCGCAGTCAGTTCCGAGTCAAGGCCCGAGAGCACCGGGTCCAGCCGCTCCTGGGCCAGGAAGGTTCCCCAGCTGGGGTGCACCCCGGCTCCCATCACCAGGGGCTGCTCAGCCGGGCCGAAAGACGCGGGAGTCTGCGCGGGGTGCTCGGGTGGGAGAACGCCGAAGCCCTCGCGGCCGGCTGCGGGGGTCTCGCCGTCGTCCTCGCCCCCGTCCTTGTCCCCTCGCCGGCGGGTGAGCCATCCGTGGGTCCGCGCCAGTGCCCGGCCGAACTCCTCTCCGGCCCGCTCATCAGGGGCGGCCGTCGGCAGCTCCTCGAGCTCCAGACGTCCGCGCTGCGCCGTCGAACGAAGCTGCGCCGGGCCCTGCTGCCCGGGTCCCGACCCTCGTGAGGCTGAGCGGACGGAGACCACGGGGGCGCCGCCGTCGTCGGCCGCCTGGGCCAGCCAGCGCAGACCGGCGGCCTCCACCAGGGCCGCCTCGGGGTGGTCAGGGGGCGAGAGCTTCACAAAGGCCATATCGCTCACCCTAGCGGCGACTAGAATCAGGCGAGTGAGCGAAACAACTGAGAACTCCGCCGCTGACTCCGTCGAAACCACCCCGCCCTCCGCTCTGCGTGAGGAATATGTGGAGCTGGTCGAGGAGGTGCGCCGGCACCGGATCGCCTATTACCAGGACAATGATCCGTTGATCTCCGACGCGGAGTTCGATGTGCTCTTCGAACGCCTGGAGCAGATCGAGGCCGAGCACCCGGAGATCGTCGCCGCAGACTCCCCCACCCAGGAGGTCGGCGGCGAGGTCGCGGAGGCCTTCTCCCCGGTCCAGCATCTGCAGCGGCTCTATTCGCTGGAGGACCTCTTCGCGCGCCCCGAGCTGCGCACCTGGTTCGACCGGGCCAGCGCCTCATTGGCGACTCAGCGTCCGGAGGAGACCGCGAAGTGGCTGGTGGAGGTCAAGATCGACGGGCTGGCCATCAACCTGCTCTACCGCGGGGGGCGGCTGGTCCGGGCGGCCACCCGCGGCGACGGCACCACCGGTGAGGACGTCACGCATAATGTGCTGACCATCGGCGACATCCCCGAGCAGCTCCTCGGAGAGGATCATCCGGAGGAGCTTGAGGTGCGCGGGGAGATCTTCATGCCCACGGCCGAGTTCCATGCCTTCAATGAACGGCTGACCGAGGCGGGGAAGGCCCCGCTGGCCAACCCGCGCAATGCCGCCGCCGGGTCGCTGCGCCAGAAGGATCCGAAGAAGACTGCCGAACGACCGCTGTCCATGTTCGTGCACGGCATCGGCGCGCGCACCGGATTCGAGCCGGCGAGCCAGCACGCCGCCTATGATCAGCTCGCCGCCTGGGGCCTGCCTGTCAGCCCGTACACCCGGCTGTTCGATGATTACGAGCAGATCGAGGCGTATCTCGACGAGCATGAGAAGAAGCGCCACGAACTGGTCCACGAGATCGACGGGGTGGTGATCAAGGTCGACGACTTTGCTCAGCAGCGCTCACTGGGTCACACCTCGCGGGTGCCGCGCTGGGCTGCGGCGTATAAGTATCCGCCCGAGGAGGTCCATACCCGCCTGCTGGACATCATGGTCCATGTGGGCCGCACCGGCCGGGTCACCCCCTTCGCAGTCCTGGACCCCAAGAAGGTGGCCGGCTCTGTGGTCTCCCGCGCCACCCTGCACAATCGCGACGTGGTCAAGGCCAAGGGAGTGCTCATCGGAGACGTCGTCATCGTCCGCAAGGCCGGGGACGTGATCCCCGAGGTGGTGGGGCCGGTCCTCGCGGCGCGGAAGTCCCGCGAGCATGAACTGGTGGAGTTCTCCTTCCCCACGCACTGCCCGGTCTGCGGCACCGAGCTCGCACCGGCCAAGGAGGGTGACGTCGACTACCGATGCCCCAACGCGGAGACCTGCCCCGCGCAGGTCAGCGAACGGGTCATCCACATCGGGTCCCGGGGGGCGCTGGACATCGAGGCCCTCGGTGAGGAGGCCGGCCTCGCGCTGACCAATCCCGACCTTCGCCGTCCCATCCCCGAGCTCATCGACGAGGAGGAGACCAAAGCCTCCGGCATCACGCTGAGCGTGGACCAGAAAGGCTCGCCCACGCCCCAGGAACCGGTGCTGCACGGAGAGGCCGGGCTCTTCGATCTGCGGGCCGAGGACCTCAAGGATGTCTACGTCTGGCGAGAGACCCGGCGACGCAATCCGGAGACGGGGCTGCGCGAGTCCACCGGCCGCTTTGCTCCTTCGCTGTACTTCTGGACCAAGCAGCAGCTCAACCGCGATGGCACGGTGAAGAAGGCCTCCGAGCCCACGGCCAACACCGTCCAGCTCTTCGCGGAACTTGAGAAGGCCAAGACTCAGCCGCTGTGGCGCGTTCTGGTGGCGCTGTCCATCCGCCATGTGGGGCCCACCGCCTCCCGCGCGCTGGCGAACGCCTACGGTTCGATGGAGAAGATCCGCGCCGCCAGCGAGGAGGAGCTCGCCGGCATCGACGGCGTGGGCCCCACCATCGCGTCCACGGTCGCCGAGTGGTTCAGCACCGATTGGCACTGCCGGATCGTGGATCGCTGGGCCGAGGTCGGAGTGCGCATGGTCGACGAGATCGACGAATCGGCCCCGCGCACGCTGGAGGGTCTCACCGTGGTGGTCACCGGCTCCCTGGACGGCTATTCGCGCGATGAGTCCAAAGAGGCGATCATCACTCGAGGGGGTCGCGCCGCAGGTTCGGTGTCCAAGAAGACCGATTATGTGGTCGCCGGCGCCAATGCCGGGACCAAGCTGGAGAAGGCCGAGTCGCTGGGTGTCCCGGTGCTCGATGAAGAGAAGTTCACTGTTCTGCTGAACAAGGGTCCCGACGGATTGGACGATGCATGACCACGATAGATCCCCGCAAGCTTCAGGATCTCCTGGAGATCGCTCACGAGGCCGCCGCAGCCGGTGCCGCAGTCCTTGCCGAGCGGGAGGACGTCTCCCCCTCAGGACTCGTCCTGGGTCAGGAGGTCGCGGGAGTGGAGACCAAGTCCTCCGTCTCGGACCTGGTGACAGACTTCGACCGCCGCGCCGAGCAGGCCGTTCGCGCGGTGATCAACCGACGCCGTCCTGATGATGGAGTCTCAGGAGAGGAGTATGGCACCACCACGCCCGAGGAGCCCAGCGGATACCGCTGGTCCATCGACCCGCTGGACGGGACCACGAACTTCATTCGTGGGATCGTCTACTACGGGACCTCCGTGGGGCTCCAGGGTCCTGACGGAGACTGGCTGGTCGGCGTCGTCGCGGCTCCGGCGCTGAGTCGCATCTGGTGGGCCAGTCGGGGCCAGGGCGCCTACAGCGTCAACGGAGACTCCGAGCCCACCCGGCTGAGCGGGCCCACCGGCACGCTGGCCGCGGGACTGCTCTCCACCGGCTACGGCTACGATCCCGCACGCCGCGCGGAGCAGACCCGCGCGGTGGCCGCCATGCTGCCGGCCTTCGGCAATATGCGCCGACTGGGTGCCGCTGCACTGGACATCTGCATGGTGGCGGACGGCACGCAGAACGCCTACGCCGAGTACGGGATCTGGGAGCACGATTGGGCCGCCGGGGCGCTCATCGCCGAGGAGGCCGGCGTCCGCGTGCACCGGCCCGCCGCGGCAGACAGCGGCGTCACCCCGGACTGGTGCGTGATCGGCGATATCGGAATCGAACTCAGTCAGCTCTCTCCTGCCCCGCTGGAGCGCTGAGCGAGGTGGCGCACTACAGCATGACTCAAAACCGAGGGACGCAGGACAGCACAGCGCAGGACAGCACAGCGCAGGGCAGCGAGCCGCTCATCCGGGAAGCCACCGAGGCGGACTGGGACAGGATCGCGGAGCTGACCGTGGCCGCATACGTGGACGGAGGATTCCTCACCGCAGGAGACTCCTATGTCAGCCACCTCACCGACGTCGCCACCCGGGCCGCCGCCTCCACCGTGCTGGTGGCCGAGGTGCCCACGGAGCACGGCCCTGCGGTGGCCGCCTCCGTGGCAGTCACCGACGCGGGTGGGCCGATGGCCGAGGTGTCCCGTGAAGGAGAGATGGAGTTCCGCATGCTCGCGGTGGCTCCGGAGCATCAGGGCCGCGGGATTGCTCGTCGCATGGTCCGGCACATCATCGCCGAGGCCGAGGCACGGCCGGAGATACGGGCGCTGACGCTGTGCAGCCTGACCTCGATGACGACGGCGCATTCGCTCTACCGCTCAGAGGGTTTCCGTGAGCAGCCGGAGCGGGACTTCTGGCTCGAGGAGAAGGACGAACGCTTCCCCTTCTTCATCCGCGAGGTCTGAGGACAGGCCTCACACTCGCTGCGGGTCCCTCCACACCGGCCCTCCACATCAGACACGAGAAAGCCCGGTGATGCCTCTCCCCTCGAGAGGCATCACCGGGCTTCTTCGTTGTTGATCTTCCTTGCTCAGCGCGAGGTCTCGCGCAGGGCAGTCAGGATCAGCGGCGCTCTGCCATCTCGTGCGGCAGCGGCTCCGGATCCTCCAACAGACGGCCAGCCTTGCGGTCGGCCAGGTACTGCTTCATCTCTTCCTTGACCTTCGGCGCCAGGATGATCAGGCCGATGACGTTGATGAAGATGCACATGAACAGCGCCGAATCGGCGAAGCTGAAGATGTTGTTGGTGGAGACCAGGCAGCCGATGACGACCAGGACCAGGGAGATGGCACGGAAGATGCCGTCACCGATCTTGGTGGTGCCGAAGAGGTGCCGCCAGGCCTGGATGCCGTAGTAGGACCAGGTGATCAGCGTGGAGTAAGCGAACAACAGGACTGCCACGGTCAGCACGACGTTGAAGCCGGGCAGGAACGAATCGAACGCGGCCGATGTCAGGGCGACCGGGTTGTCCGCGCCTCCGGCATCCAGGGCCTCCTGGTACTCGGGGGTCCACGCGAAGATGATCACCAGTGCGGTCATGGTGCAGACGACCACCGTGTCGATGAAGGGCTCCAGTGCAGCGTTGAAGCCCTCGGAGATCGGACGGCGGGTCTTGACTGCCGAGTGGGCGATCGGCGCCGAGCCGATGCCTGCCTCGTTGGAGAAGGCTGCTCGCTGAACACCGATGATGATGACGCCCAGCACACCGCCGGAGATGCCCTCCGGGGAGAATGCCCCGCTGATGATCGCACCGAAGGCATCGCCGATGTTGGCGAAGTTCACCGCGATGACGATCAGGCAGGCGACCACGTAGATGATGGCCATGGCCGGGACCAGCTTGGCAGTGACCGAGCCGATGGACTTGATGCCGCCGATGACGACCACGCCGACCAGGATTGCGAACACGATGCCGAAGATCAGGGCCGCGAGGTCCGAGCCGAAGAAGCCGTCGTCGCCGCCGGTAGCTGCGCGCAGCTGGCCGAAGGCCTGGTTGGCCTGGAACATGCCGCCGCCGACCACGCCGAAGAGCATGATCGCGATCGCGAAGAGACCGGTGATGATGGCCACTGGGATGCGGCCGAGCTTGTGGTAAGCGACCTTGAGGTACTGGAAGGGTCCGCCGTGAACCACACCGTTCTCATCGATGTGACGGTACTTCACACCGAGCGTGCACTCCACAAACTTGGTGCACATGCCGAAGAGCCCGGCGATGATCATCCAGAAGGTGGCACCGGGGCCGCCCAGGGAGACCGCAGCGGCGACACCGGCGATGTTGCCCAGGCCCACCGTGGCGGAGACCGCCGAGGTCAAGGCCTGGAAGTGCGAGACCTCACCAGGGTCCTTCTCGGTGGTCCACTTGCCGCGGACCACCTCGAGGCTCACCTGCGGCGTGCGGAACTGGACGAAGCCGAAATAGAGGCTGAAGCCGATGGAGGCCAGAATCGACCACAGCACGACGACTGGTGCGTCGAAGCCGCCCAGCGGGACAGTGGCGAAGATGATGGCCGCGAATCCCTCTGCGATCCCCGCGAACCAGCCATCCACGGTATTGGCGGCCTGCTGCAGCGAGGATTCCTCCGCTGCCGCCGCCATGATGTATGCACTCGTGGTGCTCATGTGATTCCCTCATTCGAAGTTCGGTGCAAGCGCTTATGACGTCACGCTCCGGGGTGCAACCCCGGGTTGCGCAATAATCTACTCCCTGACTGTTTCAGCCAGTTTGCGACACGCAATGAATGTGTATCGTGCATGTTTCCAGGTGGTGGAATATTGCACAAGAGAGAATTGTGCCATAGAACACACAAACGGCCCAGAAACCTGCCGGTGAAGCAGGGTTCTGGGCCGTGAGTGAAGTGTTGAGCTGTGTCGCCGACGCGGGGCCGCGGGTGCCCACGCCCCTCAGCGCGGCGTACGGATCACCCTTCCATTCCCAGCTTCTCGAGGACGATCTTGCGCACGGCACCGGCGTCTGCCTGGCCACGCGTCTCCTTCATCACCGGCCCGATCAGGGCCCCGATGGCCTTGAGCTTGCCGCCGGCGATCTTCTCCACCACATCGGGATTCTCGGCCATGGCCTTCTCCACGGCGGCGGTGAGCGCGCCGTCGTCGTCGGAGACGACCTCCAGCCCGCGGGCGCTCACGATCTCCTCGGGATCGCCCTCCCCCGCCAGGACGTGCTCCAGCACCTGGCGAGCAATCTTGTCATTGATACGACCTTGCTCGATCAGCGCGTTCAATTCGGCGATCATTGCAGGCTGAACGCCCAGCGCAGCAGGTTCCAGGTCTCGCGCATTGGCGAGCCGCGAGATCTCGCCCATCCACCATTTGCGCGCCACCGAGGGGGCGACGCCGGAGGCCACGGTCTCCTCGATCTCATCGAGCAGGCCGGCGGCGACGACGTCGCGGAACTCCTGTTCCGAGAAGCCCCAGGCGGCGAGCAGCCGCCGGCGACGCTCGGCGGGCGGCTCAGGCAGCTGCGCGCGCAGCTCCTCCACCCATGCAGCGGTCGTCACGATGGGGACCAGGTCCGGCTCCGGGAAGTAGCGGTAGTCATCGGCATCAGACTTCGGACGGCCCGAGCTGGTGGTGCGGCTGCCCTCCTGCCAGTGCCGGGTCTCCTGGACGATGGTGCCGCCGGAGGCAAGGATGCCCGCATGGCGGCGCATCTCGTAGGACACCGCGTGCTCCACGGCGCGCAGCGAGTTCACGTTCTTGGTCTCGGAGCGCGTGCCGAAGGTGGTGGTGCCCTTGGGCATCATCGAGACGTTGGCGTCGCAGCGGACGTTGCCGCGCTCCATCTTCGCGTCCGAGATGCCCAGGCCCTTGACGATGTCACGGACGGCCGAGACATAGGCTCGCGCCAGCTCCGGCGCGCGAGCCCCGGCACCGACGATGGGCTTGGTGACGATCTCCACCAGCGGGATGCCCGAGCGGTTGTAGTCGACCAGCGAGTAGTCGGCACCCTGGATGCGACCCGAGGTCCCAGCGTGGGTCAGCTTCCCGGCGTCCTCCTCCATGTGGGCGCGTTCGATCTCCACCCGGAAGACCTCGCCGTCGTCGAGCTCGATGTCCAAGTACCCGTCGAAGGCGATGGGCTCGTCGTACTGCGAGGTCTGCCAGTTCTTCGGGGTGTCCGGGTAGAAGTACTGCTTGCGCGCGAAGCGGCAGCGCTCGGCGATCTGGCAGTTCAGCGCCAGGCCCAGCATCACCGCGTACTCCACGGCCTTGCCGTTGACCACGGGCAGGGTTCCCGGGAGTCCCAGGCACACCTCGTTGACATTGGTGTTGGGCTCGTCGCCGAAGGCGTTGGGCGCGGAGGAGAACATCTTGGTCTTGGTGTTCAGCTCCACGTGGACCTCGAAGCCCAGCACCGGGTCGAAGTGCTCGAGTGCCTCTTCGTAGCTCAGTGGTTCTGCGTCAGTCAGCGTCTGCGTCATGGTGTCCTTCACTTTCCGGCGGGGTGAGCCGCCGCCTCCGCCGGTTCAGCTGCCGCTGCCGGTTCGGTCTCCGCCAGTTCCGGTGCCTGTGCCCACAGGGGTTCTGCGTCCTGGGACAGCAGCTTCTCAAGCGCCCCGCCTGCCCTGTAGACGCGCGCGTCCTCCCGGATCGGGGCGAGGAACTGGATGCCCACGGGCAGGCCCTCGGAGAGTCCGCCCGGTACCGAGATGCCCGGCACTCCGGCGAGGTTGGCGGGGATGGTCGCGACGTCGTTGAGGTACATCGCCAGCGGGTCGTCGTCGTTCTCGCCCAGCGGGAAGGCCACCGTGGGCGCGGTCGGGGAGATCAGCACATCGGCCTTCTCGAAGGCCGCGTCGAAGTCCTGCTGGATGAGCGTGCGGACCTTCTGCGCGGAGCCGTAGTAGGCGTCGTAGTATCCGGCCGAGAGCGCGTAGGTGCCCAGGATGATGCGACGCTTGACCTCGTCGCCGAACCCGGCGGCCCGGGTGGATCCCATGACGCGTTCGATGGTCAGCGGGCCGTCCTCGGGCAGCACCCGGGTGCCGTAGCGCACGCCGTCGAACTTTGCCAGGTTGGAGGAGGCCTCGGAGGGCATGATCAGGTAGTAGGCGCCCAGCGCGTAGTCGAAGCTGGGGCAGTCCACCTCCACGATCTCGGCTCCGGCGGCGCGCAGGGCGTCGAGCGCCTCGTGGAAGCGGTCGAGCACCCCCTGCTGGTACCCCTCGCCCTGCAGCTGCTTGATGACGCCGATGCGCATGCCGGCGACGTCGGCGGTGCGGACAGCCTCGCCGAACGCGGGGACCTCTCCGGGCAGTGAGGTGGAGTCCTTGGGATCGTGGCCGGCGATCAGCTCATGCAGCAGCGCGGCATCCTCGGTGGTGCGCGCCACGGGGCCGATCTGGTCCAGCGAGGAGGCCATCGCGATGGCGCCGTAGCGCGAGACCGAACCATAGGTGGGCTTCGTGCCCACGGTGCCGGTGACCGCGCCGGGCTGGCGGATCGAGCCGCCGGTGTCGGTGCCCAGCGCCAGCGGCGCCTCGAAGGCGGCCACCGCGGCCGCGGACCCGCCGCCGGAGCCGCCGGGGATGCGGGTGGTGTCCCAGGGATTGCGGGTGACCCCGTACGCGGAATGCTCCGTGGATGAGCCCATCGCGAACTCATCCAGGTTGGTCTTGCCCAGGATGGGCAGCTTCGCCTCACGCAGCTTGGTCACCACGGTGGCGTCATAGGGGCTCATCCAGCCTTCGAGCATCTTGGAGCCCGCAGTGGTGGGCTGACCCTCGGTGACGATCAGGTCCTTGACCGCGATCGGCACGCCGGCCAGCGGGTGCAGAGCCTCGGCGACCGCTCCCCCGGCCGCGCGGAGGTCGTCGACCTCGGCGGCGGTGCGCAGCGCCTCCTCGGCGGAGACGTGGAGGAAGGCGTGGATGCCGTGCTCTCCGCCGTCCACAGCGGCGATGCGATCGAGGTGCGCCTGGGTGAGCTGCACCGAGGTGATCTCCCCGGCACGCAGCTTCTGGGCCATCTCGGCGGCGGTGAGCCTCGTCAGGTGATGGGTATGGGTCGTCATATCAGCGGTCACTCCTCGTCCAGGATCGCCGGGACCTTGAAACGGCCGGCTTCAGCGTCAGGTGCATTGAGCAGCGACTGTTCAGCGGTGAAGACGTGCCCGACCTCGTCCTCACGGAAGACGTTGGTCAGCGGCAGCGGGTGGCTGGTGGCGGGGACCTCGCCGGAGACCGCCTCAGAGACGCTCCGCACGGAATCCACGATGACGGCCAGCTCTCCGGCCATCTTCTCCAGCTCTGCCTCAGTCATGCTGATATGCGCGAGTTTGGCAAGATGCTCGACGTCTGCGCGCGAGATCTCAGACATGCAGCTCCCTCGGGTGGATCGGTGGTGGATGAACTCGGGCCAGTCTATCGGTCGGGACCTCGCAGGCAGTGCGGCGAAGATCAGGTGATGAGCACTCGCATACGACGACGGCGGCCGCTCACCTGCGCAGGTGAGCGGCCGCCGTCGTCGTATGCAGTGGTTCCTCAGTGACTGGTCACAGAAGGATCACTGATGGTGAGCTTCTCAGTCCGCGACGTCCTCCACCGGAGCCTCGTAGCGCAGGATCGCGGCGACGGAATCCTCGGCGGGGGTGCCGAGAATGCCGACGGAGGCGCCCACGCTGGCCGCAGCGGCGAGCAGCTCGTCCTCGTCGGTGGCCTTCTGCTGCTGGCGGAGCAGCAGCGTCTCGACGGCGCCGAGACGCACGGCGGCCCGGATGGCTTCTGCGCCTTCGGCGGAGCGTCCATGTCCGTGGGCCTCGCCGTAGCGCTCGGTCTGGTCCTTGCCGCGCTGGATGACCACGCGGCGGGCGATCACGGTCAGCTCCTCGCTCAGTGACTGCTCGGTGCCCTCGTCACCATGACCTGAAGGAATGCCGCCGCCGGCCTCGGCCTCGACGGTGAGCTCCTGCAGTGCCTTGGGCAGCTCCTCGTGCAGCGTGCGGCGTCCCTGGCCCTCGCCGGCGATCACGATCACGTCGGGATTCCAGGAATCGGCGACCTTCGCCACGCGGGCGGAGATGTCACGGATGTTCTGGATGGCGGCCTCGTCGGCCGAGCGCTGGATCTGCTTGTGGCGCAGAGCGCCCTCGCGGGGCTTGTGCACCGATTCCACGCTGCTGCCCTCCACGGACTCTTCGGAGCCGGAGGCGAGCAGCTCGTCACCGGCCACCACGAGGCGGCGGATGACAGCCTGCTGCTGATCGGCGATGGCGACCAGCATGCGCGCGGAGCCGAGACGATGACGGACGTAGTCGCCGAGCTGCGGCGGCTCGCCGACCACGGCGAGGTCTCCCGAGCCCTGGGCGGCGTCGAAGTGCTCGTTGAGCACCACGCGGGTCTGATCGGCGACGAGCACGCGGCCTTCGGCGTGCACCTCGGTCGGGGCGGCCTCTGCGAGCGCCTCATCCAGGGCGGTCAGCGCCAGATCCGGGGTGCCAGCATCGGCGAGCTGGGAACGCAGGTCCTGCCAGCGCAGACGAAGCTGGTCCTCAGCATCGGCGGCCGGTGAACGTGCCTCAAGGTAGACGGTGGCGAACGGGCCCTGGGCCTCGTAGACGCCTCGAAGTGTTGTCAGCTGCATGGTAGCTCCTTCCTGCGTCCGAGAGCGGCACCGGAAATGATCCTCCGCCGCTCGACGCGAGCATTTGTGGCTGCAGTTGCCTGACTCCGACGCTAACGAGAGCCCGGGGAGTAGGTCAAACCTCCGAGTGCGGGCTGGCGTCCTGCTGAGCGGTCTCCTGGTGCGCAGCGTCCTGCTGCGCAGTGTCCTGGTGCGCAGCGTCTTGCTGCGCAGTGTCCTGGTGCTGGGTGCCCTGCTGCGCAGTGTCCGTCGGCTGATCGCCCGGCTGCTGATCTCCCTGCTGCTGGACGTCCACGACGACGACGGTCACGTTGTCCCGTCCTCCGGCACGCAGCGACTGGTGGATCAGCCAATCCACGGTGTCCTGGGCGTTGCGTCCGGCCCCCAGAATCCGGGCGATCTCCGGGTCGGTGAGTTCGCCGGAGAGTCCGTCGGAGCAGATCATCAGTCGCTGACCGGCCCTGACCGCGGAGGTGGTGAAGTCGGCGTCCCACATGTCTCCCGCCCCGAGGGCCCGGGTGATGACGTTGCGCTGCGGGTGGCTGTGAAGCTCCTCGGCGGTGATCAGCCCGGAGTCGAACATGTCTTGGACCTGCGAATGGTCACGAGTGAGCTGGCGGAGTTCGCCCTGCTCAAAGAGGTACGTCCGCGAATCACCGATGTTGAAGACGACCCAGCTCAGACCGTCCTCGTGGTCCTCGAGCAGCGCGCCGGAGACGGTGGTTCCGGCCTTGGAATCTGTGGCCTCTCGGATGCGCTGATCAGCCTCCCCCAGGAAGGTCTGGATCTGATCGCGGGAGATCCGCCCCTCGGCTCGGTTCCAACCATCGGCAAGGGTCTGGACCGCCAGTGCGGAGGCCACCTCGCCGGCTTCATGCCCGCCCATGCCGTCTGCGACCGCGAAGAGCGTGTCGGTGATGACCGAGGAGTCTTCGTTGAGTTCACGGCGCAGGCCCACGTGAGACCCATAGCCGTAGTCCAGGTAGAGCCCTGCAGGCTCCTGGTCGGACTCTCGGGGGTCATCTGGGCGTTCTGCGCTGGCTACCACATCTCTATCTTGTCACGGTGCCGATGATTGCGCTGAACTCTACGCACTGCTACACCGCGCGGAGCACGGGGCGCCACACGAGGAACCGGCGAGAGACCCGCGCCCGGGATACAGGCCCAACAGCTCAGCCGCGATCGATTCCCGCACCCTGCCCGCGCAGCAACATGTTGGGCTGGACCTCGCCGAAGCCGCGCACGATCCGCGGGGGCTGTGGAACGAGCAGGTAGTCCGGGTTGGATTCCAGCGTCTGGGCGGTCACCTGGTCCACCAGGATGGTCCCGGGATCGGCAAGCGACGTGAGCCGAGCCGCCAGGTTCACGGTGGGACCGTAGATATCGCCCATCCGGGAGAGCACTCGTCCCCAGACCACCGAGACCCGGGCCTCCGGAAGCACGCCGTCGGCGGCGATCGACTCGGCCAGGGCGAGCGCGATCTCTGCTCCCGCCTCGGGAGTCTCCGCGTTGTAGAGCACCTCATCGCCGACGGTCTTGACCAGGCGGCCTCCGCCGATCGAGATGATCTCGGCGCATTTGGACTCGAAGTGCTGGACCATGTGGGCCAGCGTGCGTTCGTTCATCTGCCGGGAGAGCGAGGTGTAGGAGACCAGGTCTGCGAATCCCACGGCGCGAGCCAGCGGCAGCGCGGAATCGTTCTCGTCTCCAGTGCGCCCATGGGCACTGGCGGCGAGACCTGACTCGACTCGGACGGTGAGTCGCTGCAGCGCCGCGGAGAGCTGGCGACGCCAGGTGTAGCCCATGAGCTTCTGGATCGGCTCGATGAGCTTCGGCAGGGTCTCGACCACCTGGGTGCGCGCGACGGCGTCAGAGAGCTGACCGTTGGCGATCTTGTCCTCCACGAGCGCCTCGATCTGCCAGACCACCATGCGGTCGGTCATCTGACCCACCGAGCGGGTCATCGAGATCGCGGTCTCCTCATTGAGATGCCCGTCGCGGACCAGCTCGATCATGGTGGCGAGGGCCTCCACGTCGGCCTGGGTGAAGGCCTTCACGTCATCGTCGAGGTTGGGAAAGCCCAGTGCGCGCCACAGTCTGCGCGCCGACCGGGTGGAGACACCGAGCTGCTGGGCCATCTCCCGGTAGGTCAGGGTCCGTTCGGCGCCGAGGAGTCGGTGCTCCAGGTCGCGGATGGTCCGGTGCCATTCCCGCTGCTCCATGTTCGGGATGGGAATCGCTGCGGTCTCCGGGGCGCGCTCATGGCCGGCGGTCTCGGCCTGGCCGCGAGCGGTCTGCGCCTCGCGGGCTGCGCGACTGACGGTGCGGTCGGCCAGTCCTTCTGCGGGGGCGGCGGAATCGGGTCCGGTGCTGATGCTGCGGCCACCGGCCTCCTGCAGCATGGCTTGGCGGGCCCTGCCGTGCAGCCGCGGCGAGTTGAAGTCCGACCAGTCGCGCCGGGCGGCCTCAAGCTCGGCCGAGGAGTAGTGCGCTGATTCTGTGGCGTCGGCGTCGGCAGGCTGCTCGGCACCGGCCTCCAGGGCGCCTGATGATGGATCCTCGAAGGCGCTGTTGGAGGCGGAGTCCACGCTGGATGACTCCGGGTGCCGCACCGCACGCCATGAAGCGTCGGTGTCCTCGCCGCCGAGGTACACCGGGCCGGCGTCGTGGCGGGGGCGCTCGCGCGGCTCAGGCATAGTGGGCGTCTCCATATCCGCCCGGTGCGGGCGCCTGCTGTGCGTACTGGGCTGCCACGTTGCGGCGGTACTCGCTCAGTTCCTCCGCGACGACGGTCTGGAAGTGCGCTGCGTCTGGCATGTTGTTCAACCTGGTGCGCTGATGCTGCCCGTAGGCCCCGTGGAGCAGCACGAGGTCCCCGGCCGCGGACATGGACTGGAGGCGGGACGCCTTGAGCCGCACCTCGGAGAGCAGCCCGAGCGGCACGACCGTGGGCTGGGCGGCGCCAAGGAGATTCTTCTGCACCAGGCGGTGGGTGGTCAGGTAGGTGAGCCGGTTGGCCCAGCTCAGCGCGGGCTTCAGGGAGCCGAACGCGAGTGCCAGGAGCCCTGCCGCCCAGATGATGAACACCCCGATGTGGTGGTAGTGCTCGATGAACTCCGGCTGATCCGCCCGGGAGATGTAGCCGAGCAGGAAGCTCATGACCGCGACGGTGATCAGGAAGTTGATCAGCGCGGGCAGCAGCGCACGGTGATGGGCGCGGGTCCTGATGACCACCTGTTCGCCCTCGACCAGCTTGAGCTTCATCGTCAGCCACAGCCTCCTGCCGGTCATCTTGCGAGTACAACCACCCAGTCTACCGGGCCTGAATTGCACCCCACGTTTTACCGGGCCCTGCGTGGATTACCGGGCCGACGGTCGGCCGGGTAAACCACGTGAGGGGAGGTAAAACGCTAGGGGGTGGGGCGGAGATGGACCACGTCGCCGGCGGAGAACGTCCTGGTCTGCGGGTCGCAGGGCACCCAGTCCTCCTCCGCGGCCGCGCGCTGCCCGGTCACCTGCACCTGCAGACCCCCATCGATGCCCAGCGCCAGGGCCGCGCCGCGTGCAGCACCGCCGTCGGGCAGCTCCACACGGACCTGCTGACCGATCGTGGCCAGCACCTCCCCCACCTGCGCACGCAGCGTCTCGGCGACCGCGTCGGGGGCCTCAGCGGCGAGCTCCTCAAGATCCCGCAGTCGCCGGGCGAAACGTTCCAGGAAGTCACAGAGCAGCTCGGTGCGCAGCCGACCACCCTGCGCCGCGACCCGATCAGCGCCCTGGCCGGACTCCGCAGCACGCTGCAGTTCGAGCTGCAGCGAGGTGGCGGATTCGAGAGGCAGCTGAGCCTCGGTGTGCAGCACGTTGATCCCGATCCCGACGACGACGGCGCCCGGTCCGGTCCGTGGGCGGGTGGGAGTTCCCCGTGCTGCGGGCACCGCGGCGGCGAGGATGCCGCTGATCTTCTTCGCCGTGCCGTCAGGCTGCGTGACCTGCACGTCATTGGGCCACTTCAGCACGGCGCGCTGGGACGCGGAGTCCAGCCCGCAGTCCTGCCGCAGCGTGTCGACCAGGGCGCGGCCGGCAAGCATTGAGAGCCAGCCCAGATGCACGGGGTCCAGCTGCGGGCGCAGCACCAGCGAGGTGGAGAGCGAGGAGCCCTTCGGCGAGGACCAGGCCCTGCCCAGCCTCCCTCGCCCGCCGGTCTGTTCCTCGGCGGTGAGCACTGACAGATGGGGCCACGCCGTGTGACCGCTGTCGGGATCGGCGCTCGCTTCGGCGGCGAGCGCGTCGAGCAGGTGTTGATTGGTGGAGCCCACCGACTCGAGCCGTTCCAGCGTGGCGAGGATCCCAGTGCGCAGCAGCCTGTCGCCCAGCAGCGTCTCATCCAGCGGGGGCAGGGTGGTGGTCATGGGCCCAGACTAGGCCACGCGCTCGGCGTCAGCCGTCGGGGCCGGCCGGCTCACAGGAAGGCGTCGGGAATGAGCTCGCTCTGCGGATCCACCGCATAGTCGCTGAAGTCCGTGACGCCGAGCTGGCGCAGCACCTGTTCGTCGGTGAGGAACTGCCCGCTGATCGGATGGGCAGACCCCTCCTCGGGGATCGTCATCAGCTGACCCGAGAGTACGGCCACTGCGGCATCGGCGACGATGTCCACCCGTCGGGCACCGCGGATCATCGTCTCGCCCTGCTCGCCGGCCAGCGCGGCCAGGTTTCGGATGGCAGCGGTGTCGATATAGGTGGCGGGCCACAGCGAGTTCACGGCCACCCCATCGGCGGCAAGCTCTTCGGCGAGACCCAGCGTGGTCATCGACATCCCGTACTTCGACATCGTGTAGGCCAGGTGGCGTCCCAGCCAGACCGGGTCCAGCCCCGCCTCCCCCAGCGCCAGCGGCGGGGAGAGGGTGAGGATCTGCGGGGTGAAGCCGACCGCGCCGCCGAGACTCTCAGCCGCGATCCCCTCAGCGTCGGCCCCGGCAGATCCAGCGGCGGCGTCCGCCTGATGCTTCGCGGCACTGGTGCGCAGATGCGGCGCTGCCATCTTGGAGAGCAGGAAGGTGCCGCGGACATTGATGTCATGCATCAGGTCGTAGCGCTTCATGTCCACCACCTCGGTGGGAGAGAGGTCGATGGCCGAGGCGTTGTTGATCAGCATGTCGATTCCACCGAAAGTCTCCACGGTGCGTTCGACGGCGGCGCTCACGTCTTCATCGCGACGCACGTCCCCGACGACGGCGAGCCCCTGTCCCCCCGCCGCGCGGATGTCCTCCACGGCAGTGTGCACCGTGCCGGCGAGCTTGGGATGCGGTGTGTCCGTCTTCGCCAGGAGCGCGACATTGGCGCCTCGGGCGGCCAGGGCGACGGCGATGGCGTGCCCGATGCCGCGCGATCCTCCTGAGATCAGCGCGGTCCGACCGTTCAGATCGGCCGTCACTGCAGGTGCCTGGACCGGAGAGGGTTCTGTGTCAGAGGCTGTGAACTGGGTCATAAAGCAACCCTACCGGTGAGTAACCATGGACGGAAGCACCGATCATCCTCGGAGCACGCAACGCCTGCCTGGGATTTTGTAGAGAGTCCACAGCTGAGGAGCCCATCGGCGTGGATAGACTGGCCGCTGAATTGTGGACTTCCTCCAGCCTGCGATCGGAAAGGTGCCCCCGCGCAGCCATGACGTCAGATCTCACCACCACCGCCGGCAAACTGGCTGACTTTCGCCGTCGCCGCGACAAGACCCACGCTCCTGCGGGTGAGGAGGCCGTGGCCAAGCAGCACAGTCGAGGCAAGAACACTGCCCGCGAGCGCATCGACATGCTCCTGGATCACGACTCCTTCGTGGAGCTCGACGCCATGGCCGTGCATCGCTCGACCTCCTTCGGCATGGAGACCAAGAAGCCGCTGGGCGACGGGCTGGTCTCCGGCTACGGCACCATCGACGGGCGGCTCGTCGCCGTCTACGCCCAGGACTTCACGGTCTTCGGCGGTTCACTGTCCAAGGTCAACGGCGAAAAGATCGTCAAGGTCCAGGAGTTCGCGGCGCGCAACGGCTGCCCGGTGATCGGGATCAACGACGGCGGCGGCGCGCGCATCCAGGAGGGCGTCTCCTCGCTGGCCATGTTCGCTGACATCTTCCGGAACAACGTCCACTCTTCCGGCGTGGTCCCGCAGATCACGCTGATCATGGGCCCCTCCGCGGGAGGCGCCGCCTACTCCCCCGCATTGACGGACTTCGTGATCATGGTGGACAAGACCTCCCACATGTTCATCACCGGGCCGGACGTCATCAAATCTGTCACCGGTGAAGATGTCGACATGGAGACCCTCGGTGGAGCCCGCTCGCACTCCACGACCACCGGCACCGCGGCCTATATGGCCACCGATGAGGAGGACGCCATCGAGTTCGCGAAGGAGCTCCTGGAGTTCCTCCCGCTGAACAACCTGGCTGAGGCGCCGATCGAGGACCATGAGGACCGGCCCAAGATCGAGACCGGGGACGAGGCGCTGAACGCGCTGATCCCCGACTCCTCCTCGGCGCCCTATGACATGCGCACGGTCATCGAGCAGATCCTCGATGAGGGACATTTCCTGGAGCTGCAGAGCCTCTATGCGCCGAACGTGACCATCGGCTTCGGCCGGGTCGAAGGGCGTTCAGTGGGCGTCGTGGCCAACCAGCCCACCCAGTTCGCCGGGACCCTGGACATCGCGGCCTCGGAGAAGGCCGCACGGTTCGTGCGGTTCTGCGACGCCTTCAACATCCCGATCCTCACCCTGGTGGACGTCCCAGGCTTCCTGCCCGGCACCGATCAGGAGTTCAACGGGATCATCCGGCGCGGAGCCAAGCTGCTCTACGCCTACGCCGAGGCGACGGTCCCGAAGATCACGGTGATCACACGCAAGGCCTTCGGCGGAGCGTACATCGTGATGGGTTCCAAGAAGCTCGGTGCCGATGTGAACCTCGCCTGGCCTACGGCGCAGATCGGAGTCATGGGAGCCCAGGGAGCGGTCAACATCCTCTACCGCCGAGACCTGGCGGCTGTGGAGAAGTCCGGAGGCGATGTCGAGGGCCGTCGGAAGTCGCTGATCGAGGACTATGAGTCGGAACTGCTGAACCCCTATCAGGCGGCCGAGCTGGGTTACATCGACGCGGTGATCGAACCGGCCGAGACGCGCTGGCAGATCTCCCACGCACTGCGTGCCACGCAGCATAAGCGTGAGGCGCTGCCCGCCAAGAAGCACGGAAACATTCCGCTCTAGGAGGGCAACCGATCATGACCGATGTGACCGTGAACGAGTCAGACGCAGCAGTCGAACCTGGTGAGACAGACCTGATTGAGACACAGCTGGAGGAGACAGAGCTGACAGAGGACGCGGACCAGGCCGATGCGCCGTCCGCGGATCTCGACGTGTCCGGAGCCGCGCTGGCGGATGAGGAGCTGGCGGCGGTGACCGCGGTACTGGGCACCCTCGCCGCCGCGGCCGATGAATCGGACAACGGCGCCGGCAGCGCCGGACCCACCGACCGCACGCTGCAGCGACGACGTCGGCTCGGCCTGTGGGGCAGGCCCGGCCCCGATTCCTGGAAGCATGCGGCGGGACTGCGATGACACGACTCATCCTCGGATCAGCCTCCACCAGCCGCGCCCGCATCCTCTCCCAGGCGGACATCGGCTTCACCGTGCGCGTCTCCTACGTCGATGAACCCGCCGCGGTGACAGCCGCCCAGCAGCAGGATCAGGGCCAGGCGCTGAGCTCGGCTGCCGAGGCGCAGCTCTTGGCAGACCTGAAGGCGGCCGCCGTCGTCGATCTGCCGGGACTGCACGCGGGCTCGACCGCCAGCACCACGGTGGTGCTCGGCTGTGACTCGGTCTTTGAACTCGACGGCATCAGCTACGGCAAGCCCTATGAGGTCGACGTCGCCGTCCAGCGCTGGAAGCTCATGCGCGGTCGCACCGGAGTCCTGCACACCGGCCACACCCTGATCGACGCCGGCACCGGAGCCCGGGCCCAGCGGACCGTCTCCACGAAGGTCAGCTTCGGCGAGCCCACCGACGCCGAGATCCAGCTCTACGCCGAGTCCGGGGAGCCGCTGCAATGCGCCGGAGCCTTCACCATCGATGGTCGCGGCTCGGCCTTCGTGGAGAAGGTGGAGGGGGACCACCTCTCCGTCATCGGCGTCTCCCCCGCGGCGCTGCGCTCGATGCTCACCGAGCTCGGCCACTCCATCACCGACTTCTGGTCCATGCCGTCACCGGCGGCACACCACTGAGACTCCTCAGGGGCGGTACAGACCGCTCCTGCGAACCCACTGCGGTGGGGGTCAGCGAAAGCAGAGAGAGGAACCATGACCGACTTCACCAAGGTCCTGATCGCCAACCGCGGCGAGATCGCCGTGCGAGTGATCCGCGCCGCCCAGGACGAGGGGCTCGCCGCCGTCGCGGTGTACGCCGACCCCGACCGCGAGGCGGTGCACGTGCACATGGCCGACGAGGCCTATGCACTCGGCGGTGCGACCGCGGCGGAGAGCTACCTGAGCATCCCGAAGATCCTCGCCGCGGCCCGGGCCACCGGCGCCGACGCGATCCACCCCGGATATGGATTCCTCTCTGAGAACGCCGAGTTCGCCCAGGCCGTGATCGGCGCCGGGCTGACCTGGATCGGACCCTCACCCAAGGCGATTGAGACCCTTGGCGACAAGGTCTCGGCGCGGCAGATCGCCGAGAAGGTCGGCGCGCCGCTGGCACCCGGGACCAAGGAGCCGGTCAAGGACGCCAAGGAGGTCATGCGCTTCGCCGAGAAGCAGGGACTGCCGCTGGCCATCAAGGCCGCCTACGGCGGCGGGGGCCGCGGCATCAAGGTCGTGCGGGAACACGATGAGATCGCGGAGCTCTTCGAGTCTGCGGTGCGCGAGGCCGTCTCTGCCTTCGGCCGGGGCGAGTGCTTCATCGAACGTTTCCTGGACTCCCCACGCCATGTGGAGACCCAGTGCCTCGCCGATGAGCACGGCAACGTCGTCGTCGTCTCCACCCGCGACTGCTCGCTGCAGCGGCGCAACCAGAAGCTGGTCGAGGAGGCGCCCGCGCCGTTCCTGAGCAAGGCGCAGACCCGACAGCTCTACCGCTCCTCCAAGGCGATCCTGCGCGAGGCCGGTTATGTCGGTGCGGGCACCTGTGAGTTCCTCATCGGCCAGGACGGCACGATCAGCTTCTTGGAGGTCAACACCCGACTCCAGGTGGAGCACCCGGTCTCCGAGGAGGTCACCGGCATCGACCTGGTCCGTGAGCAGTTCCGGATCGCCCGCGGCGAGCGGCTGGGCTATGAGGATCCCGAGATCCGCGGGCACAGCATCGAGTTCCGCATCAATGGCGAGGACCCGGGCCGAAACTTCATGCCCGCACCCGGGACCCTGGAGACCTTCGACCTGCCCACCGGCCCGGGGGTCCGCGTGGACTCCGGTGTCCGAGCCGGAGAGACCATCTCCGGAGCCTTCGACTCGATGATCGCCAAGGTCATCGTCACCGGTGCCACGCGTGAGCAGGCGCTGCGACGGTCACGGCGGGCGCTGAAGGAGATGAAGATCGAGGGCATGCCCACGGTCCTGCCCTTCCACCGCGCCGTGCTCGAGGACGAAGCCTTCGCCCCTGAACTCGCTGGAGGCTCGCAGACGAGCGCACCCACGCCCGCCGGCGCGAATGCCCCGGTTCTGGACCGCTTGGGTCGACGTCGGTCAGCTCCGGCGGAGACCTTCGGGGTGCACACCCGCTGGATCGAGACTGAGTTCCACAACACGATCGAGCCCTATAACGCGCTGATGGCTCATCCGCCGCATGAGCAGACCGGTGCCCGCGAATCCGTGGTGCTCGAGGTCAACGGCAAGCGCGTCACGGTGAACCTTCCTGCGGCCCTGGCGGCCGGGAAGCTCGGCGGCAAACCTGCCGGGGCCACCAAGCGACGCAAGGCGCGCAGCACCGGGGCGGCAGCTGTCTCAGGCAATGATCTGACCTCGCCGATGCAGGGCACCATCGTGAAGGTGGCTGCCAAGGACGGGGCCAAGGTCTCCGAGGGGGATCTGATCCTGGTGCTGGAGGCGATGAAGATGGAGCAGCCCATCGCTGCGCATAAGTCCGGACGGCTCAAAGGGCTGAAGGCGAAGGCGGGCTCCACAGTCAGCGCCGGCGAGGTCGTGGCGAGCATCGTCGACTGACCGGCGCGCGGCGGGTCCGGCCCAACCCAGCGGGCCTGGCCAACGCGGCGGGTGGCAGCGCACGGCAGGTGCGGGACGCGCCTAACCCTGCCGGCCTGCGACGATCTGCTGCACCCGGTCAAAGAGCGGGTCGCCCGGCTGGAGTCCGGTCACCTCGGTGGTGAACGCCGCAGCGTCGAGCTCGCGCAGCATCTCCTGCATCTGCTGGGTCTGCTCATCCTCCTCGGAGGTGAACGCCAGCGCTGCCTCGACCGTGGAGAGCAGGGCCTCCACACTGAGACCGCGCTCGGCGGCCTCGATGGCCGGCCCGATGAGCCGTTCATGGCGGGAGAGCTTGCGCAGCGGCTGACGCCCCACCCGCTGGACCGTGTCGGGAAGCTCCGGGTTGCGGAACCGATCGAGGATGGTCCGGCGGTAGGCGGCCATATCCTCGACCTCGAAACCATGCTTGTCCACGAGCAGCGCCGAGGTCTCCTCCAGCGTGGCGCTGACCCCGGCGAACACGGCGTCGTCGGAGAGGGCCTCGGCGATCTTCTGCTTGCCCGCGGCTGCGCCCAGGTAGGCGGCTGTGGCGTGTCCGGTGTTCACGGTGAAGAGCTTGCGCTCGATGAAGGGCCCCAGGTCCTCGACGAAGTGCGCGCCCGGGATGTTGGGCCGCTCCCCCGCGAAGGGACCGGACTCGATCGCCCACTCGTAGAAGGGCTCCACGGTCACATCGACTCCGGCGCCCTCGGGCTGCCCGGGGACGATCCGGTCCACCGCGGTATTCGCGAAGACCGCGCGGGCGGCGAGCACCGGCCACTGATCACCGGCCAGCTCTTCCATATGCCCGCGCAGGGTATCGGTGGCGCCCAATGCGTTCTCACACGCCATCACCTGCAGCGGAGCTGACTGATCGGGGCGCAGCCGCAGCCCGGCCACGATGTGCGGGGCGATGAACTTCAAGATGGTGGGACCCACGGCCGTGGTCACCACGTCGGCTGAGGAGATCTCCTCAGCCACCGCCGCAGGATCCTCGGCGCTGTTGATGGCACTGAAGTTGCTGACCACCCGATCCTTGCCGCCGTCGCCGACCTCATGGACGGTGTAGCTCTCCGCTGCGGAAAGCGCATCCACCAGAGGTGCCGCGACGTCGGAGAAGACGAGGTCGTAGCCGCCCTCATGCAGCAGGGTTCCGACGAAACCGCGACCGATATTGCCAGCGCCGAAATGGACTGCCTTCATAGTGACTCCCAGAAATAGGTGCTCGAGAAAAAGGATGCGAAACAGTGGAGGAGGTGCGCCGCCGGGTACCCCGGCAGTGACGCACCCCCTCCACTGTCATGTACTTCTACAGAGCCGCAGCTCAGCCCTTGTTGACGGCCGAGAGCAGCTTCAGCAGCTCTTCCTCGGAGGAAGCCTGCTTGAGACGAGTCACCTCGGACTCGTCGGCGAAGAGCTCAGCGATCTTCGAGAGGATCTCCAGGTGCTCGTCTCCGACACCGGCGATGCCGACCACGAAGGTGACCTTCTCACCGGACCAGTCCACGCCGCCGTCGTATCGGGTGACCGAGAGCGCCGAGGCCTTGACGGCCGACTTCGCGTCATTGGTGCCGTGCGGGATGGCCAGCTCATTGCCCATGTAGGTGGAGACCGTGGCCTCGCGGTCCTTCATGGCAGCGAGGTAGTCCTCAGTGACCGCTCCTGCGGAGCCGAGGATCTCAGCGGCCTCGCCGAGTGCCTCGTCCTGGGAGGCAGAGCCGGAGTGGATTCGCACCTGAGCCAGTGTGAGGATCTGCGAGTCGCTGCGGACTCGGGTGTCCGTGGCCACTCCGCCGGCCGCAGCCGGATCAGAGTCTGCTGCACCGTTGGAACCAGATCCGTTCGAAGAACGGCCCTGCTGCTCTTCACTCTCGCGCACCATCGCCACGACGTCGTCGTACTCTGGGGCGTTCATGAAGCTGTCCACCGAGACGTGCACTGCCTGGGGCTCTTTGGCCTTGGCGCGATCGGTGAGCTGCTGCTGGGTGATGACCAGGTCGGCGTCACCCGGAAGCGAGGCGATGGCCTTGTTGGTCACGGTGACGCCGTCGATGCCCGCATTCTTGATCTTCTTGCGCAGCACCGAGGCCCCCATGGCGGAGGAACCCATGCCGGCGTCGCAGGCGAAGATGATGTTGCTGATCTTCTGCGCCGGGACCTGCGTGGCGGACGACAGGTTCGCCAGGTGCGAGGAGGACTTGCCTTTGTTCGCCTCGGTCTTGGCCACGGCCGCGGAGAAGCTGTCCTCGTTTGCCGCCAGGTCGCGCTTGCGGCTGGAGAGCAGGATCACCGTGGCCACGGCGAAGGTCACGCCTGCCGAGAGGATCACGGAAAGGATGACGCCCAGGTACGAATCCGAGGCCGTCTGTGCGATGACCGCGAAGATCGACCCTGGTGCCGCCGGGGCCCTCAGTCCAGCGTCGAAGACCATATTCGTGCCCACGCCGGTGGCGCCACCGGCGATCACTGCCAGCAGCAGCGCTGGCTTCATCAGCACGTAGGGGAAGTAGACCTCGTGGATGCCACCGAGGAACTGGATGAGGATCGCGCCGGGGGCGGTGGCCTTGGCAGCGCCCACACCGAAGAAGGTGAACGCCAGCAGGACACCGAGGCCCGGACCGGGGTTCGCCTCGAGCAGGAAGAGGATGGACTTGCCGTTCTCTGCCGCGTCGGCCACGCCCAGCGGCGTCAGCACGCCGTGGTTGATGGCGTTGTTGAGGAAGAACACCTTGGCCGGTTCGATGATGATGGAGGTCAGCGGCAGCAGGTTGGTGTCGATGAGCCAGCGCACGGCCGTGCCCATCACATCCATGATCGCGTTGATCACCGGTGCGACCCAGTAGAAGCCTGCAATGGCGAGCAGGAATCCGCCGATGCCGGCGGAGAACATGTTGACCAGCATCTCGAAGCCGGACTTGATCTTGCCCTCCCACAGGCTGTCCAACCACTTGATGACGTAGGCGCCGAGCGGGCCCATGATCATCGCACCGATGAACATGTGGACCTCAGGCAGCTGATCAGCGCCCTCTTCCAGACCGGCGTTGAACTGCGCCACGAGCCAGTCGGAGCCGGCGATGACACCCATGGTGGCGATCGCACCGACGACGGCGCCGCGGGTCTCGTAGATCATCTTGCCGCCCTGCATGGCGATCAGGATCGGCAGCAGGTAGTGGATCATCGGGCCGACGATGGAGGCAAGAGCCTCATTCGGCAGGAAGCCGACGTCGATGAACAGAGCGGTGATGATGCCCCAGGCGATCAGCGCGGGGATGTTGGGCATGATCATGCCCGAGAGGAATGAGCCGAATTTCTGGACGGCAACTCGTGCGCCGCCCTTCTCCCTCGTCTCAGATGACACCGTCGTCATAGCGGAGCCTCTTTCTTGTATTGAGGAGACGACCCCCTGTGGGTACGTCAAAGGTGGTGATTCAGGATTGTTGTGCGGCCTTGAGCGCTGATGCGCGCGCCTGCGCCGCAGTGGCGGCGGTCAGCGCGGCTTCGGCGATGCTCTTGGCCTCATCGAAGGTGTGCAGCTTCAGCTCCGCGCGCACATCTGCGAGCGCGGCGGGAGACATGGACAGCGTGTTCACGCCGAGTCCGACCAGGACGACGGCGAGCAGCGGATCCGCCGCCGCCTCGCCGCAGACGCCGACCGGCTTGCCGGAGGTGATGCCTGCTGCGCCGACCTGACGGATCAGTCGCAGCACGGCGGGGTGCCAGGGGTCCTGAAGGGAGGCCACCGAGCCCAGCATGCGGTCTGCGGCCATCGTGTACTGGGTGAGGTCATTGGTGCCGATGGAGGCGAAGTCGGTGCGCGACATCAGCTCATCAGCCATCAGTGCGATGGAGGGAACCTCCACCATGACTCCGGCGGTGGCCAGCCCGTGCTCCTTGGCCAGGGCGGTGAACTCCTCGGCCTCTTCCACAGTGGAGACCATCGGGGCCATGACCCACAGGTCTGCCTCGGTGTTCTCCTGTGCCTGCGCCAGTGCCGTGAGCTGATCCTTGAGGATCGCCTCATTGGCCATCAGCGCGCGCAGCCCGCGCAGGCCCAGCGCGGGGTTCTCCTCGGGCTGGTCATTGAGGAAGCTCAGCGGCTTGTCGGCACCCGCGTCCAACGCGCGCACCACCACCTTCTGACCCGGAAACGCTTCAAGGACCTTCTGGTAGGCCTCCCGCTGCTCGTCCACGGAGGGAGCTTCGTCGGCGCTGAGGAAGAGGAACTCGGTCCGGAACAGGCCCACTCCTTCCGCGCCGAGCGCCACGGCCTTGTTCGCGCTCTTGAACGATCCGAGGTTCGCCAGCAGCGGCACGGAGGTGCCGTCGGCGAGCGCCCCAGGGGTCAGCGGAGCGGCGGCCTCGGCGTCGCGAGCGGCCCGGCGGACTTCGGCGTCGCTGACCTGTGCCGCGGTGGGGTGGGTGAACACGGTCCCCGCCACAGCATCGACGATGACCTGCTCACCCTCGGTGAGCTCGGACGCCTCGGCCACGCCGACGATCGCGGTGATGGACTTCTCGCGGGCGAGTATCGCCGTGTGTGAGGTCGGCCCGCCCTGGATGGTGATCAGGGCCTGGACCTTCTCCAGGTCCAGCAGCGCGGTGTCGGCCGGCGCGAGGTCCTCCGCAACCAGGACGAAGGGATGCCCGGGGTCCGGGACTCCCGGGGCGGGCAGTCCGCGCAGGCTGGCGATGACACGCTGGGCCACGTCGGAGAGGTCTGAGGCGCGCTCCCCCAGGTATCCTCCGAGCTGCTCCAGCGTCTCGCGGAACTCGGCAAACGCTGCGTGGACCGCGAATTCTCCGGTCTTGCCGGCCTTGAGTCGCGTCTGCACGGATTCTTCCAGCGTGGGGTCCTGGGCCATCATGGCCTGGGCCTCCAGCACATCCTTGGCAGTGCCGCCAACGGCGCGCCCGCGCTCGTCGAGCTCCGCCGCAACGGCGGCCACGGCTTCCTTGACACGCTGGGTCTCGTCCTCGAGGCTCAGCTCCGAGGATTGGTCCTCAGGCGCGGGCGGCGGCGGAGACATTCGGGCCACCGGTCCGATGGCGATGCCCCTACCGACCCCGATGCCGGAGAGTTCGGACATCAGGAGGCCTCGTCGTGGTCGGTCTTCAGGAAGGTCTCCAGGCTATCCAGGGTCTGCTCCTCGTTCTCGCCCTCGGCCGTGAGCACGACCTCGTCGCCCTTCTCCACACCGAGGGAGAGCACACCGAGGATGCTGGCGGCGTTGACCGACTTCTCACCCTTGGCGATCGTCACCTCAGCACCGGCGGACTGGGCGGCCTCCACGAAGAGCTTGGCTGGGCGGGCATGCAGGCCCTGGGAGGAGGCGACGGTGACGGTGCGAGTAGAGCTCATGAGAGTCCCTTTCGAGTTGAGGCGGCGGCCGCCGCATCGGGCATAGGAAATGCCTCCAGGATCAGTGCAAGCGCACTGGTGCCCTGAAGGTCTGAATAGATGTCAGCGGGAAGAAGCTCCACCACTGTGCCGGCCGGCGCAGTGAGGCCACGGATGTCCTCGAGCGAGCCCGCCAGCGGTGGGCCCAGGAGGATCATGTCCGCGGAGTCGAGATCATGCAGCAACGAGGTCTGATTGCCAGCGCGCACCACATAGGGCACGCCGTTGCGGCGCATCGCCTGCTGCACGCGCTGCGCCACGAAGGTGCTGGACGCGCCAGCACCACAAACCACCAGGATCTCCATTGATCTCGAACTCCTTCCTCCTCGATTGTGCAGTGATTCACGGCACACCGCACCGGTGTGGGACTGAGAGTTCTTTCCGGCGGGGAGGAAAAACGCCCTGCCAGAAGCGGGCAGCCCGGTAAGGTTTGAGCGTGGACAGGATGAGCAAGCGTCAGGAGCAGCTGGTCCAGCTGCTTCTGCGCGAGCCAGGCTGGATCACCGCCGGTTCGCTTGCAGATCTCCTCGGGGTCACTCCGCGCAGCGTTCGCTCCTATATCGCCCAGATCAATGCCCGGGCCGAACCGGCCCCGCATGCCATCGAATCCGGGCCCCTGGGCTACCGCGCCGATCGCGCGGCGTTGGCGGCGCTGCGCAGCGAATCGGCGCGCACCTCCACGCGGGACCGGCTGCACGGACTCGTGCATGAGCTGCTGGAGGCGCGCAATGGCGTGGACCTGCGCCGGACGGCGGAGCGGCTCTATGTCTCCGAGGCCACCGTGGACGCCGACCTTCTCCGGGTGCGTGAGCTGATCTCGGGTACCGGTGTCACGGTGCAGCGCTCGGGATCCCGAGCGCTGCTCGCCGGAGACGAGCTGGCTCAACGGCGGCTGGTCTCCAAGCTTGCCCACGAGGAGATGGAGCGCGGATCCTTCGACGGCGAGGGCCTGCGCCGCGCCGCTGGCCTCGGCTCCCTGGAAGCTGAGTCCTTCGGCCCCTTCAAACGCGCCCTCGCCGCGCAGCTGGCGGAACAGGGCTATTACGTCAATGAGTTCGCCTCCACCGACGTGGTCCTGCATGTGGCCATCGCCGCCGATCGGGTCAGTCATGGGCATCCGCTGGAGGGCACCCACCTAGAGCCGAGCGCGCAGCAGCAGCGACTGGCAGGAATGATCGGGACGCTCTCCACGGAGCACTTCGGGGTCTCGTTGGGTCAGGGGGACCTGCAGCATCTGGCATCCCTGGTGCTCACCCGGGTGGTCGCCTCCGACGGCAGCGCCGGCACGGAGGTGCCGCTGGACGCCGAGGTGGAGCGGGCGGTGATCCGCGCCGTCGGACATGCCGCCGAAGAATACCTGGTGGACATCGCGCACAGTGACTTCATCCGCCGGCTGAGCCTTCATGTGCAGAACCTGGTCCACCGGGCGCGGGAGCAGGCCTGGTCTCGCAACCCGCTGACCAAGTCGCTGAAGGCGACGTACCCGATGATCTTTCAGGTGGCGGTCTCCATCGCCAGTGACATCGCGGAGCAGCTCAAGGTGAGCATCCGCGAGGACGAGATCGCCTATATCGCGATGCACGTGGGCGGCCGGCTGGAACGCAGCCGTCGGGCGGAGACGGCTCTGACCGCGACCATCGTCTGCCCGGGGTACTACGAGCTTCATGACCTGCTGCGCTCGCGGCTCGATGAGTCACTCGGTCCGGGCATCGAGGTCACCGCCGTGGAGACCCGGGTGGATCCGGACTGGTCAGCGATGACCACCGATCTGGTGCTCACCACCATCGAGCCCCCGGTCCCCGATGAGCGCACAGTGCAGCTCGCGCCCTTCGTCACCGAGGCCGATATTCAGCGCATCGCCGCCGTTGCCTCGAAGCGCCGTCGCGCCCGGCGACTGACCCGGCTGCGAGGAGAGCTCGAGCGCTACCTGAGCCCGGAAGCCTTCATCCGGCCACTGCGGGCCAGGGATGAGGAAGATGCCATCCGCCAGCTCAGCGCACCGCTGATCGCCCGCGACATCATCGACGAGGACTACGTGCTCGGCACCATCGAACGGGAGCGGCTCTCCTCCACGGCGTTCACCGAGTCGCTGGCTGTGCCGCATGCGTTGAGCATGACCGCGCGGAGGACTGCACTCTCGATCGGGATCGCCGAGGGGTCCATCCGCTGGGGCGAGGGCCGCATCCAGGTGGTGGCCCTGGCGGCGTTCTCCGAATCGGAGCGCGACGCGTTCCAGACCATCTTCGAGCAGCTCGTCGAGGTGCTCAGCGAGCGCGAATCGCTGCAGCGGCTGCTGCGCCGCGGCACCGACTTCGGTCGGTTCCTCGACGAGCTGGTCGCCGTCGTCGACGGCTGAGCGAGCCGACTGCTGCTGAGCCGGCTGCAACTGCTGATGAGTCGACTGAGGGGCGGCCCCGAATGGGAGCCGCCCCTCAGTGCACAGGCGTAGTTCAGTGCACAGGCGTAGTTCAGTCCGCGGAGGCCTGCGTGTAGAGCGACTTCTTCGAGGTCTCCGGGGCCAGCACCAGTGCGATCACGGTCAGCGCACCGAGTCCCGCGAGGTAGAGGCCGACGGCGGCGACGCCGTAGTTCTGCACCAGCCAGGCCGCCACGAACGGCGTCAGCGCCGCACCCAGGATGGAGGCCGCGTTGTAGGCGACTCCGGACCCGGTGTAGCGGGTGTTGGTGGGGAACAGCTCCGGCAGCACTGCGGACATCGGGCCGAAGGTCAGCCCCATGAGCGTCATGCCCACGGCCAGGAAGATCAGCATCTGCCAGACGTTCAAGTCGTCTCCGGTCCCCATGGAATCGGCGGAGAGCCAGAATCCGAAGCTCAGCCCGAAGAGCATGATCGCCACGGTGACCACGATCAGCATCGGGCGGCGCCCGAACTTGTCGGCAAGTTTGCCGGCGACGGGGACGAAGATCGCGAAGAACACGATGGCGATGAGCTGCAGCACCAGGAAGTCCTGATAGCCGTAGCCGAGACCCCCGGTCTCACCCGAGCCGATGGCGTAGGAGAGGACCCAGGTGGTCATCAGGTAGAACAGGCCGTAGGTGGCGAGCATGATGAACGTGCCCAGGATGATCTCCCACCAGTTGCGGCGGAAGACCTCGCCGATCGGCGCCTTGACGCGTTCATTGCTGGCCATCGCCTTGGCGAAGACGGGGGTCTCCTCGATGCGCAGCCGGACATAGAGTCCGACGCCGACCATGATCACCGAGAGCAGGAACGGCAGGCGCCAGCCCCAGACCAGGAACGGGTCGGTGAGGTCGCTGGCTGTGGAGTCGTAGGAGAAGGCGGTGGCGAGCACCAGGAAGAGTCCGTTGGCCAGGATGAAGCCGAACGGGGCGCCCAGCTGGGGCCACATGGCCGCCTGTGCGCGCTTGCCCGGACGGGCGGTCTCGGAGGCGAGCAGCGCCGCGCCGGACCATTCGCCGCCGAGGCCCAGGCCCTGGCTGAAGCGCAGGATCGTCAGCAATGCCGGAGCCCAGAGGCCGATCTGCTGGTAGGTGGGCAGCAGCCCGATCAGGAAGGTGGCGATGCCCATGGTCAGCAGCGCGCCGACGAGGGTCGCCTTGCGGCCGACCTTGTCGCCGTAATGGCCGAAGATGATGGCACCCAGCGGGCGCGCCACAAAGGCGGCACCGAAGGTGGCCATGGAGGCCAGCAGCGCCGAACCCTCGTCGCCGTAGAAGAAGAGCAGCGGGAAGATCGACACCGCCGCGGTGGCGTAGATGTAGAAGTCGTAGAACTCGATCGTGGTCCCGATGAGCGAGGCCAGGATGATCCGGTGGCGCGGGATGTTGCTGTGCGACTCGTCCACGGCAGCGTGGGGCTGAGACGAGGTCTCGGGCGCAGAAGGCTCAACAGAGGCAGGCATGAGGGGGCATCTCCACAAGAGGAACGAATGGTTTCAGGCGCCGAAGCGGCGCAGGGGAAGATACTAGGTCCGCGCGGTGCTGGCATTGAAGTTCTGCCGATGGCGTCTCAGCAGCTGAGACTCGAGGTGGGCCGGGACCCTTGACGCGCTGCATCACGGATGCCCGCGAGCGCCGAGGTCCTGTGCGTCATCGCAGCGCCGGAGGGTCAGAGCGTCTTCACGTGCCGGATCGTTCTAGTCCACCTGCCATGCGCAGAACACTCTGGGCAGCCAGAGACGCTGAGAGCAGCAGGTGCAGCGATATCCCCATGACCGCCACCAGAGCGGCCCCGTAGTTTCCGTCGACCCCGCTGCGCAGGGAAAACTCTCCCAGCACAGTGGTAGAGGTGGCGGTGAGACCCATGATCAGATTTGTGAGGCGTAGTGAGTTCCTCAGCACTCGAGGCATCGAAACCCATGCCGTCGCGAGGAGCGCGGCCAGGGACATACCCATGACGGTGTAGCTGAGCGCCGGCGGCATCACATTGCCAAAGACGCCGAGTACGTCCCACGCAATGGCAAACACACCAAAATGAAGAACTGCCGAAATTGCCAAGCACACAGCAGTAAGGCTTTGTCGATGCCTCATGTAGTTACTGCTTTCCTTTTGAGCAGTCAGAGAAACCGCTCTGCAGCAAGCGTCAGTGGCTTCATAAGGGTCTGGTTGCTCTCCCAGCATAGGGGAGCCGAGATCACCAAGAGCTGTCAGTAGTACACCGCCAGCGGTCCGTGCGGTCCGTCGATGACCGTGACCTCGGTGTTGAAGACCCGGGAGAGCACCGCGTCGCGCATGATCTGCTCGGGCGGTCCGTGTTCTGCGACCACTCCGTCTTTCATGGCGAGGATCTGATCCGAGTAGTGTGCGGCGAAGTTGATGTCATGCAGCACGATCAACACGGTGCGGCCCAGCTCATCGGCCGCCCGGCGCAGCTGCTGCATCATCTGGACCGCATGCTGCATGTCCAGATTGTTCAGCGGCTCGTCCAGCAGCACGTAGTCGGTGTTCTGCGCCAGAACCATCGCCACGTAGGCGCGCTGCCGCTGCCCGCCGGAAAGCTGGTCGAGATAGCGGTTCTCCAGCTCGGCGAGGTCCAAGAAGTCGATCGCCTCAGAGATGTGCCGTTCATCTTCGGCAGTGAGCCGCCCCTTGGAATGCGGAAAGCGGCCGAAGCCCACGAGCTGGCGCACGGTGAGCCGAGTGACGAAGTGGTTCTCCTGGCGGAGGATCGAGAGGATCTTCGCGATGGTCTTAGAGGGAGAGTTCACGACGTCGTGCCCGGCAACCTCGATCCGGCCGGAGTCCACACCGAGCAGCCGCCCGATCATGGTGAGGATCGTCGATTTCCCCGCTCCGTTGGGGCCGACCAGCGCGGTGATGCCTCCGGCGGCGATCTCCACGGTCATCGGTCCGATCTGCACGGAGTCGGCTGACCCCTTGGAGCCGTAGTTCTTGGTGACCTCGGTCAGGCTGATCACAGGCGACCCTTTCGCATCAGGACTATCAGGAAGACGATTCCGCCGAGGAGCTCGATGATCAGCGTCACCGCACCCTCGGCATAGAAGACATGGCGCATGATGAAAAACGCGCCGGCCAGCACGGTGTAGCCGATGAGCATCGCCATGGGGAACAACATCCGGTGGGAGTAGGTGTCTGCGAACTGATAAGCCAGCGTGGCCACGAGGAATCCCAGGAAGGTCATCGGCCCGACCAGCGAGGTGCTCATCGCCATCAGCACCGAGACCAGCAGCAGGATGAACATCACCTCGCGCTTGTGGTTCACTCCCAGATTGTCAGCAGTGTTGCGCCCCAGCGCGACCACGTTGAGTCTGCGCGCCCTCCACCACAGCACTCCCCCGGCGAGCAGCGCGATAGGGATCGCGTAGGGAAGGTACTCGGCGCGTCCGTTTCCGATGTTGCCGAAGAGCCGCGCGGTGAGCACGTCGAACTCACTCGGGGTGAGGACTCGCTGCATGAACGTGGACAGCGAACCGAGGCCTCCGCCGATCACCACGCCCACGAGCAGCATGATGTGGATGTTGGAGAACTTCCCACTGAGCAGCCAGGAGTAGAGGATCGTCGCGAAGAGGACCATCGCGGCGGCCTGCATCAGGAACTGCGGCAGGCCGGTGAGCATGGTGACTCCGGCAATGCCGAAGAAGAACACGGCGCCTGTCTGGATCGCGATGTAGAGCGATTCGAAGCCCATGATCGATGGGGTTATGATCCGGTTGTTCGTGGCGGTCTGGAAGGCCACCGTGGCCATCGCCTGGCAGAAGGCGACGACGCCGATGATCAGCAGGGTCTTGATGCGCATCTGAGCGATCAGCCAGTAGCCGGAGGAGCCGAACGGCATCGGGTTGCCGTAGCCGAGGATCCCCAGCGTGAAGAACAGCGAGAGACCCCCCAGCAGCGCCATCACCGCGACGTAGCGCAGACCATGCCGGCGGCTGGTGATCGCCCCGGAGCGGCGGGCGCGGACTCCTGGCGGTCGAGCTGCGTGCTCCGCGGGCGCCCATCCGCGTCCGCGCCCGCTGACAGCTTCGGGAGATCCTGCCCTGCGGGGGTCCTGTCCTCGTTCGCGGTCGAGCTGCGTCGTCATGTGACAAACCCTCCTGACTTGCGCTGGCGCAGCAGCAGTCCGACGAACACCACGGCCCCGACCACACCGAGCACCAGTCCGACGGGGATCTCGAAGGGAGCGCGGATGGTGCGTCCGATCAGATCGCAGACGGTGACCGTGGCGATGCCTGCCAGGCAGACCCACGGCAGGTTGCTGCGCAGGTCATCACCGCGGAAGAGGGAGACCACGTTGGGAACGATCAGCCCGAGGAAGGGCAACACCCCCACCACGGTGGCGGTGACGCCGGTGGCCACGGCGACCATGGCGGTGCCCATGAAGAGCACGGCCGTGTAGTTCAGCCCCACATTGGTGGCCATATCCCGCCCCAGCCCCGCCACAGTGAACTGATCGGCGGTGACGAACACCAGGACGGTGACCACCAGCACCAGCCACATCAGCTCGTATCGGCCCTCGACCACCCGGGTGAAGGACCCGGCGAACCAGATGCCCAGGGTCTGGAGATGATCGGTCATCAGTGCGATGTAGGTGGTGAACGAGCTGACCACGGCACCGAGCATGATGCCGATGATGGGGACGATGAGCGAGGACTTCAGCGTCACGCGCTGGAGAAACAAGAAGAAGACCACAGTGCCGATGAACGCCATCGTCACGGCGCCGGACATCCGCGCCAGCATGGAGGCACCGGGGAAGAGCCACAGCACCAGGATCAGTCCGAGGCCGGCCCACTCCGTGGTGCCGGTGGTGGTGGGCTCGACGAAGCGGTTCTGCGTGAGCAGCTGCATGATGAGTCCACACATCGCCATCGACGCACCGGCCAGGACCAGCGCAATCGTCCGCGGGACGCGGGTGATGCCGAACATCCAGAAGCCGTCCTCGCTGAACACCTCGTACTGGCCTGTGCCGAGTGAGAGCAGCAGAAGCCCACAGGTGATGAGGAGCCCGACCAGAAGTGCGGGGGTGAAGAGCCGCTGACTTCGCTGGCTGCGCCGGGCCACCGCGGGGCCAGCGACGGCGTCGTCCGGGGGGCTGCCCAGGGTGATGGAGGAGTGGTCTGACATCTGAGCTTCCGGTGACGTGTGCACGATCTGGTGGCTGAGCCTCTCCTGGATGAACTGAGAGAGTCGAGGAGGACCTGAGTGTATTAGCGAATACTGGTGTCGCCTAATAAGGGGACGTCAGCCTCACCCGAAGTCCACCCCCGGATGAGGCTGACGCTGACCCTTATTCACTGACTGGCAAGACAGTGATCTCTCTCATTCCGCCGCTTCGAGGGCATCTGCGAAGTCGCGGAAGAATTCTGTGTAGGCCTGGATGTCCTCGGTGAGATAGAAGTTCTCGGGCAGGTAGACGATGTTGCCCTCCTGGACGGCGGTGACGTTCTGCAGCGCCTCGGAGTCCTCGACGATCTCTGCGGCCGGACTATAGCCCTCTTCCTCCTGGCTGATGCGGGCATCACGATCCATCACCAGCAGCCAGTCGGGGTTCGCTGTCGCGATGGCCTCCACCGAGATGTCATCGCCATGGGACTCATCCTCGCCCTCCTGCTCCAGAGCGGGCACGAGGTCGAAGGTGTCGAAGACCGGCCCGATGGCGCGACCATTGGGTCCGGGTGCCACATAGCTCATATCTCCGCCGGAGGTCAGCAGGCCCATGACCGTCGATTCGCCGTCGTAGGCCTCTTGGACGCGAGCCACCTCGGTCTCCAGCTCCTCGACGAGCCCGGAAGCCGTGTCCTCTGCAGCGAACACGCTGCCGAGTGACTCGGTCTTGCGGACCAGCTCTTCGACCAGGTCAGCGTCTTCCTGAGGCTCGAATTCAAGGATGGTGGCTTCGGGTGCGAGCTCGGCGAGGTCCTGGTAGTACTGCTGGAACCGCTGTCCGTTGATGATCAGGTCGGGCTCGGCGGCCACGACGTTCTCGAGATTGGGCTCTCGGTGCATCCCGAGATCGAGGATGGACTCATCTTCGGCATAGCTGTGGGTCTGTGCATCCATGAGGCCCAGTGGGGCTGCGCTTGGCTGCACCCCGAAGGCCTCGAGGGTGCGGAAGGAGCGGTTGTCGGTGACGATCACGCTCTGCGGATCGGTGGAGACCTCGTGGGTGCCGTGATCATCCTCGATCGTCACCGTCCCGGACCCCGTGCCCTCATCGGTGGACTCCTCGGCCGTCCCTTCGGCAGTCTCCTCAGCCTGGGTGTCGCTGCTGACCTGCTCGGCGTCTGCGGCGTCGGCATCGTCGCCGGCACAGGCGGTCAGCGCAAGAGCGGCGATGGCACCCACGGAGAGCGCACTGAGACCTCTGGAGCGCAGGGTCGAGCTTGGCTGGGCGGTCAATGCAGAGATGGGCATAGGTGTGCCTTTCACGATGCGGGTGATCGAGCCGTGGGCCCGATGATGACGGGAGTAACTACTTAGCGGCCCCTAAGCTAAATAGAACCTACATAGTTAACCTATTCTGTGCAACTGATGACGGCAGTGTGACGAGCACGGGGCGGTACCGTAGAAGGCGATGTCCTCCTCTCCCGATTCGCTGACACCGGTGCTCACCCCCGAGGGGTGGGAGCTGGTCAATACACTTCCGCCCTACGACCCCTCCGCCTCGTTCGGCCTGAATGAGAAGCTCCGACGGGAGGGCCACCCTGCCGAGCGAGTGGCGGCCGCACTGACCCAGTCCCGACTTCGCGCCGAGGCGAGAGCGAAGTTCGGGGACTTTGCAGATCGCATGCTCTTCACCCACGAGGGTCTGCAGCAGTCGACCCGACTGCCGGTGGCGGCCCGCCATGCCCAGCGATTCCGCGCGGCGGGGCTTGACCGAGTTGTGGACCTGGGTTGCGGCCTCGGCGCGGATGCGCTCGCAGCCGCGTCGCTGGGCCTCTTCGTCACGGGGGTGGAGGCAGATGAGAACACTGCGGCGGCGGCGACCATCAACCTGCTTCCCTTCCCCGAGGCGAAGGTCTTGCACAGCACCGCGGAGAGCTTCGCCTCGACCTACGAGCTGACGCGCACTGCGGCACCGCGGGGCTGGGGGCTCTGGCTGGACCCCGCGCGCCGAGACCCGCAAGCTGCCCAGGATTCGCTGCGTTCCGGGCCGACGAGGCTGTGGGACCCCGAGTCCTTCTCCCCACCACTGAGCTTCGTCCTGGACCTGGCCCGCACCGGCACGCCGATGGGCGTGAAGCTGGGACCGGGGCTCCCCCACGACCTCATCCCTGCGGACTGTGAGGCGGAGTGGGTCTCCGTGGATGGAGATCTGGTGGAAGTGGTGCTCTGGTTCAACGCCCTCGCCCGGCCCGGAGTCCGACGTGCGGCGACGGCGCTGCAGAGCCAGTCCCTGCCGAATGAGTCTGGGTCGGAGGAGTCTCCCCCGGACCAGTCCCCGCGGAACTCGCCACATCCGCAGGCGCATCGAGTGGCGGAGCTGAGCAGCTCAACGGATTTCGGCGCCGGCCTCGAGCTCGAGCCGAGCGGAAGCGCCGGGCTCACCGGGGTGCTCCACGAACCGGACCCCGCAGTGATCCGCTCAGAGCTGGTCGCAGAACTCGCCGATGAGCTGGGCGGTCGCCTGCTCGATGGCCACATCGCATACTTCTGCACCGACGGCACCGATCCCGACAAGGAGCGTGGGCTGTCCCGCGGCTACCGGATCCAGGAAGTCCGGCCCTATAGCGTCAAGGCCCTGAAGGCCTGGGCGGCCGAGGAGTCGGTCACCAGCCTGGAGATCAAGAAGCGAGGCGTCGACATCCTCCCCGAGCAGCTGCGTCAACAGGTTCTTCCCAAGAAGCAGACCAGGCGACGGTCAGCGCGTCACCACGCGACAGTGGTCATCACCCGGCTGGGTGAGGAACGGGTCTTCGCGGTGGTGGACCCGCTCTGAATCAGCAGGTGGAGTGCCCGCGCTCTTCCTCGCCGACGCCGACCGGAAGCCTGCCCGGGGCCTCCTGGCCGCTGAGCACCCGCGCGAGCGCCTCGAACGACTCCACCGTGCGTCCGTAGAGGGCTATCTGCGTCGGGGCGTCGGCGGCTGCCAGCACCTCCGGACGGTCTAGTGCGACGGCGATGTCTCCCCCGGCAGGGCTGGACTCGCCGATCAGGTTCACGACGGCGCCGGAGCCCACGGTGATCCCTTCGGCCTGCGCGGCAGAGGCGAGTCTGCTCCGGTCCTGCGCACTGCCGCCGACGATCTGGATCCCCTCAGCGGCGAGGTCTTCCTCGCACTGTCCCGCCACGAGCGTGATGGCCGAGCGCCCCAGCGTCTGCGCTGTGGCTGCTGCAGAGTCCAGCCCGTCAGCCTCGGCTCCGGCCTCGCCGGTGACTTCGCTCTCATCCGCGAGCTCCTCCGGCAGCTCGGCTCCCGGACCCGCGGCCAGCTCTCCGGCGGCGAGGTCAGTCTGCCAGAGCTGCAGCGCGACGACCCGTTGGGCTGCCTCCGTGACGCGCGCACGGTCCAGCTCTCCGGATTCCAGCGCGGCCACGATCGCTGCATGGGCGCCTCGAACGTCGGCGGGCATGAGCAGCAGGTCGGCCCCGGCCTGCAGCGCGAGCACCGCCGCATGGTCACCCCCGTAGCCCTGCACGATGGCACCCATGTTCAGCGCATCGGTGACCACCACTCCGTCGTGGCCCATGTCCCGCAGCTCGGAATAGGCCGCCGCCGAGAGCGATGACGGGGTGCCCTCCTCCAGAGCGGGCACCTCGATGTGTCCCATCATGATCATCGGGACGCCGGCCTCCGCGGCATCGGCGAAGGGCACCCAGTCCCGTGAGCGCAGTTCGTCCAGCGAAGCATCCTGGACCGGAAGCGTCTGGTGGGAGTCTTCGGTGACAGAGCCATGGCCCGGGAAGTGCTTGACTGCCCCGGCGAGCCCGCCCTCGGCGAGGCCGCGGATCCCGCTCAGGGCGAGCTCGGAGACGGCCTCTGCATCTCCGCCGAAGGACCTTGACCCGATGGTGGGATCTGCCGCCCCGACGGTGACGTCACCCTCGGGGGCGAAGCTTGTGGTGAAGCCCAGTTCTTCCAGCTCTGCGGCGAGATGACGGTGTCCGGAGCGGGTGAGTGCGTCGTCGTCGGTCTCACCCTCGCCCGCGCCTTCGGGGGGCCGCGCCTCGTCCTCATCCTCCGCGCTGCCCAGAGCTGCCGCGCCGTAGGACATGGGCGTGGGCCACTCGGTCAGCGGCGCGGCGACCCGCGTGACCAGGCCGCCCTCCTGGTCGACGCTGATCATCGGGGGCACGTCGCGGTCCTGGGCGCCGGAGGTCAGGGTCTCCAGCTCCGCGGCGAGCGTCTCGGTGTCCACGCCCTGGGGTCCGCGCGGAACGTTGTCACCCATGATGATGCTCCCGGCCAGGTGCAGCTCCTCGATCAGGGCAGCCATCGGCGCGGCATCGGTGCTGGCGAACTCCCCCACCAGCACGGATCCGGCGAGCTCCTCGGCGGAGTACTCCGCCACGATCTCCTCGGCGCGCTGTCGGTGCTCCTCCCCCGGTCCGGCGAGCGCGGCCTCATAGGCCTGCCGCGCCTCGACCTGAGCCTCGGCCTGACCTTCGGCCTGGGCCCGCTCCTGTTCGGCGGACCCGGCGCTCTCCTCGACGCCCTCCGGCGACGTCTCCGCAGCGGGTCCGCAGGAGCTGAGCAGCAACACGCTGAGCAGTGAGGCTGCCGCCAGGCGGCGGGAGCGGCGGGGTGTGCCGGGCGAAGTCATGCCTGTCAGGATATCTGCGCAGGCTGAACAGGGCGTCCACTCGGCGGGTGCTCGGGAACCATCCAGCCTGGGCAGTATTCTGAACTGTGATGCGGCCGACGGCCCTGACCGACTAAGGAGCCTTGAGTGGAACTACCCTTCGCGAAATCTGAACGTTCCACGCTCGGCCTGGAATGGGAGCTGGCCCTGGTGGACCGCCAGTCCGGGGATCTGAGGTCCGTGGCGGACCGGATCCTCAGCGCCTGTCATCAGGACCTGGCCGAGCTGGGTCCCGAGGATGAACACCCCTATGTGAAGCAGGAGCTGCTGACCAACACGGTGGAGCTGATCACCGATGTCTGCCCCGACGTGAATACCGGAGTGGAGCAGCTGCGCGAGACCGCACGCAATGTGATGCGCCATTGCGAGCCGCTGGACGTCGAGCTCTACTGCCAGGGGTCCCACCCCTTTGCCGCCCCCACCGAGCAGGAGGTGACGGATAAGGAGCGCTACGCCGAGCTGATCCGCCGGACGCAGTGGTGGGGAAGGCAGATGGTGATCTACGGGGTCCACGTCCATGTGGGCCTCGATGAGGTCGCACAGGCGATGCCCGCGGTCAACGCGCTGTGCAACTACAACGCCCATTTCCAGGCGCTCACCGCCTCCTCGCCCTACTGGGCCGGGGAGGACACGGGATACGCCTCACAGCGCGCGCTGGTCTTCCAGCAGCTGCCCACGGCCGGGGCCTCCTTCCAGTTCGAGGAGTGGTCGGGCTATGAGAAGGCGGTCAGCGACCTCGCGCACACCGGGGTGATCCATGATGTCACCGAGGTCCGGTGGGACGTGCGTGCGGTGCCGCGCCTGGGCACCGTGGAGCTGCGGGTCTGCGACGGCCTCGCCACGCTGGAGGAGATCGCCGGGGTGGCCGCGCTGACCCAGTGCATCGTGCATTCCACCGTGCAAAGCATCGAGAACGGCGGCCGCGTCACCTCCATGCCTCCCTGGTTCGTGCAGGAGAACAAGTGGCGGGCTGCGCGCTATGGGCTCGACGCCGAGATCATCCTCAACGCCGAGGGCGACGAGATGCTGGTGACCGATCACCTCGAGCAGGAGCTGAACCGGTTGGAACCGGTGGCGGCCGAGCTGGGCTGCGCCGACGAGCTGGCGCTGGTGGAGCAGATGATGCGCGACGGAGCGGGCTATCAGCGCCAGCGTCAGGTGGCAGAGACCCACGAGGGTGATCTGCGCCAGGTGGTGCTGGATGCCGCGGCGCGGACCCGGATGTCGATCAACGGCCCGCGCAGGGTCTGAGCCGCCGAAGCCTATGAGCTTCAGGTTCTGCGGGACCGAACAGGCTGAGTGCTGATCCGATCCTGCGGGTGCAAGCCCCCGGAGTGCTAGACGCTGATCCGCTGCACCGGCTGGGAGGAGTCCGCCGGGATCTCCATGCCGGAGGGCTCCACTCCCGCGGCCACGAGTTGGGCGCCCAGGGCGGCGACCATCGCGCCGTTGTCGGTGCACAGGCTCACCGGCGGGATGCGCAGCTCGATTTCGGCCGCCGCGCAGCGCTCGGTCAGCAGCTCGCGCAGCCGCTGGTTCGCCGCCACGCCCCCGCCGAGCAGGAGTGTGTGGATCCCATGTTCCCGCGCAGCCCGAACTGCCTTGCTGGTGAGCACATCGACCACAGCCTCTTGGAAGCTGGCGGCGATGTCATGGACGGGGACCTCGAGGCCGGCGGATTCGAACTGCTCCACGGCGCGGGCCACAGCGGTCTTGAGCCCGGAGAAGGACCAGTTGTGCCGGTGCTTGCCCGGCGCCTGCGCGCTGCCCTCGAACTTCGGCATGGTCAGTCCGCGCGGGAATCTGAAAGCCGTGGGATCTCCGTGCGCGGCTGCGGCGGCGATGGCGGGCCCGCCGGGGTATCCCAGTCCGAGCAGTCGGGCGGTCTTGTCGAAGGCCTCCCCGGCGGCGTCGTCGATGGTTGATCCCAGCAGCTGCACCTGCGAGGTCAATGAGACCACGCGCAGGATCTCGGTGTGGCCGCCGGAGACCAGCAGCGCCCCGGTGTTCTCTGGGAGCTCCGTCATGGGCGACGAGGACTCGAGCAGACCCACTCCGACGTGGGCCACCAGGTGGTTGACCCCGTAGAGGGGCTTTCCGGCGGCCAGCGCCAACCCCTTCGCGGCGGAGAGTCCCACCATCAGCGCGCCGGCGAGCCCCGGCCCGGCGGTCACCGCGATCGCATCCACATCCTTGAGCTGGATCCCGGCGGTGTCCAGCGCCTGACGCAGCGTGGGCACGAACGCCTCCAGGTGCGCGCGGGCGGCGATCTCCGGGATGACGCCGCCGAAGCGCGCATGTTCCTCCATCGAGGAGGAGACGGTGTTGGCCAGCAGCTCGGTGCCGCGGACGATGCCGATCCCGGTCTCATCGCAGGAGGTCTCGATGCCCAGCACCAGCGGCGCCTGCGGCAGCGACTGCCCCGACTTGCGGGGCGTGGGAAGCGTGGAGAGAGCGGTCATGACAAGGGGCTCCTGAGATCGGTGGCGGAGCTGCGGGTGGGGAGATCGGTCAGCGGCCGGCGCATGATCAGCGCGTCCTGACCGTCGGGGTAGTAGCGGGCGCGGGTATGGATCGGCTCGAATCCCTCGCGCAGATACAGCGCCTGCGCGCCGGGGTTGTCGGCACGCACCTCCAGCAGGATCTGTTCCGCGCCTCGTGCACGCGCGGCGTCGACGAGCAGCCCGAGAAGTCTGGTCCCGAGTCCACGTCCCTGCATCTCGGGTGCCACCGCCAGGGTCTGCACATCCGCCAGGGGCAGCACGCACATCATCCCGGCGTACCCAGCGAGCTCACCCCCGACTGTGCGCGCGGTCCAGTAGCGGCGGGTTCCCGCGTCGGTGCCACCTGCTGCGTCTGCTGCGCCGCCGTCATCTGCGGCGGCGCTGGTGTGGGCCAGCTCGTCGTAGAAGAAGCTCTCTGGCCAGGCGTCGTGGGGAAACAGTCGGTTCTCCAGCGCGAGCACCTCGGGGACGTCCAGCGCGGTCATCGCAGCGATGGTGAAGGAGTTCGTGGCGGGTGTCTCGCTCACGAGGCGGCCGTCCGTGGGCGCACCTGGGCGGGAACCTTGGCATCGGATTCACGCAGGTACAGCGGCAGCGGCTCGCGCAGCCTGGCAGGGCCCGGCGTCTGAGCGATCTGGCCGAGCTCCACCGCGTCGGGGAGCCAGCTCGCCTCCATCGCGGATCGGGCCTTCAGCGCTTCGGGGTACAGGCCCGCTCCGATCCCCACGGCAGGAAGATCGGGCAGCTCGCTGGCGGCGCTGACATGAGGCCCGTCGACGAGTTCAGCAGACGCTGCGTGATCAGGGCCCGCGGCGGCACGGCTGCGGTATCGCGCCCAGTAGACCTCGCGCCGTCGTGCGTCGCTCACGGCAAGGAATTCGACCCCTGCCTCAACAGGGCCGCCGAGGTGGTCACCGGCGGGGTCACTGGCAGAATCACCGGCCGGGTCACCGGCGGGGCTCTGGGTGACCGCGCGGTGAGCCAATGAATCGAGGCTGCAGAGTCCATGCAGCGGCACCTGCCAGACCTCCGCCAGCGCGTGCGCCAGCGCCAGTCCGACGCGCAGGCCGGTGAAGGGCCCGGGACCCACGCCGACGACGACGCCGCCCAGCCCGCCACCGTCGACGCCGGCCTGGCGCATCGTCTCCGCCACGGCGGCGGCGAGCACCTCGGCGTGGTCGGTGGTCTCAGAGGTGCGCCACTGGGCGAGCACCCGGCCCTGGTCGAGCACGGCGACGGAGGCGCCGGCAGAGGAGTCAATCGCGAGAATCACCCCTCCATGGTAGTTCTTCACAGCGTCGGCGGCTGCGCCCAGGCGGGCCCATAGCCCCGCAGCACAGCGCGGCGGGCGGAGCCCATGACATCGGCTTCGGTCTCGGAGAAATCGGTGATGATCTCCGGCTCCGCCGAGGCATCGGAGGAGTCCGCGTCCGGACGGGGCGAGGAGTCCTCGCGCAGAAGCTCGAGGTCGAGCCAGGAGCCGTCGGGGCCGACGAGCGCCGACTCCACCACTCCCCGTCCCCACTCCACAACGGTCACGGCGTCCGCCATGGTGGAGAGCAGATCCAGCGACTCCAGTCCCGCCGAGTCGCTGCGGTAGGCATCCACGTGGACCAGGTCGGGGCCTTCACTCTCCGCGCGGTGAATCCGGCTGAGGATGAAGGTCGGGGAACTGATCATCCCGGTGACGCCGAGTGCGGCACCCAGGGACTGGGTGAACGTGGTCTTTCCTGCGCCCAGTCCACCGGTGAGCACCAGCAGGTCTCCCGGCCCGAGTCGAGCGGCGAGGCGTGCGGCGAAATCAGCGGTGTCCTCGAGGCCTTCGAGGGCCACCTCGATGCGCCAGAGCTCCCCTGCGGGCGGAGACACCGGGCCCGGCCGGGCGCTCATGAATGGCCCTGGCCGGTCAACGGCGTCCCGTCGTCGTCCGCGGCGGTGCCGGGCAGCGGCGGGAGCTCTGAGTCCACGACCACGCGGGGCACGCGCTCACCGATGCGGGTGATGATCTCGTAGTTGTTGGTCCCCGCCGCGGCGCCCCACTCGGCAGCCTCGATCCCGGAGTCACCGCCGAAGATCACCACCTCGTCACCTACGGAGATCTCAGTGTCGAGCTCCGCGAGGTCCACCACGAACTGATCCATCGCCACCCGCCCCACGGACTGGTAGCGGCGGCCATTGATGCAGACCGGAGCGTGGACGGCGACGCGCGGGATGCCGTCGGCGTATCCCATCGGGATGAGCGCGAGTGTGGTGGGCTGGTCCACGCGGTGGGTGAGGCCATAGCTGATCCCCTGCCCGGCCGGCACGCGCTTGACGTTGGCCACCGAGGTGCGCAGCTCCATCGCCGGGCGCAGTCCCAGGTCCTCCGTGGTCCGGTCGGCGAAGGGGCTCTGCCCGTACACCCCGACGCCCACGCGCACCATGTCGAAATGCGCGTCCGGGCGGGACAGCGCGGCCGGGGTGTTGGCGACGTGGCGCAGATCCGGGACGATCCGGTGTTCCTGGGCCACCTCCAGCGCGTGACGGTAGAGATCAAGCTGGGCGTCGGTCTCCCGGCGGTCCGGCTCATCGGCCACGGCCAGGTGGGTGAAGATGCCTTCGATGCTGATCAACCCGCGTTCCTGGTAGTTCGCCGCGGTGCGCAGCAGCTCGGGCCAGTCCTCGATGGTGCATCCGTTGCGACCGAGTCCGGTGTCGATCTTCAGGTGCACGCGTGCGGGGCGCTGCAGCGACTCTGCGGCCTCCGCCACAGGATGAAGCTCCCACCCGGAGATGCCCAGGTCTATGTGCTCGGAGATGGCCTGGGCGAAATCGGTTCCGCGGGTGTGCAGCCAGGCGAGGATGGGAGCCTGGATTCCGGCCTCGCGGAGCGCCAGCGCCTCGCTCACATGGGCGGTTCCCAGCCAGTCGGCGCCGGCGTCCAGGGCAGCCCGAGCACTGGTCAGGGCGCCGTGGCCGTACCCCTCCGCCTTGACCGCCACCATCACCTTGGCGGGGTGCACATAGGAGGCGATGGTGCGCACATTGTGCCGGATTGCGGCAGGGTCGATCACCGCTGCGCGTTCAGGCCCGAGAGTCTGTTCCATGACCTCCACTGTATCGGCGAGGGCGCACGATGCGCCCAGCCGCTATTCGCGCAGCGCGCCGATCAGCGCGGAGGCACCGAAATGTCCGAAGCCCTGGGGGTCCAGCCGCTGCGCGGCGGCGGCGTGCATCCGAGCGCCCTCCGCGGCGATCCGCACCCAGTCCTGTTCATGGTCGGTGTCGGCAGTCGCCAGCAGCGCACCGATGATCCCGGTGAGGACATCGCCGGTGCCTGCGGTGGCGAGGCCGGGAGTCGCCGACCGCACGATCAGCGGGGCGCCTCCGGAGGGTCCGGCCACCACCGTGCTGGGACCCTTGAGCAGCACCGTGGCTCCCAGCGCTTCGGCCAGGGCCTGGGTCGCGGCGAGCGTGTCGGGCTGATCGGCGAGAAGTCTCTGAAGGGACTCGTCCTCCAGCGCCTCGGCCAGCCGCCGGGCCTCCCCCAGATGCGGGGTGAGGATCAGCTGTGCGCCGAGGTCTCCCGAGGTGAGCAGGTCTCCTCGCAGCAGCTCGAGGCCGGAGGCGTCGAGCACGCAGGGCACCTTTGAATCCACCGTGGCGCGAAGCATGGTCTCGCCCTCCACCAGGCGGGACCTGTCTTTGCCGAGCCCGGGTCCGATCGCGGCGGCGGTTGCGCCGTCGAAGGCCTTGGCACCGCGGCCGTGGCTCATCACGGCTTCGGGCCACCCTTGCAGCACGGCGGCGGAGACCGTGGCATCTGCCTGGAGCCGGACCATCCCGACGCCGGAGGTGATGGCGGATCCCACGGTCAGCTGGGCGGCACCCGGGAACTGGGGCGATCCGGCCACCACCTGCAGGCTGCCGCGACTGTATTTGTGGTCACCGAGGCGCGGCTTGCGTCGCGTCGGTTCTGGGGCGATGAGCTCCCACGCAGCCGGCTCTGGGAGGTGGTCCTGCAGCCCGATGTCCACCGTGTGGATCTTTCCGCTGCGCAGACCTCCCTCACCGAGCAGCAGCCCGAGCTTGGCCCCGCCGAAGGTGACGGTGTGCTCAGCGGTCAGCGCCTGACCCGGGCAGCGACCGGTATCGGCGTCGACCCCGGAGGGTATGTCGCAAGCGACGACGGTGCTGGTGCTGGCTGCCTGAGCGAGACCAGGAACTTCGGGCAGCGCGAAGGCTCCCCGAGCCCCGGTGCCCAGCACGGCGTCGATCAGCACCGCGGTGTCCGCAGGCACGGAGAACAGCAGCCGTCCGCCGGCGGCGCGGAACGCCTCGAGCGCCTCGGGGTGCGCGCGGTCGGCGACGAGCACCGCTGCGGCGTCCACGCCGCGAGCCCGCAGCACGGTCAGCGCGTAGAGGCCGTCTCCACCGTTGTTTCCGGCACCGATGAGTCCGAGCACCTGCGCACCGTAGATCTTGCCGCTGCTGCGCAACAGATCCAGCACATAGGAGGCCAGGCCGTGGGCCGCACGGCGCATCAGGTCAGGACCCGCGCCAGCCTCGAGAAGTGGAGTCTCAGCGGCGCGGATCTGAGCACCGGAATACACCGGTGTGGTTGCTCTGGACATGTTCAGCCTTCCGCCACCACCATGGCGGTGGCCACGTCACCGTCGTGAGAGAGGGACAGGTGCCAGCGCTTGACACCACGGGAATCGGCCACTGTGGCGACCGTGCCGGAGACCTCCACCGAGGGCGCCCCGGCGGAGTCCATGACGACCTGGCAGTCCTGCCAGTTCATGCCCGCGGGTGCACCCAGGGCCTTCGCCACAGCCTCCTTGGCGGCGAACCTGGCGGCCAGCGAGCGGGTGTTGAGCTCCCGCTCTGCGGGCACGAACAGTCGTTCGCGCAGCGCAGGCGTGCGGCGCAGCTGATGCTCGAACCGCGTCACCAGGACGACGTCGACTCCGATACCGACGATCATGTCTCTCTCCTCGTCTGAGCTGCGAGTGTCACTCCACGGTGACGGATTTCGCCAGGTTGCGCGGCTGGTCGACGTCGTAGCCCTTCTCTGCGGCCAGTGCGCAGGCGAAGATCTGCAGCGGCACGGTGGTCAGCAGCGGCATCAGCAGCGGCTGGGTCTCGGGCACGTAGAAGACCTGCTCGGAGTAATCCACGACGTCGGCGTCGCCAGCCTCGGCGACCGTGATCGTCTTGGCACCGCGGGCGCGGACCTCCTGGATGTTGGAGACCACCTTGGCATGCAGCGAGTCGCGGCCATGCGGGGAGGGCACGACGACGAAGACCGGCTGGCCCTGGTCGATCAGTGCGATCGGGCCGTGCTTGAGCTCACCGGCGGCGAAGCCCTCCGCGTGGATGTAGGCGATCTCCTTGAGCTTGAGCGCACCTTCCATCGCGACCGGGTAGCCGACGTGGCGGCCGAGGAACAGCACCGACGGGGCCTGAGCCATCTCTCGAGCCAGCTCACGGATCTGCTCGCCGCCGTCGAGGACCTCCTGGATCTTGCCCGGGATCTTGTGCAGATCGGCAAGGATGTCGTCGATCTCTCCCTGGAAGAGCTTCCCGCGCAGCTGCGCCATGTACAGGCCCAACAGGTAGGAGGCGGTGATCTGCGCAAGGAAGGCTTTGGTGGAGGCCACGGCGATCTCGGGACCGGCGTGGGTGTAGAGCACGGCGTCGGATTCGCGCGGGATGGTGGACCCGTTGGTGTTGCAGATCGCCAGCGTGCGCGCGCCTTGCTCCTTGGCGTAGCGGACCGCCATAAGCGTATCCATGGTCTCGCCGGACTGGGACAGCGAGACGATCAGCGTGGAGTCGTCGATGATGGGATCGCGGTAGCGGAACTCATGGCTGAGCTCGACCTCGACCGGGACGCGCACCCAGTGCTCGATCGCATATTTGGCGACCATTCCCGCGTAGGCGGAGGTCCCGCAGGCCAGCACGATGATCTTGGAGATGTTCTTGAGCTCTTCAGGATCGATGCGCAGCTCGTCGAGCACCAGACGGCCGGAGGCGTCGGTGCGGCCCAACAGGGTGTCCTCCACCGCCTTGGGCTGATCGTGGATCTCCTTCTCCATGAAGGTGCCGAAGCCGCCCTTCTCAGCGGCGGCGGCGTCCCAGTTCACGGAGAAGCGCTTGCCCTCGGCGGGAGACCCGTCGAAGTTGATGATGGCGACGTCGTCGGTGGTGATGGTCACGACCTGGTCCTGCTCGAGCTCGACCGCCTCACGGGTGAAGTCGATGAAGCCGGAGACGTCGGAGCCGAGGAAGTTCTCCCCGTCGCCCAGGCCCACCACCAGCGGTGAGTTGCGGCGGGAGGCCACCACTCGGTCCGGCTGGTCGGCGTGCACCGCGAGCAGGGTGAAGGCACCCTCGAGCTGGTTCGCCGCCAGGCGCATCGCCTCGGTGAGGTCTCCGCCCGTGGCGGTGAAGTGCTGTGCGATCAGCTTCGCAGCGACCTCGGTGTCGGTCTCGGAGGCGAAGGTCTCCCCGGTGGAGACGAGCTTGGCCTTGAGCTGCGCGAAGTTCTCGATGATGCCGTTGTGGATCACGGCGAGCTTATCGCCGTCGGCCAAGTGAGGGTGCGCATTCAGGTCATTGGGTGCACCGTGGGTGGCCCAGCGGGTATGTCCGATGCCCACCGAGGCTTCAGTCATGGGCTCGGCCTCGATCTCGCTGAGGAGATTGGCGAGCTTGCCGGACTTCTTCCTCATGGAGACGGTCCCGGAGGCCACAGTGGCCACTCCCGCGGAGTCATATCCCCGGTATTCCAGGCGACGGAGTCCCTCGAGGAGCACATCAAGGGCTCCGTGCTGGCTGGTCTTCTCAGGCAGGCCGATATAGCCGACAATTCCACACATAGCCCATAGCGTATCGTGTCTACGTGTCTGAACACCCATCCGATGATCCTCATCCGCGCACGTCCACCGGGTCTCTGCCCGCCGTGGTGGCGGGCACGGCCCCCTGGGCGGGATCACCTGCCAAGCCCGGTCAGCCGGGTGCCTCACACTCTCCTTTCGCCGAACTGGACCGTCACGCCTGGGCGCGCCTGGCCGATACGATAGAGCAGCCGCTGAACCAGGACGACGTCGACCGTCTCCGCGGCATCGGCGAGCACCTCTCGCTCAACGAGGTCGAACAGATCTACCTGCCGCTGAGCCGGCTGCTCTCCATCTACGTGGAGTCCGCCGCGCATCTGCGCTCGGCGGCCAATGAGTTCCTCGGTGAACAGACCCTCCGGACCCCGTTCGTGATCGGCGTCGCCGGCTCCGTTGCGGTGGGCAAGTCCACGACTGCCCGCGTGCTCCAGGAGATGCTGCGCAGATGGCCCTCCACCCCCCGCGTGGAGCTGGTCACCACCGATGGTTTCCTCTATCCCAATGCGGAGCTTCAGCGCCGCGGAATCATGGACCGCAAGGGCTTCCCCGAGGCCTACGACCGCAGAGGGCTGCTGCGGATGGTCTCGGAGGTGAAGTCCGGCAAGCCGGAGGTCCGGGCGCCCTGGTACTCCCACCTGGTCTATGACATCGTGCCCGATCGCGAAGTCGTGATCCGACAGCCCGATGTGCTCATCGTGGAGGGGCTCAACGTCCTGCAGCCCGCACGGGTGCGCGAGGACGGCACCACTGGGCTCGCGCTGAGTGACTTCTTCGACTTCTCCATCTACGTGGATGCGAAGCCCAAGCATATCGAGCAGTGGTACGTGGATCGGTTCATGCGCTGGCGCGACGGGGCCTTCGCGAACCCGGAGAGCTACTTCCACCAGTACTCCTACCTCGATGACGAGCAGGCGAAGGCCCGGGCCACCGATATCTGGAAGCGGATCAACGGCCCGAATCTCCGCGCAAACATCCAACCGACCCGCTCCAGGGCCCGGCTCGTGATGGCCAAGGGTGAGGACCATTCGGTGTCGCGCGTTCTGCTGCGCAAGGTCTGAACCGCCGATGTCTCGAGGGGAACTGACCGAAGCTGGCCGCCGCCACTGGCAGCAGAAGCAGGAACGGCGGGCGAAGATCTACCGCCGTCGCCGCGCGCTGGCTGTGGTCGTGCTGATCGCGGTGCTGCTGCTGATCGGCTACCTCTTTCCGCGCGCCTGGGGCTGGGTGAGCCAGCTCAGCAGCGAAGCGTTCAGCGGTGAGACGCTCAGCGGCGAGGGCCCGCTGGACGAGGTGCGCGGCAACCAGATCCCGGAGTCCGGAGCGCCGGAGCCGGAAACGACGCCGGAACCGGAACCGACGCCGGAGGAGGCTCCCGACCGCGCCAGTGACCCCTCCCGGGATCCAGATTCGATCCACGTGCTGGTGAATCGGCAGAACCCGCTGCAGCCCGAGGACTACGCCCCGGAGGATCTGGTGGCTCCTGAGGTGCGGATGAGTACGCAGTCCCAGCTTCTGCTGCGCGAGGAAGCCGCCGAGGCGCTCGAAGAGCTGATCCAAGATGCCGGCGAGGACGGCCAGGTCCTCGCGATGACCAGCGGTTACCGGTCCTATGCCGCGCAGCTCGAGGTTTACGCGAACCGGCATTCGGCGGTGGGCACCGAGGAGACCGATGAGCTGGTGGCCCGCCCAGGGTATTCCGAGCACCAGACGGGGCTGGCCGCAGACGTGATCAGCATCGATAACCCCAACTGCATCCAGGGGCACTGCTTCGCCGACACCCCGGAGGGAGCGTGGGTGGCCGAGCACGCCGCGGACCACGGATTTGTGATCCGCTACCTCGACGGCGCCGAGGAGATCACCGGGTACCAGTTCGAGCCCTGGCACCTGCGCTATGTGGGCGAGGAGACCGCGCAGGAGGTCGCCGCGGAGGATCTGACCCTGGAGGAGTACTGGGATCGCCCGGCAGCCGCCGAGTACGACGTCGAGGAGCCGGACCTGGACCCCGCGGGGACCTCGTGAGCCGGGCTCTCGGGGTGTCCTAGACTCTTCTCCATGCTTAAAGGATTCAGAGAGTTCATCACCCGCGGAAACGTCGTGGACCTCGCCACCGCCGTGGTCATCGGCACCGCGTTCACCACCGTGGTCACGGCCCTGGTGGAGAGTGTGCTGATGCCACTGATCTCGGCCCTTGTGGGCTACCAGGACTTCGACAACTTCGCAGTGGTCGAGGTGAGAGGGCAGGCCATCCAGTTCGGCGTGCTGCTCACCGCACTGGTCAACTTTCTGCTGATCGCCGCCGCGGTGTACTACGTGGTCATCGCGCCGATGAAGCGTGTGGTGGAGGCACGCGAGCGGCGAGCCAAGAAGGCCCCCGTCGAAGAGGAGAACATCACGCTGCTCAAGGAGATCCGAGACCAGCTGAAGGCCCAGACCGAGGTCACCAACCCGGCCTACCTGGCAACCCTGGCGGAGGGGCAGCGCCTGGCGGCGGAACAGGCGACCACAGAGGCTCCTCAGGGCCCCCGCCGCCATCCCGTGCTTGGCAAGGCCAAGGACGTGGTCTGGGGCAAGGACTGACCCCACCCCCACGTTGAGTGGCGGATTCTCCGACCATATGGGGCCTAATCAAGCCTCAGGTACCCGGAGAATCCGCCGCTGAACGGGGAGGGGTTCCCGAGGGGAACGAAGAGGGGCCTAGAGGGCGAGTTCGGCTTTGACGATCTCGGCCAGCGCTTCGGACTCCGACTGGGCCAGCTCCGCGGTCGCGGCCTCGACCATCACCCGCACCACCGGCTCGGTCCCCGACGGGCGCAGCAACACCCGCCCGGTCTCCCCCAGACGGGCCTCCGCCTGCGCCACCGCGTCCTGCAGCGGGGCATGGGTCTTCGCCCGGGTCCGGTCCACACCCTTGACGTTGATCAACACCTGCGGAAGCTTCGTCATCGCTTCGGCCGCCAGCACCCGGGCCGTCTTACCGGTCGCGGCCACCCGAGACGCCAGCTGCAAACCGGTCAGCAGACCATCCCCAGTGGTGGCCCAGTCCGCGAAGATCAGATGCCCGGACTGCTCCCCACCCAGGTTGTACCCGTTCGCGCGCATCGCGGCCAGCACGTACCGGTCACCGACCGCGGTCTCCACCAGGTGCACCCCGGCGGCCTCCATGCCCAGCTTCAGCCCCAGGTTGGACATGACCGTGACCACCAGGGTGTCCTCGACCAGGGTGCCGGCGTCCTTCTGCGCGATCGCCAGGACCCCCATGATCTGATCCCCATCGATGATCTCTCCGGTGTGATCCACCGCGAGACACCGGTCAGCATCCCCGTCGTGAGCGATCCCCAGATCCGCCCCATGGGCCAGCACCGCGTCTTGCAGCGGGCCCAGATGAGTCGACCCGTACCCGTCGTTGATGTTCAGCCCATCCGGGTCTGCCCCGATCACGATGACCTCAGCCCCGGCGTCGGTGAACGCCTGGGGTGAGACCCCGGCAGCGGCACCGTGGGCGCAGTCCAGCACGATCTTCAGTCCCTTCAGACTCACCCCGTCCATGGAGCGCAACAGGTGCACCAGGTAGCGGTCTTCGGCGTCAGCGAACCGGCGGACCCTCCCGACGTCGGCCCCGGTGGGCCGGGCTGGCTCACGGCCCAGCTGGGTCTCGATGGCGTCTTCAGCGGCGTCGTCGAGCTTATGGCCCCCGCGGGCGAGGAACTTGATCCCGTTATCCGGGGCGGGGTTGTGCGAGGCGGAGATCATCACCCCGAAGTCCGCGTCGATGTCATCGACTAAGAACGCGGCGGCGGGGGTGGGCAGCACTCCTGCGTCGTAGACATCGACTCCGGCGCTGGCCAGACCGGCGGAGACGGCGGCGGAGATGAACTCTCCGGAGATGCGGGGGTCACGGGCGACGACCGCGGTGGGCCGGGTGCCGGGGGCCACCTGCTGGTGGCCCAGGACGGTCGCTGCTGACTGGGAAAGGGTGAGGGCGAGTTCCGCGGTGAGCAGCCCATTGGCCACACCACGCACACCGTCAGTGCCGAAAAGTCGTGCCATGATGACGACCAGTGTACTGGGCGGTAGCCCCTGCAGACGCGCAAAACCCCGCCGGAGAGTCTCCGACGGGGTCTTGTGCAGCTGAGCTCCGCACTGAGATCAGTGCGCGGGCTTTAGCGCTTGGAGTACTGCGGTGCCTTACGTGCCTTCTTGAGACCGGCCTTCTTGCGCTCCACCGCACGGGCGTCGCGAGTCAGGAATCCGGCCTTCTTGAGCGACGCGCGGTTGTGGTCGCGGTCGATCTCGTTCAGCGCGCGGGAGATGCCCAGGCGCAGGGCGCCGGACTGACCCGAGGGGCCGCCGCCGTCGATGCGAGCAATCACATCGTAGGCTCCGGTGAGGCCCAGCAGGGTGAAGGGATCATTCACTTCCTGCTGGTGCAGCTTGTTCGGGAAGTAATCTTCCAGGCTGCGACCGTTGAGGGTCCACTGGCCTGTGCCCGGGGTGATGCGGACGCGTGCGCGAGCCTGCTTGCGACGACCGATGGCGGCTCCGCCAACGGTCAGCGGTGCACGCTCGGACTCGCCGGCGGTCTCCTGGGCGGGGGTCGATTCCGAGGTGTAGCTTGAAAGCTCCTCGGTTTCGGTGAGCTCTTCAGTGTTCTGAGCCACGATTCTCCTTGAAAATTCTAGTGTCGGGTGGCCAGGACTACTGAGCGACCTGGGAGATGTCGAACGGCTTAGGCTGCTGGGCGACGTGCGGGTGCTCAGCACCTGCATAGACGCGCAGCTTCTTCAGCTGAGCCGTTCCGAGCTTGTTATGCGGCAACATGCCCTTGACTGCCTGGTAGACAGCCCGGGTGGGGTAGCGCTCGACCATCTCATTGAAGGTCAGCGACTTGATGCCACCGGGAAAGCCGGAGTGGCGCCAGTAGCGCTTCTTCTCGGCCTTGTCGCCGGTCATGGCGACCTTCTCGGCGTTGATGATGATGACGAAGTCGCCCATGTCCTGGTGTGGGACAAAGGTCGGCTTGTGCTTGCCGCGCAGCAGCGCGGCCGTCTGGGTGGCGAGGCGGCCCAGCACGACGTCAGTCGCGTCGATGACGTGCCACTGGGCATCGGCGTCGCCAGGCTTCGGGGTGTACGTACGCACGTTGGTATGCCTTCGGTCGATGTTCTACGGTTCAGTGCACTTGGCTCCCTGATGCTGTGAGCGGCACCAGGTGTCAGTGACTGTTTCTTCGCGAGTGCGACATCCGGATTCCCAGGTGAGGACTGGGAATTGACCGGGCCCGTGAGTTCCCCTGCAGTTCGCGGAGGCTTCAACCATGCAACTGAGCCGCCTCAACACGAACCCACGCAAGGGTGGACACGCACAACAACCAACCACTATACAGAGCGCCCCCACCTTTGAGCAAAGTCACTGATCATCGGAGATGCTCAGAGGCTGCTGTTCGGGCAGGGGCGCCGCTGAAAGCGGCTGGACTTCGGCACTGGATGCGGTGCCGAATCTCAGCGCTGACGGTTCAGCGCACGGCCCGCTTATAGGCATCGTTGGACATGTCCTCAAGCTCGCGCCCCTTGGTCTCCGGCACCCATTTGAGCACGAAGACCAGAGACAGCAGAGCGCATGCCGCGTAGAAGCCGTAGGCGAAGACCAGCGAGAAGTCGGCCATCTCCGGGAAGAGCATGGAGATGAGGAAGTTCGCGGCCCAGTTCGCCGAGGCCGTTACGCCCAGCGCCACGGCGCGCACCCTGTTGGGGAACATCTCGCCGAGCAGGACCCACATGAAGGGGCCCCAGGTGGCGCCGAAGAAGAGCACGAAGACGTTTGCCGAGACCAGCGCGATCATGCCCCAGGCGCCGGGCAGGTTCACGAGCTCTTCACCGTCGGCACCCATCGTGACCACAGCGTTGCTGAAGGCCACTGCCATCATGCCCAGGCCCAGCGCCATGCCGGCGGAGCCGACCGCGAGCGGGATCCGGCGGCCCACCTTGTCGACGATGATGATGCCGATGACGGTCGCGATGATGTTCACGCTGGTGGTGATGATCTGGACCAGGAAGGCCTGATCCTCGGCGATGCCCACGGCCTGCCACAGGGTGTTGGAGTAGTAGAAGATCACGTTGATGCCGACGAACTGCTGGAACACTGCCAGACCGAGTCCGACCCACACGATCGGTGAGATCTTTCCGCTGACGATCAGATCGCGGAACTTCTGCCGCGCCTCCATGTTGATGGTCTCGCGCACATCCTTGATCTTCTGCGCGATGGCGTTCTCGCCCTTGACGCCGACCACTTCTTCGAGGACCTTGGCAGCCTGCTTATCGCGACCGCGCGAGACCAGGTACCGCGGCGACTCGGGGATGGAGGAGGAGAGCAGCCCGTAGAGCAGCGCCGGTCCAGCCTCGAGCAGGAACATCCAGCGCCAGGCCTCCAGACCCCACCACAGCTGGTCGGCGGCCCCGCCGGCGAGGTTGGCGATGAAGGCGTTGGAGGAGGCTGCCATGAAGATGCCGACGACGATGGCCAGCTGCCACATCGAGCCCAGGCGCCCACGCAGGTTGGTCGGCGCCACCTCGGCGATGTAGGCCGGAGCGATCACCGAGGCCATGCCGACGGCGATGCCGCCGAGCACGCGCCAGATGACCAGGTCCACGGCGCCGAAGGCGAGGCCTGAACCCAGTGCCGAGATGAAGAACAATGCGGCGGCGACCATCATGGAGCGCTGGCGGCCGATCCGGTCGGAGAGGCTGCCGCCTGCCCATGCACCCACCATGCAGCCGAGCAGGGCTGAGGAGACGGTGAAGCCGATGGCGAGGTCGGAGAGGCCGAACTCGGACTGTATGGGGCCCACGGTTCCGTTGATCACGGCCGTGTCGAAGCCGAAGAGGAAGCCGCCGAACGCGGCGACCAGGACTACCCAGGCGACACCACCGATGCCGGAGTCCTGCGAGCTTGAAGTATTGCTCATCAGAGGTTGATTCCTTCTGTCAGGTCAGGGACGTGATGCCTTCTCCAGTGAAGGCAAGCCCGACCGATTATGGTGCCTCGACGTGAACCACGCCACCCCGGAAACCTCGCATCTGACGAGTGCGGCGCACTCCAAGCGAGACACCGGCCCGAATTCACAGGCGAACACCCTCGCGAACACCTGACGAGAGGATCTCTCCACGTGTCGCAAATCACGTCCATTCGCCCAGGTCAGAGAGAATCCCGCAGGGCCCTGGTCTGCTCGGCGCGCACTCCGAGCTGCTCATCCGCGGGGTACTGGACCGATTCCAGGACCAGTCCTGCCGGCGGTGCCAGGCGCACCTTCTCGTCCCAGCTCGGCACGGCGAGCCGGGTCAGCAGCCAACCGGGCTCCCTGCGCCCCTCCCCCACGTCCATGCAGGCCCCGATCAGTGCGCGCACCATGTGGTGACAGAAGGCATCAGCAGTGATGCGCGCCGTGATGATGCCGGCGTCGTCCCGTTCCATGCTGAAACGCTGCAGCTCCCGGATGGTGGTGCTGCGCTCACGCGGCCGGCAGAAGCTGCCGAAGTCGCGGAGTCCGTCCACGGAGGCGGCCTCGAGGCCCATCGCCTCAGCGTCCAGCCGTGTGCGATGCCAGGCGGTGTCGGAGCGACGCAGCGGGTCCTGCAGCCCTGGCGCGTCCGCGATCCGATAACGGTAGGTCCGGCTCAGAGCGGAGAATCGCGCGTCGAAATCCGGTGCCACCTCGCGCGCGGCAAAGACGACGATGGCGCCGCGCTGCGCGTTCAGCACACCTGCCAGTCGGCGCACCAGGGCTTCCTCGGCTGTGATGCTGCGTCCGCGGACCAGTCCGCTCCACTCCGCGGCGGTGAGGTCAAGGTGGACCACCTGCCCGCGCGCATGGACGCCGGCATCGGTGCGTCCTGCCACGATCAGCGGCACCTCACGGCGGAACAGCGTGGCGAGCCCTTCGCGGAGAGTCCCCTCCACGGTGCTCAGACCCGGCTGTGCCGCCCAGCCGTGAAAGGCGCTGCCGTCGTACGCCAGATCTAGACGTATCCGCACAGTCTCGGGCTGTGGATCCTCAGCGGTGTTCATCGTTCAAGCCTCTCTGCTCCTGAAGGCACGTGGCGCAGACACAGAGGCGCCCCCGATCACTCGGATCGGGGGCGCCTCTGCAGGGGTGAGAAGTGCTTACTTCTCGCCCTCGGTCTGCTCAGACTCAGCAGCCTCGGTGGACTGGGCCTCGGCAGAGGTGTTCTCTGCCGCGGCGGTCTCGGAGTCGTTCGCCTCGGTGGAGGTCTCCACCTGCGAGGTCTCCTGGGTGCCGGCGGTGCTCGTGGTGGCCTGCTCGGCCTCCTTGACCACTGCCTGCTTACGCGAAACCGGCTCCATGACGAGCTCGATGACAGCCATCGGAGCGTTGTCGCCCTTACGGTTGCCGATCTTCACGATCCGGGTGTAGCCGCCCTGGCGCTCGGCCATCGCGGGGGCGATGACGGTGAACAGCTCGTGGACGACTGCCTGATGAGTGGCGCTGTTGGCGCTGATCTTGCTGACCACGCGACGACGAGCGGCGATGTCGCCCTGCTTCGCCATCGTGATCAGACGTTCGGCATAGGGACGCAGGCGCTTGGCCTTGGTCAGCGTGGTGGTGATCGCGCGGTGCTCGAACAAGTTGGCCGACATGTTTGCCAGCATCAACTTCTCGTGCGACGGGCTGCCGCCCAGGCGCGGACCCTTGGTGGGGGTAGGCATGGTGTGGTTCTCCTTGAGTGGTGCGCAGTCAGTTCTACAAGAACATCAGCGCGAATAATTATCGTGGGCCGCAGTTCTTAGAACCGCTGCTGCTCGTCTTCGACGTAGTCCTCGTCGCCAGCTTCCTGGAAACGAGCGGCTGTCGGGTCAAAGCCTGCAGGGGAATCCTTGAGCGAGAGACCGAGCTCGACGAGCTTGTCCTTGACCTCGTCGATGGACTTGGCACCGAAGTTGCGGATGTCCATCAGGTCAGCCTCGGAGCGAGCCACGAGCTCACCCACTGTGTGGATGCCCTCGCGCTTGAGGCAGTTGTAGGACCGCACGGTCAGCTCGAGATCTTCGATGGGCAGCGCCATGTCGGCGGCCAGCGCGGCGTCGGTCGGCGAGGGGCCGATCTCGATGCCTTCGGCTGCGACATTGAGCTCACGTGCCAGCGAGAACAGCTCCACCAGGGTGGTGCCGGCGGACGCCAGGGCATCGCGCGGCTCCATGGACGCCTTGGTCTCGACGTCGACGATGAGCTTGTCGAAGTCGGTGCGCTGCTCGACGCGGGTGGCCTCGACCTTGAAGGAGACCTTCAAGACCGGTGAGTAGATCGAGTCAACCGGGATGCGGCCGATCTCGGCATCTGCCATCTTGTTCTGTGCTGCCGAGACGTAGCCGCGGCCTCGCTCGACGGTCAGCTCCATGTCGAGCTTGCCGTGCTCGTTGAGCGTGGCGAGGTGCAGGTCCGGGTTGTGGAACTCCACTCCGGCCGGCGGTGTGATGTCGGCGGCGGTGACCGGACCTGGGCCCTCCTTGCGGAGGTAGGCGACCACGGGCTCGTCATGCTCGGAAGAGACGGAGAGTCGCTTCACGTTGAGGATGAGCTCGGTGACGTCTTCCTTGGTCCCGGCGATCGTGGTGAACTCGTGGAGGACACCGTCGATACGAACGCTGGTGACTGCCGCACCTGGGATGGATGAAAGCAGGGTCCGACGCATTGAGTTGCCGAGGGTGTAGCCGAAGCCCGGCTCGAGGGGCTCGATGGTGAATCGGGAGCGGTTCTCGGCGACAACTTCTTCGGTCAGCGTGGGGCGCTGTGCAATGAGCACTGATTGTTCCTTTCAGAGTGCATCCGCTATATGACGCATTCTCACTGAGTAATGATGCTCGGCCTGCCCCCGGCGCAGCGGCCGGGGACAGGCTCTAAATGTCTTGTAAAGAAGCTCGCTCAGACGCGACGGCGCTTGGGCGGGCGGCAGCCGTTGTGCGCGCTCGGGGTGACGTCCGAGATGGAGCCCACCTCGAGACCAGCGGCCTGAAGGGAGCGGATCGCGGTCTCGCGTCCGGAGCCGGGGCCCTTGACGAAGACCTCGACCTTCTTCATGCCGTGCTCCTGGGCGCGCTTGGCGGCCTGCTCAGCGGCAAGCTGTGCGGCGAAAGGAGTGGACTTGCGGGAGCCCTTGAATCCGACCTCGCCCGATGATGCCCAGGACACGACGGCGCCCGAGGGATCGGTGATCGAGACGATGGTGTTGTTGAAGGTCGACTTGATGTGAGCCTGGCCCTGCGTGATGTTCTTACTGGCTTTGCGGCGCGGTTTGCGGGCCGCTGCGCGAGTCTTTGGTGGCATTTCTTCTCCGTGACTAAGTTCTTCGGATCAGCTGCTGCTGGCGTGAATGGGCCTGCGGTGCTGAACTACTTCTTCTTACCTGCAACGGTCTTCTTCGAGCCCTTGCGGGTTCGAGCATTGGTCTTGGTGCGCTGACCACGGACCGGAAGGCCGCGGCGATGGCGCAGACCCTCGTAGGAGCCGATCTCGACCTTGCGGCGGATGTCGGCGGCGACCTCGCGGCGGAGGTCACCTTCAACGGTGAGATGGCTCTCGATGTAGTCACGCAGAGAGATCAGCTGTTCGTCAGTCAGATCCTTCACGCGGGTACCAGCTTCGATACCGGTTGCTTGGACGGCTGATTCGGCGCTGGTGCGCCCAACGCCGTAGATATAAGTGAGTGCGATCACCGTGCGCTTTTCGCGCGGGATGTCCACACCTGCCAGACGTGCCACGTGGCAGTCCTCCTTGTTCTCTTCCGAAGGTCTTCAGCAGTGCAATTCCCTCTGGGACCGTCTCGGTCCGACATCGGAGGTGATGTCATCAGCGGGTCCCCGGCCTTCGGAAACCGGGGGTGTGCTCGTCCAGCTCAGTGACGGGCTGCACTGCCATATGATGTGAGCTGTCCAGCGCGGGTGCGCCCTCACCTACTCAAGTAGTAAGTGAAGGACTCAGCCCTGGCGCTGCTTGTGGCGTGGGTTCGACTTGCAGATCACACGAATCACGCCGCTGCGGCGGATGACTTTGCAGTCAGTGCAGATCTGCTTCACGCTCGGCTGAACCTTCATGGGTTCTCCTCATTATTCGGTCGCGTGCGACAGTTTTTTACGTGTACCGACGCGTTCGTCGACTCACTTATAGCGGTAGACGATGCGTCCACGGTTGAGGTCATACGGGCTCATCTCCACCACCACGCGATCCTCAGGAAGGATGCGAATGTAGTGCTGGCGCATCTTGCCCGAAATGGTTGCGAGGACGACGTGCTCGTTCTCCAGACGCACGCGGAACATTGCATTCGGCAGAGCCTCAGAGACTCGACCCTCTACCTCGATGACGCCTTCTTTTTTACCCATATGCTCCACATACCGTTCGCGACCCCCCGGTCATGAGCAACTCACACTGCGGCGCAGTGCGGCGACACATGACTGTGGGGTCTGATTCGATTGCTGCGGCGACTCGACGGTCCTGCATGCAGGCACGCTGAACCGCAGAGACAACCAGCAGTCAAGACTACAGGATGGGCTGGCACCGGGACAACTCCGCCGGTGCGAAGGGTCTGGCGGCCCGGATCAGGGGGTGGTGTCAGGCGGCCGGGATGGGCACGGGGGTCACGCCCAGCGGCTCGAGCTCGGAGGCTCCGCCGTCGGCTGCGGTGAGCACCCAGATGCCCTCGGCGTGCCGGGCCACCGAATGTTCCCACTGGCTCGCATGCGAGCCGTCGGTGGTCACCACGGTCCAGTCGTCCTCGAGGACCCGGGTCTCGATGCCCCCGCGAGTGAGCATCGGCTCGATCGCCAGGGCCATGCCCGGCTTGATCCGAGCGCCCTTCATTCCGGTGGAGTAGTTGAACACGTCGGGCGCCATATGCATCTGCGATCCGATGCCGTGACCCACGTAGTCCTCGAGAATCCCGAGCGGTCTGCCTGACTGGGCTGCCACGTACTCCTCGATGGCCTCCCCGATCTCGCCGGTGCTCTTGGCCTCGGCGAAGGCGGCGATGCCGCGCCACATCGCCGAAGACGTGATCTGGGAGAGTCGCTCATCCTCCGGGTCGGCGGTGCCCGCCGTGGCGTCGCCCAGGATGAGCGTGCGGGCGGAGTCTGAGTGCCAGCCTTCGACGATGCACCCTCCGTCCACCTTGAGCACGTCTCCTGCTTGGAGCACCCTCTCCCCCGGGATCCCGTGGACCACTTCGTCGTTGACCGAGGTGCAGATATAGCCGGGGAAGCCGTGATAGTTCAAGAAGTTCGGCTTTGCCCCACGTGCGGTGATGAGTTCGGCGAACACGTCATTGAGCGCAGACGTGGTCACGCCGGGGGCGGCTGCCGCCAGGGTCGCATCCAGCGCCTCGCTGAGGATGGCACCGGCCGCGGCCATATGGCCGAGCTGCTGCGGAGACTTCAGCTCGATCCGGCTTCGGGAGAACATCAGGACTTCAGCGCTGCCATGATGCGCGAGTTGACGTCTTCCACAGGGCCCAGGCCGTCGACCCGACGCACAAGCCCACGGGCATCGTACTCGGCGATCATGGGCGCGGTCTCAGAGCTGAAGATCTCCAGCCGACGACGGATGGCGCTCTCGTCGGCGTCGTCCTCTCGTCCCTCGATCTCAGCGCGCTTCTTGAGCCGCTCGATGAGTTCCTCACGGTCGGCGGTGAGCTCCAGGACGACGTCGAGGGAGACCTCGAGGCGTTCGAGCATCTCATCGAGCGCCTCGACCTGAACGCGATTGCGCGGGTAGCCATCGAGCAGAAAGCCGTTGCTCGCGTCCTCCCAGGTGAGGCGGTCCTCGATCATGCGGTTCGTCACGGAGTCCGGCACCAGGTCCCCTGCGTCGACGTACTTCTGCGCCTCGCGTCCGAGTTCCGTCTGCTCCTTGATGTTCACTCGGAAGATGTCACCCGTGGAGATGGCCACGATGCCGAGCTCCTCGGAGATCTTCTTCGACTGGGTGCCCTTGCCTGAGCCGGCAGGTCCGACAATCAACATGCGCGTCATCGCAACAACCCTTCGTAGTTCCGCTGTTCCATCTGTGCGTTGATCTGCTTGACCGTGGTCAGGCCGACGCCGACCATGATCAGGATCGACGTGCCGCCGAACGGGAAGTTCTGGTTTGCTCCGATCAGCACGAACGCGATCAGTGGGATCAGTGCGATCAGGCCCAGGTACAGCGCACCCGGGAAGGTGATCCGTGAGATGACGTAGGCCAGGTAGCTCTCTGTGGGCTTGCCGGCGCGGATGCCAGGGATGAAGCCACCGAACTTGCGCATGTTCTCGGCGACCTCGTTCGGGTTGAACGTGATCGTCACATAGAAGTAGGTGAAGAAGATGGTCATCAGGAAGAAGGTGGCCATATAGAGCGGGTGGGCACCGCCCACGAAGTAGGTCTGCACGAACTCGATCAGCCAGGAGGGCTCCTCCCCCGGGCCGGGCTGGTTGAACTGTGCGAGCACCGAGGGAAGCATCAGCACCGAGGACGCGAAGATGACCGGAATGACACCGGCCATGTTGACCTTGATCGGGATGTAAGTGGAGGTTCCGCCCACGGTGCGGCGACCCACCTGACGCTTGGCGTACTGGACGGGGACGCGACGCTGGGACTGCTCGACGAAGACGACGGCGGTGATGGTGACCAGTCCGATGAGCAGCACCATGCCGAAGGTCCGCCATCCCTGGGTGGTCCAGATCTCTCCCATCGCGCCGGGGAAGCCGGCGGCGATGGAGACGAAGATCAGGATGGACATGCCGTTGCCGACACCACGCTCGGTGATCTGTTCGCCGAGCCACATGATCAGTGCGACGCCGGTGACCAGCGCCAGGATCATCAGCAGAATGACGGGAAGGGCGTCGCTGGTGGTGATGGGGATGTCACAGCCGAGCAGAGTGCCGGTGCGCGCGGTCGTCACCAGCGTGGTGGCGTTGAGCGTCGCGAGGGCGATCGTCAGGTATCGGGTGTACTGGGTGAGCTTCGCCTGGCCCTGCGGCCCCTCACGCTGGAGGTTCTCGAACCGGGGGATGACCACGCGCAGCAGCTGCACGATGATCGCCGCGGTGATGTAGGGCATGATCCCCAGCGCGAATATGGACACCTGGAGCAGTGCGCCGCCGGAGAACATATTGACGAAGGAGTAGAGGCCGCCCTCAGTGGTCCCCAGTGCCAGGCACTGCTGGACGGCTGAGTAGTCCACCCCGGGGGCCGGGATGAATGCGCCGATGCGGTAGATCGCGATGATCGCGATGGTGAACCAGATCTTTCGACGCAGGTCGGGTGTCTTGAACACCCTTGCGATCGCGCTGAACAAGCGGCCTCCTGATGCGTGAATTGCCTGTGTGATGCCTTCGGCCACACAGGCAGTCATACTAACGCGCGGTGCGCATGAGAAAAGAATCCTGAGACCGTGACCGGCCAGGATATGGCTGGTCACGGCCCGGATATGAAGAGACCCCCGTGGTAATCCACGGGGGTCTCTCACATGTGAGAACCGATCAGGCCTGCTTGGAAGCAGCCTTCAGCGGCAGCTGCTCGGTGGAGCCACCGGCAGCATTGATCTTCTCCACGGCGCTGGCCGAGAAGGCGTGTGCCTTCACGGTCACGGCCACGGAGATCTCGCCTGATCCGAGCACCTTGACGGGGCGGCCCTTGCGAGCAGCACCCTTGGCGATCAGGTCATCGGCTGTGACGTCTCCGCCCTCGGGGAACATCTCGCCAAGCTTGGTCAGATTGACCGGCGAGTATTCCACGCGGAACGGGTTCTTGAAGCCGCGCAGCTTCGGAAGGCGCATGTGCAGCGGAAGCTGTCCACCCTCGAAGCCGGCACGGACCTGGTAACGGGCCTTCGTACCCTTGGTACCACGGCCTGCAGTCTTGCCCTTGGAAGCCTCACCACGCCCAACACGGGTGCGGGACTTCTTGGAGCCGGGCGCCGGACGCAGATCGTGGACCTTGAGGACGTTGGAATCCGCAGCGGTGTTCTCTGCCATCCTTAGTTCGCCTCCTCAGCCTTGACTAGATGCTTCACGCTGTTGAGCATGCCCACGGTCACGGCGTCGGCGTCGCGGACCACAGTGTGGCCCACGCGCTTGAGTCCAAGCGAGCGAACAGTCTCGCGGTGCTTGGGGTTGGCGCCGATCAGTGACTTGACCTGGGTGACGGTGAGCTTGTGCTCGCCGGTCTTCAGGTTTCGCGCGGTGTTGTAGTTGACGGTACTGCGCAAGGTCATGCACCTGCCTTCTGTGCACGGGCCTCGCGGTCAGCCGCCATAGTGCGCAGCATGCGCGCCGGTGCGATCTCGTCGAGAGCCTTGCCGCGACGTGCTGCCACGGACTCGGGCTCTTCGAGCTGCTTGAGGGCATCGATGGTGCCGTGAACGATGTTGATGGCGTTCACCGAGCCCATGGACTTGGTCAGCACGTCGTGGATGCCTGCGCACTCGAGTACGGCGCGGACAGGACCTCCAGCGATCACACCGGTACCCGGTGCTGCGGGACGAAGCAGGACGACGCCGGCAGCATCCTCACCCTTGACCAGGTGCGGGATGGTGGAGCCGACGCGAGGGACGCGGAAGAAGCTCTTCTTGGCCTCTTCCACACCCTTGGCGATGGCCGCCGGGACTTCCTTGGCCTTGCCGTATCCGACGCCGACCAGACCATCGCCGTCTCCGACGATGACCAGGGCGGTGAAGCTGAAGCGACGACCACCCTTGACGACCTTGGAGACGCGGTTGATCGTCACGACGCGCTCGAGGAACTTGTCCTTCTCCTCTTCGCGACCGCCACGACCGCGACCGCGGCCGCCGCCTTCGCTGCGACCTCCACGACCACCGCGGTTGTCACCGCGGCCGCCGCGATCGCCGCGAGCTGAGTTGGTGTTCTCGCCGGCAGCCTGAGTCTGCGAGGCAGTCTCCGGTGCGGCGGTTTCTTTGGCCTCAGTCACAGACGAGTCCTTCACGGGGTTGTTTGCGTTCTCACTCACAGCTTCAGCCCACCTTCCCGGGCGCCGTCAGCGACGGCTGCCACGCGACCGTGGTACTTGTTGCCGCCGCGGTCGAAGACCACGGCGTCGATGCCAGCTGCTTTGGCGCGCTCGGCGACCATTTCGCCGACCTTCTTCGCCTTGGCGGTCTTGTCGCCGTCGAAGCTGCGCAGGTCCGCCTCCATAGTGGTGGCGGAGACCAGGGTCTTGCCCTCGAGGTCATTGACCACCTGGGCGACCATGTGACGAGCGGAGCGGTTGACCACCAGGCGCGGACGCTCGGCGGAGCCGTTGAGCTTCTTGCGCAGGCGGAGGTGGCGGCGGCCGCGGGCAGCGGATTTGGATTTGCCCTTGATACCAATAGCCATGGTTTACTTACCTGCCTTTCCGGCCTTGCGGCGAATCTGCTCGCCCTCGTAACGCACGCCTTTGCCCTTATAGGGGTCAGGCTTGCGCAGCTTGCGGATATTGGCGGCGACCTCGCCGACCTGCTGCTTGTCGATACCGATGACAGACAGCTTGGTGGCGCCATCGACCTGGAAGGTGATGCCCGCAGGGGCCTTCACCGGAACCGGGTGCGAGTAGCCGAGTGCGAACTCCAGGTCATCGCCCTTCGGCAGCACACGGTAACCGGTGCCGACGATCTCGAGCTTCTTGGAGTAGCCCTCTGTGACACCGATGACCATGTTGTTGATCAGGGTGCGGGTGAGGCCGTGCAGCGAACGGGATTCGCGTTCGTCGTTGGGACGGGACACCGTGATGATGCCCTCGTCCTGGGTGACGGTGATGCCTTCGGCAAGAGTGCGGGAAAGTTCGCCCTTGGGCCCTTTGACAGAGACCTCGCGACCTTCCAGCTTAACCTCGACGCCGGCAGGGAGGGTGATCGGAAGACGACCGATGCGTGACATAGTGCTTCGACTCCTTCCGGTTACCAGACGTAGGCGAGGACTTCCCCACCGACGCCCTTCTTTGCTGCCTGCCGGTCGGTAAGGAGACCGGAGGATGTGGACAGGATCGCGATGCCCAGGCCGCCCAAGACGTGCGGGAGGTTGGTGGACTTCGCATACACCCGGAGACCGGGCTTGGAGATGCGGCGCAGGCCGGCGATCGAACGCTCACGGTTCGGGCCGAACTTGAGGTCGATGGCCAGGGTCTTTCCGACCTCGGCCTCCTCTTCACGCCATTCGGTGATGTAACCTTCCGCCTTCAGGATGTCGGCCACGCGCACCTTCAACTTCGAGCTGGGCATGGACACCTGATCGTGGAAAGCCGAGTTGGCATTGCGCAGACGTGTCAGCATGTCTGCGACTGGGTCAGTCATTGTCATGAGGGGCTTCTGCCCTTCCTCGCCGTGGTTTCCAGTCTCCCGAGGAACTCGATGGTCCGGCTGCTGCCGAACCGACCGGAACCTTTGGTGAAGGGACCTGCGGCGTAGTGATTATTGGTCGGTCTTGAAGGGGAAGCCCAGCGCCTTGAGCAGTGCGCGGCCTTCCTCATCAGTCTTGGCGGTGGTCACCACGGTGATGTCCATGCCGCGGGGGCGATCGATCTTGTCCTGGTCGATCTCGTGGAACACCGACTGCTCGGTCAAACCGAAGGTGTAGTTGCCGTTGCCGTCGAACTGCTTTCCGCTGAGTCCGCGGAAATCGCGGATACGGGGCAGCGCAAGGGTCACGAGGCGATCCACGAATTCCCACATGCGATCGCCGCGCAGCGTGGTGTGGGTACCGATCGGCATGCCTTCACGCAGCTTGAACTGCGCGATGGACTTCCGTGCACGGGTCACCTTCGGCTTCTGACCGGTGATCTTGGTCAGATCCTCAACGGCGCCCTGGATGAGCTTGGAGTCGCGAGCTGCCTCGCCGACGCCCATGTTGACCACGACCTTGACCAGGCCGGGGACCTCCATGACGTTGGAGTATCCGTACTCTTCCTGCAGTGTGGACCGGATCTCCTCGCGGTACTTGCTCTTCAGCCGCGGGGTGGTCTTCTCAGTCTGGCTCTGAACCTCAGTCATCACAGGTCCTTTCCGGAGGCCTTGGCGACGCGGATGCGCACAGTCTTGCTGACGCCATCACGCTCCACAGTCTCCTGCCGGTAGCCGACGCGAGTCGGCTTGCCGGACTCGGGGTCGACCACAGCGACGTTGGAGATGTGGATGGTGGCCTCAGACTCCACGATGCCGCCCTCGGTGCTGCCGAACTGGCCGGCACGGAGGTGGCGCTTCATGCGGTTGACGCCCTCGACGAGGACGCGTTCCTTGGCGGGCAGGACCTGCAGGACTTTGCCCTGCTTGCCCTTGTCCTTGCCGGTGAGGACCTGGACGAGGTCGTCTTTCTTGATCTTGGCCATGAGTCAGAGCACCTCCGGAGCGAGCGAGACGATCTTCATGAACTTCTTGTCGCGCAGTTCGCGACCCACCGGCCCGAAGATACGGGTACCGCGCGGCTCCGGAGTGTCACCCTTGAGGATGACGGCAGCGTTCTCATCGAAGCTGATGTAGGAGCCGTCGTTGCGACGGGTCTTCTTCTTTGAACGCACGACGACAGCCTTGATGACGTCGCCCTTCTTGACATTTCCGCCCGGAATTGCGTCCTTGACGGTGGCGACGAATGTGTCGCCGATACCTGCATAGCGGCGTCCGGATCCACCGAGGACACGGATGACAAGGACTTCCTTGGCACCGGTGTTGTCGGCGATCTTGAGCCGCGATTCCTGTTGAATCACTTGGTTTTCTCCTGTCGTCACACTGGTTCTCGCACTCGTGCCGATCATCTCGGCTGGCGAGCCTTGTGGAACTTCTAGCCTGAGTCGGACACCTGGAGCGACGGGTGTCGCCCCGGGCCTGTGGTCCGACTTACCTGACAGTCCCCTGGCCGCTTACCCACACACTCTCCATCCCTTGAAGGACGGGCAGTTGAATGCATGGCCGAGGCGGCGTTTCCCGGGGCCCGGAGGCCCTTTCGGGGACGTGCGCTGTCCTCTGAGGTGGATAGCCTCATCTATAAGGGCGCACAGCCTCAAAATCATACACGAGATACGCCGAAGGCCCAACTCCGCACTGCCAGTGCGGAAGTCGGGCCTTCAGTGGTGCAGCGTGCGACCTCGGGTCCTGCGCTGGTTCAGCTGAACCGGCGAGGACCCGAGGGCCTGATCACTCTGCCTTTTCGACGATCTCGGCGAGCCGCCAGCGCTTGGAGGCTGACAGCGGACGGGTCTCAGCGATGACTACGGTATCGCCGATCCCTGCCTGCTCGGTCTCATCGTGTGCCATGAATTTGGTGTGCCGCTTCATGATCTTGCCGTACAGGCCGTGCTTACGACGATCCTCGACCTCGACGACGATGGTCTTGGCCATCTTGTCGGAGACGACGACGCCGCGCAGGGTCTTACGGTCATTGCGGGTTTCTGCAGATGCTTCGCTCATGCTCAGTCCTCAGCCTTCTCTTCGTTCTGCTCATCGGCCGAATCAGAGGAGGCTGCGTCGGCATCGACATTCTCGCGAATGCCCAGCTCGCGCTCACGCAGCACCGTGTAGATACGGGCGATGTCGCGCTTGATGTCCCTCAACCGGCTGGAGTTCTCCAGCTGGCCTGTGGCGGACTGGAAGCGGAGGTTGAACAGCTCTTCCTTGGAAGAACGCAGCGCCTCTGCAAGCCCTGCGGAGTCCATCTCTGCGAGCTTCTCAACGGTCAGCTCATTGGTTCCAACTGCCATCGTCACTCACCACTCTCTCGGCTGATCACGCGTGCCTTCATGGGCAGCTTGTGGATTGCCAGCCGGAGCGCCTCTTTGGCGACTTCCTCGCTGACACCGGACAGCTCGAACATGATGCGTCCGGGCTTGACGTTGGCGATCCACCACTCCGGGGAACCCTTACCGGAGCCCATGCGGACCTCGGCAGGCTTCTTCGTCAGTGGCTGGTCGGGATAGATGTTGATCCAGACCTTGCCGCCGCGCTTGATGTGGCGGGTCATGGCGATACGCGCAGCTTCAATCTGGCGGTTCGTCACGTAGGCCGGATCAAGGGCCTGGATGCCGTACTCGCCGAAGGCGAGCTCGGTTCCGCCCTTTGCCTGCCCGCGGCGCTTAGGCCGGTGGGGCTTGCGGTACTTGACTCGACGTGGCATCAACATCAGTTCTGCCCTCCTTCAGCGCCGGAGCCTGCTTCGGCGGGTGCCTGGGCACCGGCTTCGCGTCCACGGCCGGGACCGCGACGACGACGCTCTTCGCCACCACGGGCTCCGCCTGCTCCTCCGCGTCCGCCGCGAGCTCCACCGCGACCGGAAGGCTGTGCAGCCTGCTGCGCGGCGAGTTCCTTGGCGGTGAGATCGCCCTTGTAGACCCAGACCTTCACGCCGATGCGACCGAAGGTGGTCTTCGCTTCGTGCTTGCCGAAGTCGATGTTCGCGCGCAGCGTGTGCAGCGGAACTCGTCCCTCGCGGTAGAACTCGGAGCGGGACATCTCGGCGCCGCCGAGACGACCGGCGCACTGGATACGGATACCCTTGGCGCCGGAACGCATGGCCGAGGTGATGGCCTTCTTCATCGCGCGGCGGAACGCCACACGTGCTGCGAGCTGCTCAGCGACACCCTGGGCGACCAGCTGTGCATCGGTCTCGGGGCTCTTGACCTCGAGGATGTTCAGCTGGATCTGCTTGGCGGTGAGCTTCTCCAGTTCGCTGCGGATGCGGTCTGCCTCGGCGCCGCGGCGACCGATGACGATGCCTGGGCGCGCAGTGTGGATATCCACACGGACACGATCGCGAGTGCGCTCAATCTCAACCTTCGAGATGCCGGCGCGCTCCACGGTCTTGGCCAACAGCTCACGGATTTGGACGTCTTCTTTCACGAAGTCCTTGTAACGCTGACCGGCCTTCGTGGAGTCGGCGTACCAGTGTGAGATGTGGTCGGTCGTGATGCCCAGACGGAAACCATTGGGGTTAATCTTCTGTCCCACTACTGATCCCCACCTTTCTCTTCGGCGCCGACCACGATGGTGACGTGGCTGGTGCGCTTGTTGATGCGGAACGCCCGGCCCTGCGCACGGGGGCGGAACCGCTTCATGGTCGGACCTTCGTCGACGCGTGCCTCGGTGATGAAGAAGGCGTCTTCGTTGAAGGCGACTCCTTCCTTGTCTGCATGCTGGCGAGCATTCGCCAGAGCAGAGGCGACCACCTTGTACACCGGCTCTGTAGCGCCCTGAGGGGCGAACTTCAGAATGGCCAGTGCTTCGTTGGCCTGCTTGCCGCGGACAAGGTCGACGACGCGCCGGGCCTTCATAGGCGTCACACGCAGGTAGCGCGCAATTGCCTTGGCTTCCATTGCTTTCCTTCTCTCGTCTTGTGACACGTTGGTCAAGCTCACTTCTCGCTCCTCAGATGAGGAAGCGATCAGCGGCGCTTGCCCTTCTTGTCGTCCTTCACATGGCCGCGGAATGTACGCGTCGGAGCGAACTCGCCGAGCTTGTGCCCGACCATCGACTCAGTGATGAACACGGGGATGTGCTTACGTCCGTCATGGACGGCCACAGTGTGGCCGAGCATGTCGGGGATGATCATGGAACGGCGGGACCATGTCTTGATGACATTCTTGGTGCCCTTTTCGTTCTCAGCGACGACCTTGAGGTACAGGTGCTGATCAACGAAGGGGCCCTTCTTCAAGCTGCGTGGCATGTCTCCAGGCTCCTATCGCTTGTTCTTGGTACGACGGCGACGCACGATGAGCTTGTCGCTTTCCTTGTTCGGACGGCGAGTGCGGCCCTCTGGCTTGCCGTTGGGGTTCACCGGATGGCGACCACCGGAGGTCTTGCCCTCGCCACCACCGTGCGGGTGGTCGACCGGGTTCATCACAACACCGCGGACGGTCGGACGAACGCCCTTCCAGCGCATGCGTCCTGCCTTGCCCCAGTTGATGTTGGACTGCTCAGCATTGCCCACGGCGCCGACGGTTGCCCGGCAGCGTACATCGACATTGCGAACTTCACCGGAGGGCAGACGCAGCTGGGCGTACTTGCCCTCGCGGGCGACCAGCTGGATGGAGGCGCCTGCAGAACGGCCGAGCTTCGCGCCGCCTGCTGGTCGCAGCTCCACCGCGTGCACCACGGTGCCGAGCGGGATGTTGCGCAGCGGCAGGTTGTTGCCGGGCTTGATGTCCGCGTTCGGACCGGACTCAACCGCTGCGCCCTGCTCCAGCTTGGCTGGGGCGAGGATGTAGCGCTTGGTGCCGTCCACGAAGTGCAGCAGGGCGATGCGAGCGGTGCGGTTCGGGTCATACTCGATGTGAGCGACCTTCGCCGGAACGCCGTCCTTGTCAGAGCGACGGAAGTCGATGACGCGGTACTGGCGCTTATGCCCGCCACCCTTGTGACGAGTGGTGATCTTGCCTGAGCTGTTGCGGCCGCCTGTCTTGGACAGCGGGCGCAGCAGGGATTTCTCCGGGGTGTCCCGAGTGATCTCTGCGAAGTCGGCCACAGACGAGCCGCGTTGGCCCGGTGTGTTCGGCTTGAGGTTACGGATAGCCATATTCTTCTTCCTCGATCAAGTGGTTCCGATCAGCCGATCAGGCTGCGGATCCTCCGAAGATGTCAATGTTGTAGCCCTCTTTGAGGGTGATGATGGCGCGCTTGGTACCAGTGCGCGAGCCCCATCCGAACTTGGTGCGCTTGCGCTTGCCAGCTCGGTTGATGGTGTTGACCGAGTTCACACGCACGGAGAAGATCTTCTCCACGGCGTACTTGATCTCGGACTTCGTGGCTCGGGGGTCCACCAGGAAGGTGAACTTGCCCTCGTCGATCAGCCCGTAGGACTTCTCCGACACGACGGGTGCGATGATGACGTCGCGCGGGTCCTTGCTTGTCAGGACGCTCACTTGGTCTCCTCCTTCGCAGTGCCCTGTGCCAGGAAGGCGTCATAGCCGGCCTGGGTGAACACGATGTCATCGGAGACGATGACGTCGTAGGTGTTCAGCTGGTCGGCATACAGGGTGTGGACGTGGGGCAGGTTGCGGGTCGACAGTGCGGCGATGTCATCGCTGCGGTCGATCACGACGAGCCAGTTGCGGTTCGCGCCGCCGAGGCCTGCCAGTGCGGCCTTGGCCGCCTTGGTGGAGGCCGTGTCGACGACCAGCGAATCCACCACGTGGATACGGTCGTTGCGCGCCCGGTCGGAGAGGGCTCCGCGAAGAGCGGCTGCCTTCATCTTTTTGGGCGTGCGCTGGGCGTAGTCACGCGGGGTGGGGCCATGGACGATGCCACCGCCGATCATGTGCGGTCCGCGCATGGAGCCCTGACGGGCACGGCCGGTGCCCTTCTGGCGGAACGGCTTGGCGCCGGTGCCGGAGACCTCAGAGCGAGTCTTGGTCTTGTGGGTGCCCTGGCGAGCAGCAGCCCGCTGCGCGACGACCACCTGGTGGATCAGCGCGACGTTGGTCTTGGCGTCGAATACCTCTGCGGGGAAGTCGACAGAAACCTTGTTGGCCATGTGGATCATGCTCCCTTCACTGCGGTGCGGACCAGGACGACCTGGCCACGAGCACCCGGAAGGGCGCCCTTGATGAGCAGCAGGTTCTTCTCGGCGTCCACTGCGTGAACGGTCAGGTTATGGGTCGTCTGACGGACTCCGCCCATGCGACCGGCCATGCGCAGACCCTTGAAGACGCGACCCGGGGTCGAGGCGCCGCCGATGGAGCCGGGCTTGCGGTGGTTCTTGTGCGAACCATGCGAAGCGCCGACACCGGCGAAGCCGTGGCGCTTCATGACGCCTGCGAAGCCCTTGCCCTTGGTCTTGCCGATGACGTCGACCTTCTGGCCGGTCTCGAAAGACTCGACGGTCAGGTCCTGTCCGAGCTCGTAGGAGCCGGAGTCACCGGTGCGGATCTCGACGACGTGGCGACGCGGGGTCACACCGGCCTTCTCGAAGTGGCCGGCCAGCGGCTTGGTCACCTTGCGCGGATCGATGCGGCCGAAGCCGATCTGGACGGAGTTGTAGCCGTCGCTCTCTGCGGTGCGGATCTGGGTCACGACATTGGAGTCGGCTTGGACGACAGTGACTGGGATGAGGTTGTTGTTCTCGTCCCAGACCTGGGTCATGCCGAGCTTCGTGCCCAGCAGTCCCTTGACGTTCAGTTCAACGCGGGAAATATTGGTCATAGTTTTCTCAGCACCTCCCTGCTCTAAAGCTTGATCTCGATGTTGACGTCTGCAGGCAGGTCGAGTCGCATCAGGGAATCGACAGCCTTGGGCGTCGGGTCCACGATGTCGATGAGGCGCTTATGGGTGCGCATCTCGAAGTGCTCGCGAGAGTCCTTGTATTTATGGGGAGAGCGAATCACGGCGTACACGTTCTTCTCGGTGGGCAGCGGCACTGGGCCGACAACCGTTGCACCAGCACGTGTGACCGTGTCGACGATCTTCCGGGCCGAGGTGTCGATGACTTCGTGGTCATACGACTTCAGCCGGATGCGGATTTTTTGTCCCGCCATGCGTTGAGCCTCTTTCTGGTGTTCTGACATTCGTCTCTCGTCGCAGCCCACGACTGCGTGGAGCCGAGGGCTCCCAGAAAGGCAACGCGCACACCCGTTGGGGTTGTGGGCGGATCTGACCTTCTGCAGTTGTGGGCTGCGCACCCGGGCTTCGAGGACTCCATCTTGCGAGTCCGACGTCGCTTGTCAGGTGCACGTTCCGGGCGACACGAATCCGTCCTGATCGGGTGCTGTGTCTCCACAGACCCCGACGGGTTCCTCGTGCTGCCGGATGTCCGACCCCCGCGGTCGGGCGTGTCGCTTAGATGAGCAGTTTCTCTGCGCACAGCGAGACACACCGCGAGGTGCCGGTCTTGAAGTTATAGCTGTTCGCCCACTCCGTGTGCCGTCAAGGCACACGGCGGCTGAGAGCCCGTGAGCAACCTGTCTATTCTCACACAGATCCCCAGTCACCACAAACAGAATCCCCGGTGACCGTGGTCACCGGGGATTCTGTGTGCTCGGGTGAATCAGCAGCCAGGCTGCCGACTCAGGGGCCGAGGATCAAGCCAAGATCGTGAGTCTTACTTCAGGATCTTGGTGACTCGACCTGAACCAACGGTGCGTCCACCCTCGCGGATGGCGAAGCCGAGGCCGTCTTCCATGGCGATCTCCTGGATGAGCTCAACAGTCATCTCGGTGTTATCGCCCGGCATGACCATCTCGGTGCCCTCGGGCAGTGAGATGACACCGGTGACATCGGTGGTCCGGAAGTAGAACTGCGGACGGTAGTTGGTGTAGAAGGGGTTGTGGCGTCCGCCCTCATCCTTGGAGAGGATGTAGACGTTGGCCTCGAACTGCGTGTGCGGGGTGATGGAGCCGGGGGCGGCCACAACCTGGCCACGCTCGACGTCATCACGCTTCAGACCGCGAAGCAGCAGTCCACAGTTCTCGCCGGCCCAAGCCTCGTCGAGCTGCTTGTGGAACATCTCGATACCGGTGACGGTGGTCTTCTGCTTGGGGCGGATGCCGAGGATCTCGATCTCGGAGTTGATCTTCAGCGTGCCGCGCTCGGCGCGACCGGTCACCACGGTGCCGCGACCGGTGATGGTGAAGACGTCCTCGATCGGCATCAGGAACGGCTTGTCCTTGTCACGCTCTGGCTCGGGGATGAAGGTATCCACGGCCTCCATGAGGTCTTCAACGGTCTTGACCCACTCAGCATCGCCCTCGAGAGCCTTCAGGCCTGAGGTGCGGATGACCGGTGCGTTGTCGCCGTCGTAACCCTGGGAATCGAGGAGCTCGCGCACCTCCATCTCGACGAGGTCCAGGAGCTCTTCGTCCTCGACCATGTCGGACTTGTTCAGTGCGACCAGCAGGGCGGGCACGCCGACCTGGCGGGCGAGCAGCACGTGCTCGCGGGTCTGCGCCATCGGACCGTCGGTGGCGGCGACGACCAGGATCGCACCGTCCATCTGAGCGGCACCGGTGATCATGTTCTTCACGTAGTCAGCGTGACCGGGGGCGTCCACGTGTGCATAGTGGCGCGCCTCGGTCTGGTACTCCACGTGGGAGACGTTGATCGTGATGCCGCGCTCGCGCTCCTCGGGAGCGTTGTCGATCGAGGCGAAGTCGCGACCCTGGTTGAGCTCGGGGTACTTCTCCGACAGGACCTTAGAGATCGCAGCTGTCAGGGTGGTCTTGCCATGGTCGACGTGACCGATGGTGCCGATGTTAAGGTGCGGCTTGTTACGCTCGAACTTTGCCTTGGCCACAGGTTCCTCCTAAGAAACTTGTTCAGGTAAGAAGACTTACTCCAGCCGCACTGTCAACGAGGCTGAAACTCATGCAAGTCTACTAATCGCTAGGTATTTGGTGAAATTATCCGAATGATGGTTCGTGAGGAGCAGTGGAGGTCATTCGGAGACCTCGCTTCCTCCAGGCTGCGTCGATCCGCCCGGTCCGGACGGCCGGGCCTCCCCCGATGCGGAGTCGGCCCGGCCGTCCGGTGCGTGGATCAGGCGCCGCGGTTCTTCTCGATGATCTCTTCGGCCACGGCCTTCGGAACCTCGACGTACGAGTTGAAGGACATGGTGAAGACGGCACGACCCTGCGTGCGTGAGCGCAGTTCGCCGATGTAGCCGAACATCTCGGAGAGCGGCACAAGTGCCTTGATGACCTTCACGCCTGCCGCGTCATCCATGGACTGGATCTGACCGCGACGGGAGTTCAGGTCGCCGATGACTTCGCCCATGTACTCCTCGGGAGTACGGACTTCGACGGACATGGTCGGCTCGAGCAACACCGGGTTGGCCCGGCGCGCGCCCTCTTTGAGGACCTGGGAGCCGGCCAGCTTGAACGCCATCTCCGAGGAGTCGACGTCGTGGTAAGCGCCGTCGACCAGTTCGGCACGGACGCCGACCATCGGGTAGCCGGCGAGGACGCCGAGACCCATGGCGTCCTGGATGCCTGCATCCACGGAGGGGATGTACTCGCGGGGAATGCGTCCACCGGTCACCAGGTTGGCGAATTCATACATCTCGCCGTCCGAGGTGTCCATGGGCTCGAAGTTCATGAGCACCTTGGCGAACTGACCCGAACCACCGGTCTGCTTCTTGTGGGTGTAGTCGACCTTCTCCACACGCTTCTTGATGGTCTCGCGGTAGGCCACCTGAGGCTTGCCCACGTTGGCCTCGACGTTGAACTCGCGGCGCATGCGGTCCACCAGGATGTCCAGGTGAAGCTCGCCCATGCCGCCGATCTCGGTCTGGCCGGTCTCATCGTTCTGGGTGACGGTGAAGGTCGGGTCCTCGGCTGCCAGCTTCTGAATGGCCGTGGAGAGCTTCTCCTGGTCACTCTTCGACTTCGGCTCGATGGCCACGGAGATCACGGGCTCCGGGAAGGTCATCGACTCGAGCACGATCTGGTCGTTCGGATCGCACAGCGTGTCGCCGGTGGTGGTGTCCTTGAGCCCGATGACCGCGTAGATGTGCCCGGCCTGGATCTCCTCGACCGGGTTCTCCTTGTTCGCGTGCATCTGGAAGAGCTTGCCGATGCGCTCCTTCTTGCCCTTCGTGGAGTTCACGATCTGCGCGCCGGCGGACAGCTTGCCCGAGTAGACGCGGATGAAGGTGAGCTGCCCGAAGAAGGGGTGGGAAGCGATCTTGAACGCCAGTGCCGAGAAGGGCTCGTCCTTGCGGGGACGGCGAGTCAGGATGACGTCCTCATGGTTGGGCTTGTGGCCCTCCATGGCCTCGACGTCTGCCGGGGTGGGCAGGTAGTCGATGACGGCGTCGAGCATGGGCTGCACTCCGCGGTTCTTGAACGCCGAGCCGCAGAACACGGGGTAGGCGGCCGAGGCCACGGTGAGCTTGCGGATGCCTTCCTTGAGCTCGTCGTTGGAGATCTCTTCGCCTTCGAGGTACTTGTTCATCAGCACGTCGTCAGCTTCCGCGACCTGCTCGATGAGCGTGTTGCGGTACTCCTCGGCGGACTCCTTGAGCTCCTCAGGGATCTCACGGGTCTCGTACTCAGCACCCATGGTCACGTCGCCCTTGGCGTCGCCGGGCCATACGAGGGCCTTCATCTGCAGCAGGTCGACGACGCCGACGAAGTCGCTCTCGGAGCCGATCGGCAGCTGCATCACCAGCGGAGTCGCGCCGAGGCGGGACTTGATGGTGTCGACGGTGTAGTAGAAGTCAGCGCCGAGCTTGTCCATCTTGTTGACGAAGCAGATGCGCGGGACGTTGTACTTGTCGGCCTGGCGCCAGACGGTCTCGGACTGCGGCTCCACGCCTTCCTTGCCGTCGAAGACGGCGACGGCGCCATCGAGGACGCGCAGCGCGCGCTCCACCTCGACGGTGAAGTCGACGTGACCCGGGGTGTCGATGATGTTGATCTGGTTGTCGCCCCAGAAGCAGGTCACCGCGGCAGAGGTGATCGTGATGCCGCGCTCTTTCTCCTGCTCCATCCAGTCCGTCGTGGACGCACCGTCGTGGGTTTCACCGATCTTGTGGTTCATGCCGGTGTAGAACAGGATGCGTTCGGTTGCGGTGGTCTTACCGGCATCAATGTGAGCCATGATGCCGATGTTGCGGACCTTCTTGAGGTCAGTGAGCACGTCTTGTGCCACGGTGATTCCCCTTTTCTATTACCAGCGGTAGTGGGCGAAGGCCTTGTTGGACTCTGCCATCTTGTGAGTGTCCTCGCGGCGCTTCACAGCGGCACCGAGGCCGTTGGATGCGTCCAGGATCTCGTTCATGAGGCGGTCCGTCATGCTCTTCTCGCGACGGCCCTTGGAGTAGCCGACCAGCCAGCGCAGGGCCAGCGCGGTCGAGCGACCGGGCTTGACCTCCACGGGAACCTGGTAGGTGGCGCCGCCGACACGGCGGGAGCGAACCTCCAGGGCGGGGCGGACGTTGTCCATGGCCTTCTTGAGGATCGTCACGGAGTCCTCGCCGGACTTCTTCGCCACGCCGTCGAGTGCGCCGTAGACGATGCGCTCAGCAGTGGACTTCTTGCCGTCGACCAGGACCTTGTTGATCAGCTGCGTGACCAACGGGGATCCGTGGACCGGATCCTGGACGAGAGGGCGCTTGGGTGCGGGTCCCTTACGAGGCATTACTTCTTCTCCTTCTTCGCGCCATACCGGGAGCGAGCCTGACCGCGACCCTTGACACCCTGGGTGTCGAGGGCGCCGCGGACGATCTTGTAGCGGACACCGGGAAGGTCCTTCACACGACCGCCGCGGACGAGCACGATGGAGTGCTCCTGCAGGTTGTGGCCCTCGCCGGGGATGTAGGCGGTGACTTCGACGCCGCCGCCCAGACGAACACGGGCCACCTTGCGGAGTGCGGAGTTCGGCTTCTTCGGGGTCGTGGTGTACACACGGGTGCACACGCCACGACGCATCGGGCTTCCCTGCAGTGCAGGGGTGTTGTTCTTGGTGCGCTTGGGATGACGCCCCTTGCGCACAAGCTGCTGAATAGTAGGCACTATGCGTTCTCCATACGTGTAGTGAGGGAAACAGAGGGTTCTTGACTCTGCCCGCGGTTGATAGTCGGCACACTGTCCGCGGGCTCTGGTCCCTAGGCGTGCAAAAATGTGGCATTCGCTGCGCAACTTCCCCGCAACCCGGACCGAGTCCCTCTGCCACATCAGAAACAATCAGGTTAACACTACCAGGAACCCATCTCCTGCGCGAGCGTCGGACTCTGATCCCGTGGCGCCCCCGCGTGGGAACGCACCTCGTGGCCCACAGAGCAACGCAGCAGGCCCGGAGGAGCATCGCTCCCCCGGGCCTGCTGGTTGATCAGTTCTGACGCCCGTTCATCGGGCGGTCATCAACCCGTCTGCGACGCGCTTCTCAGCGGAAGTCGACATCCGTGTTGTAGTCGTCGAGAGGAATGGCGTGGAATTCGCCGTCCCCCTCGGCTCCTGCGTAGTCGAAGCTCGAGCCGTAGAGGCTCGGGCCGGTGAACAGATTGGCCTTGGCCTCTTCGGTGGGCTCCACCGAGGACTGCGTGTAGCGATCCAGACCGGTTCCGGCCGGGATCAGCTTGCCGATGATCACGTTCTCCTTGAGTCCCAGCAGCGGGTCGGACTTGCCTTCCATTGCTGCCTGGGTGAGCACTCGGGTGGTCTCCTGGAAGGAGGCCGCCGAGAGCCAGGAATCCGTGGCCAGCGAGGCCTTGGTGATGCCCATGAGCTCGTCGCGTCCCGAAGCGGGCTGCTGCCCCTCCGCCACTGCCTTGCGGTTGGCGGCGGTGAAGCGGAACCGGTCTGTCAGCTCGCCCGGCAGCAGCGAGGTGCCGCCGGAGTCGATGACGGTGATGCGGCGCAGCATCTGCCGGACGATGACCTCCACGTGCTTGTCGTGGATGCCCACGCCCTGGGACTGGTAGACGTCCTGGACCTCGGAGACCAGGAACTTCTGTGCAGCCCGGGGGCCGAGCACGCGAAGCACCTGCTTGGGGTCCACGGCACCTGCCACCAGCTGCTGGCCGACCTCGACGTGCTCACCGTCAGAGACGAGCACTCGAGCGCGGCGCAGGATCGGGTAGGCATGCTCCTCGGAACCGTCATCCGGAGTCAGCACCAGACGGAGCTGCTTGTCGGAATCGTCCAGGTTGACCCGGCCCGCGACCTCTGCGATGGGAGCGACACCCTTGGGTGTGCGCGCCTCGAAGAGCTCCTGGATACGGGGCAGACCCTGGGTGATGTCGTCCGCCGAGGCGATGCCGCCGGTGTGGAAGGTACGCATGGTCAGCTGTGTGCCGGGCTCACCGATGGACTGTGCCGCGATGATGCCCACGGCCTCCCCGATGTCCACGGTCTCACCGGTGGCCAGCGAGCGTCCGTAGCAGCGGGTACAGGTACCCACGGCCGACTCGCAGGTCAGCACGGAGCGGATCTTGATCTCCGTGATGCCGGCGTTGAACAGCTGATCGATGAGCACATCTCCGACGTCGGAGCCGCCTTCTGCCAGCACCTTGCCGTCTGCGTCGGTGACGTCGACTGCAAGCGTGCGTGCATAGGCCGAGTTCTCGACCTCCTCGTGGAGCTTCAGCTCACCGTTCTCATCCGCGACGGCAATGGTCACGGTCAGACCGCGGGAGGTCCCACAGTCTGCCTCGCGCACAATGACATCCTGCGAGACGTCCACCAGACGACGAGTCAGGTAGCCGGAGTTCGCCGTCTTCAGCGCCGTATCCGCCAGGCCCTTGCGGGCGCCGTGGGTGGCGATGAAGTACTCGAGCACCGAGAGACCCTCGCGGTAGGAGGACTTGATCGGGCGCGGGATGATCTCACCCTTGGGGTTGGTCACCAGACCACGGATGCCCGCGATCTGCCGGACCTGAAGCCAGTTGCCCCGGGCACCGGAGGTGACCATCCGGTTGATGTTGTTGTGCTCATCCATACCGGCCTGCATGGCCGCGGCAACCTCATCGGTGGCCTTGGTCCAGATCTCGACCAGTTCAGCGTGGCGCTCGTCGTCGCCGATCAGACCCATGTCGTACTGGGACTGGACCTTGGCGGCCTGGTCCTCGTAGACATCCATGATCTTCTTCTTGTCCATGTTCGAGGTCACGTCGGAGATGGCGACGGTGACGCCCGAACGGGTGGACCAGTAGAAGCCTGCATCCTTGAGGTTGTCCAGGGTGCGAGCGGTGACGTTGTTGGGGTAGCGCTCCGCGAGATCATTGATCAGCGTGGAGAGCTGTCCCTTGTCGGCCACCTTGTCGTGCCAGGGGTAGTCCTCCGGCAGGGTCAGGTTGAACAGCACCTTGCCCAGGGTGGTCTTGATCGTCGCAGGCGTGCCCGGCTCCCAGCCCTCGGGAGCTTCGACCTCTGCAGAGGGCACGAAGCCCTCCACGGTGATGTTCACCGGCGCATTGATGTGCAGCTCGCGCAGATCCATGGCCATCTGCGCCTCGCCCACGGAGGAGAAGGAACGGCCTGCGCCGGTCTCGTCTTCGCGCTGGGTGGTCAGGTGGTGCAGACCGATGATCATGTCCTGTGAGGGCAGCGCCACCGGGCGTCCGTCCGAAGGCTTCAGGATGTTGTTCGAGGAGAGCATCAGGATGCGCGCCTCGGCCTGAGCCTCTGGTGAGAGCGGCAGGTGGACTGCCATCTGGTCGCCGTCGAAGTCAGCGTTGAACGCCGAGCAGACCAGCGGGTGCAACTGAAGGGCCTTGCCCTCCACCAGCTGCGGCTCGAAGGCCTGGATTCCCAGCCGGTGCAGGGTGGGCGCGCGGTTCAGCAGCACCGGGTGCTCGGTGATGATCTCTTCGAGAACATCCCAGACCTGGGGGCGCTGACGCTCCACCATGCGCTTGGCCGACTTGATGTTCTGCGCGTGGTTGAGGTCCACCAGACGCTTCATCACGAAGGGCTTGAACAGCTCGAGCGCCATCTGCTTGGGCAGACCACACTGATGCAGCTTCAGCTGCGGGCCGACCACGATGACCGAACGTCCGGAGTAGTCGACGCGCTTGCCGAGCAGGTTCTGGCGGAACCGGCCCTGCTTGCCCTTGAGCATGTCGGAGAGCGACTTCAGCGGGCGGTTTCCCGGCCCGGTGACCGGACGGCCGCGACGACCGTTGTCGAAGAGCGAGTCCACGGACTCCTGAAGCATGCGCTTCTCGTTGTTCACGATGATTTCGGGTGCACCGAGATCCAGGAGCCGCTTCAGCCGGTTGTTGCGGTTGATGACGCGACGGTACAGGTCGTTGAGGTCGGAGGTCGCGAAGCGTCCACCGTCCAGCTGCACCATCGGCCGGATCTCCGGGGGGATCACCGGGACGGCGTCGAGGACCATGCCGGTGGGCGTGGTGCCGGTGGAGAGGAATGCGTTGAGCACCTTCAGCCGCTTCAGGGCGCGTGTCTTGCGCTGGCCCTTGCCGGTGGCGATGATCTCGCGCAGGCGCTCTGCCTCGGCCTCCATGTCGAAGGTCGCCAGGCGACGCTGAATCGACTCGGCGCCCATAGAGCCCTCGAAGTACTGGCCGTAGCGAGTGCGCATCTCACGGAAGAGCGCCTCATCGCCTTCAAGGTCTGAGACCTTGAGGTTCTTGAAGCGATCCCAGACCCGTTCGAGCTGCTCGATCTCGGCGTCGGCGCGCTTGCGCACCTGTGACATCTGCTTGTCAGAGGTGTCGCGTGCCTTCTTCTTCTCGGCGGCCTTGGCACCTTCGCCCTCCAGGCGTTCGAGGTCACCCTCGAGGTCCTTGGAGATGGCGGCGATGTCAGAGTCACGCTGATCGGCCAGGTGCTTGAGCTCCTGATCGATCTCTGCCTGCAGGTTGGGCAGATCATCGTGGCGGCGCTCTTCATCCACCTCGGTGATCATGTATGCGGCGAAGTAGATGACCTTCTCGAGGTCCTTCGGGGCAAGGTCCAGCAGGTAGCCCAAGCGCGAGGGGACGCCCTTGAAGTACCAGATGTGAGTCACCGGGGCGGCGAGCTGGATGTGACCCATCCGCTCACGGCGCACCTTGGCCCGAGTGACCTCGACGCCGCAGCGCTCACAGATGATGCCCTTGAAGCGGACCCGCTTGTACTTGCCGCAGTAGCACTCCCAGTCCCGGGAGGGGCCGAAGATCTTCTCGCAGAAGAGTCCGTCCTTCTCGGGCTTCAGGGTGCGGTAGTTGATGGTTTCAGGCTTTTTGACCTCACCATAGGACCAACCACGGATTTCGTCACCGGTGGCAAGCCCGATACGCATTGTGCCGAATGAGGATTCTTGGGACATAGTCCGGTATCTCTCTTTTCTCTAAAGATTCGTGACGGAGTGAAGGTGCATCGGTGAGGTCCTCAGACCTCTTCGACCGAGCTGGGCTCTGCGCGGGAGAGGTCAATGCCAAGCTCCTCCGCAGCGCTGAACCCGGTTTCCTCCGAGTCACGCATCTCGACCTTGCTGCCGTCCGCGGAGAGGACCTCCACGTTGAGGCAGAGCGACTGCATCTCTTTGATGAGCACCTTGAACGACTCCGGAACGCCTGGCTCCGGGATGTTCTCGCCCTTCACGATGGCCTCGTAGACCTTCACACGACCGTGGATGTCATCGGACTTGATGGTCAGCAGCTCCTGCAGGGTGTAGGCGGAGCCATAGGCTTCCAGCGCCCAGACCTCCATCTCACCGAAGCGCTGGCCGCCGAACTGGGCCTTACCACCGAGCGGCTGCTGGGTGATCATCGAGTACGGTCCGGTGGAGCGTGCGTGGATCTTGTCATCGACAAGGTGGTGCAGCTTCAGGATGTACATGTACCCGACGGCCACGCCCTCGGGGAACGGCTCACCGGAGCGACCGTCGAAGAGCTGCGCCTTGCCGTTGGCGCCCACAAGCTGCTCGCCGTCGCGTGACGGGTTCACAGACTCGAGGATGCCGGTCAGCTCAGCAGGCTCGGCGCCGTCGAACACAGGAGTCGAGACCTTGGTGGGTCCGGTCTCACGGGGCAGGTTCGGCAGCTTCTGGATCCACTCGGGCTCGCCCTCGATCTTCCAGCCCTGCTTGGCTGCCCACCCGAGGTGGACCTCCATGACCTGGCCGATGTTCATACGACCGGGGACGCCCAACGGGTTGAGCACGATGTCCACCGCGGTGCCGTCGGGCAGGAAGGGCATGTCCTCCACAGGAAGGATCCTGGAGATGACGCCCTTGTTGCCGTGGCGGCCGGCGAGCTTGTCGCCGTCGGTGATCTTGCGCTTCTGGGCCACGTAGACGCGGACCAGCTGGTTCACACCGGGGGGAAGATCGTCGCCCTCCTCGGCGTCGAAGATCCGGACGCCGATGACGGTGCCGGACTCGCCGTGGGGAACCTTCAGCGAGGTGTCGCGCACTTCGCGGGACTTCTCGCCGAAGATGGCGCGCAGCAGACGCTCCTCGGGGGTCAGCTCGGTCTCACCCTTGGGGGTGACACGGCCGACGAGGATGTCTCCTGCGGAGACCTCGGCACCGATGTGGATGATGCCGCGCTCGTCGAGCTGGGCCAGCATCTCCTCGGAGACGTTCGGGATGTCACGAGTGACCTCTTCGGCACCGAGCTTGGTGTCGCGAGCATCGACCTCGTGCTCCTCGATGTGAATCGAGGTCAGCACGTCGTCCTGGATCATCCGCTGGGAGAGGATGATCGCATCCTCGAAGTTGTGACCTTCCCAGGACATGAACGCGACCAGCAGGTTCTTGCCCAGAGCCAGCTCGCCAGCCTCGGTGGAGGGTCCGTCGGCGATGATCGACTGACGCTCCAGCCGGTCCCCCTCGGAGACCCGCACGCGCTGGTTGTACGCGTTGCCCTGGTTCGAGCGCTGGAACTTCATGATCGGGTAGTGGATCTGCGTGCCGTCGTCGTTGAGCACGGTGACCATGTCAGCTGCGACGCGGGTGACCACGCCGGGCTTCTCGGCGGTGACCGAGTCTCCGGCGTCGACGGCGGCGAACTTCTCCATGCCGGTGCCGACCAGCGGGGACTCGGACTCCAGCAGCGGCACTGCCTGCCGCTGCATGTTCGCACCCATGAGGGCGCGGTTGGCGTCGTCGTGCTCCAGGAACGGGATCAGGGCCGTGGCCACTGACACCATCTGGCGCGGTGAGACGTCCATGTAGTCGATCTCTTCGGGAATGGTCAGCACGGGCTCGCCCTGCTCACCGGTTCCGTCGGCGCGACCACGGCAGAGCACAGTGGCCTCGGTGAAGGTCCCGTCCTCGTTCAGCGGCGCGTTGGCCTGGGCGATCTGCGAGACGAGCTCGTCATCGGCCGTGAGGTAATCGATCTGATCGGTGACGACACCCTTGACGACCTTGCGGTACGGGGTCTCGATGAAGCCGAAGTTGTTGATCCGGCCGTAGGTGGCCAGCGAGCCGATGAGGCCGATGTTCGGGCCTTCCGGGGTCTCGATGGGGCACATGCGTCCGTAGTGCGAGGGGTGGACGTCACGGACCTCCATGCCGGCGCGATCACGGGAGAGACCGCCCGGGCCCAGCGCGGAGAGGCGACGCTTATGCGTCAGTCCGGCCAGCGGGTTGTTCTGATCCATGAACTGCGAGAGCTGAGAGGTGCCGAAGAACTCCTTGATGGAGGCGACGACGGGACGGATGTTGATCAGGGTCTGCGGCGTGATGGCCTCGACGTCCTGAGTCGTCATCCGCTCGCGGACCACACGCTCCATGCGGGACAGGCCCGTGCGGACCTGGTTCTCGATGAGCTCGCCGACTGCACGGATGCGGCGGTTGCCGAAGTGGTCGATGTCGTCCACGGTGATGTGCACGTCGATCTCGGAACCATCGCGAATGCCCTTGATGGTGTCCTTGCCGGCGTGCAGCGCTGCGAGGTAGTGGATCATCGCGACGATGTCCTGCTCGTTGAGCACCGAGGCATCGGCGTCGGTGAAGGCCTTGTCCACGCCCAGCTTGCGGTTGAGCTTGTAGCGGCCCACCTTGGCGAGGTCGTAGCGCTTCGGAGTGAAGTACAGACCCTTGAGCAGCGACTCGGCGGCCTCCACGGTCGGCGGCTCGCCCGGACGCAGCTTGCGGTAGATGTCGATCAGCGCGTCGGCCTGGGTCTCGAAGGCGTCCTTCTCCATGGTGGCGCGGATCGAGTCATACTCGCCGAACTCTTCCAGGATGCGGGATTCGGTCCAGCCCAGGGCCTTCAGCAGCGCGGTCACCGGCTGCTTGCGACGACGGTCGAGGCGGACGCCGACCTGGTCGCGCTTGTCGATCTCCAGCTCGAACCAGGCACCGCGGGACGGGATGACCTTGGCGGTGAAGATGTCCTTGTCGCTGGTCTTGTCCGGGGTGCGCTCGAAGTAGGCGCCCGGGGAGCGGACCAGCTGGGACACGACGACACGCTCGGTGCCGTTGATGATGAATGTGCCGCGGTCGGTCATGAGCGGGAAATCGCCCATGAACACGGTCTGCTGCTTGATCTCGCCGGTGTTGTGGTTCATGAACTCGGCCTTGACGTACAGCGGAGCGGAATACGTGGTGTCCCGTTCCTTGCACTCAGCGACCGGCATCTTGGGGTCGGCGAACTCGGGATCGGAGAAGCTCAGGGACATGGTGCCCTGGAAGTCTTCGATCGGTGACATCTCTTCGAAGATGTCGGAGAGTCCGGAGGTTTCGGAAACGCCCTTGATGCCCTTCTGCCGGGCCTCCTCGACACGAGCAGCCCAGCTGTCGTTGCCGATGAGGCGGTCGAAGGAGTCGATCTGCAGAGCCAGAAGCTCTGGAACATCGAGGGGTTCGTGAATCTTTGCGAATGAGAGTCGGCCTGCATATTCAGCAGTGCGGGCCGAAGCAGCGGTTTGAGTCGTTGAGGTGCTCGAGGCGACCAAGAGGGATCCTTCCACAGACCTTCGTAGCTTCCGTAGGAATAACGCATATAAACAACTGCCCACCGCTATTTGAAGGCACGGATGTAGAGAAGATGCGCAAAAATACAGCATAGACCACGAAGGCAACCCAGGGCAAGACGAGGCCGCCGGGGCGTTGGACACGAGGGCTGAGCCTCGGCCGAAGAGAAGGCCTGCGAAGACTCAAACAGCGAATCCGGGCTTTCTGGGCAGTAACTGTACCAGTCCACCGTCGGGAAGGTGCTATCGGACACACCGAGCGTGCCCGCGTCGCCCATACCTCAGACGATGCGACGCTGCTCCGCCCAACGGGTGAGCTCATGACGGGAGGAGAGCTGCAGCTTGCGCAGCACCTTGGAGACATGGGTCTCCACGGTCTTGATCGAGATGAACAGCTCCCCGGCGATCTCCCGATAGGTGTAGCCGCGTGCGATCAGCCGCATGACCTCGACCTCGCGGGCCGAGAGCCGGTCCAGCTCCTCGTCTCGGACGTCGCCGACCGCGCCGGTGCCGAAGGCATCCAGGACGAACCCGGCCAGGCGCGGGGAGAACACGGCGTCGCCGGTGGCCACCGCCTGCACCGCATCGCCGAGATCGGCGGTGCTGATCGTCTTCGTGACGTAGCCGCGGGCTCCGGCGCGGATCACCGAGACCACGTCCGCGGCCTGATCGGAGACGCTGATGGCCAGAAACTTGACCTCTGGGAGGTCGCGGCAGGCGCGGACCACCTCGGCCCCTCCCCCACCGGTGCCGCCCGGCAGGTGCACATCGAGCAGTACGACCTCGGGATGCTCCCGTCGCACCACCGCGATCGCGGTCTCCACGTCGTGGCCCTCGCCGACGACTTCGACTCGCCCGGCCATCTCGGCCTTGAGTCCGGCCCGAAAGATGCCGTGGTCATCGATGATCACCACGCGGCGCAGGGCTGGGGCCTCACCCATAGGTCTCCTCACGTCGTGACACCGGATCAGTTCCTGATTCCACCCCGGCCGAGGCACTCACCGGCATCCACAGCTGAACCTCGGTGCCAGTGTCCCCCGAACGGATGTCGGCCCGGCCACCGGCACGGTTCATGCGCCCGATGATCGATTCCCGCACCCCGAGCCGATCCGGGCCGATGCCCGAGGGGTCGAACCCTGCGCCGCGGTCTCGGATGAAGACCGCGTCCTCGACATCAGTGGATTCAAGGTAGATCGATGCAGGACCCGCGTGCTTGAGCGCATTGACGATGGCTTCCCGCGCAGCAGCGACCAAGACCCGGTGATCGGTTCGGCGAGACTCCCCGACGGCGACGATCTCCACCGGCACGCTGTGGAGCTCCTCCAGCTCTGCGGCTGTGGCGCTGAGCTGCTCCTTGAGCGTGCCGGTCTCGGCCGCGTCGCGTCCATAGAGCCACCCGCGCAGTTGACGCTCCTGCCTGCGCGCGAGCTTCTCCACCGCGGCTGGATCGTGCCGGTGCTTCTGAATCATGGCCAGGGTCTGGAGCACAGAGTCGTGGAGGTGCGCGGCGATGTCGGCACGTTCAGCCTCTGCCGCAGCTCGCGCGCGCTCGGTATTGGAGGTCCGGTAGAGCCGGATCACCCAGGGAGCGCTCACCAGCGCGATCCCGGCGAGCAGCATCGCCGCCACCATCAGGCCCAGCAGCAGGTCGGCGGCCGGGAGGAATCCGCCCGCAAGGAGGAGGAGCGCCAGAATGACCAGCAGCACACCCACCGAGAACTGCCACAGGATGGCCGGGCGTGAGCGGGGCTCCTCGCGGTGAGCGGACCCCGCCTCCTCGGTTGACCGTGGACCTATGGCGTCCACCTGTGACCACGCCAGAAGCACGCCGACTCCCAGGATCACGGGCGGGCCGATGAGCCACCAGTTGATCGCCGTCCCGAAGAGCTGCAGCCCGATCAGACCTGCGCCGCCCAGGAGAAGTCCACCGAAGAGCACCTGGGGGGAGCTCGTCAACGCATCCAGAACTTCGCGACCACGAGCGTTCCAGTATTGAACCGGCTCTGCCTGCGGATCAATGCCCGCTGTGGGCCGCTGGGCCCGCGTGGGCTCCCCGGCGTCGTAGCCCTCGCTGCCGTGCACGGCAGGCCCGCTGAGCCCCCATGCCGCTGCACCGGGACGGGGCTCATCCTCACGCGGGACGAAGATCCACAGCCAGCAGTAGAGCAGGAGCCCGATACCGCCAGCAACGCTCAGCCCGATCATGACAGTGCGCACTGCGGGTACCGAGAATCCGAGATGCCGAGACAGCCCTAGACAGACCCCTGCCAGTGGCGTGCCCGCAGCGCGCAACAAGGGCGGCCGCGCAGGGCCGGTGCGCTGCCCCGGGGGCGTCTGACTGGCGCTGTCCATGTTTCCCATACTGCCACGGGACCTCCACCAGTTCGACGGATCCAGCCCCAGGATCGGGGGCCGCGTGTGATCTTTCAGGGTTGAGTCAGGGTCTCCCCCAATAGCGGCGACGTCTCAGTCCCGAGAGACTTGGAGCATGGACAATCAGAAGCCTGAGACAGGCCGTCGCTTCTTCGACTGGATGCGCACCACCGGGCTGCTTCGCCCGGAGGAGTCATGGGTCGGTGGAGTCTTCGCGGGAATCTCCGCCAAAGTGGGATGGGACGCTGCCCTCGTGCGTGGGCTCGGCGTCGTCGCCTTCATCATCTTCTTCTCCCCGGCCGCGCTGCTCTATGGACTCGCCTGGATCCTGGTGCCGAACCGCGAAGGCAGGATCCACGCGCAGGAAGCGGTGCGCGGCAACTACACCTCGGGTTTCGTCGGCGGCTCGATCCTCACGGTCCTGGGAGCGCTGAACGTCTTCACTCCGATCAGCGTCGCAGGCCCCTTGGCGGTGCTGCTCAACATCGTGATTCTCGGCGCCGTAGGCTGGCTGGTCTATGTGGTCGTCAAGAACCACCGCAGGGATTCTGCTTCGGCGACGACGGGCGACTACGGTACGGGGCGCCACCCGAAGGGTTCCTCCGCCGCAGGATCGGGCGGCTCCATGGGAAAAGCTGGGGCCGGTGACTCCACTGGCACGCGATCAGATGGGAAGCCGGCCTGGTATCCGAAGGAACAGGTGACGACGACGCCCGGGCCGGCACCCGGTTCAAGCACGTCCACCCGGAGGCATGATGCGGCGTATTCAGGCTCAGCATCTACAGGCCCGGCATCTATAGGCCCGGCATCGATGCGGGCTCCGAAGGCGCCCTCCGGGCGGTTCGAACACTCTCCCCGGGAGCGGGCGGAGCGGCGTCGGCGTCGGCAGGTGAGCTGGGGGTTGGCACTGCTGGCGCTGCCGATGATCGCCGGATTGGCCTGGCTCGGCGGTGGCTTCGGACTCTCCGGGGTCACGGTGGCACTTGTTGCCACGGCCGGTTTGGTGGTGATCCTGGGTCTGGCCCATTTCACTGCGGCCCTGCGGGGTCGACCGGGGACCCCTGGGCTCCTGGCCTTGAGCACGACGGTCATGCTGCTGCTCTTCGCCGGGCAGACCGTCTCAGGCTTCGGAAGCGGCGCGAACCACGTTTTCGGGAACTACGACACCTCTGACACCCAGGTGCAGAGCGCCTTCTCGAACACCACGGTCGACCTGCGAGACCTTGCCGCGGTGGATGGCGCCGACCCGGCGGTATGGGATGCCCAGGTGAACCAGGCGTTCTCGAACACCTCCGTGATCGTTCCGGACGATGCGCGCGTGCTCATCAGCAACGGTCAGGCGCTGAGCAACCTCGAGATCGCCACCCAGAACGACGATCGGTCACAGTCCGGAATCTCCGGCGAGGACCTGGTGATCGGCCCGGCGGACTCCGAGAACGAGATTCGCCTGGATCTCAATTCGGCGTTCGGGAACACCACGATCTATGACTCCACGACCTATGACCAGGAAGCAGGTGAGCAGCGATGACCGCCGAGCACCCCGAGCGTCGCGTGTCCGCTGAGCAGGACGGGCCCACCCACCCCACCCGCCCGCTGCCGCCGGAGCCGGCGGACGTCGATGAGCTGCTGGCCGAATCGTTGCGCGCTCAGAGCGAGAAGGACTTCACCTGGAAAGAGCCAGAGCGAGGACCGCGCTGGTTCGAACGGGCGGAACAAGAGGCGGCATTGACCTCGGCAGGGCCCGCTGAGCAGACGTTGCCGGCACCGTCGAAGGCGACCGCCGCGACCGGCGGTCACGGGCCCGATTCCGCGAGGCGCCGTCGTGCTTCCGGACCACGCGTGGGCGGAGCGGTCTTCGCCGCGATCGCGGTGGCTCTGGCGCTCTGGGTGCTGGCAAGCGTCGTTCTTGGCATCTATATCGACTGGCTCATCATTGCCCTGGGCGTGTGCGGACTTGCCGGCCTCGTCTTCGTGGCGGCCGGACTCATGCCGAAACCCGGAAGCAGGATCTAGAACGACGCACAGCGAACTCTCCACGTGCATACGCAGAAAGAAATCCCCCGGAAGGCTGCCTTCCGGGGGATTTCTCTATGCAGTCAAGACTGCCTGGATGCGGCTGTCGCCGCCCCGATCACTTGAGGGTGACGGTGGCGCCTGCGCCTTCCAGGGTCTCCTTGGCCTTGTCGGCGGTGTCCTTGTCGACACCCTCGAGCACGGCCTTGGGAGCGCTGTCGACCAGATCCTTTGCCTCCTTGAGACCGAGGGAAGTCAGACCGCGCACCTCCTTGATGACGCCGATCTTCTTCTCGCCGGCGGACTCGAGGACCACGTCGAACTCGGTCTGCTCCTCAGCCTCTTCGGCTTCGCCGCCACCTGCTGGGGCTGCTGCTGCTGCCACGGGAGCGGCTGCGGTCACGTCAAAGGTCTCCTCGAAGACCTTGACGAACTCGGAGAGCTCGATCAGGGACATTTCCTTGAACTGTTCGATCAGTTCGTCGTTGCTCATCTTCGCCATGGGGGCGCTCCTTCTAAATGTTTGAGGGGTCTTGCTTGTGGTTCACTGCTGAGCTCGAGCTCAGGCTGCTTCCTGCTGCACGCGAAGCGCCTCGACCGTGCGAACGGCCTTGGACAACGGTGCCTGGAACAGGGAGGCTGCCTTGGACTGGACGCCGATGAGGGCACCAGCCATCTTGCTGAGCAGAACCTCGCGGGACTCAAGGTCCGCGAGCTGCTTCACTCCTGCTTCATCCAGAGCGACGCCATCCATGTAGCCGCCCTTGACGATGAGCGCAGGATTGCTCTTGGCGAAGTCACGCAGAGACTTGGCCACGTCCACGGGGTCACCGTGGACGAAGGCGATGGCGGAGGGACCGGACATCTTGCCTTCAAAGGCGTCGATGCCGAGTTCCCGAGCCGCGATCTCGGTGAGCGTGTTCTTCACCACAGCGTAGTGTGCGTTCTCTCGCACGGACCGGCGCAGAGTCTGCAGCTGGCCCACGGAGAGGCCGCGGTACTCCGTGAGCACTGCGGCAGTCGAGTTGTTGAAGAGTTCCTTCAACTCATCGACGGCGGCAGCCTTCTCAGGATTCGCCATGGCACTCCTTCCGATCATGTAAGCCGGTCACCCCATTGTGCTGGGACATGAAAAATGCCCCGCTGCGCAAGGCACGGGGCATGGTCTAGGAGAAGGAGCTGATCGCAGTCAAGAGCGATCCGATTCTTCGAATAGAACGTGTTCGTGTCCTGCGCAGGTCGCCCAAGAGGGTCTTTAGAGTTGCGTCGCCTCACAGACATGATGCCTGCTGACCGCGCAGATCAGCCAATGATCTGCGCACGACAACAACGACCGGCGGTCTTTGGTCAGGTGTCACTCTACACGCGGGGCCAGGGCCCCGCAATTCCGCATCTCGGGGCACCCATCCCTCCCCTCCCCGTTGAGCGGCGGATTCTCCGGGTACCTCGTGCGCGAGAAGGCCCCACAAGCTCGGAGAATCCGCCGCTCAACGCAGGCAGAGACAGAAGCAGGCCCCCGTCCCGAGGACGAGGGCCTGCTTCGGTGACTGCTCCCTGCGGAGCATCTGCGACTGATCAGTCGGTGATCACCTTGGTGACGTTCGGATCCACAGGGATGCCGGGACCGAAGGTGGTGGCGACGGTGACGCGATTGATGTAGCGACCCTTGGAGGCGGAGGGCTTCAGGCGAAGGACCTCCTCCAGAGCGGCTGCATAGTTCTCGGTGAGCGCCTTGGCATCGAAGCTGCTCTTGCCCACGATGAAGTGCAGGTTCGAGTGCTTGTCCACGCGGAAGGTGATCTTGCCGCCCTTGAGCTCGTTGACGGCCTTGGCGACGTCAGGGGTCACGGTGCCGGTCTTCGGGTTCGGCATCAGGTTGCGGGGACCCAGGACCTTGCCCAGACGTCCGACCTTTCCCATCATGTCCGGGGAGGCGACGGCGGCGTCGAAGTCGGTCCAGCCGTCGGCGACCTTGGCGATGAGCTCATCGCCGCCGACGAAGTCTGCTCCGGCTTCTTCGGCCTTGGCGACGTTGTCACCCTGGGTGAAGACGACCACGCGGGCGGTCTTACCCGTGCCGTGCGGCAGGATGACCGTGCCGCGGACCATCTGGTCTGCCTTGCGCGGGTCGACCGAGAGGCGCATGGCCACCTCGACCGTCGCGTCCGAGGTGGACGGGTTGGTCTCCTTGGCCAGGGCTACTGCCTCGGCCGGGGAGTACAGCGCGTCCTCGTTGATCTTCTGGGCTGCTGCTTCATAAGCTTTGCTGCGCTTTGCCATCTGCGTTGTTCTCCTTAGCAGTTGTGGTACGTGGGTCGCGCTCGACCCTTCCCACCGTCCGCCGGTGAAGGGGCGGACTCATTGTCTGTCCACAGGGCGAATGCCCTGTGTCGTGTCTGCGGGCGGGTGCCCTGTTCAGCCTTCGACGGTGATGCCCATGGAGCGGGCAGTGCCGGCGACGATCTTGGAGGCTCCGGCGAGGTCGTTCGCGTTGAGGTCCTCCATCTTGGTCTGCGCGATCTCTTCGACCTGCGACTGGGTCAGCTTGCCGACCTTCTCGGTATGCGGCACGCCCGAGCCCTTGGCCACGCCTGCTGCCTTCTTGATCAGCTCGGCGGCCGGCGGAGTCTTGGTGACGAAGGTGAAGGAGCGGTCTTCGTAGACCGTGATCTCCACAGGGATCACATTGCCGCGCTGGGACTCAGTCGCCGCGTTGTAAGCCTTGCAGAACTCCATGATATTGACACCGTGCTGACCGAGTGCAGGACCAATCGGAGGAGCCGGGTTGGCGGCGCCTGCGTTGATCTGCAGCTTGATCAGGCCGGAGACTTTCTTCTTCGGGGCCATGTTCAGCGTCCTTTTCTTACGTTGCAGGCTCTCGCATGGGCTGCGGTGCAACCCTGGGCGCGAGAGCCCTCACCTGGTGTCCCTGTGCCACAGGAGCGTGACGCAGGGGGGTGGCCATCATGGCGTGATGACCGGTTCGACGCCGCAGGCCAAAGCCACCTGCGGCGTCGAAAGTTTTTGAGTTATATCGGCCGAGCCTCAGTAGATCTTTTCGACCTGGTTGAAGTTCAGCGTCACGGGGGTCTCGCGCTCGAAGATCGAGACGAGCACCACGAGCTGGCGAGAGTCTGCGTGGATCTCCGAGATGGAGGCCGGGAGCGTGGCGAATGGGCCATCGGTGACGGTGACCGATTCGCCGACCTCGAAGTCGACCTTGATGTCCGATCCGCCTGCTGTTCCGGAACCATCCTCCGCCTCACCATGCTTGGGAGCGTCGGGCTTGCCGAGCAGGTGATCCGAGAGCATCGCGAAGACCTCGTCGGAGCTCAGCGGATGCGGATCGTGAGCGTTGCCGACGAAGCCGGTGACACCCGGCGTGTGGCGCACCACGCCCCAGGAGGCGTCGGTGAGCTCCATGCGCACGATCACGTAGCCGGGGATCCGGACTCGGGTGACGACCTTGCGCTGAGTGCCCTTGATCTCCACGACCTCTTCCATGGGGACCTCGATCTCGAAGATGTGGTCTTCCATGTCCTGGGTCTGGATGCGGGTCTCCAGGTTGGACTTCACTCGCTTCTCGTAGCCGGCGTAGGTGTGCACGACATACCAGTCGCCGAGCTGACGACGCAGCTTGGACTTCAATGCGGCGGCGCGCTCCTCGTAGGACTTCTCCTCCTCGGGCACCTCGGCGTCAGCCTCCTGCTCACCCTGTGCGGATTCGGCCTCGGAGGACTCGGCCGGCTGGTCCGCAGCCTCCTGCTCGCCCTCAGCCTCGACCTCAGTGGTCTCGTCTGCCTCGCCGGCAGCGGCTGTGGTCTGCTCTTCTGCCTCGGCAGGGGCATCCTGGGCGGCGTCGACCTCTTCGGTCTGCTGCGAAAGATCCTGATCAGACACTGTTCTCCTGCTTTCCGTGGTGCTCACCGACCACACGGCGAGCTCTCGATCCGTGACGCGAGGCGCTGGATGCGCCGCTCCGTCATCGTCAGTTGTCAGTCACCGTTTTCAGCGCTGTCGTCTACCGCGCCATCGCCTCCTGCGCCACCACCGTCGGCCGGCGCCTCTGCTGGCTGCTCAGCCGGCTGCTCCACGCCGCCGCTGTCGCCGCCGAAGAGCGCCTCGGCTCCGCGGCTGAAGACGGCGTCGAAACCGGTGACGATTCCAATCACCACGAGGACGAAGACCAGGACCACCGTCGTGTAGTTGACCAGCTCGCGCCGGGTCGGCACGACGACCTTCTTGAGCTCGTCGATCACCTGACGGAGGAACAGCAACACTTTCCCGAACGGGCCCTTCGGTTCGCCGCCGGCGGGCGCGGAGCCCTGATCTGGCGTCGAAGGCGACTGGGACACAAAGACTCCATCTGTTCACGGTTAAGGCGGGTGCCTAGCAGGGCAGACAGGACTCGAACCTGCAACCTACGGTTTTGGAGACCGTTGCGCTACCAATTGCGCCACTGCCCTAGGGGTCTGGATCCTCCGCCACCGTAGCGCACCTGCTGCCGGTAACCGGTTTTGGGGCACGATGGATCGGAGGTGCCTGAGACACCGGTGAATGAGTCTACGCCCTCGGTCCGGCGCAGGACAAACCGGTACTGTGGGAGCAGTCCATGAATCCCGAAAGGATCCCACAGACATGACATCCCCGAGCTCCCGCATCTCCGACCGTATCGGCTCGATCGCCGAGTCCGCCACCCTTGCCGTCGATGCCAAGGCCAAGGCCATGAAGGCTGACGGTGAGGATGTCATCGGCTTCGGCGCGGGCGAGCCGGACTTCCCGTCACCTGACTACGTGGTCGCCGCCGCCATGGAGGCCGCACAGGACCCGCGCTTCCACCGCTACTCCCCTGCGGCCGGATTGCCCGAGCTGCGCGCGGCGGTGGCCGAGAAGACGACCCGCGACTCGGGCTACCGGATCGACGGCCAGGCTCTCACCCCTGCCAACGTGCTGATCACCAATGGCGGCAAGCAGGCGGTCTACAACACCTTCGCCACGCTGCTGGACCCCGGTGATGAGGTCATCGTCCCGACGCCCTTCTGGACGACCTACCCGGAGGCGATCAAGCTTGCCGGCGGCGTCCCCGTGGACATCTTCGCCGGACCCGAGCAGGGCTATAAGGTCACCCTGGACCAGCTCGAGAGCGTGCTGACCGAACGCACCAAGGTGCTCGTGTTCGTCTCACCGTCCAATCCCACCGGAGCGGTCTACTCGGCTGAAGCGGTGCGTGAGATCGGCCGCTGGGCCGCCGAGAAGGGACTGTGGGTGGTCACCGATGAGATCTATGAGCACCTGACCTACGACGCGGCCGAGTTCACCTCCATCGCGGCGCTGCCGGAGCTCGCCGATCAGGTCGTGGTGCTCAATGGCGTGGCGAAGACCTACGCCATGACCGGATGGCGCGTGGGCTGGATGGTGGGCCCCACCGACATCATCAAGGCGGCGTCGAATCTGCAGTCCCACGCCACGAGCAACGTCGCCAACGTCTCGCAGATGGCCGCACTGGCCGCCGTCGAAGGCTCATTGGCGGCGGTCGAGACGATGAAGGCCGCCTTCGACCGCCGCCGCAGAGCGATCGTCAGTGGTCTCAACGCGATCGAGGGGTTCTCCTGTCCCACACCGGAGGGCGCGTTCTACGCCTACGTGGACGTCCGCGAGGCACTGGGCCGCGAGATCGGCGGGCGCACCCCGCAGACTTCCGCAGAGCTCGCGGAGATCATCCTCGAGCAGGCAAAGGTCGCCGTCGTCCCGGGTGAGGCCTTTGGGCCCAGCGGCTTCCTGCGCCTGTCCTACGCCCTGGGAGACGATGACCTGGACAAGGGCCTGCGCCGCATCCAGGAACTCATGGCCTGAACCCGACAGGTGCGGAGCAGATCCGTCGCGGCCCCGGGGTGTGCCCCGGGGGCTGAACCCATAGACTCATAGGAGCACCTGCCGAGGACGTCAGGCTCGAGATCCACCTGGAATCCATGAAGGGACGAGCTGAAACACCATGCGCATCGGACTGCTCACCTCCGGCGGCGACTGCCCCGGCCTGAATGCTGTCATCCGCTCCTCTGTGCTGCACGGCATCAAGAGCTACGGCGATGAGTTCGTCGGCTTCAAGGGCGGATGGCGCGGGGTCATCGAGGGTGACTACATCGACCTTCCCCGACAGTCTGTGCGCGGACTCTCCCGTGAAGGCGGCACGATCCTCGGCACCTCCCGCACCCACCCGTACAACCACCCGCAGGGTGGGCCGGAGAACATCGCCAAGCAGCTCAAGCGCCACGACATCGACGCCGTCATCGCCATCGGCGGCGAGGGCACCCTCGCTGGCGCCAAGCGGCTCGCCGATGATGGCATCCCTGTGGTCGGCGTGCCCAAGACCATCGACAACGATCTCAAGGCCACCGACTACACCTTCGGCTTCGACACGGCGATCTCCATCGCCACCGACGCGATGGACCGCCTGCGCACCACCGGGGAGTCCCATCACCGCTGCATGGTCGCCGAGGTCATGGGACGCCACGTCGGCTGGATCGCGCTGCACTCCGGGATGTCAGCAGGAGCTCATGCGATCCTGGTCCCCGAGCACAAGGTCTCCATGGACCAGGTCTGCGAATGGGTGGAGCAGGTCCACTCGCGGGGACGCTCCCCGCTGGTCGTCGTCGCCGAGGGATTCATCCCGGAGGACGCCGAGGAGGCCCTGGCAGGCAAGGGCGAGGAGTCCGACGGACGACCGCGCCTGGGCGGGATCGGCGAGTGGGTGACCCAGCAGATCGAGGCCAAGACAGGAATCGAGTCCCGGCACACGACGCTGGGCCACATCCAGCGCGGCGGAAACCCCACGGGCTACGACCGGGTGCTCGCCACCCGCTTCGGCATCCGAGCGCTGGACCTCGTCCACGAGCAGGCCTGGGGCCATATGGCAGCCCTCCGCGGGACCGAGATCGTCAAGGTCGACCTCACCGAGGCGTTGGACGGCCTGAAGTCGGTCCCGGCCGAGCGCTATGAAGAGGCGCAGATCCTCTTCGGCCGCTGAGCCGGACATGATCGCGCACCTATGACTGCTCTGGGCGACCACACCCGCAGCATCATCGCCCTGTCCTGGTCGCGGATGCTCGGGCTTCCCGACGACGATCTCCTGGGCAGCCCTGCGCGCCACGAGATCACCCGCCCCGACGGGTCGGCGGTGTCCTTCCTGCAGCTCTTCGGGCACGCCGTGATCAGCGGACCCGCCGAGGTGCTCCGCCGCGCCCGAGGATTCGAGGACGCGGCGCTGGCCGAGGAACGATGCCTGCTGGAGCTTGCGCGCCGCCATGGGGAGGGCGCCCGAAGCCGGGGCGCGTCCACGTTGCTCTACGCGGAGGAGCCGCCGAGCCTGGGGCCCTCAGCCCTCGGCGCGATCTCCTACGATCAGGACCACGTGCGCGCGGTGCTGGCCGAGTCTCCCGCCGACGACGTGCAGATCTCCGGCATTGCGAAGGCTCCGTGGAGCGCCGCACTGGTCAGCGAGGACAGCGGAGAGGCATGGGGGGCTGCGGGTCGCGAGGTGTGGTCGGGAATGCTGGCCCAGTTGGGCGTGCTGACGACGCCCTCTCGGCGGAGGGCCGGGGTGGGGCTGCACCTGGGCGCCGTCGCCGCCGAGGAGGCCTTCGTCGAAGGACTCATCCCGCAGTGGCAGGCCGGCAGCCAGTCGGTCGGCGCTCGGCGCATCGCCGCGCGCCTCGGCTTCACCGCCGCCGGGACGCAGACCACCGTGGTGTTCGACCAGCCAGCGTTCGGGCAGCCGGTGATCGACCAGCCCTAGCGCCGCGGGCCGCGCAGGAAGTCTCCCTGCGGACGTCCCACGGCCTGGCCGGCGTCCGGGCGCACGATGATCTCCTGTGCGGCGGCGTAGAAACTCGGCTCCTCGCCCGCCCCGTCACGGACCACCAGCTGCAGCGCGGGGTCGACCTTGCGCTTGACCAGTGCCAGTGCGATGGGCCCCATCTCGTGGTGGCGGCCCACGGAGGTGACCTTTCCGACCGCACGCTCCTGGATGAGCTGCTCCGGGGAAGACTCCGCTGACGCTGCCAGCACATCTGAGCCGATGGCGGGAAGCGTGTGCTCGCTGCCGTCCAGATGCAGGAAGACCAGGCGACGAGGTGGATGTCCGAGGTTGTGCACCCTGGCCACGGTCTCCTGGCCCTTATAGCAGCCCTTGCTCAGGTGCACGGCAGTGCGGATGAGGTCCAGCTCGTGGGGGATCGCTTTCTCGTCGACCTCGCGGGCGAGCCGCGGACGCCAGGCGGCGATCCGCAGCGCCTCGGAGGCCATCGTGCCGGCGAGCATCCATCCTGCCTGCAGGATCGAATCGATCACCGTGCCGAGCGCATCACGCGGGACCAGGCTCAGCCGCCAGGACCAGTCGCTGCCGGGGTGCTGTGACTCTTCGATCTCGGCGTAGCTGGCGGCACCGACGCCGAGCTGCGGCCAGGGATCCTCCCAGACGACCTGCGGAGCCGGTGAGGTGGATTCGGGAAGCGCCGCCATGGAACCGAGCACGGCGTACTCAGCGCTTCGATCGGTGATCTCCACCCGGAGCATGAACTTCATCGAGTCGAGCCACTGAGCGAGCACGGCACCGTGGGAGCCTTCGGTGATGAGCCAGACGGTCTCGCCGTCGTCGATCACTGCCGCGTCGTGTTCGATCCGACCCGAGATGTCCAGCAGCAGCAGCTCGGTGGGCTCTCCCGGCTTCAGCCCCGCGATCTGCTGTGAGGACAGCGTGCTCAGCCAGGACAGCCGGTCAGGACCGCTGACGGTGACCACGCTGCGATGGGAGAGGTCGACGACGGCCGCCCCTTGCTCGAGGGCCCGCTGCTCGCGGGTGGGGTCGCCGTAGTGTCCGGCGACCGGGGCATCGTCGCCGCCGTCCGGCACGGCACCGGGCCGGGAGAGCAGTTCAGAGCTGAGGCGATCATCCACTGGGGACTCCTTCTTCGAGGCGTATGACGCGGACCTGCTGGTCGGCCTGCGCGCGTCTGGTCGGCGCGAGCGCATCGGGTCTGCGTGCGCTCGGCACGGGTGCCCAGGTCAGCGTCTGGCGCTGACCTCATCGGCGGTGGCGATGCGGTCGAGGATCGCCGAGGCATGGGGAGTCATCGTCCCGTCCGCGCTGCGCAGGTCCCAGCGCCAGAACAGCTGGCTGTTCACCAGTCCGAACATCCGGGAGGCGCCTGGGTATTCCGCAGCGTGCTCGCCGCGCATCACTGCGTCGGTGGCCAGCTGAAGCTGCGGACCCTTGATCTTGCCGTAGTAGAGCTCGGTGAGGCTCCCGGGGTGCGCGATCGTGGCGGTGATCGGGAAAGACCCGTCCTGCTGCGCAAGCTGGTCCACGTCGCCGGCGCTCCGGTAGGCCGGCACCACATCTGCCGGGTCCAGTCCGGGGCCGACGTCGGCGTCGGTGCGTGCCCGGTCCAGGGACCAGAATCCAGACTCTACGGAGAGTGGGCGCAGCCGGGTGCCCGCGTCGTCGGCGAGCCAGGTCTCTGCCCGGTATTCGACGAATTCGAGCCCGGTGTCGCGAAAGGTGACGTCCTGGGTGAAGATCGGATCATCCTGCTCGCCGGATCCGAGGCGGCCCTGGCCCCTCCAGCTGCCGAGCAGCCAGTAAAGCGGCGCGAGTTCGGGAGTCAGGTCGGTGGGGAGCTCCATGGGGGCCATGACCTCAGCCCCTTCCTCGACGCGGACCGGGGATTCCTGCCGCAGAGTCGCCGGACATGCTCGCCTGCGTGCGGCGGATCAGCGCTGACCCTTGTACAGGCGTGAGATGACGGTCCAGGAGATGCCGGCAATGATCAGCGTCACCAGGAGGAGCAGCCCGATGAAGAAGATCTCCAGTGCCAGCAGCGAGACGTTCTGCAATGCGAAGTTCATGGGTCAAAGTGTACAACTTCACACCAGCAGCAGACGCTCCGTGAAGTAGGTCAGCGCGCCCATGGCGGCGATGGGCGCCGCACCGACCGCGATGCCGGAGAGGATTCCCTGCGGCGGGCCCTTCGCGACGAGGAATCGTCGGAAGGAGGCCAGCAGCAGGCCCGCCACCAGCCCCAGCGTGCCGGCGAAGAGCAGAGTCAGCTCGCCCCAGGCCAGGGTCATCCCGATCGCCGCAGCCACGCTGCCGGCGACCACCAGGGTCATCGCGAGCGCATTGCGCAGCGGCATGAATGCCAGCAGCGTGCCCACCCCCAAGGTCCCAGCTGCCAAGGTCACCACGGCGAGCTCCCCGGACGCGCCGGTCACCGCGAGCAGCGTGAAGTTCTCCACGGCAAGCAGCCCGCGCACGGTGAGGATGCCGGTGGCGTCCTCACCGCCGGAGGCGCCGGCGAGCTCGACCGGGTAGCGCAGCCCGGCGACCCAGCCCGCGGTCGTGGTCGCGATCAGGACCCCCGCGCAGGCACCGATGGTGGACTCCAGCCGGTGCGGGCGTCCCGTGCCACGGAGAACCTGGATCAAAAAGACGCTCATCACACCGAAGGCCAGCGCGACGGAGGACCAGAAGAAGAGGTTGTCTGCAGTGCCCACCACTGCCGCGCCGAGCGCAGCGATGACTCCAGCGGCGGCGATGACGCTGGAGAGCGACCGACGGGCCGTCACGCCCATCAGCTGGGGCCACCCCAGAGCGATGAACACGCAGATCACGCAGACGACCAGCGTCATGGCGACGGTGCCGGCCCAGGAGGCCAGGGCGAGCGCTGTCGCTGCGAACAGGGAGGAGGCGGCCACCGGGATGTACTTCACAACAGGCCATCCTAGAGGTCGGTGCTTCTCACGTCGCCTATACTCATCTGCAGGTCGCTGAATCACGTTTTCACATTGTGAAATCTTTGGCTGTTGAAGTCCGCAATCACCGTTGACGACCTTCGCGCGCGCACCCGGCCGGGCGCAGCCTGCATCGGGTTCAGCATCCGGTGCAGCGGGGACCCTCGGGGCCCGGTGAAGAGAATGACCCTAGGGGAAGGAGTCATGCATGGCTCACGTTCTGCTGCTCTCAGACACCCCTGACGACGCACTGCCGTCCCTGGAGCTGCTCACCCACCGGATTCGCACCTTCCCCGCGGAGGCCTCCTCGATCGTGCGGGCACCGAATGTGGATGTCACCCTGATCGATGCTCGGACCAAGCTGGCTCATGCGAGGTCGCTGTGCCAGCTGGTGAAGACCTCGATGCTCTCGCCGGTGCTGGTGATCGTCACCGAGGCCGGGCTTCCCACGCTCAACGAGTCCTGGCAGGCCGACGACTTCATCCTCGGGGAGGCCAGTCCCGGTGAGGTCGATGCGCGCATTCGGCTTGCGGCCGTCGAGACGCCTGAGGAGGCGCCGGTGGGCGAGATCCGCGCGGGCGGCATCACCATCGATGAGACCACCTACATGGCCACCATCAACGGACGGCTGCTGAACCTGACCTATAAGGAGTTCGAGCTGCTCAAGCATCTGGCGCTGCATCCGGGACAGGTCTTCACCCGTGATCGCCTGCTCCACGATGTCTGGGGCTACGACTACTTCGGCGGCACCCGGACGGTGGACGTACACATCCGACGCCTGCGCGCCAAGCTGGGCCCCGATCACGAATCACTCATCGGCACCGTGCGCAACGTGGGTTACCGCCTGGTGGTCAGCGGAACCGATGCCGCCAACACGGCCAGCACGGCCGATCCGGCGAGCGGGGACGGACAGGACGACGCCGCCTGAGCCCATGCCCGGCTCGACGGGGATCCCGCCGGCCCAGCTGATGACCGCCGGATGCGGCTCCGATACAGTGAGCCCATGAGCACAGCCGATGACACCCCAGCAGACCCGGACCAGATGATCGTCGAGCTGAGCAGCGGGGCCCCGGGGGCCGACCTCCACCGCGCTCTGCTGGAACTGGCACGGGTGGCCGAGGAGGCCGATGCCAATCCGCCGTTCTCCGAGCAGACCCTGGTGGAGCTGCACCGAGCCGCGGAACAGGGCACGCAGGGCGGCCCGCTGCGCATCGCCTACGCCTGGACCGACGGTGCCACAGATTCCCGCCTGCTGGCCGGGGCCGGCGTCGTCGTCGAAGGCGATGCAGAGGTCCCCGATGTGCTGGAGCTCGTGGTCAGGCCCAACTGCCGCCAGCGCGGGATCGGCGCCGCCCTGGTCGAGGAGCTCAGCACCGAGGTGCTGACCCCCGACTCCGGACGCGAGCGGCGCGCCTGGGCCCACGGTGAACATGATGCAGCGGCGCGGCTGGCTCGGCGCTTCGGCTGGACGCCGGTGCGAGAGCTCTGGCGCATGCGCCTGACCACGCTGGACGAGGCCCCGGCGCCGGAGCTTCCAGACTCGGTGACGCTGCGCGGCTTCCGGCCCGGCGAGGATGATCAGGCCTGGCTTGCGGCCAACGCGGCCGCCTTCGCGGATCACCCCGAACAAGGCCGGCTCACCCTGGAGGACCTGCACGCCCGCATGGAGGAGGACTGGTTCGATCCAGAGGGCTTCCTGCTCGCCTTCGAGGGCGATCAGCTGCTCGGATTCCATTGGACCAAGGTCCAGGATTCGAGTCTCGGTGAGGTCTACGCGGTCGGCGTCGTTCCCTCCGCCCAGGGTCGCGGACTCGGTCGCAGCCTCACCCTGGCAGGGATCGAGCACCTGCACCGTGCCGGGCATGACGCGATCATGCTCTACGTCGACGCGGACAATACGCCCGCCGTCACGCTGTACAAGAAGCTGGGATTCACCAAATGGGATGCTGACACCATGTACGCCCCGGCCGAGAAACACAGCACCGAACCCGCCTGATATCTTGGTTCCTCGTGAGCTCCCCCGAGACCATGACCAAGGTCCCCCGCCGCCGAACTGTCACAGTCTCCGATGACGGCACCGATGCCGAGATCCTCGCCGCAGGAGCGCTCTGCTGGCGCGTGCGCCGTGGAGAGCTCGAGGTGCTGCTGATCCACCGGCAGCGCTACGACGACTGGTCCTTCCCCAAAGGCAAGCTCGATGAGGGCGAGACCCTTCCCGAATGCGCGATCCGTGAAGTGCGCGAGGAGATCGGGCTGAAGGTCCGCCTAGGCATGCCGCTGCCGGTCACCCGCTACTCCGTGGGCAAAGCCCGCAACGGGACCGGCGGTGGAAACGGAAACGGCGGCAAAGCCAAGGAGGTCTGGTACTGGGCCGCCCAGGTCTCCGAGGGCGCACCTGTCCCCGACGGCGATGAGGTGGACGAGACCGCCTGGGTCAGCGTGGAACGAGCCCGCGAGATGCTCACGAACCCCGGCGACGTGCTGCCGCTGGACGAGCTGGAGAACCTCCACCAGCAGCAGCGGCTGCACACCGCGCCCTTCATCGTGCTGCGTCACGCCAAGGCCAAGCCCCGCTCGTCCTGGTCCCGCGCAGAGTCCGAGCGCCCGCTGGCCGCCACGGGGAAGCGGCAGGCCCGGTCGGTGGAGCGGCTGCTAGTCTGCTGGCGCCCGAGGCACCTCGAGTCCAGCCCCTGGAAGCGGTGCGAAGAGACCATCGCTCCCTACGTGAAGGCTCACCGCAACCGCGCCACATACCGCAAATCGTTGACGGAGAAACGTGCGGAGGCTCATCCCGAGCGGACCAGAACACGCACACGCCGGTGCCTGGAGCTGCTGCTGCCCACGCTGATCTGCACCCACCGCCCGGTGCTGCCGCTGATCCTGGAGACGATGACGGGGTGGTTCCAGTCGGCGGAGCTCGGCCTCGCGCTGCCACAGGAGGACCCCTATCTGCGCCCCGGCGCGGTGCTCGTCGCGCAGCAGGCCATGGACCGCGGCGGTGAGATCGTCGCCCTCGAGGTCTATGAGCCTTTTGAGGACTGATCGGTCGCACACTCCTGACAAGGGGTGACTGTGACCGGTACTCTCTGTGCATGACTGCGCAGAAGAACGTCCATCCCACCGCAGAGCTTCGCATCGACGAAGATCGGGGACGTGCCGAGCTGTGGGACAGCATCAACGGTCAGCGCACCTTCATAGGATTCGTGGGATTCGCCCCGGAGACCCGGCGCGGCCAGGAGGTCACCCTTCTCCAGCACACCATCGTGCACCCGCAGCACAGCAGGCAGGGCTATGCACGCTGCCTGGTGACCCTGCTGCTGGAGGAGTTCAAGGCCGAGGGCCGGCTCTTCGCCTCCGAGTGCACCTATATCGACGCCTACCTGCGCCGGTACCCGGAGTACCGCGCACAGCAGGCCAGCGCCTGAGTCCGCCGGCTGGTCACACTGCCGGGGACATCTCCACCGGACTACAGACCACGCGCCCCGGTGGTCACACTCCCCCGGTATGCTGTGGTCCGTGAACTCGACGATCCCCACCCCGTACGAGGACCTGCTCGCAGATGTGCTGAACTCCGGCGCGGCCAAGTCTGACCGGACTGGAACAGGCACCACCAGCGTGTTCGGCCGCCAGATCCGGTTCGACCTCGCGAAGTCCTTCCCCCTGGTGACCACCAAGCGTGTCCACTTCAAGTCCGTGGCGCTGGAGCTGCTCTGGTTCCTGCGCGGTGACTCCAACGCCCGCTGGCTGCAGGAGCGCGGAGTGCGCATCTGGAACGAATGGGCCGATGAGGACGGCGAACTCGGCCCCATCTACGGCGTGCAGTGGCGCTCCTGGCCCACCCCCTCGGGGGAGGACATCGATCAGATCTCGGATCTCATCACCTCGCTGAAGACCAATCCCGATTCGCGTCGACATCTGGTCACCGCCTGGAATCCGGCGCAGATCTCCGAAATGGCGCTGCCGCCCTGTCACATCATGTTCCAGTTCTATGTGGCCGACGGCAGGCTCTCCTGCCAGCTGTATCAGCGCAGCGCCGACATGTTCCTCGGCGTGCCGTTCAACATCGCCTCCTACTCGCTGCTCACTCGAATGGTGGCGCAGCAGGTCGGACTCGAGCCTGGCGAGTTCATCTGGACCGGCGGGGACTGCCACATCTACGACAACCACCAGGACCAGGTGCGCGAGCAGCTCTCCCGCACCCCCTACCCGGCCCCCCGGCTGGAGATCCGGCGCCGTCCGGAATCGATCTTCGAATACGAGCTCGAGGACTTCGAGGTCCAGGACTACCAGCATCACCCCGCCATCAAGGCGCCCGTCGCTGTATGACCTCACCCCACGCAGAGATCGGCATGATCTGGGCGCAGACGGCCTCCGGAGTGATCGGCGACGACGGCGGCATGCCCTGGCACCTTCCCGAGGACCTCGCGCACTTCAAGGAGCAGACACATGGATGCCCGGTGGTCATGGGACGCCGGACCTGGGAATCCTTCCCGGCGAGGTACCGGCCCCTGCCGGGCAGGACGAACATCGTGATCACCCGTGATCAGCAGGCCGCCGCGGAGATCACCCGACTCGGCGGCCGGACCGTGACGAGTCTCGATTCCGGGCTGGAGCTCGCAGCCGGCTCCGGCGCGGGGAAGATCTGGATCATCGGCGGTGGTCGGGTCTACGCCGAGGCCGTGGAACGCTCAGCGGCGGAGCTGGCGGTGATCACCGTGATCCAGACCGAGGTCTCCGGCGACACCTCGGCTCCGAAGCTCAGCGATGAGTGGAGGCTGGAGCGCCGCGATCCCCCCACCGGCTCCCGCCGCAGCGCCAACGGGCTGGAGTATCACATCGAGACGCACCGACGCGGAGACGGTTCCTCGCGACACCTCCGGGAAGGAGGCTGAGATGGCCGCGAACCTGCGCACCGACCACGCCCACGCCCACGGGGAGAATGGGACCAGCGGTGCACCCTCCACCGCGGTGCTGGGCATGGTCGGCTACGTGATCTTCCCGATCCTCGCCCTGGTCACGGTGGCCCTGGGATTCATCCTGGTGCTCAATGAGCGTCTGGTGCCCGGCCTGATCTTCATCCTGATCATCGCCCAGGTCTGGGTCATCGGAGGTCTGTGGGCTCATTTCCGGCGTCGTCGGCTGGTGGCGCCCGGAACTGGTGACGAGCACCTCTGACGCGCCGCAGCGACTCCGCTACCCTGGAGCTATGACTTCTGTTGTCTCCTCCTCCGCGTCCCCTGCCCTTTCTGCCGTGACCGGCGAGACCCCCTCAGTGGGTCTGATCGGATGGCGCGGCATGGTCGGTTCTGTGCTGATCCGCCGCATGCTCGATGAGGGCGATTTCGCCCACATCAATCCGGTGTTCTTCTCCACCTCCAATGCTGGAGGCCAGGCCCCGAGCTTCGACGGCGTGACGCCGGAGGAGACCACCCTGCAGGACGCCTTCGACCTGGACACTCTGGTGAAGCTGCCCATCATCGTGACCGCCCAGGGCGGGGACTACACCAGCGAGGTCTACCCCAAGCTGCGTGAGGCAGGCTGGAACGGCATCTGGATCGACGCCGCGTCCACCCTGCGGATGGCCGAGACCTCGATCATCGCGCTGGACCCGATCAATCGGGACGTCATCGACGCCGGTCTCAAGGCCGGGGTCAAGGAGTTCATCGGGGGCAACTGCACCGTCTCGAACATGCTCATGGGACTGGGAGGACTGTTCAAGGAAGACCTGGTCGAGTGGGGCACCGCGATGACCTACCAGGCCGCGTCCGGCGGCGGAGCCAAGCATATGCGCGAGCTGCTGACCCAGTTCGGCACCCTGCACTCGGCGGTCGCCGAGCAGATGGCGGATCCCGCCTCCGCGATCTTGGAGATCGACCGCGGGGTGCTCGCGGCGCAGAAGAAGGACCTCGACGCCTCTCAGTTCGGAGTGCCGCTCGCCGGGTCGCTCATCCCCTGGATCGACGCCGATCTGGGCAACGGCGTGGCCAAGGAGGAGTGGAAGGCCGGGGTGGAGACCAATAAGATCCTGGGGCGTGGGGAGAATCTGGCGCCGGGCGTCGCGGCTCGCGGCGCGGCATTGCCGTTCGACTCACTCTGCGTCCGGGTGGGCGCGCTGCGCTCGCACTCCCAGGCATTGACGCTCAAACTGCGCGAGGATCTCCCGCTGGCGCAGATCGAGGAGGTCATCGCCTCCGGCACCGAGTGGGCCAAGCTCGTCCCGAACGAGAAGGCCGCCACGATGGAGCAGCTCACACCCGTCGCCGTCACCGGCACGCTGGACGTCCCCGTGGGACGAGTCCGCAAGCTGGAGATGGGCCCCGAGTACATCTCGGCGTTCACCGTCGGTGACCAGCTGCTGTGGGGCGCGGCAGAGCCGCTGCGCCGGATGCTGCTCATCGCGATCGGCAAGCTCTGACTCGCGCCTGACGCGCCACGAACGGAGCCGCCCCAGCCTGACGCTGGGGCGGCTCCGTTCGTCTCAGAGTGCGTGACCGATCAGCACCGGCTCCTGATGCATGGTGATCCCGAATCGCGTGCGAACCTGATCGCGCGCCGCTCGCGCGACGGTGAGCAGATCATCGGTGGTCGCCGCGCCACGGTTGGTCACCGCGAGCGTGTGCTTGGTGGACAGCGAGGCCCGACCCTCCGCAATGCCTCTGCCCTGGGCGCCACGCCCCGCGGCTGGCCCGTCCGGAAGCCCGAATCCTTTGCCACAGCCCGCCTGATCGATCAACCAGGCGGCGGAGAGTTTGACCAGCGGCCTGCCGGAGTCATCGGTGCCGGCGGAGAACTTCGGGGCGTCGGCGGGAAGCGCGGCGGCCGTCTCCCGCGGCACGATCGGATTGGTGAAGAAGGAACCCGTGGACCAGGTGTCGTGGTCGGCGTCGCTGAGCACCATGCCCTTGCCCGCGCGCAGCCGCAGCACGGTCCGGCGAACCTCCCCCAGCGGCGCGCGTCGCTCGTGATCCGCGCTTTCGGCGTCCAGGCCCAAGGTCCTGGCAAGTTCGCCGTAGCGCACCGGGGCCGAGAGCCCGTCGGGGCGGTTCTGCAGCAGGAAGCGCACCGAGAGCGCCACATAGCGCGGAGAGCCATGCACGGTGGTCTGTTTCAGCAGCGAGTCCCGGTAGCCGAACCGCAGCTGCTCCTTGGTGAAGCTGATCAGCTCGCCCCGCGCGCGGTCGAAGACCTGGACGTCCTTGAGCGTCTGCGCGACGTCGGCGCCGTAGGCGCCCACGTTCTGCACCGGCACTGCGCCGGTGGAGCCGGGAATCCCGGAGAGCGCCTCGAGACCGGTGAGGCCTCGGGCGACGCTGAACCGTACGGCGTCGTCCCAGTCATGCCCCGCCGCGACGCTCATCAGCACCTTGCCGGCGCTGTGCTCCTCAGTGTCGATCCCGGAGAAGGCGAGCTGCAGCACGGTGCCGGGGAAGCCCTCCTCGCTCACCAGGAGATTGGAGCCTCCGCCGAGCACGATCAGAGTGTCGCGGCCCGCTTCGCGCTCATGTTCTTCAGGCAAGGGGTGCGCGCGGAGCACCTCGAGCGCCTGGTCCTGGGTCTCGGCCCGGATCCAGCGGCCCGCTGGGCCTCCGACCCGGGCGGTGGTGTGGTCACGGAAGCGGCCGGAGGGGCCGCCGGAGCGGGAGTCGACGCTGGTCACAGCGCAGAGCCTACCGGGCTGAACCGAGAATCAGCATCCCGGCCGTGAAGTGTGTCCCGGCGCTCGGCGGCTCACTCCGCAAGCGGATTCAGCACGCGGCGCAGGAAGTCCTGGGTGCGCGGCTGCTGCGGGCTGCCGATGACTTCGGTGGCAGGGCCTTCTTCGACCACGAGGCCCTGATCCATGAACACCACTCGGTCTGCGACCTCACGTGCGAAGCCCATCTCGTGGGTGACCACGAGCATCGTCATCCCAGCCTCGGCAAGCTTGCGCATGCTGGCCAGGACGTCTCCCACCGTCTCGGGATCGAGCGCGGAGGTGGGCTCGTCGAAGAGCATCAGCTGCGGCTTCATGGTCAAAGCTCGGGCGATGGCCACTCGCTGCTGCTGTCCTCCGGAGAGCTGATCGGGCCGGCGGTCAGACAGGTGCTTCAGCCCCACCGTGTCCAGCTGTGCCAATGCCTCGGCCTCGGCCTCCGCCTTGGACTGCCCGAGCACCCGGCGCGGGGTGATCGTGCAGTTCTCCAGCACGCTCAGGTGCGGGAACAGGTTGAACTGCTGGAAGACCATGCCGATCTGCCGGCGCATGGCATCGAGGTTCACATCCGGGTGGGTGGCCTCGTGCTCCCCGACCGTGATGGTGCCCGCGTTGGGGTTCTCGAGCCGGTTCACGCAGCGCAGCAGGGTCGACTTTCCCGAGCCGGAGGCACCGATCAGACACACCACCTCGCCGGGAGCAACTTCCATGTCGATGCCCTTGAGCACCTCGTTGTCCCCGAAAGACTTGTGCAGTCCGGAGATCGTCACGCCGGCCGCGCTGTACGCGCCTGCCGCCTGGAACTGGTCAGCGCCCTGCGTCGCGGCATCTGTGGTCTGGTTCTGACTCATCCTCGACTCCACCTCTACTTCTTCCCCGTGCGCGGGCTGCGGTGCTCCATGCGGCGTGCGAGCAGCGAGAGCGGCACGGTGAGCAGCAGGTAGCAGAAGCCGGCGATCACCAGCGGCGTGAGTCCGGCCTGATAGATGTTGATCCCGTCGCGGCCCATCTTGGTGAGCTCTGCGGCGCCGCCGGCCATGCCGACCACGAAGATCAGCGAGGAGTCCTTGGTCAGCAGGATCGCCTCATTGGTGAGCGGGGGCAGCACGATTCTGAAGGCCTGCGGGATCTGGATGGTCACCATCGCTCGCCAGGCCGGCATGCCCAGGGCGCGGGCTGCTTCGATCTGACCCTTGGGGACCGCCTGCAGACCTGCGCGCAGCGTCTCCGCGATATACGCGCTGGCCACGATCGCCAGCGCGGAGCCGGCGATCTGAAGGGTGGAGAGATTCACGCCGAAAGCCAGCGACGCACCGAAACCGAGCGCGATGAACACCAGGATCGCAGGGATTCCTCGGAAGAACTCGATATAGCCGGTGGCGACCCACCGGTAGACCGGGAACGAGGACATGCGCATGAGCGCCAGCAGCGTCCCTCCGAGCAGGCCGAAGACGAAGCCCACCACGGTGTACTTGACTGTGTTGAACAGTCCCACCGTGATGATCTCCGGGAACATCGGCCCGAGGTTCTCGATGGAGAAGAAGCTGTTGCGGATCGCGGACCAGTCGACCATCACGGCCAGCACGATCACGACCGCAAGGAAGATTCCTGCTTGGATCCCGAGGCTCACTCGCGCTCGGTCACGGGTTGTCATGGCCATGGGGCTTAGTTTTCGCCCTCGTCGGCGGACTCTTCCTCGGTGGGCTCTTCCTCGGCAGCCTCATCTTCCGCTGCTTCTTCATCGAGCTCTTCGGGGGTGTCTCCCTCGCGGAACCAGCGGTCTTCGATCTCCTGCATGCCGCCGGAGGCCTCGAGTTCGGTGAGGACCTCGTTGACCGCTTCGATCAGCTGGTCGTTCTCCGAGGCGGCTGCAATGCCGAGCTGCTCGCCGGTGTCGATCTCTTCGATGAACTCCGCGGTGTCGGATTCCCCGGCCTGGTAGCCCAGGATGGAGATGTTGCCGATCGCGGCGTCGACCTGGCCGGACTCGAGTCCCTGGATGAGCAGACCGGAGTCGGTGTACTCGCGGACCTCGTAGCCGTTCTCCTCGGCGTAGGTGGCGCCGGTGGTCTCCGTCTGCACGCCGACGGTGAGGCCCTCGAGGTCATCGAGGGAGGTGACGTCTGCCTCGGTGGCGGCCATCAGGCCCAGGTTGTCGTCGAGGTAGGGCTCGGAGAAGAGCATGTTCCCGGCGCGCTCCTCGGTGATGGTCATTCCGGAGATGGCAAGGTCACAGGTCCCCGCGTCCAGCGCAACACCGGACTGGATGCCTTCGAACCCGGTCTGCACGACCTCGAGCTCGGCGCCCATGGCGTCGGCGATGGTCTGGGCGATGTCGATGTCGAAGCCGACGACGGTGCCCTCCTCGTCGAAGTACTCGAACGGCGGATAGGGCACATCGGAGCAGACCTGCAGGGTGCCCTCGTTGTTGAGCTCGACCTCACCGAGATCGACGTCCACAGTGACCTCGTTCTGCGGCTCGGCTTCGACGCTCTCGTCAGCCTCATCGCCACCACCGCAGGCAGTGAGGACAAGCGCTGCCAGCGCGGAGGCGCCTACGGCCTTGGCCGCGGTCTTATGCATAGGCATTATTGGATCCTTAGGTTGGTCGGCGCATCTGGACTCAGACGGTCCCCGCGATTATACGGTCATGCTGTGTTTCAGCCCTATGTCGGCCGGGCACAGGCTTGACGGAGCTTCTTCCCCGGCGGACCGCTCAGAGCAGCACGACCGCCTGCGACTTCGCCAGCACCTTGGTCCGTGTCGGCTCCTGGTCAGGTTCCTCAGTGGGGCTCTGCCCCTGCGCCTCGGCGGCGGGCTGGAGCATCTCCACGGTGAGATCGATCCTGACCCGACGCTCCTCGGCGTCCACTGCGCCGATCTTGCCGGTGATGAGCAGCCGCGCCGTCGGGCTCTCGGGCGATCCGGTCTGCACATCGGGCACCGGGACCGGTTTCGTGAACCGCGCCTGATAGTCGACGACGGCGCCCGGGTCGCCGGCCCAGTCGCTGACCAGTCCGACGGCGGAACCCATGGTGAGCATGCCGTGGGCGATGACACCGTCGAGGCCGACCTCGCGGGCGAAACGGTCGTTCCAGTGGATGGGGTTGTGGTCTCCGGAGGCCGCGGCATAGCGCAGCAGATCGGCGCGGGAGAAGCTCAGCTCACGGGAGCCGATCTGCTGACCCTTCTCCAGGTCGGCGAGCACGGGCTTGTTCACGCGGGATCCTCCTCGGTGCGGACCAGCAGGCTGGAGGTGACGGTGGCGCGGGGTTCGCCGTCGGCTGCACTGATCTCAACCCGGGTGGTCACCATCGCTCCGGCGCCCATGCTGCGGATGCGTTCCAGAGTGACCTGTGCCGCAAGGGTGTCACCGGCAAGGATCGGGTGCTGGTGGGTGAAGCGTTCCTCGGCATGGACCACGCGGGAGAAGTCGATGCCGGCCTCGGCGTCGTTGACCACGGCCGCCTCCGCACGCTGGGCGATGATCACGGCGAAGCTCGGCGGCGCCACGAGGTCACGGTGCCCCAGCGCCTGGGCGGCCTCGAGTTCATGGTGCGCGGGGTGCGACGCCTTGACGGCCTGTGCGAACTCGCGGATCGCCTCGCGGCTGACCTGGTACGGGGCAGCGGGCGGGTACTGGTGCCCCTGCCTGTCTGGATTGATCATTCAGTCTTCCTCGGTGGCTCGGCGGGACAGGATCTGTGCGGCCTGGCGCCTGCGCAGACCGATCGCGATCAGGTGGCTCAGGATCCCGGCCCCCAGGCAGAACAGCCCGAAGCTGCGCAGCGAACCTGCGCCGTCGGCCGGTTCCATGACGGCGGCCAGGATCACCAGCACGACCCCGATGCCGGTGGCCGCCATGCCGGTCACCAACGTCACGCGGTAGGCGCGCGTCCCGCTGCTCCACGGGTCGAAGGACTGAGTGCTCACGGCGGACAGCCTACAGGTGCGCCCCCGCGGAACCCGACAACCTCACAGTGCACAGCGGTGGCTATGAGGCTGGTTTATCGCGACGGAAATGCGGCGCTCCCCTGACGGAAACACGGCATTGCCACAGTGAAGGTGTCACCGCCCGACCCTGAACGGCACATTGCGCGGCGCAGGCCCGTGAGACCCCAGGAAGCAGGAGATCAGGATGAACCCGCAGCTTTCCACGACCGAAGCACCCGCACCGACGACCAGCGGTCCAACCGACCGACTCGTGCTGAAGGATGGCCGTTGGATCACCAACTGGCAGCCCGAGAACAAGGACTTCTGGGAGGGCCCGGGGCGGACGACGGCACGCCGGAACCTGATCTGGTCCGTCTTCTGCGAGTTCCTGGGCTTCGCGGTCTGGCAGCTTTGGTCGGTGACCGTCGTCTTCCTCCCGCTGGTTGGCTTCGACCTGACCACCTCCGAACAGTTCTGGCTGGTCTCGCTGCCTCCTCTGGTCGGAGCCACACTGCGCATCCCGTACAGCTTCATGGTGGCCATGGTGGGTGGTCGGAACTGGACCATCATCTCTGCGCTGCTGCTGCTGATCCCCACCGTGGCCATGACGCTGACCTTGGGCAACCCGGAGACTCCGCTGTGGGCGCTGTTCGCCATCGCCGCCGCGGCAGGCTTCGGCGGCGGAAACTTCGCCTCCTCGATGGCCAACATCACGTACTTCTACCCGGCCAGAGAGAAGGGAGCGGCGCTCGGTCTTAACGCCGCCGGTGGAAATCTCGGCGTGGCTGTCGCCCAGTTCACAGTGCCGATCGTGGTCACGGCCTTCGCGTTCGGAACGCTGCAGCCAAACCTTCCTGCCGCCGGGCTGTTTTGGATTCCCTTCATCCTGCTCGCCGCCTGGGGCGCGAAGACGTACATGCACAACCTCTCCCACGCGAAGAACGACATCCGGGGCTCGCTCTCCGCGCTCAAGGAGAAGCACCTCTGGATCATCTCGCTGATCTACATTGGCACGTTCGGGTCCTTCATGGGGTTCGGCTCGGTCTTCCCCACGCTGATCAACATGCAGTTCCCGGAGTTCTCCAGCTTCGAGCTGCTCGGGGCGGCGCTCTCGCTGGCCTTCATGGGCCCACTGGTGGGCTCGCTCGCACGCCCCTACGGCGGAAGGCTCGCTGACCGCGTGGGGGGCGCTCGAGTGACCATCGTCAGCTTCCTCGCCATGGCGGCCGTCACCGCCGCCGTCGTGCTGACACTGCGGCTGGCGAACTTCTGGCTCTATCTGGTCCTGTTCCTCGCGCTGTTCATGCTGACCGGCGTCGCCAACGGATCGAGCTACCGGATGATCCCCCTGGTATTCCGGCTCTCGGTCGACCCGATGGATCGGGTGGGCCATGAGCGCAAGGCCTCCTCCGCACTGGGCCTGATCGGAGCGATCGGCGCCTATGGGGGTTTCGCCATCCCGCAGATTCTGCGCATCGCCAATGAATCCACCGGGTCCTTCGATCTTGCCTTCTGGGCCTTCGCCGCCGGTTATGTGGCTCTGGCTGGGCTGACCTGGATGGTCTATATGCGGCCAGGGACCGTCTTCGCCCGGGCGAACGTCTGATGGGGGGCCGCGAGAAGCCGATGGAGTACAGCGCGACGACTCAGGAGCGCAGCACCCGCAGCGTCACCACGCACTGTCCTTACTGCGCTCTCCAATGTGCCATGCGGCTGAACATCACCGAGAGGCCACAGTCAGCACCGAGCATCACGGTGGAAGGTGCCGACTTTGCGACCAATCAGGGACGATTGTGCCGGAAGGGCAGCACCTCCGCCGAGCTCCTGACCGGCCGCACGGACCGATTGACCACCCCACTCATGGCCGTCAGGGACGAGGACGGTGAGCGCACCGGAGAGTTCCGCGAGGTCAGCTGGGACCAGGCTCTGGACCACGTCGCGGACTGTGTGAAAGCCATCCAGCAGACCCACGGCTCCGATGCGGTGGGGGTCTTCGGGTCCGGCAGCCTGACGAACGAGAAGACCTACGCCCTCGGCAAGTTCGCGCGCGTGGCCCTGGGCACCTCGCAGATCGACTACAACGGTCGGTTCTGCATGTCCTCGGCCGCCAAGGCCTCGACCATGGTCTTCGGCGTCGATCGGGGTCTGCCCTTCCCGCTGACCGATCTGGACGCGGCCTGCACCATTGTGCTGCTGGGCTCCAACGTCGCAGACACCATGCCCCCCTTCGTCCAGCATCTGCAGGGTGCGATGGCCAAGGGTGGACTCATTGTGGTGGACCCGAGGCGCAGCGCCACTGCAGAGCTCACGGCGGAGGGCGGCGGATTCCACCTGGCACCGACCCCCGGAGGTGACCTTGCGCTGCTCCTCGCGCTGGCAAACGTGCTCTTCGAGGAGGGCTACACGGACCGGCGGTACCTGCAGCAGCGAGTCAACGGCCTCGAGGACTTCCGCCGCTCAGCGGCGGCCTGGTGGCCCGAGAGGGCACAGGCCGCCACCGGGGTCGGTGCCGATCAGATCCGCTTCATCGCGCGTCGACTCGGCTCGGCGGCGTCCCGGGCTCGGGAGGGCGGGGAGCCGGTGTTCATCCTGACCGGACGCGGGGTGGAACAGCATCGCGACGGCACCGACACTGCTCGTGCCGCCATCAGCCTCGCTCTCATCCTCGGGCTGCCCGGCAGCACCAGCGGCGGCTACGGCACCTTGACCGGACAGGGCAATGGGCAGGGCGGCCGAGAGATGGGACAGAAGTCCGACCAGCTCCCTGGGCTGCGCTCGATCAGCTCGGAGGCTGACCGCACCCATATCTCCGCGGTCTGGGGCGTGGATCCGAAGACCATTCCAGGTCCAGGAACCCCTGCCACCGAGCTGTTGCACACTATGGGCACCCACAGCGAAGACGGCCGGCCCGGCGTGCGCGCACTGCTGGTCCACGGCTCAAACGTCGCAGTCTCTGCCCCGGACAGCGGTCGGGTGCTCAAGAACCTGCGTGCTCTGGATCTGCTGGTGGTCGCCGACTTCTTTCTCTCCGAGACCGCGGCTGAGGCCGACGTCGTCCTGCCGGTGCTGCAGTGGGCCGAGGAGGACGGGACCATGACCAATCTGGAGGGGCGTCTGCTGCGTCGGCGCCAAGCGGTCCAGCCTCCGTCCGGGTGCCGCTCAGAGCTGTGGATCTTCGCTGAACTGGCCCGTCGCCTCGGCCAGCCCACCGGGTTTCCAATAGATCCCGCGGAGGTCTTCGAAGAGATCCGCCGCGCCACGGCGGGGGCCGCCGCCGACTACTCCGGCATGAGCTGGGAGAAGCTGGATTCCGGACACGCCGGATATTGGCCGCACCCCTCGACGGACGCGGAGGAGACGACCGACGCCGTCATCAGCCAGACCACCGGCCCGCGCGAACTCACCCTCAGCGGAGAACCGATCATCGGCACCCCGCGCATGTTCGAGTCGACCTTCGCCCATGCCGACGGCCGGGCGAGGCTCAGCGCGATCCGACCGCGTCGCCAGGCGAGCCCGCAGGCGGATGAACTGACCTTCACCACGGGACGACTGATGGAGCACTACCAGTCAGGAAACCAGACCCGTCGAGTACCAGCCCTTGATGCCACGCACCCTGAGGTCACCGTCGAGATCCATCCAGCTGCTGCCCGCCAGTTCGGACTCGAGGACGCCGACTATGCGGTGCTCGAAAATGCACAGGGATCCATGAGGGCGAAGGTTCGCCTGGATGAGACGATCCGCGCCGACACCGTCTTCGCACCCTTCCATTTCTCCGGTGAGGCGGCCGCAAACGCACTCACCCGCGGACTGACAGATCCACACTCGAAGATGCCCGAGTTCAAGAACACCCCGGTCCGCATCCGTCGCGCCGATTCCCAGGAGGCAGCCTCATGAGCCCGACGACACGTGTCACCGTCGCACCCGCCGCGAGGCTCGTGGTCCTCGGATTCGGTCCGGTCGCCGCGCGACTGGTCGACGAGCTGCTCGAGGAGGTCATCGCGGGCAGGATCCGGCTGACCATCGTCGGAGCTGAGCCCGAGCCCGCCTATCAGCGCATCCGCATCGGCGATGTCTCTGTAGGCCGCCTCCGACCCGAGGATCTCGCGGTCTCCGATGTGAAGCAGCTGCGAGACCTCGGAGTCACGGTGCTCACCTCCGCGAGAGCCACTGAAATTGACCGCGCCGCGCAGCGGGTCCTTCTCGAAGGGGGCGACGTCGTTCCCTATGACCGTCTGGTGCTCGCCACAGGAGCTGAGCCGCTCATGCCCACTCTGGAGGTGGAGACTCGACGCGCCGGCGCCATCGACGCCGAGGTGCGGGTCTCGCAGCTCCCGGAAGGCATCATGGCACTGCGAGACATGGGTGATGCGCTGCGCCTCGCCGCTGCGGTGCGTCGCGCCGAACCGGTGGTCGTGCTCGGCGGTGGCGTGCTCGGTGTGGAGGCGGCACTGGCCATCGCGGAAGTCGGTTCTCCCGTGACTCTCGTCCACCGCGGCAATGTGCCCATGGGGCGTCAGATCGACGCGGACGCCGGGATGTTGCTGCGCCGAGAACTCATCAGTGCCGGTGTGAAGGTGCGCGCGGCCGCAGACATCACCACGGTGGTGTCCGAATCCGGTCGCCTGAGCGCAGTGCGCACCTCGCTGGGCGAGAAGATCCCCGCCTCGCTGCTCGTGCTCTGCACCGGCGTACGCGCTCGTGATGGGCTGGCCGCCGAAGCGGGGCTGTCCACCCGCTGGGGCGTCATGACCGACGCATACTGCCGCAGCATCACCGATCCGAGGATCTTTGCCATAGGGGACTGCGCCACGGTCGATGGCAGGGAGCCTACGGGATTGATCGCCCCGGGATGGGCGCACGCGGAGACAGCTGCTGAGGCCCTGTGTGCCGAGCTGAGCCTGAGCCGGGGGGTGGAACGTGATGCCTCGGGTTCCCCGGTGAGGATGCGTGCCGGCACCGGGCTGGACGTCATCCTGGTGAAGTCCAAGACATTGAACGTGGCGTGCGCCGGAACCACGGACGTGGATCCCTGGGATCCTGACTCCCCCAGCGTCTCCACCTGGTCTGACCCGAAAGCCGGCCAGTATCTGCGCATCGTCTCAGAACATGACCGGCTGCTGGGATTCGTCTCCGTGGGCATGCCCCGCTCGGCAGCAGAACTGGCGATGCACGCCGGACGCGGCACCATGCCGGTGGCCGACCGCACGGCGCTGCTCGCCGCCGAGCATGCCACACGAGAGGCGCAGCTCGGTCCCGATGACGTACTGTGCCGATGCGCTGGGACCACACTGAGCCAGGTGGAAGATGCCGCGGGCTGCGCCTCCAGCGTCGCCGAGGTGGGCGAGGCCTGTCGTGCCGGCACCGGCTGTGGAACCTGCCACTCCCAGATAGAGAAGCTCCTCCAGCCGGCGCAGGCTTAGCAGGAGCTCGTGCAGCCGGTACACGCGCTCACACGGTGAGTCGGTATCCGCGTTTCACCACGGTGCTGACCAGGCCAGGCACGGGCAGTGATTTGCGCAGCCGGGAGACCCACATCTCCAAGGCGTGTTCCGATTCGCACTGCCCGAGCACCTGCATCAGATGTTCCCGGGTCAGCACCGCCCCCTCGGCCTTGACCAGGGCGCGCAGCAGCGACAGCGGACCAGGGGGAAGTCGGACCGGGGCGTCGCTGAGGGACGGAAGCCGCACCTCTGAACCGCGCAGCTCCATGAGACCGTGACGAGTCGTGATGCGCAGCGTGTGGTGCTCCTCGAGATGATCACAGACCAGCTTGATCAGGGCGCCGAGTCGCCACCGAGACGGGATGATCGGACTCAGCCCGGCGTCGTAGAGGGGCCCGGCTGTCACCGCCCCGACCGCCGCGCACACCACGTCTGAGCGCAGAGCGTCGACAAGAGCCTCTGATCTGTCGTACTGGCGCGCCACCGAGAGGAAGGCCTCCACCGCGGGGGCGGCGGTGAAGGTCACCAGGTCAAGCTGTCGATCAATGACCGCGTCGATCATGCGCAGCAGGTCGGAATCCTCATCCGGCTTGGTCCAGGTGTAGGGCAGCACCGACACCACCGTCGCCCCTGCTGCCTGCATACGCTCGATCTGAGAAACATCGCTGGCCCCATGCTGCTGCAACGCCACCGTCTTGCCGGCGATGTCGCGGGTGAGCAGCATGTCCACCACGGTCGCGGTACGCTCATCCTCCGCGGCGCCGTCGTCGTCGAGGCCTGCGGCGCGCACAGCTCCGCGCGCCTTGGGTCCGCGCACCAGAATGGTTGCCCGGTCCAGCGCCTGGAAGAGCTCGGTGCCCAGACCGTAGGCGTCTGCGGCTTCTGCCCATCGGCGCATCCCATAGGCAGTGGTGATGATCGCGAAGTCAGGTGCCGCCTCGATCACATGCCGGGTGTCCCGCTGCAGCGTCACGGATTCGGTGAGCGCCACGATGCGCAGTGCAGGCGCATGCGTGACTTCGGCCCCGCGGCGCTGGAATGCGCAGATGAGATCCTCGCTGCGCCGGTCCGAGGTGATGCCGATGCGGAAGCCCGCCAGCGTCTGGGGAACCCCCGTCGACGCGTCGGCAGAGGAGAGAGCCGTCATCAGAGCACCGCCCCGGCCATGGCACGGATCACGCGTTCCCCCGCGGCCCCGGGTGATGAGTCGGAGTCGCTGCTGGCCTCGCCCGAGCAGGGATCGGCCGCCGCGAGACGGACCACGTCGCCAATGATCAGCACCGCTGGCGAGCGCAGCCTGGCCGCAGCCGCCACCCCTAGCATCTCGGCCAGCGGCGCGATGAGCACTCGCTGGTCCTCGGTGAATCCGTGCTCCACGACCCCCACTGGAGTATCGGACATCATGCCCTGACGCTGCAGCCCGGCCATCGTGTGACCCAGAGTTCCCACCCCCATCAGGATCACGGCCGTGCCACCCAGCGCGGCGAGACCAGCCAGCTCCCGCTCGCTGAGCGGGTCATGGCCGGAGATCACGGTGAACGACTTGGAGACGTTGCGCGCCGTGACGGGGATCCCTGCCGCAGCCGGCACGGCGATGGCCGAGCTGATTCCCGGAACCACCGTCACCGGGATGCCCGCCTCGCGACAGGCGGCGACCTCTTCGCTCCCCCGGCCGAAGACGAATGGATCTCCGCCCTTGAGCCTGACCACGCGCCGGCCGTCGAGCGCGGCAGCCACCATCCTCTGCTGGATGTTCTCCTGAGTGATCCGGTGGTGTCCGGGCCGTTTGCCGACGTCGTAGAGCTCTGCGGCGGGAGCCCATTCCCTTAAGCCGTCTGTCGGGGCCAGCCGGTCATAGAAGACGACATCAGCGACGGCGAGGGCATCTCGAGCACGCACGGTCATCAGATCTGCGGCACCAGGGCCACCGCCGATGAGCGTCACTTCTCCGGTTCCCATCATGAGGTCCCTTTCGCAGCAGCCATGCTCGCCGCATCTTCGCGTGCCATCTCTTCGCGGACAGGGATCCGGGGGCCGGTCAGCAGCACCGGGCCCTCACCGGCCTCGGACGCGGCTCGCTCCTCTTCTGTGGCGGGTCGACGCTGGCCACGCTCGAGCACGTAGGCGAGCCCGGTGTCCGGAGCGTCCGGAGCGTTGACGAAGCTGCGGAAGCGACGAAGACGCTCCGGGTCCCGCAGCGTGGCGGCCCATTCGTCCTCGTAGCCGTCCACATGCTCGGCCATTGCGGCCTCGAGATCAGCACCGATCCCCAGCGAGTCCTTCACCACGACGTCGTAGACATGGTCGACTCCTCCAGGAAGCTCCTCCATCCACCGTGCCGTGCGCTGAAGCCGGTCTGCGGTGCGGACGTAGTACATGACGTACCGGTCGATGTAGCGCAGCAGCGAGGCATCGTCGAGGTCCTTGGCGAGCAGCTGTCCATGGGCCGGCGTGGCTCCGCCGTTGCCCCCGACGTACATGTTCCAGCCATCGCTGGTGGCGATCACGCCCACGTCCTTCGCTCGGGCCTCCGCACACTCACGGGCGCATCCGGAGACGCCGAACTTCATCTTATGCGGTGAGCGCAGCCCGCGGTAGCGATTCTCCAGTCTGATGCCCATGGCGACCGAGTCCTGCACCCCGTAGCGGCACCAGCTGGACCCCACACAGGACTTCACGTTGCGCAGCGCCTTGCCGTAGGCCTGGCCTGATTCGAAACCGGCGTCGACCAGTCGGCGCCAGATCGCGGGCAGCTGCTCGAGCCGCGCGCCGAACATATCCACGCGCTGGGCGGCGGAGATCTTCGTGTAGAGGTCGAAGTCGGCAGCAACCTCGGCAAGGATCTTCAGCTTCTGCGGAGTGATCTCGCCACCGGGGATCCGCGGCATGACGGAATAGGTGCCGTCCTTCTGCATGTTCGCCAGGGCGCGGTCGTTGGTGTCCTGCAGGGTGCCTCGTCCTGCTTCCAAGATGTATTCCGCACCATGCTGCGCGGCAAGGATCGAGGCGACCGCCGGCTTGCAGAGGTCACAGCCCAAGTTGACGCTGGGATCTGCGGGCGTGCCGAACCGGGCGACGATCTGGGTGAAGGAGGTCAGCTGGGTGGCACGCACCGCCTCGAACAGCTCCGCTCGGGAATGCGCAAAATGCTCACACAGCGCCCTGGAGACGTCCATCCCGAGGGAGAGCATCTGCTTCTCCATGATCTTCTTCGCCATCGGGATGCAGGAGCCGCACTGAGTGCCGACCTTGGTGCAGCCCTTCATCGCCGTCATATCGGTGCAGGGCGGATGCTGGTCATCGCCTTCCACGGCGGACCGGATGGTCCCGGCGCAGACGTCCTTGCAGGAGCAGATCTGCGCGTCATCGGGCAGGTCCATATCCAGCTCCCCACCTCCGGAGGCGGAGAGGAATGCCCCTGGGGCCGCCGGAAGCTCCCGCCCCAGCAGCGGTCGCAGCGAGGAGTAGGGGGTCGCGTCGCCCACGAACACTCCGCCGAGCAGGGTGGTCGCGTCGTCGGTGACCACGATCTTCTGGTAGATCCCGCCGACGGCGTCTGCATAGACGACTTCCAGTGCCCCAGGAGTCTCGGCGAAGGCGTCTCCGAAGGAAGCCACGTCCATCCCGGCGAGCTTCAACTTGGCCGCGGTGTCGAATCCGTCGAAGGAGGCGGTGCCTCCGCTGAGTCGATCCGCCACCACCTCAGCCATGGCATTGGCCGGGGCGACCAGACCCATGGAGACGCCCTGGTAGCTGGCCACCTCACCGATGGCCCAGATGCCCTCCGCCGAGGTGGCACAGGTCTCATCGATGACGACTCCCCCACGCTCGGCGCACTCCAGGCCCGCCTCCACGGCCAGCTCGTCCCGCGCCGTGATGCCGATGGCCGCCACGACCAGATCTGCCGGCAGATCGGGGTTCTCGGTGAATTCAAGGGTGTAGCGGCTTCCCCCGGGACTCGACTGGGGATCCACGGCAAGCCTGCTGGGTCGCTGACCCAGCTGAAGACGATAACCTTCCTTCTCCAGCAGACGGTTCAGCGTGCGCCCGCCGTATTCATCCACCTGCGCGTTCATCAGCCAGGGACGCGAATGCACCACGGTGACCTCGGCCCCGAGTCCTTTGAGCCCGCCAGCCGCCTCGAGGCCCAGCAGACCTCCACCGATCACCACGCAGCGGGCCGGGCGGCCGAGTTTCGCCGAAAGGTCAGCGGCTCGCTGCCGCAGCCAGTCCACGTCCTCCAGGGTGCGGTACACCGCGATGTGCTCAGCGCCGTCGATCGGCGGCCGAGGCGCCGAGGAGCCGGTGGCGAGGACCAGATCGTCGAAATCGATCACCTCCCCCTGCGCTGTGCGAACAGTCTTAGCCGCAGCGTCAATGCTGGCCACGGCCGTAGAGGTGTGAAGCTGAACCCGGAGGTTCTGCCACAGCGCCGGGTCGCCCAGCAGCAGGTCCTCGTCTGCGGCGAAGCGGCGAGACAGCGCGACGCGGTCATAGGGGGCCGAAGACTCCTCGGTGAACACGCTGATCCGCAGACCCTCGGGATTCCGAGCGATCAGGGCTTCGGTCACGCGGTGCGCGGCCGGGCCTCCACCGACGACGACGATGTGTCGCTCGGCCCTGGCCTGGGTCGAAGCTGTGGGTGCATCCATAGGTGTTCACCTTCGCGGTAGACGATGAGTGCTGCGAATAGCCTTCACGTTGATCTGGCACTGAAGTTGATCTGGCACTGAAGCGGGCGCGGCTCCTCCTGGATGCCGGACCGTCGAGGGTGCACCCCAGCCTAAGAACCTGCGATTTCTGGGCGGTGTCGCATTTGTAAAGCCAATATGACGACGTGCTCACCTCGATCTGAAGGCTGGTGAACTCGACGTCACGCGGGCTTTACATGCAGGCGTTCCCATCGAAACTGCCGCTGTTTACAGTGGTGCCATGAGCACCGCGACGACACCTGCCCCCCGTCCAGACGACGACGCTGCGACCGCGGATCCGCAGTGGCGGCGGGTATGCAGATTGGACGATCTCGAGCCGATGTGGGGAGAGGCTGCCCTGATCAACGGCACCCAGATCGCGCTGGTCCGGCTCTACGAGGACACCGTCCACGCGGTCTCGCAGTGGGACCCGTTTGCCCGCGCCAACGTCATGTCGCGCGGAATCGTCGGCTCGAAGGCCGGCAGGCCGACCATCGCCTCCCCGATTCACAAGCAGTCCTATGATCTCCAGACCGGTCAGTGCCTCAGCGAAGAGGGCCTGACGCTTCACTCCTACCCCGTGCGGATCGTCGAGGGAACTGTGGAGATCCATGTCTGAGCGTGGACTCGCACCTGAGCGGGGTTCCATGCCTGGACCGCAGCGGCGTCCGCCGCGGACCGCGCTGCTGGCAGTCTCCCATGGGACCTCCAACCCTGAGGGCCAGCGTCTCGTGGCGCAGCTTGTCCAGCAGGTCCGCGATGCAGCGGCGAAGCGCGGCCTCGCTGACCTGGTCAGACTCGGCCACGTTGATGTCCAGCAACCTGATGTCCCCGCCAGTCTGGCCGCCCTCTCGGAGGGGATGGCCGCCGTCGTCGTACCGCTGCTGCTCTCCGCCGGCTTCCATGTGAATGTAGATCTGAAGCGAGACACGGCTGAGCTGAATCGACCCGCGACCATCAGCGGGGCGCTGGGACCCGATGACCGCCTGGTGGAGCTGATCATCCATCGTCTGGAACAGGCCGGCGTCGATCTCGGCCGCGATGAGCTCATCTTCGCCGCCGCCGGCTCCTCCGACAGCTCTGCCGTGCGGGATTGCCAGGAGATGGCGGCTCGGATTCAGGCCCGCCTCGACCGTCCCGTCCAGGACGCCTACCTCTCTTTCGCGAAACCCTCGGTGAAGACCGCGGTGGCGCAGGCGCGGACCACCACGCAGGGCCGGGTCGTGCTGATCAGCTACCTGCTGGCTCCGGGCTATTTTCAGAAGCTGCTTGAACGCGCGGGCGCCGACGTGGTCACCCGGTCGCTGCTGCCGCAGGACTCGACGCAGGCACCGACGGAGCTGGTGGAGATCATTCTTGACCGGTTCGCCGCGGGACTGGCGGAACTGACTCCGACCGCGCACGCCGCGCGCTGACGGCGAGCGGACACGGGTTCAGCGCCAAGACACCCGCCACACCACGTCGTTCCCGGAACCTTCGAGATCACCCGGCAGGGCGTGTCCAGGCGTCGTAGGCGTAGCGGAGGCTCTCCCGAGGCCAGAGATTCGTCCGGCACGCGGTACGCTGGCGGGGCCCCCACCGGCTGGGCACGTCCGACGCGTCGATCTCTTGGAAATCCGCTGGACCAGCTTGTGCTCCGGGACCTGTATGCCGAGACTGCTCGGACGTCCCCGCCCCGCCGTGGGTGCCGTGCGGGCACCGTCCCGCCATGTGCATGACCAATCGCTTCGAGGAGGACTCCGTGGCTCGAGGAGCCCAGCGCCAGAACGCCGCACGTACGCGCGCCCGACGGCGACCCCGCAAGAACGACGACGGCGGCATCATCCACCTGCTCGCCAAGGTCGTGCGCGAGGTCGAGTCCGCGGTCCAGCGTGGTCTCGACCTGCCCTCGACCCGGACCAAGTTCCAGGTGGTGGCGCTGCTCATGCGCGAGGAGCGGGCCCGTCTCAAGGCCGAAGAGACGAAGCAGGGGGCGCGCGGCGCAGATGACCTGAAGCGCCTCGACGGCATCGCCACCATCCTGGCCACGACGGCCGCCCGCGACCCCTCCCTGCTGGGGCTGCTCGCCGACGACGCGGTCGTCTCCGACCGTGCGCGCTCACTGCGCCGCGAGCTCCTGCAGTCTGCCGGCATCGCCGTGCCGGACGAGCCCGCCGCACCAGCTGAACCGGCCGAGCCCACGCCGGAGCCGCAGCGCCAGGTGGTGCCCGTATCGGTGGCATCTCGTCAGCTCGCGAACCCCTTCCTCGAACCTGACTACTCCGTCGTCGCCAAGCGCACCGCCAAGCCCCGCCGCCTCGTCGGCTGGGAGCTCATCGAGCCGCTGATGAAGTCCTTCACCGACGGCGGCGCTCTCTCCTGCATGGACCTGCCGGAGCCTGCCGCCAGCCGGGCGACCCAGGGGCTGGACCTCATGCCGCATCAGGCGCGACTGGTCGCCGCCGCTGCGGAAGGACACCGGACGTTCCTGCTCGCAGACGAGCCCGGCCTGGGCAAGACGGCACAGGCGCTGCTCGCCGCTCAGGCGGCGGATGCCTACCCGCTGCTCGTGGTCGTGCCGAACGTCGTGAAGATGAACTGGGCGCGGGAGGCAGCACTGTGGACGCCTCGCCGCCCCGCGACGGTGGTCCACGGCGACGGGGACCGGATCGACGGCTTCGCGGACATCATCATCGTCAACTACGAGGTGCTGGATCGGCACGCGGGCTGGCTCCAGGAACTGGGCCTGCGCGGGATGGTGGTCGACGAGGCGCACTACATCAAGAACCGGAAGTCGCAGCGGTCCCAGAACGTGCTGCAGCTCTCCGAACGCATCCGCACACGGATCGCTGATCCGCTGCTCATCGCGCTCACCGGCACCCCGCTGATCAATGACATCGAGGACTTCCGGGCGATCTGGCAGTTCCTCGGCTGGATCGACGAGACCAAGCCGATCGGTGAGCTGATGGAGGCGCTCGAACAGACAGGTCTGACACCGGCCGACCGGGGTTTCTCCACCGCCGCCCGCTCAGCCGTCGTCGAGCGCGGCATCGTGCGGCGACGCAAGGTGGATGTCGCCTCCGACCTGCCCGCCCGTCGAGTGGCCGACGTCCCGGTCGAGATCGACGACGAGGCCAGTCGGTCCATCCGCGCCGCCGAACAGAGCCTCGCGCGTCGTCTCGTCACACGCTATGAGCGGGCCCTGGCCGCCCAGGGATCAAGCGAGGTCGTCGAGGGCATCGACCACGCACTCGTGCGCCAGGTCGCCGCCCGGGAGCGCGTGAGCCGGACGACGAAGAAGTCCAACGAGAACGTGTTCAGCATGACCCGACGCATCGGCCAGGCGAAGGCCGGCCTCGCGGCGGACTACGCCGCCCAGCTCGCCCGCAGCGCCGGCAAGGTCGTCTTCTTCGCCAAACACATCGACGTCATGGACACGGCCGAGGCGACCTTCGCCAAGCAGGGCATCCGGTACGCCTCCATCCGAGGCGACCAGAGCGCATCGGCTCGGCAGAAGCACATCGACGCATTTACCAACGACCCGGACGTCGCCGTCGCGGTGTGCTCGTTGACTGCCGCCGGCGTCGGCATCAACCTGCAGGTCGCCTCGAACATGGTGCTCGCCGAACTCTCCTGGACCGACGCCGAGCAGACGCAGGCCATCGACCGGATCCACCGCATCGGTCAGGCGGAACCGATCACGGCGTGGCGGATCATCGCGGCGCAGACCCTTGACACGAAGATCGCCGAGCTCATCGACGCCAAGGCAGGGTTGGCCGCGCGAGCGCTCGACGGGAGCGACCAGGCGATCGCCGACTCTGCCGATGTCCAGCTCGAGGCGCTCGTCACGCTTCTCGAGGATGCGTTGCAGGGCCACAGCAGCAACTAGGAGCTGCCCACTTCGCCCGGCGAAAGCGCCGCGACGGAAGGTCTGGCACCCGGAGCACCGGGCTGCCGGGCTGCGCGCCCGGAGACACGTCGGGCCCCCACGCTGTGAAGCGTAGGGGCCCGAAGCGTCGTGCTCGCCTGTGCGGCGTCTTCTGTAGCGGTGCCGGGGCTCGATCCCGGGACCTCACGATTATGAGTCGTGCGCTCTAACCAGCTGAGCTACACCGCCATATGCCGCTCCGGAATCTCTCTCAGAGACTCTGGAATCGGCGGAATGAGAAACACCCGCGCTGCGCATTCTGCTGCGCTGCGCGGGCTCTCATTCAGAGCCCCAAGCGGGAATCGATCCCGCGACCTCAGTCTTACCAAGACTGCGCTCTACCACTGAGCTATTGGGGCAACAGCACTAAACTCTACCACCAGTCCAGTGCCGGTCAAAAACCGTCAGGAGTGAGCTCGCTCTCCCCTGACGAGGGCCTCTGCCGCCGCAGAGTCAGCTCTGCGACGGCAGCTCCCGGAACCCCCTGAAGGGGCCTCGATCACTTCCAGCGGGGCTTGTTGCGATCCTTGTCTCCGAAGCGGCTTCCGCCGGCACTGGGCCGTCCGCCGCGATCGCCGGATCCGCCATCGCGCTTGCCGGCATATCCGCCCTCACGCTTGCCTGCGTATCCGCCGCGTGAGTCACCGGAGCTGGACGGTGCGCCGGAGTCGCGCTCCATCTTCAGCAGCTCGCCGCCGATGCGGGTCTTGGCCAGAGCCGCCCATTGTTCGGAGGAGAGCTTCTCAGGCAGCTCCACCAGGGAGTGCGTCGGGCGGATGTCGATGCCGCCGATCTCGCGGGCGCTCAGGCCCGCCTCGTTGGCGATCGCGCCGACGATGTGACCCGGGTTCACGCCGTTGCGGCGACCCACCGCGATCTTGTACATCGCATTGCCCGGACCCGCAGTGCGCGGCCCGCGGTCACGCGCTGGACGCTCGGGGCGATCGCTGCCGCCCCGCTCATCGCCGACCTCGCGCTTGGACTCACGGACCAGCTCGTCGTCGCGCTTCTCATCGAGGAGCAGCGGACGTCCGTCATGGACCATGGCCACCAGTGCGGCGGCCACGTCCTCGGCGGGAGTGTTGTGCTCCTGGGTGTAGGAGGCCACGAGTCCGCGGTACTCCTCCAGCTCCTCAGAGGCCAGGGTCTCGGTGATGCGCTCCGAGAAGCGCTCCAGCCGTGAGGAGTTCACATCCGCGATGGTCGGCATGGACATCTGCTCGACCGGCTGGCGGGTGGCCTTCTCGATGGACCGCAGCATCCGCTTCTCGCGGGGCGTCACGAACAGCACCGCGTCGCCTGAACGACCCGCGCGGCCGGTGCGGCCGATCCGGTGGACGTAGGACTCGGTGTCCAGCGGGATGTCGTAGTTGAAGACGTGGGTGATGCGCTCGACGTCGAGACCGCGGGCCGCGACGTCGGTGGCCACGAGGATGTCGATGCGACCCGACTTCAGGTTCTCCACGGTCTTCTCGCGCAGGTTCTGCGGAATGTCACCGTTGATCGCAGCCGTGCGGAAGCCGCGGGCAGCGAGCTTGTTCGCGACCTCTTCGGTGGCCGAGCGGGTGCGCACGAAGACGATCGCAGCATCATGCGGCTCGGTCTCGAGGATGCGGGTGAGCGCCTCGTTCTTCGCCGAATGCTTGATCAGCACGAAGCGCTGGCGGGTGTTGGTGCCGGTGGAGGTCTTGGACTTCACCGAGACCTCGACCGGATCGTTGAGGTAGTCCGCGGAGATCCGGCGGATCGCCTTGGGCATCGTGGCGGAGAACAGCGCGACCTGCTTGGTCTTCGGAGTGCGGGCCAGGATCTGGTCCACCTCTTCGGCGAAGCCCATGCGCAGCATCTCATCAGCCTCGTCGAGCACCAGGTGCTTGATCGTGGAGAGATCCAGCGAACCGCGGGTCATGTGGTCGATGACGCGGCCGGGGGTGCCGACGACGACGTGGGCGCCGCGACGCAGGCCCTCGAGCTGGGGACCATAGGGGGAGCCGCCGTAGATCGGCAGCACGGTGATGCCGGGGACGCCTTGGGCGTAGGTGGAGAACGCCTCGGCGACCTGGATCGCGAGCTCACGGGTAGGGGCGAGCACCAGGGTGGAAGGGGACTTGCCCAGCTCCCCTGCGTCGTTGGCGCGAGCCATGTGCGAGAGCGCCGGCAGCGCGAAGGCTGCGGTCTTGCCGGTGCCCGTCTGGGCCAGGCCGACGACGTCGCGCCCCTGGCTCAGCAGCGGAATGGTCTGCGCCTGGATCGGCGAGGGAGTCTCGTAGCCGAGCTTGGTCACCGATTCCAGCACTCGATCGTCCAGGCCCAGTTCTGCGAACTTCGGGCCGGCGGCCTGGTCGGCGCTGCTGGCGGACTTCGCGGGCTTCTCGGCCTGAGGGGAAGTCGGAGCCTCGGTCGGAGCCTCGGTCGGCGCCTCGTTGGAGGCAGGAGCCTCGGTGGACGTCGGAGCCTGCGCAGATGCGGACTGAGTCTCGACCGCTGCGGCGGCATCGACGGCGGCCTGGGTCTCGTCCGGCGCCTGCTCAGGCGCGGCCTCAGCCGCTTCAGGGGCCTGAGCGGGTGCTTCCGGAGCGGAATCGACCTCGGTGATGGTCTCGGTCGGGACTTCGGCCGCGTCCTGAGCCTGCGTCGGCTCGGAGGCGTTGGGATCCTGGATGGTCATGTTGACTCCTCGTCACATGTCACGCGACCGAGAGGACCCCCGCTTGAGATCCAGTCCCAGGGCACCTGCGCTTCAACCACCGCTGCTCGAAGAGGCTGCGCAGGCCAGAAGGCGCTGCACAGAACCTCTGCATGGGCAGGGCAGGTTGCTCAGATTCTTTGGACGGGACTGGATCAGTCACGGGGACTCGGCCGCTTTGTCGGCTCCGGAGTCGACCCGTGGATACACACAACCCTCAACGAGCTTCCGGCCCCTCTCAAGGAGGAGCACGCTCGGAGTCAGCAAGAGAAAACGGGATTATCCGGAGAATGCCCATTCAGTCTAGCCCACGGGCGGCACACCTGTCGTCTTTGGAGACGAAGCTCACGTTCACGCCGCCCACCAGGCCTCCTGCCGCGGAGCTGCCCAGTCTTCGGGTCAGAGCTGCTCAGTCTCCAGGACGGGACTGCGCAGGGCCGCGTGCGAGGGCGAGCTCACGGATGCTCTCGGCTGCAGTCTCCGCCACGGAGACGACCTCCACAGCATCCCCCGCCTGCACGGTTCCGGCCGTGATGACGCGGAAATAGGTGCCGGGTCTGCCCGCCTCCATGAAGCGTCTGACCCAGCTCGGCTCCCTGAGCCACCGCCCGAAGGTGGCGCAGGGGATGCGCGGGACGGTGGCCTCGAGCACCACGCGCTCGCCGATCCGCCACCGCTCGCCGGGGTACGCTCCGTCGAGATCTATTCCGGACAGGCGCAGGTTCTCCCCGAAGGTGCCGGCGGGGAGCTCGCGCTGCAGCTGCTGGGACCACCAGGCGGCGTCGTCGGCGGCGTAGGCGTAGACGGCCTTGTCGGCACCGCCGTGATGTTTGCGATCGGCCTGCACGTCACCGTGAAGACCGAGCGTTCGCACCCGGACCGGTCCCGCGACGGGTCGCTTGTCGATGCCGGAGACCCCCACTGCGCCGACGTCGTCGTTGAAGAGCTGACCCACCACACAGACCGCGTCCACGGTGCCGGTCAGCCCCAGGCGCTGCGCCGCTGCCGCGAGGCAGGTCGGCGAGGACTCAGCCACGGCCCGTGAGCCCCTCCAGCGCACGATCCAGATCGGCGATCAGGTCGTTCACGTCCTCGATGCCGACCGAGAGGCGCAGCAGGTTCTCCGGGACTGCAAGCTCTGTGCCGCGCACCGAGGCGTGGGTCATCTCATGCGGGTAGTTCATCAGCGACTCGATGCCGCCCAGGGATTCCGCCAGCACGAAGAGCCTGGTGCCCTCGGCGACGGTGCGCGCGGCCTCCTCGCCGCCCACGAGCTGCACCGAGACCATGCCGCCGAAGCCGCGCATCTGCCTGCTGGCCAGCTCATGGCCGGGGTGGTCCGGCAGCCCGGGGTAGAGCACCCGCTCGACGGCGGGGTGGTCCACCAGGTGCTCGGCGATCGCCTGGGCATTGCTGCAGTGCCGGTCCATGCGCACTGCCAGGGTCTTCAGTCCACGAGTGGTGAGGTAGGCGTCGAGTGGGCCGGAGATGGCGCCGACGGCGAACTGCTGGAAGCCGATCTTGGTGGCGAGCTCGTCGTCGGAGGTGACGACGGCGCCGCCGACCACATCCGAGTGACCGCCGATGTACTTGGTGGTGGAGTGCACCACGATGTCGGCGCCCAGGCTCAGCGGCTGCTGCAGATAGGGGCTGGCGAAGGTGTTGTCCACCAGCAGCAGGGCGTTGTTCTCATGAGCGATCTTCGCCAGCGCCGCGATGTCGGTGATGGACATCAGCGGGTTCGAGGGCGTCTCCACCCAGAGCAGGGTCGCGTCCTCGGTGGCCATCTCGGTGGCCACACGGTCCAGGTCGGAGAGGTCCAGAGGCGTGTTGGCGATGCCCCAGTCTCCGTGGATTCGGCTGATCAGCCGGTAGGAGCCTCCGTAGGCGTCATTTCCCATCACGATGCGCTGCCCGGGGCGCATCACCGCACGGATGATCGCGTCCTCGGCGGCCAGGCCGGAGCCGAAGCTGAATGCGTGCTCCCCACCCTCGAGGGCGGCGAGCTGGGTCTGCAACGAGGTGCGTGTGGGGTTTCCCGCACGGCCGTAGTCGTAGCCGCGGCGCAGGTTGCCGATGCCGTCGGGTGCGTAGGTGGTGGAGAAGTGCAGGGGCGGGACCACCGCGCCGTAGACCTCGTCGAGCTCCTGCCCGGCGTGGATGGCGTCCGTGGCGAATCCGTAGCTGTTCTCGGTCATCGGTTGTCCTTCTGTTCTGAACTGGAGAGGTGGGCCAGCAGGTCATTGCGGGTGAGCACGCCGACGATGTCGCCGTTCTCAGCGGCGAGCAGGGTGGGATTGCTCCTGAGCTTCTTCAAGATCTGCGGGATGGTCTCGGTGATCCCGACCAGGGGCAGCTCGGTGCGCAGGTGGTCCGCGACCAGCTCATCAGCAGAGGCGTGGCCCATGATCATCTCTTCCGAGAGGTGGGTGACGTCGACGACGCCGTAGACCTCGCCGATGCGGGCCACGCGTCCGGGCTGATCGATCACCGGGACGATGTCGATCCCATAGCGATTCATCACCGAGACGGCGTCCCGCAGTGTGGTCTCGCGGGAGATCGACACCACCTCCGGCATGGCGGCGGAGAAGAGCGAGCGCTTGCCGCCCAGGACATCCGCGGCGGTGAACACTTCGGAGCGGTCCTTGCTGGTCTGCGCCTCGGGGTGTTCGGCACGGGTGCCGATGACCCCCTGTGCGACCGCGTCCGAGAGTTCCTGGGAGGACTTCACGGTGATCTCCACCCCGCTGGAGTGTGAGACGACCTCGCCGAAGCCGTGGTCGATCATCCACTGGTCATTGAAGATCTTCCCCAGATAGCCTCGCCCGGAGTCGGGCAGGACGGCGACCACGACATCGTCGGGTCCGAGGTCCTCGGCGATGCGAAGGGCGGCGACCACGGCGGTGCCGGAGGAGCCGCCGACGAGCAGGCCCTCCTCGGTGGCGAGCCGCCGGGCCATCGCGAAGGACTCGGCGTCGGTGATGGAGTGGTGTTCATCCGGGACGCTGGCGTCGTAGTTCTTGACCCAGATGTCTTCCCCGACACCCTCGACGAAGTAGGGGCGACCTTCGCCGCCGGAGTAGATGGAGCCGTCCGGATCGGCGACGACCACGCGGACCGGGCCGGTGTCGCGGTCCGCGGAGACCTCTTTCAGGTACCGACCCGTGCCGGTGACCGTGCCGCCGGTGCCGGCGCCGACGACCAGGTGGGTGATCTTGCCTTCGGTGTCCTCCCAGATCTCGGGGCCGGTGGTCTCGTAGTGGGAGTTCGGTGCCGCCGGATTGGAGAACTGGTCAGGCTTGTAGCCGCCGTCGATCTCTTCGGCGAGCTGGTCTGAGATTCCGTAGTAGGACAGAGCGGACTCCGAGGGAACCCCGGCGGGTCCGACGACGACGTCGGCGCCATAGGCACGCAGCACGTCGCGCTTCTCCACCGCCACCTTGGGCACGGTGACGAAGACTGCGCGGTACCCCTTCTGCTGGGCGACCAGGGCCAGTCCCACACCGGTGTTGCCGGAGGTGGGCTCGACCACGACTCCGCCGGGCTTCAGCGAGCCTGCGGCCTCCGCCTCCTCGATCATCTTCAACGCGATGCGGTCCTTGATGGACCCTCCCGGGTTCAGATACTCGAGCTTGACCAGGACGGTGGCGGAGAGACCTTCGGTGACCCGATTCAGCCGCACCAGAGGGGTGCCGCCGATCAGCTCGACGACAGACTGGGCATATTTCATGCCGCCAACTCTACCGATGCCCACTGACATTGGGTCAGGATCTGTCTTTCGGCGAAATCTCGCCTGCCGGATGAGTGGGCATCGCGGGCAGGCAGTGCACGGGGGTGCGCGAGAGATGTCCCACCGATGTGCCAGAGTGAATGTATGACCACGGCGGGGCACAGCAGCGAGGTTCTTCTGGATCTCCAAGGGCCGTTCGACCTGCCCCGAACGCTGGGGGTCCTCCAGCGCGGGGCCGGGGACCCGAGCATCCGACTGGATCCGGGCTCGGCCGCCATGGCCGGCGGTCCACAGGGGACGCCCGGCGCTGGGGCGTGGATGTGCCAGCGGATCTATGACGCCCAGGGCCGGCAGCGCGGACAGGCCAGTCTGCGCTTTGACCAGCTCGGGCCCTCGATCGTGCGGGTACGGGTGGCTGCTGCGAGCGGCGATGGCGCCGGCGCCCACGAGGTCTCCGAGCTGGCGGAGCGTCGGGCGGGGCGGCTGCTCGGCTGCCTCGACGACTGGGGGGATCTCGAACTTCGCCTCGATGCTCTCGGAGACGAGACCTCGGCGGCGTTGGCTCGGGTGCGGCGTCGTCATCCTGGTGTCCGGCTGCCCGCCACCGGAGCACTGTTCGACCAGCTGGTGACCGCCACCCTGGAACAGAAGGTCACTCATGATCAGGCTCGTGCCGGATGGCGCCAGCTGCTGCGCCGGCACGGGGAACCCCCGCCTTCGGCGCCCGGAGTGCCAGCCCCGGACTGGATGCGGCTGCCGCTGACGGGAGATCAGCTGCGCGCGGTCCCGTCCTGGGAATGGCACCGGCTCTGGGTGCAGCCGGCGCTGTCGAAGACCATCCTGCGGGTGGCCGAACGCGCGAGGAGGATCCATCAGCTCAGCGCGGAGACCCCGGCCGAGACCGCGGCGGTCGCGGCACTCGGTGTGAGGCTGCGATCGATCCCGGGGATCGGTGAATGGACCGTGGCGGAGGCGCTGCAACGCTCCCACGGCTCTGCGGATCTTCCCGCCGTCGGGGATTACCATCTGAGCAACTTCGTCGGCGCCGCGATGACCGGTCAGCGCACCGATGACGCCGGGATGCTCCGGCTGCTCGCCCCCTACGCCCCGCACCGTCAGCGCGTGATCCGGCTGCTCAAGCTCTCCGGGTTCCAGCACCAGAAATACGGACCCAAACTGACTCCGGCGGACCACCGAAGTCGGTGATCCGCCGGAGTCGCGCGCTCAGTGCAAACTTCTGGGCTCGGGTCAGCTCTGGGGCGTCTCGCCCTGCGCCTGGTCCTCGGCGATCTGCTTGTGGACCTCGTCCATGTCCAGGTCCTTGACCGCCGTGATGACCTCGGTCAGCTGCTCGGCGTTCAACGCGCCGGGCTGCGAGAAGACCAGAACCTTCTCGCGGAAGGCCATCAGAGTGGGGATCGAGGTGATGTTCGCGGCGGCGGCGAGCTCACGCTCAGCCTCCGTGTCCACCTTGCCGAAGGTCACGTCCGGGTGCTTCTCGGAGACCTCGGAGTAGACGGGTGCGAACTGCTTGCAGGGGCCGCACCAGTCAGCCCAGAAGTCAACGAGCAGAATGTCGTTCTCCTCGAGGGTCTGCTGGAAGTCAGTGGTGGTCAGATCAGTGGTAGCCATGCCTCGCCACCATACGCGAGCACTTCGAGCTTGTCGGCCCCCGCGGGACCGTGAACCAGGCTCTTAAGCGGCTAGCTGAACGACTCCGGCGAGCAGTTGCGACGACCCGGAAGCCGCCGCTGGGCAGTGATGCCGGGACGTGGACCCCGAGACGCTGAAGGGCGGGCCGGGATCATTCTGATCCGACCCGCCCTTCAGCGGTGATGTGGCAGATGAGGGATTCGAACCCCCGTAGGCGATGCCAGCTGATTTACAGTCAGCCCCCTTTGGCCGCTCGGGTAATCTGCCGCGCAACCACACGGTGTGACCTGAGGCCATTTCCCGTGTCGTGTTTTTTCATGCCCCGGTGCTCGGCACCCCATAACTTTAGCGAAGATGCGGGGAATTCTCGAATCCTGATCCGCAGACTAGGAGTATCGTGGGGCGCATTATTCGTGCCTGCGCGATGATCCCGTTCTGATCCTCCGCCATGCGGCACGCCCTCCCCCGCACCGACTTCCAAGGAGCATCGTGGCCGACATCGAGGCCGAAACTCTTGCCGAGAAGCTGAGTGAGCGCGGCCCGGCCGGCATCGCCGAGCAAGTCCGCGAACTCATCAGCGCCGGCACACTCACCGCAGGCATGCGACTTCCCACCGTGCGCGACCTCGCCACTGAACTCGGGGTCAGCGTGGGCACGATCGCTCAGGCGTGGAGCCTGCTGCGCGAATCCACCCTGGTCGAGACCCGCCGCCGCGGTGGAACCCGAATCGTGGACCCCGGCGAGGTGGGCGGCGTGAGCTTCCGCAGCTGGGCGAGCGTGGACCTGTTGCACTGCAGTCCTGACCTGCGGCTTCTGCCCTCTCTGGAAGAGGGGTTGCTGCGCAGCCTGAAACAATCTGATCTGCACAGCTGGAGCCGAGAGCACATCCTGCCCGAACTCCAGCGCGCCGTGGAGAAGAAGCTGGGCCACCGGCCTGCGGAGTCGCGTCCACGAAGCTTCGCCGCCGTCTCCTCCGCCACGGAAGGGCTCTGGCTCGCCACCAAGGCTGTTACGAGCCCCGGTGATCTGATCGCTGTGGAGGAGCCGGCTCCGCCGGGCTACCTCTCGGTGCCCCGCAGCCTTGGCCTGCACATGGTGGCGGTGCCCGTGGATGCTCTCGGACCGGTGCCCGCCGCGCTGCAGGAAGCCCTCGACGCGGGCGCCACCGCTTTCGTCCACAGCCCCGGAGGCGCCTTCTCACCGCGGCATGTGCTGAGCACCGGGCGCGCACAGGAGCTTCAGCAGATCCTGGACGCCTCCCCCGAGACCGTGGTCATCGAGGAGGACCCGCTGGGCCCGCTCGCCGAACGGGAGCCCTTCGTCCACACCCTGGAGGCTCACCTTCCGGAACGCACGCTGCGCGTGATCGGCTTCGAACGCGCCTACGGCATGGACCTGCGCACCGCCGTGCTCGCCGGACCGAAGCCACTGATCTCGCGAGCGATCACTGAGCGTTCAGGCGGTGTCAGCTCGAACAGCAGGATCCTGCAGCACGCCCTGGCGTTCCTGCTGCGCGACCCCGTCGCCGCCCGGCGGGTCAGCAGCGCCCGGACCCGGTACGCCACCCGGCGTCGGATGGCGCTCAAGGCCTTCACCGAGGCAGGCCTCACGGTCCAGGCGGGGCCCGCCAGCTGGGCGCTCTGGGTTCAGGTGCCCGACGAGCAGGCGGCGGCGCTGACCTTAAGCGCCCAGGGGGTGATCCTCGACGTGGGCAGCGGATCACATCTCACCGAACGGCCCACGGGACTGCTGCGCCTCTCGATCGCTCAGCTGCCCGAAGATGAAGAGCTGCTCCGGGGTCTGGCCCAGCTGATCCTCCAGGCCACCGAGGAGGGCCTGAACTCCACGTTCGTCTAGAAGCCACAGGGCGGGATCAGAGAAGTCGCTGTCCCGCCAGGGCGGCGCCGAGCCCCAGGGTCTCGAGCTTTGCGTGGGCGATCTGCGGATGCAGGCGCCCGCCCAGGCCGCAGTCGGTGGACGCGATCACGTTCTCCGCGCCGACCAGACGGGCGAAGCGTTCGATGCGTTGAGCGACCAGCTCGGGGTGTTCCACGACATTGGTGGCATGGGAGACGACCCCGGGCGCGATGACCTTGCCCTCGGGCAGCGAGACATCCTCCCAGATCCGATACTCGTGCTCGTGGCGCGCATTGGCGGCCTCGAAGGCGTAGTACTTCGCGTTGACGCCGAGCATCAGGTCCACGATGTGCCTGAACTCGATATCTGTGGTGTGCGGGCCGTGCCAGGAGCCCCAGCACAGGTGGAACCGCACCTGCTCCTCGGGAATCCCCCGCAGCGCCCAGTTCAGCGCCTCGATGCGAATCTGGGTGAACCGCCGGTAGTCCTCCACGGAGGGCTCCGGAGAGATCTGATCCCAGTTCTCCGCCACCGAGGGATCATCGATCTGCACGATCAGCCCGGCATCGGTGATCGCCTGATACTCATGGCGCATCACCTCCGCCCAGGCCCAGATATGGTCCTCCTCGTTCGCGTAGTGCCGGTTGGGGATGCGCGCGCCTGAACCCGGCGACAACGAGGTGAGGAAGCCCGTCTCCGCGCCTGCGGCGTCGAGTCCTGCACTCAGGTTCGCGATGTCGGAGTCCACGGCCGCCTGGCCCCGCCAGCTCAGCTCGCCGGTGGTGGAGGGGAACGCAGTGGCGGTCTTGCCCGTGGCGATGCCGGAACGCGGGTCCGAGTAGGCCTGGCTGAAGCGCACCCAGTCTCTTCGGTGGAGCATGTTCGTCAGCTGGATGTTCCCGGGGCTGGATTCCACGTGCGGCCAGCTGAACAGGTCTTCACCGGTCAGCTCGAGCCCGCCGACGCGCTGGAAGACATAGGACCACCAGGCCCCGTAGTCCACGGCCGAGGTCATCGCGTGCCCGTACTCCCCATCCCCGGGGACGGTCACCCCGTAGCTCCTCTGCCGGACGACCAGGTCGGTCACAGCTTGGGAGAGCAGGGTCTCAAACTCGGGGGTGCGGCGCAGCGTGAAGCCGTCGGGCTCCAGCTCACGCGCTGCATTCGCAGCGATGAGCTCCTCGGTGCGGGGCAGCGAGCCTGCGTGTGTGACCGGAATGGACCTGTCGGACATGATTGCCTTCCGCATTTTTGTTCATATCTTCAAATCACATCTTAGCTGCAGAGGAGCACCGGCTGTACAGGACTATTAGACTCATCGGCAGATATCGACACCGACAGCACACCGACAGGAGACACCCATGGCCAAGGACTCGACATTCGACGTCGTCTCGAAAGTGGACAAGCAGGAGGTCGCCAATGCCTTGAACCAGGCGCAGAAGGAGATCGCCCAGCGCTATGACTTCAAGGGCACCGGCGCCGAGATCGACTTCTCCGGAGAGAAGCTGCTCATCAAGGCCAACTCCGAAGAGCGCGCCAAAGCCGTGGAGGATGTCTTCGGCTCCAAGCTGGTCAAGCGCGGAATCTCGCTGAAGTCCTTCGACTCCGGTGAACCCTATGCCTCCGGCAAGGAGTTCCGGATCGAGGGGACGATCAAGGAGGGGATCGACCAGACGACCGCGAAGAAGATCACCAAGCAGATCCGCGACGAGGGCCCGAAGTCAGTCAAAGCCACGATTCAGGGCGACGAGCTGCGCGTGACCTCGAAGTCACGCGATGACCTCCAGGAGGTCATCGCGATGCTCAAGGGCTTTGAGGACGCCGACCTGCAGTTCGTCAACATGCGCTGACTCTGCTCGAGGCGACACCTCTCTCCCCCTCCCCCGCTGGTTGAGTTCTCCGGTAGTCATGTATCCACCGGAGAACTCAATAGGCGGGGGTTTTTGGTGTCAGCGAGTTCGCGTCGCGACGGGCCTGGTGGCACAGGATGAGCGCCAGGATCGCGCCGAGGATGGGGGCCGCGAACACCAGGATCAGCAGAACTGCCTTGGTGGTGACCGACATCGACCGCGACCGCAGGACGGCGATCACTGCCCACAGTCCCAGCAGGAGCATGAGCACCGGGATCAGCACGACGAATCCGAAGCCGAAGCTCAGCGACTCCCAGACGTTGGGCACGAGTGGGTTGAGGTCAGCGCTGGCCAGCAGGGTCGCGGTGCTCATGGGTCTCCTCAAAGTCGACGGCGCGACGTCGGCCATTCAGCAGACGTCCAGGTGACACCGTAGCGCGGCTGACCCCACCAAGAAACCCCGCCGATTGAGTTCTCCGGTGGAAACATCTCCACGGGAAAACTCAACCAGCGGGGTTGATCGGGGTTGATCGGGTTGGGGGAAGCTCTCAGAAGAGGGTGCTGATACCGATCAGCGCCAGCGGGATCACGATGAACACGCCGAGCACCCATGCGAAGGCGTAGACCTTCTTCTCGGCGGCCAGATCGGCCAGCCAGGTCGCCCCGCGCGGCGGCAGGTCGCGCAGCCACGGGGTGCAGAAGATCACGAGCGTGGCCAGCACGTTGAACAGCAGGTGCGCCAGCGCCGCGGTCAGCGCGATCTCTCCCGCCGCGCCGTCGAAGGCAAAGGCTGAGATGAGGGCGGTGACCGTGGTGCCGATGTTCGTGCCCAGCGTGAAGGGGTAGATCTGCTTGAGCGTGAAGGCTCCCGAACCGGCCAGCGGCACGATCAGCGCGGTGGAGGTGGAGGAGGACTGCACCATGATCGTCACGGCGGCCCCTGAACCGATGCCAGCCACCGGGCCGCGACCGATCGCTGCGTGCAGCACCTGGCGAGCCTTGCCGACCAGAAGCACCTTCAGCAGCCGCCCGATGAAATTGATCACCATCAGGATCAGGCCGACGGCGACGACGATCATGATCACGCCCTGCAGGCTGCCCGGAATGAAGCTCAGCGCGTCCTCGATCAGATGCGCCAGCGGCTTGGTGGCACCCTTGACGGTGGAACCGATGCCGCCCAGCACCGCAGCCACCGGGCCGCCGTCGGAGCCTGTGGCCATCCCCGCGATCGAGGTGGAGATCCGCTCGAGCAGGCTGAACATGATTTCCAGGGGCAGGAAGATCGCGACCGCGATCAGATTGAAGAAGTCATGCACGGTGGCGGCGGCGAAGCCGCGGCGGAAGGACTCCTTCTCGCGGACCATGCCCAGACTGACCAGGGTGTTGGTCAGCGTGGTGCCGATGTTGGCGCCCAGGATGATCGGGATGGCCACGCCGAGCGGGAGGCCGCCGGCCACGAGGCCGACCGTCACCGAGGTGGTGGTGGAGGAGGACTGAGTCAGCGCCGTGGCCACGATGCCGATCATCAGACCGACCACGGGGTTGGTCGCGAAGCCGAAGAGCGCCTCCGCCTGACCTCCGGTGGCCAGGCTGAACCCGGTGCCGATGACATTGACGGCGGTGATCAGCACGTAGACGGCGGCTGCGACAGAGAGCCAGTTGGCGACGTCGAGCACCCGCCCAGAGAGACCGAATCGTTCGAAGGGGCTGAAGGGTCGCGTGGCGGACGCCTCGTCTACAGGCCCGGCAACCCGCTGCGGGGCCTCGATCGACGGTGCGGACATGCAATCTCCTCTGCGGAACACGAGCCGTGGTTCAGCCCTGCTGTGAATCGGCTTGGCACTACATTTGCGCTGCGCGGGCGGGACTGCGTGAGTATCACCGCCGGATGAAGGGCCGTAGAACACTGTGCACCGCTTGCAGAACGAGAGTCACACGGGAAGGTGAACTGCAGGTGAACGATCCGCCCAGAGGCGGCGCGAGTAGGATGTCCTTGGTCACAGCGGACCATTTCCCACCCTGATCCCCCTCTGAGGAGAGTCAATGCACCAGCATCACGGTCGGCTGCGCACAGCGGGGCTGCTCGCATTCCTCTTCGCGATGCTCCTGCTGGTCGGCGCGGTGATCGCCTATGCCACCCAGACGCCGGGACTGATCTTCGTCTTCGGGCTCATCGGACTGGTCTCGGTGGCCTACTCCTACTGGAACTCCGACAAGATCGCGCTGCGTGCGATGAAGGCCTACCCGGTGACCCGGGAGCAGGCTCCCCAGCTCTACGAGATGGTCGAGGACCTGGCGCAGCGCGCGCAGCAGCCCGCCCCACGCATCTTCATCGCCCCCTCGCCGAACCCCAATGCCTTCGCCACCGGGCGAAACCCTGCCAACGGCGTCGTCTGCTTCACCGAGGGGATCCTGAACCTGCTCACCGAGCGTGAGCTGCGCGGGGTCACCGGCCATGAGCTGATGCACGTCTACAACCGCGACATCCTGATCTCGTCCGTGGCTGCGGCGGTCGCCGGGTTCCTCACCACGATCAGTCAGTTCTTTCTGCTCTTCGGCGGCGGCCGCGGCAACAACCAGGGTGGGAACCCGCTCGCGCTGGTCGGCGCGATCGTCGCGGTGTTCCTCATGCCGATCGCGGCCAGCCTGATCCAGATGGCGGTCAGCCGTACTCGCGAGTACGACGCCGACGCCGACGGCGCCGCACTCACCGGAGACCCGCTGGCGCTGGCCTCGGCTCTGGACAAGCTGGAGCGCGGCATTTCTCGCTACCCGCTCGAGGAGAGCCCCAAGCATGACGCGCACGCGCACATGATGATCGCCAACCCCTTCGGCGGCAAGGCGAAGAAGCTCTTCAGCACCCACCCGCCGATGCCCGAACGGATCGCCCGGCTGGAGTCGATGGCAGGCTACGAGCAGCAGTAGTGACGTGCGGCGGCAGAAGAGTGCCCCCTGGCCCATGGGCCAGGGGGCACTCTTCTGTCCTCAGTCAGTTCAGCAGCCTCAGCTCTCGCGTGAGATCCGGATCATGTCCTCACGCTCGACGACCTTGACCCGCTCCCTGGCGCCGCCGTCGGGCAGCGGACCGTAGGACTCGCCCAGGGACATCTCATGGGCGTCGAGCTTCTGCCAGCCGCCCCAGGTGGTGTACTCCACGCCGCGGGACTCGAGCAGCTCGATGACGGCGTCCTCCTCCGGGACCTCTGCCACCGGAAGGTGGTGCAGGTCCTCGAGCAGGCAGCCGATGGTCTCCAGCGCGTCACCCTTGGTGTGGCCGATCAGGCCCACCGGCCCACGCTTGATCCATCCGGTGGCGTAGATGCCCGGCACGTGCGCTCCGGCCTCGTCGATGACTCGGCCGGCCTCGTTGACGAGCACGCCGCGTCGGGAGTCGAACGGCAGCCCGGCGATCTCGGAGCCCAGGTAGCCCACGGCCCGGTAGACGGCCTGTACCTCGTAGTCCTGGAACTCGCCGGTGCCACGGACGTTTCCGGTGCCGTCGAGCTCCATGCGTTCGAAGCGCACGCCCGCCACCGCGCCGGTACCCTGGCCGGACGCGTCGGTGCCCTCCAGGATCTCCACGGGCTGCTGCAGGAAGTGCAGGTGCAGCTTCCGCGAGGCCTCGGTCTCACGGTCCTCCTGCTCCACCAGCCAGTTCCCCAGCGTATTGACCATGGTCTTGACCTGGTTGTTCGTCTTGATCGCTTCGTCGGAGCCCTCGTCGAAGTCGAAGTCCTCCTCGTAGAGGATGATGTCCACGTCCTTGCTGTGCGAGAGTTCGCGCAGCTCCAGCGGGGTGAACTTCACCTGGGCGGGCCCCCGGCGGCCGAAGATATGCACATCACTGACCGGGGAGGACTTCAGCCCGGCGTAGACGTTCTCCGGAATCTCGGTGGTGAGCATGTCCTCGGCGTGCTTGGAGAGCACCCGGGCGACGTCCAGGGCCACGTTGCCGTTGCCGATGACGGCGACCTTCTCTGCGGTCAGCGGCCAGTCACGGGGATAGTCCGGATGGCCGTCGTACCAGGAGACGAAGTCGGCGGCGCCGAAGCTGCCCTCAAGCTCGATCCCGGGGATGTTCAGCTCCGCGTCCTTGATGGCGCCGGTGGCGAAGATCACGGCGTCGTAGTGTCGCCGGAGGTCCTCAATGCTCAGGTCCTCACCGATGTTCACATTGCCGATGAGCCGGATGTCGCCGCGGTCGAGCACCTTGTGCAGCGCCTTGACGATGCCCTTGATCCGCGGGTGGTCGGGTGCGACCCCGTATCGGATGAGGCCGAAGGGCGCCGGATAGCGGTCGTAGAGGTCGATACTGAACTCGAAGTCGCTCTTCTTCTGCGCCTTCGCCAGGATGTCGGAGGCATAGACACCTGCGGGACCGGCGCCGACGACGGCGACTCGGATGGCCCGGTCTGCTGGCCGCTGCGAGGAATTCTGGGACACGGATAGCTTCCTATCGATCGATTAACTCAGCACAGTATGCCGTATTGGGATGAACGCCGGCGGCCCGCGAGGATGTTCCCGGTCTTCTAGACTGAGGCCATGGCCGATATGTTCCTGGAGAAGTTCCGCGCCCTGGTGCCCGAATATCTCGATGAGAAGTGGACCCCGGAAGAGGGCTACACCGAAGCGGAGCTGCGTGAGCTCATCGCCGATTCCGAGCTGCCGGCCGAGCTGAAAGCCCGTCAGCGACTGCCTCAGGTGCTCGAGGAGTTCTATCTCGCGCTGGGCCGTTGTGAGGAGATCATGGAGGCCTATCACTTCTTCTTCGACCCCGATGAGCTGACCGTCGAGGACGGGCACCTGCTCTTCCTCGAAGATGAGGAGGAGCGCTGGGTCTGGGGCGTCGATGTGGACTCCCTCGATGTGCCCGATCCGCTCATCGCCCGGCGCAGCAGCAACTCCGGAATGTGGAATGACGAGGGCGCCACCGTCAGCGAGTTCGTCTTCGACCTGCTGGAGTTCTCCTTCGAGGAGGAGACGCCATGAGCGTCTCGGATCTGCGGCAGCTGTGGCCCTCGCATGCTCCTGAAGGCTATTCCTGCCCGTTCTGCGGGCTGGCCCGCGGCGAGGTGGACCAGCCGTCAAACCGCTGCGAGCTGACCGACCTGGTCCATCAGGACGATGACGTGCTGGTGTTCATGGCCTGCGACGGCTTCGGTCCGCATGAGGGACACGCCATGATCACCCCGGTGCAGCACCGTGAAGCGCTCTATGACCTCGAGGACGAGCTGCTGTCCAAGATCGCCATCATGTCCCGAGATGTCTCCAAGGCGATGAAGCTGGCGTGGAACCCCGAGGGAACCTCCGTGCGCCAGCACAACGAGCCGGCCGGGAACCAGCACGTGTGGCACTACCACCTGCATGTCTTTCCGCGGTACTCCGACGACATGCTCTACCGGCAGATACGACATCCGGTGCCGGTGGCGGTGCGCGCCGAGAAGGCGCTCGAGCTGCGTGCCGCATTGACGCAGATCCTCGCCGCGAAGAACTAGCGCAGCCGCGCAAGCTCCGGCTCAACGAGGTCCGGCTCAGTCAGCTCCGGCTCAGCCCTCGCGCTCGACCACCGCATCGGCGAAGGCCAGCAGCGCCGACTTCACCGTGCTCTGCGGCAGCTCGGTGATCGCGGCCTTCGCCTTATCGGCCCAGCTGTGGGCCACCTGCCAGGACTCCTCGGTCACCGGATGAGCGACGACGGCGACCACTGCCTCGGCCAGCGCCGCATCTGAGCTGAGGTCGCCGTCGATCAGGGCGAGGACGCGTGCCGCCTCCTGCTGGTCCTGTTCGGACTCGGCCGACTGCGCGTGCTGACGCAGCATGAGCACCGGCAGTGTGGAGACTCCCTCACGCAGATCGGTGCCGGGGGTCTTGCCCGAGGACTCGGGATCCGCCGTGAGGTCGATGACGTCATCGGCGAGCTGGAAGGCCACACCCACGGCCTCGCCGTATTCCTCGAGCATCGCGATGGTCTCTTCGGAGCAGCCGCCGAAATGTGCGCCGAGCCGCGACGCGGCGGCGACCAGGGAGCCGGTCTTGTCCCCGATGACGCGCAGGTAATGCGCGTAGGCGTCCTCGCCCTCCTGGGGGCCCACAGTCTCGTGGAGCTGGCCCATGACGAGGCGCTCGAAGGTCTGTGCCTGGATCTTCGAGGCCTCCACGCCGAGCTCGGACATCAGCCGGGACGCGCGCGCGAGGATCAGATCTCCGGTGAGGATGGCCACCGAGTTTCCCCACACCTGATGCGCCGCGGGTGCTCCCCGACGCACAGGAGCGGAGTCCATCACGTCGTCGTGGTAGAGCGTGGCCAGGTGTGTCATCTCCATCACTGCAGCGGCTCGGCGGACACGATCGTCCACGCCCTCGCCGATCATGGAGGTCAGCACGGTCAGCAGCGGCCGTACTCGCTTGCCACCGGCCTGAGCGAGGTAGCGCGCGGAGGCGTTGACCAGCTCGTCCGCGCTGGTCAACGAGCCGAGGAGGTCTGCCTCGACCTGCGTCAGCGCCTCCGAGACCTCGTTGGCGAGCGCCAGGTCCTCGGCCAGCACATCGAAGCCGGCGGGCAGCTTCGTGGTCAGGGGATCAGCGGCTGATTCAGTCATCGGTGTCTAGCCTATCCAGGTTCAGGATGCGGGGAGGGCGCTGGGCTTGATGGCGTGATGGATCGCGACGATCCCGCCGGTGAGATTGCGGTAACGCACCTCCGCGTAGCCGGCGGCGGCGATGTCAGCGGCCAGGTGATCCTGGTCGGGCCAGGCGCGGATGGACTCCGCGAGGTACACATAGGCCTCTGGGTTCGAAGAGACCGCGCGGGCCGTGGGCGGCAGCGCGCGCATCAGGTACTCGTTGTAGACCGTGTTGAAGAGCTTGTTCGTGGGGTCCGAGAACTCCATGACGGCCAGCCGACCCCCGGGGGCGGTCACCCGGAGCATCTCGCGCAGACCGGCCAGCGGATCCACGATGTTACGCAGCCCGAAGGAGATGGTCACGGCATCGAAGCTGTCATCGGCGAACGGCAGGTTCATCGCGTCTCCGGCGATGAACGTCATGTCCGGACGGCGTCGCTTGCCCACCTGGAGCATCCCGGAGGAGAAGTCGCACGCCACGGCCTCGGCGCCAGCGTCATGGAAGGGCTCGGTGGAGCTTCCTGTTCCGGCTGCCAGGTCGAGGACCCGTTCACCTGGGGCGACGGCGAGCGCGGCGACGAGCTGCTTACGCCAGCGCTTCGTCTGTCCCAGCGAGAGCACGTCATTGGTGAGGTCATAGCGGTCGGCGACCTCGTCGAACATCGAGGCGACGTCCTGAGGGTTCTTCGCGAGGCTTGCGCGGCTTCCGGTGCTGGGGCGATTCACCTTGGCATTCTCCCACACACGGGCATCGCTGCCGCCGCCATGTCCTAGACTTGTCCAGCCATGACAGCGCTTCCCGGTTCCCTCGACGCCACCACGCTGGTGGTGGATCTTCCCGGAGGCAGCTCGCTCGCGGATCTGCTGCCCGCGCTGGAGCCCAGCGCCGTATGGCTGCTGCGCGGTGACGGGCTCATCGGGCTTGGGGCCGCGGCACACATCCGGGCCCACGGTGCCGAGCGCTTCGCCGAGCTCGCGCAGTGGCATGCTCAGCATCTGGCCCCGCTGGGTGAGACCTCTCCGCTTCCGGACGACCTGGTCGGGATCCCCGGAGCAGGCCCCGTGGCGCTGACCTCCATCACCTATTCCTCCTCCTCGGCGGCCGACTCGCATCTGATCCTGCCCGAGCTGATCCTCGGCTCGGCGCAGGGGAAGGCGTGGATCACGGCAGTCTTCCGCGTTCCCGACTGGGACGAGGACTTCGAGGAGATGGACGAGCCAGCAGCTCAGACCCACGACGGCGCGGCGCAGGTGACGAACTCCCGGCGACTCCACGCGCTGCTGGCCAAGCACGGACTGCAGCTGAACGCGGGACGGCTCAGTCTGATCAGCGCCGCAGCGCCTGCGTCCAGAAGACGTGACGGGCACACGGCAGGGAGCTCCTCGCGTCCCGCCACCTCGCTGATCCAGGGCTCGCACTCCGAGCAGCATTACCTGCGCGCCGTGCGCGCCGGTGTGGACGCGATCGAGCACCGCCGGCTGGAGAAGCTGGTGCTGGCTCGCGACGTCGTCGTCGCCGCCGACGCGCCGCTGCCCACCGGTCCGCTGCTGGCGTCACTCGCCGCCGACTACGCGGACTGCTGGACCTACCTGGCAGGCGATGTGCTCGGCGCGACCCCGGAGATGCTGGTCAAGATCCGTGGACAGGACCTCTCCGCACGGGTGCTCGCCGGCACCGTGGATGGGCGTGAGGGGCTTCAGCGCGCACGCACGCTGCTGCTTGAAGACCCGAAGCAGCGCGACGAGCATCGCCTGGCGGCCCAGTCGCTGTTGGATCAGCTGGCACCGGTGGCTCATCAGCTTCACGCGGAGGATCCACCCGCGGTGCTTGAGCTGCCCAATGTCTTCCACCTCTCCACCGACGTCACCGGGCGGCTGACCGCTGAGACCCCGGCCCTGCTGGTGGCCGAGCGCGCGCATCCCACCGCCGCAGTCTGCGGCACTCCCACAGCCACCGCCGCGGAGCTGATCAGCACCCTGGAGGGCCTCGATCGGGGGGCGTTCTCCGGTCCGGTGGGGTGGATCGACGCGCAGGGCAATGCCGACTTCGGCATCGCCCTGCGCGGAGGGATCTTGCAGGAGCAGGGCACGCAGGTCAGGCTCTACGCGGGCTGCGGGATCGTGGCGGGATCGGTCCCTGAGGAGGAGCTGGCCGAGACCTGGGCGAAGATGCGCCCGATGCTCGGCGCCCTCGGCGTCCCCCAGCCCTGACCCACCCTCCCGGCGTTTTACCTCCCCGTACGTGAACTACCCCGCCGACCGTCGGGCCGGTATTCCTCGTAGGACGGGGTAAAACGCCAGGGGGTGGGGTCAGAGGTGCTCGGAGGCGCTGCGCAGCCGGGCATGGAAGTCACGCAGCACCGTGCGATCGGTGCGCACCTCGATGATCCGGATCCCGATCCGGTCCTCGATCCCGGAGAGCCCCTCCCCGAGGGACTCCAGGTCATCCGCGAAGTGATACTCATGGCCGTAGGCGTCCGCGAGCGCCTCGATGTCCACGGTCTGCGGTGTGCCGAAGAAACGCTCCACCGTCTCGGCCTGGCCCTCGCGGCGCCCGACCGCGCCATGCTCGAGCTGGTCGAAGATCGCCCCGCCGGAGTCGTTGACCACCACGATGTCCAGGTCCGGCTCCCGCTCCGTGGCCGGCACGAGCAGGGCGTTGACGTCATGCAGGAAGGTCAGATCACCCACCAGCGCGGTGACGCGGGTGTTCCTCGCCAGAGCGATCCCGGAGGCCGCCGAGAGGTTGCCGTCGATGCCGGCCAGGCCGCGCATCGCGTAGACCCGGCGTCCGCCGTCGTCCGCAACTCGAGACCGGGGACCCGACTCGGACTCCAGCACGCTGCGATTGAGAACCGCCGCCAGGTCCACGTCTCGGATCACCGAGGAGGATCCCAGCAGCAGCGGGGTCTTGACCGTCTCGGCCACGAACTGGGCCACCCGCACCGAGGACAGCTCACCTTGGGCGAGGGTCTCCTGCTCGGTCAGCGCGGCGTCGATCAGGCGCTGCGCCGCCAGGCCGCGCTCCGACCAGGCGTCCTGCCAACCGGCGGGCGCGACACCAGCGAAGAGCGCGATGGAGGGCAGATCGGCAAGACGACGGCGCGCGAGCCGGTGATCGAACCAGGCCTCACCGCCGGGGGCATACTGCACCGCCTCGACGTCCGCGCGATTGATCAGCTGCTGAACCGGCCGGGTCAGGGTGGGGCGTCCGGCCACCACGACGCGCTCGATGCTCCCCGCCAGCTCACTCGCGGGAGATCCCTCTGGAGCCTGCAGGATCAGTCGGTAGCCCTGGATGGCACCGAGGTCGCTCCAGCGCGCATCACTGCTGGGCTCCGCCAGCAGCGGGTGGCCCAGTCGGCGCGCCAGCTCTCGCGCCTCGGCCGGCGCCTCGGCACCCATCACAAAGACGGTGCGCCGGGGTGCGAGCTGCGGGCCGGACTCTGCGGGGGCCTGAGCGGGGTCCTGCGCCTCCCGATTGCCCTCTGTGCGTTCTGCGGCAGCGGGGTCCTGCGCATCGACGGCCGGCCGATCCGCCGCTCGATCGCCGAGGATCTCTCCTCCGATGATCTCGGCGCGCAGCTGTTCCGGAGAGCCGGTCCCGGTTACTCGGCGGGGAACGAACGGCGTGCGCGCCCAGCGCTGAGCTCCCGGCTGGTGCGCGGCTGCCGGTTCGGAGGGAACCAGCGGGTCGCGGAAACCGATGTTCAGATGCACCGGTCCCGGAGAGGACCCGGTGGCGACGCGCAGCAGCAGTCCGACCTGCGTCTCGGCGGCGAGCATGTCGTCACGGGACTCGGGCTCCAGCCGCGCCTCCCCCTGCTCCAGGTGGATCTCATCACGCACCCGTCCGGCGAACATGCCCTGCTGCCAGGCCGTCTGGTTCGCGCCGGTGCCATGCAGCTCCTCGGGCCGGTCAGCGGTGATCGCCACGAGGGGCACCCCGGAGAGATCGGCCTCCATCATCGCCGGCAGCAGATTGCCCGCAGCCGTGCCCGAGGTGGTGACCACCCCGACCGGGCTCTTCGTCGCGAGCGCGATCCCCAGCGCAGTGAACGCAGCCGAGCGTTCGTCGATGCGCACATGCACGGTGATCGCACCGAGATCCTCTGCCTCCCGCAGGGCGTAGGCCATGGGCGCCGAGCGGGAACCGGGCGCCAGCACGATATGGCGCATGCTCATGGTGAGTCCACGGATCACCCGCCGGGCAAGCCGCAGGGATTCGACGTCGTAGGAGTCGTCGAATTCACGAAACGGTCGCCGGCTTGTCGTCATGGCCCAATCCTAGAAGCTGTGCGACGACGGCGGTTCCGCACCCGGATCTGGGCGCGCTTCCGCGCCCGGCTCCGCGCGCCTTGTCAGTTCGGCATAGGCCGCACGCAGCCGAGCGAACCACCACTCGGCGCGGTCTCCGCTGATCCGGTGACGGTGCAGCAGCTCCGCAGACGGGACGACGGCGGCGGGCACGCTCAGCGCTCCGGCCACCGGGATCAGCGGGGCGTCGAGCACGTCCTCGGTGAACAGGGCGGCGGTGCCCAGGCCGCAGGCATACGGCAGCTCCGGCAGCCGGGCCGCCAGTGCCAGTCCGGCCGCCAGACCCACGGAGGTGTCCAGGGCGGAGGAGACGACGGCGTCCAGCCCCGCCTGCTCCACGATGCGCAGCGCCCGGTCCACCCCGCCCAGCGGAGGGACCTTGACCACGATCAGGTCGGCCGCACCCAGGCGAGCCACGCGCAACGGATCCTCAGCCTTGCGCACCGCCTCATCGGCGGCGATGCGCAGCGGGGCCCCGTCGGACGTGACCCCCGCCGCTGCCAGCGCCTCGCGCAGCTCGGCCAGCGGCTCCACCCCGGCCACCGGCTGTTCTGCGTACTCGAAGTTGCCCCCCGCGGCCTCGGCGAGCGCCGCGAGCGCAGGCACCGCCTCGGCGATGCTCCATCCCCCATTGGCATCGGCTCGAAGTCCTGCATCGGGCACCAGCCGTCGCACCTCCCGGAACCGGGCGACGTCCTCGGCCAGAGTCTGCCCCGGCTCGGCCACCTTGACCTTCACCGCCGGGATGGACTCCACGGCCCCGAAGCGGCGCAGCACCGACTCGACCTGATCAGGGCCGACGGCCGGCATGGTCGCGTTGACCGGAATGGAGGTGCGCAGCGGTGTTCCCCAGCCGTGCCACCCCGCCTCGAGCGCGGCCCGCAGCCAGTGGGCCGACTCTGCGGCCCCGTACTCGGGGAACGGGGAGAACTCTCCCCACCCCCGAGGGCCCTCCACCAGCAGCGCCTCACGGTGAATCTGACCACGAAATCTCGTGCGCAGCGGCAGCGAGACCACATGGGCACGCTCCAGCACCTCATGGAGATCGGGGTGCTGCCAGCCGTGCGAACCCGGCTCCGGTGCTTCGCTGTGGGGATCCATGTCATTCAGTCTAGGCAGAGCCGGACCTGCGATACTGGGGCACATGTCAGCTGCCAGCGCTCTGCGTCCCCCGGCCCGGCGCACCGGTCTGTGGATCCTCGGTATTCTGCTCTGTTGCGCGATCTTCATCGCGGTCTACGAATACCTCGTCCGCTCGGATTCAGGCCAGTGGGTCGAGTACGCGATGCTCGACGCCGCCGCCAACCGAGTGGACTCGCTCTCGGCCAGAGGATTCGACCTCTGGTGGCTGAGCCCGGTGATCATCGCGCTGCCCGCGGTGTTCTTCCTGGTGATCGTGCTCACCCGGCAGCGCTTCCTCGGGGCCATGATCGCGCTGGGCGCGGTTCTCGGCGCCAACCTCACCACCCAGGTGCTCAAGGCCTGGCTGGACCGCCCAGATCTGGGCAACGGCGTGCCTTACTGGACTGGGAACTCGCTGCCCTCCGGGCACACCACGCTGGCTGCCTCCATGGCTGTGGCGGTCTTCCTGGTCAGCTCCCCACGCCGCCGACCCTTCATCGCCGTGCTCGCCGCCTTCTACGCGGGCCTCGTCGGTGCCTACACCTTCATCGAGACCTGGCACCGGCCCTCAGACGTGATCGCCGCTTACCTGGTGGTGGCGGGCTGGGCGATGATCGGCGGCTGGCTGATCATGCGCACCGGAGTGGAATGGAACACGGTCGTGGCCGACTACGAGCCGGAGACCGCCCCGCTGGCGGGTCTGGCCTGGTTCTTCGGCGTGACGCTCACCGTGGTGGCCGTGCTGTGCTTCCTCTTCTCCGGAGGGTGGACCGGCATCGCGCTGGCCGGCGAGGAACCGAGCCTGTGGCACTGGTTCGCCGGACTGCTCGTCTCGATCGGGCCAGGCTTCCTGATGGCTGGCGCGGGCATCAACCTCTTCGGCGCCGAGACCGGGCGGCGGCAGCGTGGCGCCCCGGTGCCCTCTCCGCGGGGCGAGACGGTGCACTACCCGATCCCGCCTCAGTTCAACGAGCTCTACCGGGTCTGAGCCTCAGACACCGGCCGGGCCTGAACCGGACGGGCCTGAACCCGCCGAGTCACCGGCCGCGCAGCCGGGTGATCAGCTCGCGGGACTCCCCGGGGCCGTAGGGGATGATCGGGATGGCCTTGGTCGCATCATTGACCGCATCCCTGATCGCCTGTGCGGAGACATTGCAGCCCTGCTGCATGCGGCGACGCATGGACGCCAGGAAATCAGCATCGACCTCGCGCCCGTGGCCCGGGACGAACCTGCCGTAGTTTCCCGCCATCGACCACAGCCGGCCCAGCGTGCGAACCCACTCTTCAGGGTAAGAATCGTGGAACTCGGGGTCGCGGCCCTCGCGGACCAGGTCTCCGCAGAACATGATCCCCGGTTCGTCTCCCGAACGGACTCCCGCCACCAGGTCACCGGAGGTGTGCCCGCGCCCGAGGTGCGCCAGGACGACGGCGACCCCGCCGCCGAGCTCCAGCGTCACCGGCGTGCTGGAGACCAGATCGGTGGCTGACTCGACCCCTGCGTGCTCATGGGCCCAGATCTTCTGCACTCCCTGGGCTCGCAGGAACTCGTTGGCCCCCACGTGATCACGGTGCCCGTGGGTGTTGACCACGAGGATCTCGGCCGAGCTGAGCTCACGGACACCTGCCAGCAGGGCGGCGTGGTCGCCGTCGGACGGTCCCGGATCGATGAGCACCGCAAAGTCCTCTCCGAGCACCAATCCCACGTTCACCCCGGAGTCAGACCCTGGTGCGGCGAGCCAGACATGCTCCTCGAGGCGCTGGAAACGGACGGGGTCAGGGACGTGAGCCATCGTGATCACCTTCTGTGAAACCGGAGTTTCTCTTATTCTGCCTCACGCTCCGAACACAGCCTGGGAGGTTCCTGGGGGTGCCGTGACCGGTAGAGTCGGAGCATTATGACTATGGACAATCTTCTCGACACCATCGGCGCGATCGAGGACGCCTCCTGGACCTGGGTCGGCATCCCCGTGATCCTGGTGGTCGGTCTCTACCTCACCGTCCGCACCGGGTTGGTGCAGGTCCGGCACGTCCCGGACATGTTCCGCTCCATCACCGATAAGGCCACCCGCGACGAGAACGGCCGCACCCGGTCGCTCTCTGCATTCCAGACCTTCACCATCACCGCCTCAGCGCGCGTGGGCACCGGCAACATCGCCGGCGTCGCCGGTGCGATCGCCATGGGCGGACCCGGCGCCGTGTTCTGGATGTGGGTGATGGCGATCTTCAATTCGGCGGCCTCCTTCGTCGAGTCCACCCTGGCGCAGCTGTACAAGGTGCGCCGCTTCGACACCTTCAAGGGTGGTCCGGCCTATTACATCGAGCGGGGGCTCGGCTCCCGCTCCGGCGGCATCGTCTTCGCGGTGATCTTCATCTTCTGCTTCGCCCTGTCCTTCACCTCGCTGCAGGCCAACACGATCGTGGATGCGGTGACCGGTGCCGCCGGAGAGCTCGGAATGGCGGACACCACAGGCCTGGGCTGGATCCTGGCCGTGCTGCTGACGGTGCTCACCGGCGTCGTCGTCCTCGCTGGCCTGCGCCGAGTCGCCCAGGTCACTCAGCGGGTGGTCCCACTGATGGCGATGCTCTACATCCTGCTGGGCCTGGTGGTCGTAGCGTTCAACATCGAGCAGCTTCCCGCCGTGTTCGGCATGATCTTCGGCGAGGCCTTCAACTTCACCTCGGCCGCCGGGGGTGCATTCGGCGCCATGATCATGGCCGGCGTGCAGCGCGGAATGTTCTCCAATGAGGCAGGCATGGGCTCAGTCCCCAACGTCGCAGCCACCGCTGACGTCTCGCACCCGGTCAAACAGGGACTCGTACAGACCCTCGGCGTCTACCTGGACACGCTGATCATCTGCTCGGTCACCGCCTTCATCATTCTGGTGACCTTCCCGGAGGCGTCCGTCCGCGCGGAGACCAATGTGGGCGGGGAGCTGACCCAGGAGGCGCTGAGCGCGAACTTCGGCGCCTTCGGTGCGCTCGCCCTGGCTCTGATCATCCTGCTGCTCGCGTTCACCTCGATCCTGGGCAACTACTCCTACGGCGAGATGAACGTATTGTTCATCTCCCGCTCCGAGAAGACTCGCAAGATCTTCGCCGCGGTGCTCACCGCTGTGGTGTTCATCGGCGCGATCATCCCGGTGGACCTCGCATGGGCGATCGCCGGTGTGACGATGGTCATCATCGCGATGTTCAACCTGGTGGTCATCACGCTGCTCGGTGGGACGGCCGTCAAGCTGCTCAAGCACTATGAGGCGCAGAAGAAGCAGGGAATCGACCCGATCTTCTTCGCCTCGGACATGCCGGAGCTGCGCAACATCGAGTGCTGGACCGCCGAGGACATGGCGGATCACCAGCCGCAGAGCGATTCTCACCACAGCCAACACTGAAGTGGTGCGGCAGAATAGCCGCATGCCTCATCACCTGCGGACCCCGGCCTTCCACCCTGAGCGGTGGGCTGCCGGGGTCCTGCTGTGTGGGGCGCTCTTCGGGGTGCTCTACTGGATCTCGGTCCATACCGAGACAGGTCAGCTGCTGGACATCATGATGCAGCGCACCGGATCCACCACGGGCCACCCGCTGCCCGAGCTCGACCCGGAGAACGAGTGGATCGCGGTGTGGATCCTGCTGCCGCCGCTGGTGGCCTGCGTGGGGCTGGGCCGGAGGCGCGGAGCCCATGGCAGGTGGAGGGTGCTCGGCAGCGCCGCGCTGCTGGTGCTCGGTGCCAACCTGAGCACCCAGCTGTTCAAGCTGGTCTTCTCCACCCGTCCGGTGCTGATCGGACTCACCGAGGACTGGACCGGGAATTCGCTGCCCAGCGGTCACACCACGATCGCGGCCTCAGCTGCGGCCGCCATGTTTCTGGTCGCCCGACCACGCGACCGCGCGCTGTGGGGCGTGCTGGCGGCGAACTGGTCGGCGCTCTGGGGCGCCTACATCTTCGTGGAGGGCTGGCACCTGCCCAGCGACATGATCGCCGCCTATCTCGTGGTGGCGGGGTGGACGCTTCTCTGCGGAGCGGTGGTGCTGCAGACGGAGGCCCGTGACCCGAGCCTGGCCCCGCTTCCTGCGGAGAGCGGACGGGCCGGGGGCCGGCAAGCAGGACTCTGCATCACTCTGGGCGCCTTCGGCACCACCCTCGGACTCGTGTCCCTGCTGGGGCCGGTGCTGCGAGACGGGCTCGGCGCCGTCGCCGAATCCACCACCCCGTGGCTGTGGATCGCCGGGGCCGCGCTCTCAGCCGCGCCGGTCTACCTGCTCTGGGCCGCGCTCATCCCACTGTTCGGGGCGCAGACCCGAGAACTCGATCGGCAGGCCGCCCAGCGTCGCAGGCGCGAACAGGACCGCTTGGACAGCATCGCCCGGCGCTCCCGAGGGATCAGCGGGGACGGTACTGCGCCATGATCGGGCAGTCCATCGGATCGGCATAGCCGAGACCGACCCGGTTCAGGTACGTGATGACCATGCCGTAGGACTGGACGAGCCCCGTGGCGGTGTAGCTGATGCCCTTCTCGGCGCAGAACTCCTCGACGATGGGCTTGACCTTGTGCAGGTTGGGGCTGGGCATCCGCGGGAAGAGGTGGTGCTCGACCTGCAGGTTCAGTCCTCCCATCGCGATGTCCATGGCACGTCCACCCTTGATGTTGCGCGAGGTCAGCACCTGGCGGCGCAGGAAGTCCATGTCTGAGTCTTTGGGGATGATCGGCATGCCCTTATGGTTCGGAGCGAAGCTGCCGCCCATGTAGACGCCGAAGACCACGAGCTGCACTGCGAGGAAGCCCAGGGCCAGACCCGGGCTCATGGCCAGGAAGATCAGCACGGGGAAACCGATGAGCCGGACTGCCAGCATCGCCAGCTCGGTCTTGCGGCGCTTGAGCTTCTTGGCCGTGAAGACGGTCTTGAGCGCGTTGTAGTGCAGCGCGAGGGCGAACAGCGTCAGCAGCGGGAAGAACATCCAGCCCTGCCGGCGGGCCAGCCAGCCCATGGAGCCGGTGCGCTGCGCTGCGTCCTCGGCGACGAACACCAGGGCGCCGGGAGCGATGTCCCCGTCCTTGCCGATGGTGTTGGGGTTGGCGTGGTGCTTGCCATGCTTCTTGGTCCACCATGCGTAGGACAGGCCCACGATCAGGTTGCCGGTGATCCGGCCGAACCACTCATTGCGCTTGCCGGTGCGGAAGACCTGCTGGTGGGCGCCGTCGTGGGAGAGGAAGGCGACCTGGGTGAGCAGGATCCCGAAGAATGCGGCGACGGCGAGCTGCCAGAGGCTGTCACCGAGAGTGAACATGGCGACGAAGGCGCCGACGAAGGCGAGGCTGAGCACGATCACGCGCAACACGTAGCTGGACGCGCCGCGCTCCATCAGGCCCTCGTCCTTGACCCGCTGGGCGAGCTCGAAGAACTCGTTGACCTGCTTGTTCCGCGGTGGACGAGCCTGCTCGGAGTGGGTCCCTGCTGACTCGGACCGGGTCTGGGTGACTGTCATAGTTTCACCGTATCCAACCGGAGTCGCCAGCACGTCACCCAGGGGAGCCATCTTCACCCCCTACGCCGGTAGGGGGTTGGGGGTTCACAGCGGGAAAGCGGCGCGGATGTAGTAGCCGCCGTCCGGGGTCTCCCCAGTCTCAACAGTTCCCCCAACCGCGCCCACTCGCTCCCGGATACCCTCCAGCCCCAGGCCAGCGCCCGGTGCAGGCATAGAGACGGGATGCGGCGGAGCGGTGTTGCGCACCTGGATGAGCAGGTGTCGCTCGCCGTCGGACGCGTCGTGCCCGAGCAGTTCCGCGCTGACCTCGATCGTGGAGGAGGGCGCATGGCGCAGCGCGTTGCTCAGCCCCTCCTGGACCATGCGATAGGCGGCCAGGCCGACGGAGGAAGAAGCCTCCACGACATCGAGTCCGCTGACCCGGATCGGAGTGCCCGAGGCCCGTGTGGTCTCGACCAGCGAGTAGATCTCTGCGAGCCCCGGGGTCGGCCCGGTGGGCACCTCCTCGTCGCTGCGCAAGGTGCCCAGCAGCATACGCATCTCCCCGAGCGCCTGACGGGAGGACCGGGCGATCTCCTCGAACTCCTGCTGGGCCTCCGGGGTGATCGAGGACAACCGGTACTGGGCCGTCGCGGCCTGCACGCTGATCACGGACATCGAATGAGCGACCACATCGTGAAGCTCACGCGCGATCCGGTTGCGCTCCTCCAGCTCTCGACTGCGGCGGCTCTGCAGGGCGCTCGTGCGTTCGGAGACCTCAAGCCGGTCGGCATCGAGGATCCACTGCCGGGTCAGGCTCCCCAGCACAGCGACGCCGATCCCCACCGCGGCGAACACGATCCCCGTGCTCACCGCGCCGTCGGGAAGCGCTGGAGTCGCCATGACGATGGCCGCGGCGGTCAGCAGCGCACTGGCGGCCCAGCCGCTGGCGGCGCAGTACCAGGGTTCGCGCAGCGCAGCGACCAGGATCAGGGAGCACTGGATGATCATTGCGGTCACCGGCCAGGGCCAGATTCCAGCGTCGGTCTCCGCCGTGGCGCCCATGAGCGCGGCCGAGACCAGCACGGACGCGCCGATTCCGGCCCAGGGGAACTTCTGTGTGAGCACCAGGGCCAGGCAGTGCGCCAGGGTCAGCACCAGGGCGAGGGCAGGGTGGATCCCATAGACCGTGGTGGTCAGCGGCCACGACACCGCGAAGAGCACCACGGCGGCGAAGCAGACGCCGATCCAGGACCAGGCGGCGGCGCTGAAGGAGGCGGTGGACTCCTGAGTGCGCGATCCCGGGCGACCCACGGCGGCCCGGGAGAGCGTGCGCTCCAGCGGGTGTGCCCGGGGATGTTCCAGTGGGATCAGTCGACCCCGGCCCCCTGCGCCGAGCAGACTCGTCGCCAGCAGCGCATCCAGTGCCGCCAGGCCGCGCATCACCGCGGGAAGGGTGACCAGGAAGACCACACCCACGATGAAGAACACGGTGGAGTCCAAGACGTACTGCCAAAGCTCATCGGCCGGGACCAGAGCGGGCTCGATCAGCTGGAGAAGCTCGATCAGACCACGCTCTCCGGGGATGAAGCGAGACCAGAAGAAGTAGGTGAGCCCCAGCGGTCCCGTCAAGATCCAGAGCACCGCGACCACGAACGTCACCAGACGCACCGGCAGCGCGAGGATCATCTCGAAGACCAGATCAAGCCAGCGGCGAGGATCGGCCACCGGGCGCAGCCGACCTGAGATCCCCGGATCTCGGGGTCGGTAGCTCACGGGGGCGAGCTCTGCGCCCCAGATCTGGAGTCGGCGCCGGGAGAGCTCCGCGAACTCCGAGGCGGTGACAAGTGTCAGCGGCAGTATGAGGGCCCCGACCCACAGCGGTGCCATCGCGATCGAGACGGCCAGCAGGGTCAGCAGCAGACTGGCGCCGAAGATCGCTATCGGCAGCCCGGGGAGCACGTAGGCACCATCGCGCACCAGTCGCCGGGTCAGGGACTCAGGACGCACGCGCTGCATGGTGAGGCTCTTCGCTGGTGGTCATGATGGACACATCACATCACATCACAGGCCTGAAGGACTGCGGTACCGGGGTAGCGTTGGACCATGCCCCAACCCGTCCCCGCCGCCGCCTCGGCCCCGCCGCCAGGTTCCTCCATCCGAGTGTTGATCGTCGACGACCAGTCCATGATCCGGGCCGGGTTCGCCGCGCTGCTCGATGCCCAGGAGGACATCAGCGTGACCGGCACGGCCTCGGACGGGGAGGGGATCGTCGAGGTCGTGCACAGCACCACCCCGGATGTGGTGCTCATGGACATCCGCATGCCCAAGGTCAACGGCCTCGAGGCCACCCGGCAGATCCTCGCCATGGCCGGCACTCCCCCGCGGATCCTGATGCTGACGACCTTCGACGCCGATGAGTACGTCTTCGACGCGCTGCGCGCCGGTGCCAGCGGATTTCTGCTCAAGGACGCGACCCCTGAGGAGCTCGTGCAGGCGGTGCGCGTGGTGGCCAGCGGCGATGCGCTGCTCTCACCGAAGATCACCCGGACGCTGATCGCTGACTACGCTGCCCGTCCCTCTGCAAGCCCGAAGCAGCCCGATCTGCTCTCGGAACTGACGGAGCGCGAGCGTGAGGTGATGACCGCCGTCGCCCGGGGCCGCTCCAACACCGAGATCGCCGCGGAGCTCTATCTGGCCGAGCAGACGGTCAAGACGCATGTCTCGCGGATCCTCACCAAGCTGTCCCTGCGGGACCGGACCCAGATGGTGGTCTACGCCTACGAATGCGGGCTCGTGCGCGCCGGCGAGTGACGCCGTCGGCAGCTCCCGCGGGATCTTCTCGAGGTTTTCAGGTCTGATTGAATAGCGGCATGTCCGATTCAACCCCCGCGCAGAGCTCGTCAGCCGCCGACACCACCCTCCCGACACCTCCACGGGCGAAGCAGGTCCCGATCTCGCGCACCCACCACGGGGACACGTTCGTGGACCCTTACGAATGGCTGCGCGAGAAGGACTCCGCCGAGGTCATCGAGCATCTTCACGCGGAGAACTCCTACGCGGAGGCGGTCACCGCGGATCAGCAGCCGCTGCGGGAGGCGATCTTCTCCGAGATCAAGCACCGCACCGTGGAGACCGATCTCTCGGTCCCCTCCCGCCGCGGCGACTGGTGGTACTTCACCCGCACCCTCGAGGGCGAGCAGCACGCCATCTACTGCCGGGTCCCCGCCGAGGCAGGACAGGAGGAGAGCCCCACGGCCGACGACGACGCCGGGCGCGGGTCCTGGACCCCCCCGCAGGTCCAGGCCGGAGTCACACTCACCGGTGAGGAGACCATCTTCGACACCAATGCCGAAGCGGCGAAACATCCCTTCTACCAGCTCGGCGGGATGTCGCTGAACGCCGAGGGGACGCTCCTGGCCTACTCCGAGGACACCTCCGGGGATGAGCTCTACACCCTGCGGTTCCGCGACCTGAGCACCGGAGAGAACCTGCCGGAAGAGGTGGGCAGCGTCCACGGCGGCCCCGTGCTCGAACCCACCGGGGCGCGCGCCTATTACATGGTGGCCGACGCTGCCTGGCGGCCCTACCGGCTCTATGTGCACACGCTGGGGACACCCGCCGAAGAGGATCGGCTGCTCCTGGAGATCACGGACGAACAGCTCTGGACCGGTGTGGGGCTCTCGGCGGACAAGCGCGAGCTGCTCATCATCTCCGGGAACTCCGAGTACGACGAGTCCCGGCTGCTCGATGTCACCGATCCCGCGGCGGAGCCGGTGCTGCTGATCGGCGCGGAGCGGCGGATCCTGCACAGCATCGATCCGATCGTCCTCGACGGCGAGCGCCTGCTGCTGATCACCCACAACCAGGCCGGACCCAACAACGCGCTCTCGCTGACCACCGCAGAAGAGCTCACGGTGCAGGCCGCTGACCAGCCGTTGGATCTGGGCCGACTCGTGCTGCCGCATGAGGAGACGGTGAAGCTCGAAGGAGTGACCGTCACCGCCGCGCAGGTGATCGTCGCCGCACGGCGCGACACCGTTGAGTCAGTCCAGCTGCTCTCGCTGGGTGCGCTGCGCGCGGCGCGCGAGGGTGCGGCCCCCGTGCTGACCTCCACACTGCCCGGGCCGGCCTTCGGCGAGCAGCTCTACACCTGCGCGGTGATCGCCGCCGAGTATGAGGCTCCGCTCTTTCGGGTCGCCTATGAGTCCTGGCTGACGCCGACTCGGATCTATGACATCGACCATGCCGAGGGAACACCGGTGCTGCGCCGGGAGACCCCGGTCCACGACGTGGACCTCGAGGCCTACCGCGCCACCCGCCTCTGGGCGCCGACCGGGGACACCCGGGCCGACGGTTCGGAGATCACGGTGCCGATCACGGTCCTGCACCACCGGGACGTGAGCGCCGACGGCAGCAACCCGACCCTGGTCTATGGCTACGGCTCCTATGAGATGAGCATGGACCCCAGCTTTGGGATCCCGCGGCTGTCCCTGCTGGATCGCGGCATCGTCTTCGCCATCGCTCATGTGCGTGGCGGCGGCGAGCTGGGCCGCGGCTGGTACGAGGACGGGAAGAAGCTGAAGAAGACCAACACCTTCAGCGACTTCATCGCCGCGACCGACCACCTGGTCGCCCAGCGGTGGGCCGATCCTGCGCGGATCGCGGCGCTCGGCGGCTCTGCCGGCGGACTTCTCATGGGGGCGGTGGCCAACCTCGCCCCCGAGAAGTACGTGGCCGTCCTGGCGCAGGTGCCCTTCGTGGACAACCTGACCTCGATCCTGGACCCGGAGCTGCCGCTCTCTGCGCTGGAGTGGGAGGAATGGGGCAACCCGATCACCGACCCCGACGTGTACGCGTACATGAAGTCCTACTCCCCCTACGAGAACATCCGTGACGTGGCGTACCCGGCGATCGCCGCAGTCACCAGCCTCCACGACACCCGCGTGCTCTACGTGGAACCGGCAAAATGGGTCCAGGCTCTGCGCGAGCACCAGCAGGGCGACGCCCCTGTGGTGATGAAGATCGAGATGGACGGCGGGCACGGCGGCGCCTCGGGCCGCTATGAGAGCTGGAAGGAACGCGCCTGGGATTATGCCTTCCTGGCGCATCACCTCGGTGCCGACGGGCTGGGCCGATGAGCTCGCCTGGTTCCCCTGCGACCCCGGGACCTGCTCCGGGACCGCAGGTGGACCCCGCCTTCGCCTGGGTGCAGGATCCCGAGCTCGTGGCGATCTATGACGTGGAGAACGCCGGTGGCTGGGACCACGAGTTCTACCTGGAGCTGCTCGAAGAACTCGGCGCCCGGAGGGTGGCCGATGTCGGCTGCGGGACCGGCGTGCTCGGTGTCCTGCTTGCCCAGCACGGCATCCGCGTGGTCGGGGTGGATCCCTCGGCGGCGATGATCGACGTCGCCCGGTCCCGCAGCGCCCGAGCCGGGGTTGACGCACAGATCAGCTGGATCCATGGCTTCGCCGATCAGCTGGAGACCGGTGGTGTGGACGCGGTGGTCATGGAGGGCCACGTGGCCCAGTACTTCCTCGATCGGGCAGACTGGGACGGGGTCCTGGCTGCCGCCTGGCGGGCGCTGAGCCCTGGCGGCCATCTCGCCTTTGAATCCCGGAACCCGGCCGCCCTGGAGCTCGACGCCTGGGATGCCGAGTCCACCCGAGAGACCCAGCCGCACCCAGCCGGTGGAGAGTTCACCTCCTGGATGGAGATCGCCGGGGTGCGCCCTGACACCGTGGACGGGCAGCTGATCACCGCCCGAGCGCATAACCTGCTGCCTGATGCGCGCGAGATCATCGCCGAGGAGACCCTGCGCTACCGCCCGCTGGACGTGCTGCGCGCATCGCTGACCGACGCCGGGTTCGAGATTCAGCAGATCTGGGGCGACTGGGATCGTGAACAGCTCAGCGAAGACTCCCCCGAGATGATCTTCCTGGCGCAGAAGCCGCTGCGCTGAGCGTGATCACCGGCGCAGCCTCGAAGGTCACCGATGCAGCGCGCGGGCTGCCTGACCGTGGGGGGCGGTGCGCGCCAGCGGCTCTCCGTCCAGGCTCAGCACGAACCCAGACTCCGCCTCGCTCTCCCGCGGAAGCCGCTCAGCGATGCCCTCGATGATCTGGATCCCCTCATTGCTGACCCAGCGCACCCCCGCCGCTTCGACCTGGCTGCGGAACCGCCGTCGATCCTGCCTGCTCAGGTAGGCGAGCACGGCCGTGTGGAACACCACCGGAGTCATGCCGGCAGGGACCTGATCGAGCACCTGGGCCAATCGGTCGTTGAGGTCTCCCGCGAACATCGCCGGAGCGTCCTGGGCCAGGATCTCGGCGCCGGCGCGGATCCGCGGGATGCGGTATTCCATGCCGGGCCAGATCAGGGACTCGAGCCAGCGCTGATCCTCGACGTCGGTGAGGTCCAGCGGGTTCAGGTCGATGCCTGCCCGGTAGCCCACCCGAGGCAGCGCATGCGGGGCCTCCAGGCCGCTGAGCTCACAGCTCAGCTGCACCGTGCTGCGCAGCGATCCTTCGGGAGGCGCGAGCTCACGATCGGGCTGCCCGGCGCGGAGGTAGCGGGTGGGCCAGGCGTCGGGGTAGAGGCAGAGGCCGGCGGAGGCGCCCACCTCGATCAGCGCGAGCGGCGCGTCGTCGTCGTCCTGGATGGCGGAGAAGGCGAGGTTCAGCGCAGCGATGCGACCGGGCTCATTGGTCTGGGTCGCTCGATCCCGCATGGTCGCGGAGATCTGCGCCCAACCGCTGAGGATCAGTTCGCGGGCTCGAGCCCACGCCTCGGCCTGCACACCGTGAAACTGGGCGGACGCGAAGAGGAGATTCGCCTGACGTTTTGCCGAGGGAAGGCCGAGGAGACGCTGCAGGAGCTCGGCGTCCTCGGCCACTCCCGCCGCCCATCGGGCGTAGCGCGGCGAGACCGGCGCGGCCTCGACCTCGGCGAAGACGCGGTAGTGCTCCTGGAGCTGCGCCAGGCTCGCAGCATCAGCGAATTCTCGATCGGGCAGCTCGTGCATTTCTCAGGCCACCGGCCAGGTCTCGAGCCGGTGCGCGGAGTCCCAGAACATCCATTCGTACTGGCTGGCGCGGTGGTAGGCCCGGTGCATGGCGGCGCGCGTCTCCTCGCTGGAGGCGGCGGCCAGTTCGTCGACGATCCGTCGTGCCGCCTCGGTGAGCTCGTGGAACTCCGGGTCGCCGTAGGCGGTGATCCAGTCGGCGTAGGGGTGGCCCTCCAGGGACCCGACGCGCTCCTTGAGCCGAGTGCCGACGTCGTCGTAGATCCAGAAGCAGGGCAGCACGCTGGCCGCCAGCACCGGCAGCGATCCGGCGGAGACCAGGGCGAGCTCGAAGGAGGTATAGGCCACCGTGGTGGGCGAGGGCTGCACGGCGGAGAAGTCCACGACGTGGGTGGCGTGCAGGGCGCGCTCCTCCTCGATCGCGCCGGCGGCCGCGCGGGACCAGAAGATGATGTGCTCGGGATCGGTGGACTGGGCCGCGCAGGCAGCCAGCGCCCGGGCGTAGTCGGTGAGGTACAGCGCATCCTGACCCATGTAGTTCTCGAAGATGGTGCGCGGAAGCGAACCATCCTGGAGCTGGCGCAGGAACGGCAGCGCGTCGATCTCGCTGCGGATCGCGGCGGTCCGCTCCCAGGCCTCCTCAGTGAATGGTGCTGCGCTCATCATCTCCCTCTCCAGATTCATGTTCCCCCTCGCCTCTACCCAAATTATCGTAGAGCTCTCGAATAATCGTGGAGCTATAGCTCTACGATTCGCTACAGCTCTACGATAATTTCGCGGGGGTGGGGCTCAAGCGGAACACTGCCGACGACGACGGCGCACCATCGCTCCTCGGTAGACTCGCTGCTGTGATCGGATCAGATACTCCCAGCAGCCCGCACGACTCCTCCTCCGCGGTCCTGCCGCCGCAGGTCTCGGACATCTTCGACCCCTGGCAGTGGCGCGTGGTGGAGGGGTTCGACTTCACCGATGTCACGTACCACCGTCGTGTGCAGCGGGACGAGTCGGGAACGATCACCGCCGACCTCCCCGCGGTCCGGATCGCCTTCGACCGCCCCGAGGTGCGCAACGCCTTCCGGCCCGGCACCGTGGACGAGCTCTACCGGGCCCTGGACCATGCGCGGATGACCCCCGATGTGGGTGCCGTGCTGCTCACCGGCAACGGCCCCTCCCCCAAGGACGGCGGACACAGCTTCTGCTCCGGCGGTGACCAGCGCATCCGCGGCCGGGACGGGTACCGCTACGCCGAGGGTGACACTGCGGAGACCATCGATCCGGCCCGCGCCGGTCGGCTGCACATCCTCGAGGTCCAGCGACTCATCCGCACGATGCCCAAGGTGGTGATCGCCGTGGTCAACGGCTGGGCCGCCGGCGGCGGACATTCCCTACATGTGGTGGCGGATCTGAGCATCGCCTCGCGCCAGCACGGGAAGTTCAAGCAGACCGATGCGACCGTGGGCTCCTTCGACGCGGGCTATGGCTCCGCCCTGCTGGCCCGTCAGGTGGGACAGAAGAAGGCCCGCGAGATCTTCTTCCTCGCCCGCGAGCACTCTGCCGAAGACATGGTGGCCGCAGGGGCGGTCAATGAGGCGGTGGACCACGAGCGTCTCGAAGAGGTCGCCCTGGAGTACGCCGCCGACATCGCGGGCCAGTCTCCGCAGGCCATCCGGATGTTGAAGTTCGCCTTCAACGCGGCCGACGACGGCCTGGCAGGTCAGCAGGTCTTCGCCGGTGAGGCCACCCGGATGGGGTACATGACCGATGAAGCTGTCGAGGGCCGTGACGCCTTCCTGGGCAAGCGTGCGCCGAACTGGTCCGAGTTCCCGTACTACTACTGACCCGGGGCATGACCGTCATCGATGTCCGCTCGAAGCACCCCGGGGCCTCACTGACCCGGGGCATGACCGAGCTGGGTCGCGAATCGCTTCACGGTGTGAAGAGGCGGTTCAGTTTCTGCTGATAGCGGTGAGAAGCGCGGCGACGGCTTTGGCCCCCGGGTCTTCAACACCAGAAGAGGCAGCGTCAGGAACATAGGCGGCTCGACCGGACCGGGCTGCGAATTCAGCCGTTCCGCGTGCACCTGATTCCGCCTCTCGGGCAGCTTCCACCAGGCTGCCACCCGCGTCCAGGACCCTGAACGCTGGGGCGATCGCGTCGACCATCGTGGAGTGTCCTTCTTCAGCGCCGCCATGGTGCATCATCGCGTTGAGCCCAGCACCTAAGGCGTCTGCCCAGTTGGCGTCTCGAGCCAACACCTCGGACATGGCAGTCGTGAGTATCGCAAGAAGAACTCCCGATGAGCCGCCCATTCGCGTTTCAAGGATTGTTGCTACGCGGTTCATACCCGCGGCGGGGTCGGCGAATCCCAGGGTGCCCGCGTCGAGGTCCGCGAGTATGGCTTCGGCCCCAGCGCGGAACGTTGTTCCTGCATCGCCGTCGCCGGTGGACCTGTCAAGGTCGTCGAGCACAGCCTTCAGCTCGATAAGGGTCAAGCACCCCTGCCTGACCCTCTCCTCAATCTGGTTTCCGGCGGAAACTTCCATAGGTGTATCTGGTTGTTTCTTGTTTCTGCTCTTTGTCCGCCGAGGCGATTCTTTGACTCTCTTCGGGGCCATCCAGGCAGGGGCAGTAGTCGGTCTCTCCAGCGCCGTGACCAGAGCATCCTCTGCAGGCATAGCCGTGACAGAGAATCCCTGCATTCCAAGGGATGTCATCGCTCTCACCGGGCCAATGAAGCGTGCGATTCGGGACGGACCAATCTGGCGAATCAGTTCGTGCGTGAGAACAAGGCTCTCCTGGGCTGAACATCCGCCGAGGTCGTTGAGCATGATCACCATCTTCTGGGGCTCCGCGGCGATCTCCAGAGACTCGATCACCCGTGCGACCGCGTCGGCAGCACTGTCGATGGAGATGGTTTTCGCCCCAGGCTCGTTGTGGATCCCCAAGCCCAGTTCGGCTCCACGCTCGAGATCAGGTGCATCACCTGGCAACTGAGCCGGGCCAAGCGCCACCCCGATGGTGCGAATCGACCCCGCCGCCTGGCGCGCGGCGTCTGCTACTTCAGTGAGGCTCTTGCCCGTCCACGCCGCGGCTCCCGCCACTTTGTGCACCAATATCGTTCCGGCGAGCCCGCGTGGCTGCTCGAAGCCAGGGAGTGCCACATCGTCTGCAACGAGGACGGTTTCGACCTCGTAGCCCTCTTGACGCGCGCGCTCAGCGGCGAGCCCGAAGTTCAGTCGATCACCGGTGTAATTCTTGATCACCAGAAGGCACCCAGCCGGACCGGAAACATGTCGAATGCCCTCAAGCACAGCGGTGACCGAAGGAGAGGAGAAGATCTCGCCAGGTATGGCCGCGTCTAGCATTCCCTCGCCGATGAACCCGGCATGGGCAGGCTCGTGACCTGACCCACCACCCGAGATGACGGCGACTCGAGATGGGTCGCGCTGTGACGCGGCTCCTACGAGGACTGTTGTCCCTTCAGAAGTCTCAAGTTCTTCTAACTCGAGAGTCTGCGTCATGGCCGAGAGCATCTCGGGCACCAAAGTTTCACGAGAGTTATAGAACGGCATCGCGCTCCCCCATTATTGTCATTCAGCATGCGCATGAGGCGCTTGAATATGATGTACGGGCGACGGATTGTGAAGCGTAACACATCACAATCTCTGAACCTCCTGGAAGCCTCGAACTGGCCGGTCAACGCCAGAAGATCAGGCTCATCGCCTCTGCACGGGTGGCTGCTTCTCTCATCTGACCCCGCACTGCCGAGGTGATGGTCTTCGCCCCGGGTTTGGCGACTCCCCGCATGGACATGCAGAGATGTTCGGCCTCCAGCACCGCGATGGCGCCCCTCGGCTTCAGCTGCTCCATCAGTGAATCGACCACCTGTGTGGTCAGCTGCTCTTGGACCTGAGGTCTTTTGCTGAACACGTCGACCAGTCGTGCCAGGGCCCCGAGTCCGGCGACGTTGCCGCCCAGCGCCGGGAGGTAGCCGATGTGAGCCACTCCGAAGAAGGGAACCAGGTGGTGTTCACACATGGAGTAGAAGGAGATGTCACGGACCAGGACCATCTCCTCGTGGCCGGCCTCAAACGTCGACCCGAAGAGGTCCCCCGGATCCTGCTGCATCCCGACGAACGCCTCCTGATACGCGCGGGCAACACGGGCAGGGGTGTCGCGTAGGCCCTCCCTCAGGGGGTCCTCTCCCACGGCCAGCAGCACCTCGCGAATGGCGTCCTCGATCCGTTCAAGATCCACCTCACCTCGCACGGCTGGCGCCACCCTCTCTTCGACCCACAGATCCGTCATCTCGCTCCTCACTGCGAATCCTGCAGTTCAACGCCCCGTGGGGATGACTCAGCTTCCGAGCTGCCTCGCGTCGTACTCGGCGATCCAGTCGGCCGTGGTCTCCATCCCGCCGAAGGTGTAGAAGTGGAGCTTCACATCACCTGATTCGGGGTTGAGTCCCTTCTGCAGGTCACGGATCAGCCGCTCCGGACCCGCAGTCCCCAGCAGGTTCGTCATGGAGAACCCATACTTGCGGGCGATGCCCGCAGACGTTGAGACCCCGAAGCGTTTCGCGTAGGTCATCAGCCGCTTGATCCCGGCAGGACCCGGCACGCCGATTCGGATGGGAAGGTTGATGCCCCGAGCACGGACCTCGCGGATCCAGTCATGGATCGGGTCTACGTCGAACCCGAACTGGGTGAGGATGGTGCCGGAGAGACCCTGCTGCTGAAGCGCCGCGACCTTCGCCTCCAACACATCCCAGAGCTCAGTATCGGCAATGTCCGGATGTCCCTCCGGATAGCCTGCGATGGAGATGTCGGTGAATCCATGCTCCGCCGGAAGGCCTGAACGAATGAGATCAAGGGCCGAGGCGTATGGCCCCATGGGTTCGGACGGGTCTCCTCCGACGGTGAAGAGGTGAGTCGTTCCCACCTGCCCGCGCAGGGCAACCAGGAACTCGACGAATTCCTCCTCAGACGACATCCTCCGAGCCGCTACGTGGGACACGGGGATCAGCCCCGCGTCATGAACGGCCTTGGCGGCTGCGACTCGCATATCGAGGTTCTCGTTTCCCAGGAACGTCACGTTGACGCGGGTCCCGGGTGTGATCTTGGGCGCCGCCGCGAGAAGCGCATCCACATCTTTTCCCGTCATCTCCAGTGAGGGGTCCGCCATCACGGAAGCTGCTGCGTCATTGTTCATCGCCATCTTGCTCACCTTTGTCTTCGATAGTCCTCGTCTCGGTGTTCACCGATCCGTGATGCCGCGCTCGACTCAGAAGACGATCGTGGCCGAGCCGTCCCGCAGAACCCGGTCTTCACAATGCGCCTGGACCGCCGAGGAGAGGACCCGCCGTTCGACGTCCGCGCCTCGTCGCTGGAGGTCTGCAGCAGTGTCTCGGTGCGACACCGCGATGACGTCCTGGGCGATGATCGGTCCTTCATCCAGATCCTTGGTCACATAGTGAGCCGTCGCCCCCACCAGCTTCACACCACGTTCTTTGGCCTTGCGGTATGGCGCGGCCCCGATGAAGGCAGGAAGGAAGGAGTGATGGATATTGATGACCGGCACCCCGAGGCCCTCGATGAAGTCTTCTGTCAGGATCTGCATATAGCGGGCAAGCACGACGAGGTCTACGTTTCCCTGCAGCAGCTCAAGCTGTCTGGCCTCCACCTCCTCCCGCGGCTTCCCAGCAGTGGGCGTGTGGAAGAACGGGATGCCGAGGGAACGAACATCTTCGTCCAGGCCAGTGTGATTGGAGATGACCATAGCGATGTCGACGGGCAGCTCACCCCGCCGATAGCGCCAGAGCAGATCGAGCACGCAGTGATCTGAAGTCGAAGCCATCACCGCGATGCGCTTCTTCTTGGAGGCATCCACCAGCGAATGATCAAGACGGAAGCCTTTGAGCGCCTCACCGATTTTGGCATCCAGCGCAGGCAGCTCCGCCGAGAGATGAGGCATCGAGAACACGGTTCGCTGGAAGAAGCGTCCTCCGTCGGGGTCCGTCGTGTGCTGGTCCAAGGAGATGATGTTGGCACCGGCTGCGGAGAGTATGTCGGTGATGGCAGCAACTATTCCAGGCTCGTCGGTGCCGTATACAACAAGCCTGCCGACATCTGCGAACGACTCGCTCTTCTCTGCACCCATGGGTGTTCCCTTCATTCCCGGTCTCTTCCTTCGTGGGGCCCGTCGGGGCGCCGGCCGCCACTGATGCCAGCAGCGACCGGCACGATCACGTGATTCAGCTCAGGCCTTGATTCGCCCTGGCTGTGTCCGCATCGTCACGGAGCGACCCCGGAGAAGCGTTGAGGCAGAACTTTGTCAGTGCTTTAAGCCGCAGTCCCGGTCCGCCAACCGCCGTGGTACTCCTTGCGGGCCACGACGGAGAAAGGCACCGGGCTGACGACTGCTCGCACCTCGATCTGTTCGTGAGGTTCCACCGTGGGCTTGGAGGTTCCTCCGTTGGGCTCACCCCACAACACTTTGACCTCGGCACCCTCGGGGACGTCCGGAGAGACGGTGGCCAGAGAGATTGCCCGTCGATCATTGGAGGTGTAGCCGGTGAACATCGAGAAACCGACGTTCGTGCCTTCGGCATCGAGGACTGAGTCGTAGTTGGAGGAGCCGTACTGGGCCATCGGCAGGTCGAAGTACTTGTACTGTGGTCCATCGACATCGACGAGTGAACCCCAGATCTTCTTCATGTCCTCACTGTTCCAGGACAGGGTGACCTTCCGACGCTGGGTGCTCGGATCGATCTTCTCCAACGCCTCACGGCCGATGAAGTCGTGGTCGAACTTCACGAAGTTGCCGTAGCCGAGCTCCCACGGGGTGAGGTAGTAGTCGTCGATGGAGTCGCCAACGAAACTGCCAGCGATGGCGTTGATGGCCTCGTAGCTGTCAGCGCCCAACCACTCTCTATAGCCCCGCATCTCCTCGCCCGTATAGACCGCCGGAAGCGGAGAAGGGATCCACCCTGATTCGATCGTGTTGGAGGAATACGTGCGGGAGCCCACCGGCACCATGCCGAATTCGGCTCCCTGCTCCAGGATCGCGTCACGGATCCGGAAGTAGTCCTCGTAGGGACCCCAGAGCTCCAGACCTGGCGCGCCGGCCATACCGTGACGCAAGGTCCGCACCTGGGTGCCATCGACCTGCATATGCGACATGTTGAAGAACTTCAGCTGCTCCAGTGAACCGCCGTGGAGCTTTTCGATCACCTGCCAGGCGTTGGGGCCCTGGATCTGGAAACGCCAGTACTTGCGCTGAACCGGACGTCCCAGGGGGTGGGAAGGGGAACGACGATCAATCTCGACATTGACGTTGTAGCCACCCGTCTCGGCGTGGAAGATCAGCCAGTTCGCAGCAGGCGAGCGGCCTACGTAGATGAACGTCTCCTCCGCCTCGCGAAAGACGATGCCGTCACCGATCACGTGACCAGAATGGGAGGTGGGAACGTACTGCTTGGCCTTGTTCACCGCGAAATTCGCGACGGAGTTGACCGCAGTGTCCGAGATCAGCTTCAGCGCGTCAGGACCTTCGATGATCAGGTTGTCCATGTGGTGGGACTGGTCGAACAGCACGGCGGAATTGCGCCATGCCTGCTGTTCGGTCCGCCAGTTGGAGAATTCCGTGGGCACGACCGGGTACACGTAGGCACCCAACTGAGAGTTGCGGAGCAGGTCCACGGTGCTGTTCGAACCGTCCAGGACATCTTGCAATGACCGGTGAGTCATGTGTATCTCCTTCCCCGTGAGACCGGCTCACGGGCGTGTTTGGAAACTTCCAGACGAAGGGACCTCTGGCGGCACCGTCGGTGAACGACTAATCCCGTGTGTTCCCCGTCACATCAACGTCTTGAGAATATATCTATGTATGTAGTTATGTCCAGGCAAGATCTTCCGATGCTGGGAGGTCGCTGTCGAAGCCGACGGTGCGCTTGTCGCGTCCACTGAGCACGTCCTCCGCTCCGCTGAGGAGCTCAGTTGCTAATCTGTTGCCATGCCTTGGGTCGCGTGGGTCGCCATTATTGCCATCATCGTCTTCGGCATCACCCAGATCGTGAGCATGGCCACCGGCCGGCCGCTGCCCTGGGGGTCGGATTCAGAGGAAGAGATCGAGGCCCTGCGCAAACGGTTGAAGAAGCTCGAGAAGCGCAGCGACCCGGAGCTCGAAGGTCCGAAGATCCCCACCAAGTCCGAGGAGAACATGTCCGCTGAGGACCGCTGGCGCCTGGACATGCTGGAGGCCCGTCTCGAGGAGCTCGAGAAGCAGAAGAAGGATCAGAAGGACACGAAAGACGACGGCGGAAGCTGAGTGACAGACACACCCCAGCGTCCCGAGCCATGGGTGCCGGAGGCCCTCGGCGCGCTCCAGAAGTCCTTGGACGACCTGCACTCCCCCGTCGAGTTCCTTCCCGGCAATCCCGACGCCGACCCGCGATGGACCTTCCGCGTGGATGTCTCCCCCTCCCAGGGTGCCGCGATCGTGCGCACCTCGGGGTCCACCGGCACGCCGAAGCAGACCCTGCTCAGCGCCGATGCCCTGCGGTCCTCGGCGCATGCCACAGCCGAGGCGCTCGGCGGGCACGGCCAGTGGCTGCTCACCCTGCAGCCGAGCTATGTGGCTGGACTTGCGGTGCTCAGCCGCAGCCTGCTGGCCGGCACGACACCGGTGCCGCTGCTGCAGCACACCACCGACCCCGACTCGTTCACCCGTGCGGCCGCGCGCCTCGACGGCGAACGCCGCTACGTCTCCCTGGTGCCCACCCAGCTGCAGCGACTGCTGGACCACCTCCCTGCCGACGCGGAGCTCTCCGATGTGCTCCGACGGTTCGATGCCATCCTGCTCGGCGGGGGACCCAGCTCCCCCGCCCTTCTCGAGGAGGCAGCACATCATGGGCTGACCGTGGTGCGCACCTACGGGATGAGTGAGACCAGCGGTGGGTGTGTCTACGACGGACGCCCGCTGCCAGGTGTCCTTCTGAGCACGGAGGACTCCGGTCGGGTGAGGGTCAGCGGGCCCATGGTCGCCTCGGGGTACCTCGCGGACGAGGACCTCAGCGCGGCCCACTTCAGTCAAGACCCAGACTCCGGGCTGCGCAGCTTCCTGACCGATGATCTGGGCGAGGTGGACACGGATTCCCGCGGCCAGCGGCTGAGCATCTCCGGACGCGCCGATGACGTGATCATCACCGGCGGGGTCAAGGTCTCCGCCGCGCTCATCCGTGAAGCCCTGCTGAGCCACCCAGACATCAGCGACGCGTTCGTCGGCCCGGTGACCGACGCCGACTGGGGGCAGGCAGTCAGCGCCGTCGTCGTCCCCAACAGCCAGGACCTGCAGCCTCAGCTGGAAGCAGAGCTGCAGAAGCTGGTCAGCTCCGCACTGGGCGCGCCAGCGGCGCCCAAACGCCTGATCCTGGTGAGCGAACTGCCGCTGCTGACCAATGGCAAGCCCGACCGCCAGACGCTGCTGCAGCTGCTCGCCGAGGACCCGAGACAACAAGAACGAGAGGTCACCCCGTGGCAACTGTGAAGGAATGGATCGCTGGCTCCCGGCCACGCACGCTGCCGCTGGCGGTGGCGCCGGTGATCATCGGAGCCGCCGCGGCGCATGCCCTGGGACACTTCGATGTGCTCATCGGAGCACTGGCCCTGGTGGTGGCGCTGGCCCTGCAGATCGGGGTCAATTACGCCAACGACTACTCCGACGGGATCCGCGGCACCGATGACGTCCGAGTGGGTCCGATGCGGCTGACCGGATCAGGGGCGGCGAAGCCCCAACAGGTCAAGGACGCCGCCTTCTTGAACTTCGGGCTGGCCTCCCTGGCTGGGCTGATCATCGTGATCCTGACCGGCATGTGGTGGATGCTCGCGGTGGGCGCTGCATGTGTGCTGGCAGCGTGGTGGTACACCGGAGGCTCCAGGCCCTACGGCTACCGCGGGCTGGGCGAGATCATGGTCTTCGTCTTCTTCGGTCTCGTCGCCACTCTGGGGACCACCTGGGCGATGGCGGCGCAGCTCAGCCTGGCGGCGGTCCTCGGTGCCGTGGGCTCGGGGCTGATCGCCTCGGCGCTGCTCATGGCGAACAATGTGCGTGACATCCCCACCGACGCCGAGGTGGGCAAGAGGACCCTTGCTGTCCGACTGGGGGAATCCCGCGCGCGGATGAGCTACATCCTGATGATCGGCGTCGCGCTGGTGCTTCCACTGATCCTGCTGCCCCAGAGCTGGTGGTTCCTGCTGGTCCTGCTCGCCTGGCCGCTCGCGCTGGGCCCGGCGCGCATCATGGGCTCGGCAGAGAAGAAGGGCGCCGCGCTCATCCGGGTGCTGCAGCTGACCAGCATGATCGGATTGGCCTTCGCGATCACCTACTCTGCCGCGCTCGTGCTGAGCTGACGCGCACTCCCGCGCTCAGCTGGAGCGGGAGTCCGGCCGGGAGGTGCCGGTCTCGCCGTCGTCCTCGGAGTTCTTCCGGTCCTTGTTCTTACGGTCGTTGTTGTTGCGGTCCTGGGCATGATCCTCGGCAGTGCGTTCATCAGCACTGCGATGTGGGGAGCCGGTTCCAGAGTCAGGGTCGGATGACCCTCCAGAGACCGCCTCGTCGGCCGCCTCGCCCAGCTGCTTCTCCTGCTCCGCCCGGGCCTGAGCCTCGGCCGAAAGTGTCTCAGGCTCCTCCGAGGAAGAAGCCTGCTCTGAAGACTCCTGCGCCTTCTGCTCCTGCTGGCGGCGTTCCTTGCGGCGGAGATCGGCCTCGCGCTGGCGCTTCTCCTCTTCGCGCTGCCGATGCCGACGCTGGATCTCTACCTGACGCAGAAAATCGGGATCGTCATCCGGTGAGCTGGGCCGCTGCGGGGCCTGGCTTCCCTTCTTCGGGTCGCGGACGCGACCGAACCCGAGCCAGAGACCGGCTCCGACGATCGGCAGCAGGACGATCACCGCGATCCACGCGATCCTGGGCAGAACGCGGATGCGATGCCGCGGCGTCTGCAGGCATTCGATCAGGCTGTAGATCAACAGCCCGAGGCCCACAATTGCCAGCCCGATAATGATCCTCAACATCCCTCCAGGGTAGTTGATCGGCCAGCTCGGATTCACCAGCGAGCAGACCTAGACTGGGGCCATGTCCGTGCTGAAATACTCTCTGCTGCGCCTCGGCGCCTTCTTCATCGTCTTCGCCGCATGTCTGCTGCTCGACCTGGGGACTTACACGGTGTTCTTCGCCCTGATCGTGGGCCTCGTCGTCTCCTGGGCCGTGGGGTACCTCTTCTTCAACCGGCTGCGCCTCGCCGCCGGTGATCAGCTCGCGCAGCGCTTCGGCGGAGGACGGAAGCTGGGCGCTGCGGAACAGGACGACAACACTGCAGAGGACGCCCTGGCCGAAGACTTCAACCTGACGCAGGAACAGATTCGCCGACAGTCAGGAACCTCCGGCCCTGGAGCGTCCTCCGACCCGCAGGCCCGCTGAGCCCCTCCGGCCCGCAGGGCCACTGAGCCTTCGACTTGCGGCCCTTTTGAGCCGCTCGACTCTGCAGTCAGTCGGGCAGTCCGGCGTAGGAGTGCAGACCTGGGAAGTACACGTTGACCACGGCGTAGTTGAAGATGATGCAGCCGAACCCGATGATCGAGAGCCAGGCGGCCCGGTTGCCGGTCCACCCTCGGGTGGCGCGTGCGTGGAGGTACCCGGCGTAGACGACCCAGATGACGAAGGTCCAGACCTCTTTGACGTCCCATCCCCAGTAGCGGCCCCAGGCCTCTTCGGCCCAGACTGCGCCGGTGATCAGCGGGCCAAGGGTCCAGAAGACGAAGCCCACGGCATTCATCCGGTAGGCCCAGTTCTCGAGCGAGATCGCCGAGGGGACCAGGCGCAGAAACTGCCAGCCGCTCCTGGTGGATCCGGCCGCCTGGGCCAGTTCTCGCCGGTGCTGGATCAGCTGCAGGACGTTCATGGCGAAGGTCAGTGTGAAGAGCGAGATGGCCATCACCGCCAGCGAGACGTGGATGGCGATCCAGGGGCTCTGCAGCGCGGGCTGCACGTGTGCCACCGGAGTGGGGAATCCGATGGTCGCCGAGACCATCATGGTGACCACCAGGCCGAGCACGAAGGTGCCCAGGAAGCGGACATCCTTGCGGGTGAGCACCAGCAGGTAGACCGCCGCCACCACCAGGGCGCCGGTGGTGAGGAACTCGAACATGTTCGCCCACGGCACCCGGTTCGCGGCGATCCCGCGGGAGGCGACGGCGAAGGCATGCGCGGCGACTGCCAGCACAGACAGTGCCACCGCGACGTTGGCGAAGGGACGGCGCGTGCCCAGGTAGGCCATCTCCTCGTCCACCAGCTCCTCGGAAGGCACCTGCTGGTGCGGGGCCTGGTCCCGCGGCGCCTCGCCGGCGCCGGAGCTGACCAGCTGGCGCTCGGTCATGTTCTCTGCGGCCAGCTCAGCCTCCACCCTGCGGATCGTCGCAGAGCTGCGGATCATGTCCACGGCGAACAGCATGAACGCAGCGGTGTAGACGAAGGCGGCGATCAGCAGGAAAAGCTCGCTGTACTGCACCAGCTCCATATTGATGGACTGCATCAGGAATCCTCCTCTGGGGCCCGCACTGGCCACTTCTTCTCGAACTGGGCACGTAGGGCAATGTTCTCATCCCGCAGCCGGAAGTCCTCGCCGCGAGCAAGCAGGCCATAGCGCACCAGTGTGCGGCCTGCCGGGGTGGTCTCCACGGTCACCCAGGCGCGGCGACGGCGCAGGAACAACGACAGGATGAGGCCGGTGAGAGCAGTCAGCGCAAAGAACAGGACGCCCTGCTGCGCCGGGTTGTAGTGGACGTCAATGGCGATATAGTCCCGGACTCCGTCGAAGCTGATGGATCCCATCCCCTCGGGAAGCTCATAGGTCTCCCCCTCCGAGAGCACGATGCCGCCGGCCTCCTCGTCGCGGGAGTTGAGCACTTCGAGGCCCTCGGTGTCCAAGACGTAGACATTCTGCGGGTTGCCCTCATCCAGGCCGAGATCCCCGTAGTAGGAGTTCAGCTGCAGCTGGGGATTCCCCAGCTCGGGATCGACCGAGACCGAGAGTCCCTCACCGGTGTCCTGAGCCGTGGGGAGCAGCAGTCCGACGAAGCCGAGCTGCTCGGGCTGCGCATCCGGGGCCTTGATCACTGCCATGGAGGTGTAGACCGGGTCATCCGGGCGGGTGACCACGGGCCCGGAGAAGGCGACGTCGCCCGCACCGTCTCGCACGGTGATCTCCGGGGCGTACCCGTTACCCACCAGGAACACCCTTGCATCGTCGAGGGTCAGTGGCTGGTTCACTTTGAGCTCCTGCGACTGCGGCTCCCCCTCCGGGCCGAGCTGCGTGGTGACATCCGCCGTGAAATCGAGGGGCTGGCCGAAGTTGGTCGCGGACTCCCGGTCGAAGACCCGCTCGAAATCATCGAGCTGGACCGAGAACGGCTGGAGCTGGTCCTCGCTGAAATAGGCGCCCGGGTGGAAGCTGTCGTAGGCGACCAACGCGTTCACGAAGCCTTCGTCCTCCACCAGGATCTTCTGTCCTCGGTAGCTGAACATGGAGCCCAGGGCCACACAGATCAGCACGCCGACCAGCGCCACATGGAAGACCAGGTTTCCGGATTCCTTGAGGTAGCCCCGTTCGGCGCCCACGGAGCCCGCCGAACCGGCTGAGTCCCCCGAGCCGGACGCCTCGGCACCATCGGTCGCCGCAGCGTCGCGGACCTCCACCCGGTAGCGCCGAGCCTTGAGGATCCCGGCCGCATCCTGCAGAGCCTGCTGGGCCTTCGGCCCGTCCTCCGGGTCACCGGCGGCCGTGGACTGCAGCTCCAGCGCGCCGAACTCGGGGAGCCGCTCCAGCCTGCGCGGGGTGCGCGGCGGCGGAGAGGTCATCAGCTGCCAGTGCTTCTTCGCCCGCGGCAGGATGCAGCCGATCAGCGAGATGAACAGCAGCAGGTAGATCGCGGAGAACCAGACCGAGGAATAGACGTCGAAGAACTGCAGGAAGTCCAGGACCTCCCCGACCCCGGGGTTGTCCTCGATCCAGGCGTCCACCGAGAAGGGGTCCTGGACCCGCTGCGGGAAGATCGAACCGGGAACGGCGGCCACTGCCAGCATCAGCAGCAGCATCAGGGCCGTGCGCATGGAGGTCAGCTGGGTCCAGGCCCAGCGGAGCATGCCCCTGACGCCCAGCGCCGGCGGGGTGACTTCGGCGCGCGAAGACCCGGCGGGGGCATCCGTGGAGCCCGCCGCCTCGGGGGCGTCGCGATGCCCGGCGGGCAGATAGGTGTTTTCGCGTTTTTCGGCCATCAGATGGGCAGCCTCACGTCATTGGCGAACCAGTCCTGCAGAGCATAGACCCAGGTGTTCCAGATGCCGGAGAGCATCAACAGCCCGACCAGGATGAGCACGGCGCCGCCGAAGCGCATCACCGCGACCTTATGCCGGGTGAAGAAGCGCAGCGCGGTCATCCCGCGCCTGAGGCCCATGCTGATCAGGATGAAAGGGATGCCGAGTCCCAGGCAGTAGATGGACATCAGGAAGACGCCGCGGGCGGGGTCTCCCCCCATCGGCGTCGCGAGCGCCAGCACGGCGGCAAGAGTCGGCCCGATGCACGGCGCCCAGCCGATGCCGAAGGTCGCGCCCAGCAGCGGAGCGCCGAGCAGCCCGTCCGGCGGGCGACGCTCGAGCTTGCGCTCGCGCTGGAAGAAGCTGAAGGCTCCCATGAACACCAGCCCCATGACCACGACGACGGCGCCCAGCACCTGGGTCAGCCAGCCCCCCTCCACCCGCAGCCAGACCATGGCCTGGGAGAAGACGACCCCGATTAGGACGAAGACCACCGAGAAGCCGAGCACAAAGAGAGAAGCACCGAGCACCATCCGAGACTTGCGTCGCTCATGCAGCTCCACTCCGGAGAGCCCGGTCACATACCCCAGGTAGCCCGGCACCAGGGGCAGCACGCAGGGGGAGAGGAAGGAGACCAGCCCGGCGAGCAGCGCCACCGGAGCGGAGATCAGCAGAGAACCGTCGAAGACGATCTCGGCGAAGCGGTTATCGGCAGCGCTGAGCAGCGGCACCGCCTGGGACGCGAGGTTCATCGGGACTCTGCCGACCCCAGAGCGGCGGAAGAGCTGCTGGCGGAAGCCGCGGCGTCGTCGGCGTCAGAACTCTCCGTGTCGGAGCCGTTGGTCTCGGCGTCGGAGCCGTTGGTCTCGGCGTCGGAGCCGTTGGTCTCAGCGTCGGAGCCGTTGGTCTCAGCGTCGGAGCCGTCGGCGCTGAGGTCCTCCTCGAGCGCCGTGCTGATCAGCGCGCTGAGCGTCCCGGGCTCCGCGACCCCGAGGATTCGGGAGGACACGCGGCCCTGCTTGTCCAGCACCAGGGTGGTGGGCACCGCTGAGGGCGGCACATAGTCGGTCATGGCGAGCATGACATCGCCGTCGCGATCCTCCATCGAGGGGTACTCGATGCCGAAGTTTCGCTCGAAGGCCTCTGCCGTGGGCTCGGTGTCGCGGGTGTTGACGCCGTAGAACTGCACACCCTCGGGGCTGAACTCCTCGTGGAGGTCGGCCAGGTCGGGGGCCTCGACGCGACAGGGGGCACAGGCGGCGTACCAGAAGTTGATCACGGTGACTTCACCCTCCCAGCTTGCCGCGCTGACCGCAGAGCCGTCGAAGAGGGTGGATTCGAACTCCACGGGCTCGCCACGTTCCGCCGGCGCGATCTCCTGCACCGAGCCGTCGCCGGCCACATAGTTGGTGCCGTCGTTCTGGGCGCGCTGGGCCAGCTGATCATTGCCGGAGCTGCACCCGGTCAGCGCGAGGGCGGAGGCAAGCGCCACCGCAGCCAGCGCGCGGAGGCGCGGGGTCTGTGCGAATCGATCAACGGAGACGGTCATGCGCTGCGGTGTCCAGATCTGAAGAGGGAGCCAGGGTCAGCCGAGAACTAATTCTACAGTCCGTAGAACTGCCTGCGAAGCAGAAGTCAGCGAGTCAGCGACTCACCCCGGGGAGCTGAAGCTGCGGATCAGGCTCCGGGAAGGTTGGCAGCGTCCTTGAGCAGCTCGCGATTCGGCTCGGCGTAGCTCACCGACTCCACTCCGTCGCGCCCCAGGTGCAGGGAGGTCACGGAGGTCAGTGAACATTCGCGGTCCCTTGGGTCGTGCCACAGCGGACGGTCCTCGGCCCAGAGGCGGGTCACCCAGATGGGCAGCTGGTGGGAGACGATCACGACTTCAGCGCCTTCTCCATGGGCCGCCACGGCCTGGTCGGAGAGGTCCTTGACTGCCGCCAGCACCCGGCTGACCTGCGACTTATAGGGCTCACCCCAGGAGGGCCGCAGGGGGTTGACCAGCAGCGGCCACCAGCGGGGGTTCCGCAGCGCTCGCTTGACCTCGGAGAGTCCCTCGAAGGCATTCTCGGCCTCGAGCACCCGGTCCTCCACGGTGACCGGCAGCCCCAGCCGTTCGGCGATCGGGGCCGCCGTCTCCTGCGCCCGCTGCAGCGGCGAGGCCGCCAGCAGGTGCACCGGTCGGCCGGCCTCGGCTCGGTCGTGAAAGTGTTCGGCAATGCCTCGGGCCATCTGCGCTCCGAGATCGGAGAGTCCGAACCCGGGGAGGCGTCCATAGAGGACCCTCTGCGGGTTGTGGACTTCCCCGTGGCGCACCAGGTGCACGGTGGAGACTGACTGTGCGGACCTGCGGAGATCCTTCGTGTCCCGACGTTGCATAGTTCTCAGTCTTGCAGAGTTTCCCTGCGGACCCCCACTTCTCCCGTGTGCTGTGTCACCGCAGGCGAGACGTGCACGGTGTGGTGAGCCCCGCGACGCCGATACAGTAGGGCGGAGATCAGAGCGTCCGAACCTGCGGAGCACAGTCCATGTGATCAGTTGGCTCGGTCGCGGAGGAGGGAACTTCCATGAGCAGCACCCCCGAGGGAAACCGACCGCCGGAACAGCCACGCTGGGGCCAGCGCAATCCAGCTCCCGGAGAGCCGGGACACCACCCCCAGCCGCAGCCCGACGCTTCGCAGCCCGCCTATGGCCAGCACCAGAACCCCGCGGCACCCTATGCGGCGGCGCCTGCCGGGTACTACGCGCAGCAGCCCGGACAGGGAATGGCGCAGACCGATGGTCAGCCCACCCCGGGGCAGAAGCCGAAGCGACCGATGACGATGATCCTCGCCCTGGTGCTCATGCTCCTCGCCGGGGCGGCCGCGCTGACGCTGAGCATTCTCAGCTTCCTGAACTTCATCTCGGTCAACCCCGCGGACATCGATCCCTTCTGGACCGAGGCGTTCGAGGAGGCCCAGGCGCAGCAGGGCGCTGACGCTGAGCAGGTCACCATGGAGGAGATGCTCTATGTGGTGGGAGTGATGGTGCTCCTCGGCGGCATCCTGCTGGCAGTGCTCTATACGGTCTTCGCCTTCGTGGGGACCATAACCGGCAACGTGGGCAGGATCCTGGCCACGATCTTCCTCGCCGGCAGCGTCTTCATGATCCTTTTCGGACCCCTCAACCTGATCGTCACGGGACTGAGCCTCGCGGCGATCGTCGCCCTGTGGCTGCCCGCCAGCAATAACTACATCCGCAGCCGCAAGGCCTGGAAGCAGCGCCCGCGCGGCGGCCCCTACGGCGATCCGCAGCCCCAGGGCGGCTACGCCGCCGGTAACCCCCAGCAGCAGTGGCAGCAGCCGGGCGGCCCAGGAGAGCCCGTCTCACGTCAGCAGGGTCCCTACGACCAGGGCCCCTACCAGCCCGGCCCGTACGACCACGGTCCGTATCAGCCCGGCCCTTATCAGCCCGGCCCACACCAACAGGGCCCGTACCAGCAGGACCCCTACAACCCGGACGCTGGTTCCAACAGGCCGGATGAAGATCCGCGCAACCCCTATGGGGGATCTACCCGACGCTGAGGGTCCCCGCGGCGATCTCCTCGAGAGTCTGCACCAGCAGTCTCCGCTCCGCGGCCTTGATGCGTTCATGCAGCGCGTCCTGGTCATCATCGGCCAACACCGGCACCGCCTCCTGCGCGATGATGGGGCCCGTGTCCACCCCGGCGTCGACCTCATGAACTGTGCATCCGGTGATCCTGACCCCGTGCGCGAGCGCATCGCGCACCGCATGGGCACCGGGAAAGCTGGGCAGCAGCGCCGGGTGGGTGTTGATGATCGGCGCGCCCACGCGCTGAAGGAACTCGGCCCCGAGGATGCGCATGAATCCCGACGAGACCACGAGGTCGGGACGGTGCTGCCGCACGGCGGCGCAGAGTTCGCGGTTCCATGCTGCGCGGTCTCCGCCTCGGGCCAGCGGCACCGCGAAGGTGGGGATGCCGGCCGACTCCGCACGCTGCACTCCCCCACAGCCGGGGACGTCGGTGCCCACGGCGGCGATCTCGAGGCTAAGACGACCCTCCTGGACGGCGTCGATGACGGCTTGAAGATTCGTCCCCGAACCGGAGACCAGGACCACTATGCGCATGCCCCCAGCCTACTTCGGGTCCACGCGGTGCCCGGATAGGGTGGTGATCCATGAGCACGACACCCCCTGCCAGGCCCCGCACCGCTGATCTCGACGAGACCACGCTTCGCTTCTACGGACGCTTCTCGGGATGGCTGGTGCTCGCGCTGCTGTTGAGCTATACAGGCCTGCAGCTGCCGCTGCCCTGGCGTCTGCTCGCGGTGGTGGCCGGCCTCGCGGGTGTCGCGGGCGCCATCGTGCTGCTGGTCCAGTGCCTGCGCCGGCGCCTGCCGGTGCTGATGCATATCAGCGCGATCGCCGTGCTGCTGTGCTGCGGGATCTTTGCGTTCACCGGGGTCTCCCAGGCGATCTTCTGGGAGGCCACCGAGGATTTCGATGAGTGCCGCAGCAGTGCGCTGACCGAACGGTCGATGAATCGCTGTCTGCTCGACTACGAGGACGGCATGCTCAACTCGGTGCCCGGCATCGGGCGCTGAGCGTCAACGTGGAGAGCCCGGCGCTGAGGGTTCAGCGCCCACGTGCTGGACGCCGCCTGGCTCGCTGCAGACCCAGCGAGATGCCGTAGCCGAGCACGGCACCGAGCGCGACCCATGCTCCGAGCAGGCCTGCGGCGATCAGCGCATGGGGACCGATATCGGTCATCCTTCCGACCCCCAGCGAGATGTGGGAGAGCCACAGCGGGCCCACTGCCAGCAGCGCCGTCACCAGACCCGTGAACACTCCCAGGGAGAGCGTGGAGAGCCCAGCCGAGAGCGGGCGCCAGGAGATCCGCAGCGCGAACCAGTCATCCAGGTGGTTCTCACCCTCTCGCATGAGCCACCATCCCGCGACGACGCCGGCCAGCACCGGCAGCCCAAGCACGGCCAGTGCATAGGGCTCTGCTCCTCCGGGGAGCGCCGCCAGCACCGGCACGGCGGGCACCGAGCCCAGCTCGGTGCCCCAGGGGGACACCAGGGTCCCGGTGCCCAGCGAGAATCCGGCACCGGTGGAATAGGACAGCGCCCAGAGCACCAGGTTCGGGGCGAGGCCCAGATGCAGCAGCGTCAGCCCGAGGACGCCGAAGATCCCGGGGTTGAGCTGCTCGTAGACGTTGGCGACCTCCATCCACTGGATGCCCAGCTGCGCCGCGAGCAGCAGGGCGGCCAGTCCGCAGGCAGCGATGAACCCGACGAGTCCGGCACGAGCGGCGGCCCAGGCGTAGGAGCCCGCCCAGCGCAGCTGCTGAGAGAGCTCCTCCACGCGGGCCTCGAGATCCATGCCGATCATCCGCGCGGCGCTGCGCGCCTCCGCGTAGCAGCCCGCGAGCGCGGCCAGGCTCATCAGCAGCACGCCGCACAGGGCAGCCACCCACGGCATCACCTGGAAGGTCTCCGACTGCGCCACCCCGGCGATGCCGGCAGCACCGGCCCCGTAGCCCAGGGCCAGCGGCAACAGGCCCTGCCAGAGCTGGTCCGAATAGGAACCGCGGGCGATCCGAGCGCCCGCGCGCCACCCGAGCCAGACCGGGATCAGGGTCAGTCCCAGCGGGACAAGATGGAACCAGCCGCCCTCGGGGACGTCCAGCGCCCCGCCCAGGGCGCCGGGATCAAGCGTGAGCACCAGCTCCACCGGGGTGCCGTGGAGCACCAGCCATGACTGTGCCGCCAGGGTGAGGACGAAGTCGACGTTGAGCTCGGAGAAGCCCCCGGCGAGACTCATGGCCAGCACCGGCAGGCCCACCAATAGGGCCGTGATGAGCAGAATCTGCACCGCCTCGGCCAGTCCCACCAGCCACAGCGGAGGCGTCGGCAGGGTGAAGCGGCGTCGTCGTCCTGGCTCGGACGGGCCTGCGGCAGGACGTGCCTGGCTGCTGGGTCTGGTGTCGGTGGTGGCCATCGGTCCTATGGTCTCAGCAGGTTCTGTGCAACCGCGGGAGCAACAGGCCTCAGCCGAGGATGAGTCGCAGACCGGTGATCAGCGCCATGATCGAGCCGATGAACGCCAGGATCAGCACGAGCCGGCGGACCAGCGCCTCGTCGATGCGCCGCTGCAGCCACTCTCCGATGAAGATGCCGGCGATGATCGCCGCGACGGACCCCGCCCAGGCCCATATCGGCAGGCCCGGAAGGGCGCCGTCGTCGAAGGCCCATTTGATCCCGAAGGACCCCATGGACAGGAAGATCCAGATCGGCTGCAGTGTGGCGATCATCGCCATGACCGGCCAGCGCGCCACGACGGCGTAGATGGTCATGGCGGGACCTCCGACACCGGCGATGACAGTGCCTGCTCCGGCCCCGACACCGGCGATCAGCCGCGTCGTCGGCCCGTCGGCCTCAAAGGTGATCCGGCTCAGCAGCATCGAGGTGATCAGCCCGATGATCACCAGGGCCGCCACGACCACATACAACGGCCCCGAGGGGGAGTTCACCGACACCCAGGCTGCCAGCGGCATGATCGCCAACGCCGGCACGCCCACCCACAGCACCTTGCGCCACTCGATGTCACCCCAGATGCGCGGCAGCACAAGCATGGGCGCGAAGATGCTCAGGAAGTTCACCAGCATGACGCCCTCGTGGGCGCCGATGAGCACCACCAGGAACGGTGCCATCACCATGCCGAAGCCGAGCCCCACCAGACGCTGGATCACGGCGGCGAGCAGGACGAGGCCGACGACGGCGACAGGGATCAGGGTTTCCACCAGATCACCCTATCTGCTGCGCCGGGAAAGGTTTCTGTCCTGTTCACGAGGCCGTCACGACGACGACGGCGGACGCTCGCTCAGGGTTCCTAGCCTGAAGGCGTGAGAGTTGTCGTGGTGACAGAATCGTTCCTCCCGCACATGAACGGCGTGACAAACTCCGTGCTCCATGTGCTCGCCCATCTTCGCCGACGCGGCGATGACGTCACGGTCATCGCCCCCTCCGACACCATGTTCGAGGTTCCTGTACGGGCCGAGCTGGGACACGCCGGAGGCGAACGCTGTGAGGGCTTCCCCGTGATCCGGGTGCCCTCCCTTCCGCTGCCGGACTATCCGAAGGTCCGGGTCGCCGCCGGCTTCGTGACGCGCATCCGCCACCTCCTCGCCGAGATCCGCCCGGACGTGGTGCATGTGGCCTCCCCGTTCGTCCTGGGCTGGCGCGCGATTCAGGCGTCGGAGGCGCTGGGGATCCCCACCGTCTCGATCTATCAGACCGAGGTCCCCACCTACGCGGCCCGCTATCGGCTGCCCTGGGCCACGGAGCTGCTCTGGCAGCACGTGGACCGGATGCACACCAGTTCCACCCTGACCCTCGTGCCGTCCTCCTTCTGCCGGGACCAGCTGAGCCGACGAGGGATCAAGCGGCTCAAGACCTGGCGGCGCGGCGTGGACACGGCACGATTCACCCCGGAGCGTCGAAGCGCGGACCTCCGCGCAAAGATCAGCAGCACGGGAGAGAAGCTGATCGGCTTCGTGGGCCGGCTCGCGGCCGAGAAGCAGATCGAGGACCTGCAGGTGCTCGACGCCATCCCCGACTCTCGACTGGTGATCATCGGCTCCGGGCCTCAGGAGGAGGCGCTGCGCCGCCGCCTTCCACGGGCGCACTTCGCCGGGTTCCAGTCCGGGGACGATCTGGGGCGCCATGTGGCGAGCCTGGACGTCTTCGTGCACCCGGGCGAGGCCGAGACGTTCTGTCAGACCATCCAGGAGGCCATGGCGGCAGCCGTACCGGTGGTGGCCGTGGGCCGCGGCGGTCCGCTCGACCTGGTCGACGTCGGGCGCACCGGATGGCTCTATCGCCCGGGCGACCTCGCCGGCATGCGCTCGGCGGTCGAGCATCTGCTCGCCGAGGACTCCACGCGCAGCACGTTCGGTCGCAATGCCTTCGAGACGGTGCAGGATCGCACCTGGGAGGCGGTGTCGAACGAGCTCATCGGGCATTATTCCCGAGCCGTAGAGGTCAACCGCAGGGTCCGCTCGCTGCGCACCAGGCCCCGGCGCTCCGGCACCACTTCCGCAGAGGTCGCGCCGGTGAGCTAGCCGCCCGGGTCAGTTGGAGAGCAGCCCGTGAGCGGAGAGCTTCGCGGCGATGTCCTTGCCGTCGGGGCCATAGATCCACGGGATCCGCCGCTCCCCGGCCAGCTGGACGGCGTCGTGGGGCTCGGCCGGGTCACCGTAGTTCAGCAGGTCATTCCCGGCCGGATCCTCCGCGCGACCACCGGCGAGCATGGCCTCGGAATAGGTCAGCTCGCGGATGATCACTGCGGTCACGTTCTCGGGGTGTCGGCGGACGAAATCGGCGTAGATGCTCGGATCATGCTGCCCGTCATCGCCGATCAGCACCCAGGACATCTCGGGGAAGTCCTGGGCCAGCCGCTCCAGCTGCTGGACCTTGTGCAGCTTGCCGGAGCGGAACCAGCGGTCCTCGGTCGGTCCCCAGTCGGTGAGCAGCAGCGGCCCCTTCGGATAGAGGTTGCGCGTGAGGAAGCGGGTGAGCGTCTGCGCCACATTCCATGCCCCGGTGGAGATGTAGATGACCGGGGAGCCCGGGTGATGCACCATCAGCCGCTCCATCATCACCGACATCCCCGGGGTGGGAGTGCGGGCGTGCTCGTCCAGCACGAAAGAGTTCCAGGCTGCCAGCAGCGGACGTGGGAGGGTGGTGACCACGACCGTGTCGTCGATGTCACAGACCACGCCCGTGTAGGTCGAGTCGTCGACGATGTGGACATCCGCGGTGGTGGGCTCGCTGCCCGGCGCGTGCAGGACGACCTGCTGCCAACCCGGCTCCAGTTCGGTCTCGACCACCGTGTCGACCACGCCCCCGCGGTCGGCGACCACGCTGAACTGCTTGCCGTCGATCTCCACGGTGAGCTCGGCGAAGGGCACCGGGGCGGAGATGAAGTTTCGCCAACCACGGACTCCGTCGGCGATCACATTGGCCACGCGCAGGCCGTTCTCGAAGTCCGAGTCCGGGGCCATCACGACCCGGGAGAAGATCCTGACCCAGCGCCGACAGCCGTAGCCCGTCATCGAGAGCATCGTGACGTTCTGCCCACGGCGCCGGGCGAGCCCGAGGCGGAACTGGTGCCACGCGTCCTCGGTCTTCATCACCCTGTTGCGGGTGCGGTCGCTGTAGTGCCGACGGACCGCGGCGGTGTCCTGCAGGACCTCGGTGTGCTCCTGATGCGTCATCGGCCCGATCCTACCGGCTTGTGTGCTGGGACACCGCCTCGGCGCCCGATGGATAGGGTGAACACGTGAGGAACAACCCTGAGCCCACCCGCAGCTCTGAACCCGGCCGACCGCAGCCGAGCGAGCTGCGCCTGATCGCCGTGCGCGCCGCCCAGCAGGTGGGGCTCCCTCTGGTGGAGGCCTTCCGCTCGCGAACCCCGGCGGAGCTGGCAGTCACCACCAAGACGAGCAGCCATGACCTGCTCACCCATCACGACGCGGCCACCGAGGACGCGCTCTCCCGGGCGCTGACCGACGCCGTCCCCGGCTCATGGGTCACCGGGGAGGAACGAGGCGCACGCGGAAGCGGCACGCTGGAGTGGATCGTCGATCCGATCGACGGCACCAGCAACTTCGCTCACGGCTTTGCGATGTTCTCCATCTCCATCGCCGCGGTCTACGCCGGCGAGGTGATCGCCGGCGTCGTCCACGATCCGGTGAACCGGCTGACCTTCTCCGCCGACGACGACAGCGCCTATCTCGCCACCGCGGAGGCGGAGCTGCGGCTGGAACCGCCGCTGGCGGAGGCACCTCAGTCGCGCGCCGAGCAGAGCCTGAACCTGATGACCAGCTACCCCTCTGCGGAGGTGCTCGCTCAGGAGGGCGCGGCCTCGCTCGAGGCCTTCGCGGAGATGGTCAGCACCTTCGCCACGGTGCGCCGGGTGGTCTCCGGAGCGCTCGAGCTGTGTCACGCGGCGGCGGGGTGGGCCGATCTCGTGCTGGGAGTGGACACCAATCCATGGGACGTCGCCGCCGGCATGCTTATCCTGCGCCGCGCCGGTGGACGCTATGTGGCGCACGGTCACAGCCTCGAGGCTCCCGGAGCCGATCATCTGGCGCCGGACTACCTGGGGATGGCCCCCGGGGTGGATTCCCCCGCAGCGCGGCGGCTGATCACTGAGGCGAGCGCCCGGCGCCTGAAGTCGCGGCGCGGTTGAGCGGGTTTAGCCATTCCTGAACTTCGTCACAGGCCGTCCACAGCCCCACAATGACCGGCCTGCCGGGGAGAATGGCTTCAGTGAGCCACTCATCGCAGACCCCGGCGGATTCTCCGCATGACCAGAGCGCTCCCACGCCGCGCCAGATACGCCGCTGGAGACGCTACCTCGCCGACGAACAGGCCGAGGGACGGCTCTACCGGGACCTCGCCGAGCGCAAGCGCGGCGAGGAGCGACAGATCCTCCTCGGGCTCGCAGCTGCAGAGAAGCGCCATGAACAGCACTGGCGTGAGCTGCTGGGGGAGCACGCCCAGCGGCTTCCCGCCCCCTCCGCGCACCGTGTGGTACTCAGCTGGATGGCGCGGATCTTCGGCTCGGTCTTCGTCCTCGCCCTGGCCCAGCGCGCGGAGGGCGAGTCCCCCTATGACACCGACTCCGATGCGACCGCCCGGATGGCGGCCGATGAGGCGGTCCATGAGGAGGTCGTCCGTGCACTGGCCACCCGCGGCAGGGAGAAGCTCTCCGGAGGATTCCGTGCCGCCGTCTTCGGAGCCAATGACGGACTGGTCTCCAACCTCGCGCTGATCGTGGGCATGGGCGGCACCGGGGTGGGATCGACCATCATCCTGCTCACCGGTGTGGCGGGTCTTCTCGCCGGAGCGCTGTCGATGGCCGCCGGCGAGTTCGTCTCCGTGCGCAGCCAGCGTGAGCTGCTCGACGCCACACGCCCGACCCAGGCGACGCTCCGGGCCGCACCAGACCTGGATCTGGACCACAACGAGCTGATCCTGGTCTACCGAGCGCGCGGCATGAGCGAGGGCGACGCCGAGCATCGAGCACTGGAGCGCCTCGGCGTCTTTGACTGCGACTGCAACCCCGAGCTCTCCCATGACCCGGAGGAGGTCGCCGACGAACACGCGATCGTGGGCTCCGCCTGGACCGCAGCCGGATCGAGCTTCGTCTTCTTCGCCGTGGGTGCGATCATCCCGGTCCTCCCTTACCTGCTGGGAGTCGAGGGGCTCACCGCCGTCGTCGTCTCCTGCACCTTGGTCGGGGTCGCGCTGCTCGGCACCGGCGCGGTGGTCGGACTGCTCTCCGGGGCCTCCCCGCTCAAGCGAGGGCTGCGCCAACTGGGAATCGGACTGGGTGCGGCAGCGGTGACCTACCTGCTGGGCTCGGTTCTGGGCGTCACTCTCGCGTAGCCGCGCACCTCTCACCGCGTCGAGACTCTTCTACAACGTGTAGAAAAGCACTAGACTCGGGAGTGCACAGCGACGTGCACCCCCAGCGAAAGACGGTGACGGCAATGTTCGAACATCCAGACAATGACCCGGTCCTGGTGCTTGATGAGGACCAGTGTTGGAGCCTGCTCAAGGGCACCCAGCATGGACGGCTGGTCACCGTGGTCGGCGGTCGCGCGGATATCTTCCCGGTCAACTGCGCGGTCCAGCGGAACTCGATCGTGCTGCGCACCGCACCGGGCTCGAAGCTCGCCGAGATGGCCGTCAATGAGAGCGTGGTCTTCGAGGCCGACGGCATCCTCGCCGACCAGGCCTGGTCCGTAGTGCTGCGTGGCACCGCCGCTCGGCTGGAGACCACAGCAGAGCGGGAGGAGGCGGAGGAGCTCGGCCTCAAGCCGTGGGTGCCCACGCTGAAGGATTTCTTCGTGCGGATCAGCCCCGGGGAGCTCAGCGGGCGCCACTTCCTCTTCGGCCCCCATCCCGAGCGCGAGCTGGGCGAGGGATCCGAGGGCGGCTGAGCCCACCAGCCCATGCCGACCCGGCACTGCCGGGCTCGTCCATTCCTGCCATGCCGACACACCCCTGCCATGCCGGTGCAGCGCTGCCACACCGGTTCAGCCCAGACAGTTGCGGGGCCGCCCCTGAGAATCAGGAACGGCCCCGCGCTGCGGTCTTGTGAGACTTTTGCGTCTCTTGGCGTCAGCCCTTGAAGATCTCGCGGAGCAGGTCAGCGGTCTCGGACGGCGTCTTGCCGACCTTCACGCCTGCTGCCTCGAGTGCTTCCTTCTTGCCTTCGGCCGTGCCCGAGCCGCCGGAGACGATGGCGCCGGCGTGGCCCATGGTCTTGCCCTCGGGAGCGGTGAAGCCCGCCACGTAGCCCACGACGGGCTTGGTGACATGGGCCTTGATGTATTCGGCAGCGCGCTCTTCAGCGTCGCCGCCGATCTCACCGATCATCACGATGGCCTTGGTCTCCGGGTCGTTCTCGAAGGCCTCCAGCGCATCGATGTGCGTGGTGCCGATGACCGGGTCGCCGCCGATGCCGATGGAGGTGGAGAATCCGATGTCGCGCAGCTCATACATCATCTGGTAGGTCAGGGTGCCTGACTTCGAGACCAGGCCGATGGGCCCGGCTTCGGTGATGTTGGACGGGGTGATGCCCGCCAGCGCCTGTCCCGGGGTGATGATGCCGGGGCAGTTGGGGCCGATGATCCGGGTGACGGGCTTGCCGTCGGCGCCGGTCTTGGTCAGCGAGAGGTTGAAGAACTCAGCCGAGTCCTGCACCGGGATGCCCTCGGTGATGACCACCAGCAGGCCGATGCCTGCTTCGATGGCCTCCACTGCAGCATCCTTGGCGAACTTCGGCGGCACGAAGGCCACCGAGACGTCGGCGCCGGTCTTCTCCATGGCCTCGGCCACGGATTCGAACACGGGCAGCTCGACGTCGGCGCCAGCCTTGTCCTTGTGGGACACGGTGGTGCCGGCCTTGCGGGCGTTGACGCCGCCGACGATGTTGGTGCCTGCTTTGAGCATCAGAGCGGTGTGCTTGGTGCCCTCACCGCCGGTGATGCCCTGCACGATGACCTTGGAGTCCTTGTTCAGGTAGATAGACATTGTGTGAGCAGGTCCTTACTTCTCAGTCTGCGCAGAGTGCGCGAGTTCGGCGGCCTTGTCGGCGCCGGCGTCCATGGTGTCAGCGGTGGTGACCAGCGGGTGGTTCGCCGCCTCAAGGATGCGGCGTCCCTCTTCCACGTTGTTGCCGTCGAGGCGCACCACGAGCGGCTTGGTGGCGGAGTCCCCGAGGATCTCCAGCGCCTTGACGATGCCGTTGGCGACTGCGTCACAGGAGGTGATGCCGCCGAAGACGTTGACGAAGACTGACTTCACCTGGTCATCGCCGAGGATGACGTCGAGGCCGTTGGCCATGACCTCTGCCGAGGCGCCACCGCCGATGTCCAGGAAGTTGGCGGGCTTGACCCCGCCGTGCGCCTCTCCTGCATAGGCCACGACGTCCAGGGTGGACATGACCAGACCGGCGCCGTTGCCGATGATCCCGACCTGACCGTCGAGCTTGACGTAGTTCAGGTCGTTTTCCTTGGCCTTGGCCTCCAGCGGGTCCTCGGTCTGCTCGTCCACGAGCTCTGCGTGCGCCGGCTGGCGGAAGCCGGCGTTCTCGTCGATGGTGACCTTGCCGTCGAGGGCGATGATCTGCCCGTCGCCGGTCTTCACCAGCGGGTTCACCTCGACCAGTGTGGCGTCCTCCTTGGAGAAGACGGTCCACAGCTGCACGAAGGCGTTGGCGAGCTGCTCGTGCTGCTCCGCCGGGAACCCGGCCTGCTCGGCGATCTCCTTGGCCTTGGCCGCGTCGATGCCGGTGTTGGGGTCGATGCCCACACGAGCGAGAGCCTCGGGCCGCTCTTCAGCGAGCTGCTCGATCTCCACGCCTCCCTCTTTGGAGCACATGGCGAGGTAGTTGCGGTTGGCTCGGTCCAGCAGGATCGAGAAGTAGTACTCATCTGCGATGTCTGCACCCTGGGCGATCATCACGCGGTGCACAGTGTGCCCCTTGATGTCCATGCCCAAGATGTCTGCAGCGTGCTGCTGCGCTTCATCGGCACTCTTGGCAAGCTTGACGCCGCCGGCCTTGCCGCGGCCGCCGACCTTGACCTGAGCTTTGACTACGACGGTGCCACCGATCTTCTCGGCGGCCGCCTTCGCTTCTTCCGGGGTCTGCGCTACGATTCCGGCCAGCACGGGAACGCCGTGTGCCTCGAAGAGATCGCGCGCCTGGTACTCATACAGGTCCACGTGGGTGTCCTTCTGCGTCGAAGTCGTCTCTACTGGCGAAGGTCGGTGGCGTTGCGCGCTTCACGCGCAGCGCTCAGCTGACCTTCTCAAGGGGAGCATATCGCAGGAGAAGTCTCTTCTCAGACCCGGCGAAGCTGACCTTGGCGACCGTCTTGGCACCGGTTCCTTCGACGGAGAGCACCTCGCCCACCCCGAAGCGCTTATGGCTCACGCGCTCTCCGGGGCTCAGGCTCGGGATCTCTCGATCGGGGTCCACCTGCGAGGGCGCCGCCCCGCGGGTCGCCCCGGGCAGGGAGGAGGAGCTCTTCTCGCTGTCCGCAGCCCCGTAGACGGTGGGCCCTGATCGGCCCGCGCCGGAGCCATACGCGTTCGATCCGGCACCCCAGCTGGCACTGACGCTCCCGCCCTGGATGGAGCCGCCGAATCCAGCCGAGCCGAAGCGCGGCCCGCGGGTGTTCGAGGACGCGGCGTCGATCTCCAGGAGCTCCTCGGGAATCTCACCGAGGAACTGACTGGGCGGATTGAACTGGTGCTGGCCCCACAGGTGCCGGGACTCCGCGCGGGAGAGGTAGAGCCGCTGGCGCGCTCGGGTGAGCCCGACATACGCCAGTCGGCGTTCCTCGGCGAGTTCATCGGGGTCCGACATGGAGCGTGAGTGCGGGAAGATTCCATGTTCCATGCCGGTGAGGAACACCACCGGGAACTCGAGTCCTTTGGCGGTGTGCAGGGTCATCAGCGTCACCTGTCCCTGCTCCACTGCCAGCCGCTGAGACTCCTCGTCACCGGCGGAGGGGATGGCGTCGGCGTCGGCGACCAGGGAGACCTGTTCCAGGAAGTTCGCCAGCGCACCGGGACCCTCCTGTGCATCCGACCCGGCGAGCGCTGATTCGCCCTCCAGCGTCGATGCGTCCTCCTGGTTGCTGGGCGCCGCATCGGCGGCGGCAGCCTCGGCCTCGTACTCCTTGACCACGGCGACCAGCTCACCGAGGTTGTCCGCCCGGGACTCATCCTGGAGATCCTTGGACTGCCGCAGCGCCTCGAGCATGCCTGACTGCTCGAGGACCGCCTCCAGCACCACCGAGGGCTTGCCGTCCTGGTTGAGCTGGATGAGGTCATCGATCATCCGCACGAAGGAGGCGATGGCCTTGAGCGAGCGAGTGGCGATTCCCGGCGCGGACTCCGCGCGGCGCAGCGCCTCGAGGAACGTGGTCCGCTCCCGAGTGGCCAGCGTCGCCACGGCACCCTCGGCGCGTTCACCGATGCCACGCTTCGGCTCGTTGAGGATGCGGCGCAGGTTGACGTCGTCGTCGGGGTTGTTGACCACCCGCAGATATGCCAGCGCGTCCTTGATCTCCTTGCGGTCGTAGAAGCGGGTGCCGCCGATCACCCGATACGGGATGCCGCGATTGATGAGCCGCTCCTCCAGGGACCGCGACTGCGCATTGGTCCGATAGAAGACCGCGACGTCGGAAGGTCTGATGCCGTGCGAGTCACCGAGGGAGTCGATGGTCCGGGCGATCCATTCGGCCTCGTCGTTCTCCGAGGGCGCCACGTGCAGCACGATCGGGGATCCCTCCCCCAGATCCGTCCAGAGCTTCTTCTCCGTGCGGTTCGGGTTCTGCGAGATCACCGCGTTCGCGGCATTGAGGATCGTCTGCGTGGAGCGGTAGTTCTGCTCGAGCTTGATCGTGGTGGCGTCGGGGTAGTCGCGCGCGAATTCCACGATGTTGCGGATGTCGGCTCCGCGGAAGGCGTAGATGGACTGGTCGGAGTCGCCCACCACGGTGAGCTCCGCGCCAGGCGTCGCCGCCTCCTCCGAGCCGTCACCGGCGGGGCCGGTGAGCTGGCGCACGAGGCGGTACTGCGCGTGGTTGGTGTCCTGATACTCATCGACCAGCACGTGACGGAAGCGACGTCGGTAGCTGTCCAGAATGCGCGGGAAGGCGTCGAACATGTAGACCGTCTCCGCGAGGAGGTCATCGAAGTCATAGGCGTTCGCGGCACGCAGCCGCTCCGAGTACTCCCGGTACACCGTGGCCACGGCCTCGGAGAAGGGCTCGTGAGCCGCGGTGGCCTGAAACGCCTCAGCGTCGATGAGCTCGTTCTTCAGCGCCGAGATCTTGTTCTTCAGTGCCCGCGGGGCGAACCGCTTGGGATCCAGGTCATGGGACTTGGCGATGGTCGTGATCAGCCGCAGCGAGTCGGCGCTGTCGTAGATCGTGAACGTGGTCCGTCGCCCCAGATGCGCCGCTTCCGCGCGGAGAATGCGCACGCAGGAGGAGTGGAATGTGGAGATCCACATGCGTTCGGCCGCGGGGCCGATCATCTCTGCGATACGGTCCTTCATCTCCCGCGCGGCCTTGTTGGTGAAGGTGATCGCCAGGATCTCATGCGGGCGCGCGGCGCCGCTGCGCAACAGGTGCACGACCCGGCGCGTCAGCACCCGCGTCTTGCCCGAGCCTGCTCCGGCCACGATCAGCAGCGGCGACCCCGAGTGGAGCACTGCTGCCTGCTGCTCGGTGTTGAGCTCAGCGACGGCGTCTTCCGGGGTCGCGGATCCGGGGCTGGACGGCTGTTCGGCAGGGGTGGCTTTCGGCGGGGTGAAGAGGAAATCCATGGTGGTCTCATTCTACGGGGCGAAGCTGACACCCATCGGGAGCGCCAGGGACCCGAACCTCTGCCAGACTGGAAGCACACGGATTTCTTCAGGAGGGTCATGTCCAAGCGGCGCAAGAAGGTGCGGGGCAATCCTGCGAGGCAGGCACGGCCTACTCAGCCCCCGAGCCAGCCGGGGGGTCTGCGGGGTTTTCGACAGGCGCGACGCGAAGGTCGGGACACCTCGAGCGCCCCTCAGCGCCGTGATGACGTGCGCGGGGGATATCTCAGCGAGGCGAACCGACGCGCGGCTTCGGGCGCCGACTCGAACCCGCATCTGTTGCTCTACTCCCTGCTCGGTCTGATGGTCCTGCTCTTCGCCTACCTGCACCTCTACGCGCTGCCGCAGATGAACTACTTCGCGGGCGGATTCTCCATGCCGGATGCACGACTCTTCGGCTACTCCGTGGACGACATCGAACGGCTGCGCAACGTCATGGACTCCGACGGCACCGGGCAGCTCAGCTTCCTGCATCGCACCGCCGGGATCCTGTTCCCGCTGTCCTTCGTGCTCTCCGCCTGGGCGGTCGTGGGTCTGGTGATGCGTCGGGGGGTGTTCCGCTGGATGGTGCTGGCAGGGGCGGTGATCTTCGCAGTCGTCGACATCACCGAGAACTTCCTGATCGACCACATCCTCACCATGGAGCCGTTGGATGAGTCGCTGGTGGGGGTCTCCTCCACGTTCACGGTGACCAGCTGGGCCCTGCTGATGATCATCGGCGCGGTGGTGATCGGCTCAGTCGTGATGAGCCTGATCAGTCGCGGCGTGGAACGGACCTAAAGCCCGCGCCGCTGCGAGGGCCGCGAATCGTTCACCGATGATCTGGTGGGTCTCCGCGTCAGGGTGCAGCGCATCGGGAAGCGGGTGTTCCTGCGCATCCTCGACTCCGTAGAGCTCTTGTCCGTCGAGAAGGTGCAGGTGTGGGTCGCTCGCGGCTCGCTCGGCCACGATCCTCTCGAGCTCCATGCGGATGACCTCGAGCGTGAGCTTTCCGCCTGCGGTCTCGGTCGGGTCCCCGGTGGCGCGAAAGCGCACGATTCCCTGCTTGAGTGCGTCCGGATCGAAGGCCCCGGGCCCGGGGGTGCGCTCATGGATGGGGCAGCTCAGCGGCGAGATCACCACCAGTGGCGTCGTGGGGTGCCCCTCTCGGATGGTGTCGAGGAAGCCGTGCACGGCGGGGCCGAAGGCGCGGAGCCTCATCAGGTCGGTGTTGACCAGGTTGATCCCGAGCTCGAGGCTGATGGCATCGGCGGGGGCGTCTCGGATGCTGCGGGCCACGAAGGCGTCCAACAGCGCGCTGCCGCCGAAGCCCAGGTTCACCAGTTGAACCTCCGCCAGCCGTGCCGCCACCGCGGGCCAGATCCCGGTCGGGTGAGTGGCGTTGGATCCCTGGCTGATGGAGCTTCCGTGGTGCATCCACACCGGAAGCGCAGACGCGACGGGTTCCACCGGGGCGTTGCTGCGCAGTTCGACGAGTTCGGTTCTCTCGTTGTGCGGCAACCAGATCTCGAGGTCCTTCACTCCGGCCGGCAGCTCGGCGAAGCGAGCAATGTGGGTCCGATCCGCGGCCCGCTCCACGGCACCGGTGCGCAGGTCGATGGTCGTGGTGGCGCCTCCCGCGGTCACCGAATGCCCGATCACCGCGCCGTCATGGACGAGTTCGATCACCCCGTCGGGGCGAGGTGGCACGCCTGAATACGCCCTCCGTGTGCGCCAGGTCTCCAGCTCGAGCGTGGTCGCCGCCGTGCGCAGCGCGATCCGCACCCCGGAGGACTGGGACTCCACCATGGCCAGCTGGGGGTCGGTGTTCTGCGCGCGTGCCCAGCCGGGCAGCCGGTGAGGCAGAGCACCACGCTCGGTGTGCTCCAGCTCGAGAGCTCCGCGCAGCAATGCCGGGGAGAGCGGAACGGGGGTCAACAGCTCGTGGGTCATCGGGCATCCTCAGCTCGTGGTGACGGGAGTTCTGCGCCGGGGGCGGCGGGCCAGCTGCGGAACAGCGTGTCGAGGCCATGGATGATCTGTGCCCAGCTCTCGTCGGCCGGCGGCGAGCTGTGGTCGAAGCTGCCGCTCATCTCCAGGGTGATGAAGCCGCGCACAGTGCTGCCGAGCATGCGCACCGCGTGGACGCGTGCGCCAGGATCCACGGCGTAGCCGCGCAGCACGGCCTCGGTGAACCGGGCATGTCGCGGTCCTGCGCTGCCGGCGGCGGTTTCGGCAGTCAGCGTCGCGGCCGCGGCTGAAGCGGTGAAGCGTCCAGGATGCTGCCAGGCGTAGTCCCGGTAGGAGTTGGCAAGCCCCGTCAGCGCCGCCTTGCCGGAGAGTCCAGCCACCGCCTCCGCTGCGCGATCGGCCATCTCTTCCAGAGCCAGCAATGTCACCTGTTCACGGAGCTCAGCGGTGCCGCTGACGTGTGAATACAGGCTCGGAGTCTGGACGCCGCAGCGTCGGGCCACCTCGGCGAGCGTGACACGCTCGAAACCCAGCTCATCCGCGAGCTCGGCGCCGACGGCGGCCAGCCGCGCCTTGGTGATGCCTGCACGAGCCATCTGCGCCTCCCTCCGCCCCACCACGACTAGAACCTATTGTTATTAGGTTTTAAGCTACATCATGAAGGATGAGCGTGCCAGTGCGCCCGATGGCGGGCCTGGCCACGGCGGACGGTCTCGCAGGTAGGATGGTGCGGTGCTGTGCCGGAACGGGCAGCACCCGCGGCGATGCCCGTCGCAGCCCTCCGTAGCTCAGGGGATAGAGCACCGCTCTCCTAAAGCGGGTGTCGCAGGTTCGAATCCTGCCGGGGGGACCGTCGCACCATGAGGTGCTCCGCCAGCAGCAGCGCCTGCTGCTCGCGGCCGAGCAGCCGATACGCCTGCTCCCAGTCCTCCGCGCGCGCCATCTGCAGCCCCCTCCACCGCTCCCCGGCCCTGGCGGGAATGCGAGTCACGCCCTCGGCGGAGTCCAGAGCGAAGCCGACGAGCACATCGATGCTGTGATCTCCGGCGTCGACCTCGATCGCGGCGTCGGTGCGAAAGATCCCTGAGCGTGCCTTGCGCCGGTGCGGCAGCCCCAGCTCCCCGAACAGCTGTTCCACATCTGCGGGCTCCGCGTCCACGACGAGGTCCCAGTCGTTGACCTCCGTGATCAGACCCAGGCTCGCCAGGAGCCCCGATCCCCCGACGACGTTGTTGATCCCCTGCTGATCCAGAGCCTTCTGGATGAGCAGGATGCTCGCCAGCGGGGGCATGGTCACCGCAGCAGGCGGTGGAGAGTCCGGTGCGGGGTCCATGGGCTCACGATACTCGGCAGTGTGACGTTGCCCCGGCTCAGGAATCTCTGCCCCTGTCTGACGGTTGGCCTGATCAGCACGGCTCGATGAGTCTCACGGGCCACCACGCACGAAAGGAACTCCTCTATGACTTCTTCCACCCAGGCCAGCCAGGTGCAGGACAAGCTCTTCTCGCCCCTCTCCCTCGGCGCCATCGAGCTGAACAACCGGCTGGTGATGGCTCCTTTGACGCGCATCCGCGCCGATGCGGACGGGGTGCCCAACGAGATGATGGTGGAGTACTACACCCAGCGCGCCTCGCTCGGACTGATCGTCACCGAGGGGACCTTCCCGGTCATGGAGGGACGCACCTGGATCGGTCAGCCCGGCCTCGAGACTGAGGAACAGGTCAGCGGATGGCGCCGAGTGACCGAGTCCGTGCATGCCGCAGGAGGGAAGATCGTCGCGCAGATCATGCATGGTGGCCGCATCGGACATGAGCTGATCTCCGGCACCGGCCGCGTCGTCGCGCCGAGCGCCCTGGCCGCGCCCGGCGAGATCCGCACGCCGGAGGGGAAATCGGCCCACCCGGTGCCCCACGCGCTGAGCACCGAGGAGGTCGCGGAGACCGTCACGGCATTCACCCAGGCGGCGAAGAACGCGATCGAGGCCGGGTTCGACGGCGTGCAGCTCCACGGCGCCAACGGCTACCTGCTGCACGAGTTCACCGCACCCGCGTCCAATACACGCAGCGACCAGTACGGCGGCTCTCCGGAGAACCGGGCGCGGCTCTCCGTGGAGGTCGCGACCTCTGTCTCGGCCGCGATCGGCGCCGACCGCACCGGCATCCGGCTCTCTCCCCAGCACAACATCCAGGGCGCGCTGGAAGAGGACCACGACGACGCACTGCAGACCTACCGAGTCATGGCCGAGGGATTCGCGCCGCTGGGGCTGAGCCATATCGATGTGCTCAACGCCGATCCGTCGAGCGAGATCGTGCAGCTGATCCGTCGCGTCTCCGGTGCGCCCCTCATCGCCAACAGCGGCTTCGGGGTGCAGACCACACGCGAGGAGGCCGCACGGCTCGTCGAGGAGGATCTGGCGGAGGCTGTGGGGGTGGGCCGCTCGGTCATCGCCAATCCGGATCTCGCCCACCGCTGGGAGATGGGTCTCGAGGAGAACCCAGCAGACCCGTCTACCTTCTATGTCGGAGGCGAGCGCGGCTACACGGACTACCCCGCAGTGCGGAACTGACCGCTCAGCGAAGTCGCTTGAATCCTTCGGCCTTGGTCGCCGAACCCGAGACCAGGATGATGTCGTCGGCGGCGAGCACCGTCTGCGCCGTCGCCGGCTCCCAGTGGCCGCCGGCATGCTTCACCGCGGTGATGGTGACTCCATGCCGGCGGCGCACGTCGAGCTGGCCGAGCTGCTGACCGAGGATTCCCTGATGAGGGGTGGTCTTGGCCAGGGCGAAGTCCTCATCGATCAAGATGTAGTCCTGCAGACTGCCGCGCACCATATGCGCGACCCGCCGGCCCATGTCCTGTTCCGGGAAGATGATGTGACGGACCCCGAGCTGCTCCAGGATCGCACGGTGAGCTTCACTCACGGCCTTCGCCCAGAGCTCGCCGATGTTGAACTGCAGCATCAGCGAGGTCGCGAGGATGCTGGCCTCGAGGTTCGAGGCGATGGAGATGACCACGTGATCGAACTCGTCCACCGAGAGCTGACGCAGCGCCTCCTCGTTGGTAGCGTCCGCCGCGACCACGTGGGTGAGTTTGCCGTTGAGTGACTGCACCACGTTCTCGTCGCGATCGATCCCAAGCACGTCGGTGCCGTGAGCCATGAGCTCCAGCGCCAGCGCACGTCCGAATCGCCCCAGTCCGATCACTGCCACCGAGTCAGGACGGGCGACGTCGCCGGGGTTGGTGCCTCCGAAGAGCTTGAAATTAGCCAATGATGGGCCTTTCCTTGGGCAGTTCATACATGGTGCGACGCTCACGCAGCGCGAGAGCGGAGGCGAAGGTGATCGGACCGACGCGTCCGATGAACATCAGCAGCACCAGCAGCGCCTGACCGACCTCGGGCAGGTCCGCGGTGATGCCGGTGGAGAGCCCCACCGTGGCGAAGGTGGAGACGGTCTCGAAGAGGACCTGGTCCAACGGGAGTCCGGTCAGGTGCATCAGCGCGCCGGTGACCAGCACGATCAGCGCCGCGGCCAGCAGCACCACGGAGATCGCTTGGCGGTGCACGGCGCGGGAAAGACGCTTCCCGAAGATGTTCACCGCCGTGCCACCGCGCAGCTCGGCGAAGAGGATGAACAGCAGCACCGCGAAGGTGGTCACCTTGATGCCGCCGGCTGTGCCCGCCGGGGCTCCACCGATGAACATCAGCACGTCGATGCCCAACCACGTGGTCGGCTCCATCGCGGAGATGTCCACGCTGTTGAAGCCTGCGGTGCGGGTCTGCACGGATTGGAAGAAGCCGGCGAGGAGCTTCTCGGACCAGTTCAGCGGGCCCAGCGTCCCTGGATTCGACCATTCCAGCGCGAGGATGAATCCGGTGCCGCCCACCAGAAGCACCGTGGTGGCCCAGAGGACGATCCGAGTGTGCATGGACCAGAGCCTCGGGGTGCGGTACCGGCGGCGCAGCTGCAGGATGACGGGAAAGCCGAGACCGCCGAGGATGATCGCGACAGCTATGGAGAGGCAGACCACCGGGTCCCCCACGAACTGCATCAGCGAGTCGCTGAAGAGCGAGAACCCGGCATTGTTGAACGCTGAGACGGCATGGAAGAGACCCTGCCAGAGGGCCTCCGCGAACGTCATCTCGTAGCCCAGCCAGAAACGCAGGGTCAGGACCACCGTGAGCACACCCTCGACGATCAGCGAGATCTTCACGATGCCCAGGATGAGCGAGCGCAGGTCCGCGAGCCCAAGGCTCTTGGCCTCGGCGGCGGCAAGGAGCTTGGACCGCAGCGAGAGGCGGCCCAGCACAATCAGTCCCACCACGGTGGCGAAGGTCATCACCCCGAAGCCGCCCAGCTGGATCAGGACCAGGATCACCACCTGACCCAGCCCGGACCAGTGGGTCCCGGTGTCCACCACGGTCAGGCCGGTGACGCACAGCGCCGAGGTGGCGGTGAAGAGGGCGTGGATGAAGCTGGTCTGCTCCCCCGCGGCCGTTGCAGCCGGGAGCATCAGAAGCCCGGCACCGAGGCCTGTCACCAGGAGAAAGCCGAAGAAGATCAGCTGCACCGGGGTCATCCGGCGAAGCGACACCCGCGCGGTCGCGGGCCCAGGTCGAGTCACAAAGGTGAATCGTAGACCTGTGCGGCGAAAAGCTTCAATCCACGGGGAGCGCGCGGCTGAAGAGGCGTGTTAACCAGATCGACCCCCTGTCTTCGCATCAGCGAAGACAGGGGGTCGATCCTTTGAGGTTCTGTTCATCGAACCCGAGATGCTCAGCTTCGGAGGGCTAAAGAGCCATCCTCGGCGAACTCAGAGAAGCTCAGAGCGGGTTGACGTTCTCAGCCTGCAGACCCTTGGGGCCGCGGGCGGTCTCGAACTCAACCTTCTGGTTCTCCTCGAGGGAACGGAAGCCGGAAGTGGTGATCGCGCTGAAGTGCACGAAGACATCGTCTGAACCGTCTTCGGGGGCAATGAAGCCGTAGCCCTTTTCAGCGTTGAACCATTTAACTGTGCCTGTAGCCATGATGTTTCCTTAATATACTTGCTCTTGCTACGCATCGATCTCACGATGCATGTTCCGCAACCAGCCTGGCCGGCCGGAGGCGGTGTCTACTGGGACGACTGCATAAGTGCAGAAGCCATGTAGTCCTCCGTCAGCCTACGCTAATAATCCACTGAGGTCACTACGAGTCCTCATGTATCGCAACTTCTTCGGCGCGGGCCTCGAGTCTGGCCACCATCGCCTTGAACCCTGGGGTACCGGATTCCCAGGCCACCAGACGCCGGTGGAAACGCTCGGCGCAGCGCTCCTCACCCTGGACCACCGAGACCACGTCCACCAGATCCCGGACCGCAGAACCGGTCTCGGTAAGACGTCAGCCCCCTTGTTCCGCGAGCTGCTCCACGTGAACGCGTTCAGGGTGTGTATAGAGATTGATCGAGCCGCCGCGGGAGAACCCGGCCAGCGTGAGCGCCGAGCGCTCGGCGAGGTCAGCAGCCAACGACGACGGCGCACCGACCGCCGCGAGCATCTCGATGCCCGCTAGGGCCGCCTTCTGTACGAGTTCGAAGGAGGCCCGTCCGGAGACCTGCAGGACGGTGCCGCTCAGCGGAAGCCGCTCCTGGGTCAGCGCCCAGCCGACCACCTTGTCCACCGCGTTGTGTCGCCCCACATCCTCACGCAGGCACAGCAGCGTTCCCTCTGCGTCGAAGAGCGCCGCGGCGTGGACCCCGCCGGTCTTGCGGAACACCTGTTGCTCGGTGCGCATGAGCTCGGGCAGGCCCAGCAGGGTCGCGGCCTCGATCCGCAGCTGCGCAGGACCCCGCGCGGGCAGGGTCTTCTCCACCGCGTCGATGGAGGTCGTTCCGCAGATGCCACAGGCTGAGGTGGTGAGCACATTGCGTGCCTGCAGCCGTGTCGCCAGGGGCACCGGGGTGTCCAGCTCGGCATCGATCACGTTGTAGGTCTGATTTCCGAGCTCATCGGTGCCGGCGCAGTAGCGCAGGCTGCGCAGGTCATCCCGTGTGGAGATGATTCCCTCGGCCACCAGAAAGCCCGCGGCAAGTTCGAAGTCGTGCCCCGGGGTTCGCATGGTCACGGTGAAGGACTCTCCGCCGAGCCGCAGCTCCAGAGGCTCTTCCACCGCAAGCTGATCCACCTTGGTGACGGTGCCCTCGGCTCGGATGGTGGTCACGCGTCTGCGTTGTGTGAGTCGACCCATCAGTGTCCTCCCCTTCGCTGTCCCGGCACGTCCAGCCCCTGCAGAGGCTCTCCCGGGTCCGCGCCCGCGCGACCCACGATGGCCAGCGCGTGCGCATCGGCCAGTCCCCGCATCATATGGGAGCTGCTGTGCTCCAACGGCAGTGCACCCTCAGGGCCGATCCAGACGGGGAGCAGACGCACCCCATGGGCGGCACCGTGAATCCGCGTGCCAGCCGTGAGGCTCAGCGTACGCGTCCGCTCGGCCGCCGGAACACCCCGGAGTGCGTCGACCAGAGGTGCTCCCAGTGCTGCCAGCGCGGCGAAACCCGCCAGTGGGTTCCCGGGCAGGCCCAGCAGATGCACGGTCCCGGCGGAGCCCTGAAGTCGGGCGAGCACAGAGGGGTGGCCGGGGCGCATATCCACCGAATCCGCGATGAGCTCGGCCCCGAGGCTTCGCAGGGCCGGGCGCAGCGAGTCGGCACGGGAATGCGAGGTGCCTCCGCTGGTGATGATCAGATCCGTCGCGCCGGCCTCCAGGAGCCGTCCGAGCTCCCGTGCCAGCGCCTCGTGATCGTCACCGAGCCGTGTCGAGGCCACCGAGGCGGCCCCGATCTCGGTGAGCATCCCCGGCAGCGCGAGACCGAAGACATCGCGCACCTGACCGCCGGAGGGGATGCCGCAGGTGATGACCTCTTCACCGGTGAGCACCAGGTGGACCCTGGGACGCGGGATCACCGTGAGTCGATCGCAGCCGGCCACGGCGGCCACGGCGGCGCGCGCCGGGGTCAGCAATGTGCCGCCCGAGAGCACCTCGGCGCCCGCAGGACATTCCGTGCCGGCGGACCGGACGTTGCGACGCGGTGCGGTGTCGGGACTCGCGATGGCGGCGCGGAGCTGGCGACCCTCGAGGATCCCGTGTTCGCTGCGCAGCACTGAGACGGTCCCCTGTGGCACGGGCGAGCCGGTGACCACTTCGGCCGCCTCACCGGGCTCGAGCGGAGCGAGCTGCTGGACCGGACTGAGCGCAGCTTCGGCGCGCAGCGTCCAGCTGCTGGACGCATCGGGGGCCTCCACAGGGATCGCAAGTGCCCAGCCGTCCATGGCTGAGGTCGCCACATGGGGCACTTCTTGGGCGGCGTGGACCGGTTCCGCGAGGATATGCCCCACAGCGTGTGCCAGTGGCACCCTCTCCGCAGCCAGGGGGTCGACGGAGGCAGCGCGCCGCCGCGCATCGTCGAAGCTCAGCATGCGCGCCCTGCCGAGAGGGCCGACCCCGCTGCGCACGGTCTCAGCCTGCGCTGCGGCACGGCCAGCGGCACGGCCAGGTGAACCCCGTTCAGCCCACTGCTCCGGATCGACGCTCCAGGAGCTGGGAGGCGACGTTCGAAGCGGCTCGGGAGGCCGTGGCGAAGTCAGCCTGACCGGTGGCTTCGGCGAGACCGGCGACGTAGCCGATCAGGTAGGTCGTCACGGGGGCCGCGGGGCGGACCACAGTGTGCGCTGCCTGCCCTGCCAGGGCGAGGATCGCATCGACGTCGATCTGCACGCCGTCGATCTCTAGGTGGTGGGTGAGCTCTCTGATCCAGAGCTCGATGGACTCCCGGGCGTGGCCCTCTTCTTCTGTCATCCCGCCTTCTGTCATGTCAGCTCCTTCGCCGATGCGCAGTGTGTTCGTCGTTCGCTCCAGAATCTCACAGCATCAACGCGCGCCCGCACCCGGAAGGTCGATCCCCCACCGCAGGGCATCCTCGAACGTGTCGATATCGGCGGCGAGCTCCGCCGGGATCACGGGATGCACCACCGTGTCGGCGCCGTCGAGTCCGTCCAGCAGAGTGCGGACTCGGGCGTTGACGAGTCCCCCCGGCCCCAGCTCCTGCGCTCGCCGCTGCAACCAGGTGGTGGACACCAAAGCGCACAGGTACTGCACTCGCCCAGAGCCATCCTGGGGAAGCACCGCATCCGCGGCAGGCGCTGCCTCCAACGCCGCGAGGAGCCACTCGATCAGCGGTCCGGGCGAGGCCATATCCACTGCCAGGACCAGCGTCCAGCTCCGGTCCTCGCCGGACTGGCTGCCGTGCTGCAGGGCTCGGACACCGGCCAGGATTCCAGCGGCGGGGCCCGAGAAGGCTGGCTTCTCCTGCACGAGCTGCACTGCTTCGGACACTTCAGCGCGCAGGTGCGCAGGTCCGACGACGGCGGTGCGAATCTCTCGCCGGTCAAGCTCCTCCACCCACCGACTCAGGAGCGTGCGGCGCCCGCGCATGAGCAGCGCCTTGTCCGCGCCGCCCAGCCGGCTGCCGGTGCCGCCGGCGAGCAGGACCGCCTGCAGAGCGGGCTCAGCAGGCGCGGGCATGGCTCAGAAAGGGCATCCACACGTCGCGCGGCGCGTCGAGTTCCACCGGCATCCAGACGTGGTGCGGCGGTGCCTGCGGGGTGATCGTGAGCGTCCAGCCGAGCTCGTCCAGAGTCTTGCTCCCTTTGCGTGCGTTGCAGGCTCCGCAGCAGGCCACCAGGTTCTCCCAGCTGGAATCACCGCCGCGGGCACGAGGGATGACATGGTCCACGGTCGCAGCCGGTCGCGAACAGTAGGTGCAGAGGCGGCCATCGCGGCGCAGAATACTCCTCCGCGAGGGGGCTGCGGGCGCGTGGCGGGCCACCCGCACATAGTGGTGGAGCAGGATCACCGCCGGTCGAGGCACCATCAGCGAGGGTGTTGCGATGGGGATGCGGTCCTCAGCCAGCACGCTGGCCTTGCCGCGCATGACCAATACAGCGGCACGACGCGACGTGACCACGCTCAGCGGCTCGTAGCCTGCGTTGAGCACCAGTGTGCGCATATCGGGGCTCCCGTGCGTTCACCCCTGCTCGGGAAGCCGTGCCGCCGCATCGCGGGGTTCGGCCCGTCTCTCACAGGGTTCAACACCTGTCCTGCTCTGCCTGTACAGGCTCAATATAGACGCTGTGGCGGGGGAACAGAAAAAGCCGCAGGGCGCGATCCCTGGTGGGATCGCGCCCTGCGGCCGAGGTTTGTTCAGTGCTGAAGCGTCAGTTGGCGCTCAGGTACATGGTGTTGGACCAGTACGGGGAGTTCAGGGAGTACTGGACCGTGCCCACGCGGGGGTTGTTCGCACCGATGAGCTGACCGTTGCCCACGTAGATGGCGGCGTGGCTGCCACCGTTCTGGATCACGATGTCGCCCGGTGAAGGGGACGAGACCTGGCGCATGGAGCTCATCATGGCGTAGGTGCTGCGGGGTACGGAGACGCCGGCCTGGGCGTAGGCCCAGTTGATGAAGCCGGAGCAGTCCCAACCGCTGGTGCTGCTGCCGCCATAGGAGTAGGGGTTGCCGAGGCCTGCATATGCGGCGCCGACGACCGATCCGTTGCCGCCGCTGGAGGCTGGTGCTGCGGTCTGGGCCGGCTCGGAGGAGGCGACCTGGGTGTTGCCCGTGGCCGCCTGGCCGGTGTCGGCCTGCTGGGCCTGCTGGGCCTGCTGCTGTGGGGCCTGCTGAGTCTGTGCCTGCTCTGCGGGAGCTTCCTGCTCGACCTGCGGGGAGGCGGGAACCACAGCGGCAGTCTCTTCGACGACTGGCTCCGGTTCCGGCTCGGGCTCCGGCGCGGGAGTGGAGGTGACCACCGGGCGGTCGAAGGAGAGCTCGACCTCACGGGAGGCCGTCACGGCAACCGATGAGGTGTTGCTGGCGCGCTCCACGCTGAGACCGGAGGCTGCCACCTCGAGGGTGGTGACCTCGGGGGTCTCCACGGTGGTGGATGCATTGGCGGCGACTCCGGAGGTGATCACCAGGCCCGAAGCTGCCACGGCAACCGCGGCGCCTCGTCCCACGGTGCCGGCGTTGGATGCCACAGCCTGAGCCAGTGAAGGCTTGGCCTGGCGGCGCCGGTCACGGCGTGAGACGAAAGTCATGTTGTCAGTCACTTCTTGGAAACCTCTCCCTGTAAGTTGCGGGACTGCCTTCGTGAAGTGCGAGCCGGGAAGCTCGCCATCTTCAGGTCTAGATTGACCGCGATGTCCCGCACCCTGCCTAGCGGTAGTTTTTTCGAACGGCCCCGGTCAGCGGCAGGAGGAGATCTGACTGGAGGAGCTTGCGGCATCGGACAGCAGCCGCAGGCACGAGTACGACGGTATAACAGATCGATAAAATTGTCACGCTCAGGTCACGGTCAGTGGAAAAAGGCCTGCCGTTGAGGTTCCCGTGTGACCCCGTGAGCACCCGCCGATCTCCCGGAATCACGCTAAACCAGCTGATCAGAGCTGCTTCGAACAATTCACCGCGGATCTCGGGAAAGATCACGGCGGCCCGATATCTTTGTGATCTTCTTCGCTATTGACCGTGACATCCCCGCAATCAGGGCTCATTCAGCGCACCCAGCCGGCGAGGTGCTCAGCTGGCGAGGGACTCAGCCACGAAGATGTGCTGGGCGACCTCCAGCGGAAGCTCCACCTCGAAGGGCGCTTCCGCATCGGGTGCCACCTCGAGCATCACGTGGGCCTGGTTCAGCCCTCGCAGTCGCAGAGCCCCGCCCGGGCGCAGGCCCGCGTCGAGAAGCTGCTCGAGCACTTCAGGCTCCATCTGGATGGATTCAGCGAGACGCTTCACCTGCCACTGGGCCCCCGAGGTTCCGCCGGGGTCGGCTTCGGCCGCCTGTCGCAGCGTGATCCTCGTGGGAGCAGACTGGGCCGTCGGGGGCACCACACCGAGCTCCTCCAGACCGGGGATCGGGTTGCCGTAGGGCGATTCGACCGGGGACTGCAGAATCTCGACGAGTCGACGCTCCACCCGCTCACTCATCACGTGTTCCCAGCGGCAGGCCTCTTCATGGATGTAGGGCCATTCCAGGCCGATGACATCGGAGAGCAGCCGTTCAGCCAGCCGGTGCTTGCGCATCACCTGCACGGCAAGCCCCCGTCCCGAGTCCGTCAGCTGGAGTCGTCGGTCGCTGGTGAGCACGAGCAGACCGTCTCGTTCCATGCGTGCAACGGTCTGGGACACCGTGGGCCCTGAATGCTCGAGGCGCTCTGCAATCCTGGCTCGCAGCGGGACGATCTCCTCCTCCTCGAGATCGAGGATGGTGCGCAGATACATCTCGGTGGTGTCGATCAGATCGGTCACGTATGACTCTCTCTCCTGCGCCGCGCCTTGGTAACCTGAGCCCGGCGCTGTTCGTCCTGGTGGAAGCAGCTGCTGTACAGCATAGATCGGCACCTGAGCGCTCCGGCAATGGTGCTGAACCGGTTGTGCCCGCCCGACCAACGAAGCCCCGGGCCTCCCGTCCGATCGACACCAGCAACCCAGCCCTATAGAGGAGTCTCCATGTCTGAGCAGCACATCACCATCCCCCGCGACATGCTGCCCCAGGACGGCCGCTTCGGCGCCGGACCCTCGAAAGTACGACCAGCTCAGATCGAGGCTCTCTCCGCGGCGGGGATGAATCTGCTGGGGACCTCTCACCGACAGGCCCCTGTGAAGAACCTGGTCGCAGAGGTCCGTGAGGGACTGCATCAGTTCTTCGGCGCTCCGGAAGGGTACGAACTGATCCTCGGCGTCGGCGGCTCCACCGCATTCTGGGACATCGCCTCGTTCGGCCTGGTCCAGCGGAAGGCTCAGCATCTCGCCTTCGGCGAGTTCGGCTCCAAGTTCGCCCAGGCGACCGACAAGGCACCCTTCCTCGAGCGTTCCAGCATCCTCAGCGCGGAACCGGGAACGCTGCCGAGCCCGGCAGCCGAAGCTGGTGTGGACGCCTACGCGTGGCCGCACAACGAGACCTCCACCGGCGTGGCCGCGCCGGTGAGGCGAGTTCCAGGAGCTGACGAGGGTGCACTGGTGCTGATCGATGGCACCTCGGCCGCCGGTGGACTCGCCGTGGACGTCACCGAGACCGACGCCTATTACTTCGGCCCGCAGAAGAACTTCGCCTCCGACGGCGGCCTGTGGCTGGCGATGATGTCCCCGGCCGCCATCGAACGGGCGGAGCAGCTCGAGGCCGAGCGCTGGGTGCCGGATTTCCTGCAGCTGACCACCGCGATCGAGAACTCCCGGAAGAACCAGACTTACAACACTCCTGCACTGGCCACGCTGATCACGCTCAATGAGCAGGTCCGCTGGCTCAATGGCAACGGCGGCATGGACTTCGCTGCGGCGCGCACGGCGGATTCTGCGGGACGGGTGTATGCCTGGGCGGAGGCCCATGAGCTGGCCCAGCCCTTCGTCGCCGACCCGGCCGAACGCTCGAACGTGATCACCACGGTGGACTTCGCCGAAGAGATCGACGCCGCCGATCTCGCCAAGACACTCCGATCCAACGGCATCGTCGATGTCGAGCCCTACCGGAAGCTTGGCCGCAATCAGCTGCGGATCGCCACCTTCACCTCCATCGACCCGGAGGACATCACGCGGCTGCTCACCTGCATCGACCACGTGCTGGCTCGCTGAGCCGAGGTCTAGCGGGACGGGGGGCGGGTCGAACCGGCCGATACGACCGACTGCTGGATCGACCCGGTCGAGACGACCGGAGGCTCAGTCCTCGCCGGACTCCGCCTGCTCCACCCGATGAGCTTCCTTCTCCTCGTCGTTCATGCGCTCGAGCCAGGGCACCCACTCCGGTGCGATGAGAGCGTCTTCACCGGGGAGCAGCCCCAGCTCGCAGACGGTGACCGTCTTGGAGCGCGGAGCGCGCGCCACGGTGACGAACCACTCCCAGCCGCGGTAGCCGGGCTTGTCTGCGGCGAAACGGTGAGTGAGCAGGCGATCGGCCTCGGCGCTGACGCTCAGGTGCGCGCCGATCTGCGAAACGTCGGTGATCTCAGCGAGCGCCGCGCGGGCGAAGTCGACAGCTTCCGCCAGGGTCGGATCGGCCTTGGGCTTCGCGGGCCGACGTGGCCGTGCAGCAGGCGCGGCGGTGACGGGCTCGGTGGTGGAGGGCTCGGCGGCGTTGGACTCGGTGGTGGTGGGCTCGGCGGCGTTGGACTCGGTGGTGGTGGGCTCAGTCATCATCAGGCATCAAACTCGTCGGCCACACGGCGCAGCATGGCGGCGATCTTCTTGGACTGGGCCGTCTGCGGGTAGTGGCCGTTGCGCAGCTGGCCGGTGGAGTTGTCCAGCACGTTCACCAGGTCCTGAACAAGCTCCGCCATCTCCTCGGCGGGCTTGCGCGAGGCCCGGGCCACCGAGGGCGCCTCTTCGAGGAGACGAACAGACAGCGCCTGCTTTCCGCGACGGCCATCGGCGATGCCGTACTCCATGCGCGCACCGGCCTTGACGCTGGGAACTCCCGCGGGCAGGGCGGAGGAGTGCAGGAACACTTCCTGACCGTCATCTGACGTCAGGAAGCCGAAGCCCTTCTCGGCGTCGAACCACTTCACTTTCCCGGTTGGCACGGTGCTCTTACCTCATGAATCGTTGGAGATGGGTACTGATGATCAAGGCCTCCAGAGTACCGCCGTCGGCGCCCGAGCCAGAACCCGCGCGCTAGAATCGACCCATGTCCACTTCCACCAGCGCCTCCCTGAGCGGTGAGAGCCCGCGCGCCGCCTCCCGCGCGTCAGCTGCGCTGCTGTGGTCCGGCACGGTGGTGGCCGGCCTCTCCGGCCTCGCCCTGGCGGCCATCCTGGTGATGTATTTCCTGCAGACCCAACCTCATCCCGCGGTCTACGCCGTCGGCCTCTGGGGGCTGCCGCTCGGCTTCGTGCTGATGCTGGCGCACCTGATGCTCTCGGCAGGGCGCCGTCGCCGCGGCCTCGGCTGAAGTGACGCTGCTGAACCTGGAATCCCTGCTTGATCGCCTCTCCCGCTGGGACGAGGACCAACTCGCACGCCTGCTCTCAGTCCGCCCGGATCTGCTGCACCAGGCTCCCGGGGACCTCACCGTGCTGGCGATCCGGATGAGTTCCGAGACCTCCATCCGTGCACACCTGCAGCGACTCGACGCCCCCGCGCTGCGCCTGCTCAGCACGCTGACCCGCGACGCCGCTGCGCAGACCCCGACGCCGGCCTCCGAGGTGGACCCCGAGACCGCCGCCTCGTTGGAGACGGCCGGTCTGATCTTCGCCGCAGAAGAACCCTCGACGACTCCGTCCACCTGGGAGACCCCGGCGCGGATGCCGCACATTCTGGACTCGCTTCAGGCCCAACTTCCGCAGCTTCCCGCCCTGCTCCAGCTGGATCCCCCGGTGCAGGGAACCGACACTGTTTCGGCGGCGATGGTCGAGAACGCCTCGCTCTCGGTGATCTCGGACCTCTTGGACGACGTCGCAGAGCTGCTCGGCCTGCTCGACCACTCCCCCGCGGCCACCCTGCGCACGGGAGGAGTGGGGATGCGGGAGCTGCGCCGCATCGTGGCGCAGTCCACCCGGTGGGGGGCCGCCCCCGGCGCCCGCGGCGGTGCCTTCGAGCCGGGCCTGGGTGCCTCGGTCGGATCGGACGCGAGCGTGGGCGAGATCGGCTGGCTGCTGGAGCTGACGGCCAGCTGCGGGCTGATTGAGCTCAACGACTCCCAGGCGTGGGCGCCGGGCAGACTCGCTGAGCAATGGAGCACTGCGGCCCGCGAACACCAGCATCAGCTGCTGGTCTCCGGGTGGCTGATCGCTCCGCGAGCGCCGATGCTGCTGCGCGGCCCCCATCCCACCAGCAGGATCGCGCCGACGCTGGCCCTGGACCGTCAGCGCGGGGACGCCGAGGCGCTGCGCCGGGTGCTGCTGCAGACCGCGCGTGACCTCATTCCTGATGCCGCCGCTCCGCGAAGGCAGCTCTATGTCCTGAACCTGCCTGAGGATGACCTCCCCGGCGCCGATGCCCTCCGCGGGACCCTGCTTCAGCGCCTTGGCTGGGACCGGCCGCTGCTCCGGGCACGGGTCGGACATCTGCTGCCGTGGCTGGTGCGCGAGGCGGAGCGGCTCGGGCTCTTCGCAGTGGGCACGCTGAGCACCACCGGCCTGGCGCTGCTCGACTCCGGGTCATCTGCCGAGGCTTCGGAAGGTGCAGCCTCGGGCACGCCCTGGGCGGCGGGCCTGGCACATCTCGCACTGCAGCTGGGCCGCTCGCTCCCCTCCCAGGTGGACACCATCCTGGTGCAGTCTGACCTGACCGCCATCGCCACGGGCTCACTTTCGGCGCCGAGTGCGACGGCGTTGAGCGACTTCGCCCAGCGTGAGGGTCACGGAGCCGTGCCCACCTTCCGCTTCAGCACGGAATCGCTGCACCGCGGACTTGCCCGCGGCTGGAGCGCGGCATCCATGCTCTCCTGGTTGCAGACGCACAGCCTGACCCCCCTGCCGAGCTCGCTGAGCACGCAGATCACCGATGCTGCGCGCAGCTGGCGCGGCGTGCAGATCGCCCCGGCCGGTGCCTGGCTGAGGGTGACCGACGCCGAGCAGCGCGATGCCCTGATGCAGCACCCGGAACTGAGCGGACTCGGTCTCCACGTTCTCGGCGAGGATGTGCTGGTCTGCGAGGTCGGTCCCGCCGCGCTCGAACAGGCGCTGACCATGGCCGGGTTCAACAGTGCCCGCACCGCGAACTCGGCACCGACGCAGAGCAGAGACTCCGGGGCGCCGATGCTCGGCTCCTCCCCTGAACACACGGCCTCCTGGACCCTGGAGGCCTCCCCCTGGGAGCACTCCAGGGTCACCAGCCCGCATCAGCGCGCCCCCGACGCCGAGGAGGTTGCCGCCGCGGCGGCCGCGCTTCGCCGTGCGGGGCTGGCCGCGCCGTCGTCGGACTCTTCGGTGGCCTCAGATGTGATCGGCACGCTGCGCTCAGCGCTCGCCGGCCGGCGCTCCGTGACGCTGACCCGCGTGTCCCCGCAGGGCAGCACCCACCACGTGACGGGAGTGCCCACCGGCATGAACGCCGGAAGGGTCCGCATTCGGGTGCGTGAGGATGAGGGCGAGGCCGTCGTGATGCTGCACCGCATCGCCGCCGTGGAAGAGTCAGACGTGCATCACCGCCACGAAGGAGACAGATGACTGATGGACCGCTGATCGTCCAGTCGGACAAGACCGTCCTGCTGGAGGTCGATCACCCGCAGGCCGACGCGGCCCGCCGTGCCGTGGCCGCCTTCGCGGACCTGGAGCGCGCGCCGGAGCACATCCATACCTACCGCATCACCCCGCTGGGGCTCTGGAATGCGAGGGCCGCCGGGTTCGACGCCGAGTATGTGGTCGACACCCTGCTGAACCACTCACGCTTCCCCGTCCCGCATTCGCTGCTGGTGGACATCGCCGAGACGATGAGCCGCTACGGGCGGCTGCGCCTGGAGAAGGACCCGGTCCATGGCCTGGTGCTGCGCAGCCAGGAGGAGGGGATCCTCAGCGAGGTGCTCCACGCCAAGACGCTGACCTCGCTGCTCGGACCCCAGATCGACGACACCACCGTCGCCGTGCACGGCCAGGCCCGCGGGGAGCTCAAGCAGCAGCTGCTGCGGCTGGGCTGGCCGGCGGAGGATCTCGCCGGGTTCGTGGACGGCACCGCACACCCGATCGAACTGCGCCAGGACGGCTGGGCGCTGCGCGGGTATCAGCAGGAGGCCGTGGACAACTTCTGGCAGGCCGGCTCCGGAGTGGTGGTGCTGCCCTGCGGGGCGGGGAAGACCCTGGTCGGTGCTGCGGCCATGGCGACCTCCGGAACCATCACGCTGATCCTGGTCAACTCCACGGTCTCGGCCCGGCAGTGGAAGGCAGAGCTGATCAAGCGCACCTCGCTGACCGAGGAGGAGATCGGCGAGTACTCCGGGGCACGCAAGGAGGTCCGTCCGGTCACCATCGCGACCTACCAGGTGCTGGCCTCGCGCAAGAACGAGCTCTTCACGCACCTGGAGCTGCTCAACGGGCATGACTGGGGGCTGATCATCTACGACGAGGTCCATCTCCTGCCCGCCCCGATCTTCCGGATGACCGCCGATCTGCAGGCCCGCCGCCGGCTGGGACTGACAGCCACGCTGATCCGCGAGGACGGGCGCGAACGCGAGGTCTTCTCGCTGATCGGGCCCAAGCGCTATGACACGCCCTGGAAGCAGATGGAGGCGCAGGGATGGATCGCGCCGGCGACCTGCATCGAGGTCCGCACCGACCTTCCGCGTGGGCTGCGCATGGACTACGCCGCGGCTCCGGACAAGGAGCGCCACCGCATCGCCGCCGGCGCCGAGGTCAAGGACGACGTCGTGGCGCGATTGGTGAACAGGCACCGCTATCTCGGCGAGCAGGTGCTGGTGATCGGTCAGTTCGTCGAGCAGCTCGAGCGCCTCGGCGAACAGCTGGGGCCCCGGTGCTGACCGGCTCAGCCTCGGTCGCCGCGCGGCAGAAGCAGTTCGATGCCTTCCGCGCGGGAGAGCTTGAAGTGCTGGTGGTCTCCAAGATCGCCAACTTCTCCATCGACCTGCCCCAGGCCTCGGTCGCGATCCAGGTCTCCGGGACCTTCGGCTCCCGGCAGGAGGAGGCTCAACGACTGGGCCGCCTGCTGCGGCCCGGCGAGACTGCCGAGGGAGAAGATCCCAAGCGCGCGCACTTTTACTCCGTGGTCACCCGGGACACCGTGGACATGGAGTACGCCGCGCGGCGGCAGCGGTTCCTCTCCGAGCAGGGCTACGGCTACTCGATCCTGGACGCGGAAGACATCGTCTGACGCAGCGCCTGTATCGGGGGCGTCGGCGCATCCGCGGCAGCGGCGCATGGGCGGCAGCGGTTGAGATCAGACGGACACCACGCTGCAGACAGGATATGTCCAGCAATCTCCCAGAAACAAGAGGGAAACTGGCCCAGTGACTGATAAGACTCCTGAAGCCAAGCTGCTCGTCGTCGATGACGAGCCCAACATCCGCGAACTGCTCGCCACCTCGCTGCGCTTCGCCGGTTTCGAGGTCGCTGCGGCCGGAAATGGCCGCGAGGCGCTGGAGACCGCGGAGACGTTCCAGCCTGATCTGGCGGTGCTCGACGTGATGCTGCCCGATATGGACGGCTTCACCGTCACCCGTCGGCTGCGCGCCGCGGGCAAGCACTTCCCGGTGCTCTTCCTCACCGCACGCGATGACACCGACGACAAGATCACCGGACTGACCGTGGGTGGCGACGACTATGTCACCAAGCCGTTCTCCCTGGATGAAGTCGTGGCCCGCATCCGCGCAGTGCTGCGCCGCACCGCCCCGTTCGAGGACGAGGACGCCGTCATCGTGGTGGACAATCTCGAGCTCGACGACGACGCCCATGAGGTCCGTCGCGGCGGCGAGATGGTGGAGCTCTCCCCCACCGAGTTCAAGCTCCTGCGCTACCTGATGATGAACCCCAACCGGGTGCTCTCCAAGCAGCAGATCCTGGATCACGTCTGGGAGTACAACTTCAACGGAGACGCCTCCATCGTGGAGTCCTATATCTCCTACCTGCGGCGCAAGATCGAATCGGGCTCCGAGGGCGCCCCGATGATCCAGACCAAGCGCGGCGTGGGCTACGTGCTGCAGACCTGGGAGCGTCGCCAGCGATCGCAGGGGCTGTAGGTCCGCTGCGGGCTTCTTCCCGCCACGCCTGAACTTCCCAGCGGCACGTAAGGTCGTCGTATGCGTCCGATCCATTCCCTGACCCAGACCTGGCGCAGGGCCTCGCTGCGCACGCAGCTGGTGCTGATCATGTCCGGGCTGCTGGTGCTCACCCTCTTCGTGACCACCTTCGTCTCCGCCTCGCTGTTCCGCCAGGAGCTTCTGCGCAACCTCGACGAGGACATCACGGCCAATGCGAACAGCGTGTCGATGTATCTGACCCGGCGCAGCGCTCCGGAGATCGGAGACAGCCAGTCCATCTTCCGCTTCTACGGAATCCTGATGAACTCCGAGGGAGAGCTGCTCCAGGCCAACTCGACTCACGCAGCCACCTACGGCGGGGACATCCCCGAGATCCCGAACATGACCTTCGAGGAGGTCGTCGAGTTCTGGCAGGCCGGGGAGCATCTCGACGTCGCCGGCACGGAGCCGGGCTCCCGCGGCTGGCGGGTGCACGTCATACCGCTGGAGAACGGGGAGGACTCGCTCGCCGTCGGCCTGCCGCTGGAGCCGGTGGAGACTTCGGTGGAGCGGGCGACCTTCCTGGTCGCCACCATCGGCCTGCTGGCCACCCTCGGCGCATCCACCATTGCCTACGCCCTGGTCACCCGGGCCTTCCGGTCACTGTTCCACGTGGAGAAGACTGCTGCTGTCATCGCCGGAGGGGACTTCTCCCAGCGGGTGGAGACCACCGCTCCCCCCGAGACGGAGATCGGGCGGCTCTCCCGCTCGCTGAACGTGATGCTCGAACACATCGAGGCCGCCTTCCAGGCCAAGAGCGCCTCGGAGGAGAACATGCGGCGCTTCATCCAGGATGCCTCACACGAGCTGCGCACCCCGCTGGTGACCATCCGTGGATTCTCCGAGCTGTATCGACAGGGCGGAGTCAGCGACAACCCGGAGGCGGTCGGCATGGCCATGGGCCGGATCGAGTCCGAGGCCAAGCGCATGGGCCAGCTGGTCGAAGACATGCTCACACTCGCTCGCCTCGATGAACAACGCCCCATGCAGCAGGCGCCGCTGGATCTGAACCTGATCGCTCACGACGCGATCATGGACCTGGCGGTCAACGCCCCGGATCGCACCACCCGGGTCATCGGGCTCGCCGATGACACTCCGGCACCGGCCCTCGGAGACGAGGGTCGGATCCGCCAGATCGTCACCAACCTGGTCACCAACGCCATGCGCTACACCCCTGAGGGGACTCCGCTGGAGCTCGCCGTGGGCACGCAGACCCGCGAGGACGGCGCCACCGAAGCGGTCCTGGAGGTCCGCGATCACGGCGAAGGGATTGCCGAGGAGGACGCGGCGAAGATCTTTGATCGCTTCTTCCGGGCCGACAATTCCCGTCAGCGGGAGACCGGAGGCACCGGGCTGGGCCTGGCCATCTGCGCCGCCATCGCCGCGCAGCATAACGGCACGGTGCGCCACAGCACCACGCAGGGCGGCGGCGCAACCATGACGCTGCGGCTGCCGATGGTCGCCCCCGATGATCAGAGCGACCACGAGACAGACATCGACGACGAGGAGCTTGACCAGCTCCGTGCCGCAGCCCGGGAGCACCACGCCTCCGAGTGAGGCCGCGGCATCCAGCTCTTCCCCAGGCCACACCCTTCCCGGCACCTCGCCGCACTTCTCCACACTCGAACCCGTCGGCGGCCCGCCGATGACCCAGGCTGGCTAGTCTCCGCATCAGGGCTGGGCAGCAGGCCCCGCCTGAACCGCCGACCAGCGCCGGGCGCGCCCGGCCGGGCAAGGAGAGAGATATGGCGATCCTTCAGATCGACACCGCGGAGCTGCTGGCGAAGAGTCAGACCGTGGAGGCCACGCTGAGCCGGATCCAGACAGATGTCAGCTCGATGGAATCCCAGCTGCGCCAGCTGCAGGATTCATGGAAGGGCTCAGCGTCCATGGCCTTCCAGGACGTGCTGACCCAGTGGCGCTCCACGCAGGCCCAGGTGGAGCAGTCACTGGCCAGTGTGCGGCAGGCGATGACCGCGGCGTCGACTCAGTATGAGGAGACGGAATCGGCGAACACCGCCATGTTCGGTCGCTGAGCCGGGCACAGCAGAAGACCCCGCCGCAGACTGAGTCTGCGACGGGGTCTTCAACGGGGCTGGCCCGGGGCGAGGTGATCAGATGATCACATCATGCCGCCCATGCCACCCATGGGATCCATGCCTTCGGCGCCTGCGCCGGCGGAGTGCTTCTCCGGCTTGTTGGCGACGACTGCCTCGGTGGTGAGGAACAGCGAAGCGATGGAGGCGGCGTTCTGCAGCGCAGAGCGGGTCACCTTCACCGGATCGTTGACCCCGGCTTCGAGCAGGTTCTCGTAGACGCCGGTGGCGGCGTTGAGACCATGACCATCGGGCAGACCGCGAACCTTCTCGGCGACGACGCCGGCTTCCATGCCGGCGTTGATGGCGATCTGCTTCAGCGGTGCTTCCACCGCGAACTTCACGATGTTGGCACCCGTGGCCTCATCGCCGGTGAGCTCCAGCGAGGCGAAGGCGCGCGCACCGGCCTGGATCAGCGCCACGCCGCCGCCGGCGACGATGCCCTCATCCACAGCTGCCTTGGCGTTGCGCACTGCATCTTCGATGCGGTGCTTGCGCTCCTTGAGCTCGACCTCGGTGGCGGCGCCGGCCTTGATGACGGCCACGCCGCCGGCCAGCTTCGCCAGGCGCTCCTGCAGCTTCTCACGGTCGTAGTCCGAGTCGGTGTTCTCGATCTCGGCCTTGATCTGGGCCACGCGTCCGGCGATCTCGTCGGCGTCGCCCGCACCTTCGACGATGGTGGTCTCGTCCTTGGTGACGACGACCTTGCGGGCAGTGCCCAGCAGCTCCAGCGTGGTGTTCTCCAGCTTCAGGCCGACCTCTTCGGCGATGACCTGACCACCGGTGAGGATGGCGATGTCGGCCAGCATGGCCTTGCGGCGGTCACCGAAGCCCGGTGCCTTCACGGCCACGGACTTGAAGGTGCCCTTGAGCTTGTTGACCACCAGTGCGGCGAGGGCTTCACCCTCGAGATCCTCAGCGATGACCAGCAGCGGCTTGCCGGACTGCATGACCTGCTCAAGAACGCCGATGACGTCCTTGACCGAGGAGATCTTGGAGTTGGCGATCAGGATGTAGGGGTCCTCCAGGACCGCTTCCTGACGTTCGGCGTCGGTGACGAAGTAGCCCGAGAGGTAGCCCTTGTCGAAGCGCATGCCCTCGGTGAGCTCAAGCTCAAGACCGAAGGTGTTGGACTCCTCGACGGTGATGACACCTTCCTTGCCGACCTTGTCCAGCGCCTGAGCGATCAGCGCGCCGATCTGCGGATCAGCGGCAGAGATCGATGCGGTGGCAGCGATCTGCTCCGTGGTCTCGATCTCCTTGGCGGACTTGAACAGCTCGGCGGTGACGGACTCGACGGCCTTGTCGATGCCGCGCTTGAGCGCCATCGGATCAGCGCCTGCGGCGACATTGCGCAGACCCTCTTTGACCAGGGCCTGGGCGAGGACGGTGGCGGTGGTGGTGCCATCGCCTGCGACGTCGTCGGTCTTCTTGGCGACCTCCTTGACCAGCTCGGCGCCGATCTTCTCGTAGGGGTCGTCCAGCTCGATCTCCTTGGCGATGGAGACGCCGTCGTTGGTGATCGTGGGGGCTCCCCAGGACTTCTCCAGCACGACGTTGCGGCCGCGGGGACCCAAGGTGACCTTGACGGCATCGGCGAGGACGTTCAGTCCGCGCTCGAGGCCGCGGCGGGCCTCTTCATCGAATGCAATAGTCTTTGCCATAGTGGCGCGTGTCCTTCCTGGACTCGGCTTGTCTCAAGCCGTGGTGTGTGACTGTCAGACGTGTTCGCGTCTGCTGGGTCGAACCATTCCAGGTGCCCGCGACGGACGGCCGTTCCCGCGTCACCGGGAACATCTGTGTGGCCTCACCTGCTCAGGTTCCTCTAGCAGTCTCGACACGAGAGTGCTAGTCAATTTTTAGCACTCTCCCCTGGTGAGTGCAAACCCCTCAGCCCACGGCGCAGACGGTACGCTGGGGTGGTGATTGAGCAAACAGATTCCGGCGCTGCCGCTCCGTACGACGTTCGCCCGATCAGCGTGGAGGAGCACACGCGCTTCCTGGCTGATCAGGCCCTGTCGTCCTTCCTGCAGAATCCGCGATGGCCTGAGGTGAAGCGGGAGTGGGAGTCACAGAGCCTCGGCGTCTTCGACCCGTCGGCCCCCGCCGATGCGTCGCCGGTGGCCGCCACTCTGGTGCTCTTCCGTCGTCTTCCGATCCCGGCCGCCGTGCCGGTGCTGGGCGGCAAGGGACTCGCTTATATGGCCGAGGGTCCGGTGATGGAGTCCGGCACCGCCGACCTGCACCGCATCCTTCCGCCGCTGATCGATCACCTGAAGTCCTCCGGGGCGTTCCTGATCCGCGTGGGGCTGCCCGGAGTGCTGCGCCGCTGGGAGGCGAAGGAGGTCCGACGGGCGCTCGCCGCCGGGGAGAACACCAGCATCGCGGAGCTCACACCCCTGGACACCGGGGTGCCCGGATCGGTGGCCGCCGGATCCAGCACGGTGGGATCCACCCAGACCGAGACCTGGCAGCAGCAGCTCCGCGAGCTCGGCTTCCAGCCACCCGCTCCGAGCACCGACTTCGAGGCCGGGCAGCCCCAGTACCAGGCCCGCATCCCGCTGACCGACGAGCAGGGAGAGCCCCTGTCGATCGATGAGGTCCTGGCACGGATGGATCAGTCCTCGCGTCGACAGACCAAGAAGTCCACCCGCTCCGAGCTGAGCATCAGCGTGGGCGACGAGTCAGACCTCCCCGCCTGGCAGAAGCTCTACACCGAAACCGCTGAGCGGGACGGCTTCACCGGCCGGCCGCTCTCCTACTTCCAGAACATGCACCGGGAGCTCAACGCCTCCCCCCTGAGCCAGTGCACGCTCTACCTCGCGCACTTCGAGGATCAGCTCCTCGCCGCCGCCATCTACGTGCGGCAGGGTAAGTTCGCCTGGTACGTCTATGGCGCCTCCTCCGGGGAAGAGCGCAAGCGCTATGCCCCGCGGGCGCTGCAGCTGCGCCAGATCGAGGACTCCCTGGAGGCCGGCTGCCAGTGGTATGACCTGGGCGGGCTCAGCCCCTCGCTGGACCCCGAGTACCCGTTGGCGGGACTGACCCGCTTCAAGACCACGATGGGCGCAGATGTGGTCCAGACGCTCGGCGAGTGGGACTACCCGGTCAACCCGCTGCTGGCGAAGGCCTTCTCCGTCTATATGGCCCGGCGCTGAGCGGCTGCATGGAGCGGCCCTGAGCCGCGGGACGCTCCTTCTGCTCCCGAGGCGCAGCGTTTCTCATGAGGCTGGGCGTTCCTCTGAGGCGGAGCGCTCCTCCTCGAGCACGCGGCGACCGATGCTGAACGCCGTGTTCGCGGCGGGCACTGAGCAGTAGATCGCAGACTGGAGGAAGACCTCTTTGATCTCCTCCTCAGACAGTCCATTGCGCAGCGCGGCGCGGATGTGCATCTCCAGCTCTTCCCAGTAGCCTCCGGCGATGAGCGCCGTGAGCGTGATCGCCGAGCGGGTGGTGCGGTTCAGACCTGGTCGGGTCCAGATGCTGCCCCAGGCGTAGTTCGTGATGAGCTCCTGGAAGTCCTCGGTGAACGCGTCCTTCTTCGCCTCCGCCCGGTCCACATGGGCGTCCGAGAGCACTTCGCGGCGCACCTTCATGCCCTTGTCATAGGTCGATTCAGTCATGCAGGAACTCCTTGAGCAGGCTGGCGGTGGCTTCGGGGGCTTCGGCGGGGGCCTGGTGCGCCACGCCGTCGAGCACGGCGGTGGTGGCCAGGCCGGCGCCGGCGATGTCCTGGACCGCGGACGGCGGAGCCACCGGATCCTCGGCCCCGCTGATCACCAGCAGCGGGCGGGCGATCCCGTCCAACTCAGCCGTGAGGTCATAGCGTCCGAGTGCGCGGCAGGCCTGGGCGTAGGAATGCCGGTCCGTATGCTGCAGCGAGTTCAGCAGCGAAGTGACCATAGCGGGATTCTTCGCCATGAACCCCGGCGCGAACCACCGCTGCGCCGAGCCCTCGACCATCGTGGGGGTGCCCGCACGGCTGACCAGCTCCGCCCGCTCGGCCCACATCTGGGGATCACCGATCTTCGCCGCGGTGCACAGCGCCACCAGTCGAGTGAACCTCGTGCTGGGTCGCAGGGACAGCATCAGGCTCACGGTGCCGGCGATGGAGACCCCGGCCGCGTAGACCGGGAGGTGCTCCGGCAGGCCGTGAGTGGCGTGGAGATCGGCCACGAGCGACTCGACCGCGTCAGCGATGTCGGAGATCTCGAACCGCTCGGTGAACGGCGCCGCGTCTCCGTGTCCGGGCAGGTCCCAGCCGATCACGGTGAATCGCTCCTCGAGGTGCGGCAGGGTCGAGCCCCAGAGGACCGAGACACTGGTGCCCAGGGATGGACCGAGCACGAGCACGGGACGGCTGCCGGTGCGCAGATCCTCCGGCGAACCGGTGAGCAGCTGCGGGGTGAGAGTGAGGACTGGTTCAGACATGGTCGGCGGCTCCTTCTGCTGGCGCGTGGGTCTCGGCTGCGCCGGAGACCTCGCGAAAATCTGCGACGGCGGTGGCGATGAACTCGTGGGCACGGCCAAGATACCCCGTGGGGTCCAGCAGCTGGTCCAGCCCGTCGGTGCTCAGTTCGTGAGCCTGAAGCTGCTTTTGGAGCAGGCTGCGCAGGGGCAGACCGTCGACGGCGCTGCGCTTGAGCAGCTGCTGAAGGGCCTCTTTTCCGCCGGGGAAGGTGCCGCTCAGCCGTGCGAGCACACGCTCGCTGAGGACCGCGTCGCCGCTGAGGGCAAGGTTCCTCCGCATAGACTCGGGGCGCACCTGGAGTCCCTCGAACAGTTCGGCCGCCCGGGCCGACGCGCCGCCGGTGAGTCGCACGAGTTCGGTGAGGCTGGGCCACTCGGCGTGCCAGCCGCCGGCCGGCCGCTCGTCCTCGGCAGCCGTGGCTGCGGCGTACACCGTGCTCAGCTGACCGGGGCCCGCGAGCGCCGCCGAACGGATCAGGGTGGAGAGCACCGGGTTCTGCTTCTGCGGCATGGCTGAGGATCCGCCACGACCAGCCGCCTGGGGTTCGCGCACTTCGGCGATCTCGGGCCGCTGCAGGGTCAACACGTCCCCTGCCGCCTTGCCCAGCTGCGCCAACACTCCGGCCAGGGCGGAGCAGATCTCCAGGATGGCCTGGCGCTGGGTATGCCAAGGCCGGCGCATGGGCGCCAGACCCAGGCGGGCGGCCAGGGCCGCAGTCATCGCACTGGTCTTTTCGTCGCCGAACGCGTCCTGCAGGGAGGCCTGGGTGCCGGCGGCGCCGCCCCACTGCAGCGGCAGCCGCTCAGCTGCACTCTCCAGACGCTGCAGGGAGAGAGTCAGTCCGTCGAGCCATCCCGCGGCGCGCAGCCCGAAGCTGGTGGGGAGGGCATGCTGGGTGAGTGAGCGCGCCACACACAGCGTCTCGCGGTGCTCCTGGCTGAGCCTGCTCAGCGCGTCTCCGGCGCGGCGCAGATCCCTGCCGACGCCCCGGACGGCCTCATGGACCAGGAGCATGAGTGCCGTGTCCAGGATGTCCTGGCTGGTGGCGCCGCGGTGCAGCGCAGCATCGGAGTCGCCCCGCTGCTTCAGCAGGGCGCGGACGGCGGCAAGCATCGGGATCACCGGGTTGCCCCCGCCGGGACTGGATGCGGCGATCTCCTGTGTGCTCAGGCCGGCGCGCGCCGGAGCGTCGCTGATTCGCTGGATGGCCGCCGCGCTGGCGGGCTCGGCTTCACCGGCCTCGACCAGGATCTGCGCCCAGGCGGCCTCCACACGCAGCATCGCCTTCAGGACAGCGTCCTCGGACATCAGCTGCGCGGTCGAAGTGCCGGCCCATACAGGGGCGAGGAGTCCGAAGGGTCCGGTCATGACTGGGGGCACGCTCCTGTCGGTCAGCCCAGCGGGCCGGTGAATTGCGGGGTGTTGGGATAGGTCAGGAAGACGGTCTCGAGAGCTCCCTGCAGATGGATGTCGAAGCGCAGGCCACCGTCGGAGTCGCGGGTGGCCAGAAGGGTCCCGCGGCGCTCTTCAGGCACGGAGCTCAGCAGTCGGTCCTGGTCCCCCGCCTCGACGGGTTCGGGGAGGTAGGCGCGGGTGAACAGCCGATCCATGAGCCCGCGGGCGAAGACCGTCAGCAGGAAGTACGGGGCGACGCCCGCTCCTGTGCTGCCGGGCTCCACTGTGGTGAAGGAGTAATGACCGTTGGGATCCACCGCCGCCCGGCCCCACCCGGTGAAGGTGTAGCCATCACGGTGCAGCGAACCGTGCTCCTGGGAGATGGCCCCATGCTGGTCGGCCTGCCAGAGCTCCACGACGGCATCCGGGACGGGCACGCCGTCGCCGTCGTACACGGTGCCGTGGAGTCGCACGGCATCCGGATGCGTGCGGTCCACCAGGTCTTCACCGCCGGCGAAGGCCAGCCCGAAGGCGAAGAAGGGGCCCACGGTCTGGCCCGGGGTTGGGGTCAGTTTCATGCTCAATGCTCCTCTTCCTCTTCGGCCCAGGTGCGGTTGCTCCCGGAGAGCACGATGTCCCAACGGTAGCCGGTGTTCCATTCATGTTGGGAGACCGAGTGGTCGTAGGTGGCGACCAGGCGATCCCGGGCGGCCTGGTCGGTGATGGATTGGTAGATCGGGTCCAGATCGAAGATCGGGTCCCCGGGGAAGTACATCTGGGTCACGATGCGCTGGGTGAAGTCGGTGCCGAAGAGTGAGAAGTGGATATGCGCCGAGCGCCACGCGTTGTGGTGGTTCTTCCACGGATACGGCGCGGGTTTGATCGTGGTGAAGCTGTACTCTCCGTTGGGCCCGGTGAGGGCGCGCCCCGCCCCGGTGAAGTTCGGGTCCAGCGGCGCGGGGTGCTGGTCGCGCTTATGTATATATCGTCCGGCGGCGTTGGCCTGCCAGACCTCCACGAGCTGGCCGGCCACGGGTCGACCATCGCCGTCAAGGACCCGTCCGGTCACGATGATCCGTTCTCCGATGGGCTCGCCATTGTGCTGGATGGTCAGATCGGCCTCGAGCGGCGAGACGTCGCGGTGACCGAAGGCCGGGCTGTGCAGCTCGATATCCTCCGGGTCGGTGTGATGCAGCGACTTCGTCGGGTGGCGCAGCAGCGAGCTGCGGTAGGGCGGAAAGTTCAGCCGGGCGTTGGTCTCCTCGACCCCTCCGGCGTCGCGCTGAGTCCGGTAGTCCTGGTGGATGGCGGAGATCTCCGCATCGATCTCCGCCTGGGAGGTCACGGCGGCGTCCGGGTTCGTGGTCTTCTCGGCCATGGGACTCTCGCTCCTTGCTGGGTCCGGCAGCACATAGGCGCCGAAGTGTGATCTGATTCTCACCCAGTGTGCGGTCCAGCAATGACCCACGCCACAGCATTGCCATTGAATGGCTCGGTGTCCCGTCGCTCAGCCCTCATCATTCAGTGCTCCATGCCCTCGATCGCGCGGCTGATCCCACGCCCCGCCGTCTGCAGCGCCATCAGGAACTGCGGGATCTCCGGCGAATCACGCGGCACCACCACGGTCAGCGCGGCCATGGCATATCCCTTGGCGTCGAGCACCGGCACCGAGACCCCGGCGGTCTCCTCGTTGATCACGCCGGCCAACAACGCGTGACCGCGGGCCCGCGCCTCGGCAAGTTCTCGACGCAGCTCCGGGCGCGTCTGGGTGATCAGCTCCTGTCGCGCGGCCCACCAGTTCTCCACCACATGCGCGGGCGAATGGGCCAGCAGCACATGCCCCATAGAGGTCAGGTGCGCGGGCATCGTGGTCGCCACCTCGGCGGGGTTGGCCACCGCCCCATGGCGGGAAAGCCGCTCCACGATGAGCACCCCCTGCTCGTCGAGGACCGCCAGCTGGGTGGTCTGGCGCACCACCGCGTTGACATCATGCATGAAGGGAAGCGCGGCGGCGCGCAGCGTGCGATTGATCGGGGCGCTCTGCGCGATCTCCCAGAGTCGCCGACCCAGCACCAGCTCCCCGGAGGCGGAGCTGCCGAGCAGCCCCATGCTCCGCATCTGCCGCACCAGACGGTAACCCGTGGTCTTGGGAAGACCCGCCGCCGCGATGAGCTCACCGGCAGGAAGGCTGGGTCGGGTCTCCAGCACTGCCAGCAGCCGCATCGCACGGTCCAGCACCGCGTCACCACTGGGCGAATTTGCCATGTCGCAAGAGTACGTGGCGGCGCCCCACCTGCGTCGCCCCTGGTCAAGCGTCTGCTCATTCAATGAACAGTGAGGCAGAAGGTTCAGCATCCAATTGTGCCTTGGGTCACCACCGACTAGCGTCCAACGAGTCTTGTGAGCTGAAACACGAGAACTCGCCGGTATGAAGGAGAAACCCATGACCCAGTACAGCCTCCGGGAGACCATCGACTCTCGACCTATGAGCCGATACCAGTGGTTTGTCGTGGCACTTGCAACTGCCCTCATGGGTCTCGACGGCTATGACGTGCAGGCCATGGCCTTCACCGCCAACCCCGTCAGCGAAGCACTCGAGCTCTCCGGGACCCAGCTGGGTCTGCTGCTCAGCGGCGGGCTCATCGGCATGGCGATCGGGGCCATCTGGGTCGGCCCCTTCGCCGACCGCTTCGGCCGCCGCCGCATGCTCATGATCGCTATGATCATCAACGCCGCCGGACTCTTCCTCTCTGCGACAGCGTCATCCATGCCGGAACTCATGATCTGGCGGGTCATCACCGGACTCGGCGTGGGCGGCATCCTCACCTCGGGCACGGTTCTGGTCTCGGAGTACTCCAACGCCAAGCACCGCGGCCTCTGCATGAGCATCTACGCGGCCGGCTACCCCGTGGGCGCAACCCTGGGCGGTCTCGCCGCCATTCCCCTGATCGGCACTCTTGGCTGGCAGTCGGTCTTTGTGCTTGGTGGCCTGGTCACCGTCGTGGCAGTGGTGTTCGTCGGCCTCAAGATGCCTGAATCACTGGATTTCCTGGCAGCGCGCTCAGTGAGCACGCAGGCCTCGGACGACGGTGCCGAGCAGCGCCGCGCCGAGGTGATCGCCTCCCGCATGGGCATCAGCGGGCCGGTGACGCTGGAGAACTACGACGAGGATTCGAGAACCACGGCCGGTGCCTCTAGAAACTCCTACGCCCAGTTGCTGAGCCCGGAGAACCGACGCAGCACACTGTTGCTGTGGGCCATGTTCTTCATCGTGATGTTCGGCTTCTACTTCGCCAACACGTGGACCCCGCAGCTGCTCACCGAGGTCGGGTTCTCCACCGAAGAGGGCATCTTCGGCGGCATCATGCTCATGATCGGGGGCACCATCGGCGCTGTCCTCTACGGCGTGTTCGCCTCTCGCTGGGACGTGCGACGCGTTCAGGCGGTGTTCGCCGTCGCTTCTGGTGTCATGTTCATCGTCTTCATCAGCTCCACCTCGTGGCTGCCGGCCGCGCTGGTCGCCGGCGTGCTGCTGGGATTGATCATCAATGGCTGCATCTCCGGCATCTACACGATCGCGCCCATGACATATACGCCTCGGCTCCGCTCCACCGGTGTAGGTGTGGCGCTGGGCGTGGGACGCACCGGAGCCATCCTCGCCCCGATCGCCGTGGGAGCCCTGTTGGACCTGGGAGCCACGCCGGGAATCCTCTACATCGGTGCAGGTGTGATCGTTGCGCTTGCCGCCGTCGTGGTCCTGCCGATCACCCTGCACCAGCGCACTGCAAGCGAGGTACGGGCCGAGGTCGCGGCGGGCAAGGATTGAACGAGGGACCCGAGAGCTAGCATGTGATCCATGGCAAACTCCCCCAGCGGCGACTCGGTCCTCGCCCGGCTCGACCGGGTGCTCTCGACGTTCTCCGCCGCGGACAGCCTGCTCAGCGCCGCAGAGATCTCACGACGCTCCGGGCTGCCTCCGGCGACGGCGCATCGCCTGTGCCGGGACATGGTCGAGCTCGGGTGGCTGGAGTCACTGCCGGCGGGTTACATGGTCGGCACACGGCTCTGGGAGATGACGAACCGGTCTGCCCCCACGATGCGTCTTGCCGTTCGGGCCAGGCCCTATCTCTCTGACGTGCATGCGGTGATGGGTCAGCACGTGCAGCTGGGTGTCGTCGAGGGCCACGAGGTGCTGTTCGTGGACCGACTCTCCGCTCGAGAGGCCCCCCGCATCCACGGCGGAGTGGCCGGTCGCCTGCCGCTTCATGTCTCCGCCACCGGAATCGTGCTGCTCGCCCACGCCTCGATGGAGTTTCGGGAGTTCTACCGCACCCATCACGCCGAGAAGAGCCCCGCGGGCACTCAGATGATCGCCGAGGACCGCCTTGAGCAGGTCCGCCAGCAGGGGTACTGCGCCCAGACCGGCGTGATCGAGCCGCAGGTGACCGGGGTGGCGGTCCCGATCCGACAGCGCGGCCGCTCAGTGGTGGCCGCTCTGGGGGTGGTGACCGACGACGACGACGTCGCCCGTCGTCCCGCACCCTGGGTGCAGATGCTGCAGATCGCAGCGCGGGGCATCCAGCGCGAGGTCGGCAGCAACGCCTAAACCCCGTTGCCCTCCGCACCCTCCCTCCTTGGTCTCGCATTCAATGGGATGCTTGTGGCGCCGGACACATAAGCTGAGCAGACTGAGGCTCATGCGGCTCGGAACGAGCGGCCGACGCGAGAAGGAGCGATATGACCGAGCACAGGACGCGGGTCGATGTGGGGATCGTGGGTGGAGGTCCCGCCGGGCTGATGACCGCACTGCTGCTGAAGCGTCGCGGCATCAGCGCCGCAGTCATCGAGACCCGCACCCAGGAACAGATCCGCCACACCCAGCGCGCCGGGATACTCGAGGCTCCCACGGTGAACATGCTCGTCGAGGCCGATGTAGGCTCCCGGGTGCTCACCGATGGCCATGAGCATGAGGGCACGGTGCTCAGCTTCGACGGCATCCAACGACGCATCGATTTCCAAGCACTGGTGGGCCGATCGGTGTGGCTCTACCCGCAGAATGAGGTCTTCCACGATCTGGCCACGGCCTGGCAGCGAGAAGGCGGCGAGATCCACTGGGCCGTCACCGAGACCACGGTCGAGGGGATCGACACTGCTGCTCCACAAATCACCTTCACCGACGCACAGGGACAGGGCCGCAGCATCGAAGCCGACCTGATCGTCGGCACCGACGGCTCGCGGTCGATGTGCCGCAAGCTCATCCCTGAAGACGTCCGCACGGATCATTTCATCTCCTACCCCTTCGCCTGGTTCGGGATCCTCTGCGAGGCGCCGCCCACCGCACCGGAACTGATCTACGCGAACTCCGAGATCGGCTTCGCGCTGATCTCCCAACGCAACGAGTCCGTCCAGCGGATGTACTTCCAGTGTGATCCGGACACCGATCCGGAGGAGTGGACCGAGGAGGCGATCTTCGACCACATCCAGCAGGTCCTCGGAGTCGACGGGGAGGTCCAGCTCAAACGCGGTCCGATCATCGAGAAGACCGTGCTGCCCTTCAGGTCCTATGTCTGTGACCCGCTGAGTCACGGCCGACTCGTGCTCGCCGGCGACGCCGGCCATACCGTGCCACCCACCGGCGCCAAGGGCCTGAATCTCGCCTTCTCCGACGTGCGCGCGCTGGTGCCCCGAGTCGCGGAGTTCTTCACAGAGCTGCGCGAACAGACCCCATCCGCTGTGGTCGAGACTCCGGAGCCGCTGCGTCAGTATTCCCGGACTGCCCTGGACCGGGTCTGGAAGGCGCAGAACTTCTCCTACTGGGCCACCAACCTGCTGCATCGGCAGCCCGAGGAGAATCCGTTCACGCATAAGCGCCGGCGCGGCGAGTTCGACGCGATCACCCAGTCTGTCCATGGACAGGCCTATTTCGCCGATTCCTACACCGGCTGGAGTGACTGACCCCCGACGTCAGACCGCAGCTGCACAGCCTGCGTCCGATGCACCAGCAGACACCGTCGAAGCATTCAACCCGAACAAGGAGAGACCAATGAAGCTCTTGGACCCAGAGACATGGGGCGGCAAGCTCTACATCAACGGCTGGCGAGCAGGCCAGGACCCCGACTACACCGTGATCGAACCGGCCACCGGTGAGACGCTGGGCAGTGTGGCCACGGCGTCACGCGACGACGTGCTGACCGCCGCCACCCAGGCCGCAGAGGCGCAGCGAGAATGGTCGGCGAAGACTCCGCGGGAACGAGCGGCGGTGCTGCGCCGGGCCGGTCAGCTCTTCGAGGAACATGCCGAAGAGATCCAGTCCTGGATCATCCGTGAGGCGGGGTCCATCCCTCCGAAGGCTGGCCTGGAGACGATGGTCGCCGCAGACGAATGCTACGAAGCCTCTGCCCTTCCCTCACTGCCGCAGGGCGATGTGCTGGCCACCAATGAGGACCGCTGGTCGCAGTCGCGTCGACTGCCCGTCGGCGTCGTCTCGGTCATCGCGCCGTTCAACTTTCCGCTGATCCTCTCCATCCGCGCCGTGGCCCCCGCCCTGGCACTGGGCAATGCGGTGCTGCTGAAACCAGACCCGCGGACCTCGGTGGCAGGCGGCGTCGTGCTGGCCCGGGTGTTCGAGGAGGCGGGACTGCCCACCGGATTGCTGCAGCTGCTCCCGGGCGGCCGCGAGACGGGGACCGCAGTGGTCGAAGCGCCGGAAGTCAGGGTCGTCGCCTTCACCGGTTCAACCGAAGCCGGCAGGCACATCGGCGAGGCCTGCGCCAGACTGCTCAAGCGGGCTCATCTGGAGCTCGGTGGAAACAACGCCATGATCGTGCTGCCCGATGCCGACCTGGATCGCGCAGCCTCGGCGGCCGCGTTCGGCTCCTTCATGCACCAGGGCCAGGTGTGCATGACCACGGGTCGCCATCTGGTTCATGAAGACATCTATGAGGAGTACGTGAAGCGACTTGCAGAGAAGGCCGAGGGAATCCCCGTGGGGAACCCGGCCTCCGAAGAGGTCGCGCTGGGACCGATCATCGATGAGAACCAGCTCAAGCGCATCGATTCGATCGTCCAGGAATCGGTGCTCGGGGGCGGCAGGATCGCGGCAGGCGGCACCTACGACGGACCCTTCTACCGCCCTACGGTGCTCACCGACCTCTCCACCGAGAGCCCGGCCTGGTCCGAGGAGATCTTCGGTCCGGTCGCGCCGGTGATGAAGTTCAGCACTGTCGACGAAGCCGTCGAGCTGGCCAACGCCAGTCCTTACGGACTCTCACTGTCCATCCTGGGTGAGGTCGGAGAAGCCATGAAGATCGCTGACCGCGTCCGCTCAGGAAAGATCCACATCAACGAGCAGACCATCTCGGACGAGGCCAATGCGCCCTTCGGCGGCTTCGGAGATTCCGGGAACGGCACCCGCGTGGGCGGGCATCAGGCGAATATGGAGTCCTTCACCGAGCTGCAGTGGCTCACGCTGCGCCCGGAGATCGCACCGTACCCGTTCTAGGCCACGCCTGCCCCAGCGAATGAAGATGCGCAGGTGCGCGCGGCGAAGAGTCGCGCACACCTGCGCATCTCTCGGTCAAGCTCCTTGAGTCCCGATGCCTATCTGGGCTCGAGGCGGACCGCGCCGTCGAGCCTGATGGTCTCTCCATTGAGCATCGGATTGGCCAGAATCGCCATGACCAGCGCAGCGAAGTCCTCGGGCTCGCCCAGCCGCGCCGGGTGCAGCGCCTTGGAGCGCAGCGACTCCCGGGCCTTCTCCGGCATCCCGGCGAGCATCGGAGTCTCGAAGAGTCCTGGGGCGATGGCGACCACTCGGATTCCATCGCCGGCGAGTTCGCGGGCCGCTGGAAGCGTCATGGAGGCGACCGCACCCTTGGAGGCCGCGTAGGAGATCTGGCCGATCTGGCCCTCGAAGGCTGCCACGGAGGCGGTGTTGATCAGCACGCCACGGTCCCCGGCAGAAGGAGCGTTGCCTCGCATCGCTTCCGCCGCGTGAGACATCAGGCTGAGCGTGCCACCGACGTTGATCGAGAGCACCTTCATGAACTCGCTGTGCGAGAGCGGGCCGGTTCGCCCCACCAGCTTCCCCGGCGTGGCGATTCCGGCGCAGCTCACCGCCGCTCGCAGCGGGGCCCGCTCGACTGCCGCGCTGACGGCACCGAGGAGCGTGTCCGGTTCGGTCACATCGCCGGGCCAGAAGACTGCGTTCTCGCCGAGGGACGCCACGGCCTCAGCGCGGACTGCACTGCCTGCGGCATCGGGGAGATCCACCACCACGACCTGGGCCCCTGCCTCGACAAGTGCCCGGGCGGTGGCGTGCCCGAGGCCCGAGGCGCCGCCAGTCACGACGGCGCTGGCACCCTCCAGATCCATGCAGTCCTCCTGTGCGTGATCAGCCCTCGTACTCGGAGCCGATGATCAGCGTGACGTAGCTGACGTCGGGGTGTTCCTCGGGAGCGGCGGTGTCGAAGTTCTCGGCAAGGGACTCGGCCTGGGCGATCTCCGCCTCGCCCGCGCCGGCCGGGTAGACCACGGCGGGGGTGTCGGCGCGCTCTTCGAAGTTCCAGTTGCCCTCCCAGACCACGTTGTAGTCCAGGCCCTCGAGCTCGGCTCCCATCGCCGTCGCTCCGCCGGAGATTCCCTGGTAGTTCGCGACCTGGACGGGGGTCTCGGTGTCAGTGGCTGGCTGCGGGCCCTCGGCCTCGCCACCTTCCGCGGCACCTTCTCCATCGGCGGACCCTTCGGCGTCCTCACCCTCGGCACCCTCCTCTGCGGAGGCTTCTCCGGATTCGGTCACCGTCTCTTCGGGCTCACCAGTCTCGGACTCGGAGTCGGCGTTGGTGAGCATCGGCACGATGAAATAGGCGAACGCTCCCACCAGCAGGACGAAGCCCGCCAGCAGCGCGATCCAGCGGAAGCCGCTGCCGCCTGCGGCGCCCGTTCCGGCGGCGCCGGGAGACCGGTGCTTGCCGGCTTCCCCCGTCTGGTAGGGCGGGACGTCGTCGAACTCATCGTGTGGGTGCTGACTCATAGATCCTGTCCTCAAGGTGCGGGTGCGGTGCTGGGTGTCGCCGACCGCAGCCGGTGACGGGCCATTTCAGGCTGGCGCTCATGACTAGCGACGGGTGGCGCGAGCACGATGCCGAGCCTCCCTCTGGCGGCGCAGTCGCTTGACCAGCATCGGGTCATGGGCAAGGGCTGCCTCGGTGTCGATCAGCCGGTTCAGCGCCTGATAGTACGCGACGGCAGACATCGCCAGCTGCTCGGTGATGGCCTCGTCCTTTGCGCCGGCGTACTTCCACCACTGGCGCTCCAGCCCGAGTATCTTCTTCTCCTGCTCTGAAATCATCTCCCCGTCATCTTACGGCGGGGCGTTGGGCATTCTTGGAATATCGGGGGGATGGCGGTGCGACGGTGTGTTCAACCAGGTCAACTCTCTACAGTGGGGTGGATGGAACTCTCCTCAGACCTGGTGGCCCCGCTGGAACCCGGATGGCAACAGGCCCTCGCCGCCGAATCCAGCCGATTCGATGCCGTGCGGGATGAGCTGACTACCCGCAGGGCTTCCGGCGAGCACGTGCTCCCTCCGGCGGATCTGATCCTGCGCGCCTTCCGCCAGCCCTTCGCAGAGGTCAAAGTCGTCATCCTCGGCCAGGACCCTTACCCGACCCCCGGGCACGCCATCGGCATGTCCTTCGCAGTGGACCCGCAGGTGCGTCCGCTGCCACGCAGCCTGCTCAACATCTTCACCGAGATCGAGAACGACCTCGGCATTCCGCGCAGCCACCACGGCGACCTCACGGCCTGGGCGCAGCAGGGGGTGCTGATGCTCAACCGCGTGCTCACCGTGACGGCGGGCGCTGCTGGTTCTCACCGTCGGATCGGCTGGGAGCAGATCACCGCCGCGGCCCTGCAGGCGCTGGTGGACCGCGGCACCCCGCTGGTCTCGATCCTCTGGGGTGCAGACGCTCGCGCCATGGAACCGCTGCTCAACAGTGGAGCACATACGGCGGTCATCACCAGCCCGCACCCCTCGCCGCTCTCGGCACGGCGGGGATTCTTCGACTCCCGGCCGTTCTCGCGCGCCAATGAGGCTCTTGAGCAGCTGGGCGCCGCCCCGGTGGATTGGCGACTCGGCGCGGCAGAGCCCGCCGACTGATGGAGGCCGGATCTGCCTGCGGTGGATCTGGAGACGGCGGGTCTGCGGGTCCGGCTCAACGACGGCGCGTGCGCGCCCGTTCGTGAGACTGCAGCCCTGCGGTCAGCGGCCTCATCAGGACGTCGCCGAGCACGATCCCGGCGGCGATCGCCATGATGATGATCAGCGCGTTGAACAGCTCGGTGAGCCCGCCCATCATGGCGTCCGTGGTGGAGTCCATCGCAATGGCGTACATCCCGCGGAAGACCATCAGCCCGGGCAGCATGAACATCATCGCCGGCACGGCGACGACCAGCTGCGGTGAGCCCAGGCGCAGGGCGAGGATCCGCCCGAGGCCTCCGACCACCACTGCGCCGAAGACCGGCGTGATGCGCTCCCCCAGGCCGATCAGCTCTGCCGCATAGAACGCGGAGAAGCCCAGCGCCGAGACCGCACCGATGGGCAGCAGCATCCGCCAGCTCGCCTGCTCCACGACCGCCGCGGCGATGGCCGCGAGGAAGACGAGTGCCACGAGGACCGTAGGGTGATAGATGCGCGTCAGACCCACCGCCACCTCGATAGGTGGTGCGCCGAGCAGGTTCGCGATCACCACCGCCGCCATGATCCCCGAGGTCATCCCGGCGAACGCGATCATCGACGAGGTAAGACGTCCGGCCGCGGTGATGGGGAACCCGTTGATCCCATCCTGGATCGCGGAGACGATCCGTGCCGATGGCAGCAGGATCATCAGCCCGCCGGCGACCACCATGGAGGGCCGGATCGGCATATCCATCGCGAAGGCCCCCATCGCGAACGAGGTCGCGACAAACCCTCCGGCGGCGAGACCGAAGTACTCCGGCACCCGCCAGGTCGCGAGCTGCCGCACGGTCCACAGCACCAGGATCGTGGCTGCGAATCCCATCGCTGCGTCGAGGATGGGAGCACCCAGGAAGGCGGCGAAGAAGCTGGCGAAGATCGCGCCGCAGATGGTGACCATCCAGCGCGGGTACGGTTTGGGCTCGCGGGTGATCTCCCGCAGGCGATCCTCGGCATCCCCGCGGGTCAGGCGACCCGCGATGATGTCAGTGACCAGCTGGTGCACCGAGGCGAGCGCCCGGAAGTTGTTCGACCACGAGCGCACCACACGCACCCGGGAGTACGGGATCTTGCCTTCGGGGGCCCAGTTCAGACTGATCGACTGGTTGGTGATGTCGGCGTCGGTGTTCTTCATGCCGAACGCGGCGGTGACCGCGATGATGGAGGTCTCCACCTCCAGCGCGCCGGCGCCGAAGCGGAAGAGCGCCTCACCGAGGTCCAGCACGAAGGCGATCGTGGCAAGCTCGTCGGTCTCCACCTGCTGATCAGGCTGGTAGGGGTTTGCATAGGGGGTGCCGGCGAGACGGTCGACGATCGGCACGAAGCCGGTCGCGGCGCGCTCGGCCTGCATGATGCGCCGCAGCACCTGCGGGGAGCGGGGCTTCCGATCGAAGACGCTGGGGTCGAAGTCCGCGCTGCGCGACGCCTCGCGGCGTCCCTTCAGCCAGGAGGGTCGCAGCAGGGCGCCACGCTTCGGGGAATGGCTCATCGGCGACTGCCGCAGCGGCGCGCCGGGCGCACTGTGCGGCAGGCTGATCAGACCCGAGGCGGGCGGTTCCTGGGACTGCTCCACGCGGTGCGCCCAGGAGGTCGTCGTCTCCTGCGGGCCGGTGGGAATCTGCGGACCGAGCGCATCGGTCTGCTGCCAGTCACCGGTGATCGGGAAGGCGTAGTGGTCCGTGACCTCGCTGGCGTCCTGCGGCGTCGTGTAGGACTGCTCGAAGCGTGGATCCGCGACGTACTCATGCCGGGCGGATTCGTTCTCGTCCACGGCGGCGGATCGGGCCACCGCATCGGCGTCGTACTCCTCCCATTCCAGTGCCGCCTCCGCCTCGGCCGAGGCGTTCCAGGAGGACGCGAAGGAGCTGCGCAGGGTCTGCACGAAACCGGTCGGGGTTTCGTCGAGGATCTCCTGGGTGGAGTGGACCACCGGAATATGGGTGACATCGGCGGTGGGCTCGTTGCGCACGGGGTCGATCGCCTCGGCGACGTACTCCCCGGTGGAGTGCCGTTCAGTGTGTTCCGATGCCACGAACCCTCCTCGCAAGCAACATAACCACAAAAGGACCCTGGCAGAAGCCCGGGCCTTGAGGTGTGTGAGTGATGGTGCCTGGAGTACAGGCGAAGAAAGTGGATCTGAATGGACTCGAACCATCGACCTCTCGCGTGTGAGGCGAGCGCTCTAACCAACTGAGCTACAGATCCTGAAGCACCCGCGCGCGGAAAACCGCGTCCAAGTGCCTCAAAAGGTTACCACCGGTTAAGTCTCAGGACGAAACCGAGGCCAGCGCCTCCGAGATGGGGGTTTCACCGTCCAGGAAGTTCACCGTCTCGCGCACGGCGGAGCCGGTGGCCAGCGCTTCGGTGATGACCTGGGCGACATTCTCCCGAGAGGTGTCCACGGAGGCACCCTCTTCGGACATGACCTCCCCAGCCTTCGCAGGCTCGAGCACCTTGATCTTTCCGCTGCCTGCTTCCAGGGTCAGCGCGCCGGGGCCGAGAATCGTGTAGTCCAGGCTGCTGGCACGCAGGTGGTTGTCGGCCTGGTGCTTGGCCAGCGCGTAGGGGTAGAAGGAGCTCGTCGGATCCACGGAGTCGATGTCGGTCTGGCTGCGTGCATACGAGACCATCACGTACCGGGACACTCCGGCCTGGACGGCCGCGTCCATGCTGCGCACGGCTGCTTCCTGGTCCACGGCCTTGGTGCGGGCAGGGTTGCCGCCACCGGCTCCGGCGGCGAACACGACGGCGTGGGCGCCGGCGAAGGCCTCGGCCATCTCGCTGGTCTCGGCCGACTCGATGTCGAGGACCCGCGGCGTGGCTCCGGCCTCGGTGACATCGGCAGACTGATCCGGGTCACGGATGAGTGAGTCCACGGTGAAGCCGGCGGCAACGAGCTTGGGGGCGGCCAGCAGAGCGATCTTGCCGTGGCCGCCGATGATGACGACGCGCTGTGATTCAGCCATGAGGTTCTCCTTCGGTGTCAGGGTGACCTGATCCAATCGGGTCCGCAGGGTGTTGGTGCTCCCGTGCGGTTCTCCCCTCACAACACTTCAGCGTGCCCACTATTCCTTAGACTTGCACGCGTGCCAGTCCCACCTTCCCCAGCCAGCGCTGATCCGCGCACATCCCTGCGACGCTCTCCGGCGCTGCGCATGGGGCTGTCCATCGCCGCAGCGATCTCGCTCTACGGGGTGTCCTTCGGTGCGCTGTCGACTGCCGCCGGAATGTCCCTGTGGCAGACGGTGGCGCTCTCCGCGCTGCTGTTCAGCGGCGCGTCGCAGTTCGCGTTCATCGGGATTCTCGCCTCCGGCGGCACCGGGGCGGCGGCCCTGGGAGCCTCCACTCTGCTCAGCGGGCGCAACACCATCTACGCGGTGCAGATGAAGGCGCTGCTGAATCCACAGGGGTTCAAGCGGCTGGCCGCTGCGCAGATCACCATCGATGAATCTGCCGCCGTGGCCATGTCGGCCGAGGACCCGGTGGAACAGCGGCGGGGATTCTGGGGCGCCGGGATCGCCTGCTATCTGTTCTGGAATCTGGCCACCGTGCTCGGAGCGCTGCTGGGAGACGTGATCGCCGATCCGGAGGCGCTGGGGCTCGACGGCGCGGTGGTGGCAGCCTTCCTGGGACTGCTCTGGCCGCGACTGAAGTCTCTGGACTCGTGGGCGCTCGCCGTGCTGGCCGCACTGGTCACCACGCTGACCATGCCGCTGCTGGCCCCCGGGCTTCCGGTGCTCGCGGCCGCCGTCGTCGCGGTGATCTGGGGCCTGACATCAAAGGGGGGCCGAACATGAGTCTGTGGCTATGGGTGCTGGCAGCCTGCGCTGCGGTGTACGCGACGAAGCTGCTGGGCTATCTGGTCCCGGAAGGCTGGCTGAAACATCCTGCGGTGGGCCGGGTCTCGGCGATGCTGACCATCGGTCTGCTCGCGGCCCTGGTGGCGATGAACACCTTCTCCGCGGATCAGACGGTGGTGATCGATGCTCGGCTCGGCGCGCTGGCCGCGGCCGCAGTGGCCCTGCTGCTGCGCGCTCCGTTCATCGTGGTGGTGCTGGTCGGTGCTGCGACGGCGGCAGGGATTCGCGCGCTGGGCTGACGCGCAGCGGTGAACGACTCGAGCCCCGCACCGTCTGGAAAGCAGACCATGCGGGGCTCGAGAAGCGCCGGCGGCGCGTGCGCGACCGGCAGACGTTCAGGACTGGTTGCTGGACCCTGCCTGGGCCTGGGCCCGGTTCTCGACGTCGGTGTCCTTCAGCTCCGACGCGCTCAGCTCCGCGTCGCCGGCAGCTGCCTCGCCGGACGCCTCCGATTCGTGCACCCCGGCTGGCGTGGCGCGCAGGGTGGCACCCAGGATGAGGGTGCCGACGCTGAGCACGGCGGCGAGCCGGAAAGCCACTCGGAAGCCTTCGACGGCGGCCGCGTCGGGATCCATCCCGGAGTTCACCGCAGCGGCGGTGCCCAGACCGACGGCGGCCACGAGCGCGGCCGTGCCGATGGCGGCTGCGAGCTGCTGCAGCGTGTTCAGCGCGGCGGTCCCGTGGGAGTACAACGCCTTCGGCAGCGGGTTCAGCGCGGTGGTGAACGCGGGGGTGAAGAGCAGCGCCAGTCCGCTGGAGAGGAAGAGGTGCAGGCCCAGGACCATCGGCACCGGGCTGGTGGGCGAGAGCAGGCTCATGCCCAGAAGCGCCACGATCAGGATCGAGGCTCCCGGGATCACCAGCGGCTTCGGGCCCACGCGGTCATAGAGGCGCCCCACGATCGGCGCCATCAGCGCCATCAGCAGCCCGCCGGGCAGCATGATGAGGCCGGTCTGCAGGGTGTCCAGACCGCGGACGGTCTGCAGGAACAGCGGCAGCAGGATGAGCGCTCCGAAGAGCGCGATCATCATGAGCAGCATCATGCCCAGTGCGCGGGTGTACATGGTGAAGGCGAAGGGCTTCAGGTTCAGCAGCGCCGAGTCGGACTTCTGCAGCTTGACCTGCAGCAGAGCGAACGCGGTCAGGCAGATGACGCCGACGATGAGCACTGCGATGGCCACCGGGTCCACTCCGGGAGCGGCGTCCGCGGAGACCTCCTGGGTGCCGTGTCCGCCGCCGATCTGGCTGATGCCGTAGACCACGCCGCCGAAGCCCGGGACTGCCAGCAGCAGTGAGGGAATGGAGAGCCCCTTGCCCTTCGTGCCCGCGTCCTTATTGAGCCGAGGGCGACCGAGGAACAGGGCGATGACGGCGATGGGAAGGATCATCAGGAACAGCCAGCGCCATTCGGCGACATGCAGGATCAGACCAGACAGTGCCGGACCCGTGGCGGGTGCCACCGAGATGACGATGGAGATGTTGCCCATGACGACGCCGCGACGATGCAGCGGCACCAGTGTCAGCACCGTGGTCATCATCAGCGGCAGCATGATCGCGGTGCCGCTGGCCTGGACCACACGTCCGGCGAGCAGGACCTCGAACCCGGGTGCGGCGGCGGCGAGCGCGGTGCCGAGGATGAACAGGCTCATGGCCACCGTGAAGACCCCACGGAGGCTGTAACGCTGCATCAGAAAGCCAGTGATCGGAATCACGGTGGCCAGGGTGAGCATGAAGGCCGTCGTCAGCCACTGGATCGTGGGCTCTGAGACCTGGAACTCCTCCATGAGGGGCTGCAGCGCCACATTCATCAGGGTCTCGTTGAGGATCATCACGAAGGTGGAGACCAGCAGCGCGCCGATGGTGAGCTTGTCGCTGGCCGGGAGCCGGCCGTCGTCACCCGGTGGTGCTGCGCGCGGAGCCGATTTCTGCGGCGCGGCGCTATTCGGTGAAGCTGTCACTGATCCTCCATAGAACACTAAAGAACCCCAGAGTGGGGCACCACTAAGGGTGATACCACTCTGGGGTTTATGAGAGCCCCCTGCCGGGTTCGAACCGACGACCTGCTGTTTACAAGACAGCTGCTCTACCAGCTGAGCTAAGGAGGCAAGGCACCGCGCAGCGCGCGGCGCCAGTCACCGATGGTATCAGTTCGTGAACGTCAGTTCTCCGACTGATATTCCTCGATGTGCTCTTCGACCAGTTCGCGGAAGGGACGCTCCGAGTCGGCCCAGGAGACCTCGTCGACGAAGACGCTCGGTGTGCCTTCGATGCCGGCGGCCCGAGCATTCTCGGTGGTGTAGCTCGCGAAGGCCCGGTAGGTGCCGTCTTCCACACACTGGGAGATGTCGGCGTCGTAGGTGTCGCTGGCCAGCGCGGCGAGATCATCGTTGGAGATCTCATCGTTGTTCACACGGTTCGCGGTCACCTGGGCGACGTAGTCGCTGTAGTTCTCCGGCGACTCTTCGACCATGCAGGCGAAGGCATTTGCAGCGCGCGCCGGGTAGTTCGTGGAGGAACCCAGGTACGCGATGGAGCGGTACTCCACGGTGACCAGCCCCGCGTCCAGCCACTCCTTCAGCTGGTCAGCGTGTTCGGCTTCGAAGTTCGCGCAGTGGATGCAGTAGGCATCGCTGTAGATGATGATGTGGGGCACTTCGCCCTCGGCCCGCTCTGTCACGCCGGGGGGCATCTCCGATTCCGATTCCTCGACGGCGGAGGCGTCGATCTGACCCAGGTCATCGCCCTCGGCCAGTTCGGTGGAGGAGGTCAGCGTGAAGCCGCCCTGCTCGTTGGCGGCCGCGGGGGCCGAGCCCTCACTTGCGGCCGGACCGGAGTCATCCCGGTTCATCACGAAGATGGTCAGGCCGATGACGACGGCGAGCGCGACCACCACCACTCCGACTCGCAGCAGCACGGAGGTGAGCTTCTGCTTGCGCTCCTGCTCCTGCTGCATCTTGCGCGCCTTATCGCGTGCGCTGGCGTTGTTCGAGGTCTCTGGGCTGCGGGCCATGGGCTCTCCGGTTACTGATGGGAATCATGTCTGCCCAGGTGACTGGACAGTGATCACGGTGCGGCTGTGATCGAGATGGGGCAGTGATCAAGATACAGGGTATGGATCCTTACCAGGGTATAGGGTCGTAATGCGGCATCACTGCCGTCAGGGGGTGTCCTGAGCCACGCATGGAAGGTGTGCCACTTTGTCAGAAAGCACTGAGAACGGGAACGGCTATGACTTCGTGGTGGTGGCCAACCGTCTGGCCGTCAATCACGTGACCCATGAGGACGGGACCACGGGCTGGGAACGCTCCCCCGGTGGGCTTGTCACGGCGCTCGCCCCCTTGATGGAGCAGTCTGAGGGCGCGTGGGTAGGGTGGCACGGCGCCGCGGATGACGAGATTCAGCCCTTCGACCACGGCGACATGCACCTCGTACCGGTGCCTCTGAGCAGCGACGACGTCGAGGATTATTACGAAGGATTCTCCAACGGCACCCTGTGGCCGCTCTATCACGACGTGATTGCTCGCCCGGATTTCCACCGTCACTGGTTCGAGGCCTACCGCCGGGTGAACCAGCGCTTCGCCGAGTACACCGCGAACGTCGCCGCTCAGTCGGCCACCGTGTGGGTCCAGGACTACCAGCTGCAGCTCGTGCCCGCGATGCTGCGCGACCTGCGCCCGGATCTCACCATCGGATTCTTCAATCACATCCCCTTCCCTCCCCCGGGACTCTTTGCCCAGCTGCCCTGGCGCCATTCGGTGCTGCGGGGGCTGCTCGGCGCGGACCTCATCGGATTCCAGCGCGCCTCGGACGCCTCGAACTTCCGACGCGCCGTGCACAACCGGATGGGCTACTACGTCGAGGACGACATGATCCACGTCCCGCTGCAGACCGACGCCCCGGATCACGGGTCACCGCTGGCCGGCTTCAACGCCGATGCCGACCGCGGCACGGCCGTCAAGTCCCTCGTCGCCCCCGCCAGCGGCGCCGCGCGGATCGTGGAGGCCAAGGAGTTCCCGATCTCCATCGACACCGCCACCATCACCGCGCTGGCCAAGCGCGAGGACATCATTGCTCGTGCCCGGGAGATCCGCGAGGAGCTCGGCAACCCGGAGACGCTGCTGCTCGGAGTGGACCGCCTGGACTACACCAAGGGCATCCGGCACCGGATGAAGGCCTACGAGGAGCTGCTGCAGAACGGTTCACTGACCGTGGGCCAGGTCTGCCTGGTCCAGGTCGCCAGCCCCTCCCGCGAGGGCGTGGAAAGCTACCGGCTGCTGAAGGAGGAGATCGAACGCACCGTGGGCCGGATCAGCGGCGAGTTCGACACTCTCTCCCACCCCGCGATCAGGTATCTGCACCATTCCTACCCGATCGAAGAGATGGTCGCGCTCTACCTCGCCGCTGACGTCATGCTGGTCACCGCTCTGCGTGATGGCATGAACCTGGTGGCCAAGGAGTACGTGGCCGCTCGGCGCGGCGACGACGGCGTGCTGGTGCTCTCCGAGTTCACCGGTGCCGCCGATCAGCTGCGCCAGGCCCTGTTGATCAACCCCCATGATGTGGACGAGCTCAAAGCCGCGATTCTGCGCGCCACCACGATGGACAGCGCGGACGCCAGCGCGCGGATGGAGAATCTGCGCCGGCAGGTCGTCCATCATGATGTGCGCCGCTGGGCCACGGACTTCCTGGACCGGCTCGCGGAGCTCACCGGTGCCGCCGCGGTGAAGGGCTGAACCGTGGATCAGTCACTGACCACGGCGCTGGAGCGCTTCGCTGACCATGCCAAGATTCTGATCGCGCTGGACTTCGACGGCTGCGTGGCCGAACTGACCTCCGTCGCCGCAGATGCGCGGCCGGTGCCGGAGAACGCCCGCGCCATCGAGGCACTGGCCGCGATGGACGGCGTGGATCTGGCCTACGTCTCCGGGCGTTCACTGGACACGCTGCGCGAACTCGCAGCCCCACCCGAGGGAGTGCTGCTGATCGGCTCCCACGGAGCGGAGAAGGACCTCGGCGGAGACGCCCCCGGGCTTGAGCTCAGCACGACCGAGCAGATGGCCCGCGGACAGATCATCGACACCCTCACCGAGGTGGCGGCAGATGCCGAGGGGGCCTGGGTCGAGCACAAGCCGGCAGGCGCCGCACTGCATGTGCGCAATGTCGACGGCGAAGACCTCGCCGAGCATGTCCTTGAGCACGGGCGCGCCGCTCTGTCGCTGGTCGACGGCGCCTACCTGAAGGACGGCAAGAAGGTTCTCGAATCCGTCGTCGTGCTCGCGACCAAGGGCGAGGGGATCACGGATCTGCGAGAGCACACCTCCCCCGACGCGGTGTTGTTCGCCGGCGACGACGTCACGGACGAGCAGGGCTTCGCCGTGCTGGAGGGAGCCGACATCGGCATCAAGGTCGGCGAGGGCGACACCGCCGCGGGGCACCGCATCGCCGCGCCCAAGGACCTCGCCGCTGTTCTCAGGCTCATCGCCGACCGGCGCGCCGGTCACAGCCAGGAAGCACGCCCGGACTCTTAAGGATCACCCATGTCGACTGTCCCCGGTCTCGGACTGACCGCCTCAGGAACAATCCCGCAGGAGCTGCTGGAGCTGCCCTGGCAGGTCCCCCTGGAGGACTGGCCCGAAGATGTCATCGCCGCTCTCCCTCGGGGCATCTCCCGGCACATCGTCCGCTTCGCGTATCTGGGCGGCTCGGTCATCGCGATCAAGGAGACCTCCGAGCGCGCCGCCCGACACGAGTACCGGATGCTGAGGCAGCTCGGCAAGCTCGGGGCGCCGTGCGTGAAGCCGGTCGCAGAGGTCACCGGTCGGTCCACCCCGGAGGGCGAGGAGCTTTCCCCGGCGCTGGTGACCCGGCACCTCCGGTTCTCCCTGCCCTATCGCGCGGTCTTCAATCAGATGATGCGCAAGGAGACCCTGCTGCGACTCATCCACGCGCAGGCGCTGCTGATGGTGGAGCTGCACCTGATCGGCTTCTACTGGGGCGACGTGTCCCTGTCGAACACGCTCTTCCGCCGCGATGCGGGACAGTTCGCCGCCTACCTGGTGGACGCGGAGACCGGTGAGATCCACCCCAAGCTCTCCACGGGGCAGCGTGAGTACGATCTCGACGTCGCCCAGGTCAACATCGCCGGAGAGCTCATGGACCTCATGGAAGGCGGGATGGTCGATGAAGACGTCGATCCGGTGGCCACCTCGCACCAGTTCATCGATGCCTACCGCGGGCTGTGGCAGGAGCTCACCGGAGACACGGCGTTCAACCCGGATCAGCAGTGGCTGATCGAGGAGCGGATCCGTCGGCTAAACGAGCTGGGCTTCGACGTCGAGGAGTACGACATCCGCTCCATGCGCGAAGACTCCAAGCTGCTCCTGCGGCCCAAGGTCGTGGACCCGGGACACCACCAGCGCCGCCTGATGAATCTCACCGGGCTCGATGTCCAGGAGAACCAGGCGCGCAGGCTGCTCGGCGCGATCGACGCCTACCGGGCGCAGACCGATCCACACGGGGACGAGGCGATCGCTGCCCATATGTGGACCCAGGAGATCTTCCAGCCGCTCATCGGCAAGATCCCCAAGGAGCTGCGCAACAAGCTCGAACCGGCCGAGATCATGCACCAGCTCATCGATCATCGCTGGCAGCTCTCGGAGCGTGAGCACCGGGATGTCAGTCTCGATCAGGCGCTGCCCTCCTTCATCGACGAGGAGCTCAAGGGTCTGCGCGATGAAGCCACGTTGATGATCGATCCGCCAGGGGACGTCATCGACCAGCTGGGCCGTCCTACCAGGGACGAGGGCTGAGCCTGCTCAGCCGACGCCCGATCTCCGCAGCGGTGCGGCGCATCAGCGGCACCGCATGGCGGACGAAGCCGTCATCCATGCGCCCCGTAGGCCCTGAGACGGACAGTCCCATCGGCGTGGGTCCCTGCGGCACGACGACGGCGAGGCAGCGCACACCCATCTCCTGCTCCTCGTCATCGAGCGCGTAGCCCTGGGCGGCGATCCTTGGCAGCTGGTCCAGCAGCGACTGCGGACGGGTCAGGGTCTTCTCGGTCAGCGCGGGCATCCCGGTGGCCAGGAGGATCTCCCGCACCCTCGCTGGTTCAAGCCCCGCGAGCAGCGCCTTTCCCACCCCAGTGGAATGGAGGTGGGCCCGGCGTCCGACCTCGGTGAACAAGCGCATAGTGTGCGGTGAGGGCACCTGGCCGATGTAGACGATCATCTCCGACTCCATGGCCGCGAGGTTCACGCTCTCTCCCAGTTCGGCCACCAGGGCCTGCATCTGCGGGACCGCGGGCCCGCCCAGCTGGCGGGTCGCCGATTCCCCGAGCGGAACGAGGTTGGCGCCCAGTGCGTAGCGGCGGTCAGCCAGCTGGTGGACCATGCCCAAGCCGATCAAGGTGTGCAGCAGGCGGTGGACCGTGGGGCCCGCCAAGCCGGAAGCCCTCTTGAGCTCCCCGGCAGTGGCCGCACCACCGGCCTCGTCGAGAACGCGCAGCAGCGTGAAGGCGCGTTCGACCACCTGAACCCGTTGTGAGTCCGCATCCCGGACTTCTGCTTCCATGATGCGAACTCTATGCCATAGGAATAGGGGTGACGAGGCCGCTCCAGCAGATCCGGCGGAGCAGCCTCCTCGCGAGAATCTTCATCACTGCAAAGGAGCAGCGCATGAGCATCACTGTCCACGCCCCCTATGAGGTTCCCGGCGTCGAAGCAATCCTGACCGAGGACGCCCTGGCCTTCCTCGAGGAGCTTCACCGGCATTTCGCCGCGACGCGGGACCAGCTGTTGGAGAACCGCCGCGCGGCACAGGAGGAGGCCGCCCGCACCGGAGCGGTGGATTTCCCGTCCGAGACCCGCCAGGTGCGGGAATCCACATGGTCTGTCGCCGATCACCCGGCGGCGCTGCAGGACCGTCGGGTGGAGATCACCGGGCCCGCTGCCCCGGCCAAGATGGCGATCAACGCCTTGAACTCTGGCGCGAAGGTCTGGTTGGCCTGTCTCGAAGATGCGCTGGCCCCGAACTGGTTCAACATCATCGACGCGCAGCGCAACCTGGCCGAGGCCGCTGCGGGGACGCTCGCGTTCACCTCCGCCGAGGGGAAGAGCTACTCGATCCGAGAGGACATTGAGACCCCGACCGTCGTCGTGCGGCCGCGCGGGTGGCACCTTCCGGAGAAGCACCTTGAGGTCGACGGACTCCCCGCCATCGGTGCTCTCGTGGACTTCGGGCTGCACTTCTTCCACAACGCGCGGGTCCTCTCGGATCAGGGACGAGGGCCCTTCTATTACCTTCCGAAGTTGGAGCACTACGCGGAGGCGAGGCTGTGGGACCAGGTCTTCAGCTTCGCTGAGGAGTCCCTCGGCATAGACCACGGGACAGTTCGGGCCACCGTGCTGATCGAGACGCTGCCCGCCGCGTTTCACATGGAGGAGATCCTCTATGAGCTGCGCGACCACGCCTCGGGTCTCAACGCCGGGCGGTGGGACTACCTGTTCTCGATGATCAAGTATTTCCGGGCCTCTGGTGAGAAATTCGTGCTGCCGGATCGAGCTCAGGTGTCGATGACCCAGCCGTTCATGCGCGCCTACACCGAGCTGCTGGTCAAGACCTGCCATAAGCGCGGCGCCTTCGCCATGGGCGGCATGGCGGCGTTCATCCCTAACCGTCGGGAGCCCGAGGTCACGGCGCGAGCGATCGAGAAGGTGCGCGAGGACAAATCACGGGAAGCTGGCGATGGATTCGACGGGTCATGGGTGGCCCATCCAGATCTCGTCGATCTCTGCCGCGCCGAGTTTGATTCCGTGCTGGGGAATGCACCGAACCAGCTGCAGCGCCAGCGCGATGACGTGAGCGTCAGCGCTGCAGATCTGCTGGACGTGGAAGCCGCCGAGGGCGACGTCACCGAAGCCGGAGTCCGGATGAATCTCTACGTCGCCGTGTACTACACCGCGATCTGGCTCTCCGGCAACGGGGCCGTGGCGATCCACAACCTGATGGAGGATGCCGCCACCGCGGAGATCTCGCGCTCCCAGGTGTGGCAGCAGATCCACAACGGCACCGTCACCGCGGACACGGGAGTCCGCGTCACCGCGGAACTGGCCGCATCGCTGCTCGATGAGGAAGTCGCGCGTCTGCGCGCGGAGATCGACGACGAGCAGAGCTTCAGCGACTATTTTGAGCCGGCTGCGGGTGTGGTGCGGGCGTTGGTGCTCGACGAGGAGTACATCGACTTCCTCACGCTGCCTGCCTACGAACTCATGCCCTGAGCGAAGCACCCCCCAGCAGAGCTTCCAGGCCGTGGAGATAGATCTGCTCTGCCTCCACGGCCTGAGGGCCCTCGCCGGGCATTTCACCGGTGTTCTGGTCTGCATTGAGCAGACGCTGGTTCTGCTCGGTCGCGATGGCGCCCAGTGCGAATCGCATGACCGCGGCCGTGGCGCGCGCGGCGTCGCCCTCGCCCCAACCTTGAGCACGCAGCTGAGCGGGCAGCACATGCGCTGGCGGAAGCTGAGGGTCCAGTGCGTAGGCGAGCAGCAGCAGATCCCCGGAGTCGCGCAGCGGCAGCATCAGCTCGCGGAGCCGGAGCATGAGCGTCCTGGGATCGGTCCTCTCTGCGCGCAGCGGGACGAGAATCGCCTGGGCGACCTGAGTCAGCAGCTCCTGCTTGCTGGAGACGTGATAATACAAGGCGCCGGGGGCGACGCCGAGCTCTTTGGCCAGACGCCGCATCGAGACATCGGGGAGCCCGTACCGGATCAGCAGGGATCGGGCGGTCTCGGTGATCAACGCCGGGGAGAGTGACACGTCAGCGTCGGGACCTAGAGCCCGTGGTCTCTGAAGAGCTTCTCGTCCGGATCGACGAGGGATTCCTCGATCAACCACCGGTTGGTCTGCAGCGCCTGCAGGTTCTTGGAGACCACGGTGTCCCGGGTCTTCGCGACGCCGCCTGCGAGGAGTCCTATCTGGGCTTTGAACTCGGCCGCGTGACGAGGTTTCTCGGTGTCTGGCAGTGCCAGAAACAGCTCGAGCGTCCGAGGCAGATGTCTCTTGATGGTGCGGTTCACCGCGTCGTGATGCTCAGGGTAACGGGCCAGTGAGTCCCAGCGGTCCACGATGTCCTCGAGACCGACCACCATCATTCTCAGCTGTCCCTGCGTGGAAGGAGGCAGCTGAGCCGACCGACTGCGCACAGTCTGATCGATGGAGGCGAGTTCGGACCTCAGACGATCCTGGTCTTGGTTCAGCTGCTCGGACCGGCGCAGCCGTGACTGCTCCCTGCCCGCCAAGATCCCGTAGGTGCCGGCAGCCGCGGCGCCGCCGACCACGGCCCCGGCCAGCAACGCCCAAAGGTTGGGAAGCATGACCAGCAGCATCAGTCCGAAGCCGAGGAGGAAAGCGAGGAGGGTCAGGCCAAGGCGCGCCTGCGACGAGCCCGGGTTGTTCTGCGCCCGGCCGGAAAGTTCAGCGCCGATGGTGACCTCCTGCGGATTCTGCTGACTGTTCATACAGGATATCTCGCGGGGGTGGACAGTCTCTGGACGCGGCGAGGGATCCTCCGGCATTTGGCCTGGTAGAGACAGAGTATTTTCTCGGGCGATCAACACCCCGGCGGCGGTGTCTACCGGCAGTGGACTCAGACGTTGTCGGGGGTGCAGGTGAGGACGTACCTGTCCCGGCCTGGTCTGTGTGTCCCCTCCCACCCCGCGCAGCGGTATATCCGATATCGGGAAGGTAGAACAGTCCGTAGCAGGTCTCACAGAAGCGCCAGTCCGGCTGCTGAGCCGGACGTGCCTGGACGTAGTTCCCCGACCCGGTCGACCGCAAAGCCGATGGCCCCAGGGGCGGGCTTGTTCTCATCAGACATGGTGTCACTTCCGCATCGCGAAGTCTCAAGGACTTCCTCACCTCGGCGAGGTTGCACCAGGTTCCTCCTCGCCGGATTTCCCCGTCAAGGGTCGCCGAAGTAGCTGGGATCGTCCGCGGATCGCCTGCTCTGCACGGTGAGCCGGACGGCGGCGGAGGCGCCTAGGAACGCTCCCCCAGGAGTCGGCAGCGGGACGTGCCTGACCCAGAGTCCCGGAGCGTCGTGCTCATCTGTGAGCACGGCGTCATCGGTGGGGTCGTAGTCGCGCAGCGGTGAATCGATCACCGAGGCCCAGGTTGCCCACACGCGGGGGTGAGACTCTTCCTCGGTGGGTGCCTCGATGTCGACCACCAGCACGTCGTCGAGGTCTGCGGACGCCTCGAGGTGGTCGCCGAAGCTGAAGATGCCATGCGTTTCCCGCAGAGAGAGGACCCTCAGCTGGAGCATGTAGCGCATCTTCGCACCGCCGGGGCGGCTCTCCCGGGAGGAGAGAAAAGTCGTGACCAACGGGGTGGGCCGGTCGGCGGTGTCGGTCCCGCGGGGCCACTCCAGCTGGATCGGGCACTGGTGTGCAGCCAGCTGCTCGTGCATGACAATGGGAAGCCCGCGCACCGAGAGCCGAGTCTCGGCCTGCCAGGTCACCTCAGCATCGGGTTCCCCGGGCAGACGGTAATTGACCAGATCCGCGGTGACCTGAAGGTCCCCGAAGAGGAATCGTTTGAGGTTCTGGTAGCCCTCCTCGGAGTTGACCAGGCCATATCGGCCCGAATGGCTGCGGTGGACGAAGGCAAAGTTGGTGAGCGAACATAGGCAGACTCGATCTGCACCAATCCATCACTCTTGGGGCCCACCGCTTGGGCAGGCAGTCCCAGCGCGACGTCGTAGTCGGCCGAGTTGGTGCCCACCAGGCAGAACACTCGCTCTGCGGGGAATGCCTGTGCTGGGATCTGATTGGCCCTCCACCCTGAGGGCGGTCGCTCGGCGCGCTCGGCCTCTGGGGTCAGATAGGCATACATCTCACGCGGCCCGAAGATGCTGCCGCCATGGATGTTCAACGTGTCTCGCATCTTCTCCAAGAGCCCGAACCCGAGTGTGAAGTGAATTCCACCATGCGGGGTCCCATAGGTGAAGAGCCGATCCACATGGTTCAGACCGTGGTCGCCGCGATCGGGCAGCACCTTCTGGAGCAGACACCGGCAGATGAGGCCACCCATGGAATGGGCGATGAGATGCACGCGAGGAGCTCCGGTGCGATCCTTGATCAGCAGGATGAAGTCCAACAGCGATACCGCCGCCGATGACAGATCGAAGGGTCGAAGGGTGTCAGGGCCCTCCCCATCTTCCTCGGGGTCGCCGTTGCGCGCATGCGTCGTCAAACTGGGTGCGGAGATGTCGTAGAACCGATGCACCCATATCGATGCCGGAGGCACAGAACCCGGCGCGGCATTCTCCAGGTAGCGCTCCTGACTGCCATGCACGAGCAGCGAATAGCCGCTCTCGGCCGAGCCGCTGCCCAACAGGTCTTCAGTCATCAGACGCAACAGCGGGCTCTCGAACTGGTAGAAGCTAGGACGCCCCGAGGACCCCACCCGAACATGGACGGACCCTTCATTGAACCCATAGAACGGGTCCTCCACGGCCCGCTCGATTCCGGTCTCACCTCCGGCGAAACCGCGTACATAGACCAGCGGCAACTTCTCCATGACGCCTCCGCCCCGCACTGAATGCCTCGGTCTTTCAGTGTCCGTCCGCCCACGACGCTCGGTCAATGAACGCCGGTCCGACACATGCAGGTCAACTCCGGCTGCCAAGGAAGCGCCGATCGAGGCGAAGCTTGTACTGGATGACAGTGCGCGGTGTGTGTGAACGGCATGGTCGATGTGTGTCCCCGGTCTGCGGGGGCTAGCGCCTGAATCTCTACAGTCTGTGGCTGGACCCCGGGAGGACCAACGTCAGAAGCTGATCGAGCTCAGGGCCCGCTACGACTCGGCTATCCCCTTCCCTCCCCATGGCGATGATCCGCCGGCCAACGGGGAGTACGCCTCCTCGTCTGCAGAGGCATCGGAAAGATGGGTCGCTGACACGCGGCGAAAGTACCCCGAGCACGCAAAAGAGGGCCGTCGAACTACATCTCTGCAATCCAGCGGCCCTCTATGCCTACGGTCGGGGTGACAGGATTTGAACCTGCGACCTCGTCGTCCCGAACGACGCGCGCTACCAAGCTGCGCCACACCCCGTGAATCTGCGAGCGGAACCGTTTCCGATCCCCACGCGCAGAGATTCATCCTATCCAAGAACACCCACGACGGCCAAAACGGCGACTGTGTCTGGGTATAGGTGAAGCCCGGTCCCACGAACGGGGACCGGGCTTCAACCCTTAAATTGTGTCCGGCGGCGACCTACTCTCCCACACACTCCAGTGTGCAGTACCATCGGCGCAGTGGGCCTTAGCTTCCGGGTTCGGGATGGGACCGGGCGTTTCCCCCACGCTATGACCGCCGTAACTCTAGAACAACACCCTTCCCACACCACCACACACACCAAAACAACAGGTGACCCATGGCGGGGTACTACGGTGTCGTAAACCTAAACTCACAACAACACTCTTCACTTATACACACCCCACACCATCACACCAATACAAGTGCACAAGTAGGGGCGTGTTCTTACCTGACCCACACCACCCACACCCCCAAAAAAGGGGCGCACGAGTGACACGGGGTTGTTGGCAGAGAACCGCCTAGTGGACGCGAACACGCAGTGTTCAATCAAAACTTCACCGAGCACACAAAATGATGTGTGGTGTAAGTGATCGGCTTATTAGTACCAGTCAGCTTCACGCATTACTGCGCTTCCACATCTGGCCTATCAACCCAGTAGTCTAGCTGGGAGCCTTCACACCTTAAAGGTGACGGAGATCTTATCTTGAAGCCGGCTTCCCACTTAGATGCTTTCAGCGGTTATCCATCCCGAACGTAGCTAATCAGCGGTGCACTTGGCAGTACAACTGACACACCAGAGGTTCGTCCGTCCCGGTCCTCTCGTACTAAGGACAGACCTTCTCAAATCTCCTGCGCGCGCAGCGGATAGGGACCGAACTGTCTCACGACGTTCTAAACCCAGCTCGCGTACCGCTTTAATGGGCGAACAGCCCAACCCTTGGGACCAACTCCAGCCCCAGGATGCGACGAGCCGACATCGAGGTGCCAAACCATGCCGTCGATATGGACTCTTGGGCAGGATCAGCCTGTTATCCCCGAGGTACCTTTTATCCGTTGAGCGACGGCCCTTCCACACGGTGCCGCCGGATCACTAGTCCCAACTTTCGTTCCTGCTCGAGCTGCCGCTCTCACAGTCAAGCTCCCTTGTGCACTTACACTCGACACCTGATTGCCAACCAGGCTGAGGGAACCTTTGGGCGCCTCCGTTACTCTTTAGGAGGCAACCGCCCCAGTTAAACTACCCACCAGGCACTGTCCCTGGACCCGATCAGGGCCCGAAGTTAGATGCCTAACAACACCAGAGTGGTATTTCAACGATGACTCCACAACCACTAGCGTGGCCGCTTCACAGTCTCCCACCTATCCTACACAAGTGATGTCAAACACCAATACCAAGCTATAGTAAAGGTCTCGGGGTCTTTCCGTCCTGCTGCGCGTAACGAGCATCTTTACTCGTAGTGCAATTTCGCCGAGTCCACGGTTGAGACAGCGGGGAAGTCGTTACTCCATTCGTGCAGGTCGGAACTTACCCGACAAGGAATTTCGCTACCTTAGGATGGTTATAGTTACCACCGCCGTTTACTGGGGCTTAAATTCAGAGCTTCGCCACAAGTGGCTAACCCTTCCTCTTAACCTTCCAGCACCGGGCAGGAGTCAGTCCGTATACATCGTCTTACGACTTCGCACGGACCTGTGTTTTTAGTAAACAGTCGCTTCCCCCTGGTCTCTGCGACCACCACCAGCTCACCAAAGCAAGCCTGGATCACCAGGGTGGTCCCCCTTCTCCCGAAGTTACGGGGGTATTTTGCCGAGTTCCTTAACCGTGGTTCTCTCGATCGCCTTAGTATTCTCTACCTGACCACCTGTGTCGGTTATGGGTACGGGCGGTACAAGCCCTCGCGTCGATGCTTTTCTTGGCAGCATAGGATCACTGAATCCCCCACCAAAGTGGGGGCCCATCAAGTCTCACCCATATAACAAGTCCCGGATTTACCTAGGACTCGGGCTACATTCTTAGACCCAGACAACCATCGCTGGGCTCAGCTACCTTCCTGCGTCACACCTGTTAATACGCTTGGCTCCCCGGTTCAGGTCCTGCGCTCCTCGTACACGTCAGTTCCCCGAAGGGAACCGCTCTAGCACGATTCGGGCAGTTAGTATCACCAGATCACCATGGGCGGTCTTATACCGGTACGGGAATATCAACCCGTTGTCCATCGACTACGCCTGTCGGCCTCGCCTTAGGTCCCGACTAACCCAGGGCAGATTAGCTTGACCCTGGAACCCTTAGTCATTCGGCGGACACGTTTCTCACGTGTCTTTCGCTACTCATGCCTGCATTCTCACTCGAACACACTCCACAGACGAGCTTACGCTGCTGCTTCACCGCAGTGTTCGACGCTCCCCTACCCATCCAGTCCACAAGGGACTAAATGCCACAGTTTCGGTGGTGTGCTTGAGCCCCGCTACATTGTCGGCGCGGAATCACTTGACCAGTGAGCTATTACGCACTCTTTCAAGGATGGCTGCTTCTAAGCCAACCTCCTGGTTGTCTAAGCAACTCCACATCCTTTCCCACTTAGCACACGCTTAGGGACCTTAACTGGTGGTCTGGGCTGTTTCCCTCTCGACCATGAAGCTTATCCCCCACAGTCTCACTGCTGCGCTCTCACTTGACCGGCATTCGGAGTTTAGCTGACGTCAGTAACCTTGTAGGGCCCATCGGCCATCCAGTAGCTCTACCTCCGGCAAGAAACACGCAACGCTGCACCTAAATGCATTTCGGGGAGAACCAGCTATCACGGAGTTTGATTGGCCTTTCACCCCTACCCACAGCTCATCCCCCCAGTTTTCAACCTAGGTGGGTTCGGTCCTCCACGCGCTCTTACACGCGCTTCAACCTGGCCATGGGTAGATCACTCCGCTTCGGGTCTAGACCCAGCGACTCAAACGCCCTATTCAGACTCGCTTTCGCTACGGCTTCCCCACACGGGTTAACCTCGCCACTGAGCACTAACTCGCAGGCTCATTCTTCAAAAGGCACGCCATCACACCCCAAATGGATGCTTTGACGGATTGTAGGCACATGGTTTCAGGTACTATTTCACTCCCCTCCCGGGGTACTTTTCACCATTCCCTCACGGTACTGATTCACTATCGGTTAGTAGGTAGTATTTAGGCTTACCAGGTGGTCCTGGCTGATTCACACAAGATTCCTCGAGCCTCGTGCTACTCGGGATACACTCACAGGCCGGCGGAACGCATTACGACTACGGGACTCACACCCTCTACGGCGAAGGACTCAACCTTCTTCGTCTATACGCCCGCACCTCAACCCAGAGGACTGGTAGATCCTCCACGAAATGTCCCACAACCCCGATCACGCAACCCCTACCAGGTATCACACGCAACCGGTTTAGCCCCATCCGCTTTCGCTCGCCACTACTCACAGAATCACTACATTGTTTTCTCTTCCTGTCGGTACTGAGATGTTTCACTTCCCGACGTTCCCTCCAACCGGTCTATACATTCAACCGGTGGTCACACACCATCACAGCATGCGGGGTTTCCCCATTCGGAAATCCTGGTATCAACGCTCGGTTATCAACTCCACCAGGCTTATCGCAGATTCCCACGTCCTTCATCGGCTCCTACTACCAAGGCATTCACCATGCGCCCTAAAACACTTACGACCGCCATCACAGTAGCTGCGATGACACTCAAAATTAAGCGCTCGACTAAAAATTGACACAAAAAACACTGACCACACCAACGGTGTGACCAGCATGATTCGAGTATTTTGTTCAAAAGAACAAAGATGCTCGCGTCCACTATGCAGTTCCCAAACAACAACCCCCACCACCATCACCAACCCGCTCACACGGGCTGGCTACCTGAAGCCGAGGGCCAGATCATGAAACAACCATTGTTGTCTCAGGACCCAACAGTGTGCCAAGCACCACGAACTTTAGACACCAGAAACTCTTTCCGACCCGTGAACCCTCACACAAGTGTGAGAGACAGGCGTACCGGAGAAACCAGTGCCAAGCATCGTGATGACGATTCGTTGATATTCCACCCTTGAGCAAACCACCAGTCACACGAACGGCGACATGAAGTGGCGGACCCGACTCGGGTCCAGCTCCTTAGAAAGGAGGTGATCCAGCCGCACCTTCCGGTACGGCTACCTTGTTACGACTTAGTCCCAATCGCGAGTCCCACCTTCGACGGCTCCCCCCACAAGGGTTAGGCCACCGGCTTCGGGTGTTACCCACTTTCGTGACTTGACGGGCGGTGTGTACAAGGCCCGGGAACGTATTCACCGCAGCGTTGCTGATCTGCGATTACTAGCGACTCCAACTTCACGAAGTCGAGTTGCAGACTTCGATCCGAACTGAGACCGGCTTTTAGGGATTAGCTCCACCTCACAGTATCGCAACCCATTGTACCGGCCATTGTAGCATGCGTGAAGCCCAAGACATAAGGGGCATGATGATTTGACGTCGTCCCCACCTTCCTCCGAGTTGACCCCGGCAGTCTCCCATGAGTCCCCACCATGACGTGCTGGCAACATAGGATAGGGGTTGCGCTCGTTGCGGGACTTAACCCAACATCTCACGACACGAGCTGACGACAACCATGCACCACCTGTGAACCGACCCCGAAGGGAAACTGCATCTCTGCAGCGGTCCGGTCCATGTCAAGCCTTGGTAAGGTTCTTCGCGTTGCATCGAATTAATCCGCATGCTCCGCCGCTTGTGCGGGCCCCCGTCAATTCCTTTGAGTTTTAGCCTTGCGGCCGTACTCCCCAGGCGGGGCACTTAATGCGTTAGCTACGGCGCGGAAAACGTGGAATGTCCCCCACACCTAGTGCCCAACGTTTACGGCATGGACTACCAGGGTATCTAATCCTGTTCGCTCCCCATGCTTTCGCTCCTCAGCGTCAGTAACAGCCCAGAGACCTGCCTTCGCCATCGGTGTTCCTCCTGATATCTGCGCATTTCACCGCTACACCAGGAATTCCAGTCTCCCCTACTGCACTCTAGTCTGCCCGTACCCACTGCACACCCGGGGTTGAGCCCCGGGCTTTCACAGCAGACGTGACAAACCGCCTACGAGCTCTTTACGCCCAATAATTCCGGATAACGCTCGCGCCCTACGTATTACCGCGGCTGCTGGCACGTAGTTAGCCGGCGCTTCTTCTGCAGGTACCGTCACTTGCGCTTCTTCCCTGCTGAAAGCGGTTTACAACCCGAAGGCCGTCATCCCGCACGCGGCGTCGCTGCATCAGGCTTTCGCCCATTGTGCAATATTCCCCACTGCTGCCTCCCGTAGGAGTCTGGGCCGTGTCTCAGTCCCAGTGTGGCCGGTCACCCTCTCAGGCCGGCTACCCGTCATCGCCTTGGTGAGCCTTTACCTCACCAACAAGCTGATAGGCCGCGAGTCCATCCAAAACCGATAAATCTTTCCACCAGCACCCCATGCGAGGACTGGTCGTATCCGGTATTAGACCCAGTTTCCCGGGCTTATCCCAGAGTTAAGGGAAGGTTACTCACGTGATACTCACCCGTTCGCCACTAATCCAACCGTGCAAGCACGGTCTTCATCGTTCGACTTGCATGTGTTAAGCACGCCGCCAGCGTTCATCCTGAGCCAGGATCAAACTCTCCATTAAAAATTAATAAGAGATCAGCATCCACAATCAACAACGAGAAGAACCAGACCTTGCCAGAAAAACAAGGTCCTCACGATTCCACCATCATTGATCACAGACACCGGAATGAATCCTTGGCTAAATTT